>NZ_JBBPAO010000001.1:0-4395030 GCF_038009245.1 Cytobacillus sp. FSL R7-0680
GCGCACAAGACAAAAGAAAAAGGCAGAGAATTGCGCGCAAGTAGTGTACACGCGCACAATTCAAAAGAAAAAGGCAGAGAACTGTGCGCAAATTATGTAAACGCGCAAAAGACAGGCAGAGAACATGCACAAGTCGTGTTTATATGCCAAGATTACAAGCAAAGTAGAGGATGCTATGGCATAAATAAAATGTATATCGATAGCTTGAGGTTTTTAAAAGGAGCTAGATCGACAGAAGGATTCTGTATAATTTATTTTTTTTCCATAAGTAGTCGAACTTCACTTATCTTTCTTTCTTCTTTCTAAAAGAATCACATCTCTCCATCCGTTTACATGCTTGGCGATTTTCTCACGGATTCCTACTTGGCGAAATCCGTGTTTTTTATGTAAAGAGAGACTTGCATGGTTTTGTGGAAAGATACAGGCTTGCAATGTCCAGATTCCATGCTTCTCACTTTCAATGATTAAATTTGATAATAATATTGAGCCAATCCCTGTTCCTTGATATCCATTGAGAATATAAATACTTATTTCCGCAACGCCCTTATATACCTCTCTATTCGAATAAGGAGTGAGGGCAGCCCAGCCAACCACTTGCTGTCCATCTTTAGCAACTAAACGAGCATAAGGTAAATGTTTCTCATGCCAGTTATGCCAGTTTGGTGTTTCCTGCTCGAAAGTAGCTAAGCCGCTATCTATCCCTTGTTGGTAGATCTCTTTTACTGATTCCCAGTCTTCAACTACTAATGATTCGATTTTCATAGCTATTCTCTCCTCTATATCTCCTATTTTTTTAAAAAAGTCTTTTTATAAAAGGAGATAATTGTTAATAGTGTAATATCTCTTATAAGAAAAAGATATCAATCATTTCTAAGGAGGAGTATAAATGAGGAGGAGTTATGTATCGAAAAGTAAGCGTGGTATTAATCGTGAATCTCTCCCGTTTAAATTGTACGAAAAGGCAAAGAAATTTGGTGTGTGGGACCCTCGTGACATTGACTTTAGTCAAGATAAGAAAGATTGGCATACTTTATCAAAAGAACAACAGGATTCGATACTCAGACTAGTTGCTTTGTTCTATAGCGCTGAAGAGGCTGTAACTAAAGATATTCTGCCGCTGATTTATGCGATATCAAAACAAGGTCAATTTGAAGAAGAAATGTATTTAACGACCTTTCTTTTTGAGGAAGCAAAACATACAGATTTCTTTCATTTGTTTTTAAAAGAAGTAGGTATAGAAAGAGATAATAATTATCATTCTGAAGCATATTTAAATGTGTTTGATGAGATCCTTCCGCAAACGATGGAAAAGCTATTGGTAGATCAGAATCCACAAACAATAGCTGATGCAGCAGTTGTATACAATATGTTTGTTGAGGGTATATTGGCGGAAACAGGGTATTGGAATTTCTATGAAAACCTACAAGACTTAAAAAAATTACCAGGCTTACTTGAAGGGATATCTTATATTAAAAGAGATGAGTCGAGACATATTGGCTTCGGCACTTTTTTGCTACAACGTCTTATTACTGAAGATGACTCTATGTTTGATTATATTATGAATAAACTTCATCATCTCATGCCAATTGCCGAGGCAATTAATCAAATGCCTGAAGAAGTTAACCCATTTGGGGTGAAATTAGCAGATAGCAGAGCTTTTATGCTGAAGCAGTTACATGCAAGAATAGAAGTTTTACGTAGAGCGAAAGGTAAAACCTTAGAAGAAATTTATAAAATGGAACTTGTTGTAGAGTAGGATATGCTGTTCTTTTAAGCCGTTCATAAAGAATGGCTTTTTATTTTGAAAAGAGTAAATTCCTTCTTTATATTGAATTTAGTGACATGTTTTCTTAAGCTTGCTTTATATAAATAGAGGTTGGATATGAATGGATATGGATTGTTGAGTAGTGTTAGAATAAAGAATGAATCAATATAGAGAGGTCATTATGGATATATCTTACTTAGGATTAGCACTGGTAGAGTCATGGGGGATTGAAACGAGCACAAAATGGAAGATGGAGAATCCTGCTTTAGGACAATGTGGTGTCACAGCCTTAGTTGTTCAAGAATATTTAGGTGGAGAAATTGTGAAAACATTGATCGGCGAGATGTGGCATTTCTACAATAAAATAGGAGATAACTATATAGATTTTACAGTTAGCCAATTCGATCCTGCCATTGATTATAAGCCTGTTATTTCTAATAGACTGGAAGCATTTGAGGATACCAATATCAATCAGTATCGTTATTTAACAAAGGAAATGAACAATCGACTTTATTACTACTTAGAGAGGTAGGAAGAAATGATGGTAGATAGCCTTATTTTTGATTTAGATGGCACGTTATGGGATTCTAGAAAAACAGTTGCTGATTCATGGAATATCGTTATTCGAGAAGATGCAGAAGTGAAGAAAGAATTAACAGTAGCAGATTTAAAAGCAACAATGGGGCTAAGAATGCATGAAATTATGGAAAGACTGTTCCCTTATTTAAGTAAGGAGAAAAGAGAATCGTTATTAGAAGATCTTAGCAAAGAGGAACTAGAACATATCCGGAACTATGGAGGGACACTATACCCAAAAGTAGAGGAAACCTTGTCAGAGTTGGCTAAGACCTATCAATTGTTCATCGTAAGTAATTGCCAAGAAGGATATATTGAAGCGTTCTACGAGGCACATGGATTGGAAAAATATTTTCAGGACTTTGAAAACCCAGGAAGAACTGGATTATCTAAAGGGGAAAATATACAACTCATTATAAAGAGAAACAATCTACAGTCTCCCATTTATATTGGCGATACAGATGGAGATAGAGAAGCTGCAAAATATGCCGGAATACCTTTTGTGTATGCGAGTTATGGTTTTGGAGAAGTGATAGACAAAGATCAAATAATTGAACAATTTCAAGACCTACTACATATGAGGCTAGAGAGGGGATAGCTTATGAAAGCATTGGTCATATTATTCCCGGCATACGCTGATTTTGAAATTAGTCATAGTTTATTTTTACTTCGAAAAGTCGCAAAAATGGAAATTGTTACTACAACGGTTGATGGATCGCCAGTCACAAGTATTGGTGGTTTAAAAACAGCAATTGATGTCTCATTAGAAAATCTGAATATAAATGATTACCATTTTATTTTAATCCCCGGTGGTGATGGAATTGATAACGAGCTACTGAATAATAAATGGTTAATTCAGCAAATTCAATCAGCATTCCATTCACGTATTCCGATTGCATCTATCTGTGCATCGGCATTAATTCTCGGAAAAGCAGGTATATTGTCTGGTGAGCAATTCACTTGTTTAGCACATACTTATGATAAGTATCAATCACTCTTTGAATCAAGCTTCTATACAGGACAACCAATTGAAGTAAGTAATCGCATAATTACGGCTAAAGGAACATCCTTTGCTGCTTTTGCAATTGCCGCGCTTAAACTAACTGGTGTGGAACTCACTGACCAAGAGTGGGAAAAATGGCGCCAGTTTTGCATGATAACATAGTATTTATTTGATATGAAGTAAATCAGAAGAAACTAGTAATCACTTATATATTGGTTTTGAAAGAAAAAACACAAGGGGTGTGTTATTTTTGGATGAACGTAATGATTTAATTGGTGATATGTTAAAAAGCAAAAAATCTACGCCACTGCCAGGACAAGGTAAACCACTTCCTAAAGGCTATCTACAGAGGGATATTTTTCAAAACTTCCAAAAAGTTGCCAAGGATGCTGGTTACTTACCTCCATGGTTAACACTTCAAAAGGAAATCGCAGTGCTTGTACATCAAGCACAAAGTAAACAAGATATTGCCACCATTAATGAAAAAATTAAAAAATACAATTCGATTTGTCCACCACAAATGCAGCGCTACCCAATTAGTCTAGAGGGGCTAGAAAAAGCAAAAACACTATGGTGAAAAAAGTCCACTCGAACAGATTCTTATTCGTTTGATAGTCAGCCTGTTATACTTGCAAGAAAAGGAGGCGATCATTTTGAGTAAAATTATATTATTCGATGGGGAATGCAATTTTTGTGATCAGAGTGTGCAGTTTATATTGAAGAGGGACCATCAGGGTGATTTTTATTTTGCCTCCTTACAAGGTGAAAACGGGCAATCTCTATTAAGAAAACATGAAATAGATCCTGCAACTGATAGTTTTATATATATAGAAGATGATCGTGCCTATGATCAATCAACTGCTGCAATTAAAGTATTGCAACAATTAAGGGGAATGTGGAAACTAATAGCTGTCTTCCGTATCATTCCAAAACCAATCAGAGATAAGATGTATCAATTTATTGCTAAGCGGAGATATAAGTGGTTTGGTAAAAAGGAAAGTTGCCGTTTACCCTCACCGGAAATTCGAAAAAGATTTCTAGATTAATCTGATTGATTGGTAATCAAAAAAATAGGCATACATTTCATTTTAATAACATATATTGTGGTTTAGTTGTTAAAAGACACGGTCAATCTACAAAAAAAAAACAGAAGGTGTTCTTCTGTTTTTTTTAAGCAGTTGGTTTATTAAAATACTTTGTTGTAAAGGAAGTTAAAATTGCAAGAACTGTGTACAATACTGTCCAAATCATAAAGGTTCCATTATAGATTGTAAAGGAGAGTAAAGTAAAGATAATTGCTGTTAATAAAGGAACGAGATACATATTCCGTTTTTTCCAAGCCACAAGAATAGAAGCGGCTAATACAATAGTTGGATAGATAAGTATGGTTAATACGAGTGTCATTTTAAATCGCCTCCATTATCTCTATACCCGAAAAATAAAAAAAGAACCATTTTCGGTTCTTTAAAATTCTTTTTGGGAGATAGGAAGAAATAATTTAATACCCCTACGATTAAAAGGAAGGAGTTTGGAGTCAAGCGCAAGATGACTAATATATCCCGTCATACAAGCAATATAAGCTCCATTTATGCCCGTCGATAATTGAAAAAAATCAGCAATAAAATGAAAGAATACTACACCTAAAATAGAATGAGTGTAACTCCTGTGTGGGACAAATGATGCTATAAGAATATAGCAGCCCATGAGCATAAGCCAAACTTCTCGTAATAATATTCCGCACACAATGACTCCTATCCCAGTAATGATAAGCATATGTCGCTGCTTTATATAGGAAGATAAAAGAAACATCGCAAGTCCAATCCCCATGCTTACCCATTGATCTAAGGCTGTAGCTTCATAAAAACTATAAAAAATAATTAACAATCCAATCATTTGCGCAGTTGCTTTAATAAATTTGTGAGAGAGGGTGATTTTATTTCTCAGTTTACCATCGATATCTAGATCTGGTAAAAGTGCAGATATTGTGCCAATACCAATAAGCGCTAATGTGGCCGATGGCGTTGCTTGGAGTGTATTTGCGGTCACAAAACCTGCAACAGCACCAATACTCGCATGAGCGGTACCATTCACTTTAATTCCACCTTTTTCTAAGTTGTCTTTTTCTATTCTACAATAAAACATCTGTTCTGTTTATCCTTTTTGCAGGAAAAATGTCAAATGAACAAGAATTTATGTTAAATACTTTAATTAATGGGAATCAACCTCTCTTTTTTTCATCTTTTAAAACAATTTTGCCATAAGGAAGGTTAGGTACGATCCTCTTTATGGGTAAATACATTAAAATAAGTGGAATAAAAGGTTATGGTCACAAGAATATTTAAACGAATGACTATCGTTTTTATGTTTAAGATACAAAAAAGAGGAGAGGGACAATGAACTGGACACATCCATTTGCACTGGCAGTATTAGCTTTCTGGGCGTCTTATTTTATGAATGATTCATTAAGCATCTCTTTATTAGTGGCGTTGGGTGGATTCATCATCGGTTTGATATTCTCATTATTGATCTTTAAGAAGGCAAAAAGAAAACATATATGACAAGGAACTAAGAATTTATATTCCTATGAAGAGGGTGATGACGATACAAGCGGTTTTATTTGATTTTGACGGTACATTAGCTAATACATTGCCACTGTGCATTTATTCATTGCAAGAAGTGTTTCTTAAATTTGATCAGCGAGAATTAGCTGTGAAAGAAGCAAAAGAGTGGTTAGGAAATTCTGAAAAGAAGATTATAGAAGAGCATTTAATAAGCAATCAGAAATTAGACGCAATAGAATATTATTATAATGTTTATAAGAACAACCATTCAAGGCTAGTAGATAATAATAGAGAAATTGACCATTTATTGTCTTATTTGAAAGAGGAAGGAATTAAGCTGGCGATCGTTACGGGGAAAGGGAGAAGAAGTCTGCAGATTTCTTTAGAATGTCTGCATATGACAACCATTTTTGACTGTATAGTTACGGGAGATGATGTAGTGCAAGCAGAACCTGATCCAGAAGGTATCACTCTAGCCTTATCCATGTTAGATGTACCGGCATCCGAGGTGATTTTTTTAGGGGATAGCAATTGTGATATCGAAGCAGGGTTAAAGGCGAATATTTATACAGCGGGTGTGCATTGGCTACCTGATGGTAAGACAACTGAATTTAAGGTGATACCAGATTCAGCTTTTTTAACGGTGGATGAATTTTTAGAATTTTTAAAATTAGGTGCTTTACACGAGAGTTAACAAAATAAATAGATGAATAGGAGGTAAGGAAGCAATGAGTATTCAATATCCAATAGGCGAATTTTCTGTATGTGAAAAGGAAATTAATGAGAACAAGATTAATACTTGGATAATGGAAATAGAGAAATTTCCGCGCCTACTCCGTAAAGTTGTAGAAGAGCTTACTGAAGATGAACTAAATATACCCTATAGAACAGGGGGATGGACAGTGCGGCAGCTCATTCACCATTTAGCAGATAGCCATTTAAATGCTTATTTAAGGGTAAAGTTAGCGTTAACAGAAGAAAATCCGATGATCAAGGATTATCAACAAGATCAATGGGCACGTTTAGAAGACTATCATCTACCAATTGAAGTGTCTTTAAGTATGATAGAAACTGTTCATTTGCGTTGGACTGTTGTGCTAAAAAGTTTGTCTATTCATGATTGGGAGCGCACGTTTGTTCATCCTGAATCGGGACAAATTTCCATTGGGAAAGCAATTGGAATGTATGCATGGCATGGGCGCCATCACCTTGCTCATATTACGACTAAGCATAAAGGTGAGAAATGAATGAAGGATAAAAAATGGGGAGAATTTACGATTTCTCTTAATAAATCATATTTAGATAGAGAGTTAATTTATCAGTTTTTACATAATGAAGCGTATTGGTCAATCAATATTCCTAGAGAAGTCGTGATGAAATCGATTGATGAAAGTAGGCTAGTTTTTGGGCTGTATAGAGGTAGGATCGACGGTGATTTTGAGCAAGTAGGGTTTGCAAGAGCAGTCACAGATTTATCTACATTTGCTTATCTATGTGATGTTTTTATTTTACCTCAATACAGAGGAAAAGGCCTTTCGAAATGGTTGGTCGAAACAATCATTTGGCATCCAGATTTACATGATATTCGTAAATTTATGTTGGCAACAAAGGATGCCCATTCGTTGTACGAAAGATTTGGGTTTGAAACAGTTGAATCACCTGATTTGATATTGCAAAGGGTAAGGAAAGTACCTTATTAATCGTTCTTTAGAAAGGTGTAATCGTTTGTGAAAAGGTTACTATTTACATGTTGAGATGCTTTTTTATACATTAACTAGTTCTTTTGGTATGGTAAATTACCATTATTATTAAAGCAATATTCTAAAAATATTGAATTATAAAGATGGAATCGATAAAATGTATAAATATAGAAATAGAAAAGGGGTGTCACATGAAAATGGAACTGATTAGACATACCATTCGTGCAAGAGAAACATATGAAGTGAAGATAGAGTCATCGTTATTATGGGAGTGTGCCCTCGGAATCGCAGCCGTGACAAATACGCGTTTAATTTCACATATGGAAAAGCCGATGGAGGAATGGGATAATATTAAAAAAAAATTATCAAACGAGCTCCTAAATGAACTAGATATCGTCCAAAAGCACAATACATGGAAGGCATTGCTACAATTATTACATCAAAAAGAATTTGATAGTTTACATATGTTTGTTGATTATATTAATCATTTATCAGATAGAACGTTACGCTTTATATGTTTACCTTATATCGGATCGGATTTCCAACAATTAAGGTGTGATGCTTCAACAACAGATGAAACAGCGATAAAAGATATGCAGGAAGTAACGGAAAATAATTCTTTCTTTCCAAAATATGTTGAATATATTAGCTCTTCAGATGCAGATTTTTTGAAAAGGCATTTGGTTACAGTAATGACAGGCTGGTATGAAGCAATTATCAAACCAGAAGAAAAGCAGCTACGAAACATTCTCGAAAAAGATAAAAAGCTAAAAGAGTCTATGTATAAAAAGATGACAGCTGAAGAATTAGTAGAATGGGCGACAGGAGGCATCATTTATCATCCCGAACCAAGTGTAAAGAATGTGATGCTCATTCCCCAATATACATACAGGCCGTGGAATATTGAAGCTGATATAGAAGAAACAAAAGTATTCTATTACTCAGTATCGGATGAGAGTATAAGAGATACGAAGCCCTATGCAGTTAATCCATCATTAGTTCTTAGATACAAGGCATTAGGCGATGAAACAAGAATGAGAATGGTGAAATTACTTTCTGAAGGCGAATGTAGTTTACAAGAAATAACGGAGCGGTTAGCACTTGGGAAAACAACAGCTCATCACCATTTAAAAATTTTAAAAACAGCAAAACTAGTCGATACTGAAACATCTAAATATAAATTAAAACAACAAGCACTCCATTGGATGAATGAGGAAATGGGCATCTATCTTTCACAATAATGTTGAAATCAGGTGAGGAACGATAATGATAAGGTTAAAGATTAACAACGAGCTAGAATTGAAGGGTTTTATGTATGAAGAGGCGGATGAACTATTTGCGCTTATTAATGAGAATCGTACATACTTACGCGAATGGCTTCCATGGGTAGATGGAACAAAATCTGTTCAAGATTCAAAAGCGTTTATTGACCATACAGTTGAACAAATGGATCGAAATACTGGCTTAACCGTTGGTATTAGAGAAAACGGAAAGTTAATCGGCATCATTGGCTATAATAAGTTGAATCATGCCAATCGGATAGGTACAATCGGGTATTGGCTTTCACAGCAGGCAGAAGGTAAAGGTGTGATGACAAAAGCTGTGCAAGCGATGATTTCCTACGGATTTACTCAGCTTAATTTAAATAAAGTAGAAATTCATGCTGCAGTTAAAAATAGTAAAAGTCGTCGTATACCTGAAAAGCTTGGTTTTGTATATGAAGGAACGATTAGAGATGGCGAATGGCTCTATCATTATTATGTTGACACAGTTATTTATGGTTTGTTGAAAAGAGAATATAAGTGATGAGCTACCATTGATGCAAGAACAAATTCTATTTAAAAGAATTTGTTCTTTTCTTTATGAATAGAGTAGGAAAAAGGATTTACTTCTAGAATCTTATTAAAGATAGAAAGTGGGTGGAGGATGAGAGATGGAAATTAAAACTGAGGCAAAGAAAAATGTAAGATGGAAGCGCTTGCTACTATGGATGGGAGGGAGTCTTCTTGGGCTCATTCTACTTGTAATCATTGGCGCTTATTATTTCTTGAATCGCCCGTTACCTCAAGTTAATGGTGATATTCAACTGAAAGGGTTACAACAAGCTGTTGAGGTGGTCCGAGATGAAATGGGTGTTCCTCATATAGAAGCAACGAATGAGTATGACCTTTACTTTTCCCAAGGATATGTACAAGCGCAAGATCGTCTATTTCAAATGGACTTAAGTAGGCGGCAGGCATCTGGGAGATTAAGTGAAGTAATTGGTGAATCGACAGTAGATACAGATAAGTATTTCCGTACCTTGGGCTTAAGAAGAGCAGCAGAAGAATCAGTAGCTGAATATTCAGATGAGGGGATGCGGGTATTAAATGCATTTGCAGACGGAGTAAATGCCTATATAGAGGAATTACATACCACTGGAAAGTGGCCAATAGAATTTACGATACTTGGCTATAAACCGGAAGCATGGAAACCAATTGACTCATTAACAATTGGTAAGTATATGGCCTTTGATTTGGGCGGACATTGGAAAGATCAAGCTTTTAGACAGTATCTGTTGCAAACATTTCCTGAAGAAAAAGCGTATGATTTATTTCCGACCTATCCAGAAGAGGCACCAACTATTATTACTAAAGAACAATTAGATTTTTCAACCGCCTTTGCTCAAGCTGTTATCCCACATGAATTCAATGGGAGTAACAATTGGGTGGTAAGCGGAGATAAAACGGCAACTGGCAAAAGTCTTTTAGCAGATGATCCCCATTTAGGGTTGGCGACTCCTTCTGTATGGTATCAAATGCACTTACAGTCTGATGAAGTGAATGTAGGTGGAGTGATATTTGCCGGAGTCCCTGGAATTATTTTAGGACATAACGAAAACATCGCATGGGGTGTGACTAATACTGGTCCTGATGTGCAAGATCTTTATATTGAAAAAAGAAATCCAGAAGATCCTCACTTGTTTCTTTATAACGACAAATGGGAGAAGGCTCAAGTGATAGCTGAGCCTATAAAGGTAAAGGATAGTGAAACAATTGATTATGAAGTCATAGAGACAAGACATGGGCCTATTATTTCAGAGTTTGCCGCCGATGCTGCTACTAGTGAAACGGCACTTTCATTACAGTGGACAGCATTAGAGGCAACGACAGAACTAGAGGCGATTTTAAATATGAATCACGCTGAAAATTGGAAAGAATTCGAAGAGGCATTAGCAGCTTTTGAAGCACCAGCACAAAATTTTGTTTTTACAGATCGAGAAGGAAATATTGCTTATAAGGCGAATGGAAAAATTCCTATCAGGAAAAAAGGAAATGGCCTATTACCTGTACCGGGATGGACAGATGAGTATGCTTGGGAAGGTGCGATTCCTTATGACGAATTACCAACTATCGTCAATCCGGAAGAAGGTTTTATTTCTACAGCCAATAATAAGGTGGTAGGAGATGATTACCGTTATCATATCAGTCACAATTGGGCGCAACCATATAGACAAATGCGTATTCAAGAAGTATTAAGTGGAAGCAATAAATTAACTGCAGAAAATATGATGGAACTACAAATGGATGAAAAGAACCTTCAGGCAGAAGAATTTGTGCCTGTGATGCTTAAGCAATTAGCAAACGAAAAAGGTGAGAACATCCAATCAGCCCTTGACATCTTATCGAAATGGGACTATAAAGATCATCAAGATCTTGCTGCTCCTTATATTTTTAATCGCTGGATGGTTGAAATAGGAGAAGCATTATTTGAAGAGCAGATTCCAAAAGAAACGTTAGAATTATTTGGTGGTAAAAGATCGGCTGTTGATCAGCTTCTGCGTAATGCATTTGCAGGTAACCCGGGGCCATGGGTGAAGGATGTAGGGGGCATTAATGAATTATTAGTTGTATCGTTAACGGAAACACTTTCACAAATACAGGAAGATGAAGGCGGCGATATGGCAAATTGGAACTGGGGAGATTATCACCAAGTTTCCTTCACACACCCGTTATCTAGCGTAGCTCCTTTAAATTATTTATTTAATTATCAAGGTAGTATGGCAACAGGAGGAAGTGCTGTCACTGTTAAGGCAGCTGCATTTAAAAATGATGGGACGGTGAATCACGGAGCATCATGGCGATTTGTTATGGATATGAACAATCCAATGCAGGCTTATCATATCGTCGGTCCAGGTCAATCTGGGCATGTATCGAGTGACTGGTATCAAAATCAAATGGCGGATTGGGTAGAGGGAGATTATCATAAGACTACTTTAGGGGAGCCTGAAGGGAAGAGACTACTCTTAACACCAGAAGAATGATTATCTAGGATTTTTGAGTTGATAAGAAGAAGATAAATCCAACGCATTTTTTTAATCGATTAAGATTTTACCCTTTTTAATATGTACGGACTAGAGACAGGTGAATGAGAAGAGAAATAGCCAGCTAAAATAACTTTTTGGCTGGCTAAAAAATGTAATTAAATGATTACAAAAGAAAGCTTGCTATCCAAGAAATCAAAGGAATGGTTAAGATAGAAATTAACGTGCTATATACCGTTACCATAATGGCTTCGTTTTCTTCTTGTGTGTAGCGGGAAAATAATACTGAAGCCAGCATGAAGGTAGGCATACTTGTTAAAATAACTAATAAGAAAGTTAAATCTGTTTGTATTGACGTAAAACGTAAACAAATGATGCCGAAAAGTGGTAATATCAACAATTTCATTAATAAAGGAAACCATAAACCTTGAAAGTAAAACCGTCGTCCAACTTGAAAGAAAGTTGGAAGCAGAAAGCCTATATATAACATGGCTAATGGCGCAGCTAAGTTAGATAGCATTGAAGCCAGTTGCTTGAATATGATCGGTGCTTCCCAACCACTGATTACATATAACAACCCCAAACTAATGGCTAATAAAGGTATGTTTAATAAAGCTTTTAATTGTTTAAATTGGAATTTTTGATTGCTTTGTAATAAGTAGATACCTAATGAAAAAAGAACGACATCTAACCCTGCATCAAATACAGCGGCTAATAATCCACCGAGAGGCCCAAATAATGTAGCACTAAGAGGGATGCCGATGAAACCTGTATTACCTAGGGCGGCGAGTAAAGCCAATTGTTTAGGCTGATTAAGGTGTAAAAGACGGCCTAGAACTAATGTAAGGATAATACCTCCAGCATTAAATACAATGGATATCCCGAATACGAGAAAGACTTGTTGGAAAATGACGTCCGTAATTTTAGTATTGAAAACACCATTCAATATAATAAAGGGAACAGCTAGATTTAAAATAATCATCATTAATATATTTTTCATTTCTGCTGTGATTGATATCTTTAAAGCGATTAGTGCTCCGAAAACAATGATTATACCCATTGTTGAAATCGCAAGAATAACAGAGGTGACTTCCATATGACACTCCTTTCAGTATAAATTATACTGAAAATTCTTATATTTTTATAGTTCATAAAAGCAGAAAACTATAAAAATATCATTGGACCATTTATACTTAACGACAATAAGAAAGGTGTGGGTAGCTATGGTTGCTAAAGTAGCGATAGTAACAGGAGCGAATTCAGGAATGGGCTTAGAAACGACAATCGGTCTTGTAAATAAAAATGTAAAAGTAATCATGCTCTGTAGAAGTAAAATAAGAGGTGAAGCCGCGCTACAAAAAGTGAAAGCCATTACAGGAAAAGAAAATGTAGATTTAATGCTCTGTGATTTAAGTTCTATCAAAAGCATCGATGATTTTGTGGCAACCTTTTTTAGTAAGTATCATCATTTAGATCTTTTAATCAATAATGCAGGTGTAGTGACAATAAAAAGGCAAGAAACAGTTGATGGATTTGAGATGATGTTAGGGGTAAACCATCTCGGTCATTTCCATTTAACCAAGCAATTATTAGCAGCTTTAAAGGCTTCGGCTACTGCAAGAATTGTCATTGTATCTTCCGGTGCTCATAAATGGGGGAAAATGGATTTTGCAGATCCGTTTTTTAAAAAGGGTTTTAATGTAGCAAAAGGTTATGGAAGATCGAAGCTAGCCAATTTATTATTTATGAAAGGTTTACATGAAAGATTAGCACACACAAATGTGACAGTGAATGCACTTCATCCAGGAGCTGTTGCAACAAACATAGGTGTGGATAGAGAAACAGGATTTGGTGGCAAAGTGGTAAAATTACTGGTGCCATTTTTTAAAACAGCAGAGCAAGGGGCGGAAACGGCCATCTATTTAGCCACGAGTCCGGATGTAGAAGGGATATCAGGTGAGTACTATATTGACAAGAAAAAAGCCCATGTCTCTAAAAGGGCGAGTGATCCCCAACTAATCGAGCACTTCTGGAGATGGAGCATAGAACAGACGACGCTTTAATGATGACATCTAATAAAAAAGTTAACAGTGGGGTGAAATTTGTCTTCAATAGGTGAAATTGAAGAAGTACACGGTATATTAGTTTTGGAATTAAAATAATATTGAGTGAATCCCTTGTAGGACAAGGAATCAGGGTTTAAACAAACGAATAAAACTAATTTGAATGGTTTCATGCTTTAAGGAACGGGAATGAGTGTGAAAGAACGGCAAAAGAGGGGATGTTGCTATGTCTGAAAAAGGAGATTTCATGCTGGCGCATAAACAAAAGTTGAGGAACAAATTTACGTTGATAAGCATTTAGAAGCCGTGATAAAAGCGATTGCCATGTATGAAGTAGAAATGAGTATAGGGTCAATGAAGCCAATTTGAGAAGTTAAAGGGAAGGGTGGAGGAAGAGTAATGAGTTTTAAAGCAATAGTTGTAGATAAAGATGATAAAGATTTTTCTATCCAGTTGCGTCAACTTGAGGTAAGGGATTTACCTGCAGGAGAAGTATTAATTCAAGTAAAATACTCCGGAGTAAATTATAAGGACAGTTTAGCTAGTATACCTAATGGAAATATCGTTAAAGACTATCCAATGGTACCGGGCATTGACTTAGCGGGCATCGTTGTTTCATCTCAACATCCTGATTTTTCCAAAGGTGATGAAGTCATTGCTACGAGTTATGAAATTGGTGTATCCAGATACGGGGGGTATAGTGAATATGCACAAGTACCTGCACAATGGGTACTGCCACTTCCAAAAGGACTTACATTAAAGAAGGCAATGACGATTGGCACAGCTGGATTAACAGCGGCTCTTTCCATATTAAAATTAGAACAGAATGGTCTAACTGAAAATAGTGGGAAGGTGTTAGTTACTGGGGCTACTGGTGGCGTTGGGAGTTTTGCCGTTGCCTTGTTAGCTAACCGTGGCTATGAGGTCGTTGCAAGCACTGGAAAGAAGAATGAACGTGATTACTTAATGAACTTAGGAGCTTCTTCAGTGATTACAAGGGAAGAAGTGTATGATGGGAAGATAAGCGCATTAAGCAAGCAAAAATGGATAGCAGCGGTTGATCCTGTCGGTGGAGAGCCATTGGCATCCTTGTTAAGCCAAATTCAATATGGGGGTGCCGTAGCGGTTAGTGGTTTAACTGCTGGAACGAATTTACCTACGACGGTTTTTCCTTTTATTTTACGTGGGGTGAGTCTCTTGGGAGTTGATTCCGTTTTTTGTCCAATGGAGATGAGGAAAGAAGCTTGGGAACTATTAGCGGAAGAAAGTGATAAACTTCCGTTTGATCAGTTTATTTTTCAAGAAGTTTCATTGAGTGAAGTTGAGCATGTCTTGCCATTGCTTTTAAAAGGAGAAACGAGAGGAAGAGTACTTGTACACATATAGTATCTACTCACAATAACTTATAAAAAGGCGGTCCTAATTTCTGATAGAATGGAGCGAAAGACATGCAGTTGAAAAGTAACCGTCTCGTCATTCGATCGTATATGTATGAAGATTACGAAGCTTGGATAGCGGGATTAAAGAACCGTTTAGTATCGCAATCACGTCATGATGAAGGACGCCCACAAGATTTACCTGCTTATACTAAAGAAAAATTCAAGAAGAAAATCGAGCAATGGAGCAAGCAAGATGATGCCTGGCAATTATCTGAGTTTGGTATATTTAGAGAAAATGATGGTGCACATATAGGAATAATAGAATTGTATCGAACACAGAGGAATGGCAAGGAGTTAGTACTACTTGGTTATGCAATTCACAATCAATATTGGCGAAAAGGATATGGAAAAGAAAGCGTAGTAACGATCATACCTTTTATTTTTGAATATTTACAACCTGAAAGAATAGAATTACATATTGATAGTGATAACCTCGCCTCCATTCATTTAGCAGAATCTATTGGTTTTAAATATGAAGAGAAACAGTCTCAATTTTCATTTGATAGTGGAGAATGGAGCGAATTTTTTATCTATTATTTAGAGAAATAAGGAGAGGCCCCCGATTATGAAGGAGCCTCCCTGATATTAAGCGTTCAATTTTTCTTTCTCGTAAACAGGTACCCAACCTTCTGGTGTAACAAAGAGGCGAATAGCAACAACTTTTCGATCATCAGATAAAGTAAAATAGTGGCGCGTGTTTACGGGTACAGAAATTAAATCACCTGGATCTAAATGGACTTCAAAAAACGATTCATCTTTTCCTTGGATAATAAAGACTCCATGCCCACTTACGATGAAGCGGACTTCATCATCGGTATGATGGTGTTCTCTTTGAAAGTTAATTAATAATTCATCTAAATTTGGCGTACTGTCTGAAAGTGAAATAACATCTGCAGCTTTGTAGCCGCGCTTTTCAGAAATGGTTTTGATTTCAGTTGAAAATGCATCTAGTATGGCTTGCTTTTCATCATCAGATAAATCGTATTTTTCGTGTAATGTCACTTCTAATTGCTCAATGTTCCAATTTTCATAGATGACTTCTTGTGCAGTTAAAAATGTAGATACCTCTTGTTGATCAGTAATCACTTTTTCTTCGTTTTTGAATTTAATAATGGCCATGTAAAACGCCTCCTTTTAATTGAATAAGAGATAATTTATATTGAAATAAAAATTCGCAAGCCTCTAATAATTTTTTCGCTTCAAACCCATCGACTCCCCAAACAGTAATCCCGTGGTTGTGAATTAAGACTGCACCTTTCTCTTTGCTGACGTAAGCAGAAAAGTGATCCGCTAATGTAGGGATATCCGCATCATTGCGAATGATCGGGATGGTGAGTATATCATCTTCTCCCCATAGTCCAAATGCTTTAATTAACTCTTGATGCTGAAAAGATACTACACCTTCTTGATAGAAAAGCTCAGAAATAACATTATTAGCAACTGTATGAACATGAAGACTTGCTCCTGATGACGTTTTCTTATAAATTTCACAATGTAATAAAGTCTCAGCTGAAGGTTTAGATGACGTGTTTTCTAGGGGCTTTCCTTCTAAGTCTACTAATAAAAAATCATTAGCTGTTCTCTTTCTTTTATCAAGTCCGCTTGAAGTGACTAAAAAGCTGTTTTCATCTACGCGAATGGATAAATTACCACTAGTACCCATAAACCAATCTCTGGCTGCTAATTCATCTTTAATATCAGCTAATGTATCCCACTTTGTTTCATACGTTGTCATGATTTCGCACCAACTAGTTCATCGAGGTATTCAATGCAATCATGGAAGGTTTCGAAAGGTGTATAAGAAATACCAGTTTCTTCACATTTTTGAATTAAGAAATCTCTAGCAAGTACGGCATCTGCTATTTTGGCTGCTTCAAAGTCTGTAATCGAATCTCCAATAAGAATATTAAAGTGTTCAGGAGAAGAGTGTTTTCTAATAATGGTTGGTTTACAACAGCCGCAACCTTGTGAAGAACATAGTTCATCACACTGGTGTGGATAGTGAATATCTATTGTTTCTAAAGCAAAGCTTGCGTGATTGCAAAATACTTTCGTAAATGGCCCATAAGGTTCAAGTACTGGTTCTAAAAAAAAGTCAATCCCACCACTAACAATATAAAGAGGGATACCGTTTTCATGTGTATATCTAACAAAAGCTGAAAATCCTTCACGAATTTCTGCACTATTTAATACAAAATGGATAATCTCTTCTTTTTTACTTGTTGGTAAAAGTGAGAAGAGATTTTTAACACCCTCTTGGATAGAGATATTTTGAGCTAAAATATCTTCCTTGATCTGTTTTGCCTCAATAGGACCGAAATGCTCCATAATCTTTACAATGTTGTCGTTATTCGTAATTGTTCCATCGAAATCACAAAAAATCATTGGTTTTGTCATCTTTTATGACGTACCTCCCCATTTTGCTAATGCTGCTTCTAATTCTTGCGCTTTTGTTGCACGATGAGTATTTTGTTGTATGACGTGATCAATGGCTTGCCTAAAAGCTCTCACGCCAGCTGCTGCTCCTTCAGGATGACCATGGACCCCGCCGCCAGCATTAATTATACAATCATTGCCAAAGTCATGATAAAGCAACGGCACTAAACCTGGATGAATGCCTGCTGAAGGGACCGGGAATGCCTGATTCAAGCCATTTTCTTCGGTTAACTGTCTAGCGATAGCTAAGGTTTTTTCTTTTTCCATGGCAACAGAACCATATGGAGAAGGAAATAAAGAGAAATCTGCGCCTGCTAAGCGAGTAAGATTACCGAGTAATAAATCAGGAGCCACACCATAGAAGTTTGAAGAAGTATAGGCCCCACTATATGCAGGATGTGCCATGATAGGTAACTGCACTTCATTGTTTTCAGCTAGTGTTTGGAGCATATCTAGACCGTAAGTGTGAACATTGAATAATAATGCATCCGCACCTAATTCGCTCGCATGTTTTGCTTTATCTACTAAATCCATTGTTCTCCCAGATAAATTGACTGCATAAAGTGTCCTTTTTCCAGTCTTTTCATAGACTTCATCTAGTATTTCTTTACCTGCGATAATTCGGTCTTCAAAAGAGATGTTGACATCAAAAAGAATTTCATCATCTTTTACAATATCAACGCCCCCCATAGCCTGGTCTCTTAACTGTTCTCTTAAAAAGTGAATATCCCTGCCGATAATGCCTTTAAATATACTCATAAGTAATGGGCGGTCTTGAATATTTAGTTTCGATCTTATATTTTTTATACCGAATTTTGGTCCAGGAAAACGGGAAAGATCCTCATTATCAAATTCCAGATTTAATAATTTTACTTCACCATCTAGAGATAACTTTCCAAATACAGTTGTTAAGATTGCTGGAATATCAAATGTGAAATTATATGTAGGGTAGGCGATACTAATTTCGCACCTTACTTCACCGAATCGATTGGGATGTTCATCATCATAAAATTCTTGTAGTGCAGTGACTCTGCCTTTATGTTTTAGTAATTGTTTTTGCTCAAGTAATGGTAACGCTGTCCACGAGCCTATCGTTAATCCTAAAGCGATATCCTCTGCTTTTTTCTCTAATGAACCGGGTCTTGCGTATACTTGATAAGTTGCAATTACATCTCCCATATGAGAACCCTCCCTGATGATTTCGAATTAACATTGACAATAAAAAACCCTCTTCTTAATCAATAAGAAGAGGGTTAGTTCGCAGTGATAGAACCTTCTCCTTATCTGTCAGCATGATTGCTGCAAGAATTAGCACCGTGTTCATTTAGAATCGGTTGCCGGGCTTCATCGGGCTCGTCCCTCCGCCTGCTCTTGATAAGAAAATTTATGATTATCGTTTTAAATTTTTGCACAATTGTATTATGTCACCAGGTGTTTTATCTGTCAACAGAGAATTTTTTACGTTATATGACAAAATTCTTTTCCTTAAAAAGATGAAAAGTTTTAAAAAAAAGATTGACACTTTTTTATAATCGGTGCTAGTATTTGCTCAAGATATTTCAAAAAATGAATCTTTTATACTCTTATCAAGAGCAGGTGGAGGGAAATATGGCCCGATGAAACCCAGCAACCGACCGTAATATCGTTGTGAAACGAGGCGCAGCTAGAGAATTTCTGCGCCTAATGTAAGGCACGGTGCTAATTCCATTCAGAAGTTATTCTGAAAGATGAGAGGCAAAATCGTAATGACGAATGCCTCTTTCTGTACAGGAAAGGGGCATTTTTGTTTCTGTAATGACAAAGCAGGTCCGACTACATCTCTTCATGTAGTCACCCCTGTTTTGTGCCACAGATAAATAAAGAAATAAGGGGGAAGAGATATGGCTGTTTTAGATAATATAGGTTATCGCGCTTTGACAGAGGAATCAGCGTGTGAATACGTGAAGAGTTTAAAACTGTTTTTACCGGATGAAAAAATGACGGTGGAAGAGATTGGTGATGGTAATTTGAATTATGTTTACCGTATTACTTCTAATCATAAAAGTGTAATTATTAAGCAAGCACTCCCTTATGCAAAAGTAGTCGGAGAAAGCTGGCCTCTAACACTTAAACGTGCAAAACTGGAGGCAGAAGTGCTTAAGAAGCATGGTGAATTCGTTCCTCACCTCCTCCCAGCAGTACTAGCATCAGATGAAGAGCTAGCATTAACTGTGATGGAGGATCTTTCCCATTTGACAATTGTAAGAGACGGATTGATTCAAGGGGATCATTATCCGAATTTATCAGCTCATATTGGTGAGTACTTAGCAAAGACATTGTTTTCAACTTCAGATTTTGCTCTTCATCCGTTTGAGAAAAAGAAATTGGTCGCTAAATTTTCAAATCCTGAACTATGTAAAATCACTGAGGATTTAGTATTCACCGATCCATTTTTTGATGTGGAAACGAATGATTTTGAAGCTGAGTTGGCTGAAGTGGTTCAGCAACTATGGGCTAATGACAAGTTGAAACTTGAAGTAGCCAAAATAAAATATGCTTTTCTCACAGAAGCAGAGAGCTTACTACATGGTGACCTACATACAGGGAGTATATTTGCGAGTAAGAGTGAGACGAAGGTGATCGATCCTGAGTTCGGCTTTTATGGTCCGATTGGATTTGATGTCGGTCAATATATTGCCCATCTCATTTTCCAAGTACTTGTACGAAACGAAAACGATAGAATCGTTATTCTTCAACAGATAGAAGAAGTATGGGATGTGTTTTCTCAATATTTTTCAGAAGCTTGGCAAAATTCTGTTGTTAATCCTTTTACGAAAGTACCAGGCGCTCTAGAGTCTTTTCTAGCTAAAGTATTTAAAGATGCTATCGGAGTAGTAGGGTGTGAATTAATTCGGAGAACAATCGGATTGTCGCATGTGAAGGATCTTGATGGAATAGAAGATAGTTCAATTAGATTATATGTGAAGAAGGCAACGATTCAATTAGGTTCATCCTTGATTATTAATCGCAAAAACATAGTAACAATCTCGCAACTTCTTAAGGAACTGGAGGCGTATACATCATGAGTATACCAACACCAATTGAATGGCAAGAAGGTAGATTGAAAATTCTTGATCAAACCTTATTACCCCATCAAACAAGATGGATAGAACTCGAAACCATTGAAGATGTCTTTGAGGCAATTATTCAGTTGAAAGTAAGAGGGGCGCCAGCTATTGGAATTACTGCTGCTTATGGTTTAGCGATTGCTGCAAAAAAATACGAAGGGGTCGACATTGAAACTTTCCATCTTAGAATTCATGAAGATTATCTTTATCTAGCGGGCTCTAGACCGACAGCTGTTAATTTGTTCTGGGCTTTGGATCGAATGATGAAAGTAATAGAAACGCTGTATTCAACAGAGGAGACAATTATCAGTTTGGAGCAAGAAGCAAAGAAAATACATCAAGAAGACGAGGAGATTTGTCGCCAAATTGGTGAAAATGCACTAAGTCTATTGAATGGAAGGAAAAAGGTATTAACGATTTGCAATGCGGGGACGATTGCTACGGGAAAATATGGTACAGCGCTAGCGCCGTTTCATTTAGGCAAGGAGAAGGGTGTTGACTTTCAAGTATATGCTTGTGAAACGAGACCGGTTCTTCAGGGAGCGCGCCTAACTGCTTGGGAGCTTCAACAGTCCAATGTGGATGTGACGGTCATTACTGATAATATGGCTGCTCATACCATAGCAACCAAGGGGATTGAAGCGATTATAGTCGGGGCCGATCGTATTGCCAGCAATGGAGATACAGCGAATAAAATCGGTACATGGCAACTAGCTATTTTAGCAAACTATTTTCAAATTCCTTTCTATGTAGCTGCGCCATTATCGACATTTGACTTTTCTATCGCATCAGGGGCAGATATTCCGATTGAGGAGAGGTTGGCAGAAGAGGTGACTCATATTGGGCCAAACCAGATCACACCAGAAGGAACGAAAGTGTTTAATCCGGCGTTTGATGTGACAACGGCTAATTTAATTACTGCAATTATTACTGAAAAAGGCATTTTTGAAGCTGATCGA
This sequence comes from Cytobacillus sp. FSL R7-0680, assembly GCF_038009245.1. Classification (NCBI taxonomy): domain Bacteria; kingdom Bacillati; phylum Bacillota; class Bacilli; order Caryophanales; family Bacillaceae; genus Cytobacillus; species Cytobacillus sp. FSL R7-0680. Next base: position 21,913 of record NZ_JBBPAO010000001.1, read on the forward strand.
AACAAATTGGCACAATTGAATAAAGCAGAAGAGGGAGTTAGGGCATGAAGAACAATCGTATACTATTAGCGTTTCTTATTATTTTTATTTTAATCTTGGCAGGCTGCCAGCCAAAAGGAAGCAATTCAAGTAGTGAAGCAACTGCATCAACTAAAGAGAATAGTGTACATCCGTTAGCTAATAAAAAGATCGCACTAATCATGCAAATTAATTTAGGAACTTTTTCTGCACAATATATTGAAGGGGTAAAAGAGCAGGTAGAAAAGTTTGGTGGAACCGTTCAAGTATTTACTTCTGAAGGTGACTTAGCAAAAATGGCTTCCAATTTAGATGCAGCGATTAATCAAAAATTTGATGGGATATTAATTGATCATGGAACGAAGGAAGCGTTAACGCAAGGAGTAGAAAAAGCGGCTGCACAAAATATACCTGTAGTGGTCTTTGATGCTGATATTGCAGTGAAAGATGTAACTGTACTTCAACAAGGCGATGAAGAAATGGCGAAGTTGACATTAACCAAGCTTGCTGCAGATGCAGGAGGGAAAGCAAATATTGTTAAGATTTGGGTAGCTGGATTTGCACCGATGGAAAGAAGACAAGTAGCTTATGAACAATTTTTAAAAGAGAATACAGATATTAAGGAAGTAGCAGCATTTGGTGCTGCCACCGATAATACAGCATTAGATACTCAAGCACAAATGGAAGCAATCCTAAAACAATATCCAAATGAAGGTGAAATAACAGCAGTTTGGGCAGCTTGGGATGAGTTTGCTAAAGGAGCTGTCAGAGCGCTAGAGCAGGCAGGAAGAGAAGATATTAAAGTCTACGGGATTGATATGAGTGACGAAGACCTGCAACTGATACAAAAAGAAAACAGTTCATGGGAAGCGACAGCTGCCGTTGATCCAAAAGATATTGGTCGTATTCAAGTTCGATATTTGTACCAAAAATTAAACGGTGATTCGCCTAAAGAAAAAGTTATCCTTGATCCTGTTTTTGTAGAGAAAAGTCAATTACCTGATGAGGCAATTACAACAAACGAACTGCATGAATATATAGATGGTTGGGGAGAAAGTGAACAAGGCTATACGGAAGAATTAAAAGCACTTGAGGGCAATTGAATGAAATGGTTTGTAGCTAGTCAACCGACTTTTAGAGAGTCGGTTTTTGTATCTATGAAGGAGGTCTCCTTTAAGTGAGTGAAGTTGTTTTGGAAATGAAAAAGATTAGTAAGAGTTTTGGAAAAGTTACGGCATTAAAGAACGGGGAGTTAGTGGTTCATAAAGGAGAAATACATGCCTTGCTTGGAGCAAATGGAGCTGGGAAAAGTACATTAATGAAAATTCTCTCTGGGGTATATAGACAAGACCAAGGAGAAATTTTGATTAACCACGAAAAAGCAACTTTTCAACACCCTAGTGACGCGAAAGAAAAAGGAATATTTTGCGTTTATCAGGAGGTTGATACAGCCATTGTTCCACAGCTTACTGTAGCGGAAAATATTATGCTTGATCGCTTTTCACAAGAGAAAGGGTGGTACTTCTCTCGTAAGGATCTACATCGTCAGGCACAGGAAGCATTAACATTACTCGAGGTGAATGATATTGAGCTAAATCAAGCAGCTTCAAATCTAAGTCTTGCTAAAAAGCAATTGGTTCTCATAGCTCGGGCGTTAGTGCAAACGACTAAAGTCATTATTTTTGATGAGCCAACCGCTCCATTATCACATATAGAAGCAGAGAAATTATTTCATGTAATTAGGCAACTGAGAGTAAAGGGAATTGGTTGTATTTTTATTACACATCGATTACCTGAAGTATTCGCCATTGCAGATGTGGTAACGGTTATGAGAGACGGATGTCGGATTTCAACCGTACCAATTGCTCAGATAACGCAGGAAATGGTAATTGAACAAATGCTTGGAGAAGTATGGCATGAGGAAAGAAACGTTATGCACAGTTATAAACGAGGGGAAGAGGTTTTAGCACTTAAGAATATCAATCTAGGAAAGTTACAAAATATTAGTTTAAATGTATATGAAGGTGAAGTTGTAGGAATTGCGGGCTTGGTAGGTGCTGGAAAAACAGAACTAGCGAAAACAATATTTGGAAATACACCAGCCACTTCAGGAGAAATCAGAGTCTCTGGTAAGAAGATACAGGTGAAGCATCCAAAAACAGCTATTGCTTGTGGTATCACTCATATTCCTGAAGAAAGGCGGAAAGAAGGTCTATTCATTAATGAAACGATATCGAAGAATGTAACTTTCCCACAGCTGAAAAAGTACGTAAAAGGGGGTTTTATTAACAGAAAGGCTGAGAGAAAAGCTACTGAAGAAGTGATTTCAACTTTGCAGGTGAAAGCAAATGATGTGGACGTAGAGGTGAATCATTTAAGTGGGGGAAATCAGCAAAAGATCGTTATCGGTAAGTGGTTATCAAGTGAAGCGAAGGTTTATTTATTTGATGAGCCTACTAAAGGCGTGGACATCGGTGCGAAAAGAGAGATTCTTAAACTAATTCAACAGCTTGCAAAGGAAGGCAAGGCCATTTTGTATTTTAGTAGTGAAATCCAAGAATTATTAACAGTTTGCCATAGAGTATTAGTGATGTATGATGGCAAAATCGTGAAAGAATTTACGCAAAAAGAGGCAACGCAAGAAAAGATTCTGTTATATGCAAGTGGTGGAAAGGAAGTCAATCATGAAGGACCAATTGATCGCATTTCTATTTAAATACGGGGCAATTACTTTACTTATTCTTATTATTTTTTATTTTACAAGTGTGAGCCCATTCTTTTTAACCTATGATAATTTTTCGGATATATTACGTTCCATTTCGATTGTCACTGTGCTCGCGCTCGGGGTCACATTTACATTAGTAGTTGACGGTTTTGATTTATCTGTTGGCTCCACGATGTCATTAGCAACTGTTTTTACAGCTTCATTGATGGTTTGGTATGATTTACCGCTATGGTTAGTTCTACTATTACCAATTATCGTTGGAGTGGCAGTTGGATTATTTAATTCGTTCTTAATTGTTGTGATAGGTATTCCCGATTTATTAGCAACATTGAGCAGTATGTACATCGTAGCGGGATTACATCGGACTTATACAGAAGGATACTCAATTTATAACCATATGCCACTGACTTCTGGTGGGACAGCAATTGGTGAGTTTTCTAATGCCTTTCTATGGATTGGTCAAGGCCATTTATTAGGTATCCCTGTACCTGTATGGATCATGGTCATTCTAGTGTTAGCTTCCTACTGTTTTTTGAATTATACGAGATGGGGCAGAATCTTTTATATGACAGGAGGGAATGCCGAAGCTGCGACCTTATCTGGTGTAAAAGTAAAGAAAATCAAATGCATGGCTTATGTAATTTCAGGAATTTTTGCTAGCATAGCAGGCATTTTATTTACTGCTAGGGTAGGATCAGGGCAAATCGATGCAGGTGCACCACTACTGATGGAGGCTGTTGCAGCTGTATTTGTTGGCTACTCGGTACTAGGGGCTGGAAAACCAAATGCGTTAGGTACATTTTTTGGCGCAGCAGTCATCGGCGTATTATTAAATGGTTTAACTATTTTGAATCTACCTTATTATGGTTTTGATATTATTAAAGGGACTGTACTCGTTTTAGCATTGGCAGTGACTTATATGTATGCGAAAAATAAGTTTTCAACAAATAGCTTATAGAAGTAGTAGTAGTGGGTGAGGCACTTTTGTAGTTGCAGGTAGGCTAATCGCTTACTTTGGAAGATACAAATATTTGTTTTAGTTGATAAGGCAAAGGTGGTTTGTGTCTCATTTAAACGGAGAAATAGTGATGAAAGCTTTAGCAAATGCCGTTTACGAGTGGCTCAGATGAGAAATAGGAGACGAGAGGTGAGCAATGGCGATAGCGAGTGGCTCAGATGGAAAATAGGAACCGAGAGGAGAGCAAATGGTGTTTGCGAGTCGCTCAGATGGAAAATAGGAGACGAGAGGAGAGCAAATGGTGTTTGCGAGTCACTCAGGTGGAAAACAGGAGACGAGAGGAGAGCAAATGGTGATAGCGAGTCGCTCAGATGGAAAACAGGAACCGAGAGGAGAGCAAATAGCGATAGCGAGTCGCTCAGGTAGAAAACAGGAAACGAGAGGAGAGCAAATGGTGTTTGTGAGTCACTCAGGTGGAAAACAGGAAATGAGAGGAGAGCAAATGGAGTTTGTGAGTCACTCAGATGAGAGACAGGAACCGAGAGGAGAGCAAATAGCGATAGCGAGTCGCTCAGGTAGAAAATAGGAAACGAGAGGAGAGCAAATGGTGTTTGCGAGTCGCTCAGATGGAAAACAGGAAATGAGAGGAGAGCAAATGGTGTTTGTGAGTCACTCAGGTGGAAAACAGGAGACGAGAGGAGAGCAAATGGTGTTTGCGAGTCGCTCAGATGGAAAAACAGGAACCGAGAGGAGAGCAAATGGCATTTGCGAGTCGCTCAGATGGAAAACAGGAACCGAGAGGAGAGCAAATAGCGATAGCGAGTCGCTCAGATGGAAAACAGGAACCGAGAGGAGAGCAAATAGCGATAGCGAGTCACTCAGGTGGAAAACAGGAACCGAGAGGAGAGCAAATGGCGATAGCGAGTCGCTCAGATGGAAAACAGGAACCGAGAGGAGAGCAAATGGAGTTTGTGAGTCGCTCAGGTGGAAAACAAGAACCGAGAGGGGAGCAAATAGCGATAGCGAGTCGCTCAGGTAGAAAACAGGAGACGAGAGGAGAGCAAATGGTGTTTGCGAGTCACTCAGATGGAAAACAGGAACCGAGAGGAGAGCAAATAGCGATAGCGAGTCGCTCAGGTAGAAAACAGGAAACGAGAGGAGAGCAAATGGTGTTTGCGAATCGCTCAGATGGAAAACAGGAACCGAGAGGAGAGCAAATGGTGTTTGCGAGTCGCTCAGATGGAAAACAGGAACCGAGAGGAGAGCAAATGGCGATAGCGAGTCGCTCAGGTAGAAAACAGGAAACGAGAGGAGAGCAAATAGCGATAGCGAGTCGCTCAGGTGGAAAATAGGAGACGAGAGGAGAGCAAATGGCGATAGCGAGTCGCTCAGGTAGAAAACAGGAACCGAGAGGAGAGCAAATGGCGATAGCGAGTCGTTCAGATAGAAAACAGTAAACGAAAGCAGAGCAAAAGTGTTTTGAACATTACGTTGACCGGGAATCGGTGCTTGAGATAGGAAAACAGATAGGACAAACATAGAGGTGAGAATAGATACGGAGGAGTTCGCTGGAGGTAAGTATTTGTCCTAGTTTTAACTGGAACAACTTTTTCTTGTTACCTCTCTTAATAGGTGCAGATATTTACTTTGAAGATTCTCCACCAAGTGAACGAGCAAACTGGTTACCATAGCTCACCATTTTAGAATCGGCACCCGAAAAACACAAGTCGTTTCTTCTATATTTTTTCTCGGAATTTCACTCTCCACAATGGTTCAACAATTAGCATGCAGCTGATATAAAAAAGGCCGCTGAACATTTTTGGGTTCAGCGGCACTTTGTTGATTATTTTTCTTCTATGGATGCTTCAATATAGTTATTCATTTCTGTTTCGATTAGCTCAGCTAGTGATTCTGCCCCTGTTTTTCCTACATGGACGCCATCACCTCCGAAGTATTCGGGATGATTTTCTCCGAGTTTGTGCCAATCGACTAGTGTGACATGGTCTTCAACTTCCGCTTTTTCCAATAAAGCTTTATTTACATCTTCTTCCCATGAACGTGGTACCTTTGTATTTACAAGGTAAATATCTGCTTCACTAAATAAATCAACCAGTTCATCTAAATGCTTTTCACGGAAAAAGCCGTTTGTACCTAGCATGAAAATGATCGCATTTTCTTTTTGGTTAAAGGAAGTGTATTGCTGGCTAACATCGACTGCTTGATGAACTTGACGCCCTACCTTTGCATCAATCGTAATAGCAGGAAAGCGTAACTGTAGACTTGGTGCAACATCAAGCATTAATGAATCACCAATGGCAAGAATTTGGTTATAATGCTCAGCGGCAGGGAGTGGCTCTGCCTGTTTTTCTGCTTCATTCTCAACTTCTTCCGTACCTTCTGTATTCTCCTCTGGAGCTTCTTCAGAGGAGTCATTTTTCTCTGGAACATTCGAAGCTTCTTCTTTCGTTTCTTCTTTCGGTTGATCTTCACTATTTTCTTGGGAAATAACTAACTCTGTTGGTTTCTCTTCTTGCTCTTCTCCCTTGACAACTCCCGTCATACCAGCAATAAAGATAATAGCTACTAATGGGACAAAAGCTGCACCAACTCTACATTGTACATTTAAACTTTTCCATTTGAGCGGATTTATTTTCTTGAAATTTTTAAAGAATGCTCTAAAACCATACTTTCTAATCGGTTGCTCTAAGAATCGGTAGGAAACTTCTGCTATTGCAAAAATAGCAATGAGCTGTAATAGCACTCTCCATAACTGCGGTGCCGCTATTTGGTCGAGAGGCGTTGTTAAAATAATAATTGGATAATGCCATAAATAAATACCATATGAGCGAGTACCAATCCACCTAAGGGGTTTCCATGATAGCCATTTGCTTAATATACTTGATGGGTGACAGACACAAGCAATAACAACCGCTGATAGGAGTGCAATAAGGAACAAGCCCCCAATATATAGAAACGGATTATATTCATTAATGGTAAACATGCATAGTAACAAAATCACTAGCGCACCGACACTGGTTACATTAAGTGTTTGTTTTAGTTGGGGTGATAGCTTTTTAGCTGATAGCCTTTTCATTGGCCAAACAAGTGCTAGCCAACAACCAATTAATAATTCAAATGAACGTGTATCAGTCCCATAATAAACTCTGCTAGGATCACCATTGGGATCATATTGTAATGACATCCATAAACAAGATAATAAAGCACCTAAAAAGATAATCTTTGAAACAGTTGCTCGATGCTTGAAGATATAAATTAGAGCCGTTAGGGCAAGTGGCCATAATAGATAGAATTGTTCTTCAATTGCCAGTGACCATAGGTTTTTTATTGGAGATGGAGCAGCAAAACTATCAAAATAGGAAACCTCGTGGAAAATAAACCACCAGTTACTTACATAAAATAGAGAAGCTAGCGCATCACCACGCATAACGGATAACAAGTTTTGATGAAAAAGAACGACCCACACAAAGGTAATAAAAATCATTGCATAAGAAGCGGGTAATAAGCGGCGAGCACGGCCAACCCAGAACTTCTTCAAATCTAATTTCATGCTTTTGTTTTGATCCGGTAATAGAGTGGAAGTAATAAGGTAGCCAGATAGAACAAAGAAAAGGCTAACGCCTAAAAATCCACCTTCTGCCCAATCAAAGCGAAAGTGATAGGCGATGACGGCTAAGACTGCAATCGCTCTCAGTCCGTCGAGCCCGGTAATATAATGTGTGTGTGTCTTTTTTTTCATATGTACGTCCTCCATTTTTGATGCAATTAAACTCTAGCTGACGGAGGGAACCTTCCTCCGTTTTAAAGTGAACCTCTACTTATTTACGTATTTTCTATTAAACTTTATGTATATAAAATAGACGATGATTATGTCGTAATTAGTTTCAAAAAGCTTGTAAAAAAATTTGCAGAATAGCGATAAAAAAGCACTACAATTATTCATTTTACTCTTATTATGTAATGATTTGGATAGGTGGAAAGAATGATATATTATAAGGGGGAAAAGTCCTGTTTAATAGGGAAAAATAAGCAGTTAACAGGAGAAAAGAATCTTGAAATGATCAATGATATATTAGAAAAGGTCATTTAAAATTCAAGTTTACAATTATGGCTTCTTCCCAAAAAGTAAGACCCCTCTTTTTTAAGTAGGAGAGGCCTCATTTCTATTTATTCAAATCATACTTAGTTTATATAACGGTCACTTACTAGTATTTCATCGATGATCTCAGTTGGAATTTCAAACTGAACAACGCCCATATAACCAGGTGCCACTTCATATTCATTAAAAGAGATGATCAGGTGGTTATCTTCGTTGATAAAGAATGGTTGATCGCGATTAATAGTAGTAAATGATTCGACATCATCTAGCCAATAAATAAGATTTTCATCATTGGCCATATTCTGCTTCATTTGCTTTTTAATTTCTTCACTTATTACCTCTACATATGCTTCTGAAGTAAATAAACTAGGTAAAGTAATAACGGTTTGTAATTCTTTATCAATCGTAAGGTAATCTTTTTGTTCATATCCAGATGCTTCAGCTTTAAACGTATTAAGTTCAATAGAAAGTATCTGATTATTTTCATTCACAATGGAGTAATCACTTTGAATAGCTAGGTGACCATTACTATCCATATATTCTTGATATAATTGCTTTCCTTTTTCTAGAAAAGCTTGATTTAAATGAGTTTCTAGTTGGTGATTTTCTAGACCAGAGATTTCTGGTATCTCTACATCAATGGATTTACTTTCTTGTTCCTCGTGTATTTTATCAATGGTAATAACCTCAATAATTTGTTTTAAAATAGGTACTTCTGACATTGCTTTTGCCGCCTGAGGGCTAAAGTTTACTGTTGCTGTAAAAATACTCGCAGCTGCCACAATACTAGTTGGCCATATCCAACGCTTTTTCGTATGCTTTTGTTGAGTGTGACTAGTTAGTGCACTTTCTATAATATCATCTAACTCTGTTGGTATAGGTATATCATTATATTGTCTACGCCATTCTTTCAGTCGGTTACTCATCCATTTCATCTCCTTCTGTCAGTTCAAGCTTTAATAATTTTAAGCCGCGATATAATCGAGTCTTGACTGTATTGACATTTTCATCTATTACAGTAGCAATTTCTTGAATCTTTAAGTCTTCAAAATAGCGTAGTAAAATGACCGTTTTATATTGTAAGGGCAATTGTGCTAATGCATCATGTAAGTCAAAATGCATATAATCATCATGTTCTCCACTTTGCAAATAGGTGATTGTGTCATGATCTGATACAGTCATGCGTTTATGCTTTTTTAAGAAGTCGAGCGATGTACGTACGATAATCTTATAGAACCAACTTCTTAATGCATCTACATTTTCTAATTTATTCATTGAAAGCAATCCTTTTTTTATGGATTCACTGACAATATCTAAGGCATCTGCTTGGTTTCTAACATAACTATAAGCAAGCCGGTAGTAATCTTGTTTATGCTCTTCAATCATTTGTACAAACAAATTTTGGTTATTCATCTTTCAAGGAGCTCCTTTTAAAAAACTTTGTACAATGGATAGACGATTGATCTCATAGAAAAAGTTTGTGCGGAAAAAAACTTTTTATTTATTAATTATGCTAATGTTTGCTTAAGAAATAGAATTCGTAATGTAAAAGAAAAGTTGAAGAAACTGGAGGTGTGTTTATGGATCAACATTTATTTTTATTTGGTGGAAGTCCGCCCTTTGGAAGAATTCATGGAAAGCAGTTTGCTAGTCTCTGTAATCAAAAAAATGGACATGTAGCGATATTTTGTTTAAATCGTAAAGGCTGGCAAACTTATATGCCTAAATATCAGCATATTTTAGAAGAAGAAGGTGTAACTGATTTTCGCTATTATTTATTAGAAGAGACGAACTCAATCCGTAGTGAAAAAATAACTGGCATTATTATATGTGGCGGTGACACACTGTCCTATCATCACTATATCGTAACTAAAAGGGTAGGGGAGGAAATAAAGCAACTTTTTCAAGAAGGAGTGCCAATCGCAGGCTTTTCTGCCGGTGCTTTGATCTGCTCAGAATATTGTATGGTTTCCCCGAGCGATTATAAAGGAGATAAGCTGATGATTTTAAATGGCTTAGGTATTTTACAGAATTATATTATCGCTGCTCATTATTCAAAATGGAATGAAAAGCAGAACCTACTTGCTGTGATGACTGAAACGAAGACAGAGAAGGGGTTGGGCTTGGATGATGAAGCAAGTGTATATTTGAAAAATGGCCATATTGAATCGTTAGAAGGTAAGAATGTACATATCGAGAAAGGTTGGAGTTTTGAATGATAATCAAAGAGCTTTCCGTAGATGATGCGAAACAACTTGTACAATTAATGGAGGATGTAGAGGCAAGCAGTCCTTATATGTTGATGGAAGCAGGGGAAAGAACATTAACAGTTGAAGGAGCAGAGGCCATTATTAATAGAGATAATATAACGGTTATTGGTGCCGAAGATGAAGAACGATTGATTGGGTATACACTTGTGATCAAAGAAACGGTACGAAAGAAAAAACATTGTGCGAGTATTGTTGTCGGTGTTCATAAAGATTACAGAGGAATGGGAGTTGGAGGGCAATTATTACAGGCGGTACTAGCATGGGCCAATCATCAAGCTATCATGCGGATTGAATTGACAGTAGTATCAGAAAATGAAGCAGCACTTGCACTATACAAAAAAATAGGTTTTGAAGTAGAAGGGGTGAAGCGAAGATCGTTATTAATGGACGGAGAATATTATGATGAGTATTATATGGGGAAATTATTTTAAAAGAATTGAATAAAAAGAGAGAGATGATAGAACTCAACCTAATATAATTCAAGACACTTGAAAACATAAGAGATAGGTAAATAGAGAATATCCACTCAAGTGGATACACCACAATAGAAAAAGCAAGTCCACATAACTCTTGGCGATTGCTAAAAGATATGTGGACAAGATATTATGCTATGATTCAACTTTTGATTATACTAGAGCCGATTTGCTTCTTATCTTTCTAATTCGGCTTCCGTAACCCATTTATGGTTTTTGACTTTTTCCACACCAGTGGTTGGCGTATAGTCAATCATATAAACGGTTGTGTCTTCACTTGAAGCGATTTCTACTTCTGCGCCCTTCATACCTTCCATATGATCAGCAGTAGTCACAGCGGTTTCTCCCTCTTGTAATGGTGCTTCACCTGGTTCTTCAAGCTCTTCATGAATAATCCATTTGTGATTTTTCACAGGGTCACCACCAGAAGTAGGGGTATAGTTTACTGCATAAGCTGTTGTATTATAGGCGCCAACAATCTTTGCCTCCGCACCTTCCATGCCTTCCATATGTCCATTTTTTATTGTAACTGTAGAGCCCACAGCGTAAGTGGGTTCATCCGCTTTTTCTAGGCCTTCCGGGATTTCACCATCACTAGAATGATCCATTCCTTCATGGTCCATCTCTTCATGATTCATTTCTTCTTGTTCGTTCGTTTCATCATTAGTTGGTGATGAATCATTGTTGTTAGTACAAGCAGCTAAAAATACCATTGCCAACAAGGCAATTATTCCAACGGTTAGTTGCTTTTTCATTTAGGTCATCTCCTTTAATGGATTTGCAATTATTATAAATCGTAAATTTGCAGATTATATGAAGGAATATTGTCTTCTTCATTCTGAACAAAAGGAAAGATTATGATACCCATTTATATCCAATTCCCCATACGGTTTGTAAATGCTGATCAATAGGGAAGTCGACTTCACGTAGCTTTTCTCTTATATTTCGTATATGTGAATCAACTGTTCGATCTTCGATATATACACCGTATCCCCAAATTTTCGTAATGAGATGTTCGCGAGAGAAAACATGATTTTGATGAGATAAAAAAAGCTCAAGTAACACAAATTCTTTTTGCGTGACAGGGATTTTTTTCTTTTGATAGTAAAAATCATAGGATTCCTTATTTAACTGTAGTTCTTTAAATATGATTTCACTGCCAGTTGATTTTGTTCTTCTTAAGACAGCTTCGATTCTAGCGATAAGTTCTTCTTCATCAAATGGTTTTGCAATATAATCGTCGGCACCAATGGTTAGCCCCTTGACGACATCTGGTTTACTTCCTTTCGCTGTTAACATAATAATCGGCACATCACTTTGTTGTTTAATCAATTGACATAGATCCCACCCGTCCATATCAGGCATCATTACATCAATGATAACTAGTTCAATAGCGTGATCTTCCATATAATTAAGCGCACATGCACCGGAAGTTTTTTTTATACAAGAAAACCCGTTCTGTGATAAATATAGGTCTAATAAATCAAGCATCCGCATTTCGTCATCTACTAAAAGTATCTTTCTCATTTAATACCGCTCCTTTTAACATGATAGTAAAAGTTGTCCCGGTTTTTGAGTTGCTTTTGACAGTAATCTCACCATTATGGGCGTTGACTAATTCTTTCACAATCGAAAGACCAAGACCAGAACCTCCTTTACATGAATCGTTGCTATATGTTCCACGATAAAAGCGTTTAAAGATATGTGGGAGATCTTTTTCTTGAATGCCACTTCCGTTATCAATAATTCTTAAGTATAAATCTTTTGTATTCGTCCATATTTTTAATGTTGTTTCCGTAGCTGTTTGACTATATTTCAAAGAATTATCCAAAAGGTTATAAAGCATTTGTTCTACTCTAGCAGAATCGATATTCACATTAATATCTTTTTGGGGCATTTCCACATGTAATCTCATGGATTGATGCAAGAAAGCTGGTTCAAATTTATGATGTAAATGGGCTATGAATTCGCTTAACTGAATGGTTTGTTTCTTCATTTCAAAGCCGTATTGATCTATTTTTGCTAATTCAAATAAGTCTTCTACTAGTGTATTTATTCTTTTGGCTTCTTCCTGAATGATGGATAAATATTTATCACGTTCTTCAATGGAGAGATTCTTTCTTTGAACAATGTCAGCATATCCTTTAAGGTAAGTGAGCGGTGTTCTTAATTCATGAGAAATAGTAGCTAAAAATTGACTGCGTTCTTCCTTTAAATGCATTAACTCACTTGCAAGTAGGTTGATGGTTTTTGCTAGTTTACCAAGTTCATCATTTCCTATATCAGGTAGAGATATGGAGAAATCGCCACTTTTTATTTGTATCGTGGCTTCTTTCATCTTATTAAGCGGTCGAACTAAAGCGATAGAAAGCAATATTATAATCACAATCGTTAAGATAGCTGTGATTAATCCGGTAATAAAAAAATGATTATTTAAACGATCAATCAGTGTTTGAATAGAATCAGTGTTTTGGAACATGAAAACGTATCCTTGATTAGGAATAGAGCTTACAGTAACAATATAGGGTTGATTTTTCCAATCATTTTCTACGACACCGTTTTGTAGCTTCATTCCTGATGAAATTATTTTTTTTAAATCAATTGAAAGTGAGGAAGCAAGTACACTTCCCTTTAAGTTTGTAACCATCACATCCGTATTGGCTTCCTTTTCCATTAGGGCTACATGCTCAATTGTATCTGCTTCAAAACTTGTCTTTAACGTATCTCTATGAGCGTCTCCCCTAGATTGTAAGGCAAAAAGTTCCTCTTCCACTCGCGACTCAACTAAGGAAGAGTGAAGAAAGAAAAATAGAAAGAGTTCTAAAGTAAATATAATCAAGAAAAATATAAGTCCTAGTTTTACGGATAAATTCTTCATAGCATCACCTATCGCATATTATAGAGAATAGTTGTGGAGAATGTGTGCAGAGTGACTTGTCATATCTTAGCTTGTTTCGTACATAAGTATAGAGCAGAAAGCAAAAGAATAGTCACTTTCGGAGTGGAAGGTTGTGAAATGATGTACCGTGGTAAAAATAAATTCACCTCAATTATTATCGTGCTTGCTTTAACACTAATGATATATTTAATTATGAATGTATTTAAGCATACCGATGTCTATATCGTATATCGAGCAGGAATTGGGACATTTGTAATCACGGGGTTTATCATTACTGCAATTGTTGTTCTATATATAAAGGGAAATTCATTTGGTAAAAGACGATAGAAAGGGAGAGGTAATTCAAGTTTAAAAATTTAAGTACTTCCTGTATGCCTAAGTTCCTTTTATTGTCCTTGCATACTTTATCATATGCTGGTTGAAGATTGGCATGGAGAATAAGTAACGGAGATTTACTCAAAAGGGTTTGTATTTGTTCAGAACTCAAGAAGAGAAAAATAGCTAGAAGTTTTAGCATATTGGCACACGAGAAAAGGAATGTACGACATGATACGTGGTGTATCATATGCATATCTAATCTAATACAAAGCAAGATTTTGTCTTGCCATACTTAGAGGCTTCCAAATATTTAGTTGGAAGCCTTTTTTGTGTAGATATAAATTAATCTTCAACAATTATAAGGGGTTCAATCTATGTATGAAAGGTGTGATTCTGGAGACATTATGTGAATACGATGCAGGGGCTAGGAGGATTGTAGATATGTTTGGATTACCGATAAAATGTTTGCCTCTTTCAACATTTTTTTATTATCCCTATTTAAATTCAATTAGCCAAAAAGGTTGCTATAGACCCACTCGACTAGTGATTGCTATGATAAATATAGCTATTGAAGGGTGTGTTTTTTAGTGGATGAACAAAAATATAAGAATTTAAAAATTGGTGAAAAAGGTGCAAAGTTAAGTATTATTGTCTATATAATACTATCGGTTTTTAAGTTGACCGTTGCCTATATGACAAACTCAGCTGCGCTAAAAGCAGATGGATTAAATAATGTGACAGATATTATTGCGAGTATTGCCGTATTGGTGGGCTTAAGAATTTCACAACGGCCTCCCGATAAAGATCATAAATATGGACATTGGAAGAGTGAAGCAATTGCCTCCTTGATTGCTGCTTTTATTATGTTTGCTGTAGGTGCAGAGGTAATTATTGGAGCGTTTTCCTCTTTAGTAAATCAAACATCCGAAGCTCCTAATGCGATTGCTGGATATGTGGCTTTATTGGCTGCTGCAATAATGTTTGTTGTGTCTACTTACAACCAAAAGTTAGCAAAAAGCATTGATAGTAAATCACTATATGCAGTGGCAATGGATAATCGCTCTGATGCTCTTGTTAGTATTGGTGCTGCAATTGGTATATTTGGATCTCAACTTGGATTACCTTGGTTAGATACTGTGACAGCTGTAATAGTTGGGTGTTTGATTGTTAAAACAGCTTGGGAGATCTTCAGGGACTCTACACATCAATTAACAGACGGCTTTGATGAGGATAAGATTGAGGAATATGAAAATGCCATTCATGCGATTGAAGGTGTGAAAGAAATAAAGGAAATCAAAGGGCGTTTGTATGGAAATAATATCGTTGTAGATGTGATTATTTGTGTAGAAGGAACGATGGATATTAATCTTGCCCATGATCTTGCTACATTAGTTGAAAAAGAATTAATCGAGAATCATCATGTTTATGATGTCCATGTTCACGTTGAGCCTCATGAAACTTGTGAAGATGGGGGCTAATCGTAAATAAAAGAAGCTCATCTGAATAAATTCGGGTGAGCTTTTTTACTATTGTAGAACAAAACAATTTACAAAAGGGGAAATTCTAATTGACCAAATACAGTCAGTAAGCGTTAAAATAATTAAGTTAGAACAACAAGAAATAGAGGAGAGAATGGATGCAATCATTTGGAAAATTATTAAATTACATAAAGCCATATTGGTTTTTTGCTTGTTTGGGCCCTTTATTAATGTTTATTGAAGTAAGTATGGATTTACTTCAGCCCACAATCATGCAACATATGATTGATGACGCAATTGCTAATAATAACACGGAGCTGACGATTCAGCTTGGTATTTCTATGATCATTGTCGCCATCATCGGATTAATTGGTGGGATTGGTTGTTCTATTTTCAGCACAAAAGCTGCTGTCCATTTTTCAACAGACATAAGAAAGGATGTATTTAATCGTATTGTCCAATTTTCAAGTAGGGACGTGGATCGATATGGTTCGGGTAAGCTCATAACGATTGTAAGTAATGATATAAGTGTTTTACAGCGTGCGATATTAATGACGTTGAAAGTTTTTGTAAGGGGACCATTATTGTTCATAGGTAGTGTCCTAATCGTCTTTTTTACTGCAAGAGAACTCTTTCCAATTGTTATGATTGCTGTGCCGATCTTATTTATTATTATTATTTATTTCACAAAAAAATCAGCAGCTTTATTTAAAAAAGTGCAAGAAGCAATCGATGTCATCAATACGCGCTTACAAGAAAATTTAGCCGGTATTCGCGTTGTTAAAGCATTCGGAAGGGAAAACTTTGAAAAGAAGCGCTTTGCCGAAAAAAACAGCATGTTAACGAAGGTCAATATTTCAGCAGAACAATTTATTGCTCTCATGATGCCATTGTTGCTTTTTATTGTGAATTTAGGCATTGTGGCTGCTTTATGGCTTGGTGTAATAAAGGTTGATGGAGGAGCAATTGAAGTGGGAGCAATCCTTGCTTTTATAAACTATATGACAATTATTATGAATGGCTTGATGTCCAGTAGCCATGTGTTGATGTTGATAACAAGAGCTTTCCCTTCAGCTAATCGCATACAAGAAGTACTCACGGTTGAGCAAGATATGGTTGACGGTGAATATACCATTGTTAATCAAAAAGAGGATCATTTACTATTTAAAGATGTTGCTTTTAGTTATAGCAAAAATGGGGAGTATGTGCTGAAAAATTTGAACTTCACTATTCAACGAGGTAAGACATTAGGAATCATCGGTCCAACTGGTAGTGGAAAGACAACGATAGCCAAACTAATTCCTCGATTGTATGATGTCGATCATGGGCAAATCTTTTTGAACGGTGTTGATATAAAAAATTACACCAAAGAAACGTTACGGAAACAAATCGGTTTTGTCAGCCAACGTGCACTATTATTTTCTGGTACTATTGCAAACAATTTAAAAGATGGGAAAACCGATGCATCACTAGAAGAAATGAAACAAGCGGCAAATGATGCATGTGCAGTCGAGTTCATTGATAAATTGGATGAAGGTTATGAGTATGAAGTGGCGCAAGGAGGGAAGAATTTTTCCGGTGGTCAAAGACAAAGACTTTCCATTGCTAGAGCATTTATTAGGGAGCCAGACTTGCTCATTCTTGATGACTCAACATCCGCCGTTGATGCACTATCTGAAAAGAAAATTCAACAAGCATTAAAGCAGCGTCATTCGACGAAAATTATTATTTCATCAAAGATATCTTCCATAAGAGAAGCTGATGAGATTCTTGTTCTTCATGAGGGTGAGGTTGTGGCTAAAGGTAATCATGATACGTTGTTAGAAGAAAGTGGAGTGTACAAGGAGATTTACCAAACACAAGGGGGAGCCGGCCATGAATAATCAACCAAAAGAACAAAAAACACTAGATTTTGGCCGAGGACCTAGCCGCATGAATGGGAAAGGTGCAACACCGAAAAAATTTACAGGGACATTGCTACGTATATGGCAGTATATGAAACAACAAAAGTTAAGAATGATACTTGTTGTTTTTATGGTGTTATTATCAACTTTATTTACATTAGCTGGTCCTTATTTAATCGGTGTCATTATTGATGATTATATTTTAAAAGGTGATATTACAGGTACCATTGTCATGTCCGCCATACTTGCATGTATATATATCCTTATATCTATTACCACATGGGCACAAGCGCTCATAATGGTAAATGTGTCATTATTAACAATAAAAAAAATCCGCCAGGAATTATTTGATCAGCTCCAAAGTTTATCATTGAAATTTTTCGATAAGCGTTCTTATGGCGAATTAATGAGTCGAGTAACAAATGATATTGATCAATTACATGCAGCACTTAGTCAAAGTGTGATTCAAATAGTTTCATCCGTTTTAACAATTACCGGGGTAGCGATAGCGATGATTGCTTTAAATGGTGTGATGGCCATTGTGGCATTCTTGGTGATTCCACTTATGTTTTTAGCAACTAAAGCGATTGTGTCTTATAGCAGTCGTTATTTTTCTGCGAGACAGCGAGATCTTGGCGAAGTGAATGCGAAAGTGGAGGAGTCCATCTCTGGATTGGAGATCATTTCATTATATGGCAAAGAGGATGATGTTCTTACTTCTTTTAATTATCAAAATGAGTCGTTACGAACTTCTTCTATTCGTGCTGAAATATCTTCAGGATTTCTTGGCCCAGTGAATAATTTTATGAATAACTTGGGGTTAGCCTTTATTATATTTACAGGCGCGTTACTAGCGATTGTAAATATGGCTTCGATAGGGATGATTGCATCATTTGTGACGTATTCTCGCAATTTTTACCGTCCAATTAATCAGTTGTCAAATTTGATTACCACCTTCCAATCCGCCATTGCTGGTGCAGAGCGTGTATTTGAAGTTTTAGATGAAAAAACTGATATAGTTGATAGGCCCAAAGCTTTGAAGGTGTCTGCATTGTTAGGAAATGTTGAATTTAGGAATGTTTCTTTTGCTTATGAGAAGAAAGAGGTTTTATCATCGCTTAATTTTAGTGTGAAAGCTGGAGAGACCATTGCCATCGTTGGTCCAACTGGTTCGGGTAAAACAACAATCATTCAATTACTCGCTCGTTTTTATGATGTTACAAAGGGTGCAATCTATATTGATGGTGCAGACATAAGAGACTATGAAATCCGTCTACTTCGTAAAAATATCGGAATCGTCCTACAAGATTCTTATTTATTTTCTGGAACAGTTATGGAGAATATTCGTTATGGGAAGCTTAAAGCAAAAGATACAGATGTAATAGAGGCAGCCAAGCTTGCGTCAGCTCATGCCTTTATAAAACATCTCCCTAAAGGATATGATACGTTAATAGAAAGTGGCGGCAGCAATTTAAGTCAAGGTCAAAGGCAGCTTCTTTCTATCGCAAGAGCTATGCTTTCGAATCCCAATATTCTAATTTTAGATGAAGCCACATCGAGTATTGATACACAAACCGAAATTCATATTCAAAAGGGATTAGCACAATTAACGAAGGGGAAAACGACATTTGTCATTGCCCATCGCCTCAAAACAATTGAGAATGCCAATCATATTATGGTCATTAAGGATGGAGAAATCGCTGAACAAGGGACTCATCAGCATTTGTATAATCAAAATGGTGTTTATGCAGAAATGTATAACCAGCAGTTTTTAAGTCACTGATGTTATATACATACAATAATAAGGTGAAGGATTAAACGAGCACAAATGATAAACTTGTGTTATTTAATCACATATTGTATGAATGCGAATTTAAGGTGTCTTCATCTTAATCAATATCTTATGTAG
The DNA here is from genome assembly GCF_038009245.1 of Cytobacillus sp. FSL R7-0680. Taxonomy (NCBI): domain Bacteria; kingdom Bacillati; phylum Bacillota; class Bacilli; order Caryophanales; family Bacillaceae; genus Cytobacillus; species Cytobacillus sp. FSL R7-0680. The sequence continues at coordinate 40,982 of NZ_JBBPAO010000001.1, forward strand.
AGAGGATTGTTCGTCCAAAGGAGGACCAACATCCTCTGTTTTATTTAGAACATGCTATTAGTCATGTTAAACGGTGTTTTTTTATCCTGTATTGTAGATTTTGTCTACTCATACCAAGTTCTTTTGCCGTATTGGTAATATGGTGCTGGTTTCTTATAAGTGCTTGTTGAATAAAATGGCGCTCGGCTTTTGTTAAATAGTCATTTAAAGTGTGGCCAATGTGTTCTTGCTTATTACTGTCGACAGGGTGATCGAATACTTTCTCTTTTTTTAAGAATGGTTGGGATTGTAATCGATGTCGATAATGAAAAGGTAAGTGATGATAGGTAATCGATTCTTCATATTCGATTAAGTTCATTGCGCCTTCAATAAGATGCTCTAGCTCTCTGACATTACCTGGCCATTCGTAATGAAAAAGGTTTGATAAAAGGGATGAATCAATATCTTTTACGCCCATTGCAAACTTCTCATTGTACTTATGAATGAAATGGTATACCAGTTCCTCTATGTCTTCTCTGCGCTCTTTTAACGGAGGGATGGATAAAGAAACAACACCTAACCGATAATATAAATCTTTTCTTAAATGTCCATTCGTAATTGCATCAATCGGATCCTCATTGATTGTAGCGATAATACGGACATTAAATGAACGGTCTCGTGTATCTCCCACCCGCCTTACTTTTTTCTCTTGTAGAACTCTCAATAATTTTGCTTGTAAGTGAATATTTAAAGAATTAATTTCATCCAGTAGAAGTGTACCACCTTCTGCTTCTTCAAATAATCCAGGCCTTTCGATTGCTCCGGTAAATGCCCCTTTTTTTGTGCCAAAAAGCAAGCCTTCTATCAGATTATCTGGTATGGCTGCACAGTTTTGCGAAATAAATGGTTTATGTGCCCGCTCACTTGCGTTGTGAATACTCTGAGCAAATAGTTCTTTTCCTGTACCTGTGTCACCGATGATTAAGATAGAAGAATCCGTACGCGTTGCTCTTTTGCTTGCTTCGATCACTTCAGTTATGGCTGGACTATGACCAATGATACTTTGGAAAGTAAAGCGAGTTTCTTCTCTTTGTTGTCTATTCTCTCTGATTAACTTTTCTAATCTTGTAATATCACGGGCAATCTCCATTGCGCCAATACGCTCGTTTTCGAAGAAAATAGGTAAAGTATGATTAACCGTAGTAATTTCTAGTCCTTGATTATTGTAATAACTTTGCTTTGCGTTCTCGATTTTAATGCCTTTTTCAACAGCTTCAAGCAAACGACTTTCTTCATTATGTTCAAATGAAAAAACATCATGTAAGTTTTTATATAGTACTTCGGCTTTAGCCATCCCTTCAATTTCAGCCATTTTCCGGTTATAAATGACCGTATTTCCGCCTTCATCAACGACATGGACACCAGCGTCAATTTCATCTAAGACTTTATCATAATAGTAATTCATTCGTTTTAGAAAGTTGTTCATGAATGTCCCCCCTGTAATTATTTATTATACACATTCGCAAAAATATTTTGCAGAAGATAGAAAAATATTTTTGCGAAAAGAAAAATATTTTTGCACCCAATAGGACGAAAATATTGTTAATTCGCATTTTTAGTAATTGGCACGTTATTTGCAATAATAATGGGGAACGATAAAAATAGAATAAGAGAAATACAATATAGAGTAGGAGGAATTTCGAATGGTACAGCCATATAAACATGAACCATTTACTGATTTTAGCGTAGAAAGTAATCAAGCGGATTATTTAAAAGGACTCGAAACGGTTAAATCCTATTTAGGTCAAGACTATGATTTATTAATTGATGGCGAAAGAATCTCTACAGATGAGAAAATCGTATCTATCAATCCAGCAAATAAAGAAGAAGTTATTGGTCGTGTGTCAAAAGCAAATCAAGCATTAGCAGAAAAAGCAATGCAATCGGCTGTGAGGGCATTCCAATCTTGGCGTAAAGTAAAGCCAGAAACGCGTGCCGATGTTTTGTTTAAAGCAGCTGCAATTATTAGAAGACGTAAACATGAGTTTTCCGCTCTTATGACAAAAGAAGCGGGTAAGCCTTGGAATGAGGCAGATGCTGATACAGCAGAAGCCATCGATTTCTTAGAATATTATGCACGACAAATGCTAGCGATTAAAGATGGTGTACCTGTCAATAGCCGACCGAATGAATACAATCGTTATGACTATATTCCACTTGGGGTAGGAGTTATTATTTCTCCTTGGAACTTCCCGTTTGCCATCATGGCTGGTACAACAGTCGCTGCAATTGTGGCGGGTAATACAGTGCTTTTAAAGCCAGCTTCAACTACACCAATCATTGCGGCTAAATTTGTAGAGGTATTAGAAGAAGCTGGATTACCTAAAGGCGTACTTAACTTTGTACCAGGAAGTGGTGCAGAGGTAGGTGACTATTTAGTTGACCATAAGGATACTCGTTTTATTTCATTTACAGGCTCAAGGGATGTGGGTCTTCGAATTAACGAACGTGCATCGAAACTAAATGATGGTCAAATCTGGATTAAACGTGTGATTGCTGAAATGGGAGGTAAAGACACGATTGTTGTTGATAAAGAAGCTGATTTAGAGCTTGCTGCTCAATCAATCGTCGCTTCTGCTTTCGGATTTTCAGGCCAGAAATGCTCAGCCTGTTCGCGAGCAGTCATTGTAGAAGATGTTTATGATCAAGTACTAGCAAGAGCAGTAGAAATCGCGAAAGATAAACAAGCGGGTAATCCTGAAGATCGAAGTAACTTTACAGGGCCGGTTATTGATCAATCAGCGTTTAATAAGATTATGAGTTATATTGAAATTGGAAAAGAAGAAGGAAAGCTTATGCTCGGTGGAGAAGGCGATGATTCTAAAGGTTATTTCATTCAACCAACGATATTTGCGGATCTAGATCCACAGGCGCGTATCATGCAGGAAGAGATTTTTGGTCCAGTAGTCGGTTTTACAAAGGCAAAAGACTTTAATCATGCAATCGAGATTGCGAACAATACAGAATATGGCTTAACCGGAGCTGTTCTCACGAATAATCGTGAACATATCCAACAAGCAAGAGAAGATTTCCATGTGGGTAATCTTTACTTTAATCGTGGTTGTACGGGTGCAATTGTTGGTTATCAGCCATTTGGTGGTTTTAATATGTCAGGTACAGATTCAAAAGCAGGCGGACCAGATTATATTATGCTTCATATGCAAGCAAAAACAACGTCTGAAATGTATTAAAGTCAATCAAGGTTAGAAAGGGATGATCATCCCTTTCTAGCAATCTATTAATCAAAACTGGAAGGATGTCGATAAAGATGAAAAATACAGTACAAACAAAACACCTGATCGAACAATCTGAAAAATTTGGTGCGAATAACTATCATCCACTACCAATCGTAATTAGTGAAGCTGAAGGGGTCTGGGTAAAAGATCCTGAGGGTAACAAATACATGGATATGTTAAGTGCTTATTCAGCAGTTAACCAAGGGCATCGCCATCCGAAGATTATTCAAGCGTTGAAAGATCAAGCAGAACGCGTGACATTAACATCAAGAGCTTTCCATAATGATCAATTGGGTCCTTGGTATGAAATGATTTGTGAGTTAACAGGCATGGATATGGCTTTGCCAATGAACACAGGTGCTGAAGCAGTGGAAACAGCTATAAAAGCAGCTCGTCGATGGGCTTATGATGTAAAAGGAGTAGCTGAGAACCAAGCAGAAATCATCGCTTGTATAGGAAACTTTCACGGCAGAACGATGACAGCTGTCTCCCTTTCTTCAGAAGAGGAATACCAAAAAGGTTTTGGCCCGATGCTTCCAGGAATTAAGCTAGTTCCTTATGGAGATATTGCTGCGTTAAAAGCTGCTATTACGGAAAATACGGCAGCATTTTTAATTGAACCGATTCAAGGGGAAGCTGGAATTGTTATTCCTCCAGAAGGGTTCTTAAAAGAAGCGCGTGAATTATGTAAAGAGAAGAATGTCTTGTTCATTGCCGATGAGATTCAAGCTGGGCTTGCACGCTCTGGAAAAATGTTTGCTTGCGAATGGGAAGGCGTAAGTCCTGATATGTACATTCTAGGTAAAGCTTTAGGTGGAGGAGTCTTCCCTATTTCTTGTGTAGTTTCAAGCAAGGAAGTTTTGGGTGTCTTCAATCCGGGCTCACACGGCTCTACTTTTGGTGGGAACCCGATGGCATGTGCGGTTTCTATGGCTTCCATTGAAGTGATTAAAGAAGAGAAACTTGTAGAGCGCTCTTTAGAGCTAGGTAACTATTTTGTTGATCAATTGAAGGAAATTAAAAATCCAATGATTAAAGAAGTGCGTGGACGTGGGTTGTTTATCGGGGTTGAGCTTACTGAACCTGCACGTAAATATTGTGAAGCGTTGAAAGAAGAAGGGCTTCTTTGTAAAGAAACACATGATACGGTTATTCGTTTTGCACCGCCACTTATTATTTCTAAAGAAGATCTTGATTGGGCAATTGAAAAAATAGTAAAAGTTTTAGGATAAGACAGTTTTTAATAAATTATTAGAATAATTTTTCTATATATGATATTATCTTAATAATCACTTTAACGCTGTAAGAGGAGAAAGATACAATCAATCACTTTTATCTTTCTCCTAAACCTTTATTTCATGGAAGTTATCAAACTTTTAAAAACGTAAACGCTTTCTTTTTTTAGAAAAATCCTGTTCGCATTTGTTTATTGGTAAAGAGTATTCATTAATAAAACATGATAGTAATATAACTTATTGCAAACAAATTCAGCTAGAGATTTCTCACCAAAGAAGAACTGGCCATACTGTTCATTCGTGAGAAGTCCTTGTACATATGTACAAGGCTTTTTGTGTATCTATAGAGTCAGTCAAAGGTGAATTTTTGTAAAATTTTCTAAAGTCTAAAAGGGATGATTTTATGAACTATAAAGATCAAATTCAAGAATGGTTTAATGAATTTCATAACCATCCAGAACCTAGTTTTAAAGAGTATGAGACAACCAAAAAAATTGTGTCTATACTGAGTGATTTAGAGGTTGATTATCAAACTTTTGGGGATTTAACTGGTGTAATAGCAGAGGTGGGAAGTGGAGATGAAGTAATTGCTGTTAGGTCGGATATAGATGCCCTCTGGCAGCAAGTAGATGGTATGTATCGTGCTAATCACTCATGTGGGCATGATGCACATATGGCTATTGTTTTAGGTAGTATTCTTTATTTGGATAAGCAAGCTTTAAGTAAGCGCATACGTTTTATTTTTCAACCAGCTGAAGAAAAAGGAAATGGATCTCTAGAAATGATTAAGCATGGCGCGATGGAAGATGTCACACATTTGTTTGGCATCCATCTCAGACCACATGAAGAATTATCTTTAGGACAAGTATCCCCATCCATCCATCACGGAGCATGTGTCACATTAGAAGGGAAAATTAGTGGTGAAGATGCCCATGGCGCCAGGCCTCATCAAGGAAGAAGCGCAATTGATGTAATTGCTACGATTTATCAATTTTTAAAGAATATCTATTTGTCTCCGTTTGATGCGTATTCTGTCAAATTAACTAATATTCAAACAGGTGGAGCAAGCTTAAATATCATTCCAGGTCATGCCACCTTTGGTATCGATATAAGAGCGCAAAAAAATGAACAATTAAAAGAGCTACAAACAAAAGTGAGTAAAGGGTTAGGCGATATTGCGACATTGTTTGATGTCGATATTTCATTTGATTGGATAGATTATACCCCTGGTGCAGTCGTCTCTCAACAAGCAGAGGAGATGGCAATACAGGCAATAACAGAGGTATTAGGTTCAGAAAGTGTGGCTCCCCCACTCATTACCCCGGGAAGTGATGACTTTCATTTTTATACGATCAAACATCCAAATGTCCATGCAACAATGATTGGTTTAGGTGCTGACTTAAAGCCGGGATTACATCACCCGCAAATGAATTTTAACCATACAGTATTGGACCAGGGTGCTCGAATAGTAGCAGCCTTGTTGAAAGCATAATTAAAGTGAAAAATATAAATGGGAGGATTTCTATGAAACAGGATCAAAAAATGACATTCGGTATGGCGCTAATTCCATTAGTTGTCATGATAGTAACAATGATGATTGCGGTTATTTATTTAGATCAAGGACCTCATATTCCATTAATTATTGGAACAATTACGGCTGCATTAGTTGCTTGGAAAGCAGGATATAATTGGAAGCATATTGAGGAATCGATGTATAAGGGGATTAAACTGGCATTACCTGCGGTCATAATTATCATGTTAGTTGGTTTAGTCATCGGTTCTTGGCTTGGTGGTGGTATTGTAGCAACAATGATTTACTATGGATTAAAGATTATCACCCCATCTTTGTTCCTCGTCTCTATAACGATTATATGTGCAATCGTTTCTTTATCAATTGGCAGCTCTTGGTCAACAATGGGAACGATAGGTGTAGCGGGAATGGGCATAGGCATGAGTATGGGCATCCCAGCTCCGATGATAGCTGGTGCGATTATTTCAGGCTCTTATTTTGGTGATAAGATGTCTCCGTTATCAGACACAACAAATTTAGCATCCGGCTTAACAGGTACTGATTTATTTGATCATATCAAACATATGTTATTTACAACCGTTCCTGGTATTATCATTGCATTAGCGGTTTATTGGTTCTTAGGCAAAGACTTTGGTAAAGGAGGAGCCAATCCAGCAGAAATTAATCAAACAATCCTTGCCTTACAAGATTCTTTTGTTATTTCACCATGGTTATTACTTGTTCCCCTTGTAGTTATTATTATGGTAGCAAGAAAAGTTCCGGCAGTACCAGCATTAATTGTAGGTATCCTCCTAGGCGTTCTTTGTCAAATCTTTGTACAAGGTGGTTCGCTATCTGAGGCAGTATCAGCTTTACAATCCGGTTACAAAATGGAAAGTGGAAATGAGATGGTTGATGGTCTCTTTAATAGAGGAGGTCTCGATTCGATGATGTACACCGTCTCCATGACGATTGTGGCCATGACGTTTGGTGGAATATTAGAAAATACAGGTATGCTACAAGCGATAGTCAATCAAATCTTAAAGCTAGCTAAGTCAGCAGGTAGTCTTGTTGCAACCACTATTGTATCTGCCTTTGCAACAAATGCGACGGCATCAGAGCAATATATTTCAATTGTTGTTCCTGCAAGGATGTTTTCCAAAGCATATCGCGATAAAAATCTGCATTCAAAGAACCTATCCAGGGCCCTAGAAGATGGGGGAACTTTAACCTCTGTATTTATACCATGGAATACATGTGGAGTGTTTATTCTTGCCACACTCGGAATAGGTGCATTAGAGTATGCACCCTATGCTATCCTGAATTTCATCGTTCCGATTATTTCTATCATTTATGCTTTTATAGGATTTACCATTGTTAAAATCACTGATGAAGAGAAAAGGGCATTGGAAAAAGAAGAAGAAGCATCATTAAATGCATAAACATAATGAAAGAGGGAGCCGAGTTTTTTCTTCGGCTTTCTTCTTTTATTGATAAGGAGAGAGAAATATGAAGATTACATCCATCGCTATCTATGCGATTCGTCTACCATTAAAACAACCGTTTGTCATCAGTTATCATACATATAAAGATATGCCATCCATTATCGTAAAAGTGGAAACGGATGAAGGTCTCATAGGCTACGGAGAAGCAGTACCTGATGAGCATGTGACAGGAGAAACATGGGAAGGCACTTATCAAGTAATTAAACATACACTTGGACCTGCCATATTAGGTATCAATCCAATGGAAATTGAAAAGGTACATGAAATCATGGACAAGCTCATTTATCAAGCACCTGCTGCTAAAGCTGCGATCGATATTGCTTGTTACGACTTAATCGGTAAAAAACTACAAGTGCCCGTGTATCAGCTCATCGGTGGACGTTACCATGTGCAATTTCCCATCACGCATGTGTTAAGTATTGGTGAGCCAGAAAAAATGGCGACAGAAGCACTGGAACAAGTCTCTAAAGGTTATACATCATTTAAAATTAAAGTAGGTAGAGATGTGAATGGGGACGTAGCAAGAATTAAGGCAGTTGCTGATAGCGTTAAAGACAAAGCCGTTATACGAGTGGATGTAAACCAAGGTTGGCAAACAGCGGCTGCTACTTTAAAAGGAATTAAGGCATTAGAAACGGTAGATATAGATTGGCTAGAGCAACCGGTAAGAGCAGATGATATTGATGGTATGGCATTTATTAGGTCTCATTCAACAGTTTCCCTTATGATTGATGAAGGACTAAAGGGAGCAAGAGAGTTGAAAGAGATTATTCAGAAAAATGCCTGTGATCGTATAAACATTAAGTTGATGAAGTGTGGTGGTATATTGCCAGCAGTTAAGCTTGCATATCAGGCAGAACTAGCCGGGATTGAGTGCCAGGTCGGATCAATGGTAGAATCATCGATTGCTTCAAGTGCAGGTTTTCATGTGTCATTTTCTAAAAAGAATATTACAAGTGTAGAATTAACCGGACCACTGAAGTTTACTAAGGATATCGGTGACTTACATTATGATATTCCTCATATTTCTTTAAAAGATCAACCTGGATTAGGCGTAAATATTGATGAAGAGATTCTAAAAGAATTGACTGTATTTGAAGATGTATTAAAGGAGAGTTGAAGAGATTGAATGTAATCATGAGAGAAATGACAAAGCAAGGCCCATCTTATGAAGTTACAAATCTAGAAGAACAGCATATTGAACAAATTTTACAATTGCAACAAAAGGTTATCCATGCCCTTCCGGATAAAAAAGTATTACAGCCTTTAGCGAAAGAGGAGTTCCTCAATATTTTAAGGGGAAATGGAAAAATGGTTGGTGCTTGGGTCAAAGAGCAATTAATTGCCTTTCGCGCATTGCTAATTCCACCTGAAAATGATCCTGAGCACCTTGGTCTAGATGCTGGTGTAACGGATTTATCCACGGTTATCTATCAAGAAATATCTAATGTAGATCCTATGTATAGAGGGAATAAATTACAGCAAAAGCTTGCTCAAATTTTAATGGAACAATTGAAAAAAGAATCACATCAGTATAGATATGTTTGTTGTACAGTCGCTCCTTTTAATTACCCTTCACTTAAGGATAAGTTTGCCCAAGATATGCAAATCATTGATCTTAAGGAGAAATATGGGGGTAGCCTTCGCTATGTTTTTATGAAAGATTTGCAAGCTACTAAAGTTGTCCAACAAGGAGAAGTGATTGAAATAAAGATGGATGATATCACCAAACAACAGCAATATTTACAGTCTGGTTGGCGCGGGGTGAAAATGATCATAGCAGAACAGGAGACAAAAGTGGTTTACACCCGTTTTAATGAGGCAGATTTATAAACGAAATAGTTTGACATTTAGGGTGAAGCGATGTATCTTAAATAATAATATTCGAGAGCGTTGAGTTGGAGGAGTAGTTTGACACCCTTATTTATAAGAGAGCTGCTTATTTTAGCTGAAAGAGTGGCGATAAGGAGTTAGATGAAAGACACCAATGAGTTCCATCTGAAAAGTTTTTACTAAGTAGGCGTGGACGGTGGCCACCGTTAACGGGCATATAAGAGATTACATTGAATGATGTAATAATTAGGGTGGTACCGCGAGAACCGAGCCTCGTCCCTTCTGGGATGAAGCTCGGTTTTTTTGTGTGATAAGAAAGGGGTGATTCACATGGATAGTGATGATGACGATAACGAAGATACAAACAAAATAATAAGGAGTGTGAATGATGATGTTCAAGATCAATGATGGAATAAGCCGTGTGAATTGCTCCGATGTAATGAAACATGTGAACAGAAAGATTACACTATGTGGGTGGGTTCACCGTGTTAGACATTTAGGAAGAATTACTTTCTTACAGTTACGGGATCGTAGTGGCATCATTCAATGTGTATTAGAGAATGAATTGGCTGAAATGAAACTTTCATTAGAGTCAGTTTTTTCTGTACAGGGTCTTGTTGTAAAGACAATGAAAACCGATACGGGTGTAGAGGTAATTGTAGATAAGCTTCAGTTATTAAACACTGCTAATGCACCTTTACCAATTGAATTAAATCAAAAAGAATTAGATGTCCACATGGACACATTATTGAATAATCGTGTTTTATCACTACGGAACCATAAAGAGCATCTCATGTTTAATATAAAGTCGGCAATTGTTGACGCCTTTTCATCTTTTTTACGAAATGAGGATTTTATCCAAATTTTCACACCGAAAATTGTAGCAGCGGGTGCTGAAGGAGGGGCGAACCTTTTCTCAATAGACTATTTTAATCAACCTGCTTATTTAGGGCAATCACCACAATTTTATAAGCAAATGATGGTAGCAGCAGGATATGAACGAGTATTTGAAGTAGCTCCTGTTTATCGAGCGGAAGAACATGCGACATCTAGACATTTAAATGAATACATTTCCCTTGATTTAGAGATGGGTTTTGTATTTTCGAGCAAAGAGTTGATGGAATTAGAGGAGAATCTATTACGGTTTATTTTTAACACCATTCGGGACGGTTATCAAAAAGAGCTACAAGAAGTCGGTGTAACAATTCCTTTAATTGAAAGAATACCCAGTATATCACTTCATGAAGCAAAGCAAATTTTAGCTCATGAATATCATAAATCCACTAGTGAGATGGAAGATTTGGATCCTGAGGGAGAACGGTTAATTTGTCAGTATTTTTCTGAAAAGGAAAACAGTGAATTAGTTTTTATCACACATTATCCAAAGACAGTTAGACCAATGTATGCCAAGCCATTAGAAAATCACTCATTATACACAGATTCTTTTGATCTATTGTTCAAAGGGATAGAGATTACAACTGGTGGCTTGAGGATTCATGACTATCAAGAATTAATCACTTCAATAGAAGAAAATCACTTAAAAGTTGCAGATTTTGAAAGTTATACGAATGTCTTTAAGTACGGTATGCCACCACATGGCGGTCTTGCAATAGGCTTAGAGCGACTGACAGCTAAAATAATGAATCGTCCTAATGTCCGCTTTGCGTCGGCATTCCCGCGAGATCGGCATCGATTAACCCCATAAGAAAATGCACGAACAAATGCTAAAGGTATAAGTATTTGTTCGTGCTTCTTTATAGAAGGCAAGCTATGACATGACAGAAAGAATATCAATCACTATCTACTGTCGTATCAGCCATCTCCACTAAATGTTGAGCGTTGCGACTAATTTCTTGAATCGTCGCTGAAAACTCCTGAATGGAGGCTGCTTGGGTATCTGTTAATTGATGAATTTGTGAGAAAGATTGATTAAGCTCAGTGAGTAACCCCGCTATACTTTTCGTAATTTGATCTATTTGCGAAACATGGTCTTTACTATTACTTGCAAGTTTACGAATCTCTTCCGCTACTACAGAGAATCCTCTTCCAGCGTCCCCAGCTCGTGCTGCTTCAATTGCTGCATTTAAACCTAAAAGGTTACTTTGATCAGAAATACTTTTTACAGCAGTGGATATTTTTCCGATTTCATCTGCACTATGGCTAACAGTCCCCATTTGTGAAGACATATCAGTCACTTTATCTGCAAGAATAGTCACTGATTTACTTATCTCTTCAATGGCTGCAGCTGTTTGTTCTGATACTGCTGAAAGACTTTCTGCTACATCGAAGAGCTGATTGGACTTTTCTAAACTAATTCCAATACCTACTCCACCGATTACTTCACCCTTCTCATTATGAAGGGGGATGGCTTTTGCAATAAGGGGAAAACCGAATAATTCTTTTGGTACCATAGATGTTTTGGTGCTATTTGTACGTATGGATTCTGTAATAATGTCACCGTCTATTAGAGGGTCCCCAGGAGAGACATTTAATGAAAATGTCTTTCCTGGATAATTAATGATTAATTTCTCTGTATCATATATACCAATAGTGATATCATCATGAATTAATGTATTTAAGTAAGGTGCTACCTTTAGAAAAGCGTCCATTACGTTTATTGATTGCTGTTCTGTTTCAATCATATTTTTATCTCCCTAATTATTAATATGGCAATTGTCTTTGACTATAATTAACAGAAATCCATTTCATTGTTGTAAACTCATCTAAACTCCAATCTCCATTTAATCGACCAAGTCCGGATTGTTTTTCACCACCAAAAGCAACAATAGGCTCATCGTTAATTGTGACATCATTTACATGAATCATACCCGTGTGAATTCTTTTTGCCATTTCAACACCGCGTTCTACATTGGCAGTATGAAGCGCCCCGCTTAATCCGAGTTGTGTATTGTTGGCAATATTAATGGCATCTTCTTCTGTATCAAAAGTCATAATACAAACAACAGGACCAAAGAGTTCTTTTTGTGCGACTGTCATTTCAGGGGTCACATTTGTTAAAATCGTTGGTGCAACTAAATTCCCGCTAATTTCTCCTAATAGGATAGGTTCTGCACCTTCTTGAATGCCCGTATGAATTAAATCCTCTAATGTTGATGCTTGTCGTTTATTAATAACAGGACCGATAACGGTTTCAGGGTCGCTAGGATCCCCGACTTTAAGTGCTGCTACCTTTTCTTTAAATTTGTTCATAAACGTTGGGTAAATTGATTTTTGAACGAGAATACGATTCGCAGACATACAAATCTGTCCTTGGTGTGTGAAACGGCTAAATGTTGCTGCATTAACGGCATAATCAATATCTGCATCTTCCATGACGATAAAAGCACTATTACCGCCTAACTCTAGTAAAGGTTTTTTAAAGTTCTTCACTGCTACTTGACCGATGTAACTACCTACTGTAGTAGAACCGGTAAAAGAAATGATTCTTGGAATCGGATGTTCTACAAAGCCATCGCCAATTTCCTTAATATCACATAATACAACATTTAGTAATCCTTTAGGGACACCAGCTTCTTCAAATATCTTTCCTATTAATGTACCACCAGTTACCATTGAATCTTCATGAGGTTTGAGGACTACTCCACATCCCGCGCCAAGTGCAGGAGCAACTGATTTCATAGAAAGGAAGAAAGGAAAGTTAAATGGACTAATGACTCCAACCACACCAGCTGGAACACGATATAATCTATTTTCTTTATGGTCTTCTGTAGACGGCAGAATTTTACCTTCCATACGAAGTGGGTAAGTGGCTGCCTCTTTAATCATATTTTTTACAAGGCCAATTTCAAAAGCCGCTTTTAATCGAGTACCTCCAAGTTCAGCAATAATTAACTGGACAATTTCTTCTTCATGTGAGTCGATAATGGCTACCGCTTTTTCTAATATGTCTCGTTTTTTATAGGGGTTGACACGATCCCATTCTAGCTTTGCCTTAGCACTTGCTTGATATGCTTCATCAATATCTTCTAATGTAGCACCATTTACTTCTGCAAGGATGTCTTCATTAAATGGATTAATATTTTGTAAGAGAGTTTGACTATTTCCTTGGCGCCATTCTCCATTTATAAACTGCTTATTTAATACTGATAATTGAAAACTCATGGAAAAACCTCCTTAGAATATATGAATCTAAGATGTTTATCGACTATAAGAGTCGAAAATGATAGTTAGTAAATGTAAAATATATAGGTAATTATATCTAATGTTGTTCATGTTTCGTTGAATTGTCACAAACGGTAGTTTTGTAAATATTTCATGAAATCAATTTGTTGGTTATTTTCTTTTTTCATCCAAGCGTACGTATGGGCTTGGGGTAATGTAATTTTTGATTGGGGGACTTCTAATAACCATCCTTCCATTAATTCTCTTCTTACAGTGGACAGCGGTAAATAGGAAACACCCAATCCCTCAATAATGAACCGTTTAGAAATGTGTATTTGCGATACTTTCATTGTTTTGATAAAGGCATACTGATAGTGAAGATCATTTTTTAGTTTAGACCAGTATATGGGATGATTGTCGGTTATTAAAAGATGATGAAATAAAATATCTTCCTCTTCCAATGGTGGTGCGCTCTCAGCATCTTTTCCATCATGCGCGATGATTAATTTAACATCTTCAGAGTATAGTATTTGATATTGCACCTCTCTTGAATTAGGCAGATTACAGCTCAAGCCGATATCAATATCCTCTTCGAAGAGAGCTTTTTCCATTTCCTCGGATTCTAGTACATGTACAGCTACTTCAACAAATGGATGCTTTCGCATATAATTTTTTAATGCGAAAGGTAGAATCGTATCAGCGATAATAGGAGAAATTCCTATGCTTAGCGAGGAAGTATATCCTTGCGTATAATGACTAAGTGCTTTTTTACCATCTTCAAAACTTGCTAGAATTTGTTTAGCATACGGAAGAAATTGTTTCCCGGCCTTTGTTAAACGCATGGAACGTCCCTCTTTCTTGAAAAGAGTGGTTGCTAATGCTTTTTCTAAATGACGGATATGAACAGTAACTGACGGTTGCGAAATATAAAGAGCTTCTGCTGTTTGTCTATAGTTTAAATAGTTTGCTGCTGTAATAAAGGTTTTTAACCATTGGAACTCCAATTTCCTCACCATCCTATCAATTAATATTATTAAATGAATTGATAAAAAATATTTAATTTTCTTAATTATACAACGATCGTATACTAAAAAAAAGAAGAGAGGAGAATGAAAATGTTCAGGAAAGGCTTAAAGGGTGTCGTTGCGGTTGAAACAAAAGTGGCTTCTGTAGATGGAGAAAAAGGAAGATTAACTTATCGAGGTTATGACGTTGGAGAATTGACGAAAACATTAACATTTGAAGAAGCAGCATTTCTACTGTGGTATGGGGAGTTGCCAACGGATAGGGAAGTGAAGAAGTGCATTCAAAAGATCAAAGATAATAGAGCATTAAGTCCTTTGCAATGGGAAGTGCTGCAGGCATTACCAAGAGATATGAGTTTAATGGATGTCATTCGAACGCTTATTTCATTAGAAGGTGATCAAACTTACAGCGGTCCCCCTACAGTGGAACAAGCCATCAAGCTAACAGCGGTAATTCCTACGATTATTGCTCACCGTACGAGACTATTAGCAAACAAAGATGTGGTCCATCCAGAGCTACAATTGTCACATGTTGAAAACTATTTATATATGCTTACTGGAAAAAAACCGTTAATAGCTCATGTTCAGGCATTAGAGACGTATATGATTTTAACGATGGAACACGGTATGAACGCATCAACATTTGCCGCTCGTGTGACCGCTTCTACTGAGTCAGATATCGTTTCTAGTATTGTAACAGCAATTGGTACAATGAAAGGACCACTACATGGTGGTGCGCCTACAGGTGTTATCGCATTATTAGAAGAATTGAAGGTTAGTAACGATAGAAAGAAAACGATTAAACATAAGATACTAAGTGGTGAAAAATTAATGGGGTTTGGCCATCGTGTATATAAAACGGTTGATCCAAGAGCCGAGGCTTTAAAAGAAAAGTTACTATCGATGCAAGTAGAGGATTCTTGGCTTCATTTTGCAATTGAAGTTGAAAAAGAAGTGGTTACAATACTTGCTGAGTTAAAACCTGATAGAAAACTATATACCAATGTTGAATTTTACGCAACAGCAATTATGAGAGCGCTCTCAATGGATCCTACTCTTTTTACTCCCACCTTCACTGCTGCTAGAATGGTAGGCTGGACAGCACATATTCTTGAACAAGCTGAAGATAATGTCATTTTTAGACCACAATCGACGTATGTTGGATCGGAAAAATAATCTCTGTATGTAAATGACAAAAAAGTTGCCCGAAAAATGGGCAACTTTTTTTGTGTAATTTTACATTATTACCCATATATTAATGATTTAGAATAAAGTATATTAAGCGTATGTAATTTTGAAAATGATGGATGGGAGGGAAGGGATGAAGTATATTTATTCTTTTAGTGTGTTTATATTGGTTTTGTTAATGTGTTTTTATTTAGTTGCTACAAGCATTGTAGGTAGTTATCTTATTGGTGATGAGTTGTATAAGAATCATCTTATTTTTCCAACTGCACAAGATGGAACACCTACTGTGGTGGATCAAGCGTTGTATGCATTTAAAGTTTCAGGCTATCCCTATTATGCCCTTCTCTGCTTTATGATGATTATATTTACTCTGTATAGAAAAAAGAGGAAAAGTAAGTAGTTACGACTTATTCAAAATACTTCTCAATAAAAGCTTCTTCTTCTTCTGGGGATAAGATTCCAGTTGCCTTACCAATTGTGCCATTTTGCAATGACCAGAAATAATTGTGGTCATTATCTACATTAGAGAAATCCCCTTTGCTCCATTTATCTAAAATAGTTAAAAGCTCTTCTTCATGTTCAAATTGATTGTTTTCAATCGTTTTTTTTACTTCTTCAATTGCTTGTTCTGACATTCGAACAGAACCCCACTTTTCACTTGCCTTGACTTTTTGATGTGTCATTTTATGCATCACATCAATTACTTCACTTTGAGTCGAATTTGTACTTAATCCTGTGTTTTCCGTATAGGCATTCATATCCCCATCTATACTAGCTTTTCTTGATGCTTTATTTGAAGTATCACCTTGAAGATTAGCTACTGAAAGAGAATCATTACTGAGATAACTTGCAGTAAACCAGCCTCCGCTAATAATCACAAATCCACTTATTATAATAATTACGAGCCATTTTTTCATATTAATTTGATCCCCTTTCAAAGTAGGAAGGTTTGTGAAGGTGGAAACTTTCTTAGAGAATTGATTTTAATACAGATTATTGTGAATATTTTACCATAACTTAAAAACATTTGTATATTTATCGTATTATACGATATAATCTTATTATAAGATGAAAAAGAATGAGGTTGATTATATGAATCCAACTGAACTAAATAAATACTGGACAGACATCTATTTTTACTTACGTTATCAAAATCAAAACGAGGATAAGATATCCCATCAAGGTGTAAGGATTTTGCAGCTTTTAGATAAGTGTGAACATATTGGAATAAAAGAAGTAGCGAAAAATATTGACGTCTCACACAATACTGCGTCTGAACATGTGAAGAGATTGATTCATAAGTCATGGATACATAAAGAAAGATCAACAGTAGATGAGAGAATGGTTATATTAAGGCTAACTGAACAAGGGAGGCAAGTACTAAAGAGAAATGCGAATCTTGACGAGGGAAAATTAGCGCATATTCTTGCTAGTATGACGCCTTCGGAGAAACAAATCATTGATTCAGCCTTACACTTATTAAGTGAGCGAGCGAAAAATGCAACTAATAGTTAAAATACTTCTTTCAGCAATCATTATTGGCGTTGTTACAGAAATGGCTAAACGTTTTCCTACATATGGTGGTGTCATTGCTGCATTGCCACTTGTCAGTTTATTAAGCCTTATTTGGCTCTGGGTAGAAAAAAATGATACAGGAGTGATGAGTGAATTCACACTTGGGGTTCTTTTAGGTTTACCAAGTACGATAGTGCTTTTGGCTATTGTCTTTTTTTCGCTAAAGTCTGCTTTTTCTTTTGCTGTTTCTATTCTTTTCGGTGTCATAGGTTGGGCAGTTTTTCTCGGGGCACAATTTGTCTTACTTAACCTATGGAAAAACATTAATTAATCAACGAGCTTTTTTCTCTTAGCGGTTTGCGTTATAATAATCAATGAATATTTAGTGCATCTAAAAAAATGATGATTAGATAAAAGTTGAAAGAGAGTGGGACATATGGGCCGTAAATGGAATAATATAAAAGATAAGAAAGCGGCAAAGGACGCCAATAATAGCCGTATTTATACGAAATTTGCCCTTGAAATCTACGTAGTGGCAAGACAAGGGGAACCTGATCCAGAATCGAATCAGGCATTAAAACAAGTATTGGAACGTGCAAAAACATATAATGTACCGAGAAATATTATCGACCGCGCGATTGATAAAGCGAAGGGTGGCGGGGAAGAAAAGTATGATGAACTTCGTTACGAAGGATTTGGTCCTGGAGGTAGTATGATTATTGTTGATGCCCTTACCAATAATGTCAATCGCACAGCATCAAATGTGCGTGCTGCATTTGGTAAGAATGGTGGAAATATGGGTGTAAGTGGCTCTGTTTCTTATATGTTTGATGCAACAGCTGTTTTTGGTTTAGAAGGAAAAACAGCGGATGAAGTGTTAGAAATATTGATGGAAGCGGATATTGATGTGCGTGACCTTCTTGAAGAAGAAGAATCAGTGATTGTTTATGCAGAACCTGACCAATTCCATGCTGTTCAAGAGGCGCTAAAAGGTGCTGGCATTGAAGAGTTTACGGTTGCAGAACAAACGATGTTACCACAAACAGAAGTGAACTTAGAGGAAGAACAACTTGCGCAATTTGACAAATTAATTGATGCCCTAGAAGATTTAGATGATGTACAACGTGTTTACCATAATGTAGACATGAGTGAATAAATATGAATGATGGATGCGATTTTTTGTTTCGCATCCATTTTATTCTATTTTTAGGAGGTGGTCACAAAATGCAAATCACCTTTTTGCTAAATAACGAAACAGCTCACGCAAAGCCTATAGAGAAGGCGATACTTTGTGTGAGGTAGAATAAAAGCAATCGCCATGTCTCTTCATTAGGCTTTGCGTCCTTATTATCTACAAACAATAAGGAGCGAGCGTAAGATGAGATATCAAAAAGCAAAGAATGTGTTACCACCTGAATTATTAAAAGAGATACAAAAATATATTCAGGGTGAATCGATTTATATCCCTAAACCCGTTCACAATAAGGATGGTTGGGGAATGAAATCAGGAGCAAGACTCAAAATCAGTCAAAGAAATGAAGAAATTAGAGCATCCTATAGTATGGGGAAAACAATGGATGAGCTAAGCGATGAATACTTTTTAGCTCACGAGACAATAAGGAAAATTATTTACACAAAATAAATGATTTATGCCGACTTTAATTTTTATTTAAATTCGGCATTTTTTTATGTTTACATATAGGGTAAATTAATAAGGAAGAAACTAAGGCAGGAGTGAAAATAATGATAGCCTTTATGACCAACGAACAGTATAATCTTGTGAAAAAACAGGTGAATAAAATAATAAATGCCAAGGCCTCTGTCAATGATCCAACGATCTTAAAAACAGTAAAAACATTGGCATGGGAAGCGGTTCAGCAATCATTACCTGATATGGCGGAGGAGGAGGCTTCCTTACTGGGACAAATGCAATTGGTTGACGATCGATTAGCTGCAGATAAATTCTTCTATGAATTAAAGCGTTACGTTATCCCCTTCCCAGCTCTGTCAGAAACGAAACTAAGGAAGTTATTTCCAAAAGTGAAGAAGCTGAAGTTCCCATTAATTGATGCAGAAGATTATCAAACAATGACCTATCTATCTTGGGATGAAAAGGGTAGTCAGTACCGAATGATTGTTGCCCCATACGAGCAAAGCTATATTGGTTTAAGAGGAACTTTCCAACCTTCTGAACAAAAAGGGCTTTGTCATATTTGTCACCGTTTTACAGATATAGGCATGTTCATAGTCGAGACAAAGGGTGAAGTGGTTGGTACTTTTACCAAAAGAGGTAATACGGTGTGTAAAGATATGAAAGATTGTAATCATCATGTAGAAACTTTGCTTCATTTGTCAAAATTTATTCGACATATAAAAGGAAAATAGATAAATGTAGCGAAATACTTAAGTGGATATTGATTTGATTTTTAAGCGGCACTTCAGCGATGAAGTTGCCGTTTTTCTTTTGGTTGAGAAAATATAATTTGTCTAGTAAAATGCGCACATGCTGAAGGCTTCTAGGCTGACTGTATGTGTTTTTTTCTTCAAGGTATGAGAAGATTCGGTTTTTTCTCTTTTTATCTTGTCAATTGAGAGATGTTTTATTATAGTAAATGATAACGATTATCATTTTCGCCAAGAGTTGAGGTGGATTTTTTACATAGAAACAAAGACGGTAGTATCTTAACTATTTCTATACATTTTAATAGAAAAATAAATAAAAAGAGTTGTGGGGATTGTGAAGAATAAAACAAGATTAGCAAAAATGATTATATTGATATCACCTATACTTATTATAATAACAACTATTTTATCTGTTATTTACGGAACTAAAGGGATATCTTTAGCAACGATTTGGGAAGCTTTTACTGCATACGATGAAGGTAATACCGATCATGCGATTATTATTACCTCAAGGTTACCGAGGGTATTAACGGCCATGTTAGTTGGTGCATTTTTAGCTGTATCAGGTGCGATTATGCAAGGGATGACAAGGAATTATTTAGCTTCTCCTTCCATTATGGGTGTAACAGATGGTTCGGCTTTTGTTATTACTATTTGCATGATTGTATTGCCGAATATGACTTCAATTGAAATGATACTGTTTTCAATGGTTGGCTCCGCATTAGGTGCAGGGATTGTCTATGGGTTTGGCTCATTAATACCAAAAGGTTTGACACCCGTTCGATTAGCGATTATTGGGACCGTCATAGGTACCTTTTTATCAAGTACTTCTGCTGCATTAGCATCGTATTTTCAAATTTCACAAGATGTTAGTTTTTGGTATAATGCCAAACTACATCAAGTAGATGTAGATACATTTCTTTTGGCCATTCCATTTGGTGTCATTGGTTTGATTATCGCTCTCATCACTTCTGGACATATTACCATTCTTTCTCTAGGAGAAGAAATTGCTGTTACTTTGGGGCAAAAGACGAAATGGGTGAAAGCACTTGCTTTATTGGCAGTCATTTGTCTGACTGGGACAGCAGTAGCCCTCGTTGGTAAGGTTGGTTTTGTAGGGTTAATTATTCCTCATATTGCGAGATTTTTAGTTGGTGTAGATTATAGATGGCTCATTCCATCTTCCGCAATAATTGGGGCGATATTTCTAGCAGTATGTGATATCATTAGCCGGTTTGTCAATCATCCGTTCGAGACACCAATTGGTGTTGTGACAGCACTCATAGGAGTGCCATTCTTCCTCTACCTGATTTATAAGAGAGGGGGCGAAAAGCATGCGTAAAACCGTTCTTATTGCGATTGCTTTATCTATTCTTATTTTAGTGAGTGCTTATGTAAGCTTAGTTTATGGAGTTATAAATGTAAATTTTACTGATGTCATCAATACTTTATTCCGTATTGATCCGTCTGATCAGCTTGATTTAGTTATTTTTGATTTTCGCTTGCCTCGAATTGTCATTGGAGCACTTGTTGGATTTGGTTTAGGAATAGCAGGTACGGTCATTCAAGGTGTAACAAGGAATGGATTGGCTGATTCCGGAATTCTAGGAATCAATGCTGGAGCAGGGGCTGCAATTGTTATATTTATGTTGTTTTTCCAAGGGCAGCTGGATTTAACTGGTTGGCTATCGATTATGATTATGCCGATTTTTGGATTGATTGGTGGACTACTTGCAGCGGTTATTATCTTTTTCTTCTCTTGGCAAAAGGGGACATTTGATACTGGTCGGTTAATTCTAACTGGAATTGCCATTAGTTCGGGTTTTGGCGCGCTTTCTATGTATATCTCTTTAAAAATGAATTCTTCTGATTATGAGATGGCTGCTGTTTGGGTATCTGGGAGTATTTATAATGCGAATTGGATTTATATTATTTCAATGATACCTTGGCTAGTTATTCTTATTCCATTAATTATCCGGAAAAGTTATTTATTAGATCTTTTTCGACTATCTGACATTAGTTCGAAGGGTGTAGGAGTACCTGTTGAACGTGAAAAGATTAAACTCATTATTTTAAGCATTGGGTTAATTAGTGCTTGTGTATCTGTTTCAGGAAATATTAGCTTCATTGGTTTAATGGCACCACATATTGCACGACAATTGGTAGGAATGAAGCATCAATATATTTTACCGATTTCGGGCTTGATTGGTATGTTTCTTGTGGTCATTGCTGATTTTGTTGCCAAAAATGTTTTCACGCCAGTCGAATTGCCGGTAGGAATTGTCATATCAATGATTGGTGTACCATATTTCTTATATTTATTAGTCAAGCAAAAAAGATAATGATGGGGGATGGGAAAGTGTTACATGGAGAAATACAACAATGGACAGTACATTCTAAAACAAAGCAAGACTATGTCATTTCAATTCATATGCCAGAGAGTCCACCCCCACCTGAAGGCTACGGTGTTCTTTATGTACTTGATGGTGATGCCTATTTTCAGTTGATAAAGGAAGTTATTCGGCTGCAGGCGAAACGGTCTGCTAAAACAGGCGTATCTGAAGTGATTATTGTAGGTATAGGATATGGAGCTAAAGATTTTCATTCAAGGAGGGTCTTTGATTTTACCCCACCTGCAGAAAGTGACCAATTACCACTACGACCAGATGGTAGTGCTTGGGGAGATACTGGGGGAGCGGAACAGTTTTATAACTTTATAGAAAATGAGTTAAAACCAGCTATTAATAAAGAGTTTCCGGTTAATCAAGAGAATCAATCCTTATTTGGTCATTCTTTAGGTGGGTTATTCACATTAATGACGATGATGAAAAATCCAACTTCTTATCAGGCGTATTTCGCTTGTAGTCCTTCGATCTGGTGGAATGGTCAAGCTCTCATGCAAGAAGTGCCAGCTTTTATGGAACGATTTGAACAAAGGCATGAGAATCTTGACATTCGCCTTTTTCTAGCAGCAGGTGGGGATGAGAAAGAACATTTATTGATAGCTGTTAGAAAGTATTATGAGAAAATCAATGAAATGGAACAACTGTCAGTTATCTATAAGGAAATAGAAGGAGAAAATCACGCTTCTATTATACCAACAGTATTAAGTACAGGTTTGAGATTTCTTCGGTAATTCTATAAAAAGGGGTTTTGTGATGCTTTATCACAAAACCCCTTTTTTAAATTGTTGCGGTTGTAAAATCAAATATGTTTTGGAATAAAAACCAACTTCTTCCCTCATATTAAGAAAAAGGGAGGTAAGAGATGATGG
This sequence comes from Cytobacillus sp. FSL R7-0680, assembly GCF_038009245.1. Lineage (NCBI taxonomy): Bacteria > Bacillati > Bacillota > Bacilli > Caryophanales > Bacillaceae > Cytobacillus > Cytobacillus sp. FSL R7-0680. The sequence goes on from NZ_JBBPAO010000001.1 coordinate 63,867, forward strand.
TTCGAAGTATTACCGCTTTAAATTCATTTCCTGTTTTGGGCCTTGCCATAGGTTTGATGACCCATGTAATTGTATTGCCCTCTGTATTAAGCGTGGCAGGACGTAGTGCTTGGGTTAGTTTAATGATAGCTGGAAGTCTTTATATTATTTGGATTCCTCTCATTTACATAATAATAAAGAAAACAGGGCAACAAAACCTGATGAACTGGTTAAAAACAAGCAGTCCTCCAATTGTGTATAATGCCATTCGAGCACTGATATTATTTCTTTTATTCATCAATGTCTTTGTTACATTATATACAACTTTTTCTTGGGTGAATACCAATTATATGATTCAAACACCTAAGTATGTTTTATTTATCATTTTAATCATTCTTTGTTTATTAGCTGCCCTCTCAGGTATAAAAGCAATTACAATTGCTAGTGGAATTCTATTTCCTATCGTTTGTTTACTTGGTTTTTTTATTATGATAGCCAATTTTAAGTTTAAAGATTATTCGTTACTTTTTCCCATTTTTGAAGAAGGATGGGCACCTATTCTTTTTGGTGTTGTTATTTTATCAGGAGGGCTTTTGGAGATTTTTTTGTTAGTTTTATTACAGCATCATATTAATGATAACATATCTTTAAAATTTTTCATTCCGATATGTATTTTCTTCGTCTTTGTTAATTTTGGCCCTTTAATTGGTGCGATTACTGAATTTGGTCCTTCACAAGCAGCAGAGTTAACGAACCCTGCTTATGCACAATGGCGCTTAATAACCTTAGGGAAATTTTTAAATAAGTTAGATTTTCTTTCTATTTATCAATGGCTTTCTGGTGCGTTTATTCGTATTAGCTTGTCTATCTTTATCATTGGGGATTTATTTCATTTTAAGACGCAAAAAAGAAAGGTGATTTTATTAATTAGTGTGTGTCTTTTTTTAATAATCGGACTATCTTTACCGATTGATGGACCGACTTATAAAATCATGATTGATCATTACTTTTTTTCTATTACAGTTATTGGGATTCTACTTGTGACGCTCAGTATTCATCTAATCCTATTAATTAAAGGAAGAGTGGAAAAAAATGAAAACGCGATTAAACAATAAGAAAAGACTGCCGAAGACTGATAAATTGGATGAGCAATACTTAAGGCAGCAATTCGCAATCAATGGCGACGTGCAATTTGTTAATTATTCGTTTCAGTATTATCCACAACCAGGGAAAGTGGTTGTTCTCTTTTCTGAAGTAATGATCGATAAAGGTAAATTAAGTGAGGCTTTAGGTAGGTTAGAAGAAAGTTTTTTAGCAGACCGACGCCTAGAAGAAAAAAGGGAAGAAAATGAGCAATTACTGATGTATCAAGTGAATGTGGAGGAAGAAGATAAAGAATCAATAGCTGAAGATATTTTTTCTGGTATGGTTTTTGTTCTAGTGGAAGAATTAGATGAAATCTTTAAATTTGATCTCCCTCAAATTCCAAACCGATCACCAGAAGAGTCCAATTCAGAATTATCTTTTCGAGGACCAAGAGATGGTTTTGTGGAAGACTTGCATATTAACCTTGCGTTAATAAGAAAACGGTATAAAACCTCAACGTTAGTAAATGAAGCAATTGAGTTAGGGGTACGTGGGAAAACAAAAATTAGTTTATTATATGTGAAAGATATAATAAAGGAGCAATATGTCATTGATTTAAAAAGCCAGTTAGCAAAAATAGAAACAGATGTGATTATTAGTACAACCGATTTAGAAGAGGTATTGTCAGGTAAGTACTATACTCTTTTCCCCTTGTTTAATTATACCGGACGTCCTGATAACGTAGTTGCTAATCTAGATTTAGGTAGATTTGTCATTATTGTGGATGGTTGTCCTACTGTAATGGTTGGTCCAACTACATTATTTTCAGTATTAAAAACACCGGAAGATCGCTTCACAGAATATTATTATACGAATATGCAAATGTTTTTTAGGTTAACTGGTCTTGTCATATCAAGTATTTTGCCAGGATTCTATGTTGCTATGATTTCCTTTCATATGGATCAATTGCCTTTCCCATTTTTGGCGACTATCACAGTATCGCGAATGGGATTACCATTATCACCACCGTTAGAGGCATTTTTAGTCTTAGCTTTATTTGAGTTATTTAAGGAAGCAGGTAATACTCTTCCAAGGGCTATCGGACAAACATTAACGGTCGTAGGGGGGCTAATCATTGGTGATGCAGCAATAAGAGGTGGTTTAACAGCTCCCACCATGCTTGTTATTGCTGGTGTCACTTCTGTTGCTGCGTATACCCTTGTTAACCAGTCACTCGGTGCCTCCTTAAGCCTTGTACGTTTCTTTATCTTGCTTTTTTCAGCAGTACTCGGTTTATTTGGCTTTTTTATCAGTATTTTTTCAGTGATATTGTATTTATCTAGACTAGAGATGTTTGGTTTGCCTTATTTAGCTCCACTTTCTCCTTTGTCATTTAAAGATACATTTGCAAGTATTTTAGAAAAACCATATCTTTTACGAAAAAAAAGGTCAAGTACTATGCGACCTAAGGATGACACGAAGGGTAGGCTAAAATGAAAAAAATCCTTATACCTATTATCGTATGTGCTCTTCTATTAAGTGGTTGTTGGGATGAAAAGGACATTGTGGAAATGCAATATATAACCGCCATTGGCATTGATTATGATAAGGAAAAAGAGGATTATATATTGTACGCACAGGTAGTGTCTTTTGCAGGTGTAGCAAAGTCGGAGCAAGCAGCAACAGTGCCGTCGAAAGTCTGGGTTGCTAAAGGGCAAGGAAAATCAATGGAAGCTGCTATAAATATGATTTACGATAAATCCAATCAAATAGTATACTGGGCACATATAGGAATCATTATTTTTCATGAACGATTACTGCAACATGGGATTGATCAAATAAGTGACAGTTTGGCTCGTTTTCAACAGATACGGGAAACTAACTGGATGTATGGCACGAAAGATTCGATTGAGGATATCCTACTAGTAACAAGTCTCTTTAGCTCCGCGGTTCAAACAACACTTTTTAATCCAGAGGAAGCTTATCATGTACACTCTATCATTTCACCTATCAGAATGCATCGGTTCTATTCAGACTTTACTGAGAAAGCTACCACCACAAAACTACCGATGATATCAGTAAAAGAGGATGTTTGGAGAACTAAGGGAGCAACAAATGATTCAGCTAAAAGCTCTGGAGTCTTCCTTTTAAAGGAAAAGAAATATTTAGGGGGCTTACCAATAAGTCAATTCAGAGGCTTACGTTGGGTAACAAAGACCACAAAAAGGTCTCCGTTAAGAATCAAATTGGAAAATAATGATGAAGTAAATCTCATTATTACCCAATTAGACCCACATTTGAAAATAAATGAATTAGACAAAGATAAATTTGATATCGATATTAATGCAAATGGAGGAATCATTGAGGTTCATAAAGAAATTTCGTTACCCATTCTGAAGGAAAAAATTATCGAAAAAATGGAGAAGGAAATTAGAGAGACCTATGAGAATGCTTTAAACATAAAAGCAGATATATATAATCTTGAAGAACTTGTGTATAGAAAAGATTATGACCGTTGGAAGCATGATTACAAAGGAAGGTTTACACTAACAGAAAATTCTATTGCGAATATAAATATCGATATTACTATTACGAAAACAGGAGAGTACGATTATCAATTTTCTTATTAAGATTGGGAGAGGGGAAGCAAGACGAAATGGAATACTATAAAAAGATAAGAGAGTATGTAGGTAAGGAGCCATTACTTTTACCTGGAGCTGTTGTTGTTATCGTGAATGACCGAAATGAGATTTTGCTACAACAAAGGCCGGAGTCTCTTTGGGGCTTACCCGGAGGATTAATGGACTTAGGTGAAAGTATGGAGGAAGTAGCGAAAAGAGAAGTTAGAGAGGAAACGGGGCTTGTAGTCGAGAATCTTTCGTTTGTTCAGTTGTTTTCAGGTAAGGAATTCTTTGTACGTACAAAAAACGGTGATCAGTTTTATGCCATTACTGCGGTTTATATGACAAATGACTATAGTGGGAAATTAACTACAAATAGTGAGGAAACCTTGTCTGCACAATTCTTTCCTATTGAACAGCTTCCAAGTGGATTAATCGAGAATTATCAAAAGTATATAGAACCAGTTAAACAATTATTAAAGCAACCATAAAAAAACAAGGCTCTCATTCTATACTTGAAGAGCCTAGTTTCTTAATCGCCTATTTAAAATGTAACAGTGATTGTTTGTTTCTAATTTCTGTTATGAGTGATTCTGCTGCTTTTCTACTAAGTACAATTTTCCCGTCGGCTAGCACTAAATTATCGTTCTCGATTTCACCAGTTATTTGACAAGCTTTACTGGCATTATACTTTTGTAATATAATTCGATCATTTTCAACGAATATTTCAAGTGGATCCTTCTCATAAATTTCTAAAGTATTTCTTAGTTCCTTTGGAATGACTATTCTCCCTAATTCATCAACTTTACGAACAATGCCTGTGCTTTTCAAAATGACTACCTCCTATTAATGGTTGTGGATTCCACTTATTTTTTTTAATAGTTAATTATTATACAATGTTAGCAAAAATCCTTTATTAAACTGGTTACATTTATATTACTATTTTTATCGTTTTTGTCATAAAAGTTTTTTTCTGTAAAATGGGATAGAGCAATCATAATAAGTTGACAGAAAATCGAATTCGTGATAATTTTATCTCAAGTTAAAGATATTTTAATTCAAGATATATAAATACTTTTAAATTATTATGTAGATATTAATTCTAGAAGGGAATGATTCGATGTACGGTATAAAAGGCGTTCATCATGTAACTGCGATTACTAGTAGTGCAGAAAAGAATTATCAATTTTTCACCTATACTTTAGGTATGAGATTAGTGAAAAAGACTGTCAATCAAGATGATATTCAAACATATCATTTGTTTTTCGCAGATGATACGGGAAGTCCTGGAACAGATATGACTTTCTTCGATTTCCCTAATATACCCAAAGGTGTTCATGGTACAAATGAAATTTTTCAAACATCTTTCCGTGTACCTAGTGATCAGGCATTGGCTTATTGGGTGAAAAGGTTTGACCGGTTAAATGTTGCCCATAGCGGTATACAAGAGCAATTTGGCAAAAGAGTTTTGCCGTTTGTTGATTTTGATGGTCAGCAGTATCAGCTTATTTCCGATGAAAATAATAAAGGTGTCGAAGCTGGGACACCGTGGCAAAATGGTCCTATTCCTTTAGAGTATGCGATTACTGGCCTTGGTCCGGTCTTTGTACGTGTATCTAATATTGATTATTTTAAAGAAATGCTGATGAAAGTATTAGAGTTTAGAGAAATTGCCCAAGAAGGTGACTTGTACTTATTTGAAGTTGGCGAAGGTGGTAATGGTGCACAAGTAATTGTTGAGTATAATACCGTTTTACCGATGGCACGTCAAGGATACGGTACCGTCCATCATGCTGCTTTTAGAGTGGAAGATAGGGAAGCTATTGATCATTGGACTGGGAGAATGGCGCAATTTGGCTACCAATCATCAGGTTTTATTGACCGTTTCTTCTTCGGCTCTTTGTATACAAGAGTTGCACCGCAAATTCTATTTGAGCTGGCAACAGACGGTCCAGGGTTTATGGGAGATGAACCATATGAGACACTAGGTGAATCGTTGTCACTGCCACCATTCTTCGAATCTAAAAGAGAACAAATTGAAGGCCTAGTCAGACCAATCGATACAGTTCGAAGTACAATTGACTTTAAAAAAGAATGACGCACTCTATGAGTATTAATTAGGATTAAGCAAACGCGATCTCATTTGATCGCGTTTTTTAATTTCGTTAAAATTAATTATGCTTAAAACAATACATACTTATCTGAGTTGATTATTTTTCAAGATGATACATAACACCCACCAATTAATAGGGATACTATTCATATGTTTTATCTAATTTGTGTGAAATACAATATTTATAACTAAAAGGAATAAGGGAATAACATGGAGGAGTGTTTTTTTAAAGAAATAAGAGAAATCAATTTTCATTTTGCATTTTCTAGTTTAGTATGGTTATATGTATAAAAAGTACGGTTAGGTTAGATGAAGGGGAAGATCGTTGCATGTCAGAAGAAAATATCACGAGAATACATATGTATGAAAAAGAATATATCCTTATTGGTACAGCACATATATCCAAAAATAGTGCGGAGCAAGTAAAAGAAGTGATTGAAAGAGAGCAGCCTGACTCCGTATGTATTGAATTAGATAAAGGTAGATATGAGTCTATTACAGAAGGAAATAAATGGAAAGACATGGATATTTTTAAGGTGATTAAAGAAAAGAAAGCAACACTTTTATTAATGAATCTTGCTATCTCCTCTTTTCAAAATCGTATGGCTAAACAATTCGGAATTAAAGCAGGACAAGAGATGATTCAAGCCATTGAATCTGCTAAGGAAACCGGAGCAAAGCTTGTGTTAGCTGATAGAAATATCCAAATTACGTTTTCTCGTATCTGGAGAGGACTGGGTTTTAAGGGAAAAGCAATGTTACTTTCACAAGTATTTGCCGGTATATTTAGCAATGAAACGATAACTGAAGAAGAATTAGAAAAAATGAAAAATCAAGACTCAATTGATTCCATTTTAAATGATTTTACTGAGGTATTCCCACAATTAAAAGTACCTTTAATTGATGAACGCGATCAATATTTGGCAGAAAAAATAAAGAATGCGCCCGGTGAAAAGGTTGTTGCTGTATTAGGAGCAGCTCATGTTCCAGGTATTAAAAGGGAATTTGAGAAAAAACATGATCTCAAGAAATTAACGGAGGTACCACCAAAATCAAATGCGCCAAAAGTAATTGGCTGGATGATTCCAGTAGCAATTTTAGTCCTTATTGTTCTTACTTTTCTCATGAATCCATCGGCTGGAGTACAACAAACAATTAGTTGGGCCCTTTGGAATGGAGGGCTCGCTGCTCTAGGGGCTGCTATTGCATTTGGACATCCTCTTACAATATTATCAGCATTTATTGCTGCGCCATTTACATCTTTAAGTCCGTTGTTGGCTGTAGGTTGGATCGCCGGATTTGTCCAAGCATTCATTAAGCGTCCGAACGTTCGCGATTTCGAAAACCTCTCGGAAGATGTATTTACATTGAAAGGGTTTTGGAATAATAAAGTAACTAGAATTCTCCTCATTATTGTGCTATCCAATCTCGGTAGCTCATTAGGAACTTTTATTGGCGGAGCAGATGTCATTCGTTTATTTATTGATCATTTATAAGTTATACTAGAATTAGTAATGTTCATTGAAAGGAAGTATGACGTTTGAAGAAATTCCCAACAATTATTATTGTTGCTATTGTAGTTGCGATAATAGCGTTTAATATGCTGGAAGCTGATTCAGCAGAATTAGTATTACGTGATCGAACGTTGATTTCAGCTGGTGCAGGTGTTTTGTCCGGAACCATTATGTGGATTCTTTTAACACTTGATAAAAAAGATAAAAAGTAATGTAAGAGCGCCTTTTCTTTTGAAAGGCGTTTTTTTATATGGGCTTTAGTTGTGATGTTCTCTTTTTGTCATAACAGTTGAGGTTGGTCAATACAATGAAATAACAACGAATGAAAGAGGGGACAGCATGAATACGAATAGGGTGATTACCAATGAAGTACTTGTACGCTATGCGGAGCTCAGCAGATTAAAAAAACAAATTGATGAAGAGTTAGGTGCTATGAAAAAAGTATTCAATGAATACTTTGATCAAGCGGTAGGGAGAAACGAAAAAGGTGAACTCATCCTCTCCCAATATAAATTACAGCGTCAAATTAGGGTGAAAGAGCAGTACGATAGAGAGAAGACGGTAAACAAATTAGAATCTATTAATCAGCATCAACTTATTCAAAAAATACCAGATGAGAAGAGAATTCAGTCTGCACTAGATTTAGAAATTATCGATGATAAAGATTTATCTGACTGTAAAACCACACAATATACGAAGGTGATTGTCGTTAAAGCAAAGGAATGAGGAGAAAAGATATATGGGATTTAGCATAGTTTGAAATATGTATTTTACACGAACAAATCCATTTTTTTGAATTTGTTCGTGTATTTGGTATTGTTCTGACTATATTTTGAACCGGCTTGTCTTATTTAAAGATGGTAGAGATTTGCTCTATTTCTTCTCCGGAAAGTTGCACTTCTAATGTTTTTAAATTATTCAACACTTGCTCGGCTCTTTTAGCCCCTGGGATAATTGCGTCGATGCTGTCTTTTGTTAAATACCAGGCTAAAACTATATGGGCGACTTCCACATTTTTCGCTTGGGCAATACCTCGTAATTCATCTACTTTTGCTAAGTTATCTTCAAAAACCTCTTTTTGAAAATGTGGGGAGTTAGCACGCAAGTCACTGAATGTTGTATTTTTATCGTATTTCCCTGCTAATAAGCCAGATGCTAGTGGAAAATAAGGTATGAATGAAATATTGTTTTCTTTTGTATAAGGAAGTAAGTCTGCCTCGGCGTTTCTCTGTAATAAATTGTATTCCCCTTGGTATACATCTACATAACCATCTTTATTGGCTTCTTTTAATTGATCAATAGAAAAATTAGATACGCCAATAGCTCTTATTTTTCCCGCGTCTTTCAGTTCTTTCAACGCTCCAACTGCTTCGTCTTTTGGTGTTGATTCATCAGGAAAATGAATGTAATAAAGGTCAATATAGTCAGTTTGGAGTCTACGTAAGCTATCGTCTACAGATTGTTTTAAGAAACTGGGACTGTTATCCATCACCACATCTTCTTTAACGAATTTATGAGCGCCCTTGGTCGCAATGACTGCTTCTTCACGTTTGCCTCTTTCTTGTAAAACCTCCCCAATGAGTTCCTCTGACCGCTCAGGCCCGTAAATAAAGGCTGTGTCAAGAAGGTTCACGCCATTATTCAATGCTTCATGAACCAGTTTTTTTCCTTGTGCTTCATCAAGGTTGGAGTATAAATTATGTCCACCCACTGCATTTGTTCCAAGACCAATAGGATTAACAAAAAGTCCAGATTTACCTAATTGTTGTTTCGACTTCATTTACTTCACTCCTTCTTTTAAGTTAATCTGATCATAACAAATAATGTTAAGATAACAAAGAAATGCGTTTGTCATTCTTTCTTTTAAGTTGACATCTACTTGACATGAAGCAGAACGATAATGAATAGTAAAACATACGTCAGGAGATTATGGTGAGTGAAATGAGAACTGTTTTAATAGTGGAAGATGAATTACCAATTAGCCAAGTATTAAAAGTTTATTTACAAAAGGCAAACTTTCAAACTGTCCAAGCATTTAATGGAACTGAAGCAATCCAAAAATTAAATGAATATCATCCATCACTTGTTTTATTGGATGTTATGTTGCCAGATCGGGATGGATGGTCAATTTTAAAGGAAATCAGAGCGCAAATGAAAACGCCTGTTATTATGTTAACCGCTCTAGCGGACGTTCAATATCGATTAAATGGATTAAATGAAGGAGCAGATGATTATATCGCTAAACCATTTAATGCAGAAGAAGTTGTAGCTAGAGTGCAAGCGGTCTTAAGAAGGACTGGTAAAAGTGATGAAAAAATCAAGAAGTACGGTGGTCTGATAATTGATATTAAGTCTCATAAAATTACATTAAATAGTGTGGTCATTGAGTTAACGCCTAGAGATCTTGCTTTGCTCATTTTTTTAGCAGAGCATCCGAATCAAACATTTACTAGGGAACAATTAATTGAACATGTTTGGGGTTGGGAATATGAGGGAAGCGATCGAGCGGTAGACTTAGCGATTAAACGAATTAGAAAAGCATTGCATTCATGGTCTTCAGAAGAAGGTGAAATCAAGACTTTACGTGGATTGGGGTATCAATTAAGTGTCTAATCAACAAAGTAAACCTAGAGAATCTCTACTTCGATATTGGACGACTCGCTATTTACTTGCACTTTGTGTCGGACTTCTAATTATCGCCTTTTTTTCTGTATTATGGATTAGGCATACCACAGTTGAAAACCGCCTCAATATTATGGAGTTAATGGCGGAAGAAATTGCTGACCGTTTTGTAGAAATGAGTGAAGGAAAGCCAATTCCAAAAGGAGATGTCCCAGGGTATTTGAATGATAGAGGACGTTTTATGGATTTAGAAAGTGATCCACTTATTTCAATTGTTGATACGTATGGAAATACTTTAACAACCAATCGGCCTCAAGATCGAATGTTACAATTTTCCGAAGTTCTTTTAAATGAGGATAAAACTGTTCAAGAATTAAATAATGATGCAACGAAAGAAGCTTTTTATGTTGTAAAAGTACCGATTACTTATCAAGATGCGCCTGTAGGCTGGGTAGTTATGCTAGAATCGAAAGCAAATCTAGCAGAAGTAAACCAAGAATATCGATTATTAGCTATGATGATTATTGGTTTGGCATTAATTGGCTGGGCAGCGATTTACTTCTTGTCGAAGAGATTGTCTAAACCTATCCAAGAAGTAGCAGAGGCAGCTAGGGAAATTCAAGCGGGGAATTATCAAATTGATTTAAAGGATTCATACCAAGAACAGGAATTATATGAGCTTGTACATTCTTTTAAAGAAATGTCTAAACGGTTAGAGAAATTAGAAACATTACGTACGGAGCTGTTAGCAGGTGTGACTCATGAATTAAAAACGCCGGTAACGTCAATTGACGGGTTATTGCAGGCTGTTCATGAAGGAGTGGTGGAAGGTGAAGAGGCAAAAGAGTTTATCAAACTGTCCATATTAGAAACAGAAAAAATGAAAAAAATGGTGGAAGATCTATTAGCCTTTAACACTTATGCCACGAATGTGATGCCAGTTCAACTACAAGAATATGAAATTAATCAATTAATTAAAGAATCAGTCTATCAATGGGAAATTACGCATGAAGTAAGTGAGGATTTTCAACTTGTTGTGTACCAAGCGAGCACGCCTTTATTTGTGCATATTGATCAGATAAGATTACAACAAATTCTAATTAATTTACTTAATAATGCCTTCCAGGCAATGGATGGAAAAGGGAAAATCGAGGTTAAAATAGATACGGGACCGAAGAATATCTCTATAAAAGTTAATGATAGTGGAAAGGGAATACCTGACGAAGAAGTACCATACATTTTTGAGCGTTTCTTTCGTGGACAAGAAAAGAAGCTTCGTGTAAGAGGGTTAGGTCTTGGCTTACCATTTAGTAAACTGATAGCACAATCAATGAATGGTGATTTAATTTTAGTTAAGACATCTGAGTGTGGTACTGAATTTATGATCGAATTACCTTATCAAAAGCACAGTTTTAGGAAGGATTGACCAAAGTGAAAGAACCTGATCATACAGCTGTAAGAGTGTCTTTATGGCGAGCATTACATTTAATTGTTGATGAAAAACCTTATATTTTTCATGATAATATCGGTTTAAAACTTATCTCTCCAAATGTTGATTGGCAGAAACGTCCTGATATAGATGTAGCAAATACAAGTGCTTTTAGAGCATCAATTGTCGCTCGCTCTCGTTTTGTTGATGATTTAGTTGTTGAACAATTTGAAAAAGGGGTAGATCAATATGTGATTCTTGGTGCGGGGCTTGACACTTTTGCACAAAGGCATCAAGAGTTATGTCCTCAGATGACCATTTATGAAATCGATCAAGTTGATACACAGTTATGGAAGAAAAAAAGACTGGAAGAAACAGGGTACCACATTCCTGATTGTTTAAAATTTGTACCGGTAAATTTTGAAGAGAAACAAGGGTGGTTAGATCAATTAAAGAAGAATGGTTTTGATGTTACGAAGCCTGCCGTTGTTGTTTCAACAGGGGTTACTCAATATTTAACTATAGATGCCATTATGGATACATTGAAAATGTTTAGTAAGTTAGCAAAGGGCTCAAGGTTGGCGCTGACTTTCCTACTCCCATTTGAAAACATAAAAAAACAGGATGAACGGAAAGAGGTGGATGAAGCAGAAAAAGGAGCAAAAGCAGGTGGAACGCCATTTATCAGTTTTTTCACCCCTTCAGAAATGCTAGCACTAGCTGAAGAGGCAGGCCTAAAAGATGTGACTCATCTATCATCTATTGATTTAAAAGAGAAGTATTTTCGTGAACGGAAAGATCAATTGATGCTGCAAGGTGGAGAAGATTTTATTATAGCAACGATATGAAAATATGTCGTTCCCTACTTTTATAAGATATCTATTCACATTTAACCCGCAATTTCAGATTATACCTGAAAGTTTGCGGGTTTTTTCGTACTTGGATACTCGGCGATTGAGCTGTGTGCTTTGGAAAAGTATTATGTCAAAACGAGATAGAACTGAAAGCCGAGGATAATACGTTAGCACGTCATTCAGATGGAAAAGCAGAATCGAACGCTTCGCAAAAGGTGTTTGCAAGTCATTCAGAAGGAAAAGAGGAAATGAACGCTTCGCAAAAGGTATTTGCAAGTCATTCAAAAGGAAAAGCAGAAACGAAAGCTTCGCAAAAGCTATTTGCAAGTCATTCAAAAGGAAAAACGGAATCGAAAGCTTCGCAAAAGGTATTAGCAAGTCATTCAGAAGGAAAACCGGAAATGAACGCTTCGCAAAAGCTGTTTGCAAGTCATTCAAAAGGAAAATCGAAAATGAACGCTTCGCAAAAGGTATTTGCAAGTCATTCAAAAGGAAAAGCAGAAACGAAAGCTTCGCAAAAGCTATTTGCAAGTCATTCAGAAGGAAAAGCGGAAATGAACGCTTCGCAAAATGTATTTGCAAGTCATTCAAAAGGAAAAGCAGAATCGAACGCTTCGCAAAAGCTTTTTGCAAGTCATTCAAAAGGAAAAGCGGAAATGAACGCCTCGCAAAAGGTATTAGCAAGTCATTCAGAAGGAAAACCGGAAATGAACGCTTCGCAAAAGCTGTTTGCAAGTCATTCAAAAGGAAAATCGGAAATGAACGCTTCGCAAAAGGTATTAGCAAGTCATTCAGAAGGAAAAGCAGAATCGAACGCTTCGCAAAAGGTGTTTGCAGGTCATTCAGAAGGAAAAGCGGAAATGAACGCTTAGCAAAAGGTATTTGCAGGTCATTCAGAAGGAAAAGCGGAAATGAACGCTTCGCAAAAGCTGTTTGGAAGTCATTCAAAAGGAAAAACAGAAATGAACGCTTCGCAAAAGCTGTTTGCAAGTCATTCAGAAGGAAAAGCGCAAATGAACGCTTCGCAAAAGGTGTTAGAGAGTACGTTAACAAACAGAAAACGAGAATTAACCCAAGGTGGAACCAACCGCAGAGATAAAAGAAATAACCGTCTTATGGAATAAACATACATTTATGTTTCATACTAACAAAAAGGAGTATGGGAGGTGGCGTAATGTATCAGTTAACGACGAAAGAATTGTCGGCAATTGAAGATGAAATTCGGGCGGAGGAAATAACAGCGAAGACGTTTAACTGGTGTGCTTCTCTTTGTGAGGACGAAGAAGTAAGGATGTCATTGGAAAAATTAGCAGAGGAACATCAGCTAAGGATTGCAGAATTATCAACCTATTTCAACCGAGCGAGGAAATTACATTAATTTTATTGGAGGTGGTTTCATTGCCGAATAATATCAATGGTCGTGGATTAACAGAACGAGAAATGTTGCAATTATGTTTAGAATTAGCAAAAGGAAGAGTTCCCGCTATTAGCCACACATTAATGGAAACGACTCATGATGAATTGAGAGATATTTATGAAGGGTGCTTAAAAACAAGTGCAGAAGCCCAAAAGGAAATCTTTCAATTAATGGAAAAGAAGGGATGGTATGAAACGCAACTCGCTACAGTAGAAGAAATCGAAAATGTACAAAACTTTATGCAAAATAATTTAAACCCATCTCCCTCCGAATAATATTCGGAGGTTTTTATTTCTTTTTTTACATAAAAAATTATTTTGACATATGCCTGACACATTCACTGATTAAATTATAAAACAAGGCAAGCAAAATCAAATGAAAGAAGGGATTTTTAATGAATGAATTCAATCATTTTGAAGATAATCGCGAGTATCAATCGAAGCGAAAAAATACTTGGTTTAAAAGTGTAACAATGACTGTAGCAAGTGGAGTTATGGGCTCAGCCCTAACTTTAGGAGCAATCAATTATTTTCCTAATGAAACAAAACAGTCTACGGAGGTTGTACAGGAGCAAGCAGAAACTAATGTTTCCAAAGTTAATGCTGAAACGGTATCAACTACGAGTGATGGGTCGATTGCAGATATAGTAGAAAAAGCCTCTAAAGCAATCGTAGGCGTTGTCAACATGCAAGAGCAGCAAGCAAACCCTTTTAGTCATTCTACAGGCAACACCCAAAGTGGGGAAGCAGTTGAAAGTGGTACTGGCTCTGGTGTTATTTTCAAGCAAACAGACAATGAAACGTATATTGTGACAAACAATCACGTCATTGAAGGAGCGTCTAATATTCAGGTTTCTCTGCATAATGGTGAAAAGCTTCAAGCTGAACTTGTTGGAACAGATTCATTAACAGATATTGCCGTGTTAAAAGTGAATGAAAAAGTAGACGCTGAAGTCCTTTCTTTTACTGATTCTTCAAACCTTCGTGCAGGAGATCAAGTGTTAGCAATAGGCAATCCACTAGGCTTAGATTTATCCAGAACAGTAACTCAAGGAATTGTAAGTGCAGTGGATCGATCGATTGAAGTCTCTACCTCAGCCGGAGAATGGGATTTAAATGTCATACAAACAGATGCAGCAATAAATCCTGGAAATAGTGGTGGAGCACTTATTGACACAAATGGGAATATGGTTGGTATTAATAGTTTGAAAATAGCTGATAGTGGCGTAGAAGGGTTAGGCTTTGCCATTCCAAGTAACGATGTCGAGAACATTATTGATCAGTTAATGAAGGATGGTAAAATCATTCGACCTTATCTAGGTGTTGGTTTGATGGACTTAAATCAAGTACCGCAGTTTTATCAAGAACAATTACCAAAAAATGTAGAAGAAGGTGCCATTATTACCCAAGTTGAGGAAGGTTCGACAGCAGAAACGGCGGGGTTGCAAGCTGAGGATATTTTAGTTTCAATTGGTGATCAAACTATTACAGCCGCTAATGACTTAAGAGAATCTCTTTATAAAGACTTTTCAATTGGCGATAAGGTTAAAATATACTTTTATCGTGATGGTGAAAAGAAAACAGTAGAAGTAACGTTACAAGGAAATGGGGAAAAGCAAGTTGAAAAAGAATAAATTATTGATTGCCACTGGTTGTATGTTTGTTGCTGCTGTCATAGTTGCTGTTGTTTTATACAATAGCCATTCAAAAGCAGCGACAGTCAATGGAGAAAATATAAGCAAAGATGATTTGAATGAAGCGTTAATGTCTCAATATGGCACTTCTGTTCTAGATACATTAATATCTGATCAAATTGTTCTTCAAGAAATGGATAAGGAGAAGGTAACTGTAACTGAAGAAGAAGTGGCTGAAGAAATGGATGCCTATATGGAGCAATATGGGGGAGAAGAGGCATTTAAAGAAGTGTTAGATGAAAACGGGGTATCCTATGACTCTATAGAACATAATATCGAAATCTACTTAGGTTCAAAGAAATTGATCACACCAGGAATAGAAATTACTGATGATGAGATGGAAACATACTTTGAAGAAAATAAAGAAAGTTTTTCTCAGGCAGAAGAGATAGAAGCAAGTCATATCCTAGTAGAAGATGAGGATACTGCCAAAGAAGTAAAACAAAAACTCGATGATGGTGACGATTTCTCAGAATTAGCAGCTTCTTATTCAACCGATGATTCAAATAAAGATAATGGCGGTGAATTGGGGTATTTTGGTGAAGGTGAAATGGTAGAAGCATTTGAAGAAGTGGCTTTTGCTATGGAAGTGGACGAAGTGAGTGATCCAGTTAAAACAGATTATGGTTATCACATTATTAAAGTAACAGATCATAAAGAAGCGAAAGAAGCCAATCTCGAAGATGCGAAAGAAGAAATAAAAGAGATGTTAATAGAGTCTAAGCTTTCTACTGAATATACGGAATGGCTAAATGAGAAATACGAAGAATACGAGATTAAAACGTATATTTAAAGGAGGTGAACGATTTTGAAAGGAAGGAAAGAGCTCAAACATGAAATCTCAAAAATGGATGGGGTTATACTTAAAAAACGCTTAAGTTCCTTTATGAATGCGGACCCCCATTCAAATGGGAGAGGGGGATATAATGTTCGTAGCGTATACTTTGATAACTTTGAAAACAAAGCACTAATAGAAAAAAAAGAAGGCTATATGAACCGGGCAAAATATAGGGTTCGCACATATAATAATGATTTTGACACAATTAATCTAGAAAAGAAAAGTAAGAAGAATAATCTGACCTATAAAGAAAAATGTCGGATGACAGCTGAGGAATATGAGCTTATTAGAGCTAGCGACATTTTATGGATGGAGAATGATTCCAGACCATTAATGAGGGAACTTTTCCATAACATGATTCGTTATCAATTGAAGCCAGTAACGGTTGTCGATTATGAGAGGGATGTTTATATCTACCCATATGGTAATGTACGTCTCACTTTTGATAGCAATATTCGTACAAGCTTAAGGAATCCCGACTTTTTAAATACGACAATGCCTATGGTACCATCCCTTGATCATCAATTGATGATACTTGAAGTAAAGTATGATGAATACATTCCCGATGTCATTAAAATGCTTCTGCAAATGCTAGATCGCAGGAAGGGCACGTATTCTAAATATCAATTAAGTAGAATGTATGGATTATAGAGAGAATAGGAGAAAAGCAAAATGGAAAGTGTGAATTTTTCAGATGTATTTAAATCAAGCTTTTTAGAAAAGACAGAGAGTTTTTCAATTATAGATTCCCTAATAGGTTTATTCATGGCTTTTGCAATTGGACTTTTTATTTATGCAGTATATAAGAAGACATTTTCTGGTGTGATTTATTCACATACTTTTAATATATCCCTCATTATAATGACCATGGCTACAGCATTAATTATTATGGGAATTTCCTCGAATGTCCTGTTATCACTAGGTATGGTTGGTGCTTTATCCATTGTCCGTTTTCGTACACCAATTAAAGACCCTATGGATCTTGTTTATCTTTTTTGGGCGATTGTTGCCGGTATTCTTTGCGGAGCAGGCTTTATTCCATTAGTGATTATTGGCAGTTTAATGATCGGTCTCGTACTTGTATTGTTCGTTAACAAAATTACGATTCAGAACCCTTACTTACTCATTGTAAAATATGGGGGTGAAGATGTGGAATCTCAACTAGAATCGCTATTATCAAAGGTCACTAATAAACATATGATGAAATCCAAATCTATCATGAATGGTAATCAAGTAGAAATTACTTATGAAGTAAGAATGAAAAAAGAGCAATCTCAAGTGGTGAATAATGTAACGAACCTTAGCGGGGTAGAGTCGGCTGTAATGTTAAGCTATGACGGTAATTTTACAGCGTAAATGAACAGGAGAAAGGAATATGATTAAACGCAAATATGTCGTTCTCGTTTTTCTAATGTTGGCTGTTTTATTTGTTGGTATTCTATTCTTTCTACCTCATTTACTTCCAAAAGGGGAAGTAGTTGATCACTCTTATGTTTCAAAAGTATTCAATAAAAATAAAGTGACTCAAGTTGAGTTAACCCTAGCAGAAGATGATTGGGAAGATATACTAGAGAATCCGACGGAAGAAGAATATAAGATGGCAAATGTGACGATAAATGGAACTAAATTGAACCAAGTAGCTGTTCGGACAAAGGGGAATTCTTCCCTTTCTTCCGTTGCTAGAATGGAAGATTCTGATCGTTATAGCTTCAAAATAGACTTTGATTACTATACCGATCAAACTTTATATGGATTGAAAAAGTTGAATCTAAATAACCAATTTAGTGATGCTACGCAAATGCGAGAATATTTATCGTATCAATTAATGGAGAATATGGGATTACCCACACCTGCTTATTCTTATATGTATGTGACCATTAATGGTCAGGAATGGGGATTATATTTAGGTGTTGAACAAGTAGACGAAGTGATGCTTGGAAGATATTTTGAAAATCCATATGGATCATTGTACAAGCCAGATGGTACAAATAGTGACTTGAAATGGGTAAGTGATGATATTGATGATTACTCAGGTTTAAACTTGAAATCAGAGGAGCAAGATGAACAAGCGTTAATAGATATGTTAGATAGTATCAATAATGGTGGCAATTTAGAAAAAACTTTAGATGTGGATCAAGTATTACGATATTTTGCAGTAAATACGGCTGTCGTTAGCATGGATAGTTACCAAGGGCAAATGAAGCACAACTATTATTTATATGAAAATGATGGTAAGTTCTCAATCATTCCGTGGGACTATAATATGGCATTTGGCGGCTTTGGAGTAGGTATGGGTGGCGGAGGACGCATGAACGGAGATTCTTCAATCGCTGAAGAAAACCAAAACAAAAATCAAAATCAGGAACAACAAGGTCTAGCACCAGGAGAAGGTGGGCAAGGTGAGGATGAACAAGGTCAAGTTCACCAAGCTGAAATGGGGAACTTCGATGGTGGCATGGGAAATAGTAATTTAATGAGTGAAGATACGATTAATTTCAGTATTTCAGAACCTGTAGCTGGTACTTCTTTAGATGAGAGGCCTTTACTTAATGCTTTATTGGCAAATGATGAATTTAAAAAGCAATATGAAGCATACCTTGAAAAGATTGCCGAAGAATATATGACAAAAGAGTCTTACCAAAATACAACTACACAAATTAGTACATTGATTCTTCCTTATGTAGAACAGGATCCTACCAAGTTTTATACAACAGAAGAATTTCTACAAGCAGTGCAAGGTGATGAGAGTTTACCAGCATTTGCTGAGGCGAGATCAGAATCGATACTTGCTCAGCTTTCAGGTGAATTAGAAGTAGAATCACAAGCTTCTGAAGTCAATAACATGTTCCCTAGCCGAGCAGGTGGTGATGACCAGGAAGGTCAAGAAAGAGGAGAAGTATTCCAACCGCCAAACGGTAATGAAGGAAACATTGATGGTGAAATGCCTGAACATCCGCAAGGCAATGGAGACTTTCCGCAGGAAGGAGATTTTGAGACACCAGAAGGGTTTGAAGGTATGCCTGGTGGTGAGGGACGTGGACAAGAAGAGCAACCTAGTACAGTAAAGTTCAAAACGTCAGCAATCATCTTGTATGTGGGTCTAATCACAGCTTTATTAGGAACAATTTTTTTTATCTTCTTGTTTAAACGAAGAGGAAGATAAGTAAATGCATAAATAATCAAAATACTATTGACAATTAATTCAATACCCGATAAAATTTCCTTTATCAAAGCAACACATTAAATTTAATATGATTCTTATCGAGAGAGACTGAGGGACCAGGCCCGAAGATGTCCGGCAACCTCCTTTTAAAGGGAAGGTGCTAAATCCTGCAGAATGATTTCATTCTGAAAGATAAGGTTTAATAACAATCATTTGTTGAGCCTCTTTCAAAGTGAAAGAGGCTCATTTTATGTTGTAGAGGATTTAGGGAGGGTGAGGTAAATGATTGAAGTCAATCATTTAGTGAAAATTTATAAAAGCAAAAAGAAGCAAGTAATAGGGGTTGACAATGTATCCCTTTCTATTAAAGAAGGGGAAATATACGGGATTATTGGCTATAGTGGAGCAGGGAAAAGTTCTTTATTACGCTGTCTAAATTTATTGGAGAGACCGACATCTGGTGAAGTGAAAATTGATGGCGTTGATTTAACATCTTTAACAAGTAAAGAATTAAGAAAAGCAAGGCAGAAGATAGGTATGATTTTTCAGCATTTTTATTTAGCGAGTTCGAAGACAGTGTATGAGAATATTGCCTTTGCTTTAAAAGCGGCAGGTAAAAGCCCGAAAGAAATAGATATCAGGGTGAAAGAACTATTAGAATTAGTGGGTTTAGCAGATAAAATTCATCAGTATCCCACACAATTAAGTGGTGGTCAAAAGCAAAGGGTAGGAATAGCCAGAGCACTCGCTAATGATCCAAAGGTTTTACTTTGCGATGAAGCCACGTCAGCTCTAGACCCTAAAACAACAAAATCAATCCTGAACTTATTAAAATCAATTAATAAAAAGCTAGGATTAACCATCGTACTTATCACTCATGAGATGGAAGTAGTCAAAGAGATTTGTCATAGGTTAGCTGTTATGCAAGATGGAAAGGTCATAGAAGAGGGACCGGTGTATGATATATTTGCGAATCCAATTGAACCACTTACAAAGGATTTCATTCAGAGTGTTCTTCAATTTGACTTACCACAACAATTGGTTGAAAACAGGAAGGGAACAATCATTAAGATTCAATTTAAAGGTGCAATAGCAGAAGAATCTGTTGTTTCTGAACTGTTCCAAACATTCAAAGTAAAAGGAAATATTCTTCACGGCAAGATTGAATATATTCAAGAAGTACCTCTTGGTATTTTTATTATGGAGTTGACTGGCGAAATACCTGAAATAGAAAGAGCTATACAATATATTCAAGAAAGAACACAGAATTTGGAGGTAGTTGAACATGTTGCTTGAGTCCATTCAGGCGTTACTTCCTGAACTAAATACAGCTGTATTACAAACAATTTATATGGTCGCCATTTCTTTAGTTGCGGCACTTATACTAGGTCTTCCACTAGGTATCTTATTATTCGTTACAGACGAAGGATTGTTCTTAAAGAATAGATTTGTAAATGCTGTTACCGGTTGGATTGTCAATTTGATCCGCTCTATTCCTTATATTATTTTGTTAGTAGCTCTATTGCCGTTAACAAAATTAATTGCAGGTTCAACTATTGGTCCTACAGCGGCTTCTGTTTCATTATCTGTAGCAGCGATTCCGTTTTTTGCAAGATTGGTAGAAACATCCTTAAGAGAAATAGATAAAGGAGTCATTGAATCTGCAGTAGCAGTAGGCGCTTCCCCTTGGATGATAATTAAGGAAATTCTTGTCCCAGAAGCGAAACCTGGAATTGTTCAAGGTTTAACGATTACGACTATTAGTTTAATTGGTTATTCAGCAATGGCAGGTATTATTGGCGGCGGTGGTATTGGTGATTTAGCGATACGTTTCGGTTACTATCGCTATGATAATGTCATTATGATTACGACAGTAATTGTCCTCGTTGTATTGGTGCAAATCATTCAAATTGGTGGGGATAAATTAACTAAATATGTAGATAAGAGATAATAAATTCAAACGATAGATATAGTAAAGGGGATAGAGCCTTTACTATATCTATTTATCCTAATGATTGAGTATTAAAGAGAAGATGGAAACAGACGGGGAGGAAGGATTCTATGAGCACGATAACAGCTTCATCTAAGGAAGCGTATTTAGCTGAACAACTCGCTCGACCATTTATTAAGACGGCTCAACAAGAAGAATTATTTCATAAAGCTACGATATTAGCAGAAGGATTTAGTAAGAGGGCGCAAAAGATTGATGAAAATGCAGAATTCCCTTTTGAAAATTTTGAAGAATTAAAAAAATCAAATTACTTAAGTTTAACGATTCCGAAAGAATATGGTGGTAAAGAGATTTCCTTATATGAATATTTCTTAATACAAGAAAGGATTGCCCAAGGTGATGCGTCTACGGCTTTATGTATTGGTTGGCACTTAGGTGTTATCTATGATTTAAGGGTTAAACGGAAATGGAAGGAAGAACAGTTTGCCAAGTTATGTGAAATGGTTATCAAAGATAATAAATTGATTAACCGCTGTGCAACTGAGGTAGCAACTGGCAGTCCAACCCGTGGTGGACTACCAGCGACTACTGCGGTGAAAAAAGGAACACAATGGATCTTGAATGGAAGAAAATCTTTTGCTTCGATGGCACCAGGGTTAGATTTTTCTCTTATTACAGCAACGATAGAAGCTTCAGGAGAAATTGGTATATTCCTTGTACCTCATGAGAACCCTGGTTTAAAAGTGGAATCAAATTGGAATATGCTAGGGATGCGGGGCACGCGTAGTGACGATCTCGTGTTAGAGAATGTAATTGTAGAAGAAACAGCATTAGTCGAATTAGAAGGTGTTCATTTTTATGCGATTCCTAATGCATGGTTACTACATTCAGCTGCTTGTTTTATTGGCGTTGCTATTGCAGCTCGGAACTATGCCATTATTTTTGCTTCTGAATATCAACCTAATAGCCTGCCTGGTCCAATCAGTGAAGTACCAGAAGTGCAACGTAAAATTGGGGAAATGGAACTCGAGCTACTAAAAGCGCGAACAGCACTCTATTCTATAGCGGATCGTTGGGATAATGAACCGAATAAACGAGGAGAATTAGGAGCAGAACTTGGAGCCATCAAACATCTTGTCTCTAACAGTGCTAATAAAGTGGTCGATTGGGCAATGAGAATAGTTGGTGCACAAAGCTTGCAACAAAGAAATCCTTTGCAGCGTTATTACCGTGATGTGCGAGCTGCGCTCCATAATCCGCCTATGGATGATGTAGTAATCACAAATTTAGCAAAAAAAGCATTATCATTTCAAAATAACAATGATTAATAAAACTATTTAAATCACATGCCCCTCTTCATATTTGGAGAGGGTTATTATTTGTATAGGCATATAGATTAGCTCCAATTTTTATCATTTTCATCGTATATGGGCTTCAAAATATTTCGTTTTTCATAATTCTTTTTTTAAAGGCTTCTTTCCTTTTGAAAATGAATTATACTAGTAGATGTGAAAATGAAAAACGTAGAAAGTGGTGTACAGATTGAAAAAGTTTATTTCATCAATGACAATGGTTTCTTCCGTACAATGGGTCTTTTTTATTTTTGCCAATACTGTTGTCATTCCGATTTCCATTGCCAATGTATTTGAGCTATCTAGTGAAACGATGGCAATGATGATTAGAGCATCACTCATACTTACAGGTATTACTTGTATACTACAAGGATGGAAAGGTCATCGTTTCCCGATTATGGAAGGGCATTCAGGCTTATTATGGGGAATTATCCTTAATCTTGGGCTTTCAGCACAAGCGCTTAATATTGGATTAGAACGTATTGGTGGTGGGATTGTTACTGGTATTGTTTTAGCTAGTCTAGTGACCATTTTGCTGATTGCTTGTGGTGGTTTTTCATTATTGCAAGCCATCTTTAGTCCGATGGTAATGACTGTATATTTGTTTTTGCTTACTTTTCAATTAATGTTTATCTTTTTTGAAGGTATGTTAAAGATGACCTCGACTGGCGTCATTGATATAGGTATAAGTCTTTATTCTGTAGTACTCGCGCTGATTGTCGCTACATTAAAAATGAAGGGTAATCAACTTATTAGCAATTTTTCTATCTTAATTGGCCTTTTAGGGGGCTGGCTTGGTTATGTCCTATTGTTTGGTAATGATGGGGCGGGTATGACAACATCGGCACCTTTCCAACTTTTTCCATTAGGGGCTCCTAATCTTGAAATGGGAATTGTCGTAGTCACTTTTGTTGCCGTATTATTAAACTTAAGTAATACATTTGCTTCTATTAACGCTGCAGAAAAACTTCTACAAAGGAGAGCAGCAAAAAAAGAGTTTAAAGGCTCAATGCTGATTACTTCAATTTCTACCATTATTGGATCTGGTTTCGGACTTGTTCCCTATACACCATTTACATCAACGATTGGTTTCTTGCAAAGTACGAGAATTTATGAAAGAAAGCCATTCTTTATCGGTGGTGCTTTACTTACGATCATTGGTATTGTTCCAATTTTAGGCTCATTTCTTTCAATGTTGCCTGTTACAGTTGGAAACGCAGTCTTGTTTGTTGCCTATATGCAATTATTTGGTACTGCATTCAGTAGTTTAAATGGAAAGACGTTTAATTCCAATACGATATTTAGGTTAGCAGCACCTGTATTAATTGGTATTAGTATTATGAATATTTCACCTGCTATCTTTTCGGAATTACCTGTACTCATTCAACCATTTTTAGCAAATGGGTTAATAATGGGTGTTATTATCTCAATTATATTAGAAAAAGGAGTGAACTGGCTTAAATACGAAGATCAACCTATTAAAAGAGGAAAAGCAAGTTGATGTTTCCTTCTTTGGTATAAGACATATTCTTGCACGTTTCTTAACTAGGCAAATGAAAATAAAACACGTAAGATAGAATAGTAGCGAATCAAAAAAGGGGATTTTGTGATGGAAGGAATTACACTGAGTTCATTGCTAGATGTAATTGGGGAGTTATTTTCAGATGAAGTGTCAATTGTAGTTTCAAATACAACAGAGTATATTTACTATCGTCCAAGTAAACGTGTTGACTTGAAAATTCGGCCAGGGGATATTGTAAAAGAAGGAAGTATTGCTGACAAAGCGCTTAAGGCTGAACAAAAGGTGTCAGAGTTTATTAATAGGGATGTATTTGGTGTACCTTATCACGGGATGGCTGTTCCATTTAAAAATAATGGAAAAATTGAAGGTTGTGTGACTGCTATTTTTCCAACATTGACAGAGGGGAAATCTGTCGTTACATTAAAGACAAGTGATGGTTGGGTACCTGTTCCATTTAATGAAGTATATTTCTTGGAAGCCAAAGATCGTAAAACACATGTTCATGCTATTTACTCTTCTGGTACGCATAAAAATACGCTACAGGAGTTTGAGTATATTTTACCAAAGGAAAACTTTATTCGCTGTCACAGGTCATTTTTGGTGAATGTTAATCAAATACAAGAGATATTTCCTGACTCTCATTCTACTTTTTTATTATTAATGAGAAATGGTGCAAAAGTGCCTGTTAGTCAATCCTATTCTAGTTATTTTCGTAAGTTGCTCGGCTTCTAAATCAAAGGCATAAATGGATGAATAACATTTAACTCAATATTTTCTGATTATCTGAAAAAATCTGCTGGCTTATCGGCAGATTTTGCTGTTTTATCAAAATTTTTCATTAATTATACTAAAAAAATAATCCCATTCTGATTTATTAGTAAAATAGTTATTAAGTATTCTTTACAGAAAGAGGGATGGGAATATGGATAATAAACTTGGGAGAGTTAAAATTCAGACACTTCAGAACAATATCATGACTGCAGAAGGGGCTGCAGAAATGATTAAAGATGGCATGACATTGGGGTTAAGTGGATTTACTCGTGCGGGAGATGTGAAAGCGGTTCCTGTCGCATTAGCAGAAAGAGCAAAAACAGAAGATTTTAAAGTCAATGTGTATACAGGCGCATCTCTTGGTTCGGATGTTGATAAGTTGTTTGCAGAAGCCGGTATTTTAAATAAGAGATTACCATTTCAAGCGGACTCAACAATGAGAAAAGGCATTAATAAAGGGGACTTCTTATTTGTTGATCAACATTTATCTCACACAGCAGAACTTATCCGTTCAGGGGTATTACATGTGGATGTAGCTATTTTGGAAGCGGTTTCGATTGAAGATGACGGAACAATTGTACCTACAACATCAGTTGGTAACTCCCTGTCTTTTGCAGAACATGCCCATAGTGTAATTGTTGAAATTAATATGGCCCAATTACCATCACTAAAAGGGTTACATGATATTTATAGTCCAGATAAACAAGGTGAGCGTGGTCCAATTCCAATTACAAATGTAGCCGATCGTATTGGTGCGATAGGTATTAAAGTGAATCCGGAGAAAATTAAAGCGATTGTGTTTACTGAACAAGGCGATTCACCTTCAACTATTGTTCAGCCAGATGAGGAAACAGTTATTATGGCACAACATTTAACCAACTTTCTTCGCAATGAAATTGCAGCAGGGAGATTAGATGAAAAACTTGCCCCATTACAATCAGGCATTGGTTCGGTAGCAAATGCTGTATTACATGGCATGATTGACTCTGAATTCACAGACTTAGAGGTGTATTCAGAAGTACTTCAAGATGCAGTATTTGATTTAATTGATGCTGGGAAAGTAAAGTTTGCGTCAGGCTGTTCCATTACACTTTCAGAAGAAAAGATGCAAGAAGTGTTTGCACATTTCGATCAATATCGCGATAAGTTATTGTTAAGACCACAAGAGATCACTAATCATCCGGAATTAATTCGCCGCTTAGGATTAATCTCTATCA
This sequence comes from Cytobacillus sp. FSL R7-0680, assembly GCF_038009245.1. Taxonomy (NCBI): domain Bacteria; kingdom Bacillati; phylum Bacillota; class Bacilli; order Caryophanales; family Bacillaceae; genus Cytobacillus; species Cytobacillus sp. FSL R7-0680. Next base: position 90,009 of record NZ_JBBPAO010000001.1, read on the forward strand.
ATACTGCATTAGAACTAGATATCTATGGCAATGTGAATTCTACTCATGTTCAAGGAACTAAGATGATGAATGGTATTGGCGGATCAGGGGATTTTGCAAGAAATGCAAGGTTAGCTATATTCGTGACAAAATCAATTGCTAAAGATGGAAAAGTTTCAAGTATTGTACCTTTTGCTTCACATATTGATCATACAGAACATGATGTTGACGTAATTGTCACAGAACAAGGCTACGCAGATTTAAGAGGATTGGCTCCTCGTGAACGAGTTGAGTTAATCATTGAAAATTGTGCGCATCCGTTATACAAGGATCAACTTAGAGATTATTATTATGAAGCATTATCAGCAGGTGGCCAAACCCCACATATTCTAGCGAAAGCTTTTTCTTGGCATTTAAACTATGTGGAAAATGGCACAATGTTAGCTTCAGAGAAAGTGGATGTTTAAGGAACAAATATAAATTATAAAATACGAGTTAGAAAAGTAACCTAAGTTAATACTCAGGTTACTTTTTGTCGTGTCTCACTATCGTCTTTGTCTATATATACTGGAAAGGAAAGAGACTGAGTCGGAAACGAGTCAAAAAAGGGAGCCCAGGCAAAAATTTGATTGAATTCAAGCAGAAACGAGTCAAAAAAGGGAGCCCAGGCAAAAATTTGATTGGATTCAAGCAGAAACGAGTCAAAAAAGGGAGCCCGGGCAAAAATTTGATTGGATTCAAGCGGAAACGAGTCAAAAAAGGGAGCCGGGGCAAAAATTTGATTGGATTCAAGCAGAAACGAGTCAAAAAAGGGAGCCCGGGTAAAAATTTGGTTGGATTCAAGCGGAAATGAGTCAAAAAAGCGAGTCCACGGCGAAATTTGATTGGATTCAAGCGAAAACGAGTCAAAAAAAGCGGGCCCGGGCAAAAATTTGGTTGGATTCAAACGGAAACGAGTCAAAAAAGGGAGCCCGGGTAAAAATTTGGTTGGATACAAACGGGAACGAGTCAAAAAGGCGAGCCCAGGCAAAAATTTGATTGGATTCAAGCGGAAATGAGTCAAAAAAGCGAGCCCGCGAAAGAATTTGGTTGGATTCAAGCGGAAACGAGTCAAAAAAAGGGAGCCCGGGCAAAAATTTGATTAAATATTCAAGGGTAATTGCCTCACTCAGTCCGTTTCATCAGTTGTTTCGTTTTCGTATTTATCTCTGAGCTTTAAAGCCTTGTCAATCAGTGTACTGCCAATTTCATTTTTAAATTGAGTGTAGACTGGGTCTAGGACCTTTTTCCAACTGTTTTTTTCTTCATTGGTAAGTTCGTGAATGTGGATTGAACTCACTTTTCTTATTTCTTCGAGTTGATTTTCATTCATCTGGGCAGCTTGTTTTCGATTCCATTGCGTGACTTCAGACATAGCCTCAGTTAAGATTCGTTTTGTTTCACTTGATTGCTTATTCCAAACATTCTCATTCATTAAGACGGCATAACCGAGATAGCCATGATTGCTTATTGTCATATACTTTTGTAAGTTATAAAACTTTTTCGAATAAATATTAGAGATAGTGTTCTCTTCGCCGTCTACTTTCCCACTATCTAACAAGTCGTATGTAGAATTAAAAGATTCTTTCACTGAATTTGCATTCAATTCAAGAAATTGTGATGAGAGGACATCACTTTGCATGATTCGGAATGTTTGTCCAGCTATATCTTGCGGATAAATAATTGGACCATCATTGGATGTGAATTGCTTAAATCCATTACTCCAATGAGCTAAACCGATGAGTCCATCCCCCTTTACACTAGATAATAGTGTTTGTCCGATAAACCCGTCTAACCCTTCGTTAATGGCTTCATAGGAAGGGAAAATAAACGGCAAATCGAGTAGCCCCCATGCAGGGTTTAACATGCCAAGTTTTGATGTGGAGGGAGCAATAATATCAACATTGCCTTCTTGAACCGCTCGTATTTCTTCTATATCAGAGTAGAGAGAGCCGTTAGAGAAGACAACAATTTTAATATTTCCGTCTGATTTTTCAGCAACAATCTCAGCAAATTTATCAGCGGCCATTCCCTTTGGCGTATTATTGGAGACAACATGACTAAAAGTTAAAACGATTTGATCATTGAGCCCTTCTTGTTCATCATCATAAGGAAGGTCTTCTGTGAGAATATATTGTTTAAAACTAAAAAAAAGTGCAAGCGTTATAATAATGGTTAATAGTATGATGCTATATTTACTTTTCATCACCTTCACCTCATACTAAATAGTATCATTATTTTCAGATTAAAGGTCAAGTGTAGGTGGCAATGAAAGGAAGATTTGTTTGAAGGAAATACCTATTCGTTGGAAAATAACGTTGCTATCATATGGGGTTGTTATCTTTTTACTGCTTATTTGCGGGCTTGTTGTTATCGCAAATATGCAACAACAAGAAGAATTGGACTTAAGAGGCGAATCAATGAGTACGGCTAGGACAGTAGCAGAGCTTGCAGATATAAAAGATGGACTTGAGGGAGATGAGGGCTGGAAGATTATTAACCCCATTGTTGAAGAAATAAGGGTCATTAATAATACGGATTATATTGTAGTAATGAATATGGATAGAGTCCGTTTCTCACACCCAGTTAGAAGTATGATAGGTCATGTGTCAACTGGTAGTGATGAAGATCCTGCATTTGCCGAACATATTTATTTTTCCAAAGCAAGGGGAGAAGATGGTACATATTTAAGAGCGTTTATTCCAGTATTAAAAGATGAACAACTAAACCAAATAGGTGTGGTAATGGTTGGTAATAAAATTCCAACATTCAAGGAAATCGTCTCTGGCTTTTCTAAAGAAATCCTATTTATTGTGTTCCTCACTTTAATTGTAGGGTTTATTGCCTCATATATATTAGCCAATCATATTAAGAAGCAAATGTTTGATTTAGAACCGTTCGAAATTAAACGAATGTTTGAAGAGAGAACAGCAACCTTTCATTCCATCAATGAAGGGGTAATTGCGATCGATTATCATGAGAAAATTACGATCTTTAATGAAAAAGCAAAAAAAATATTTAATGTGAATGGAGAAGTAACGGGATTATCGATTCGTTCCGTTTTAGAAGATACACGTTTACCAGAAATTGTTGAGAGAAATGAACCGGTTTATAATGAACAAATTATGGTGAGTGGAAAAAGCATCTTGAGCACGAGAATTCCTATTAATAAAGATGGCCAATTAATTGGCGCCGTTGCTATTTTCCAAGATAGAACGGAGGTAGCAAAATTAGCAGAGGAACTTACTGGTGTAAGGAGTTTTGTTGAGGCACTGCGTGTGCAAAATCATGAGCATATGAATAAATTGCATACAATTGCTGGGCTTATCCAATTAGGAAAGCCAGAAAAGGCATTTCAACTTGCATTTGCTGCTTCAGAAGAACAAGAAAGTATATCTTTATTTCTTCATGAAATAATTAAAGACGATGCGGTAGCTGGACTCCTAATTAGCAAAATCAGGAGAGGGAAGGAACTAGATATTATCGTGACAGTTGATACTAATAGTAATTTGGATCACTTTCCTCCTCATTTAGATCATCATGATTTTGTTCTATTATTAGGTAATTTGGTTGAGAATGCTTTCGGCTCCTTCGAACAACTCGATCAGGAAGAAAAAATGATAGATATAAGTATCGAACAAGATGACTACATTTGTTCCATCCTTGTAGAAGATAATGGGATAGGTATAGAAGAATCTAATTTAGAAAAAGTTTTTACAAAAGGATTCACGGAAGGAAAAGAAAATGGGACTGGTTACGGATTATATTTGGTCAAACAAATTGTGGATAAAGGAGAAGGGCAAATAACTGTCACTTCTAAGGTAAATGAAGGTACTTCTTTTTTAATTACCTTTGGGGAGGTTTAACTTATGAATGATATTCAAGTACTATTAATTGAAGATGATCCAATGGTACAAGAAGTTAATAAAGGTTTTATATCTAAGGTAAAAGGGTTTCATGTGAAAGCCATTGCTAATAACGGAGAAGAGGGCATTAGACTTGCTAAAGATTTCTCACCAGATTTAATATTGCTTGATGTGTTTATGCCGAAAAAAGATGGATTAAAAGTTATGTACGAATTAAGGAAACAAAAGCTTAATGCAGAAGTAATCGTAATCTCGGCAGCTAAAGATAAGGATACGATTAAAATGATGCTACAAAATGGAGCAATCGATTATATAATGAAGCCGTTTAAATTCGATAGGATGAAGCAGGCACTTGAGAAGTTTCGTCAGTATCGTGAAAGCTTAAAAAATGAAGGAACAATGTCGCAAGAGCAACTTGATCAATTACTTTATACAGAACAAGTAACGAAAGTAGAGGTAGATTTACCTAAAGGGCTAAATGAATTTACATTGAAAGAAGTCATTAATTATCTAACCGTTCAACAACAACCGCAAGCAGCTGGAGAAGTGGCTAGCGGTATTGGGATTGCAAGGGTGACAGCTCGGAGATATCTTGATTATTTAGAGAAAAAAGGTGTAATAGTACTAGATATACAATATGGTGGGGTAGGGAGACCTGTGAATCGGTATATGATTAAAACGTAGTGCTGAAATATAGAATAATAATCACATAATCATGAACTAAAAAGAACTGTTGAGTAAAAGCTATTCAACAGTTCTTTTTAGTTCATTTGCCCCTATAGTAAAACTACTACTTTCCATGCATTGACGATGAAAGGGAGAAAATTTACGATAGATTATATACTTTAATTAAAGTATATAATCTATCTCCAAATGATCAAAGAGGAGGAAATGTTAGATGAAAGAGATTATCTCATTACAAGACATTAAACATTTTGATTCAAGATCAGAACAATTCCAACCGTTAGAATGGTACAAATCGATGCTTGAAAGTGGGTCTATTAGTTATAATGAGAATTCTGATACTTGGAATGCATTTAAGTATGATGCCGTAAAGACCGTTTTAAGCGACTATGAACATTTCTCCAGTGAAGGAGACCGTACAACGATTTCAGTAAAGTTTAGTGAAGATGATAAGCAAATGAATAGTAAAGTGAACTTCTTGAAAATGGATCCTCCACACAACAGAAAAGGAAGATCCCTATTAGCATCAGCATTTACTCCAAGAAGTTTAGAAAATTGGAAACCGCGGATTAATCAAATTGCTGAAAATTTAATTACACAAATAGAAAAGGGCAAGACGGAAGATATCGTAGCGGCATTAGCCAATCCTATGCCTGCAATGGTAATGTCAGACTTATTAGGGATTCCGAAGCCCGATGTAATTAAATTTAAGAAATGGGTCGATATATTATTTCTACCATATGATAAGAGCAAAAAGGATGTAATCGATAACCAAAAAAATCAAGCAATTAAAGAGTTCTTTACTTATTTACAACCAGTCATCATTGAAAAGCGACAGCAGTTACAAGATGACATCATTTCTGACCTCATTAGGGCGGAAGTAGATGGAGAAAGACTAACGGACTTTGAAATTATTGAAATGACAATGGCTATATTAGGTGCAGGGGTAGAAACAACGAGTCATATGATCTCAACAAGCTTTTATGCCCTTTTATATGATGACAACGAGTTATTTTCAGAATTAAAAGCCCACCCAGAATATATTGATCGAACGGTCGAAGAGATGTTACGATATCGTTTTCATATGAGTCGAAGAGATCGTACGGTGAAGAAGGATAACAATATTTTAGGGGTAGAGTTGAAAAAGGGAGATGTCGTTGTTGCCTGGATGAGTGCGGCTAATATGGATGAGGAAATGTTTGAAGAGCCATTTCAATTAAATATTCATAGAAAAAATAATAAGAAACATCTTACATTTGGAAATGGACCTCATTTTTGTTTAGGTGCACCATTAGCAAGACTTGAGTTGAAGCTCATTTTAGAAAACTTAGTTAAGCGTTTTTCCAAAATCGAACCTATCGAATCATTTGAACTAGAGCCCAACTTAACTGATTCTGCGACGGGTCAAACGTTAACCTCATTGCCTCTTAAACTTTCTTGAAATAAATAGAGTGAAGATTCAAGGTAAAATTAAAAGAATGAACAATGAATAGTTTCTCGGAAAATACGAACAAATTCTAATGAATAGGTTCGTATTTTTATTTTTAAGTATACAGATTTTACCGATTAATTAACGAACATGCTCTTATTAATTGAAACTATAATGAAAGAATCAGATGCGTTTATCTCCCAGTATAAGTTAAGATAGCTATATACGTTTTTGGAGGTGAACGGGTGAATGATTAGAATATATATCTTAGGTATGTTAGCACATTCAGTAGACTATCCTTATAATATCCGCAAAAAACTAATGAATGCACAGCCTTTCATAAAGATTAGTGAAGGAAAGTTTTATTATGATTTTGAAGCATTACATAAAAAGAATTGGATAGAGCCTGTACAAAAGCTACAAGAAGGAAGTCGCCCAGAAAAAACACTTTATCGGATAACCAATGAGGGACGTGGCCATCTGGTAGAAGAACTCTATCTTTGTTTTCAAAAATATACGGAAGTGGCAGATTTGTATATTGCCATTCATTTCTTAAATTATATTAATAAAGAAGAAGCCGCTTCTATTTTGAAACAAACCATTCAAAAGGAAAAAGAAAAGTGGGATACATTAAAAACGAAAAAAGAAGAAAAGGAAAAATATAACAAAGTCTCTGACTCAAGCCAATTAATTGCTTCTCATGCATTTGATAAAGCGGAATTTAATATTAAATGGTTAGAGAGAGTACTAGAATTCATAAAATAAATTACTAGACGAAAGAGAGCTTAAATAAATTGTGGCTCTCTTTTGTCTAGTCTATCCCTAATTTGACCTTAAATTTCACTTAGATGCTTATGGTAAGAGTAATCGGGGACTCTCCTCCTTTACTGGTTAAAATTATGTAACTTGGCAGTAGTCCATATATGCCAATCATTTTTACTGTCTCAACTAATAAGACCAAAATGAACAAAATGTTCACTATGACCATAAACTTCTTTTCATTTTCTGAAAACGCTATCATTCTAATTACAAAGAATAGTCAGATAGATAGTGTGACAGGAGATGATTAATGTGGGATTTTTAAGAATCTTTAAGAACTTAACCGTTCAAGTGTTAACAGCGATCGCACTTGGTGTGTTAGTTGGTTTAATTTGGCCAGATATAGGTAAAGAATTACAGCCGTTAGGAACTACTTTCATTAATGCAGTGAAGATGGTTATTGCCCCAATTATTTTCTTAACAATTGTTTTAGGAATCGCAAAAATGGGAGATATGAAAAAAGTTGGTAAGGTTGGTGGGAAAGCTTTTATCTATTTTGAAGTTGTTACCACGCTTGCTCTCGTTATTGGATTATTAGTCGTTAATATTGTAAAACCAGGTGACGGGTTAAATTTTAATGAGCTTGAACAAGGTGACGTATCTCAATATACAACCAATGCTGAAGAAGGCATTGATTGGATCGAATTCGTTACACATATCGTACCATCAAATATGGTGAATGCTTTTGCGGAGGGAGATATCCTTCAAGTTTTATTCTTCTCCATTCTATTTGGTGTTGCTCTTGCTTCTTTAGGTAAACGGGGAGAAGTTATTACTGATTTTCTTGACCGGTTATCCCATGTGTTCTTTAAGATTATCGGTTATGTCATGAAAGCTGCGCCAATTGGTGCGTTTGGTGCAATGGCATATACGATTGGACATTTCGGCTTAGGTTCTTTAGCACCGCTCGCTAAGTTGATGATGAGTGTGTATATTACAATGTTCTTATTCATCTTTATCGTTTTAAACATCATTTGTAAATATTATGGATTTAGCCTATTTAAATATTTACGTTTTATTAAAGATGAGTTACTTATCGTATTAGGAACGAGTTCTTCTGAATCTGTATTACCAAGAATGATGGATAAAATGGAAAGATTCGGTGCGTCAAAATCAGTTGTTGGTCTTGTCATTCCGACGGGTTATTCCTTTAACCTTGATGGGACTTCTATTTATCTTTCAATGGCGACGGTATTCTTAGCTCAAGTATTTGGAGTAGATTTATCTATTGGTCAGCAAATAACGATTATCTTAATTCTTATGCTTACATCTAAAGGAGCTGCTGGGGTTACAGGAAGTGGATTTATCGTGTTGGCTTCGACATTAGCAGCTATTCAAGTTATTCCGTTAGAAGGTTTAGCACTCTTACTCGGTGTTGACCGCTTTATGAGTGAAGGTCGTGCCATTACGAATATGATTGGTAACGGAATCGCGACAATCGCCGTGGCGAAAAGTGAGAATGAATTTGATGAAGAAAAATATCAACATGCAATTTCGAATATGAAAGAAATATCTCAAGAAGTGAATAAAGCAAGTTAAACGGTAAAGCCCTCTCAAGATAAACCTGAGAGGGCTTTGTCTGTAAGATGCTATTTGTGGTACGATAAATAAATCATTGATTGGTAAGGTGGAGCGTATATGAAGTTAACAGTAAAACCGTCATACATAAAGAAGTATAGGGAAGGTTTTCCATTAATAAATGAACAATCTGTTGAACGAATCCCTCAAATGGAAGAAGGGACGATTGTTGAGCTAGTGAATGAAAAGGGACAGTTTCTCTGTAAAGGTTACTATGGAATTCAAAATAAAGGTAGAGGCTGGGTATTAACGAAAAACCAGCATGAGCGAATAGACCAAGCCTTTTTTATGGAAAAGCTGAAGGCAGCAGTAAATCATAGACAAAAACTTTTTAACGACCCAGAAACGACTGCTTTTAGAATTTTTAATGGAGAAGGCGATGGCGTTGGAGGCGTTACAATAGATTACTATGATACGTATTATTGCATTAGTTGGTATAGTGAAGGTATCTATCAATTCAAACAAGAGATTATTAGGGCATTAGAGCAATGTATGCCGGTGAAGGCCATTTATGAAAAGAAAAGATTTAATCATAAAGGGTTGTATGTAGAAGATGATGATTTTGTTTGTGGTGAAAAGCCGACATTTCCTATTATCGTTAAGGAAAACGGGATAAATTATCCAATCTATCTTAATGATGGCGCTATGGTTGGGGTTTTCCTAGATCAAAGAGAAGTAAGGAAAAAAATAAGAGATCAATATGCCGATGGTAAAACAATCTTGAATACATTCTCATATACAGGAGCTTTTTCGGCAGCAGCTGCATTGGGCGGTGCAGTGAAAACAACGAGTGTCGATTTGGCTAATCGAAGTAAAGCGATGACAATCGAAATGTTTAGTGTAAATGGTATTGATTATGAAGAACAGGATATCATTGTTGAAGATGTATTCAAATACTTTAAATATGCGGTGAGAAAAAATTTATCATTCGATCTTGTCATTTTAGATCCACCTAGTTTTGCACGATCAAAAAAACATACTTTTAGTGTTGCAAAAGATTATGCTGCTTTATTAGAAGAAGCTATCTCGATTACTAATCAAGGAGGGATCATTGTTGCTTCATCTAATGCAAGTAATGTGCCGATGAAAAAGTTTAAAACATTTGTCTCAAAAGCATTTGCAACAAGTAATGGAAAGTATAAGATTCTTGAAGAATATTCATTACCTATTGATTTTAAAACGATTCCGTCTTTTCCCGAAGGAGACTATCTTAAAGTTTTATTTATAAAGAAAGATTAATAAAAAGCTACAGGGTACAGCACTACAGTATCCTGTAGCTTTTCTTTACAAATAATTGTTAATTGTTTTTGTAGAATAAATTTTTAGAATAATTGTTGTTTTTTTAATTTTTTCTTGTATACTTGTAATACAAGATTGAAATTAAAACGTTTTCATTTGGTGAAAGGGGGAGAATTATGAAAGGTAAAAAAATAAAAATTACAATCTCAATCGCTGCTATTATTTTTCTTACCATTTTTGGTATTAAGACGGCTGCTGATAATGAAGATAAAACCTTTTTATCCGTAGCGACAGCTTCAACAGGTGGTACCTATTATCCGATTGGAGTAGGTATGGCCAATATATGGAGTTATGAATTAAAGAATAAGAAAATTCAAGCAAGTGGACAATCTTCTGCTGGTTCGATTGAAAATATCGAGCTTTTAAGAGAGGGAGAAGCTCATTTAGCTATTCTTCAAGGGTTAATATCTTCTCAAGCTTATGCTGGAGATGATGGTTTTGCAGGTAAACCTTATAAAGACTTACGTACTGTGGCTATGTTATGGCCCAATGTAGAACATTTTGTGTTAATGGATAATGCTATTGAAACCGGTAACATTTCAGACATTGATGGCACTCGTTTTTCCGTTGGACCCCAAGCAAGCGGAACAGAACAATCAACTGTAGTAATGATGCAAGGGTTAGAATTAACTAAAGCTAATATATCACCAGAGTATCTCGGTTATAACGATACTGTTTCTGCAATGAGAGATGGTAGATTAGACGGTGGATCATTACCAGCCGGCATCCCAATCTCAGCAATTACAGATATGTTTGCTAGTAATGTCAAAGCTAGTATTCTTGAAGTAACAGATGAGCAGTTAGAAAAAATTAACGCTGTTTCAAACTCTTGGTACCCTTATACGATTCCTGGAGGAACTTATCCTCGTGTAGAGGAGGATATCCAAACCATTGCACAGCCTAACCTTTTATCTACAACAAAAGATATTGACGAAGAGACAATTTATACGTTAACAAAAACGCTTTATGAGAATCTAGACAAAATGTATGAAGTGCATAATTCTGCAAAAGAAATTACTTTAGAGACAGCACTTGATGGAGTGACTGTACCTTTACATGTAGGTGCTTACAAATACTTTAAAGAAGTTGGTTTAGAGATTCCTGAGGAATTAATTCCGCCAGAGGCAAAATAAGGAGGTTAGAAAATGTCGAATGTAAAAGGGGATGCCGTAACAGCAAATCAACAAGGCTTAGATAAAGAGGCTGGCGGAGGTATGCGTGTATTGCATGGTTCGTATGCCAAGGTTGTAGCGATATTAGCTATTTTATTATCTATATTTTCCATTTATTCAAATGGACTTTCTAATATTCAGGAGATTTATAGAAACTTAATATTTCTAGGTTTTATTCTCGTTTTAACATTTTTATTATATCCTGCAAGATCTTCATCAAAAAGTGGGCGTTTTACATTAGCTGATTATTTGTTTGTTGCATTAGCAATTTTGGGTGTAGGTTATTTAATTATTAATTATACAACCATTCATGTTGATCGTGGCTCACAGCCAATTTTAATTGATTATATTTTCGGTGCTATTACTATTATCGTATTGTTTGAAGCAGCAAGAAGAGCTGTAGGTCTATTTATCCCAATCCTTTGTGGTATTTCTGTTATCTATGCCTTATTTGGCACAATTTTTCCGTGGATATTTGGCCATGCGGGGTTCTCTTTAGAACGTTTGCTTTACCGTTTATATATGACCACTGAAGGCATCTTGGGTCTTACATTATCAACTGCATCAACCTTTATCGTTATGTTTATTTTATTCGGTGCCTTTTTATCTGCAAGTGGTGCGACACAACTATTTAACGATTTAGCATTAGCTATTGCAGGTAGAAAAAGAGGTGGGCCTGCACAGGTAGCTGTTATATCTAGTGCTTTAACAGGGTCATTAAGTGGGAGTGCTGTAGCAAATGTTGCCACAACAGGAGCTTTTACGATCCCGTTAATGAAATCAATTGGTTTAAAACCAAAATTTGCTGGCGCAGTTGAAGCAGCAGCATCTACTGGTGGAATGATTATGCCACCAATCATGGGTGCAGCAGCTTTTATCATGGCTGGATTTTTAGGTGTTTCCTATACTACTGTTATTCTCGCAGCCATTATCCCAAGCTTCTTATACTATATCGCTCTCATCTTTGCGATTGATATAGAAGCGAAGAAACAAGGGTTAAAAGGGATTAGTAAGGAGAATATACCAAATGTTTTACAAGTGTTAAAGGAAAGAGGCGTACTGATTGTTCCTATTATAGTGGTTATAGGAACATTATTGATTGGTAAAACAGCATTATTTGCAGGTTTTGCAGGTATCGGTTCCGTTATTGTTGCCAGTTGGTTAACGAAAGATAAGTCTAATAGAATCACAATTAAGAAAATGATTGAAGCATTTATCGATGGAGGGAAAGGGACAATACAAGTAGGTATCGCTTGTGCCGCAATCGGTATTATTATTTGTGTTGTTACCATGACAGGTATAGGTTCAACACTAGCTTTTAATATTGTTGATTTAACCGGTGGACAGCTTTGGTTAATACTTATTGTCGTTATGCTAACTTGTATTGTGCTAAGTATGGGATTACCTTCTACCGCACTATACATTGTTGTTGCTGTAACTGCTGCACCTGCATTAGTAGAGGCTGGCGTACAACCAATTGCAGCTCACTTCTTTGTATTCTGGTTCGGTGCTCTTTCAAATATTACGCCACCAGTAGCGCTTGCATCTTATACGGCAGCAGGAATTGCTGGAGCAAATGCAATGAAAACGTCATGGGAAGCTTTAAGACTTTCATTAGCAGGATTTATTATTCCGTTTATGATTGCATACAATCCAATACTATTACTCCAATCACCTGATGGCGGTAGTGTGGAAATTCTTTCTGTTATACTAGTATTAATTACTAGTACTCTAGGAGTCTATGCGCTAGCTGTTTCTATGGGGAATTACTTGAATACTTACTTACATGTAATTGAAAGAATTTTATTATTTTTCGGTGCATTGATGCTCATTAAACCAGGTATTATCACTGATGTTTCTGGTCTGGCTGTATGTGCACTTGTATTCAGTATTCATTTAATTCGTACAAGAAAGGAGACAAGTAAGGGTGTAGAGGTGAATATGTAAAGGAGATTAATAAATGAAAATTGAACGGAAGAAGATATCGGCACAAGTATTAGAGCAATTAAATGAAAAAATTAAAAGCAAAGAGTTTCCGCCCAATCAACCATTACCTTCTGAGAATGAATTGGCGAAATTATTTGGCGTAAGCCGCGCTCCTGTTAGGGAGGCACTCAGTGTCTTATCAGCAAGTGGGATCATTGAATCAAGACAAGGTGGCCGAAGTTATGTTAAAGAATTACATCTTGTCGATATGATGGACCGCTTAACATTGCAATATATTTCCTTAGAAGAGGTTTTTGAATTATTGGAATTAAGGATGATAATGGAAACAGAGGCCGCTGCTCTAGCTGCTAATCGTCGTGATTCTTCCGACTTAGAGAAAATAAAGAAAGCGCTAAAAGGGCTAGAGGAGACACTTACTAACCCTGATGAAGTGGGTCTTCAAGCTGATTTAGATTTTCATAAATATATGATTGAAGCAACAAAGAATAGCTTTATGGTAGGGGTCATGGATAATATCGGTGACCTTTACCGTAAGGCTGTCGCTTTTTCATTAAAGAAGAACTTAGGATTACAAAGAAAAAGGGAAAGCGTTTATCTTGAGCATGAAGCTATATATAAAGCGATTGAAAGTCAAGATGAAGAAAATGCAAGAAAGGCAATGAAGAATCATCTACAAAATGTACGAAAGAAATTAAGGGAAGAAAAGTAAAGGAAGAAGGTGCCATCATGTTGATAGATGAGATGGTCGAACAATTTCAAAAAGCCATAAATTCACCAACGAGAATGTTAAAAGAAAAAGCGGATTTAGTCTCTTATTCATATGATGGGTCGTTCGGTACTTATTTACCTGAATTAGTCATACAGCCAATGTCAACACAGGAAGTTGTGTCTATCGTAAAGGTGGCCAATCAATATAGAGTGCCTTTATATCCAAGAGGTCGAGGAACAAGTCTAAGTGGTGGACCCTTGCCTGTTCATGGCGGAGTGGTCCTGGACTTTTCACAGTGGAATCAAAAATTAGAAATAGATAGTGATGATACAATTGCTGTTGTTTCGCCAGGAGTATTGACAGCTGAAATAGACAAAGCAGCGAAAAAATATGGGCTGATGTATCCCCCTGATCCGAGTAGTGCGCATGTGTCAACGATAGGTGGTAACTTAGCTGAAAATGCTGGTGGACCAAGAGGCTTAAAGTATGGGGTAACAAAGGATTATGTGTTGGGGTTAGAAGTCGTTACACCTGAGGGAGAGGTCATTAAAACAGGTGGTCGTACAATTAAAAATGTTACTGGCTATGACTTAACTAAGCTGATAGTCGGATCTGAAGGTACTTTAGGAATTATTACTGAAGCAACACTACAACTAGTTCCACGGCCACAAGCAACTGGAACGATGATGGTCATTTTCGATGATATTGTCGATGCAGGGAGAGCCATATCAAAAGTTCTCACATCTGGGATATTACCTTCTAAGATGGAGATTATGGATCAAGCATCTATTATAGCTGTTGAAGAATATGAATCAGTCGGACTTCCGACCGATGTTGATGCCATTATTCTTATAGAATTAGATGGTCATCCAGTGGCGATTGCTGATGAGTGTAAACAAGTAGAACAAGTTTGCCTAATGGTAGGAGCACGAGAAGTTCAGATAGCAGCGAATGATGTGGCTGCAGCGAAACTCTGGAAAGCGAGGAAACTTGTCTCCCCAGCGATTGTTAGAAAAAAACCAACGAAGATTTCTGAGGATGCGACAATCCCAAGAAGTAAAATCCCAGAAATGTTTAAACGGCTTAAACAAATTAAAGAAAAATACAATATAGATCTAGTAGTATTCGGGCATGCAGGTGATGGCAATCTCCATCCAAATATTATTACTGATAAACGGGATAAAGAGGAAATGAAAAGAGTCGAACTTGCTGTAGCTGAGATATTCGAAACAGCTATACAATTAGGTGGGACTTTATCAGGCGAACATGGCATCGGCACAATGAAGACACCGTTTATGAAAATGGAGCTAGGGGAGGCTGGATTAGATATGATGATAAGAATGAAGAGCGCATGGGATCCTAAAAATATCATGAATCCTGGTAAGGTTTTTCCCGAAAATGAAAATCAAAGGCTTGTATTAGTCGATGAATAATCAATTAGCATACGAAGAAACATTTGATTGTGTCCAATGTGGGTATTGCTTACCTGCCTGCCCGACTTATACGACAATGGGAAAAGAAAGGCATTCGCCTAGAGGAAGAATTAATTTAGTACAGATGGCTTCTGAGGGTAAAATTTCGATTCAAGAAATAGAAGATTCGATGGAATTATGCCTTGGCTGCAGAGCATGTGAGACTGCTTGTCCGACCAATGTTCAATACGGGAAAATTTTATCTTCTTATAAAGAAGTGAAAATGGAGCAGGAAGGTAGCTCACTTATCAATCGCTTGGCGATGAAAAAAGGTCTTGCGAATAAGAGCATGTTGAATACAATGAATCTTTCCTTGAGGTTTTATCAACAATCCGGGATTGAAAAATTAGGCAAAGTAACAAAAGGGATTCGGGTACTACCTGAGAATTTACGTGCATTTGAAGCCATTATACCTAATATAACAAAGCCTGATAAGGAACTTAGAAAAGGCACACTTATCCCAGATACTGAAACAAAA
This sequence comes from Cytobacillus sp. FSL R7-0680, assembly GCF_038009245.1. Lineage (NCBI taxonomy): Bacteria > Bacillati > Bacillota > Bacilli > Caryophanales > Bacillaceae > Cytobacillus > Cytobacillus sp. FSL R7-0680. The sequence continues at coordinate 105,480 of NZ_JBBPAO010000001.1, forward strand.
CTAAAAGTCGCCTTTTTTACTGGATGTATCATGGATGTGTTTTTTGCTAAGATCAATGATCTAAGTATAAAGTTGCTTCAGCATGCTGGATGTGAAGTAACCGTAATAAAAAACCAAACATGTTGTGGAGCTCTACAGCATCATGAGGGTGATAGCGAGACCACTAAACAATTAGCAAGAGAAAACATCGTTGCATTTGAAAAAGAGCACTATGATTATATTGTTAATAGTATTGGTGGATGTGGTGCGATGTTAGTTGAATATGATCAACTGCTTCAGTCTGAACCAGAATGGGTTGAACGAGCAAAACGATTTGCTGAAAAAAGTAAAGACATTAGTGTGATTTTAGCAGAGTTGGATATTGAATTTACGAAGAAGGTTGAAAAAAGAATTACATATCAACCCTCATGCCATTTATCAAATGTGCAAAAAGTAAAAAAATCGCCATTAGAGTTAATTTATCGTATACCAGGAACAACGTATATTCCCCTCCCGGAAATGGATATGTGTTGTGGCTCAGCAGGGACGTACAATGTTTTTCATTATCAAGAATCAATGGAAATATTAGATGAAAAAATGTCCTATGTAAAAGAAACGATTCCAGAAGTAATTGTCACTTCTAATCCTGGTTGTCATTTGCAGATGTGCATGGGTGTGAAGCGTGAAGGATTAGAAAGTAAGGTTGAAGTCGTTCATATTGTCGAGATACTAGCAGAAGCATGTGGTTTAAAGAAATGATAGAAGGTGAAAAGGATGTATGATTATATTATTATTGGTGGAGGAATTGTTGGTCTATCCGTTGGGTTAGAACTACTTGAACAAAAACCGGCACTAAAGATTGCTATCGTTGAAAAAGAAAGCCATGTAGCGGCACATCAGACAGGGCATAATAGTGGTGTTATTCATTCTGGCATATATTATAAGCCAGGTAGTGAGAAAGCGAGATTAGCTAAAATCGGCGGACAATCCATGAAGGATTTTTGTGAAAGTAATGATATCGAATATGATATTTGCGGTAAAGTAATTGTCGCTAGTGAAGAAGAAGAGTTGCCACTATTAGATAACCTTTATAAAAGAGGGATACAGAACGGACTTGATATTCAATTAATGGAAAAAGAAGAATTATTGGAAAGAGAACCACATGTAAATGGGAAAAGAGCCATTCATGTACCAATGGCAGGAATTGTTAACTATAGACAAGTGTCTGAAAAAATGGCGGATATCATTCGCCATAAAGGTGGAGATATTCTCCTTAATCATGAAGTTGTGGCCATTCAAGAGGATAATAATGAAGTGGTTGTTATCACTGATCAAGGAGATATAAAAGGTCAATTTTATATCAACTGTGGTGGTCTACACTCCGATCGGATTGCGAAAAAGGCAAAATTATTAACTGATATGAAAATTGTCCCCTTCCGTGGTGAATACTATCAACTGGTTGAGGAAAAACGTCATCTAGTGAAGCATTTAATTTATCCTGTTCCCAATCCAAAGTTCCCATTCCTTGGCGTTCATTTTACGAGAATGATTGGCGGTGCGATTGATGTCGGTCCAAATGCAGTATTGGGCTTCAAACGCGAAGGTTACCGAAAGACAGATATTCACTTACCGGATTTATTTGAAGTGTTAGCATATAAGGGCTTTTGGAAGCTGGCAAGTGGTTATATGAAGGAAGGGATTGAGGAAATGATCCGTTCAGCCTCTAAACAGCTTTTCTTAAAGAATGTACAAAAACTTATGCCAGAAATACAAGCGGCAGACTTGAAAACTGGACCAGCAGGAGTAAGAGCACAAGCATTGAAGGATGACGGCTCATTAGTGGATGATTTTTACATACTGCCGAGCAAGCGTGCGATTCATGTATTAAATGCACCATCTCCTGCTGCAACGGCGTCTATTGAGATTGGCAAGGAGATTGTCAGAAAACTGATATAAAAACTAAATTTCTTGGGTGTTTGAGAGCTATAGACTTTTTTACTATAGCTTTTTTCTTTTTGTTTTAAGGTGAATATGACAAAAGAACTTAGGGGATTTACATTAATCGCCTTTTTTCTATTTTATTTTTAAAAATTTCCCGGAAAATAAGTGGTCGAAGGAGATTAATGTCAAACAGTAAATAGGAAGAAATTACAGCCGTTACTTATATAAATGCGGGAGAGGATAAAGGATAAAGGAGTGTGTTTGCACATGAAGAAAACAGTAATGATTTTATTACTTATTTTCATTCTTTTTCCTAATAGTATATTAGCTAATGAAGATTCTTCCATCGTATCTGAGGCCCTTTTAACCTCTCTCGCTCCTGTGCTTACCGAAGAAATTCATCAATTTTATGGGTATGAAAAACAATACAATCTGTATGACACGGAGATAAAGAAAATCAAACGTAATCGAAAAGGGTATCATATTATTGTCAAACTTGAAATAACTACCTATGAAAAAGAGTATTTACCTCCTTATGGACAAGATTCTCTTGTACTGGACATAACGCCTTTAGGAGCAAAGGTCATTACCTATAAACATAAAGGAGACGCGGAGGAGAAAAAAGTGAATCACTTCTACCGGAAAGTTGCAAAGGACATTGAACATAGCTTCAAAAAAAAATGGCGCAGTTATCGTCAAACACGATTTAACCAATTTCAATTTCTAGCTAGCAACAATGGTTGGAATGATCGTCTTGGACCAGTAACGCAATTAGTTAAGGATATTAATGAAGAAGCAACATCAAAGTATAAAAATACCATTCAACCACTCATCTACTTTAATAAAGAGGAAATCTTAATTCTCTATAAAAATAAAATAGGATTGAATGAGATGATTACTTTAAAACATGTAGGCGATGGGTGGGTAGTAGATGAAAGAGAACAGAAACACGGAAAGAAAATGACTGAGCAAATATTATCTTATATGTAGATTAATGATTGTTTCTTACCAACCCTGATGCTAAAATTTAATTACTATTTGATAGGGTTGGGGGTGTACATATGCCATCAAATCATTTCCATGATCAAAACATATCTGCGGATAAAATAGTGGCTGTTGCTAAAGAGCTCGTCACTGATAATGCATTTCAAAATATTACTTTAGAAGATATTGCTGTGAAAATGAGATGCCAAGTGAAGGATCTGACGGTTCATTTTAATCATATCGATGGTTTATTATATCGAATAATTGAGGAAGACTTCAATGATTTAACGCAGATGTTAGTCACTATTCAATATGGTGATGATAATAAAATAGATAAGCTTAAACAAATCTTAATTACTTTCATGGAATTTGGTATAAACCTTCATCACCGTTACGATGGGTTATTTGCTTTTTATACAAGCAACGATAAGCATTCGATTACAGAAATGGCCCAAAAAACTTATTACCGGTTTGAATATGCTGTTCTACAATTAAAAGATCAACAAACTGAAGAATCACTTATTTATTCTGCCTTCATTGCCCTACATGGTTTTATTCAACACCATAAAGGCTATGTTAAAGACTTTGAAGAAGTTCGAACTTATGCAGAGTCACATGCTTGGTTCGTTCTAAAGGGTTTATCATAAATAAAAGTCAGCAAATATTGAAGCGCTAAGAGCAGGGGATTTACTAGCTATGCTAGGATTCCCTGCTCTTTATAATATTGAAGTTAGGAAGAATGGGGATGGACGGAGGGAAAAGTAAAGATGAATACGGTTCCTTCATTAATTTTACTTTGTACTTTTATTGTTCCTTTCATTGCTCTGGCGATGCTAAAAACAACCATCATTCCTAATCCAGTCCCTTTTGCTCCTTTTGTGGAATAGTAAGGCTCTCCTAGGCGACGAATTTGATCTTCTGTCATACCGAGCCCTGTATCTTGAACTTCGATTCTAATGTGCGTAGAGGAATAATTAGAGCTTATGTATAGTTGGCCACCTCTTGGCATCGATTCTATGGCGTTTTTAATAACGTTTAAGAAGCATTGCTGAAACTTTTGTCGATCGCCTTCGATGTCACCTATGATAGAAAAATTAGTTGTTATTTCTACCGAATTTTGATTAGCTATCGGGCGTAGTATACTAATGACATGACCTAGTTCTTTCTTTACGTTCATTGTTTCAATTTTATCTAGTCCAGGTTTAGAAAAAGTTAGATAGTTTTGAATGACACGTTCTGCTGATGCCAGTTCATGTTGGACGATTTCTAAGTATTCATTTCTTTTTGAAGGGGAAAGTGTTTGTTCTTTTAATAATTGAACAAATCCTGCAGCAGCTGTGAGTGGATTCCTAATTTCATGTGAAATCGCTGCCCCCATTTGCTCAACGGCTTCTAATTTTTCTGCGATAATAAGCTTTTTCTGCATATCGATTGTTTTGAAGACAAATTCAATAATATATACTGCCATTCCTACACCAAGAGCTGGAATGGTAAGCAGAGCAAACCATAAATCAAGTGAGTGTAATTGTGGTACATATAATTCATATAAAATTAGTGAAACGATACTAGAGATAAACGTAATAAGAACAGCTAGAATAATTCTTTTATTGGCAGAAATCTGTTTAAATCTTGGGTATAAATATAAAAACAAACATCCCAGCAAAAGGTATTCAAACATAGTTACATAGAATCCTAAATTCATTCCGTAAAACCATCTTACAGCAATAACGACAATTATGAGTAAAGGGCCGACACCAACATACAATCCACCTAATATTACAGGTATAATCCTTAGGTCCATCATTAAACCAGGCACAGGTTCAAATGAAAAAATATAACAAATACCAATCATCAATGCCAGACTAATAGTTGCCGATGTTCTTGAAAAATGAAAACCGAGATTTTTTTCAGTCCATACAAGCAGAAAAAATAGGATGACAATTAACAGTGATAGATTAAGGAAAAAATGAGTGGTAATGACCATTTTTTCACATCCCTTTTAGTGTATAGGAAAATTTTATATGTTTTCCTTGCATCTGACAATAAAAATGCGGAAAATTAAGAAAAATATAATAGGTGATGCCTACTATTTTCTAAAAACCATAATGAATATGAATTAGATAAAGAATAAAAGATTTCCTTTCTTTTTCTCCTAGCAATTTTTATTTTTCTATTATATGCTAAACAAAAAAAGAAAATGGAGGGTTAGTGTGCAAATACATGAGGGGTTAGGGCTTGTTCTTGACGTAGAGACAACGGGCTTGTCGCCAATTAATGATGAAGTAATTGAAATCGCCTTGAAGTTATTTTCATTTGATCAACAGACAGGTGATATTCTTACCATAAAAGACGAACGAAGCTATTTAAGAGAGCCGGAAACCACCAGTGCATTAAGAAATTATAATCAAGCTTATAAAATTCACGGCATCCCTTTTGAAGAAGTGGTGGGGAAAAGCTTTGATGATCGTGAAATAAAGAAGATGTTCGCATATGCGGATATCGTACTTGCTCATAATGCATCATTTGATAGAAGCTTTCTCTATCAAATGTACCCTAATGATGTAAATGAACTGAAATGGTATTGTACGATGAGAGGGGTCCCGTGGAAAGAATATGGTTTCTATAACAGTAAATTATTGACGCTTTTAAAAGGTCACCAAATCACAAACTATCAAAATCATAGAGCAATGGATGATATTACATATTTACTAGAATTACTGAAAAACAAAAATCCAAATGGAGAATCATATTTAAAGGATGTTTTAAGGAAAGGTCCGATGCGTAAGTATCAGCCTAAAGTCAAGAAGTATATTTGATTTCCTCATAAATAATATCAAATCTATCGTATAAAAAGGTGTTTTCACTGTAAATGATCGTTGTGAAAGCACCTTTTTTACTATGAGCCTATGTCCATTTAAATTGTAATAATATAGAACTGACATTACTAACGATAGAGTCTCTGATTGTTAATCAGAGACTCATATAAAGATATGAAACATTAAGCTACACTATTATTCCAATTAGATATATCTTCTTCCAATGGAATTTTATTAGCTCTAGCTTTCCGTGCAGCAATAAAGAATATTGTAATTAAAACGATAGCGCCTATAGCTCCACCTATCCAAGAAGTAGTCATAGAGAGACCAAAGCCGATTTGGGCATTTAAGATATACGTAATTACCATCACTAACATAAAACTACCTGGTATTAAAGCGATAAAGTAATTCTTTTTAGCAATATATAAGTACATAGCACCGACAAACAATGCAATTACTGCTGTTGATTGGTTTGCCCAGTTGAAGTATCTCCATAATACATTAAAATCGACTTGGGTAAGTACCATGGAAATTCCAAATAACGGTACAGCAATCCATAATCGACTAGAGAACTTAACTTGAGGAAACTTAATATAGTCGGCAATTATCATTCTAGCACTTCTAAATGCGGTATCGCCTGAAGTGATAGGAAGTACCACTACCCCTAACACAGCTAATGTACCACCGATTGCTCCAAGTAAAGTTGTAGATACTTCACTAACTACTGCACCAGGACCACCGGCAGCAAGCATTTCATTTAAGCCACCATAACCATTAAATAAGCTCATTGCAGCTGCGGCCCAAATCATGGCAATAATACCTTCTGCAATCATCATTCCATAGAAAATCTTTCTTCCTTGCGTCTCATTTTGAGTTGTTCTAGAGATGATGGGTGTTTGGGTAGCATGGAATCCAGATAGCGCCCCACATGAAATGGTAAAGAATAATAAAGGTAGCAAAGGAGCATTGTCAGGGTGAAAATTCTGAAAAGAAAGCTCAGGAATAGGTGCACCTGTGACTAAAAGACCGATACCAACCCCCAATGCACTAATTACTAATAACGCACCAAAATAAGGATAAAGACGACCAATGATTTTATCAACAGGCAAGAGTGTTGCTAAAATATAGTAAAGAAAAATAAATCCGATAATAAGACCTAGTGCGACTTTTCCGTCCATTAAAAGGTGTAATAAACTAGCAGGAGTAGAAACAAAGACTGTACCTACTAATAATAACAATAGTATTGCAAAAGCATTTACGACATGCTTCATAACTTTTCCAAAAAATTTACTAGCTAACTCAGGCAAGTGAGCTCCGCGATTTCTTATAGAAATCATACCTGTTAAGTAGTCATGTACAGCACCTGCAAAGATACAACCGATAACGATCCAAACAAACGCGACTGGTCCATATAAAGCACCTAAAATTGGCCCGAAAATTGGACCTGTACCAGCAATATTAAGTAATTGAATAAGTGAGTTTTTAGATGTACTCATAGGTAGATAGTCGACATTATCTTTGTGTGTGAATGCAGGTGTTGCTCTAGCTCCTTTCACCCCAAAAACTTTCTCAACATACTTACCATAGGTGAAATACCCAATAATTAATAAGATAATACAAGAAAAAAATGTAATCATAGCATTGCCCCCTTTGTTAATGTATACGTTTTCATTTATTATAAATGACTATGATTCAAGGTTGAGTATTTTGAGCATAACATGTATAAATCCGTGATTAAGAGGTCCTTAAATTAAATTAAGATGCATTTTTTAGTGTAAATAGTCTGATAATTAATTGAGCTCCATGACCTATATTTCTAGTTTTGTTCTTAAATCTTTTACATAATTTCTGCTGACAGAAAGTTTTTCATTCGATCCTTTTAGCTCTAACTGAAATGCCCCATTGAACCAAGGAGAAAGTTTATTAATATATCTTAAATTAACAAAATAGCTTTTATGTATTCTACAGAAAGAATAAGTAGATAGTCGATTTTCTAGCTCTTTTAATGATGCTTTTGTCTCATAGGCATTATCTACAGTTATGATTCGTGAAAATTTATCTTCCTTATAAACATAAATAATATCTTTAGGTTCGATGTAAATAATTTCTCCATTGTCTTCAATTGCTAGCTTTCCAGCTAATTTACTTTGCTTAGGTAGATCTATTGGTTTTAAATATTTGATGATCCGGCTGACCGTTTCAGAGATTTGCTCTTCATCATATGGTTTCAGTAAGTAATCAATCGCTTCATAGCGAAAAGCTTCTACAGCAAACTGAGGGTAAGCTGTTGCGAATATGATTTTAGGTGGATTTTTGAATTCCATTAAACTTTTAGCTGTTTGCATGCCATCCATTTTGGGCATTTCGATATCAAGAAAAACGATATCTGGCTGTAATTGAATCGTTTGTATGATGGCATCTTCTCCAGAATCAGCTTCGCCAACAATATGAATAGAGTCAAATATGGATAACAAATGCTTTAATTCTTCCCGGCTGTACGGTTCATCATCTACAACGAGCACTTTAATCTTTGTCTTCATTTTTTTCCCCCATTGGTATATTAAAAGTTATTTCCGTTCCATTGTTTTCTTCACTATTTATGTGTAATCGGGCGTTCTCCCCAAATGTCATGATTAACCTTCTATTTACATTGTATAATCCAAGACCTGTGCCTATTTTTGATGCGATTGGTTCTTTCCCAATTTGCTTTAACCGATCATGATCAATACCAAGACCATTATCTTTAATAGATATAGCAACTTCATTGTTCATTTGTTTAATTTGTACTTTAATCATACAATTTTTGTTCATTTGCTTAAATGCATGTTTAATTGCATTTTCTACAATAGGCTGTAAGGTGAGCGGTGGAATCTTACTATTAAGAACTTCATTTTCAATATAATAATCGACTTGAATTCTGTTTTCAAATCTCGTTTGTTCTATCATTAAATAGGCTTTCATATGAAGAATATCTTGTTCCAAAGTGATACGGTTTGCGGTTGTTGCATTTAAGTTTTGCCTTAGAAATTGAGACAAAGTAATAAGCAATTTTCTTGCTTTATCGGCATCAATACGGACGAGAGAGACAATGGTATTTAATGTGTTAAAAAGAAAATGGGGACTAATTTGCGCTTGCAAAGCTTTAATTTCTGCTTCTTTAGCCAATTGAAATGCTTTATCTGCTTCGGCTATTTCTAGCTGATTACTTAGTAACACACTTAAACCTGAGATCAACTCAATTTCTAAATTAGTCACTTCCTTCTCAGAGGTGAAATATACCTTTAAAGTACCGATGATTTGCCCGCGTTGCTTTAGGGGAGCAATGACAGCTGCTCCAAGTGGACAATGCTCATTTTGACATTGTATTTCTTCATTACCTACTACTATTAGTTTACCATTATTAATTACTTCCTTTGTGATTTCTGTTTGGATGGGGTGGTCTACTCGGTGATGATCATCACCTGAACCAACATGGGCAAGAATCACATGTTTATTTGTAATGGCGACTGCCTTTGCATGTATTTCCCTTAATAATATGGTACACACAGCCTTAGTGGAGACCTGTGTCATTCCTTTCCTAAGATGTGATAAAGTTTGATCAGCGATTCGTAATGACTTTTGCGCTTGTAGTGCTCCTGCCTTTTCTTCTTCATTCACTACATTTTTAATGATAAGGAGGAATAAGGCTGATCCTACACCGTTTGCAATAATCATTGGAACACCAATTACTTCAACTAAAGAGACGGCCTTTTCAAACGGCCTCGAAAGAAGGAGAATAAGAAGCATTTGAACGGCTTCTGCAGTAGCTCCTATAAAAAAGGCAGAAGATAGCTTTACATGGTCTTTCTTCTTATGAAAATAGCCTGCTATTAGTCCGGATATAATCGTTGCTAATCCACATGAAAAGGCAGTAAAACCACCTAGTGTAAAACGATGGATTCCAGCAATTAATCCAGCACCTAAACCTACTTTATAACCACCGAAAAGCCCAGCTAAAACAACACCAATTACGCGTGAGTTAGCAATTGCTTCTTCACTTGTTAAATTAGATGCCCATCTGTCTATATTAAATGTCTCAGCATTTAAAGATAAACCTGTGTACGTCCCGATTATTCCGAAAAAACCAAAAAATAAGATCGCTTTTAATTGTAGATCTTTTTTTACATTTTCCTTATAAATCATATCTCGAAAAAATTGGAACCGTGTTAGAATAAAGGCTATGGTAACAATAATACCTAGCCTCTCTAACATAGTAATGAACAATTCAAACATAAGAAAACTCCTTCGTCATATATACATCTATCATACATTAAAAGGGTAAAATATCTAAGTATCATAAAAATTTTCGAAAAATTCCCGCTTTTACCTTTGCATTCTTTTCCACTTTCTGCTATTATGAAAGAAATTATTTTTGTTCGGAATGTAAGTAGGATGCGTTTGTAGACGTTTGCTTCATGTATGTTCCACAAGAATAGTCATAATTTATGTGTTATACATAAGGAGGATTTATTCATGGCAGAAGGAAAAGTGAAATGGTTTAATGCAGAAAAAGGTTTTGGTTTCATTGAAACACAAGAAGGACAAGATGTGTTCGTACATTATTCAGCTATCCAAACGGAAGGTTTCAAAACGCTTGATGAAGGACAAAGCGTAACATTTGAAGTGGAAGAAGGTCAACGTGGCCCACAAGCTTCTAATGTAGTTAAACTATAATATGCTTGAAATACAAGCCTGATGAAGGGCTTGTATTTTTTTTGGCGAAAACAAGCGGTTGTTTTCTAAAAAATAGTACAATTACAAACTTACTGGAATCCTTTTTTTCTTAATGATAAATAGACTATAATATAGATAGAGACTAAATAAAGGTAGGAATCGTTATGATTGTAAAAACTGAAGAAGATTTAGCGGGTTTAAAGGAAATTGGGAAAATTGTTGCTTTAATCAGAGATGAAATGATTGCTCAAACAAAGCCTGGCGTCACAACTAAAGAATTGGATGAGATAGCTGGAAAGATGTTTGAAGAGCATGGGGCATTATCTGGTCCAAAGGGTGAGTATGACTTTCCAGGATATACTTGTATTAGTGTAAACGAGGAAGTAGCACACGGTATCCCTGGAAATAGAGTCATTGCAGATGGAGATTTAGTTAATATTGATGTATCTGGATCAAAAAATGGTTATTTCGCTGATACAGGTTTATCAATCGTTGTAGGTAATGGGGATGAGAAACTACAGTCTTTATGTGAAACAGCGCAAAAAGCTTTTGATGAGGGCCTAAAAAAAATAAAGCCAGGTACGAAACTTAATCGAATCGGAAAATCTGTCTACCAAACAGCAAAAAATAATGGTTTTAATGTTATTATGAATTTAACTGGCCATGGAATTGGTCGTTCTTTACATGAAAAGCCAGATCATATTCTTAATTATTTTGATAACTGGGATAATCAATTATTACGTGAAGGGATGGTTATCGCTTTCGAACCCTTTATTTCCACTGGAGATGAAGAAGTTCGTGAACAAAGTGATGGCTGGACTTTCATTACACCTAATAAAAGCTTTGTTGCGCAATGTGAACATACAGTTATCGTGTCGAAGGAAGGCCCGATTATTATTACGAAGTAAATCAAATGAAGAGCGGTAGCGATATCTAGTCGTGCCGTTCTTTTTTTGTTTTTTTAAGATGAGCTATTGAATTGCTTTAATTAGAATCTCCCTGTGTTTGTTGAAACTGACTGGATGAGATATGCAATTTTCTTAAGGTTTATCACTTTTCACAACAATAGATTACCCTTATGATAGATATAAAAAGGAGTGTGGGAACGAATGAAAGCAGTGATACATAAAGGTGAAGCAGGATTGAATGGAACGGGTTATCAGGACGTAAATGATTTTACTGTTGGTGATAAAGAAGTAAAAGTTGAATTAAAGGCGGCTGGATTAAACCATAGAGATTTATTCATTCTTCATCGACATCAATCAACTGAACCAGCACTTGTATTAGGTTCTGATGGTGCGGGGGTCGTGGTGGAAATTGGTGCAGAGGTGACGGGTATTAAAGTCGGAGATGAGGTTGTCATTAATCCAGGATTAGGCTGGGAAAAAAATAGTGACGCACCACCAGAGGGGTTTGAAATTGTTGGCTTTCCGTATCACGGTACTTTTGCCGATCATATTGTTATTCCTGCCATTAATGCTTTCCCTAAACCTCCACATATGTCATGGGAAGAGGCAGGCGTGTTTTCATTAGCAGGTTTAACTGCTTATCGTGCCTTATTTACAAGAGGGCAAGTAAAGTCTGGGATGAAAGTATTTATCCCTGGCATTGGTGGAGGAGTGGCTACTTCTCTTTTACAATTTGCTGTAGCAGCTGGTGCGGAAGTATACGTTAGTTCTCGTTCAGAAGAAAAGCGAGAAAAAGCTTTATCATTAGGTGCTAAAGAAGCTCTGGATAGTGGGGCAGATTGGCAAGGGGAAATTGGGGGCAAAATGGATCTAGTCATCGAATCAGTTGGAGCTGCAACTTTCAACCAATCCTTAGCTGTTCTTCGTAAAGGAGGCACACTAGTAATTTTCGGTTCATCTACAGGTGACGAGGTGACAGTAAATCTTCGACAATTCTTTTACGCACAGCAAAACATTCTTGGTAGTACAATGGGAAGTGCTGAAGAATACAAAGAAATGATTACGTTTATGAACGATCATAAAATCAAGCCAGTAATGGATCAAGTTTATCAGTTAGCAGATTATCAAAAGGCATTTGCCAGATTAGAACAAGCAAAACAACTAGGAAAAATCGTTTTTCAAATAGGTAAATGAGTAATAAGGGTGAACGAAGAAACTAAAAAACTTCGTTCACTCTTTCTTTTATCCAACATAAAAAATCGTCGGATATTGTATCCACTAAAAAAATGAGTGCTTTTCTAAAGGGAAGGAGCTCAAAAATCACTTTTTCCTTCAAATTAATGGAAGATAATGATGTAATATTACACTTTTATACCTTTCTAGAGACCTAAATTCACTTTTAATTCCGAGTAATAAAAAGGGTAATTATCATGAATATTGATTTTATGGAAAAAAATACCTGATTTAATGTTGAAAAAAATGTCTGATGGCCTGCTACTTGGAAAAAAATATGTCAAATTTACTGTTTTTTACAAATAAATAAATGCTGAATTTTACACATTGTTGTAGTCTGAATTTTTGAAATATAATTACCCCTAAGTAAGACATTACAATTTGGGGAGGAACAAGTAAATGACGAAAAAGAAAACAGTAGCAGCTGCACTACTTAGTCTTACGTTAGGGATGTCCGTATTTACATCAGGTATTTCTGCACAAGTTTCAGATGAAGCAAAAGGGAGTGAAACATATCGCGTATTGATACAAGCCCCTAGCAATTCTGTTAATGCATTAGAAACAAAGTATGAAAAACGATGGGACTTTGGTAAAGAAGGCTTCACTGCAGATGTGAGTGCTAAGGAGTTACAAACATTACAAGCGACAAAAAATGTCGAAGTACAAAAGGTAAATGAAATGAATATAGCAACAGTAACAGGAGAAGTGTCGAAAGCAGAAGTAACAGCTGTGCCAAGTTCACAAACACCTTGGGGAATAAAATCAATCTATAATAATCAATCTTTAACAGCAACATCAGGTGGTAATGGTATCAAAGTAGCTGTGCTTGATACAGGTGTTTATACAAATCATATTGATTTAGCAGGATCAGCAGAACAGTGTAAAGACTTTACACAATCAAGCCCACTTGTAAATGGCTCTTGTACTGATCGTCAAGGACATGGTACACATGTAGCAGGAACTGTTTTAGCACATGGTGGTAGTGATGGACAAGGTGTTTACGGAGTAGCTCCTGATGCGAAGCTATGGGCATATAAAGTGTTAGGTGATAACGGTTCTGGTTATTCAGATGATATCGCTGCAGCGATTAGACACGTAGCAGATCAAGCAACTAGCACAGGCTCTAAAGTAGTTATTAATATGTCTCTTGGCTCTTCCGGTAAAGATTCACTCATCTCAAGTGCAGTAGACTATGCATACAATAAAGGTGTATTAGTTGTTGCTGCGGCAGGAAACAGTGGTTCAGGTAGTAATACAATTGGTTATCCAGGAGCATTGGTCAATGCAGTTGCCGTTGCAGCTTTAGAGAATGTGCAACAAAATGGGACTTATCGCGTAGCGAATTTCTCATCAAGAGGTAACCCATCAACTGATGGAGATTATGTCATTCAAGAGCGTGATATTGAAGTGTCTGCCCCAGGTGCAGCAGTGGAATCCACTTGGTATAATGGCGGTTATAACACAATCAGTGGTACTTCAATGGCTACACCACATGTAGCTGGTTTAGCAGCAAAGATTTGGGCTGCGAATCCTTCTTGGAGTAAATCTACTTTAAGAACAGAATTACAAAATCGTGCCAAGGTTTATGATATTAAAGGTGGAGTTGGTGCAACAACAGGCGATGACTATGCATCAGGATTTGGTTACCCTAGAGTAAAATAATTAAAATAGGGGTTGCTATATTCAAGTAGCAACCTCTTTTATATATGATTATGACGTGCTAGAATTCTTTAAATACTTAGGATTTTTCATAACCGAAACGAGAAGGATAACCCCGCTTGCAATCAGTAATAGACTTGTAGTAATAAAAACGGCAGTAAACCCAAAGGCCCCAGCAACCATTCCTCCCATAACTGGTCCGATGACATTTCCTAGAAATCTTAAACTAGTATTATATCCCAGCACCTCTCCTTGCATGGCTATAGGTGCAGCCTGTCTAATATAGGCAATACGCACAGGTATAATTCCTCCAATAGTTACCCCGAGTGCAAAACGAATGATAATAAGCTGCCACATTTCAGTGACAAATCCACCTGGAAAATAGACGATACCAGCTAAAAACAATAAGGCCATTAATATTTTAATATAACCATAATTGTCCCCAAGCTTTCCCCAAGTTTTTGACATCATTAAGTTACCTACACCAGCTGCGGAAAAAGCAATACCTGCATATAGAGCTAAATTTTCTGGGCCATGTATTTCGCTGACATAAAGGGACAGAATCGGTTGAATACTAAAATGAGCGACTTGAATCAACATCGATAAGATTAAAACAGTCACAAGGACAGGGTTTGTAAGTATATGTTTTAATACTTCTTTACTCGTATAATTCTGCTTCTCTGATTTCTTCACTTCATTGATTTGAAATTCTTTCGTGAAGATAACAAGAATCGCAGAAATAAAAATGGCTAATGATGTCCAATTGAAAGTAGAAGAAAAACCGACCATGTCAGCTAGTGCACCACCTATTAAAGGTCCTAAAAGAGAGCCTGTGATACTTCCTGTTTGTAAGGTGCCAAGCACTTGTCCTGCCATTCTTTTTGGTGTTTGTGTAGAAATAAAAGCTTGTGAAAGGGGAATAAAACCTGTGAAGATACCCATAAATAGCCTTAGATAAAACAAATGCCATACGCTTGTCGCAAAACCTAATAGGAAAATACAAAGGGCCATTCCTGAAGCAGAAATGATTAACACCTTTTTCTTTCCATACAAATCACCAATTCTTCCCCAAATTGGAGCTACAATAAAGGCAGTAACGAATGTAATGGCAAAAATCCAACCCGACCATCTTTGAATATAAGCGTCGGAAAACTGACCAAAGGTTTCAATATATAATGATATAAAGGGCAAGACCATCGTCATACTAGCTGAAACAAAGAAGTTGGCAAACCACATAATTTTAATATTTGTCTTTACTTGTGGATGGATCATGAACGAACACTTCTTTCTCATTTGAACATTTCGTAACACTAAATTTATCATAAACGAACTCAACCAAAATAAAAAGGAAAAGGTTTTTATACGACATTACCTTATAAATAACGAAAGTCGATTTAACATGAGCCATTGTTATTTGAACAGGATACCTTTATATTATGTATTATAAACGTATTTCATCTGCATGAAGTCGTTTTAAACTGTTTATCGTTAAATAAAGGAGTTATATCATCTATGGAAGTTATTGGTGAACTAAAGCCGTTTATTAAAAAAGTATGGGAACAATCGCAATTTAAACAACCAACAAATATACAGCAAGAGGCGATTCCAGTAGTATTAGAGGGAAAAGATCTTATTGCTCAATCCCCAACAGGTACCGGAAAAACGTTAGCGTATTTATTACCTGTTTTAGAAAAGATTCAACCAGAAAGCAAGGATGTGCAGGTAGTTATTCTCGCATCATCCCAAGAGTTAATTATGCAAATCTTAAGTGAAGCACAAAAGTGGGGAAGAGATAGTAATATCCGTAGTGCATCGTTTATCGGTGGTGCGAATGTAAAGAGACAGTTAGAAAAATTAAAACAACGTCCACATATCGTTTTGGGTACCCCAGGCAGAATACTTGAATTGATTAAGCAAAAGAAATTAAAAATGCATGCGGTGAAAACAGTTGTCCTTGATGAAGGCGATCAGCTTCTCATTCCCGAACATCTTGAGCATGTGAAAAGTATAATAAAAGCGACTTTAAAGGAAAGACAAGTAGTGCTGTTTTCTGCTACTTTACCTAAAACAATAGAAGTAGAAGCTAAAGGTTGGATGAAATCACCAGAAGTTATCACCATTGAAAAAGATGAGACGATTACAGCAGGTGATGTGGGGCATATATACTTTAACGTGGAACAACGGGAAAAAGTTAAAGTATTGGAAAAGCTTTCTCGAATGGATCATTTGAAGGCGCTGGTATTTGTTAAGGATATCCCCAATATCATGATTATGAAAGAAAAGCTAGAGTATAACCATATTCACGTAAATGTACTTCACAGTGATTTAAATAAATTCGAAAGATCTAAAAATTTGAATGGCTTTAGGAAAAAGGATGCTCGCTTACTTTTATCAACAGATGTAGCAGCGAGAGGTTTAGATATTAAGGGAATTACTCATGTCATCCACTTTGACTTACCACGTGAGAAAACGCAGTATATCCATCGCTCAGGGAGAACAGGACGTTTTGGTGCAGATGGAACAGTGGTATCACTTGTTACCATGAATGAAGAAAGAGATTTAAAGCGCTTTGCTAAAGAATTAAATCTTCAATTAGAAGAGAAAATAATGCACGGCGGAAAAATCGTCAATCCAGAACATCAATCAAACGAAAAAAGACGCTAAGGAGTAATGGTGTAAGACGCTACAATAAGAAATCATAGAAAATCCGCAACAAGGTTTGATGGTTGCGGATTTTTTTCTTTTTGTTCTATATCGCTACATTTCAAGATGAAATGGAAACATCTTCAATCTATCGATGCCGATTTTGATTAATTAAGAATGTACAATTTTTTTCAACCACTTATGTGACATTATTCTATCTGGAAGCCGCACTAATCCAGTTAAAAGAAAAACATTTAAAAGTTTCCAAAACTTAGCTTACCTTACCTTTATGGTCATATGCGTTAATCCATCTTTTCCAAAGGTTCAGTTGCTGGACCTTCAATGACCTCGCCATCATATGAAAAACGGGATCCATGACATGGACAATCCCAAGTGCGATCGCCGGCATTCCATTCTGTTTCACAACCTAGATGAGTACAAGTTGTGTCAACAATATGAAGTTGGCCATCATCATCGCGGTAACAGCCTCGGCGTTTTCCATCCACTTTCACCAGGCCGCCTTCATTATTTGCTAGATCCTCAGGGTGCTTAAATTCTGGCTCGAGTTTCCCTTTTATTAATTGTCCTGCAACATCTGCATTATAAGTGATAAAGTTTTTAATACTAGGGTTCGCATGAAATCTCGATGGGTTAAAAAGTTCCTGATAAGGTGTATGCTGTTCAGTTATTAAATCTTTTAACAAAATTCCGGCAGCTGTACCGTTTGTCATACCCCATTTGCGATAACCAGTAGCCACGAAGATATTATTTTCATTAGATGTGATAGGACCAATATAAGGTATTTTATCTAATGAAGTTAAATCTTGTGCAGACCAGCGAAAGGTGATTGGCTTTTCCCCGAAGACCTCATTAGAGAAAGCCTGTAATGTCTCGTAATGTTGATAAGTGTTAATGCCTTTTCCTGTTTTATGACCCTCTCCGCCAATAAGAATAAGTTTCTTACCAGTCTCCTCTGAAGTTGTAGCACGGATCGAACGGACAGGGTTATTGGCACAATAGTACATGTTTCCTTCAAAATCGTCGTCACTTTCGATAGCAATTACATAGGACCGTTCAGGTAAAAGCCTGGAGAAATATAAACCTTTCCATTTTAAAAATGGGCTATGGGATGCCATAACAACATAGTTACATAAAATACGATGCCCTTTATTTGTTATGACAACAGGTTGTTTACCTTCCTCGATATCAACGACCGTTGTTTGTTCATAAACAGTACCTCCTAAGTCGATGAAACGCTTAAGTAAGCCTTCTAAATATTTAACCGGATGAAATTGTGCTTGATTGTTCATTTCAAGCACACCTGTAGTTGGAATGGAGAATGGGATACTCTCTTTTAATTGCCCTATAATCCCCAATCTTTTATAGGCGTCATATTCAAAAGTTAATTTTTCACTGTATTGATCATTGGTTGCATAGATAAAAGAGCTTTCATTACTAAAATCGCAATTTATATTTGCTGCTTCTTTTTCAATCATTTTTATTGCGTCAGCTTGGGCTTCATAATACAGTCTTGCTTGCTCTATGCCGAAATGTTCAATCAACTCGTCATATATTAAACCATGCTGTGCAGTCACTTTTGCAGTTGTATGGCCAGTCGTTCCTGCTAAAACTTCCCCGGCGTCTAATAAAATCACTTTCAACCCTTCTTTAGCCAATAAGTAAGCTGAAGTAATCCCTGTTATACCAGAGCCAATGATAACTACATCTGTTTTAGTGTTACCGTCCAATGATTGATATTGGAGTTGTTTTGCTTCCAACCAGTACGATTGAGGGTATTTCGGCATATTATTTTTTTCATTATTCATACAATCACCTCTAAAATATATATCTCCGTTTAATATAGCCTTATGGATGTTTCTTATACTTCTTTCCTCAATTGACGTAAAAAAGTACAGTGAGCTATAATGATAGAATTAAGAAATTTATGAAAATAAAACAAGGTGATTTATACTTTTAGTGTATAAAAAGGAGATTCAATAGGATGAAATTTGAGACGGCATTATTACATGGAGATAAAAAAGAAAAGCGCACAATTCAAAGTAAAGCAACACCGATTTATCAAACATCTGCATTTACTTTTAAAAGTTTAGAAGAACTAGAGGGTTTTTATAGTGGAAACGGCAACTACTTGTATACGAGATCAGGCAATCCAAACACTGATGAGTTAGGAGAAGTTGTCGCAAGATTAGAAGGTGCAGCATCAGGAGTTGCAGCTGCATCAGGTTTAGGTGCCATTATGGTAGGAATATTAGCAGTGGCTAAAAATGGTGATCATATTATTGCTACTGATGATGTGTATGGAGGAAGTTTTCATCTTATTGTGGAAGAGCTCACGCAATTCGGTATTGACGTAACAATTGTTCCTTTTAGCGATATGACGCAAGTCGAGGCGGCAATCAAAGAGAACACGAAGCTTTTATATACAGAATCAATTACTAATCCTTTATTAAGAGTAGAAGATCTTAAAGCTGTTGTATCATTGGCGAAAAAATACAATCTGAAGACATTGATTGATAATACATTTGCTTCACCGTTTCATTGTCAGCCGATTGAGCTTGGGGTAGACATGGTTGTTCATAGTGCGACCAAATATATTGGTGGGCATAGTGATGTCACTGCTGGTGTCATTGTTGGTAGTACTGAGTTAATCGAACTGGCTGCAGCAAAAGTCGTAAATCTTGGCGTGAACTTAAGTCCTTTTGAAGCATGGTTAACAGTAAGGGGAGCAAAGACATTAGCATTAAGGATGAAGGAACAATCTTATCATGCGAAAAAAGTAGCAGAAGCTTTACTTATTCATGAAGGAGTGGAGAGAGTTTATTATCCCTTCGAACAAAATGGAGCATATGGATACGGGGCAATGGTCACGATCGAACTGAAACAACAAGCTGATGTATCAACTTTTTTCCGTTCACTAGGGTGGATAAAAATTGTTCCTACTTTAGCTGGTGTTGAATCTTCTGTTTCACATCCAATTACAACTTCGCATCGTGCGGTACCAGAAGAAACTTGTGAGGCGTTAGGCATTAATGAGCATTTGATTAGAATCTCCATTGGTATTGAACATTACGAAGATATTATTTCACAGCTTTCCATGGCTATTGAAAAAGCAATGAATAAGTAAAAAGAAAGGCTGTGACGGTGGTGGTCACAGCCTTAAAATATTTAATTTAAGAGGTCATCTATCTCTTCTTTTTTTTCATCTATTTGGGTAGAATCTTTTGAATGAAGCGCGTACCTTAATGTGTAAACAAAAACGCCAGCAGCCAAACCAACGATGAGTAAATAAGCGCTTGTTGCTATCCATAAATAAGCGATAATGATCCACCCCTTTCATTACACTTATATGCAAGTCATCACTTTTTCTTTCCATTAGACAAAGGAAACTTTTCATCGGATGACGAAATTAATTAGTAGAGTGAGGAGGGATATCATGTCTTTTAAAACAGCAGATTTATGTGACGACCATCATGAATATGTAAAGGTAAATCAAGAAGTATTATATTCATACGGTAAGAAAAAGAGATTCCATGGTAAGGTTTCAACAGTTAAGGTTTTTGAAGATAATGTACTTGTACTTGAAGCACTGGAAAGTATCCCAGAAGGTCATGTGCTTGTTGTTGATGGTGGCGGGTCAAGGAGATGTGCACTTATGGGCGATCGATTAGCAAAAATTGCAGAAACGCGCGGATTGGCGGGTGTCATTATATATGGTTGTGTGCGAGATACAGCAGATATAGCATCAATGGATATTGGTGTATTAGCAATTGGTAGTAGTCCATTAAAAAGTAGAAAAGCTGGCAAAGGAGATAGGGATACGATCGTGACATTTGGGGGGCTTGATTGGTTGCCAGACGAATATGTATACGCTGATGAAGATGGTGTCATTGTTTCAGAAAAGCCATTGTTATAAAAGGGAATAATAAAAATAATCCTTGGTCTTGCCCCTTTCAAGTAGTCAACATAAAAAAACAAATCAAAGAACGCTTGTCGATAATATTCAATAGGCACGCGTTTCTTTATCTCCTTTTGTAATCGTAATAGTAAATGTAATCCTCGGGTAGTTTGTCTCCTGCCTCCCAATTACTTATATACAGCTATGCGGTTTTTTTAGGGTGAGGTGAAAAGAGTGATTCTATACAGCCTTCCTTTGCGTGAGTGGCTGCTCTTAATTTTGTAAATCCCCCTAATCGGCAGCTGAATAGCTTTAAGTTATATTCAAAGCCTTGATTTGAACGAAGAACAGCTAATGTAAGTTAAATCATTTCTGTTGGATAGCTTTCGAATGATGAGTGGTATGTTCATTGCCGTCATTAATCTGTGTAATTAAGCACCCACATTCATTTAAATCGGCAGGGGACGGCTGTTTTAGGTTTCTTTGGCATAGAAAAAATCCTCCAAGTAGTATTCTAATCTTCATGGAATCATGAAGGTTTTTTATCTACTTGAAGGGGACATGAACATTCGTTATTTAAGAATTTAGGCTGTCACTTTTAATCCCCAGAGGGTATAAAATAAGGTCGGATAATAATTCTCCGTTTTAAGTATCTCCGTTTGCACGTATTTCTTTTGGTAATATCTTTGAAGCGTTGGGAACATGGCGTGGTGAAGTCTCAATTTCGTCTGAAGATTTGATTACAACAATCATTTGACCACCATAAACGTGTGCGCTTATAAGTAAAGGAAACTCATAAGGGTTTGTAAAGGTAAAGTCTGGTCCATACCAACTTACTGTTGCGTCTCTTCCTTTTGGTACATAAGGGACTCTTTTGCTATGGGAGAATCTCTCGCCAATTTCAACACCGGCACGATCGACGGCATTAAATAGTGTAGAAGAGACCTGGCATATCCCGCCACCAATATCTTCAGATAGTTCCCCTCTTACAATTACGGGCGCACGTAGGTATCCTTTATCCTTCGTTCTTCTCCCAACAACCTCATTAAAAGAAAATGTTTCTTCAGGAAAAATGACATAATTATTAATAGCCTCAGTAGCTAATGAAATATTATGAGAGCGATTTTGATTATTGCTATTAAAGTAAGTGACATACTGTCCAATTGTTTTCACATTGATTTGACTGATTAAGTCTTTATCCACTCTTGCTGGTACAGATATAAGAGGAAGCTGGATAGTTGAGACTCCTTTGGAGAAATAATAACGAAAAAATTGATTCTTGAATTCTTTACGGTATAAACGCTTTCCTTCAATTTCTGAGATAATCATATTTCCTTTAATATAGGCGTCTTTAGGGGCAATAAATGTTTTTTTATCGAGATCTTCCATAAATGTCTCGAATTTTTTCATTTCAATAAATGGCAAATTGGACTGTGGAATAGCAAAGTCCTCTCTCTGTATTTGTGTAATTACTTTATCTTCTTTTTTAATTGTGAATATGGAATCATCATTGATAGGTGAAATCATTAACAAAAATGAAAGCAACCAAGAATGAGACATTGTCACACCTCCCAATTGTAGTATGAACTTAAATTAGTTTTACATGTATAGAATAAAATGGACTCAGCTCTCGTTCAGACTTAAGTCTTAGAGCAAAATCAAGCTGTGGCACGTTATGTACGATCTTATAAATAGGTAAGATAAATAGTGAAAGGAGGATGAGAAATGAAAAAATTTCTTTTAATCATAGCAGGTGGAATTGCGGCAATAGTTGTATTGGCGAATTTAGGTTCACTTATCGCATTAGCGATTACAGCTGCATTACTTTATTTAGTATTTAAACAATTTATCAAAACAGATGGTTGGGAAAAAGTAGCTTGGGGTACTGTAGGTGTCGTTTTACTATTGTTCTCTATCAGTAATATCCCAGCAATTTTAGCTGTTCTAGCTCTTTATGTCATTTACCTGATTTACAAAAATTGGAATAAAGAAAAGCCAAAAACAAGACAAAGTGATGATCCATTTGTGAACTTTGAGAAGCAATGGTCCGATCTTCATAAATAAGCTTTGAAACAATAGGAGGAGACAATATGGTAAATCTATTAACAAGAATTAAAAACACGATTGTAACAGATATCAATGAGGTGCTCGACAAAAAGGAAAGTAAAAATCCAATAGCGTTATTAAATCAGTATTTGAGGCAAAGTGAGCAAGAAACAGAAAAAGTGAAAAAATATATCGAAAGACAATTTAAGCTGAGAGAAGAATTTCGTAAAGAACTTGCCCATGCCATGGATATGGCTACTAAAAGAAAAGGACAAGCGGAAGTTGCTGAACGAGCGGGTGAAGAGGAGCTAGCAACATTTGCGAAGACAGAAGCACAGTACTTTTCTGAAAGAGCAGATAAATTACAAACGATGGTGGCAGAAGCATCAGAGGAGCTTGGAAAGTTAGAAAGACAGTATGAAGAAATGAAGCATAAACTAAAGGATATGCAAATTCGCCGGATGCAATTAATGGGGAGAGAAAATGTAACCCGTGCCCAAGTAAAAATGAATAAAGTATTAGGAGAAGAACACTCCCAGCAAACTTCTTATGATAAGTTTAATGATATGGAGAAATATATTTCAGAGTTAGAACAAAAAGTGCAAAATCAATACTTCCATAATCATATTGATAAAAAAATTGCTGATTTAGAATTGAAAATGAAAAAGGATGATTCCTTGCAGTCATAAAAACATGGTATGCTAAAGATAATTGACCGAGAAACAAGCATTGAAAGGCGTAAGGCCGACTTGCGCCTTTTTAAACAACATGATTAGGAGGGATGTCACATGTTTGAAAAATGGAATGAGGACTATAAAATGTGGATATTCATTGCCTTGGCAATGATTATTTTAGAAATGTTCTTTTTTAATCATGGGCTGATCTTCTCAATTATCATTGAAATTGGTATGATCTATATTGGTCGTAAATGGATGCCGAAGACTAGGGGCAAGGTCCTTTTTTGGCTAGGGATTTTACTTTTTGCGATTACTATTTTTAATATGATGGCATTCAAGTTGTTAATCCTTGCACTTATTGTTCATTTTGGTTATCAATTTTACTTAACGAAAAAGAAACCAAAGAAGGTTCAGCCTAGAGCAGAACAGCGGAAAGCAGATGAGCGAAAAGAGGCTGTGGTTCAGAAGAAGAACTTATTAACGAATAAAATCAGTGGGCATCAAAATACTTCTGAAGAGGTATATGAATGGGGAGATATAAATATCCAATGTGGCTTAGGGGATACTGAAATTGATTTGAGCTATACGGTATTACCTAATCAAGAGAATATCATATTTATCAAAAACCTTATTGGAAATGTACGCATATATATTCCTTATGATGTAGAGGTGTCAATCAATCATTCTGTTATTGTTGGCTCTAGCCAAATTTTCGATTTGGTAGAGAAAAGAGCTTTTAACCGCAATTATATTTTTGAGACGGAAAATTATAACCAAACTGAACAAAAGGTGAAAATCGTCACCTCTTTAATTGTGGGTGATATAGAGGTGAAGCGCTCATGAATATGGCTCAACGTCAGATCTTATATGGAGTGCTTCTTTCATTACTATTACTTATCAGCATGATGTTGTCGTTTTATTTTATTTTCCCTATTCGCCTGATTGATTTCTGGCATTTTAAAGTAGTTGATATTCCCTTTGCATTGTTTGCACCAATGATAAGCATCTTATTAGGTGTTTTTTATGGGTTATTATCTGGTTATAGATGGCAGAAGCAACTGAAAGAGATGGAAGGCTGGCTTCATGAGGTAGAAGAAGGAAGAGTACTCACGGTTAATCATGAGGAAGTAAGTGCTGATGTTCAAAACATATATCAAAGAATGATTAAAATACAGAAGCAAATATCAGAACAGGCAAAGTATACGCAACGGCTCGCAAATGAAAAAGCGAAAGATATTGATAATCGTATGCAAGAAATTATATATGAAGAAAGAAATCGTTTGGCAAGAGAATTACACGATTCAGTCAGTCAACAGTTATTTGCTGCATCTATGTTAATGTCAGCGATTATGGAACAAACAGAGGAAAAATCGGCCAATGAGGTTAAGCAATTGCAGTTAGTAGAAGGGATGATTCACCAATCCCAGCTAGAAATGCGTGCTTTATTGCTTCACCTACGCCCTGTTGCCTTAAAAGGAAAAAAGCTAATAGAAGGTATCGAGGAACTGCTGCTTGAGTTAAAACAAAAAGTCACAATGAATATCAAATGGAGAGCAGAGGACTTTTATTTAGATAAAGGGATTGAGGATCACCTTTTTCGCATTCTACAAGAATCTGTTTCCAATACTTTGCGTCATGCAAAAGCAGACACCTTAGATGTATTACTTATTCAACGTGACGGATTTGCTATTCTACGTATTATTGATGATGGCATCGGTTTTAATGTAGATAAGGCAAAAGCAGGTTCATACGGTATTCAAAATATGTATGAAAGAGCACTAGAGATTGGTGGTACATTAAAAATGATCAGCCTTCCTAATAAAGGAACAAGATTAGAAGTAAAAGTACCAATTATTGAAGGTGGAGGGGGCGATGAAAAATGATACGCGTATTATTTGTAGATGACCATGAGATGGTGAGGATTGGTGTGACCGCTTATTTATCAGCTCAACCTGATATAGAAGTAATTGGCGAGGCGGATAACGGTAAACAAGCGATCGAGCTGGCAATGGAATTACGACCAGATATTATTCTAATGGATCTAGTGATGAAAGAAATGGATGGGATTGAAGCGACAAAGCAAATTGTTGAGCAATGGCCAGAAGCAAAAATAATAATTGTAACGAGCTTCTTAGATGATGAAAAGGTTTATCCAGCACTTGAGGCAGGAGCTACTAGCTATATGTTAAAAACATCAAAAGCAAGTGAAATTGCTCACGCGATTCGCAGAACACAACAAGGAGAATCTGTTTTAGAACCTGAGGTCACTGGAAAAATGATGTTAAAGATGAGAGGAAAAAAAGAACAACCTCTCCATGAAGAATTAACCAGTAGAGAAATGGAAATTCTACTTCATATGACGCAAGGAAAAACTAATCAAGAGATTGCTGATGAACTATACATTGCTTTAAAAACGGTTAAAACACATGTAAGTAATATCTTAAGTAAACTTGATGTCCAAGATCGCACTCAAGCCGTAATCTATGCATTTAAGAATCATATAGTGAAAGAATAGTTTAGAGAGAGTTTTGTGATGAAGCTCTCTTTTTTTGGTCTTAACCTGATTGGTGTAGAGATGCATTTATCTTAACTCTAAGTCAAATGTTGATGTCCTTTTAGTCAATTAATAAAGGGAAAGGGATATTGAGCTAGCTTTTGCACTGCTATTTACTGGGGATTTTTAATAGGATAGTTAACTTAGAAAATTTTACTCAGAATAAACGAGCAAGGGTACTTAACCAAGCCTACATTCATAACAGTGAGTAGATTATCATGATATTTATAAATTTGAAAGTAGCCAATGTAGATGGGTATATTAGCCTTTTCCCACAGCACAGAAAATCAAAAAATCGATAAAATATATGTTTGAAAATGATTGTTATTTTAGAATATTTCATTTAAACTAGTAGTAACTGAATGGAAAAAGGAGGTGTAGAAGAGATGAGAGGAACTGTTTTAACGCGTGGAAAATGGCTTGAACATTTAACTATTTTCTGTGCAATTTTTGGCGCAATGACTGCTAACGGGATACGTCTGTCCTTTTATAACAATTGCATAGCTAAAATAAGCAGTGAAACATCTCTTTACACCCGTCAAAGAGCACAATCATAATACTGAATATTTTCTTGTATGGATACAGGTGAGTATTTATATTTAAATGAGAAAAGGGTCACAGGAGAAGTTTATTCTCTGTGGCCCTTCTTTTCATTTAATCAAATTTCTGTCTAGCTCATGTTGCTTACGGTGGTAGGAAAAAATGAGCTTTAACGCTGACAAGTGACGAAATGAGCTATTCTTAATATGGAGGAAAATGAAATGATAACGAGCGGACAAAATATAACGAAATTGTACGGTGGTGATACAGTCTTCACTAATATTAGTTTTGACATACGGAACCACTCGCGAGTAGGTATTGTTGGGAGAAATGGTAGTGGAAAGTCTACGTTATTAAAAATCATGGCTGGGGTAGAACAACCTGACCAAGGTCAAATACATTGGCGTAAACATATTGTGATTGGCTATTTACATCAAATACCAGAATATAATGAATCAGTTATTGCTTTGGATGTAGTGGAGGAAGCCTTTTCTAATTTACTTGGGGTAAAAAGAAAACTAACAGATATGGAACAAAAATTAGCTCAATCACACACCTCGAATGGGGTTGAACAACTACTCAATGAATATGGGAAGTTACAAGATTATTTTATGAATGACGGCGGCTATGAAATAGAAGGAAAAATAAAAGTAGTCATTAATGGACTTGGTATAGAAACATTAATGGAGAAAAAGTTTCAAATGCTTAGTGGTGGAGAGAAAACAAAAGTTTGCTTAGCCAAAGAGCTACTTAAGAAACCAGATTTATTATTATTGGATGAACCGACAAATCATCTTGATCTCCAAGCTGTTGATTGGTTAACAAGTTTTATTAAAGATTATGAGGGGACAATTGTTATGGTTTCACATGATCGGTACTTTCTCGATCAAACTGTGAAGATGATTATGGATTTAGAAGATGAAGAATTAACGAATTATCATACCAATTATTCTGATTATGTAAAAGAAAAGGAAAGTCGACTATTACAGGAATTTCAAAAGTATGAAGATCAACAGAAGAAAATAAAAAAGATGAAAGAATCGATAAAAAGGTTAAGAGAGTGGGCAAATCAAGCCAACCCACCTAATGCCGGGCTCCATAAAAAAGCAAGTAGTATGGAAAAGGCACTAAATCGGATGGAAAAGATAAAAAAACCCGTTTCTCATCGCAAACTACATTTGCATTTGGCAGCAGAAGAGAGAAGTGGGAAAGACACGTTAGTTATAGAAAATATGACAAAGTCTTTTAGTGGAGAGATTGTGTTAGAAAGTATTGACATGCATTTACGTTTTCAAGATCGTGCAGTGCTTGTTGGAGAAAACGGCAGCGGTAAAACTACATTAATAAAATTAATTTTACAACGTTTACTTCCAGATGAAGGAGAAGTGCGAGTAGGTAGTAATTGTAAAATTGGCTACTTAGCTCAACAAATATTTACAGAGAGAGAAAACCAAGAAAAAACCGTACTACAATTGTTCAGGGAAATACATGCTGTAGCGGAGGGAGAAGCGAGAGGGATTCTCGCAAATTTTCTTTTCTATGGTTATGCCGTTCATAAGAAGGTGAAACAGTTAAGTGGTGGTGAGCGCATGCGACTGCGTTTAGCACAACTCATGTATCAAAATGTGAATTTTCTTATCCTTGATGAACCCACAAATCATCTCGATATTGAATCGAGAGAAGTACTTGAACAGGCACTGCAGGAATTTCAAGGAACCATTTTAGCTGTTTCTCATGATCGTTATTTCATCGAGCTATTATTCAACCAAACGTATATATTGAATCAGAGAAGGCTTTCCTATTTTAATGGTTCATTCACATATGCATGGGAAAAGTGGTGCAACCAAATTCGACAGTTGGCGCCTCCAATTAAGGGAGCGATAAAAAAGGTTGAAAGGGAAAGTACAGTAAAACAAAATATTCATCAAACAGATGATATAGAAGAGGAATTGGAAAAGCTAGAAGAAAGATTACAGATAATAGAAAGAAAGATGATGACTGGTGAAGCCTTGAGCATGTTGCAAGACTTACAATATGAGAAGGAACAATGTCAAATAGAACTGGATTACTTATATAAGAAGTGGTCAGCATCTTTATTGGAAGAATAGATAGAAAGGTCGGTACTATCTGGAAATCAGACTGACTATACCTGTGTATATGGATAAAAATCAGCAAAAAGTGTTGACGTAAGAAACATCGCCACACATCCATTGTCCATTTATGGTGTGTAGGCAGTTGATGGATTAGCAAACAGAATATCACATTAAAAAGGGTTGTCCAAAATGTCACTTCTTCGACTTTTGAGCAACCCTTTTACTCTTTTCAAAGCCTTCGTATAGGACAAAGATACCAAAAATGAAGTGTTAATTTTCCAGAATTATCCATTAGGTTTCTTACCCTTTTTCTTCATTAATATTTGATGAAAGACAAAAATATCCCTTCTCTAGCAAATGCAAGTGAACCGCCCCTGCAGTGGCTATATCGACTTTATCTACCATTCATTGTTCCATATGTATGTCCCTTTTTTAGGTTAGAAAAAAACAAAAATAGAGTGAAGTGATCAGCAAACAAATATTCAACTAGGTTAATAATTTTAAGGGTTGTCTCATAGGATAGAAGAGATTATTTATTTGTGGGAACAAAAAGGAGAGGCGAAATGAACAAGTTCTTCAAGGGATTGCTTTTATTAATTCTAGCGGCTTTTGCAGGTGAATGTATTGAATTTCTGATTAATATGGTGCTTGCTAGGCAGTTAGGTGAACATGGTTTAGGGCTTTATATGTCTATTCTTCCAACCATTTTTTTGATTGTTTTATTAGCTAGTTTTGAAATGCCTGTTTCCATCTCTAAATTTATTGCAGAAAAGGATAGAAAATATCACTATAGTATGCTCAATCATGTGATTAGAATGACGGTTATCTTTTCACTTATATTAATCCCGTTAGCATCAGCGATTCTCCCATTTATTACTGTTTTTGATGATTATCATCCACTATTAAGGTGGATGGCTATTATTCTCATACCGATTATTTCATTTTCTTCTATTGCTAGAGGTTATTTTATGGGCAACGAACAAATGGGGAAGATTGCTTCTGCCAATTTTTTGAGAAAATTCATTCAGCTTTCATTGCTGGTATTACTTTTTCATTTGTTTCGCTTTGAAACGGAAACGGCAGTTTTTATAGCTGTCTGTACATTTGTTGGCAGTGAAATAGCGATTTTTGCTTACTTCATTCATTTATTTGTCATCCAGTATCAAAGGATGAAGAAATTGCCGTTTGAGCCGATGTCTGGTATGAGTGTGTGGAAAAACTTGATGGGGGTGTCTATCCCTACAACAGGTCTACGGATATTTCATGCTTTAACCCATGCGATCCAACCATTTTTAATAAAAGCAGCATTGCTAAAGTCTGGAATCAGTACGGATATTGCCACTGAACATTTTGGGATGGTTGCAGGTGTAGCAATGACAATTGGAATGTTTCCCGCTTTTATTGCTCATTCCTTTATGGTTATGCTCATTCCTACTGTTTCAAGAGCATATGCTGAAGAGAAGCATAATTACTTACGGCGGTTACTTCAACAAGTATTTTTTATCACCTTCTTGTATGGCGTTCCTTCTGTTACCATTTTTTATTTCTTTGCCGAACCTTTAACTAGTACATTTTTCCATTCGATAGAAGCAAGTATATATGTGCAATTACTGTGGCCATTCTTTCTGTTACACTTTTTTATTTTCCCTATGCAAGCATTTCTTATCGGTTTGGGGCTTATGAAAGATGCCTTTTATCATGCTGTGTGGTCAACACTTATATCTTTTGTTGCGATGTATGTATTTGGTTCGATGGAAAGTCTGCAAATGCATGGAGTAATTTTAGGCATAAATATGGGAGCCATTTTATTAATGTTCATGCATTACATGACGATATGTAAGAAGATTGGTGTTACTTGGTTTCTTACAAAACAAACAAGTTTTTCTTAAAAAAATCAAAAACACTGTAGGGGAAGAAGATCTATCATTCGTCTATTAGGGTAAGAAAAGAAATAAAGGAGGAAAGGGTAATAGACCCAGATGAAGTATGGAAGCAACAATTAACTACACATTCGAAAATTATGTGAGCGAGTATGCTCAATCATTATACAGATACATTTATTCTTTAATTAAACATCCCCAAAGAGCGGAGGATTTACTCCAAGAAGCCTTAATTTCAGCTTATTTAGCTTTCCCTTCCTTGAAAGAAGAAACAAATATTAAAAATTGGCTATATAAAATTGCATTAAACAAATGTAGGGATCAATGGAGAAAACAACAAAGTGAACGACAATTTTTAGAAGAGAGGCTACCTGCTCTATATGAGGAGGCCAAATCTCCAGGGGCCGATGAATTGTTTGTTAAAAAAAGTAATCGAGAAGAAGTAGAGAGGATTATCTTTTGTCTACCTGAAAAATATAAAGAACCACTATATCTTTATTACTTCGAACAAATGTCATTAAAGGAAATAAGTGAAGCAACAAAGCTACCTCTCTCGACAATTAAGACAAGGTTGAGGAGAGGGAAGGCAAAACTTCACCCAATGATTGTAGAAGAAAAATAACCTAAGGAGAAATCCCTAGGTTATTTTTCTTCTTGTTGATTATTATAATAATTAACGGAAGTCATAGCACCTTCACTGACCATTTCATTATCGCGGGTGTCTTGTGGATCGGGATGTCCGGCTTTCATTTCATATTGATTCTCACTATTAGTTGGAAGATAACTTTTCATTTTATGTGTGAGTGTCTGTAACTTTTCACGATTTTCCTTCTTAGCAAGTAATAGTAAACTTGTTACGCCAACTCCTGCAATAATAAAGTTCTTTGGACGAGATTTCATATTAACTCCTCCTTCATTTTATGGAAAGTTTATTTCTTGCATGTATTATAATTACCCGTTTTATTTATATATAAACATATGGTTTTGTTATGTTCATTTTCAGGGAATGTTAAAGTAGGAGGGTGAGAATGAATGGATACAAAAGAGATGAATAATTGGCGATGGCTTAATTTTTTTGAACCAGAAGCAAACAAACATCTAGAATTCCCTTTTTATAAAGAAGAGATAGAAATGTGGATTGAGCATATTTCTTCGCAAGAATCAAATCATCTCCATTTGCGATCAACGGAAGGGAAAAGCTACATTTGTGGATCGCTCATCTATGAACAAAAGCTTAATCAACAAAATGAATATAAACTTCTCCATTATTTTCTAACAGAACATGTATTGATAACGAGTGAATTTGAACAGGATAGTCATATTAATGATGATATGATGGAAGCTGAAAATGCAGTTGCTGGTTTCTCTATTCTTTTAGCTGAGATATTAAAGAATAGTATTAAAAGAATTGATGATTTTGAGCTGAAATTAAACGATTTACTTTGGGAAATCAAACAAAAGAACAGTATTGATCGATTAGAAGAAATTTTTCAGTTAAGGCATGAAGTGTTAGTTTGGAAAAACTTTATGATTCCAATTATAGAATTATCGTTTGGTTTGGAAGAAGCATTTTCAAGCGAAATTGTTGAGACAAAGCATTATAAAAATATGAGAAAAAGATTAGAGAGAGGAAGTATGTTAACGAAAGAGTATATTGAAGAAATTGATCACCTTGTACATTTTGAAGAAATGGTATCCTCCCATCGAGGAAATGAAGTTATAAAAACTTTAACAGTTATTACGACATTATTTACACCAATTAGTGCATGGGGAGCTCTTTGGGGGATGAATTTCTCATTTATGCCAGAATTAGATGAGAAATGGGGATACGCAGGTGCATTGGTCATTATTATTCTATCTACTGTAGCTGTCTATATGTTGCTGGTGAAAAAAGGATGGACAGGGGACACACTCAGGCCAAAAAAGAAGAATTCATTTTTTAAATAACGGTAATGAGGTATGATATATAAAGGTATCCTTTGATACTTTTATGAAGGGAGAAAATAGTGTGAGTGAATCAAAGTTTTGTAAAGAATCATATGTTGTAAAAACAAGTATTGTTCAACCACCAGATACAAATGGACATGGGACGCTGTTTGGTGGGAAGTTAATGGCTTATATAGATGATATTGCTGGGATTGCAGCTATGAGGCATTCAAGAAGAGCGGTTGTAACAGCGTCAACTGATTCAGTTGATTTTTTACATCCTATTTACGCTGGTAATGCGGTTTGTTTAGAAGCATTTGTTACATATACAGGCAGATCTTCAATGGAGATATTTGTAAAGGTTATTTCAGAAGATCTTTTAACAGGAGATAGAAATATTTGTGCACTATCTTTCCTTACAATGGTAGCACTTGGTGAAGATGGGAAACCAGCACCAATTCCTAAAATTGTACCAGTGACTGACGAAGAAATGAGCCTATATGAAAGTGCAAAAGAAAGAGCGGAACATAGAAAGCGTAGAAGGAAGGATAGCGAAAAAAGGGCACAAAGCTTTGGAACAGAACTACCGTGGAGAGAATAGATTCCTTTCTTTAGTGTAATAACACGGGTTATATGAATGGGTACTAAAAATAGCTTGCCAATTGGCGAGTTATTTTTTATTTGAAAAGAACTTCCTCATGTAAAATAAGAAAAATGAATAATTATTCATTTTAGGCAGGAAGATTCATTTACCACATAGAATATTAATAAAGTTACTGCGATGAAATGAAAGATACGAGGACAATTAAATACTGAAAAATGGGAATTTTAGATTAACCAATTTCTTTCTATTTTATGTTTGCTTTTCTATGTCCTTGCACAGCTTATTTCTTGATAAGAGGAGGCTTAACATGTCTGTATTACTTGAACTTGAAGAAATGACGGATAAAATGAATAATCAACCAGAGTATATTGTAAATGAAAAAAATAGAGTGTTTCAAGTGGATTTAAAAGAAAGTGGCCCCATTCAAATTGTTTTATGCGATGGAAAGGTAAGTGTAATTGAAGGGGAAGCTGACGATCCTGCGGTTAAATTAAGAATGAGTGATAGTCACTTTTCTAGTCTATTAAAAGGTGATTTAAACACGACGGTAGCGTTTATGACAGGTGGTTTAAAGGTTGAAGGTAATGTTGGGTTAGCATTGAAGCTTCAGGAAATATTAAAAAAATATCAATCTTTATAAGAGGTAATGTTTAAGGCAGGCGTTCAAGTAAACACCTGCCTCAAACTCATTTTAATTGTAAGACCATATGAATTTCATCATAATAATGTCCGACCACTTTTAAAGCACGAGGTTCATGAGCATATGAGCGAAATCCTAGTTTTTTGTATAATTTTATTGCAGGTTGATTATCAGCCATGACAGTTAAATGTAATTGTTCAATAGTCGTACTACCTTGTGCTTTTTCTATGACCGTGTTCATTAATTGTTTTGCCATCCCAAGCCCTCTAAATTCCTCTCGTACAAATAAACCAACGATATGTGCTTTATGGCGCATTTTTAATTTACTTTCATATAACAAAGTGATGATGCCGCCTAATTTACCTTCATGAAAAGCACCGTAAGTGATTGCTTGACTAGAGAGCAATTTCTTTTCGATATCTAGTATTGATTGCTGTACTTCTTCTTCAAAACTAGAGGCAAAACTTTCTGGATGTTCTTTAAGTCCAATGAGACGTATTTGTTTGAAACTTTCGGCATGTTCTTTATGTAAAGGTATGACTTTCATTTTATTCTCCTCAACGTTTATAAAAATTATGATAGAGCTCGTTTCTTTAAATGAAAATTAGGGTACTAATAATAACAGCAACTTACGGGATGGGGCATGGTAATGAAAGGTAGAAGAAGAGTAGAGTTTTTATTTGTATTCATTCTGATGGTTACATTATATATCGGACTTTTTATGGCAACAAGTATAATGACTACGATAATGTGCCTTGTATTTTATAGTTTGGCAATATTAGTGATATGCTATTCCATTATGCTGGAAGATCGAACCCCACAGCATACATTATTATGGATGTATGTAATCGTATTCTTTCCGGTGTTTGGATATTTATTTTATTTATTTTCAGGGCAATTATATATGAAAGGGTATTTATTTAAAAGTAAACGTAGCAGAGATAGAGATGAATGGAAACGCTTAATGCATAGAGAAGAAGAACAAGACATATCATTCCTCCAAGATGGCCAGCTTCGATTTGCGGAATTTGCTAATCATTCATCATTAACTCCGATAAGTACGAAGTCTAAAGCAACCATTTTAAAAAACGGTGATGAAACTTTTTTTGAAATTAAGAGAAGGCTGTTACAGGCAAAAAAATTCATTCATATGGAATATTACATTTTTCGTTCTGATCGCTTAGGAAAAGAAATAATGAAGATATTGATGGATAAAGCCAAGCAAGGAGTAGAGGTGTTATTTATTTACGATGCAGCTGGGAGCTTAACACTGCATGCGGAAGATATCAACCAGATGTTAGATGCTGGCATCCGAGTAAAACCATTCTCGCCTTTAAAGTATGGTTTTTTTAATCAGAAATTTAATTTTAGAAATCACCGTAAGATTATCATCATTGATGGAGAAATCGGCTTTACGGGTGGATTGAATGTTGGAAATGAATATTTGGGTGAAGATAAGCAAATTGGATTTTGGCGAGATACCCATCTTTTATTAAAGGGTGAAGCTGTCTATATACTACACACGATATTTTTATTAGATTGGGAATATGTTGCTAATGAAGAGGTGTTGGATAAATATCGTAATGATAGGAAGCCTATACATAAAAAAGATGATGTGGTAGACGGAGCGCTTCAGGTCGTTGCCAGTGGACCAGATACGCAACAGGGTATTATGGGGGATTTTTATTATTCGATGATTTCGTCTGCTGATTATTCCATTTGGATTGCTACCCCTTACTTTGTACCAGATGAAGCCATTCGTACGGCATTAAGAGTAGCTGCGGCAAAAGGGATTGAAGTGAGAATTCTCGTCCCTGAAATCAATGATAGTTTTTTTACGCAATATGCTAGCCGTTCTTATTTTTCTGAACTTCTTCGCTATGGAGTAGAGATCTATTCATATAAAAAAGGTTTTCTTCATCAAAAAATAATTATTATTGATGGGAATTTAGCCAGTATTGGTACTGCTAATATGGATATGAGAAGTTTCCATTTGAACTTCGAGGTGAATGTTTTTCTTTACGGGACAAGTTCTATTAGAGATTTAGTTGCTCATTATGAAGATGATATGAAAGATAGTTTTAAAATAAGTCCGGTACAGTTTTACAAAAGAGGATTATTAGAAAGAACAAAAGAGTCATTTGCGAGATTATTTTCTGGTGTACTTTAATTCGGAACATTGTTTTGAACTGTTCGTAATCATATGAAAGAATCGGAAGCTGGTTCTTAAATGCAAAAAGAAGAGCATCCATTCTTTCTTTGCTTTTGATATTAAGTTTAACTGGCTAGAATACAGTTAAGATTTATTTGAGAAGTTACATAGGGGAGTAGGTATCAGCTCGAATTGAAACAATAAATAGTAACATTTTTAACGTTGCTAAAATGGTTTCTTTACTTTTAAGCAAATTATTATCGTTTTCACTAACAATCCAATAGAATGGAGATATTAAATATTGGGGGTTCGCCATTGGAACTTATAGCTAGTCTTACTTATATAAAAGTTGTGCGTAAAATTGATTGGAATGTCCAAAAGTATGAGGAAATAGAAAGTGAAATCAAACTTTTCGATGAGAAAATTATATGGAGTGAAGACGAAATAGATATCCAAGCTGTTTTTGATATTTCATTTAGAGAATCGAAAAAAAAGCTAGGTACATTGTATTTACATACTAATCGTGGTGTATATCCTTTTTATATGAAAGATGTACCTAAGCATTTTATAGAGCAATATCGAAATCTAATTAAAAAATAACTAAGATTGGATTCCTCTTCATACAATCCTTGTTCCTTATTAGAGATTATTCCTTCATTTACCTATTTTAAAAATGTCCACGAGAATACTAACGTTTTCACTTATCAATAAACTACCCTTTATTTAACTCTGCGTCCATGACCAATCGTTTTCTATAGCTAATCTTTGAAAGAAACAGTCCAAGTTCATATAGTCCAATTAATGGAAAGAGTACGAGTATTTGTGAGAAAAAGTCTGGTGGCGTAATGAGTGCAGAAACGACAGCAAGCACCACATATGCGTATTTTCTTACTGACTTTAGCATTTCAGGGGATACGACCCCGATATTTGTGAGAAAAACTAGTAATAATGGAACTTCAAATAGAAATCCAAACGGAATAGTAGAAATCAATAAAAATGAGAAATATTCTCGAGCAGTAATCATCATAGAAAAATTACTTTCGCCAAGGTGCATGAGAAAGCCATAAATGGTTGGGAATACAATGAATAAACCAAATGATAAGCCAATGGCGAAACTACAAATAATTCCTGGAATGAACATGATCGAGATTTTTGCTTCTTTATCATTCAATGCAGGTCTAATAAATAGCCATGCTTGAAACGCAATGAAGGGAAGGGAAATGCCGAGGCTAATGCTACCGGCAATCCCTGTGTATAGTCTAATTACATCTAATGGCCCTAGCATGACGAGATCATAGTCATTAGCTAGAATGGGAATAAGGTGGTTAATAAACACTAAGCAAAGGATAAAACAAAAGGTAAAGAAGACAATCGATCGAATGAGCACTTTTCTTAAATCAGTTAAATGCTCCACTAGTGTTTGGTCATTATTCTCCATCTTTACGCCTCCATCACAGATGTTATTTAGATTCCTCTTCATTTTTAGCAGCCACTGTTAATGTTTCCTTGTCGCTATCGTCCATAATTTCTCTTGTCGATCTTTTAAATTCAGCTAATGTTTTTCCGAAAGCTGAGCCAATTTCAGGTAGTTTTTTTGGTCCAAATATAATCAAGGTGATGACAAGGATAATGATTAAACCTGGTATTCCGATATTTGTTAAACCCATTACAAATCAACCCCTTTCCTACTAATTAGGCGAGCATGCCACCTTCTTTGCTATATTTGAGGATACCTTCTGCTGCTCTGAATGCGAGTGCACCGACAGTTGCCGTTGGGTTATAGCCCCCATTATGTGCAAAAGCAGAGGCACCTACAACAAATACATTCTCAGCATCCCACATTTGCAGATAATTATTAACAGCAGATGTTTCCGGTTCAGCGCCCATAATAACACCACCTGTATTATGAGTTGTTTGATATGGCACAATATCATAACTTTCAAGATTCGAACGTTCATTTACTTTATCTGCGCCCATTTCAAGCATAATTTGATCTGCAATTTTGCCGATATAGTTATAAAGCTCTTTATCTTGTTTTGTAAAGTCGTAAGTTAAGCGAAGCAATGGTAAACCATAAGCGTCTTTGTACGTCGGATCAAGGTCCATAAAGTTATGTTGTACAGGCATGGAAGCCCCTTGTGTTCCAATATTGAGTGATCTTGTAAAATACTTGATAGATTGTGCTTTAAACTCAGCTCCCCAGTTTGGTGTACCAGATGGAACGGTATTTGAGCCAATCGGTCGTTTACCTGATTGATTAATGGAGATAGAGCCACCATGGATAAAGTTTAGATCTGAGTGATCGAAGTTATCACCATTATAATCATCAATTGTTGCACCTAATGCTCCTGCCCCCATAAAAGTGTTAAAGCGTTCTTCTTCAAAAAAGCCTGTAGAGCCAGGGAGAATCTGATAACAATAGTTCTTACCAATCACACCAGTCCCGTTTTCCGGGTTATAGGCTTTGCCTATTTTTGAATGTAGAAGTAGTTTCGTATTATTCATGACATAGCTCGTAAGAACGACTGTATCAGCCGGTTGAATGAATTCTTCTTTCGTTAATACATCTACGAATTTCACACCTGTTGCTTTTCCACCTTCATGTATGATTTCAGTTACATTAGCAAAATTGCGTATATCTACATTGCCTGTTTCCATAGCATAAGGAATGACGGCAACAGTTGGGTCTGCCTTTGCACCGTATTCGCAACCAAAACGTTCACAAAATGCGCAATATTGACAGTTAGCAATCTTTGCACCGTACATGTTCTCATATGGTTCACTTAAATTAGCTGAAGGCATATGGTATGGATGCATACCTAATGAGGTTGTTGCATCTTTAAACCGTTTGGTTAATGGTGTCTCTTTCATCGGTGGTGTTGGATATGGATTGGATCGTTCCGGTCCAAAATGAGCCTCTTCACCACTAATACCAGCGACCTTCTCATATTTATCAAAATATGGTTCCAATTCGTCGTATGTAATGCCCCAATCCTGAATTTGTAATCCTTTGATTTTACTTTCACCATATTTTTCAATTGTTTTTGATCGTATTTCAAAATCATAAGGCAAAAAACGGAAGGATTGGCCGTTCCAATGAACACCAGAACCACCAGAACCCTCACCTAATAGGAAAGAACCAAGTTGACGCATGGGAAGGGCCCTTTCCTTTTGGTTATTACGGAAAGTTAAACTTTCCTTTGATAAATCTTGCATTAATTCATAACGAATAGCATAACGAAGCTCATCGTGTACGACATAATAATCTTTCAAGCCTCTTTCTTTACCTCGTTCTAATCCAACAACCTTTAATCCTTCCTTACCAAGCTCGGCAGCAATAATGCTACCAGCCCAGCCCATACCGACGATGACGACATCGGTTTTAGGTAATTTTTCAGCCATTGTATTTCCTCCTATTCAATCCACTTATTTTGTATAAGAATGTAGGGCTTGTGGTTCAATTTCCATAAATTCATCTGATTCAATTTTGTCGTAATAACTCATTTGATGCCCAGGATAGTTTTTCATTTTCCAGCCTTCCATATTAATATTTCCTCCATATGCAGGGTCAGCATATACACCTTCAATCGTGGCTGCTCTGAGAATATTAAAAAAGGTTTTGGATGTTACTCCTTTGAGCTCAACCTCATCATTTTGGAAGGAAGTTAAGATAGCATCTTGTTGTTCGCCTTCCAAGTCAGGGAAATTCTTATCGTGTTTTTCATTAGCCACTTTTTGCAGTGCCTTTATCCCGGTATCAAATACTTCATGTCTCTTAAGAGGGGATTGATAACCTTGGAAGTTAGAGCCTGGAAAGAATGGTCCTTGCATATATTCACGAGCATTGTTCCCCCAAGAACCAGCGAGCGAGTGATCTATATAATAGGCAACGCCTAATTCATCAGCTCCTGGACCGTTATCATCACTTGGGAAAATTCTTTCAGAAGCAGCGACTAAAACGGCAAACATTTCAGGGTTTGTAAAATAAAGAGGTGCTTGTAGATAGCTGGTTCCTTGATGTTCCCCTTGTGTATTTGTACCTTCTTGCTCATCATTCATATTGGCACCAATGAGCCCACCGATAATTCCTCCACCGACAAGTCCACCTGCTACGTATCCAGAGTTTCTAATAAAGCGTCTTCTTGACATTTTCTTTTCAGAGTGTTGTTCTGCCATTGGAAAAAAACCTCCTTTTTTCGTATTATGTTTATAAAGTGTTCCGATTATCCAGATTTATTCATTTTTGGGCATAAAAAAAACGACAGAAAGTAATCTGTCATTGTCGTTCTTCGTTTTTATAATGTTACTTGTTATTTTCTATCTTTCAGTAAACCAATTAGTCTAAGTAAGTTTAAGAAGAGATTAATAAAATCTAAATACAATTTCAAAGTGTAAGTAGGGATTTGACTTTTTTTAATACCGTATTTTTTCAAACGGTTAAAGTCATATAGAATATAGCCACTGAATATGAGAACACCTATAAATGAATATATGAGTAGTGAAGTGTCATCTAATGGCCAAAAGATTCGAATGATAGCAATAATGATAAAGGCAAGTAATGCAATTGATAATATACCGCCTAAAAAACTAAAATCTTTCTTTGTAATAGTGGCATAGCTCGCAATAAAAATAAAAATGATAGTTGTTGCTATGAGTGTCATTAGTATCGTTTGCATACCTATTGAAGACACATATTGATGTAGAATTGGATAAATAGACAAGCCAGATATAAAGGTAAATAAGAATAAGAAAAAGTAGGAAATCCCCTTTTTTCGTCTAAGAAAAAAAGCGATGATTAACATAATTACTTCAATTATCTTGATCGGTAGAAAATACTGGCTTGGAACAACTGTACCAAGAAAGACCCCAATAGTGGCAATAGCAAGAGAAATCATAAAAATAATAATAACACGACGAAAATATTGTTTTTGAATAGATGATGGCATTGGACCACTTCTTTCTATATAAGATTAGCTGTGTGAATAGATGCATGAGCATTTATGTGGCAAATAGGAAAAAGAACAAATGATATGATGAGATGTCTATCATTTGTTCTTTTTGCCACTCATATATATATTCCTAGATTTTATTTAGGACTCATGATTTTGTTTTTTTGTTATATCAAGTGAGTTCTGCTCTTGTTTTTGCAACAAGTCACGAATTTCGATTAGTAATTCTTCTTTTGCATCTTTTTCTGGCGGTTCAGGCGTACTCTCTTCTTCTTTCTTCCTAATTCTTTTATTCATAAATTGGACAAAAAGAAAAATGGAAAAAGCGACAATCAAAAAGTCGAAAACGGTTTGAATAAATTGTCCATATAGTATAACAGATTCCCCAAATGGAGGGGAATAAGAGAGTTTTGTGAAATCGACTCCACCGATAAAGATTCCAAGAATAGGCATAATCAGATCATTCACTAGAGAAGTAACAATTTTTCCAAAAGCTGCCCCTATAATGACCCCGATTGCCAGGTCTAACACATTTCCTTTCATAGCAAATTTCTTAAATTCTTGTAACATAGCAAAAAATCCCTCCAAATCAAAAAGTAGTTCTTATGTTGAATTCTTTAAGAAACATTGTATATAAATATTTAAACATAGTAAACGGGAGAAATCAGGACATTAAGTTTACTTTACGATTATTTATTCTGTTTGTAGTATTGTTTCAGATTTGTTACAATTTAGAATGTCAATAAAGAAATGTATGATAGCTTAAAAATAGAATTGACGACTAGTCTTTCATAAAAAGGACTTTACTTAGAATATTAAGCACTTGGCAAGGGCCAAGTGATTTTTGTTGATAGGGAGATTTAAATGAAGAAATATTTATATATATTAATGTTAACTACTCTCATGTCTGGTTGCATGAATGAGTCAAAGGTGAATAAACAAGAAATGGAGCCAAGTTCAACTGTTGCTCATGAAGCGGATGAAGTAGAAAAACAACAGGTGGCAGTCCTTGAAGAAAATGCCATTTACGAAACAACAATGGTGGATGGGGAAAAAAGTTATGAAGTATATATTTCCTCAAATCAAGATGATAGCAATCAATATTCATTTTTTGTTGCTGAAGAGAACGGCAAAATGGCATATAGCCAAGAGCTTGCCTATGAGAAATTCAATAAAAATAATATCTATTCACTGAATACAAATAAACAAACTCTTATTATATTATCACTTGAAAAGAGTGAGGAAGTATCGTCACTTCGAGTTATTTCAATGGACCAAGGGATATTGAGAGAGGTACCGATTGAAGGTGGAGAATTGCTTAACTTAACAGATAGAAAACTTAAATCCTTAAGTCAAAATGTCCTTCAATCGGCCTATCCGGTTAATCAAAATGAATCGATTTTTCTCAGCTGGGAATTACAAAATGATCCATTAGTCCTTTCACTCCATGATGAAGCAACGGTAACTGAAGATTCTGGTGCTTATCAATCATTATTAGATCAGTCTTGGATGGATATTTGGAGCGAGACGGAAGAAGTGTTTTATCCTTATGAAAATATTGAGTTGACTAAAGAAGTAATTGAAAGAGCGAAAATGGGTATACCTATGGGTGGCCCTTATCCAATTGGTACGAACATAGAAGACATTAAAAAATCTAACCCTTATTACATTCAAGAGGGAATACTTCATGGTCAACAGTATTTAATGTATCCAGAAACAATCTACTACTATAACAGAGAAGATGGGGCTGTATCTACAGTTGCCATCCCAGGGGAAAGATTACAATCTTCATTAGCAGATCTCAAGAAGTTATTAGGAGATCCAGTTAGACAAAAAGAGGAGAACGGTTTAATCTATTCTGAATTTCTTGCTGATAAATATGTTCTTAAAACCTATACGGATGAATCAGGAGAGATCAAGCAAATCTCATTAAGTAAGCAATAAAACATTATATTTTGATCATAGGTAGGCTGCGAAATTTTTAAAAACAAGATAGTAGCAGCCTATTTGTGCTGCCTAAATTCAAAGGATTCTGGCATGGTAAGTCACTCAGAAAGAATAAAGAGAGTGAGCGCTTTGTAAAATGGATTAGCAAGTCATTTAGAGAGAAAAGAGAGAGTGAGCGCTTCGCAAAAAGAGTTTGCAGGTCACTCAGCAAGAAAATAAGAACGGAGCGCTTTGAAAAATGGATTAGCAAGTCACTCAGAGAGAAAAGAGAGAGTGAGCGCTTAGTAAAAGGAGTTAGCAGGTCACTCAGCAAGAAAACAAGAACTGAGTGCCACGCAAAAGGGAACAGCAAGTCACTCAGAGAGAAAGCAGAGAGTGAGCGCTTTGCAAAGGGATTAGCAAGTCACCCAAAGAGAAAGCAGAGCATGAGCGCTTCGCAAAAAGAGTTAGCAGGTCACTCAGCAAGAAAACTAAAACTGAGTGCTTTGCAAAAGGAGTATGCAGGTCACTCAGCAAGAAAATAAGAACTGAGCGCCACGCAAAAGGGATTAGCAAGTCACTCAGAGAGAAACTAGAGCATGAGCGCTTCGCAAAAGGAGTTAGCAGGTCACTCAGCAAGAAAACAAGAACTGAGCGCCACGCAAAAGGGATTAGCAAGTCACTCAGAGAGAAAGCAGAGAGTGACCGCTTCGCAAAAAGAGTTTGCGGATCACCCAGCAAGGAAACTAGAACTGAGCGCTTCGCAAAAGGGATTAGCAAGTCACTCAGAGAGAAAAGAGAGAGTGAGCGCTTAGTAAAAGGAGTTTGCAGGTGACTCAGCAAGAAAACAAGAACTGAGCGCCGCGCAAAAGGGAACAGCAAGTCACTCAGAAAGAAACCAGAACATGAGCGCTTCGCAAAAGGGATTAGCAAGTCACCCAGAGAGAAACTAGAGTGTGAGCGCTTTGCAAAAGGAGTTAGCAGGTCACTCAGCAAGAAAACAAGAACTGAGCGCCGCGCAAAAGGGATTAGCAAGTCACTCAGAAAGAAACCAGAACATGAGCGCTTCGCAAAAGGGATTAGCAAGTCACTCAGAAAGAAAAGAGAGAGTGAGCGCTTCGCAAAAAGAGTTTGCAGGTGACTCAGAAAGAAAACTAGAACTGAGCGCCGCGCAAAAGGGAACAGCAAGTCACTCAGAGAGAAACCAGAGCATGAGCGCTTCGCAAAAAGAGTTAGCAGGTCACTCAGCAAGAAAACTAAAACTGAGTGCTTTGCAAAAGGAGTATGCAGGTCACTCAGCAAGAAAATAAGAACTGAGCGCCACGCAAAAGGGATTAGCAAGTCACTCAGAGAGAAACCAGAGCATGAGCGCTCCGCAATAATCTGTTCCTCAAAAAGCAATATTACTTAGAGTAGTAGGAATAACAATAAAGTATGATTCACAAAAAACAGAATGCTCAGGGGGCGTGCTTGCTCATTCACAAAAGATATTGTATCCCCAAAAAATCACGAAAAGTAGACCCAAACGCTAGCGTTTGGGTCTGAAGAGTGCACACGCAATATTTCTTTGTTAAAATGCCCAATCTCCTTTACGGAATACAGGCTCAGTTGTACCATCTTCAAGGATACCGTCAATATCCATTTCAGAGGAACCGACCATAAAGTCTACATGGGTGATACTTTCGTTTAATCCGTTTGTTTCTAGCTCTTCACTATTCATTTTTTTGCCACCTTCTACACAGAAGGCGTAGGCGCTGCCGATAGCGAGGTGATTCGATGCATTTTCATCAAATAATGTGTTATAGAAAAGAAGGTTTGATTGAGAAATTGGTGATTGAAATGGTACAAGCGC
The DNA here is from genome assembly GCF_038009245.1 of Cytobacillus sp. FSL R7-0680. Classification (NCBI taxonomy): domain Bacteria; kingdom Bacillati; phylum Bacillota; class Bacilli; order Caryophanales; family Bacillaceae; genus Cytobacillus; species Cytobacillus sp. FSL R7-0680. Next base: position 150,111 of record NZ_JBBPAO010000001.1, read on the forward strand.
GACTTCACCAAGATAATGAGAGCCCTCATCTGTCTCAACTAGTTGTTTTAAAATAGCTTCGCCTTCCTCAGCTTTATAATCAACTATTCTTCCATCTTTAAAAGTAATGGAGAAGCGGTCAATAATGTTACCACCATAACTAAGTGGTTTTGTGCTTGCGACAGTGCCATTTACACCATATTTATGTGGCACTGTGAACACTTCCTCTGTTGGCATGTTTGCCATGAATTCATGACCGTTTTCATTGACGCTTCCAGCACCAACCCATAAATGTTTTTCTGGTAATTCAATCGTCAAATCTGTTCCTGGTGCGGTGTAATGTAATTTTTTATAACGTTTTTCGTTTAAGTATTCTACTTTTTCATGTAATGTTTGATCATGATCTTTCCATGCTTGGATAGGATCATCTAAATCAGTTCGTGTTGCTTTAAAGATAGCATCCCATAGTAAGTTGACTCGTTCCTCTTCTTTTGCGTCAGGGAACACCATATTCGCCCAAGCTTGAGAAGGTGCGGATATTACTGTCCAGCTTACTTTATCTGTTTGCACAGCTTTACGATATTTTGCTAATGCTTGACCTGATGCCCTTTGGAATGTGCTGATTTTCTCAGGGTCAATTCCTTTCAGTAAGTCAGGGCTAGAAGAGACAATCGCAATAAAAGCTGCTCCGTTTTCTGCTAATTCTTCCGTTTCACGCGCACGCCATTTCGGATACTCTTTAAAGGAATCAATCGGTGCTAATTCATACTTTGTACGAGAAACAATATCATCATTCCAGTTTACAATAACTTGATCAGCACCAGCTTCATAAGCATTTTTTACAATTTTTCGAACCAATTGGGCAGAATCAATAGAAGTATTGATGACTAATGATTGACCTTTTTGAATATTGACACCCACTCTAACTGCTAATTCTGCATATTTGTCGAGCTTTTCTTCAAAAGTACTCATACTATGTACACTCCCTTTGTCAAAAACTTCTTACTTATTGTAACTTTTCTATAGGAAAAAAGAAACTTTTTATCTTTATGACAAGATAGAGGGAAGAACTACACGGTTTACATGGTAAAACATAAGCAAGAAGTTGTTCATGATATAACAAAAAAACTGCCAAAACAGCAAGATTCTTACTGGATTGACAGTGTATGTTTACTCTTTATCTTCCATTGCTTGTTTTAACAAGTCACCAAGGCTCGTACCGAATTGATCATTTTTAGCAGAGTATTTCTGAACAAGCTTTCTTTCTTCACGTTTATTGACTTTTTGTTTCTTATCTGCCGCTTTTTCAACCACATTACATTTGCGACATTGGAAGTATGTGCCAGCTTTCCCGTTGTGAACTTCCATCTTTTTATGACATTGAGGACAACGACGATTAGAAAGCTTTGGATCTTTTCTTTTTCTGAAGTTACAATCCAGACTCGAACAAACGAGGATTTTCCCATCTTTCGTATTCCGTTCTTTTAAGAAAGAGCCGCATTCAGGACATTTCGATCCGGTTAAGTTATGGGCGCGGTAAGATTTATCACTTTTCTTTACTTCGGATACTATTTGCTTCGTTTGTTGTCTAATTTTCTTTAGAAAGTCATCACGTTTTGCTTTTCCATGTGCGATGGCTTCAAGTTCTTTTTCCCACTTAGCTGTTAATGCTGGGGATGTTAATTCATCATTTACAAGATCCATTAACTGCTTCCCTTTTTGGGTGGAATGAAAGCGCCCGTTTTGTCTTTCTACTACTTCTGATGAGATAAGTCTTTCGATAATTTCGGCACGCGTTGCAGGTGTACCTAAACCAAATTTCTCCATCCCTTGTAACAGATCGGCTTCACTTAAGCGAGCAGGGGGCTCTGTTAATTTTTTTATCGTCTCGACTGTATGAACTTGCAGCTGTTTCCCTTGTTGTAACTGATTCAACGCAGTCTTTGAATTTTGTTCATTCGTAGATGAATGGAGCGTTTTAAACCCTAAGTCAATGATATGGGTTTCTTTAGCTACGAACGTTTCACCAGCTATATCTAACTTTAATAGTACACTTTCATATTGATATGGCGGATAAAATAAAGCAAGGAATCGCTTAGCAATGATATCAAATAATTTTTTCTCATCTGTTGATAAATCACTGAGATGTACTCTTTGTTCCGTTGGTATGATAGCATGATGATCCGTCACTTTACTATTATTAAATACCTTTTTGGCTAGTACCTTACCCTTTTTCGCAAGCAAAGGTTTTACTTCTGTACTATAAGAACCAGCAATTGCCTCTAATCTTTCCATCATTGTACTTTCCATATCGCTTGTTAAATAACGAGAGTCTGTACGTGGATACGTTACGATTTTATGTTGTTCGTATAATTTTTGCAGTACAGATGATGTTTTTTTAGCTGAGAAGCCGAATTTTTTATTGGCATCGCGTTGTAGCTCAGTTAAATCATATGGAAGTGGTTGTGCTTCACTTCTTTCTTTCCGAGTAATCGATTGCACTGTTGCTTTTGCTTTTGCTGTTTGTTTTTTAATCGTTTCAGCTTGATCACTATTAAAGATTCGTTTCTCACCATTGTTTTCCCATTCTGTTTCTAATACGCCCACTTTTGCATGAATCATCCAATAATCCTGTGGGGTGAATTTCTGGATTTGTTTCTCACGATCCATAATAAGGGAAAGCGTTGGAGTTTGCACTCTACCAGCAGAAAGAGGTTCTTGATACTTCGTTGTTAATGCACGTGAAATATTTAATCCGATGAGCCAATCTGCTTCAGCTCTGCAAACAGCAGAATCATATAAATTTAAAAAGTCTTTCCCTGGTTTAAGGTTTTTAAATCCTTGTTGTATTGCTCGATCGGTGACAGATGAGATCCAGAGGCGGTGGATTGGCTTTTTCCATTTAATCTTCTCTAAAATCCATCTAGCAACTAACTCACCTTCACGCCCAGCATCGGTTGCGATAATAAAGTCTCCTACATCATTTCGCTTGGAAAGATGCTCGACCGTTTTAAATTGATGACTTGTTTGCTTCATTACCTTGATGCCCATTTTATCAGGAATAATTGGCAGGTCTTCTAGTTTCCATTGTTTGTATTTGCTATCGTAATGTTCGGGCATCTTGAGTTCTATTAAGTGACCAAGCGCCCATGTAACAATATAATGCTTGCCTTCTATATAGTTTTTATGCGACTGATTGCATCCTAATACTCTGGCTATTTCTCTGCCGACACTTGGTTTTTCGGCTAATACTAATGATTTCATATTTTCTCCCTTCCAAAAAAACAATCTCCTAAACTAAAGGGTCGTTAATTATTATAGCGGAAAATGGAATGAATTTATATGGGTTGCTCTAGTGCTTTATTTTGCTAACATGGTAACCAGGTAGAATATGGTAAAAATCAATTGACATGAGTAAGCACCGCTTTATAATATAGATATAAGACAGATCAAATAGGTGAAGTATCATGAACGTAAATAAGAATAATTTTATTTTAATAAAAAGACCCAAGTATCATTTCGGTGATACTCGGGTCTTTTCTTTATTTTGCTAATGTGATAAGGAGGTAATAAGATGATTGAATTAACAGGGGAACACCTGACGATAGAGCAAGTGAAAGCGGTGGTCTTTCACGGAGAAGAAGTTAATATTGCCCGTATGAGTATAGAAAATGTAGAAAGAAGTCATATGGCTGTAAAGAGAATAGTTGCGGAAGGTAAAACTGTATATGGGATTACGACTGGTTTCGGAAAGTTTAGTGATGTTCATATTGATCGCAAACATGTAGAGGAGTTGCAGATCCATTTAATACGCTCTCATGCATGTGGAGTGGGTGAGGAGTTCTCAGAGGAGGTCTCTCGGGCAATGTTATTGTTAAGGGCTAATGCGCTTATAAAAGGGCATTCAGGGGTTCGTCTTGCATTAATTAATAGACTACTTACTTACCTTAATCAACGTATTCATCCTGTCGTTCCTCAGCAAGGATCCTTAGGTGCGAGTGGTGATTTAGCACCACTATCCCATTTAGCACTTACACTAGTTGGTGAAGGTGAAGTCTTTTTCAATGGACAAAAACAAAAGAGCGCAGAAGTACTACAGGCATGTGATCTTACTCCGCTGACTTTAGAAGCAAAAGAAGGTCTTGCGTTGATTAACGGTACGCAAGCTATGACCGCTCAAGGAGTTATCGCCTATATTGAAGCAGAAAACTTAGCTTTTGAAAGCGAAAAGATTGCAGCTATATCGGTAGAAGCATTAAATGGAATAATCGATGCATTTGATCATAAAGTACATGAAGCTCGTGGTTATCCTGAACAAATCGCAACAGCAAAACGAATGAGGTCATACTTAAGTGGTAGTAAGTTAACTACTGTTCAAGGAGAAATGAGGGTCCAGGATGCCTACTCTATAAGATGTATTCCGCAAGTGCACGGTGCTACTTGGCAAGCACTTAACTATGTGAAAGAAAAGCTCGAAATTGAAATGAATGCTGCAACAGATAACCCTTTAATCTTTGATGATGGAGAAAAAGTAATTTCAGGCGGGAATTTTCATGGTCAACCAATTGCGTTAGCTATGGATTTTTTGAAAATTGCGGTTGCTGAGTTAGCGAATATATCTGAAAGAAGAATAGAAAGGTTAGTTAATCCACAACTCAATCAATTGCCCGCTTTTCTTAGCCCAGAACCGGGGCTGCAATCAGGTGCCATGATTATGCAATATTGTGCAGCTTCACTCGTGTCAGAGAACAAGACACTGGCTCATCCTGCTAGTGTTGATTCTATTCCTTCTTCTGCTAATCAAGAGGATCACGTAAGTATGGGAACGATTGGTGCAAGGCATGCCTATCAAATCATAAAAAATGTAAATAAAGTTATCGCAATTGAATTGATTTGTGCTATGCAAGCGGTTGAATTTAAGGGAATAGATAAAATGGCTAATCATACCCGCTCACTATATGAACAAGGTCGAACAATTGTACCAACAATTAACCAGGATCGTATTTTTTCTAACGATATCGAAAATTGCACAGAGTGGCTAAAAATTAAAGCTTATCATTAACTTTTTTTATAAAAAAGGCTGTAAGCCCTAAGGTTACAGCCTAATAAAAATATTAACGGTTTTCACTTTGTTCAATGCGATTTTTAAAGGCTTCTTGAACGACTAAAAACTCCTCGTCTTCTTGAGCTTCAGTTGATTTTTCTTTTTGATATTGTTCATTAAACGCACCTGGATGCTGTTTGTTCTTATGATTAAAATGTTTACCTCTTGACATAGTGAATCGCTCCTTTCCATTTTATATTTCCCTTCATTCGTTAGGGATATGTAACTGCATGGAGTATCATAAGATGAAGATGAGGTGATAATTTAATGGATTTATTCTCAATTTTAGCAGAAGAGAAAATCAAACAAGCGCAAAGACAGGGAGAGTTTGCTCATTTAAAAGGGCATGGTAAGCCTTTACCGAAAGATGAACTAAGCGGGGTACCAGAATCTCTAAGAATGTCTTATAAAATAATGAAAAATGCAGGATATACAACAAAAGAAATTGATCTTAGGAAAGAGATGCTAACAATTGAACAATTAATTGCAAGTTGTGAGAATGAAGAGAAAGAAGGAGAACTAAAAAAAGAGCTGAATGAAAAGAGGTTAAAATTTCAAGCATTGTTATCAGAAAGAAAAGTGGCAACAAACACACAAATTTTCAAAAATTATGAACAGAAAATCGAAAACAAGCTTTTTAAATAACCATACAAAAATGATGCTATTCATTCATTTTTGTGTGGTTTTTTTATGTATATAAACACAAAAAGACAAATAGGATAAAAGACCTTATTAAGTTACTTCAATTACATAGAAATATGTCGAAATAAAACAAAGAAACCAGTATCTGATAAAAAAGTAATGAGTAAAAAGTTTTGAAGTAAGTATTTTTTGAAGTAGGTGTGATAAGGATGGATAAAACAACTTGGATAGGTGTCATATTAGGAATTATTGCAGTTGTGTTAGGTATGTTTCTAAAAGGAGTAGGACTGGGTGTATTAGTAAATCCCGCTGCCGTTATGATTATTATCGTTGGAACAGTAGCGTCTGTTTTAATCGCTTTTCCAGTCTCTGAAGTGAAAAGAATACCTAAAATAATGAGCGTCATATTCAAAGAAAGAGAGACATTACCGATGTCTCAAATTATTAGCCAATTTGCTGATTGGGCTCAGCTTGCACGAAAAGAGGGGTTGTTATCATTAGAAGTAAGAATAAATGAAATCAATGATCCCTTTTTGAAGAATGGTTTATCACTAGCAGTGGATGGACAGAGTGCCGATTATATTAGAGACGTATTAAATGAAGAAATTGATGCAATGGAAGAGCGCCATCAATCGGCAGCGCAAATATTTTCTCAAGCAGGAACATATGCCCCCTCACTAGGTGTATTAGGTGCAGTAATTGGATTAATTGCGGCATTAGGAAATATGAGCGATATTAACGCTTTAGGTGAAGCAATAAGTGCTGCATTTGTGGCAACGATGTTAGGTATCTTTACGGGATATGTATTGTGGCATCCATTCGCAAATAAGTTAAAGAGGAAATCTAAAATAGAAGCTAAACATAAGAGGATGATGATAGAGGGGATTTTATCTATTTTGGAGGGAGAATCTCCACGTGTGATTGAACAAAAACTATCTTCCTACTTACCAGGAAAAGAAAGAAAAGAATTTCTAGATGAAGGAAGCAAAGAATCATGACTAGAAGGAAGAAGAAGAGTCACGAAGATGAGCATGTTGATGAATCCTGGTTACTGCCTTATGCGGATTTACTTACATTATTAGTTGCTTTATTTATCGTCTTATTTGCTTCTAGTGCAATCGATGTTCAAAAGTTCCAAAAAATGTCCACAGCTTTTAATGAAGTTTTTTCTGGAGGTAATGGTGTAATTGATTTTCCTAGCCCAATGCCAGAAGGAAGTATGGCCCCTCAAAAAAAAGAAAGTGTGTCAGCTAGTCAATTGTCTGGTCTATCTGATGAAGAACAAGATACTGAGGAACTTAAAAAGTTAAAAGCCAAAGTTGATCACTATATTATAAGTAATGATATTACTGATAAGTTTGAAACGGAGCTTACAACTGAAGGCCTGCTTGTGACGATTCGAGATAATGTATTATTCTCCTCAGGTAGTGCAGAAGTGAGAACTAGAGATATACAAACAGCAGAAGAAATCTCTGATCTACTTGTGATGAACCCTCCAAGAAATATTATTATTAGTGGCCATACGGATAATATACCGATACGAAATGCTAATTTTGAGTCAAACTGGGAACTAAGTGTAATGAGAGCTGTCAATTTCATGAAAGTGCTTTTACATAATCCAGAGCTTAATCCTGAATGGTTTAGCGCCAAAGGGTTTGGTGAATATAAACCTAAAGAATCGAATGAAACGGTTACGGGAAGAGAAAGAAATCGTAGAGTAGAAATTTTAATACTTCCGAGAGAACTGACAACCAACAGATAAACTTTGAGAAAGTTTATCTGTTTTTTTATGAGAAATAGTATAGCTATAATTAGAATTTGCAGAAATATCAAACTATTGTTTATAATATAGACAAATGTTCTCAGGAGGGGGAGCCATTGAATGAAAAAGAGCAGCAAATTTTAAATTCCATAAAAGATAATCCTTATATTTCACAGTCTGAGCTAGCAGACAGCTTAAGCATTTCTCGTTCTACCGTCGCAGGCTATATTTCCTCTCTTACAAAAAATGGCTATATATTAGGTAGGGCTTATATTTTACCAAAGCAACCATCTATTTTATGTGTGGGCGCTGCCAATATTGATAGAAAATTGCAAGCTGTGGACGGCTTAGAGGAAGGGACATCGAATTCTGCGAAAACTGAACAATCAGGAGGAGGGGTAGCAAGGAATATCGCGGAGAATTTGGCTAGACTTGAAATGTCCGTTTCTTTATTATCTGCTATTGGTGAAGATCACGAAGGTATATGGTTGTTAGATCGCCTAAAGCCACTAGTAGATACAACACCTTCGATAATTATACCTACTTGCCGAACAGGAACTTATACAGCAGTGTTGGATAAAAAGGGAGAAATGAAATTAGCATTATCTGATATGGGAATTAACGATGACCTCGATGTGGAGATAATAGAATCACGATGGGGGTATTTTACTTCGGCTAAAATGGTTGTTCTAGATACGAATTTCCCAAGTGTTATATTGACAAGAGTAATAGAAAAATGTAAACAATTCAACACACCATTATGTATTACAACAGTATCTACATCGAAAATAAAAAGACTCCCTGCTCAACTATTAGGTGTGAGTTTTCTTATTGCCAATAAAGATGAGGCAAGTTTGCTTTCAGGAGTAAAACTTACAAGTGAAGGAGATTACTTTAAAGCATGTGAAATCATTTTAGCAAAAGGTGTAGAAAGAGTGATAATAACGAGAGGGGAAAATGGCCTTGTTTTCGCCACACAAGATGGAGAGGCAGGAGCTATTATGCCCCCTTTTGTTCATGTCGTTGATGTAACAGGTGCTGGAGATGCCTTAGCATCAGGAATTATTTATGCACATCATAAAGGAATGCATATAGAAGATGCTTGTAAAATAGGAATTATCTGTGCAAGTGTAACGCTTACAAGTAAGGAAACGGTTCATCCACAATTAAACCCAAAGAAACTACAACATGCCTTTCAAGAATATTTTTAGAGGAGTTGTTACAAATGAGAAAAGATTGGTTAGATTACTCTGATGAGGTGATCGAAGCAAAAAAACAGTTAAAACCAATTGTCGCACTAGAATCAACAATCATCTCTCACGGTATGCCTTACCCTCAAAATGTACAAACAGCCAAAGAAGTTGAAATGATTATCAGGGAGAATGGGGCAATCCCAGCAACCATTGCTATTATAGAAGGTAGAATTAAAATCGGACTATCAGACGCAGAACTTGAACTACTTGCAACGAACGATTCAATTATGAAAGTTAGCAGAAGAGATTTTCCCTATGTCATTGCAGCGAAGAAACATGGAGCGACAACTGTTGCTGCCACGATGATTTGTGCAGAACTAGCTGGGATTGAAGTTTTTGTAACAGGTGGTATTGGTGGTGTCCACAGAGGGGCAAGTGAAACAATGGATATATCAGCCGATTTGCAGGAATTAGCAAAGACAAATGTCGCTGTCGTTTGTGCCGGTGCTAAATCGATTCTGGATATTAAATTAACAGCTGAATATCTAGAAACATATGGTGTCCCAATCATCGGTTACCGTACAGATAAGATACCCGCTTTTTATACGAGAAAGAGCCCGTATAATGTCAATATTCGTGTAGATGAGATAAAAGAGATTGCTGAAATGATGAAGGTAAAGTGGGGACTAGGCTTAAATGGAGGGCTAGTTATTGCTAATCCAATACCAGAAGCAGATGCTATGAATGAACTGGAAATGAATGAGATGATTGATCAAGCTCTTGTTCATGCAGAAGAAGAAGGTATCTCAGGGAAAGAGATAACACCATTCCTCTTATCTATGATTAAAGAATTAACCGGTGGTAAGAGCTTGGCAGCCAATATTGCATTAGTTAAGCATAATGCCGAAATTGGGGCAAAACTTGCTATGCAATTATAATTCAAGATATAAAAGTATCCAATTTTAAAAATCAAAGAGGAAGCTGAACATCAATCAAACTTTTAAAGGAGGAATTGATGTTCGGTTTTTTTATTTGTAGGTATTTTTTGACTCAAAAGTTCCGATTTTTTCCTCTATTCTACAAGTTTCATTATACACTTGTCGTTTTTTGATTGAAAATGAAGAAAAAAATTAGCAGATTTTAGAATGAACTAGTAGTAAAATGTAAATATCTACAATAGTCTGAAAATAAAGCGGGATTTATTGCAAAATAGGACTAATTGAGAATATGCTTCAAGTCTAAAGGGGGATTTAATTTGGAAAGGTCTTTAGTTATAGAAACACTAGATGAAGAATGGCTTGCCCTTATTGAAGAAGCAAAACAATTAGGTTTAAATAAAGAAGAGGTGAGAATTTTTCTACAAGCTAAAGAAGAGGAATAACATGACATTGAGGCCTCCGAATTAATGAGCTTACAAGATTATGGTTAAAATGGAATAAAAAAAATATAAGAAGAAAAAACCTCCGATAAACGCGAAGATTATCGGAGGTTTCATTCATATCTCTTTTTATCTTTATAGATTCGTTTGTAAGCTTGTCTTATTTATTTCTAGTCTTCCACTTATTAAAGTCGAGAAACTCCCGAAATTCTTCTTTTGAAACCCCAGATTCCATCGCTTCTTTGACTATATTTATCCAATCAGTATCTAATTCTTCTTTATTAATTTGATCATGGATAAGGTGATCAACAGGTACATTGAGTACAGCTGCGATTTTTTCGAGGAATTGAATGGAAGGGTTCGTTTGTAAATTTCTCTCTAATGAGCTTAAGTAGGATTTAGCTACTCCTGCTTGATCTGCAAGCTCTGATAAAGACATTTTTTTCTCTTGTCTTAATGCTTTGACTCGATTACCAATCATCACGTTCACCCTATCTATCTTTGTTGTTAACAGTATCATATCAAAAAAAGAGAATCCAACCGCTTATGTCCGTAAATTGTAATCGCTTAGTCTTTTAATTGTAATAAAAAATTTTTAATCATTACATTACGGAGCTGCCGATATAAATGAGACTGTATAAACTGAATAGATTGAATTCTTACCGTTCTAAAAGAATTTTAACAGAAAATAAATATCAAGTATAGTTGTAGGGCATGTTTTCTTTAATATATTAATTAACATACATATATGTTTTAAGGGAAGACTTTCAGGGAACGGACATAATATAACCAACAATATAAACCATAAAGGAGAGATAGTAAATGAGTAAAAAAATTGCTTGTCTAATTACCGATATGTTTGAGGACTCTGAGTATACAGAACCAGCAAAAAGTTATAAGGAAGCAGGACATGAGGTTATTACAATTGAATCAGAGGCTGGTAAAGTCGTAAAAGGGAAGCAAGGAAATGATCAAGTGACGATTGATAAAAGTATAGATGATGTGAACGCAGATGAGTTTGATGCTCTCTTTATTCCAGGTGGATTTTCTCCGGATATGTTAAGAGCAGATGATCGCTTTGTTCAATTTACGAAAAAGATGATGGATGCGAAAAAACCTGTTTTTGCTATTTGTCATGGACCACAATTATTAATTTCTGCTAAAACATTAGAAGGTAGAGGAGCTACAGGCTATAAATCCATTCATGTAGATATGGAATATGCAGGAGCTAAACTTCAGGACAAAGAAGTAGTGGTTTGTCAGGATCAACTTGTGACGAGCCGCACACCTGATGATATTCCTGCCTTTACAAGAGAGTCTTTAAAATTACTCTGATAATTTAAGAAAAGCAATCGTTGCATGATTTTTGTAAAACTTTTCATTCAGCGCTAATATTAATAAGTAGAGTATAATAACTTTTAATATAACAGTGACTGAAAGAAGGTTTTGCTATTGATCGTGTTGAAATCACCTAGAGAGATTGAAAAGATGCATGAAGCAGGTAAGGTACTTGCTGAATGTCATAAAGAGATTGCCATGAGAATTAAACCGGGTATAACTACATGGGAAATTGAAGAATTTGTTGATGCCTATCTGAAGAAAATAGGGGCTACACCTGAGCAAAAGGGCTATCGCGGGTATGAGTATGCTACTTGTGCCAGCATTAATGATGAAATTTGTCACGGATTTCCGAGGAGGGAACCATTAAAATCAGGCGACATTGTAACGATTGATATGGTGGTCAATTATAATGGAGCTCTTGCAGATTCAGCTTGGACGTACGGCGTTGGAGAAGTGAGTGAAAAGGTATCTACCCTATTAGATGTCACAAAGGAATCATTATATAAAGGAATTGAGCAGGTGAAGATAGGCAACCGAATTGGAGATATTGGTTATGCGATTCAACAGTTTGTTGAAGAGAAAGGATTTTCGGTAGTAAGGGAATTTATTGGTCATGGGATAGGGGCAAGCATCCACGAAAAACCGGATGTTCCTCATTTTGGCCTCCCTCATAAAGGACCGAGAATAAAAGAAGGTATGGTATTCACCATTGAACCAATGGTGAATACTGGAATGCATCATATGAAGATGGATCAAAATGGCTGGACTGCGCGAACAGTTGATGGTGGTTTATCAGCTCAATATGAACATACAATTGCAGTCGGTAAAGATGGAATCACGATTTTAACTGAGCAATAAAACAAAAAGCAGCTGCAAATCATGCAGCTGCTTATAATAAGGACTTATTTATTCTTGCGCAAGTTTCCTAATTCTTCAGCGATTGCTTGCATTTCATTAGGACTGAAATGATTTTTTTTCATCACTAAATCGTAAATATCTTTTAGTTCTTCGTACATTTCTTCGTCAAAATGAGAAGATTTAATGGCGCCAATATTTAATACTTTTAGTTTTTCCTTGATTTTTTCGATCATATAATCGACATTTTCAGTTGATTTCTGTGATAAATTCACTTGATTTCCCCCCATAATACATCAGTAGTATAATCTTTCCATGGTTAAAGTGAAAAGTCAACCATTGATAGGTGCAAAGCTTGCATGTTTTTAGAGAAAAAAAGAAAATAAAGTATAGGTAGATTAAAAAGAATAAAGGAGTGAGGAAAATGGGAAAATCATTGTTTTGGAAAGGTGTTGTCCTTGGAGCGGTAGCGGGCGGTGCGCTCACGATGCTAGACCGTGATACAAGAGAAAATGCAAAATCTAAATGCAGAGAAACGACAGAAAGTGCAAAATATTACATAAAAAATCCCGATGAAGCCGTTCAACAAGTGAAAGGTGTCTCTTTAAAAGTTAGAACAGCAGCCCAGCAGATCGGTGAAGATGTGGCTTTCTTAACGACCACAATTGAGGATATTAAAACAAAGGCAATTGAAACAAGAGAAGCCTTAAATGACCCTAAAAGTGAAGTAGAGGTTTCAGAAGCGACGTTAGAAGGGAATGTTAGGAATAACTAACAAGGTTTGGGGGATCGCTGATGAAACAAGTCACTACTTTTGGAAAGGAACTATGGGAGCAAATAGATAAGGATGATGTTTTCGGCGTAGCTGCACAATTGGCCTACTTCTTTCTCCTATCACTTTTTCCATTATTAATTGTTTTGATATCATTGCTGCCTTATTTACCGATTACTCAAGAGGATATATTTGCTATCGTTAGAGATTTCGCACCAAAAGAAATTATGTCATTATTGGAAGACAATTTGAGTGCCGTCACAACGAAAAATGGGGCTCTGTTATCAATTGGTATTATCGGTACATTGTGGTCCGCGTCCGCCGCGATAAATGGCATTATGAGGGCTTTTAATAAGGCGTATGATGTCGTTGAAAGTCGATCATTTATTGTTGCAAGAGGCATTGCTATGCTTTTAACTATTTCTATGGTTTTTGTTTTCTTAGTAGCATTATTATTACCTGTGTTTGGGAGACAAATTGGTCTATTTATCTTTGATGCATTTGGATTGACTGAGCAATTTTTGAGCATATGGAATGCACTTAGATGGCTGGCGAGTCCGCTTATCATCTTTATTATCTTTAGTGGACTGTACTGGTTTGCTCCTAATAAGCGTTTAACGAATGTGACAGTTATCCCAGGTTCACTTTTTGCTACAATTGGCTGGATTCTATCTTCCTATGCGTTTTCATATTATGTGAGTAATTTTGGAAATTACTCGGCCACATATGGGAGTATTGGTGGAATCATTATATTAATGATTTGGTTTTATTTAACGGGTATTATTATTATGATTGGTGGAGAAATAAACGCATTGTTAAATAAATACAGCAAAGTGAAAAACACATAGTAAAAGTTACCTGATTGTAAGGTGCATCAATGGACAACCTAGGCTTAAGGAGGGTGATTACATTGACTGCAAATAAAGATGGTAACACAAAACAAAAAGGTAAAAATAAACCTAAACAAAAAACATCTAGTTCGGCTAATAAGCAAAACGGCTATCATTAAATAAAGAAGCAGCTATCCATTCACACACTTGGATAGCTGCTTTCTTTTAGTTCTTCAACAACCTTAAGCTATTTAATATCACTAAAATGGTTGAGCCTTCGTGACCGATTACACCGTAAGGAAGATCTAATATCTGTAGAAAATTAGAGCAAATTAACAGCATAATAACTGATATAGAGAAAACAATATTTTGTTTAATAATGGTGTTCATGCGTTTGGATAGGGCAATTGCATGAGCGATTTTAGGAAGATCGTTTTTCATTAAAACAATATCTGCTGTTTCTAATGCGACATCGGTTCCTTCACCCATGGCAATCCCAACATTTGCAGTCGCAAGTGCAGGCGCATCGTTAATTCCATCTCCAACCATTGCTACTTGTTGATACTGATTTCTTAATTCCTTAACATGATCCACTTTTTTTTCTGGCAAACATTCTGCAATAAAGTCTTCTACATTTGCTTCAGTAGAAATGGCTTGAGCGGTTGATTGGCTATCGCCTGTTAACATGATGGTGTATATACCTTGATCATTTAATTGTTTAACCGCAGCTTTCGTTTCTTGACGAACTTGATCCTTTAATGCGATTAATCCACACACCTCATGATCGCGTTCAAATAAAACGATCGTTTTACCATTCGAAGCTAATGTTTCTTGCTGTTCTTTTAATTCTGGCGCAAGTTCGTTATTGTTCAAAATAAATGATGGTTTACCAATTTTCCAAGTGACGCCGTTAATCACTGCTTTAATGCCCCATCCTGGTACATCTTCGATTGATTCGGGCTCTATAAGGGGAGAGCTCTGCTCTTCTTTTGTATACGAGACGATGGCAGTAGCAAGTGGATGGTTTGCATGGTTTTCAATTGATCCAACAATGCGTAAATAATCATCACGATGCTGAGTGTGTAGTGTAATAAAATCTGTTACTTCTGGGCGTCCTTTAGTTAAAGTACCTGTTTTATCAAACGCAATGGCTTTAATATGGCCTAAGTTCTCTAAATGTACCCCGCCTTTAAATAAAATTCCCTGTCTTGCTCCATTAGAAATCGCAGACAATGTAGCCGGCATAATAGAGGCGACAAGTGCACAAGGTGAGGCGACTACTAGGAGAATCATGGCACGGTAAAATGTTTCGTTCCAACTCCATCCAAGTAAGAAGTGTGGGAGAAATAGCATGAGTGCGACGGTCAGTAGTACAATTTTTACATATTTCCCTTCGAAATTCTCTATAAATAACTGACTAGGGGACTTTTCACTTTGTGCTGATTGGACCAGTTGAATGATCTTTTGAAAAAGAGTTTCATCCGCTTTTTTTGTGATTTCTACTTTAATGGCTCCATTCATATTGACGGTGCCGGCATACACTTCTTCAGATAACCCTTTTGTTACCGGAATCGATTCACCAGTAATCGTTGCTTCATCTATAGTTGTTTGTCCGTAGACAATGATTCCATCAGAGGGAACGCGTTCCCCTGGTTTAACTAGAATTTTATCTCCGATTTGTAGTGTAGAAACGTGAACAAGTTCTTCACCATCCTCATGAATTAATAAAGCTTCTTCAGGTTGCAACTCCATAAGGCTAGAAATTTCTTTTTTACTTTTATTCATTGTATATGTTTCTAGTGCGCCACTCATTGCAAAGATAAAAATAAGAATGGCACCTTCAATCCAATAGCCAATGATTGCGGAGCCGGTTGCGGCAAAGATCATCAGCATTTCAACGTTTAATTCCTTATTAGCAATCGTTTCTTCAATACCTTCTTTTGCCTTCGCAAAACCTCCGATTATAAAAGATAAGATAAAGATAGTGATAGAAGTTGTTTCATAGCCTCCTTTACTAAGTAACCAACCGATAAGAATAAAAACACCTGAAGTAATTGCGGCTATAAGCTCGATATGTGGTAGTAACTTTTCGAATAATTGACTAGATGATTGCGATTGTTTTTGTACTAGGACATTTCCTTCCATATTTTCATTTCCTCCATTCTCATTGAGAAGAATAATCAACATCATTACCCTTAAAAACGACGAAAGCTGCCACCATATAGGTGACAGCAGAAAAAGTGCCGAATTGATAATATTTAATTGCTTTAATTTTACATTATATTGTAACTTTTGAAAAGGGTTATTCTCTATATTAGACGTTTTTTAACATAATTTAACTGTGAAACAATTGCTTGCTCATCTTATGGCGACCAAAATAAGCGATAATCGTAAAATTGATGAGCATCATCCCACTAATAACGGCGAAAAAGCTTAGTGATTGTATATATTGAATAAATAAACCGCCTGCGTAAGGTCCAATAAGACTGCCTAAGCTAAAGGCAACACCACAAAGAAGATTTCCGGTAGGTAAAAGCTGAGTGGGAGTTAAATCTGTCATATAACTAATTCCCAATGAAAAAGTACTTCCTACAGCCATCCCTGCTAAAAACAGTAGCAACATTAGAATGTTGACATTCTGTTCAAATATCGCAGCAGAAGAGAAAAGAATAAAGCCACAGAATAAAATAATCATTAAAATATTTCTTCGTCCATAGCGGTCACTTAACATCCCTAAAGGCAACTGAAAAATAATCGCTCCGACAGCAAATGAGGTAAGTAATAACGAAACTGATGAGACTTCTATTCCCATGCGCACAGCATAAACAGGGAAGCTCCCATTTATTGACGATTCTAAGAATCCGTAACTAAATGGTGGGATAAAGGCAATCCAAGCATAAGTAGATACATCGTAAAAACGATGGAAAGTCCCTTTTAGTGATTGAACAGCGATTGTATGCTGTGGTTGCTCATTATCAAGAAAGAACACAAACCCCCATGCAATAAAACAAAAGAGGGAAGAAATAATAAATGGAAGAGATTCACTTATATGAACTAATGGTGTCATTAGTGGTCCAACAGCAAACCCAATCCCAAAGAATAATCCGTAGATGGAAATATTTCTCCCTCGATTGCGTTCAGGAGAAAATGACGTTATCCATGTTTGTGTTGAAAAATGGAGGGCGTGGTCGCCGATTCCAATCAATAACCTTAAAATAAACCAAAACCAAAAACTCTTCCATAGTGGAAATAATAAGAGGGAAGTAGCTACTAGAAGTCCCCCGATAATAATGACTGGTTTATATCCATATTTTCTTAGGGGATATTCCATGAAAGGTGAAATAAGTAATATACCAATATATAAACCTGCTGCATTTAAGCCATTTAAACTTGAAGATACACCATCACCTTCAAAAATAATAGCGATGAGCGGTAATAGCATTCCTTGACTAAAACCTGATATCGCAACAATGAATACTAAAATCCAAAACCTTACTCTTAGTTTTTTGTCCATAAAATAACCTCAATAAATGAAAATAATAAATCTTCTACCACAATAGATATTATATGTGAAAGATAAAATTGACAAGAGAATAATCATAATCTTTTCATAACAATCCTTAAAAATGTTTATCTTAAGAAAAGTAAAGCGATTTTTTTTGAGGAGGATGGGATGAATAAAGTATTTGCTATACTCGTATTTATTGGCGTACCGTTATCCGTAATAGGAAGTCTTCTACATTGGTCAAGTACATTGATGTTCATTATTTATTGTGTTGCTATCATTGCCTTAGCTAGTTTTATGGGACGATCGACAGAAAGTTTGAGTATTATTGCTGGTCCTAGAATAGGTGGATTGTTAAATGCGACATTCGGCAATGCGGTTGAATTAATTATTGCGATTTTTGCATTAAAAGAGGGATTAATTGGTGTTGTTTTAGCATCATTAACAGGAAGTGTATTAGGTAACTTATTATTAGTAGCCGGTCTTTCCTTTTTTATTGGAGGTATAAAGTTTAAAAGGCAAAGCTTTAATATCCATGATGCACGCCATAATGCGGGCTTACTCATCTTTGCAGTCATTGTGGCTTTCGTTATTCCTGAAATATTTTCAATGTCAATGAATGAAGAAAAGACGATGATCTTTAGTATTGGAATTAGCATCATCCTGATGGCTTTATACTTAGCCGCATTATTCTTTAAATTAGTTACACATAGAGGTGTGTATAATAAAGGAGATGAAGACGGAAAGAAGAAAGTGGAGGAAGTACCAGAATGGAGCAAAGGAAAATCCATTTTAGTATTAGCTCTTGCTACATTAGCTGTAGCCTATATTTCTGAAAATCTTGTTCACACCTTTGAGGAAGTAGGGAAGACATTTGGTTGGTCGGAATTGTTTATCGGCGTCATTATCGTTGCAATTGTAGGGAATGCCGCAGAACATGCTTCCGCTATTATTATGGCTGCGAAAAATAAAATGGATATTGCCGTAGAGATTGCCGTTGGTTCTACTTTACAAGTAGCTATGTTTGTCGCGCCCATACTTGTCCTTATCTCGTTACTTTTCCCTGTAGCGATGCCGCTCGTATTTACAGTACCAGAATTAATCACGATGGTATCAGCTGTTTTTCTAATGGTGGTTATCTCCAACGATGGTGAGTCTAATTGGTTTGAGGGTGGCACCCTTCTAGCAGCTTATTTCATCATCGGTATAGGATTTTATTTACTATAATAAAAAAACGACTCCTAGGTTATCCGGGAGTCGTTTTGAAATATTTCGAATAAAAAGGAAGCGCTTGCAATTTTATTTTTAACTCATTAAGTATTTAATCGAGGACTGCTAGTGTGCATTCGCTTGAATTCATTAACCACTCCTTTATGGTGTTTGTTCATAAATAAAGCGAATCGTAATGAAGCTGCCCTCCTTTCGAGTGAGTGTATAAATAGTATAAAATATATAAAGACTTTTGTAAACATTCAAAACATTACAAAAATGTTACTTTTTTATTTTCCTTTATGGATAATATTCACATCATACGAAAAAACTAATGCATATAAGTTTGAAAGGAGTAAGAGAAATGAAGAAATGGCTATATGCTTTAGTATTGATGACCATTGGGGTGACATCCTTTCAATCAGCGATATCTGCTGAAGGAAAAATAGAAACAAAGGGGGAGACGATAGAGATACCAAGTTCTGTTCTAAATGTAGAAAAGGACAATACGTATCCAAACCCTGCTCAAGATTTACCAACATTACAGCCGAGTGAATTAACACAAGAATTAATGGAGACATCAAGAGTAAAAATAGATAACCCTGAATTAATACGTATGTTAAATGAAACAACAGTAAATAGTACACCTTTTGCCATCGGATACCGTGCGATTGTTTATTTAGGTCAATGGCCACTCAATTATCAATCACAAGAAACATCACCTAATTGGGAGTTTCAAAAGATCAATACGAACTATTTTGATAATCGCGGGGGAGATGCGGTCTATCAAATGAATTATGTTCAAGAAATGCAAAAGGTAGTGAAAGGTGGACTTACATCTAAGGTTCCACATGCGCAAGATGTTAAAAAGATGATGTTGTTGAAGGCAACAGAAAAAAGTGGATTACCCTTATCCTTTGAAACGGTTGTAGGGGCAGGAACGAAAAAAGATCATAAATATCATGTTGCAATCAACCGTCTGGGCTACCTATATGCATACGCACCTGCTATTAATGAAAAAGGGAAAGTTACTTATGGTGAAGTTTATATAATGTTGAAAGGAAGCAAAAAAACCTTAGTAGTGAAAAATATCACTTCTCAAGGAATTGGCGCATGGATTCCAATACAGGATCATGTCTCATTTGGCTTTATTGTTTCGGAACGACCACGTTAAATAGAAAAGTGCGCCATTTATATTGGCGCACTTTTCTATTTTTTAACTGAGATATTTGCTTTTTTAGTTTGGAAGTCTATTTCAGGGTAATAACTGTCTTTTACTAACACATTTGGCCCTAAACATCTTGCTTCACTACAATGGCAATTTAAAGACTTAGCAAGCTTTGTTTCCATCCACTTATCGAAAACAGATGGCAGTCCATCTGTCTGTATATTCCCTAAAGGAGGTGTATCACCAAAGTCCGTTACAATTACATCACCTGTAAAAATATTTACATTTAGTCTTGAACGACCATCAGGATCATTTCTGACAGTGACATTCTGTTCATTATGAAGACGTTGTAATAAAGCTAAGTCTTCTTCATTATTGCTGCATGGATAAAACGGCAATGTTCCAAACAACATCCAAGTATCTTTGTCTCGAATATCCAGGAGGTGATGGATTGCTTGGCGCATTTCTTTTAATGATAAAGTTTCGAGAGTAGATGCAAAATCTGAAGGGTACATTGGATGAACTTCATGACGTTGACAATGCATTTCTTCGGTTATTTGCTTATGGATTTTCTCTAAATAGGGTAATGTTCTTTTATTTAACATTGTTTCAGCAGAGACCATTACACCAGCTTGTACGAGTTCTTTACTATTCTCGATCATACGATCAAAGAGTACCTGTCTTTGCTTTATGGATGGTTTTCTTTCCATCATAGCAAAACCACCCTCAATAAATTCTTCTTCGGTACCCCAGTTATGAGAAATATGTAAAACATCTAAATAAGGGATAATGCTATCATATTTACCTCTATCTAATGTGAGGTTAGAATTAATTTGTGTTCGAATACCTCGTTCGTGAGCATACTTAAAAAGAGGAATCACATAGTTATTAACTGATTTCTTCGATAGCATCGGTTCGCCTCCCGTTATAGAGAGTGAACGCAATTGCGGGATTTCCTCTAAACGTTTGATTAATAAATCAACAGGAAGTCCATCAGGATCTTTTGGCTGCAGAGTATACCCAACAGCACAATGCTCACAACGCATATTGCATAAAACCGTAGTTGTAAATTCAATATTGGATAAGGTTAATTTTCCATAATCATCGATATCCATATAAGCTTCCCAAGGGTCATAACTTGGTGAAATTGGTAACGTTTGAGATATCATTTAAAAAACTCCTTTAAGTAAATCTGTAGTCATTATTCATCTAACGTAAGCTTCTGTCAACCTTTAATGAAAAATAAACCTTTATTGCAGCTCTATTGCATTTCATGTAGGATTAAAGTTGTGTAGAGAAAGGAGCGAATACTGTGGGCAATTCAATTACTGATAAAGACAATCAAGTAGCTTTCTTAAAGCAACGTCTTCATATGTTTATGGACGTATTAGATGCGATAGAACCTGAAAACACGGAGTTAGAGGATGTTGATCGTCTCATCGAAATGATCGATGATCTTGAATCTAAAGTAAGGGAATTTAATCATAGAGATTAAAAAGAAGTGGTGAAACCCTATGAAAAAAATTGGGTTTCACCATTTTTTTGTTTCTACAGTTGGTCTTTTCTTGACTAAAGAATGAGTATATAATGGTATACGATAATGATTCTAATTTTTCGCAAAAGAAATTGATCGGTCGCAAAGGGAAAGGGGAACTTTGAGAAATGAATATGGAGCAATTCCAAAAAAGTATGTACGACTTAATTGTAGAAACTTCGACGAATTTACCAAAGGATGTTCGTCGGGCAATTAAGGCAGCAAAAGAAAGAGAAAGTGCTGGTACGAGATCAGCGATGAGTCTGGCAACAATTACAAATAATATCTCTATGGCAGATGATAACGTATCGCCAATCTGTCAAGATACAGGATTACCGACATTTAAAATCAAAACACCAGTTGGCGTTAATCAACTAAAGATTAAAGAAGCAATTAAGAATGCTATTGCAGAAGCAACAAATGATAGTAAATTGAGACCTAACTCTGTTGATTCCTTAACAGGTGCTAATAGTGGAGATAATTTAGGTGGTGGCACACCAGTTATTAAATTTGATCAGTGGGAAGAAGAGTATATAGACGTTCGCTTAATTCTAAAAGGCGGCGGTTGTGAAAATAAAAATATACAATATAGTTTGCCTGCAGAACTAGATGGTTTAGGAAGAGCTGGACGCGATTTAGATGGTATACGTAAATGTATAATGCATTCGGTTTATCAAGCACAAGGACAGGGATGTAGTGCAGGGTTTATAGGTGTAGGGATTGGCGGAGATCGTTCATCTGGTTATGATTTAGCAAAGGAACAACTATTCCGTTCTGTAGATGATGTAAATCCAAATGAAGATTTACGAAAACTGGAGGAATATGTTCTTAAAAATGCAAACGAGCTTGGAATTGGGACAATGGGATTCGGAGGAGAAACGACTTTATTAGGATGTAAAGTTGGTGTGATGAATCGTATTCCTGCTAGCTTTTTCGTATCTGTAGCCTATAATTGCTGGGCATATCGTAGACTTGGGGTAAAAGTAAATCCTGACACAGGTGAAATTAATGAATGGCACTATCAAGATGGTGAAAAAATTAATTTTGCTGACGAAGCAGCGCAAGAAACAGCTGCAACAGCAGAAGCTGAACAAGAAACAAAAGTTGTTACGCTTCAAGCTCCAATAACAGAGGAACAAATCCGTGAACTTAAAGTTGGCGATGTTGTTCAAATCAATGGTCGGATGTATACAGGTCGTGATGCGATCCATCATCATTTAATGGAGAACGATGCCCCTGTAGATTTAAATGGACAAGTAATATATCATTGTGGACCAGTAATGATGAAAGATGATCAAGAAAAATGGCATGTAAAAGCAGCAGGTCCAACTACAAGTATTCGTGAAGAACCATATCAAGGAGATATTATGAAGAAATTCGGTATTCGCGCCGTGATTGGAAAAGGCGGTATGGGACCGAAAACATTAAAAGCGCTAGAAGATCATGGTGGAGTATACTTAAATGCAATTGGTGGAGCAGCGCAATATTATGCTGATTGTATTAAAGAAGTAGAAGGCGTTGATTTAATGAACTTCGGTATTCCAGAAGCCATGTGGCACCTACGTGTAGAAGGATTCACAGCAGTGGTTACAATGGATTCTCACGGAAATAGTCTTCATAGAGATGTAGACAAATCCTCGTTAGAGAAGCTAGCGAAATTTAAAGAACGTGTATTTTAATTTGTTTTTGAGACACCAACATATAGTGGTGTCTCTTTTTTTATGTGAATAATTATTTTGGAAACTTTTAGCGCTCGTAATTTATTGTTGCTAGCAAAGAATAAGAAAAAAAGAAGGAGAAGCGCTATGAAAAAATTGATGATATTAGTAAGTAGCTTTCTGTTTATCTGTTCAATCCCTGTCTCAGCAAGTGAATTCAGCCATGCTCCTATCCATTGGGGAATTAAAAAAGCACAGAATGAATCACCGGCGGAAGCGGGAAAAATGCTTGATAATCTTCTAACAAAGCATCAATCTGTTTATAAGGGAGATCCGACTAAAAAAGAAATTTATCTTACTTTTGATAATGGGTATGAAAATGGGTATACGGATAAAATTCTTGATGTGCTTAAAAAAGAAAAAGTACCTGCGACATTCTTTATTACGGGTCATTATATTCATACGGCACCAGATTTAGTAAAAAGGATGGCAAGGGACGGACATATAATCGGCAACCATTCTTGGACTCACCCAGATATGACAAGGATCAGTCGCGATAAATATAAACAAGAATTAGAAAAAGTGAGAGCTGAGACAGAAAAGTTAACAGGTGTTAAACATATGTCCTATTTAAGACCACCTCGTGGTATTTTTAACGAACAAGGATTGGCTTACGCAAATGAATTAGGCTATACCCATATCTTTTGGTCTCTAGCCTTTGTTGATTGGAAAACAGATCAACAAAAAGGCTGGAAATACTCATATGACAACATTATGAGGCAGATTCATCCAGGAAGCATATTATTATTACACACAGTATCAAAAGATAATGCAGATGCTTTGCAACAAGCAATTGTGGATTTAAAAAAACGAGGATATGAATTCAAATCGTTAGACGATCTCATGTGGAGCCAAGCCTTGGATAGCTCTTACTTATATTAACAGTCACCACCTACAATGAACTTCATTGTAGGTGTTTTGATTTATAAAAAAAGAAAAATGGCAAACAGAGTGCCAACGGGATTAATAAGGGTGAAAAGGGAAACGGTGAGCAAACAACGAGTCTCAGGATAAGCCATGAAAAAGAGGAAAACAAAGCAAATAGAAAGTGCCCTGGATTTAAAAGCCATGAAAAAGGGGAAAACAAAGCAAATAGTGAACTTTCTTGAATCTTGAATCTATAAGCCATGAAAAAGAGGGAAACAAAGCAAACAGAAAGCGCTCCGGATCTATGAGCCGTGAAAAAGAGAAAAACAATGCTAATAAAGTTCCATCAAAATTTATAAGCAACATAAATAATAGATGCAGTATTCATCATTTATTAAGAAGTAAAAATCCCCATTAAATCATTGTAAAATTCTTGTTATAATTATAAATAAGAACAGATATTCGTCTTGATAGAAGACAGTTGAAAAAGCTCATAAAAAGACCCTTAGTATAATACGAGAAAAAACAGTGAAGGATGAACGGTGAATGGAGATAATAAAAGAAATAGGTGGACCCTATAATTTTGATGCTGTTTTAAGTCGCTTATCAAGTGACCCGCTTATTTGGGTGAATCGAGACAAGAGAATGTTAAAGGTACCCCTTAAGTTACAAAATGAATCCGTCGTCGTTACAATCACAGGTTTGGGTACAACGAACAAACCTAAATTTCTAATGACAGGATTAAATGAAGTAACAAAAGAAGAAGCGTTGGTTAGATTAACAGATATTTTTCGGTGGAATATTCCCTTAGCAGATGTTCATCAACATTTTTTAAAAACGGATTTGCGCCATGTTTTTCTCGCTCATTATGGAACACCTTTTGTGTTAGATTTTGATTTATTTGGTTCGCTCCTCAAATGTATTGTTCATCAACAATTGAATATGAAATTTGCTTATACGCTTACAATGAGGTTTGTGCATAAGTTTGGTTATGAGAAAGATGGTGCTTGGTTTTATCCTGATCCTGAAACAGTAGCTAATGTAACAATTGAAGATTTAAGGGCATTACAATTCAGTGGTAGGAAAGCAGAGTATGTTATTGGGATTGCTAAAGAGTTATCAGAAAAGCAATTATCTTTATTGCAACTAAAAGAACTGTCAGATCGTGAAATTCATGATAAACTGATTAAATTAAAAGGCGTAGGTCCATGGACAGTGCAGAATTTTTTGATGTTTGGTTTAGGGAGAGATAATCTTTATCCAATGGCAGATATTGGCTTGCAAAATGCGTTAAAAAAGCTTTATCAATTAGAGCAGAAGCCTTCCTACGAACAAATGGAATTATATGCAAAAGACTGGACGCCTTATTTAAGCTATGCCACCTATTATTTATGGCGTAGTATCGAATAACTGTGGAGTGATTATTTTTGAATAAACAAACGAATCGTAAAAAAGAAACTGCCGTTCAGTTAAAACTCAAGCAACGGTTTCCTTTAACAATCAAAAGGTTAGGTATTAACGGAGAGGGTGTCGGATATTTCAAAAAGAAAGTGGTCTTTGTTCCTGGTGCCCTGCCTGATGAAGAGGTTGTGGTAGAAGTCACAAATGTTCAACCGAAATTTTCAGAAGCAAAGATAAAAAAAGTTAGGAAACCTTCTCCCTACCGAGTAGAGGCACCTTGTCCGTTATTTGGTGAGTGTGGCGGATGTCAGTTACAACATCTTCGTTATGATCGCCAGTTAATAGAAAAAAGGGATATGGTTATTCAATCACTTGAGAGACATACCAAAATAGATCCAAGCACCATTCAAATAAAACAAACAATCGGAATGGAGGACCCTTGGAGATACCGGAATAAAAGCCAATTTCAAGTAGGGATGAAGCAAGGTGAAGTGATTGCAGGATTATATAGCATGAATTCACATCAGCTTATTGATATTGATGAATGCATCGTGCAGAAGCCAGAAACAATATCTGTTACAAATACGATGAAGCGTATTCTTCAAGATTTAAACATTAGTGCTTATAATGAACGCACGCGCAAAGGTGATATCCGTACAATTGTGACGAGAGTGGGTGTGAAAACTGGGGAAGTGCAAGTTGTGCTCATTACAAGACAAAAAGAGCTTCCAAAGTCTTCACTAATAGTAGAAGAAGCTACCAAGCGGATTCCGAATTTACGTTCGATTATTCAAAATGTCAATGGCCAAAAAACATCTCTCATTTTTGGGGATGAAACCATACCACTTGCGGGTGAAACGTTTATATATGAAATGCTAGGGGATATCCAATTTGAATTATCTGCACGTACTTTTTTTCAACTCAATCCAGAGCAAACCGTCAAATTGTATAATGAAGTCAAAAAAGCAGCAAATCTAACTGGTAAAGAAACGATTGTTGATGCGTACTGCGGAGTAGGAACAATTGGATTATGGTTGGCAGATCAAGCAAAAGAAATACGTGGAATGGATATTATAAAAGAATCAATCACAGATGCAAAGAGAAATGCAGCTAAACATGGAGTGAAGCATGCTAAATATGTAACGGGTAAGGCTGAAGAATGGTTACCTAAATGGGTGAAAGAAGGCTTTCGTCCAGATGTTATCGTTGTCGATCCCCCAAGAACAGGTTTGGATCAAGCATTATTAAAAACAATCCAACAAGTCAAACCTAAAAAATTGGTTTACGTGTCTTGTAACCCATCTACACTGGCAAAAGACATCGATTTTCTCCACCGTCAATATAAAGTAAAAAGCATACAGCCGGTAGACATGTTTCCCCAAACGGCGCACGTGGAATGTGTCGTCTTATTAACCTTGATATAACAGAGTGATTGGCAAGGAATTGATGTGATTAATCGCGTTTTAACTACGTCAGAATGACCACATCAACTTCTTGCTTTTTTAGTGTGTAGCGACCGTATATTAACTTATTACAATTTTAATACTTCATCAAACTGTGCAATTCTTACCTGCATGTCATGAGTAATTATGATTAAACATGTCTAATGGTCATATACGAGAGCCAGAACCAGAGCCAGAACCAGAGCCAGAGCCAGAACCAGAGCCAGAACCAGAGCCAGAACCAGAGCCAGAACCAGAGCCAGAGCCAGAACCAGAGCCAGAGCCAGAACCAGAGCCAGAGCCAGAGCCAGAACGGTTATCATTAGCTTTTGATCCTGGGTTTCTACTTAGGAATTCCTCATTTCCAGCGTCTTTTGCCTCATTTAGAAGCTTTTTTACGTCTTCTTTTCCCATCTATAAAAACCACCTTTCATTATAATCCTTAATATTTAAGGTAGTTTATTTTATGAAAAAATTTTTCATTGGTTCTAAACTTCCAATTAATTAATGATCATTTGCAT
This sequence comes from Cytobacillus sp. FSL R7-0680, assembly GCF_038009245.1. Taxonomy (NCBI): domain Bacteria; kingdom Bacillati; phylum Bacillota; class Bacilli; order Caryophanales; family Bacillaceae; genus Cytobacillus; species Cytobacillus sp. FSL R7-0680. The sequence continues at coordinate 177,332 of NZ_JBBPAO010000001.1, forward strand.
TATTTTTTTCATATGATAATGGGTAAAGTGAGGGAGGCGAGGATATAAGATGCAGACGAATACTGTACCTACATTAAGTATTTCTATGCAACCAGAACTGATGGAATTTTTAGAAAAAAATATTTGGCATGATGAATTAATTCCTTCTCAATTAGTTATAAACAATCATTCATTTGATATCGGTATTAGTTATAGAGGAAATCATACACGTAAATTAAGAAAAAAATCTTACAAAATTGATTTTGGAACATATAATGAGGAGTTTCTTGGACGTGAAATTCACATTAATGCAGAGTATTGCGATCCTTCTTTCATTCGAAATAAGCTATCTTTTGATTTTTTTAAGAAGATTGGGATCAATTCACCTGATTGCAGGTATGTTTTAATTGAGATAAATGGAAGGTCCTCAGGAATTTACTTACAGCTTGAATCTGTTGATGATTACTTTTTACAAAAAAGACAACTTTCATATGGGCCTATTTATTACGCAACGAATCATCAAACTAATTTTTCTTTGTTAACCACGAAAGGTGAGCCTAAATCTTCATTAATTTCAGGGTATTTGCGTAAAATTGGGAATGTTGAGGACGATTCTGATTTAGAAAAGCTAATAATAAAAGTCAATACGATACCACGTAATGAGTTTGGCAAAGAAATAGTAAAGTACTTGGATGTCAAAAAATATTTAATTTGGCTGTGTGGTGTGATTTGCACACAAAACTACGATGCTTTCATTCAAAATTATGCCCTTTATCGAAATGGAGAATCAGGATTGTATGAGATGATCCCATGGGATTTTGATGCAACATTTGGAAGGGATTGGAATGGAGGGGTTATGAAGTTTAATCGAGTTCCTATCGAAGGTTTTAATACACTCACGGCAAGACTTCTTGATGTAAAGGAATTTCGTGTTCAATACCGCATTCTTCTAGAAGAGATATTAGAGAATTACTTTTCAGTTTCGGAATTTGAACCAAGAATTATCAATCTTCATAAATTATTGCGTCCCTATATAGCATTAGATCCATATAAAAAGGATGCTATCGATTTATTTGATAAAGAACAAGAATTTATCCTGCAATTTATTTTAAATCGCAATCAGTATCTTAGAGATCATCTTAAAGATCTGGAATAAAGGGAAAATATTATTTCATGCCTAGACTCTCAGTATTTTAGATGGGAGTCATATTAGTGTGCAAAGGTAGTTAATAAACAGGGTATGAAAGTTCCCATGGAGTCAAAGTCGAGCATGTCTCGTCGTGTTATGCAGGATTTGAACGCAGCCCTGGACAAATCCTCTGTCTGAGATAAGAGGTATATTGTTGAACTAGTTTGCAAAACAAAACAAGGTTGAGATCAGGCTGCGGAATCTCTAAATATTTTGTTAAGTTCATTCGTTTTGTAGTACACCAATAAGGTATGATGGGACATTTAATTGCAGGATAACTCGAGCAATTCAAACAAGGACTATTCATCCTCTTTTTTAGAATTGCTCATTAATTTTTGAATAAGGTTTAAATATCCTTTATCCGTACCGATGTCATAGCGTTTTGCAGATACTTCCACACCGTAGCACTTTTCTAACTTTAATAATTTTTGGATTGCATCCGTTAGTTGAACTTCACCTCCAACTCCTTTACCTCCTTTTTCTAAATATGAAAAAATAGATGGTTCAAAAATGTATCTCCCACTTACGGCTAAATTAGATGGGGGAGTGGAGCGAGGCTTTTCTACAATATCAGAAATTTCATAGGTATTATCTTGCAAATCAATCGCTTTCACTACCCCGTAGTTTTTTAATAACTTTTCATTCAATTTTTCCAGAGCTATTACTGTAGATTGATAATTTTCGTATACGTCTAAAAGCTCTCGTAAAGCGGGCTGGCCACTTTGTAGAAATATATCATCAGGAAGAAGAACAGCAAAGGGATCTTTACTTGCAAATCTTTTACCTAAGAGTATTGCTGTACCTAGTCCATCTGCAAAGGGTTGGCGTACATATTGAATAGAAATAGCGGGCCCGACAATTTTATTCAATAAATGCTGTTTTCCTGTCTTTTCTAAAAAGGCTTCATATTCTAGAGATCGGTCAAAATAATCTAAAATCATATTTTTATTACGGGATACCACTATTAAGATTTCTTCAATTCCTGATTCAATGGCTTCTTCAATAATATATTGTATGGCTGGTTTACCTGCGATCGGGAACATTTCTTTTGGAAGCACCTTTGTTATTGGCAAATTTCTTGTACCGAAACCTGCAGCAGGAATGATTGCTTTTTTTACTGTCTTCATCATAACCTCTCCTCTTCACTTTCTATATATTAATCTAATATATTTTACTTGGTAATTTGTCCAATAAGAAAAGGTACTTAACCATATAGTTTTTGTTTTTTTACCATTTTCATCTTAAATATTTTTCCCACTTTCACGTTTTGTTTGAAGCTAAATAAGATAATGATAAATTGAATGTTTTTAACATGAGCAAGTAAGGATGATAATGGTGAAAATATGTGTCATTGGTACAGGGTATGTTGGTTTAACAACTGGTGCTGTGTTGGCAGACTTAGGTCATGAGCTTTACTGTGTTGATAAGAATAAATTGATAATAGAAAAATTAATTGAGGGAGAAATCCCTATTTATGAACCAGGATTAAAGGAACTGATTGTTCGAAATAAAAAAAGAGGTCTTCTTCATTTTTCAACGGATATCCAGCGTGTGATAAAAGAATGCCCAATTCTTTACATCACAGTCGGTACTCCTACAAAAGAAGATGGGAGTCAAAATCTAACTGCGATTAATGAAGTCATTGACACCTTGGTACAGACGATAACCTCTCATAAAACAATCATTATTAAAAGTACGGTACTACCAGGTACCAATGAATGGATTCATCAAACATTAATAGAAAAAGGGATCGACTCGCGTATGTTCGACGTTGTATCCAATCCAGAGTTTCTTAGAGAAGGAAATGCTGTATTTGATATGATGAACCCGGATAAAATTGTTGTGGGTGGAAAAAGCCCTCAATCTATTAAAATAATTCAAACTCTCTATGAGAAGTTACAAGCACCTTATATTATTACTTCATTAACAGGAGCAGAGATGATTAAATATGCCAATAATGCCTTGTTGGCAACAAAAATCTCATTCATTAATGAAATCGCCCGTATTTGCGACGCCTATAATGTGGAAGTAACGCATATTGCAAAAGCGCTAGGGACAGACAATAGAATTGGTCCCTATTTTTTGAATGCAGGATTAGGTTATGGTGGGTCTTGTTTTCCAAAGGATATTCGGGCATTAGAATACGCTGCCAAACGGAGAAATGTTAATCCTGAGATGTTAAGGGCCGTTCAAAATGTGAATGACTCTCAAATTGATTTGTATATTGATAAATTAACAAATCAATTAACAAACTTGGATGGGAAAAAAATAACCGTTTGGGGCTTAGCTTTTAAGCCCGACACAGATGATATACGTGAATCAAGGTCATTATTATTAATTGAGAAATTATTAGAAAGAGGGACAGAGGTCCACGCCTATGATCCTATTGTCAATTCTTTTGAACCTGCCATTACCATTCATCATGATATGTATGAAGCTATTAAAGGAGCAGATGCATTAATTATTGCAACAGAATGGAACCAGTTTAAAACCGTAGACTGGAAAAAGGTAAATGAGTTAATGAAGGGAAATATTTTAGTGGATGGACGGAATATCATTGACCCTAAAGTCGTAAGAAAACATCAACTTCAATATATTGGGGTGGCTAGACAATGAGGATTATCGTAACAGGAGCCGCTGGGTTTATCGGTTCTCATTTATGTGAGAGGTTATTAAGAGAAGAAGAGAATGTTGTTATTGGCATTGATGGTTTTATAGACCCATCCAAGAAGTCAATTAAACTAAGAAATATAGAAAATCTGTTGATTCATCCACGTTTTCAATTTATAAATAAGAATTTACTAGGCATTGATTGGAGTGAAATTCTTGCCAAAGATGATGTGATATATCATTTAGCTGCTGTGCCTGGTGTTCGTTCAAGCTGGGGTAACAATTTCAAGTTGTATGAGGAAAATAATATTCTTGTCACCCAACGGCTATTAGAGGCTTGTAAGAATGTCTCTTTAAAGAAGTTTATTTACGCCTCCACCTCTTCTGTATATGGAGAAAAGGTTGGTATGGTTTCAGAAGATTGCCCACTTTCACCACTTTCTCCTTATGGTGTAACGAAGCTAACAGGAGAGTATTTATGTAAGGTATACAGTGAAAATGATGGTCTTCCAATAACTATTCTTCGATACTTTACTGTTTATGGACCTAGACAACGGTCTGACATGGCATTTCATCGATTTATCGAATGCATTTTAACGAATAAACCTATTCCAATATACGGTGATGGCAAACAAACACGTGATTTTACGTTTGTAGAAGATTGTGTAGAAGGAACTTTTGCTGCTCTTTATGCAGAGGATACCCTTGGAGAGACAATTAATATTGGTGGTAAAGAACGGAAATCTATATTGGATGTCATTGAAATATTAGAAGATTTAACAGGGAAAAAAGCAACCGTGGAATTTATTGGAGAACCGCGCGGGGAACCGCGACATACTTGGGCAGATATTTCAAAGGCATTGAAGATTCTGCAATATAAGCCAGCTGTGCCGTTAAAAGAAGGGCTTCTCCGAGAAATAAATGATTTAAAGATTATTTATAAGGAGGAAGAGTAATGAGGCTTGCTTTAATTTGTACAGAAAAACTCCCTTCTCCTGCTATAAAGGGAGGTGCAATTCAAATGATGATTGACGGTGTAGTTCCTTTTCTCAGTAAAGAAAATAACTTAACTATTTTCTCTGTCACCGATCCATCTCTACCTGATTATGAAGTACGTAACGAAGTGCAATACATTCGGTTACCATCTGAAAGTTATGAAATTGATATTGCTAAAATACTTACTGAAAAAAGGTTTGACATTATTCATGTTTTTAACCGTCCATTAAATATTCCTCTCTATAAAAAAGCTTCCCCTTCAAGTCAGTTTGTTTTAGGACTTCATAATGATATGCTTTCTGAAAAAAAGGTATCACTGGAGAATGGAAAGGAAATTGTAAACTCTGTTGAAAGGATTGTTACAGTTAGTGAATATATAAAACAAACTGTGGTGGAGAGGTTTCCAGAAGCAGAATCAAAAACAAAAGTAGTTTACTCAGGAGTAGATCTAGTAGAATATCCTCCAGTCTGGTCAGAGAAAGGAAAACAAATTAGAGAAGAATATCGACAAAAATACAATATTGGAGATAAAAAGGTCATATTATTTGTTGGAAGACTCACTAAAAATAAAGGACCTCATCTTCTAATATCCGCCTTTAAAGCTATTGCTAAAAGATACCCTCATACTTTACTTGTGATTGCTGGGGGAAAGTGGTTTAGTGATGATGGAATAAATAACTATATTCGTTATTTGAAGAAACTAGCCGAACCGTTAGGTGACAAAGTTATTTTCACAAATTTTATTCCTGCAAGTGAAATTTCTAACATCTTTTTAATGAGTGATATTTTCTGTTGTTCTTCCCAATGGCAAGAACCCTTAGCTCGGGTTCACTATGAAGCTTTTGCTGCTGGTATCCCTATAATATCAACAAATAGGGGAGGAAATGCAGAGATAGTTTCTCATAAAGAAACGGGTTATTTAATTGAAAAGTATGATCAAGCTAGTGAATTTGCAAAAGGAATTAATTTCTATTTAAAGAACCCGGATACTATTAATAGCATTACCCGAAATGCAAGAGAATTAGTGGAATCTAATTTTCAATTTCATCATGTTGCTAGCCGGTTAACCAACGTTTATTCTGAGTTGATTCCAAAACAAAACAAAGATCATTATCGTAAAATGTTTCGGTCGCCACTCTTTCGATTCTAATCGATTAACAAAAAAGAGGGTGAGTAAGGTTGCTAGCTAACCTTTTGCTCACCTTTTTTATTGTTAGTAAACATGATGTTAATAATGACAGTTAAAAACAAAATTTTGCGACCGATAAAAACTGTTGGTGTGTAGGTGATCAGGTGATTTTAAGCATCATTCGTCGGTCATATTCTAGCAAGCCTTCTTGTACATAAGCAATAACTTTTAAAGAATATCATTTCTAAATCTAAAGGCAAACTGACTTTTCATTGTGTTTAATCTTTAAACAGTAGGACCCTTATTCCTAATTTTATCTTGTTACAGTCACTTTACCATATCAGAAGTTTTCCTTATTTCTATTTAAATAAAGCCGTTGAAATTTTATGATTGTAAAATTTCAACGGCTTCGTCATTTTCGAGGAAGTTTCTCTACCTCAACGTTGATTCAGTCTAAGATTCAATAGTTGCTTGCTTTATTAGCTAATATTTCTTTATTAATCCATGGTATCGAAGCAGTAGTAATCTTTTTAATTGGCTGCTTTTGTTTTGGTCGGATTGGTTTTTTCTCTATAGGCGAAATCTTCTCAGCTACAGCTTTTTTGGTAAACAGTTGTTCTTCTTTCTCGCCATTCATGTTAGAAGTACTACTAATGTCAACGTTATTTTTAATTTTATAATCAATCCCGCTCCACACTTGGGAAATATCGTCGATGACTCGATTCCAATTATGATTTTTTTCTACAAAGCTACGACCATATTGACCCATTTCTCTACAGAGAGAAGGACTGGAAAGTAATTTGGATAAATGAGCTACAAATTCTCGAGGGTCATCTGCTTGCTCAACGATAAACCCATTTTTTCCAATCTCGATTATTTCAGGGTTTCCTCCACGAGCAGTTGTCACAATGGGTAACCCAGCCGCCATTGCTTCATAATGTACTCGTGCTAACGGCTCTTCCCATTGAGAAGGACAAACGAATATATCAGCAGTAGCAAACCAGTCTTGAATTTCATCAGGGTGAACAAAGCCAGTAGTTATAACAGGTATAGGAAGGCGTTCTGCAATCGCTTTAATATAAGCAATGTAATCGGTCATTCTATTATCACTAAAGCCTTTACTTCCCATTAAAACCAAGGCCGCATTAGGATGCTTTTTAGCCAAATCTAGCATGGATCGTAAAAGTATATCTGCTCCCTTGTTCACTGAAAGTCGTCCAGCAAATAAAATTACCTTTTTCGATTCTAGTTTGTGTTTTTGACGCATGGAAGCTCTAATCCTTTGACCCTTGACAGAATACGTTGGAACAAATCGCTCTAAATCCACTCCTGAATAAATTGTTTGAATTTTAGGTTGGGCATCGGGGTAAAGCTTTACTATTTCATTACCAATATAATTACTAATGGTAATAATTTTATCTAATTGATCAATTGCTTTCTGGGCTTCTTCAGTATCTATTTTTTCCCTCTTGAACATATCATTGTGCATGCTTAATATGAGTCGTGAGTTTGGTGCCACTTCTCGTATTGGTAATACTAAACGGGGGCGGTTAAAAATGTGAATTAAGTCAAAAGTATTGTTTTTAAGATAATCTACAACACCTTCCCTGTAAGTCTCCAATAATCCTCCTGGAACCCTTACATAATGAACACCATCTTTTATTTCTTTATCGGGTAATGTGTCATCGTTTCTTCCGATTATTGTAATAGAATGGTTTTTACTTAAGTTTGGAATAGCTCCAGCGATGAATGTTTGTATTGCTCCTCCTTTTACCGGTGGAACTGGAAGTTTTTCTGTACAGACTATTAGCACTTTCATTTCCTTTTTCCCCCTCTCCATTCTTTACGTAATTGCTCAAGAATTGGCCATTTGGTCTTATCGATTTCAACGATTCGCTGGACAATAGCATCCAAATCGCTATTTAATGCTATGGTTGGTTCGAATAACATATCTTTTACATTTTTATAATATAAATTTGGTAATGAGAAATCGATCAAGAGAATCTCAAACAACTCGTCAGTGATAGGGTTAGCTTCATTGTACGCTTCTAGCATTCCTATTATCCAATCAATATCCCACCTTCCTAGATCATCCATAGAACCAGATATGAGTTTGCGTAAATCACGAATAGGCAAATCATAGGCTACACCATCAAGGTCGATAATCCACATACCTCCAGGTCCCATTTGTCCATTCGACCATCCATAATCCTGATGGACTAATCCCCATTCTTTATTTCCCTTTGCGACCAGCTGTTGATAAGAGGATTGCTCCAGCATAGTCAATGCCTTTTTTGCTTGCTCCTCAAACATATCAACTGTACTTAAGATCGTCTTACTCGTGGGCATTTCTGAATATAAGTTCGCTACATTTTTAAACCAAGATATTTTTCTCACTACTTTTTTATATGCATTTGGCCATCGTAAAAGTCTTGAAGCATTCTCTGCTCCTTTAGGAGGAACATACCCTTTGGAAAGTTGATGGAACTCTCCAATAGCGTTACTCAATAGCTTTGCTCCTTCAATATCGGCAGATACTTGATATAGAGGTTCAATCCAATCGGCAACAAACCAGATTTTCCCTCCCATTTCCACTATATTGCTACCCGATTTTGTCTTTACAATCGGTGGTATTCTAGCCTTTTTTTCATTAACTAAATATTCCTGTGCACCAATGCTAAATAAACTCCTGGAGGGTTTCCGATGGAGTATTTTTAAACTTTTGGGTCCTATGTTCGTATTGATCTTCCATATAAGTCCACCCTTATCTGCCTTTGTTGTAATAACTTCCATGCTACTCACATTAAAATTGTATTGTTTAATCACTTGTTGAGCCATTTCTTCAATAAATGGTGGCACATATAAATCAGCTAATGTCTCATCTAAATCCCATGGTGTAATAAGCTGCTCCAAACTAGTCATTCCTTTCCTTGGGTAATTTGTCTTTACATCCTATTCACTCAGGTGAAAATAGGTTGGACATTTGTCCATATGAAAATGAAAAATAATGTGTATAAGCCCATGTAATAAAAGTGGAATCAAGAAGGTATTTATTTTAAAGTTTGAATTACTTTCAATTTAACTTGTTCAATTGGAATAAATTTTTAAAAAAGTGTAACGAGTGAAGTAAAAGGGAGCATATGTAATAAGCAATATGGATAAATTTGGTGATAAGTGGCTATGAACAGAATTTCTTTGTGTGGGATGTGATAAAACACCCATACATTAACTTTAAATGCTTTAGTAAGTTAAGAGTTGTCAAGGATATGTCAGAAGGAGTTATGATACACTTCTTACTTTAAAAATTATGTAACAAAAGAGCATCGGTGTTTTTTATTTAAAACATTGATGCTCTTTTGTTTTTTTATATTTGTAATTATTTTTCCATTATTATCAGTATATTGATGGTTATGTAAGATGTTTTAACATGAGATTTAATAAAAAATATACTGTTATTTTCTTTTGTTAAATAATAAAAAGTTATGGAAAAACAGATATCTATTAAAAATTAATGAGTATAAAGATTTACTAATAAAACTTTATTCTAAATATATTTAATTTATAAAAAATTTAGTCTTTTCATACAATTTCTTATCCACTATAATAAATGACAAGAAAACACTGCGACAACAGTGTTTTCTATTCGAAACAAAAATTCCGTAGTTGGTTTGGTTTAAAAGATCTGAAAATTTTGAATAAGGGGGAAGGGTAAATGAAGAAAAACAAAAGGGCGTTATTGGCTATTATGTTAGTTCTAAGTATGCTTCTAGCAGCTTGTGGGAGTGGTGGTGGACAAGCGTCAGGAGATGGTGAAGGTGAGTCAATTAAATTAGGTTTTACACTTGCTTTAACAGGCAATTTTGCTTTTATGGGTGAAGGGGTGAAAGAAGGGGTAGAGCTTTTCTTCGAAGAGAATGATTACAAAATTGGTGATAGACCGGTGGAATTATTTTTCGAGGATGATGCTGGAGATCCTCAAAAAGCCTTGAAGAACTATCAACAACTAACTCTGAATCAGGAAGTGGATTTCCTTGGAGGAGGTACAATTGGTAGTATTTCATATGCACTCACAGAAGCTGCTGAAAAAGATAAGCGTGTCCCAATTATTAATGTAGTCGGTTCAGGTAATAGCTTATCATGGGGAGACAAAAGTGATTATGTTTGGCGAATTGGTTTTTCCTCTCTCAATTATGCAGGCACATTAGGGGTTGATATGGCTGAAAATATTGGTAAAAAAGCAGTCGTTATTGCTTCTGACTATGTGGCTGGACATGAACAGGCGACTGACTTTTCTGCGAATTTTAAAGAGCATGGGGGAGAAGTGTTAGATATTCTTTGGGCACCTTCGGGTACTAGTGACTTTTCTTCTTATATTAATCAAATTAAACAGCATGATGCTGATGCTGTATTTATGTTTATACCAGGTGCGGACGGTCCGAGATTTGTGCAACAATTTAAGGAATTTGGATTAGCTAAGAATTACGCTCTTGTCGATGGTGGTTCTGTTTTGAATGCCCCATCAACAGTTGAAGCAGTTGGTGATGCAGTAGTTAATGGTTATACACTGTCTCATTATCATGTGGGTTTAGAAAATGAGTTAAACAAAAAGTTCGTTGATGATTATACCAAGAAGTATGATAAAGTGCCCGACAATTATGTTATTAACGGCTATGATACGGCCAAAGTGATGTCAGAATCAATTCAAAAAGCTGGTAGTACAGAAGTTGGCGATATTATTGAAACTTTAAAAGCTGGTTTGTCATTTGATAGCCCTCGTGGACCAATTGAGTTAGATCCAAAAACGAATCACCCAATCCAAAATCACTATATTTTAAAAGGTGCCGAGAAAGATGGAGAAATCGTCTTTGAACTCGTTCGTACGTATGAAAAAGTGCAAATGCCGGCAGAAGATCCTGGATACGAGAAAGCAAAATAAGATTTAAGAGGGACTCTTTACCTGTAAAAGAGTTGTAAGGGGAAAGGCATGATACTCCATCAATGCCTTTTCCAAAAAATATACAGAGGAAGTTATTTCTTCGTAGTTATTTATTCTGAAGGGAGTCGAACAAGTGGAATTTTTTATTGCTAACACCGTTTCAGGATTGGCGTATGCCATGTTGTTATTTTTAATGGCTGCAGGTCTCTCCATTATCTTTGGTTTAATGAAGATTATGAACCTTGCCCATGGATCTTTTTTTATACTCGCAGGATATGTTGCTTATTCGTTTTCTAGGAGCGGAATGAATTTTTGGTTATCGATGGTTTTGGCAGTCATTGTGATTTCCATTTTTGCTCTAATTATTGAAAAATTACTTATATCGAGAGTGCATGGAAGTGAAACTGATCAGGTGTTGCTAACTGTTGGTCTCGTTTTTGTACTCGGTGATTTAGCGTTATGGATTTGGGGAGGTAATTTTCTCTCTATCCCAGTACCAGCACTCTTTGACTATTCACTAGATTTTGTGGGAATGACATTCCCTGCTTATCGTCTATTTGTCATTGCTATGGGAATTCTGTTTGCTTTCGTTCTTTGGTATTTTGAGGCAAAGACAAGAGTAGGAATGATTGTGCGAGCAGGTGTAGATGATATGGAAATGGTATCAGCACTTGGGTTTAATGTGAAAATCATTTTTTCAGGGGTGTTTATCTTTGGTGCTGCTTTGGCTGCTTTCGGGGGTGTGTTAAGTGGACCTATACTTGGAATGTACCCGATGATGGAATGGGAGATTCTTGTTAATTCAATGATTGTCGTCATTATTGGTGGTTTAGGCAGTTGGAAAGGTGCTTTTATTGCTTCAATGATTGTTGGGTTTGTCGATATTTTCGGAAGAATTTATATGCCTACGTTTGCGATGGCTTTTATCTTCATATTAATGGTTGCAATTTTAATGGTTAAACCAACAGGTTTATTCGGAAGGGTGGAATCATGAAAAAAGCATTATTATCAACTATTCTTTTGCTTATCACTGTTTTAATTCTGCCTCACATCATTTCTCCATTTATGGTGTATTTATCAACAGAAATTCTTGTTTTCGCTATTTTTGCAATGAGTTTGGGTCTGATTATGGGTTTTGGAGGAATGCCATCATTAGGACATTGTGCACTATTCGGTTTAGGTGCTTACACCGTTGCTATTTTGAGTGAATATACAGCAAATATCTATTTACTTTTAGGTGCAGCTATACTAATTTCACTTTGTTTCTCACTCGTTACAGGTTATATTGCTATTCGTAATAAAGGGGTATTCTTCTTAATGATTACCTTAGCTTTTACTCAAGTCTTATTTTTAATTACTTCAAGAATGAAGTTCTGGGGTGGAAATGATGGCTATAGTGCAAGTTTGACAGCTAATTTTGGTTTTGGGGAGATCACTTCTAATATCGGTTTATTTTACATGATGGGATTTTTCTTTGTTCTTACTTATTTTCTCTTGAAACTTTTTGTTAATGCCCCAGCAGGCAAAGTGCTAAAAGGCATGATGGAGAATGAAGGCAGAATGATTGCTCTAGGCTATAACCCGAAGACTTATAAAATGTTTGCTTATTTAATTGCCGGTAGTATGGCAGGTTTAGCTGGAGGCTTATACATTTATAAAACACAATTTGTTTCTCCGGCACTGTTCAGTGTGCATATGGGTGCAGAAGTAATGGTCATGGTTTTTATTGGTGGTATGGGTACGATTTTTGGTCCGGCATTAGGTGCTGGGGCATTTGTTTTCCTACAAAACTATATTAGTACGATGACAGATCGCTGGCCGCTTATCTTAGGATTATTATTCATAGCAATTGTTCTCCTAAAAAGAGGAGGGATATTGCATCTTCTCCAGTTTGTTGCGACATTTGGCTTAAAGTTATTTAAATCATCTCGGAATGCTCCTGTAGATAAACATGTTAAAGGAAAGGAGCAAGCAAGCTGATGACATTATTGAAAATTGAAGACTTAAATAAATCATTTAAGGCATTGCATATCTTAAAAGGTGTCAATATCGAAGTAAATAAGGGAGAACGTCATGTGATTATAGGCCCCAATGGAGCTGGTAAAACAACTTTATTTAATTGTATTTATGGTACATTGCCATTATCTTCAGGAAAAGTTTATTTAGCGGGCAAGCGTATTGATCATATTCCTTCCTTTAAAAGAACCGAGAAGGGGATGGGGAGAACTTTTCAGAAGAATAATCTTTTTGAGGAATTAACAGTTGAAGAGAATGTACGTTTAGCGATTATGGGGAAAAAGAAATATCGACTCAATATGTTTAAGCCTATGCAAAATTATAATGATTTAGCAGAAGAGTGTCATAGATTACTAGAAGAGTGGGAAATGACAGAGCGCCGTACTGTATTGGTCAAAGAACTTTCCTATGGTGAACAACGTTTATTAGAAATTATTTTATCATTGAGTACAAATCCGGAAATTATACTCTTGGATGAACCGACCTCAGGAATGTCGCCAACAGAAACAAGTAGATTTGTTAAACTAATCAAAAAAATACCTGATCATATTACTTTGGTTATTATTGAACATGATATGGAAGTTGTGTTTAGTTTGGCTAATAAAATCACTGTCCTTCACCATGGGACAGCGATGATGACGGCTAGCCCTGAAGAAATTCGAGGAAATCAAATGATCCAAGAAATTTACTTTGGTGGAGGAGCGTTGAGTCATGATTGAGCTAAAGGAAGTACATTCATATTATGGTCATAGCCATATATTACACGGTGTTAATTTACAGGTGAAGAAGGGTCAGTGTGTTGCACTTCTTGGTAGAAATGGTGCTGGCAAAACAACAACGATTCATTCTATCGCTGGGCTAGTTGTTCCTAAGGAAGGCACCATCCAGTTTAAGGATAAAGAGCTTGTTGGTAGAACACCAAATCATATTTCTAAAGCTGGTGTTGGTCTTGTCCCTCAAGGGAGACGGGTTTTCCCCTCTTTAACGGTGAAAGAAAATTTGTTAATAGCTGAAAGAAAAAGTATATCTAGTGAAAAACAATGGACAATTGAAGAAGTTTATCAATTATTTCCGATATTAAAAGAACGTGAAGAGAATATGGGCAATGAATTATCAGGTGGGCAACAACAAATGCTAGCCATTGGCCGTGCGCTCTTACTTAATCCAGATTTCTTGTTAATGGACGAGCCATCTGAAGGACTTGCACCTGTTATTATTGAACAAATTAAAAATATCATTTTAGATGTCAAGAAAACAGGATTATCCATGCTAATCGTAGAACAAAATATTGATTTAGCCTGTTGTGTGGCAGATGAAGTGATTATTTTAAACAAGGGAGAAGTCGTTTGGCAAGGGCTTCCTGCTGAGCTATTGCATAATGATGAATTATTAAAAGTCCATTTAGGTGTATAAAGTACCGATGTATAATGAAATGGATTAAGTGTATCGAATCAATCACGAACAGTTCACATTTGAACTGTTTCGTGATTATTTTTATACTGTTTCAAATTACCTCCTACCTTATTTGAGCTTTTTACAATCGAAAATGTTCTCTCGTTTTAAAAGGACCTTTGAATAGAAAGTTGAATTTGATGGGTATTTATATTTATGAAAGAATATGGAATTATTTCAAAAACAACCGATATTAATAGTATAATTTACCTATTAAATCATTCGGGGGAAGCATTCATGAGTTTGTTTAAAAAAAGAACGAGTAAAAAGTTAAATGAAGAGGTTGAAGAAGGAAAGGGTGTATTGGACCTTGGTGACGCATCTAAGTTCACACGACAAATGGAATTAATTCATTTAAGTGAAACTGATTTAGGTCTCATAAACAAGATGCAGCCAATCATTCAAACGCACAGTGAACAATTAGTTAATCAATTCTATGATAATATTTACAAAGAGCAATCACTTATTGAAATTATTGAAGATTATAGTACGGTAGAGCGTTTAAAAGGAACATTGAGGGTACATATTGAAGAAATGTTTGCCGGTATAATAAATGAAGAGTATGTGGCGAAGCGGTTACGGATTGCCCATGTACATGTGAAAATAGGCTTACAAACAAAATGGTATATGTCTGCTTTCCAAGGATTATTATTATCGATTATCCAGCTTGTAGAAAAGATGGAACTTACTTCGCGTGATTGCTGTCTTCTAATTGCTGCCGTAACGAAAATTTTTAGCTTTGAACAACAGCTGGTCTTAGAGGCTTATGATACAGAAATAGAGACTTTAAAAGCAAGAGAAGAAGATAAGAAACAAGAAATAAGGGGAAATGTAGCAACAGAAACAGAAACCCTTGCAGCCATTTCTGAGGAAACTAACGCATCTTTCCAAGAATTAATTGCTCAAGCAGAAGAAGTAGTCGAGCATGCTGAGAAGGGGCAAGATTTTTCTCTAAAAGCGAAGGAGTATGCTGAAAACGGCAAGCAATTTATCAATGAACAAGGTGAATTAATGTTGACGATTGTCGACTCTGTTGCAGAAATTAAACAAGATGTTAAAAGTTTATTGTATGTAATGGATGAAATGCATGAAATTACTACAATTGTAACGGATATATCGAGTCAGACGAATTTATTATCCCTCAATGCTGCTATTGAGGCCGCTAGAGCAGGCGAACATGGACGTGGGTTTTCGGTAGTGGCAGAGGAAGTGAGAAAACTTTCGGATCAAACAAGATCGTCTGTAGAAAATGTCTCACAATTAATCGCTAATACAAATGGACAAATCGATAAATTAAGTGAATCACTTCAAGAAGTAAGTAATACAGTCCAAAACGGTCAATCTCATATGAAGGCGACAGAAGAACATTTTGAATATATTGTTGGTACAATGAAAGATACGATGCAACAGAATCAAAAGATTATGGAAGAAATCGATGGAATTGTTAACGTAGTCCATCTTTTAGGAAAAGGGTTTGAAGAGGTAGCGTTTACAGCAGAGAATTTAACCTCAATTGCTCAAGATATGTGATGATTAGAAAGAATCTTTAATGGGTAAATGAAAAGGTATGCTAAATTTTTTATAAAAATGAGGACAGAAGTGTTGTTCAATCCAGTCTAACTTTTTATCTTAAACTGTACAACACTTTCTATCAATAGAATCTGCTCAGCTATTTGGTCCTTTGTCTTTCTTTGATGTTTGGGTGTTTTTTGTAGGAGTTTTTTTAAATAGTATAAATCACGAAGAAAAAGAAGTTGTTCCGCTGTTGTTAACATGATCAACACTCCTATTTATTTCTGTCCTACTTATTTACCCATTTGTGTAAAAATCAAACAAAATTTATTTAAGTAAAAGCTAGGTACACATAGTTGTACCTAGCTTTTATTACTTTTAACAAATGTGTAAATAGCTGTCTTTTTATTCATGAGAAAAGGTAAAAAAGTTAAAATAATAAGAGATAAGCCACTTACTAAGAATATATTTTGAATCCCAAAAAGGTGAATAAGATAGGCTCCCCCAAGAGGAGAGATGAAAATCGTCGAACTTGTTAATGACTGATAAATACCAGCAATGGAACTCACTTCGTCTTCCTGTGGAATTGTTTGTATACAATAGTTAGTAATAATAATAGAAATGCCAGTTCCTATTCCGCACAAGACACCAAGGAGGAGAATATAGCTAAGGGAAAAGCCCTTTTCTAAAAAACCAAGGCCAGTAAACCCTAAACCAAGACTAAGAAGGGCTAAACTAAGCCATCTCTCTAAGCGCACAAACCTTTCTTTTTTACTAATGATATAGATTGTTAATACTGAACCGCATCCAATGCTTGCAATCAATAATGTCATATATGCAGGTTTTGTTGGCGCAACTAGTTGAAATAGCGCAGGGAATTGTGCATCAACTAATTGGATAATGAACATTCCTACTATATTTAATGATAAGACAATCATTAAAGTTGGAGCACGATATAAACTTTTCCAACTGTTTTTCCATTGATTTAAAAATGTATTGTCAACTGTTTCACGCGGTGATTGTGTATACTTTGCTTTTGTTTGTATGATTTTTCTTAAAGAAAATAATAAACAAGCAGAAATCATAAAAGCGAATGCGTTAAATAGTAGTAAATGTTTTGCAGGTAATAAGGTGAGTAATGCACCACCTATTAATGGTGCAATGATTTTTGCTGCTTGATTCACACCTCCATTCCAAGAAACGGCCTTTAGTTTTAAATGAGCTGGAATGAGCTCATGAACTAAACCTTGTTGAGCAGGAAAGTGAACAGTACCGACAAAAGATCGAAGTGCCAATAAAATGAGTGCTAACCAAGGAGTGTTTGCAAAGAATAGCAAAATTGTAAAGAAAACCGTTACTAAATCAGCACATCCCATAAGGATAATTTTATTGCGCTTTTGTACAAAGATGCCAGAAAATTGAGAAAATAAAACTTGTGGTAAAGCATAAGCAATGGGTATGAAAGCAAGTAGAAAAGAACTCGTTTGCCATACATATCCAAATAGGACCATAATTGCTACCATATCAAACCATTGACCAATCATTGATAGACAATAAGAGATAAATAACCTACTGTATCCTCTGATTTCCCATATGGAACGCGCAACTTCTTGTGGTTGCCATGATGAAGGGAACTGCCGAGTGCGAGTTTCCACTGTACTCAGCAATTCTTCTATTTTGATTTTCGCTATTTCAAGAGTATAATGATCCATGGTTTATAAAACAAGTTCGCCAATATTAGTTGCTATTCGCTCATCATGATCTTGTAAAACATGTATTTCACCTTTAAAAGATTGACTGATCTTTTTCTTTAATATCACTTTTGTTGTTTCATCTACAACTAAAATATCCCCTGCTAAAATAATTTCTGAGATATGGTCAATATCTGCATGAGTTAACGTGTCATTTATTGTTAGTTGATCTTGTATGATTATTGTTGTTTGTGGATCTAACTGCTTAAAGTTAGTCGAAAACCATGTCTCCTCTTTTACTGCTATATAGTTTTTAACATAAACAAAAACTTCATTTTCGAGATTGGCTAATTTTTCAAAAAGAATATCTTCTGTACCTTCTGGGCACAAGATATAAGATAAAGAATGAATAGAAGAGAATGCTTCATTCAATCCTTCTCTAGTTATAGTTGAATCAATAAATATAGGTTTAGTTGTATAAATCGATTGTTGTTTATATCTCTTAATATTATGTTTATTTAAATGGGTTTGAGTTGAGAGTACTTGATAGCCTTTTGGGATAATGTTTTGGTTACCGTTAATACTTAATTTTCCTGAGATTAAAGGTTGCTGAAAATCATAATAACGAATCGTACCGTTAATATCTAACCTCGCGATCTTTTCCTTCAATAATGTTAAATCAACATGCTCATCAATTGTTATTATCCCGTTTACTAATAGATTTGTGCCTTCACGTAACCCTTCTAAATATCCTGTTGTTAAATGAAGGTTTCCATTTTCTAATTTAGGTTCTGGCCCTTCATAACTGACTAATGTACCATTTGTTGTTAATAATTTGGATTGAATAGCGCCGTTCAAGTGAGATGGAGAGTAGATGATACCGTTGACAATAAATGTGATGTTTTTTTGCAGAAGTTCTTCTAGTGTGACATCTACATTCACAATGACTGCTCCATTGATAAACACCGTTTCATTGTCATCTACAATTTTTAAATAAGCAGAATCAACCTTGTAGACACCGTTAGCCATTTTCACATTCTTCTCTACCATAATGGTTTGGCCAATATTTTTTACATTTAATTTTGGCACGAGGTATGCATTCTTTTGTGAATAGACGAGTAACCCTACATTATTAATCTTTTCTATTTCTTGAATGCTTTCCTCAGTTGCTTGGATAAGATTTAAAACCCCGACATTACTATATTTTTTTCCCATTATTATTGTTCCTCCTCTAAGATCTTTCGTAGTTTTTTCATTGCTTTTGCTAAATGATACCTAACAGTTGAAGCTGATAAACCAAGCTTTATAGCAATTTCATCACTTTTTAAACCAATCCAGTATTTTTTGAAAATGATATCACTTTCAATAGCTGATAATTGACTAAGTAACTCTACCGTTTCAATTGAGGTTTTCATAAAGGTAGGTAAAATTACTTCTTCATTTTGGTCAATATTCATTTCTCGTTTGAATTTTCTCCGCTGATCAATCAATTGATTTTTCATGACACGGTAAAACCAAGCTTTTTGCTTATATTTTGGCCAAGAAGACAAATCATCTAAATGCATGGCCTTTTCTAAAGCTTGTTGGATCAAATCCTGTGCTTCATGCTCATCATAAGCAATAGACGAAGCAAATTTATATAAATCATCCCGCAATGATATATAAATAGATTGCAATACAATCACCTTTATTCCATGGAAAAGTAGTTTTTCTTCTCAGCTTCATATAGATAACGAAATAGATGCTACAAATGTTGGTGGAGTATAAAAAAATTTTGAGAAAAGTGCAATTTCAAACAACAGATTTAGAAAAATGGCCTCAGCAACAATGTGAAATATAGGCATTTCATAAGAAGTGAATAGGATAATGTATGGCTCACTCACTCTAGCTGAAATGCTGGCACGCTTCCCGTAGAATCCACGTAACTGCAGGATTATCTCTGTCTTTCTCAACTGGAAAGTACAAAATGAAAGCTTTAGAAAAATGGGTTTTGCCGGTCTCCCTTCATTTTGTACATTCCTAAGTAATGAATGATATACATCGTTCTCTTCACCTTTACAATGGCTCCTTCATCTAGCTTACCATTGGAAACGTTCTTTTTACCTTAAAAGATACATCTTTTATTCGTCTTATGAATAGAACGTATTAATATTTAGAATTTAATAAATATACAAACAATGGTACGATAGATAGTAGTTATCTGATTATTTATTAGCGCGATAAGGGGGTTTTTAAGATGAAGGTTTCACTTTTTGCTACCTGTTTAGTCGATATGTTTAACAGTAAAGCAGGGGTAGCAACTGTAGAATTATTAGAAAGGCTTGGCTGTGAGGTGGATTTTCCTGAAAATCAAGTATGTTGTGGTCAACCATCTTACAATAGTGGTTACGTAAAAGAATCAAGGGATGCAATGAAAAGGATGATAGAAACCTTTAGTCATTCTGAATATGTAGTTTGTCCATCTGGTTCATGTGCCTATATGTTTCATGAATATGAGCAAATATTTAAAGACGATCCACATTGGGGGCCACAAGCGAAAAAATTAGCTAAAAAAACGTATGAATTAACAGAGTTTATCGTTGATGTGTTAAAAGTTGAGGATGTAGGCGCAAGCTATCAGGCGAAAGCTACTTATCACACTTCCTGTCATATGACACGATTGTTAGGTGTAAAAGAAGCGCCGATGAAATTATTATCACATGTAAAGGGATTAGAGTTTACAGAATTGCCAAATAAAAGTCAATGCTGTGGATTTGGTGGAACATTTTCTGTAAAGATGGGGGCCATCTCAGAGCAAATGGTAGATGAAAAAGTAGCCCATATTAATGAAACAGGAGCAGAGCTTTTAATTGGCGCTGACGGTGGCTGTTTAATGAATATTGGCGGTCGAATTGATAGAGTGGGCGAACCAGTGAAAGTGATGCATATTGCTGAAGTATTAAATAGTAGAACAGAAAGATAGGGTGATTGATATGCCAATGAGGATTGGAAATGAGCAATTTACTGATCGAGTAGCGTCTGGTTTAGAAAATCGCTTTATGAGAGGGGCGGTTTCAGGGGCGCAAGATCGCTTGGAAGTGCGTAGACAGGATGCAGCAAATGAATTAGGCGATTGGGAAGAATGGCGAGCACATGGGGAAGAAATTAGACAACATGTATTAGAAAATCTAGATTATTATCTGTTTCAACTAAGTGAAAATGTAGAAAAGTTAGGTGGACATGTTTTTTTCGCGCAAACACCAGAAGAGGCTAATGATTACATTAAAGGTGTAATTAAGAAGAAAAATGCTAAGAAAGTAGTAAAGTCGAAGTCAATGGTGACAGAAGAAATCGATCTCAATCATCATTTGGAATCGGTTGGGTGTGAGGTCATTGAAACAGATCTAGGTGAATATATTTTGCAAATCGATGATCATGACCTTCCATCACATATTGTTGCTCCAGCACTACACAAAAATAAAGAACAAGTAAGAGATGTGTTTACCAGGAAATTAGGTTACCAGGGGACAGATAGACCGGAGGAATTAACACAACATGCTAGGAAAATGCTAAGAAATGAATATTTAACAGCAGATATAGGTATAACTGGATGTAATTTTGCCGTCGCTGAAACAGGTTCAATCTGCCTCGTAACGAATGAAGGAAATGCCGACTTATCAACTTCTTTGCCCGATACACAAATAACTGTTATGGGAATGGAGAGACTTGTGCCATCGTTTACAGAATTAGAAGTATTAGTAGGAATGCTTTCTCGTAGTGCAGTCGGACAGAAATTACCAAGTTATGTTACCGTTTTAAGTGGCCCAAAAGAAGAGGGAGCAGTGGATGGCCCAGAAGAGTTTCATTTAGTTATTGTTGATAATGGTCGTTCAAATATTTTAGGTGGAGAATTCCAATCGATCCTCCAATGTATACGTTGTGCCGCTTGTGTAAATGTATGTCCCGTTTACCGTCATGTAGGCGGACATTCATACGGTTCTATCTACTCAGGTCCAGTTGGTGCAGTACTTTCTCCATTACTCGGTGGTTATGAAGAATATAAAGAACTTCCTTATGCTTCCACATTGTGCGGGGCGTGTACTGAGGTTTGTCCGGTGAAAATACCATTGCATGACCTTCTTCATAAACATAGGCAAGTCATTGTTGAAAAAGAAGGAAAAGCCCCCATTTCTGAAAAGTTAGCGATGAAAGCTTTTGGTCTTGGAGCAGCTTCTCCTGCTTTATATAAAATGGGTGGGAAATTTGCCTCAAAGGCTGTTGGGCCATTTTCTGATGGGACAAAGCTAACAAAAGGTGTCGGTCCATTAAAGGCGTGGACGGAAATCCGTGATTTTCCTGCTCCGCAAAAGGAAAGATTCCGTGACTGGTTTAAACAAAGGGGCAAGGAGGAAAAGAATCATGGCGATTGAAAATAGAGATATATTTCTTAAGAAAATTGCAGCACGATTAGGAAAAGAAGAAGTGAGGAAGAAGATAGAAAAACCCGAGTGGAAATATGCCCCACAAAAGCGGGTGTTAAAGGGGGCATCGCAGTCCGAATTAATTTCGGTCTTAAAGAACCAATGCAAATTAATTCACACGGACTTGATTGAAACAAATCTATCAAACTTGCCGCAAACATTAGAAGACCGAGTGTCAGATTACGGCGGTGAATCCATCGTAACTTGGCGTGATAGTAGATTAAAAGCATGGGGAGTAACAGCCAAGCTTGATGAATTGCATAAGCAAGGGGTAGCGTACTATGAATGGAATCATGAAGTTGAAGTAGAAAATATAGCAATAGCTGAAAAAGCAAACATCGGATTAACGATTAGCGAGATTACCCTTGCAGAATCGGGAACTGTCGTATTATTTAGTGATAAACACAAAGGCAGGACAGTCAGCTTCTTACCGGAAAAATCAATTATACTTGTACCTAGAAGTTCTATCGTACCGAGAATGACACAAGCAGCTGCCTATATCCGGGAAAAAATAAAAGAAACAGGAGTAATTCCTAGTTGTATTAACTTTATAACTGGACCAAGTAATTCTGCTGATATTGAAATGAACTTAGTCGTCGGTGTACATGGACCCATAAATGCAACATATATTATTATCTCTGATTTATAAGGTTACTGAGGAACAAGGGAATATGCAAAATGAGAATCCGAACAAATACTAGGGAATAGTGTTTGTTCGTTTTTTTATGGAATTGATCATTTTTCTTCATTCGGTTGTTTGTTTTGATTTTTGTCAATGCGCTTCCCTAGATTTCGTCCCACGCAATTATCATACATATATACAACTATTAGAAATGGACATATTTATTTCTTCTTATCCGCCTTTATTTATTTTTTAAATATAATTTTTTGGTTTGTTTCCTTTCTTTTAGTGGTACAGTTATTTTAAAGAAAGAAATCATTGTTTCTTCTTAAATATAGGAAAAAAATAATTATTCGCAAAATAATTTTTATTGCTAATTTATGATATAATGACCATGTGAAAATTAATAGACAAGGAGTAATCGCTATGCTGAAAGATCTATTTATAGGCTTATCTCAAAATCAATTTTTAAATAGTGCAGCAAAAAAATATGGTTTAAAACTGGGTGCTCAAAGTGTCGTTGCGGGTACAAATATTGAAGAAGCGATTGTTAAGATTAAAGAATTAAATGCCCATGGTATCGCATGTACAGTCGATAATCTAGGGGAATTTGTTAATCAAAAAGAGGATGCGACTGCAGCAAAAGAACAAATCTTAGCAGTTGTTGAAGCGATTCATGAGCATGAAGTCGATGCTCATATTTCGTTAAAACCATCTCAATTAGGTTTAGACATTGATTACTCCTTTTGTTTGGAGAACTTAAAAGAAATAGTAAGTAAGGCTCATGAATATGGCATCTTTATCAATTTTGATATGGAGGATCATGGCCGTTTACAACCTTCATTTGATTTATTGGATGAATTATCAAAAAGTTATGATAATATAGGGACTGTTATCCAGGCCTATTTTTATAGAGCAATAGAAGATATAGAAAAATATAAAAATTATCGTTTGCGTATTGTAAAAGGTGCATATAAAGAACGAGCTGAAGTTGCTTATACTGCGAAGGAAGAGATTGATAGCAACTATATTAAACTTATAGAATATCATTTGTTACATGGTAAATTCACGTCGATTGCAACACATGATCATCATGTAATTAATCATGTGAAGAAATTTGTAAAGGAACACGATATTCCAAATGATCAATTTGAATTCCAGATGTTATATGGATTCAGAAAAGAAATGCAATTAGAGCTTGCGAAAGAAGGCTACAATTTTACCACATATATTCCGTTTGGTGATGACTGGTACGGTTATTACATGCGACGTCTCGCAGAAAGACCACAAAACATCAATCTCGTTGCAAAACAAGTATTTAATAAAAAGACAAATACTATTCTTGGCGTTGCTGCTGGTGCATTCTTACTCGGTAGATTATCTAAAAAGAAAAAATAAACTGATATAATAAAAGGTTCCGAATGGGGGCCTTTTTTTGATCATAGAAAATAGAACATAAGGAAACTCCTATATTTAATAGGGGATTCCTTATGTTAATTTTAGAGCAATTTTTCAATGTCACTCGTTAATTTTTCCGGTTCGGTTGTTGGTGCGTATCTGTCGTATACTTCCCCATTCCGGTCAATAAGAAACTTGGTGAAATTCCATTTAATATTCTTTGAAAGTACACCTTTCTTCTCTTCTTTTAAATAAGAAAACAGTGGTTCTGTGTTATCACCGTTTACATCTATCTTTGCAAACATTGGAAAGGAGACACCATAATTCACTTGACAAAACTCTGTTGTTTCATCGATATTAGCGAATTCCTGGTTGTTAAATTGAGCACATGGAAAACCAAGGATGACAAAGCCTTTATCTTTATATTTTTCATATAGCTCTTGCAATCCTTCAAACTGAGGAGTAAGGCCGCACTTACTGGCAGTATTAACGATTAGGATTACTTTTCCTGCAAAATCTTTTAACTGTTCTGTATGACCATTTGTTTTTTTTACTTCAAAGTCATAAATAGTTTTCATTATTATTCCTCCAAACATCAAGTAGGTTTATTTTAGCCGACTTTATTATTTATAAGTAGGATTCTGCTTGTTCATTGAAAAGCATTGATTCGCTTAATTCTTTTCTTACCCTATTAATATGGTTACTCATTAATTGCCGCGCTTCATTCCCATTTCCTGATGCAATTGCTAAATAAATATCACGGTGCTCTTCCATAGTAGATTTTTCCCGTTTATTGTCTTCTGCAAACCGGTTTGACCTCGTTACTTTTATAGTATTTTTCATATGTTCAGTAAGGTTAGTCATGAGTTTGATAAATATAGAATGGTGTGACGCATAAACGATATGTAAGTGAAATTGAAAATCCGCGTGGATGCCGTCTTCGGGCGTGGATGCCGTTTCCATCGCTAAAAGCGAATGGCGGATATTGGCTATATCTGTTGATGTCGCTCTAGATGATGCCAAACCAGCACACTCCACTTCTAAAACTTTTCGTAAATCTAACATTTCATATATATTTGTCTTTGGATTAGCAGAAAGGATAGGTGCTTCAGAAGTTAAACAATCAACTGATCTAATGTATGTTCCACTACCTTGCCGAATCTCTAAGACACCTTTCATTTCTAAAATTTTCAATGCTTCTCTAATTGATGTTCTGCTAGAGGAAAAGAGAGTTGCAAGTACTCTTTCAGGGGGGAGGCGATCTCCTGATGATAGTTGTTGATTGATAATATATCCTTCTAATTGTTCTGTAATAATCATATGTATTTTTTTCTTTTGCGACATGATTTCCACTCCCTTTCATATCATCATACAAAAAAAGGGAAAATGCAGCAATTTTAAATTTTTAATTATTGATTTTTTTGAATTTTCTTGTACAATGAGAACATGTTAGACCAATTTTCTCAAAATTCAATAATTGGTCTGTACAATTTTGATTTGTAAGGAGAGAGACTAAACAATGAAAACAACAGAGGGCAGTCAAACGAATAATCAAGAATTAGTAAGCGCTTTATTGAGTTTTTTAACAGATGAACAAGTATCTATTAATGAAACCATTCTTGACTTACATAGTAAAGATGAATCCTATCATAAAGGTAGTCATCCTGATATTGTTGTTTATCCCAAAAATGCTAGTGAAGTAAGTCAAATTATACAAAAGGCGGGAGAATTCCAAACGCCCATTATTCCTTTCGGGGTTGGGTCGAGTTTAGAGGGACATGTCATTCCTTACAAAAAGGGAATAACGATGAATTTTACTGAAATGAATAGAATTTTAGAAGTTAAGGAAGAAGACTTTTTAGTAAAAGTTCAACCTGGTGTGACACGTTCGCAACTAAATAAAGAGTTAAAAAAATACGGTTTGTTTTTCCCTGTTGACCCAGGTGCTGATGCTACATTAGGCGGGATGGCAGCAACCAATGCAAGTGGAACCACTTCAGTTAAATATGGTGTAATGAGAGATCAAGTACTAGATTTAGAAGTGGTTTTAGCTAATGGGGAGATCATACATACCGGTAGTTTAGCCGCCAAATCTTCTTCTGGCTATCATTTAAATGGACTATTTGTCGGGTCAGAAGGGACTTTAGGCTGCTTTACTGAGTTGACGTTAAAAGTGTACGGTATTCCAGAATTCCAAATGGCTGGTAGAGCAACCTTTCCTACAATTGATGATGCAGTTGGTGCTGTAGTTGGTATCCTACAAGCTGGCATTCCGATTGGCAGAGTTGAATTGGTAGATGAAGCTTCAATTAATCAAGTGAATCTTTTTAGTGAGACTAATTACGAGATTAAGCCAACGCTATTTTTAGAATTTCATGGTAATGAAGCAGGGCTTCAACAAGATGTAGAATTCATGAGAGAAATTGTAGCTGATTTCCATTGTCAAGATATAACATTTGAAACAGATACGGCTGCTCGTAACCTATTATGGGATGCAAGACATAATTTAGCCTACGCTTATGTACACGGTTATCCAGGAAAGAAAATGATGGTAACAGACGTATGTGTACCGATCTCAGAATTAGCGGGTGCCGTTACTTATGCAAGAAAATGCCTAGATGAGATTAATTTAATTGGTGGCCTGACGGGACATGTAGGAGACGGAAACTTCCATTCGCTTGTGATGATTGATTTGAATAATGAAGAAGAAGTAAACAAAGCTAAACATTTCAATGAACAACTTGTCTTGTATGCTTTAGAAAAGGGTGGCACTTGTACTGGCGAACATGGTGTTGGGGTAGGAAAGATGAAATATCAAGAACAAGAGCATGGGAAGGCATTAGAAGTGATGAGGAACATTAAGAATGTCTTAGATCCAAATCACATCTTAAACCCAAATAAGGTTATTCCTTTTAATTCGGAGGGGGAGAGTTAATTGAAGATTCTGGAAACCGTTAGTAATCTCGCAGGAAAGTATTTTGCTTTTCTTGTTATTATTGCTGCAGTTGTGGCTTATCTCTATCCACCGTTATTCGTAGTCTTCGGTGGATATATCACCTTGTTACTTGGCGTAGTCATGTTCGGTATGGGTTTAACATTAAAACCGGTAGACTTTAAATTAGTATTTTCTCACCCACTCCCAGTTTTACTGGGCTTTGTAGCACAATTTACAATAATGCCTTTGACAGCTTTCGCTATTGCCTACCTTATGCAATTACCGGCAGAATTAGCAGCGGGATTAGTATTATTAGGGTCAGTCCCGGGTGGTACAGCATCTAATGTCATGGTGTATTTAGCAAAAGGAAATGTACCCTTATCGATAACAATGACATCGTTATCCACTTTGATTGCACCAATAGCTACACCGCTCATACTTTTAGCTCTAGCAGGTCAATGGATGCCCGTTGATGCGTGGAGTATGTTTGTATCAATTGTTCAAGTAATTATCGTTCCTATTATACTTGGTTTAGTAGTGAAGAGAATATTCCCGGTTATCGTAGAAAAAAGTATAAACGTTGTTCCACTTATTTCTGTTACAGCAATCATTATTATCGTTACCGCTGTTGTAGGAGGGAATGCTGAGAAAATTGCTTCTTCTGGGCTTTCTGTCTTTATTGCGGTGATGCTCCATAATGCAGCAGGTTTACTATTAGGATACATGGCTGGCGTGCTTTTCAAAATGGATGAAGGTACGAGAAGAGCGATTGCTATTGAGGTGGGCATGCAAAACTCAGGGTTAGGTGTTTCGTTAGCAACTGCTCACTTTGGTCCAGTTGCCGCTATTCCAAGTGCTTTAGGCGCTGTTTGGCATAATATATCGGGTCCTATTTTAGCTACGTACTGGTCAAAAAAACCAGCAAAAGAAAAAGAAGTAATCACTAAACAAACAAAGGTGATTTAACTTATATACCAATAATAAAAGAGCATCCTTTACGGATGCTCTTTTTACAAAACTTGTTTATTGTACAACAGCGATAATTCCTTGTTCATCGTCGAGTACGAGGTTTATACCTGCATATGGATCGCGATTAAGAAATTCATCTAACCATAATCTTAATGCTTCGATCATATTCGCTGTAATCAAGACTTGCTTGCGGCCGCCAACATGAGATTCGGCAGAGAAACCATAATCGTCATCATACATGAGCTCAATTTCGACTTCTTCTAGCTTCACTTGTTTTTTACGAGAAATGTACACACATAATGCATTGACAATATCTTGTTCAGGAATAATTAATTGTTCCATGGATTTGGTTCCTGTTTTTTCTTTTTATCTTTAATCATCGTAAAGATTTTACGAATAATCATAATGACAAAGACGATAGCTAAAACATTGACAAGTAAACCAAGAATACTACCTAACATACCCATATTTCCAAACAGGCCACCAAATAATAATCCCGCTAGTCCACCTAACATAAGTCCTTTCATTAATCCGCCAGAAAAGAAACCACCATTATTCTTTTGTTGTTGATTTGTTGCTGTGTTGTTTTTTTGTTGCTGATTATTTTGAACGTTCGATTGGTTATTATTGTTTGTCGTGCTTTTATTAAAGTTTACACCTTTTTTACCTGATTTATAAGATTTCGCCTCAACAGTTGAAACCTGGTCTTGGAAGATTGTTGTTCCTACTGGTGAAAAGACAAGTGCTGCAGTAAGTATAGCTGCAAAAATTTTCTTCATTATCTATAGTTCCCCCTAATAGTGTATTACTACTTATTATATCAAAATAGGTTAACAATTTGTAAGCAAAATTAGATTGTGCGTTTTTTGACATAAATGATTTAAACGGTTATTCATTGCAAAGATGAAAGAAGTTAGCTATAATTTTCGCGATATAGATAATTTTCAGAAAGGTTGTGTTTACTTGAACAGATACTCACTTGCGTTTGCAATGGAGAAAGACCAACAAGATCAACTGGCAAAATATCGTAAGGAATTTTACCTGAGAGACGATTTAATATATCTAGATGGAAACTCTTTAGGGTTATTATCTAAAAGAGCTGAAAAATCACTAAATGAAGTAGTTCAATCATGGAAGGAATACGCAATTGATGGTTGGACCGAGGGAGGGGCTCCGTGGTATTATATGGCCGAAACAATTGGGGAAAGCTTGGCCAAGCTCGTAGGAGCTAAGAAAGCAGAAGTTATCGCATCTAATTCTACGACAGTTAATTTGCATCAAATATTAGCTACCTTTTTCCAACCAAAAGAAGGTAAAAATAAGATTATCGCGGATGAGCTAAACTTTCCGTCTGATATTTATGCGATCAAAAGTCATCTTCGTATGAGAGGCTATTCAGAGGAACAATTTATTAGTATTCAAAGTAGAGATGGTCAATTTATTCGCGAAGAAGATATTATTGCAGCGATGAATGAAGAAATTGCACTCATTATTTTACCTAGTGTATTGTATCGAAGTGGACAAATTCTCCAAATGAAAAGGTTAGTCGAAGAAGCTCATAAAAGAGACATACTAATTGGCTTTGATTTATGTCATTCCATTGGAGCCATTCCCCATTCATTAACAGAATGGAATGTTGACTTTGCCTTTTGGTGCAATTATAAACATCTAAATGGTGGACCTGGTGCTGTAGGTGGTTTATATATCAATGAATGTCATCATGGAACAGCTCCTGGCTTAGCTGGCTGGTTTGGTTCTCATAAACAGAAGCAATTTGACATGGAACATGAGATGACTGTAGCAGATGACGCAAGTGCATATCAAATGGGCACGCCACAAATTTTAAGTATGGCACCATTATTGGGAGCGCTTTCTATGTTTGATGAAGTTGGGATTAATGCTATTAGGCAAAAGTCTTTGCAATTAACAGATTATATGATGGACTTAATTCACTATGAATTAAAACCTTTTGCCTTTCAACTATACAACCGCACGGATGAGAGTAGAGGGGCACATATTTTACTTGGGCATAAAGAGGCTGCGAGAATTTGCAAAGCTTTAAAGGAGGAAGGTGTTATTCCTGATTTTCGCATGCCAGATGGAATCCGTTTAGCACCTGTGTCCTTATATAATTCGTTTGAAGATGTATGGCGTGCAATAAACATATTGAAGAAAATCATGGAAGAGGAAACATATAAAAAGTTCGAAAATATACGAGGAGTGATTGCCTGATGGGACATTGGATAGATATTTCTCAGCCACTGCACAATGGGATGGCACATTGGCCAGGAGATGAAGCTTTTTCTTTTAACTTATCTGCAACGAGAGAAGAGACTGGTTCGGTTAATATTGGTCAACTGTCTACAAGTATACATATCGGTACCCATGTAGATGCACCGTTTCATTTTATAGAAGATGGTAAAAAGACAAATGAATTAGATATTAATTTGTATATTGGTAGAGCTAAACTGATTGATTTATCAGGTGAAGAAAGAATCACAACCGCCTTATTAGACCAATTCCCATTACAGAATGTAAAGCGACTATTAATCAAAACGAGTAGTGAGCCTAAGCCAAAGCATTTTCCAACAAGGGTCCCTGTCATCAGTGAAGATGTCCCGTTATATTTAAAAAAATGTGGGGTGGAACTGATTGGTGTTGATTTTCCGTCAGTGGATGAATTGGATAGTAAAGCATTACCTATTCACCATAAGCTCCATCAACATAATATTCATATACTAGAAAATATCGTTGTTCATGATATTGTACAGGGAGACTATGAACTGATTGCTCTTCCACTAAGAATTGAAGGCGGGGATGGCAGTCCAGTAAGAGCAGTAATAAGAAAATTAGAAGGAGGGGGTGCATGATGACAAATAAACAGGGGCAGCCCCCGTTTGAGAATGAAAATGGGATACATACCGCATTCGATGAGAATATGACATATGGTGAATACTTGCAACTAGATCAAGTACTGGGCGCGCAAAAAAGGTTGTCTGGTCACCATGATGAGATGTTGTTTATTATTATTCATCAAGTATCTGAATTATGGATGAAACTTATCTTACATGAAATTCAATCAAGTATTGCAGCCATTGAAGCTGATGACTTGTCGACAGCACAAAAATGCTTATCTAGGGTAACGAAAACACAATCTCAAATTATACAGGCTTGGGACGTTCTATCTACTCTCACACCATCTGAGTATATCGAGTTTCGACCTTTCCTCGGCCAAGCTTCAGGCTTTCAATCTTATCAATATCGTATGATAGAATTCGCACTAGGGTATAAAACACCGCATGTGCTAAAAATCTATCAAAAAGATGCTGACTTGAAAGAAGAGTTGTTGAAATCATATGCAGCAAAAAGTCTCTATGATGTCAGTATCCATTGTTTACAGCGTAATGGATTAACAATTGATGAGACGATACTTTGTAGAGATGTAGAAGATACTTATGAATATAATGAATCGGTTAAAGAAGCATGGAAATCGGTGTATTTAAATAACGAGAAGTATTGGGAGCTCTATGAATTAGCAGAGAAACTAGTAGATATTGAGGATTCGTTTCAACAATGGAGATTTAGGCATATGAAAACAGTAGAGAGAATAATAGGCTTCAAGAAAGGTACAGGTGGCTCATCTGGCGTCGGTTATCTAAAGAAAGTCATTGATCAACAGTTCTTCCCTGAGTTATGGATGATTAGAACAGAATTATAAATGAATAAATAGTAATAGTCCAAAAAGCCCTCTATATCATTTGAAGACAGGGGCTTTTTTCTACTTTTATAGCAAATTGTTACGTAAACGAATGATAAGATAGGAATAATAAATCATTAGGTGAAAAGTAGTGGTTTGTTACAGGTTTTGATTTTTATACTTAAATTTCTGAATATTTAGGTATTTACTCTCTTGTCATATTTTCCTAATATTACTATATTTATTCTTAATTGAAGAACAATTGAAACGAGAAGGGAGGAGGAAGTATTCGAAAGGTCATTTCGGTCATTGGTAATAGTTTATTTGTCCTTCTCATTTTATTAGGTGTTCTTTCTTTATACACGCTAATCACTAGTGACCAAAATCAAGAAAAGCCACCATCTCTATTTGGGAGAAGTCTTCTTATTGTATTAACAGGAAGCATGGAGCCGAGTATCTCACCAGGTGATGTTGTTGTGGTTAAACAATCTACGTTTAATCAAATCAACGAAAATGATGTGATTACATACCGAAATGGGGCAGACTTTGTCACTCACAGAGTAACTGAAGTAGCTAAGGATGAATCTGGCTCATTTTTTAAGACGAAAGGCGATGCAAATAATACTGAGGATGAGACGAAGATACGGTCTGAACATCTAACAGGTAAAGTAGAATGGGTGTTGCCGAAAGTAGGCTCTATTGCTGAATTCTTGATCAGTCCAATTGGTTTAAGTTTGATGTTTTTCATTGTTCTTGCCATTATTTTTTCAGACAAGCTATTTAAAAGGAACAAAAAAATCATAAATGAATTTGAGGGGGAGAAGAGTTGAAAACAAAATTATCGTTAAGTTCATTGGCATTATTATTAATTGCTACAGCTATTTTTGGGACAGTTGCTTATTTTTCTAAAAGCTTTACGAGTACAGGAAACACAGTTCAAGCTGCAAAATTTAATGTGAACGCAGTGAATGAAAGCGGTGAGACAATTGGGGATGGACAATTCTCCTTAGGTGAGAATTTTTACCCAGGGATGGATCCTGTCAAAGTTTATGCTTTTGAAATTCAAAAAAATGATACGAAGGTGCCCGTTGAGTATCAAGTAGATTTAATTCCATCGGGTAAATTATTCCCTGCCAATGGCAATTCGCCAATTGTTTTGTCATTAGAAAGAAAAGTGAATGGGGAGTGGAAGGAAATCGATCATACTTCAACATTTAAACCGACAGTGGATAACGAGCAATTTCGTATTTTCGCAAGGTGGCCACATGGTGATAATGATATTAACTTCCAAGGGAAAACAGGAAATTTAAAACTGAAAGTTGTCGCTACTCAAGTAGATGAAGAGGAAGGACCTCCGTATTATACTGGTTCAATCGCTTTTAAGGCAACACCTTCAGGGGATATCAGAACAACAGCAAATAAAGAAGTGAATTTTTATAAAAATGACCAAGGTAATAAGGTCATTGAAGTGAAAATGGGAGAAGGTAATGGGGACTTCGAGAAAAAGGTCGGTAATTTTACAATAACAGAATCACAAGAGGGTGGCAATACATGGTATAAAGTCGTGACAGATCATGAATATTACGCTGGACCAAAAGTTTGGAAATTAACAGCGGATCGTGTCAATACTTCTCAGGCTGGTGTAATCGATTTTAGAAAAGATACGAATGTTTACCTAACTATTGAATCGCAACAGTTATACAAATGGTTTACTTCAAACTAATACTGAAGGCAGGATAACCAGGGTTACTGTAGAATAGTTAGTTGAGAGAGTAAGAAAGGGGCAAGTTGTTTGTTATTATATGAATCAATATATATCTTCTTTTCAGCCTAATCTAACGAGAAAAGGGGTTAAAGAATGATATATACGAGTAATCTACAAGATATAACGATAGACATGCTATCAGGTTTTTTTGTGGGATGGGGGAATTATCCGCAACCGAAAACGCATCTATACCTAATGCACAATAGCTATAAAGCGATTGTGGCCATTGATGAAACGAACGATAGAGTCGTAGGCTTTATTACAGCTATCAGTGATGGTGTGATCTCGGCATACATTCCGCTGCTAGAAGTACGACCAGACTATCAACAGCAAGGTATTGGAGAAACACTTGTAAAGATGATGCTACAGGAACTGAGCGATATTTATATGATTGACTTATCTTGTGATGATGATTTAGTTCCGTACTATGAAAGATTCGCCATGACGAAGGGAAATAGCATGATTATACGCAATTATGAGAGGCAGTCTGGGAGAAATATTAATAAAACGATATAAAGAAGTTCTTGCATTAAAACGGGCAAATGCTATTTCAATAGCTTTGTTCGTTTTTTTTTGTATTGGCAAAAGAATGAAATGGAAGGAGTTTACATTAATGATTATGAACACAACAAGTAGAATATTAGTTGAAAAGTTAATGGTTTCCTGCTTTTTAATTTGCACTGGCGAGTTGTCTTTATTTTCCGAAGGACTTCCAGTATGCTTATGTTGAGAGCAACTGTGAGGAGGATACATATGAAGAAAATCTATAGTGATATTATTCAATTTAGAGGCAATCATTATGATTATGGTTTCTTGCAAGGGGAGTTATTAAAGGACTCATTGTCCGTGAAAAATAGAGAAGACCAGTGGAAGGTAAGGAAGCCACGCTTTACTATCAATGTAGAAGAAGCAAAGTCGATGATTACACACTTTGCTCCAGGTGTTTGGGATGAACTAATGGGTTTACAAGAGGCATTAGAATGGCCAATAGAGCGGGTATTACAAGAATACGGTGGCTATCGCGTGAATCATCATAAATCAGGCTGTTCTATATATATAGGTGAGGATTATTTAATCCGCAATTATGATTATCATCCCAAAACATATGAAGGGCGATATACACTATTCCAACCGACTGATGGAATGGGCTATAGTATGATTGGTCCATCGCAACGAGTAACAGGGCGAATGGATGGTATGAATGAGTGTGGTTTAGCAATGGGCTATAACTTTATGAATAGAAGAAGACCAGGTGATGGTTTTATTTGTTGTATGATTGGCAGACTTATTTTAGAGTCATGTCAAGATGTTGAAGAAGCAGTTGCGATGTTAAAAGAAATTCCTCATCGTCATTCCTTTACTTATGTTGTTCATGATAAGAAGGGAAGAAGTGCGGCAGTGGAAACCACCCCAAGAGAAGTGACAGTGCGTGAAACTCTATCCTGTACAAACCATTTTGAGAAACTCTTATCAGAAAACCGTCATCAATTAGCAGATTCAAAGCGTCGTTTAGCTGTTATGGAAGAAAATCGCGCAGCAATGAGTAGTCCAGAGCAAGCTTTTCAATTGATGAATGGTATAGGTAAAGGTGTATTTTCTGATTTGTATGGAAGCTGGGCGGGGACTATTCATACATCTGTATATTTTCCGCGTAGCCTAAAAGTATGGATGGCATTGGGAGGAAATCAACAACCTTATGAGATTGACTTTGCTTCTTGGCTATTAGGAAAAGAGTTATCAATCGAGAGAATGACTGGTAAAGTGGACACGGATATTCCTTTTCTTCATATGGATGAAGGGGCGAATTGGTTTAAGTGAAATGATAAAAAAAGAAAAAGCCAGTTGTGCAAATGAAGAAATGCTCAAAACTGGCTTTAGGGTGGCCTGTTATGGTACTGATTTTGATTATAATTCTCTTCTCATCGCCTTAAGAACATCCACTTTTGTTGCTCTCTTTGCAGGGCGGAGACCTGAGAATACGGTAACGAGTAAACAAATACCGACACTAATAAGGGTCAGTGACCAAGGGATATATGACAATAATAGTCCTTCTGGAGCTGCCTCATCAAATGCTGTTTGAATAATAAATGGTACAGATAAATTGACTAGGAAGCTGACACCATAAGCAACAATCGTCCCAAAGATGGCGCCTAATAAGCCGATATAAGTACTTTCTAATAAAAAGATATTTTTAATTGTACGTGGATGTGCACCAATCGCTTTCATAATTCCGATATCCGGTGCCCTTTCCGTTACAGCCATTGTCATCGTATTGTATATACCAATAGATGCAATAATCAATGCAATCGTACCAATAAAGATAAGGCCGATTTTCATAATAAGGAAGATGACATTCATTTGTTTCATTTCATTGGCAATCGAATAAATCATATAGCCTTTATCTTCAAGAGTCTTGTTAATTCCTTCTACTTCTTGAACGTTATTTGCGTATACTTTTACATAATCATAGACGTCTTCCGATTGTTTGGCGTCAAGTTCGCCGCCTTCGTACATTTCAGTGGCACCGCGCATAACGCCAGTGAATTGTTCAACTTCTTGTAAGATTTCTTCGGAAATAAAGACATGTGCTTCATATGCCCAATCGCGAGCAGGCTTTTCAGCGATTCCTACAATTTTAACAGAAATGGTTTTCTTCGTTTCTTTCCCATCTGTTAATTTAATGACTTCCATGTCCATTTCTTTATTTAGCAAGTCATCAGTATAGACATAGTCCTCGTTGATATTTCCTTCATCATCGTACAATTTCTCAGGGTTAGCACCGTTTTTAATTAAGCTGTCAGTAAAGTGATAACCGACAACAACTTCATTCTCCCCCTCAGGTAAGC
The DNA here is from genome assembly GCF_038009245.1 of Cytobacillus sp. FSL R7-0680. NCBI lineage: Bacteria > Bacillati > Bacillota > Bacilli > Caryophanales > Bacillaceae > Cytobacillus > Cytobacillus sp. FSL R7-0680. Next base: position 213,534 of record NZ_JBBPAO010000001.1, read on the forward strand.
GCCCAGAGGCGAGCTTGAAGTCTGCTTTAATCTCTGATGGAAAGTGTGTGACGATGGCATTCGTATTAGATGTATAGTCATCTAGTTGGAAGAAAGGCATCTGCGCCAATTCATTCCTGCGGGTAACGGCTTCCACTCCGTCCATTTCTTCAAAATAAGTAATATCTTCATTTGTTAGTCCTTGTGAATCTTCTTTCCCGTATATCTCCACTTGGGTAACCAATTGGTTTTGCATCATATCAGAAATAATCGATTTATGAAGTCCGAAGCCGACAGAGGCAAGTACAATTAAGAATGCAACACCAATCGCAGTAGCAAGTACTGTCATAAATAACCTAGATTTATTTTTCTTTAAATTTTGTCTAACGAACTTAAACTGATCTTTAAATGTCATTTCCCTACTTCCTCCAATACATGACCGTCAACAATTTCTATTGTGCGATGACCGAACTCGGCAACCTCTTCATCATGAGTAATGATAAGAAAAGTAATCCCTAATTCTTCATTTAATTGTTTAATGAAAGCGAGTAAGCTTTTCTCGGTGTCACTATCTAGGCTACCCGTTGGTTCATCAGCAAGAATAAGAGGTGGATTCACTACAAGTGCACGAGCAATACTGACCCGTTGTTGTTGTCCGCCTGATAATTCGCTTGGGTAATGGTCCTTGAACTCTGCTAGTCCAACACGCTCAAGTGTCTCTAACGTTTTTTGTTTACGTTCCTTTTCATTCATCCCTTTAAAAGTTAACGGCAATTCAACATTTTGGAATGCTGTCATACTTGGAATCAATTGAAAGTTTTGAAAGATAAAACCGATATGCTGAAGTCTAAAGGAGGCAAACTCTCCTTCAGAAAGCTCCGTCACAGTTTGATTATTAATCTTAACTTCACCATCCGTTGGTTTAATAAATCCGCTAATAATATTTAGTAAAGTTGATTTTCCAGATCCGCTTTTACCTACAATGGATACAATTTCTCCTTTGTTAATTTGGAATGATACATCCTTCAGAACAGGTATGACCGTTTTCTTCTCTTTTTTACCTATTTCAAAAGAATGATAAATCTTATTTACCTCAATCATGCATTTTCCCACCTTTTCTTTTGAATACAACTTAATAGACGTAAGTGAAATGAAGTATCCCTACATATTTATCAAAAAAATCTTTTTTAAATGCAAAAGTCATTCAATTGTTGATAGAGATTGAGTTGAAGTAGTGATGTTGTGATAAACTATTATCATTGAGAAAAAGTTGAGGTGTACGTAATGGAAACGGTGTTGATCGTCGGTGGTGGCATAAATGGTCTGTCAGCTGCCCATGAACTACAAAAATGGAAAAACGCAAACAATCGCGACATTCGCATTATATTAACAGAAGCACAAAATCATCTAGGTGGAAAAATTAAAACCGTTGAAGCGGATGGATTTATGATGGAAACGGGCGCTGATTCTATTGTCTCAAGGAAAGTAATGGGTAGAGAAATCTTTTCAGAACTGAATTTAAGTGATGAGGTCGTTTATAACGGGACAGGTCGCTCTTATTTATTTACCGATGGCGAGATAAAGCCCATCCCAGTTGATGCTGTATTTGGTATACCGACAAGTATCGAGTCATTGGCTAAAACTACATTAGTCTCTGCTGAAGGTAAAGTTCGAGCATTAAAAGACGTTTATCACCATAAGAATCCATTTACAGTTGAAGATAGTATTGGTGACTTTCTTACCTATTATTTTGGCGAGGAATTAGTAGAGAAGCAGATTGCTCCAGTATTATCGGGTGTTTATTCTGGAAAACTACAAGATTTGACGATTTCATCTACCTTACCAGCTGTTTTCGAATATAAAAAGAAATACGGAAGCATTATCATGGGGTTCAATGATCATAAGGAGAAATATCAGAGTAGCGGTGAAAGGAAGTTCCTCTCTTTCAAAAATGGTCTTTCAACAATTATTGACGCATATGAAAAATCTCTTGGGGCAGTGGAAATCAAAAAAGGATACGAGGCACAATCAATACAAAAAGTGAAGCAACATTATAAGGTGAGTTTTTCAAATGGTGAAGTGATGAAAGCAGATCATATTGTCTTGAGCACTCCACATCAAGTTGCGCAACAATTACTTGATGACGCAGCATTGAATCAGTATTTTTCTAACATGAAAAACAGCTCACTCATTAGTGTTTACATAGGATTCGATGTTCCTGATGCGGTCTTACCCAAAGATGGAACTGGCTTTATTACATCAAGCAATAATGAGCTACACTGTAATGCTTGTACATGGACGAGTAGAAAATGGAAACATACGTCTAAAAGTGGGAATCTGCTTGTCCGTCTCTTCTACAAAAGTAGCCACCCTTCATTCGCTAGCGTGAAGGATATGGAAGATACAGGATTACTTGATCTTGCAAGAGAAGATTTACAGAAAAGCTTAAAACTAACAGCTGAACCCATTGTATGGGAAATAACAAAATGGAATGAATTAATGCCTACTTATACACTGGACCACCCGCATTTAATCAAAGGAATTGAACAAACGCTTATAGAAAAATATCCTGGCGTGTATATAGCAGGAAGTTCTTACTATGGTTCAGGGATTCCGGATTGTATGGAGAATGGTATTGAAGTGGCTAGAAGAATAACAGCTACATTGTGAAGAACTAAAAAAACAAGAGGGGGGAGGTTATTCCTCCTTCTTGTTATTTAGTTCTTCCATTTTTTCTTTCTTTTTCTTTTTTAAGCGTTTTTTCTCTTCTTCCATTTTACTCTCAATCCAACGTTTTTCATCTTTTAGTTCTTGTTTGATTAATTGTTTTTGTAACCTTCTTGACATTAGTTTATCTTTGGTTGCGCCTGAAAGCTCTAGTTCTCTTTTTACTTGCTGCAGTTCTTTGATTAAAGATATCGTCATGAGGATCATTACGAACGAAAATGGGAAGGCAGCAATAATCATTGTATTTTGTAGTGCTTGTAGGCCACCAGAATAGAGCAATACAGTGGCGATGGCTGATAGTAAGACACCCCATATGAGTTTATTACGATTCGTCGGATTTAACACACCTTTAACTGATTGCATCCCCAACACAACAGTAGCGGAGTCACCTGATGTAATAAAGAAAATAGCAATCAAGATAAGAGAGAGGACAGAGGTAATAAAACTAATCGGCATCTCTGCTAATGTTCCAAATAGCATTTGCTCTGTAGTCATTGAAGCCAAATCAGCTATCCCTGTCATTTGCATATCGATAGCAGTACCTCCTAAGAAAGCGAACCAAATAAATGTAACAATGGTAGGTACAAGCAATACTCCAATAGTAAATTCACGTATGGTCCTTCCTCTAGATACTCTTGCTATAAATGTGCCGACATACGGTGACCATGCCATCCACCATGCCCAATAAAAAATCGTCCAATTGTTAATCCACTCTCTGCTTTGCTCATTATTGGGTGTTAATCTAAAACTCATCTCTGGCAGTCGTTGTATATATTTTCCAATCGTGTCTGTGAACAAATTTAAGGAATAAACAGTTGAACCAAAAACAATAAAAAAGAGTAGGAGTACGAGCGCAAGTATCATATTGACATTAGATAAGAGTTTGATACCTTTATCAATCCCAGTGGTGGCTGAGATTAAGAAAATGACTGTAATAATGATAATAATCACTAATTGAATGAGAAAAGAATTAGGGATATTCCAAATGTAAGAGATCCCGCCATTAATTTGACTAGCACCAAAACCAAGAGTAGTGGCGATTCCCGCAACAGTGGCAATAATACCGATAATATCTATTAGTTTTCCTAACGGACCATCGGTATTTTTCATAATAGGAGATAGTGTAGAGCTAATTGAACCATCTCCCCCTCGACGAAAATTGAAAAAGGCAAGACAAAGAGCAATAATGACGTATATACTCCAACCATGAATACCCCAATGAAAATAGACATACCTTAAAGCATCCATTGCTGCTTGATCGGTACCCGTTTGCCCTGTAGGAGAGTCAATTGCGAAATGAGAAATCGGTTCTGCTGTTCCCCAGAAAAGGAGTCCTGTACCCATCCCGGCACTAAATAAAAGGGCAAACCAAGTAGGATAACTATATTCTGGTTTTTCATCTGACTTCCCCAGTTTTAATTTCCCATAAGGGCTAACAATTAAAAATAAGCAAACACAGACAAAAACCGTGACTATGATTAAATAATACCAGCCAAAAGTAGAGGTGATGGCTGACTGAATAGCAGCTGTATAGTTTTCCATCACTTTTGGAGCGAATGCACCGATAAAAATTAAAACGAGTAAAATACCAACTGACCAATAAAAGACGGCCCCGAATTTCTGATGTTTAGTTTCATTATTCACTGTCAAATACCACCTTTTTTATTGTCAAAGCGTAACTCCGGATGATTAAATGGAAGATCCCTACTGTAATTCTTTTACCTTTTCTAGTGTTTCGAATTAATATAAATATTATGTACACTTATCATGTGAAAAATGGTAAGGAATACTGCAGTGATAGGAAGTGTTTGTTCTTTTATGCGACCGTAGTTAACCTATCCAAACAGAGCAATAAATGACAGGAGTAAATAAATGATTCGGTATACAATCGAACCGAAGGAGAAGAGACTATGAGTTGGGTAACAGATATACAAAAAGCGTTGGATTATATTGAAGCAAACCTGTTGAAAAAATTAAACAGTGAGGAGGTAGCAAAACAAGCGAATACGTCTCCTTTTCACTTTCAACGAACGTTTGCCATTTTAACGGATATGACGCTAGGGGAATATATAAGACGACGAAGATTAACGGGTGCAGCTATTGAGCTTGGTAATAATGATGAGAAAATTATTGATATTGCCCTAAAATATGGCTATGAAACCCCAGAAGCATTTACTAAGGCATTCAAGAAGCAACATCATATCTCACCATCAGAAGTAAAGAAATACCGTGGAAAGTTGAAATTATATCAGCCCTTAAAAATACATGTAACATTAGAAGGAGCGGAACCAATGAATCATACAATAATTTCAAAAGATAGCTTTCAAGTAGTAGGCATAAGAAAGAATTATTCCCTTGAAAACGATGCAAACCTAACAGAAATTCCAAAGTTATGGAATCAAGTGAATCAAGATGGGACTTGTGATCGCTTACTTTCATTAAATAATGGCTCAATAAAAGGTGTGCTTGGGGTTTGCGTGGATCATATAAATCATAGGGAAATTGACTATTGGATTGCTGTCAATCATAATGGGCATTCTACTAGTTTTGAAACAATAACGATACCAGCCTCAACTTGGGCCGTATTTCAAGTGCATGGAGAGATGCCTAAAGCAATCCAACACACGTGGAAACAAATATTCTCAGAATGGTTTCCAACGAGCGGTTATAGACATGCGGGAACAGCTGAGTTAGAGGTATATCCTGAAGATGGTTCCAACCGTAGCAATTTTTACTCAGAAATTTGGATTCCTGTAATCAAAGAGTAGTAAGTAAAAAAAGCTGGGTTGTAATTATGAACCCAGCTAAATGATTTAAGAGATTTGCTTGAGGTTTGTGGTTTCCTGCACAAAAACATTTCTTCCAGCCCCGATCCCACATAAAGTAAAAAGAACGGCAATAGTAATAAGGGCAAAAAATGCTGTATGCCATTGGTGAAAAAGGTCATAAAGAAGTCCAAGTAAGAAAGGACCACATGCTGCCAATAAATAACCAAAAGATTGGGCCATGCCAGAAAGAGAGGCAGCCTGTTCACTGTTCATAGATCGTAGACTCATTAATGCTAATGAATGACTTATCGCAGCTCCTAAAGAAAGACCAATGAGGATAATACTTAGAAATGTGATCACCATATTTGAAGTGAGAAATAACCCGCATAAACCTGTAATAAGGGTTGTACCAATCCCTAACCCAATCCATTTTTGATGTGATAATCTTTCTCCTAAAATAGGAATAAAAAAACTCGCTGGTAAACCCGAGATTTGCATGATAGTTAGCATCCAACCACCCATTTCTAACGTGAAACCTTTTATTATCAATATCTCTGGTAACCATGTGGAAAAACCAAAATAGATAAACGATTGCAACCCCATAAAACCGGTGATTTGCCATGCTATTCCCGACCTAAACAATGTAGAGAATGAAAGGAGAGGAACAGGGTTTTTTTTAGGTGTCTTTTTAATAAATGGTATCCATAGAAGACAAGCAAGTAAAACAGGGATTACCCAAATTAGTAGACTGGTTTTCCATGCAATCCCATTGCTAGAAAGTGTTCCACTAATACCTGGTGCAAAGCCAGCAAATACCCCCATTGCTAACGTATATATGCCAGTAATTAGCCCTATTTTTAATGGGAATTGTGCTTTAACAAGACTTGGGAGTAACACGTTACAAATACCTATCCCTAACCCGATCATGAAGGTACCAAGAAATAGTATGAAAATAAAATTAGTAGAGCGCATGAAGACACCTAGACCTATCAGTGTTAGACCGCAGAAAAGCACCCTCTCAATTCCCCATTTTTTTGCAAAAAAAGGAGCAAAGGGGGAGATAGCTGAAAAGGCTAATAAAGGGAGCGTGGTTAGTAAACTCACTGTACTCGTATTAAACTGCAATTCATGTTGTATGTCACCAATAATGGGGCCAACTGAAGTAATCGTAGGGCGTAAATTGAATGCAATTGTGATAATCCCTATAAAAATAAGTATATTCCTACCTTGATCGCTTCTATCTGTCATAATTAACGCCTCTTTTCAAGTAATCCAAGACGCGTTAATTATAATGAATTTTCTGATATTTGTATAGGGCAACGAAATGTTTATCTATTATTTCTTTGTCTTAGGTGGTAATTGGAGGCTTCGTAACAATTGGGTCTCTATACTATTCTGAACAGTATGCTCGATGAAGAAATCACTAATCATTTTCTTATACTTCTCGTCTTCAAACATTTTTTTATTTTGCAATTCCATCTCGGCGAGTCCTTCATATATGGCAATGAGGCAATAGGTATGGTCATTACCGGAAATAGGGCAGAGAATTTCAACCTCGTGACTGTAGTTTTCGTTGCGAAAGCTTTTGATATTAGCGAGATTTTGTATGCCTTCTTGAAAGTTTTCTTGTTTTAGTTGAAATGATTGATATACATAAATACTCATAATGAACATTCCCCAATCTTCTTTTATCAATTTAAACTTCACTCATTTTTGGTCGATATAGAATGATATAGGAGTATTTTGACATTAATATATCACGATTATTCATTTTCTTCTTAGAAACTTAAGCAACGTTAGAGAGTTATGTAGCTTTTGCTCTATTTTTTATCGAAATATCTTTATAAGTAAAGGAAAGTCGACTTTTGCTCAATTGAAGAATTTATGCTTTATGTAAGTGTAAATCGAGTTTGTGCAGCTAACATTGTAGAATGCATGATTGATGACTGAGCAAATCAAATTTGCGCAGCAATCTTTCCGATTTTTACACATGATGACCGACAAATTGAATATGAGAAGTTAACTATCTGAAATCGCTCTGATTGGTATGAGGAAACAGTTGCTACTCACTATTTGTTTATGAAGGAAGAGTTAGGAAGGCAATAAAAAAGCACCTGATGACATCAGATGCTTTTCCCATGATGGTTATTTCTTAAATACCTTATTTACAAGTTCGTTCATTGACATGTCACTATTTACTTCAAAAGTCCCTGGACGTAGATCATTTTCTAGACCCTTTTTCTCTACGGCATCAAAGAAGTCTTTACCATTTTTAATGATTTTTGCAGACTCAAGTGCATTACCGACGTCGATACTAGTCATACCAGAGGTAACTGTGAGCATCGTACGGTAAACAGCTTTTTCATTTTCATTTTCTTTTGCATCGTTAAGTTGCTTTTTTAGCTTTTCATTTTCTTCTTTAACAGAAGCGATATCTTTCATATCTTTATTAATATTGTTCCATTCTTCTTCACTATGAATAATAAATCCTTGAGATTGTAAGGCTTCTTCCATCTCTTCAGTACTAAGTTCTTCTTTGGTTGCTTCTGCGGGTTGATCGACTTCTTCTGTTGCTTTTGGCTCGGCAGCTTCTGTTTGTTTGCTTTCGGCCGGACTAAGGAAATAAGTAATCCCGAGAATGACTGCTGCGACAATTAAACCACCAGCAAAGCTGCGCATCGTTTTCTCACTCATTGAGCTACTTTACTCCTTTCCGTACTACGTTTTTCGTATGGAGCTAGTAGGTTATTCACTTCTTGTAATGACATCTTTAGTTTTTGAGCGATGCTTTCGTTGGAGTATCCTCTTCTATGTAGGTCAATCATTTCACGTAGAAGTAATCTATGATCCGATTGTACTTCAGATGTACCTGCTTCTACCGCTGTTATCTCAGCATCTATTTCCATGAATTTTACTTTTTGCTGTAGTTGGTGAATTTCATCCATTAAGGAAAAAGAAACCTGGTCAATATGTTGTTCTTGTTCTGATTTCGATTGTTTACCCTTAACAAATGATAAAATGAGCAACACAACAGCTGCACCAAGTAAAATGGCTAATACCCATTCCATCTTATAATTCCTCCTTATATGAAACTATTATCCTGTGATTTTATAATTATACCTTCCTTTTTGTCGAAATACGATTATTTATGTCAAAAATGCCACTAAAGTCATATTTTTGTAACATAAAAACACAGGTTGCATGCTCCTATTATAGTATAAGAGAATGGGGTCTAAATTCAAGCAATGTACAATGAGTGTGTTTTTTTTTGCAAAAGGTTTGCGTCTTTATGAAAGAAAAGGTTAAAATGCAATAAATAGTTTGAAGGAGTGCAACATGAATACATTATTTAATAATCAAGCAAAAGTTTATAAAGAGAAAAATAAAAACAGGGGTCGCTTGCTCATCAAATGCCCTGATCAACCAGGGATTGTCGCCCACATTTCGAAGTTTTTATTTCAACACCAAGCTAATATTATCGAATCCAGTCAATATTCCACTGATCATGAAGGTGGCAACTTTTTTATGCGCATTGAATTTGAGTGTCCTGAACTTCCACAAAAATTTGGACAAATGAAAGAGTCATTTATAAATGTTGCTCAAGATTTTGAAATGGAATGGAAGTTACAACAAAATAGTGAATTAAAAAGAACGGCAATCTTTGTTTCAAAGCAGCTCCATTGTTTAAGAGAGATACTATTAGAATGGCAGAATGGCGACATGATGATGGAAATTCCATTAGTTATCAGTAACCATCTAGAGGCAAAAGAAATTGTTGAGTCATTAGGAATTCCTTTTTACCATATCCCTGCTTCGAAAGAAAATCGTGAAGAAGTGGAAACAAAGCAGCTACAATTACTTGAAGAGTATAATATAGATGTTGTCATTCTCGCTCGTTATATGCAAATTTTGACATCTCGATTTGTTTCTGCTCAAGCTAATAAAATCATTAATATTCATCATTCGTTTCTACCGGCATTTGTTGGTGCGAAACCATATGATCGTGCCTATGCTCGCGGAGTGAAGATTATCGGTGCAACTTCACATTATGTAACCAATGATTTAGATGAGGGGCCGATTATCGAGCAAGATATAAGTCGAGTTGATCATAGGGATGAAGTAGAGGACTTGAAGAGAAAAGGAGCCTCAATCGAACGCAGTGTTCTAGCGAGAGCAGTAAAGTGGCATCTTGAAGATCGCGTGATTGTATATGGTAATAAAACCGTTGTTTTTTAAAAATAAATCGTAATACCTAAATCGGGGAGTTTTCCTCGATTTTTTTATTCTAATAAAACGATGAAAGCGTTTTATTGTTCAAAAAGAATTATTAAAGTAAGTAAAAATCCTTATCTTTGCGGAGTTTTAATTGTTAGATTTCCTTACATCATAATTGACAGCTTGTATAAATTGTTTTTCAATATAACTATCATAAAAAACAGAAAATTATAAATTTTAGGAGGGTGATGATGGAGGAGGCAATAAAAATAGCAAGCCATCCAGTTGTGTGGATTATCTCACTTACAGTCATTGGTGTAGTCATTTTCCAAGGAATTAAATTTATTCAAATGGCAAAGAAAACAAGTGAAAGTGTAGGTCTAAGTAAGCAAGATGTTAACAGCGCTTTAAAAGTTGGGATGATTAACGCAATAGGTCCTTCATTTGGGATTGTGGTTGTAGCTGTATCTTTAATTACTTTACTAGGTGACCCTTTAACATTAATGAGAATAGGCATTATAGGTTCTGCTGCTACTGAATCGATGGGCGCCAATTTGGCTGCAACCGCTTATGGAACAGAACTTGGATCTGAAAGTTTTACTGCAGAAGCGTTTGCAACTGTCGCATGGCTTTTATGTATTGGTGGATGTGGTTGGCTACTCTTTGTCTTCTTATTTACTAAATCATTAGCAAAGATTGAAAGGAAAGTATCAAATAAACAACAAGCAGATGGCAAACTCCCCATTATGATGATTGTGTCAAGTGCTGCTATGCTTGCGGTTTTTGGTAACTTTGTTGCAGGTGAAATATTCAAAGGGGTGGAAACAGCTATTGTTGCTTTAACAGCGGCTGCTGCGATGCTAATCGTGAGTTTTATTGCAAATAAAAGTCATCAACTCAAATTTTTACATGAATGGTCATTAGGTGTATCGATTATTGTTGGTTTAACAGTTAGTTATTTTGTCCTTTAAGGAGGGAAAAGTATGGCGGTTTCCGAAAGTAATATAGCAGCTAAAAAAAATGAGGTGATTCATTCATATGAAATGTATACTTTTCATCAAAAATCACATTTCTGGGGACGCCTAACTATTGGGTTGGTCATTGTATTGACTATCTCACTTCCTCTATATCTATCCTTTGTATTAGGTATACATCCCGGTTGGCAACCAATTATTACTGGGTTGATAGCTTATGCTGCCGCCATCGGGTATGCCTGGTTTATGGAGCCAATATCATATTATCCAACTTTAGGGATATCTGGTACCTATCAAGCCTTTTTAACAGGAAATATTGCTAATATGTGCTTGCCTTCTGCTGCGGCAGCTCAAAATGCTGTTGGTGCTGAACCTGGAACGAAAAAAGGTGAAATTGTTGCGGCTCTTGCAATAGGAGCAACATCATTAATGAATATGGCCATATTAATTTTCATTATTGTTTCTGGATCTTATCTCGTATCAATTATTCCGGAATCGATTCAAGGAACATTTATATATATTGTTCCTGCTATTTTTGGAGGTATATTTGCGCAGTTTGCCCTTAAGAAGCCGTTATACGGAGGTATTGCATTATCAGTAGGATTATTTGTAAATCTAATACCTATTCCCACTTTTTTTAAAGGAATTATCTGTATCATCTTAACTATCATCATTTGTATATCATTAGAGAAAAGAAAGTAATTATAAAGGAGGAATTTATAATGATCAAAGAAGAACTTATAGATTGGATAAAAAATAAAGAAGAATTTTTTTCAGATATGGCAAAAGATATATGGAATCATCCACAAGTTGCTTATGAGGAAGAATACGCATCGAATTTACAAAAACAAGTCTTACAAGAAGCAGGGTTTGACATTCGAGAAAACGTAGGAGGAGCACAAACAGCATTCGTTGCCGAATATGGAAGCGGGAAGCCTGTTATTGGAATATTAGGAGAATTTGATGCCTTACCAGGACTTTCACAAGCGGTATCTACAAACAGGGAAGAGATTATTAGTGGTGGACCTGGACATGGATGTGGACATAATTTGTTAGGAACCGCTGGTGTGGAAGCTGTTATCGCGATGAGCGAAGCAATGAAAACGAGTGAAATAAATGGAACGATTCGTTATTATGGATGTCCTGCAGAAGAAGTTCTTTCTGGGAAAACATTTATGGCAAGAGAAGGAGTATTTAATGATTTAGACTGTGCATTAACTTGGCATCCAGGTGTAGCGAATTTTGTTGTCAATATGTCAATGCAAGCAATGGTTTCGGTAGAATATCAATTTAAGGGAATAACTGCTCATGCTGCTGGAGCTCCGCATGCAGGGAGAAGTGCATTAGATGCCGTGGAATTAATGAATGTTGGAGCAAATTATATGAGAGAGCATGTATTAGATGGCTCAAGGATACATTATGTCATTACTAATGGCGGCCTTGCACCTAATATCGTACCTGATCAAGCAAGTGTATGGTATTATTTGCGTGCAACTACGAAAGAACAAGTAGATAGTATGTTCAACCGATTAGAGAAAATTGCACAAGGTGCAGCACTAATGACTGAAACAAAAGTTGAGCATCAAGTGAAGGCATATGCGTACAATGTCTTGCCTAATGACACACTTAATAAGGTAATGTTAAAAAATATGGAAGGTGTGTCTTTTTCATTTAATCAAGATGAATTAAATTTTGCAGAAAAGTTGGTAGCAACAGTTGATAACGAAGTTGTTGAAATGTCCAAGAAGCAGTTCGGTATTGAACTAGAAGATCTATTACCAACGGATAAAAATCATTTCAAACATTTGAAAGGGCAATGTATAGGGGGATCAACAGATGTTGGTGATGTAAGTTGGATTACACCTGTAGGTCAAATCATGACAACTTGTGCACCAGTTGGTGTTCAACCCCATTCTTGGCAAGCTACAGCTTCTTATGGGTCCTCCATTGGACTGAAGGGGATGCATTTAGCAGCAAAATCAATGGCATTAACTTTATTTGATTTATTGACGGATACAAATTTAATCGATGTGGCAAGAGAAGAGTTTGTTAAAGAGACTGCTGGAAAGAAATATGAAGCAGCAATTCCTGATGATTTACGACCACCATCGTTAAAAAGCATGAAAGAATTAGTTCGTATGTAGCAGGGAAGTTGATTGGATAGGAATTATTGTGTAGATAAGCCTTAACAATATTCATTAGAATTGCTAAGGCTTTTTTTGTTTTGATTTCCTCATTCCTCTCCATATTTCTCACGATAATGTGATAAGGCTAAAAGAGGGAAAATGTAACGGTAACTGTGATAATGAAAATAAATCGCACCAGCGAGGCCTTGCCCTGCTGGGTAGTCTTCGCTCCAATCGTCATTGTCCAAAGATGTGAGGAGGTATTTTATGCCTCTTTTAATTGTCTCATCTGGCTTCTGACTTACCGAAATTAATGCATCTATGGCCCATGCAGTATGTGTGAGCGTACTATCACCTAATGGAATATATTTTTTTTGTTTATCACTTAAAGCGGATTCCCCATAACCTCCATCAGCATTTTGAATGGATCGTAGCCAGCTTGTAGCCTTCTTGATCATTTCACTTTTATTATCATATGCAATTGCTGATAATCCCGTAAGAGCTGCCCAAGTCCCGTATATATAGCAAATGCCCCATCTGCCATACCATGAACCGTTCTTTTCTTGGTGTGTTTTAAGCCATTCAATACTTTTGTCGAAATGAGAATGTTGGTGTGGCATTTGTGTGTAATTGCCTAAAAACTCCATGGCTCTTCCTGTTAAATCGGCACTGCTTGGATCGGTGAGAATAAATTCACTATCTTGGATTGGTACTAAAGCTAGTAACTTATTATTGGTATTCTTTTCAAAAGCTGGCCAACCGCCATCATCATTTTGCATGGAAACGAGCCAATTCACGCCTAAATTCCAAGCCTCTTTTATGTTATCATCGATTTTTGCAGAGTTTGTAATTGCACGAAGAGTGGCTGAGGTATCATCAGTATCTGGCTGAAAAGTGTTAATGTTAGAAAATCCCCAAGCTCCTGGTTTTGTCTTGGGATTATGAATGATCCAATCTCCAAATTTATATTGTTGTCTACTAAGTAAATAATTAGTTGCTTTCTTTATCATTGGATCATTTGGTGTTAATCCAGCTTTTTGTAAAGAATAACTGAGCAAGCTTGTATTCCAAACAGAAGCAGTAGTGAATTGGATATGTGTATGACCCTTTACTTTTGTCTTGAATCCGTATAATCCTTTTACCGCATTCTCAATTAACGGATCATCTTTTTTATGTCCTAATGAAAGTAATGCAAACACCATTAAAAATGTCGAGCTAATATAGCCAAATAAGGTCCCGTCAGGTTCTAGGTGATTCATCATATATTGTTTTGCACGGCTCATACTCAGTTGGTGTAACTCTTGTGGTAGGCCTATAATTTTCTTAATACTTGATTTGATTGTTTTGTGTATGGTTCGCCATTCAGAGGAACGGGACCAACTAAAATTTGCTTCCTCTCTCGAAGTGAACAGATCTGATAAATCTGGACTGCTGGCTGTTCGAAAACGAAACTTCTTTTCTGCGATAATCATAATGGGAACTATATTTGCTCTGCCGTATACGGAGATGCTATAGAAATTAATTGGCATGATAGGTTGGATGAGCATTAGTTCAATTGGTAGGGGAAAGAACTTTGGCCATTCATACTGTCCTGTGATGGTAAGAATCAGCTTGGTTAGGAAATGGGTTTCCTCTATGCCACCTTGTTGTAAAATGAATCGTTTTGCTTTTTTCATTCGATCATCTTTTTTATCGATATAACCAGAATACAACAATGCATGATATGCCTCGACAGTTAAGGAAAGACTGCCTCCTCTTTCATCGTAATAATGTTTCCATGCTCCGTTTTCCTCTTGTTTACTTAGTATCCTTTTAACCAATTGTTTTATCATCTCTTCATCATCAATTTCCAAACTTCTTAATAAAATAATCATATACGTATCAGTGGATATACTAGATTCAAAAGGATATTCCCAAGTACCCGAAGTTGTTTGGTCAGCTCTTAAAGTAGTAATTAAATGATTGATTCCATTTGAGACCTTCATGATATTCACCCTTTTCGTTACTTTTCCTAACAATGTAAGCAATATTAATACATGAGTATTCATTGGACAAAATTATCATTCATAATGGTGGTGTTTTCCATATTTTTAATTCATAAATGGCGAAGAAAAAGCTTAAAATCATCTATTACTAGGAGAAAGCTAAAAAAAGAATTAGTGACCTTACTAAAGAAAAACAAGCAGAACACAATAAATGAACTTAATCTTGACGAACAACAGATCCTAGAAAAGATAAACCAACAAACAACAGCTTGTAATCTCAATAATGTGACAAGAACAAATGCTTATCTCGCGTTTTATTTGAAATACCCCCAAGTGCATTGGGCTTTGCTAGCCCATTTCGTCTCCAGAAATGCGGGTTGGAATATGACAGATTTAAAGGGGGATTTATTATCAAAGATATTAAGTGAGACAGAACAGAATGCGTTCTTTCAATTTATGGAACGAGCCAATTGGTTGATTTTTCAAGATGCATATCCACAGTTATTGCTATACGAGGAAAGTGTCAGACAAAGTAAGCCGTTATTTCATTTGCTCTCTCATTTAGGAGTTTCTTCATTTATGCAAGCCGTATGGTCCATTTTTTGGCAGCAAAAGCAATCACATATCCTTACACATGCGCTTATTATTAATGAACAAAACTATATAGAAAAAAGAGTGGTACAAAACCCAATTTTTAAAGAAGAAGTGACTTCAACACTTGAGTTCAAATTACAAGATGTTTTTGCTTTTAACTATATTCTTTTTCCGTATCAGACGCATGGAATATCACAGTTAAAAGGGTTAGTTGTTCATTTATTTACAAAGTTGAATCAGAGAATAGAATTAGGGTATAAATTGTACACACTTCTATACGAAAACCCTTCTCAACTACGAAGCTATGTGAAGTGGGCGAACCAACATCCCCATACAGGGTCAAGAAGTGATTACTGGAGGAATGTCTATTGCGTCGTTCAGGAGGGAATACCGACAAAAACCTATAAGCCAAGAATTGCAGATGGTCATTTAAAAAGCGGTGCGAAAAAGTTATTTAGTCCTGTGCTTGTTCATGTATGGAAAGATACTAGTCATAAGAAGCCGGAGGTAGAAGATTGGTTTCAGAATGAGGGTATAGTGAAAATGCTATTTAAAGAAATGAATGTAAAAGATCATAACGTGAAACTGGCGTATATGAAATCCTTAGAAAGATTGGAGCTAGCAGTTGCTGCGAAAAGTTTATTATCGTAATGCAAAGACATACCTTTTTAATTCAGAGGGTATGTCTTTTTTTTGTACAACAATTTTAAATCTTACCATGCCTAGTAGTTTGACAGTAATCGTTTACCTTAACTTATGTTGAAGAGAAGGGATGAACTAGTTAACAATTATATGCTATTTAAGTGAATTTATAGAAATAAAAGCGCTTTCAAATAAAAAGATTATTAAAAATAATAATAAAAGACAAAATGTTCTTTTAATTTAAAAAGGAGCGTGATACTATTGTAAAATATCAAAATCGAATTTAAAGGAGTGGCATGTATGTCTCAGCTAATGGCTTTTGTAATTGTAATTGGAATTTTATTTATTGGGGATGTGGTAGCTACCAGAACAAAGGCATGGGTGCCATCCATGTTTATATGTGCTTCACTATTTCTCCTTGGATATTGGACGTTCTTCCCTACGGATATTGTTGAAGTGGCTGGTATCCCATCGTCTGTAGCAACATTATTAATGTATTTGCTCATTACTAATATGGGTACATTGCTTTCTTTACGGGAATTAAAGCAGCAGTGGAAAACGGTAGTGATTGCTCTTTCTGGAATCTTGGGCATTATTGTCATTTTATTTACAGTTGGTGTACTACTTTTCGATTTTCAAACAATGGTAGTGGCTATTCCACCACTTGTTGGTGGTGTAGTATCGGCATTATTGATGTCAGATGCAGCTGCCGAAGCGGGACTTGTATCATTATCCGTATTTGCCATTGTTATTTACGTTATGCAAGGTTTTGCTGGTTATCCACTGACATCCTTTGTCTTGAAAAAGGAAGGGAAAAAGCTTCTTCAGCAAGTACGTAAAGGGGAATTGAAAATAAAGGATTCTGTCGAGGAGACAGCAGCCACAACTGAAGAAGTAGAATTAAAGTTGTTTAAATGGCTACCTGAGAAGTACAATACAGACTTTTTTAAGTTTTTCCGTCTAGGTATAGTTGCTTTCTTTGCCTATCTTGTGTCAACTGTATTAACCCCGGTCGTTTCAATTAGTCCGTTTGTCCTCTGTTTATTATTTGGTGTGATTGCTACAAGTTTTGGATTTTTAGAGAAGCAGTCGTTACAAAAAGCAAATGGGTTTGGTTTCGCAATTATGGCATTGATGTTATTTATCTTTGATGGACTAAAGCAAGCAACACCAAGTATGATGCTAGAAATAATTTATCCTTTAATTGCAACAATCGTCATTGGTGTAATCGGTATGTATATTTTCTCAATGATCGTCGGTAAAATTCTTAAGGTAAGTAAAGAGATGGCCTTTGCTGTATCTTTAACCGCATTATACGGATTTCCAGCAGATTACATTATTACCAATGAAGTAATTAAATCATTAACAGATGATGAAGAGGAAAGAAATATCCTCACTAGTCATATGTTGCCACCAATGTTAGTGGGCGGGTTTATAACCGTCACGATCGTCTCGGTTATTTTAGCAGGTCTATTTGTCCAATTCTTATAAATTCGCAATCGAAATGAAGGAGTGATGAATGTTGAGTAATGTATTAACTCGAATTGATCAACATATAAAAACACTTGGTAAGTATACAAGTACGCCCGGAAAAGGTACAACGAGACTTACTTATTCAAATGAAGATTTACAAGCAAGAAACTATTTGAAGGATGTCATGAGAGACTACGGATTAACTGTATCGGAAGATGGTGTAGGGAACATTTTTGGTAAATTGGCTGGAGAGGTGAATGGACCAAGCGTTTTAATCGGCTCTCATTTTGATTCTGTTCCACATGGTGGTGATTATGATGGCCCTGCTGGGGTGGTAGCTGGATTGGAAGTGGCAAAACTATTCCAAGAGAATGGCATTAAACCTAAGTATCCATTGGAAGTTGTGGCACTAGTAGAAGAAGAAGGGTCAAGGTTTGGTGGCGGGTTAATGGGATCTAGAAGTATAACAGGTAAGCTTACAGACCAGACATTTAGAGAGTTGGCGGATTCACAAGGAGTTTCCACAGTTGAAGCGATGAAGAGTATTGGTTTGAACCCAGACCTCGTAAAGAAGCGTGACAGAGATACGATGAAGGCGTACTTAGAACTGCATATTGAACAAGGACCGATTTTAGAAAATGAGAAGACCTCAATTGGTATCGTAGAAGGCATTGTGGGTTTATCACAATTGGAGATAACAATTAAGGGAAAGGCAGGTCATGCAGGAACAACACCAATGGATGGTCGTGCAGATGCGCTTGTAATGGCAGCACATATGATTGCTAAGCTACCTAAGATTGCTGAAACTTACGGAGAGGGGACTGTCGTTACAGTTGGTAAACTATCAGTCTATCCGAATGGAGCAAATGTTATACCTGGGTCGGTTACATTTACGATTGATTTACGGTCAACAGAAGAAGCTAAATTGAAAACTCTACTAGAGGAAACACAAACTTTTATTCGTCAGTTACAAAGTGAGAAAATATCCATCTCTATTGCAGAACAATTATATATGTCACCAACAATATTAGATGATGAGATGAAGAAGCAATTAGAAAAGGGCTGCGAGAAATATAAAATATCTTATCAATCTATTTTCAGTGGGGCTGGACATGATGCCATGGTATTTGCTGAACAAACGAAGGCGGCTATGATCTTTATCCCAAGCAAAGATGGATTAAGCCACTGCCCAGAAGAATGGTCAGACCATCAAGATATTGAAAAAGCAGTATATGTTTTATTTGAAGCAGCAAAACATCTCACGGAGGTGAACTAACATGAACAACTATATTAAAGAGGCAATACTTGCGAGAGCGAATGAAGTGATTCAATTAAGAAGAAAGCTTCATAGTGAGCCGGAATTATCATGGGAAGAAGTAAAAACAACAGAGTTTATTGCTAACTACTTGGAAGATTTACAAGTTCCATATCGGAGAATGAAACCGACTGGTATAGTTGCTGAAATTACTGGCGGTAAGCCTGGAAAAAAAGTAGCTTTAAGAGCGGATATTGATGCCCTACCTGTAGAAGAGCTAAATACAGAATTATCTTACGCATCACAAGTAGAAGGGAAAATGCATGCTTGTGGCCATGATGCACATACAGCCATGCTATTAGTAGCAGCGGATGTTTTAAATAGTATGAAGGAAGAATTAAGTGGAAGTGTTCGTCTTATTTTTCAACCAGCTGAAGAAGCAGCCAGAGGTGCACTAGCAATGGTCGAGCAAGGAGCAATGACAGAGGTTGATCATGTGTTTGGTATTCATATTTGGTCCCAAATGGAGACAAATAAAATTGCTTGTACCGCAGGACCTCAGTTTGCATCTGCTGATATTTTTCATGTAGCTTTTCAAGGCCAAGGGGGACATGGTGCAATTCCACATGATTGTATAGATGCAACAGTGATGGCTTCTTCCTTTGTGCTGAATTTGCAGTCGATTGTTTCAAGAACAATTGATCCACAGCAAGGAGCAGTTGTAACAGTAGGAAAGCTTGAGTCTGGAACTAGATTTAATGTCATTGCTGAAAATGCTAAACTTGAGGGAACCGTTCGTTGTTTTGAACCTGCAGTTAGAGATCACATAGAGGAGCAATTATCTCACTATGCAAATCATGTTGCTGGTCTATACGGTGGCAAGGCAGTGGTTGAGTATACGAGAGGGACCCAAGCAGTAATTAATCATGAGGAGAGTGCTGCGTTAGTCCAAGAGGTGGCAGTCGACTGTTTTGGCCCTGATGTCCTATTTGATGAAAAACCAACAATGGGTGGAGAAGATTTCAGTTTTTATCTGGATTACGCACCAGGCAGCTTTGCGCTTGTAGGAAGTGGAAATAAGGATAAGGATACCGAATGGGCACATCACCATGGTAGGTTTAATATAGATGAAGATGCTTTAGTAACGGGTGCAGAGCTATATGCACAATTTGCCTGGTCTTACTTATTGAAAGTTTAATAAGCTAGCTTCTGTAATCATAAGTAAATCTTAAATGACAATAAAGAAACCAATCATTCAATGATTGGTTTCTTCTTTTCTATTCATAAAGGATTATTATTGTTTAATCCTGAGTTTTGATGGTTGGCTATAATTGATTGTTTGCGCCTCAGTAATTGTAGATCTATAAATAATTGGCATCGTGTATTAAAGTCATCAAAATTAATCGTAGTTAATTGATGTATTTTCTTTAATCGGTACTTTAGCGTATTTTCATGAATGAACAATTCTTCTGCTGTAGGCTTGAGACGACAGTTATTGAGAAGGTAAGCTTCTAATGTATCAATATAATTCGTATGATTATTTTGATCCTTCGTCAATAAAATAACTAAATCTTCATTACTATAATTGGTTTGTTTATTATGTTGTTCAATGATAGCTAAATAGCGTAATGTTTTTAGTTTTCGATAATTGATTGGAAGAGACTGTTCCTTATTAAAAAACATAGCGGTTTGTAAAACCTCAAGAGCCTCTGTATAGCTTTGCCTTAATTTATAGATAGAAGAATACTTATTTCCAATCCCAACGACCAACGATGTATCTGCATATTGCAAACGTATTGACTGTACGAGGTGTTCTGCATTCTCTTCTAAAGAAACATCTTGTTGATCATGACTAGCAAGCAAAACAATCATTTCTAAGTGGTAGAAGAAAATATAGGCAGACTGAGTCATATTATTGACAGATAATCTTACCGTATTAATGATTTCTTCAAAGTTTTTATCATCGCCTTCTTCCACCTTAAATACAGCAACAATAAAAGCTTTAGGCAATGTAACCTTTGCTGAAGCTGCCTCTACCTTTAATTGATGTTTCGTTTGGAATGAGTCTTCGATGACTTTTTCATAAAAATAATGATCTTCTTCAACCTTACCATCTTTAGCGAGCTTGTCACGATTAAGCAAGAATGCGATATGAGAAGAAGCGGCATCCAGGAACGCTAACTCTTTTTCTTTTAACTTAGGTGCTGTTTCTTGTATCCATATATAACCGTAAATGTCATTTTGATAAATAGCGGAAACAACAACCCGTTTATTCAGTGAAATATCTTTCATTGCTTTTATACGAAAAGGTTTCTTATGCTTAGTTAACTGATCAACGATACCTTCATCTGTAAATCTTTCAAAGATTGAGATGGGCCATTGTTTATTAAAGATGGTTTGCTTATTCACTTCATCATAATCCTCGGTAAAATAAGAACTATAGGCAATTAAAGAAAACTGTGCATCTTCAATAACAACAGGTTTTTTAAGTTGGATACTAATCATTTCGGCTATTTCTTCTATATTGGTAGAGGATTCTATTCTATCTAATTGTAAATCCATGCTTTTATCCTCCTTACGATGGACATTCAAGTCACATACCCCATATTATATTAAAAAAGACCTATGAAAGCCAATAGTATAAAAAGAGCAAAAAAAAAAGACCTAGGCAACTCGCCTAGGTCTTTTCACTCTCTAGAAATTAAGATTTAATCACTCGTTGATATTCATCGAAATCTTCTTCCACTTTTTTAGGTGGTTTGCTCGTTAAAAGGCTAACCACAATTATAGCTAATAAGCTGATTAGGAATCCTGGAATTATTTCGTAAAGGGTATCAGATAAACCTGCTGCTGACCAAATGATGACTGTCGCAGTTCCGAAAATCATACCAGCTAGTGCACCCCAACTTGTCATACGCTTCCAATATAAACTAAGTAATACTAAAGGTCCAAATGCAGAACCAAATCCAGCCCATGCATAACCGACAAGATCTAAGATCGTAGAATTCTTTTCCCAAGAAAGATATAAAGCAATTACCGAGATAATTAAAACTGACAATCTACCGATAAATACCAACTCTTTATCAGTGGCCGATTTACGTAAGAAGGAATTATAAATATCTTCAGTAAGAGAGCTTGATGTTACTAATAATTGAGATGAGACAGTACTCATGATTGCTGCCAAAATCGCTGCAATAATAAACCCAGTAATTAATGGATGGAATAAAATCTCGCCTAATAGTATAAATACTGTTTCTGGATCATCGATTGAATATTGAGTATTATTGAAGAAACCAATCCCAACGAAGCCAATAAACATGGCACCAATAATACAAAATACCATCCAAATCATACCCATCCATGTTGCCTTTTTCACGTCTTTTACTGATTTAATAGCCATAAAACGAACAATGATATGAGGTTGACCAAAGTATCCAAGTCCCCATGCTAATAATGAGATGATCCCAAGAAATGAAGTTCCGCGAAAGACATCTAGTAGAGCAGGGTCAATTTCTTTTGCTGTATCAACAGCGACACCTAAGCCACCAATCTCAGTTAAGGCAACAATTGGTACTAATACTAAAGCGATAACCATAATTAAACCTTGAACTAAATCAGTTAAACTAACAGCAAGGAATCCTCCAAATAAAGTATAAGCAATTGTTACCCCTGCAATAATTAAGAGTCCAGTATGGTAATTAAGGCCGAAGATACTTTCAAATAAGACGCCACCAGAAACCATCCCGGATGATACATAAAATGTAAAGAATACTAAAATAACAACACCGGAAACCATTCGCAATATTTTGGCTTTTTCGCCAAAACGATTTTCTAAATATCCTGGAATAGTAATAGAGTCATTCGCAATTTCTGTGTACACACGTAATCGTGGTGCCACATAAATCCAGTTTAATAAGGCACCAACTGTTAATCCTACAGCAATCCAGCCCGAACTTAACCCTGTGGCAAACATAGCACCAGGAAGACCCATTACAAGCCAGCCACTCATATCTGAGGCTCCAGCACTAAGTGCAGTTGTTAATGGTCCTAAATCTCGTCCACCTAGCATATAATCATTTAAATTAGATGTTCTTTTATAGGAGTAATACCCTATATAAAGCATACCTAGCATATAAATTGCTATAGATATTATAATTCCTGTTTCCATTCTTTTTCTCCTTCCACATTCCAATACAATTTTTTCTAGTTTAATAATTAACATTCCAAAAAAAGAGGGAATTTATTTATATAGAAAAGACAATAAAAAAAAGACGTACAAATAGGGCTTCTCCCTCAAAATTTTTTTAGAAAGTCAATTATAGTAACTACCCAAATGCTCACCTTATTAATCATATATTTTTATATGAGCTATATCAATATATTTTCAACACAATGATATGGTCATTCTTTTGTCCCATATAGACAAAAGAAGATAATATTTAGTATATTAATGGATTTGTGTACTGAATTTTTAAAATATTTTATTTACAATGCAATATATTTATATTTTAATAGTAATATAGTTTTGAAAAATGAATTAATTTCTCGGGGGGCAAGGAAAATGAGAGGTTTAATGAAAAAATTGGTAGGATTTACAGCGCTTTCAAGTGTGCTTTTTTTAACCGCATGTGGAGGCGGCGGTAATGAAGAATCAAGTGGTACTGAAGGAGGAGAGGTTTCAGCAGACGTTGGAGTGGTCTCCTTTTTAACTGGATCAGGTGCTGCATACGGTGAAGCTATACAAGGTGGTTTAAAGTTAGCTCAGGAAGAAATAAATGCAAAAGGTGATGTGAAAATCAATCTAATCTTTGAAGATTCAGCAGGTAAGCAAGACCAAGCCTTAACTGCTGCTCAAAAATTAATTAACTCAGATAATGTAACAGCAATTATTGGTCCGACACTTAGTACAGAAATGAATGTCGTTGGACCAGAAGCAGACTTAAGTGGTGTGCCGATTATCGGAACGTCTACAACTGCTGAGGGGATCCCTCAGATTGGCGATTATGTTTTCCGTAATTCTATTCCTGAAGCGTTGGCTATTCCTGCATCAATGCAACAAGCAATAGACAAATATGATGTGAAGAAAGTGGCTATTCTTTACGGGAATGATGATGTGTTTACAAAGTCTGGTTATGACACGATGAAGAAAACAGCTGAAGAAATGGGACTTGAAGTCTTAACGACAGAAACGTTCCAAAAAGGTCAATCGGATTATAATGCCCAATTAACGAAGATTAAAAATTTGAATCCCGATTTAATTCTTGCTTCAGCGCTTTATAACGAAGGGGCAGTCATTATGGACCAAGCACGGAAAATGGGGATTGATGTTCCGTTTGTTGGTGGTAACGGATTCAATTCTCCGGAAGTTATCAATATTGCCGGTGAGTCTTCAAATGGGTTGATAGTAGCAACACCATGGTATAGCGAAAAAGAAGATGAAAAGGTACAGGAATTTGTGACGAAATTTGAAGAGGAACATGGTCATGTTCCAGATCAATTCGCTGCTCAAGCCTATGACGCATTATACATTCTAGCAGATGCACTTAAAAATGCCGGAAGTTCAGATCGTGATGCTGTAAGAGATGCATTAGCAAAAACAAAGGATTTTGAAGGAATTCTCGGCAATTTCTCTTTTGACGAAGAGGGCGATGTATTAATGGACCCTACGGTGTTAGTTATTGAAGGAGAAAAATTCGTTGAATTTAAGTAAGAAGAAAAATGTGTTAGAAGGTGAGACACCGTGTTAATAGAACAATTAATTAATGGACTAACATTGGGCAGCATTTATGCAATTGTTGCCCTTGGATTTACTTTAGTATTTGGCGTTTTAGGTATTATCAATATGGCACATGGCGAGATCTTTATGTTTGGAGCATTTATTGGAGTAATGATTACATCGACATTAAATGCGCCTTTATGGGTTGCTTTTCTGGGTGCAATCATCATTACGGCTATTATGGGTTACTTATTAGAGAGGTTTGCTTTAAGACCGTTAAGGCATAAACAAGGTGTATCACATCTAGCCCCACTAATAAGTACAATAGGTGTTTCTATTCTTTTAGAGAACTTATCACACCATCTTTTTGGTGCAGGGAATCATCCATTTAGAACAAGCTTTGCTGAAATCAGTTTTCAAATAGGATCAATCACCGTTTATTTAGTACAAATCGTTATTTTCGTCATTTCTATCGTGTTAATGCTCGTATTAACATTTTGGTTAGGTAAAACAAGAGCTGGAAAGGCATTAAGAGCCACGGCAGAAAATCTAGAAACGGCGAGTCTCTTAGGTGTGGATACGAAAAAAACCATCCTGATGACAGTAATCATTGCTTCAGCCATGGGTGGAATAGCTGGTATATTGGTCGGAATGGCTTTTAACTCAGTAACGCCGCAGATGGGTCTATCAATGGGCTTAAAAGGTTTAGCGATTATCATTCTTGGCGGAATGGGCAGTGTGAGAGGAGCCATGTTCGGTGGCCTCATTTTAGGATTAGCGGAAACCTTCATCGTTGTATACGGAGATTCAGGCTATCGAGATGCTATTGCATTCTTAGCTATTATTATTATTCTTCTCATTCGGCCTCAAGGGTTGTTTGGCCAGAAAATTTCAACGTAAGAAGGTGAACGCAGGATGCTAGCAGAATTAATTAATCCGTACTATTTACAAGTAGGTTGCTTTATTTTAATTAATATTATTTTAGGTATCAGTGTATATATAACACTATCAACAGGACAGTTATCATTGGCGAATGCTGGTTTCATGGGAATTGGCGCTTATACATCAGCACTATTAACGATTCATTTTGAGTTGCCTATTATCATCGGTATTATCATCGGTGCATTAGTTGCCGCTTTATGTGGAGTACTTATTGGTATTCCAACATTAAGGCTTCAGGGTGTTTATTTAGCCATTGTAACCTTAGGTTTTGGAGAAGTTATTCGTGTGATTTTTGTCAATTGGGAAAGCGTAACGAATGGCTCAGTAGGTATATCAGGAATCCCTCATATAGGAAGAGAAATACTGAAAACATTACAAGGATTTGGTTTTCAACCGAGCTCTATTGGATTACAAAATAATCAATTTATATTTTTAAGTATTTTTATCCTTCTGTTATTAATTACCATTTTTGTGATTTGGTTTTTCAGAAGACAGCACCAATCAAGAGTGGGAAGAGCTTTTGCTGCTATCAAATTAGATGAAAAAGCTGCGGAATCAATGGGAATCAATATCACTTATTATAAGGTTTTAGCCTTTGCACAAGGTGCACTTGTTGCCGGTTTTGCCGGGGCAATGTATGCTCATATACTTGCTTATATTAGCCCTGCCGATTTTGCCTATCATCGTGCGGTTGAAATTTTAATCTTTGTTGTGTTCGGTGGTAGTGAAGTGATTTGGGGTCCAATATTCGGAGCATTCTTCTTAACATTAATGCCTGAGGTGCTAAGGTTTATTAGCGAGTATCGTTATATGATTTATGGACTGATTATCATTATTATGATGGCTGTCCGCCCACAAGGACTTATCGATGTGCCATTATTGAAGGCTTTAAGTAAAAAGGGTAGAAAAAGGGGGCAGAAGCATGGTACTGGAAATCACAAAAGTATGTAAAAATTTTGGTGGATTAAGTGCTTTGACTGATGTTACCTTCTCAATAAATGAGGGAGAAATATTTGGTTTAATAGGCCCTAATGGTGCCGGTAAAACAACGATGTTCAATTTGATTACGTCTATGTTTACACCAACTTCAGGACAAATTACTTTTAAAGATGAAGATATTACAACGATGAAATCACATAACATTACCGAAAAAGGGATATGCCGAACGTTTCAAAATATTCGTTTATTCCCTGAAATGTCGGCCCTTGAAAATGTCATGGTCGGGCAGCATTCCCGCACTCGCTCAGGTGTGTTAAAAAGCGTCTTTCGTACAGCTTCACAAAAGAAAGAAGAAGCAAAAATAAAAGGTATAGCAGAAGAACTTTTAGACTTTGTCGGATTATCTACTTTTTCTGATGTTACTTCAGAAAATCTCGCCTATGGACAACAAAGGCGGCTCGAGATTGCACGTGCACTTGCTAGTGAGCCAAAAGTACTCCTGCTTGATGAACCGGCAGCTGGTATGAATGAGACTGAAACAAGCGACCTGTTTGATTTAATTAAGAAGATTCAACAGAAGGGCATAACGGTTTTAATTATTGAACATGATATGCCACTTGTGATGAAATTATGTGATCGCATAGCTGTATTAAACTTTGGCAAGAAGATAGCAGAAGGTACTCCGATTGAGATACAGAACCACCCAGAAGTAATTGAAGCTTATCTCGGTAAGGAGGAGGAAGATCAATATGCTTGAAGTTAGTGGTATTCATGCCGGTTATGGGAAAATTCAAGTGTTAAAAGATGTATCGCTAGAAGTGGAAGAAGGAACGATTGTCACCATCTTAGGGGCAAATGGCGCTGGGAAATCAACCACAATGAAAAGTGTATCCGGATTATTAAAACCTTCGGCAGGGAAGATCTCTTTCCTTGGTGAAGATGTAACGGGGTTACGCCCTGATCAGCTCTTAAGAAAGGGTATTGCCCTCGTTCCTGAGGGGAGACAGATTCTTGCAGGCATGACAGTGCTAGAGAATTTAGAAATGGGTGCTTATCATAGGAAGGATACGGAGATAGACTCAGATTTAAATAAAATGCTCGAGCGCTTTCCTATTTTGAAGGAACGAGAAAAGCAGCTTGGGGGAACATTATCTGGTGGTCAACAGCAGATGCTTGCAATTGCTCGTGCGATTATGAGTAGGCCGAAATTGTTGCTATTAGATGAGCCTTCAATGGGATTGGCTCCACTTGTTGTTGCCGATATTTTTAAAATCATTAAAGAGATTAATCAATCAGGAACGACTGTATTGTTAGTAGAACAAAATGCGAGACAAGCTCTGAAAATCTCAGATAAAGGTTATGTGCTGGAAACTGGAAAAATGGTTGCAAGTGGTAATGCAACAGAGTTATTAAGTGATGCGCGTATTATGGAAGCGTATCTTGGAAAGAAATCAAGTTAAACTAATGTAGTTCAACTTAGCATATAATCACATCCGAAGACTAGAGGAGATCGTTTAAAAACGGTCCCTCTGGTCTTTTTATTTTGTGAATTTGTCTCAGTTTGATATTTGTAGTGATTATTGTCAATTTATAAAAACAAGTGACAATAAATTGGAAGCGAGATGAAAAAGGAAATTTGGAGATAATGAGAAGGTGGGGCTTCATAGGGGTTTGGGGAATTGATCAATTTCTGTAAGGCAAGATGGGCAATAATTGAAAGTGAAGTAACCAAATGTCATTATTGACTTTCATATTATCCTGTGAAATAATCTACCTAACGGTCGTTAGTTGAAGGGGTGTGATAATTGGTGAGTGCAGAACTTATTCGTGATGTTGCGCTAGTCCATTTCGCAGATAAGGGATATGAGGGAGCATCTTTACAGGATATAGCCACAGATGTAGGTATTAAGAAACCGTCGATATATGCTCATTTTAAAGGAAAAGATGACTTATTTTTACATGTTGCAAACTATGTGTTTCAGCAGGAAAAGCGGAAGATGATTACCTTATTTGCTTCGAGGAAAGATCATTCATTAGAAGAGAATTTAGTTTATTTTTTTGATTGGATTGTCGAGGAAAACAAGCATAACGAGCATGCAAAATTCTTACTGAGGGTGTCTTACTTCCCTCCAGCGAAACTTTATAATGAGTTAATGCGAATAGTCAATCCATTCTTTGCAGATATGGAACGGTTGTTAGCAAAATATATGAGGAAACACTCGAGTGAAGAAAATGACCAAAAGAAGTATTTAAAGGAAGCACTTGCTTATATTACGATTGTTGATGGTGCGGTTATTGATCTTATTTTTAATGGAGAAGACAGCTATTACAGAAGAGTTCGTGCTATCTGGCCAATATACTTTAAAGGCGTACAATGATAAACAACTAGAAAGAAGGGGTATAGATGACTAGGCATTGGTTACTTGTATTTTTAGCAGGCGTGTTAGAGGTTGGTTGGGTTTCAGGATTAAAATATGCTCAAAACACACTGGAATGGATTGCTACTGGAATTATAATTACATTAAGTTTTATAATATTAATTCTTGCTACGAAGCATTTACCAGTAGGAACTGTTTATGCAGTATTTGCTGGTTTAGGTACGGCGGGTACAGTAATAGTAGAAATGGTCGTTTTCGGGGAGCCATTTAAATTGATGAAAGTACTATTAATTATTATGCTTCTAGCAGGTGTGGTCGGGTTGAAGTTATTATCTGACCGTGCACCGGTTGAGAAAGGAGGATCTCAATAATGTACTGGATTGCCTTAGTTGTTGCAGGGTGCTTTGAGGTTCTCGGTGTATACCATTTGAAGAAAGTAGCTGATAAGCAATGGAAATCTATTATTTTCCTTGCTTTATCATTTGCGATCAGTTTTTCTTTACTTTCATTTGCAATGACGGATATTGCTATGGGTACTGCTTACGCTATCTGGACAGGAATAGGTACCGTTGGAGCAGCGATAGTAGGAATGGTCGTTTTTAATGAACCGAGAGAATGGAAAAGACTTGTTTGTATTGCGCTTATCTTAGGCGCAGCAATTGGATTAAAATTAATCTCCTAGATGTGAAAATAAAAGGCAGCGAAGTTTACAGTCGCTGCCTTTTATTATGATGTTTTCTTTATTACTTTATTAACAGTTTCATTTACTTCATCACGAGTCATTTTTTCTCGACCGTCTACTAACGCTTTTAATGTTCCATGGGCAAGTGAAAGTGGTATTTGACAGAAATTCACGATTGTCTCTGTCTCGATACTCGCTACGTATTCGTCAGCTCGAGATAGATTTTTATGCGCATAATCAAACATATCGTCTAGGCTATAACTATCTGGGAAAAAGCTTACACCGCGTTCTGCATCTTCTTTATAATTTCTTAAAATGTTAACAGCTTGAAGTCCACGACCGAAACCAATTCCAAGCTCTTTATCAGCTTCAGTTCCGTCATACCATTTCCATATGTCGGTTAACATCACACCAACTAATCCAGCAACTGTATACGTATATTGATCAAGGTCCGCTTCTGATTGTATTTGCCAATCTTTATCAACCCAATCACCCATCCCAGATGCCATGATTGCAGTTGACTCAACTACTTTTACTCTAATTTCATCTGGACAGAAAGAAATCCAATCATATAGGCGAAGAGTAACTTCTGGTAATTCGTTTTCAAATGGCTTGAACATCTTAATAAAGGTTTCTTTATTGTATTGAGCGGATTGAAGGACGTCACCGATATTATGCAATAGTTTGCTTTTTAAAGCTGGTTCCAAATCAGGATGATCTTCAATTTCATCAATTGCGCGCATACAAAGGTAAGCAGATGCAACGGTTTCTCGTAACTCTGTTACTAATAAGCTGATTGGAATGAAAAAAGTGCGGCTTGTCTCCCTTAATGTTTCAATAACATCATTATGTAATTGTTGGTCGTGATTCGTATTTTTCACCTTTTATCGCATCCTTTAGTTTTATAATTATAAGTAAGTTACTTTTTTAACCATTTTGAGAATACATTACACATGACATGATGCATGTTAGTATATGGATTACAAAGAAAATTTAGTCGTATAGTTAAAAAATCCCTTATGATTGAATAATAGGTTAAATGCTTAGTAAGCATTGAAAAATGTTCAAGGTAAGTATGCTAAATTGTGTTAAAAACGAAGAACAACTTTTGAAAAAGTCAATGTTCTCTACCTCTAAAAATTTTAACATAACATTAAAGAAATAAAAATCAGAATGAATTATTTAAAAATTATGTAAAAAGGTATATGATAGTTCATATCTATTTAGTTAAACGAAGTATTAGTTTGGGGGAAAGCTATGACAAAGATACTCAAATTTATTAAACCTTATCGAGTCGCGGCATATATTGCATTAATACTTATGCTTATTGAGTTATCAGTTGAATTGCTTCAACCATTATTAATCGGCAAAATTATTGATGAAGGTATTCTAAATAATGATATGAGTGTGGTCCTTTATTGGGGAGGTATGATGCTCCTACTATCATTAATTGCCTTCTTCTCAGGGATTACAAACTCATATTATGCAGCCTTCGTTGGACAAAATTTAGGATTTAGTATTCGAAAGAAACTAATGAAAAAGGTGCAATCTTTTTCATTCGCCAACTTTAATACCTTTCCTCACGCATCCTTGATTACAAGAATGACTAATGATGTGACACAAGTGCAAAATATCGTGTTTATGGGCTTAAGAATTATGTTAAGGGCTCCTTTACTCATTATAGGTAGTCTTATATTAGCTGTCCTAGTGAATTGGCAGTTAGCGCTTATTTTTCTAATTACCATACCGGTTGTAGTGATCTTCCTTGTTATTGTGATGACTAAAGGCGGTAAGATGTTTAGGTCTGTTCAACAAAAACTGGATACAGTCAATAATGTCATGCAGGAAAGTTTAATAGGATTAAGGTTGATTAAAGCGTATAACCGCAGAACTCATGAAGTAAAAAAGTTTATGAATGTAAGTAATAACTTAAAGGAACAAACAGCAAGCGCTCTAAGATTGATGGAAGCAGCTATGCCTGCATTACTATTCATAATGAATGTTTGTATTATCTTTATTTTATGGATCGGTAGAGAACAATTGCAAGCGACAAATATAGAAGTGGGGGAAGTCGTTTCAATTATTAATTATGCTACGAGAATGACTACTGCCTTTTCAATGTTTTCATTCATCATTATGGCTTTTTCGAGAGCGCGTGCTTCATCTGAACGGATTGTTGAAGTACTTGAGGCGAAGATTGATTTAGAAGATGAAGAAGATGGCAAAAGCCTTGAGCAGTTAAAAGGAGCGGTTACATTTGAGCATGTCTCATTTAGGTACCCAGGGATGTCTACATATGTCTTAAAAGATATTAGTTTTCATATTCGTCCAGGAGAAACTGTCGCTATATTGGGTAGTACAGGTGCTGGTAAAAGTTCTATTCTACAACTTATTCCTAGATTATATGATCCTACTGAAGGTGCAGTTTATGTGGATGGTATGAATCTGAAAGATGTTAAAATGGATGATTTACGAAAGAGAATTGGTTTTACCCCTCAAGAGTCCATCTTATTTAGTGGTACAGTGGAAGAAAACTTAGCATGGGGTAAATCAGACGCGACTTTATCTGAAATGAAAGCGGCGGCACAAGACGCGCAAATACATGAAACCATTACTGATTTAAAAGATGGCTATGAAACAAAATTAGGACAAAAAGGAATTAATCTATCAGGAGGTCAAAAGCAAAGATTATCGGTTGCTCGTGCTTTAATTAGAAAGCCTAATATTCTCATATTGGATGATAGTACGAGTGCTTTGGATTTACAAACAGAGTCCAAAGTATTGGATGCGATTGATAAATATAAATGTACTTTATTCATTGTCACACAAAAATTAAGTACGGCCAAGAGAGCGGATAAAATTATGCTTATAGATGATGGAAAAATCATTGAAGAGGGAACACATGATCAATTGATGAATACGTCTACTCTTTATAGAGAAATAGCGTATTCTCAGTCAGAACAGGGGGCTATGAATAGTGTTTACTAAAATAATGGCCCCATTCAAACAACCAAAGATACATAATCAAATAAATAACGATAGGAACAAAAAGCAACGTAAGCCCAATGACTTCAGTGCTGTCATTAAAAGAATTTGGTCTTACCTTGCCATCTATAAAATACGGCTATTATTACTCTTTTTTATGATTGTCATTAGTTCAGCGATGTCTTTACTTGGTCCCTTTTTAGTAGGAATAACAATAGATACTTTTATAGAAGAAAATGAAGCGGTTGTTTTCGTTTGGTTATTACTAGGTTTACTTGTAACTTATATCGTTCAATCATTGTCACTATGGCTACAAAACTATTGGATGATCGGTGTGTCTCAAGATACAGTATTTAATATGCGCGCAGATTTATTCCGGCAAATACACCGCTTACCTGTAGCTTTTTTTGACAAAAGACAACTTGGTGAATTGATGAGTAGGATTACAAATGATATTGAAAATGTTAGTGCGACTTTAAATAGTTCAATTATCCAAATCATATCTAGTGTTTTCACACTCGTTGGTACGATTGCAGTCATGTTATGGTTGAGCCCGTTGCTAACAATTCTGACTCTTTTAATCATACCGATGATGTTCTATGGAATGAAATGGATTACGAAGCGAACAAGTATGTTGTTTAAAGAGCAGCAAAAAAACTTAGGAGAAATGAATGGCTATATTGAGGAATCTATTTCTGGGCAGAAATTAATCAAAATGTTTTCACAAGAAGAGAAAGTGATGGATGATTTTTTGCATAAAGCAGAAAACCTAAGAATTTCTGGATTTTGGGCACAAACATTCTCAGGGTTTATTCCTA
Source organism: Cytobacillus sp. FSL R7-0680 (assembly GCF_038009245.1). Lineage (NCBI taxonomy): Bacteria > Bacillati > Bacillota > Bacilli > Caryophanales > Bacillaceae > Cytobacillus > Cytobacillus sp. FSL R7-0680. The sequence continues at coordinate 246,732 of NZ_JBBPAO010000001.1, forward strand.
AGTTGATGCATTTATTGAATAATTTCAGCTTTGCCGTCATTGCTGCGATTGGCGGGATACTCGCATTAAACGGTGGAGTGAGCATTGGCACAATTGTTGTTTTTACCGAGTATTCTCGACAATTTACAAGACCACTCAATGATTTAGCCAATCAATTTAATACGTTATTATCTGCCATTGCTGGAGCTGAAAGAGTTTTTGAGCTGATTGATGAAAAAGATGAATTAACGAGTGAAAAAGATAAGCAGATGCTTGAAAATGTAAATGGTGAGGTTATTTTTGATAACGTATCGTTTACTTACGGGGAAGACAGAGAAATACTTTCTCATATATATCTTGAAGCCCGTCCTGGTGAGACTGTTGCTCTAGTAGGTCCAACAGGCGCAGGTAAAACAACCATAATTCAACTTATTAGTCGTTTCTATGAAGTGAGTAAAGGGAGAATATTATTAGATGATCGTGATATCTCCACAATACATAAAGAGAGCTTACGATCATATATGGGCTTTGTTCTGCAAGATTCCTTTCTTTTTCAAGGGACCGTCAAGGATAATATCCGCTATAGTCATCTTGAGGCAACGGATGAGGATGTTATACAAGCTGCAATGAAGGCAAATGCTCATTCATTTATTATGAAATTACCACAGCAGTATGACACGACTTTGAGTTTTAATGGCAGCGGGATTAGTCAAGGACAGAAACAATTAATTAGTATCGCTCGTGCTTTTTTGGCACAACCAAAAATTTTAATTTTAGACGAAGCTACGAGTAATATTGATACGGTTACAGAGGTGAAGATTCAACAAGCATTACAAAAGTTGATGATTAATCGAACATGTTTTGTCATTGCCCACCGGTTAAATACTATTCAAAATGCGGATAGAATCTACGTATTAAAAGATGGAAAAATAATAGAAGAGGGTACACATCAATCATTGCTGAAAGAAAAAGGTTTCTATCATCAATTGCAAAATAGTAAAGAAAGAAGTGGTTAATTAAAGATGCCAGTACATCAACCTTGTGTTTGATGTACTGGCATCTTTTTTGATGAGAAAATAAATCTAATGTCTTTGCTGAAGGGGGTTTTTGGCTGCACGATCAGCACGTTTAAATTCTTTTGCATATGTAACTTCTTGCATGCTTGAAAGACCACTAAAGCTCCGTTCTTTCCTCTTTTTATCATTTGCCATAACATTCACCCTTTCTTATTAGTAGTAAACTTTATTAGATTGCCCTATTTTCACGAGTACCATACGATTGAAGTAAGAGATGAGGAAGTAAATAGAGAATAAAAGTGTTCGAGAAGGGGAGAGAATCGCGAAAGTGTTGGCTTTTTAGAAGGGAAAGAAACTGAGAGTGTCGCAAGAGGAAGAATAGCCTTCCTGTCGTCCTTAGAGGAGAAAAAGGAGAACTGCAGACAATACGTGTATATGTGCAAAATGCAGTAAGAAAAGGGGGAGAACTGCGCGCAAAACGTGGATACGCGCAAAAGACAGCAAGAAAAGGAAGAGAACTGCGCGCAAAACGCGGATACGCGCAAAAGGTAGAAAGAAAAGGAAGAGAACTGCGCGTAAATGGTATATACGCGCAAAAGGCAGCAAGAAAAGGGGGAGAACTGCGCGCAAAACGTGGATACGCGCAAAATGCAGCAAGAAAAGGAAGAGAACTGCGCGCAAACAGAAGATACGCGCAAAAGGCAGCAAGAAAAGGGAGAGAACTGCGCGCAAAACGAAGATACGCGCAAAATGCAGCAAGAAAAGGGAGAGAACTGCGCGCAAAACGAAGATACGCGCAAAAGACAGGAAGAAAAAGGAGGGAATTGCGCGCAAAACGAAGATACGCGCAAAAGGCAGAAAGAAAAGGAAGAGAACTGCGCGCAAACAGAAGATACGCGCAAAAGGCAGCAAGAAAAGGGAGAGAACTGCGCGCAAAACGTGGATACGCGCAAAAGGCAGCAAGAAAAGGGAGAGAACTGCGCGCAAACAGTAGATACGCGCAAAAGGCAGCAAGAAAAGGGAGATAGCTGCGTTCAAAACGTGGATACGCGCAAAAAGGCAGAAAGAAAAGGAAGAGAACTGCGCGCAAAACGAAGATACGCGCAAAAGGCAGAAAGAAAAGGAAGAGAACTGCGCGCAAACAGAAGATACGCGCAAAAGGCAGTAAGAGAAGGAAAAGAACTGCGCGTAAATCGTATATACGCGCAAAAGACAGCAAGAAAAGGAAAAGAACTGCGCGCAAACAGTAGATACGCGCAAAAGGCAGAAAGAAAAAGGAAGAGGACTATACCTAAATAGATTTTAAATCCAAAAACACAAAAAATCGCGAAAAAGCAGTTTTGTATTAATTTCCATAGGAGTACAAACAATCAAAAAGTACTTTGCTAGCTTGAAATTTATACAGAAATTCACGAGAGTGAGGAAATAGGAGAAATCACCGTCCTCAGAAAAGAATCATGCCCCAGATCGTCCTAGGGAAGAATTTCTTCCCCGAAAAAGTTCAATTAACTTAACGGAGAAGCACGGCGAATGGATAAACGACCATTCTTAGTAGAAAAGTGGTTAAAAGAAAAAATCAGAGCAAAAAAAGTGAAAGAAATGGTCTATTTACGTAAACAAAAGATGCGACCACTCAAAAGAATCACTTATCTTCTGTATTTAATCAACAGAGTGTATTTGTAACATCAAAATATTAAAGCTACTTCTGATAAATATCTTCTAATGCTTCTTTTAAATGAGTAAAATGAAAAGGGTAATCATGACTCAGAAGCTTATTTGGTGTAACTTTTTGCCCTTCAGTTACGAGCTTACTCATTTCACCAAGGATAGCTTTTACTGCAAATGAAGGGACAGGTAGCCAATGTGGTTTATGGAGCACAGTGCTTAATGTATGGCCAAACTCATTCATGGTTACTGGGTTTGGAGCAGTAAAATTGACGGGACCTTCTATTGATTCATGTTCAATCATATAAACGATTGCGGAGATAACGTCATTAATATGAATCCAAGAAAGCCATTGATTACCACTACCAATTCTACCTCCAGCAAAGAGTTTATATGGAAGGGCCATCTTAGGTAACGCCCCTGCATTTTTATCGAGAATGATGCCAAAACGACAACATATCGTGCGTATATTCCAATCTTTTTCGGCAGTTTTTGCTATATCCTCCCAGTTTTTAACGACAGTACTTAAAAAATCCTCACCAGAATAAGGACTTGCCTCGTCAAATGTACGCTTTTCTGATGTGCCATAATAGCCAACAGCACTTGCATTAATAAGGGTGTATGGCTTTTCGTTTAGATGATCGATTAGGCGTATTACCTCATTTGTAGCATGCATTCGACTATGGTATATTCGTCTTTTTCTTTCTTCAGTCCAACGACCACTGTTGATTGATTCCCCAGCTAAATTAATGAGGACATCTATTCCTTCTAGCATTTCTTCTGGTTCATCCCCTTCATTTAACCATTGAACAAAGTGGAGACCTTGTTTTTCTTGCTTCTTTCCTTTATTTCTTGTAAGTATATAAACTTGGTGATTTTCTTGTAATAATTGGTCAGTTAGTTTTTGTCCAATAAAGCCCGTTCCGCCTGTTAAAGCAATTTTCATGTTGACCCCTCCGCAAAAATTCTCTTCTATTTCTAAATGAATTCAATGAAAAGTGGATTAAAACCTGTTTTTTTTGTGGTAAAGTTAAAGTGAGGTGAGGATATGCCTACAATTACTAAAATTACGATTCAAAAGAAAAATAAAGATCGCTACAATATCTATACCGACAGTGAGCATGGAGAGACGTATGCCTTCAGTGTGGATGAAGATGTGTTAATTAAATATAATATGAAAAAAGGGAAAGAGATTGATTCCTTACTCATCGGAGAAATTCAATTCCAAGATGAGATTAGAAAGGCGTACAATACGGCCATCCATTATCTTTCTAGTAGAATGCGTTCTGAATCTGAAGTTCGTACACATTTAATCAAGAAAGAGTATGCTGTTGAGTTGATAGATGAAGTGATCCATAAATTATATCAATACCAATTCTTGAATGATGAAGAATTCGCTATTGCATTTGTGAGAACCCAAAAGAATACGACAGATAAAGGTCCAAATATAATTAGACATGAATTGAAAGATAAAGGTATAGCTGAAAAAATCATACAAGATGTTATAGAACTATACCCAAAGGAAGAGCAAGTTGAAACAGCCATTTCTCTTTGTCAGAAATATACGCTTAAATATAAAAAAGATTCCTCAAGAATGATGCAACAAAAAATAGAGCAAATGTTAACGAGAAAAGGCTTCAGTTATGATATGATTCAGTTGGCACTTGAAGAAATACAATTAGATAAAGACGATGATGAGGAGATGGGAGCTCTGAAACGTCAAGCTGAAAAAATAAGTAGAAAATATAATCATGAAGAACCATTCATCTATGAGCAAAAGTTAAAGCAAGCGTTATTTCGAAAAGGGTTTCCTTTGCATTTAATTGATGCCTATTTAAAAGAAAATAAAGATGTATGAGGAGGTCTTTTTACTATGCAAGAAAAAAGGTATAGCCAATTGAGCGAATATGAGCTAAAACAAGAAATTGCTCAATTAAGAGAAAAATCTAGAAAAGCTGAGCAATTAGGAATGGTTAATGAATTCGCTGTACTGGAAAGAAAAACAGTGATGGCTAAGTCGTATTTGCTCAATCCCGATGACTTTATTACAAATGAAATATATGAAATAGAGGGAGATCCAGGCTCTTACTTTAAAATTGATTATATGAATGGCGTTTTTGCTTGGGGTTATCGCTTATCTGGAGATCAAGAGCAAGAAGCTTTACCGATTGCAATGCTCGGCAAGTTGAAAAATCTTTAAAAAGAGGATGACGTATTTATCATCCTCTTTCAGTGTTAAGGGGTTTTTTGTAAAGTTCGCTTGAGCTTAATAAGATTTTGCGTTTGTTGTGTCTCTCCATTTACTTGGTAATGTGCCTTTTTCGGATTGAAATGTCCGGATGCAAACGGACTGTTAAATTCGTTTTCACCAAAGATTTCTTTTTTGTTTACCATGTAAATTAACCCCCTAAGTTTAAAAATCAGTTGTATTGCTATTGCGATTTGATGATGCCTTCATCCGTTCCTGTGGCTGTGTTTGTATCGTTCCATCTGCTCTTTTGGAAGCAAACTCAGCTTTGGCACGTGGTTCACCGTCAAACTTATTGTGGTTCTGATTAGGGAAATGAGCGGCTTTATTACGCATCGTTTTTGCCTCATTTCTAAAAATATTTGCGAAGCGTCATTTATTCAACTTCGCCTATTCATTAGTATAAGCAAATACGTATTTCACACACGGAAAAAATAATTTGGAAGTAGGGTAAAAGATGAATGAATTTCAAAATAAACTTCTTAATCGTTTATTGGAAATAAATGATCAATTGTCTGTTCACATTGCCAGAACATGGATTGAATTGCTTTGGGAGGATTTTGAAGCGACCTATGCGAAGGCAGGAAAAAAATATCAGGGTGAAGAGATGACTGCTAAAGTAGTCAGCCAATGGATTGAAAATCATGGGGCTAAATTACATGAGTTTATCGCAAAAAATCCAAAATATAAGCATTTACTTGAGGAAGATAAAAATAAAATGAATTAAGCCATAAAAGAGAGCTCCCCCGTTCGTTAATAGGAGCTAATGGGGGAGCTTATTTGTTGTGTTTGCACATTTACTGTTTAATTTGTAATAATATCTAATTTCTTCTTCAATTTCTCCTCACTAAATATCCAGCCCGTATATGAGTTGATGATCGTTAAATCCTTGTCTAAATGGGCAACAGCAACAAATGGATAATATTCATTGCTACGATATCTTAAATCGATAAATCTAATTTCTACAATGTTTTCGATTGTCTCAATTTCCCATCTATATACTGGAGAAAAGGAAAGAAAGGCAGAGATATTCTTATCTTTCGTTGCTGCGTTAAAAATCGGTGTTTTTGGTATAGGTACACGCTTAAACTGATCAACAATACGAACTTGACCTCTAAGGGCGCGTCCAACAAAAAAGCTATCTTTATTTTTTATAGCAATTCTCCATTGGTTGTATTTCATAGTTGGTGATATAATGATTTCTGTTGCGTCAGGGATGAGCTTTTGAACTTTCGCTTCAACGGATTTCTTTGCAAAATAACGTAAAATATAATAAATAAATAAAATACAATAAATAACTAGGAATGTATATCCTGGGTCCATTCCGAATATCCACAGAAACAAGCCAAAGACGTGCATGGCAAAAATAAACGGATCAAATGTATTGATCATACCTAATGCTACCCATCTCGATGAAAATGGCCTTAAAGCTTGTGTGCCATAAGCATTAAAAATATCGACAAATACATGTAAAAATACAGCTATAAAGGTCCATAACCAAAGGTGAAAAAGATTTGTTTCCGGAAAAAATAAATAAATAACACCTGTTATTAGTAATGGCCATAGTATCACCGCTGGAATGCTATGAGTAACACCCCGATGATTTCTTATATATGAAGCGTTATTTTTTAATTTTAATATGGTATCGATATCTGGTATTTGTGATCCAATTATTGTACCGACCATTACACTTGCTGCTGTTATTGAACTATTGGCAACAACGGGGTCAAGTGTTGCAAGTCCTCCGAGCGCCAGTCCCATGACTACGTGAGTTCCGGTATCCAAAAGAGGAATTCCTCCTTTTTGTTTTTAATATTTTATTTAGTATATTCCCTAATTAACATAGTTTCAAATCATGGAGGTTAAAAAAAATGAACAATTCTCAACTAAAAGATAATCTTATAGATATTTATGCATTTCAACAGGATTTATTATCTTGGTTTGAAAAAGAGCAGAGAGACCTACCATGGAGAAAGGATAAAGATCCATATAAAGTATGGGTGTCTGAAATCATGCTCCAACAAACAAGAGTCGACACCGTTATCCCGTACTTTTTACGTTTTATGGAGGCGTTTCCTACAGTGAAAGATCTTGCAGAAGCGGAAGAAGAAAAGGTGCTGAAACTTTGGGAAGGTCTTGGTTATTATTCTAGGGCAAGAAATTTACAATCTGCAGTCAGAGAAGTACAGGAACAGTATGACGGAGTAGTACCTAACAATATTAAGGATATTTCTGCATTAAAAGGTGTTGGCCCTTACACTGCTGGTGCGATATTAAGTATTGCCTATGGCGAGCCAGAACCTGCAGTTGATGGCAACGTGATGCGTGTTCTTTCACGTATTCTCATGATCGAGGATGATATCGCTAAAGCTTCAGCGAGAAAAATATTTGAAGCAGCGGTAAGAGAGTTAATTTCTCATGACAACCCATCGTATTTTAATCAAGCTTTAATGGAGTTAGGTGCGCTTATATGTACGCCAACTTCCCCATCTTGCTTATTATGCCCAGTGAGGGATCATTGTCATGCTTTTTATGAAGGTAAGCAAGCGGAATTACCTGTAAAAACTAAAAAGGTGAAAAATAAGCATGTTCAGATTGCTTCCGCCATTCTCTCTAATAGTAAGGGGCAGTTATTAATCCGCAAAAGGCCAAATAAAGGATTATTAGCTAATTTATGGGAGTTTCCTAATGAAGAAATTCATCTTCAAATCGATTCAGATAAACAGCAACTCCAAAATCAATTATCTAAGTCATACGATACGCATTTGAAAATTAAACAGCGTATTGGTCAAATCGATCATGTGTTCACGCATCTTACATGGCATATCAATTTGTATGAAGGGGAAATTCATTCAGTAACCGAAACAGAAAATGTAAAGTTAGTATCCTTAGAAGACATAAAAAAATATCCATTTCCCGTCTCCCATCAAAAAATGTTCAAGCAGTACATGCAGTATAAGGGGATAATGGATGAATGAGATTGTCAATCATAACACAACAAGATAAAATGGGTACGATGGAAGAATTGAACATTGAAAGGAGCAAGTTTTTAGATGAATGAAGGAAAAGTTGCACTAATTACAGGAAGTAGCAGAGGCATTGGCAGAGCTACTGCATTGAGACTTGCACAAGAGGGTTATGATATTGTTTTAAACTATGCTCGTAGTCGTTCACAAGCGGAAGAAGTCGCTCGGGAGATCGAATCATTAGGAAGAAAAGTATTAACAATTAAAGCAAATGTCGGCGATAATGAAAAAATAAAATCAATGTTTGCGCAAATAGATGAAACGTTTGGCCGTTTAGATGTTTTCATTAGTAATGCTGCATCAGGCGTACAAAGACCTATCATGGAACTAGAGGAAACTCATTGGAATTGGACAATGAATATTAATAGTAAAGCGTTGTTATTTTGTGCGAAAGAAGCAGCTAAGTTAATGGAGAAAAATGGCGGTGGAAAGATTGTCAGCATTAGCTCACTAGGTTCTATTCGCTACTTGGAAAATTATACTGTAGTCGGTGTTTCTAAAGCTGCTGTTGAGGCTTTAACAAGATATTTAGCTGTTGAATTAGCACCGAAAAATATATGTGTAAATGCCGTATCAGGTGGAGCAGTGGATACAGAGGCATTAAAACATTTTCCGAATAGAGAAGAGTTATTAGCTGAAGCAAATGAAAAAACGCCAGCAGGTAGAATGGTCTCTATTGATGATATGGTCAACTCGGTCATGTTTTTAGTATCTGATGATGCTAGCATGATTCGTGGACAAACGATAATAGTGGATGGTGGCATCTCATTATTAGTTTGATGTAATATTCGGAATATAATTACTTCGAAAAAAATGGATAATTCCTCTCGCTCTGGTTAAATTAATGAGCGTGGAGGTGATTAGGATGGCTAAAAAGCAAAATCAACAACAACAAAACCAACAACAATATAATCAAGAATTTGCGAGTGAAACAAACGCTCAAGAAGTAAGACAACAAAATCAACAAGCTGAAGCTAATAAGCAAAAAGCGAAAAACCAAAACAACCAAAATCAACAATAGTTCTTCATAAAAGGCGCTCCTTTTTTTCAAAAGGGGTGCTTTTTTATATTTAGTCTTCTTTTATTTCGACAAAAGTTCTATCTCATCAACAATAATCTGCAAAGGAATCGATACAAAAAAGATAGAATAGGTTAGAAAAGACTTTAAAGGCTGGTGTATTTTTATGAAAGAATTTCAAGCATTGGTTGAAGAACAAATGAAAACAATGGATCATTTACTTTATTTGCAAAGTGAAGTGGAGAGATGTCATGAACTTCAAAATGAACTTTCTCGTTTACGCTCTAGAACAGCTGTAAGCGATATTCACAGTGAGATCCAAAAAATGAATGATGAATTAGATGAAATAGTGGCTGTATTCGAACAGCAAACGAATGAAGTTGTGAAATTGTTTCGCAAACAAAATATGAAAAATGCAAAGATTATCGTTTAGTAAACATATGTTAAAGGCAAGAATGATACAATAGGATGAGCATTACATACCCAATTACTGCTGAATCTACCGACAATTAAGCTGTCTTTGTTTTAAAATTCATTTTTTAACGTTATAATAAATAGAAAATAGGATCTGCACTTTGTTACCTTTAATCATCAATCAACTTATCGGAAGCATTATAGAAGGTAATAAGTTTGAGAGGATGTCCTTTTTAATAAAAGGTTCCAAAGCTTCCAGAAAGGAAAGTAGGGGAAAAGAATGGCGGTACCCATAGAAGGTGAACCGGTACAAATTCATAGTTATAAACATAATGGGCACATCCATCGCGTCTGGGAAGAGTCAACAATCCTTAAAGGTACGCAAAACTTAATTATTGGAGCAAACGATCGTACAATGGTTACTGAATCAGATGGTCGAACTTGGATTACGAGAGAACCGGCAATCTGTTATTTTCACTCACAATATTGGTTTAATATTATCGGAATGCTGAGAGAAGATGGCGTGTACTATTATTGTAATTTAAGCTCTCCTTTTATTTACGATGGAGAGGCGGTTAAGTATATTGATTACGATTTAGATATTAAAGTTTTTCCGGATATGACGTTTAATTTATTGGATGAAGATGAATATGAGCGTCATCGGCAAGAAATGCGTTACCCCACACCGATTGATAAAATCTTGTGGGCAAATGTGGACAAGTTGATATTCTTAATCAGACAACGAAAAGGTCCTTTTGCACCGGATTTTGTGGATGGTTGGTATGAAAGATACTTAACTTACCGAAGATAAAATGTTTTATTTGCGCCTGTTGATATGATAAACAACAGGTTTTTATTTGGCATGAAAAATAAATGGTATTATCTTTACATAATGAATATCTAGAAGGCTTGAAGAAGAAATGAATCATGACAATCTGGATAGATTAAAAGATAAATGAACAAAAAGGGTGACAGGCTAAAATTGAACATAATTAAAAGATATATGCATTTTGTTAAGCCGTATCGCCTACAGATTTTCTTAACAATACTAATTGGTATTGTGAAATTTGCAATACCATTGTTAATCCCGCTGTTAATTAAATATGTAATCGATGATATAGTCGGAAATGATGCGCTTACACAACCTGAAAAAATGACACAACTTTTAACGATCATGGGTATGATGTTGATTATTTTTATAATTGTAAGGCCACCAGTAGAATATTATCGACAATATTTCGCACAATGGGTAGCGAGCAAGATTTTATTTGATATTAGAGATAAACTTTTTACTCATATTCAGAAATTAAGCTTTAAATTTTATGCGAATAATCGATCAGGTGAAGTGATATCTAGAATCATAAATGATGTAGAGCAAACAAAGAATTTTGTTGTTACAGGACTGATGAATTTATGGCTGGATATGGCCACCATTATTATAGCTGTTGCAATTATGTTTACGATGGATGTTAAATTGACGATTGTATCGCTTATTTTAATGCCGTTCTATGCATTAAGTGTAAAGTATTTCTTTGGAAATTTACGAAGGTTAACAAGAGATCGATCACAAGCTTTAGCTGAGGTTCAAGGTTATTTACACGAAAGAGTTCAAGGAATGGCCGTTATTAAAAGTTTTGCCACAGAAGATTATGAACAAAGAAATTTCACGAAGCATAACAGTAACTTTTTATCAAAGGCTATTGATCATACAAAGTGGAATGCGAAAGCATTTGCAGTCGTGAATACAATTACTGATATTGCTCCACTCCTAGTAATTGCCTTTGCTGGATATCAAGTAATACAAGGACAAATCACTTTAGGTGTTATGATGGCATTTGTAGCTTATATTGACCGTTTATATAATCCACTTAGAAGGCTAGTCAATTCATCGACAACATTGACACAAGCTATCGCTTCAATGGACCGTGTGTTTGAATTAGTTGATGAAAAATATGATATTGATGATAAAGAAAATGCTATCCCTTGTAGAAATGTAGCTGGCCATATTGAGTTCAAAGATGTTCATTTTAAATATAATAATGAAGATGGTGCTGTTCTTCGTGATATTAATTTAGATGTGAAACAAGGGGAAACCATTGCACTTGTTGGAATGAGTGGTGGAGGAAAATCTTCACTAGTTAGTTTAATTCCCCGCTTTTATGATGTTTCAGGTGGGCGAATATTACTTGATGGTGAAGATATTCGTTCTTTCCAAGTAAGAAGTTTACGAGATCATATTGGTATGGTACTACAAGATAATATTTTGTTTAGTGAATCAGTAAAAGCAAATATATTACTCGGAAAGCCTGATGCTAGTGATGAAGAGGTCATTAGAGCAGCTAAGGCAGCTAATGCACATGGATTTATAATGGATTTGCCTGAAGGGTATGAAACGAAAGTGGGAGAACGAGGAGTAAAGCTTTCCGGTGGGCAAAAACAACGAATTGCTATTGCACGTATTTTCTTGAAAAACCCTCCAATTCTTATATTAGATGAGGCGACCTCAGCATTAGATTTAGAAAGCGAACATCTTATTCAAGAGGCATTAAATGATTTGGCAACGGATCGAACGACGTTTATCGTCGCTCATAGATTATCTACAATCACACATGCCGATCGCATTGTTGTTGTTGAATATGGTGAAATTGTGGAGACGGGCTCACATGAGGAATTAATGGAGAGACAGGGTCATTATTATAAGCTTTTCCAAGTACAACAACTCGAATCGTAATTAGATGGTAACGCTATCGAAATCACATTCATGTAAAATTCTTTTTAGAATTTAGACATGTATGTGATTTTTTAGTTTCTGTTGGCTTGAGTTAGTATCTGAAAACAGGTAGTTCCTAAGATACACTCGAATGTAAATGCAGATAAGGCTTGTGACTCCCGACTCTATAAAATATATAAATTGCTATTTTATTATATTAATAATTGGAAAATTCGGAATTATATTATAAAAAAATAACAAACTAGCGTAATTTTAAAGAATTATAATTATATTTAAATATTTCTGAAAAAACAATAGACTTATTCTTACATATTTTATAAAATATTAAAAAACGGAGGGAGAATGTAGAAGAAACTGATAAAGGGGTGACATAGTGACGCAATCTCCAGTATTAGAGGTAAGAAATCTAGAAACTTCGTTTGTAACTAAAGACGGAGAAGTAACCGCCGTCGATCAGGTAAGTTTTACTATTCATAAAGGAGAGGTAATAGGGATTGTTGGTGAATCAGGTTGTGGTAAAAGCGTAACATCATTGTCTATTATGAAGCTTGTGCCGCAACCACCTGGGAAAATAGTTGGCGGGGAAATACTACTTAACGGTGAGAATATAGTAGGGGCTAATGAAAAGAGAATGAGAGAAATTCGTGGTAATGAAATTGCTATGATCTTTCAAGAGCCAATGACTAGCCTCAATCCGCTTTTTAAAATAGGGGAACAAATGACAGAAGGCATCAAAATACATATGAAAAAGACAAAAAAAGAAGCAAATGAAATCGCACTTAAAATGCTAAAGCTAGTAGGCTTACCAAGGGCAGAGGCGATAATGAAAGAGTATCCGCATCAGTTGTCTGGTGGAATGAGACAGCGGGTAATGATAGCCATGGCACTGTCCTGTAATCCCGAAGTACTAATAGCTGATGAACCAACAACTGCTTTGGATGTAACCATTCAATCGCAAATTCTTGGTCTGATGAAAGAGCTAAATAAAACTTTGCAAACTTCTATTATGATGATTACACATGACCTTGGAGTAGTGGCGCAAATGTGTGAGCGTGTCATTGTAATGTACGCAGGACAAGTGGTAGAAGAAGCAAAGGTAGGAGATTTATTTAAAAACCCAAAGCATCCTTATACACAGGGGTTATTAAAGTCGGTTCCAGATATTAGGGGAGAGCATTCCAGATTATATTCTATTCCAGGCAATGTACCGAAACCAGGCTCAATTACAAAAGGTTGCCGTTTTGCTGAAAGATGTGAATTTGCTCATGAACGCTGCGTAATGGAAGACCCTGTATTGTTTATGGAAGATGGTGAAGAGCATACGGTAAGATGCTTTCTACATGAGAAGAGGAGGGAAGTCTCATGAGTAAAGCAATATTAGAAGTAGAAAATCTAAAAAAATATTTTCCGATTACTGCTGGCGTTTTTAATCGCAAAGTTGCGGATGTAAAAGCAGTAGATGATATTAGTTTTTTTGTTAATGAAGGAGAAACATTAGGAATCGTTGGTGAATCGGGTTGTGGGAAGTCAACAACTGGACGGATGTTGATGAGATTAATTGAGCCAACCGAAGGGAAAATTTCATTTAACGGTAAAGAAATTACGAAATTATCAGATTATGAGATGAGAAAATTGAGAAAAGACATGCAAATGGTCTTTCAAGATCCATTTGCTTCACTCAATCCACGTCACTCAGTCGAACAAATATTAGAAGAACCTTTAATTGTTCATGGGATTGGAGATAAAGCTACACGGAAGAAGCAGGTAAGAGAAATGCTTGAAGTTGTTGGATTAAGTGGTTACCATGCTAAACGCTATCCCCATCAATTTAGTGGGGGGCAAAGACAACGGATTGGAATTGCGCGCGCATTAATGACCAGACCCAAATTAATTATTGCTGATGAACCTGTGTCTGCTCTAGATGTATCCATACAGGCACAAGTATTGAATTTATTAGAAGATTTACAAAAAGAATTCGGTCTGACCTATATATTTATCGCCCATGACCTAGGGGTGATCAAACATATTAGCGACCGTGTAGGAGTTATGTATTTAGGAAGAATGGTTGAGTTAACAACCGCTAAACAATTGTATGATAAGCCACTTCATCCATATACAGAAGCACTTCTAAGTTCCGTTCCGATCCCTGATCCAGAAATAGCTGTTACTCAGGGAGTGCTATCTGGAGATATCCCTAACCCTGCTGATCCACCAAACGGTTGTGCTTTCCATACGAGATGTTCAAAATGTATGGAGATTTGTAAGCAAGAACGACCACTTTTGCAGGAAATAGAAGATGGACATATGGTGGCTTGCCATTTATATGAGAAAGAGATTGCAAATTAGAAGGGAGAGAATGAAGAATGAAGAAAAAGAAAAGTTTTTGGCTACTTATTGTATTAATGGTTAGTACCCTTATTTTTGCTGGATGTAATAGTTCTACGTCAGGTGATAATGGAGATGAAGGCGGAGAAGCAGATGAAGGGAGCACTGGAGGAACACTTGTCTTTGGTCGAGGAGGAGATTCAACTTCTCTTGACCCAGCAATTACAACTGAAGGTGAAGCTTTTAAAGTAACGAAAAATATTTTTGAAACGCTTGTTGAATTTGGTGAGCAAGATACGGAGCTTCATCCTGGTCTAGCAACAGATTGGGAAACAAGTGAAGATGGGTTGACTCAGACACTTAAACTACGTGAAGGAGTTAAGTTCCATGATGGAACAGATTTTAATGCGGAAGCTGTCGTATTCAACTTCGAACGTTGGATGGCAGGGAATAAAGAACAATTCTATTATTACAATTCTCAATTTGGAGATAAGGTTGATAGTGTAACAGCAGTTGATGATTATACGGTTGAAGTCAAGTTAAATACAGCAATTGCACCGTTCTATAAAAACTTAGCGATGTCACCATTTGGTATCGCCAGTCCAACAGCCATTGAAGAGCATGGTGATAAATTCCTTGAAAACCCAGTTGGAACGGGTCCATTTAAATTTCAAGAATGGAAAAGAAATGACAGAATCACAATCGTAAAAAATGAAGAGTATTGGGATGAAGGTTTACCAAAATTAGACTCAGTCATTTTCAGATCTATTCCTGAGAACTCTGCAAGACTAAACGCTTTAGCTTCAGGAGAAGTTGATTTAATTGATGGTGTGAATTTCAGCGACGTCCAACAAATTGAAGATAATCCAGACCTACAAACATTTGAGAGACCGACAATGAATGTTGCTTATGTTGGATTAACGAATACGAGAGGTCCTTTACAGGAAAAGTTAGTCCGTCAAGCACTTAACCATGCGGTGAATAAAGAAGAAATCATCGATGCATTCTATGCTGGCGCAGCGGACCCAGCTGTAAATCCAATGCCACCGGTAATCTCTGGTTATAATGATGAAATTGAAGACTATCCATACGATCCAGAAAAAGCAAAAGAATTACTTAAGGAAGCTGGATATGAAGACGGATTTGAGATGGAATTATGGGCAATGCCAGTTCCAAGACCATATATGCCGGACGGCCAAAAAATAGCTGAAGCCCTACAAGCTGATTTTGCTGAAATTGGCGTTAAAGCTAAGATTGTTTCATATGAATGGGGAACATATTTAGAAAAAGCTAATAATGGAGAAGCTGATTCATTCTTACTTGGATGGACAGGTGATAATGGTGATGCAGATAACTTCTTGTATGTATTATTAGATGAAGATGCCATCGGTTCAAATAACTACACTTACTACAAAAACAGTGAAGTACATGATTTATTATTAGAAGCGCAAGCAACTACTGATCAAGCGAAAAGAGATGAGTTATACAAACAAGCACAAGTAATTATAAAAGAAGATGCACCATGGATTCCGCTTGTACATTCACGTCCTATTTTAGCTGGGAAATCTAATATTAAGAATTTCCTACCACATCCGACAGGGTCTGATTTGCTTTCACATGTGGAGGTCAGTCAATAAATCAATAGAGATAGAAAAAGGGAGTGGCACACTCCCTTTTCTATTCATCTGATAATAATGTAGTAATAGAGGTGAGAAGATGTTTACTTACACAGTTAGGCGGTTAATTGCATTAATACCCGTTCTATTAGGTTTATCACTGATTGTTTTTCTAATGATTCGTGCAATTCCCGGTGATCCAGCTCAAATCATATTAGGGCAATTAGCTACGGAAGAGGCGATAGAGGCCTTAACGCAACAGCTCGGGTTAGATCAACCGTGGTATATTCAGTACTTTACATATTTGGGAGATTTATTGACTGGTGATTTGGGAGAATCAATCAAAACCAATACAGCGATAAATCAGGAAATTTGGCCATACTTAGCAGCAACTTTAGAGTTATCCTTTTGCGCAATGTTAATTGCCATTTTTATAGGGGTTAATGCTGGTATCATAAGTGCATGGTTTCAGCATTCTTGGTTTGATTACATAGCGATGATTTTAGCACTGATCGGTGTTTCTATACCTATTTTTTGGTTAGGTTTGATGGAACAATGGTTCTTCTCTATTCAGCTTGATTGGTTACCGACATCTGGAAGGGAAGAGGTAAGGAACCCTGTTACATCTATAACAAATATATATTTAATAGATACATTGATTCAAGGTAGGTTTGATCAATTTGTTGATGTGTTACGTCATTTAATATTGCCAGCGTTTGCTTTAGCTACAATTCCAATGGCCATCATTGCTAGAATAACGAGATCTTCAATGTTAGAGGTAATGAAATCTGACTATATTAGAACAGCAAGAGCTAAAGGAATAAGAATGTTTTGGGTTGTGTACAAGCATTCATTAAAAAACGCAGTGATTCCTGTTCTTACTGTGATAGGTTTGCAAACAGGATTATTGTTAGGTGGTGCGATTCTTACCGAAACGATATTTAGTTGGCCGGGTATGGGCAGATATATTTACGATGCGATTAGTGCGAGAGATTATCCTGTCATTCAATCTGGAATATTAGTGATTGCATTTATATTTGTCATGATTAATTTATTCATAGACTTATTGTACGCTGCAATCGATCCGCGAATTAATTATCGTTAAGGGAGGAATAGACGTGGAAGTGTCAGTAAATAATAAACCACCTATTCAGCCAAAAAATAATGAAGATAAAGTACAATCGCCTTGGGTGGAGGCGTTACAAAGCTTCATGAAAAACAAAATTGCCTTAGTCGGTACAGGGATTGTTGTATTTTTTATACTGTTAGCCATTTTTGCACCATTCATTGCGCCACAGGGCATTAATGAGCAGAATATGGCAAATAGGCTTCAAGCCCCATCAGCGGAACATTGGTTTGGAACTGATGATTTTGGGAGAGATATTTTTTCGCGAGTGATTTTTGGGGCGAGAATATCGTTATGGGTTGGTTTTTTAGCGGTAATGGGTTCGGCTGTTGTGGGTTCTTTATTAGGGATTATTGCGGGGTATTACGGGAGATGGATCGATACGATTATCTCTAGGATTTTTGATATAATGCTTGCTTTCCCAAGTATTCTTTTGGCAATTGCTATTGTGGCCGTCTTAGGACCATCACTGCAGAATGCATTAATTGCGATAGCTGTTATTAATATTCCTAATTTTGGGAGGTTAATTCGTTCAAAAGTTTTAAGTGTTAAACAAGAGGAGTATATTGTAGCCGCGAAGGCAGTTGGGATGAAAAATAATCGAATTCTATTTAGGCATGTACTTCCCAATAGTATGGCACCTATTATCGTTCAAGGAACTCTGGCAATTGGTACGGCTATTATTGAAGCAGCAGCTCTAGGGTTCTTAGGTTTAGGAGCAGAGGCACCAAATCCGGAATGGGGTAAAATGCTTTCAGATGCAAGAGTGTTACTTATCCAAGCACCGTGGACAATGATATTCCCTGGCATAGCCATTATGTTAACAGTTCTCGGCTTTAACTTAATGGGGGATGGATTAAGAGATGCCTTAGATCCGAGGATGAAGAATTAGAAAAATTTAGAGGAAAAGAGGCTATCGGAGATTTTATATCCGGTAGCCTCTTATTGATTATTGTTCGTCAACGGCTTCATCTAATGTTAAAGAAGAGTCTTCTTTATGGAACTTTTGAAAGCTACTAATAAGGCAATTCAATCGTTCCACTTGTTCATTATAATCCATCATTGCAGATACAATATGCATAGTATGAGCTAATTCTACCTGCCCATCATCTGAAATGAGATGTTGTTGTTCTAAAAAGAGCGTGAAAAGTTCCTTTCTGCTTAAAGTAATATCGCCTTCTTCAAAAACGACTTCCGGTCGAACTTTCCCAATAAATTTTAATACCGCATGTTCATGATAATGAGTAATAATATCCAATTGTTGCTGGATAAGGTGTTGAAAATCTTCCGGCATTTCTGCTAAATCATTCTCAAAGCGATGCATCTTTGTTAAAGTATCTAGAGCTTTTTTATTCGCGGCATTCATTTGCCGGTAAATGACTAATTTTCTCGGTTTGGAATGGTTCTTCTTTTTAAAGTAATTACGTTCTTCTTTATATAAAGAAAAAAGCGTATCAATCTTTGTTAATCCTTCTTGCATGGTCCGTATATCATTCTTTAATAAATGATGTTCAGAGGCATGCCTTATATTTAAGCGAATCCACTTTGTAATTTCTTCGGTTAGATTAGAAATCTTTACATATAACTTCTTCTCATATTTCGGTGGAATAAACACCAGATTAACAATAAATGCAGAAAATATCCCGAGGATAACTGTCGAGAACCTAAGAATGGCAAACTCAGTAAAGGTATCTCCTGGTGTGACCATAATCGCTACCATTGTAACGAGTGATAAACCAATAGTGTTATCAAGTTTTAATTTTAAATTAATCGTAATAACCACTATTGCTGCTAAACCGATAATGAGAATTTCATGACCAAATAATAGTACAAATAATACCGCGATTACTGCTCCGATTATATTTCCTTGAATTTGTTCAAGTACAGATAAATAAGAACGATAAATCGTTGGTTGCAGTGCAAAAATAGCTGCAATCCCTGCAAAAACAGGAGATGGGAGTTGAAAAAGTTCTGCTAAAAATAAAGATAGTATGATTGCGATCCCCGTTTTCAGAATGCGGGCGCCAAGCTTCATATTTAAATAATCCTTTCTGCTCAATCATTAGTATGGCTGTCATGATAAACACCCACTCTTACTTTATACGTTTTTTTTCTTTATTAAACAATTATGTACTATACATGGATATTAGTATAAGTTCAATAGACAAATATGAAAAGTCGTTAAAATTAATAAAAAATTAAAGTTGATTAATTCTAAATGAAAAAATAGAAATATATCAAACGGCAAGCAAGAGGGAGAAATTTGTTTGGACTAGCAGAGAATCGCATCAAAATCCAGCAAGAGAGAATAATTAGCTAGAAATGAGGCGAAATATCAATTAACTTCAGATTGGCATTTAAAGACAAACGGATAACCGATAATGTTGAAGCCCGAATCTGTTTCCGCACTCCCAGTGAAATGAGTCACATAAATTCATAAAGAAACACGAGAAATTCATCATTAGAATTCCTCGTGTCTCAAGTTTAGCAGAAAAACAAAATCAAATTAGTATTTCTTAGCAAAAGAAATGTATGTTATATCACTCAGTTGAAACAGAAGGATCGGCTTGTTCTTTAACTGGAACAACTTGCAAAAAGTGACTACTTAAATCTGATAAAAGAGCTTTTAAACCAATTGCTTCTTCTTCTTGGTTTTGATCCATCAATAGATTGATATATTTTTCTAATAGTTCTTTTACATCATCTAGTCCATTTTGGTCAAGCTCGGTTACGTTTACTTTTGCACCTTTAGCTATTCTTCTTTCAATTGCCGCTTTTGTTAATCCCATTTCAGGTTGATGTCTTAAGTAGACGACGCCACCTGTCATCCCTGCACAAATCCATGGGCCCGGATCACCTAATACAAGGCCGCGACCGTTTGTCATATATTCAAACGCAAATCCCTTAATATTCGCATTTGTACCGATTTTCCCAAATTCCTTCTCTGGAATTGCACTTGTTAGTTGTCCACCGATAATCATATCAGCTCCAGATAGACGAATACCAGCTCTTGCATCAGCGTTTCCTTGGGCAACGAGAAGTCCCACTTGTGCACCATAGCCAAAACCTTTTCCAACAGATCCATTATAATACTGTCCATTCTTACCTTTCGATTTAAAAATTAAGATTTGACCACCGAAGGAAGTTTTACCAATACCATCTTGTGCACCGCCTGCTACTTCGATGTTTATGCCGAAACTGTTATAGGCTCCTAATCCGTTACCAGGGATAGACCCATCATTATATTTGAGGTCAACTGGAGGAAGGGTTTTATATGATCCATCTAAGCGTCCTCTTACACGGTGACAAGATACACGACTACCAAGCACCCTTTGCTCTGAAGTAACATTAGAGAAGGTACGCGATTGGTGTAATTCTTCTACACTCTTGTCTAGATATTCAGCACCAACAGCTACTTGTAATTGTGCCTCACTCACTTCTTTAGGTTGTTCATTATTGGTGAGCTGTGAAATCTCTAATGTACGAAGTAAGTAGTCTAAATTCAATTGTTCTTTTCCTTTTATTTGTTCAAGTAAATCTGTACGTCCAATGGCATCTTGTAAATTGCGAATACCGATGCTACCCGCAAGTGCTTGCAGTTCTTTACCGAAAGCAGAAAATAAGTTAACTAAACCTTGGACAGCAGATTCAAATTGACGAGGAACGAATCTTCTTAACCCATGTTCTTTTGCTTGTGCCTCTGAATCAATTTGCGTAGCAATTCCAACATGACAAGTATCTAGATGACACCCACGGCAAGTTGTACAACCAATGGCTAACATTGATAAAGTACCAAACCCGACTCTATTTGCACCAAGTAACATCACTTTTAAAACATCACTAACACTTTTTAAGCCGCCGTCTGCCCATAGCTCAACATAATCTCTTAATCCAGCTTCTAGTAAGGCGTTGTGTGCCGCTTTAACACCAATTTCAACTGGTAATCCAACATGTTGGAGCGCGTGGATTCTAGCTGCACCTGTACCGCCATCAAACCCACTTAAAGTGATAATATCCGCACCAGCTTTAGCGATCCCTACAGCAATTGTTCCAATATTAGGCACAACAGGAACTTTAACTGACACTTTCGCCTTATCGTTCGCTGTTTTTAATTCATGAATCATTTGTGCTAAATCTTCAATAGAATAAATATCATGATTATTTGAAGGTGAAATTAAATCAGATCCAATTGTTGCATTTCTAGCTTCAGCTATTTTAGCTGTTACTTTAGAGCCTGGTAGATGTCCACCTTCACCTGGTTTTGCTCCTTGGCCGATTTTAATCTCAAGGAGGTTAGAAGAGTTAAGAAGCTCAGCGTTTACTCCAAATCGTCCTGAGGCAACTTGCTGACCTCTTGTACGAGGGTATTTCCCGAGCATATCTTTTATTTCTCCGCCTTCGCCATTTAAACTAATCATATTTAGTCTTTCTGCACCTTCTGCATAGGCTCTAAAAGCAATTTCATTTTGAGAACCAAATGACATAGAAGAAATAACGAATGGTAAGTTATGATCTCCAACAGAAATATTAACATCCTCTGGTGAAATTTTGGTTTCTGATTGTTTAAAATCAGTTAGGTGACGGATGGTTGTTGGGTTCTGAGCTTCTTGTTCGCTTATCTTTTCACGGTAAGCATCATATTCACCTGTGGATGCAACTTCACCAATTGCTTTCCAAATTCTCGGGAATAGATGGAAGGTTTTCCCGATTCTGTTTTTCTCGTTAATAAAGTCTTCAGCTCTTAATAAAGCATCTTCTTTCATGTGACCAAAATTGTATTTAAGCTCACCTGAACCAAAGAAATTGATGATATTTAAATATTCAGCGATTTCTTCGTTTAAGCCAATAGTTGAGAATAAGCGACCATATCCTCTTAGTTCATGAATACCGATTGTAGAGATTACCTTTTCCAACCCTTTTGTTAAAGCTGAATATAAGTTAACAAGAGGAGTTATTTCTTCGTTAGCAACAGTTACAAACATATAATATGGGCTAATTAAATCTGCACCTAAACCGTAAGCTGTAATAATATCATGTAATGACCTGATAGAAGCGGAACGTAAAAGTAAAGAACAGTCTCTTCTTATTGTTTCTTTTACTAATGCTTGATCAATGGCAGATACGACTAAGTGTGGATCCATCCAGTAGGAATCTTCTTGATGAGCACTAGCATCATTCAAGACAATAAGTGTTTTACCAGCTTTAACTGATTCAATCGCTTCTTTTGATAAGCGTGAAATTGCCTCTTTAATCGTTTCATCTTTTGAAAAAGTGATAGAAAGATAGGCAATTTTCTTTTGTGCTTGATAATATTCAGTTACTTGATCATAGCTAGGCTGATTGATTTCCTTAACACACTCGTATCCTAATTTTCCTTCTATTAATAATGGTGTTTGTAATTCAAGTACATCTATTGATTCTTCATTATTAAAGAGCGACGGTCTTTTACCGATAATTGTTCTAGTAGAGAAATGTTCTGTTTCTCTATCTCTATCGATGGCAGGGTTCGTAACAACTGCGACACTTTCTTTAATAAAATCAGCGATATTTGTTCTCTCACCATTTAAAGCAGCTAATGGAGCATCATGGCCAAGTGAACGGATAGGTTCCGCGCCTTTTTCTGCCATTTGTTCTACTAAGTTCACATGGTCTCTTTCCCAACCAAACGCTTTATATTGACCATTATGAATTTTTGTAGGGAAAGCCATTGTAGTTACTTTATTCAAAACTGGCGCACTTAAACGATTTTTATAATCTTTAACATTTACACGAGAAGAGAAGCGATTAAATGTTTCTTCCTGATAGTTTTCATGTTCATATTTTTCTAGTTTATTACCGTTCCATTTGAAGCCAACTTTTTCACCAGGAGATAAGGGCTTTGGTTCATTTACATATTCACTCGATGAAATAATCCCTGGTTCAGATGAGAATAAATAAGAACTTTCAGTCTCTAACATCCAAAGGGGTCTTAATCCAAGGGAGTCTACACTATATACTGCTTCGTCTCCGAATCTTGAGATAATTCCAGCAGGCCCTTGAGCGAAATGTCCCCATGCTTCTCTTATATAAGTATATAAATCTTGCAAATGCGGAGGGTATGACTTGATTTCGTTAATGATTGGAGGGAAGAGTACGTCCATCGCTTCAAATAATGAATAGCCATCTCTACAAATGAGTGTTTCAATGGTTCTGCTTAAATCTTGGGAATCACTACCTCCTCTAACGAGTGGTACATTAATCATTCTAGCTTCGTCGCGTAATTTTGCAATCGTATTAATTTCACCATTATGCCCTAAGACGGCAAATGGTTGCACACGAAAAAAGCTTGAGAGTGTATTAGTCGAATAACGATTATGGCCAAGAGTCATAGTCGAAGCTACCAATGGGTTTGCTAGGTCATGGTAGTATTTAGGTAAAATATCGCCAGCTCCCATTACTTTATATACAGCATGAAACTGACTAAGGGATGCTACGTGAATAAATTCATTTTTTTCTGCTTCTACAATAACTTCTAATATCGCTTGATTCAGATCTGTTTCATTTTTATCAACCATACATGCAATTTGCCAAAAAACAGGGTTCTCTTGAATCGCTATTGGGCCAAGTGCAGAAGAATCTGTCACTTCATCTGATTCGAAAATTAAAGAAAACCCTTTATCATCAAGAAGTTGGCGTACTTCTGTTTTGAAGGTTTCACTTTGTTCATTACGAGTGAAAAAGAGATGACCGACGACAAAATTGGGTGTGTCAACAACTGTTGAATCGATTTGAGCATTTTTAAGTTTTTCTTTCCAGAGTGTACGGGGGATATCGATATGAATCCCGACGCCATCTCCTTCTCCATTAATAAATCCTGCACGGTGGTTCATTGTTACTAATGCATCTATACAACTGAAAATATTTTCACGTGTTGGAATCTTTTCTTTTTCTAATGAAGAAACAATCCCACATGCATCGTGTTCTTGATTATTAAAATTTTTGAATTGGGAAGGGGTCCATTGTTGAGTCATAGTATTCGGCTTTTTGAGGCAATGCCTTAAGCCGTTCACCTCCTAGTTTAGTAATGTTTTTGAGGTTGCTAGATTGTTAAGATTTCTAGCGAAGTTAATTGAAATGTTATTTAACTGGGTAACGCATTAAAGTGTTTCGGTAACGAAGGAATTATACAGAATATTTTCATTATCATATCACATGAATTTTCAGAAATCAATTATTTATACATTTTTATGGATATGGAAAAGGTTGAGAATGTATAAAAATGTATAGCGGAATCTATATTTGTAAACGTTTTCATAGTATGTATCAAGAGAAAAAGAGAGCTAGTAGGCTCTCTTTTTGTGTATAAAAAATGAATATTTTATTTATTGGTTGGCTAATTCTTCGAAAGTATCATGGACTGCTTGAATGGTAGCGTCAATATCTTCTTCTGTATGAGCAATTGTAAGGAACCATGCTTCATATTTGGAAGGTGCTAGGTTGATGCCTCTATTTAACATAAGCTTGAAGAACTTAGCAAACATCTCACCGTCCGTATTTTCTGCTTGTTCATAGTTGATTACTTTTTCATCAGTAAAATAAACAGTTAATGCACCTTTTAATCGATTAATTGATATGGAAATATTGAACTGCTTGGCCGCATTCATGATGCCATCTTCAAGCTTTTCACCTAATCTATCTAAGTATTCATATACCCCAGGTTGTTTTAATACTTCTAAGCAAGCAATTCCAGCTAAGATTGATGCAGGGTTTCCTGCCATTGTTCCTGCTTGATAGGCGGGACCTAGTGGAGCAACACTCTCCATAATCTCTTTTTTTCCACCGTAGGCACCAATGGGTAAGCCGCCGCCAATGATTTTTCCTAATGCTGTGAGGTCTGGTTGCACACCTAATAAATCCTGTGCACCTCCATAGTGAAAACGGAAAGCGGTAATAACTTCATCATATATAACGAGTGAACCATGTGAATGACTTATCTCATTTACCTCTTCCAAGAACCCTGGTAAGGGCTCGACAATACCGAAGTTCCCTACAATCGGTTCTACTAAAACTCCTGCAATCTCATGTCCCCATTTATCCATAGCTTGTTTAAATGAATCAATGTCATTAAAAGGAACGGTGATTACTTCTTTTGCAATCGATTGAGGTACCCCGGCAGAATCAGGTGTACCAAGGGTTGACGGACCAGAACCAGCTGCAACTAGTACTAGATCTGAATGTCCGTGATAACAGCCGGCAAATTTAATTATTTTATCTTTTCCTGTATACGCTCTTGCAACCCTTATGGTTGTCATCACAGCTTCCGTACCGGAATTCACAAATCTTACTTTTTCTAAATTAGGCATCGCCTCTTTTAGCAATTTAGCGAAGTCTACTTCATACGGAGTAGGTGTGCCAAATAGTACTCCTCTTTCGGCAGCTTCTTTAATGGCTTTCGTTATATGAGGGTGAGCATGTCCTGTAATAATGGGTCCATAGGCTGCTAAATAATCAATATATTGATTCCCATCTACATCAAAGAAGTAAGCACCTTGGCCTCTCTCCATTGCAACAGGTGATCCTCCACCAACCGCTTTATAAGAACGAGAAGGGCTGTTTACGCCCCCGACAATGTGTTCAACAGCTTCTTTATGTAGTCGTTCGGAATTGATAAAATGCATCAATATTCCTCCTTAAGTAATATAATCTCCCTTTATATTTTAACATGTAAGCTATCGATATGTTAAAAGCAAAATATTTTCATATCTATAGTCAGTAAGACAACTTGTCATACTCTCAAAAGGTTGAACGTATAATGGTAATACCGTCACGAGAGAGGTGAGGTTAGTCTTGCTATTTTTTTTCGTTATTTTTACTGTTACATTATGTATTTTTATGAGTATGCAAAGCCTCTTAACCCCTAAAAGAACGAAGGGAAGATGGGTGTCATTAGATAACTTTTTTTATTTAATTTGTCTATATGCTACGATTTTAATTGCTTTTGGGTTAATATATATTATTCTCGATTTAAATGGGCATGTTGTGCTAATAGATGAAACAAGCTATGGAGGTATTAATTTCTTAGATCGTCTTGCATCAGGTTTTTATTTTAGTGCTGTTACTCTTTTTTCATTGGGTTATGGAGATGTTATCCCTGTGGGTTTAGGCCGTATGGTTGCGATGGTTGAAGCGTTGATAGGTTATGTCATTCCAACAGCATTTGTCGCAAGAGTTGTTTTTAATATTGATAATAAGAATGATCAATGAGAAGAAGGGTGTTTACTTGTATTTCACTCTTGTTTTTTATAGTCTAAGAAAAACGTGGTTAAGGAGTGAACGATTTATGAGTATAGAACTTGGAGAAAAAGCACCCGCATTTACATTAGAAGCAAGTAATGGAGAAGTTGTTAATCTAGAAGATTTTCGCGGGAGAAATGTCGTATTATATTTTTATCCTAAGGATATGACACCTGGTTGTACGACTGAGGCATGTGATTTCCGCGATAAGCATAATGACTTTTCTGATGTGAATACGGTCATTATTGGTGTCAGTCCTGACCCAATTAAACGTCATGAGAAATTTATTGAGAAACATGGGTTACCATTTCTTTTGCTTGCAGATGAAAATCATGAAGTTGCAGAAAGCTACGGAGTTTGGAAGTTGAAAAAGAATTTTGGTAAAGAATATATGGGGATTGAACGCTCTACATTTGTGATTGACGAGGAAGGCAGACTAATAAAAGAGTGGCGAAAAGTGAAAGTAAAAGGACATGTAGAGGATGCATTGCATTTCTTACAGGATAGAAAAGGTTAGGCTTTTAAATAACATGATAATAACTTGCCCATTTTAAAAAATTTAAGGCTTTTGTCCACGCAAGTAAAGCTAGTTTGAATATGATTAAACTAGGGCATACCTCCTCAAATATATTTTCCGGACTTTTAAAATGAGTCCGGAATTTTTTATGATGACAGGTTAGATCTGTTGATTTGTGGGATGAGAAATACAAAGGTATTAACAAAGTTAAGTTTATTAAAGATGGAATATTAGATGAGTTTAGTCTATATGATAAAATAAGAAAAACATACTTCTTGAAACGCGGTTATTGACAACTTTCAATAATTATTAGTAAACTATTTATAAAGATTATAATTTAAGAATGAATAGAAGAGAGGTGCATGACGGTGGCGCAAACACATCTTAAAGAAGCATTGGATACGTTAAAAGATACAGGGGTTCGCATTACTCCACAGCGTCATGCGATACTTGAATATTTAATAAACTCAATGACGCACCCAACAGCTGATGACATATACAAAGCATTAGAGGGAACGTTCCCAAATATGAGTGTGGCTACAGTTTACAATAATTTAAGAGTATTTCGTGAGGTTGGGTTAGTAAAAGAACTAACCTATGGAGATTCATCCAGCAGATTTGATTTTGTAACAACACAACATTATCACGTCATTTGTGAAGGTTGTGGTAAAATTGTTGATTTTCATTATCCTGGTTTGGATGAAGTTGAACAATTAGCAGCACATGTGACTGGCTTTAAAGTAAGTCACCATAGAATGGAAGTTTATGGGGAATGTCCAGAGTGTTCAAAGAAAAAAGAAATGCATTAAAAAATGTCTAAAGCTGTCAGCGTACTGCTGCCAGCTTTTTCTCTGTATTTTTTTGCTTAGTTTTCTATACAAATGAGTAAACATATTGTTTGTTTTAAGATTTACATCCTTTTTGGCGTGTGAAAATCTACTGTTTTAATGAAGTATCTTTTCGATTATATTTTTCGTCAAAATCTTTTCCTTCTAGTGAGCGATCGAGCGTTAGTGGTTCACGACAATGCATGCACATATCAACCCGTCCTAATATTTTGGTTGGCTTGTTACAATTTGGGCAAACAACTTGTATTGCTTTAGTTGAAAGGATGCCAATCCACAAGTAAATAACCGTACTAGCAATAATGAATAATACACCAAGCAGCATACATAAAGACATAATTAATGGTGAAGTTCTGAAAAAGATACCTATGTACATGACAATAAATCCAACAAATATTAAGCTTAAAGCGAAGGTTCTTATTTTATTTATTTTACTCGAATATTTTTTTGCCATTTTGTTCCCTCCTAAACACTAACTATATCATATCATTGTAAGAAAAAATAAAAAAATTGTCACTATTTGTTGGTGTTTATCAAAGGAAATTTAGATGAATTGTCGAACTAATATATATTAATACGAAATTATGGGGGCGTTATGATGGAAGATATACTCCGTCCTATTTATCAAGAAAGAGCTAGTCAACTAAATACACTAGGTGTGTTAATTGTAGAGGGAAATGAAAAGACAATTTCAAATAGAGATACGTTTGATGCAATACTATTAATTATCGTAGAAAATGCGGATACGCCTATTTTTGTGAAGCATTACACATTTGAAGATAAGAAAGCCTCAATGCAAATAATAACGAAGCAACAATTGGATCAATGGATACTTATGGGGAGTAATAGGAAGATTTTTGACTGGCTTTATAGTGGGAAGGTTTTATTTGATCGCAATGAATATATAGGAAACTTGCGTGATAAATTAAACGAATTCCCTTTCAAGGACAGAAAGCTCAAAATGGGACTAGAGTTTGCTAAGCTGATAAGAAGATATACAGATGGGAAAACTTTGTTTGAAAATCAGAATTATTTCGATGCTTATAATAATGTTGTTCATTCTTTGCATCATTTAGCAAGGCTTTCAATTATAGAAAATGGTTTCCATCCAGAAGTAACATTGTGGAATCAAATTCGCCATATGGAACCAGAAATAATGAAACTTTATGAAGAGTTAGTACAAAGTCATGAGCCGCTTGAGAAAAGGTTAGAGCTATTATTTTTAGCTAGTGAATTTTTAATTCATTCACGAACAAAGGCTGGAGTTGGCCATTTACTTGAAGTTTTAGCAGAACAATCAGTTTGGACAATTCAAGAAATCATCCAGCATAAAGAACTGAGACACTACTCAGTGGATTTGGTGATTCTACTAGAATACTTAATTGATAAAGGGTTTATTAAAGTGATTAGTGAAGAAACAAAAGGAAAAGGGATTAAACACCGATATTACAGTTTGTAATAAATTATATTAAAAAAGCAAAAAGTGGTTGACCCAGGAAAAAAATGATGATATATTAATAACCGTCGCTAATAACTGTATGAAAAACAGCTAACGCGACGGATGATTTAAAAAAGTATTGACTCCATAATAATAGATATGTTATTATTGGAAAGTCGCTTCTAAAGCGAACGAGATTGTTCTTTGAAAACTGAACGAACGTAAAACGTCAAGCGTAATTCTAAAAAAGCTGATTTATCAGCAACAAAGCACCATAGGTGCAAATGAGCTAATCAAACACTTTATTGGAGAGTTTGATCCTGGCTCAGGACGAACGCTGGCGGCGTGCCTAATACATGCAAGTCGAGCGAATCTGAGGGAGCTTGCTCCCAAAGATTAGCGGCGGACGGGTGAGTAACACGTGGGCAACCTGCCTGTAAGACTGGGATAACTCCGGGAAACCGGGGCTAATACCGGATAATATCTATTTATACATATAATTAGATTGAAAGATGGTTCTGCTATCACTTACAGATGGGCCCGCGGCGCATTAGCTAGTTGGTGAGGTAACGGCTCACCAAGGCGACGATGCGTAGCCGACCTGAGAGGGTGATCGGCCACACTGGGACTGAGACACGGCCCAGACTCCTACGGGAGGCAGCAGTAGGGAATCTTCCGCAATGGACGAAAGTCTGACGGAGCAACGCCGCGTGAGTGATGAAGGTTTTCGGATCGTAAAACTCTGTTGTTAGGGAAGAACAAGTATCGGAGTAACTGCCGGTACCTTGACGGTACCTAACCAGAAAGCCACGGCTAACTACGTGCCAGCAGCCGCGGTAATACGTAGGTGGCAAGCGTTGTCCGGAATTATTGGGCGTAAAGCGCGCGCAGGCGGTTCCTTAAGTCTGATGTGAAAGCCCACGGCTCAACCGTGGAGGGTCATTGGAAACTGGGGAACTTGAGTGCAGAAGAGGAAAGTGGAATTCCAAGTGTAGCGGTGAAATGCGTAGAGATTTGGAGGAACACCAGTGGCGAAGGCGACTTTCTGGTCTGTAACTGACGCTGAGGCGCGAAAGCGTGGGGAGCAAACAGGATTAGATACCCTGGTAGTCCACGCCGTAAACGATGAGTGCTAAGTGTTAGAGGGTTTCCGCCCTTTAGTGCTGCAGCAAACGCATTAAGCACTCCGCCTGGGGAGTACGACCGCAAGGTTGAAACTCAAAGGAATTGACGGGGGCCCGCACAAGCGGTGGAGCATGTGGTTTAATTCGAAGCAACGCGAAGAACCTTACCAGGTCTTGACATCCTCTGACAATCCTAGAGATAGGACTTTCCCCTTCGGGGGACAGAGTGACAGGTGGTGCATGGTTGTCGTCAGCTCGTGTCGTGAGATGTTGGGTTAAGTCCCGCAACGAGCGCAACCCTTGATCTTAGTTGCCAGCATTTAGTTGGGCACTCTAAGGTGACTGCCGGTGACAAACCGGAGGAAGGTGGGGATGACGTCAAATCATCATGCCCCTTATGACCTGGGCTACACACGTGCTACAATGGATGGTACAAAGGGCTGCAAGACCGCGAGGTTTAGCCAATCCCATAAAACCATTCTCAGTTCGGATTGTAGGCTGCAACTCGCCTACATGAAGCCGGAATCGCTAGTAATCGCGGATCAGCATGCCGCGGTGAATACGTTCCCGGGCCTTGTACACACCGCCCGTCACACCACGAGAGTTTGTAACACCCGAAGTCGGTGGGGTAACCTTTTGGAGCCAGCCGCCTAAGGTGGGACAGATGATTGGGGTGAAGTCGTAACAAGGTAGCCGTATCGGAAGGTGCGGCTGGATCACCTCCTTTCTAAGGAATATACGGAATTAACTTGATGTTAGACTGTTCGTTCAGTTTTGAGAGTATAATCTCTCAAAATAAGGTGAAAGTAGCGAAGGATTCAAGGAAGCGTAAGCTGACGAGAATACCAAAGCTTACCATTCATCAATCGTTCTTTGAAAACTAGATAATGTAATGAAGAAGATTACCGAGTAATCGCCACCTTAGTTATTTTCTCTCTATATAATAGAGTAGAGATACTAAACTTTTTTTAAAAACATACAACCGGAGGGTTGTGAGAAGCAAGCAGTTCAAGGAAGCGAGCGAGGAAACACCGGAGTGTGCGTCTTGTGCACATGAGGATGTTGACGAGTGAGCTGACGCCGAAATGCGTAGCTTATCGCAAGCCGAACAATGGTTAAGTTAATAAGGGCGCACGGTGAATGCCTTGGCACTAGGAGCCGATGAAGGACGGGACTAACACCGATATGCTTCGGGGAGCTGTAAGTAAGCTTTGATCCGGAGATTTCCGAATGGGGAAACCCCCTATCCGTTATGGGATAGGATCCATACCTGAATACATAGGGTATGGAAGGCAGACCCGGGGAACTGAAACATCTAAGTACCCGGAGGAAGAGAAAGCAAACGCGATTCCCTGAGTAGCGGCGAGCGAAACGGGATTAGCCCAAACCAAGAGGCTTGCCTCTTGGGGTTGTAGGACATTCTATACGGAGTTACAAAGGAACGAGATAGACGAAGAGGTCTGGAAAGGCCCGCCATAGGAGGTAAAAGCCCTGTAGTTGAAACTTCGTTCCCTCCAGAGTGGATCCTGAGTACGGCGGGACACGAGAAATCCCGTCGGAAGCAGGGAGGACCATCTCCCAAGGCTAAATACTCCCTAGTGACCGATAGTGAACCAGTACCGTGAGGGAAAGGTGAAAAGCACCCCGGAAGGGGAGTGAAAGAGATCCTGAAACCGTGTGCCTACAAGTAGTTAGAGCCCGTTAATGGGTGATAGCGTGCCTTTTGTAGAATGAACCGGCGAGTTACGATTACATGCGAGGTTAAGTTGGACAGACGGAGCCGTAGCGAAAGCGAGTCTGAATAGGGCGAATTTAGTATGTGGTCGTAGACCCGAAACCAGGTGATCTACCCATGTCCAGGGTGAAGTCCAGGTAACACTGGATGGAGGCCCGAACCCACGTACGTTGAAAAGTGCGGGGATGAGGTGTGGGTAGCGGAGAAATTCCAATCGAACTTGGAGATAGCTGGTTCTCTCCGAAATAGCTTTAGGGCTAGCCTCATGCGTAAGAATCTTGGAGGTAGAGCACTGTTTGGACTAGGGGCCCTCATCGGGTTACCGAATTCAGACAAACTCCGAATGCCAAAGATTTATCCATGGGAGTCAGACTGCGAGTGATAAGATCCGTAGTCAAGAGGGAAACAGCCCAGACCACCAGCTAAGGTCCCAAAGTATACGTTAAGTGGAAAAGGATGTGGAGTTGCTTAGACAACCAGGATGTTGGCTTAGAAGCAGCCACCATTTAAAGAGTGCGTAATAGCTCACTGGTCGAGTGACTCCGCGCCGAAAATGTACCGGGGCTAAACGTATCACCGAAGCTGTGGATTGAACATCGTTGATGTTCAGTGGTAGGAGAGCGTTCTAAGGGCGTTGAAGCTAGACCGTAAGGACTGGTGGAGCGCTTAGAAGTGAGAATGCCGGTATGAGTAGCGAAAGATGGGTGAGAATCCCATCCACCGAATGCCTAAGGTTTCCTGAGGAAGGCTCGTCCGCTCAGGGTTAGTCGGGACCTAAGCCGAGGCTGAAAAGCGTAGGCGATGGACAACAGGTTGATATTCCTGTACCACCGTATTCTGTTTGAGTGATGGGGGGACGCAGGAGGATAGGGTAAGCGCACTATTGGATGTGCGTCTAAGCAGTTAGAGGGACCATGAGGCAAATCCCATGGTCACATACCTTGAGCTGTGATAGCGAGGGAAATTTAGTACCGAAGTTCTTGATTCCACACTGCCAAGAAAAGCCTCTAGCGAGGAATAAGGTGCCCGTACCGCAAACCGACACAGGTAGGCGAGGAGAGAATCCTAAGGTGAGCGAGAGAACTCTCGTTAAGGAACTCGGCAAAATGACCCCGTAACTTCGGGAGAAGGGGTGCTCATTAGGGTGTTAAAGCCTTGATGAGCCGCAGTGAATAGGCCCAGGCGACTGTTTAGCAAAAACACAGGTCTCTGCGAAGCCGCAAGGCGAAGTATAGGGGCTGACGCCTGCCCGGTGCTGGAAGGTTAAGAGGAGAGGTTAGCTCACGCGAAGCTTTGAATCGAAGCCCCAGTAAACGGCGGCCGTAACTATAACGGTCCTAAGGTAGCGAAATTCCTTGTCGGGTAAGTTCCGACCCGCACGAAAGGCGTAACGATCTGGGCACTGTCTCAACGAGAGACTCGGTGAAATTATAGTACCTGTGAAGATGCAGGTTACCCGCGACAGGACGGAAAGACCCCGTGGAGCTTTACTGTAGCCTGATATTGAATTTTGGTACAGCTTGTACAGGATAGGTAGGAGCCTTAGAAGCCGGAGCGCTAGCTTCGGTGGAGGCGTCGGTGGGATACTACCCTGGCTGTATTGAAATTCTAACCCACATCCCTTATCGGGATGGGAGACAGTGTCAGGTGGGCAGTTTGACTGGGGCGGTCGCCTCCTAAAGAGTAACGGAGGCGCCCAAAGGTTCCCTCAGAATGGTTGGAAATCATTCGTAGAGTGTAAAGGCACAAGGGAGCTTGACTGCGAGACCTACAAGTCGAGCAGGGACGAAAGTCGGGCTTAGTGATCCGGTGGTTCCGCATGGAAGGGCCATCGCTCAACGGATAAAAGCTACCCCGGGGATAACAGGCTTATCTCCCCCAAGAGTCCACATCGACGGGGAGGTTTGGCACCTCGATGTCGGCTCATCGCATCCTGGGGCTGTAGTCGGTCCCAAGGGTTGGGCTGTTCGCCCATTAAAGCGGTACGCGAGCTGGGTTCAGAACGTCGTGAGACAGTTCGGTCCCTATCCGTCGTGGGCGCAGGAAATTTGAGAGGAGCTGTCCTTAGTACGAGAGGACCGGGATGGACGCACCGCTGGTGTACCAGTTGTCTTGCCAAAGGCATCGCTGGGTAGCTATGTGCGGAAGGGATAAGTGCTGAAAGCATCTAAGCATGAAGCCCCCCTCGAGATGAGATTTCCCATAGCGCAAGCTAGTAAGATCCCTGAAAGATGATCAGGTTGATAGGTTAGAGGTGGAAGTGTGGCGACACATGTAGCTGACTAATACTAATCGATCGAGGACTTAACCAAAAACGAAAAGCG
This sequence comes from Cytobacillus sp. FSL R7-0680, assembly GCF_038009245.1. NCBI lineage: Bacteria > Bacillati > Bacillota > Bacilli > Caryophanales > Bacillaceae > Cytobacillus > Cytobacillus sp. FSL R7-0680. Next base: position 281,152 of record NZ_JBBPAO010000001.1, read on the forward strand.
AAAGCACCTACCTAGGCGCTGTAGCTGGACAATACGAAATGCGGGCGGCTTTAAGCCGCCGCAGCTAGACAGCACTACGTAAGTAGTCGCGTCAGCACGCATTCAGGCGATTACTCAAAACAATCTTCTTCAACATTACCTAGTTTTCAGAGAATGATTTAAAATTTCTCTTGAAAATTTTATTAAAGACGTTATAATAATATATGTCTTTAAAAAGTCCGGTGGCGATAGCGAGAAGGTCACACCCGTTCCCATACCGAACACGGAAGTTAAGCTTCTAAAGCGCCGATGGTAGTTAGGGGCTGTCCCCTTGTGAGAGTAGGAAGTTGCCGGGCATACATACTATTAAATTATTCCGCAGTAGCTCAGTGGTAGAGCATTCGGCTGTTAACCGAACGGTCGTAGGTTCGAATCCTACCTGCGGAGCCAATGGAGAGCTGTCCGAGCTGGCCGAAGGAGCACGATTGGAAATCGTGTAGGCGGTTTATAGCCGTCTCAAGGGTTCAAATCCCTTGCTCTCCGCCATTAAACATATAAATTGGCCCCTTGGTCAAGCGGTTAAGACACCGCCCTTTCACGGCGGTAACACGGGTTCGAATCCCGTAGGGGTCACCATTTTGGAGGATTAGCTCAGCTGGGAGAGCATCTGCCTTACAAGCAGAGGGTCGGCGGTTCGATCCCGTCATCCTCCACCATTCATATTATCGCGGGGTGGAGCAGTCCGGTAGCTCGTCGGGCTCATAACCCGAAGGTCGCAGGTTCAAATCCTGCCCCCGCAATTTGGTCCGGTAGTTCAGTTGGTTAGAATGCCTGCCTGTCACGCAGGAGGTCGCGGGTTCGAGTCCCGTCCGGACCGCCACTACATAAATTCACACAAATTAATTTAAAACATATTGTAAAACGTATAAGTTTTGGCTCAGTAGCTCAGTCGGTAGAGCAAAGGACTGAAAATCCTTGTGTCGGCGGTTCGATTCCGTCCTGAGCCACCATTTGCCGGCCTAGCTCAATTGGTAGAGCAACTGACTTGTAATCAGTAGGTTGGGGGTTCAAGTCCTCTGGCCGGCATTGTTTTTTATGGAGGGGTAGCGAAGTGGCTAAACGCGGCGGACTGTAAATCCGCTCCTTCGGGTTCGGCAGTTCGAATCTGCCCCCCTCCACCATCTAGGGGTATAGTTTAATGGTAAAACGAAGGTCTCCAAAACCTTTGATGTGGGTTCGATTCCTACTACCCCTGCCAATTATGGCGGTTGTGGCGAAGTGGTTAACGCATCGGATTGTGGTTCCGACATTCGTGGGTTCGATTCCCATCAGCCGCCCCATTATTTTAAATTCACATTTTTTGCTTTCATGCATAGAATATACAAATGGGCTATAGCCAAGTGGTAAGGCAACGGATTTTGATTCCGTCATTCGCAGGTTCGAACCCTGCTAGCCCAGCCAGATCTGCGGAAGTAGTTCAGTGGTAGAACATCACCTTGCCAAGGTGAGGGTCGCGGGTTCGAATCCCGTCTTCCGCTCCAAGTAGTTATTTATATTGATGGCGGCATAGCCAAGTGGTAAGGCAGAGGTCTGCAAAACCTTCACCACCGGTTCAAATCCGGTTGCCGCCTCCAATACATATTCACTCATTTTTATACACCTCATGCCGGGGTGGCGGAACTGGCAGACGCACAGGACTTAAAATCCTGCGGTAGGTGACTACCGTACCGGTTCGATTCCGGTCCTCGGCACCATAATTAAATAAAAGAATATTTGCCGGTGTGGCGGAATTGGCAGACGCGCACGACTCAAAATCGTGTTCCATCACGGAGTGTCGGTTCGACCCCGACCACCGGTATTTGCGGGTGTAGTTTAGTGGTAAAACCTCAGCCTTCCAAGCTGATGATGAGGGTTCGATTCCCTTCACCCGCTTATATGGAAGTAAAGGACTGTAGACAATCTCTATTTATTAGCAGATTGTCTACAGTTTTTTTAGTTGAAGTGATTAGTTTTGTTGTTTTTTACTAACCTTAACGAAGTGCATAATGAGTGAAGAGAATGGATGAAAGGCTTCAGTAACGAGAAATGCATTCTCCTTAAAAAATATATGCAGAATACAGGTTGGTTAACAAGAAATATGGTGGAAATGAAAACTTTTCGTATTGATGGTTGACAGGATAGCTTTTATTAGATAAAATTTTCTTTGAAGTTGATAATCATTATCAATGACATGATGATGATCTAAAATGTTCGGATGGAGTGAATGACCTTGTCTAGATTATTTACTGAAGACTTAAGAATTGCATACGGTGATAGAGAGATTGTGAAGAACTTAAACATGATGATACCAGACGGTGAGATTACGGCTATTATTGGGCCGAATGGTTGTGGTAAATCGACTGTCTTAAAGACGATTGCAAGAATTATCCAAGCCAAAGCTGGGTCTGTATATCTTGATGGTAAGCAAATCAGTAAGGAATCGACAAAAGCGATTGCACAAAAAATGGCCATTCTTCCTCAATCTCCTGATGCTCCTGAAGGCTTAACGGTTTCAGAGCTAGTATCTTATGGAAGATTTCCATATCAAAAGGGTATGGGGAGATTAACAGCAAAAGATCGCCAGGTGATAGATTGGGCACTCCAAGTAACAGGAATTGCAGAATTTAAAGATAGAGAAGTAGATGCATTGTCTGGTGGACAGCGGCAAAGAGTATGGATCGCGATGGCTTTGGCTCAAGAGACTGATATAATCTTATTAGATGAGCCGACTACATATTTAGATATGTGTCATCAATTGGAAGTATTAGAACTGTTAAAAGAGCTTAATCAGTTAGAAAATAGAACAATTGTTATGGTTATTCATGATTTAAACCATGCAGCAAGGTTTGCTGATTATTTAATTGCTATGAGAGCAGGCAAAATTATTAAAAATGGTGCTGCGAAGGAAGTTATGAATAAGCAGATTTTAAGAGAAGTATTTAATATTGATGCAGAAATTGGTATTGATCCACGTACACAAAAACCAATCTGCTTAACTTATGATTTAATTGATAGTAGGATGGTAGTTCAAGAGCAAGTCGTTTAATGATTTGCTTCTTTTTTTGACTATAATTGAGAATGATTATTATTTTAAAGGTGGATGGAGAACTTGAAAAAGCAATTGGTATTTTTATTTTTTATTCTATTATTAGTTTTAACAGCTTGCGGAAATGGTGGGAATGAATCGTCAGGTGAAGGCAGTAAGGAAACGGAAAAAGAAACATTTACATATAAATCAGAAAATGGAGAAATGGAGTTACCAGCTAATCCTGAAAGAGTAGCATCTATGGCTTACACTGGTAATGTTCTATCATTAGGGATTACGCCAGTAGCAATAGATGAGTGGTCTAAAGCGAACAAATTTTATGGTGATAAACTGAAAGATTCTGAAGTCATTACAGCAGATAATGTAGAGAAATTATTAGAATTAGAACCAGATTTAATTATTGCATATTCAACTGACGAAAATTTAGATAAATACAAAGAAATCGCGCCAACCGTCACATTAACTTATGAAAAATATGGCTATTTAGATCAACACCTTGAAATAGGTAAGGTGTTAGGAAAAGAGCAGGAAGCACAAGCATGGGTGGAAGAGTGGAAAGAAAAGACAGCTGCTGAAGGTGAGAAAGTAAAAGAGGCAATTGGTGATGATGCGACTATTATGGTATTTGAGACATTTGGTAAAGACATGTATGTGTATGGTGAGAACTGGGGACGCGGAACAGAAATCATTTATCAAGCACTTGGTTTAAAAGCACCTAAAGCGGTAGAAGAAGAAGTATTTGGACCAGGGTACTTAGCTATATCTTCAGAAGTCATACCAAAATATGCTGGAGATTATATTTTCCTAGGAGATGGACAAGGAGCCGATAATTCCTTTACTGAAACAGATGTTTGGAAAGGCATCCCAGCAGTGGAAAATGACCGCGTGTTTACATTTGACTCTTCTTCTTTCTATTTCAATGATCCCATTTCATTGGAAGAAGAATTAGCATTTATCGTTGAAAATTTACTTGGGGCTAAGTAATATAATGAAAAATAATACTTTTAATGAAGCAAAGGAAAAGAAAATATATGCACGTCCTGCAATTGCTTCTATTATTCTAGCACTAAGCTGCCTACTTTTAGTAGGTAGCTTAGTTTTGGCTATTTCGGTTGGAGCAGCGAGTATTTCATTTGCAGATGTTTGGCAAGCTGTATTTGCTTATGAACAAGGAAACGAAGACCACCAAATTATAAGAAGTATACGATTACCTCGTGAGCTAGGAGCTGCTGTTGTCGGCGCGGCTTTTGCTGTTAGTGGTGCCATTATGCAAGGAATGACAAAAAACCCTTTAGCAGATCCGGGTTTACTAGGTTTAAATGCAGGTGCAAGTTTAGGACTAGCGATTGCCTTCTCGTATGTAGGCAATACAAATTATATGATTATTATGTTATTCTCATTTATTGGAGCAGGGATTGCTGCTTGCTTAGTATTTGGATTTAGCGCAATGAAAAGAGGTGGGATGAGTCCACTAAAAATAACGTTAGCTGGTGCGGCAGTTACTGCATTTCTTTCATCGATTGGAGAAGGGATAGCACTTATAAATAAATTATCACAAAGTATTGCCTTTTGGACTGCTGGTGGCGTTTCAGGAACAACATGGGCACAGTTGCAAATTGTTACACCTACAGTACTTTTCGGTATTATAATTGCCATCATGCTCTCAAGAAGTTTGACTGTATTAAGCTTTGGAGAAGATGTGGCTAAAGGCTTAGGGCAAAGAACTTTTATTGTTAAGGCTGTGCTCATGACGGTTGTTCTTATATTAGCAGGTGCCGCGGTTTCTCTTGTTGGGGCGATTGCTTTTGTTGGTTTATTAATTCCTCATATCGTGAGATTTTTAGTCGGTACGGATTATAGATGGATTATTCCGTGTTCAGCCGTAATAGGTAGTGTGTTTTTAGTTTTAGCCGATACGGCAGCAAGAATGGTTAATCCTCCTTTTGAAACACCAATGGGAGCAATTGTAGCAATACTTGGCCTACCTTTCTTCTTGTACCTTGCAAGAAAGGGGAGATCATTAATATGATTAGTGCCCGCCACTTTAAACGTTCAATTATTATCATTATCTCGACGTTCGTGTTACTATTGCTTATCTTTACAATTAGTGTAGCAACAGGATTTGCCTCTTTAAGTCCCGATCGTCTTTTGCCAACATTACTTGGTAATGGAACGGCGAAGGAAAACCTGATTTTATTTACCTTTAGATTGCCGAGGATACTGATTGCGGTGCTCGCAGGCATGGGTTTAGCTTTGTCGGGGGCAATATTACAGAGTATTACGAGGAACCCGTTAGCAGATCCGGGAATACTAGGAATTAATTCAGGTGCCGGTTTGTTTGTCGTTTTCTTTGTTTTGTTATTTGGAAATAGTACAGGCAATCATTTATATTTGTTGCCACTATTCGCTTTAATTGGAGGATTAATTACCGCTATATTCATTTACCTTCTCTCTTACAAGAGAGGGGAGGGCATTCAACCTGGTAGAATGCTTTTAGTTGGTGTAGGATTAGCTGCTGCTATAAATGGTGCATTGTTAACTCTTGCTTCTAAAATGGCTAGAGAAGAGTATGATTTCTTCGCCAACTGGGCTGCAGGGAGAATATGGGGAGATGATTGGTTATTTGTCTTTGCTCTCCTTCCTTGGCTTGCAATATTAATCCCGTTCATTTACTTTAAATCAAATACGCTAAATACGATGGCTTTAAATGAAGAGCTTTCTGTAGGTCTTGGAGTTAAAACGAATAAGGAAAGGTATATACTGTTATTGGCTTCCGTGGCCTTGGCAGCTGCGTCAGTATCCGTTAGTGGTGGTATAGCATTTATCGGTTTGTTAGCACCCCATATTGCAAGAAGCTTAGTCGGTCCTAGACATCAGTTGTTTTTGCCTGTTGCGGCAATGTTTGGGGGCTTACTTTTACTTTCAGCAGATACGGTTGGCAGAGTTTTACTTGATACGATTGGCATACCAGCGGGAGTAATTGTATCATTTATTGGGGCGCCGTATTTTCTATATTTAATGGCTAAGAAATAATAGACTTAAAAATCGAACAAAATAAGAGTGAAATGCACCCCACTTGCTAGACACAATCTAACAAGTGGGGTGCATTTTTTCTATAGCCAAATTTAATGCTGTAGAAAAATAGGATATTATTTTTTTAAACTATTACCTCAACTTGACCATTACCTCCATGAACTTGGATAAACATATCTTTTAGTGAGTTGAGCAGTGCTTGTGCCTCAACTGTTTCAATTGAATGTCTTAAAAAGACGACTTGTAATGCATTGGTTGTCTGTTCATTAACATTTGTTCTAGTAGAATCTACAAATGGACTACCAAATGGCCCAAGTGAATCACTTAAAATAATTAAGTTTTTTAGTGAATTATCACGTCCGTTTAATCCTCCGTAAACTTCTCCATCAGCTCCGATTCTCACATCAATATTTCCGTTGATACAATCTAAATCGTATATGCCAATCGGGACTTCGTATTTTAATGAGAAAAAATTATTAATATCAGCGGCACTGTTGATGCTCTGTAGGTAGTTCTGTTTTTTAATTCTTCGATACATTGCTTCAGCAGAATGACGATATTTGTTGGGGTCTTTACCTGTTTGTTTGAAAATACTTCGCCATTCTTTTATCCCTGCAAATTCAGTTATATTCTTTTCTTCAAGATCAAAAAATAATGACTCTTGAAAGAGTTGTAAGCGGCCCTTTACCATTTGGGGAGAACCTGATATAGTGATATGATTGTATGTAATGATGCCTATTTTGAATTGAGGGAATAAGGTCTTTAAATCTTTTGATATGTTGATTACCAATGTTTACACCTCCTGATTTTATAATAACTAGTTTATCATGAGAGGGAAGATGAATCACATGGAAAACCAAGGAGGAGTGAATAATCCTTGAATATAGCTGAACTAAAAGAAGAAATCATTCGATATAGTAAGACGATTGGAATAGATAAGATTGGATTTACCACTGCATCAACTTTTGATGGTTTGCGGAATAGATTAATGAAACAACAAGAGCTCGGATACCAATCAGGTTTTGAAGAGCCTGATATAGAAAAGAGAGTCAACCCTGCGTTATTGATGGATCAACCGATGTCGATTATTAGTATTGCCCTAGCTTATCCAACAAAGATGAGAGAGCGCGTAGTGAGTAAACCGGGTGAGAGAAGAGGTATTTTTTGCCGTGCTTCTTGGGGAGATGACTATCATTTAGTGTTGAAGGATCGTCTAAGTAAGTTAGAAGCCTACTTGGAAGAGCTTGTTCCTGATGTCCGATTTACATCAATGGTCGATACAGGTGCTTTATCTGACCGTGCTGTAGCTGAGCGAGCGGGTATAGGGTGGAGTGGAAAGAATTGTTCTATCTTTACACCTGAATTCGGCTCTTACGTCTATTTAGGTGAAACCATCACAAATATTCCTTTTGAACCGGACGAGCCACTAGAGTCAAAGTGTGGGACTTGTACGAAATGTATTGATGCTTGTCCTACAGGTGCACTCGTTCAAGGCGGGCAACTAAATGCGCAACGTTGTATTTCCTTTATTACGCAAACAAAAGGATTTATGCCCGATGAGTTTCGCGAAGAATTAGGGAATCGAATTTATGGCTGTGATACTTGTCAAACGATTTGTCCAGAAAATAAAGGCAAGGATTTTCATTTTCATGAAGAAATGGAGCCAGATTCAGAAATTGTCAAACCTTTGTTAAAACCGATACTTCATATGAGCAATAGAGAGTTTAAGGAGAAGTTTGGTCGTCTTTCTGGTTCGTGGAGAGGGAGGAAACCTATTCAGAGAAATAGTATTATCGCTCTAGCTCATTTTAAGGATGAATCAGCTGTGGGAGATTTAATCATGTTAATGAAAAAAGACCCACGACCAGTAATTAGAGGAACAGCAGCATGGGCATTAGGGAAAATTGGAGGCGAAGAGGCAGAAAAAGCTTTACAAGCAATGCAAGCTACAGAAGAGGATCCTGAAGTCCAACAAGAAATCGAAAAAGGTTTAAAGATGTTTAATCCTATTATGTAGTATGTGAGAAAGTAATGCGATTACTTTCTCTTTTTTTATCGTTAAACCCCTCTTATGAACATATGCATGTTAATGGAGGGAGTGATACGATGAAAGAACAATTGCAAGAACTATTAGAAAAAAGAGTCAGGCAATGTGTCAGCAATGAGAGAGAATCTATTCATACTTGTATGAAGATAAAAAATAAAAAAAGAAGTTTAGAAAAAAGGGGAGCAAGTATCGTAAAGGCAAAGGCAATTGGAAAAATCAAAGGAGAGCCGCACATTCAAGAAGATAGTAAATATATTTCGTATAAGGCGCATTTTCAATATTTAATTAAGCAAGAAAAGACTTTTTATATTGAAGAAGAGGTGGAAGAACGAGTGGCTGAGTTTTATAAAGAAACGCTCGTTGAGGATAAAGAAAAGTTGGTTCTTTATGATCAAGACACGGTTGATATCTTAGAGGAAGATTCGCGTTCATCTTATCCATTTCATTTTGACCGCAGAAAAGCGGTACAATACGCAGAAAAATGGTGGAATAGCCATAATCCACAGTTTCATGCATTTGATGTCGATTGTACGAATTATATCTCTCAATGTCTACATGCAGGAGGAGCCCCGATGCGCGGATTTCCTGCTAGGGGAACGGGGTGGTGGATGCGCAGTAAGAATTGGAGCTATAGTTGGAGTGTAGCTCATTCTATGCGTATTCATTTAGCTAACTCGACAATTGGATTACGAGCGAAAGAAGTGGAGCGTCCTGAGGAATTATTGCTAGGAGATGTCATTTGTTATGATTTTCAAGGAGATGGTCGTTTTGACCATACGACGATTGTGACGGCTAAAGATGAACAGAATATGCCGCTTGTAAATGCCCATACGACTAATAGTCGCAAACGCTATTGGGATTATGAAGACTCTACCGCTTATACTGAAAATATTAAATATAAATTCTTTACGATTTATGATGCCTAGCACTTACCTTTCGTAATGAGCTGAAGAAGTGTATAATAAGAGCGAGATATTATAATAGAGGTGAACAGTTAGTGTCAGTGAATGTTGTTTTATATCAACCAGAAATTCCAAGCAATACAGGTAATATCGCTCGTACTTGTGCAGCTACTTATACAACGCTTCATTTAATTCGACCATTAGGGTTTTCAACGGATGATAAGATGTTAAAAAGAGCGGGTTTAGATTATTGGACGTATGTAGATATTGTTTATTATGATTCGTTAGAAGAATTTTTAGAGAAAAATAAAGACGGCGAATTTTTCTTGTTAACAAAACATGGGAAACAACCGCATACTACTTTTGATTATAGTGATCAATCAAAAAATTACTTCTTTATCTTTGGAAGAGAAACAACTGGCTTACCAAAGGAATTTATTCAAGCGAATCTTGATCGCGCTTTAAGAATACCTATGAATGAGCATATGCGCTCACTAAATTTATCAAACACAGCAGCTATTTTGATTTATGAAGCCCTGCGTCAGCAAGGATATCCACGAATGAGCTAGCGTGAATAAGAAGGTCTGCTCTTACATTTGGCAAGATCTTCTTTTTATATACTAATTTTTTTTACATAGGGGAGATGAGATGATGAATGAAATGATTCAATTGATGAAAGACCATCGTTCAGTACGCCATTTTGAGGATAAACGTTTAACGAAAGAGCAAATTAAGGAGATTGTGACAGCCGCTCAGTCTGCTTCTACTTCAAGTTTTGTACAAGCGTATTCTATTATAGGTGTTTCCGACCAACAGAAGAAGGAAAAGTTGGCCGAATTGGCAGGAAACCAAGGGTTTGTTGCAGACAGTGGGCATTTCTTTGTGTTTTGCGCAGATCTTCATCGTCATGAAGTCATTGCAGAACTAGAAGGGATAGATTTAACTGAGTCCATTGAAAGTACGGAAAAATTTATGGTGGCTTTAATCGATGCAGCTTTAGCAGCCGAAAACGCAAGCTTAGCAGCTGAATCCATGGGTCTTGGCATTTGTTATGTTGGTGGCTTACGGAATCAACTTCAAGAAGTAAGCGAAGTATTAAAAACACCTGATCATGTGATACCATTATTCGGACTAGCAGTTGGGTACCCAGCGAAAAGGAATGCGCAAAAGCCGCGTCTACCAATGAACCATATTTATCATGAAAATGAATATGAACAGGACAAGGACATATATATTCAAGAATTACAAGCATACAATGAGGTGATTTCTGCTTACTATAAAGAGCGAACAGCAGGTAAGCGTGATGATACTTGGACAAGTCAGATTGCTGGTATGTTTGAGCGTAAAAAGAGAATGTACATGAAGCAATTTGTTCAAGAAAAAGGTTTAGATAAACGATAAAAAAACTGCGGGAGTTAGACTCTCGCAGTTTTTTTTTGTGTTAGCGCATATTATTTAATGTGCTTACCAGGCTTATCATCATAGCCCGCTGTGAAAATTGAAACTAAAAATGCCACCATCACACCTAAAATTAGGACTGTACCCATTATGTATGGCCTCCTTTTTCCTAAAAATAGAAACACAACATATAACTTTATTATATCCTAATAAATTTAAATAGTGAATGCAAATCATGGATATTATTGGACAGTTCTGCATAGGAATGTGTATTAGATATTAGCGTTATTCAAGACCCACTTTTTACAGATCTTGGGGGATGGATAATCTAATGTTGTTTTTATTTGTAAAAGCCCTTTAACCGACTAAATTTTTTGTCATTTGTTTTCGGTAAGCATGTTTGTTTTTCTTCAAGCATAGATTGTAATAATCGTCTCTGATAATGTGACAGGGGGAGGTCCATATGGATATTCTAAAAAAAGTGGAGTTGTATAGACGAGAAGAGGAAAAGTTGAAATGGGAAGGGACTTTTGGAGAGTACTTAGAAATCATAAAAGAAAAGCCATGGGTTGCCCAGTCCGCACATTCACGGGTTTATAATATGATCAAAGACGCTGGTGTTAATGATGTGAAAGGGCAGAAAACATATGAATTCTTTAGCAATCAATTATTTGGCCTAGAAGAGTCATTAGAACGACTTGTCGAAGAATATTTTCATCCGTCGGCGAAAAGATTAGATGTGAGAAAGCGGATATTATTATTAATGGGGCCCGTAAGCGGCGGGAAATCAACCCTTGTGACGATGTTAAAGAGAGGGTTAGAAGCCTATTCATTAACAGATAAAGGAGCGGTATATGCCATTAAAGGCTGTCCAATGCATGAGGACCCACTTCATCTTATCCCACATCATTTGCGCAAAGACTTTTTAGATGAATATGGAATTAGAATTGAAGGAAACTTATCACCACTCAATATGATGAGGCTTGAACAAGAATATAATGGAAAAATTGAAGATGTAATAGTCGAAAGAGTGATGTTTTCAGAAGATAAGCGGGTAGGGATTGGTACATTTAGCCCCTCTGACCCTAAATCTCAAGACATTGCTGATTTAACAGGAAGTATAGACTTCTCCACAATTGCCGAATATGGTTCCGAGTCTGATCCAAGAGCTTATCGATTTGATGGGGAACTGAATAAGGCCAATCGGGGTATGATGGAATTCCAAGAAATGCTTAAATGCGATGAAAAATTTCTATGGCATCTCCTATCATTAACGCAAGAAGGAAACTTCAAAGCAGGCCGGTTTGCCTTAATATCAGCGGATGAATTGATTGTTGCTCATACAAATGAAACGGAATATCGTTCGTTTATAAGTAATAAGAAAAATGAGGCACTGCATTCACGGATTATTGTGATGCCAATTCCATATAATTTGAAGGTAACCGAGGAAGAGAAAATTTATGAGAAAATGATTTTTGAAAGTGATGTGTCAGATGTTCATATTGCTCCCCATACATTAAAAGTTGCTGCTATGTTTACAATATTAACAAGAATGAAGGATCCGAAAAAAGGCGATATTGACTTAGTTAAGAAGATGCGTTTATACGATGGTGAAAGTGTAGAAGGTTTTAATCGTGCAGACGTAGAAGAAATGAAAAAAGAACATGCAGATGAGGGAATGAGTGGCATCGATCCCCGTTACGTAATCAATCGCATTTCCTCTACCATCATTCGTAAAGAGATGACGTCGATTAATGCCTTAGATGTATTAAGGTCATTAAAAGAGGGATTAGATCAACATCCATCCATTACTGCTGAACTGAAAGAACGATATTTGAACTTTATTTCACTTGCTCGAAAAGAATACGATGAAATTGCGAAGAAAGAAGTGCAAAAGGCATTTGTTTACTCTTATGAAGAATCAGCGAAAACATTAATGGAGAATTACCTTGATAATGTTGAGGCTTATTGCAATAAGGCTAAACTAAGAGACCCACTTACTGGAGAAGAAATCAATCCAGATGAAAAACTAATGCGCTCGATTGAGGAGCAAATCGGGATTTCAGAAAATGCTAAAAAAGCATTTCGTGAAGAAATTCTCATTCGTATTAGTGCTTATGCTAGAAAAGGTAAACGATTTGATTATAATTCGCATGATCGCCTGCGTGAAGCTATTCAAAAGAAATTATTTGCTGACTTAAAGGATGTCGTCAAAATTACAACTTCTTCAAAAACACCGGATGAACAACAATTGAAGAAGATTAATGAAGTAGTCGCACGTCTTATTGATGAACATGGCTATAATTCCACATCTGCAAATGATTTACTTCGTTATGTGGGTAGTCTATTAAATAGGTAAACCGTCCAGTCTATTGTTTAAAAAAGACAGAAATAGGGTATTTAAACAATAGAGGTGACGAATAATGTCAAAAGAAGAAAAAGTACCGGAAAATAGCTCAATGGCAAGCAATGAAGAAGAAATAGAAACTCTTGGAAAAGAAATGGAACAAATGAAATCGAAAGAAGAATTGAAAGAAATGCAAAAAACACCTGATCCTAAACAGGAAGTCGGTAAGCAAAAATCATAAAAGCTACAAACAATGAAAAAAGCAATGGACCCCATTGCTTTTTTCATTATATTCATATTTTGTATTAGTTGAACGATGGATGATAGATAGTAATCGCCCAACTTTAATAATTGTCTAAATAATATGTAAATAATTCTGTTTTAAAGCATAGGATAGAGTAATCAACATTTTTTGAACCTAGCTATAAGTAAATATTTTCAGGTTAGCAATGGACACTCGTCATATTGTATGTTTTTGGGTGAGATATGTGAATGAATTCCGTAAAATCCTTAAAGTTTTTTATAAACAAAAAAGGAGGGCAAATGAGAATGACCGAAAAAAATCAAAACCATCAGTTTGTCGTGTCACAGGAAGATTGGTCCCTCCATCGTAAAGGGCATGATGATCAACAACGCCATCAAGAAAAAGTACAGGATGCCATCAGAAACAATTTACCTGACCTGATTACAGAAGAAAACATTGTCATGTCCAATGGTCGTGATGTCGTTAAAATACCGATTCGTTCCTTAGATGAATATAAAATTCGCTACAATTATGATAAGAATAAGCATGTCGGTCAAGGTGATGGCGATAGTCAAGTTGGTGATGTAGTAGCGAGAGATGGGTCAGGTCAGAAAGGGCAAGGTAAAGGGCAAGGTGCAGGGGATCAAGCGGGTGAGGATTACTTTGAAGCAGAAGTCTCTTTAATGGAAATTGAGGAAGCGTTATTTAAACAATTGGAGCTACCGAACTTAAAGAAAAAGGAACAAGATCAAATTGTCGTTGAGAATATTGAATTTAATGATATTCGCAAAACTGGTCTTATGGGGAATATAGATAAAAAGAGAACAATGATGTCAGCTTTTAAGCGAAATGCGATGCACGGGAAATCAGCTTTTCACCCCATTTATCAAGAAGACTTAAAGTTCAAGACTTGGAATGAAGTCGTGAAGCCTGAATCGAAAGCAGTTGTGCTAGCAATGATGGATACAAGTGGTTCGATGGGTATCTGGGAGAAATATATGGCGAGAAGTTTCTTCTTTTGGATGACTCGGTTTTTACGAACGAAATATGAAACGGTAGAAATTGAATTTATTGCGCATCATACAGAAGCAAAGGTAGTATCAGAAGAAGATTTCTTTTCTAAAGGAGAAAGTGGCGGCACAATCTGTTCGTCTGCTTATCGTAAAGCATTGGAGTTAATTGATCAAAAGTATAACCCAGTCAGATATAATATATATCCATTCCATTTCTCAGATGGGGATAATTTAACTTCAGATAATGCAAGATGTGTAAAACTTGTTGAAGAGTTAATGAAAGTATCAAGTATGTTTGGCTACGGGGAAGTGAATCAATATAACCGCCATTCCACTTTAATGTCAGCATACAAAAATATAAAAAATGATTTGTTCCGTTATTATATTTTAAAGCAGAAGGCTGATGTATTCCATGCGATGAAAGGCTTTTTTAAAGAACAAGAACAGAAGGAAAAGTTGGCTTAATGAGAGCCTGTTTTGAAAGGTTCGCAACTAAGTTCTGAAGTGTAATAGCTTACTTACGAGCGTTTCGGAGGCAGGTTTTGAAAAATGATGAGAACAAAGCAATCGAGCTTTTTAGTTATATCACAGCGATTGATGCTGTGTTTTTTTTTGCTCAACTGACTTAGCCCTATGTAGATTTGAGCACTTTTATCTGTAATTCTTTTAAGTAGCTCTCTTCATCTACTTATGTCATAATTTTCATAAAGAGTAATATGGAGGGGTTTCCTTTGCACAAAATTCAAGATTTAGGTAATGATATTAAACTGATTGATTTAATGGATTTACAAACACCTGAGCGTACGGGGGCGTATATATTAGGTGCTGAAGAATTAACAGTGATTGAAACAAGTGCTAGTCCTTCGATTCCCCATCTTATAGAAGGAATGCAGGAATTGAACATTAACCTTGAAGACATCAAGCATATTATTGTCACTCATGTACATTTAGACCATGCTGGGGGAACTGGTTTGTTCTTAGAACAATGTCCAGAAGCAAAAGTATATGTTCATCCAAGAGGTAAACGGCATTTAGCTGACCCTAGTAAATTAATTGCTGGTGCTAGAATGGTATATGGCGATGATTTTGATCAACTATTTAATCCGATTGTGCCAATTGATGAGAAGAGATTAGTCGCGATGGAAGAGGGACAATCATTGGATATCGGTGGGCGTTTGTTAACTTTCTATGATACCCCTGGCCATGCAAAGCACCACTTTTCAATCCATGATTCGAAAAGTAATGGCTTCTTTACTGGCGATACAATTGGCGTATTTTATCCTAACATAGCAAGAAAAGGTTATCCATTAGTTCTGCCATCGACTTCTCCTAATCAATTTAATCCAGAGGCGATGTTATCTTCTGTTGAAAAAATCGAATCACTTCAACCACAACATATCTTTTTTGGGCATTATGGTGAGGGCCCTGAACCAAAGGATGTTTTTACTCAAATTCGTTATTGGTTACCTATATTTACTTCAGTTGCAGATGACGTTTTTCTCCAAGGAAATGACATAATAAAAATGCAAGAAGCCATACAATCGGAATTGTTGGAACAAGTAAAACATTATTTATTAACAGCGCACGATGTTGAACTTAGTGCAGAGGATAAGAAGCTAATAGGCTTAGATTTAAATGTCTGCACAATGGGGATGATTGATAGATTGCAGAAAGTGAAATAAAGATTTAAGTCGTGTGGTTTGGAGGTAATTAACATGGATTTGGAAGAAATAAGATCAGAGATACAGCATCGTCAATCAGATATATTGGGTAGCTCCAGATTGGTTAAATTCGCTGTTCTTCTTCCCCTAATAGAAAAAGATAGAGAAATACATATTTTGTTTGAAGTACGGTCTTTATCTATGAGAAGACAGCCAGGGGAAATTTGCTTTCCTGGGGGGAAAATGGATCAAGACGATGTGGATTTAATAGAGACGGCAAAAAGGGAGACCAGTGAAGAGTTAGGTATCCCAATTGGAGAAGTCTCTGTTTTTTCAGAACTTGATTATGTAGTGACACCTTATGATACAGTGATTTATCCGTTTGTAGGCACAATAGAGAGCATCAGTGATCTTAAGCTAAATCCAGAGGAAGTGGATCAAATTTTCACAGTACCACTTGCTTATTTTTTGAAAGAGGGACCATCTATTCATTATATTGAGATGAAGCCAGAGCCTAATAGTAGCTTTCCCTATCATCTCATTCCTAATGGGGAAAAATATAAATGGCAAACGCGGAGGATGCAAGAAATTTTTTATACTTATAAAGGTCATGTGATATGGGGGTTAACAGCTAAGATACTGTATCATTTTTTGACGCTTATCCAGGATGAAAATAAATAAATTTTCAAAATGTTATTGACGATTCCCTATAAAAGGGTATATGATGTTAAACAAATAAATATGAACTTCTTATCCAGAGAGGCGGAGGGACTGACCCAGAGAAGCCTCGGCAACCAGCAATCTTTTGTATGGTGCTAATTTCAGAGGATATTATCCAAAGATAAGGAGAAGGTGAGCTCGTTAATTCAAAGCCCTTCTGCCTCTTCTAGGTAGAAGGGCTTTTTATGTGATAGAGCTAATATTTTATTGGAATATAAAATATATTCAGATTTCATATTGACGACAAATCATTTTTTGGATATAATTCTATTTGTAATTAAAGTATTAACGCTTTAAAAAATAAAATATTTCTTATCGAGAGTGACGGAGGGATCAGGCCCTATGAAGTCCGGCAACCTTCAAGCAATTGCTTGAAAAGGTGCTAAATCCTGCAGGCAGTAAATGTCTGGAAGATAAGATGAGGCAACCCCCTCTTCTTATGAAGAGGGGGTTATTTATTTTAATCATCCGACTAAAAAGTAGAGGAGAGTATATAATGACGAATCAATTTAACACTTATGATGATGAGACGATTTTATTACATGGAGGTCAATCACCAGACCCGACAACGGGATCTCGTGCAGTTCCTATTTATCAAACAAGTTCATATGTTTTTCATAATACAGACCATGCGCAAAGCCTATTTTCATTAGATGAGACGGGAAATATCTATTCACGAATCGGTAATCCAACGGTAGATGTATTAGAAAAACGTATTGCTTTATTAGAAGATGGGGTAGCGGCAGTAGCGACTTCATCTGGAATGGCAGCTATAGCTCTTTCAATTATGAATATTGCCCAAGCGGGTGATGAGATTGTTGCAGCGTCGAACCTTTATGGTGGAACATATAATCTTTTTGCCATAACACTTCCGAAATATGGGATTAAAGTTCATTTTGTTGATGGATCTGACCCTGAGAATTACCGTAAAGCGATTACGCCAAAAACTAAGGCTTTATATGGAGAGATTATTGGGAACCCAAGTCTTCATGTCCTAGATGTAGAGGCAGTTGCAAATATTGCTCATGATAATGATATTCCCCTTATTATTGATAATACTTTCGCTTCACCTTATCTTTGCAAACCAATCCAATGGGGAGCAGATATTGTCATTCATTCGGCAACAAAATGGATTGGTGGTCATGGAACAACAATTGGCGGACTTGTAGTTGATGGCGGACGATTTAATTGGAATCATGATAAGTTTCCTGGTTTTACTCAGCCAGATCCAAGTTATAACGGTATTGTTTATGCGAATGAGTTTGGTACACTCGCTTTTAGTACAAAACTTCGTGTTCAGTTGCTGCGCGATTTTGGGTCATCTTTAAGCCCACATAGTGCATTTCTTTTACTCCAAGGATTGGAAACACTCCATTTACGTATAGAGAAACATACGGAAAATGCAGCGAAGATAGCCCATTTCTTAAACGCTCATCCAGCTGTCGATTGGGTCGCATATCCAGGTTTAGCAGAGCATCCAGCGCATGAACTCGCGAAGAAATATTTAAACACTGGCTTCGGTTCCATTGTGAACTTCGGTATTAAAGGTGGCCGAGATGCGGGTAAAAAAGTGATAGATACAATTGCATTGTGGTCTCATGTAGCCAATGTAGGTGATGCGAAGTCACTCATTATTCATCCGGCTTCAACCACACATCAACAGTTAAGTGCAGAAGATTTAATTAAAAGCGGTGTAAGTGAGGAACTCATACGTTTATCAGTTGGGATTGAATCGGTTAGAGATTTAACCAATGACTTAGATCAAGCCTTCTATGAAGCGACTGGTATTTCTTCGAAGGGAGAACAAAAAGGAGAAACAGCAGTAAATGATGAAGGTGTTATTCGATGGGCATTACAATCATCCTCATTAAAAGAAGATGTGGATGGCAAAGAACTGCAAAGAGCAAAAAGGATAGCTGTTGTTGGATTAAGTGGAAATCCTGCTAGACCAAGTTACCGTTTAGCAAGAAAAATGCAAAGATTAGGTTATCAAATCGTGCCAGTTAATCCAAGAGAAACAGAAGTATTAGGTGAACAGGCATATCCAAATTTAAAATCCATTCCTTTTACCATTGATATTGTGCAAGTATTTAGAAGCCCTGAAGCTGCGATAGAAGTGGCGAAAGAGGCAGTAGAAATCCAACCGAAAGTTTTCTGGCTACAAGAAGGTGTCATTTCACCAAAAGCAGTTGAAATAGCAAAAGAAGCCGGACTTGAAGTGGTACAAAATCGCTGCACATATAAAGAGGCACAGAGATTAAGAGGTTCTATTGTAACCTTTGCTTGTGAAATTTAAAACCGAGATTGAGGAGAGTCATCGATGAAAAAATGGTTCGTATTTTTAATTGTCGTTTTATCAATTGGATTCATTAGTGCTTGCGGAGATAGTGAGGCAAGCACTGATGATAGTAATGACGAAGGAAAACCAGAAAAAATTGTTTTAGACTATGCCTATTATTCTCCAACAAGTGTAGTTTTAAAGAAATTCGGCTGGGCAGAAGAAGCGTTTGCCGAAGATGATATTGATGTTGAGTTTGTCCTCAGTCAAGGAAGTAATAAGGCACTTGAGTTTCTTAATAGTAGCAGTGTTGATTTTGGCTCAACTGCAGGTGCAGCGGCATTAATTGCAAAAGCAAATGGTGCTCCAATTGAATCAGTCTATATATACTCAAAACCAGAATGGACGGCATTAGTTGCACCGAAAGAATCAGCTATCAAATCAGTTGAAGACTTGAAGGGAAAGAAAGTAGCAGCAACGATTGGAACAGATCCATATATCTTTTTACTGCGCTCATTAAATGAAGCCGGATTAACATCAGCGGATGTTGAAATCGTTAACTTGCAACATGCTGACGGTGGAACGGCATTAACAACAGGGCAAGTAGACGCTTGGGCTGGTTTAGATCCCCATATGGCTAAATTAGAACTTGAAGCAGACACAGAATTTATTTATCGAAATATCGATTTTAACACTTATGGCACATTAAATGTGAGAAGCGAATTTGCTGAGAAGTATCCTGAACAAGTGAAAAAAGTAATTGAGCTTTATGAAAAAGCTCGTACATGGGTATTAGAAAATCCTGAAGAAGCGGCAGAGATACTGGCAGAAGAAGCACAAATCACCCTAGAGGTAGCGAAAAAAGAATTAGAGAGAAATGACTTTAATGAACCAATACCTGGTGAAGTGCAAATAGAAGCATTAAATGCTGCTGGTGAGGTTTTAAAAGAAGAAGGCATTATTAAGAGTGATGACGTAGGTAAAGTGGTTGATGAATTAATAAACCCAGATTTCTCAACAGAGGTCATTCAATAGGGTTGGTAAAGGAGAATGAATATGAAGGAAGTCATAGCGATCCCCAAAGTAAATGAGGGTAAGGAGAAGCATAGAAAAATTAACCCTAGTATTCAAAGGGTATTACTTGGAAGTATCGTGCCAATCTTACTTATTCTTGCATGGGAGTACTTGAGTCGGATCGGTGTGTTCCCTCCTCATTTACTCCCGGCTCCATCAATCATTTTGCAATCACTTATGACAATGACGACAGATGGAAGTTTATGGACACATACGAGCATTACATTATATCGCCTTGTGCTTGGTTTCTTATTTGGCACTGCTGCAGCTTTAATTATCGGCGCCGCTGTTGGCTACTTTTCAACAGTTGAAAGTTTATTAGATCCCCTGATCCAAGCTTTTCGTTCCATACCTTCATTGGCATGGGTGCCATTATTTATTCTTTGGATGGGAATTGGGGAACCTTCCAAGGTGGTTTTAATCGCTGTCGGTGTTTTCTTCCCAGTTTATCTAAATATCGTTTCAGGCATTCAAGGAATTGACCGTAAACTAATTGAAGTGGGGAAAATCTATCATTTTAGCTCATGGCAATTAATTTGTAAGATTATCTTACCAGCAGCTTTGCCATCTTTTTTAGTAGGGCTGAGAAGCGGATTGGGACTTGGTTGGATGTTTGTTGTTGCAGCTGAATTAATGGGAGCTTCTACAGGTATTGGCTACTTGCTTGTTTATGGCCAAAACACTTATGCACCGGAATTAATTATTTCTAGTATCGTCTTATTTGCCATATTAGGAAAAATAACAGATGCCATTTTAAAAGGGTTAGAGACAAAAACATTGCATTGGCAAGATACGATCGTCAAGAAGTAGGAGGTGGCAAGATTGTTATCAATTGAGCGAGTGTCTAGAACTTTTTCAAATGGAACAACGGGATTCAAAAATATTGACTTAAAGGTAGAAAAAGGTGAAGTCATTGGAATCTTAGGAACAAGTGGTTGCGGTAAAAGTACGCTCTTACGTGTATTATCCGGCTTGGATAAACAATATGATGGCCAGGTTGTAATAGATGGCGAAACTGTCCATGATGTTCATAAGAAAATCGGGATGATTTTCCAAGAACCTAGATTGATGCCTTGGTTAAAAGTTTATGACAATATCGGATTCGGTCTACAAAAAAAAGTTCAAAGTAAAATAGCGCAATATATTAAAGCCGTTGGGCTAGAAGGGTTTGAAAACCATTACCCGAAAGATTTATCTGGCGGGATGGCGCAAAGGGTGGCCATTGCCAGAGCCCTCGTTACCTCACCAGAAATATTACTTTTAGATGAACCGTTTAGTGCATTAGATGCTTTTACAAAAATGCAATTACAAGATTTATTACTGAATCTCTGGCAAACCTATCAATCAACTATCCTCTTAGTAACGCACGATATTGATGAAGCATTATATTTAGCCGATCGCATTATTATTCTTAGGGGACAGCCGGGAGAATTATATCAAGAAATAAAAATTGAAAAATCAAAACCAAGATCAAGAGGAGATAAAGATCTTGCTGCACTAAAAGATGAGATTTTGCAATTATTAGATTTATCTCATTCGAAAGCAATCTAAAGATAAAGGAGCTAATGAATTATGACAGTGATAGAGCGGCAACAGCTTGCCCCCATTGAAGGAGATTACAACTTAACAAACTATGAAGAGGCATGTCAAAATATTTCATGGGATGAGGTTAAACAACAGTTTAGCTGGAGCCAATCAGGTCTAGTCAATATGGCTCATGAATGTATTGATAAACATGTGGTTGACGGTTATGGAAACAAAATAGGGTTGCATTATGTGAATGGTTCATATGAAGAGACATACACATTCGCAGAGATTAAAGAAAAAACGGATCATATCGCCACCGTTTTAAGAAACCAAGGGGTGAAAAAAGGTGATTTCGTTTTTATTTTTCTACCTAAACATCCCGATTGTTATTTTACAATGATTGCCACCATTAAACTCGGCGCAATTGCGGGTCCTCTTTTTGAAGCATTTATGGAGGAAGCAGTAAAAGATAGAATCTCTGATTGTGATGGGAGATTTTTGATTACGGATACTGACTTACTTAACAGGGTACCAAAGAACGAACTGCCTTGTTTAGAGAAGATATTTCTTACTGATGCTGATGACGTACAATTATTAGGTGAAAAAGAAATTTCACTCATCAAAGAATTAGAGAAAACAGTAAAAGAAGAAGATATCACGACGTGGGTTGATCTCGAGCATGGTTTAAACATCCACTATACGAGCGGTTCAACAGGAAAGCCAAAAGGAATTATTCATGCTCATAGAGCGATGGTTCATCAATATCAAACAGGGAAATGGGTACTCGATTTAAAAGATGATGATGTGTATTGGTGTACCGCACATCCAGGTTGGGTTACGGGAACTGTGTATGGCATTTTCACACCTTGGTTAAATAGAGCGACAATTGTTGTTAATGGTGGCCGCTTTGATGCAAAGGGTTGGTATCATACATTAGAAACAACTGGAGTATCTGTATGGTATAGTGCACCGACAGCATACAGAATGTTAATGGCAGAAGGAAATGACCTACCAAATGATTATGATTTATCCAACTTAAGACATTTATTAAGTGTTGGTGAGCCGTTAAATCCTGAGGTCATTTATTGGGGACAAGAAACGTTAGGGAAAAGAATTCATGATACATGGTGGATGACTGAAACAGGGGCACAATTAATTGTCAATTTACCTTCAGAAGTAATTAAACCCGGATCAATGGGTCGACCATTTCCTGGTATAAGCATCGCTATCCTCGATGATGATGGTGTCGAACAATCAAGAGGGTCGATTGGTCACTTAGCAATTAAAGCACCATGGCCAGGAATCATGAAAGAAGTATGGAAGAATGAGGAGAAATACCAGTCATATTTTCCTTTTGAAGGTTGGTATGTATCAGGAGATCTAGCTGTTCAAGATGAAGATGGATATATATTCTTCCAAGGTAGGAGTGATGATATGATCAATTCTTCCGGGGAGAGAATCGGACCTTTTGAGGTTGAAAGTAAGCTCATTGAACATCCTGCTGTAGCAGAAGCTGGAGTCATTGGAAAACCAGATGCATTAAGAGGAGAAATCGTCAAAGCCTTTATTGTCCTAAGAAAAGGATTTACAGGCAGTGATGTACTACTTGAAGAGATTAGAAGGTTTGTAAAAACAAGATTAGCTGCTCATTCTGCCCCACGAGAAATGGAAATTGTCACAGAACTACCTAAAACAAAAATCAGTGGAAAAATATTGCGCAGAGAATTAAAGGCAAGAGAGCTTGCCAAACTTAGTAAAAAATTACAGTAATATGATGTAATGGGAGGTAAAGGGTTTTGACGATAAATATCGCTTTACTTGGCTATGGTACTGTTGGTAAAGGCGTTTACCGTACAATTCAACAGCATCAAGGGCGTTTACAAAAGTTATTAAGTGAAGAAGTAAAGGTTGTTGCTATTCTAGTGAGGGACATTAAGAAGCATACTGCCCCCGATCAGTCAGTTATGTTGACAAACCAATATGAAAAAATCCAACAATTGGAGAATATTGATGTAGTAATTGATGCAATTGTTGGTATTGAACCGGCTGCAACTTATTTACAAAGTGCGATTGAAAAAGGTCGCCACGTAATTACGGCAAATAAAGAGATGTTTGCAGAAAAAAGTAATATCTTAAGAGAATTAGCAAAAAAATATCATGTCTCAGTCGGCTACGAGGCTACTGTAGCAGGCGGTATTCCTATTATTCAAACTTTAAAAAAACTACTAAATGCTAATAAAGTAACGAAGGTTGAAGGCATATTGAATGGTACATCTAATTTTATATTAACTAAAATGAGAGAAGAGCAATTATCATTTGATAATGCTCTGGCGCTAGCGCAAAAATTAGGTTATGCGGAAGCGGATCCGACGAATGATGTTGAAGGCTTTGATGCGTATTATAAAGCTGCTATCTTAAGTGAGTTGATTTATGGAGAGAAACCAAAAAGCGAGCAGATTGAAAGAAACGGGATTGCGAGTATTGCTAAATCAGATATTACTTTCTTTAATGAATTAGGTCTTAGATACAAGCACGTGGCAACTATTGAATACGCTCATTCTCAAGTAAAATGTGCTGTTCGGCCAGTGTTAGTTGAAAGTAACCATCCTTTATATCAGGTGGAAGGTGTGCAAAATGCTATCCATATCGAGGCGGATATTGTCGGGAGTATTAGTTTGCAGGGGCCAGGTGCAGGTATGTATCCAACAGCAAGTGCAATTATAGAAGATTTGATTCATTTATCAGAAAAGGATCAGGAGTATACTTTTAATGAAGAGTCCACCCTTGATCAACAGCGTAGTGCGAAAACGAGTTGGATTGCATATGGACGCTCTGCCTTACAGCAATTACCTGAAGGAGCAGAAATTATGAAGATGATTGCTAATGATACATGGGTAGTAGAAATAGAGGGGGATTTACTTATAGAAGATGCATCCTTAATTCAAATATTAGGTGATGCTACAAGATTAAAAGAAATGAAAAAAATCCATTAAAGTAGTGGATGATAAATCCTTATAATTCTATTGATAAAACTAGACAATTTCAAGTATCAGTATCATGGTCAAATTTACTTACCTTGTTCAACTTGAGGAATCGTTCGTTGAACAAGGTAAGTATTTTTATGGCTCTGTTAACATTAGTCAATAACAATAACTAAGCAGTGAAAGAAATCATATTTGCGAAGGATATGAATATTTGTAGGGTTCTTTTTGAAGTCCTGCTTACCTAAAATGAAGAAAAGCAGTATCTCAGTATTCATCAAAGTAAATAAAATAATAGAATGAATATTCTTATGTGGAAAGGCCATACCGTTAAAAAATGAAAATAACTAGTGTTAATAAGCAAAGGATGAAGGAAAAATTTTTCTGTAAACCTTTAAATCATCAACAACGAACTGTTTTATTTCATAAATGTATCGTTGATTATCTAAATAAAAAAGGATAACTAGCCCTTATTTATAGACTAACTATCCTAGGAAATATAATCTTTAATAAGATTTCTCACCAGTTTTTAGACGGATTGCGATGGTGTTTTTACTGATTGGTTTGGAAGTAACGTTTGATTGATTTCTGAATATAAATCCTTTATATTGACAGTGACAATTTTGGCTCCGATCTGTACGTGAACCATATTATCAAAGACTGCTGTAACGAGACCATTTAAAGACACGCTTGTTCCGATACTTACATCTTTCTTTTCATTCTTTCTGATATTCGTAACTTTGTTATTTGCCATATTCTCCACCATCCATTCTTATAAATTATAAGTACAGAAGTCTTCTACTTCATTTACACTATATCTCTTTATATTACCTGTTTATAGTAAAATAAACGTTAAAAGTGAAAATGTCCAGTAAAAAGGTTGGTCTTTTTATCGACAAATTTCTCTCATTCTATATTTGTAATAAATCATTCAATTGCTTCTTTAAATCAGGATATTGATTAAAGTTTGTAATCATTCCTTTAATGACTGGAAGTCTGGGATATTCCCTTTGGGTTTCTTCTTCTATCATATCGAGGGAGACCTCTAATGTTTCCTTATCGTCGCATGCTTGTATTTGTTTTCTAATATCTGCGATGGTAGTCGATGGACTAGTATTTGGTAAACATATATTAAAATTATGCAGGAAACGGTTCATCTTAGCTTCAGTGATCAAAGGTTCTTCTTTTTTTAGACCTTCTGCTAAAGAGTCCATTCTATTTAATAAATAATCAGTCACATGCTCAGGCTTAAATATTTCTTTGTCAATGATTAATATTTTTACGTATGAATGAAAAAGACCATCAAGGAGTTGAGATAAATCCCATAAATAAGGAGTCATTTCTTCTCCATATATAGAAGATAAACTTTTGCGGTAAAATTCATTCATTTCAATTTGCTTTGTGAATAATAATTCTTTAATTGATTCATTAATAGGTATGGTTTGTTCTCTTGTTTGAGTAATAATAAAATCCTTATGTTGGATTAACATATCAATGGTTGTATTGATTTGTGCCTTGAATTTTTCTCTGGCTGTGAGGTTCTTATTGTCCCACTGCATGATTTCTTCAGTTAATTGATCAAAATAATATATTAATAAGGACTCTAACAATTTTTCTTTTGATTTAAAATATAAATAAAACGCACCTTTGGAAATGCCGCTATCAGTGGCGATATCTTGTACAGATGTGGCAGTATATCCTTTTTTAGCGAACAATTTAATCGCAGCTTCAATAATTATTTTTTCTTTTTCTTTCATCTGTAACAACTCCTTAACCGAAGAAGAATCTCCGTGTTAACAAAAACTTCACAATAATATAATTGACACTTGACTGACCGGTCAGTTATATTTATTGGTGATGTGACCCACTAGTCATATTCTATAGGATACCCGAGATTGGCGTCAAGAAAACAAACAAAATAGATTCTATAGAACCAGTAACGATTTTTTTTGGGTATGATAGTGAGTATTCCTATATGTAAGACTTCATTTACGCTGATTTCTACTATATACATAATGGTTATCGGGTAAAGGAAAATCGAATTAATAAAAAAAGAGGTGTCAATGTGAAGGGCATAGTCAATTTCGTTTTAAAGAATAAGCTCGCTGTGTGGTTATTAACCATAATTATTACAGTTTCAGGTGTTTACTCAACTACACAGATGAAAACTGAAACAATCCCGGATATCTCTATTCCATTTTTAATGGTAAATGGTGTTTATCCTGGTGCCACACCTGAGCAAGTGATGGAAGAGGTTTCAGTGCCAATTGAACAGGCAGTTGAAGGGCTAGATGATGTCAATGCTGTTTATTCTAATTCAAGTGCGAATGTAGGAAGTATTCAAGTAGAATATAAATATGGCGTTGATATGGATGATAAAAAGGTTGAACTAGAAAGAGCGATTGCTAATCTAAATCTTCCTGAAGATGTGGAAGAGCCGACTGTGACATCTATCAGCATGAATATGATGCCAGTAGTTGCACTTTCAATTAGTAGTACAGAAGAAGATATAGTTGGACTGACTGAATTAGTTGAAGATGTGATCTTGCCTGATATTGAAAAGATTGAAGGAGTAGCATCTGCAACAATGACTGGTCAACATATTGAACAAGTTGAATTTACTTGGGATGAAGAAGAGCTAGCCAAGTTTGAATTGAACCAAGATGATGTAAAAGAACTGATTCAAGCAAGTGATATGGCATTATCTTTAGGGCTATTTGATTTTGAAGAAGCTGAAGAAGCTGTTTCGGTAGATGGGAAAGTAACAACTGTTGATGAGTTGAAAGAAATGATGATCCCAGTAACGCCAACTGCCGACCACCCACAACCGTTTGTTGAGCTAAGTGAACTTGCTCAAATTGAACAAGTAGGTAAAGTAGAGTCTGTTTCTCGTACAAATGGAGAAAATGCGATTGCGATCCAAATTGTAAAAGGACAACAGGATAACACAGTAGATGTAGTTAATCGTGTAAAAGACTATGTTGAAGAAGAAACAGAAAAGTATGATGGCCTTGCCATTGATATTTCTTTAGACCAGGGTGAACCGATTGAAAAGTCTGTTAGCACAATGGTCGAAAAAGCACTTTTTGGTGGTTTAATTGCTGTATTAATTATTCTACTCTTTTTAAGAGACTTTAAGTCAACGATTATATCCATTGTTTCCATTCCGGTGTCGATTTTTATGGCATTTTTAGTCCTTAATTGGTTGGATATTACGTTAAATATTATGACTCTTGGAGCGGTTACAGTAGCAATTGGTCGTGTAATCGATGACTCGATTGTTGTTGTTGAAAATATTTATCGTCGCTTACATTTGAAAGAGGAAAAATTAAATGGTCGTGCTTTAGTAAGGGAAGCGACTATTGAAATGTTTAAGCCGATTCTTTCATCTACATTAGTAACTGTGGCCGTTTTTGCGCCGTTAATTTTCGTAGGTGGAATGGTTGGTGAGCTATTTGTTCCGTTTGCTTTAACGATGACATTTGCATTGGGTGCTTCATTAATTGTTGCGATTACAATTGTCCCAGCCCTATCTCATTTCTTATTCAAGAAAAAACTTTACGGTAAGAAAGAGGAGAGCAATCATAAAGAAGTAGGTAAACTTGCTTTATGGTATAAAGGCATTCTAAGTAAAGCGTTAAACCATAAAATTATTACGTCAGCTATCGCTATTCTTTTATTAGCTGGATCATTAGCATTGACTCCATTAATCGGTTTTAGCTTCCTTGGAAGTGAAGAAGAGAAGGTAATGTATTTAACATATACACCTGAAACCGGCGAAAAGATGGATATAACAGAAGAGAATATTTCTGAAGTAGAAGAAGAGTTATTAAAACGCGATGATATTGATATACTACAATTGTCCATTAATGACCCAGACAATGTAGATCCTGCTGCTATGATGATGGGTGGGGGCGCTAGTGGGGCTCTTATGTATCTAATTTTTGATCCAGATATGAAGAACTTCCCAGAGGTAAGAGAAGAAATTGAAGAATATGTATTTAATATAGAACAATCTGGTGAGTGGAAATCTCAGGACTTTTCTTCAATGGGTGCGAATACTAGTGAAGTAAGCTATACATTGTATAGTGAGAATTTAGATAAACTAAATGATGCCGTGACACAAGTGGAAGATGTCATGCATGATACTGATAACTTAGATGATATTTCATCTACGGCAGAAGACGCTTATGTAGAACATATCTTAAAAGTTGAGCAAGCAGATGTCATGCAGTATGGCTTAACGACAGGTCAAATCGTTATGGCGTTAAACGATAAAGGTAATAGTGAAGTGCTGACAACTGTTCAAAGTGATGGTAATGAAATAGATGTCATTATTCAAACTGAAGCTGCTGAGCCTGCGAAATCAATTGATGAGTTATTAGATACAGAGGTTCCGACTGCGACAGGCCAAGAAATGCCATTATCTGAGCTTGTTAATGTAGAAGAAGGAACAACATTAAATACATTGTCTCGTAGTAAAGGTGAGTACTATGCAACAGTTTCTGCAACAGTAACTTCAGATAATTTATCCAAAGTTACGAGTGAGCTGGATAAAGGTATCGATGATTTAGACTTGGCACAAGGGGTAACTCTTGATGTTGCTGGTGTAACTGCAGATATGAATGAAACGTTTACGCAATTAGGTTTAGCAATGCTTGCCGCTATTGCGATTGTATATTTCATCTTAGTTGTTACATTTGGTGAGGGTGTTGCACCGTTTGCCATTCTGTTCTCACTACCGTTTGCAGTAATTGGCTCATTTGTCGGATTATACATTGCAGGGGAAACAATCTCTGTTACGGTTATGATGGGTCTACTCATGTTAATCGGTATCGTTGTTACGAACGCTATTGTATTGGTTGACCGGATTATTCATATGGAAAGAAACGGTATGACGATGAGAGACGCTATTCTAGAAGCGGGTGCCACTCGTCTTCGTCCGATACTAATGACAGCTATTGCTACAATGGGTGCGCTGGTTCCATTATTATTTGGTTCAGGCGGTGGAGGCTTAATCTCTAAAGGATTAGGTATCACAGTTATCGGGGGTCTTGCAAGTTCGACCTTATTAACTCTAGTTGTTGTTCCTATTGTGTATGAAGTATTATCAAAAATGTTTAAAAAGAATCGAAAAGATGTTCAAGATAATTAATTAAAAAATAACCCAAAGCATTGATGCTTTGGGTTATTTTTTTTGATGAAGTTCATCTAATGAATAAGGTAAGCTTGTAGCAAATATAGTATCATTTGTTCTACGTTTGTCTTAAAGAAGTAGATTAAACACTTTTTTGAATACAGCTGTGTTCATGTTAAAATGAACCAGAGCATGGAAAAGGTGAGTGATAATAATGGAAAAAAAGATAGGGTTTATCGGTTGTGGAAAAATGGCACAAGCGATTATTGGAGGTATATTAAAAAACGGTTTAGTCAGTCATCATGAAATTATTTCAAGTGCAAGAACGAAAGAAACACTACATAAGGTAGAAGCAAAGTATGCGATTCATACAACCCACTCCAATAAAGAAGTGGCAAGAAACGCCGAAGTGATCTTTTTAGCGGTTCCTCCTAAGGATCATAAGGAAGTAATTGATGAAATAAAAGAAGTAGTAAATGAACATAGCATTATCGTAACAATTGCTGCTGGCATTACTCTAAATGATATCGAAGAGTACTTTGAGCGAAATGTAATGGCAGTACGTACAATGCCAAATACACCTTCACTGGTTGGTGAGGGAATGAGTGTGCTAAGTAGCAACCAGTATATTAATGAAGAGAAATTAAATAAAGTAATACGCATCTTTTCTGCTATCGGGAAAGTGGAAGTAGTTGACGAGTCATTAATGGACGGCATTCCAGCAATTAGCGGTTCTTCTCCTGCATATGTGTTTTTATTTATAGAAGCACTGGCCGATGGAGCAGTAAAGGACGGTATACCAAGAGACACTGCTTATAAGCTAGGTGCTCAGGCAGTATTAGGTGCAGCAAAGATGGTGCTTGAATCTGGTAAACATCCTGGAGTGTTAAAAGATGAGGTTTGTACCCCTGGAGGTGCGACTATTGATGCGGTCAGCAAGTTAGAAGAAACAGGATTTCGTTCATCTGTTCTCACTGCTATGAAAGCTTGCAGCGAGAAGGTAAGAAGCTTATAAGTAATAAGAGTTTTGATTTTAGCTGTAGCATCGTTAGCTTATTTTAAGCGATGCTGCAGCTTTTTGCCTTTCAAAGGGGAATAAAAAAATATGTAAACAGTTGAAAATGTTAAATAAGAGAAGGCCAATAGATAGATTGGTATATATTCATGAAAAAAGCATATACCATAAAGGATAATTAAATCTGAATTCATACTTGACGTATAGGAATAATCGTATTATCATATGAAATTGTGCAAAAGTAAGATATTAGGAGGGGTAATGATGGATAATGTATGGTTTATTATTAACTTAGCATTAATGATTGGTTTTATTAGTTTATTATTTATTATGCAACGTAAACATATTTCATTTTCTAAAAGAGTCTTTACGGCATTGGGAATAGGTATATTGTTTGGTTTAGCATTGCAACTGATTTATGGACCAACTTCAGAAGTATTGGCAAGGTCAACAGATTGGTTTCAACTAGTTGGTGGGGGTTATGTTAAATTCTTACAAATGATTGTTATGCCACTTGTGTTTATTTCCATTTTAGGAGCGTTTACAAGATTGAGCCTCTCAAGTAATATTGGTAAAATTAGTGTATTAATTATCGGAATACTACTTGGGACTACAGCTTTGGCTGCTATTGTAGGTATTGGTTCGGCGACTGTCTTTAATTTAGAAGCCATCCAAATTGAAGAGGGAGATGCAGAAATCAGTAGAGGGACACAAATGGAAGAAACATCTCAATCACTAGCAGCTCAAACATTGCCTCAACAAATTTTAGAGTTACTTCCTGCAAACCCTTTTCTTGACTTAACAGGAGCGAGAGCGACTTCAACGATATCGGTCGTTATATTTGCAGCAATCTTAGGTATTGCCTACTTGGGCGTAAGAAGAAAAACACCTGAGCAAGCAGAGGTATTTGCAAAAATTGTCGATGCCTTTTATAGCATTATTATGCGTGTGGTTACACTAATCCTTAGATTAACTCCTTATGGCGTGCTAGCTATTATGACAAAGACAGTTGCATTAAGTGATTTCTCTGCAATCTATAATTTAGGAAAATTTGTCATTGCTTCATATGTAGCGTTAGCGGTTATGATGCTAATTCATTTGTTATTATTACTATTTGTCGGATTAAGTCCACTACAATACTTAAGAAAAGCTTTTCCAGTGCTTGCGTTTGCCTTTACGTCAAGAACAAGTGCTGGGGCATTACCTTTAAATATTAAGACGCAAAAATCATTAGGGGTGTCAGATGGAATAGCCAATTTCGCTGGCTCATTTGGTCTCTCGATTGGACAAAATGGTTGTGCGGGTATTTATCCGGCTATGTTAGCTGTTATGATTGCACCTACGGTCGGGATTAATCCATTACAACCAAGTTTTCTACTTTCTGTTATCGTTATAGTTGTTATCAGCTCATTTGGCGTTGCGGGAGTAGGTGGAGGAGCTACTTTTGCAGCCATTCTCGTCCTTTCAGCTTTAGATTTACCTATCGCGCTTGCGGGTTTATTGATTTCAATTGAACCGTTAATTGATATGGGAAGAACAGCGGTAAATGTAAGTGGTTCTATGACTTCGGGTATATTAACGAGTAAAATTACGAAAGATATCGACCAAGAAGTTTATAATAACCCACATAATAAAATTGAAGAGGTAGAAGTCTAACTCATTCAATCCTATATTGGTAAAAAAGAAAATCCGAACACTCATCAATCAGATGCTTAAATTGCTTTAGCATTTGGTGAGGTGTTCGGATTTTTTATTTAGCTAATATATGTTTTAATCATTCAACTTTAATGTGGTAAAAAGAGCAATTGAATGAGAAATAATACAGCGAAAATATAAACGAGTGGATGAACTTGTTTACCTTTGCCTTTAAATATTTTTAAGATTGGATGTGTTATAAACCCGAGTGCAATACCTGTAGCAATACTAGAAGTGAGCGGCATCGTCAAAATAATTAAAAAGGCTGGGAAAGCTTCATCAAACTCACCCCATTTAACTTTAACTAAGCTTCCCATCATTAAGCTACCAACAATTATGAGTGCAGGCGAAGTAATGGCAGCAATGCCTGAAACCGCACTGACAAGTGGACTAAAGAATGCAGCAACGATAAAAAGGATACCTACTGTCAAAGAAGTTAGTCCGGTTCGTCCACCGGCGGCAACTCCACTAGAAGATTCAATGAAAGCAGTTGTAGGGCTTGTTCCGAACATAGAACCGACAGATGTGGCTAATGAATCAGATAATAAAGCCTGTCTTGCACGTGGCAATTTATTCCCCTTCATTAAACCAGCTTGTTGGGCAACACCAATCATTGTTCCGGTTGTATCAAATATTGTTACTAATAAAAACGAGAAAACAACCGCATAAAGGCCATGAGTGATGACGTCCCCAATAGCTGAAATGGGGTTGAATACTAAAATGCCTTCTGGAAGCGAAGGTAAAGATGTAAGCCCGTCACTAAACTGTAGTTGCCCAGTAAAGAACGCGATTAAGCCTGTTATAATCATGCCGAAAAACAGTGCTCCAGATACATTTAGTGCGATTAAAATGAGTGTGATGACTAAACCAACTAGCGTTAATATTGCCGAAGTTGCTGTTAAATCCCCTAGAGCAACAAGATTGCTAGGATCACTTGTAATAATGCCGGACATTCGCAGTCCAACAAATGCAATAAATAAACCAATACCAGCTGAAATTCCAGCTTTTAAGTTTTCGGGAATGGCTTCAATTAATTTTTCACGAAAAGCAGTTAAAGATAAAATCACAAAGATTAGTCCGGCTACGAAGACGGCAGCAAAAGCTGTTACATAATCTAAGCCCCCACCAACAACAGAATAGGCGAAATAAGCATTTAATCCCATACCGGGAGCAATAGCAATTGGATAATTAGCAAAAAGGGCCATCCAAAGTGTACCAACAACTGCTGCAATAATCGTTGCAGTAAAGACTTGATCAAATGGGACACCAGCGTCAGAAAGAATGACTGGGTTAACAACAACAATGTATGCCATTGTTAAAAAAGTTGTAAAACCGGCGAGTATTTCTGTTTTTGCTGTAGAATTGTTTTCTTTTAACTTAAACATTAGAATCCTCCAAGCTGTAAATACATGGTCGTGTGTAATAATACGAACGAAAAAAGGTCACATGGACTATAGTATTCGTTTTTATGAAGATTTTCAAGTTCTTTATAGTATTTGTTATATATGTGTTCTTATTAGAAGAAGACAAAAAATCCTTAAAGGATATAAACCCTTAAGGATTTGTTTGCATTATAAGAAAGAACTCAAAATCAAATAAGTTAATCCAGCTATTGTTGCTGAAATCGGCAAAGTAATAACCCAAGTAATTAACATACGTTGTGCTGTTCCCCATTTGACTCCTTTTACTCGATGGGCTGAGCCTACACCGAGGATAGATGAAGAAATAACATGAGTTGTACTAACTGGCATATGTAGTGCGGTTGCACCAAAGATGACCATTGCCCCCGTAATGTCTGCTGCTACTCCGTTAACAGGGCGAATCTTCATGATTTTACCGCCAACTGTTTTAATAATTTTCCAACCACCAACAGATGTACCCAGTCCCATCGCGATTGCACAAGATAATTGGACCCAAAAAGGAATGTCCGTTGAAGTTACATAGTTATTGGAGATTAACGCTAGTGTGATAATCCCCATCGCTTTTTGTGCATCATTTGTACCATGGGTATATGATTGCAATGCAGCGGTGAAAATTTGTATCGTTCTAAAATTTCTATTTGTCTTTGTTAAATTATTATTTCTAAAAACAATTTTAAAAATGCTATAAATAATAAATCCGGCTGCAAAAGCAATCAGTGGTGAAAAAATGAGTGCCTGTATAATACCGATAAATCCACTATAGTTTAATGCAGAAAAGCCAGCTGACGCAATGGCAGCACCTGCGATTGAACCAATTAAAGCATGAGAGGATGAACTTGGTATGCCGAAATACCAAGTCAAAAGGTTCCAGAAAATCGCTGCTATAAGGGCAGATAGAATGACAATTGAGCCGTTTTGTAAGGTGAAAGGATCGACAATATCCTTCGTAATCGTTTTCGCAACACCTGTAAAAGTCATTGCACCTACAAAGTTCATTGTTGCAGCTAGTATAATAGCATGTCTAGGTTTCAAAGCTTTCGTTGACACTGAAGTTGCAATAGCATTCGCTGTATCGTGAAATCCGTTAATAAAGTCAAAGACTAAAGCAAAAATGACGATTAATACTGTGATAATTAAAATTGCATCCATTAGTTATTGCTCCTCACGCGTTTTTCATTATAATTGTTTCGAATGCGTTGGCAACTGTTTGGCAGCTGTCAGCAATTTCCTCTAGGTTTTCGTAAATTTCTTTCTTCTGAATGATGCGAATTGGATCTTTTTCAACAGAAAAAAGATGTTTAATAGATTGGCGTAATACGCCGTCGCATTTTGATTCTAGGTCTTTGATTTTAATTGCATGATCTCGTATTTTTAGCAACTTTTTAGAGGATAATAGCTCAACTGATTTTTCAATTTCTACTGCACTTTGTTGAATAGCTTCTACAAACTTTAACATATATTCATCAGCATTAATGATGGAGTACATTTCAAATAAATCTGCTGTTTGTTCAAAACCATCTAATACGTCATCCATTGCCATTGCAAGATGAAGAATATCTTCTCTTTCAATTGGTGTAATGAAGGCATTGTTTAATTCTTTAATTGTTTCATGAACAAGTGTGTCGCCTTTTGTTTCGTATTCTTTCATTTTTTCTGAGAAAATTTTTAAGTCACTAATGTTATTTAGCTTATAATCGGCGAAATACATAGCTCCTTCTTTTAAGTTGATTGCAATATCACTTAACAATTTATTGAATTTATCTTGTTTTTTAAAAACCATCATTAATACCCCCAGTAATTTTCGGAAAATAAACCCTTCAAACGTTATTATTTTAAACGAAAAATTTTATTGTATAAAGCGTAATTTTCGGGTCTAGAAGAAAAATGTCGAATTATGTTCAAATGTAATCTAATTGTAATGTTTCTTATTATTTAATTAAATACCTTTATATCCCTTGTTATTACTAACTTTCTAAGAGTATGAGTGAGTGAAATCCATACTATTTTTCATGAATTGGTTGTATTCGCCTTTACAAAAAATTAATAAAGTTTTTCTTTACTTTTACATTATTCCTTAACTTAATTAATATCTATTCATATTGGAATGTCTTAAAAGTACTGCGCATTTATTTGATTGTTATGCATTTTTCTGATAATATATATTTCTTCTCACTTACACAACGTCAGATTACTCTCCATCAGCGGCTAATTATTAAAATGGAGGTAAATGATATGACAACGGTACATCAACACCCCGATTACAATGAAGAAAACCAGCGCTTAGAATATACAAAAAGATATATGGAAGCTGTTATTAAAACAGCAGAGACATCGAAGGATAATTTTCAAGACAATATGAAAGCAGCCTTTAAAGACGTCGATTCCAGCTTAGGTTATTCGTCCTTATTAACGAATGCTCGCTTTTTTGATATGTCAAAAGAAGAGCTATCAAGTTTGAAAAAGTCCCGTCTCAAACCTTATTTTGCAAGAATTGATTTTTCCAGAGATGATCAACCGGCGGAAGAAGTTATCTATATTGGGAAAACGTCTTTATACTCAAGAGAAAATCAGGATCAATTAATTGTCGATTGGCGTTCACCAATAGCAAATCTTTATTATGAAGGCAGACTAGGGGATGTTTCGTATGTCTCTAATGGAGAGAATTTTAACGGTGAGCTTTTATTAAAAAGACAATTTATGATGGAGCGAGGCCTCCTAACTGAGATTCGTGATATTGATTTGACAACAAATGATCAATTGTTACAAGAAACCCTAGCTGGAAGTGCAAGTAATCGCCTCACAGAAATCGTATCTACTATACAAGAGGAACAAAATAAAGTTATCAGAGCTGATTTGAATAAACCTATCATCGTTCAAGGCGGTGCGGGAAGTGGTAAAACGACGATTGCTCTACACCGAATTAGTTATTTTATCTTCCAATACAAAGAAAACTTTCAACCTGAGCAATTGATGATTATTGCTCCAAGTAATCTATTCCTTGATTATATTTCCGAAGCGCTACCTGAGCTTGGTGTTGAGAATATTAAGCAAAAAACGTACGAGGATTATGTAATAGGAGCGTTACAAAAGGAAAATATAAAATTGAAAAAAGATGATAAGTTAATTCAATTATTAGAGAAAAATCATCAAAAGGAAACAGTTCATGCGCTTCAAATATCAAAATTGAAGGGGTCTAAAGTTTTTCAAACAATACTGAATGAATATATGAAAGAAATATTTCTAACTTTTCATCCGCCTACTGATTTTTATGTTGATAAGTATCGATTATATAAAAGTGCAAGATTTGTGCAATTATTGGAAGAAGATTTTTATTATTTACCTTTGTATAAGAGAATAAATAAGTTACGTTCGATATTACAAAATGAAATAAAACATAAAAAAAAGAAAATGCTTGA
This sequence comes from Cytobacillus sp. FSL R7-0680, assembly GCF_038009245.1. Lineage (NCBI taxonomy): Bacteria > Bacillati > Bacillota > Bacilli > Caryophanales > Bacillaceae > Cytobacillus > Cytobacillus sp. FSL R7-0680. Next base: position 318,125 of record NZ_JBBPAO010000001.1, read on the forward strand.
GAAAATTGAAATGTTTTATGATGACAAAATTGAAAGAGCATTATATCAAGCGAAAGATCCCGTGAAGAGAAAAAAATATGTATCACAAGCCCTTGATAAGAAAGAAGCAAGGTTGAATGAAATGAAAACGGCAATAAAGAGATCGGTAGCTACATATATGAAGCAATTTCCTAAAAAGAATATTTGGTCCTATTATAAAGATTTATTTCAAAATCCACAGCAATTAGTAAAACGCTCACATAATCAGTTAACACAAGTAGAAGCAGAAAATATTATACGGTATCAACAAGACTTGTTTAAGAGGCGAATGTATGAAAGAGAAGATTTAGCTTTATTATTGTATTTGCAGGTTCATTTGTTTGGAATTGAAAAAGAGTGGAAAGTAAAAAACATAGTCATCGATGAGGCGCAAGATTATACGTTCATGGAACTTCTTTCTCTTAAGAAAGCAGCTGATACCGATATGTTTACATTAGTGGGAGACTTAGCACAAGGTATTCACTCTTATAGAGGGCTTACATCTTGGGAAGACGTAAAGGCTGAGATTTTCCCTCGAGCCACTTATACAGAATTACAGAAGAGTTACCGGACTACTGTAGAAATTATGGAAGCAGCTAATCATATATTAAAAAAACTGCCGTATACCTTTCCTGAAGTAAAGCCTGTTGTTAGACATGGAGAGCATCCGCAGTTTATCCCATCCCCCGAAGGCAAGCACTATATAAATGTCTTAGAGGCTAAATTACTTAAAGTAAAAGAAGAAGGGTTTAAAACTTTTGCATTAATTGGGAAAACGATGAACGATTGTATGAAGCTTTATCAACAATTTGAAAAAACTGGCGATATGGTGGTTTATTTACTAGGAGAACATGGACAAATTCCTAAAGAATCAGTCGTCATTGTTCCGGCTTATTTAGCAAAAGGTTTAGAGTTTGACGTAGTATTTATCTTTTCGATTGATGAAGTATTTACCTCAAAAGCTCCTTTAGAAATACAGTTGTTATATGTGGCAATGACTCGACCGCTTCATCGTTTATATTTTTATGGAAATAAAAAAACAGACTTTTTACTTGAGGAGGATGAGGGATGGTAAAAATACCTAATGTAAAATTAGCAAATGGGGTCTTGATGCCCCAATTTGGTTTAGGAGTATATAAAGTAGAAGAAGGTAAGGAAGTGGAAAATGTCGTAAGGAATGCGATTCAACTAGGTTATCGCTTAATCGATACTGCCAGCTTCTATGATAATGAAGAAGGTGTAGGCAGAGCAATAGAACAAAGTGGCATACATAGAGAAGAGCTGTTTATTACGACAAAGGTTTGGAATGATGATCATGGATATGAGCAGACGATTGCAGCCTTTAAGAAAAGTTTGAAAAAATTACATTTATCTTATATTGATTTATATTTAATTCATTGGCCCATGCCAAAAAAGTATAAAGATACGTGGCGAGCACTTGAGTATTTGTATGAAGAAGGGTTAGTAAAGGCAATAGGCGTTAGTAATTTTCACGAACATCACTTAGAAGAAATAAAAAAAGACGCAAATATAATGCCAATGGTAAATCAGGTTGAATTGCACCCGCAATTATCACAACAACCACTTCGTGAGTATTGCTGGAGTAATAACATTCAAGTGGAGGCGTGGGCGCCAATTGCAAGAGGTGAACTGTCTAAGGAGCCACAATTTGTTACCTTAAGTGAAAAATATAATAAAACAGTCTCGCAAATTATTCTGCGTTGGCATATACAAAATCAAGTAATTGTTATACCTAAAACAACGAAATTAAAGAGGCTAGAGGAAAATCAAGCTATATTTGATTTTGCTCTGTCTGACGAGGATATGAGTGTTATTGACGAATATAATAAAAATAAACGGATGGGTAAAAATCCTGACGATTTGTAATTGATATTTCCATATTAGGAAAAAACTGAATGAATGATTCGTTGAGTGCTTTCACAACCTAAGTGTACATCTAATGAAGATGAAATAGATGTAATGAAGGAGTGAAGAGCATTGTTTAGCTTTTTATGGTCATTAATTATAGGTGGACTTATCGGCTGGGTAGCGAGTTTAATCGCAGGTAGAGATATCCCAGGAGGAGTTATAGGCAATATTATTGCTGGCTTCATCGGAGCTTGGTTAGGGACTCTTATTTTAGGAGACTGGGGACCAGTAATCGCAGATTTTGCTATAATTCCAGCGATCATTGGTGCGATTGTGCTTGCCTTTATCGTAAGTTTCATCATGAGGTCCATGAGGAAATCGACAGATTAAAATAAGTAAAACGAACAATTTGAACTGTACTCCAATTGTTAGAAATGAGCTAACAATTGGAGGTGCAGTTTTTTTATGGCTAAATTTAAGGAGCACTTCACTTCGAATTTGCTCGTTGTTTTGTGTTTTTATTATCGATTGTAAATAGATAAATAAAAGAGCTGATAGTAGACTTTGTACTTTGTTTCCTTTATGGACATAATGAGCGGAAGTCTGCTGGTGCTGGACAAGTGATTTCCTGTTTTTCTTTTGTGAAGGGGTGCTGCCACTCGAGTTTATAAGCATGCAATGCTTGTCTTGTTAGCAGGTTCTTTCCTCCATATAAATGATCACCAACGAGTGGATGTCCGATATGACTTAAATGGACACGAATTTGATGGGTTCTGCCTGTATCAAGTTGACAAGTAATGAGTGAAATATTTCTTTTGCTGTCATAAGCTTGGACGTCATAGGTCGTTTTGGCATATTGCCCTGTAGTTGAGACTCTCCGCTTATTGGAATGATGGCGATCCTTTCCGATGGGGAGTTCAATACTATCATGTTTATTTTTAAGTTGGCCATGGACGAGAGCCATATACGTGCGCTTGATAGTTCTTTGTGCAAGTTCTGTATCAAGGATAGCACCTGCTAAAGAATGTTTGGCAAATAGTATCACACCAGATGTCTCCTTATCTAATCGGTGAATATGTCGGATGTAAGTAGATTCACCCTGGAATTGCATATAATATTTGGCTGCATCTAAAAGGGTATTTTTTTGGACTGAGGTGTGTGGGTGTGTTTCCATCCCAGCAGGTTTGTTAAAAATGATTAAATGATCATCCTCGTACCTAACATCTACATCTGTATAGAAACCATCATTCTCAAGATTTTCTACCTGATGATCCGTTAAAAGTTTGAATTGTAACCGATCTCCATGGATTAGTGGCTTTTCCCATATAATAGGGTTGTTATTCTTTTTTACGCATTGTTCCATGCGCATTTGATGAGTCAGCTTTTTAGGGGCGCCCCAAATCTCTCTAAACAATTGCGTTGCAGATTGTCCAGCCCATTTTTTTGGAATGGTTAATTCAAACCATTCTCCTTTTTTACTTACTGTTACCATTATTTACTTCCTTCCTTTTAAGCATTTCATATAGTGTTTATTCATATAGATGAAAGTGTATTTAACAAGGATTATTTAAGTTCTCTTTTAGAAAACGATATTTGCATCAATAGTATATAAAATCATGGTGATAATTACCACCGAGAGGCAAAAGTAGTTTATGCTATTCTATTGGTAATCATGAAGTATTAGTGAACAAAGGTGGGTTACTTGTGAAAGTAGTTTTTGCGGCAACAACAGAACAAGAGGAGCAAATTGAAGCATTGGTCGATAAAATGTTTCATCATGTTTTACCTCATTATTTTTCAGAAAAAGAATTACAGGCATTTGGTGACATGAATATTTTAAAGCCGACAGAGAAGTGTATGGAAACTTTAGGAGATGCTTACTCGGTATTGGCTAGTTTACAAACTTTAATGCACCTTCTTGAAGATGCAGGGTTGAAGAAAGAACATTGTGAGTTATTTAAAAGAAATACTGAGATTTTAAATCGTTTTGATATCTCTTTTCCATTTTCCTTTCATCATTTCCTTCCTGAACAAACGAAAGAGCCAATAAATATAGACCAAGCATACTTACAGTAAGAATCATTAAAGGGAAATACAAAAAAACGACCAAATGTTCAAAAATAAATTTGGTCGTTTTTTTAATTTTAATCCGTTTTTATTCTGTTACGTTTTCCTCAAACCAATCTTGAAATACAGCTTCCTCTTGGTATCCTGTAATACGAGCTACTTCTTTTCCATCTTCATAATGCACGATAGTTGGTGTTTCTGAAATACCAAAGTCATTCCAACCTTGATCGAATTCTAGTAAGTTGTATTGTAATAAGTCAACGCCTAAGTCATCAGATAAAGGAGCAACAATTGGAGTTGTTCTTTGGCAGTGAGGGCATGTCGGACTAAAAAAGTATACTGTAGCTTCGCCGCTTTCACTTAATTGACTTTCTAAATCCTCCGGTAACACAATATTGCTATAATTAGGATCATCTAACTGATCAATCGTTTCTTGCTCTAAATCAGTTGTTCCGTAAGGGTTGTCCCCTGAAACTTTTTGATCGTTCTGCATTTTTGTTAACAGTGCAACTCCACCAAAAAGAATAATAATGACTGCTAAGAATATGATAATTTTTTTCATTCGGTCTTCTCCCCCTTTGTTTTTTTCCATATCATGACACTACAAATAAAAATAATAATAAATGCAACCAATGCTAGAAATGGAATAGTGATAAAGCCCAACCAGTTAATATACTGTCCCGTACAAGGAACTCTGCCACATGCTGGCGCGCTTTCAGTTAAAAAAGAAAACTTTTGAATACCGTAATGGTAAATAGAGATGAGTCCTCCAATTCCAGATAAAATCATCGTATAAAAGCTGATTCGAAAGTCTTTTTTAACTACTGCTATGCCTAAAATGACAATTAGAGGATACATAAGAATTCTTTGGTACCAGCATAATTCACATGGCTCATACTGTCTAATTTCCGAAAAATATAAACTGCCGAAAACAGCAATGACTGAGGCAGCCCATGCTGTAAACAGTATACTTTCCCTAGCATCCTTCTTTTCTGTTGGTTTCATAACGTTCTCCCTTTTTTCATATTTATAGGCGAAATGAAAAATATGTATACTAACGTATTTTAACAAATTATACGTCTCTTTAACGTAAAAATAAACGATGCTTGAGAAAATTCTATAAAAAGTCATAAAATCAACACAAATCAAGCATAGTTATGTGTTGACAAATGAATCTATAGGGGGACCATTTGCCTAAGATTAGAAAAGGGAAAATAGGGGTATAAGAGTAACAAACGTTTGTTTCAATGAAAATAAGGGGAGTATTTATGAGAAAATTAGATTTAAGCAAATTTGAGAAAAAAATGATTATTAGAAATATGAAAGAAGAAGATATCGACAAAATTATTGCGCTACAAGAGGTATGTTTTCCAGGAATGGATCCATGGAAAAGAGATCACCTTGAAAGCCATTTAAATATATTTTCGGAAGGACAATTTGTAGCAGAGTATGATGGTGAAATCATTGGTTCTTGTTCCAGTTTAATTATTAATTTTGATGAATATGATGATCGCCATACATGGGCTGATGTCACTGATGACGGTTATATAACTAACCATAACGATGATGGCTACAATCTGTATGGTATTGAAGTAATGGTTCATCCTGAGTATCGTAGAATGAAGATTGGTCACCGTCTTTACGAGCAAAGAAAGGAGCTAGCTCGGGAGTTAAATCTAAAGAGTATTATTATTGGAGGGCGAATCCCTAATTATCATAAGCATGCAAAAGAGATGAGTCCGAGAGAATATGTTAATGAAGTATCACTTCATAAAATATATGACCCTGTATTATCCTTTCAATTATTAAATGGTTTTACACTGATGAGGATAAACCCTAATTACTTGCCAGATGATAGGCAATCCAATAAATACGCAACATTAATGGAATGGAATAATGTTGATTATAAATCGACAACGAAAAGATTTTATAAAACAAGTTATCCAGTTAGAATTTGTGTCGTACAATATATGATGCGCCAAATTCAATCGTTTGAAGACTTCGCTAGTCAAGTCGAGTATTTCACAGATGTTGCGTCAGATGCAGAAGCGGACTTCGCAGTTTTTCCAGAGATATTTACGACGCAATTAATGTCATTTCTGGACGAGAAAGTACCGAGTCTTGCCATAAGGAAGCTTACTGAGTATACGGAAGAGTATATTCAATTATTCACTGATTTAGCTGTTAGGTATAACATAAATATTATAGGTGGATCTCATTTTGTAAAAGAGGATGAGGATAAAATTTATAATATAGCCTATTTATTTAGACGTGATGGTACGATTGAAAAGCAATATAAACTCCATATTACTCCTAATGAAAGAAAATGGTGGGGGATATCCTCAGGTGACTCTGTCCGCGTTTTTGATACAGATTGTGGAAAAATTGCGATTCAAATTTGTTATGATATTGAATTCCCTGAATTAGCTCGAATTGCGACTGATTTGGGAGCAAAAATTATATTCGTTCCTTTTTGTACCGAGGACAGAGAAGGTTATTTACGTGTTCGATACTGTGCACAAGCTCGGGCAATTGAAAATCAAATTTATACAGCAATATCAGGTACAGTAGGGAATTTACCACAAACAGAAAATATGGATATACAATATGCACAATCAGCGATTTTTTCACCTTCAGATTTCGAGTTTGCTAAGGATGGAATTGTCGGGGAGACGAATGCAAATATTGAAATGGTGCAAATTGGTGATGTAGACTTAGAGGTATTAAGAAGGAAAAGACAGGACGGTACAGTAAGACATTTGAAAGATAGAAGGCATGATATTTATCAAATTCAATATCGTAATCATAAATAAATTCTATAGATAGCTATCCTTGCACGAACAAATTTATTTGTTCGTGTTCTTTTTGGAAAATGATGAATGTGGACTCTTAGGGATATATCCTTTAAAGAAATTGAAACAGAAACTGCAGTAATTTATTGAAAATTTTATAAAAATCCACTATTTTTAATAAGAGAGAATAGCTTACAAAATGGATTATTTTAGTCGATAATGGAAAGAGGCATTTAACTAGGGGGGAAAACGATGGATTGGAAAAGCAATGTAGATAGATGGAATACATATTCGCAATTGACTTCTGAAATGAAAGAAGAATTAATTCAATTAAATGACAATGAAAACCATTTGGAAGATGCATTTTATAAAGACCTCGAGTTCGGAACAGGTGGGATGAGAGGAGAGATCGGTGTAGGCACAAATAGAATGAATATTTATACCGTTAGAAAAGCATCTTACGGTTTAGCCAAATACATAATTGAAAAAGGGCAGGAAGCAAAAGCAAGAGGTGTGGTGATTGCCTATGATTCAAGACATATGTCACCAGAATTTGCTTTAGAAGCGGCAAAAACGCTTGCTTCAAATGATATTCAAACATATATCTTCGATGAGTTAAAACCCACACCTGAGCTTTCGTTTGCTGTAAGGTATTTGCATGCATATGCTGGTATTGTCATTACGGCTAGTCATAATCCAAAAGAATACAATGGTTTCAAAGTATACGGGCCGGATGGAGCACAATTGATACCAGAAGATGCCGATACAGTTATAGCAAAAGTAAATCAAATTGAAAACGAGTTACTTATTGAAGTAGAAGAAGAAGCACTGTTAAGAGAGAGAGAACTGATTGTTACAATCGGCGCATCTATTGATCGTGCTTATGTTCAAAAGTTACAGACAATTTCAGAAGACCGTTCTATAGGAGAAAAAACGGATCTTTCTATCGTATTTTCTCCATTACATGGCACTGGCAATAAACCGGTTAGAGAAGGGCTTGCAAGCTTGAATTATAAGCATGTTCATATTGTAGAGGAACAAGAAAAACCTGATGGTGATTTTCCTACAGTAGATAGCCCTAATCCTGAAGAAAGGTCTGCATTTACGTTGGCTATAAAAAAAGGGAAAGAGGTAAATGCTGATTTACTTATTGCTACTGACCCCGATGCGGACAGATTAGGAATAGCAGTTAAAAATGATAAAAATGAGTATGAGCTTCTGACAGGCAATCAGACAGGTGCTCTAATTCTTTACTACATGCTAGCACAAAAGAAGGATAAAGATAGCATTCCGTCAAATGGAATTGTATTGAAAACAATTGTAACTTCAGAGCTAGGAAGAGAAATTGCAGCTTCGTTTGGTTTAACTACAAAAGATGTACTTACAGGCTTTAAATTTATTGCTGAGAAAATAAAAGAATATGAAACAACAGGTGAGTATAAATTCCTTTTTGGTTATGAAGAAAGCTATGGTTATTTGATTGGTGATTTTGCAAGAGATAAGGATGCTGTTCAAGCAGCACTATTAATTGCTGAAGCAGCTGCTTTTTATAAAGAAAAGGGCCAAACCCTTTATGATGTATTAATGATGATTTATGAAAAGTATGGTTATTTCCGTGAAGGATTAAAGTCGATAACTTTAAAAGGCAAAGCAGGTACAGAAACAATTGCAAACATACTCTCTACGTTTAGAAATGCATCTTCAATTGATATAGAAGGTCTTAGTCATATCGCGACAGAAGATTATTTAACAAGTATTCGTACAGAAAGTGATCATCGTTCGGATATTCATCTTCCGAAATCTAATGTATTAAAGTACTTCTTCGCTGATGGTACATGGATTTGTTTACGCCCATCAGGAACGGAACCAAAGATTAAGTTTTACTTCGGTGTTAAAAGCGAATCATTAAGCTTGAGTCAAGAAAAGCTTGACCATGTTCAAGTGGAACTAATGAAGAAAGTGGATCAATTGATACAAGAGGAATTGAAAAACTAAAAAAATTCGAACATCATTCAAATCTTAAAGGATGAGAATATGTTCGATTTTTTTATTCAAGTAATGGCCTTGTTAATCCCTCATGAACCCTAGGGTAAATAAAAGTAAAGTTCATTAAAGAGATCATTGTAGTAAAGGTTTGTTTTAGCAGTAGCTTATTTAAAGCCAAACAAAGTGGATTCGCGTTTTGAGGATAATTGCTGAGGATTCACCAATTTTAGTTAAAAGTAGTAGCAAATAAGCTTCATATATACGACCTTAGGCTGAGATATTTTCATCGATGCGAATGAAGATCATTACATAAATACTCGTTATAATAGTCATAAAGAGAGGGTTAAAGAGAATGGCGGATCAACAAATTCGTGAAGCAGTCATACTTAAGGAAATAGCGGAATTACTTAATGAAGGAAGCGAAATGAAAGAAACATTGTCTGCTGTATTAGAAAGATTGCTACAAGTCACTCAATTACAAACAGGCTGGCTTTTTTTAATCAAGAACCATGAACCAACACTAATCGCACATCATCAATTGCCCCAAGCATTAACAACAAATCAGTTAGCTCCGATGTGTTCGAAAGAATGCTGGTGTGTAAATCGTTACAATAACGGTGAATTAAACCGTGCGAGTAATATTATCAATTGTAAAAGAATTGAAGAGGCAAAAAAGAATGGATATGCTGACATTGAAGGTTTAACCCATCATGCAACAGTTCCCCTTCGCTTTGGTGAAGAAATGTTCGGCATTTTAAATGTAGGAGCTCCGAATAAAATTCATTTCACAGAAAAGGAACTTTCTTTATTAGAATCTGTTGCTTTTCAAATAGGATCGACATTAAAAAGAATGGCATTAACTGAGAGGGAACGAGAAATGGCACTTATTGAGGAAAGAAATCGCCTTGCACAGGAATTGCATGACTCTGTCAATCAATTGTTATTTTCGGTTAGTTTAACGGCTCGAGGAGGAAGAGAGATAACAAAATCTAAAACTGTTCAAGAAACATTTGCTTATATACAAGAGCTTTCCCAACAAGCACTTCATGAAATGCGTGATCTGATCTGGCAGTTACAACCAAAAAGTCTAGAAAACGGGTTGCTTACATCATTAAAAGAATACAGTGAAATGCTTGGGCTTCAGTTACATTGTCATGTTAATACATTAACAAATATTTCTCCACAAACAGAAGAAACTTTATGGAGGATAGCTCAAGAGGCAATGATGAATTGTAAGAAGCATTCTGGTCAGGATAAGATTGATATTGCAATTGATTTCAACCAGGATAAACAGATAATACAGATGAGTATAACTGATCAGGGTGTAGGATTTAATTACAGTCCATCTGTATTCTTACCTTCCCATGGATTGCGAAATATGCGTCAACGAGCTGAACGGCGGAATGGTACAATGGAAATAACTACTAGTGAAGGGGAGGGGACGAAGATCATTATACGCCTGTTCAATTGAGAGGAGGGTCTAACGGGTGAATGTATTAATTATTGACGATCATCATGTTGTAAGAAAAGGGCTTATCTTTTTTTTGAAAACACAAAAGGATATCCATATTGTTGGTGAAGGAAGTACTGGAGAGGAAGCAATAAAATTAACAGAACAATGTATGCCTGATCTTATTTTAATGGATCTTGATATGCCTGACATGAATGGAATCGAAGCAACTAAAGCAATTAGAAAGAAATTTCCTCAAGTAAAAATACTCATACTGACAAGTTATTCAGATCAAAGCCATTGTATCCCTGCAATAGCAGCCGGCGCATCAGGTTATCAACTTAAGGATGTTGAACCAGATGAGCTCGTAAAAACGATGAATGAAATAATGGACGGGGAAAATTATATCCACCCTAAAGCGACCACTCATTTAATGTCAAAATTCTCACATGAAAATGAGGACATACATTTATGGCATGAACTTACAAAAAGAGAAAAAGAAGTATTATCCGAAATGGGTAAAGGTAAATCCAATAAAGAAATAGCGACCGATTTATTTATAACAGAGAAAACGGTAAAAACACATGTGTCTCATATATTATCAAAGTTAGACGTCGATGACCGCACGCAAGCGGCCATTTTTGCAGTGAAAAATAACTTTGTCAAATAAAAGAAGAGCACTACAAATAGATAGTGCTCTTACATTATTTGGTGGAATTCTACATAAAATAGGGTGAAGCTGTTTTCATTTCTTCTTCCGATAATTGATTGGCGTGATCAATATAACGTAGAAGTGTATATAGATGCTGTTCGATAATCGTGTAATCTTTTTCAAAATTGTACGCATGTAGAAAATGCTCGATTTTTTTCGCTAAAAATTGATCACTTGTTCTAACCATAAGAATGAGTAAATTATCCCATTCGGATCGGTGAGTATAATATAACGCACGGTCATAATCCACTTTATTCATTTTCATTCTCCTCCCTTGGGAGTTAAGATTAGTTTGAGCCATAATGAATTATTTTTTCAACCAAAAATTTGGTCAACCTGTTATTGCACGTTTATCAAGTTTTACCTGTATAAAAATAAATTTCTTACATTGATACATAATCGAGTTACAATTTGAAAAAGATAGAAGTAGTAATTTTAGATAAACGGGGGTTTATTGTATGAAAAAGCTACTTTTATTGTTACTTACTGTAGTATGTTTAAACTACATTCAGGCACCAGTATTTGCCGACGTACATACACATGGAGAACATAAAGAAAAAGTCGATTATAAAAAATACGGCAGAATTGCAACAGTGGTTGTGAAGGAAGATTACCCAGAGGAAGAAGTTGTTGATTATCAGTATGCTGGAAGACGGATGATTTCAGAAAATGAAGTCATTGATACTTTTATATTTCAAGTAAAAGAGGATGGAAAAGATTTGACTGTGCTTGTTAAAGTAACTCATCGACTAGACGATAGTAAATTTTTAAATTTAACTGTTGAAGAGCAGGAGCGAAAGTGAAAAGAATGTAGTAAACGCCTAGCGTCTCCTTTAGAAAAAAATAATTATTTCACAAAGGATGCTCATTTTAAGGGCATCCTTTGTTTGTCTAAATGAGGATTAAATGGATCACTAAAAGTCTTGTTTGAAAGACTGAAGTATACTCATCATTCTCTTTTTTCTATCATAGATTATGTTAAAGGTGAAGATAGGGAGTGAGAGAATGCTTGGTAGTGAACATAAATCGTTAGAGTATGCAATAGACGAAATCACAGAAATCGCCACAGGTTTTGGACTGGATTTTTATCCGATGAGATATGAGGTATGTCCAGCAGAAATAATTTATACTTTTGGTGCTTATGGGATGCCAACAAGGTTTTCCCACTGGAGTTTTGGAAAGCAATTTTTTAAGATGAAACTACATTATGATCTCGGTTTGTCGAAAATATATGAATTGGTGATTAACTCTGATCCCTGTTATGCTTTTTTATTAAATTCCAACTCTTTAATTCAAAACAAATTAATTGTCGCACATGTCCTTGCTCACTGTGACTTTTTTAAAAATAATGTTCGATTCCAAAATACAAAGAGAGATATGGTTGAAAGCATGTCTGCTACGGCAGAGCGTATTAGAAAATATGAAATTGACTATGGAAAAAAAGAAGTAGAGACATTTTTAGATGCCATTTTAGCTATTGAAGAGCATATAGATCCTTCTCTTATGCGCCCGAAATTTATTTGGGATCATGAAGAAGAAGAAGAGAGCTCGTCTTTCCATGTTGAAACGCCTTATGACGATTTATGGGGACTTGATCAAAAAGAAGTAAAACAGAAAAAGAAAAAAATGAAGAAGTTCCCACCTAAGCCAGAAAAAGATATACTTTTATTCATTGAACAATACAGCCGTGAATTGACTGATTGGCAGAGAGATATCTTAACAATGATGCGAGAAGAGATGCTCTACTTTTGGCCACAACTTGAGACGAAAATTATGAACGAAGGCTGGGCCTCCTTTTGGCATCAACGAATTTTAAGGGAGATGGATCTTACTTCTGGAGAAGCTTTGGAATTTGCGAAATTAAATGCTGGTGTTGTGCAACCATCAAAAACAAGTATTAACCCTTATTACCTTGGCTTGAAGATTTTTGAGGATATTGAAGAACGATATAATCACCCTACGGAAGAAATGATTAGGAGAGGAGTAGAGGTTGGCTCTGGTAGGGAAAAAATGTTTGAAGTACGAGAAATTGAATCTGATATCTCGTTTATCCGGAATTACTTGACAAAAGATTTAGTGATGAGAGAGGATATGTATTTATTTCAAAAGCAAGGAAAAGATTATAAAGTTGTCGATAAAGGATGGGAAAATGTGCGCGATCAGCTAGTTAGTATGAGAGTAAATGGGGGATTTCCTTATCTGACGGTAAATGATGGAGATTATATGAAGAATGGTGAGTTGTATTTAAAGCATTGGTTTGAAGGGATTGAGCTTGATTTGAAATACTTAGAGAAAGTTCTGCCTTATGTATATCAGTTATGGGGAAGAGCGGTTCATATGGAAACAATTGTAGAAGAGAAGGAAATGGTTTTTACTTATGATGGAAAGGCGCTTCATAGAAAATATCTATAAAGGTGACCACTGAAAATTCAATGATCATGACAAATACGAACAGTTGAGGATTCGCTTCTGTTCGTATTTTTATGGGTGGTGGTTAAACAGCAATAGATGAATGGCAGTATTTTAAAACTAATGAAGAGCAGATTTGAATTTACTACCTCGTGCTTCTTGTGTGTCCATTATGGTTGTAAAAGCAAGAGGATCAATCTCAGCAATGATAGTTTTAAGTTTAGATATTTCTAATCGAGTCACAACAACATAAATAATTTCTTTATCAGTATTAATATATCCACCTTTGCCGTTCAACTTCGTCACACTTCTTCCTAGCTTTGTAATAATACAATCAGCCATCTCCTTATAATGGTCAGAAACGATGAGCACAGCTTTCGTATCTCCTTCAAAACCTTGTACAACCATATCAATCGTTTTAGAAGCAATATAGTAAGTGATGATTGAATACATGGCTTGTTCCCACCCCAAGACGAATCCTGCCCAGACAAAAACGAAAATATTAAAGAACATGATAAATTCCCCTATAGAAAAGGGGATTTTTTTTGTTAAAAGAATTGCCATAATATCAGTTCCATCTAACGCACCACCATGTCGAATGACTAGCCCCACTCCTGCTCCTAGGATGACACCTCCGAATACTGTTGCCAGTAACGGGGTAGATGTAAAAGGAGAGGTATGATGAAATAGTGATTCGACTCCTGCTAAAGAGATAATGCCTATTAGGGAAGCAAGAAAAAAACTTTTTCCTAATAGCTTATAACCAGCAATTAAAAAAGGAATATTAAAACAAATAAATAATACACCGAAATGGATGGTTGTTAAATGGTTAACGATTAAGGAAATACCAATAATGCCACCATCTATAATCAGATTTGGTATAAGAAATAATTCAATTGATAAAGCAGCAAGTGTAGCACCAGCAATGATCATTAAGAACTTATAAATAAAATATGCTTTACGGTTGATGAGTGCTTTTATCATGAAAAATCCTACTTTCTGTTGAAGAAGCTTTGTTCGTATGGTTTTGTTATTATGTGTAAAATATTATTTTTGTAAACAATACCATATTTTGGACTATAAACAAACTTTTCATTCGATTTCATACAAAACAGTTGAACAATTTCGTTTAGTTCTTCATAATGTAATATATGAACATATATTCATATATAAGAGGTGAATTATAATGAGTCATGATCATTCCCATTCTCATCATCATCATTCGTCTAACAATCAAAATGTATTATTACTTACCTTCTGTTTAATTTTTGGATTCATGATTATTGAGTTTATTGGTGGTCTGTGGACGAATAGTTTAGCACTTTTATCAGATGCAGGCCATATGTTAAGTGATGCAGGAGCGTTAGGGTTAAGCTATATTGCCATCAAGATAGCTCAAAGGGAATCAACCAACAAAAAAACATTCGGATTTAAAAGGTTTGAAATTTTAGCGGCGGCGATAAATGGGGTAACATTAATAGTCATCGCTATTCTTATCATGATTGAAAGTGTGAAAAGGTTTATCTCACCGCCAGAAGTAGCAAGCTTAGGTATGTTAACAATTGCTACAATTGGTTTTCTTATCAATATAGTAGCAGCTGTTATCTTAATGAAAGGTGACAAAGATGAAAACCTTAATGTGAAAAGTGCGTTTCTTCATGTAATTGGAGATTTACTAGGCTCTGTAGGAGCGATTATAGCAGGTTTACTGATCTACTTTTTTGACTGGGGTATTGCTGACCCAATAGCAAGTTTAATTGTTGCTATTTTGATTATAAATAGCGGCTATAGAGTGACAAAAGAAGCCTTTCATGTATTGATGGAAGGGGTACCTGACGGGATGCAAATTGAGGAAATTAAAGCCTCCATCAAAACACTTCAAAATGTAGAGGATGTACATGATATACATCTCTGGACGATTACTTCAGGATTCCCTGCTTTTAGTTGCCATATTGTCTTAAATGATGATGGGCACCATGATACTGTCCTCAAAGAAACAAAAGAATTACTTTCTCATCAATTTGGCATCAATCATAGTACAATCCAAGTTGAAGGCAGAAGCAGTGGTTGTCCAAACCATAAGGACGTGTGTAATTAAGAATGGCGAGTATGTTCTATTGTTTGTTTTAATAAATGCATAACATGTTCATCATCGTGACTATAATATAAAGTAGTTCCTTCACGTCGGAATTTAACTAGCCTCAAGTTTTTTAGGAATCTTAATTGATGGGAGACAGTTGATTGCAACAGAGAGAGCTTATCGGCAATCTCATTTACCGAGTGTTCTTCGTGAAAAAGTAAATGTAGGATTCTAAGCCTTGTCGGATCAGATAAGGCTTTAAAAGTTTGTGTGACTAAAAAAAGAGTTTCTTCGTCTAATTCGTTATAAGATGGATTGTCGTTCATTATTTTATTCACCTTCCTATTTATCATAAGTATACCTTTGTTAAAATCGAAAATAAATATCGAAGTCATCTTTCGATTGCATTTAGTGATGACGAAATGTGACTTTCATATTTTTAACACCGTTTTGACACATAAATGAGATATAATTCTTTTATTAAAATGAAAATATACCTATACAATAAACTTAGATTACCTGTTTAAAGGATGGTGGTTATACATGAATTTATTAGTAGTTGAAGATAATGAAAGTGTTTGTACAATGCTTGAAATGTTTTTCATGAAAGAAGGATATAAAGGAACCTTTGTCCACGATGGACAATCAGGATTTGAGGCGTTTAATAAAGGAGAATGGGATTTAATTATACTCGATTGGATGCTCCCAGCTATGGACGGTGTAACATTATGTAGAAAGATCCGTGATATTAGCAGTGTGCCCATTATTATGTTAACAGCGAAAGACAGTGAATCTGATCAAGTACTTGGACTTGAGATGGGTGCGGATGATTATGTGACGAAACCATTTAGCCCGTTAACTTTAATGGCGAGGATTAAAGCCGTATCTAGAAGATTTCAATCAGATACAACAGAGAAGGATCATCACTTTACGACAAGCCATTTTTTCAAAATTAGTAAAGAAGCTAGAGAAGTCTACTTTAAAGATGAACTGCTTTCAAATTTAACACCTAAAGAGTTCGATTTATTGTATTACTTTATTACCCATCCAAAACAAGTATTTTCGAGAGAGCAATTACTCGATAAAGTATGGGGATACCAATTTTATGGAGATGAAAGGACAGTCGATGTTCATATTAAACGTTTAAGGAAAAAGATAGGCAGTGCAGATCAACCATTTATCCATACTGTGTGGGGTGTAGGTTACAAATTTGATGAGTCGACGGATACCTATGAGAAATAAATATTTTCTTAAACTGCTATCCAGTCATGTTCTTATTCTAATACTGGCGTTTCTATTAATGGGTTTGATTTTTTCACAATTTGTAAGAAGTTATATATTCGAAAACAAAGTGGAAGAATTAAATGAATATGGCCAGCAGATTTTAGAAGATGTATCCATTCATGAAGAAAGTCCACAAACTTTTTTGAATAAATATAGTAAGCTACTTGAAGCAAGAAATATTCAATATATTTTATTCGATAGTAATGCAGATATTATCTACCCCAATGTTTCTATGGACCCTAGTATACGCCTTTCCCAAAAAGAGTGGGAAAAGTTGTCAAAAGGTGAGTCTGTAACAATCCTTCATGATATTAAACGGTTTGAACAGGAAGTATCATTAGTAGCTTTACCGTCAATGGAAGGTGAAAACATAACCGGTGGAATTTTATTACTTTCGCCGATAAGTACGTCTTTAAAAATGATTGGACAGCTTAATCAATATTTATTGTATACGATTGCTATAGCTGCAACGGCAGCAATCTTTTTAAGTTTAATCTTCTCCCGTAACTTATCAACTAGAGTGAGAGCGTTTAGAAAGGCAACTTCAATGATTTCATCAGGCGATTATAATGTAAATGTGCCAGATGATTCCAAGGATGATTTAGGTTATTTAGCAAGGGATTTTAATGAGATGGTTGTGCAATTAAAAAAATCTCAAGAGGAAATTGAAAGGCTAGAAAATCGCAGACAAAAATTTCTTGCCGATGTCTCACATGAATTAAGGACACCATTAACGACTATTAGTGGATTAGCAGAAGGAATTAAAAATCAATTGATTCCTGAAGAGGAAGTTGATAAAGGGATGAATTTAATTGACCGTGAAGCTAAAAGGTTGATTAGATTAGTAAATGAAAACTTAGACTATGAAAAGATTCGTTCAAACCAATTAGAATTACATATGATTGATATTCAAGCTATTGAGGTATTTGAAGTCGTAAGTGAACAGCTTCTAATGCAAGCAGATGAAAAAAATAACCAAATTTATATTGAGGCAGCAGATGATATCTATATTCATGCTGACTATGACCGCTTGATTCAAATTCTTATTAATATTGTTAAAAATAGTATTCAATTCACAGAAAACGGATGGATATCCATGCGCGCCTTTGAGAATGAGCATGATATTTGTATTGAAATTGAAGATAATGGAATTGGTATAGATCCAAAAGAAGTTGATTGGATTTGGGAAAGATTCTACAAGGCGGACAGTTCAAGAACGAACAGTTATTTTGGTGAATTTGGGATTGGTTTGTCAATCGTAAAACAATTAGTTTCTTTACACCGTGGTAAAATAGATGTTCAAAGTGAAACAAATAATGGAACCATTTTCCGATTGTTTTTTCCTAAAAAATGAATGGCAAAATAAAAAAATCGCGCTGAATTTCAGCGCGGTTTTTTATTTCATATTTGGACTTGTGATTCTGTAGACAAAGGAATTTGGGAAGGAGCTATTTCTTCAATTACTGGTTTCTTGTATACCTCCACTAATTTGATATGGTGATCTTCCATTTCTACAATAGTAAACACAAAGTTCTCCTGTTCAATAAAGTCGCCTTCTTTGGCTTCATAATTCTCAGTTAACAACCAACCACCTATTGTGTCAACATCTTCATCATTGATGGAAATATCTAAAATATCGTTAATTTGGCTAACTAAAACTTTTCCATCTAAGATATAATGATTATCTTTCACTTTTTGAACACTTGGTACTTCGTCCACATCAAACTCATCTCTAATATCACCGACAATTTCTTCGATAATATCTTCAACGGTCACCAATCCTGAAGTTCCACCATATTCATCCATCAATATAGCCATATGGATACGTTCTTTTTGCATTTTTAACAACAAATCATGAATCGGTGTAGAATCGATTACACGAATGATAGGACGAATATAAGTGGATATCGGTTTTATTGTTGACTGAGACTTAGAAGAAATTAGGTCCGTTAAGATTTCTTTCACATTGATCATACCGATGATATGGTCTTTATCACCGTCTATAATGGGATACCGTGTGAACTTTTCATTCTTGGCGGTAGGTAAAAATTCCTCTAGGGTATCATCTTTAGAAATAGAAATAATCTCTGTACGTGGGACCATAATTTCTTTCGCAATGCGGTCATCAAAATCAAATATTTTGTTCACATATTTAAATTCCGATTGGTTGATTTCCCCGCTTTCATAACTTTCTGAAAGAATAATCCTTAATTCTTCTTCAGAGTGAGCCATTTCGTGTTCAGAAGCAGGTTTTAGCCCAATCATTTTTGTTAACAATCTGGCAGATCCGTTTAGCACCCAGATAAATGGGAACATAATGCGATAGAACCAAATTAAAGGCTTGGCTACCATTAATGTGACCGTTTCGGCTTTCTGAATAGCAATTGTTTTCGGCGCAAGCTCTCCAACGACAACATGTAAAAATGTAACGATGGTAAAGGCGAATGCAATAATCAAAATATGAGATAATGAGGCAGGTATATGAAACAACTGGAATATCGGTAAAAGTAGATTTTCAAATGTTGTTTCACCAAGCCAACCGAGAGCTAATGCCGTAATCGTAATACCTAATTGACAGGCAGACAAATACTCATCTAAATGAGTAGTTACTTTTTTTACTGAGATGGCTCTCTTGCTACCTTCTTCGATTAATTGATCCACTTTTGAGCTTCGTACTTTCACAATAGCAAATTCTGAAACGACAAAGAATGCCGTTAAGCCAATTAAAATGGCAACAATAACCAAGTTTAATATGTCCAAATAAATTCCCCTAAACCCAATAAAGGGTAGGGTGTCACCTCCTGAGAATTGAAAAATAGATGAGCTCCTATAACAAGCAATCGAAGCAATCAATGAGTTAAGTATCTATTTGATATATACTTAAATTTTCCTATTTCAAATTTAGAGGTAAAGATTTATCGTCTTTAATTTAAAAAAATATGGAATAGCTTCGATTACCATGTAAATCACTGTATTTCTTTTCCATAGTAAGTTCATCATCATAATTAGAAAAAACTTCATTTAAGACTATTTCATGCAATAACTTAATTTTCGCTAATCCACCGATGCGATAGAATATCCCATTTTACCACCTCAGTTTGAATATTTTAAAAATAATTATACGTTAAGAAAATATAATCAGTCAAAGGGTAACTTCTTATTTAAGACTATTTTATTCGAAAATTCTGTAAATATGAAGGTCGAAAGAACGAATTACTGTTCCATTTAGGCTCAATTAAGGGTATAATATTCATACATCTTTTACCAATTGTGATCTGTACTTAACAGAGAATAAAGAACAAGGTCATGAAAATGGTTATTAATGTATTCGTTGTCTCTGAGAATACCTTCTTGAGTAAAACCTAATCTTTCTGGTATTTTACGGCTTTTTTCATTTTGTACGGCACATTTGATTTCTAGGCGATGAAGATGTAAAAGAGAAAACGTATAGTTAATGAGGTGATTAGCTGATTTCGTAATAAGACCTTTTCCTTGATGTGTCTGGTCTAATAAATAACCAATGCTTGCTTGCTTATTTTGCCAGTCTATTGTATGAAGACTAATAGAACCGATTAATTTTTGATTTATAAATATACCTAAAAAAATCCCGTTCTGTGTATGATATTGTTGGAGCCATGAGGAAATCATTGCACTTGTTTTTTCAATACTATCTGTGAATTGCACCCATGGCAACCACTCAGCTAAATACGCACGATTTTTTTTGATTAATAAATAAAAATCTTCTGAATGATAAGGCTCTAATAAGTGAAGTTTAAGAGAGGAATCGATACTCATTTTCCACTTCGACAAAAATCTCACCCTTTCGACATTTAAAAGTAAAATAAAACCATTATTATGGGTATAAAGTTCTATTTTTTATCACGAATGGACAAAATGTTTTGCAGAAACACACTTTTATATATTACGATTGTAATTCGAGTATATTATTTTATGGGAGGACTTCTATGAAAATTACCACAAAAATTATTATTGCGTTACTTGTCGGTGCAGTTGTTGGAATTATCTTAAATGTAACCGCTCCAAACGTATTTGAAGTACTAGATACGTGGTTATTTTATCCACTTGGACAAATTTTTCTTAATTTAATTAAGATGTTAGTTGTACCAATAGTTTTATTCTCAATAATTCTCGGATTTACTGGACTAGGGGATCCGAAAAAATTAGGGAGAATCGGTGTTAGAACCATTTCATATTTCCTTGTAACAACTGCAATAGCTATTGTCATTGCAATTTCTTTGGCTTTAATATTTAAGCCTGGCGAAGTTGGCACATTTGACACAGCTAATGCTGAATTCAATGCAGAAGAAGCACCACCAGTAAGTGATACCTTACTTAATATGATTCCTGCTAATCCATTTGCAGCGATGACTTCTGGTGATATGTTACAAATCATTGTTTTTGCAGCATTTATTGGTTTTGCTCTAACGATGTTAAGAGAAAAAACACAAGGTGTTATAAAGCTAATTGAACAAGGCAATGAGATTATGATGTATCTTGTTGGTGTTGTAATGAAATTTGCACCATACGGAACTTTTGGTTTAATTGCTTCAGCAATCGGAAGTCAAGGTTTCTCAGCAATTAAAGCAATGGGCTTATACTTCATCCTAGTTGTTGCTGCACTAATCATACATTTAATTATTGTATATGGAGGTACAGTATACTTCTTAGGTGGTAGAAAAAATCCTTTGAAGTTCTTTAAAGGGTTTACACCGGCAATGGGAGTGGCATTTAGTACATCTAGCAGTAATGCTGTTTTACCAATCTCAATGGAAGTAGCCCAAGAGAACTTAAAAGTACCTAAGCATATTAGTAGTTTCGTTCAACCTTTAGGAGCAACGATTAATATGGATGGAACAGCGATTATGCAAGGTGTAGCGACTATTTTTATTGCTCAAGTATATGGTATTGATTTAAGTATTGGTCAATTAGTGACAGTAGTTCTAACAGCGGTCCTTGCTAGTATTGGGACAGCAGGCGTACCGGGTGTAGGTTTAATTATGCTTGCCATGGTATTACAATCAGTTGGTTTACCTGTAGAGGGAATTGCGTTAATTCTCGGAATTGACAGATTATTAGATATGGCGCGTACAGCTGTGAATATTACAGGGGATGCAGCTTGTGCAGTTTATAATACAGCTGCAGAAGAAAGACGCGAAAAAAAATTAGCTAAATAATAATTAATAATGCATAAATAATTCATGCGTCATGCATTACTTCCGAACAACATGTGAATTCTTCTTAAAGGAGATTCACATGTGTTCGGTTTTTTTATGGGTTTTAAAGGATAAGTTTATAATTGAAATAATATTATTAAGCGGTTATGAATAGGAGAAGGATGCCATCATACATATGAGGAACGTACTTTTTGACAAAAAATAATAATATTTGATCAGTGGTAGGTGGTGGTGAAAATTGCCTGCTTCTCTTTAAAAATAATCCATTTTATATAGTCCGTATTTCTTAATTATTTGCAATTAGGTTATGTTCATTTGAGTAATCTTTCTTGCAATGTTAATATGATTATCAATCGATGTGGATTGGACTTTTAAATATTTTTATAACACAAAATGACATTTGTTGAAAAATGTATGATGTATATGTTGTTTATTCATTTCGATTTTTATTTGAAAGGTTCGAAAAATTTAATTATAATCGATATGAAAAGGTGTAAAAATACACGAAAAATAAATCAAGGGAATGAAATGATTTTGACTAGAGATGAAATCATATTAAAAGTTTCGGAAAAGATGCGCTTAATTCGTACTGAAGCTGGTTATACACAGGACAAAATGGCAGAAATCGTTGGTGTTTCAAAAAAAACACTTGTACAAATTGAAAAAGGCCGGGCCAATGCTGGTTGGTCGACTGTCGTTGCTGTATGTGCATTGTTTAGAGAAACAGAGACAGTAAGGTTTTTGTTCGGAAACGAGCCTTTAGAGGTAATTGAAACAGTAGTGAGAGAGGGAATTGATTTTCGTAAAGAGAAAACTCTAGGTGGAAAGATTTGGTGGAAAGAAATACAGAATAAAAGCGGCTATGTTTTGCAACAAAATATCATTAGTCAACATTACCGAATTATTGACGAAGAGCATTTCCGTATTTATAGTAGCTTTGATGAAACTTCTGCCAAGGAGAGATTCGCTGAAGTCATTGAAGAACTTCAACATCAATATTAATTCATTTAATACATAGCTGCAAAAAACCCAACAAAGTTGGGTTTTTTGCTTATTATTTGACGACCATTACGCTACATGGCGCTTCTTTTGTTATTTTTTCACTATTGCTTCCTAAGAAAATTCTTTTTAATCCTTCTTTTGAGGAACTTCCTACGAATATAATGTCTGCTTTTAATTCTTCAGCTAATTCGCATATAGCATCTGCCGGTTTGCCTCCCAATATTTTTATTTCTAATTTTTTTCCAGCTTCATCAGCAATTTGTTTAGCATGTGTAATCGCTTGGTCGACGCTGTTAATTATTGTTGAATGTGTCGTCTTTTCTTCTGCGTGATTACTAATATGGAGCGGTTGTATTTGCATGCCTTCAACAATCATATTATTCGATCTTAACTGAGGGTTTTTTTCAGTTGCTGAATAAGAATTTTCAATCACTTCTTCATCAGCATGAGCTAGAATGATTTTTGTGTCAGTCGTAGAGAAAGAAAGTGCTTTTTCCAATGCGTGACGGCTGTTTTCAGAATCATCATACCCGACAATAATTGTTTGAAAGTTTAACAATCTTATCACCCTTTCGTCTTATGTTATACTTTACCCTTATTGATGAAGTATAATCCTATAATAATAGAAATTTTCTTGCTAGGAACATAAGGTGGAGATGTTATGAAAAGGGAAAAAACACCATTTGTTTGGTTGAAAAACATGATAAAGAAATTGCATATATGGCAGGTAATATTATTACTCATATCACTGGGAGTCCTTTTTGGTTTAATCTATATCATTCCATTTGCAACAAATAATGATATTGAAGGTCTAAATAGTCAATTAAGCAAGCCAACGATTATTTATGATAAAAATGGTGAAGTAGCTAGTAAGGTTTCTGCTAACAAAAATGAAGGAGTAGCCTTTGAAGAGATACCGGAATCACTCATACACGCTGTTATTGCTATTGAGGATCATCGTTTTTTTCAACATGAAGGCGTCGATTATCAAGGGATTGGCCGCGCTTTTTTAACCAATATACGAGCTGGTAGAATTGTTGAAGGCGGAAGCACAATCACTCAACAACTTGTAAAAAATGAACTTCTCACTGCAGAAAAATCATATGACAGAAAGCTTCAAGAGTTTTTTATAGCTAGAGAAGTAGAACACCAATATAGTAAAGAAGAAATACTACAAATGTATTTGAATAGAATTTATTTTGGTGAGGGTGCGTATGGGGTGAAAAAAGCAGCTAATAAATACTTTGCTAAAGATTTAGGCGAATTATCGTTAAGTGAATCTGCAATGTTGGCTGGTTTAATTAAAGCACCTTCTACGATTAATCCATACAATGACAAACAAAAGGCAATAGCAAGAAAAAATCTTGTTTTAAAGCAAATGAAGCAACATGGATATATTAATGAAGAGGAAATGAATCAAGCAATAAATGTAGAAATGAGTTTTAAAGAAGGGGAAGCTGATCCAATGAAAGGAAAGTACCCTTATTATGTTGATGCTGTTCTCGAAGAAGCAATGAATCGATATGATCTCTCATTAGATGAGTTGTTAACGCAAGGTTATCAAATATATACCGAATTAGATCCTAGTATGCAAGCTGATATAGAGTCTACTTATCAAAATGATGCGATTTTTCCTTCAACAACAGGGGAGCGACCGGTTCAAAGTGGGATGATATTAATGGATCCTGAAACTGGTGGCATTCGTGCTTTAGTTGGTGGGAGAGGTGAGCATACGCTCCTTGGACATAATAGAGCCATTCACCCTGTGGGAGAACCAGGTTCAACGATGAAACCGATTATTCCTTATGCTGCTGCAATTGAAGCTGGATGGGAAAATACAGATATGTTGAAAGATGAGAAATTATCATTTGGTGAGTATGCTCCAAATAATTATAATAACCAATATCTAGGTGAAGTACCAATGTATGAGGCTGTGATGCATTCTATCAATTTACCGGCTGTATGGTTATATAATGAAATAGGTGTAGATAGAGGAAAGAAGATGGCCGAGCAATTCGGCATTCCGAAGAATGTATTGGATGGAGGCCTAGCTCTTGCTTTGGGTGGGACAAGCCGTCCTGTGTCTCCTAAAGTGATGGCTGAAGCTTATAGTGTTTTTGCTAATGGTGGTAAGAAAGAAGAAGCTCATACAATTATTGAAATAAAAACCCAATCTGATGAGCCTTTCGTTCAATGGGAAAGTAAGAAGGAAACAGTAATCTCTGAACAAACAGCAAATCAAGTGACAGCAATGCTATTAGGTGTCGTCGATTATGGTACAGGGAAAGCTGCTAAAATTGATGGAGTTGAAATCGCAGGGAAAACTGGTTCAACACAGTTAGGGATTGAAGGTTTAAGTGGGACAAAGGACCAATGGTTTGTTGGTTATACTCCTCATCTAGTAGGTGCCATCTGGGTTGGCTATGATCAAAGTGATCGTAATCATTATTTGACGACGAGTAGTAGTGAAGGCACAGCGCCAATTTTCAAGGAAGTAATGGAAAAAGTGCTTCAAGGAAAACCGATTGAAAGCTTTAATGTCGATAAAATCGATGATAAATATAAAAAGCAGCAACGTAACAAGGAGAAACAGGAACAGAGGGATGAAATAAGAAACTGGTTAGAAGATAAAAGGAATCAGTTTTTTTGACTGGTTTAATTAAATATGATATTTAAAGGGAAATAATGAAAAATCTACTGAGAGAATCTTTATTCTCATGGAGAATCTTTCTTATTTCCCTATACCTTTACTAAAATAAGATATCTTATACATGTACACTTCTGTTCAATAATAAACTTTTAGGCTCTGCTGTAAAGTGAACATCATTCGTACACAACGTTTTAATTTGAATAAGTATTTCTTCTGGCTCAGTACCTTCCACAATCACTTTCAATTCGTCTTTCGGTCGGACCATCATCAGAAAGGTTACTAGTTTTGACAAGTGAGAAGGGATCACTACATTATGTTGATAAAGAAAATAAATTGTGCCGTCGTATTTATATGCAGTTTGGTATATAGCAATCATTTTCTTTATATTTAATGATTTTTCAAATTTTAAACTGGAAGAGATAATTTTTCTATTCATGATATGTAACTCCTTTTAAAAGAATTTAATAAAAAATTACCCCTTTATTTTTAAGTTAAACATTTTATAATTAGAATGTTTTACGTTTAATCTTTGTCGGATTTATTAATAGAAAAGTCGAATAACTTGATTCTGTTGATTAGGAATGTAAAACTAAGGATGGAGCTTTTATAAACCTATTTTAAAATGCTTTAAATTAGGAAAATAATAGATAGACAAGAATTTTTGGGAGGTAGTAAGATGACTGAATATCGTGTAGAGAAAGATACGATTGGTGAAATTAATGTGCCTGCTGAAAAATATTGGGGTGCACAAACAGAAAGAAGTCGCAATAATTTCAAAATAGGTATTGAAAAAATGCCATTAGAGTTAATTTATGCTTTTACTACGATTAAGCGCTCAGCAGCGATAGTCAATCATGAATTAAATAAGTTATCAGAAGAAAAGAAAAATGCAATTGTTGCAGCGTGTGATGAGGTGTTAGCTGGGAAATTTGATGAACATTTCCCTTTAGCTGTATGGCAAACAGGCAGTGGAACGCAAACAAATATGAATGTCAATGAAGTAGTGGCAAGACGGGCAAATGAATTATTGGATAATGAAGATATTTCTATTCACCCAAATGATGATATAAACATGTCGCAAAGTTCTAATGACACTTTTCCAACAGCGATGCATATTGCAGCACTGAACAGTGTGGATAAACATTTAATTCCTGCGCTTATTCGTTTAAAGGATGTCATTCTACAGAAGGAAAACGATTTTGCAGATATCGTAAAAATAGGAAGAACTCATCTTCAAGATGC
Source organism: Cytobacillus sp. FSL R7-0680 (assembly GCF_038009245.1). Taxonomy (NCBI): domain Bacteria; kingdom Bacillati; phylum Bacillota; class Bacilli; order Caryophanales; family Bacillaceae; genus Cytobacillus; species Cytobacillus sp. FSL R7-0680. Next base: position 344,881 of record NZ_JBBPAO010000001.1, read on the forward strand.
AACTCCTCTTACATTAGGACAAGAAATAAGCGGTTGGCGTTATATGTTAGAGAAGGATGAGCGCCTTATCAATGAAGCGAAACTAGCACTAGGAGAACTGGCTATCGGTGGAACTGCTGTCGGAACAGGTATTAATGCTGACCCGTCGTTTGGTGATAAGATGGCTAGTGAGATTTCTAAATTAACGAAGCTCTCGTTCACTTCTTCTCCTAATAAATTTCAAGCACTAACAAGTCATAGTGAGATTGTTCATCTTCATGGAACTTTAAAAGGTTTAGCTGCAGATTTAATGAAGATTGCTAATGATGTTAGATGGCTTGCGAGTGGACCAAGAAGTGGGATTGGAGAATTAACGATACCTGCTAATGAACCAGGAAGTTCAATTATGCCAGGAAAAGTAAACCCAACACAAAGCGAAGCGTTGACAATGATTTCAAGTCAAGTATTTGGAAATGATGCAACGATAGGCTTTGCTGCCAGTCAAGGTAATTTTGAATTAAACGTCTTTAAGCCAGTAATCATTTTTAATTTGCTTCAAAGTATTACATTACTTAGTGATGGTATGAATTCTTTTAATAAAAATTGCATTGTTGGTTTAGAAGCTAATACTGAAAAAATCTCTCTGTTTGTCAATCAATCCCTGATGTTAGTGACAGCTTTAAACCCCCATATCGGGTATGAAAAAGCAGCTGAAATTGCTAAGTTAGCTTTTAAAGAGGAGCTAACATTGAAGGAAGCGGCATTAAAAACAGGATATATTACTGAAGATCAATATGATAAATGGGTTGTACCAGAAAAAATGATCTAAACAAATAAAGCCCCCTAGGTGATAGGGGGCTAATCCATATTATTAAGTTTTGCAGCTTAGAACTTTCCGCCACCAAGTTGTTGTTCAGCCATTTGAACAAGACGCTTAGTAATTTCTCCACCTACAGAACCGTTCGCACGAGATGTTGTTTCAGCGCCAAGGTTAACTCCGAATTCACTTGCGATTTCGTACTTCATTTGATCTAAAGCTTGAGCTACTCCTGGTACTACTAATTGATTTGAAGATTGGTTTGCCATAATGTGTTTCCACTCCTCTAAATTTTTTTTTGGCTGGGTTAGTTGGCAATGAACCAACGCAATTTTCTTTGCACCATATTTGGTTTAACCCATCGATAGTAGAAGTTTTAAGCGTGTTTGCCGCTTGTAATAGTTATTATGGTTGATATTTAAAAGATTATGCCTGAATATTTTTAGGGAATTATTTCCTTATAAATGTTTTGTTGTCTTTTTATTGTGCATAGGGAGGAACAGTAGAAACATGATATAATATAAATCATCAATTTAATCGTCATTAAAATTATGGGTATGCTTTTACATTCGCTAACACAGATGATTAATGATGACCCTAATCATTGAAAATGAGGTTAGAAGGTGAATAAATGGATTATACAGAGGATATGAAAAACAGGCTTAAAAGATTAGAAGGTCAAATGAGAGGCGTATTACGGATGATGGAAGAAGAGCAACATTGTAAAGATGTCGTTACTCAGCTTTCAGCTATTCGCTCGGGCATTGACCGAACGATTGGTTATGTTGTCGCAAAGAATTTGGAAGCTTGTATAAGAGAAGCAAATTCAGAAGGTAGAAATGCAGAAGAAGAGATACAACAAGCTGTTAATATGATTGTGAAAAGTAGGTAAGATGTTTTTGGTAAAAGGAAAGGAACGATTGCTCACAATCGTTCCTTTCTAGTCTATTCTTCATCACAGCAATGCGGAGGTTGTTCTTTTTCTAGTTCTCTCGCTTCTTCGATATTCGTATGTCCTCCACTAACATGCACAGTACCTCCGGACATTCCTTCGTTAATATAACGATCAACATCGAGAAAGGCTTCATCGCGTCCTTCATATGGTAAATCTTTTACTAAATCGTCTTTTTTGTTTGCCATAAATGAACCTCCTTAATTTCAGAAGAATGGTTCATATTCTTCCACAATTCTTTACCGGTCATACACATGGTAAAGCATGAGTTCGTGAATATGGCTTTTTAACTTGTCTTCATGATTATGGTCCGGAACAGTGGATAACCATTCAATTTTTCCATCACGATGATATATACCTAAATACTTTTTGCCATGATGAAAAAAAGAAAATTTCCATCCTGGTAATTCTTTGTTTTCATATAATGATTGAAATTGAAAATGTGAAATCATGATTATTCCCCCTTGTTCTCATTTTAACTTGAATCGAGGAGTTCTGAAAATGAAAATAAACATAATTTAATGAGGAAAAGTGGGAAAACCGCTTAATTGCATACATAAGTGACAAATTGCTTTGATTCGTTTGTTTTCAATATGCTCTTCATCAAAACTCATAGGCTTGGAATTTACTTCATACAAGTAGAATTTACCGTTCGCACCTACACCTATATCTAAAGAGAATTCCCCGAATAAACCTAGTTGTTCATTTAATAAATGACCCACCTCTTGTATGATTGAATTGAAAAATATATAGTCCTCTTCTTTAGCAAATAGTTCATAAGGCAATATCTTCCCACCATTGGGTACATGTGTTGTGACTTGTTGGTGACTGCTAGATTGCCTTATACCAATCCCAGAAATGACAAAATTGTTCTTCTCTTTATGTGATAATATTCTGAAATCATATCTTGATTCATCATATAAAGCTGGTTCAATTGCTTCTTGTATGATATATCGGTCCTTAGCTAAATGAACTTTTAATTCATTCCATAATTCGTTTAAGGTAGCGAACTCTTTTGTTAGATGAACACCTTCCATTAAATATTGATTTTCCTCTAGGGAGATTCGAAAGATTCCTTTTCCCTTTGCACTACTAACGGGTTTGATATATATTTTTTGTTTGTCTTTCAGCCAATCATGTAGCATTTCTTCAGAAGTTAATAACGAAGTTTCTGGTAATAAAGGTTTTAATGAGGAAGATTCCATTAATAAATGATGCATTTCCAATTTATTTATAAAACAGGGATTGAAAAAAGGAATATTATGTTTTTGTAAGAACGATGTAAGTGCAGTAAAATCAGTTTCTTTTTCTAGGTTGCGGAAAGGAATACGGTTATATATGACATCAGGTAGAGGGGATGAGACCTGTATCCATTTTCCTAGAGATGGATGAAATGTATAACCAGTTACAAATGATACTCCAAAATCATCTGGCGTAAAGACAATAGGTAATGCGCCTATTTTTGAAAATTGTTGTACAAGGGATAAAAATAGCGGACCATTGCCCGCTAATTTTTTATTTTTTCCTTTGCTTGTTAAGATCCCTATAATTGGACCGATTCGATGAGAATCTTCATTTAATGAGAATGGCAACCATTTTTTTGAATAATGAAAGAGTTTTTCTGTTTTTATTTTATTGTTTCCAAACATTTTTTCCTGTGCGTGATACCACTTTTGAGATAAAGGGTCATAGTAGGAAGTAGTCATCTAAACAATGCCTCAGGGCTTTTCATTGCTTGTTCTGTTAGGTAGATACTATATGCTAAAGAAAGTTTTCGTGTTAAGAAATCAAATTTTTTCATACTTGGATGAGTAAAGATTGAACGTCCTGGTTTTGAATTCGCTTCGAAAAACCAAACTTTTCCTGACTGGTCTATGCCTAAGTCAAAGCCTATTTCTGCGACAAGACCTTCCATATTATTTTCTATTGCTTCGCTTAACTTTAAGGAAGCTGTTTGCAATTTATTAGCAATTTCTTCTCTTTCAATTGGATCCTCGAAAATTTCATCTAATGATTGAATCGTACCTCCACTTTTTACATGGGTTGTAACACTTCCATTTCCAGCTACTTTTGCTGCACAAGCAGTAACAATCCACTGTCCTGTTGAATCTTTATTCGTGTGTAACCGAAAATCAATGGAGCATTTCTCTTTCTTCAACAGATATATACCCTGTTGGATAATCATTCTTTCGAGGTTTTTACCTGCAAAAATATGCTTCATTAACCCTTCTAGACTAGAGAATTTCTTTAGTTTATTCATACCAGCTTTTAAATCTCTGTACCGACAATAATAAGCACTGTCTTCTCTGTTATAAATAATCTGATGAATACCTAATCCCAGACTGCCATTCATTGGTTTAATGTATATATGGCCATATTTGGCGAGCATGTTTTCGATGGCGGAATAAGAACTAAACGGCTGTGTTTCAGGTAAATACTCCGAAATTTCCTCGACTTGAAATAAACGATCATAAATATCCATTTTATTAAAAAAGCCTGGATTATACCAAGGAATTAAATATTCTTGTTCAAGTCGTGACTTTACTTCTTTTTGTTGTTTTTGCCGTTCACTTTTTCTATTTGGAAGGCGATCATAGATTACGTTTGGGAAAGGCACTTCAATTGTCTTCCACCCATTTTGTAAATAAAATAAACCTTGTATAGTACCAGAATCCCAATTGATATGCTTCTCTCCAAATACGAAAGGAAGTGCACCGACACTAGTACTTACAGATAAGAGTTTAGAAAAAATAATTGAGCGATCACCGATAGGCCGCATGGGAAATGATGTGAACCCTGACGTGAAAATGCCAACAAGGGGTCCGATTGTTAATGTTTCATCATGTATAAAAATATGAAGAGGGTGCTTGACATAAGGGAAGAAAATATCTTTAGCGAGATCTTCACTGATGGTGATTGCTTGTTTGGAGCTCGGTTGTTGCTTAAATTTAGCATCAATGGTAACTGTACCGAAATTTAATTTGTAAAGGGCAGTATTTAGATTTATATGGTTTGGCAAGAATACACAGCCCTTATAGTCTGAGGTGATATCTATCATAAATGTTTGATTCATCATTCTTTCACTTCCTTTCTGCTAATGCCCGTTGGGATAATAGGTAATCTCCATACTTAAATGGAGAAGTGTAAAGGACATCTGCTAATTGTGGATTTGTTTGTAAGACCAATTTCCTGCCAGGTTTAGAGTTAATATCAAGAATCCAGATGCCACCTTCTTGATCAATTCCGATGTCGATACCTAATTCAAATAGTGTTGAAAAGCAAGATTCCATAATTGAGGGAAGAATAATTAATATTTCCTTTAATTCTTCCTGTAAAAACGACTTTTGGCTTTTTGGAATACTATCTAGCCAATGCTCATAGGAAGAGGTTGTTCCACCGGCACTTAAATTAGAAATTATGCCGTTTTCATGACCAGTTCGCATGGCTCTTGCTTGTTCTTGCCATTCACCGTTAGCATCCTTTTGCAGAAAAACGCGTAAATCAAAGGGGCGATTCTGTTCATCAACGAGTAATAAGAATGGTTGGATTAGATATTGATATCTTTTTGTCAGCCTCTCTAACCAAACCGTTGCTTTATGAATGGGAAGCGTTTGTTGAATCTGCTTAGAGCCTTTGTCTGTTTTGATAATCATTGAGTCACCTTTGATTGAGATAACATAAATACCTATACCTTGTGACCCATTTACTGGTTTTAATACGAGTGGTGACTGCTTTTTTAACTGTTTAATGAAAGATTTCGCTGAAGTGAAAGGATCTGATTGCAGTAAATAAGGAGCGAGTCTAGAATGTTTTAGGGCATCATATATTTCGAGCTTATTTGGAAGTCCTTGACCTAAGAATTGGGTCTTACCACTCTTTTTTAACCAATTTGTTATGACTTTGCATTTTTTTGAATGATCATCTTCTTGATAAAAACAACGGTCATATAACAGTTCAGGTAATGGAAAAACCGTAGACTCCCATTGTTCGGTTACTTCATTAAATAGCTCTCCATTTACTTCATTATTGTGTGGTAGGATGTTTTTCGGAATAAAACGAAAGCATTGATAGCCGTGATGTTTAGCTTGTGAAGCAATAGCTGTTATATAGGTCCTTTCACTTGTTTCGTAAAGTGTCATAATACCAAGTGTTTTCATGCTGATTTTTCCTCCTTATTGTTATGTTGAAAAAGCTAAAAAAGTACAATACTCTACAAGTGCTCTTGCAGAAGGTCTGATCTGATTGAATTCACCATCAATTTGCTTAGATGGTTTAGAGTTTGCTTCAATCATCCACAAATGCCCCTCATAATCAACGCCCATATCAATGCCAAGTTCACCATATAGGCCAAATGTTTTTTGATCAATCATCGTGCATAGCTCTATTGAAATTTCTTTCATTAATGCTAATATTTGTATTGCGGTGGTTTTATCAAATAGTGTAGTTAGCAGTGCTAGTGGTTTTCTCATTTCCCCTCCTTGGGCAAGATTAGATACAAATTGTTCTGCATTAGAGATTCGGGCTACAGCAGAGGTAACTTTCCAAATGTTTTGCCTATTTTTATGACAAAGAATGCGAAAGTCAATCGGTCTTTTGTTGAGTTGAATGAGCGGTATGCCTTCTTGGATAATATAGTTACTTGTTCTATGCTCTTTCTCGAATTGCGATATGAAGCTATCAAGATGATGGAATGGGTGGCTTGTTTTTGCCTTTTTCCCTGATGAGTAACCAACGGCGTACATATCTTTATTTTTACGTATGTGAATAATTTGTTTCCCTTGACTTCCATTTACGGGCTTTATGAAGATAGATGGATACTTTTCTATAAAATAAAGTAACTTTTCTTTCGAATAATCTGCTGTTTCTGGTAAATAGGTACGTAAATGAGTTTCGTCGAATAAGAAATCATATACATCTTTCTTTGATAAAAATTGTTCATTAAAAAAAGGGATGGCATTTTTATATAGCAAATTTTTAAGGTTTGCAAAGCTAGGTGAGCTTTCAATCTTTCTAGAGTGAACGCGGTTATAAATAACATCAGGAAGTGGCAGTAGTTGTTTCTTCCATTCACCCTCGATATTTATATAACCATGGACTTCAGTTTCTTTAATATCTTTGGGATGACAAACATAAGCAATTCCTCCTAAAAGCTCAACAGTTTGATTGATTTCATGGCAAAATTGATGGATGGTGCGAAAATGTGGAGGAGATTGATCTCCCATTTCAAAAAAGTCAGTCATGATAGCAATAATTGGCCCGAGTGACAATACCTTGCTTTGAACAATATAATTAACAAGCATGAGGTGCCCTTCAAATGGTATATTGAAATAATCGAATACAGATTGACTAATGAACAGTTCCTTTTCATCTACTTGACGATAAATGAGGCGAATGGTTAATTGTTTTTGCCCTAATGATAAACGGATATGTTCCTCATTAGAAATTAGTAAATGTTCTGCTAATGCTGGGTTGAGCTCTAGAACCATCTTATTTTCATACGGAAGTACTCTGATTTTAATGTTTGTATATCGTGTCATCATTAATCCCCATTTGCCCGCAAGAAGCGAGTAATTATATAATAAAATCTAGGCGAATGCTGATACGCTATCTTATGAATGGCAAGATAAATTGGTGCGATTGCACAAAGAATTTGGTGAAAGAAGAAAGGTAGAGAGCGGAATGAAAGAAATTTTTACGACCCTACTAATGATGGTTGCCACTGGTGCCATCATTGGAGGAGTTACAAATTATTTAGCTATTAAAATGATATTTAAGCCTTATAGAGCGATTTATATTGGGAAATGGCGTCTTCCTTTTACACCAGGGTTGATTCCTAAACGTAGAGGTGAGATGGCCGAACAAATGGGTAAACTTGTCATAAATCATTTGTTAACACCAGAAGGGATACAAAAGAAACTACAAAATGAGCGTTTTCAAACAATGCTGACACAATTTGCCGTGGTAGAAGTAGAAAAGAAATTGAAAACAGAAAAAACGTTAGAGCATCTGTTGGAACAAATAGATATAAATGAACCTGCAAAAATGGCTGAGGATAAGATTGGTGCGTTTTTAGAGGTGAAATATGAGAATTGGATGCGTACAAATCAAGATGTAGCAATGAAAGAAATCTTGCCACAAAAACTTGTAGGTAAAGTGGAGGAACAGTTGCCTCAACTAAGCAATTGGATTGTGCAATCAGCAAAGAATTATTTCGCAAGTGAAGAAGGAAAAGAAAGTATTCAAAGGATGGCCGATGATTTTGTCCAAAAACGAAGTGGCATGATTAAAAGTATGCTACAAATGTTTTTAGGCAATGTGAAATTAGGGGAAAAACTACAACCTGAAATCGTAAAATTCTTAAATCATCCTGGAACAGATGAGCTTTTAACATCACTTCTTAGAAAAGAATGGCGAAAATTATTAGATAAAAATATTGCTGAGTTTGAAGATAAAATAGGAAGAGATAACCTCCTTCCATTCATAAAGCAGACTGTGTTTCGATTTGTTCAAGTTCATGAAATATTTCAAATGCCAATTAGTCAACTAACAGCAACAATAAGACCTTATATTATTACTGAACTTATCCCGAAAGTAACAGTAGGAATAAGTAAGTTATTAGCTGATAGAATATCTGTTTTAATGGAAAAAATGAAGCTCAATGAAATTGTAAAAGAACAGGTAGACTCATTTTCTGTTGAAAGGTTAGAGCAAATGGTGTTCTCGATTATTAATAAGGAATTAAGAATGATTACATTTCTTGGAGCCTTACTGGGTGGTCTAGTAGGTGTGTTTCAAGGTATTACTGCCATATGGATATTATAAATCCTTATATTTTATAGGTTTTTCCTCGATTTTACTTCCATTGTCTGTTATAGTGGTGGAAGTCTATGAAAAGGAAGTGTTCAATTTGGCAAATAATTTACAAGACGCAGCAATCGAATTAGAAAAAGCAATCCGTGAAAGCAATGAATATCAAAGCTTAAAGGATTCTTATGATAAGGTGAATGCAGATCCATCAGCTAAATCGATGTTTGATAACTTTAGAAATATTCAAATTCAGTTACAACAGAAGCAAATGTCTGGTCAAGAAATTACACAAGAAGAAGTGGATCAAGCGCAAAAAACAGTTGCCCTTGTACAACAACACGAACTGATTTCTAAACTTATGGCCGATGAACAAAAAATGAGTGAAGTTATCACAGACTTAAATAAAACAATCATGAAGCCTCTCGAAGATTTATACGGTTCAGCCGAGTAATTCATGAGTAATAGACTTGGTTCTATTTCATAAAAGCACAACCTTGCTTTCAATAGCAAAGTTGTGCTTTTTTTCGTGCAGGTGCAAAACCTCATGCCTTCTTAAGGATGTGACGGCTTATATACAAATACAAATGTCGCGGAATTTTGATAAAAAAAGATTAAGGAATGGCAGGAAACGTAACTATGTTTAAAACGCAAAGAGAACAGACTTCTTTATCTCTATTCTTCCTGTTCTATTTTCTGTTGCGGGTACATAAAAGTGTCATAAGGACAATTTTCATCCAGAATAGGGGGCAAAAAGATGATTTATCGTCTCTTAGCTATAAATATTGATGGTACCCTTCTTCAAAGTAATGGAAGGCTGCATAAATCAACAAAGGAAGCAATCGAATACGTCCAGCAAAAGGGAATTTATGTGACGTTAGTAACAGCAAGAAGTTTTCCATCGGCTAAGAAAGTGGCTAAAGCATTAAAATTAAATTCCATCCTTGTAACATCAGCTGGAGCTTATACAGCGGATAAATTGGAACAACCAATTGAAGTAAAACGCATCAAAAAAGAAGTAACCTTCGATATTGTACGCTTATTAGAAGGATTCCCTTGTCAAATAAGACTTGTGCATGAAAAGTTTTCACTAGCGAATAAGACAAAAACAAATAATAATATCCTCGCTAAAACGGTGTTCTCAACAGGTGATCCTGTTTTTTATTCCCACCAGTTTGTTGAGTCTCTGAGTGAAAATTTGCTAGAAGATCCAGTTAAACCACCAAAAATTGAAATTTACTTTGAAAATACCAATGATCTTATACATGCCAAAAAAGCATTAGATGTCATGTATGATGAGGAAATTGCTATTACCCAACTAAATGACTCTCGTTTAGATATTGTCCCTTATGGTGTATCCAAATGGAATGGTTTACTGAGATTAAGTAAGGAACTTGATATTGCACCGCAAGAAATTGTAGCCATTGGAGATGGCTATGATGATTTGCAGATGATTGAAGGTGCGGGTTTAGGTGTAGCGATGGGGAATGCCCCTCATGTCTTAAAAAAGCAAGCTGATTGGGTAACAAGAACAAATGATGAACATGGTGTAACATATATGGTAAAAGAGCATTTCCGCAAACAACATCCTATCCAATTTTTAAGGAAAATGAATCTCTTGAAGTAAGGTAGAAGCTCTGAAGGTGGTAGAACGGTTGCTACCTTCAAAGCTTCTTATTCGTATTCCTTAATTTAAGGGGGGTGGTCTTTTAGCAGCATATGCCAAATATAGCTAACAAACTGATTTACTAAAATACAAACGACCTGTGAATGGAGATTGACCCGTAAGGTCTTTTTTTTGTAAACTTAAAGAAGTTTGATCAAGAGAAAGTATAAAGGTGATTAACAATGAATATATCTATTTTAGGTTTGAATGATAACCGTTATATAAGACCATTGCAGTTAATTGGTAATTTATTTTTTGAAGAATGCTCTGTAAAACTTGATAAACATGAGGGTGCAGATGTAGTTATATCTTTCCACTATGAAGTAAGTGAAGAGATTAACATGAGTGTTCAGCTTACTACAAGCGAGGAAGAAGTCTATACCGCTAACTATAGAAAGAATCTTAAGGCGTTTGAGACAGAAAAGGAATTCTTTAATCAATTAAAGTATGCAGCTTCCCATGTGTATTTAACTGTTTTACAAGATTGGACAGGTATTGTGCAGAAATGGGGCATATTAACAGGGATAAGGCCAACAAAGCTTTATCATCGTCATATGATGTCTGGAAGTAGTAAGGAAGATGCTCATCAAGCTTTGAAAAAAGATTATTTGATTTCAGATGAAAAAATTAATTTAATGGAAAAAATCGTTGCACGACAATTAACGGCGATTCCTGACCTTTATGATTTAAAAAAAGAAGTCAGTATCTATATCGGCATTCCCTTTTGCCCAACAAAATGTGCTTATTGTACATTTCCTGCTTATGCAATTGGTGGTAAACAAGGTAGAGTCGATTCCTTCTTAGCTGGGCTGCATTATGAAATCAGACATATGGGAGAATGGTTAAAGGAAAATGACATCAAAGTAACAACCGTATATTATGGTGGAGGTACGCCAACAAGTATTACAGCAGAGGAAATGGACCTTCTATATGAAGAAATGTATGAGTCGTTTCCAGATATGAGTCACATTCGAGAAATTACGGTCGAGGCAGGTAGACCGGATACGATTACTGCAGATAAGTTAAATGTATTAAAAAAATGGAATATTGATCGTATCAGTATCAATCCACAATCATATACGCAAGAAACGTTAAAAGCGATTGGGAGGCATCATACGGTTGAGGAAACAATCGATAAGTTCCACCTGGCGAGAAGTATGGGTATGAACAATATTAATATGGATTTAATCATTGGCTTACCAAATGAAGGCACAACAGAGTTTGCACACTCATTAAATGAAACAAAGCAATTACTACCCGAGTCACTGACTGTTCATACATTATCTTTTAAAAGAGCTTCTGAAATGACAAAGAACCGGCAGAAATATAAGGTTGCAGATCGTGAAGAAGCAGAAAGAATGATGAATATGGCAGAAGAGTGGACGGCTGAACATCATTATGAGCCCTACTATTTATATCGTCAAAAAAATATTTTAGGAAATTTAGAAAACGTTGGCTATGCGTTACCGAAACAAGAAAGTCTTTACAATATTATGATTATGGAAGAAATGCAAACGATTATCGGAATTGGCTGCGGGGCAGCAAGTAAGTTTATCCATCCTGAAACAGGTAAAATTACTCATTTTGCAAATCCGAAAGACCCTAAATCCTACAATGAAAGTTTTGTTGAATACACGGATAAAAAAATAGCTATGTTAAATGAGCTCTTTAATATTGAGGCAAAGTCTATATAAGCTTAATGTGAGCTGTACCTTGGTTAAAGGTGCAGCTTTTTTGTTTGTGAAAATAGACTAGATTTAATTATGGCAACTTTAATAGAGGATTTTATTAAAAAAACAAGAATGTAATAGGTACAAAAGCGCATAAACATCTATGATAATGTAAACGGTTACTAAAAGGGAGGCGATTGGTGATGAATCATTCTTCTTTGACGATGGCACAGATGATAAAAAGAGCAGAAACGTTTTTCGCAAAAAAAGAGGTTGTATCTAGAACAGCAGGTGGTATTCAAACATTTACGTATAAGGAAATGGCAGAACGAACACGAAGACTTGCTTCAAGTTTACAAAGGCTTGGTATTAAAAGAGGGGAGAAGGTAGGGACATTTGCCTGGAACCATCACCGCCATCTGGAAGCATATTTTGCGATTCCTTGTAGTGGAGCGGTGTTGCATACAATTAATATTAGACTCTCATCTCAGCATATCACCTATATTATTAATCACGCAGAAGATAAAATTCTCCTCATAGATGAAGAGTTAGTTCCATTAATTGAACAATGTAGAGACGAACTTTCCAATGTAAAAGCATTTATCATTATGAGTGACCATAAGGAACCTCCAACTACAACTTTATCTCCAGCATATAATTATGAAAGTCTACTAGAAGAGGCAGATCCCAATTATCAATATCCTGATGATCTAGATGAAAATGACCCGGCAGGGATGTGTTATACATCGGCGACCACCGGAAATCCTAAAGGCGTCATTTACTCTCACCGGGCAATTGTGCTCCATAGCTTAGCATTAGGTTTAGCGGATAGTGTTGGTGTAAGTGAAAAAGATATTGCCCTACCTATCGTCCCGATGTTTCATGTCAATGCATGGGGCTTACCTTTTGCAGGGGTGTGGTTTGGCACAAAATTGATCATGCCTGGGCCTGCATTTACGCCTAAATTAATTGCCGAACTAATAGAAGAATATAAGATTACTATTACTGCAGGTGTACCAACTATTTGGCTTGGATTATTGAAGGAATTGCAAGCGAAAAAATATGATTTAAGTTCTTTAAGAAGCATTCTGTGTGGCGGATCTGCTGCACCAAAAGGCATGATTAGAGTGTTCGAAGAAAAGTATAAGATACCGTTTCTTCATGCTTATGGAATGACAGAAACAAGTCCACTCGCAACTGTCTCCAATCTAAAAAGCTATCAAGAAAATATAGATTTTGAAGAGAAACTGGAGTTAAGAAGCAAGCAAGGATTATTGGTTCCGGGATTAGAAATGAAAGTGATTGACGAAAAAGGGATTGAAGTGGAGTGGGACGGAAAGCAGATGGGCGAGCTCTGCTTAAGAGGTCCGTGGATTGTAACCGAATATTATAATGATGAGCGGACTGCCTCGAGTTTTAAAGATGGCTGGCTTCATACGGGTGATGTTGTCACCATTGATGAAGAAGGACTTTTGAAAATTGTTGATCGCACGAAGGATTTAATAAAAAGTGGTGGAGAGTGGATTTCTTCTGTTGACATAGAAAATGCGCTCATGGCTAATGAAGCCATTTTTGAAGCTGCTGTCATTGGTATTCCGAGTGAAAAGTGGCAAGAGCGTCCATTAGCCTATGTTGTATTACATGAACAATACAAAGGGAAAGTGACTGCTGAAGAAGTGCTTCAGTCATTAAGCGCTCAATTTGCAAAATGGTGGATTCCTGATGATGTCATTTTTATTGATGAAATTCCCAAAACATCTGTAGGGAAATTTTTAAAACGTGATTTACGAGAGAAATATCAAATGGATAAAATTAATCAGTAATTATTTTCAATATGAACAGTCATTCATTTTCTAGTAAAAAAATTCAATTATATTTGGAAAATAAAAAATATTTTATTTATAATAGAGGTATCCAAACTTAAGGAGGAAAATGAATGGCGCTTGATTTTGATACAAAGACCGTTAATTATTCGATTGAGGGAAGAGTAGCGCATGTAGAAATGAACCGGCCAGAGTCATTAAATGCACTAAATGTGGAAATGATTCATGAGCTTGCTGCTGTAATGAAAGAGCTAAGTAATTTAGAAGAAATAGATATCGTTGTTCTGAAAGGGGCGGGTAGAGCATTTTCTTCAGGCGGAGACATTAAAACGATGCTGATGGATGCGAATGAAAACGATTTCCCCGTTGTGATGGATGCGATTAATGAGTTAGTTGTTACATTGTATAGTATGCCTAAAATCACCATTAGCGCAATAAAAGGTGCAGCTGCAGGGCTCGGATTAAGTTTAGCTTTAGCTACCGATTTCATTTATGCTCATAAGGATAGTAAATTAGCGATGAACTTTATTGGTATAGGGTTAATCCCGGACGGTGGTTCCCACTTTTTCCTTGAAAGTAAGTTAGGGCCCGACCAAGCAAAGCACCTCATATGGGAAGGGAAACCGATGACAGCTGAAGAAGCATGGGAGAGAGGACTTGTTCATGAAGTCGTAGGTGATGATCTTGACGAAGCAGTAAATAAAAAAGTGTACCATCTGAGTCATCTTCCAATCCTTGCGATGATTAAAACAAAAAAAATACTGACAGATAAGAATCGCCCATTATTGTTAAAATTATTAGAGCTCGAAAAAAGTGGTCAAGCACAAATGAGGAAAACATCTGATCATAAAGAAGGCATAAACGCTTTTATTGAAAAAAGGCAGCCTCGATTCACAGGGAAATAACAGGAATGAAAGACACGCATGTTTTATCAGAAACATGCGTGTCTTTATTTGATACGTGGTGTATAGTATAACCTGAGGTCTATCGGTGAAATAATATAAGCTTTCCTGCTGGAGATGAGCAACGATGTGTTTTCTCTTCTAATCCTTTTTCTTTCAGGAGGTTTTCTCCGGTCACCTTGGCTTCTTGATCATTTGCTGATTCGAATGATTCATCAAGAATTTTTTCACCAGTTGGTTCGAATGCCGTTAATTTATAAGTTTTCATCATAAAGACTCCTTGTAATGTAGTTGAATATTCCGATATTTAATTATATTTTGGCATAATTCCATCAATCTTGCAAAAAGAAACATACTTATTTAATGAATCTTTTTTAGTTTTATATCGTAAATAAATGAAAGGGAGGGACAGAATTTATATGTCTTTAAAATTAGAAAATGTTACGAAGAAGTTCGGTCAATTTACCGCAGTAGATGATATATCTATAGAAATACCTGAAAAGGAAATGTTTGGTTTTTTAGGAGCGAATGGTGCTGGAAAGACGACTACTTTTCGAATGATTTTAGGGTTAATTGATGCAACCAAAGGAAACATCACTTGGCAAGGTAAACCCATTAATTATTCAGTGAGTGGTCAGATTGGTTATTTACCTGAAGAGCGTGGGTTATATCCAAAATTACAAGTGAGAGAACAACTTGTTTACTTAGCACGGCTAAGAGGGATGGATAAACAATCTGCCTTGAAGGAGTTAGACAACTGGCTTGATCGCTTTAAAGTACCTGATTACAAAACAAAAAAAGTAGAGGAGTTATCAAAAGGGAATCAACAAAAGATACAATTTATATCTAGTATTTTACATAAACCTAAGCTATTGATTCTTGATGAGCCATTTAGCGGGCTAGATCCAGTAAATGTAGAGCTGCTAAAAGACGCAGTTGTAGACTTGAAAAATAGTGGTACATCAATCGTGTTTTCTTCCCACCGTATGGAACATGTTGAGGAGTTATGTGAGCATCTTTGTATCATGCAAAAAGGTAGGCCAGTCGTACATGGTGAATTGAAGGAAATTAAGCGTTCTTATGGAAAAAAAACATTAATCATTCATGGTGATTTTTCAATGGCTTTTTTACAAGACCATCCTGCGGTGAAGAAATTTAAAATGACGACAGAAGGGGTGCATCTGCAAATTGAAAATGAATTGGCAGCGGACGATATACTAAAGGATATTGTTGGCAAAGGATTTATTCGCAAATTTATGCTTGAAGAACCATCTTTAAATGACATCTTTATCGAAAAGGCAGGTGCTTCTTATGAGTAATTTTTGGACAATTCTATGGCATACGTATTGGACAAAAATAAAAACAAAGTCTTTTCTTATTACGACAATTATTACGGCACTTTTATTTGTGCTGTTAGCCAATATTACAACTATTATCGATGCTTTTTCAAATGAAGAAACACCGAAAGTGGCAGTGATAGATGAAACAAACAGTTCCATCCAAGCAATAGAACGCATAGAGGCATATACATCAGAGGAAGTCATCTTAGAAAGTGTACAACAGTCAGAAGCTGAAGTGGACGAGAAGGTAATATCTGGGGAATTTACAGGTGCACTTTACTTAACTTCTAACGGTGAAAATCTCATTAGCGGTGAATATAAATCCTTGAGTATAGCTGATACTACTATCTCTAGCTTATTGCAAACAGCTTTGCAGCAAATAAAGACAGAATTAACTGCAGAGAGTATAAATTTATCACCAGAGCAATTGCAAACATTGTATGCACCTGTATCGTTTGAGACGACTGCACTTGAGGAAAATGCCAAGTCTCAAGAAGAATTAAGTCAGGCAAGAGGTCTTGTTTATGTGGTCTTATTTTTAATTTATTTTGCTGTCATCATGTATGCGAGTATGATTGCTAATGAAGTGGCAACTGAAAAGTCATCTAGAATCATGGAAATTCTTATATCAAGTACCCCACCTGTTCAGCAAATGTTTGCTAAGATACTCGGAATCGCTCTCTTGAGTGTGACACAAATGCTGATATTAGGTTCCATTGGTTTTATTGCATTGAGAGAAAGCATGTCTAAGCTTGAAGGTGGCTGGTTCGAAGCGTTTGGGTTTAGCAACTTATCTCTTGGTATATTGGTTTATGCAGCCATCTTTTTCTTATTAGGCTATTTTTTATATGCGACCCTAGCCGCTTTTCTTGGGTCTTTAGTTAGTCGGATTGAGGATGTTCAACAAATGATTATGCCAATGACGATGTTAGTAGTTGTGGGCTTTTTACTCTCAATGTATGGTCTATCTAACCCAGATACAACTTTTATTACTATTGCCTCTTATATTCCTTTTTTCACGCCAATGCTGATGTTCTTAAGAGTAGGAATGCTTTCATTGCCGGTATGGGAACCAATATTAGGCATGGCCGTTCTTATTGTGACAACAATTATTTTGGCGATATTCGGTGCACGAGTGTATCGCGGCGGTGTCTTAATGTATGGTCGCTCATCTTCGTATAAAGATATTAAAAAAGCGATTCAATTAACGAAGAAAGAAAAATAAGTATTTACATTCAAGCTTCTCATACTTTGTATGGAGAAGCTTTTTTAGCAAAAAAGAATTGATAAATGTAGTAGTGACCATTAATCTGCCGGCTCTGCTAATGTTTATTTATCGGTTCGTAACAACTTCACCCTTTATTGAAGAAGAGGCAGTGAAGTAAAATAAATTAATGACAAATGTAACTATTTGCTTTTTGCCTTTCTTGACATACTTACACTAACAAGGCGAAAGGGTGTGAGCGGATGATTGCCTCACTAAATGGGATTGTGAAACGTTATGATTCGAAACTAGTGTTGGACTACATTGATTTGGATATAAATGAGGGTCAAATTATTGGTTTACTTGGTCCTAATGGAGCGGGAAAATCAACATTAATTAGATGCCTAACAGGAATGGAGACAGTTAATCAAGGGAATGTTACGTTATTTGGGGATGGAAAAAAACCATTTCAGAATAAAAACAAAGAAAAAATTGGTTTAGTCACGCAGGAAATATCGATTTTTCCAGAATTAACAGCACAGGAGAATGCGAACTTTTTTGCCGGAATTTACGGGTTAAAAGGGGAAATGAGAAAAAGAAGGGTGGCAGAGGCCTTAGCGTTTGTTGGATTAGCAGAACATACAAAGGGAAGGGCACAAAATTTTTCTGGAGGAATGCAAAGGCGGCTGAATATTGCATGTTCCTTAGTTCATGATCCTAAGTTTTTAATTATGGATGAGCCGACGGTGGGGATAGATCCTCAATCGCGAAACCATATTTTGCAAGCTGTAAAGAAATTACAAAGAAACGGAACGACTATTCTATATACAACGCATTATATGGAAGAGGTTGAGGCGATTGCATCAGAGGTTGTGATATTAGATAAAGGGCAAATCATTACAAGAGGAACAGTTCAAGATTTGATTCGAAACATTCAGCATGAAGAGAGAATCAAGGTAGAAGTAAGTCATCCTGAAGAAGTCTCTTTGGAGAGTATTCAGGCACTGCCAGATGTAAAACAAGTCATTAAAGATGGGAATCAAATTTTGGTTGTATCTTCTGCTAATTCAGGACACCTTGATCGTATTTTAACGATTATAAAAGAGGACTCTGGTGTTGTCGGCATTAATGTAGAAAAAGCAAATTTAGAGGATGTTTTCTTAACTTTGACTGGAAGAACCTTAAGGGATGGAGGTAGTGCATGATGCGTGTCCTAAGAACCATTCCTTATACAGTGATTCGAATGAGTAGAGACTATATTACGCTATTGTTGCTCTTAGTTGTTCCAATTATCCTTATTACCATTTTTTATTTCGTATTAGGAGACTTAAAAAATCAATACGGTGATCCTGCGTTCTATGATACAGCACAGTTAATGACACTCGTGTTTCAATTGTTTGGCGGTTCAATCGTGATTGCCCATATTCAAGATGATTTATTTTCTCCAAGACGGCAACGTTTAATGGTGGCGCCGATTAGCCGACCTTTTTATGCTCTCTCAATCTCATTATGTGGCATGTTATATTCCATTTTTCTGGGTTTTTTGTTATTTCTATTTACAGGAATAGGCTTAAAGGTGGAGTGGGGAAATGGATTTTGGGTAATGTACATCATTGGCTTATTGGCTGTACTATCAAGCCTTGTAAGTTTAATTCTTATTTTTGCAGTAAAGAACTTTAAATTAGCAGAACGGTTAAGTGAAGTATATGGAATTGGATGTATTGTGTTGGCAGGGTTGTTTTTTCCAATTCCTGATTATACGGTTATCACATTCATTAATGAATACCTTAATCCTCTATTGTTAGCTGCTAATGCAATTGGCTATGCACAAAGCAATTTATTTCCTGATGCTTATATTTATATGTTTCGGTTAGGAGTAGGAATTGTAATTACTTTTATTATTGTGTTTGTGCTCGGTAGGAGGAAGATTTAAATGACTGTTTTCCACTTTGTACTGAAGAGAAGTATTGCAAATAAAACAAGTTTGTTGATTCTATTTCTCTTCCCAGTTGTTGCGATCTTTCTGCCATCAGGAGAGTATTGGCCACATCTTCCATACGGATATCAATATTTTGGTATTTTTATTTTGTTTATTAGTTTGAAGCTCTCTGGATTAATTTTAGAAGATAGAATGAGAGGAATTGCTAAAAAGGTATCAATTGCCCCCATCAGTCATTTTAGTTATCTAGCACAAAATTTGCTAGCATATTTTTTCATTTTAATATTACAATGTCTGATTTTAGTTTATGGAGGCGTATTAATTGGGAAAGAACTTTACCAGCCCTTTTGGTTACTCATTTTATTTATTACATTTAGTATGGCATCGATTGCCTTTGCACTAATGTGGATTTCATTTTTTCGTAATAAAGAAATATCCATGTTAATTTTTATGTCGATTATCAGTATAATTGCTTTAATCGGTGGCGTCTTGATTCCAATCGAGTTGTTACCTGAATTATTACAAAAAATAGCGATTATTTTGCCGACTTTTTGGCTAGCTTGGGGTATAGACTGGATTGTTTTTGGTGGCGAACTGAAGGAGTTTCTGCTTGTGAATGGAATGCTTATTTTGTATATGTTTTTATTTTTAATTACAGGAAGTGCGAAAAAATTGCATTGATAGCTGAGGAGAGGTGTGCATATGAGAGTGTACGAGCGATATTTCAGATTTGTGATATTTTGGCGAATAGTACAATTACTTATCCTAGCACATCTTTGGCTCACAAGTACTGCTGGCTTTGAGGCAATTGTTTTTATCCTGCTTTTGCTCATTGTTATGAGCATACGTATAAGATTTTCTATACCAAAATGGAGTTTTATTATTGAAATAGTCCTCTGTATCGTTTTCATTCCATATTTTCCGTTTGCCCTATACGGTTTAGCCATCGCTATTTTCGAAGCAGCAATAGTTGGGAAGTGGTGGTTGGTTTTCCCAATGACGATTTTCATGATTGCTTACTCTGCCTTTGATATGACTTTGATCTGGTATAGTTTACTCACAGTATTAGTCGGAAGCTTCACTTATCAGTCAATGAAAGAACGTAAGCAACTAGAAAAGGCTTTAGACAAGGAAAGAAAAGAAAAGCATGAGCTTGAACAGATCAAGATGGAGCTTTTAGAAGCTTATTTTGAGGTGGAAAAGGCAGCAGAACTGAAGGAAAGAAATCGGATTTCAAGAGAACTGCATGACCACCTGGGGCATGATTTAACAGGTGCCCTTCTAGCTATTCAAGCATATGAACAAGTAGAAAATAAAAATCAAGCACACACCCTTTTGGAACAGGTGAAAATCAGGCTTTCAAGGAGTACAACGAGATTAAGAAATACAGTTCATAATCTCACACCAGTTACTTATATAGGTGTTGATAGGTTGCAAAGAATCGTAGTAGATTCAGAGCCATTACTCATAGATTTTCAATATAATGGAAATGTTGAAAATGTATCTTCTCAATCTTGGGTGATGTTGGAAGCGTGTCTTAAGGAAGCTATTACAAATGTAAGTAAATATAGTAATGCGACGAAAACGAAAGTTGAACTTGATATTACTGAAACACTTGTAAGGTTGAAAATCCATGATAACGGTACCAATACCCAAAAATCAGTGAACGGAAGTGGACTAAGAAGTTTACAATTAAGGGCAAGAATGTTAAAAGGAAGCTTTACAATTGATCGTCAAAATGGGTACTTGCTCGTATGTGTTTTACCTTTACAGAGAAGGGGGAAGTAGCTATGGATATATTAATTGTGGATGATGATCGTTTAATTTGTCAGAGCTTACAATTACTTCTCGATAAAGAAGAAGATATAAAAATTGTTGGTGTGGTCGAAAATGGAAGTGAAGCGATTTCTTTTTGTGAGAAAGTGCAGCTAGATGTTATTCTAATGGATATCCAAATGCCGGTGTTGAATGGAATTGAAAGTACCAAGGTTATAAAAAGAAACTGGCCACATATTAAAATAATGATGTTGACAACCTTTAAAGACGAAATGAATATTCGGCTTGCTTTAAAAGCAGGTGCTGAGGGCTACATCATAAAATCTAGTAAGATTAAAGATATGGCCAAACAGATTCGTGCAATCGGATCAAATGCGAGGGTTCTTACTCCGGAAGTACTTGATAAACTTGTGCTACAAAATAAGTCAGATGGGTTCTGGGCATTAACCGAAAGGGAGAAAGACGTAATGGAACTTGTGGTGGAAGGTTTATCGAATAAAGAAATATCGAAGCAGCTTTATTTAAGTGAAGGAACCGTACGTAATGTTCTTTCTATTGTTCTTGATAAACTGGAGCTACGCGATCGTACACAACTAGCCATTTACTATTGGCAACGGCAAAAATAGGGTGTCAACTCGAATCTTACACCGCATGTAGAGAAAAGCAGTTGATTATTATCTAAACAAAACCGGGAGATGAGTCCGGTTTTTCTTATGCGATAAAAAACGAATATTTCTTAATAGAATTTAGCAAGTTGATATAAAGGTCAAAACTACCATTATGGTGACGGAGCTGAGTCGTCTAATCCCTTCATTAAAATTGAACATTTTTAATTCTACAATCGACCAAGTAAGAACGTGCATTCGCTTTTGGTTTGCGTTAAAATAAAAGAAAAATGTAAGAGGGATAAAAAATGGAGCCTATCAAATTTATTCATGCTGCAGATTTACATTTAGACAGCCCTATGGTGGGATTAAAAGACTTACCCGACTTCATATTTGAGCGGTTAAAGGAAAGTACATTCCGTTCATTTATTAAGCTCATTGATGTTGCAATAAGTGAAAAAGTTGATTTTGTTATCTTAGCGGGAGATTTATATGATGCAAGTGATCGGAGTATAAAAGCACAAAACATCTTGCGAGAACAGATGTTACGTTTACATAAGGCTAGAATTCGTGCATTTATTGTTCATGGTAACCATGATCATCTAGGTGGAGAGTGGATTAAATTAACGATGCCAGAGAATGTATTTATTTTTGGTGA
Source organism: Cytobacillus sp. FSL R7-0680 (assembly GCF_038009245.1). Lineage (NCBI taxonomy): Bacteria > Bacillati > Bacillota > Bacilli > Caryophanales > Bacillaceae > Cytobacillus > Cytobacillus sp. FSL R7-0680. Next base: position 367,016 of record NZ_JBBPAO010000001.1, read on the forward strand.
AATACCAGAAGTAACTAGATTTAAAAAAAACGATACAATTATTCATCTTTATGGCTTTAGTTACAAAGAACGACATGTCGATGAAAGAATGGTTCAGCTTTATCAGAAAGAAGAAGCGGCTGGTTATCATATCGGCATTTTACATGGCAATTTGGAAGGATTAACAGAACACGGGAACTATGCACCGTTTACGATTTCTGACTTGATAGAAAAGCAGTTTGATTATTGGGCCCTTGGTCATATACATAAAAGAGCTGAAATCAATACAGTGCCGCCAATTATTTATCCAGGGAATATACAAGGACGACATAAAAAGGAAACAGGTATAAAGGGTTGTTATTTAATAGAATTACAAGAGCATACTTGCGAGAAGCGATTTATTGAGACAAATGATGTGGTTTGGGATGAAGTGGTCCTTGATTGTAGTTCATTCAATTCTTTTGAGGTTTTATTATCAAATTGTCTCAACTTGTTAGAATCAAAAAGAAGAGAAGGAAAAGCCATTATACTTAAATTAGAATTACAACACTTAAGTATGAGTGAAATAGAAGAAAAGGCCTTTAGGTCAGGTGAATTAATAGAATTTCTCCAAGAAACTGAACGAATACAACAATCCTTCGTTTGGGTAAATGAGTTAAAAGTTAAAAAGCAGTTAGTGTGGGATGAGGAAAGTTTACGAAGTCAATCACCTTTTTATAAAGAAATGTTAGATCTTGCAAATGAAGAAATAGTACTGAAGGCATTATCCCCATTATATAGGCATAAACAAGCAAGTCGATGGATAGATGAAATATCACAAACAGATCAAAAAGAAATTGTTGCAGATGCAAAGCAATTGTTACTTGAACTATTAGTGGAGGGGGTGAACGAATGAAGCTTAAAGGTATGGAGATCTATGGTTACGGAAAATGGGAAAATATCAAAATTAAACAGTTAAACGATTTTCATTGTTTTTACGGGCAAAATGAAGCGGGTAAATCAACACTGATGTCTTTTATTCATAGTATGTTATTTGGTTTTCCATCTAAAAAAGGAAATGAAAGAAATTATAAACCTAAGAATAGTAGTCAATATGGTGGAAAATTGATTTTCACTTTACCAGATGGTCATGAAGCAATGATTGAGAGAGTAAAGGAAAGAACACCGGATGAAGTGAACGTTGTGCTCAGTTCCGGAAGAAGCGGTGGTTCTACGTTATTAGAGGAATTGCTCCAAGGGATGGACCAACCATTATACCGAGCGATCTTCTCTTTTGACCTGTTTGATATTCAAAATGTGCAATCATTTAGTAAAGAAGATTTAGGGCATTTTTTATTTTCTTCCGCGGTTGTTGGAACAGATGGCATTTTAAAGGCAGAACAATATTTGCAGAAGCAACTCGATTTGCGTTTTAAGCCATCTGGAACAAAGCCAGTTTTAAACAGCGGTTTAAAAGAGCTAAAAAAAGCATATGAAAATCTAAAAAAAGCGGAAAAAACGAATAACCTTTATAAAGAACGAACTGAGAAAAAAGAAGAATTAATTTATAATAACGAACTACTTGAACAAGAAGTGGAACAGTTAGAAGGGATGCTAAGCTCTTTAAGGAAGTGGTTTACGGTTGAGGAAGTATATCTTCATTATTTAAGTTTACTAGATGAAGAAAGTCAATTAGACGTAGATGAATTTCCAATAGATGGGTTAAAGCAATTAGAGGCTATACAACAGAGTAAGGAAGTATTAGAAGACCAAAGAAATGAACTCATCATGAAAAGAAGTACCCTTGACGAAAAATTAATGAATGCAGGATTACAGAAGCAAATACTTGAAAATAGAGCAGAAATCGAAGCTGTTTGCGAACTGAATACTGTCAGAGAGAATCAAGTGCAGACGAAGAATGAATGGCAACTCGAAATAAAAGCTTTGGAGGAAGAATTGCAGCATATGTCAGATAAGCTGCATATGCAAATATCTGACGAAGAGATTTTATCTTTTGATACGAGTATGTTTCAAAAAGAACTTATCTCTAATGTAATGAAGAAAAAGTCGCGGTTGTCCGATAGAAAAGTACAATTGGATGAAGAGTCGGAGACTATAAGAACTGAATTAAATGGATTAGAAAATAAAATAAATGAAAGTAGAAAGAAGTTACTATCAAGAGAAGAGAGAGCAAACATTCTTAAACAAATCACTACTTTTGAGCAAAAGGAAAGTCACCATCAGAGATTAACTGAAATCAATGTCAATATACAATTGCTCACAGAGAAACATAAACAAGCAATTACTAAGGATAAGAGATCCCAAAAAATTGAATATATGAAGATAAGTTCACTTTTATTATTATTTATTTTCATTGGCATATGGGGATTCTTTGAAGCTTCATTCCTCATCCAAGCATTAGCGATTGGTGGAATCTGTATTACTTTTATTAGTTCATTTTTTAAACAGAAGGCAGTCTACTCTAGTGGAATAAAGGATGAATTAGATTATTTAAGACAACAAAAAGTGGTATTAGAAAAACAAGAGCCCATCGCTGCTAAGGAGCAGGTAGATGAATGGAAGCAGCAAATTGAAAGAGATAAAGAGCAAGAAGCCGAAGTCGCCGAATACGCTCGGCGATTAGATTATGTCAATAGTCAGTATGAAAAAATCATTGCCGCATATGAAGTGTGGGAAGGTGAGATGAGAGAAGTTGATAGTAAGATAGATCTCATTGCCGAGCCATATAAATTAAATAAATCAACTATGAAAAATCAATTACTTGATGCCTTCTTATTGATTGAAGAGATGAAGGGCACGATTAGAAAAAGGAAGATAAAGAAAGCGAAATTGGATGACTTAAGCCAATCTATTACTAATATAGAGGAGAAACTATCTCATTATTTCTCGTTAGTGGTTATCGAACCACGCTCTTATGCTGATGGCGTGATTCAGTTAAAAGATATCATCGATAAAGAAAGAAACAAACTTGCAAACTTTGAAAAAAATAAGGAAATAAGAGAATCAATCCAATCAGATATTACGATTATAGACGAGAAAATAGCAAATAGAGAAAAGCATATTCAATCGTTACTAGAAGAAGCAGGTGTGTCTTCAATCATAGCTTTTAAAGAAAAAGGGATGGCTGCTAAAAGGAAGCAAGCCATTAAAGAAGAGCTACGAACCGAAAAATTAAAGTTAAATATGACAAACTTATCACAAGAGACATTAAATAAATATGTTGAATTAAGACCGACAGAAGAACAAATAAAAGAATACCAAATAAGCATTGATACGAAGAAAGAAAGAATAACCAAGCAACAAGAAATACTACATCATCTTTCTTATGAAATTAAACAATTAGAAGAAGGTGGAATTTATGCTGAACTATTACACAAATACAAACAATTAAAAGCAGAATGGAATGAGTTGGCAAAGGAATGGGCCGTGTATGCAACAGCAAAGAGCTTACTATCTGAAACGGTAAACACCTTTAAAGAAGAAGAATTCCCAAAAATATTAAAGAAAGCTGAGAGGTATTTTTCTGATTTAACATTAGGTCAATATAAGCGGATTTTTTATGATAGCGACAAAGACCATTTATTATTAGAGCATAAGGAAGGGATGTTTTTTGAGCCAAGATCGTTAAGTCAATCAACAGCTGAGCAACTTTATATTAGTTTGCGGTTGAGCTTGGCAGAAATTGTGTTCCATCGGTATCAGCTCCCTTTTATAATTGATGATGGATTTGTGAACTTTGATCATAAAAGACTGGAAGAAGTAATGCGAGTACTAAGGGGTAAAGAGGAGCAGATAATTTTCTTTACTTGTCATAAAGGGATGTTGCAAAGTTTTAACGGGGATGAAGTGATTGATTTAAGTGAACTACAAACAGCAACAAGCTTTTAAAAATGAAGGCTTTAAGATAGATATGATATACTTTTACTTAAAGGTAAGACTTAGAGGAGGCAGGTGTAACGATGACTAAAGGAATTGTTTATTACGATACAGGAGAGCAGGTTGAATTGTTCTTACTAATAAAAAATGCTACAAAAGGTGTGGCAAGTAACGGTAAACCTTTTTTAACTTTGATTTTTCAAGATAAAAGTGGGGATATCGAAGCAAAACTTTGGGATGTTTCCGAACAGGATGAAAATAATTACGTGCCAGAAACAATTGTCAAAGTGGCGGGAGATATCTTAAATTATCGTGGACGACAACAGCTACGGATAAGACAGATTCGTACGTCAAATGAAAACGATACGGTAAAGTTAGCAGACTTTTTAGAAACTGCCCCTATTGACGCTGAAGAAATGATGGGGAAAGTCACACAATACATTTTTGAAATGAAAAACCCTAATATTCAAAGAATCACTAGACATTTATTAAAGAAATATCAAGCTGAGTTTCTAGAATATCCTGCAGCGACTAAAAATCATCATGAATTTGTCTCAGGTTTAGCTTATCATGTTGTTTCAATGTTAGATCTCGCTAAAGCGATTGCAAATCTTTACCCTACGTTGGATAAGGATTTATTATATGCAGGTATCATTCTGCATGATTTAGGTAAAGTTACAGAGCTATCTGGTCCTATATCCACAACTTATACAGTAAAAGGAAACTTACTCGGCCATATTTCCATCATGGTAAGTGAGATTGAGACGGCGGCTGAGGAGCTATCAATTCAAGGAGAAGAGGTCGTTATTTTACAGCATATTGTTCTGTCTCACCATGGTAAGGCAGAATGGGGTAGCCCGAAACCGCCTTTAATTAAAGAAGCGGAAATCATTCATTATATTGATAATTTAGATGCGAAAATGAATATGCTTGATCGATCATTATCTAGAGTCAAACCAGGTGAATACACAGAAAGAGTTTTTGCGTTAGATAATCGGGCATTTTATAAGCCGACCTTTCATGAATAACTTAGAAAAGCAAGTATGTGAAATGTAAGAATGTCACATAACTTGCTTTTTTTGCGGTTTACCAGTCGGGTGTATGTGTTCGTGATGCCTATGGAAATGAGAGTAAGGTGAGCAAAATGGTTATGAAAAATTTTTTGCATATTATGGGACGAGCAGACATATTTTCTAATAAGAGAGTAAGGAGGAGTCCAATGATACCTATATGGCTTTACTTTGTGATTGCAGGTATTTTCATTAGCGCATTTATGGCGATTAAGACAGGTAGGGATGAAAGAAAGGCGGAAACTGCTCAAATTGAGCAGGAAGGTGAAGTTTATATGCAAAGGTTAGAATCCGCTAGGGATGACAAACGAGAACAATATGAAAGGCAAGAAGGATAATAAAGGTCGAACCATAGATACGAAAGGAAATATACCCATAAATAGTCTAATGGGTTCGAGACCAAAGAAAAGACCTGGTTATGTCATATAACCAGGTCTTTTATGTTATTGTTCTTCTTTTGCTTCAGCATCATTGGCTTCTGCTTCAGGAGCTTTGAATAACTCTTTAAAATCATTATCTTTTACTTCCACACCTGAATTTTCTAATTCCCTCTGCATTGCTTCTTGAATAATTGTACTGTCGACTTTCGCTACTTTCACTTGATATTCAATTTCTTCTTTCATATCTTCATATGATTCTTTTTCTTTTTTGTCAGTTACTTGAATGATATGGAAACCATGTTGTGACTCAACAGGATCACTAATTTCATCTACTTCTAATGCATAGGCAGCTTCTTCAAATTCTGCAACCATCTGACCAGCTCCAAACCAACCTAAATCGCCACCATTGGCAGCAGATGCTGTATCAGTTGAATATTCTTCAGCCACTTTTGCAAAGTCTTCGCCATCATCTAATTTCTTTTTCACTTCTTCAGCTGTTTCTTTATCGGCTACAAGAATATGACGCGCTTGGATTTCTGGCTTATAATTCTCATAGTATTCCTTCATTTCTTCTTCGGTAGCTTCAACATCTTTAATTGCCGCTTTTTCTTGCATTAGACCTGTTCTTAACATTTCTTTTAGGTCTTCTTCACTTTCCATACCGTATTGTGCAAGTGCTAATTGGAAGTTAGAACCTAATTGTTCTTTCATTGTATCTACTTGTTCATTAAGTTCATCCTCGGAAACCTCATAATTTTCTGAGAGGACTTTCTCATAAACGAGTTCTTGAAGAACTTGTTCACCATATTGTTCTTTCAAGGCTTGATAAAAGTCTTCTTGTGTAATATTTCCGTTTCCTGTTTCGACTACTACTTCAGAATCTCCTGAACTACAAGCGCTTAAAACTAATACACCTGTTGCAACAGAAAGGGATAAAATCCATTTTTTCATGTTGAACACTCCCACGTTTATTGTTGTATATACACAGTAAATACTATAACACAAATCATTTCCTTAACAAAAATATTTACTACAAAATTAGGTTTATTTAAGAAAATTTTGGGTATTAGACTAACCATTCTGGAGAGTCCAACATAGGATATAAAGAAATTGAAAATGATATTTCGTCCAAAGAAGTTTAGAGAAAATATAAAAAGACGAGATACGCGCCTATTCGCACGACAGAGTGTTTGAATAGTATGTGGTAACAACCTAATAAGGGAGGTGTTATCATGGGTGGAGGATTTGGATACGGCGGAGGCTTCGCTTTAATTGTTGTTCTTTTCATTCTATTAGTCATCGTAGGTGCTGCTTGGTTATAAAAAATAGCGTTATAAGACAATAAAGAAAGAACTTATAACGGACGATAGAAGGGAGGAAAATCCATGTCACACGGCGGTGGAGGATTTGGATACGGTGGAGGTTTCGCTTTACTCGTTGTCCTTTTCATTTTATTAGTAATTATTGGAGCTTCTTGGGTTTGCTAATTAATTCATACCTCAAGCTTTTCCATAGAGAGAAAAAAGCGGCGAAAATCTCGCCGCTTTTTTTACATTTATTTTAAGTAAATGCAATTTCAACAAAGGAAGAAATAAGCAGTATCGTAATTAAAACATTAATTGTTCGATATACTTTAGGTTGTTTCTCCTCTGGGATTTCCTTTTGTAAACATAAGGAAAAAGTAAGTCTGTTAATATTGTATAGAATAAATACAGCAAAAATAATAAAAATGGAGATCATCGATGATTCCCTCCCCTAGTCAATCGTAGTCTATTGTTTTACAATATCAAAAATAATCATAAAAAGATAGTATAAAAGGTTGGAAGAGTGGATTTTATCTAGTTTCCTTGATTTGTATTAATATATTGAGTCCAATCTCATTCTCTTCAATATATGAAAATTTAGGTGTGTTCATTACGATTTTTATATAGATTAAATCACGGCATGATAATCCAATATGCAAAGATAAAAGAATGATGAAAAACGCTCCATATTGTTGAAATGATAACATTAACAACAAAAGTGTTCCATTAATAAATAGTATTGGTGCGATTAAAGCACTTAGATACATCAATTTAGGTACTGGTTCATTGACTTTTAATTGTATCATGGGTACACATTTTGATCGTAATTCCAACGATTTCTTTATATTTTTATTTACCGGCATTAATGGAATATAATGAATCAATTTATGGATAGGATACAATCCAATCAGAAAGAGGGTAAAGATACTTAAACTTTCTGTATTAATCACTGTATCAGGAAACAAATAATTCATTGGTAAATATGTGATAATAAAGACTGTAAATGCCAGTATAGCAGACATGAAGTCCAACCATAATTGTCCATACTGCTTGTTAACATTTATCTCCTTTACACAGCTCATAAACAAAATAATCCCTCGCAGTTCAGCGCTCATGTTTTAAATTCAAACACTACTTTACTCTCCTCTTTAAGAAAAATCAATACCATTTTTTCGATAAAAAAATGATTGTTATATTTCAACATAAAAGTGAAGGGATGTAAGGGTTTTCATTATTTTATTTTATTTTATAATCAATGAATATATTGTCTTTTATACCAAAATAAAAAAGCGGAGAAGTTTGTTTATAATTCCGCTTTTATCGTACAAAATTATACTAATTCTTTTGTATATTCTTTCTTCTTTAATAGTTTACCATCTTTTTCCTCAAATTCGTTATCAATATTTGAAAATGATTTTTCGAATATTTCCATAAAATCATCTCCGTAAATGTTGCGGATAATGGCCATCACTTCAATGATTTCTGGGAATTTTCCATATAATTCTTTTAAAGGCATCGCACCTGAAAAAACAGAATTTTTATCTGGATGATATGTTTCCATTAATTCTAGAAAAACGCTTTCACCTTTATCCGTTAATTTAATGTAAGTATTCCTTTTATCACTTTCTCTTTTTGAAAATTCAAGATATCCTCTTTCTTCAAGCTTTTTAGAAAAATTAAATGCGGTAGATACATGCATAACGCCAAACTTCGCTACATCAGAAATGGATGCGCCATTTAAATGATAAGCAATCCATAAAATATGGTGTTCATTGATATTTAAGTCATATGGTTTAATCCATTGTTGCCAATCTTTTTCAATAGATTTCCATAAAGCTTTACTCAATTGAGCAACCCTTTGACTGAAAAGCATGGCTTCCTTGATTGAGAAATTCGTTTCTGACATTTCGCTTCACCTACTTTTTTATTATTGTATATTTATTATGCCAATAAAGCAAAAATTAATAAAGATATTAATTTGCATAATTTTTAGATTTTGTTTCTTGTTTTTAGGAGTAATACTTCTGTTAGCATTTGGCATAATCTTAAAGCAAACCATTTTTATAACATAATATATTAGATTTCTTTTTTAAAATAAGAAATCCTTCTTTTTTTCTAAAATAATTAGAGAAAAAAGAAGGATTGTAAAATAGAAGGATATTTATTCTTTGTCCATTGGATTGGCATGTTTTAATGTTTGTTCTAATTCAGCTATTGATTTTTCAATATTTGCGATTTCTTGTTGTAAGTTTTGCTGATGGGGCAGTATTTCACTTTTCCATTGTTTAATGGAAGATGATACGTCTTCGGTTAAAGTGGAAAGAGCTTCTTTCCCTTCTTCACCTACATGGACGATCTGATTCTTGATATCAGTTAGTTGTTTACCTAATTCTTTTATTTGAATAGAAGCCGATTTTGATTGTACAGTAATATATTTTCGGGTATCTTTACCAGAAGCAGGCGCATTAAAGAGTGTAGCTGCAGCAGCTGCTACTCCGCCAACGACAAAGCCTAAAAAAAGTGATTTCGCTTTCAATCTAAACTCTCCTCTCAATTTTAATGTCTACGTATATCATACATGAATCCAGTAAAAAGAACATCTATTACCCCTTATATTCCACGCTTAGTAGCTATATTAAACATAAAAAAAACACCTGTAGTCTACTACAGGTGAGGACGTTTATAAATGAATCGCATGTTCATTTAATTTAGTCCTTTTATTAATAGATTTTGTAATTGGGAACAATACTGCCATTAAAACGGCATTTAATAATACGGTTGGTAAGACGCTTGCTGCAAATAACCCGATAAAGGCACCTGGTAGACCTACAATGATGTAAGCAGATGTTAAAAATATAAATCCAGATATCAGTGTGCCAATCGCTGTTAAGACAATAGCGACAATTGATTTAGCGCTGATATTCTTTAACAGTGACAAAAGACCATAAAAGATAAAGGCAGTTATCAGCTTATCAATAATATTAGGAATTTGTCCTCCTGGAAATCCTGTAGTCAAGGCTGAAAGAATACCACTTACAAGTCCAATAAGAACAACGCTTTTGACGTCGGTAAATAATAAAATGCCTAAAAACATCATGACTAACATCATGTCAGGCTTTACACCCATAAAAATCGGTGGAGTTATGGCATGTAGGACAACACCCATTCCTGCCAAAAGGGCAAGGGCCACAATATTTTTACTTTTCATTTTCTCATCTCTCCTCAAGCTAATCTCATTTTGAACTGTATTCTCCTACAATGCACTCATTGCTTGCAGCGAGAACTTTTATTAATTATAACATCACAAATATCATATGAACATATCTATTTTATGGTTAATATTTTTCTTTGAAGTTCTTCATAAATGATACTAAAGCTTCTACATGTTCTAATGGAACAGCGTTATAAATAGATGCTCTACATCCTCCAACAGAGCGATGTCCATTTAACCCAACAAATCCTATTTGTTTCGCCTCTTCAAGGAATTTGGTAGAAAGTTCTTCGCTTTTTAAGTTAAAAGTGACATTCATATGAGATCGGCTCTTCTCATCAGCATGCCCAATGTAAAAGCCATTGCTATTATCAATCATATTGTATAAGAGGGAAGACTTCTCTTCATTTCTCTTGCTTATTGCCTCTATCCCACCATTTTCTTCTACCCATTCTAAAACTAGAGAGAGAAGGTAAATCGCTAGTGTTGGAGGTGTGTTATATAAAGAGTTATTTTTTGCAAACGTTTCATAGTTTAACATAGTAGGTAGTGCTGGTTGACTTTGGATGAGTTCTTTACGAATAATAACTACTGTTACCCCAGAAGGTCCTAAATTCTTCTGCGCACCTGCATAAATAAGGTCGAATTGCTCTATTTGAAATGGGCGGGACAAGATATCGCTTGACATATCTGCAATAAGCGGGACTTGTGTATTTGGATATTGGTGCCATTGTGTCCCAAAGATCGTATTATTACTCGTTAGATGGAGATAAGCTGCATCTTCTGACAAATTAATTTCCTCTAGCTCAGGAATGCGATGATAGCCCGTTTCCTTCGTCGAAGCAGCAACATGGGTGGAACCAACCTTTTTGGCTTCTTTTAATGCTTTATCTGACCATGAGCCAGTAAGGATATAGTTTGCCGTCTGATCTGGCTTTAACAAATTCATTGGGATCATAGAAAATTGTAAACTCGCTCCACCTTGTAGAAAAAGAACTTCATAATCATCTGGGATGGATAGGATGTTTCTTAATGAGGCAATAGCTTTGTTATGTACTATTTCATAATCTTTACTTCTATGGCTTAACTCCATTAAAGCCATACCTGTTCCATTAAAATCTAGCCAAGCTTCTTTTGCTTTTTCTAGGACCGCAAATGGCAAAGTTGCTGGACCTGCATTAAAGTTAAATGCTCGTTTCATGCTTTTCCCTCCATCATTCACAATGTTGTACTATATCGCTGTAGCGAAATAAAGATATCATTATGTTATCAAAAAAAACACATTTGTACAGAATTAATTAAAAAGATTTTGAATTTTTTTAGAAATATTTTAAGTAAGGTTTCTTTTAGGACGATGGTTAAAGGAAAGTGAGATGGAGAGGAGAAAATATATATTTATTGGCTTTTGATTCTTGAGTGTAGATACAACTACATGGAAGGTTGATAGAAATACTTGTGAATAGGTTTTATCAGACACAGATCTTGCTGTGCCTGATAAAAGCTTTATGATAAATGACTATGTATTTGTTGTGACATCATTTGGAGATCTTCAGGCGTATATTCTGAAGTATGTGTTTTCCATACGACACCTAAACCATCACCTTGGCCATATCTAGGAATAAGGTGCATATGATAATGAAAAACCGTTTGGCCAGCAATTTCCCCATTATTATTAATCGTGTTTAATCCATCAGGCTGGAACTCTGCTTTAAGCGCACGACTAATGGCTGGAACAGCTTCAAATACGTGACGGGCTGTTTCTTCATCTAATTCAAAGATATTTTCTTTATGAACCTTTGGAATAATCAACGTATGACCTTTGGTTACTTGACTGATATCTAGAAATGCAACGACATGCTCATTTTCATACACTTTTGCTGATGGGATTTCCCCAGCTACTATTTTACAAAAGATGCAATCACTCATATTCTTTTCATCTCCCTTATGCTTGAATTGACCATATTTTATCATAAAATTAGACAAATCATAAATAAAAGAAGCAGGATTCAATAAGAATCCTGCCGAAATTGAAGGGGAATGCTTCTTGGCTTCTACTCTTGGAAATACTCTTTAACAAACACCTCATTTGACAGTTTTGTTAAATGCATTGAATAACTACCATCACAAACTACTTGTAATTGGTATCTTTAATAAACACCTCATTTAGAAATGATGATTTAAACCACTTTCGGTAAAGCGATTTAAATGTTTAAAAAAAGCTCAATGCGTTTTCATTACATTTGTGCAATAAAAACATCTCCTTTAATAGTTGCATTTGAAGCTACAATCGGTTTGAAAGATTATTGTCTGCCGTAGACACCTCATTCAAGTTCATTCATTAAGATAATGAATGTTGATTTGTATTCCCCTTCATAAAATAGAATGCCCGTAATAAGAAGAGATATGCGTCACCCAAAAAAATAGTTGTTTTCTTTACAATATGGTTTTAATTTACTTACAATAAGAATAACTTTTTACAAGGAAGGTCGATCAAATGACTTTATTAAATATTAAAGAGGTAACAGGTGGTTATACGAGAAATCCCGTATTAAAGGGTATTTCCTTTGATGTCAAACCGAATGAAATTGTAGGATTAATTGGACTGAATGGTGCAGGTAAAAGTACAACAATCAAGCATGTTATTGGTCTTATGGAGCCAAATAAAGGTGAGATAACAATTAATGGGAAAACATTCTTAAGTGACAAAGATGCGTATCGTAGACAATATACCTTTATACCAGAAACGCCTATTTTGTATGATGAATTAACCTTAGATGAACATTTAGAAATGACAGCTATGGCTTATGGACTCGAACGCGAAACCTTAAAAGAAAGAAAAGCGCAGTTACTTAAGGAATTTAGGATGGAAAAGCGCTTAAAATGGTTTCCTGCCCATTTCTCAAAAGGAATGAAACAAAAAGTAATGATTATGTGTGCTTTCCTTGTTCAACCTTCCTTATATATTGTTGATGAACCTTTTGTAGGGCTTGATCCGCTCGGAATTCAATCACTATTGAATTTAATGGAGAAAATGAAGAATACCGGCGCAGGTATCCTGATGTCCACTCACATTTTAGCAACTGCAGAAAGATATTGTGATCGCTTTGTGATCATACATGAAGGTGAAATTAGAGCGAAAGGCACATTAGAAGAGCTAAGGGTACAATTTAATATGGCCGGTGCTACATTAGATGATTTATATATCCAGTTAACAAAGGAAGAAAATTATGAATGATATACAAAGTATCTGGAAGAATCGCTTTGCGAATAGAACAAAGGAACTAAGTCGCTACTTAAAATATATTTTCAATGGCCACATCGTTATTGTAATGGTATTTCTTATTGGTACAGTGGCCTATTATTATCAAGAGTGGCTAAAAACGCTCACTTCGGATTTTCCAGTGGCAGAAATTATGGCCATTCTACTTGGTCTTATCGTTACATATAGCCCGATTTATACATTTTTAGAAGAAGCAGATCGTGTGTTTTTACTGCCATTAGAGAATAAACTAGGTATGTATTTCAAGAAAGCAATTTTAACTAGCTTTTTATTATCCTCATACTTAATTCTAATTGGCTTGGCCGTGTTAATGCCAATGTATGCAAGTGTAAATCAAGGAGATTTCAGTTCGTTTTTTCCGTTTTTAATTATTTTGTTGTTAGTAAAGGGTGTGAATATGCTTATTCGTTGGCGAGTCCAATATGAGATGGATTATACTACCCATTTAATTGACTCATTTGTTAGATTCGTCATTAATGTTGCGTTGTTATTTTTCATATTTAGCTCAGCACATATTGGGTTCACAATCGCCACTATAGGTATTCTTTTATTACTTTATTTGTATTTTTATCAGAAAACAAAAGGAAAAGGATTAAAATGGGAATTCTTAATTCAATCTGAAGAGAGAAAAATGGCCAAGTTTTATCGAGTGGCAAATATGTTTACAGATGTACCACATTTACGTGATCAAATTAAGCGGAGAAAATGGTTGGACTGGGTGTTACAATCGGTTTCCTATCAGCAGGAAAACACCTTTCATTATTTATACTTAAGAACTTTTCTCCGAACGGGAGATTATCTAGGCATCTTTTTCCGTTTAACAGCCATCGGCGGTGTGTTAATCTATTTTATTAATAATGGAATCGCACAAATAGTTATTGCCATGCTTTTTATCTATCTAACTGGGTTTCAACTCGTACCATTGTGGAGACAACATCAAAATAAATTATGGATAGATTTATATCCAGTCGATGTTAAAATTCGAGAAAATTCATTTAAATGGTTAATTGCTCGTGTACTAATCATTCAAGCCATCATTTATGCGTTACTCATTATGATAAAAGGAAGTTTCTTTGTAGGTTTTGGTGTGCTCGTTTTAAGTGGGTTAGTAGCCGTTGGTTATGCATATCTTTATATGATGAAAACATTGCGTTCTCAATCGTAAGCTGATAGAAGTAATAATTGATAATGGAGTGTGTGATATTATGGGGAGTTATGAGGATGCTGTCTCAAGAGAAGTAAAAGATTGGCTTTATCAAATGCGGAAAAAGTCAAGGTTATGGAAAAGAACATCCAAGCATGCCCAAGATAAATTCAATGGATTAATCCCAGAAAAAGCTCATCACTTGATAACAGATGCTATCAAACATATGGTAAATGCTACATTATGGGGGAGTGAATATACAACTAAGAGACCTTCTCATATAGTGGTTACGTTACAGGAACAAGATGAAAAGTTAACAGAGACGTTGATTAAATACAGAAACACGGCTTCCGTTGAAGGAGCAGGAACAGGTGCTGTAGGATTTATAGGTGGGTTAGCAGATTTTCCACTGCTTCTTAGCATAAAAATGAAGTTCCTATTTGAAGCAGCAATGATATATGGTTATGATACTTCAGAATATGAAGAAAGATTATTTTTACTTCATATTTTCCAATTAGCATTTTCAAGTGATGATAAACGGAGAGAAACAATGGATATCATTGAAGATTGGGAAAATAGGAAAGCAGAGCTTGTAGATATGGACTGGCAGGTATTTCAACAAGAATACAGGGACCATATTGACTTAATTAAAATGTTACAAATGATTCCTGGGATTGGTGCTGTAGTTGGTGCCTATGCTAATTTTCATTTATTGGAACAATTAGGGGCGGTCGCTAAAAATGCTTATCGGTTAAGAAGAATCCAACAAAATAACTGAACTAATTGCCACAGATGTTACTTCTGTGGTTTTTTTGTTATAAAAACATATTTCCTGGGGAATTCCGACAAAAAAATTGGCCATGTCGAATGGTGATACACACAACTTTTTCTCCCAAACATATTTTAAAGTAATCCATTAGGGCAGATGCCTAATAAATGGATGAGGGGGGAGAATGACGAACATGGGCGTCGAATTAACAGCAATACATTGGATTTATGTAGTGTTTATCTTATTAATTATTGGATTTATGGTCGCTAGAAGAGATACAACCTTTATTTGTATAGTCGGGATATTCTTAATCGCGATCACAGCAACGAATTCGATTAATTCTTCGATCAGTGGAATTTTTAACAGTTTTATTTTTGCTATTACGGAATTACTACCTACAATATTAGTCATCTCAATTATTGTAGGTATGAGTAAAACATTAACATCAACAGGCATTAATGATGTCATGATTTCACCATTTACAAAACTGATTAAAACACCAACGTTAGCTTATTGGGTAATAGGGATTTTAATGATGGGAATTTCATGGTTCTTTTGGCCGTCCCCGGCAGTTGCTTTAATTGGTGCAGTGTTATTACCAGTTGCTTTAAGAGCAGGTCTACCTGCACTAGCAGTAGCGATGTCAATGAACTTATTTGGCCATGGTATAGCATTATCAGGAGACTTTGTTATTCAAGCTGCTCCTAAACTGACTGCAGACGCAGCAGGGTTACCAGTTGGCGATGTCATCTCAGCAAGTATTCCACTCGTTATTGTTATGGGTGTTGTGACCACCTTAACAGCGTTTTTCTTTATTAAGAGGGATATGAATTCAGGCAAACTTAATATGTCAACTGCTATGACGGAAAGTGCAGATTTACCAACTGATTTACCGCAAGCAAACCTACTTACACCAATACAAAAAAAGATTTTTGCTATTCTTATTCCCGTTTTATTTGTGATTGATGTGGTTGTTATGTTTTTATTCGACCTTCAAGGAGGGGATGCAACCGCTTTAATTGGGGGTACAGCTATTCTCATTTTACTCACGATTACATTATTTTCTCATAGACAAAAAGGCCTCGAAAAAATAACCACTTATTTAGTCGAAGGATTTCAATTCGGGTTTAAAGTATTTGGACCAGTGATTCCAATTGCTGCATTCTTTTATTTGGGAGATGCTGGGTTTCAAGCAATCATCGGAGAGCGGCTTCCTCAACATTCACATGGAATCGTCAACGATTTAGGCGTTGCACTTGCATCTGTTGTACCATTAACTGCACAAGTTGGTGCGATTACATTAACGGTAGTAGGAGCAATAACTGGCTTGGATGGTTCAGGTTTTTCAGGAATATCATTGGCTGGATCTATTGGTAGTTTGTTTGGTACAGCGATTGGTGATGGTGCAGCAACATTAACTGCTTTAGGTCAAATTGCAGGAATTTGGGTAGGTGGCGGAGCGTTAATTCCATGGGCAATGATTCCCGTTGCCGCTATATGTAAAGTGGATGTATTTGAGTTAGCGAGGCGTAATTTTCTTCCTGTCGTCATTGGTTTGATTGTGACAACAATTGTAGCGATGTTTTTAATATAGTGATATAAAATTGATAGGGCTGAGGCGAAGTGAAGTAGCCTCAGCCTTTTTATAAACATTCTCGTCGCTGGCGTTTTTTTCTATTACTGTAATTGGCTGATGTTTTTTCAAGTGGGAAGCTTTTATTTATCTGTCGTTTGTATATAATAAAAACTGGTATATGCAGGATCTGATAGTAATTCTTTCTTATTACTTTGTTCTTCCTGTATTTTTTTTGCTATAGGATTTGTACTTTCCCAGTTCTTATATGAAGATTCGGAGTCCCAGGCTGTAATAATTACATAAGTATGACCTTTCATCGGAGTTAAAACCCTAGCTGCTCTAAAACCAATTGTATTTGTAAAGTTTGAAGAGAATTGCTGAAATTTGAATTCGAAAATGGGTTTTCCTTCATCAGTTAAGGGGATATATTGAATAGCAATAAATTTACTTCTATGAAGGTCTCCAGTTGAATCATGGATGTGATAAGATTTTGGTTGTTGAAACTTACTTTTTTTGCTTTCTGTTTCATGTACTAACAGGGTATTCTGACTATTTTGCATGAGAACGATATTCTCATTACTGAATTTTTCCATCAGGGGAAGTAGGAAATTTTTAGTGCCGCTTGTCATATAAAGATTCATTACTTTCACCTCGATTTTAGTGATAAAAACGTCAAATTTTCGACATTTGAAGCGGGTACTGTACAATAAACACCGAAAAAAGTTATAGTTAATGTGAACATTTACTAAATAAGAATAATTCTAAGCTTATTTGTATGGAAAATACATAAGGCAAATGAAAGGTGGACTTAATTTAATGACTATAAATGATACATTCCTAAAGGCGGCTCGAGGAGAGAAGACTGATTATGTGCCTGTGTGGTATATGAGACAAGCAGGCAGATCACAGCCGGAATATCGCGCAATTAAGGAAAAATACTCTTTGTTCGAGATTACACATCAACCTGAATTATGCGCATATGTAACAAGACTTCCTGTAGAACAGTATAACAATGATGCGGCTATTTTGTACAAGGATATCATGTCACCGCTTCCAAGTCTCGGTGTGAAAGTTGACATAAAACCTGGTGTGGGTCCAGTCATTGATGAACCAATTCGTTCGATGCAAGACGTTGAGAAGCTCGGCGAGATACATCCTGAAGAAGATGTTCCATATATTCTAGATACGATTAAGTTATTAACAAAAGAGCAATTAACTGTACCGTTAATTGGTTTTACCGGTGCACCATTCACATTAGCGAGTTATATGATTGAAGGTGGACCTTCTAAAAATTATTATAAGACAAAAGCGTTTATGTATTCAGAACCAAAAGCATGGTTTGCACTTATGGATAAATTAGGTGAAATGGCAATCACATATGTAAAAGCGCAAATTAAAGCAGGTGCTAGTGCCATTCAAGTTTTTGATTCTTGGGTTGGTGCATTAAATGTAGAAGATTATCGTATTTATATTAAACCCGTCATGGAAAAAATCTTCTCTAGTTTGAAAGATGAAGGGGTACCACTTATTATGTTCGGTGTTGGCGCGAGTCATTTAGCGAATGAATGGAATGACCTTCCAATTGATGTTGTAGGCCTTGACTGGAGGTTGCCAATTAGTGAAGCAAGGTCAAGGGGTATTTCAAAGACAGTGATGGGGAATTTAGAGCCAGCCTTGTTACTTGCTCCGTGGGAAGTAATTGAGAAAAAGGTCCGTGCTATTCTTGATGAAGGCATGAGTCAACCCGGATATATTTTTAACTTAGGACATGGTGTCTTCCCAGAAGTAAATCCTGAGACATTAAAAAAACTCACATCGTTTATCCACAGTTATTCTAAGGAACAATTTGGGAAATAATAAAAGAAAAAGTAATCATTTTTAAAGAGGTGTAAGAATGAATAAAGAAAAAATTGGTTTGTTAGTAATGGCTTATGGAACACCTTATAAAGAAGAAGATATTGAACGTTACTACACACATATTAGACATGGTAGAACTCCATCGGAAGAGATGTTAGAAGATTTAAAGAGTCGCTATAAAGCGATTGGAGGAATATCGCCATTAGCAAAAATAACTGAGAATCAAGCGCTATCACTTCAAGAACATTTAAATCAGATTCAAGATCAATATGAGTTTAAAGCTTATATCGGTTTAAAGCATATAGAACCATTCGTTGAAGATGCAGTTCAACAAATGCATAATGATGGGATTACTAAAGCTGTCAGTCTTGTTCTTGCACCACATTATTCTACTTTTAGCATCAAATCTTATAATGGACGAGCAGAAGATAAAGCTCAGACGCTTGGTGGTCCAACTATTTACTCAGTTGATAGTTGGTATAAGGAACCGAAATTTATTCAATTTTGGGCAGATGGTGTGAAGAAGCAAATCGCTAAAATGTCAAGTGAAGAAAGAGATCAATATATATTAATTGTCTCTGCACATAGCTTACCAGAAAAAATTAAAGAATATGGTGATCCATATCCTGATCAACTACAAGAAACAGCTGAGTTAATTGCTAAAGAAGCTGGCGTTCGTGAATTTGCTGTCGGTTGGCAAAGCGAAGGAAATACACCTGACCCATGGTTAGGGCCTGATGTGCAGGATTTAACAAGAGATTTACATGCAAAAAAAGGCTATAAAGCATTTATTTATGCACCAGTCGGTTTTGTCGCTGATCATTTAGAAGTCTTATATGATAATGACTATGAATGTAAGGTGGTTACAGATGAAATAGGAGCTGCCTACTATCGTCCAGAAATGCCAAATAGTCATCCAGCGTTTATTGATTCTTTAGCAACAGTTGTCTTAGACAGAATGAAAAATAAGTAATGAGTTGATTGCAACCGCTTTTTTTATTTTCATAAAGAAGCGGTTTCTTTTTTAAGGATTTTTTGACAATATGAACAGTTTGGTCATAGAGAGGGGAGAAGTAAATGGCCGTTGACCGTAAACAATTAATTATTCAAGCTGCCACAAAATCATTTTCTCTTTTTGGCTATAAAGCTACAACAATGGAGCAAGTAGCCAAAATTGCTAATGTAGGAAAAGGGACTATATACACTTTTTTTAAAAATAAAGAAGAATTATTTGATGAAATTATTACGGCACTTATTAGAGAAATGAAAATAGAGGCAGAGCAGGTTTTGTCACCAGATTTATCTTTACAAGAAAATTTACATTTAGCTCTATATCGCATTTTGGAATATAGACTAGAGCATCAATTAACAATTAAGCTGTTCCAAGAGGGAAAAGAAATGGGGACCACTGCAGTTATAGAGATGACGAACAAAATGGAAAGAGAAATCATTTCTTATATAGGAGAAAAGGTAAAAACATTAGGTATTGATAAAGGAGAAATCGAGCCGTGCGACCCTGAATTGACTGCCTTTATTATGTTAAAGTTATACATATCACTCATTTTTGATTGGGAAAGACAGCATGCCCCACTTTCGAAAAGTGAAATCGCTGAGCTTATGGAAAGGTATGTGTTTAAAGGGCTTATAAAATCATGAATGTAGGATGGAATCATCATCAAATCAGCTCGCACATCAAGTGTGGGCTGGTTTTTTTGTTTCTAATAAAGTGATTTTAGATAACAGTTATTTCACTGTGCTTATTTAAAAGGTAAATCTAAGCAGCGCTAAAATATTGTATGAATTAGCTCACTCCAGCAAAACCAATCTTCACTCAGCGGGGTAAGAGAGTCCGGACTTAAATAAGTCATTCTGTTTGAATAACAGAAATGAAGCCGAGCAAATAGAGTTTCCAAGTCAGTCAAAATCGGAAATTGGAAATGAGAGCTGAGCAAAGGTGATTTGCGTCTCACTCAGATCAAAAACCAGAAAGAAATGCCAAGCTGAGGTTTCCTGTAACAGTATTTATTCTTTTTACACCTGGATTCAAAAGTCATTCATACTAGAAGGCTTGTTGGAGTAAAACAAAAAGAAGACTTGCTAAGGGGAGCAGGCCTTCTTCTTCCAATGGTTATATATTAAGGGATGGAAACTAGCATTCTATAAATCTGAGACACCTAAACAATGGTCACACTTATTACCGTAACATTCATGTTGCTCTTCGATGGACTTCCCGCATTCAGTACATTGCTTTTGTGGGAGATTCCTAAAGAAATCTAAAATGTTTTGAACCATGGTTGAAGCCTCCTAATCGTTAATTGAATTGTTTTGATATTTACATTGTATTATAACAGTTTAATATAGTCAACAACTGTTTCAATACAAATTAGAAAAAATGAAAAAATGGGCATTATTTAGTATAGTTAGAGATGAATCAAAAGGAGGGAAATGCAATGAAGTTAACGGTTATAGGTGCATGTGGAGGTTATCCAAAAGTGGGAGAAGCAACTGCGGGGTACTTATTAGAGCATGATGATTTTACATTATTAATTGACTGTGGAAGTGCTGTTATATCCAAAATGCAAGAGATTAAACAACCAGAGGAGTTAGACGCAGTCATACTTTCCCACTACCACCCAGATCATCATGCTGATATAGGTGTACTTCAACATGCTCGTTTAATTCAAGGGTACTTAGGAAAAAAAACAAGTATTTTACCGATTTATGGGCATGATGAAAATGAATATGAATTCCAAAAATTAAATTATAAAAATATCTCAGAAGGTGTACCTATTAAAGAGAGCCTACCATTAACAGTTGGCCCCTTTACAATTACTTTTCAACGGACTAACCACCCTGTATTATGCTTTGCGATGCGCATAAAAGTAGATAATAAAGTAATTGTATATACAGGTGATACCTCATATAAAGAAGAGTTAGAAGGGTTTGCTCATGAAGCAGATATACTTCTATGTGAGTGTAATTTTTATGGACATCAAGAAGGTAAAAATGCGGGACATATGAATAGCTATGATGCTGGTCGGTTAGCACAAATAGCTAAAGTGAAGCATCTTCTATTAACCCATTTGCCCCATTATGGTAATATAGAATCGTTAAAGGATGAAGCTTTAACAGAGTACAAAGGACCGATTAGTCTAGCCGCATTTGGCATGACTTTTGAAATTTAAAGGAGTGGTACCATGAAATTTATAGATAATCAAGGAATTACAGATCCTCGCATTAATTTAGCTATTGAAGAATATGCGTTGAAGAATTTAGATATTAATGAATCATATCTATTGTTCTACATAAATAAACCATCTATCATAATTGGTAAAAACCAAAATACGATTGAAGAAATCAATACAGAATACGTTGAAAAAAATGGACTGCATGTGGTGCGCCGTTTATCTGGTGGCGGTGCTGTATACCATGATCTTGGTAATTTAAACTTTAGTTTCATCACAAAGGATGATGGCGAAAGCTTTCATAATTTCTTAAAATTCACTGAACCAGTAATTACTGCTCTAAAAAAGTTAGGTGTAAATGCAGAATTAAGCGGTAGAAATGATTTGACAGTAGATGGGAGAAAGATTTCTGGAAATGCACAGTTCTCTACAAAAGGGAGAATGTTTAGCCATGGAACATTAATGCTCGATTCAGAAATTGAAAATGTTGTCTCTGCACTTAAAGTGAGAAAAGATAAGATTGAATCAAAAGGAATCAAATCTATTCGTAGCCGGGTAGCAAACATCTCTGAATTTTTAACTGAAAAAATTTCTATCGAAGAATTTAGACAGCTAATTTTACATCATATTTTTGAAGGTAGTGAAGTAAGTGAATATCGCCTAACAGAAAAAGACTGGGAAGAAATTCACAAAATCTCAGAACAAAGATATCAAAATTGGGAGTGGAACTATGGCAAGTCACCAAAATTTGATTATGAGCATTCTAAAAGATTCCCAGTGGGTTCTATTGACATTAGACTGAATGTAACAAAAGGACAAATTACTGAATGTAAAATTTACGGTGATTTCTTTGGTGTCGGAGATGTAACCGATATTGAAGAAAAGTTAGAAGGCATCCGCTACGAAAAAAGCGAAATTGAAAAGGCGCTAGCTGGTGTAAATATAAAACATTATTTCGGTAATATCACTATAGAAGACTTTGTAAATTTAGTTTATTAGAGCTGTATCAGTCTGTTTTTACTAAGGCATGAAAGTATTTTCACCGTTTAGGATGAAGAACTTTTATGCTTTTTATTTTATTATAAAGAAAAAAATAGAGTAGATATCCGTAGACTACTTGAATCCTGAAATTTCTTTTAATATAATAAATTTAGAAAATTTATATTATAAAAATGAATGACTATTCATTCAGAAAAGAGGGAGAAACTTGAATTTAACAAGTCAGCTTCACAAGATTGCCTTAGAAAATGGGGAAAAAAATGCGTATTATTTTATGGATCAAGCATGTACATACGCAAAGCTCGATGAACAAGTAACAAGGTTTGCATCAGGACTTTCGTCATTAGGTATTAAAGAAGGTGATCATATTGCCTTGCTACTTGGTAATTCGCCGCATTTTGTTATTAGTTTATATGGTGCGTTAAAGCTAGGAGCAAAGGTCATACCGATAAACCCTATCTATACGCCTGAAGAAATTGGCTATATTTTAAGAGATGGTGATGTAAAAGCGGTGATTATGCTTGAGCAATTATTACCATTAGCAGAAAAAATGCATCATTTATTAACAGATATTAAGCATTATATTGTCTGCGAAACCGGTCAAACAAGTGGACTTCCAGCTCTGGGAGATAAGTCGGTATTTCCTAAATTGAAATCGTTTTCAGAGCTTGTTTCCAATGGAGATGTAACATTTGTTGATGCAGATGTTACACCCGATGATGTCGCGATTATACTCTATACATCAGGAACAACAGGCAAACCTAAAGGAGCCATGTTAACTCATCGTAACCTGTATAGTAATGCGAGTGATGTCGCGGACTATTTGCAGATTAATGAACGTGATACGGTGATTACAACCTTACCTATGTTTCACGTGTTTTGCTTAACTGTTGCTCTGAATGCACCTCTGATAAGTGGAGCAACAATCTTAATAGACCCTAAATTTAGTCCGAAAGAAATTTTCCGTTTAGCGGAAAAATACAAGCCAACTGTTTTTGCCGGCGTGCCTACAATGTATAATTTTCTTTATCAATATCCTGAAGGCAACCCTGGTGTCTTCCAATCTATGAGATTATGTATTTCTGGAGGTGCTTCACTTCCTGTTGCATTGTTAGAAAATTTTGAGAAGAAATTCAATGTGGTTATTTCTGAAGGCTATGGCTTATCAGAAGCTTCTCCGGTCACATGCTTTAACCCACTAGATCGTCCACGGAAACCGGGGTCGATTGGCACATCTATTATTCATGTTGAAAATAGAGTAGTTAATGAATTAGGAGAAGAGGTCGCTGTAGGTGAAGTAGGGGAGCTTGTTGTGAAAGGCCCTAACGTTATGAAAGGATATTACAAAATGCCTGAAGAAACATCTGCCTGTTTAAAGGAAAATTGGTTATATACAGGTGACTTAGCTAAGAGGGACGAAGAAGGATACTTCTACATTGTTGACCGTAAGAAAGATATGATAATTGTTGGTGGCTATAATGTGTATCCAAGGGAAGTAGAAGAGGTTTTTTATGACCATCCTGACATTGTAGAAGCGGCTGTTTTAGGTGTACCTGATCAGAATACAGGAGAAAAAGTTTTAGCCTATATTGTACCTAAAACTGAAAATTTAACAGAGGCACATATATTGACTTATTGTAAAGAAAAGTTAGCCAAATACAAAATTCCTTCCTCTATAGAATTTTTAGAAGAATTGCCGAAGAATACAACAGGAAAGATACTGCGACGTGCTCTTAAGAAAAAGGTACTAGAAAATCAGGAAGCATAAGTTAAAAAACATGTTGACAAAAGATTCTAAATATTTTAGAGTAACTATATCAATTAAATAACCACTATCTAGAGAGGTGGAGGGACTGGCCCTACGAAGCCTCGGCAACAGACTTAGCATTGCAAGTACTGTGCCAATTCCAGCAAGCTAGCATTTAGCTTGAAAGATAGGAAGAGAATGAAATATTTATGAGCGTACGTTACCTCTTCCTTTTTGGAAGAGGTTTTTTTATGGCTGATTGGACCACCAAAAGCGATAAACATTCTTAGCACAATTGATAAATACATTATTATGCTTCTTTTGTAGAAGTATTAGAGGAGGTAATGGCAGTATGAGTTATAAAAAACAAATGATATTGAATGCATTTGAAATGACAAGTGCAATGCACAATTCTCATGGGCTATGGAAGCATAAAGATTCCAAACGACATCGTGCCTATAAAGATATTAATTATTGGATGGAATTAGCCAAAACACTCGAGAAGGGAAAATTCGATGCTGTCTTTTTTGCGGATGTATTAGGTGTTTATGATACGTATAAAGAAAGTAAAGAACCTTCAATTAACGATGGATTACAGTTTCCTGTTAATGATGGGGCGTTTGTCATCCCTGCTATGGCAGCAGTGACAGAGCATCTGTCATTTGCATTAACGGTGAGTACAACATATGAGCCACCTTTTGGGCAGGCAAGACGGTTTTCCACATTAGATCATTTGACAAAAGGAAGAGTGGCATGGAATATCGTTACTTCTTATCTTCCTAATGCAGCAAGAAATTTTGGTTTCAAAGATATGATCAAACACGATAAGCGTTATGAAATTGCCGATGAATATATGGATGTCGTTTATAAACTGTGGGAATCAAGCTGGGAAGATGGAGCAGTGATAGAAGATACAGAACAAGGGGTATTAATCGACCGTAAGAAAATCCATGAAATTCACCATAAAGGAGAATATTTTGATGTCGAAGGACCGCATTTAACAGAACCGTCACAACAAAGAACACCTGTTTTATATCAAGCAGGGACTTCTCCTAAAGGACGTGCTTTTGCAGCAAAACATGCAGAATGTGTATTTGTAGGTGGGCCAACACCTGAAAGAGTAAGACATTATACAGAGGATATTCGAAAACAAGCGGAAGAATATGGCAGGAATCCGGAAGATATTAAAATATTCACTTTCCTAACAGTCATCGTAGGTAAGACAACTGAAGAAGCGGAAGAGAAATTTGCTGAATACAACCAATTATGGAGTGCAGATGCAGCGAAAGCACAGTTTGGGGGCGCAAGCGGTTATAATGTTGCGGAATTTACAAAGGATGAGTTAGATAACCCATTTGAATTTAAAGCTACAGAGCATGGGCATTATAAAGCTGCTTCATTAACGAAAGATGCGAAGAAAAAACTATCGATTAAAGAAGCGATTTCAAAACTAGAAGGATTAGATAGAGACAATATAATTGTCGGCAATCCATCAGAAGTAGCAGACCAAATTCAATATCAGTTTGAAGCCTCTGGTGTCGATGGTTTTAATTTAAATCATTTAGTAACGCCAGCAGATTTGGAAGATTTTATTGAGCTTGTTATTCCGATTCTACAAGAACGTGGTTTATATAAAAAGGAATACAAAAAGGGTACGTTAAGAGAAAAGCTTTTTACTCATGGCTCGCCCCTTTTACCGAGTGGTCATCCAGGAAGTAAATATCGTAAAGGTGAAAAGATAAATAATTAAAATAAGAGGTGAAGGGTATGAGAAAAGTTTGGTTATTATTTTTTGTACTGACTTGTTGCACTGTTTTAAGTGCATGTGGGACATCAGGTTCATCCGGCGAAGAAAAGAAAGAGATGGTCTTAGGGGCGACAGTTCCTTATAGTGATATGCTTGAGCAAGGTGTAGCACCACTACTTGAGGAAAAAGGGTACAAAGTAGAAGTAAAGGAATTTAATGATTATGTTCAACCGAATATTGCTTTAGATAGTGGAGATTTGGATGGTAATTTATTTCAACATAAAGTGTACTTAGAGAATTTTAACACTGAAAAAGGGATGGATCTAGTAGATATTATTTCTGTTCCTACAGCTCCAATTGGTATTTATTCAGAAAAATTCAACTCCCTTGAAGAAGTGAAAGATGGCAGCACGATGGCCATTGCTAATGATCCTACAAACTTAGCGAGAGGATTAACAGTTGCGCGTGATGCTGGTTTAATAGAATTGAAAGATGATATAAACCCAGTCAATGCAACAGTAAATGATGTATTATCTAACCCGAAAAATTTGAAATTCCATGAAGTAGATGCAGCCCAACTGCCAAGGTCTCTTGAATCAGTTGATCTTGCTGCTGTTAATGGTAACTTTGCGGTTGCTGCAGGATTAGATTTAACAACAGCAATTTATCGGGATCAAATTCCTGAGGAAATCCAAAATAGGATTGTTGTTCGTAAAGAAGATAAGGACGCCCAAATGGCAAAGGATATCATTGAAGCCATAGAGTCGGAGGAATTTGCAAAAGTAATTGAAGAAAACTTTAAAGGTTTTCATAAGCCAGAATGGATGGGCGAATGAGTAAATCATCTTAATTTTTAAAAAATAATTGACAAATATTGATAAATATTATAGAGTAAATGATATAAAATTTAATATGATTTTTCTTATCCAGAGAGGTGGAGGGACTGGCCCTTTGAAGCCTCGGCAACAGGCAATTTATTGCACTGTGCCAATTCCAGCAAGCTGTTGCTTGAAAGATAAGGAGAGATAAAGAACGGAACTTTAACCTCTTCTTGTCAGAAGAGGTTTTTTATTTTGCATGATTTAATCACCAAGGGATGATCTCCTCTATACAAATGCTGTTTTTAAACTGATTAAACCTATTTGTTAAGTTGGAATTAAAGTAGCTGATTGGACCTCCAAAGGCAGTAGTGCAGCTAGATTTACATCAACGGGAAAAATCGGCAATGGTAGTCAACCATTGTCCACCAAAATGTTGCAATATAAAGGAGGACGAAAAAATGAAAAGAGTAGAATCAACAGTTATACCAGGTGCAGATTCTTTTTATTATGAAGGTGGGGACATTGGTATTCTCCTCATTCATGGCTTTGTTGGAACACCGCAGAGCATTGAGGACTTGGGTGCGGAACTTGCAAATAGGGGTTTTACTGTTCATGCCCCAAGGCTCACGGGACATGGAACAAAAAGCAGAGATTTAGAGTTATATGGTTATGATGATTGGTTCAATGATGTTGTTACAGCTTATAAGCAATTAAAGGAGAAGTGCAAACAAGTCTATTGTTTAGGTCAATCTATGGGCGGTGCATTAGCGCTGTTGTTAGCTAAGAAATATGGAGAGCTAGATGGACTGATCCTAATTAATACTGCACTGACATTACCAGATTACGAGTATTTAAGATATTACGATGAGAAACACTATATTGACGAAGGTAGCCCAGATATCAAAAATCCGACTATACATGAAATTACTTACGATAATATTCCGGTAAAAGCAGTTCACTCTTTACAAAAGGTAATGAGTGACGCAGGAAAAAGTTTATCTCAAATTCATTGCCCAATATTATGCTTTAAGTCTATCCATGATCATGTTGTACCTCCAGAGAATACAGATCGTATTTTTATCGAAATTCAAACAGATCATAAATGGCTTCGAGTCCTTTACAACTCATACCATGTAGCATCCATGGATTATGATCAGACCAAAATTATTCAGGATACAACAGAATTTCTAGATACGATGAATGAAGAAAAAAAGAACACCGAGTGGGGGGGGAAAGAGGTTGGCTAAGTTTTTACAAAAAGCGATAGCAAAGAGAAAACAAACCTTAATCAACCTTATGCTTACTATAGATGAAATAAAGTTCAAGCGACATGAATTAGAACAGTTAACACTTACAGAAATAGAGGAGCTTGTAAAAAGACTAAAATAAGTCCCATAAAGGAGAATTTTATGGAAAAACACATTGATCAAGATAAAATTCATACCATTCTCACAACATTAAAGGAACTCGAATATGGTTGTGTCACCATTACTGTACACGAAGGGGATATTACCCAAATTGACATTACCGAGAAGAAACGATTTGCTCTGAAAAAGAAACAACAAAATAAAAAATGATGGAATGGAGCAAATGAAAAGGAGTGAGTTACATGCAGTCAACAATTAGTAATCAAGCACCCAATGTAGCTAAAAACCTATCAGGCTGCATGTACTTGAATCTACCTGACTTTCACTTTATTAGATGGTGTTGTCAATCTTTTAATATTAATAAAGGAATCTTCCATACGGTTGAACAATCGCTTTATGACAAAGGGTTGCATTCAATAATTGTTAGGAGACTGTTCGTCATCGCGTTTTTGGATTTTGCCTCGAATCAAATTGAAAATCGAAACAATAAAACGAGAATCAAATTTGGAAAAGGTGGTTTAAGTAAAGCACTTGATGAGTTTTTTATAAAATATGATCACTAAAGGAGAATTAAAAATGACCGCGAAAAGAATGTACCTCAATGCTTTTGATATGAACTGCGCTGGGCATCAATCACCAGGACTATGGACACATAAGGATGATCAATCTTCCACTTATAAAGACATATCATATTGGACACATTTGGCTCAAGTACTTGAAAAGGGACGTTTTGATGCCATTTTCCTGGCAGATGTGCTTGGTACATATGATGTTTATCAAAATTCTAGAGAAGCAGCGGTTAAACAAGGGGTACAAGTGCCAGTTAATGATCCTGCTTTCGTTGTTCCTATAATGGCGCAAGTAACAAAACATTTAGGGTTTGGTCTAACGGTTTCAACTAGTTTTGAACATCCATATGTATTTGCAAGGAGGATGTCCACTCTCGATCATTTAACAAAAGGAAGAATAGGTTGGAATATTGTCACATCTTATTTAAATAGTGCCGCACTAAATATAGGACTAGATCAACAAATCAGCCATGATGAACGTTATGAGATAGCTGATGAATATTTAGATGTCACATATAAACTGTGGGAACAAAGCTGGGAAGACGACGCAGTGGTTTTAGACAAGGAAAAAGGGCTCTATACAGATCCAAGTAAAGTTCACGATATTAACCATGAAGGGAAATATTTTAAGGTGCCAGGTGCACATCTATGTGAACCTTCTCCGCAAAGGACACCGGTTATTTTTCAAGCGGGTGCATCTACAAGAGGGAGAAAGTTTGCTGCTAAACATGCAGAGTTGGTCTTTATAAGTGTGCCCACAAAAGAAGCCGGTAAAGTAATAGTCGATAAAATTAGGGAAGCAGTAAGAGCGGAGGGGAGAGACCCCAGTGAAGTAAAGATTCTCTCTCTCGTCACGCCTATTATCGGTGAAACAGAGGAAGATGCTAGAGTTAAGTATGAGGACTATCAAAACCATGCTAGTTATGAAGGATCATTAGCGTTATTTGGGGGGTGGAGTGGTATCGACTTCTCAGAGTATAAAGCAAATCAACCAATCGAGTACGTTAAAAATGACGCCATTCAGTCAATCGTTGAAACATTTACGAATATAGATTCTACAAAGAGTTGGACGGTCGATGACATTGCCAAATTTGTTGGTGTTGGCGGGATGGGTCAAGTGGCTGTTGGTACAGCACACTCTGTTGCTGATCAATTAGAAGGATGGAAAGAAGAGACAGGAGTTGACGGGTTTAACGTTGCATATGCCGTCACTCCAGGTACATTCGAAGAGTTCGTTGAGCATGTCATTCCAATCCTACAAGATAGGGGGCTCGTAAGAAGAGAGTATGAAGAAGGTACTTTAAGAAAGAATTTATTTGGGTATGACCATTTGCCAGAGCATCATTATGGTAAAAAATTTAGTAAGTTGACAGTTACAAAATAGGAGGCGTCTGAAGATGACAAATGTTGTAATCATATCGGGAAGCACATCAAACAATTCCCGTTTAAACGGATTAGAGCAAGAAGCGATTGCTTTTTTAAACAAAAAGGGCGTGCCATATGAGCAAATTACAGTAAGGGAGCTACCTGCTGAAGATTTAATTCATGCAAAATTTGATAGCCCAGCAATTATCGCAGCGAATGAAAAAGTAGAAAAATCAGATGCTGTAATTATATTAACACCAGTATTTAAAGCCTCTTATACAGGTGTACTAAAAGCTTATTTGGATTTATTACCTCAAAAAGGCTTCGTTGATAAATCTGTATTACCGCTTGTGATAGGGGGCTCATTCGGACATTTACTTATGATTGATTATGCATTGAAACCAGTTATATCCAGTTTAGGAGCAGAAACAGTCCTTCAGGGTGTATATGTTTTAGATAAAGAGATTGAAAGAACAGAAGAACATCGTTTTATTGTCGAAAATCATGTAAAGGAAAGATTAGATAAAGAATTAAATCGTCTGCATTCTTTATTGTCTATAAAGGAGTTACAACTAAAATAACTGAAAATATATTTTTTGCCGAACAACTCCTGTTTGTTCGGCTCCTTTAATTGTTTGAAAAAACTTTGAGATACAATATTTTTATAAAATTTAGAGTTGTATAATAAATAAGAGAAGATAAATTTTAGCTATTGTTTTGCCACTACTTTTATAGATTGAGGCATAGAATATATTATTATTGAATTTTTTAAAATGGAGGTTGATGATGTGACAATAATGAAATTAAGTGACGGTACAAGTATTTATTTTGAAGATGTAGGTAATGGTGAACCAGTCATTTTTATTCATGGTGTATGGATGAGTGGTCGATTCTTTGAAAAGCAGATAGAATACTTTAAGACTGATTATCGTGTGTTAATACCAGATTTACGAGGACATGGTCAATCAGAAAAAATCCATCATGGCCATACCATTGCACAGTATGCCGAAGATATTAGACAATTTATCACAAATTTAAAACTAGAGAATGTGACCCTTGTTGGCTGGTCGATGGGGGCATTTGTCATATGGGAGTACTTAAAGTTATTTGGTGATAAACATATTAAATCGACAGTAATCGTAGATGAACTTGCCTCCGATTTTAAATGGCCTGATTTCTCAATAGGCGCCTTTGATATGGAGACTTTAACTAGTTTTATGAGAGAAGTGCAAAGAGACCAAAAAGCCTTTTTAAAAGGTTTCATTCCACTAATGTTTAAAAAAGAATTAAGTCTAAGCGAGCTAGATTGGATGCTTGAAGAAACGACAAGATTACCTGCTTCCGTTGCAAGTGCCATTCTGTTTGATCAATCAGTCGTTGATTATCGTAGCTCTCTACCCGATTACGACATTCCCACACTTCTATGCTTTGGTAAGGAAGAAAAGTTGATACCAGTAGCGGCAGGCAAGCATCTTTTAAATGCTTTACCGAATGCAAAGCTGCATATATTTGAGGAAAGTTGTCATTGCCCTTTTCTAGAGGAAACTGATGTTTTTAACAAAATCGTAGATAACTATATTAAAGGTTTATAAAGAAGGTAACTAGCTTTTCTTCATAGGGAAGGCTAGTTTTTCCTATGTAATTTTTTAAGGTGAATGGCTTTGTTTTATATTTGAAAGGGTTTTCATGATTTAGTGGCGAATATTGTTATGAATATTTTTTAAAAAAGAAAAGGAGCTAGAGTATGGAACAAATTCAATTAGATATCAACGATTATATTGCTACAATAAAATTAAATCGTCCTGATGCGTTAAACGCATTTAATTATGAAACGTTAATTGAGTTACAACAGCAAGTAGAAAATGTTCGAGCAAACCCAGAGGTGAGAGTAGTTATTTTAACTGGGACTGGCAATCGTGCATTTAGTGTTGGTGCAGACCTAAAAGAAAGAAGAAATCTTACCGATGAGGAAGTAAGGCGAAACCTATATAAAATGGGGGACGTTTTTAATATGATTGCAGAGTTGCCTCAGCCGACGATTGCAGCTATTAATGGTTTTGCGTTTGGTGGCGGTTTAGAGCTTGCTCTATGTTGTGATTTTAGATTTGCGGCGGATGTAGCTAAGGTAGGCTTAACTGAAACAGGTCTAGCTATTATTCCTGGAGCAGGAGGGACGCAGAGGCTTCCTCGCTTAATTGGTGAAACAAAAGCGATGGAATTAATACTAACAGCGAAGAGGTTATCAGCCATAGAAGCACAGCAATACGGTATCGTAAATGAGGTATGTAATGAAGATATATTGTTAGATACAGTCATACAATTTGCGAGTAAAATGCTTAATAATGGCCCAATCGCACTTAAACAAGCAAAGTTTGCTGTTAAACAAGGAATGAATACTGACTTACATACAGGATTACATATTGAAAGAAAAGCTTATGAAGTGTTACTACCAACAAAAGACAGAGTGGAAGCATTACAAGCCTTCGCAGAGAAAAGAAAGCCGAATTTCCAAGGAAACTAACTGTTTAAAAAACCCTTTAACCACTATTTGTTCATTAGTTGTTAAAGGTTTTTTTGTGGAGATAATAACAGCTGTAAAAAAACTAAATATATTTACTTCAGTACCAGAAGGAGAACCTAGCATACACCATATAAAACAATACCTTCATTTTGTTGTAAAGCGCGCAAAAGGAATTTTGTCGCATCACTCACGGAAATGAGAGCTGGGCAAAATCATGCGTAACGCTTTAGACCCGGAATAGGAAAATAAATCTAAGAAAATAGGAAGAAGTATATGGGAAAGTCACAAATAAGATACTTGCTATCTATAAAAGGTGAGTATGTTTTATCTTAGTAATCAAGTAGATAGTAATGTGCTTCTTGACAAAGTAGGGTAGTATTCATTCGACCAAAATATAGACCAATATTTGGTGTTGAACGAAAGAAGTGAAAAAAATGTTAAATATTTGCGAAAAAACAATTGACTATGATAATCATTATCAACTACAATTACGTTGTAACGGTCATCATCCTAATTACCTAGTCCATAAAGGGGAAGGAGGCATATTATTTTTTTTGTATAACGTTGAGAATGATAATCATTAAAATCCTATGGCTTATTGTATAAGGGTGAAGATAAGTTTTTTTATTTCAATATAATTGAGAATGATAATCAATTATATAGAGGAGGGTATATTTTTGTTAGTCAAAAAGTTTTCGGCTCTACTTTTATCAGTAATTGTATTCTTAGTCATTACTCCAGCCCTACATACGTCAGCTGCACTAACTGATGGTACATATTCTGTGTCGTACTCAGTTATTAAACCAGATAGTGGCTCAGCATCCATGGCAGATGGGTATTTTGCTAAGCCAGCAAAAGTAAAAGTAGAAGGTGGCAAAATAACGGTCCAATTAACAACAACGAGCAGCATGATTAAAGATTTCCAAGTTGAATCAAAAAATGTATCTGTGCTATCAACTAGCGGTGAAAATGAAACAGTTCAGTTTACAGTAAATAGTATTTCTCAACCTGTAAATGCAAAAATTCATGTCGTTGCAGATGCCTCTTATGATCACTGGTATTCTATTAGACTGTCTTTTGATGAAGCGAATGCAAAGTTAATTGAGGCGGCAACGAATAATCAA
Source organism: Cytobacillus sp. FSL R7-0680 (assembly GCF_038009245.1). NCBI lineage: Bacteria > Bacillati > Bacillota > Bacilli > Caryophanales > Bacillaceae > Cytobacillus > Cytobacillus sp. FSL R7-0680. The sequence goes on from NZ_JBBPAO010000001.1 coordinate 400,907, forward strand.
GAAACAGCACCTGCTTCATCTGGTGGTGAAGAAGATAATAATACCAGCGGACAGAATCAAGAACAAGAAGTTGTAGCTAATCCAGAGACTGGAGACAATGTTCAACTTTATGTTCTACTAGCTATCGGTGCAGCTTTATTTATTTTATTCACTTATCAAAAACAAATGAAAAGGGGTTAAATATGAAACGCTTATTAAGAGTAACAGTTGCACTATTTGTCCTTGCCTTAGCTGTTTTACAAAATGCCTCACCAATAAAAGTAAATGCTGCGCAAGATTTAGCAAATGGGAAGTATACCATTAATTATCAAATTTTATATAATGGTCAGCCTAATGCAAGCTGGAATAGCTTTTTTGAAAATCCTGCATCATTAATAGCAAAAGATGGAGCATTAAGCATCACGATAAAAATTAATGGTGCCAACCAAGTAATGCAAAAGATACAAACAGAGTCCAATGGTACCTATCAAGATGCCCAAGTTGTAAGTGAAGACCAGGCTTCAAGAGTATATCAATTTCCTATTGATGGACTGAATCAATCAACAAATGTGAAATTATTCATGTCTTACGGAACCCATACCATTCAACTTTCTTTTGATGAAAATTCAATTACTACTGTTGAATTAGATCAACCTGAAGAACCAAATCCAGAAGAGCCAAGCACGGAAGAGCCGGGAACTGAGGAGCCAGGAACGGAAGAGCCAGGCACAGAAGAGCCGGGAGCTGAGGAGCCAGGCACAGAAGGACCGGGAACTGAAGAGCCAGGCACAGAAGAGCCGGGAACTGAGGAGCCAGGCACAGAAGGACCGGGAACTGAAGAGCCAGGCACAGAAGAGCCGGGAGCTGAGGAGCCAGGCACAGAAGAACCAGGAAATGAAGAGTTAGCAGATGGTCAATATACAATCAAATATCAAGTGTTATATGATGGGCAACCAGCACCTGCAAATTGGGCAGGATTTTTCCAAAGCCCAGCGACGTTAACGATTGCAAAGGGTGTTCCTTATATTTCTTTCAACTTAGGGGCAAGTCATGTAATTACTAATCTTCAATCAGAATTAAATGATGTTTTTGAAGATGTAGAAGTAGTAAGTGAGAACGCTGCAGAACAAACAAAACTAGTTAAATTCCAAATAGCAGATGTGAACCAATTGACTAATTTACGTATGGTTATGTCTTATGGTAGTACTCATGATGTAGCACTTGAGTATGATGTAGACAGCATCCAACCAATTGGAAATGATCCAGGAACTGAAGAACCTGGAGGAGAGAATCCGGGAACTGAAGAACCAGGCACAGAAGAACCAGGTGATAATGAGCCAGCACCAAATGATGATGTGTTAGCAGATGGTGAGTATCCATTACCATTATCTATTCTTGGTGTAGATTCTGATACGGAATCTGCATTTGCGAAATATTTTGCGGATGAAGCTTTATTAACTGTAAATGACGGTGAGTATTCCCTGCAATTTACACAAGTGACGGGGCTTGATACGTTAGGAACAATTGAATTTGATATTGCTGGTGAAAAGGTAGCTTTAGAAGAAATAAGTAGAGACGAAGAAGCTGAAGAACGTGTATTATCAGTTGATATTGAAGCAATCCAAGAAACATATGTAGCTGCTATTGAAGCCATTGGTGCACCACATCTTTATCCTGTTCGATTTGTGTTAGATGTATCGAGCTTGGATGTTGAAATTGACGATGATGGTAATGGTCAAACACCCCCTCCAATCACTCCTGGGGAAGATAAGGGTAGCGGAAGTGGAAATAACAATGATAGTCATTTGCCATTTGACCGTAATGATAATCAAGAACAACCAAAAGATAATCAAAAAAATGTAACCAATGTAAAAACAGGTGATTCATTAAATTATCTTCAAGTAGGCATTTATGCAGCATTACTTCTTTTGTCTGGATTCTATTTATTTAGAAAATACAGATTAAAAGGAATGGGTATGTAAGGAATTTAGTAATAAACTGCTGTTCGCATTTTGAACAGCAGTCCCATTTGGAGGTTTCTTATGAAAAGAATTCAACTAATATTTTACATCATGCTATTATTTTTCATTGCTGGGTGTGCAGGCGGACAGACTGCAGGTGAAGAGAAGGAAGCGAAAGATGAAGGTCAAACAGAAGAGGAAAAAGTAAGAATTGTTGCAACAACTACTGCTATAGCAGAAGTGATGAACGAACTGGAGCTGGATTTAGTCGGAATACCTACCACTTCATTTCCACTACCTGAACGATATCAAGATGTTGTCGAGGTTGGAAATCCTATGAAGCCTGATATGGAGGTCATTAAAACATTAAATGCTGATAAGGTTTTATCAGTGACTACATTAGAATATGACTTGAAGGACTCGTTTGTAAATGCAGGAATTGAAACAGAATTTCTCAACTTTCAAAGTGTAGAAAGTATGATCACAACAATCAAGGAATTAGGAGGTACATATCATCGTGAAGCTCAAGCAGAAGCTCTATCTCAAAACGTTGAAAGTAAAATTGAAGAGATACAAGAAAAAACCGCACAATATCAATCTCCAAAAGTACTAATCTTACTCGGGATTCCTGGAAGCTACTTAGTGGCAACAGAAAACTCTTATGTAGGTAATTTAGTGAAGGTTGCTGGTGGTGAGAACGCAATTACTGGCTTTAACGAAGAATATATATCAGCAAATACAGAGTATTTACATGAAGCAGATGCTGATGTCATTTTGCGATTATCACATGGGATGCCCGATGAAGTAGTTGAAATGTTTAATAGTGAGTTCAAAGACAATAATATTTGGCAACATTTTAATGCAGTTAAAAATAATCGCGTATACGATCTGAGGGAACCTTTATTTGCCACAACCGCTAATTTGAATGTAACAAACGCACTTGATGAGCTTGTAGACATACTATACGTAGATTAAAAGGAAGAAGCTTATGAATAAAAAAAATTTCTATTTTGTAATCGTGACCATTCTTTTGTTAGTAGTGACGGGCTTTTCTGTTTTAAGTGGAAGTGTATCTGTCACGATCAAAGAATTAATAATGGACCTGTTTTATGGAGGAAATGAGGAAGTAGCTGTCATTCGCGATTTACGCTATCCCCGCATTATCGTTGCAATGTTTGCTGGTGCCGCCCTATCAGTAGCGGGTGTTCTGTTTCAATCAGTGATGAGGAATCCATTAGCTGATGCAGGGGTCATTGGGATTTCTGCCGGGGCGAGCTTCTTTTCTTTGTTTGGTATGTTGTTTCTTCCGGGCTTATATATAAGTGGGCCGTTATTTGCTTTCATTGGGGGAAGTATCGCTTGTTTTCTCGTTTATTCTATGAGCTGGAAATCAGGATTAAGTCCTTTACGTATTATCTTAACGGGTATTGCTGTTAGCGCAATGTTTACAGGATTAAGAGAAGCACTCTTAATGATCTGCAGTTATTTCAATATCGCCCTCGGTCCATCTAATAGCTCTACGTTAACAATGAAAACATGGGCAGAGGTTGAAATCATTGTCATGTACGGCATTCTTGGTCTCGTGCTAGCATTCTTAGTCAGTCCATGGTGTAATCTATTGGCATTGCAAGATAAAAAGGCTAAGAATTTAGGTATGAATGTCAATGTCTCAAGAATAATGATATCAGCCATCGCTGTACTTTTAGCTGCAGTTGCAACGTCTGTTGCCGGAGTCATTGTATTTGTTGGCTTACTCGTTCCTCATATTGCTAGGCAATTAATCGGTACGGATCATAAACGATTAATCCCATTTTCTGCTATTGCAGGTGCATTATTAATTTTGACGGCTGATACACTAGGTCGTACGCTAATCGCTCCACTAGAGATACCAGCTTCGACGATTATGGCTGTCATCGGTGGGCCGTTCTTAATATTTCTATTAAGAAAGAGTGATAAAGTTTATGGAATTTAAATCCATCCAATTTTCATACGATAAGGAAAAACAAATATTAAAAGACAATACTGGGGTTTTTCCAGCAGGGAAAATCTCTACCATTATAGGGCCTAACGGGTCCGGTAAATCAACGCTATTATCATTATTAGCAAGAGATGAAAAGTTGACAGCTGGATCGATAATGATCGATGGCAAACAAATACACCACTTTAAAGCAAAGGAGTTCGCAAAGTTAGTAGGAACAGTCTACCAGCAAAATGAAGCGCCGATAGATTTAACAGTAGAGAAGCTCATTGCTTTTGGTAGATTACCATATAAGCGAGCCTTTCAAAAGTTGTCCTTAGAGGATGAGGAAGTCATCGATTGGGCAATTTCATTAACCAAGCTTGAAGACAAACGAGAGCGGCAGTTGAATCAATTATCTGGCGGTGAACGGCAAAGAGTTTGGATAGCGATGGCGTTAGCGCAGAAAACAAAAATGCTTTTCCTTGATGAGCCAACAACGTATTTGGATATGTATTATCAGTTGGAATTATTAGAGCTGATTCAATTACTTAACCGAGAATACGGTTTAACGATTGTGATGGTTCTTCATGATATTAATCAGGCAGTACGCTATTCTGATCAGCTTATTGTCATGTGTGATGGTGAAATTGTTGCATCTGGTCTGCCCCCAGAAATCGTCAACGAATCCTTAATTAAAGATATATATGGCGTAGATGTTTGTGTAGAGCATAATATTCGTACGGGACTGTATTTAGTTCCTTTAGGAACATGACAATGAAAATGCTCAAAACATTAGTTAACCTTTTGGCTATTGGTGTTTTCCTCTATGCTGGTTCACAACTTTTTCTCATTTTTTATGACTATTATGAGAACAGGCAAAACATGAATAATGTGCAAGAGATTTATCGGGCAGATGAACATGAGCCAAATACGCAAACAACGGGATTAAGAGCGCAGTTTGAACCATTAAAAGAATTAAATGAAGATATTATAGGCTGGATTACGGTTGACGATACAGCGATTGATTATCCGATATTACAGACACGGGATAATGACTACTATTTAACAAGAAATTACTTGCGAGAAGAAACTAGAGCTGGAAGTATCTTCATGGATTATCGCAATAATATCAGCGATGAGGAGGATCTTAATACGGTCATATATGGACATCGAATGAAGGATGGTACAATGTTCGCTGGTTTGAAGAAGTATTTGGATTCATCTTTCTTTAATAAGCACCAAGTCATCTATTACGATACGCTTTATCAAGGCTATGATTTGGAAGTTTTCTCTGTTTATCAAACGAAGACTGATTTTTATTATATTGATACAGATTTTTCATCTGACAAAGAATATGGCGACTTTATTCATTCGCTAAAGGAAAAGTCTGTACATGAGACAGATGTGCAAATAACAGGAAATGATAGAATTGTCACCCTTTCAACTTGTGATTACTCTTTAGATCGAACAGAAGGAAGGCTAGTTGTCCATGCGAAGTTAGTAGAAAGGGGATAAAAAGTGATGAGAAAATGGTTAGGCGCTTTTTTGCTTGGCACATCCATTAGTTTAGTAGGCTGTGGTGTACAAGATACAGAACATGCGGTCTCCTCTTCAGTAGAATCGTCATATACAATAGAAGATTTTGCTGGTAGGGAAATCGGTTTTGTTGAGGAGCCGACTAAAATAGCCGCATTAAGCAATGGTGATGTCGATATTATTTATTCATTGGGAGAGAAGGTAGTTGGCAGACCGAATGCCGATACGTGGATTAAAGAAGCCGAGGGAGAACAACAAATTGGCTCCACACATGAAGTTAATTTAGAAAGAATAGCATTACTGAAACCTGACGTAATATTAGCCAATCGAACGTTGAATGAAAAAGATGTACCTTCATTGGAATCATTAGGAGCAGAAGTAATTTTAACAGAAGCTAATTCAATTGAAGACATAATGAATCAAATTTCACTTTATGGATCGATGTTAGATAAAGAAGAAGAGGCGAAGAGTGTAAGGTCAGATCTAGAAACGACGTTAAAAGAGGTAGAACAACCATCGACTGCAGTTCGCGTTTTACTTGTTTATGGTGCGCCAGGAACATATATGGCCGCTCTACCGAATTCCTTAAGTGGGGATATCCTAACATATGCAGGCGGTGAGAATATTGCTGCAGATTATCAAGCGTTAGAGAGTTTCCCACAATATGCGCAAATCAATACGGAGAGAATTATTGAAGCAAATCCTGACTTTGTCATGTTAATGACCCACGGGAATCCCGAAGAGGTGAGGGATGGGTTTATAAAAGAAATGCAACAAAATGCAGCTTGGAACTCTATTGAAGCTGTGAAAAACGGCAGAATTGAAGTGTTACCTGCTGACCTATTTGGTACAAATCCTGGCACAAGGGTTGTGGAAGCAGTCAGTTTTCTCTCAGAGAAGTTGAAAGTGAAGTGAACCATCATTGAATGTAGTAAAAAATAGGAAAGTCGTGTTGACTTTCGTGGTCCTAATTGTCCTTACACTACTATCTATCTATGCAGGTATTTCCTTCGGAGCTATTTCCATACCGTTAGTTGAAATCCTCCAAGCTTTTCAAGGAAATGGGGTGGAAATGTATCAGACGATTATATTCGATTTACGTTTACCAAGGGTACTAGTTGCTTTACTAGTGGGCGCATGTCTTGCTGCCTCGGGGGCTTTGTTGCAAGGTGTGATGAAAAATCCATTGGCAGACCCGGGGATTATTGGTGTTTCTGCTGGTGGCGGTTTACTTGCTGTCATAACGATGCTCGTTTTTCCTGCTTACAGCTATTTATTGCCGGCAGGTGCATTTATTGGCGCATTTCTAACAACGATACTCATCTATTTACTAGCATGGGAAAAAGGCGCTTCTCCAGTGAAAATTATTCTGGCAGGTGTAGCAATGAATGCCCTTTTAGGTGCGTTAATGAATGGTGTTATGGTCATTTATAGTGACCGCGTGCAAGCTGTTCTCTCGTGGTTATCTGGTGGCTTAAATGGGCGCAGTTGGTATCATCTTGAATTCATGTTGCCATATGCAGTTATTGGTCTACTGCTTTCTTTTTTTGCTATTAAGAAAGCGAATCTTATGCTTTTGGGTGACGAAACAATAAAACTACTTGGTCAAAATGTAGAGTGGGCAAGATTGCAAATGATATTACTGGCCTCTTTTTTAGCAGGAACCGCGGTCAGTGTTGGAGGGTTAATTGGTTTTGTTGGTCTAGTCGTACCTCATATGATTCGATTAATTATTGGTGAAGATTATCGCTATCTTTTACCATTTTCAATCCTAGGTGGAGCTAGTTTAGTAGCTTTTGCCGATACTGTAGCAAGAACATTGTTTGACCCAATTGAGTTACCTGTTGGGATATTGCTCGCTTGCATAGGTGCACCATTCTTTCTTTATTTATTAAGGAAGAGGAGGGTTTCTGCATGATAGATTTGCAGCAAGTCGCGTATAAGCAAGGGAATTTTCAATTAAAAGATATCCATCTGACATTTCCAACAGGGCAAATTACAGGGATTGTCGGACCGAACGGATCGGGTAAATCGACACTATTAAAATTGGTAGCGAAACTTATATCCGCTAACCGAGGAGATATTCTTATAAATCATGAGAGTATCAATAACTATACAAGAAAGAATTTAGCGAAAGAGTTAGCTATGCTCGTTCAGCTAAAGGAGGGGATGCCGGGGTTCTCAGTGCGACAAATGGTTGCGTATGGAAGAACACCTTATCAAAAAATGATGAAAAGTGAGAACGTAGAAGACAATGAAATCATTGATTGGGCAATGAAGGTAACTGGTATTACTCATATGAGCGATCGTCTTGTGCAAACATTATCGGGAGGAGAACAGCAACGTGTCCGCATTGCGATGGCACTTGCTCAAAAAACGAATATTTTGCTCTTGGATGAACCGACGACTTACTTGGATATCGGACACCAAATTGAACTGATGTCATTGCTAAAAGAACTGAATCAACAGTTTAAAATGACCATTGTCATGGTACTTCATGAGCTCCAATATGCAGCGATGTATTGTGATTCAATGGTAGTTCTGCAAGGAGGGGAAATTGTCGCAACCGGTCTCCCCAAGGAAATCCTAAATGCAGAATTACTTAAAAAAGTATATAAACTTGATGCTGATGTAATATTTGATGGTAAAGTGCCATTAATTAAACCAAATCAATTTTAAGGGGGAACCTGAGATGTATATTGTAACAAATACTGTTCACCTTCAACCAGGAAATGCTGATATGTTTGTTGAGAGATTTAATCGAGAAGGTAAGGTAGAAACGATGCCGGGCTTCGTTGGTTTAGAAGTTATGTTAACGGAAAATACGAAAGAGTATGAAGAAATAACTATTGTTACAAGATGGGAAGATCCAACAGGCTTTAAAGGATGGATGAAAAGTCGAGAATTTAAAGATGCCCATAGAGGCGGAATCCCTGAATTTATTATTAAAAACAAAACGACTTATTATCAAGTAAAGTTACGTCGCAAGCCAAGGATAGAGACAGAAAGCTCTGTCGGGTAAATGTACTTAGTTCCTTACAAAAAGATTGTAAAGACATCCTATTTGGGGGTGTCTTTTTTTGAATGTTGAAATAATCAATAGAGTATAGACAATAAGCGTTTAAAGAGGGGGCAAACTGATTAGAAATCGGTGTATCATCATAAAGAAACTAAGTTTTCTTTAAACATCATAATAAGAAAAAATGTACATTATTTGAGCTGTTCTTTTTCTTGCCCATCATACTTGTCCACGACCTGAATGGTGAGGTTATTTTCTCCTTTGTCATATCCTTTGAGGTTACCATTTCATAATCAGTCCATTATTCAATGGTGAAAGGATGATGAGTAGGTTTGCGTTAACATTCAATGTATACGTCTCCATTAGGGGAAACAATCGTTGGCTTATGGACTTTCCTTTTAACAAGGGTCTAATGCTTGTTGTATCTACCCTGAATTCAGGTCCCATTTAACTATAATAAGGGGATTTCTTGGACAAACAATTTCATTTAAGATATGCGTCTTGATTATCCTATGTATCAGAAAATGTATAAAAGTCAAGTCTTGAAAAAGAACGTATGTTCCCTTAAGTTTGTATCTAAAGAACTTATAAATGAATGATAATCTTTTGAAAGTAGGTAGTATACAGTGAAGCTTGACACACCCAAGATCCCTGAAGATCTAACTGAAAAGAGATTTACAGATATATTTTACGAAGAAGATCCGGAATTTGAAATGTGTATGGTTACCGATTCAGAATTTGCCAACGAAGTACTTGATCGAGTGAGACTATATAAAACAGTGATTAGGAATTGTAATTTCACAAATACGGATTTTAGGCGAATTGACCTTACTGATGTACGCTTTGAGAATTGTGATTTATCCAATGCTAATTTGGGTAATGCCTCCATGAATCGAGTTGAGTTTCTTAATTGTAAGTTACTTGGCAGCAGCTTAACAAAGTCTTATATCGGTAATACAAGATTTATGGAATCAATTCTTAATATGGTTACGTTCGGTGACTCAAAACTTGAAAAGGTGATTTTTGATAATGCTGCGTTAAAAAATGCTGACCTTTTTGCCTGTAAGCTTAAAAAAGTAGAATTTCTGTCATGCAACCTTAATGGGGCAAACTTTGATGAGACACCATTAAAAGGAATTGATATTAGCTCATCCGATTTTGATTCTTTAACTGTTTCAATAGAAAACTTAAGAGGGTGTATAGTATCAACGTCTCAAGCGATACAATTTGCTTCGTTATTAGGTCTAAAAATCCGACAGTAACGTCCCCTTTAACTTCGTAATTTGATTTTAATGGCACAAAATGACTTATGAAAGCTTTATTTATCATAAAAGGCAAACAAATTTTGATGATATTTATGCAAAGTTTCTTTTTGCCAACATGTAGTAATATTTTAAATGAGAGGTTGAAATAGATGTCAAATTATCAAGTCATTGATTTAGAAAGTTTTCCAAGAAGAAATTATTATGAGTATTTTATGGCGACAGACACAACCTTTGAAATGACAGTAAAAATTGATGTTTCGCGAGCAGTTGAAAAATGCAAAGACGAATCTATAAGTTTTTATGCTTACTCCATTTTTAATTTAACTAAATCGGTTAACAAGATTCCGAATTTGAGGTATGCCCACAAAAATCAGCAATTAGTAGAATGGCAAGAATTAGTGCCAACGTTTACGAACTTTAATCAAGAAACAGAGTTATTTTATAGTTTATGGTTGGAAGAATTAACAGATTATAAATCAGTTGACTGTGAGTACAAAAAGCTTATAAAAGACTATGCAAACACAACAGATATCGCACCAATGGAAGATGTCCCACCAAATGTGGTGAACATTTCATCGATTCCTTGGATGCATTTTGAACATTTTTCATCTCACGCAGGAGCTATTAAAAATAATTTAACACCAATGATTACTATTGGAAAGTATGAAAAGGTAGGTTCACAGTTGCTACTGCCGGTGAATATTAAAGTTCATCATGCGACAGTAGATGGTTATCATGTATCGCTTTTTTTTGATATACTGCAACGTGAAATGAAGCGTTAACTTTTAGCGCTCTCACTATAATCGTTTTTTGAAAATGTTTCTAAGAATAGAAACTTTAAATATTCATTTTGGTTAGCTTGATGGCTATGAGGGAGAATCGCATAAAAACTTCAAGAATACGATAGAGGCCCAATTATGGGAGATGAACATTAGAAAATCACCAAACTTTATTATGAAAATTAAACAACGTTTAATATTTCACATAGAAAATTGAAGTAGAACTTGTGGAAGCAAATACTCTTTTAGAGATGAGTGACATTATAATAGTTGAAAGGATATAAAAAAGAGAAGGTCTGTTAATCTTCTCTTTTTTGTTACTTTTATTCTTCATTTATTTTTACTAAGACCTTACTGATGCACACCGTGATTTACTTTGGAATAATAAATTTAGTCAAACAATCACCTTTGAATATCTATATAAGCTAATTGGACATGGGTTAGATCAATAAAAGTTTAGATGTTGATTGTGGCTTTAGTCATTTTAGGGGGGAATTAACAAAAAGAAGATTTATTATACAATCTACCGGATTAGATATCATTAAGAATTTTATTAGAATCTCTAGATGAAATATCCGAATAGTCATTTTATCTACATAATCCAGGGAAGATGTACGACATATAGCACTCCTAAAATAATTTTACGCAGCCAACATCTACAACACATTTGCCACTATTGAGACTATGCCAACAATAAGAACATTGAGTAGAAGGTATTTTATCTTTACCTACTGTAATGATAGGTACTGGTGGAGTAGAGTTTCTAAAAAAAATAAGAATACTTGTTAGAACCAAAATGATAAAAACTAGACTTCCAAAAAAGCCACTTCAAATAAGTCCCCTCTAATAATACTTTTTTCATTAGACGACCCAATTCGTATTTCGTTACAGCCAACGACATTTCTTTGTGACTCTTTCGTAGTTTCTAGAAATTAAAATAGAATGAGTAGATTTAAGGAGAAAAAAACGTAAAAAAATTATGCAATTTATTGGCAATTAGTTTATTATGAGTATGTAAGGTATTTGACCCTGTACCAAAAGAATCAGTACTAGCAGCTGGTTATAGTATTAGTGGATCATACGGCAGGAGAACTTACCTTATATGTGCCATCATCTTATGAAGGGAGTGATTAAGTTCCGTTAATGGTGATGTTGCATGACTGCACGCAAGCTGTTAGTCAATTTGCGACATGTTAAAATGAATGCGCTTTCATAAGGGGTTTTCTCGTTTTATATCCTAATAAAAGTGCTTCTGCTAATAACAATAATTGTTGGAATTGGTTTGAAGAGATGGCGGGCCTAGTATCTTTGCAGGAAAGAAATGCGCCAATATTTTTTCGAGTTATAACAAAGTCTATAGGGTTATCAGCTGGAAAAGGGATGCTATTTTAGAGGCAACTTATCCAGAAGTGTTTTGTTGGTACGGGTTTAGAATATAAAGCAGAGAAGAATATCGGTAATTGGAATCACTTCGAACAAAACAGAGTGGAGAGCGGTTTTACAAACCAAATGAAACAGAAAAAATTAAGTGCCTGACGGTTAAACTTACAAGGTTGAAAAATATAAGACTACTGAAAATGAGGTTCTTTTGCTCAAGGTAACTATTCAAAAGTTTTTGTAGGGAGCTCGTTGCGGATGGGGGAGGGGGGAGTAACAATAAAAGTGGTTGGCAAGTGGATGTATAACGGCACGTATCGAGGCATCCTTTCATTTGATACAACAAGTGTACACAAAGGTTACCACATAGCGAAAACTCGAGTGTGCCTAAGCAATGACAGAGGGGTGTACCATAGCTTAGATTAGATTTAAAAGTAGGGATATTGGATTATGCCATGAATTAATATACAACGGTTACGGCGTCTAATATAGGACAAGCTACTATCCAACAAGGTTCCTACGTAGATTATTCCAAGCAGTTATTAACTGTAGAAGATTACTACAGAAAAAGTACAACTTCGCTTAAAAGCGAACGCACGGCAGGATTCAATACAAACGATGTAGAATGGTATGTTGGGAAAAGGGTATCCATTAGCTGATCATTTTTATTCAATAGTGGTAGTAATATACATTAAATTAATTGAAAATTTATAATAATTAATTATATATTAATTGTAGTTCCAATTTCATGGAATTCATTCTATTTTTTAGTGTCAGATAACATAAATTTTTGGAAAATAATAAAAAGTTCTTGTCTCCTTAGTATTATATGTATATAATTTAATGAACCAAAGCACAAAAGCATAAAAGCGATAAAGTGAAGGAGATGAATGAATAGTGAAAAAGAAAAATAGGTGGAAAACATTATCGACAGCTGGATTATTAAGTGCATTAATATTGGCAGGATGCGGAAACTCTGAAGAAACAACGAATGAGGCAAGTGGAGAAAGCGGTGAGAAAAGCTATCAAGTCGGTATCACGCAAATCGCTGAACATCCAAGTTTAGATGCAGCATCTGTTGGCTTTCAACAAGCATTGAAGGATGAGGGATTAGAAGTAGAATTTGATACACAAGTTGCACAAGGGGATCAAAATAATAATCAATCGATTGCGAACAACTTTGTAAGTGATCAGGTGGATTTAATCTTTGCTAACTCTACACCAAGTGCACTAGGTGCATTAAATGCTACAAAGGATATTCCGATTGTGTTTACTTCTGTAACAGATGCTGTTGGTGGCGGACTTGTTGATTCTATGGAAGCACCTGGCGGAAATATTACAGGCACATTAGATAATCACCCAGATGCCATACCGAATACAGTAGAATTCATAAACAAATATTTTGATATTGAAACAATTGGCGTTGTGTATAATTCGGGTGAAGCCAACTCTGTATCGCAAATTGAGACAGTGAAAGAAGTTATAGAAGGAACAGGATTGAAATTAGCTGAAGCAACTGTTTCAACATCAGCTGAAGTAAAACAAGCTACAGAATCATTAGTCGGTAAAGCAGATGTCCTTTATATCATTACAGATAATACAGTAGTAACAGCTCTAGAGTCAGTCGTTCAAGTGGCAACAGATAAGAAAATTCCACTTTTTGTTGGTGAATTAGATTCTGTCGCTCGTGGCGGATTTGCTGCATACGGGTTTGATTATAATGATATCGGTTATGAAGCAGGTGTGATGGCAGCAGAAATATTAAAAGGTGAGAAAGAAGCAGGCGAAATGGATGTACAATATCCACAAAATCTAAAGCTTGTTATAAATAAGGAAGCGGCTGAAGCAATGGGTGTTGAACTAAATCCTGAATGGGAAGAATCTGCGGAATTTATTGAATAATGACAGGTATCTTAATCAGCACGACAGATGAAAGGGAGAGAGCATAATGCCTTCAGCAATATTTGGCTCCATTGAAGCAGGTGCAATTTATGCATTAATGGCGTTAGGTGTATATTTATCTTTTAGAGTATTAGATTTTCCTGATTTAACTGTTGATGGTAGTTTTGTCACTGGTGGAGCAGTTGCTGCCGTTTTAATTGTAGGAGGAACGAATCCATTCTTAGCAACAATTTTAGCTTTCGTTGCCGGTTTCCTAGCTGGCAGCGTGACAGGATTACTTCACACAAAAGGAAAGATCAATCCTTTATTATCAGGGATTATCATGATGATTGCTTTGTACTCTATTAATCTACGCATTATGGGTAAGTCGAATATCCCACTATTATCAGAGGAAACCGTCATTACAAAACTAACTGATTTTTGGCAAGGATTAGGTTTAGATAACGCCTTAGCTTTCATTGGCTTTGTGCCAAAAACATGGGCAATCTTAATTCTCATGCTGATATTGGCTCTTTTTGTCAAAGTAATTATTGATTGGTTCTTGAAAACTGATATTGGTCTGGCCATTCGAGCAACAGGTAATAATGAAACGATGATTCGTAGCTTTTCAGCGAATACAGATACATTAAAAATATTAGGTCTAGGGCTATCTAACGGTTTGGTAGCTTTATCAGGTGGCTTAGTGGCACAATACAATGGTTTCAGTGATGTCGGCATGGGTATAGGCATGATTGTTATTGGGCTTGCTTCTGTTATTATCGGCGAAGCGATTTTTGGTGCAAAAACAATTGTTCGAGCAACATTAGCTGTTATCGGTGGGGCGATTCTGTATCGTATTATTGTTACATTAGCGCTACGCGTGGAGTTCTTAGAAACGGGAGATATGAAATTAATTACGGCATTGATTGTCGTCTTCGCGCTTGTACTACCGAAGATTCTTGAGAAGCAAAAAGAGAGACAACGAAAGAAAAAACGAATGCTTCAAGCAGGAATGGAATAAGTAGAAGAGAGGGGTGACGACATGCTTGAATTAAATCAGATTCATAAAATCTTCAATGAAGGCACACCAGATGAGAAGATTGCACTAACACAGATGAATCTCGATCTTCATCAAGGCGATTTTATGACGGTCATTGGTAGTAATGGGGCAGGAAAATCTACTTTAATGAACATTATCTCAGGGAAGTTAATACCGGATGTCGGTCAAATAATTATTGATAGAAAAAATGTATCGAATGTAAAGGAAAATAAACGGGCACGTCTAATAGGGCGCGTATTCCAAGACCCAATGGCAGGGACTGCACCTGCAATGACGATCGAAGAGAACTTAGCCATTGCCTACACAAGAACGAGATCACGCGGCTTGCATATAGGCGTTTCGAAGAAAAGAAAATTGTTTTTTCAAGAAAAATTAGAGATGCTTCATTTAGGTTTGGAAAACAGACTGCAAGCAAAAGTAGGTTTATTATCAGGTGGTGAGAGGCAGGCATTGTCTCTTTTGATGGCAACCTTCACAGAACCTAAAATCCTTTTATTGGATGAGCATACGGCCGCTTTAGATCCATCCCGGGCAGAATTGATTACGAATTTAACGAAAGAAATTGTTGCTAAATACCAATTAACGACATTAATGGTAACTCATAATATGCAGCAAGCGATCGATCTAGGAAATCGGTTAATTATGATGGATAAAGGCCAGATTATTTTTTCTGCGGATGAGAAGCAAAAATCGCAGCTTACGGTTGAAAAATTATTAAATGAATTTCAACAAATTCGTGGTGAAAAAATGAACAGTGACCGTGCAATACTTGCATAAATGAAGATTTTAGTGTGAGAAAGAGTCCGTTAGTGGACTCTTTTTTTTGTGGTGGGGACTTGATTTTTGTTCTATCAATAGATTGTTTATAAATACGATAGCAGGGTGATTTCTATTTAATGATTTTGTCTTGGTGAAGGAATGTTGCGGTTGATCAAATCTTGTAATGAAACTTGATCTAAGATAAAGGCAATTTCTTCACGCAATAGTGCCCATAGTGGCTGAAGCACACACCCTTGATCTTCTAATGGACAATATTCATAAGCGGTGATACTGACACAACTCATCGGTGCAAGTGGACCTTCTAGTTGACGAATGACCTCTCCTATATTAATCTCATGACTTTCTTTCTTTAACATATAGCCCCCGTAGACACCTCGTTTACTTTTTACATAACCATGGCTTTTTAAAAGAAGTAGAATTTGTTCCAAATATTGAACAGGTACTAATGTTTGAGCTGAAATGTCTTTGATGGTTATAACAGTTCCTTCATTATTCCCGAGAACAATTAATGAACGCAGCGCATATTCACCTTTACTCGATATTTTCAAAAGTTCGGCCTCCTGTTAAACATCTTATAAAAGGGTATTAGTGCTTTCAGAGAATTATAACCTAGGCTTCTACTCATTTTCTTGCATTCTAATCACGAAAGTACAAGCTTGTCATATTGTATTTTAGAAAGTTGAGAAAGTCGATCAACTATTCATAGAATTGCATGTAAAGGAGCGATTTACACCGTGACATTTCAAGAAAAAGTTCGCCAAGTTTTACAAGAAAAAGAAGTGCCTTTAGATAAGGCGATTCGTTCATTAAATATTTGTTCAAAAGAGTTGGAGCCTTATATTACACAACCGCAAGGGATGTTAGAGTATGGGAGAAACGTCATTTATCGCAATCAGCAGGTTGAGGTCATTGTTGTTTATCTTCCGCCATTTGCTAAAACGCTTGTCCATGATCATGGTTTTTCAAAAGGAGAAGTTTATGTTGTTCAGGGAAGCTTACTTAATCTCATTTATCATAAAGATTTATCGGTTAATAAAATTGAGTCATATAAGGCAGATGAGTCTTTTCATGTACAAGGGGATACCATTCATCTCATGTTTAATCCCACACCATTTGAGGTCATTAGTTTTCATGTGTATTCACCGCCATTAGCACATAATCAGACTTATCCTGCTGAAGGGAGAGAATAAGCTTGTTTATTGAAAGCTTAAAGGATGGCAGAAATGTGTGGTTGAACGGTAAAAGAATTGATATTACCGAAGATACAAATTTTAGAGGTACGTTGACGACGATTGAATCCTTGTTTTCGCAATTAACGAACCCAAAGTTACAGCCATTAATCGGTTATTTTGATGATGATTTACAGCAATGGGTGCATAAGGCTTTTTATTTGCCAAGAAATATCACTGAATTACAGGAAAGGCGCACGGCTTTTGAGGCATGGGCGAAAGATACGAACGGCATGATGAGTCGACTTTCCGATTATGCCCGTTCGCGAGTGGCAGGCTGGTATGCAAATAGAGAAGCGTATCGTGAATTAGATCCGCATTTCCCAGGAAAAATAGAGGCTTATTATCATATAGCCAAAAGAGAAAATCGTTTCATTGCCATTGTTCAAAGAGATCCGCAAATCAACAGGAGTGCTAATGAGTATTATAATACGAAAAAGTTAGGTTTATTGAGAATAACAAAAAAGACAAACGAAGGCATATATATTAATGGGGCTAAGATGATTGGCACTTCCGCACCTTATGCCCATGATATTATTGTTTATCCCTTAGCACCTTTAGATGAGGCGAAGAAAGATTTAGCGCATATGCTGATTGTGCCCGCAAATGCTAAGGGCTTGCATATGGTTTGTCGTGAGTCTTTTGCAGAAGCGTCGCAAGTTGAACATTCCCTTAGTGCACAATACGATGAAATGGATGCGGTCTTGATTTTCGATGATGTCTTTGTTCCGTGGGAGAGAGTTTTACTGCATGATAATCCTATTGCTTTAGCTCAGTTAAAAGTTGATTCTATTTCTAATAGCTTAGCGTATCATCAAGCCATTGTGCGCTTGCAAACGAAGTTATCTTTTATGGCAGCAGTAGCAAATGCCATGGCACATGTGATTGGAGCAGATGGCTATTTACATGTACAAGAAAAGCTAGGGGAACTTATTATCCAAATTCGCACAATTGAAGGGTTAATCATTGCCGCTGAACAAAATGGAAAGTTGGAGAAAGACATTTATATTCCAGATTTTAATTATATTCAAACAGCGAGAGTACTGGGGACGAAATATTATCCCAATGCAGTTGAAATCATTCAATTAATAGGTGCTGGCGGCTTGATACAATTACCTTCGTCCATGGCCGATCTATCAGGTGAAATCAGTCAGTTGACACAACAGTATTATAAAGGGAAGAATGCTACTGCAGAAGAAAGGACGAAGCTATTTAAATTAGCTTGGGATTTAATAGGTTCACCTTTTGGTTCTCGTCATGAATTATACGAGCGCTTTTATTCTGGGGATCCGATGCTGCAAACAGCAGATATGTGGCGGAAATATGATAAAAAAGAGTGGACGAGACAGCTAGCTCCCTTTTGGAAAAACTGTTAGTAGAAGAAGCCTAAACATTGAAATAGCCACCTGATAAAAGGTGACTATTTTTAAATTACCTCACAACCTAATTCTTTAACAATAATTTCATGAATTTTCTTTTACCTACTGAAACAATCATATTATGGCTAATCGTAGTCGTTTCCATATCAGTGGTGATTTTTTTACCATCTATTTTAATTGCGCCACCAGCAATCATTCTTTTAGCCTCGGATTTTGAAGGCAGTAAGCCTGTATCTACTAACAATTGCACAATGGTGATAGAAGTTGGGCCAGTCCATGTCATTGTCGGCAGTTCTTCAGGTACTTCTCCTTTTTGGAAAATCGTAATAAATTGTTGTTCTGCTTTTTCAGCTGCCTCTTCATCATGGTACATTTGTACAATTAGCTTTGCTAATTGCATCTTTACATCACGTGGATGGAGGGTTCGCTTAACTAGCCCTTCTTCTATCTCAGTTATTTCTTCAGGTGTAAGTGGAGTAATAAGTGTAAAGTACTTCACCATGAGTTCATCCGGAATGGACATCGCTTTCCCGTACATTTCGTTTGCTGGTTCATTAATACCGATATAATTATTCTTCGATTTTGACATTTTCTCAACGCCATCTAATCCTTCAAGTAGTGGCATCAGCAGTGCAATTTGCTTAGTTTTTCCAAATTTCTCTTGAAAGTGCCTACCCATAAGGACATTAAAGTGCTGATCGGTGCCCCCTAACTCAATATCACATTCAAGCACAACAGAATCGTATCCTTGCATGACTGGGTAGAAGAATTCGTGTAAAGAAATCGGCTTCCCGAAGGCAATTCTTTCTTCAAAGTCATCACGTTCCATTAAACGGGCAATGGTAATTTTACCTGCTAATTGAATGACATCATCAAACTTAAGTTGAGAGAGCCATGTTGAATTATAATGTAATTCAACTTTTTCCATATCGAGTACTTTACCAAATTGCTCAAAATAAGTTTGGGCGTTATGCTTCACTTCTTCATCGGTTAACGGCTTTCTAGCGATGGACTTACCTGTTGGATCACCAATCTTACCAGTAAAATCCCCAATTAATAATTGAATCGTATGACCATTATCTTGGAATTGCTTTAACTTCTTTAAAACAACCGTATGACCTAAATGAACGTCAGGAGCTGAAGGGTCTAAGCCAAGCTTTATCTTTAAAGGTTTATTTAATAAAATAGATTTTGCTAACTTTTCTTCTAATTCTTCAGTGGGTATTATTTCTTGCACACCTTGTTTGTATAACTTTAATTGTCTCTGTAACTCTTTTAATTGCTGTTCTGATAATTTTTCTTTCACAATTATTCACATCCTTAAAAAATAATAAAAATCCACATCCCTGATAAAAGGGACGTGGATTTCACGCGTTACCACCCTAATTGAGAAGTATAATACTTCTCCACCTCAACATTTAACGAACGTAGCCGTTCATTGCAAGTAGCAATGAAAGTTCAAGAAGTTGTAATTCGCTTCATCCTTTATACCGACTCTCAGTCATTTGTCGGCTCTCTGTGATAGGGAGGAGGTTGCTACTAAGACTTCTATCATCACTTTTTCTTTATTAAAATTTATTGTCTTTAATGAGCCGGTAAAGGGTTGCAGCTAATTGCTTTTGATCGTCCGTTTTTAACCCTTTAACAATGGAGATTTCTCCCTCATGAAATTCGGGATAAAGCTCTTCAATGACGTCTCTACCCTTAGGTGTAATCACAACAAAAGTGTTTCGGCGATCTCTTGGGTCGGTTTCCCTTCTGCAAAATGACTTATTCTCTAATGTACGCATAATATTACTGATTGTTGCTTTTGATACACCTGCAGAAAGGGCAAGCTCTTTTGTTTCCATTTTTCCATATATCCATAAATCATAAAGAATCGAAAAGGAAGTCCAAGAGATTTTATGCTTGGCTAACACTTCTTGCTCTAGCTTATTTTTAATGCCTTGGCCAATGCGATATAGGCTAGTGACTACGGCTATTGCATTTGGCTCTATCGTTGTTTTTTTACTTATCTTTTGAATGACCGTTGACTCTTCAGGATGCAAATAGCCATCTTCGTCTAATTGGTGAATAGGATCACCCCTCTTTTATTTTCAGAATCATTAGCTATGAAATGATTCTACAAAAAAAGAAACAGAATTGCAACCCTCAAACTTAAGGGTAATACAAAACTGTTTGATAAATAATCATATCTTCCCCAATATTGCGATACGTATGAGCTTTGTTGGCGGAGAAACGGATGGAATTACCTGGTTGAATGGTGTATTGTTGTTCATTAATTTCAAGTTGTAGTGTACCAGTGATCACCGTTACATACTCTTCAACACCTTCATTATGTTTTTCTGATAGATGTTCATAACCTGTCTCAATCTCGACAGTAAAAATTTCAAACTTTTTCCTTGGGTCAAATGGGAAGACCGGATATACGCGATATTTCCCACTATACTCCATAATGGGGCTTATATCATGGCGATTAACCACATGAATAGGAGACTGCTGTTCCTTAATTAAAGATGAGAAGGAAACTTGTAATCCTGTGGCAATCTTCCATAATGTTGTCACTGTTGGGTTGGATTCACCACGTTCTATTTGCCCAAGCATCGCTTTACTTACATTAGTTAAGTTTGCTGTAGTATCTAGACTTAAACCTCGTGCTTTACGTAGATTTTTTAAGTTAACACCGATATTTTTTTGAATATTATCCATAATTCCTCCGAAAATGATTGTTTATTATAACGTACGAATGTATAATATAATGTACAAATAACTAATCAGTTTATTTATTCAATATTATACTATTTTTTGGGATGAAGGGTAGGGAGAAATCTTGGCGGAGCTATTGTTACAAACAAGAGAAGTACCATTTCGAAAAGGGGTGCAGGCTGGTGTAAGTATTGCGATTGGTTATGCCCCCGTTGCACTTACGTTTGGCTTATTAGCAAAGACAACAGGTTTATCTTTTATAGAGACTGTACTTATGAGTATGATTGTTTTTGCAGGTGCATCACAATATATTGCACTTAGCTTAATTAGTTTAGGGACGAGTACTTTCGAAATTATTTTTACAACTTTTATTGTTAATATTCGCCATTTTCTGATGAGTACAGCGCTTAATGAAAAAGCCGAAGATGACAGACTAATGAAAAAGGCACTCTATTCATTCGGCATTACAGATGAATCTTTTTCAGTTATTGCTACAAAAGATGGCGTGCAAAAAACTGGTTTTATTTTAGGTGTGAATATCATTGGGTATATGAGCTGGGTTACCTTTACTGCTCTTGGGTTCGTCGTTGGTGCAAACTTGCCACAAGTGTTACAAGAAAGCATGACAGTTGCGCTATATGCAATGTTTATTGGTCTACTTGTCCCTTCGATGAAAGGCAGTGCTAAAGTTGTTTACCTTGCTGCTATTGCTGCCGGATTAAACACTATTTTTACCTTTACCGGTGCACTTTCAACAGGATGGTCAATTGTTATAGCAACTTTAATTTCTTCCGTTCTTGTTGAGGTTATAGAAGGAATGAAGAGGGAGGATCGGCAAAATGAGCAATGAAGTACTTTGGTTAATTATTGGCATGGGTCTTGTTACATATCTTCCAAGGGTTGCGCCATTTTTACTTTTTAAAGGAAAGGAACTGCCTATATTTGTGCAATCTGTTCTGAAAAATGTTCCTTATGCGACTCTCGGTGCTCTTATTTTTCCTGGGGTTTTGCTTATTGGAGAAAGCATCTGGTACGGCTTACTTGGTGCAGCGATTGCGTTTATTGTTGCTTATATTGGCGCGAATGTAGTCTTTGTTGTCCTTAGTGCTATTATTGTTTTGTCAGGTTACTCCTTATTCATCAGTTAGTTATTTCTTTCCTCTTTTTTGCAGTTCTAAATATGGAAAAGTATACTAAACTAAGTATGAAGGGTTGTACTTTTTTCATTGAGATTAAAGGAGGGAACAAATTGGCAAGAAAAATTGGTCTTTATGGCATTCTTGGCTACTTTTTATATGGTTTATTCTTTTATTGGTATTTATTCCATTTTGCAAATACAGATTTACCATTCGAGTATCAAGGTACAGTTGCTGATCCTGCCACTTTTTTAAATGGTAGAGAACTTGTATTAACTGAGGAATATTCAAAAATACGTAATTTACTATTTTTCTTGTCTACACCTTTTGAATGGATGTTTTACTTATCAATTCTTTTATTGGGGTTATCTGGTGCATTTAAAAAATGGGCTGAGCAATCTTCTAAATTCAAATTTGTGCAAACGTCTATTTATGTTGCTTGGTTGTCACTATTCGCTTTTATCGCTACGACACCACTCAGTTATATCAGTTATCATTTTTCAAAGCAGTACAATATTTCTACGCAAAGCTTTGCTAGCTGGATGAAAGATGAACTTATAGACTTTTGGGTGAACTTTGGCATGATGGTGCTTATCGTTTATGTATTGTATCTGCTTATTAATAAAAGCAGGAAGCGGTGGTGGCTATATGCTTGGATGTTAACCGTTCCTTTTTCATTGTTTTTAATGTTCCTTCAACCAGTGGTCATTGATCCGTTATATAATGATTTCTCTCCTTTAAAGAATAAGGAATTAGAGAGTAAAATATTGGCGCTTGCTCATGAAGCAAACATCCCAGCTGACCATGTGTTTGAAGTTGATATGGCGGAGAAAACGAATGCTTTGAACGCTTATGTTACTGGTATTGGATCAAATTCCCGGATTGTTCTCTGGGATACAACATTAAATAGATTAGATGATGACGGTATTTTATTTATTATGGCACATGAAATGGCGCACTATGTTGAGAAGCATATATATATTGGCATAGGCGGATATTTATTATTATCTTTAGTTGGATTGTATTTAACTTATCGCATAATGGAATGGGCGGTAACGAAGTATGGAGATGCATTGAAGATTCCAGCAGTAAATGATATCCGTTCATTACCATTATTTCTTATAATTATTTCCATGCTTCTGTTCATTTCTAGTCCGTTGTCCAATTTAGTTTCACGCTATCAAGAAACAAGAGCGGATCATTATGCAGTTGAATTAACAAAAGATCCAGAAGCGGGGATCGAAACTTTTCAAGAGCTTACCAAAGCTGGTCTTAGTCAAGTGAATCCACCATTACTTGTGAAGGTATTTCGCTATGGACATCCGACAATGTTGGATCGAATCATTGACTTAGAAGAATATCAAATAAAACATCGAGACGATGAATAGATAAAAAAGAGGTACCATTTTGTGCACACAGCCTTTTGCATTTGCAACGGGGGGTGTGTATATTTTGTTTTTTTAATTTTTTCCCTTCCTTACCTTGATTCCCAGTATAATTCAAAAATAAAAAATCCCCCATTGGTGGTGGAGGATAATAGGTTACGAGCCATATTCTTTTTGCAGTTGAATATATTCATTTGATAGTGTAATGAACATTTTTTTATTTTTGCAGTCTAATGCTTTATCTAATTTCACTTTTACAGCTTGCAGTTTTCTGTTTAGGATAGCGTCGCTAATGACCATGTCGACATATAAGTCTAAAACAAATGCTTCTTTCTTTCTTTTGCGTTTCATGGCGCTTGCTTTCATTAATTCGGCGTATGATTTTTCTTTCATAAAAATCACCCCAATGGCTTTTTATTAGTATATGTAAAGAATTGTATTTATTCAACTTATTTTTGAATTTTTAAAAAATTTAATATATTATTTTCAAATAAATTGTCAATTAAATAGGAAAAAAGACTGGTTATCATCTTCTCTTTCTGGTAAAATAGAGCTAATTTTAAAAATATTTAGTTTATTTTTCAAAAAAAGTAAAGGGGTGTACCGTTTTATGGCTGAGAAGGAAACGATGATTGAAGAGTATGAAATTAATACAGAAACAATGATGATTTTGCCTATTGAATATGGTAGTAAGATTTATTCTCATATTTATGAAATCGAAGGTGAAGCGGTTTCGCCTTTTAAACCGCTTGAAATTATTAAGAAAAGTTGTCGCTTCTTTGGTGCTAGCTATGAAGGTAGAAAAGAGGGGACAAGACAACTGACAGGTATTACACATAAAGCACCTATTACGATTGATCCCACTAATCTCATTTATTTTTTTCCCACAGCTTCTGCTACAAACCCCAACTGTATATGGATATCTAATGAGCATGTGCTCCATTATCGTCCGCATGAGGGAGGACAAACAGAAGTAACTTTTAGAAATAGGCGTACGCATATTATCCCTGTTTCACATAACATATTTCAAAATCAAATTCTAAGAACCGTTCTGTTAAAAGATACGTTATCGAGCAGAATTGAAGAAACGGAACGAAAATCGCTTTACTTTCTAAAAAGGAAAAAAGCTGAGAAAGTTTCAGAAAACATTAACTTCCTTCGCAGATTATGATGGATATTATTGGCTAATTTGCGATGAAGTATAACGTTTGAATAAATAAAACTCCAGTAATTCATGGACTTTATTTCGTATACGAGGGTTAAAATAATTATGCTGCTCTTCATATCCTTTATAAAGAAACATGAACATTGTAAATGCTTCATCGCGCTTAATTTCTTGTACACTCAACTTTTCTTTATTCATATAGTGCTTCACGCTTCTTAATTCCTTCTGAATTACCCTCATTGTTTCATCAACTAAATTCACATAAGGTTGCTTCAACTTAAACGGACTTGCATCAATCACTTTTAAATCCCTATTAAGTATCGTAAGCACCATTGGCAAATAAATCGCTTGTTCCATAATATTCCGGTCTCGCTCAGGAATTCTTGTCATCGTAAATACTTCTCCTTTTTTGGTATAGAACATTTGTTCTTATTATATTCTACTCTCATTAAAATATTCATGCAACTGTATCCATTTTTTGTTATTTGATTTTTAGCTTGAAAGAGAGGTATGAATTACTCACAATAAAAGTGGGTAAATAAAGGGGAATATTCCTTACGTCACGAATAAAAGTGAGAAGAACCTATAGAGGAGTGAAGAGGATGAATGCAAAAAAACGAATCAAGCCGGAGGATCAATATCAACTGAAGTCGGTAACTGATCCACAATTAAGTAAGAATGGCTATGATTGTATTTATATAGAAACGACCATGTGTGAAGAAGAAAATACATATAGCTCTCATTTGTTTTACATAAATACCAATCAACCTGCAGAAACGCAACAATTAACATACGGAAAAGGGAGAAACTTGGCACCAAGATGGTCACCAGATGGGTCACAAATCGCATTTGTTTCTAATCGTAATAATGAGGTGAATCAAATATTTATGTTATCAATGAATGGAGGCGAAGCAAAACAGCTGACAAATGAACCGAATGGTGCGACCAACCCTATATGGTCACCGGATGGTAAAAGAATCGCTTTTCAATCAACTGTAGAGAAAGAGAACCTTCCAGAAAAAAACAAGGATAAACCAGAGCCGGTTGAAATAGAAAGGATGAAATATAAGTCTGACGCCAAAGGTTTATGGTCTGGTGATTATCAACATATTGGCGTAATTGATATTGCTTCAGGAGAGCGTGAATGGCTTACAACAGGAGAGCAGGATTATTATCTCCAATGCTGGTCTCCGGACAATCAATCCATCGCATTATTAGCCGATTTGGCAACAGATAAAGATCATTCCTTCAATAATGATGTTTACATATTAGATGTTGAAAGTAAGCAGATGGAGAATATGACAAAAGGAGTTGCCAGCTTCTCTCATGTATCATGGTCCCCTGATGGCAAATGTTTAGGGCTAATTGGGTCGAAGTCGACTTATAAGAATGCTTCTTTGTCCAAGATATGGACATTAGATGTATTCTCAGGAGAATTGACTTGTTTAACAGAAGAATGGGATGTACAAGTCGGTGATTATGTTGTTGCTGACTTCCATCAGTCTGCAAATACTTCACAGATTTTATGGGCTGAGGATAGCTCGAGCTTCTATTTTCTAGCATCTGACCATGGCAATACAGTACTGTATTTTGGCACAGTTGAAGGAGCGATGTATCCCGCATTATTAGAAGAAAGGCATCATATTTATGGTGTTTCTACAGGGGGCACGATAGATAAAGCGATAGTAGCGATTAGCACACCTACTAATCCAGGAGATTTATACTTGTTGAACGTGACTAGTGGGGAAAAAACAAGACTGACAAATATTAATCAAGCGTTCTTTGAGGAGACGGCTGTTGCTGATGCAGAGGTCCTTCAATATCAATCGATAGATGGCTGGGAATTACAAGGTTGGTTAATAAAGCCAATAAATCACGAGACAAGAGAGAAGTATCCTCTTATTGTAGAGATTCATGGTGGTCCACACACGATGTATGCCAATACATATGTCCATGAATTTCAAGTGTTAGCCGCAGAGGGATATGCGGTGTTATATACAAATCCACGGGGCAGTCATGGATATGGACAAGCTTTTGTAGATGCTGTTAGAGGAGATTATGGTGGCAAAGATTATGAAGATATCATGACTGCTGTCGATTATGTTCTCGAATATGATGAGGGAATTGATCGTGAGAGGTTAGGGGTAACAGGCGGTAGCTACGGTGGATTTATGACAAATTGGATTGTAGGACATACAAATCGTTTTAAGGCAGCTGTTACCCAGCGCTCCATATCTAACTGGATTAGCTTTTATGGTGTAAGTGATATCGGCTATTATTTCACTGACTGGCAAATAAAAGGCCAGTTAAATGATATAGAAAAATTATGGAAACATTCACCATTAGCATTTGTGGAACAAGTAGACACCCCACTATTAATTTTACATAGTGAAAATGATTTAAGATGCCCGATTGAACAAGCAGAGCAATTTTACATTGCATTAAAACACCATAACAAACAAGCGAAGTTTATTCGTTTTCCACAAGCTAATCATGAACTCTCTAGAAGTGGTCACCCAAACTTAAGAATGAAGAGACTTCATTATATAAAAAATTGGTTTAATCAATATATTTAAAGATGCTTACCCCGGAAGTGTGATCACTTTCGGGGTATTTGGTAATATTTCGTAAGTGAAACTTTTTTCATGCTGTATCAGTCATATATAAAGGGACGGAAATATCTTTATAAAGATGTAAAGATAATAAAGAAATGATTTAGAAAAAAGGCTGTAACGTGTATAATTCTAGTATATCTTTTAAAAGAGTTACTGTTCTGTTTATTCCAAAAGTAACAGTATCGGGATAATCTGATATAATTTACAAAAAGAAAGAAAAGAATAATAGGATGAAAGGATATATCTAAAATGAGATCTGAAAGACATCAAGGAAAGAAGAAAAAGCGGAAATTTGGCAAAATAATAAGAAATTTATTTATCATATTCTTGCTTGTTGTTGTTGCAGTAGTAGGATATTCTTACTACCAATTTAAACAAGGTCTACAAACTTCTAAAGCAGATAATGATTCAAGTGTACCAGAGCAAGTATACGAATTTAATGGTGAAAAAGATCAATACGGTGGAACGAATATTTTACTCTTAGGTAGTGACTCAAGAGGAGAAGAAAATGCACGTGCAGATACAATTATGGTTGCACATTATCAACCTGATTCAGGCACTTATAAAATGATTTCTTTTATGCGCGATATGTATGTCGATATTCCAGGACATGGTCAAAATCGTATTAATGCTGCACTTGCTTATGGAGGTCCAGAAT
Organism: Cytobacillus sp. FSL R7-0680; assembly: GCF_038009245.1. Taxonomy (NCBI): domain Bacteria; kingdom Bacillati; phylum Bacillota; class Bacilli; order Caryophanales; family Bacillaceae; genus Cytobacillus; species Cytobacillus sp. FSL R7-0680. The sequence goes on from NZ_JBBPAO010000001.1 coordinate 428,777, forward strand.
TATTAAGGCAAACGATTAAAGAGAACTTTAACATCGACTCGCAATATTATGCAATTCTTGATTTTGAGGGGTTTGAAAAGGTCATTGATGTGGCTTTTCCAAACGGTGTAGAAATCAATGTGGAGAAAGAGATGTCTCAGAAAATCGGTGTAACATTAAAACCTGGATTACAGAAATTGGATGGCGAACACCTATTAGGATATGTCAGATTCAGAAATGACGCGGTTGGCGATTTCGGTCGAGTTGAAAGACAACAAAACGCGATTAAAGCAGTAATGAATCAATTTACTAGTTTAAATACGATAGCTAAACTACCTAAACTAGTAGGAGTTGTTACACCTTACGTCAATACCAATATGAAAACAAGTGACATCTTATATATGGGAAAAGATGTTTTAATGAATGGAAGCCCGCAAGTAGAGTCATTAAGAATTCCAGCAGATGGCACTTACCAAAATGTTAGAATCAGTGGAATGGCTGTTTTACAGGTTGATTTAGAAGCAAACAAACAAGAGTTACAGCAATTTTTAACTAACTAAAAGAAGAATATCTATGTTTTTTCGAGCGAGAGAAGGAGAGTATGGATGGATTTAGAGAGTATCAGACAGTGGCTTACACTAGAAAATATATTAGCTCTAATTGAAGAATATCGTTCATTTGGCCCTCTTCCAGGAATTCTACTACCTTTAATAGAGGCATTTTTACCTTTTCTCCCGCTTTTTTTATTCGTGATGGCTAATGCGAATGCGTTCGGATTATGGGGCGGATTTTTTTATTCTTGGATTGGCTCAGTTGCAGGAGCTTTGCTCGTTTTTTTTATCATTAGAAAATATGGCCAAGCGCGATTCTTAAGTGTAATTAAAAACCATGATAAAGTAAAAAAATTAATGGCATGGGTTGAAAAGCATGGTTTTGCACCGTTATTTTTATTACTATGCTTCCCTTTTACACCATCTGCTATTGTAAATATTGTGGCTGGCTTATCGAGAATAAGTATTGCCCAATACGCATTGGCAGTCATAGCAGGAAAAATGGTGATGATTTTTACAATGAGTTTTGTCGGGCATGATATTGCCTCACTGATTACAAAACCGACGAGAACGGCCATCGTCATCCTCATCATTGCTATTCTTTGGTATGTAGGTAAAAGAATAGAAATTAAATTAAATACAAGTGTAGAAAAAACGAAAAAATAGATAGTTTAGAGGAAAGCCCGGCAGACGTTTGCTGGGCTTTTTGAATTTTTGAATAAGAACAGAAAAAGAATAGAGCACATGCATCTATCCTGCAACAATGTTAAGCACCAAGCAGAATTGCCTGTATTTACTTTAAACACAAAAAGGAGAAAAGTGTGAGAGATGTGCTAAAATAGGAACAAAGATTCTATAGGTCGATTCACATTGAAAGTGAAGGTGAAAATACATGACAGTAAAGATGTTAATTGGTCGGTCTCAGACAGGAAAAACCGAGAAGATGGTCAGTGAGATAAAGCAACTTATGAAAGAAAATCCTGAAGGCTCACCAATTATTTATATTGTTCCAGAACAGATGACGTTTCAATCTGAATATAAATTAGCTAGTTCTAAAGGTTTAGGAGGAATGATTAGAACACAAGTTTTTTCTATCACGAGATTAGCATGGCGAGTTCTGCAAGAGACTGGTGGAATAAGCCGTTATCATTTAAGTAGTATTGGTACAAACATGCTCATTCGCAAGATTATTGAGGAACAGAAGGATGAGCTGAAAATTTTTCAAAATGCAGCTGATAAAAATGGCTTTATCCAGCAGATGGAAAGCATGTTAACAGAGTTTAAACGCTATTGTGTGAACCCTACTGAATTACAAATGCGAATAGCGCAATTACAACAGAATGATCATGAGAAAAAAGTGTTAGCAGAGAAACTGCATGATTTAGAATTGATTTATTCGAAGTTTGAAGCCGGTATATTGGATAAATACTTAGACTCGGAAGACTATTTGCAATTACTTGCTGAAAAAGCAAATGAATCGGTTTATTTGCAAAAGGCAACAGTTTATATCGACGGTTTTCATAGTTTTACACCACAGGAATACCGCGTTATTGAAGCACTTATCCGTCATTGTCCAAATATGACAATTGCCCTAACGTTAGATCAGCCGTTTGATAACGAACCACCAGATGCCCTCCATTTATTTAGGCAAACAGGTGAGACATATCAAACAATTCTAGAGATAGCTAAGCAACAAAAACATCAAGTCGAATATGAGTTACTTTCTCAAGTTCCGACAAACAAGCATGAATCATTGAGACATTTTGAAGCCAATTTTGAAGTGCGTCCGACTATCCCATTTAGTGGGGAGGCACGGGTCATGATTGCCCATGCAATGAATCGCAGAGCAGAAATTGAGGGGATTGCCCGGAAGGTTCGTGCCCTTGTTCGTGATGAAGGGTTAAGGTATAAAGATATAACCGTACTTATGAGAAACGGTCATGAATATCATGATTTAATTACAACCGTGTTTAATGATTATGAGATTCCTTTATTTATTGATAGAAAGAAGTCCATGTTACATCATCCTGTTGTCGAATTTATTCGTTCCAGTTTAGAGGTGTTAATGAGTAACTGGCGATATGAACCTGTTTTCCGTACGATAAAAACTGAAATGATTTTTCCACTTAACTATTCGTCTTCATTATTACGTGAGAAGATGGACCGGTTAGAAAATTATGTTTTATCTTATGGCATACAAGGTAGTAAATGGACAAAGAAAGAGCGCTGGAAATATCGGAGAATTCGTGGCCTTGAGATGACAAATACAGGGCAAACAGATGCAGAAAGAGACATAGAAGAAGAAGTCAACCAATTAAGAGATATCGTAGCTGCACCACTATTGAGACTTTCAAGGCGAATGAAGAAAGCGGAAACAGGCAGGGAGTACGCAGAAGCCCTTTATTTATATTTAGAAGAAACAGATATCCCAGCCAAAATAGAAAAACTGCAAATAGAGACGGAAGAAAGAGGAGAGCTTGTTAGATCTCGAGAGCATAACCAAGCATGGAATGCAGTTGTTGAGCTATTGGATGAATATGTAGAAATGCTTGGTAGTGAGCAGATGACGACAGAGCGCTTTGCGACAATATTAGATGCAGGTATTGAAGCACTACAATTTAGTATTGTACCACCTGCAATGGACCAGGTAATTGCTGCTGATATGGAAAGGTCACGAGTGGCTGATATGAAAGCTGCCTTTATTATTGGTTTAAATGAAGGGGTTCTACCAGCAAAGTTTCCAGAAGAAGGTGTATTAGCAGATGATGATCGCGAGCAGTTATTGTCACTAGGAATGAAAGTAGCTCCTTCAACGAAAACGAGATTGTTAGATGAAGAGTTTTTGGCGTATAAGGCATTCGTCACACCGTCAGATTATTTATTTGTTAGCTATCCAATGGCAAACGAAGAAGGTAAGGCACTCATTCCCTCTCCATTTATAAAGAGAATACAAGATCAATTTGTACAAATAAAAGAAGAGTATTTGATGTCAGATCCAGCAGAACTAAATGAAGAAGGACAAATAGACTATATCAGTCATATTAATACAGCATTAACGTTTTTAACATCGCAATTACAATTACAGAAACGCAATTATGCCATTTATGACATGTGGTGGGATACGTATAATATTTATTTACAGAAATCAGGCTGGCAAGATATCACAAACAAGGTTTTAGCAAGTTTACATTATGAGAATAGGACAGAACAACTAGATGAAGAGATTAGTAAAGCATTGTATGGTGAAACGATTCGTGCAAGTGTATCAAGAATGGAACTCTTTCATAGCTGTCCGTTCTCACATTATGCCCAATATGGTTTGCGTTTGAGAGAACGGCAAGTCTTTCGATTAGAAGCACCTGATATTGGTGAATTATTTCATGCCGCCCTAAAATATATAACCGAAACGGTTATGCATAAGGACTTGCAATGGTCAGATATGACAAGGGAACAATGCGAATTACTTGCAAAAGAAGCCGTTGAACTACTTGCACCTAAATTACAGCATGAAATCCTCCTAAGCTCTAATCGATACTTCTATATTAAGCGAAAACTGGAGCAAATCATTAGCCGTGCATCCTTTATTATGGGAGAACATGCAAAAGCCAGTGGATTCACACCCGTCGGTTTAGAGATGAGCTTTGGACCTTCTGGTGATTGGCCATCTCTATCTTTTCCATTGAAAAATGGCAGTATGATGGAACTAGTGGGACGCATTGATCGTGTTGATCAAGCGAAAGGTGAGAAGACAGGATCGTATTTACGCATTATTGATTATAAGTCAAGTGAGAAAGACGTGAATATTAACGAGGTATATTACGGATTATCGTTACAAATGTTAACCTATTTGGATATTGTCATTGCCCATTCAGAGGAACTCATCGGTATGAAAGCTGATCCAGCGGGTGTTCTGTATTTTCATGTTCATAATCCAATGATTAACTCAAGCAAAATGCTTGGTTTAGACGAGATAGAAAAAGAGATCTTGAAAAAGTTCAAAATGAAGGGATTATTATTAGGAGAAGAAAATGTTGTACGTTTAATGGACAAGTCTTTAACAACAGGCGATTCGCCGATTATTTCTGCTGGCTTTAATAAAGATGGGTCGCTATCAAAGCGATCCAAGGTTGCTGATAAAGCGGAATTTAATTACTTGCGACAATTCGTGAGAAATAAATATATTAAAACGGGTAACCAAATGACTGGTGGTCAAGTGGAGATATCACCATATAAATTGAAAGAACGGACGCCATGTACATTTTGTTCTTTTAAATCCATCTGTCAATTTGATGAGTCATTAGAAACGAATACATTTAGATTATTAGATGAAAAACCGAGAGATGAAGTGCTAACTCGAATAAGAGAGGAGGCAGAAAAGGATGCCTAAATCTATCATTCCACCAAAGCCTGAGAATCTTACTTGGACAGATGATCAATGGAAAGCGATCCATGCGACAAATCAAGATATTCTCGTAGCGGCAGCAGCAGGATCGGGGAAAACCGCTGTACTAGTTGAAAGAATCATTACCAAAATATTAAACACTGACAATCCCATGAATGTCGATGAGCTCCTTGTTGTCACATTTACTAATGCTTCAGCAGCAGAAATGCGTCATAGAATAGGAGAAGCGCTAGAGAAGGCAATTCAAGCGGACCCACATTCCTATCATTTACGTAAACAATTAACTTTGCTCAATAAAGCATCCATCTCAACGTTGCATTCTTTCTGCTTAGAGGTAATAAAGAAATATTATTATTTAATCAATATAGACCCAGGATTTAGAATTGCAGATGAAACAGAGGCTCAATTATTACGAGATGAAGTTTTAGATGATTTATTTGAAGAAGCTTATGGTAAAGAAGATAACGAAGCATTTTACCACTTAGTGGATACGTTCACAAACGATCGCAGTGATGTGGCGCTTCAAGATATGATTAGACAAATCTATGATTTTGCTCGAGCAAATCCGTCAATGGATGATTATTTGGACAAGATGATTGAGATGTACAATGTGACTCCTACTGCAAATATGGGCGCTATTCCATTTGTCGGTTATCTCCTCTCGGATGTTCGCCTGCAATTACAAGGTGTGAGAAGTTTATTAACCCACGCACTTGAGTTAACAAAGCAACCTGGGGGACCAGCGCCAAGAGCGGACAACTTTGTAGCAGATATCCAACTAGTCGATATCTTAATACAGGCGGCTGAGCAATCTTGGGAGACATTGTATGAGGCAATGCAGTCTTATAAATTTAAAACTTTAAAGGCTTGTAAAGGGGAAGAGTTTGAGCCAGAACTAATAGAAGAGTCGAAAAAAGTGCGAGATCAAGCGAAGGATGTCTTGAAGAAACTGAAAGAAGAGCTTTTTAGCAGGAAAGCAGAATCTTTTCTAAAAGATATGTTAGAAATGAAGCCACATATTGCAGGATTAGCACAATTAGTAAAAGCATTTGCAGAGAGGTTTGCAGCAGTTAAAACAGAAAAAGGACTAGTAGACTTCGCTGATTTAGAGCATTATTGTTTGGATATTCTTGGGGTTGTTGATCAATTTAATCAATTCATTCCTACAGACGCTGCCCTTGCCTATAAAAAACAATTTAAAGAAGTGCTTGTCGATGAATACCAAGATACGAATATGGTACAAGAGGCGATTCTTCAACTAGTCACAAATGATAATGAGTTAAACGGAAACCTCTTTATGGTTGGAGATGTAAAACAATCGATTTATCGTTTCCGATTAGCAGAACCGAACTTATTTTTAAACAAATATAATCGGTTCACGACTGACGGTGAATCAACTGGTTTACGCATTGTTCTGGCGCGGAATTTCCGCAGTAGAAAAGAAGTCCTACATGGCACCAATTTTATCTTTAAGCAAATTATGGGAGAAAATGTAGGGGAGATTGTTTATGATGAAGCAGCTGAACTTGTTCCTGGAGCTGCTTATCCTGAAGAAGTGAAGCACCCCATTGAGTTATCGATGATTGATCTTGAAGATGAAGATCATACGGAACAACCTGATTCGTTTGAGGAGGAAGAGCTCGCGCAATCACAATTAGAAGCAAGACTCATAGCAAAGAAAATTAGAGAATTAATGGCTAGCCATAAACAAGTGTATAATGCAAAGCTTAAGCAAGAGCAACCGATGAAGTATCGAGATGTTGTGATTTTATTGCGTTCAATGACATGGGCACCACAAATGATAGAGGAATTAAGACAGCAAGGGATTCCTGTTTATGCTGATCTTTCACAAGGCTATTTTGATGCTACCGAAGTTTCCATTATGATGTCACTCTTAAAAGTGATAGATAATCCATATCAAGATATTCCATTAGCCGCTGTATTACGTTCACCAATTGTTGGTCTAACAGAGAATCAATTAGCGACCATAAGAGTTCCTCATCAAACTGGTGCTTATTATGAAGCAGTTCAACAATTTTGTTCTGAAGTTCAAACAGGAGCTAAGGTTGCCATTTATGACAAGCTAAAGCCGTTTTTATTGCAGTTAGAAAATTGGCGACAAAAAGCCAGACAAGGTGCTTTATCTGATTTGATTTGGCAATTATATAGAGAAACACGATTTTATGATTTTGCAGGTGGGATGCCTGGTGGAAAACAACGCCAAGCTAATTTGCGCGCCTTATATGATCGGGCAAGACAATATGAAGCTACATCATTTAGAGGATTGTTTAGATTTTTGCGCTTTATTGAAAGAATGAGAGAAAGAGGAGACGATTTAGGGGCTGCCCGTGCCTTAGGAGAACAGGAAGATGTAGTACGTATCATGACTATTCATAAAAGTAAAGGGTTAGAGTTTCCTTTTGTCTTTATGCCAGGGCTAGCACGAAACTTTAATACGATGGATTTGAAGAAGTCTTTCTTGCTAGATAAGGATCTGGGGTTAGCATATAAATATGTGAATGCAAATAAACGGATTTCTCTTGCTTCGTTACCGCAGCTTGCCTTCAAACGTAAGAAAAAAATGGAGATGCTTGCTGAAGAAATGCGAGTGCTTTATGTTGCTTTGACAAGAGCGAAGGAAAAGCTTTTCTTGATTGCTTCACCGAAAAATATGGCTAAGAAGTTGAAGGATTGGCAAAGGGTGTCGAGGAAGTCAGACTGGCTACTTGATGATTTTACTCGTGCTCAAAGTACAAGCTATTTAGACTGGATCGCACCTGCTATCATCCGACATCAAGATAGCGCAACTTTAGATACTAGTTTGAGTCCGGTAGTAGCAGCAATTCATAACCATCCATCTAGTTGGGAAGTTCAAATTGTTGCAAAAGAAGAAGCGAAGGCGGTTATTGATGAAAATCAAAATGAATCTGACCTTCTCTTAGAAAAAGTACAGCAGGGAGAAAGAGTCGATAAAAAATCTCGTTATTATGAAACGATTAAGCATCGTCTGGAATGGTCATATCCTTATCAATCAGCAATGAAATCAAGATCGAAACAGTCAGTTTCTGAAATAAAAAGGCAAAAAGAAATCTTTTCTCAAGAGGAAAGTGGGCAAGAATTAGTTAAAGGGTTTAAAAAGCCAATTTTAAATCGACCGTTATTCATGCAAGAAAAGTCCATTACACCTGCTGAAAGAGGAACGGCCTTGCATACAGTGATGCAACACTTAGACTTACATGATCCAACAGATGAAAAGCATATAACGGAAAAAGTAGAACATCTAGTGAGAAAAGAGCTGTTAACAGCTGAGCAAGCTAAGGTCATTGACCCAGCTTTGATTGTTGACTTCCTTGAAAGTGAGCTAGCTGAGCGTATGAGAAAAGCAATAACTTTGCAAAGAGAAGTACCGTTTAACCTTGCTTTGCCAGCTAGTGAAGTTTACTCCCATTGGGATCAAGCAGAAGATACGGTATTAGTACAAGGAATAATTGACTGTTTGTTTGAGGATCATAAGGGCCTTGTTATCGTGGATTACAAATCAGATCGCATTACCGATCGTTTTAGAGGCGGAATTGATGAGGCAGCGCCAATTTTAATTGATAGATACCGAGTTCAAATTGATTTATACACGAAAGCGGTCGAACAGATAACAAAAAGGAAAGTCGAACAAAAGTACCTTTATTTCTTTGATGGCGGTTATTTTTTGGAAATATAAAAAGAGGGCAGTTGCCCTCTTTTTAGTGTATTCTTATAAGTTGCCTACAGTTGGCTGATCCAATAGGTTTGCATCTAATACATTACTTGCACTGAGCCCGTTGTTTGTCATTATAAATCCACCAGTGTTCAAAGTTCCAGAGCCAGTAGTGGATTTAGAGTTACTTTTTGGTGATATATAAAGTGAATCGCCGAATTGAACAATACCACCTGAAACATTGATTATCTGGACAGGGCCGATAATTGCCGGCATAATAAACACCCTTTATTCTTCGTTTTTCACAAATTGTCTAAAATGTTTCACACGAGATTCCATACTAATATCTTTCGTATTGCCAATATGAAGGACTGAGCTTGATGAAACGCCTAAAATATCTATATTCTTAACTTTAATAATGGGTTTATGTTGAATATAGTGAGTTTGGATATTTTCAGTTATTTTCGGAATAATTAATTCTTCTCTATAGAGGTCATAAGCGTTGTAATTACCTTCTTTACCATAAAAGATTTCAGCGTCTCGCTGCAGTGCCAATGCCCTGGAATAACCTTGGATATAAGAAGTATCACCGATTTCGAAAATGGAGGAGAAGCCAAATGTGTCCACCTTAATCTGGTCTACAACTGATGTTCTTTTAAACATGTAATTACTCCGGTGTTAGTGGTACAAAGGGACCGATAATTAGTGATTCAGGTGGTGTATCAAAGGTAGAGGCAAGCTGTATCGTTTCCGCATCACCGACAAGAAATATGGATGAACTTGACACACCAATTATCCGCACATCTCCCACACATAACTCGCGGTTATATACTTGGAAATTCATTCTTTTTTCATCTCCTTCATATTCTCCGGTAAATGACTAAGGAAGGCATAGACACCATTTCGTATTTCCGTTTTTAATGTTTCAATCACTTTTGTTTTCTCTTCCTGGCTGTCTAGATTACGATTAGACTGCTGTTTCAAATAGTAGTCTACACGACTAGAAAGCTGCTTTTTAATATCCTCTTTAATAAATTCTACATAGGAGCTATCCTTTGGCATTTTTAAGTTTGCTTCTGCTTCTTCAACAATTTGTGGGAGCTCCCCTTCTATAAAAGTTAATAATGCCGTTTCTATTTCCATATTTCTTTTAAACAAATTTTTGGGAGAATAAGGTGTTTGTAATTCTTTTTGATCGACAGAGAAATCATCAATATCTTGCAAATCTGATGGATTTAAGCCAATGTTTAATGTCCCTTCCAATGTCTCTACTTTTAACTGGTCAAATTTATATTCGATCCGGTCGATATGAATAGGCTGACGATCATTTTGTGCCATTTCTTCCTTCATTTTTTTCATTGAAGATTCAAGCTTTTGAATTCGCTGTTCTTGCATTTGTACATAAGCTTGTAATTGTTGAAAATACGTGTAAAGATCTTGACTCATCCTAAAATCGCCGCCTTTCCAATCTTATTATGGTTTCGATGGAGCAGTTAAGGGAACGAGTGGTGTCCCTACTGTTGTTCCTGGGGCAATTGGCGTTTCTTCATATTCTGGTGCAGGTTCGGTAAACCCTCCCGTATTATACAAGTGGGAGGATGGTTTAATAATACCTGCACTGCCAATTTGAAATACGGAAGAGTTTGAGACCCCGCCGATTTTAATTAGCTGAATAGAAATAGATTGTTGAATATAATAATTATTCATCGCTCATCACCTTAAAGTTATGCATTAAAGTAGTTACCTTGGTCAACGCTATCGTTATCATATGTGTTGGTTGTGCTATTGTAGTTAACAACATCTAATCCATCCCCTGTATTAAAAGAACCGGCTCCAGAAAACGTTTTGGCATTAGAGAGGGGCATTACCTTATAAATATCACCAATGTTAAAGACGGAACTACTTCCTATAGAAATTACTTGAACAGCTCCAACAATTGCTGGCATATAAACACCCTTTGCATACACAGAAGTTTTGAAAACGGGCGAATGCCCTAATTATCTATTTATCATTATCCTATGTGCCTAGTGTAATAGTGTGAAGAAACTTTATGATTAAGGGTGAAAAATATAGATGTCAGACTGTTGAAATGCTAAAATAATTATAATCAGAAAATTTTAATTATTTTAGCGAGGAGTGATTTACCGTGAAGGTACCATTAATATTAACTGAATTTCTAGATCGTGCGGTAAGATTATATGGAGATAAAGAAGCAATATATGGTGATACGCTCACACTTACATATAATCAATTGAATAAAAGGGTGAATCAATTATCACATGGGCTAGAAAGCATTGGTGTACAAAAGGGAGACCGTGTCGCTTATTTAGCGCCAAATACTGTGGAAATGCTTGAAGGGTTTTATGGTGTATATCAATTAAATGCAATTATGGTTCCACTTAATATCCGCCTGCAGCCAAATGATTACGTTTTCATATTAAATCATAGTGAATCAAAAGTACTTTTCGTTGATCAAGAACTGTATAGATTGATACAACCAATTAAAGATCAGTTAGTAACAGTAGAAACGATTATTGTTCATGATATGGATGGTGATACAACTGAAATTGGTTATGACAATTGGTTAGCATCTTTTCCTGAAGAAAGTTTTTGTAGAGAAGAAATAGACGAAGAGGATGTATGTTCTTTGTTATATACGAGTGGAACAACAGGAGACCCAAAAGGTGTGATGCTTACTCATCGTAACAACTACTTACATGCATTAAGTACGATGCATCATTTGCGGGTGAGTGATCAAGATACACTTATTCATGTACTGCCGATGTTTCATGTTAACGGCTGGGGTTCGCCATTTTATTATACAGCGAATGGGGCAAAACAACTTTGTCTGCGTAAAACGACACCAGAAGTCATCTTTCAAGCAATGGAGAAATATAAAGTGTCTATCGTTCATATGGCACCGACTGTATTGAATAGCTTAATGCAATACTATGATCAGTATCAAACGAAGTTCTCACATCCTATTCGCGTAGTGATTGCAGGTTCTGCCCCGCCACCTGCTTTTGTTTCTAAAGTGGAAGCTGAGATGGGCTGGGACTTTATCCAGGTATATGGGATGACCGAATCTTCACCACTAAGCACGATATCACAAATCAGATCTCATATCCAAATAAATGAAAAAGAAACATATAGAATGAAGGCAAAAGCCGGTTATCAAATGATTGGTTCTCAAGTGAAAGTTGTGGATGAATATGGTGCAGAAGTTGCAAGTAATAGCAAAGATATTGGCGAAGTGGTTGTGCGTAGTCACGGGGTAATGAAAGGTTACTGGAAAAATGAAAAAGCAACGGCAGAAACGATTCGTGATGGCTGGCTACATACTGGTGATATGGGGACAGTTGATCAATATGGCAACATAGACATTGTGGATCGTAAGAAAGATATTATTATTTCCGGTGGTGAAAATATTTCTTCAATAGAAATTGAAGGTGTATTATACGAACATCCTGCCATTTTGGAAGCAGCTGTTATTGCCGTACCACATGAGAAATGGGGAGAAACCCCACATGCCTTTATTGTTTTAAAGGAAGGGATGGACGGGGTGAACGAAAAAGATATTATTGCTTTTACTCGTGAAAATATGGCTCATTTTAAAGCGATAACTAGCATAACATTTACAAACGAACTACCAAAAACAGCTTCAGGAAAAATCCAAAAAATTCATTTACGTAACGATTATTGGGCTACAAGTGGGAAAGACGGTAGATATGTTAATTGAAAAATTTGTTTGAAGCGAGAGCGCATGTTTTTTGGATTTATTTAATAATGAGAAGTATGGGCATATCTTTTAAGGTAAAGATATGCTTTTTTTCATGTTCGGTAATGTACGTTAAGAAACTGCAAAAAAAAAGTAAGAGAAAATGATTAAATTGATAGTAGAAAATATGCTATATTAAGGTAGTGTGTTGATGAATATTGGAATTAAAGGAAGAAATAGGTTAACTGTTTTCAGGTGGCTCTACTTTTATTCTCTCATCAGATTCTAATAGAAATAAGTGACCAGTTAACAAATTAAAGACCGGCAGTCGGGATAGACTGGGAAAAAGAGAAGGAGGTAAAAGGAACGACTTAGTTCAATTGTAAAAACAATTTCTTAGGAGGAAGTTATGCAATCGCTTAACGAAAACAGAAGAATTCATTCCATCGATGCAATGAGGGGATTCGCTTTATTTGGTATTTTAATAGTCAATTTTTTATCTTTCCATTCACCATATACGCATATAGATCCGTTTAGTTATTGGGATAAAGCAGGAGATAGTACGGTTTTTCCTATTATTGATGTATTTTTTCAAGCGAGTTTTTATCCGTTATTTTCTTTATTATTTGGCTATGGTGTCATGATCCTAAAAGAAAGGGCAGAGTTAAAAGGCGTTCATAGTCCATTATTACTTGCAAGAAGATTTCAATTTTTATTAATCATCGGTTTATGTCACGCATTATTCATTTGGCATGGAGATATTTTAGTTACTTATGCTATCGCAGGATTTGCTCTTATTTTATTCATAGAACTGTCAGGGAAACTGTTAATCTTACTTGGTCTACTCATTTATATCATTCCAAATCTACTCTTAGTTGGGATATTACTTCTTACGTTATTCATAGAACCAGATCTTTCGGCGATGATGACGACATCTGTTGCTGACATTGTTCAGGTGTATCAATCAGGCACATGGCTAGAAATCGTACGTCAGAATATAGATGACTGGTTAATGAATAATAATTTGGCCACAATGCCCATTTTAATGATTAGTATTTTACCATTGTTTTTAATTGGAGCAGGGCTACGAAAGCTTCAAGTGGTTGAAAAACTTGAACAAAGACGGATGACAGCGATTGTTCTCATGATTGTATTTCTTACTACTGGATACCTTATTAAACTATTACCATATTTCATTAGTACTAATTTAGCAATGCAATATATACAAGATATCTTTGGGGGCCCATTGGTAGCGGTTGGGTATAGCCTGCTCATCCTTGTGCTCGTTAATAGCAAGATAGGGATAATCACAAAACCTTTACAAACAATCGGGCGCTTGTCTATGACGAATTATTTAATGCAATCCATTGTGGCTACATGTTTATTTTATAGTTATGGGTTTGGATTGTATGGCAATGTATCATTGCTGACAGGAACAATGATTGCCATTATATTATACGTATGTCAAATTCTATTCAGCATAATATGGATGAAATATTTTGTATATGGCCCATTTGAATGGTGCTGGAGATGGTTCACTTATTGGCAAAAGCCGTCTACATTTAAAAGAATTCAAAAGTAAGAGTCATCTATTATTCACAATCATTTGCTAACATTTCAGTTAATTTACGCTATACTTATTTAAAAAGGGGTGTAGAGTGTGAAGTACATAACATATGAATACAATAATAAACAAGCTTACGGCGTACTTGTGAAAGAAGAAAAAATGGTCTTACCTTTGCAGGAGGCTGCACAAAACAAAGGGGTACCTTTGCCAGAAGATTTAGTGGATGCCATCGGACATGAAAAATGGAGCGACACATTCATACAGGAATTAATAAGCGATGAAAGTGAATCTACCCTGTTGATAGCCTTAGAAGACATTCAATTAAAAGCACCAATTCCAAGGCCGAAAAAGAATGTTTTCTGTGTAGGGAAAAACTATGCAGAACATGCAATTGAAATGGGAAGTTCAGCAGATATTCCTAAAGAAATGATTGTCTTTACGAAGTCACCTACAACAGTAGCTGCTCCAGACGAAGAAATCCCTCATTATCAACAACTAACAGAAATGTTAGATTATGAAGGAGAAGTAGGAGTAATTATCGGTAAAAAAGGCAAAGAGATAGAAGAAGCGGAAGCGTTAGATTATGTGTTTGGATATACGATTATTAATGATATAACAGCAAGAGATATACAATCTAAACATAAGCAATACTTTTTAGGGAAAAGCTTGGATCAATCATGTCCGATAGGTCCGTGGATTGTAGGGAAAGAAGAGTTAACAAACCCTAATGATTTGCGTATTACGACTAAGGTCAATGGAGAAGTAAGACAAGATTCTCATACTTCAAAATTTATCTTTCCTATCGAGAAGATTATTCACATCCTTTCAAAAGGGATGACGCTAGAACCAGGAGATATTATTGCCACAGGTACACCTGCTGGCGTTGGTAATGGCTTTAAACCACCACGTTTTCTAAAGCCAGGTGATCATATTGAAATCACAGTTGAAGGTGTAGGGCAGTTATCTAATACAATAATGACTATTAATTAATCATTATTGTAAAGATTGATAGTAATCTTTAGGCTTTATCTATTTGATTATGGTATGATGTAAACGAATTATTCTCTAAGGATAAGAGAATAAGAAATTTAAGGGGGTTCTAATGTGACACATGCACATTTAACAACATGGATCGTTGCCTTTATTCTATTCTTTGTTGCCTTATCATTGCAGAAAAATGGCAAAGATAAAGTGGTACATATGATTCTAAGATTATTTTACTTATTAATCATTGCCACAGGTGTAGGTATGCTTTTCTCAATTAGTAATATTGATATTATGTATGTATTGAAAGCGCTTGTTGGCCTATGGATTATCTCTATGTGGGAAATGATCTTAATTTGTAATAAAAAGGGCAAAAAGTCAACCATTTTATGGGTTCAACTAGTTGTCGCTTTTTTACTTGTCCTTTATTTAGGCTTAAGTTTGCCATTAGGATTCAAACCATTTATGTAGGTGTAAAGACTCTATTGAAAGCTGCTAAAATTAGCAGCTTTTTTCTTTTTTTCGTGTCATTATATCGCCTTTTATGGTATTTTTAATCTGATAGTACTATATTAACTTTCTTGTTTTAGGCATTTAATACTACATGAAACGAAGTTGTGCTACCTGACACAGTCCCTATTATTAGAGGGTATGGTCAACATTGTACGGATGAGAACCTCCATGATTGATCATGAAGTAAAAGATGAGGGCGGTTATTCAATTAAATGAGAATAAACCGATAAAAGAATTGTGAGTGTTAGAGGAAAGACCTTTTTATTATCGTCAAAGATAAAGTCCTTATAATTTAAATCGAGGTTGGATTATAAAGTATCAAACGTTGACGAATGAAAGGTGGACATACACTCGCAGGAGGATACGAAATGGCAGCTATACTATCAGGAATTGACAAAATGGACAAATGCAGCTTGAAAATCAGGTGCCATCGTTTATTTCAGTAACAAAGGAGGAGCCGATGATGGTCGATTCGTTTATTCAATTACCTGTCAATGATCGTAAACGAACAAAACAATTAATGATAGAGTGCCAAAATTTAAAGCAGTGCTATCATGTTTTGTTCCAAAATAACACAGAATCTATCTTTACTATTGATGCTGAGGATCGTTTTACAAGTGTCAATTCAGCTTTAGAGGAAAATTCGGGCTATACAGCAAAGGAACTAATTGGTCTGCCATTTACTCGTTTATTTGATCATTGCCAACTTCCGATTATCAAAGCTTTTTTTGACCGTGCAAGAATGGGGGAAACACAGCAGTTCCAAACAGATATCATTGGGAAACTTGGTAAGAAAGACTTTTATGATATTAAACTCATCCCAGTTATTCGAGATGAAAAGGTAAGTTGTATATATGGAATTGCTAAAAATGTTACAGAACTAAAGAAGATCGAAAATAAATTAACCGAATTATCGTACTATGATCATTTAACTGGACTCCCAAATAAACATAGATTTACTGAACAATTAATCTCGTCAATGAAAAGGGCGAAAAAAAATCAGCAATCTTTTGCTTTACTATCTATTGATATCGATCGTTTTAAAATGATTAACGAAAGTGTTGGATATTTAATAGGCGATCAGATCATTCAGCAACTGGCTTATCGTGTCAATCAGACCTTACCAACCGATAGCTTTTTAGGGAGCTTTGGTGGGGACCGCTTCTTATGCTTATTACCTGAGAATTTACAGACAGAAGAAATAATGAGGCTCACACAGACTTTACTTGAGACCATCGACCGTCCCATTATTATTCAACAGCAAGAGATTCATGTCACAGCAAGTTTCGGCATTAGTTTATATCCAAATGATGGGATAGATTCCGAGCAACTGATGAAAAATGCTGATATCGCGATGCATCTTTCCAAACAGAAAGGTGGTAATCAATTAACCTTTTTTTCTGAAGAAATGAATGAAGAAGTGTTAAAACGATTCGAGATGGAAGGCTATTTAAGAAAAGCATTAAAAAATAAACAGTTCACACTTCATTACCAGCCCCTCGTTTGTTTAGAAAGTGGAGAGCTCTTTGGTAGTGAAGCTTTGATTAGATGGTACCATCCGAAAATTGGAAATATCTCTCCGGCACAATTTATACCTTTAGCAGAGGAAACAGGACTCATTAACGATATTGGTCGATGGGTATTAAATGAGGCATGTAAGCAGAATAAATTATGGCATGATCAAGGTTTTACACATTTACAAATATCGGTTAATGTAGCTGCACGTCAATTTCAACAAAAGCATTTTTTAAAGGTTGTTAAAGATGCCCTGCAACAATCGGGCCTTCCACCAAAGTATTTAATTTTAGAATTAACAGAAAGTACGATGCTGAAAAATAAAAAACATAGTATTGCAGTTATGAAAGAGTTGCAAAGAATGGGCATTCAAGTATCGATTGATGATTTTGGTACAGGATATTCCTCATTAAGTTATTTGAAGGATTTGCCAATTGATACATTGAAGATTGATCGTTCTTTTATACATAATTTACGTATGAATACATCTGATGCTGCGATTGTGAAAGCAATCATTACGATGGGGAAAGGGTTGCAGTTAAAAGTGTTAGCAGAGGGTGTAGAAACAGAAGAGCAAATGAAAGTGCTGAAGAAACTGGATTGCCACTTTGCTCAAGGGTATTTTTTTCAAAAGCCATTAGTAAACCAAGAATTTGAAAAAGGGTTGCAGCAGCAATGATCATAACATTGGAAATGAGACTGTAGACGAGCTTGTAGTGAGTGTCTACAGTCTTTTTTTCTTTTTTTTGTATGCTCATTTTATCCGGAAGAAGAGATTTTTTCAATGACCATTCTTTTTCCACTATTTAAAGTAAATTCGAAACGGTCTGTCTCTTTTTCATAATAAAAGAAATGATGCTGTACGCTACAAATATGCTCTTGATTATCAAAAATCATAAAATTAACACCGCTTTTTCTTGTTTCATCACCGAAAAATGTCAACTGATTATAGCAGTAAATACAATCAAAAATGGAGAAATCAATGCTGTTTAAACTAGTGATGAATTGTACAAAGGCATCGTCATTTACTTCTTCTAATAATGATTCTAATGAGAAAACGAGATGCTTTTTAATTCTTATCTGATCTTGATCTTTTAAATGGAGCAGATCACTGCCGCAATGGATTTGGCCATTGAGTGATAATACACCTTTTCGCCACCGTTTCAGTCTAAATACCTCAATTTCTTGTTGGCGATACTCTTCTAATGAAGATGCTTCATCCGTTTCCTGGTCAAAAAATACCCACTGATTATTAATAAATTCAACATTCCCCTCCATATAGGCTCTTGATTGTTGTTCTATTAAATTGAGTCGTTGTTGTCTGTTCATCATAAACCTCCAGGTAAAAGTCTTTCACTCTATTTTTTGGCAATTTCCTAATGTTTTATAACCTTTATCTAGGACAATTAACCATTTATTTTAGCTCGCATAGAATAAATCCATGCATGATGTTCCGGGCAATTCCACTCGTTTGACATCATTAATTATCCGCTTAAATATTTGCTGCATCTATGATGCTCGTAGAAAGGGTGAAGAAGCCATGTGTGGAATCACGGGCTGGGTTGACTTCAATACAAATATGCAAAATGAACGTCCGACACTAGAAAAAATGACGAATACTTTATCTAAAAGGGGTCCTGATGATACGAATATTTTTGCTTCTGGGCCAGCCGGGTTTGGTCATAAGCGATTAGTCGTTGTTGATCCAGTTGGCGGAAAGCAACCAATGACTATTGATAAGAATCAAAATCGCTATACAATTTGT
Organism: Cytobacillus sp. FSL R7-0680; assembly: GCF_038009245.1. Classification (NCBI taxonomy): domain Bacteria; kingdom Bacillati; phylum Bacillota; class Bacilli; order Caryophanales; family Bacillaceae; genus Cytobacillus; species Cytobacillus sp. FSL R7-0680. Next base: position 447,462 of record NZ_JBBPAO010000001.1, read on the forward strand.
TACAATGGCGAACTTTATAATACAGAAGATTTAAGAAAAGATCTCCTTATAAAAGGATATTCGTTTAAGGGTCATTCTGATACAGAGGTGCTACTAACTTCTTACATTGAATGGGGAAAAAATTGCCTTCAATATTTAAATGGGATATTCGCCTTTGCGATTTGGGATGAAAACGGTCAAGAACTTTTTATTGGTAGAGATCGATTAGGGGTTAAGCCGCTTTTTTATAGAGAGACAGTAAAGGGGTTACTGTTCGGTTCAGAAATAAAGGCGATTTTAGCACATCCAGAAGTAAAAACAGAAGTAGATAGAGAGGGATTAGCAGAAGTATTCGGTCTTGGACCTTCAAGATCCCCAGGATCAGGTGTTTTTCGCGGGGTGAAAGAGCTACGACCAGCTCATGCATTAACACTATCACAACAAGGGTTAAAGATTTGGCGATATTGGAATGTGGAAAGCAAAAAACATGAAGACTCTTTAGATGAGACAGCTGAAAAAGTACGTAATCTTGTTACAGATGCAGTAACAAGACAACTCGTATCGGATGTTCCTTTATGTACGCTCTTATCTGGTGGATTGGATTCAAGTGCGATCACAGCCATTGCAGCCACAGCATATCAAAAAGAGGGAAAACCACCATTAAAAACCTATAGTATTGATTACGAAGGCAATGATCAATTCTTTAAGGCAAACGATTTTCAACCAAATGCGGATGGTTTTTATATTAAGAAAATGTCAGACACTTTCCATACCATTCACCAGAATTGCATTATTTCACAGGAGGAGCTTGCCGCTCATTTAGTTGAAGCAGTTCATGTAAGAGATTTACCAGGTATGGCAGATATCGATTCTTCTCTACTTTGGTTCTGTCGTGAAATTAAAAAAGAGCATGTGGTTAGTTTGTCGGGAGAATGTGCGGATGAGATTTTTGGAGGCTATCCATGGTTTCATCGTTCGGATGATCTCAGTCGAACTGGATACCCTTGGATGCGATCAATCGATGAAAGACAGCGCCTCCTGAAAGAAGATTGGAGAAAGAAATTAAACTTAAAAGATTACAGTATGGATAAATTTAATCAAGCGATTGCTGAAACCCCACTTTTAGAAGGAGAAACACCGGAAGAAGCAAGAAGACGGCAATTATTCTATATAAACATGCTTAGCTTTATGACAACGTTATTAGATCGTAAAGATAGAATGAGTATGGGAGCTAGTTTAGAAGTTCGTGTTCCTTTCGCGGATCATCGCCTAGTAGAATATGTATGGAATATTCCATGGGATATGAAAATGCATGGTAATCGAGAAAAAGGAATACTAAGGAAGGCGTTGGAAGGGGTATTACCAAACGAGGTATTATATCGTAAAAAAAGTCCTTATCCGAAAACACATAACCCTGCTTATATTAGCATTGTGACAAAAATGTTGAACGACGTATTAGAAGAATCATCCTCCGTTCTTTTTGAATTATTCGATGAAAAGAATTTACGAGAAATCGTAGCAACTGAAGGCTCTGCTTTTCAAGTTCCATGGTTTGGACAATTAATGACTGGACCGCAGCTTCTCGCTCACTTAGCACAAATCCATTATTGGTTTAAAGATTATAATATTAATATTGTTGATTAAAAAAAGAGGTGTTCCCTTTTTAATTATTATGGGAGCACCTCTTTTTTTCTACGATAAAAATAGAAATCTCACTCCAATTAATTAGTACGATATAAAAGAAATGTTACGATTTTAAATATTTTGTTCACTTCTGTTTGACGAAGTAACAACAAACCGCTAATCTATAATGGTTAACGTTTTTGTAAAATAGAGACAAACTATCATTAAGGAGGAGAAAGATGAAAAAGGTCATCACCCTCATCTTAATTCCGCTATTACTAGTGTCATTAGTGCCAAGTGTATTAGCAGAAGAAAAACGAAGCTTACAGGATGAACTTATTTATTATGTTATGATTGATCGTTTTAGCAATGTAGATAGTAAGAATGATTACCATGTGGATGTGAAGGACCTTGAAGCGTTCCATGGTGGTGATTTTGTTGGTATTATTGAAAGACTTGATCATATTGAAGATTTAGGTATGACGACGATTACCTTGAACCCGATATTTGCAAACGCCGATAAAGGTTATCATGGATATTGGGTGGAAGACTTCTATGAAACAGAAGAACATTTCGGAACGTTGGAAGAATTTAAACGACTAGTGGAAGAAGCACACAAAAGAGATATCAATGTCATGATTGATTTCCCACTAAATTATGTTGCAGCTACACACCCATGGGTAAACGACCCTACTAAATCAGATTGGTTGAAGGAATCTGAGGAGATCTCAACACCAGATATGTTCACTAAAGATTGGTTAGCTGGGTTGCCCCAAATCAATTATGAGAATGAAGAAGCAGCACAATATATCATCGAAGCGGCTAAATGGTGGATAACAGAAACAGGTGTAGATGGTTATCGTTTAGAAGGCATCCAGTTAACAGATAAAGATTTTCTTCAAAGCTTTGTAGACAGTGTAAAAGAAACCGATAATGAGTTTTTTGTTTTAGGTGAAGTATGGTCCACAGACCCACAAGAAATTGCTAAATATGAAATGACCGGTATAGATAGCTTAACAGACTATGCTTCAACATCTAATATAAGGGAAGCATTTGTAAAACCGGATGTGTCAATGACTGATACTATTGGTGACATCGAAAATAACATTGATACATATGAAGAACCAAATATGGTTACAAGACTAATTGATAGTAAAGATATGATTCGTTTTACAAATCAGCCAGTCGCATTAAATGAACATCCAGGACCAAGGTGGAGAACAGCGTTAACGTATTTGTTTACAACCCCTGGGATTCCAATGTTATATTATGGTAGTGAAATTGCGTTAATTGGGAATGAAACCCCCGATAACCGCAGACAAATGGATTTTCGTACGGATCCTGAATTAATTGAGTACATCGGACAGCTAACAAAAGCAAGAGAAAAATTACCTTCTATTGCAAAAGGAGATTTTACTCTTTTACATGAAAGTGAAGGTTTTACGGTTTTTAAGAGACAATTTAAAGAAGAAACATCAATAGTAGCCATCAATAATACAAGTGGTACGAAAGATTTAGTATTAACAGGAGAAGAGATAGAGAATGATAAAGAGTTGCGAGGATTATTAGCTGGTGGGTTAGTAAGAAGCAATGATCAAAATGAATATCATCTCGTACTAGACCGAGAAGAAGCTGAAATTTATGTTCTTACCGAAAAGCAAGGGTTTAACTTTGTTTATGGAGCAACATTGTTATCAGTGTTACTTGCCTTCTTTGCCTTTTTATTCTTGGCTAGAAGAAGAGGTAGAAATCGGACAGGAGAATAGAGAACAAAAGATGCCGAAACAGTCTCGGCATCTTTTTTTGATAGTAAATGTAATTTGATTGGTTAGGTGCATTTCAAGGTTATATTACACTACATAATAGTGGGGCAGAGAGAAAAAGATATGTAGCATTCTTTTTTAGTCTTGTCCCCCTCTTACTTTCCCTATCCATTAACAATTTTCCCGCCGTTAATATGCAACATTTGTCCACTCATATAACTAGAATCGTCGCTTGCTAAGAAGACATAAGCCGGAGCGAGTTCAAAGGGCTGTCCCGCTCTTTTCATTGGAACATTTTTTCCAAATGATGCAACTTCTTCAGCAGAGAAAGTGGACGGAATCAATGGTGTCCATATAGGACCAGGGGCAACACCATTCACTCTAATCTCTTTGGACGCTAACTGCAAGGAAAGTGACCTAGTAAAAGAGACAATGGCCCCTTTAGTTGAGGAATAGTCAACTAATAGTTCATTACCTGCATAAGCGGTGACCGAAGCGGTATTAATGATCGAGCTGCCAGCTCCTAGATGTGGTAGTGTGGCTTTTGTTAAATAAAACATAGCATAAATATTTGTTTGGAAAGTTTTTTCAAGTTGTTGACCACTAATGTCCTCGATATTTTTTTGTGGATGCTGTTCACCAGCGTTATTAACAAGAATATCTATTTTCCCAAATTTATTTAACGCTTGCTTTACGACTTCCTGACAAAAAGGTTCTGATGAAAGGTCTCCGCTAATTAAAAGGCATGTCTTCCCAGCTTGTTCGACTAATGTTTTGGTTTCTTTTGCATCTTCATGCTCATTTAAATAAGGAACAATAACGTCTGCACCTTCCTTAGCGAAGTAAATAGCTGTAGATTTACCTATACCGCTATCTCCGCCAGTAATAATAGCTACTTTACCTTCTAGTTTTCCAGCAGGTTTATAATCTTCATTCACATAGATCGGCTTAGGAATCATTTCCTCTTCCGTTCCTGGTTGATGATTTTGATGTTGTGCCATAAAGCTTTTTGGCAATTGTTTATTATCCATCCTAATCCCTCCTTGCTGTTGTTTTCCCTTTTTATTATGTTGAAAACCTTACATTGTTATGAGGACAAACTTAAGTACAAAAAAGAGGCAGTGGAATCACTGCCTCTGTGCTGGTATGTAATTATCGATAATTAGAAAATTGAACATCGATTGTTAAATCAGCTTCTCTTACTAGTGAGATGATTTGTTGAAGATCATCTCTATTTTTCCCTGTGACGCGGATTTGATCATCTTGCATTTGACTCTTAACTTTAACACCACTATTTTTAATTAATGTATTGATTTTCTTCGCGTTATCTTTGTCAATCCCTTGAACTAAGCTTGCTCTTTGTCTAACTGTGCCACTTGAAGCAGGCTCAATTTTGCCATAATCTAAATTCTTAATCGGGATCCCTCGTTTAATCATCTTACTAATTAGCACATCTTTCAGTTGCTCTAGTTTGTATTCGTCATCAGAAATAAGGACGAGCTCTTCTTTTTCTAAAGTAACCTTACTTTTACTTCCTTTAAAATCATAGCGTGTCTGTATTTCTTTCATTGCAATTTGAATTGCGTTAGTGACTTCAGCAAAATCTACTTTTGATACGATATCAAATGAACTTTCTTTAGCCATTAAATAATTGTCCTCCTCATGAAAAGAGTTTCACTTTATGTTCTTATTATAGTAGAATATAGCAATGCGAACAACTTTAGGAGGATTTAAATGGCTTTAATAGATGAGATCGGCAAAATTACAGAGTTATTAGTTTCCAGAGAAGCGGCTTTTGGTTATTTCTTAACAGATGGAGAAGAGGACGTTCTGCTTCATAAGAATGAGGTCAAAGAAGAAATTACAGAAGGACAAAAAATTTCTGTCTTTATTTATGTAGATTCTGAAGGTAGAAAAACAGCAACAATGACATTACCTGAGATTACCGTTGGAGTATATGGCTGGGCGAAAGTAGTAGATGTTAATCCTGAGCTCGGGGTATTTATTGATATTGGTATTAGTAAAGATATGTTACTGGGAAAAGAGGATTTACCTGTACACGAACGAGTATGGCCGACTGTTGATGATACGGTATATGTTACATTAAGGGTTAATCGAAACGGTAGAATATATGTGAAGCTTGCGACAGATCAAGTGATAGCTAGTATTTCACATAAGGCTGGAAGGGAAGAACTTAATAAAGATATCCACGGATTTATTTATCGTACAGCCAAAGTTGGAAGCTGGATTTACACAGCAGATGGCCTAAAAGGCTTCATCCATGAAACGGAAAGACGTCAAGAGCCAAGACTTGGGGAAAAAGTGAACGGTAGAATCATTGATGTCAAACAAGATGGTTCGATTAATGTCTCCCTCAATCCAAGAAAACAAGAAGCGTTACTTGATGATAGTGAAATCATTCTTAATTACTTGCAATCACGTAATGGAGCTATGCCATACAGTGACAAAAGCGCACCAGAGGATATAAAGGATAGATTTCAACTAAGCAAAGCTTCTTTTAAACGTGCACTTGGTCGATTGATGAAGGATGGTAAGGTGTATCAAAAAGAAGGTTGGACTTATATAAAAGAGAATGAGTCAAAATAAATGAAAGCGGGAAGGTGTGAGAGCCATCCCGCTTTTTTTGTATGATTTCATAATAATCTTATGAAATCGGGCAAAGACTGAAGTTGTATTAGTTGATAGTAAAGGTAGAACTAAGATTTGGTCTTGGTAGAAGTCGTTGCTAAAAAAGAGCGAGAAGGAAATATATGCGATGTAAAAGAGAGAAACAAAGAAATGAGTAAATAGAAAAATCGAGAACTAATAGTTTGAGGGGAGAAAGAATGAGTAGGGCAAATGAAGAAATCGCGACTAAAAGTTGAAGGAAGAAAGAAATAAGTAGGGGAAATAGAGAAATCGCGACTAAAAGTTGAAGGAAGAAAGAGATGAGTCGGGCAAATGGAGAAATCGCGACTAAAAGTTGAAGGAAGAAAGAGATGAGTAGGGGAAATAGAGAAATCACGACTAAAGGTTGAAGGAAGAAAGAAATAAGTCGGGCAAATAGAGAAAATGCGACTAATAGTTGAGGGGAGAAAGAAATGAGTCGGGCAAATGGAGAAATCGCGACTAATAGTTGAGGGGAGAAAGAAATGAGTCGGGCAAATGAAGAAATCGCGACTAATAGTTCAAGGAAGAAAGAAATAAGTAGGGCAAAAAGAGAAATCGCGACTAATAGTTCAAGGAAGAAAGAAATAAGTAGGGCAAAAAGAGAAATCGCGACTAAAAGTTGAAGGTAGAAAGAAATGAGTCGGGCAAATGAAGAAATCGCGACTAAAAGTTGAAGGAAGAAAAAAATGAGTCGGGCAAATGAAGAAATCGCGACTAATAGTTCAAGGAAGAAAGAAATGAGTAGGGCAAAAAGAGAAATCGCGACTATAAGTTGAAGGAAGAAAAAAAATGAGTAGGGCAACGTGAGAAATCGCGACTAATAGTTGAAGAAACAAAGAAATGAGTAGCGTAAATAGGAAAAACGCGATTAAAAAGACGCCCACCGCTATACCCACGAAAATAGTATATCCTAACAACATGGTTAAGGATATGCACAAAAAATAATCTTTGAAAAATATCCATTGAGCCCAATCTCAAGAGAAAGTTTTGTAAACTGTATAAGTCCTAAAATACTTGAGGTATCTTAGGACTTCACTTTTATCATTTGAAAACTTTTGTTCAATCAAAGATGGTCTGTTTTCTTTGAAAAGCTTTTTCGACCTTCTTGCTTATTTTTTGTTTCTTCCATGTTTTTTTCATGGTTGAATGCGTTGTTATCTTTTGCTTTTTTGTCATTATCAGTTGTATGAGACATAAAATAAACTCCCTTCCATTCTTCATCTGTACACATTTAGTGTTTGAAAGAATGGAAAGAAGTATGTATAAGTGCGTTAACCTTTAAGTTTATTTAAAAAGAAAATTGCAATTGTGCCGGCACCAGCATGGGATCCGACTGCTGAACCAATTGGAGAAATATAAAAGTGTTCAACACCAAATTCTTTTTGAATCATCTCTTTCACTTCTAGGGCAGTGGCTTCATCATCACCATGACTAATAGCCACCATTTGTCTATCCAAGGCAACGCCTCTTTCCCTCATGATATCAATGATCCGTTTAAAGAGCTTTTTACGACCGCGATGTTTTTCAATTGGTACAAGTTTTCCATCTTCAACATTCAATAGTGGTTTAATATTGAGTAGCCCACCTAAAAAGGCAGATGCTTTAGAAACTCTACCGCCCTTTGCTAAATACTCTAAGTCATTAACCGTAAATAAATGTTCCATATGTTCGCAATTGAATGTTGCATTGCTAACAATTTCATCTTTGGTAAGTTGCTCTTTTGCATCTTTTGCAGCATTCAGTACAACTAATCCATAACCTAAGGAAGCACATTTACTATCTATGATGGTTAAGTTAAAGTCTGGGTAGGTTTCTTTTACTTGATCTAACACCATAACTGCAGTGGAATATGTTCCAGAAAGTGCGGAAGAAAAGGCTATATAGATACCATCTTCCTTGTTTTTCGCCATATTCGTAAAGATCTCTTCAAATAAAAGGGGAGAAGCTTGGGAGGTCTTAGGTACCTTACCTTCTCTTATGGCTTCATAAATATTCTTGGAATCGATCGTCAACAGGTCATCGTATTCCTTTCCATTTAAATGAACCTTCAATGGAATAAGTGTGACATCGTTTTCTTCAAAAAAACTTAACGGTAAGTCACATGCGCTGTCAGCGAGAATTTTAACTGACATTATTTCACCTGCTTTCAACTTATAGATGATACTAGTTTATAGAAACTTAGGAAAAAAAACAATGGAATGCATTGAAAAACCTAAACTTGGGTAAAGAAAAGATAGAGAGATGATTAAGGAGGTCAATATGAATTGGATTGAAACAAGAAAAATCATCATTATTGTTGTGGGGGCTATATTAAATGCGATAGCGATGAACTTTTTCCTCATACCCGCAAATGTATATGCGAGCGGCTTTACTGGAGTAGCTCAACTTCTTTCGAGTATATTAAATGGTGCAGTTTCTACTGGCATACTTTTATTTATTTTAAATGTACCAATAGCTATCTTTGCATGGAAACGTGTGGGTAAACTTTTTACCTTATATAGCCTTTTAAGTGTTGTGATTACAACTGTTTCTATGGAGATTATCCCTGTCATCAGTGTATCAAAAGATATTTTGTTAAATGCTGTGTTTGGGGGAGTCATTGCAGCCGTCGGTGTCGGTATCACATTGAAATGGGGCGCTTCAACAGGCGGTATGGATATTATAGCTATGTATCTCTCGAAGGCTAAGGATCGACCAGTTGGTACATACTTTTTTTCATTAAATGCTGTTATTATTATTACAGCTGGCTTCCTTTTTGGATGGGAAAAAGCACTTTATACATTAGTGACATTATATGCATCCACACGGGTTATTGATGCAATTCATACAAGACATGAAAAGCTTACAGCGATGATTATTACTAATAAGCAAGATGAAATGAAGAAGGCCATTCATAATAAATTGGTTAGAGGAATTACAATGATTCCTGCAAGAGGAGCATTTTCCAATGAACATCGGGAAATGCTAATGATTGTAGTATCAAGATATGAATTATTTGACTTACAAAGAACCATTCAAGAAGTAGATCCTAACGCATTCACTAATATTGTAAATACTGCCGATGTCTATGGTGTTTTTAGAAGAGATTAATGAAAGGGGGCAGTTATGCTACATTTACTGCTTAGTGCCATACTTGCGACGAATTTTCTTCCACAGCAGTCTGAAATGGAAGCAAACAACCATATGGATATTCAATTTGAAGTTCAAGCGGTTTCGGAAGAAAAATTGGTCCTTACTTTTACTGTTCATAATCAAACAAATGAATTGGTCGAATTGCAATTTAATTCTTCCCAAAAGTATGATTATGAGGTGGTGGATGAACATGGAAAAGTAATATATAGGTATTCGGATGGAAAAGCCTTTTTACAAATGATTCAAACAGAGAACCTTTCTGCGGGAGAAAAAAAGGAATGGAAGTCTACTTGGGATTATCAAACCGCAAATGAAAATACCTTAAACCCAGGCAGTTATAAGGTTGAGGCGAAATTTTTAGGACAGGTAATAAAGCCAGAAGGAATGGAAATAAACCAAACTTCACAAACCACATTTATGTATGGTAAAGATCAACTCTTTAACAATATTACAGTTGAGGGCAAAGATGGTATCTATCATATTAAGGGGCATTATAAGGGGCAGTTGCCGGTTATGTATTCTGTAGAAGATGGCCATTTTTTGCTTATAAAAGAACAGCCTGTTCAAGTGAATAAAGATGGTGATTTTAATATTGCTGTGAAAGTGAAGGAAGAAGATTTACCAAAAAACGGTTCTTTAATCGCTTACCTTTCTGAAAAGGGAAGTAAAGGAACTCCGATTATACTGCAAAGTTTTTAAGATGGAAAAAGAGCTAACTCGAGAAAAGTTAGCTCTTTTTCCTTCGAAATTTTATATTCCACCGAGGGAAGAGTCATTTACATTCTTTAACTTTTCAGCTTCTGCCTCCGAGTATGTTGAATGGTAGGGTATACGTGCATCATGCTGAGTGACACTATCGGCACCTTGCTTAATAAAGCGCTTCGATTTATTACGTTTGCCCATTTATAATCTCCCCTTAATGAAGAATATTGAAGTAGCTAATTGCTACGACATCCTTTATTTTGTACCATTTTTACTTTTTTTAAAAAGGGTAGATTTTGGTTAGTGTGTTTTTAAATTCAAATAATCATTTAAGAAGATACCAATCCCATCTTCTTCATTTGTTAAGGTCACTTCATTAGCCGCTGTTTTAACAGCGTCAATACCATTACCCATAGCCACACCAATACCAGCAAAATCAAGCATTTCTAAATCATTATCTTCATCACCGAAAGCAATCACTCGCTCTTTAGGAATATTTAAATAATCACAAGCTTGTTGAATGCCAATTGCCTTGTTTAAACCAGCCTTAACGATTTCGATAATATGGAAAGGTTCGCCCCAGCTCCGTTGATGAATAACTTCAGCATGCACATCATTCAAATGGCGCTGAATTTGTGTTATTTGCTCTTGATCTGTATGAATGAGCATACTTGTTGGGGAAGCAGGCAGGAAGTTTCTTAAATCCCCTGTAGTGACTTTAGGGTTACCGAGATTAAACATATTCATCAGTTTTTCATCATGATAATGATAATATACATCATCAAGCACTTCCGCAATAATATTATTGAACTTAAAATCTTGACTAGCATCAATAATGTCTCTTGTCACTTTCATATCAAGAGGCGTATGGCGTATTCCCCATTTTGGATTTGTTGGATGATGAATAAAGGCACCGTTGAAATTAACGATAGGTGTGGTCATTTGCATTTCCTTATAATACATTTCACTTGAACGATAAGGCCTTCCTGTAGCAATCATCACCTCATGTCCGGCTTCACGGGCTTTAAATAGGACTTCTTTTGTTTTTTGTGAGATGGTTTTATTATCTTTTAATAAAGTGCCATCTAAATCAAGAACGATTAAATGTTTTTGTGTCATAATATCTCCTTCAGTTTTTTATAGGAAAAAATCATTCATCTAATAAGCATTAAAGTATGGTAAGGCGCAAATAAATGTTAAACTTGAAAGGCAGTTAATATTTTCAAGTAGTACTTATAATCTAAGTTTACACTATATTACCAATGTATACGGTCATTTGTAAAAGAAATAACCTCTTTTATAAGATGTTTACATTTTCTTATAGTTTTTAACATAGGAGGAGACATAGTGGTTATTATTGATCATCAAGAATTAAAAGGTATTCCCGCTTTGCATATCGTGAAAGATGAGTTTAAATCTGAATCGTTGCCCCTCATTTTCTTCATTCATGGTTTTACTAGTGCGAAAGAGCATAACCTACATTATGCCTACCTTCTTGCTGAAAAAGGATTTCGTGTTATATTACCAGAAGTGAATGAACATGGTGAAAGAGGTCATGGATTGCCAGAGCCTGAATTGCAATTGAAATTTTGGGATATGATTATTCAAACAATTAAAGAATTACCTGAGATAAAAGAAGAGTTAGTAGCTAAAGGGTTAGTTGATGAGAATCGTATTGGTGTGGCAGGTACTTCGATGGGCGGAATTATTACACTCGGTGCCTTAACACAATATAAATGGTTGAAGGTGGCAGTTAGTTTAATGGGCATGCCATATTATGAGAAGTTTGCTGGTATGCAAATTGAAACAATGCGGAAAAAAGTAAAGGATTTCCCATTATCAGACACTCAAGTAGAGGCTGTTCTAGATGAAATTACAAAGTATGATTTAAGTAAACAAGAGGAAGTTTTATCAGGGCGTCCGTTGCTATTTTGGCACGGTAAAAAAGATACGACTGTTCCATTTGCGCCAACTTATGACTTTTTTCAAACGATACAACCTTTATACAAGGGACATCCAGACAGGTTGAATTTCATTGTTGATGAAAATGCAGGACATAAGGTAAGCAGAGAAGGATTATTAGCAACAGTTGAATGGTTTCAACGATATTTATAAGAAAAAGTGATAGTTAAAACAGCTATTCCTTTTTCATTGATGACTTTTTTGTTATGATAGCTATAACATATGATATGAGGAGTTGTGTTCGATGGACAAAGATTTAAAAGAAAGCATTATGGGCGCACTTGAACTTGTTGTTGACCCTGAATTAGGAGTAGATATCGTTAATTTAGGACTCGTCTATGATGTTACTATGGATGATGAAGGAAATACGGAAGTTGAAATGACTTTAACTTCCATGGGTTGTCCTTTAGCTGGCACAATTGTTGATCAAGTGAAAACAGCGCTTGCTGATATCCCTGAAGTAAAAAGCACGGAAGTCAATATTGTATGGAGTCCGCCATGGACAAAAGATAAAATGTCTAGATATGCAAAGATTGCATTAGGCGTTCGTGATTAATTAAGGTGTAAGAAAAAACAGCAAAGCATTGCTTGCTGTTTTTTTGTATGAAAAAATATAGAAATAAAATAGCGCTCCTTTGCCTTAGGTACAGGGATAAAGCTTAAAGTAGAGAAGCGAACGATATTTAGTACTCTAATTGGCATATGCCAATAGAAGATTTCATGTTATATTGGAATAAAATCATTTTACATTTTATTTATAGAAAAAGTTATCGACGTGATCGATAAGACGGAGTTGATTTACATGAAACAAACTCATATTAAGGATTCACTCAATCGGCCATTACGAGATTTACGTATATCAGTAATTGACCGTTGCAATTTTAGATGCCAATATTGTATGCCAGCAGAAATTTTCGGACCAGATTTTGTTTTTCTACCTAAGAATGAATTGTTATCTTACGAAGAAATTGAAAGATTAGCACGGATTTTTGTTGGTTTAGGTGTAGAAAAAATTAGGTTAACGGGTGGAGAACCCTTACTACGGAGAGAATTGCCTTTATTAGTGGAGAAACTATCTCAAATTGAAGGCTTAGAGGATATCGGCTTAACAACTAATGGCGTATTATTACCTAAATTTGCTACTCAATTAAAAGCCGCTGGGTTAAAACGGGTGAATATTAGCTTAGATAGTCTGAAAGATGAATTGTTCGGTGAAATTAATGGACGCAATGTTGGGACAGGTCCGGTGATAAAGGGAATACACGCAGCAAAAGAAGCGGGACTCGGTGTCAAAATTAATATGGTTGTGAAAAAAGGCTTAAATGATGAAGAAGTCCTACCAATGGCGAAGTTTTGTAAAGAAAATTCACTACAGTTAAGATATATAGAGTATATGGATGTTGGTGATACAAACGGTTGGAAAATGGATGATGTGGTGACAAAGAAAGAAATTTTCCAGCAATTAAATGAACATTATGATCTTGAGCCTGTTGATCCTGACTACTTTGGCGAAGTTGCTAAAAGGTATCGATACACTGGTACTGATATAGATGTAGGATTTATAACCTCAGTATCTGAATCTTTTTGTTCTAGTTGTACCCGCTCAAGATTATCTGCTAATGGGCAGTTATATACATGTTTATTTAATGGTGAAGGACATGATATTAAATCATTTATTCGTTCAAATGTCTCTGATGATGATATTGTCGGATATGTTACTGACATATGGAACCATCGGAATGATCGTTACTCTGATGTCAGAACAGACGAAACGAGAAAAAATCGCAAAAAACTTGAAATGTCTTATATTGGCGGATAAAGATTATTTAGGGGATGGAAACAGATGCTAGAAAAGAGGAAGCCGATTCAGGTTGCTGAAGCAGTTGAAAAAGTAATGAGATATAAACAAAGCGGCGCCGTTGAATTTGTCTCAATTAAGGAAAGTCATGGTAGATATTTAGGAAAAGATTTAACGGCAACAAGTGATGTACCACATTTTAATCGCTCCCCATATGATGGCTTTGCAGTTAGGTCTATAGATACGAAAGAAGCTTCTTTACAAAATGAGGTCGTTTTTGAAGTAGTTGATCATATTGGAGCAGGCTACGTATCATCAAAGAAAATAGGACCAATGCAAGCAGTACGTATTATGACGGGGGCAAAAATCCCTGATTCATGTGATTGCGTCGTTATGCTTGAGGTAGCGAGATCGTTTGAAGATGGGGACCAATCGTATATGTCTATTAAGCGTAGCTTCAACGCTGGTGACAATGTTTCTTTTCAAGGGGAAGATGCAAAGAAAGGCGAGGTACTCGTTGAAAAGGGGACGAAAATTAATCCTGGTATCCAAGCCATTCTAGCGACATTTGGCTATGCTGAAGTACCTGTAGCTAAAGGTCCGGTTATTGGGTTATTTGCAACTGGAACGGAATTATTAGAAGTGGAAGAAGAACTAGAGGATGGAAAAATAAGAAATAGTAATAGTACGATGCTCATAGCGCAAATCGAGCGCGTTGGTGCTGATGTGAAATATTATGGTAAACTACCAGATGAATTTGATACATGTTACGAAGCAATTGCGACTGCAATTGATGATGTAGACATTCTTATCACAACAGGTGGTGTATCTGTAGGAGACTTTGATTATCTCCCTGCGATATACGAGAAGCTACAGGCGGAAGTTCTGTTTAATAAAGTCGCAATGAGACCTGGTAGTGTTACGACAGTAGCACAGATAAATGGAAAATTATTATTTGGCCTCTCTGGGAATCCTTCTGCTTGTTATGTTGGCTTCGAATTATTTGCAAGACCAATCATTCGTTATATGTTAGGTTGCCGCTCCCCTCATTTAAGAAAAGAAACAGCAATCTTACAGCAGGATTTTCCAAAAGCAAATCCATTTACAAGATTCGTTAGAGCCGATGTGTATGTCACAAATGGATCATTGATGGTGCGACCTAGCGGTGTTGATAAATCAAATATTGTCATGAGTTTAGCAAGAGCAAATGCATTTATGGCATTGCCAGGTGGTACGAGAGGCTATGGTGTTGGAGATATTGTTGAAGTTTTCATGCTTGAAGATTTTGTGGGTAGCAATTGGCCGTGGTAACACCTAAAATTATGCAAGTGGTTGGTTATCAAAATAGTGGTAAGACGACATTCGTCACTCAACTTGTACAAGCACTAGCAGAAAAAGACTTGAATGTTGCAACGATTAAACATCATGGCCACGGTGAACCTGATGTAGTTTCAAATAAAGATAGTAGTAGACATATCGTATCAGGAGCAACTGCCACCATTGTCGAAGGTGAAGGCATGCTATTAATGCAAGCAAAAAAGCTTAATTGGACACTTGAAGAGCAGATTCAAGTACTAACTTATATGAATCCAGATGTTATTATTATTGAAGGACATAAAAAAGCAAACTATCCTAAAGTACTATTACTGAGGGATGAAAACGATCAAAACCTTATTGAGCAACTGTCAAACATCAAATATATAGTGACAAAAGATGATAGCAATGAAGTGGTTATAAAGGAAATAGTGAATAAACTTATACGGTAGTTAATTACATGATATTAGTACATAAGATACTCCCCTAAAGGTAGACAGGTTTTAAATAAACCTGCTTTACTGCTAGGGGAGTATTTTATTATGCATTCAATTGTATAGAAAAATGGGGATGAACGAAAGAAGGTTAAGGTTAAAAAGAACAGTAAAAAGATTTTTTTAATAAATTAATCATTTTTGGTTTAATTGGCTTATCTTCGGGTAGGGGTTTAAATAAAAGTCCGAAAAATGTGTTAAATCTAAATTTTTATTTAATTTGTTAAAAAAACTTACAAAAACCTGTTGCATTTCTTTTCAGAAATTTCTATAATAGTAGTTAAATATTTAATAAATATGAATAAAAATTTATAAATATACAAAATTAAAGGGTGACATGATGAAAGCTTCAATTATTGGTACTACAGGATATGGTGGGGCAGAACTATTGAGAATATTAAAAAACCACCCCGAATTTGAAATCTCTTCTATACATTCCACTAGAGATAATTTAGCCATTTCTGATGAATATCCACATTTAATCGGAATCATGAACAATCAATTACAAAAGATAGAGCCAGAGAAAATTAGTGAAAGTGCAGATATTGTGTTTTTAGCAACCCCCTCTGGTGTATCGGGTGAATTAGCGGCACAATTTGTGAATAAAAATATTAAAATAGTAGATTTATCAGGAGATTTAAGATTACCAGCATCAGAATATAAACAATGGTATAAGAAAGACCCTACTTCTGATGAGGTGATTAATCAGGCGGTATATGGATTAACTGAGTGGAATCGAGACCAAGTGAAAACTTCTGACCTGATTTCGAACCCTGGTTGTTATCCGACTGCTACATTATTAGGTTTAGCTCCTGTAGTTATTGAGCAATTAATAGAAAAAGATCAAATTATCGTAGATGCAAAATCAGGCATCTCAGGTGCGGGTCGTTCTCTATCAAGGACGTCGAGTTTCGCCGAGGCGAATGAGAACTTCTCGGCATATAAAGTGAATCAACATCAACATACACCTGAAATTGAACAACAATTAAAGGTTTGGAATAAGGAAATGGAAGCAATCACCTTTACTACACAGTTACTACCAATCACCAGAGGTATAATGGCTACAAGTTATGTGAAACTGAAAGAAAATTACTCGACTAAACAGTTAGTGGAATTATACGAGCATACTTACCAGCAAAGTCCGTTTGTACGTGTTCGTCCAGTCGGTAATTATCCATCAGTAAAAGAGGTAGCCGGTTCTAATTATTGTGATATTGGTTTACATGTTGATGAGCGCACAGGCCGAATGACAATTATCTCTGTGATTGATAATTTAATGAAAGGGGCAGCTGGTCAGGCTGTGCAAAATGCAAATTTAATGTTTGGAATGGAAGAAACGACAGGGCTGGAAATGTCCCCGTTATACCCATAAGGAGGAACGACAAACAATGGAAGCAACTAAAAACAGCCTTATTACATTTATACAAGATGGCTCTATTACAACACCAAAAGGTTTTAAGGCCGATGGTATTTATGCAGGGCTTAGTAAAGGGAAAAAGGATCTTGGAATGATTGTTAGTGAACAACCAGCGAGTAGTGCAGGTGTTTATACAACAAGTTCCTTTAAAGCAGCTCCTTTATTAGTAACCCAAGAAAGTATTGCCGCTAAAGGTAAGCTTCAAGCGATTGTCGTAAATAGTGCTTGTGCAAATGCTTGTACAGGAAAGCAAGGGCTTGAAGACGCTTATAAGATGAGAAAGCTGACTGCAGAGCAATTAAATTTGACTGAGCACTTAGTCGGAGTTGCATCTACTGGAGTCATTGGCGAATTTTTAGATATGGAAAAAATCGACCAAGGGATAAAATCCATCCAACCACAAGCAACAAAAGAACATGCTAATAGTTTTGCTACAGCAATTTTAACAACTGATTTAATTGATAAGCAGACTTGCTACTCAGCTGAAATAGCAGGTGGGACGATTCATATGGCAGGTGCAGCAAAAGGGTCAGGAATGATCCACCCTAATATGGCAACAATGCTTGGTTTTGTGACAACGGATGCGCAGGTAAGTCCCAGTGATCTACAGATGGCACTTAAAGAAATCACAAACGAGACATTTAACCAGATTACAGTAGATGGAGATACATCTACAAATGATATGGTCCTTGTTATGGCAAATGGGATGAGCGAAACGGGAATATTGAGTCCAGCTCATAAAGATTGGCCCATTTTCATAGCGTTGTTAAAACAAACATGTGAAGAGTTGGCAAAATCAATTGCTAGAGACGGCGAAGGTGCTACCAAACTTGTTGAAGTAATAGTCAAGGGTGCCATTACAAACGAAGAGGCACAAAAAGCGGCTAAACAAATTGTTGGTTCTAATTTAGTGAAGACAGCTATTCACGGAGCAGACGCTAATTGGGGACGAATAATTGGTGCGCTAGGGCAAAGTCAAGTACAGGTTGATCCGAATAATGTAGATATTTCTATAGGCCCCATTCAAATGTTAAAAGAGAGTACTCCCGTTTCCTTTTCTGAAGAAGAAGCGAAGGCATATTTACTTGGTGAAATGGTGGAAATTCACGTTGATCTACATATTGGCGAATGCTTAGCAAAAGCTTGGGGATGCGATTTGTCGTATGATTACGTGAAAATAAATGCAAGTTATCGTTCCTAAGGAGGAATAGACAATGAAGCGTATTGTAATAAAATGTGGGGGAAGCGTGATGGATCAGCTATCACCTGCGTTCTTTGAAAGTTTACATCATTTACAGAAGAATGGTTACCAACTTATTTTTGTTCACGGTGGTGGTCCTGAAATAAACAAAATGCTGCAAATACACAAGGTAGAATCACAATTTATCAATGGTTTAAGAAAAACAACGCCAGAGACTATGAAGATTGTTGAAATGGTGTTATCAGGTGTAGCCAATAGGAAGTTAGCAACATTGCTTGATAGTAATGGTTTTAAAGCAGTTGGTTTAAATGGAAGTGACCACGGTTTCCTACAAGCTGATTTTATTAATGAAACAAAGCTTGGGTTAGTAGGAGAAATTACCAAAGTGAAAGCGGAGTTATTAGAAGTAATTCTTAATAAAGGCTATATACCTGTTGTAACACCTATTGCTACAACAGAAAGTGGCAAGAAGTTAAACATCAATGCAGATTTTGCTGCTGCGTCTGTAGCAAAAGCAATTGAAGCGGAAATGTGTATATTCGTCACCGATGTTGAAGGTGTATTAATTGATAAACAACTCGTAGAGCATTTAGATACAGAAGAAATAAAACAGCATATTGACAGTGGTGAGATATCGGGCGGGATGATACCAAAGGTAAACTCTGCAGTGGCGGTGTTAGAACAAGGCCTTGCTAGTGTAATGATTGCTTCTGGGAAGCACAACTTTTTTAATGGAGAAGCTTGGATAGGGACAAGAATGACAAAAAAACAAGTAGAGGTGGTACAATAATGAATCATTTATTCCCCACATATGCTCGCTGGGAAGTAGAACCAGCAGATGCAAAAGGCACAAAACTAATAGATAAAAACGGGAAAGAATATTTAGATTTCACCTCCGGAATTGGTGTCACTAACTTAGGTCATCGTCCCGATTCAGTCCAAGCAGCGATCACAAAGCAATTAAATAAGTTTTGGCATGTATCCAATCTATTTACACAAGAACAACAAGCAGTGGCAGCAGAAAAGTTAGCTCATGCATCTGGTTTAGCTTATACATTCTTTGCAAATAGCGGAGCAGAGGCAAATGAAGGGGCAATTAAATTAGCCAAAAAAGCTACAGGTAAAGATAAAATCATAACTTTTAATAAATCTTTTCACGGTCGAACTATTGCTACGATGGGTGCAACAGGTCAGGATAAAGTAAAACAAGGGTTTGGGAGTATGCTGCCAACATTTTCGTATGCTACTTTTAATGATATCGAGTCGGTGAAATCATTAATAGATAATGAAACAGCGGCCGTGATGGTGGAAGTGGTTCAAGGTGAGGGTGGTATTCATCTTGCAGATTCTGCCTTTTTAGAAGAATTGCAACAATTATGTCATGAATACCAAGCATTGCTAATTATTGATGAAATTCAAACAGGCATTGGTAGAACAGGTAAACCATTTGCCTTTCAACATTATGACCTACAACCAGACATAATTACTTGTGCAAAAGGGCTTGGAAGTGGGCTACCAATCGGTGCTATCATAGGCAAAGAAAATTTAAAAGAATACTTTGGTCCAGGTAGTCATGGTTCCACATTTGGAGGAAATCCATTAAGTATTGCCTCAGCAATCGCTACAATGGAGATAGTCTTCAATGAGGATTTTTTGTCAGAAGTGAATGAAAAAGCAGAATATTTACTTGAACAGTTGAAGAAATCGCTATACAATATAGAAGAGGTAACTGCTATTCGTTCATTAGGATTAATGATTGGTATAGAGATGAATACAAATATAGCATCTTTATTGCAATTCTTAAGAAATGATGGCTTGCTTACGTTATCGGCGGGTGAAAATGTCTTGAGATTATTACCACCGTTAACAGCAACAGTAGAAGAGATCAATCAAGCAGTCGCTATACTAAAAAAGAATATAGTTCCAGTTCAGACAGCCTGAAATATGGCTGCATTTTTAAAACTAAAAATGCATAAAAATTAATTTTGTTTAATGAATATACAGAAGTTCACGAGGTGTTAAAGATGGAAGGGTATCTACATTTAAAAAGCGGTCATTGTTATAAAGGGGAATGGCTAAATACGCCACCACAAAATGAGGTTGCAGGAGAAATTGTTTTCTTTACAGGAATGACAGGTTATCAAGAAGTGCTAACAGATCCATCCTATAAAGATCAGATTATCGTTTTCACTTATCCTTTAATTGGGAATTATGGCGTGAATGAATCAGACTTTGAGAGTAAGAAGCCACATGTAGCTGGAGTGATTGTTTATGAGGGGACTAATGAACCTTCACATTATCAATCTTCCTATACACTGAAGGAGTATTTGCATAAATGGAATATTCCTGTGCTAGGGCATATGGATACAAGGTCAATTGTGAAAAAAATTCGGGCAGTTGGTTCCATGCCAGCAACTATGTCAACTCATTCTGTAAAAGAAACAACATGGAGTAAACAAGAGGATCAAAAGGTTGAATTGGTTTCTAATCCTCAGATGCACACATATGGTGAAGGTGATAAACATGTTGTTCTTTATGATTTTGGCTATAAGAAATCAATACTTAATAGCTTATTACAGCAAAATTGTAAAGTGACCACTGTGCCATTTTCTACAACATTCAATGAAGTTGCTAAGTTAAATCCTGATGGTATCCTACTGTCCAATGGTCCTGGAGATCCGAAAACGCTTCAAAATGTCTTACCTGAACTTAAAAAAGTAATTACGAGCTACCCTACTTTAGGGATTTGTTTAGGACATCAGTTAGCAGCACTTGCACTTGGGGGTAACACAACAAAGTTATCTTTTGGACACAGAGGGGCGAATCACCCTATTAGTGATCTGAAAACAGGACGTGTCATGATGTCTTCACAAAACCATAGCTATGTTGTTGATACAGTAAGTTTAGAAACAACTGGGTTTAAAACAAGGTTCATTAATTTGCATGATCAATCTGTTGAGGGTCTCACTCATGAAATTTATCCGATTGAGACGGTACAATTTCACCCTGAAGCTAATCCTGGACCAACAGATACGCATTATTTATTTTTAGAATTTATTCAAACGATTGAAGAGAAGAAAGGGAGCGTTATCGCATATGCCTAAAGACAACAGTATCCAATCTATCCTGGTCATCGGATCGGGACCAATCGTGATTGGGCAAGCAGCAGAATTTGACTACGCAGGCACGCAAGCATGCGCGGCGCTTAAAGAAGAAGGCTATAAGGTAATATTAGTAAATAATAACCCTGCAACAATTATGTCAGATCACGCATTTGCAGATAAGATTTACTTTGAACCATTAACAGTAAATAGTATTGAAAAAATCATTCAAAAAGAAAAACCAGATGGCTTATTAGGAACTTTAGGTGGTCAAACAGGTCTAAATTTAACCTTTCAACTAAGTGAAGCAGGCGTATTAGATAAATATGAGGTGAAACTTTTAGGTAGCAGTATCGAAGCAATAAAAAAAGGTGAAGACCGGGAAGCATTTCGCCAATTAATGAATGACCTAAATGAACCAGTTCCAGAAAGTGAAATCGTTCATCATGTGGAAGAAGCGGTTGCGTTTGCTGAAAAGATTGGTTTCCCTATCATTATCCGACCTGCTTATACCCTAGGTGGAACAGGTGGCGGTATTGCAACAGATATGAATGAATTAAAGCATTTCGTTAAGAGTGGCCTAAAAGAAAGTACGATTACGCAAGTGCTAGTAGAGAGAAGTATTGCTGGGTTTAAAGAGGTAGAATATGAAGTGATGCGCGACAGCAACAATACTTGTATCACCATTTGTAATATGGAGAACATTGATCCAGTAGGTGTACATACAGGAGATAGTATTGTTGTTGCCCCGAGTCAGACATTAAGCGATGTAGAGTACCAAATGCTTCGTAGTGCTTCTGTCAAAATTATTTCTGAGTTAGGCATCATTGGTGGATGCAATATTCAATTTGCTCTAGACCCAGAAAGTAAAAATTACTACCTGATTGAGGTGAATCCTCGTGTTAGTCGATCTTCTGCTCTTGCTTCTAAAGCAACTGGATATCCGATTGCAAGAATGGCAGCAAAGTTGGCTGTAGGCTATCATCTTTCTGAAATTATTAACCCAGTTACTGGTGATACTTTTGCTAGTTTTGAACCGGCACTAGACTATTGCATTGTCAAATTTCCAAAATGGGCGTTTGATAAGTTCTCTGATGCTGATCGCAAATTAGGCACGCAAATGAAAGCAACAGGAGAAGTAATGGGGATTGATAGAAACTTGGAGAGAGCGCTGATCAAAGCGGTTCATTCCCTTGAAGGAAAAGGACTTGATCTTCACTATCCTCGGATCAAAAAAGATACAAAAGAGACATTACTGAAGGAGTTAGCTGGCCAAACAGATGAAAGATTCTTCATTATATTAGAGTTAATGAGACGTGGGGTAAGCGCTGAAAAGATAAAAAACATCACTAAAATTGATTATTTTTATCTGTCAGCTTTCCAACGTTTAATCTCATTAGAAAAAGAGATTGCACAAGCTTCACTCGAAAATATTGAGCCAGAAATGATGCAACTGATCAAAGAAAAGGGCTTTGGTGATGCCTACCTTGCTTCAGTGTGGCAGGTCGATGAAAAAGCTGTTCGTCATAAAAGAAAAGAAATGGGGATAATCCCATCTTATAAAATGGTTGATACATGTGCCGCCGAATTCGCTGCGTCTTCCAATTATTTTTACTCTAGCTATTTTGGAGAAAATGAACAAATACCGAGCGATAAAAGAAAAGTTTTAATCATTGGTAGTGGTCCGATACGAATTGGCCAGGGAATTGAATTTGATTATTGTTCTGTACAAAGTGTCTTTGCTTTAAAAGATGAAGGTATTGAAACGATTATGATTAATAATAATCCAGAAACAGTCAGCACAGATTTTACGACAGCAGATCGTCTTTATTTTGAACCATTAATCATTGAAGACGTGATGAATGTAATTGAAGCGGAACAAGTGAATGAAGTCATTGTTCAAGTAGGGGGACAAACAGCGCTTAACTTAGCTAATCAGCTAGAGGATTACGGGGTAAAATTACTCGGTACTGATTCGAAAACTATTGATACCCTTGAAGATAGAGAATTATTTTATCAATTATTAGATGAACTTGAAATCCCACATATTCAAGGATACGTGGCAGAAAATGAAGTTGAACTCGAACAATATGTAAACCAAATCGGCTATCCTGTATTGATTAGACCATCTTATGTAATCGGTGGGATGGGAATGGAAACCATTTATAATGATGAAGCGTTTCAAGTTTATAAAAAGAAGGATATTCCATTCCCTGTACTTGTAGATCAATTTTTACAGGCGAAAGAGGCGGAGCTTGACTTAGCCGCAGACGGAGAGCATGTTCTCATCCCGGCAGTTATGGAGCATATTGAAAGGACCGGGGTTCATTCTGGTGATAGTATGTCAGTCTTACCGCCACAAAGCTTATCGAAAGAAGTACAAAATCTTATGATTAAGTATGGACAATTGATGGTTAAAAAGCTTGGATATAAAGGTTTAATGAACATCCAATATATTATTGATGATAACAAAGTTTACTTACTTGAAGTAAACCCGAGGGCAAGTCGAACGGTGCCAATTGTAAGTAAAGTGACTGCTATTCCATTGGTTCAAGAGGCAACGAAAGTATTATTAGGAAAGCAATTTTTCGAAAAAGACCAACTTCCAGAAGATACGAAGCAAACATTTGTTACTGTCAAATATCCGGTTTTCTCTAACTATGCACTAAAAGGTCTTGATGCTAAAGTAGGACCAGAAATGAAGTCAACTGGGGAAGGAATTGCGTTAGCAGCGACTTTACCACAAGCTTTAAAGAAAGTGTTCCAATTACATGGAGATAAAGAACGGTCCGTTTTGTATAGTGGTGAATTAACAGATGGAATTAGGAAATTGGCAAAAGAGTCAAATACCAAATTGCTAGATGCTCAAGGTGCCGAATTAGATGAAACAACTGTTGCACTTTACAATCCGTTCACTGGTGATGAAAACCAACGTATGCGGGAATGGGCGGTTAAAAACAGACTACACACTTTTAGTGAATTAGAGTCGCTTGAGGCCTATTTACTTGCTTTAACCGAAAAGGATTGGCAAGCAGTAGCAATTGAGGATTGGCAAAAAGACAATGTAAAGGAAGTGACGATATCATGATTACAACATCGACTGTATGTGGTAAAAAGTTAGATATACAAGGACAGGATATGCTAACATTAGCTGATTATTCTTCTGAAGAAATCATTGGTCTTGTCGAAAAGGCATATGAAATGAAGCAAACGGATCATCAAGCCGAAGAGCCATTGAAGGGCAAAATATTGGGAATGATTTTTGAAAAGTCATCTACACGTACAAGGGTTTCCTTTGAAGCGGGTATGTTACAACTTGGCGGTCATGCCCTATACTTAAATAGTAATGATATGCAAATCGGTAGAGGAGAAACGATTGCAGATACAGCAAAAGTATTATCTAATTATGTTGATGGTATTATGATTCGTACATTTTCTCATGATATTATAGAAGAACTTGCAACACATGCTACTATTCCAGTGATTAATGGGTTAACGGACCAATATCATCCTTGTCAAGCACTAGCAGACTTGTTAACGATTAAAGAAGTAAAAGGACAATTAGCAGGTATCAGTTGTGTTTATGTAGGAGATGGCAATAATGTAGCTCACTCATTAATGATTGCAGCAGCAAAAGTTGGCATGCATATGACGATTGCATGTCCGAAAGGCTACGAACCAGATGAAAAAGTGGTTGCTTTAGCACAAGGATTTGCTGAAGTGACAGGTAGTAAAATTCTCGTCGAAAACGATGTGAAAAAGGCGGTTGATGGCGCTGATGTCATCTATACGGACGTCTGGACGAGTATGGGTCAAGAAGAAGAAAATGAAATGCGTTTACAAGTCTTTCATGATTATCAAGTGAACGAGTCACTAGTAGCCTGTGCAAAAGAAGATTATTTATTCCTTCACTGTTTGCCCGCACACCGTGGGGAAGAAGTCTCGGCGTCTGTTATTGACGGTGATCACTCCGCTGTTTTCCAACAAGCAGGCAATCGCCTTCACGCACAAAAAGCCTTATTAACTGAATTACTATAAGTTTCCTGAAGCATGAATTATTCTGTTCCTAGAATGGTTCGTGCTTTTTATCATTAGAAGAGAATTTAGGCAGTTTGAGGTGAGCAAAAAGGTATAGCTCTTCCATTGAGGAAAAATGGGCAAAGATAGCTGCGGAGTAAGAGTGATTTAAAAAGTACACCCAACAATAAAAGAGCCAAAGCCAGGCTTGCAATCTGATTTGAGTAAAACACAATACCTACAATTTCCTTTATGATTCCTCCTTCTCGCGGAAATAATAAAAGTGTAAGTTTGAAGGAGGTGCTCATTTTGGGACAAAATCGACAATTTAGAGCAGGGCAGAAAGCGCCGAATAATGGTAAATATATTGAAATTGGAGAAACTGGCAGTAATGTGAATAACCCACAAGTGGTAAGTCTTCGTGCGGGTGATCGATTTCCTGAAAACTCAAACCATAATCGATTATGGACTTATCAAAGAAAACCATAATAATGAAACCGATCAGATGCCATCCCAAAATGTGGATGGCTTTACATATGGTAGGAAATAATTTTATAATAAAACAAAGGTCAAAAAAGGTCAGGAGTGTGACTTGCGATTGGATATTAATCAAATGACAACCTCTTTGCAAGAAGGTTTAATGACTGCCAAAAGGATGGCGACAAATAAAGGTCACCAAGAGGTGGATACGGTGCACTTATTCCTTTCCTTCTTGCAGGAGGATCATCTTTTTACAAATATTTTAAGACGAAGTGATTTTACAATTGAAAATGTGAAACAATCATTGCAACATTTATTAGAAAGAAAACCCAGGGTTAGTGGAAGTGGTGCGGATTTAAATTCTTTTTATCTTACTAATGATTTAAGAAAAACCTTGTCAAAAGCAGAAGAATTAAGATTGCAATGGCAGGACAATTATATATCCATTGAACATGTTTTATGGGCAGTTATTGTGGCAAAGACGAATGTTACAGACCTCTTTTTAATGAAAAAGGAGGATATCAAACAAGCAATTGAAGAGATCAGGGGGAATCAAAAGGTGACATCACAAAACCCAGAAGGTACTTATGAAGTACTTCATAAATATGGTAGAGATTTAGTGGAAGAAGTGAAAACAGGGAAATTAGATCCTGTCATTGGCAGAGATCAAGAAATACGTAATGTAATTCGCATACTTTCAAGGAAAACGAAAAATAATCCTGTCCTCATCGGGGAGCCAGGTGTTGGTAAAACAGCAATTGTTGAGGGATTAGCACAGAGAATTGTTAGAAAAGATGTACCAGAGGGACTGAAAGATAAGACGATTTTCTCATTAGATATGAGTGCGTTAATTGCTGGTGCTAAATTTAGAGGTGAATTTGAGGAACGCTTAAAAGCAGTGTTAGCAGAGATTAAAAAGAGTGATGGTCGTATTCTTCTGTTTATAGATGAGATACATACAATCGTTGGAGCTGGTAAAACAGAAGGTGCGATGGACGCTGGTAATATGTTGAAGCCGATGCTTGCCCGAGGTGAGCTACATTGTATTGGCGCAACAACATTGGATGAACATAGAAAGTATATTGAAAAAGATCCGGCATTAGAGAGAAGGTTTCAACAAGTATTAATAAAAGAACCTGATGTAGAAGACTCTATCTCTATTTTAAGAGGTTTAAAAGAGAGATTTGAAATTCATCATGGGGTTAATATTCATGACAGGGCTATTGTTGCAGCAGCTACTTTATCTGATCGTTATATTACAGATCGTTTTTTACCAGATAAAGCGATTGATTTAATTGATGAGGCATGTGCAATGATCCGGACAGAGATTGACTCTATGCCTACGGAGCTTGACGAAGTAACAAGAAAGGTAATGCTGCTTGAAATTGAAGAGGCCGCTCTGCTAAAAGAGTCTGATGAAATCAGTCAAGGTAGGTTAGAGAAACTAAGAGAAGAACTTACTAACTTTAAGGAACAAGCGAAAGAAATGAGAGCGAAATGGTTAACAGAAAAGGCTGCGATACAATCGATACAATCAAAACGAGAGCAGTTAGAAATTTTGAAAAGAGAGCTAGAGGAAGCTGAGAATAAGTATGACCTTAATAAGGCAGCAGAGTTAAGACATGGGAAAATCCCTGCATGTGAAAAAGAGTTACAACAATTAGAAGAAGAGGCAAATAATAAAGAAAATGATAACCGTTTATTACGTGAAGAGGTAACCGAAGAAGAAATTTCTGATATTGTATCGAGATGGACTGGTATACCTGTCTCTAAATTAGTTGAAAGTGAACGGGAGAAGTTATTGCGATTAGAGTCGATTCTACAAAAAAGGGTCATCGGTCAAAATGATGCCGTCACACTTGTCTCAGATGCGGTCTTAAGAGCAAGAGCAGGCATAAAAGACCCGAAACGGCCGATTGGTTCTTTTATTTTCTTAGGTCCTACAGGAGTTGGAAAAACAGAGTTGGCAAAGGCTTTAGCGGAATCTTTATTTGATAGTGAGGAACATATCATTAGAATTGATATGTCAGAGTATATGGAAAAACATGCGGTATCAAGACTAGTTGGTGCACCACCAGGGTATGTTGGGTATGAAGAAGGTGGACAATTAACAGAAGCGGTTCGCAGGAATCCGTATGCCGTCCTATTACTAGACGAAATAGAGAAAGCACATCCTGAAGTGTTCAATATTCTTTTACAAATGTTGGATGACGGAAGGGTTACTGATTCTCAAGGTCGAACAATTGATTTTAAGAATACCGTCATCATAATGACATCAAATATAGGATCTCATATTTTGCTTGAACGCGATGAAGCGAAAGAGAAGGGTAATATAATAGAAGAAACTCGGAATAAAGTATTAGAAATGTTACGATCGCATTTCCGGCCAGAGTTTTTAAATAGAGTAGATGAGGTTATTTTATTTCATCCTTTAGGTAAAGAAGAGATGAAAGGAATTGTTGAAAAACTAATCCATGAACTACAACAAAGGTTAACCCATCAACAAATTAACTTAACGATAGATGATAAGGCAAAGGCTTTTATTGCAGAAACGGCTTTTGATCCCATATACGGTGCAAGACCATTGAAGCGTTACATGCAAAGAGAAATTGAAACAGTATTAGCAAAAGAAATGATTGCGGGAAATATCCAAGCGAAATCACATGTAGCTATCACTAGTGACAGTACAAAACTCATCATAAAACAATCATGAACCAGTAGAAAATAGCATAAACTGGATATATTAACGAAAGTAAAAAAACAAAAGTCATCCATATTGGATGACTTTTGTTGCCATTCTTAATGTAGTCCTTCCTTCTCTTCTGGTGCTGCAGGAATGACAGCAGCAAGAATGTAAAGAAGAATACTTACTACAACCGAAAGGACGGTTGCTGTTTGTAAATCATAACTTACACCATTCATGTTGCTTACTACATAAGTAACCATATTCATAAGTAAGAATGTCCAAATGAACGTCCAAATGTATTGCATTTTTACTCACCTCATACGTATGTCAGTCTATTTAATAGTATCATACAATGGTTGGATTATAAACGTGATTCACTGATTTTTTTTTATAGGATTATGTCTAAAATGTGAATAACAGTTGGAATCAAGCGTTTGAACTAATTCATTAAAAGCTAGGCAAATATCCTATTCAAATTACCTGTACAATCATACATTAGTATGAACAACAGTAAAGGGGTTAATAAAATGGATAGCCGAAACTTTCAACTGCATACAGAATGGAATATGATTCATTACCCAGAAAAGCCAAGTGGTTTCGGTATTCTTATCATTGGGGATGAACGCCATTTTGTTGATGAGAAACAAAGCTTCTGGACACAAAATGAAGGGAAATCATCTCTCATATCAGCATTAAGAAGAGATGGTTATACTATCTTTTATTCGAATCTATATGGGCGAAATTGGGGAAGTCGTAAAGCCATTGAAATGGCAAAAAGATTGTATGCCCATACGATTAGACATGAAATTATTAATGAAAGAATCCATATTATTGCTGAAGGTATGGGCGCACTTGTCGCTGGTGCATTAATGAATGAAATGAATGAGAATATACGGTCGATTACGTTTATCAATCCCATCTTTTCATTAAAAACACATTTGGAACAAGAAAAAGAACATAAATTTTTCTATAAAAAATTAAAGAAAGAAGTTGAGGCTGCACTTGTGAGTAATATTAAAGAGATAGATGAATCCATCGCAATAAATGAAGAACAATTCCTTCAAGTAGACCTCCCAGTAAAAATCATTCATATCCTCTCAAGTAGTCGTGCATATAAACAATCTCATCATTTAAAAGACTTATCAGTGAAATGGTCAGAAAACAATCAACAAGTCTCAATCAATTATTTATTACCAGAGAAAAGGCATAGTTTAAGCTACCATATTATTCGATTTCTCAACGAAAATGAGACGATATTATAAGTCTGAGGAAAAAATCCCTCAGACAATTTTTTTGTTATGTAAAACTTGCTAGTTTGTTATAAGTCATATTTGAGTGAGAGATTTCGATGATATATAAAGATAATTCCGCATAGTATACAATAAAACAGACGACTGGAGGCTGGGGTATGAAGCAAGCAGTTGTAATTGATGGTTATAGTTTTGTAGGTTTTGCTACGTGTAAAGGGCTGTTAGAAGAAGGGACAGAGGTTTTACTGCTCAATTCATTGAAGGCAGATGATGCTTTAGAAAAACAATTATCCGTTGGGAGAAATGCGAACTTAACTGAAGTGGATATAGATAGTTTAAACACTTTGCTCGAAGATGAGGCCACTGTTTTTATTGATGGTTACAGTTTATATATTAAAGATATAAATATGGAGAGGTTTTTAGTTCCTATCTTAGATAAAATTTCTTTTGAAAAGCGAAAATGTGTGATTACTTTGCCCATTCAATGGTTGTATACAGGTCATTCAAAAAAATGGGTGCAAAAGACCTTTTCTCATGCTCATATCTATTACTTACCAACAGTATATGGACCGTTTCAACCGGAAGAAATGCTTTTTCAACAAAAGCTAATGCATAATAACCACAATAAAAGTGTCAGTGAAAAGGAATGGCGAGCTGATGCTGTTTATATTGACGAAGCCATCACCTGTTTATTGCATGATTTTTTATCAAACAATAAGAGTGGAGAAAAAATAATTAGCAGTGGAATTGAAAACCATTGGCAGCAATGTGTAGATTATTTACAAATTAATCTTGGAAGTCATACTGTAAAAGAAGATAACAGTTTAAGAGACGAACCTCAAACAATTCATATTGATAACCATCTATCGGTGGAAAAAGCGCTTAGTCAACAGAAAAGACATGTGGATATTCTCCCATAAATATAAAAGTACTTTCATCGGAAAAACCTTTTCAATCACTAGGATAAAAGGTTAGAATGATGTTAGTTGGTCTTTTCGAAAGAAAAAATCAACTAACATAAAGGGGCGAAAGATATAGAAATGAAGAGAGCTTTAATTAAGTGGGGGAGTTTGGTTCTATGCCTTCTTCTATTATCGTCATGTGGACAGGTATTTTCTGGGGGTCAGCTGCAAAAGGCTGGCTTATTAGTGCCGGATACCATTAATGATCAAGTGTGGGGTACGAAAGGGTATAAAGGCCTACTCAAGATACAGTCTACTTATGATATTGATGTGTATTATAAAGAAGGAATGAACTCACAACTCGTTGTCGAAAGAGCGGTAAAGGAATTTTCAAAAAAAGGGGTCAATTTAATTTTTGGACATGGAAATGAATATGCAGAGTACTTTAATCAAATATCAGCACAATATCCAGACATTCAGTTTATAAGCTTTAACGGGGACGCACAAAATGAAAATACGACAAGTTTAAATTTTGAAGGATATGCAATGGGCTTTTTCGGAGGTATGGTGGCTGGTGAGATGACATCTACTAATATTGTTGGTATTATTGCGGCATTTGAATGGCAGCCAGAAGTAAAAGGTTTTATTGATGGTGTGAACTTTCAAAATGATGAAGCAAATGTTAAAATACATTATGTTGAAAATTGGGATGATGCCCATAAGGCTGCGGGGTTAATGGACAAGTTGGTCATAGAAAAAGCAGATGTCGTTTATCCAGCAGGTGATGGATATAATGTCCCTGTCATTGAAAAAGTAAAAGAGCATGGTTTATATGCCATTGGTTATGTTTCTGACCAATCCCATTTAGGAAAATCAGCAGTATTAACAAGTACAATTCAACATGTTGACCATTTGTATGAAATAGTAGCAGAACAATTTCATAATGGAGAACTGCAGTCTGGGAACCTTTCTTTTGACTTTCAAGATGATGTCATTTCATTAGGTGCGTATAGTCCAGAATTATCTCCAACCTTTATTCAACAATTAAATGCAGCAGTAAAAAAATATAAAGAAACAGGTAATTTACCGAAAGAACCATCATAGGAGGATCACAGAATGTCAAATGATAAAACAATGGAATTTATGCAAATCGCGATGAAATATCTACCTGAAGCAAAAGCGGAACTAGAAAAGTCAGGTGTAAATTTATCAATGGAAATGATTCAACCGTTTATGACGATGTTTACACAAGTGATGAATGAAGCTTATGAATTAGGGAAAGCAGATGCACAAAAAGAGCATGAATAAGAAAAAAGCTAGCGGCGTGGGATCGCCGTTAGCTTTTTTTATTCATAAAGACTTCAACGATTGGAGCAGCATGTTTTAAAAGTGGTTTTAATTCCTCTGCAGAATCCATTAATTGAGACATATTGACCATTAATTCCCCTAAATCTAATTGTTCGATTGTATTCAAAATAGAAGGTGATTTTTCCTCCTCCTGCTGATGTTTTCTTCCGAGAATCCAATCTTCACTTTGACGAGCATCTCTATTACCAAACATAAATTGATTAAAAAACGGTTCTTCACTCATATAAGCAATCCTCCTTTTGATCTTCTATTGTATAGGTTATTCCTTATAATATATGGGTGAATAAAAGAAAAGGTTGGACGAAAATAATAATTATGAAGAAAAATATTGAAACTATACCTGCTTATTTGATAAAATTAGTACCAAGTACTAATAATTGATATTAAATTTTATTTCTCGTAAACAAAAAGGTTGAATTTCTTATAACGACAAAGTGGAAAAGAAAAAGGGAGTGGGAAAGATGAATGCTGGAATTGTTGGCTTAGGTAGATACTTGCCCGAAAAAATAGTAACGAATGCTGATTTAGAAAAAATAATGGATACTTCAGATGAATGGATCCGCACGAGAACAGGTATCGAACAAAGGCGGATTGCCGATGACGATACAGATACTTCTGATATGGCATTCGCTGCTGCAAAAAAAGCATTACAGGATGCAGACTTGTCTCCTGAAGATATCGATTTAATTATTGTCTCAACTGTCACACCAGATCAGCCATTTCCAAGTGTTGCTTGTTTATTGCAGGAAAAGTTAGGGGCAAAGAAAGCAGCAGCTATGGATGTAAGTGCAGCTTGTGCTGGTTTTATGTACGGTGTGATTACAGCGAAACAATTTATTGAAACGAAAACGTATCAGAATGTACTAGTGGTAGGCGTTGAAAAGCTGTCTAAAGTAACCGATTGGTCTGATCGTAATACAGCTGTCCTTTTTGGAGATGGTGCGGGTGCTGCTGTCATTGCCCCTGTATCTGAAGGAAGAGGCATTTTATCATTTGAACTAGGAGCAGATGGGAGTGGAGCGAAGCATCTCTATCAAGATAAGTACATTGTGATGAATGGTAGAGAAGTTTATAAGTTTGCTGTTAGACAAATGGGTGAAAGTTGTATTAATGTATTAGAAAAAGCAGGTTTAACAAAAGAGGATGTAGATTTTCTTATCCCTCATCAAGCAAATATTCGTATCATGGAAGCTTCTAGACAACGTTTAGAGTTACCAATTGAAAAAATGTCAAAAACAATTGATAAATATGGTAATACATCAGCATCTTCTATACCAATTGCTATGATTGAGGAGATAGAAGCTGGGAAAATTAAAGATGATGATATTATCGTAATGGTCGGATTTGGTGGCGGATTAACATGGGGAGCCATCGCTTTAAAATGGGGAAAATAAGTATAAATATAATAGGTTTTATTGATATAAAAGGAGTGACATAATAGTGGAAAAAAAACGTGTCGTTGTAACAGGACTTGGAGCAGTAACACCGGTTGGAAATAATGTAGAACAGTCGTGGAGTAATATTAAAGCTGGAAAATCTGGAGTAGGACCGCTAACAAGATTAAATGCTGATGAATATCCTGCTAAAGTAGCTGCGGAAGTGAAGGATTTTGATATTCATGAGTATTTAGAGAAGAAAGATGCAAGAAAGATGGATCGCTTTACTCATTATGCAGTGGCTTCTTCCATCATGGCAGTGAAAGATGCTAATTTGACGATAAATGATGAAAACGCGCATCGTGTTGGCGTTTGGGTAGGATCAGGAATCGGTGGAATGGAAACATTCGAGAATCAATTTGAAACCTTTTTAAACAGAGGCTACCGCCGAGTGAGTCCATTCTTTGTACCAATGATGATACCGGATATGGCTGCAGGGCAAGTATCAATCACATTAGGTGCAAAGGGAGTGAATTCTTGTACAGTAACCGCTTGTGCAACTGGAACGAATTCAATCGGTGATGCTTTTAAAGTCATTCAGCGTGGTGATGCTGATGTCATGGTAACAGGAGGAGCAGAAGCACCAATTACGAGAATGTCTGTTGCAGGATTCTGTGCTAACACAGCGCTATCTACCAATCCAGATCCAGCTACAGCAAGTCGTCCATTTGATAAAGATAGAGATGGATTTGTTATCGGAGAAGGTGCAGGTATTCTCATTCTTGAAGAATTAGAACATGCACTAGCTCGCGGTGCCAATATTTATGCTGAAATTGTTGGGTATGGTTCTACTGGAGATGCCTATCATATTACCGCACCTGCACCAGAGGGGGAAGGCGGTGCGCGTGCAATGAAAATGGCACTTGACGATGCGGGACTCACTCCTGAACAAATCGATTATATTAATGCTCATGGTACGAGCACAGATTATAACGATAAATATGAAACTGTTGCAGTGAAAAGTGTTTTTGGTGAACATGCTTATCATTTAGCCATTAGTTCAACCAAATCTATGACAGGTCACCTTCTAGGTGCTGCCGGAGGCGTTGAGGCGATTTTCTCTATCTTAGCGTTAAGAGATAGTACGTTGCCACCAACGATTAATTACAATACAAAAGATCCAGATTGTGACTTAGATTATGTACCTAATGTATCAAGAGAAAAAACTATTGGAGCTGTTATGAGTAACTCATTAGGCTTTGGTGGTCATAACGCAACAATCGTCTTCAAAAAATATCAATAATAAAATGAAACACGGATAAGTTCTGCTTTGTTACATGGCGG
The DNA here is from genome assembly GCF_038009245.1 of Cytobacillus sp. FSL R7-0680. NCBI lineage: Bacteria > Bacillati > Bacillota > Bacilli > Caryophanales > Bacillaceae > Cytobacillus > Cytobacillus sp. FSL R7-0680. Next base: position 482,041 of record NZ_JBBPAO010000001.1, read on the forward strand.
AATTTGTCCGTGTTTTTTATATTTTTATGGTTTTCTTTTGAACCGATTATTTGTCTCTTCCATAAAATAAACAACAACATTTGATGGGAGAGAAACATATGCCGGTAATTAGAACAGATGAATGGTTAAATCAGCATTTTACTGATCCAGAAAAGTTAATTGAACCATTGTTAGATTCATTCCATGAAAACGAGCCACAAAGGTTATACCAATTCTTATCCTCCTTTGGCATGTATTCACCAAATAGAAGGAATAAAGAACAATTCAAACAGTTAAAAGAAAATAGAACATGGGAAAAGGTTGAATTGTTATTAAATAAGTATAGAAAAAACTGGAAAGGGCCAGATGTCCCAATTTACTTATTTCCAATTGCACAAGGCGGATTATTCTTTAGAACATCTTATGTGAAGTCTGGCTTGTCATTCCCTGACAAGATGTTTTTATTTCTCGCTCCATTAGAAGATGAGAAAGAGTTAGAAGCATTATTTGTTCATGAATACCATCATATCTGCAGAATGAAGAGATTAAAAAAAGAAATGGCTGAGTATACACTATTGGATAGCATAGTATTAGAAGGATTAGCAGAATGGGCAGTGGAGAAGAGTTGTGGAAAATCGTATCGTTCAAAGTGGTGCACAGAACATGATAGAGAAAGAATACGATACTATTGGCATAAATATGTAAAAAACAATATAGACATAAAGAGAGACAATGAATTACATGACCAAATTCTATTCGGTGAGGGGAAATATCCAAAAATGCTTGGCTATTCCATTGGCTATGAAATTGTCTCAATGTATGACAATGAAAAGAAAATCAAGCTTAAAGAAAGCATGGTTATTCCTTCGAAGTTATTTTTGCCTCAGTGGGAAAAAGAATAGAGTAGGTGAGAAAACATGTAAAGGAAATAAGGAAATTGTCAAAGTAAGTAAAATAGTATTTTTTCCTTATATTAACATACGAGTAACAGGATGTAAGAACTATTTCATGACCACTCCATACTATTTATAATATTATCAAAAGATAGATTTTTTGAAAAAATTCCTTGTATTCGTAATCTATTTGTAATAATATACAGATAATTAATCCTAGTACTAAATATTTTACAATACTGTAAGATATTACGATTGAGGTGTTGAAATGATAGGAAAAGAAGATAGTCCTAGCTTGGACACAATTTTACAAGTAAAAGAATTAAAAGCAGGTTTTGATATAGACGGAAAGGTCTATCACGCAGTAGATAATGTATCTTTTGACGTAAAGAAAAAACAAATTCTTGGTGTCGTGGGAGAATCAGGCTGTGGAAAGAGTGTCATGTCTATGTCCATTATGCAGTTATTACCGAAGGAAACAGGAAAAGTCACTGGTGGTGAAATTGTTTTTGAAGGTAAGAATATTGAGAATTACTCCATTAATCAAATGAATACCATCCGAGGTAATGATATCTCAATGATTTTCCAAGAACCAATGACGGCACTTAACCCTGTATTCACAATTGGTTTTCAATTACAGGAGATTCTCTTTAATCATCAGAAGATTTCGAAAAAGGATGCGCGAGAAAAAAGCATCCATCTTTTAAGACAAGTAGGCATATCAAGGCCAGAGAATATCGTTGATGAATATCCCCATCAACTTTCAGGGGGAATGAGGCAACGGGTAATGATTGCTATTGCGATTGCCTGCCAACCAAAGTTACTTATAGCTGATGAGCCAACGACTGCATTAGATGTGACAGTACAAGCCCAAATACTAGATTTATTAAGGGAAATTCAATCAATCAATAATATGGCAATAATTCTCATTACCCATGATCTTGGGGTCGTTGCTGAAATGTGTGACGATGTAATTGTTATGTATGCTGGGAAAATTGTTGAAAGAACAAATGTAGATGCACTTTTTCATAACCCTAAACACCCTTATACACAGTTATTATTACAATCGATCCCTAAATTGGATGAAGAAGAGAAAGAATTAGGGTCGATTGACGGCTTAGTACCATCCCTTAAAGATATGCCAGAAGTTGGTTGTAGATTTGCTGATCGTTGTCCAAAAAGAATGCCTGAATGTACTGAAATCACACCTTTATTAGGTTTTGTTGAAAATGGACATGAGGCTGCCTGTCTTTTATATGAGAACAGCTATCAGACTAATGGGAGGAATACATATGTCAAATAACACAGCTGAGAAGCGAGAAGTGTTATTAGAAGTAGAAGATTTAAAAACATATTTCCCGATTAAAGCAGGTTTTTTTCAAAGAACGGTAGGACATGTCAAAGCTGTAGACGGAGTTAGTTTTCAAATACATAATGGCGAAACATTTGGACTTGTTGGAGAATCGGGTTGCGGCAAATCAACGACAGGTCGAACGCTTTTAAAACTTATGAATCCAACAGATGGAAAAATTATTTTTGATGGACAAGATATTTCAAGTTTGAAAGGAAAAACTTTAAGAGCAATTCGCAAAGATTTTCAAATGGTTTTCCAAGATCCATACGCCTCACTTAATCCAATGCAAATGGTTGGGGACATCGTCTCAGAACCGCTCGTTAATTTTAGAGGGAAATCAGTGAAAGAATTAAAAGAAGAAGTCATGGATCTCCTTAATAAGGTCGGACTTCCGTCAGATGCTTATTATAAATATGCTCATGAATTCTCTGGTGGTCAAAGGCAAAGGATTGGTATTGCGCGAGCATTAGCACTACGTCCAAAGCTAATTATTGCGGATGAACCTGTATCAGCACTTGATGTATCTGTACAGTCCCAAGTATTGAATCTCTTAAAGGAACTGCAAAATGAATTTCAATTAACATTTTTATTTATTGCACATGATTTGAGTGTTGTTAAGCATATGAGTGATCGAATTGCTGTGATGTATTTAGGTGGAATTGTTGAAGTAACTGATAAGAATAGTATTTTTGCAGAACCACTTCACCCATACACACAAGCTTTGATTTCGGCCATACCTGAGCCGGATCCGAGAAAGAAGAAACAGAGAATTATCTTAGAAGGTGATGTACCAAGTCCGGCCAATCCTCCAACGGGTTGCCCGTTTCATCCACGCTGTTCACATGCCATGAAAGAGTGCATGGAAGTGAAACCGACTTTAAAGGAGGTGAAGGCTGGTCATAACGTAGCTTGTCATTTATATAACTAAAAAATCATTTAGGGGGAGAACAATGAAAAAGAAATCTTTTTGGTTAATTTCGTTATTACTCGTATTCTCTATGTTTCTAGCAGCTTGTAATAGCGGGAACGAAACGAGTGGGAATGAAAAAGATGGAGATAAAGAAGAAGCCAACACTGGTGAACCGGTTGAGGGTGGAAAAGTCACGTTAGCGGTAACAACTGCGCCTGAAGGGGTATTTGAGTATGCTTACTACCGTAGTGCAGTTGATGCACAAATCTTGGAATTCACCGGTGGTAGTATTTATCAAGTAAATGATGACCTAGAGTATGAGCCAGATCTTGCTTCATGGGAAATTAGTGAGGATAAGTTAACATACACTTTCAAATTTAAGGAAGGTGTAAAGTGGCATAATGGTGAAGAGTTGACAGTTGAGGACTGGCAATTTGCATTAGAAACAATGGCTGATCCAGCTTATGATGGTGAGCGTTTTAACTATGTAGAAGGAATTAAAGGCGCAAAAGCGAAAAAAGATGGGAAAGCAGACTCGATTGAAGGAATTAAAGTGATTGATGACTATACAATCGCAATTACATTTGAAGAAATGAAGCTAAATAACCTTGAGAATTTATGGTCCTATCCGATGCCTAAGAAGCATTTTGAAGGTATAGCTGTAGCTGATTTAGGTGAATCAGAGGAAGTAAGAACAAATCCAGTAGGTCTTGGACCATTTAAAGTAAAAAGTGTGAAACCGGGTGAGTACGTAGAGTTAGAAAAATTCGCAGATTACTATAAAGGCGAACCTAAACTAGATAATATAGTAGTAAAGGTAATTGACGCTTCTGTAGCTAATGGAGCACTCCAAAATGGTGAAGTTGATATTATGGAGGTAATTCCTAACCAAGTGGAAGAGCTTGAGAAGATGGATCATATTTCTGTTGAAGAGACAACAGGAGTTGGTTACTCGTATATTGGTTTAAGATTCGGACATCGTGACCAAGAAGCACGTACGAATAAAGATGATATTGATAAGTTCAAAAACAAAGATCTTCGCCACGCCCTTTTATATGCAATCGACCGTCAAGCAATGATTGATGCATTCTTGGCTGGTAAAGGTAAAGTCTTTAATACGGTTATTCCATCTACTTTCTGGATAGCAGCAGACGAATCTGAGTTAAATCAATATGAGTATAATCCAGAAAAAGCAAAAGAATTATTAGAAGGAGCCGGCTATAAAGATGTAGATGGAGATGGGTTCGTGGAAGATCCAGATGGAGAACCTTTCTCAATTTCTTTTGGGCATTATGCAGGAAATGCTACATTTGAAGGCCGTTCTCAAGCGATTATTCAATCTTGGAATGATATCGGTGTAAAAACAGAGTTAGCGACAGGGTCATTAATCGAATTTAACCTATATAACGATATGAAAACAGAAGATGATGAAGCATTAGAAGCATTCTTTGGCTCATGGAGCACTGGTTCTGACCCAGATCCATCAGGGTTATGGGCGAATAATGCGGAATGGAATTTTGGTCGTTGGGTAAATGAGGAAAACGATAAATTACTGAACGATGCATTGAGCGAAAAAGCGTTTGATAAAGACTATCGTAAAGAAGTTTATGTAGAGTGGCAAAAACTATTCAATGAAGAAATACCAGCTATTCCATTATGGGAAAACTTAGATTTATACGGTATTAATAAACGCTTACAAGGTGTTCATATTAATGCGGTTGGATTCCAAACTAATACTCATGAATGGTATGTTACAGAATAAGCGTCACGCGAACTTTTAATTGATAAGGAGAATGGAACATGCTGCAATATTCACTTCGCAGAATATTAGGTATGATACCGTTGTTATTCCTTACTTCCATTGTGGTTTTTTCCCTGGCGAAGTTTATGCCAGGGGACCCTTTTGGGGGTGAAATTGACCCATCAAATACAAATCCAGAATATATTGAAGAGATGAGAGAAAAACTGGGATACAATGATCCCATTCATATTCAATATATCAGATGGGTGACAAATTTCGTACAAGGAGACTTCGGACACTCGACAGCACATAAAATACCTGTGTTTGATTTAATTGTAGACCGTTTACCAAATACGATATTTTTGGCAATCGTATCACTTATAATTACATATATTTTTGCTTTTGCTATGGGGATGTATTCCGGTAGAAAGCCATATACATGGGGAGATAATCTAATTGCAGGTTACAATTATGTAGGTCTTGCTATTCCATCCTTTGTTGCAGGAATAATAGCTATTTACTTTTTCTCTTTTCAACTAGGTTGGTTTCCGTTTGCGGGATCTGTTGAAGTAGGGCTACAACCTGGTACTTGGGATTATTATGTTAGTAGAATGCATCATGTGCTCCTACCAGCTTTAATTCTTGGTCTTATGGGGACAGCTTCCTATACGCAGTTTTTACGAAATGATGTCATCGAAAACAGCCGTAAAGATTTTGTACGTACTGCTAGAGCAAAGGGCACAAGTGAATCTGCTATTTATAATAAACATATTTTACGAAACTCAATGATACCATTAATCACTTTTTTAGGTTTTGATATTGCTACATTAATAGGTGGTGCGGTTATCACTGAAACAATTTTTACTTATCCAGGTATAGGTTTATTGTTTTTGGAATCAGTGGATAGAAGAGATTATGCTGTGTTAATGACGATTACCATGCTGCTTTCATTTTTAACTTTATTAGGTAACCTAATTGCGGATTTACTTTATGGCATTGTTGATCCGAGAATTAGATTAGGATAGGAGGCAAATATGGTTAAAGCATCTTTAAATACAGACGGTCAAGTTTTAATGGAAAACAAACAAAAGCAGTTCTCTCCTTGGAAATTAGCGAGAAAAAAATTTCTTAAGAATAAAATTGCAATGACTAGCTTAATTGTTTTCGTCTCATTTGTACTGATTGCGGTTTTTGGCCCACTATTTACTACACAGGATATTACACGAATCAATTTTATGTCGATGAACTTGCCACCTTCTGCGGAGCATTGGTTCGGAACAGATACAAATGGTAGAGATATATTTACACGTATGGTATATGGAGCGAGAACATCACTCTTAATTGGTTTATCATGTATGACATTTATTATCGTTATCGGAACAATAGTCGGAGCAATTGCTGGATACAATGGCGGAAAAATTGATCAAATATTCATGAGAATAACTGACTTTGTACTAAACTTTCCATTTCTAGTCTTTGTTATTGTTCTTAATACAATTTTAGTTGGGAAAGTCTCTGGCGTTTGGACGTTGATATTAGTTATTAGTTTATTAAGCTGGGGTGGCGTTGCTCGGATTGTTCGCAGTCGTTTTTTATCAGAAAAAGAAAATGAATATGTTTTAGCAGCGAAATCAATTGGAACAAGACCTATCAAGATTATTGGGAAGCATATATTACCTAATGTAGCTTCGACAATCATTGTTCAAGCAACCTTAATGTTGGCAGTTACAATTGTGGCTGAAGCAGGTTTAAGCTTTTTAGGGTCTGGTGTCCCAGCTAATATACCAAGTTGGGGTAATATGTTATTTGAAGCACGTGATTCTGATGTATTAAGGAATAAAACTTGGATTTGGGTACCGCCCGCTGCAGCTATTACAATCACCATACTAGCAATAAATTTCATTGGAGAAGGCATAAAAGACGCTCTTAACCCTAAATCTAGAAGGTAAAGGCCTAGCTGGTAAGTCTGAAAAAGAATGCAATTGACCTTTTAAGGTAATTGCATTCTTTTTTTTGGGGAGAAAACGGTTATATGCTTTGTAATGAGTGGGGATTTAATTATTTACTATTTATTCTAAATTATATTAATATTTATTTTAGTGAATAATAAATGAATATTATAACATTTACTTCCATATTAAATACGCTGTATATAGCAAGTATATTTCAATATAAAGTACAAATTGCTTTCTAATCAAAGGTAAAAAAAGAATAATAATGGATTAGATTGTAAAAGAAAGGAATAAAAACAGAGTTGTTTGCCCATACTTATTGACAAATAATCATGCGAGTGGGGGTTAGGAAATGTTATATCTTCATGATGTTTGGGTGAACTGGTTTGAAGGGGAAGAGAATGGTTACAATGTTTGTCAATTTCATGAATGGCGAAAAGATGATGCAGTTGAATTATTGGATCAAGTACCATTACTAAGGATCACACCAGCACTATTTCATTATATTGAAAATGATTTATCTGAATTACCACAACAGCTATTGAATGACGTGTATCAAAAAGCGTATTTAAGAAAAAATCATGAAAGAGTGCAATTGGATTATTGTTTTGTCATTACTGATGGGACAAGCATTATGGCCGTTGATACAATAGGGTATCATATTCCAATTCGAAAGAGTAGATTGATACCAAGACAAGAACAACTTACATATGAAATGATTTCTAATCACGATGAAATGGAATATACTTTTGAACAAAAGCCGAGTCTAAAAAGTTTCCACATTCTTTCTCCAGATCCAGAATTAATGAAAGGCCTGACAAGGAAGGAAAGGCAGCTCAAACAATTAATGTTTATGGCACTAGATCAACTTCATAGTTCAGAAAATGAAGCGGAAATTCGCTATTGGTTTACAGAATGGATGCCTGAAGAGTATAAAAGTATTCAATCAATGGGTTTCCATGATGCATGGATGAATTTATATGAAGACAGTAAGATAGGTTGGTCTAAGAAACATGAAAGATTTTGTGAGAATATCATTAAAGGACAACCTTTTTTTGAAAAGTTATGGGAAATGGAAAATGGTTCAAAGGTAAATTAAATCAAAAAGGGACGCTCAATTTAATTTGAACGTCCCTTTTTTTTATTTCCTTTTTCTTCCTAATCCCATAGCGTTTTCCATCTTTTTAACCATTTTACCTGCAACTTTATTGGCATTTTCTGCTCCTGCATCTAATATCTCATCTAATTCTGCTGATTCCATGAGATGATGATATTTATCTTGAATAGGTTTTAAGTGGCTAATAATTACTGTAGCTAAATCCCCTTTAAAATCACCGTACCCTTTTCCTTCATATTTATTCACAATATTTTCAATTGATTCACCTGAGAATATCGAGTAAATCGTTAATAAATTTGAAACGCCAGGTTTATTCTCTTTGTCAAAAGCAACGATGCCATCAGAATCTGTTACAGCGCTTTTAATTTTCTTCTCAATTTGTTTCGGTTCATCCAAAATAGAGATAAATCCTTTTTTATTAGGGTCAGATTTACTCATTTTTTTCGTTGGATCTTGAAGTGACATGATTCGTGCGCCCACTTTTGGAATGCTTACTTCTGGAATCGTAAAGATGTCATTGTATTTTTTGTTGAATCTTTCTGCTAAGTCTCTTGTTAATTCTAAATGCTGTTTCTGATCTTCTCCAACCGGGACAATATCTGTACCATATAATAGGATATCTCCAGCCATTAGTGGTGGGTAGGTTAATAAGCCTGCTGAGACAGCTTCTTTACCAGCAGATTTATCTTTAAACTGCGTCATTCTTTCTAACTCACCGATATAAGAAATACATTGTAACATCCATGCGGCTTGTGCATGTGCAGGTACTTCGGATTGAACGAATAGAGTTGCCTTATTAGGATCTAAGCCTACCGCAACATAAAGTGCTGCTAGGCTACGGATATTGTTTCTGAGTTGTAAGCGATCCTGTGGAACAGTGATAGCATGTTGATCGACGATACAAAAGTAGCAATCATACTCATTTTGCAGCTCAACAAACTGTCTTAATGCCCCGATATAGTTACCAATTGTTATTGTTCCACTGGGTTGAATACCAGAAAAGAGTGTTTTTTTCATCATAATCCTCCTATTTGCTATGAGAAATGAACATATAAAAAGACCACTCATCCCTAAAAAATCTAGGGACGAATGGTCCGCGGTGCCACCCTAATTATTCACATATGTGAATCTCTTAAAGACAGATAACGTTAGTCTAACGTGAATCGATATATTCATGCTCAAAAAGTCCATTCGATTTAATAGGTTGCTTATTCTCACCTACCATAAGCTCTCTTAAAACCATCTTAAATGTACTACTCTTTTCTCACAGCAATTTGTATTATTTATTTGTAATCATAATATAATATATGTAGAAGTAAATCAAGTGAGCGTTATAACAGCAAAAAAAATTTTTATTTGTTATATACCAATAAAAACTTATGAAAACCCTTACATGACAATAATAATACATGTTTCGACATTTTTTTGAAAAAATATAGATAATTTAGATTATTTAAAACGGGCTTGAAATAAACTTTTAAAGAAACTATAATAAAACCTACCAAACGACATCTTTACAAACATATTACATTTTGTTCGGTTACAGGTAGATGGAATGATGAAAAGGTGAGTTTATCGTAGTCTAATAGATACAAATTTTAATATTCAAGCTGAATTATCTGAATAGAGGGAATTTGTTCTATCAAAATAAACTTACTTTCCTTAGTATGCATAAAGGAATCAACTCTTTTTTTATAATAAAAATTGTTTGATTTTTTCATCAATCTACTCTATGTGAACAACTGTTATTTCTGTGAAGAATCGTTTGAATTAAAAATAGGGGGTTTCACCGTGAAAAAAAGATGGTCAATCTTTTTAAGTATGCTACTTTTAGCTAGCATGGTTCTAGCAGCTTGCGCTGGCGGAGGCGATGACAATGCAGATGGTGGCGATGGAGGTAGTGATGTACCTCAAGAATTAAAAGTAAATATTAATACTGAACCACCTTCATTAAATCCAGGTTTGGCTGAAGATTCTACTTCTGGTACTGTTCTTCGTAACGTATTAGAAGGATTAACTCGAATTGGTCAAGACGATAAACCAGCAGCCGCTATGGCAGAAGATTGGGAAATCTCAGAAGACCAAAAAACATACACATTTAATATCCGTGAAGATGCACAATGGTCAAATGGAGATCCTGTAACTGCAGAAGATTTCGAATATGCATGGAAATGGGCATTAGACCCAGCTAATCAATCAACATATGCGTATCAACTATATTATGTTGAAGGTGCAGAAGCTGCTAACACAGGAGAAGGTAGCTTAGATGATGTTGGCGTTAAAGCTGTAGATGAAAAAACTTTAGAAGTTACACTAGCAAACCCAACACCTTACTTTCTTGAACTAACAGCTTTCTATACTTATTTACCAGTAAATAGTAAAATCGCAAAAGAAAATCCAGACTGGGCAACAGATGCTGGTGAAAATTATACGACAAACGGACCTTTCCACTTAGCTGAATGGTCTCATAGTGACCAAATCACTCTTGAAAAGAGCGACACTTATTGGGATAAAGACACTGTAAAATTAGATAAAATTGAAATGTACATGATTAATGATCCAAATACTGAATTATCTATGTTTGATAATGGTGAATTGGATTGGGCAGGTTCTCCGACAGGAGCTCTTCCAACAGATGCAATGCAAGCACTTAAAGATGATGGTAGATTAGAAACACAAGCAATTGCCGGTGTTTATAACTACAAATTCAATACTACTATTGAACCATTAGATAATGAAAATATTAGAAAAGCTTTAACTCACGCAATTAATCGTGATTCAATTATTAATAACATTACACAAGGGGAACAACTTCCAGCTATGGCAATCGTTCCACCTACGATGTTCCCAGAAAATGAAGAAGGGTACTTCCCTGATAATGATGTTGAAACTGCTAAAGAATTCTTAAATAAAGGTCTTGAAGAATTAGGATTAAGCGATGCATCAGAATTACCAGAAATCAAGCTTTCTTATAACACATCTGAAGCACATCAAAAGATTGCTCAAGCCATTCAAGATATGTGGAGTGAAAATCTTGGAATTAATGTAACTCTAGATAATGCTGAGTGGAATGTTTTCCTTGATAGTGTAAATAGTGGAGACTTCCAAATTGCTCGTATGGGTTGGTTAGGTGACTTCAATGACGCTATGAACTTCTTGGAAATGTACAAAGATGCTGACGGTGGAAATAACAACACTGGTTGGGAAGATCCTGAATTCCAAAAATTACTTGAACAATCACAAACTGAAACAGATGCTGAAAAGCGTCAACAATTATTAAAGGATGCAGAGGCAATCTTTATGGAAGCAATGCCGGTTGCACCAATTTATTTCTATACAAATAACTGGGTTAAAGATGATAACCTAAATGATGTTTTTGTATCTGGATTAGGCGATGTTCAATTTAAGTGGGCTCACTTTGAATAATTTGATCTTTTAAATGTAAGGTATATGGGATGAAACTTCCTATATACCTTCGTTCTTGTAATAGGTATTATCCTTCTAATGGTAAAAATGTATTATATTATCTATTATGAGCTTTGCAGTTGTAGACATACTGACCTCAGTAAAATCAATTGGAGGTGTTGGACAATGACGAAATATATAGGAAAACGTCTGTTATATATGATAATTTCATTATGGCTAATTGTAACGGCAACATTTTTCCTTATGCGCATTGCACCTGGAAACCCGTTTGCTTCAGAAAAGAAACTACCACCAGAAATTGAAGCGAATTTACAAGCACATTATGGCTTAGATCAGCCATGGTATCAACAATATTTTGATTATCTAATCAATGTAGTAACATGGGATTTTGGCCCATCTTTTAAATACAAAAGTCAAACAGTTAATGATTTAATCACAGAAGGATTCCCTGTATCTTTTGTATTAGGCTTTCAAGCAATACTAATTGCCGTTGCCTTAGGTGTTTTATTTGGTGTAATCGCTGCTTTAAGGCAAAATAAATGGCAAGATTATTCAACAATGGCTGTTGCTGTTTTAGGCATATCCGTGCCATCATTCATTATGGCAACATTTTTACAATATTTCTTAGCAATAAAATTGCAAATATTCCCGGTAGCTCGTTGGGAATCATTTATGCATACCATTTTGCCAGCTCTTGCACTTGCAGCAGGACCGATGGCTTATATCGCAAGACTCACACGATCTAGTATGATTGAGGTATTAGCAAATGATTATATTAAAACTGCTAAAGCAAAAGGATTGAGCGGTGGAGTAATTACAGTTAAGCACGCAATGAGAAATGCTCTTCTTCCGGTAGTTACTTATTTAGGACCATTAACTGCTGGTGTTTTAACAGGTAGCTTTGTTATCGAGAAGATTTTCGGTATTCCAGGGTTAGGTTTCCACTTCGTAACAAGTATTACAAATCGTGATTATACAGTAATAATGGGTGTGACAGTGTTTTATAGTATTCTTTTACTATTAGCTATTCTCCTAGTGGATATTGCGTATGGAATCATCGACCCAAGGATTAAACTAGCTGGGAAGAAAGGAGAATAATAAATCATGCAAAGTGCGAATGATAAATTCAAAGTTGTCGGCACACAATTAGATGATGCCGAAAAGATTTCGAAGCCAAGTCTTTCATTTTGGAAAGATGTCTTCATTAGATTCCGAAAAAATAAGCTTGCTATGTTTGGTATAGTCCTACTTATTATTCTCATCTTCATGGCAATCTTTGGACCATATATGACAGAATATGACTATAAGTCAAATGATTTAACAAATAAAAATCAGCCACCTTCTGCTGAGCATTGGTTCGGTACCGATGATCTTGGACGAGATATGTTTGCTCGTACGTGGGAAGGTGCTAGAATTTCGATCTTTATCGGTGTTGCAGCTGCGTTAATCGATTTATTTATTGGTGTTGCCTGGGGCGGAATCGCCGGATACAAAGGTGGTAGAACCGATGAAATAATGATGCGTGGTGCCGATGTTTTATCAGGCATTCCTTACTTGTTATTAGTTATCTTGTTAATGGTTGTGCTTGGCCAAAGTTTAAGTACGATGATTATTGCTATGACAATAACCGGATGGATTAATATGTCCCGGATTGTTCGAGGGCAAGTACTTAGCTTGAAGAATCAAGAATTTGTTCTTGCTTCTAAAACTTTAGGTGCAAATACAACAAGAATTATGGGTAAACATTTAATTCCAAACTCAATGGGTCCAATTTTAGTTACAATGACATTAACAATTCCTTCTGCGATCTTTACAGAAGCTTATCTTGGATTCCTAGGATTAGGTTTAACACCGCCTCTAGCGAGTTGGGGTACAATGGCCAATGATGGTTTACCAGCGTTAAGATATTACCCATGGCGATTATTCTTCCCTGCGATCTTTATTTGTTTAACCATTTTTGCATTCAATGTAGTCGGTGATGGTCTACGTGACGCACTCGACCCAAGAAGCCGTAAATAAGGAGTGAGAACATGGAAAAAATTCTCGAAGTAAAAGATCTAAAAGTCTCATTCCAAACTTATGGAGGGACGGTACAAGCTGTTCGTGGTGTTAGCTTTGACCTTCATAAAGGTGAGACATTAGCTATTGTTGGTGAATCAGGTTCAGGTAAAAGTGTTACTTCACAAACACTAATGAAACTAATTCCAATGCCTCCAGGACAAATTACTGGTGGAGAAATTCTTTTCTATGGTGATGATATTGTACCTAAATCAGAAAAAGAAATGGAAAACATACGCGGTAAAGATATAAGTATGATTTTCCAGGATCCAATGACTTCATTAAACCCAACAATGAAAGTTGGTAATCAAATCATGGAAGGTTTGATTAAGCACCAAGGATTATCTAAAGCAGATGCTAAAAAACGTGCAATAAAGTTATTAGAACTAGTTGGTATTCCGATGCCTGATAAACGAGTAAATCAATATCCGCATGAATTCTCAGGTGGTATGAGACAGCGTGCAATGATAGCTATAGCCTTGGCTACAAACCCTAAATTACTGATTGCTGATGAACCTACAACCGCTCTTGATGTAACTATTCAAGCTCAAATTTTAGAGTTAATGAAAGAGTTACAAGCGAAAATGGACACATCTATTATCTTTATCACTCATGATCTAGGCGTTGTTGCCAATGTGGCAGATCGTGTAGCTGTTATGTATGCTGGTCAAATCGTTGAAATAGGCACAGTAGATGAAATCTTTTATGATCCGAAGCACCCTTATACTTGGGGACTACTTGCTTCTATGCCAAGTGTTGATAATGATACAAAAGATGAATTAGCTGCCATTCCTGGTACGCCACCAGACTTAACAAATCCGCCAATTGGTGATGCATTTGCTGCAAGGAACAAATATGCATTAGCCATTGATTACGAGGAAGAACCACCAATGTTTCAAATTTCTGAAACACATTTTGCGAAAACTTGGTTGTTACACCCTGATGCACCTCATGTTGAACCACCTGCAGCGGTGAAGTTGCGTCAACGTCAAATGTCCTCCAATTTTGATAAACCAGTAATTGTGAAGGAGGGTATTTAAGTTATGGCAGAGAAATTAGTTGAAATAAAAAATCTAAAACAACATTTTAATGTTGGTAAATCGAATATGGTTAAAGCGGTTGATGGCATTACTTTTGATATTTACAAAGGTGAAACCCTTGGTCTAGTTGGTGAGTCAGGTTGTGGGAAATCAACGACCGGTAGAACAATTATACGCTTGTATAATGCCACTGATGGACAAGTTTTATTTAATGGTGAAAATGTTCATGGTAAAAAGTCAACCAATCAACTAAAAGCATTTAACCGTAAAATGCAGATGATTTTCCAAGACCCTTATGCATCCTTAAATCCTCGTATGACGGTTGCGGATATCATTGCTGAAGGTATTGATATTCATGGGCTTGCAAAGTCGAAAAAAGAGCGTATGGAACGCGTCTATGAGTTACTTGAAACAGTAGGCTTAAATAAAGAGCATGCTAACCGTTATCCACATGAGTTCTCTGGTGGACAAAGACAGCGTATCGGTATTGCTAGAGCGCTAGCTGTTGAACCTGAATTCATTATTGCTGATGAACCGATTTCTGCTCTTGACGTATCTATTCAGGCACAAGTTGTTAACTTAATGAAAAAACTTCAGCGTGAAAAAGGGTTAACTTACTTATTCATTGCTCATGATTTGTCAATGGTTAAGTATATTAGTGATAGAATTGGTGTGATGTACTTTGGTAAGCTAGTTGAACTTGCCACAGCGGAAGAGTTGTATAGCAATCCTATGCACCCTTATACACAATCATTATTATCTGCTATTCCATTACCTGATCCAGAGTCAGAAAGAACACGTCAGCGAAAAGCATATGACCCAGCTGTTCATCAATATAGTGCTGATGAGAAGGTTGAAATGCGTGAAGTTCGTCCTGGTCACTTTGTTTTCTGTTCTGAAAAAGAATTTGCACAATACCAAAAAGATCATAAAAGTTAACTTAAAAGCGATCTCTTATTGAGGTCGTTTTTTCGTAGATTAAATCTGTTTAAGACCTGCCTCCAACCTAAAAAAATATTTTCGGAACAAATATTCAGTTAGGAAAAATATGAATATTAGGAATATGTTTAGTGCTTTCAATCACTAAAATGTATGAATATAGTATACAATAGTTTGTATGAAATTACTATCGCAAAAATTAAAATATTTCTCATTATTACTATTTTCTTTTGCATTGGGTTTAACTTCTAGTAGAATAGGAGATAAGAAAAAGAAAATATATGGATGAGGAGGGAAAAATAGTGAGGGCGATTAAAGTTGCTTTTTTCTTACTTTTATTAAGTGTAGTGCCACAATTAGACCATGCGAATGCTGAACAACAAAGTTATCAGCTTCATGCACAGAAAGAATATGCTGGTTTTTTTATGGAATTACCTGAACAAATGAAACGGTTTACATACGATTCAGGCTACGACTTTACCTACCCAGATGCTATTAGAGGTATTTATGTTACTGGTCCATCGGCAGGAGGAGCAAATTTTGAACGGTTATCAAATTTTGTTGATAAGACAGAATTAAATGCGATGGTTATTGATATTAAAGATGATTGGGGAAATCTTACATACCAGCCGGAAGATGATAGTAAATATAAGGATATTGTCGAACCTTATATAAAAGATACGAAAGAGATGTTAACGACATTAGAAGAAAAAGAGATTTACCCTATTGCGAGGGTCGTTGTTTTTAAGGATTCAACACTAGCCAAGTTAAAGCCTGAATGGTCGTATAAAGAAGGAAATAAAGTATGGACAAACGGAAGAGGAGAAGCCTTTGTTAATCCGTTTATGGAAGAAGTGTGGCAATATAATGTAGATATTGCTATAGAAGCAGCTAAAATGGGATTCCAGGAAATTCAATTTGATTATGTTCGTTTCCCTGAAGGATTTGAGCATATGGCTGATTCATTGAAGTATGGTAAAGGAAAGTATACGAACGGTAAAGATGATGTGCAGCTGAGAGTAGATGCTGTTACAGACTTCGTTAAGTTTGCGAAAGAACAGTTAGAGCCTTATGGTGTCAAAGTATCTGTTGATATTTTTGGTTATACGGCTACTTTACCAGAGGCACCTGGGATTGGACAGAACTTCTCAAAAATCTCAGAACATGTGGATGTCATATCTTCAATGATCTATCCGAGCCACTGGGGGCCATACTTTGGGATTCAAAAACCAGATTTAGAACCTTACAAGCTTATTAAAGAGTACGCAAAGGTAGAGAATGCCAAACGGGAGGAACTAGCTTCTCCGCCTATTTCTAGACCTTGGCTACAGGATTTTACTGCATCTTATTTAGGTACCGGTAATTACAAGCCTTATGGTAAGCAAGAAATAGAGGATCAAATTAGGGCTTTGAATGAGGAAGGAATTGACGAATTCTTATTGTGGAATGCCGGCAATCATTATACAGAGAATGTTGATTATACCCCATTAAATTAAAAATAAGCAGCTGATAGTATGTTTATCAGCTGCTTATTATTTGACACTTATTGTGTATGCGTTATCATAGTATATAGGATGAGGATTATTTCTTCTTTCCGCCCACGTTTTTCCATCCGGTTTGCATAAATGCAGATTGGTCTACGAATTCGGATTTTTTCTTGCCACCAAAAAATTTTATTCCCAAGCTGTTTATTAGTACACCTAAGAGGGAAGTTAAACTGAGTATGAGCAATGAAACGATAATCAAGTCTGAAAAGTAACCAATCATTGATAAACCTCCAATTTTCTTTTCGGAAAATTCAAGTTATTCTGATGATGTTCTATTTCTAATAATAAAGCATTTATTAAAGAATGAAAAGAATGAAAATCACAAATACTTTGATAGAGCGTTACAACTTAGTTTATTTATACGTGAATGATGACTTATTTATACGATTTTCTTATACAAGAAGAGAAAGCTGGAAGTTTATCACGACTGGAAATATTTAAATAATAAAGGGGTTTGGTCCATGCATTGGTATGAAAAATTGAATCAGTATTTTCCTGTAGAAGAGATGAAGTCAAAAGAGCATATGGAAACACTTTTGAAAGAGCGACCTAATATTTATCATAAAGATGAGGGTCCAATGCATGTGTTAATGTATGTTGAACTTGAAACTTTTGTCTTTATCGACTACCTGTTTGTGTCCAAAGATTCAAGAGGACAAGGTTTAGGACATAAATTAATTGATCAATTAAAGGAAAAAGGCAAACCGATTATCTTAGAAGTTGAACCTGTTGATTATGAAGATACTGATACGGAGAAACGCTTGAAATTTTATAAAAGAGAAGGCTTTGAGCACGCTCAATCTATAGGTTACCGTCGTCGATCTCTTGCAACAAATGAAGTGAATGCAATGGAAATTTTATTCTGGGCACCTAATAATGAAACGGAAGAAATGATTTTCGATGCAATGATTAAAACATATGAATTGATTCATACTTACAAGGACACTCAATTCTATGGAGCATCATATCAACCAGTAGATGAAGTCCTTACTTTTTCTGAGAATGACAATAATAATGATCTTTTGAAAGATATTTAATCCATAGAAATCCCGAACAACCTCAATGTTCGGGATTTCTTTTTAGGTAAAGAATGGCTCAACATCATTTTCTTATAAAGTTTTTTTTCATTTAAAGTCGATTATTGAGAAAGTAAATGTTTATTCTTAAAAAAAAGGGGTAAATGTCTATCATAGTTATATAGGTTAAATAGTAACAGATTTCATTATTCTATAATTGAACAGTTTGTGAACAAATAAAAAAATCAATATTTCATGAAACCTTTTTTAAATGAAAACGTCTTATATTATAGATTCACTAAGGCAGAAGTTAATTGTTTAATTGGCATTTAAGTGTATGAAGAATAGAAAAATATATATCATCTGTTCCACAGATGGTGTATAATGAAGTGGAACAGCTTATTTAAATTAATTATAAATTACAACAATAGTTACAGCCTAGTGGATTATTCTCAATGAGAAAGTAAGCCTGTTCATTGAAAACGGAAACAAGTGTAACAATCAGTAAGAATAGCATAATTAAACAATTACGGCGAATAAAATATACTTTAAATTTCTAAGGAGTGTGAAATTGTAAAATGGTCACATTATACACTTCACCAAGTTGTACATCATGTAGAAAAGCAAAAGCATGGTTAGAGGCAAACGATATTGCATACAAAGAAAGAAATATTTTCTCAGAACCTTTAGCAATTGATGAAATTAAAGAAATCCTTCGTATGACAGAAGATGGAACAGATGAGATTATTTCAACACGTTCTAAAACATTCCAAAAATTGGATGTTAATCTTGAAACGATGCCTTTACAGGATTTATTTGAATTGATAAGAGATAATCCTGGATTATTAAGAAGACCGATTATCTTAGATGAGAAAAGATTACAAGTAGGTTATAATGAAGATGAAATTCGACGCTTCCTTCCTAGGAAGGTTCGTACGTATCATCTACGTGAGGCTCAAAAGTTGGTTAACTAAAACCAATCGTACTCACTTAACTTCACATTTAATCCTAAGTATGCTTAAATGAAAACGAACAAATCCTTTTTTACGATTTGTTCGTTTTTTAGTTTCTTTCAAATAATTTTTGGATAAGTTTAGAAAAAAGTATTGCGCATCCATCTCCAGAGATACAGTAAAGATAGCCGAACCAAATTCTTTAGTCTATACACTAGATATTTCTGATACATAATAGAAGAACCACATTTCTGCCCCATGATATTCGT
Organism: Cytobacillus sp. FSL R7-0680; assembly: GCF_038009245.1. NCBI lineage: Bacteria > Bacillati > Bacillota > Bacilli > Caryophanales > Bacillaceae > Cytobacillus > Cytobacillus sp. FSL R7-0680. Next base: position 501,235 of record NZ_JBBPAO010000001.1, read on the forward strand.
ACTAATCATTTTACTGTTATTCATACTCGATTATTTCCAAAGGCCATTACAGTGTTTTATCACAAATCAATAGCGAAAAAAAGCTTTTCATCAGCCTAAGCTTGTTTCTTGTAGGGGACAGGTTTTTTTGATAAAATACAAACACAATAAATATATATTGTATTAACGAATATAGGCATTCATTCGTTTTTTGCCAATTGTATTTTTGGGCATTCCCTTTACAGCATATTTATCATAAAATATAACAAAAGGTAAAACATAATAGGTATATCTGTTGTTACACATTATTTTCTCATTATTCTTGCTAGAATGATCACTAAAAGAATAATTTTCTTGAAATAGGGTAAATGGTAGTAAAGTAGTACAAATTAGGGGTTATAATCCCTTCACAAAAAGCAAGAAGGGAGAGTTGCTAAGTGGAAATCGAGAGAATTAATGAAAACACGGTGAAGTTTTATATCTCATATATTGATATTGAGGAAAGAGGCTTTGATCGTGATGAAATATGGTACAACCGAGAGAGAAGTGAAGAACTTTTTTGGGATATGATGGATGAGGTTCACACAGAAGAAGATTTTGTGATGGAAGGTCCATTGTGGATTCAAGTTCAAGCACTCGATAAAGGATTAGAAATCTTAGTAACGAAGGCGCAGTTATCTAAAGACGGACAAAAGTTAGAGCTCCCTGTTTCTGATGAAAAAATGAAGGATTTTGCTGTAGATGAAAGAGTAGAAGCAATGCTTGATCAATTACAGGAAAATGAAGAAGAGGAAGCGAAAGAAAAATTAGATTTCGTTATTGCCTTTAGAGACTTTGAGGATATCATTTCATTATCCAAGAGAGTGGAACTAGGAAATGTTCATACGCAACTGCGTTCATACAAGAATAACTATTATTTAATCGTCGAATTTCCCGAGGAACAATTCGAAGAGGATGAAATTGATAATATTCTAAGTATACTACTTGAATATGGGCATGAAACAGATACAACCATCCACGTGATTTCTGAATATGGAAAGGTAATTATCGCTGAAAATGCTTTAATTGAACTAAAAAAATACTTTTAATAAAAAAGCCGATTTCTTTAAGAAGTCGGTCTTTTCTTTTTATGCAGGAATAAAGAATGATAGGGGAGAAGATAGAATGTATAGAAAGGATGTGAACATACATTGTTAAAGGCAATAACGAATGATGGCAAACTTATTAATGCCCAAGATGTTCAATACGGTAAATATAAGGAAAAGTCTTTTTACTGTCCAGAGTGTAAGGATGTTGTCATTTTAAAAAATGGCATCTTTAAAAAGTCTCACTTTGCTCATAAACCGCATAGTCAATGCTTTGAATCATATGAAAAAGAGTCAGAAGTCCACTTAAAAGGTAAATTATTGTTATACGATTTATTAAGAAAATACTATAAAAATGTTGAGGTTGAAAAATATTTCGCTAACATCCATCAAAGGGCGGATCTCAGCTTTGAACATAACGGACTTGTTTATGCCATTGAGTTTCAATGTTCAATAATTCCTACAAAAATAGTTCATAAGCGTACAAATGGCTATATAAAGTCAGGAATAAAACCACTGTGGATATTATCCCACCAACAGCTCCATACTATAGGAAATCATTTATTTTCTTTAACCGCTTTTCATTATTCTTTTCTTCAGCAAACTTCCGCTAAAAAATTTATTATCCCTATTTTAAACGTTGATACAGAAAATTTGTATATACTTTCTCATCTCCTACCAATTTCTACGAAAAAGTCTTTTGCCCATATAGATCTAAAGCCACTTCGCTCGAATAATTTGTACGAATTATTGAATCTAAGAATTAATAGAATGAGAATGGACTTTTCTTCTTGGTTGCAAGAAAGGGAGAATATAAAAAGGTATGGAAGCTTTAAATATAGCTCATTTTCTAAACGATTTAAAGATGAAATCTACCGTTGCGGGCTTCATATGGGAAATCTACCAGATTTTTGTGGTCTTCCTGTAAGGGGGAGTGCTAAGCTGAGTACTTCACCAATTCAGTGGCAAACATATATTTTTATAGATATATTACGCCATGAAGAGTTATTTTCTATAGAAGATGCATATGATTCCATGCAATGCCGCTTGGAGAGAAAAGATATTCGTATACGTGTAGAGGTACCCATAGATCTTAAAGAAGTAATCGATGCTTATTTACATCTTTTATACACTATAAAAATAATTGAGAAAATCGACGGTACCAAATTTCAAATCAGGTCTTCTGATATGAAAAATAAGAAAATAAGTAAGGCAGAAGGGGAAATAATTATGAAAATGGCATTAAGTTGATATTGAAGTATTTTAAATCAATTGGTGAAACATAATACTGAACAATTACTTTCATTTGATGTAAGATAGTAACAGATAGTAATTTTTAACATAATGAATGTAGGAGGAAAACAATATGGCTAACGATTCTACAGTTAAGAAACTACCAACAAGAAACGAGGTTCCAGTTGAAGAAACTTGGCGTCTTGAAGATATTTTTTCAAGTGACGATGAATGGAATAAAGAATTTAATGAAGTAAAAGAGTTATCTAAAGAAGCAGGCAAGTTTAAAGGGATGTTGCATGAAGGTGCAGAGGTTCTTTATGATGTTTTACAATATCAAGATCACTTACTTTCTCGTATTGTGAAGCTCTTTACATATGCAAGAATGAGATATGATCAAGATACAACAAATGCAACGTATCAAAGTTTAGATGATAAAATCAAAGGGCTGTATTCAGTGGTTGCTAGTGAACTTGCTTTCATAGTGCCAGAAATTCTTGCCATTGATGAAGATCAATTAGCACAGTATATAGCCGAGAAAGAAGAATTAAAAATGTATGAACATGCACTTGAAGAAATCAATCTTCAACGTCCTCATGTACTTACAGCGGAAAAAGAAGCCTTACTTGCACAAGCATCAGAAGTAATGGATGCATCAAGTAATACTTTTGGAATGTTAAATAATGCTGATTTAACATTCCCATCGATTAAAAACGAAGAGGGAGAAGAGGTTGAAGTGACACACGGTCGATTTATCAACTTCCTAGAGAGTGATGATCAGCGTGTACGTCGAGATGCTTTTCGTGCGATGTATACAACCTATGGACAGTTTCGTAATACATTCGCTAGTACGTTAAGTGGAAATGTGAAAAGAAATAATTTCAATGCAAAGGTACGAAACTATCAATCAGCTCGACATGCCGCTTTATCAGCGAATAATATACCAGAATCTGTTTATGATCAATTAGTAAGCACGATTAATGATCATCTTCATTTGCTTCATCGATATGTGAAACTAAGGAAAAAAGTTTTGCAATTAGATGAATTGCACATGTATGATCTCTACACACCTTTAGTAAAGGATGTAAAAATGGCGATTACTTATGATGAAGCCAAAAAGCTAATGATTGAAGGCTTAGCTCCTTTAGGTGAGGAATATCGCAGTATTTTGGAAGAGGGTCTACAGAATCGCTGGGTGGATGTTTGGGAGAATAAAGGGAAGAGAAGTGGTGCCTATTCTTCTGGTGCTTATGGTACGAATCCTTATATCCTCCTTAATTGGCAAGATAATATCAATAACCTCTTCACATTAACACATGAATTTGGTCATTCTGTTCATAGTTATTACACACGTAAGTCGCAACCATATGCTTATGGTGATTATTCCATTTTTGTGGCTGAAGTAGCATCAACTTGTAATGAGGCGTTATTAAATGATCATTTATTAAAAACGATTGATGATGATAAAAAACGTTTATTCTTACTCAATCATTTCTTAGAAGGGTTTAGAGGAACAGTATTCCGTCAAACGATGTTTGCAGAATTTGAGCATGAGATTCACCAAATGGCTCAAAATAATGAAGCTTTAACAGCAGATGCACTTACTGAAAAGTATTATGAACTGAACAAGAAATACTTTGGTGGTGAGGATATCATTATTGATGAGGAAATTGGATTAGAATGGTCAAGAATCCCTCACTTCTATTACGATTATTATGTATACCAATATGCTACCGGTTATAGTGCTGCAACGGCTTTAAGTGAGCAAATTTTAACAGAAGGAAAACCGGCAGTTGATCGCTTTATTGGTTTCCTTAAAGCAGGTAGTTCTGATTACCCGATAGAAGTGCTTAAAAAAGCGGGTGTGGATATGACAAGTTCAGAACCGATTAAGGCAGCATGTAAAGTGTTTGAAGAAAAGTTAAATGAGATGGAACAATTGTTAGAAACGATTTAATATTTTTATCTAGCAGCCTTTATCAAATGATTTAGGCTGCTAACTTTAAAGTAAACAAAAAGTAATGAAAAAAGACAAGATGTTTTCTAATAATAATGGCAGTTCACTATGAGTAGTAGAGAATTTGACAATAATGTGAAATGGTACACAAACTATTGCGAGCTTAAAAAAGCCATGGTATATTTGTATTGTGAAGTTAATCACAAACAAACAATTTACCCCTTTGTTTGATCGTGAAAAATTTCTCCCATCCCCTTTGTTAAATATATTTACATGAAAAACCCTACGCCTCATGAGAGAGTGTAGGGTTTTTTACTATGTGGATTGAAGGTTGATTGACTTATGTTTTTAAGAAAAATAAATATGACATACCATCCATAAACTGATTCCCCACTTGATTGGGTCTTACAAACCATTTTGACTAAGAAACAGGCATTGCAATTAACGATAAACAGCATTAGATAGAAGTTTCGTTTCACTTACAAGAGAAGCCAATGGTGTGAACAATAGAAGAGAGAACTAATTTTGTCATGTTAGGCGATTAACAGGGAGTGTGAGCATGAATAGGGGAGACGCTTCATACTGTAATGGTGAGGTTTTTCCTTTTAGTCCGCCCTTTACCACGGCATAAAAAAGACTGATGATAAGTATCATCAGTCTAGTGATTTCCAAAAAGATCCGTGCTTTGCAGGTACTTGCTCGACCACTTGCTTCAGTTGAAGTTTTTTCATTTCTTTATTTACTTCTTGCTCCGTCATATTATAGACGACTGCTATTTCTGAAGTTGCGACAAGTTTATAATGTTTAATAAACAGCTCTATGTCAGGTAATGGAGAAGGTTCGAGTCTATATGGAACCATTTCCTTTAGTATTTGCTCATACACATCAAAGCTGTACTGCCCTGTAACTTTTATGCCTTCATCTTCAATGTTTTCATTGAAGAACACCATCGTTGGAATTTCTTCTACATCCATCTCAGCTGTAATCTTTACATCACATTGAAATGCTTTTGCAGCACTTTCTGAATGTATATCGGTTACAAATTCAACTACGTCTAAGCCAATTTGGCTGGCGCATTCTTTTAATACATCAAAGTCTGATACGTTTTTCTTTTCGAGAAACAACTTCTCTTGAAGTTTTCTCAAAAAACGAATGCCGGCTTTTCTGCCCTGTAGTTCGGCTGCCTTAATGGCAATGGAGGCTAACTGAGGGGATAATACCGGATTTTCGTACCAAACAGAGCCGTCACATGACATCCCTGATCGACTAGCGGTTTTCTCCCATTGTTCAACTAATTGGTCGTAGTTTTGTCTTTTGCCTCTATTTAAAGCATTGAGCTTCCCACTTATTACATGCTTGAGAGAAAAATACCGACCATATTCTACAGACAGTTTTTTAATTATCGGCTCTAAACTCCAACATTCTGGGCATAGCGGATCAATAAACATATAGATTTCTAACGGCTTATTTTCACTACCATGACAATGTGGTGAGACAGATTTACTTTCAAATTCTTCATGATTCATTTGTCATCACCCTCTAATTCATCTTTTTCAGGTGTATTTACCATATGTTGTGCTGTGAGAGTCAGTCTCTCGAGAAATCCTTCTTTCAAGCGTGTATCCAATTCGACTTCATTCATTGCATCCTCCATACAAGAGAGCCATGCCTTCGCACGTGTCATTGTGATGGCAAAAGGTAGGTGCCGTGCTCTCAGCATCGGGTGACCGTGTTCTGAGGTATATAATGGCGGGCCGCCTAAAAATTGTGTCAGAAACTGCTTTTGTTTTCTAATTGTTTCAGTTAGATCGTCAGGAAAGATTGGGACGAGCTCAGGATGTTGTCCAACCCGTTTATAAAATGCTTCAACAAGTAGGTGAAGTTTTTCCTCACCTAACGCGTCGAACGGAGTATTGATATTCTCGACCATTGTGATAGAACCCCTTTAAACAAAAGTATGTTAATAAAAGCGATGATTATTTCATCAGCTAGACATAATTCCTTCATGTTTTGATATTATTTTATCAATGTAACGGCTATATCTCAAACAAATAGCTTTGTGCCACGAATTAATATTCAGTATGCAGGTATTTTCAGTTCTATTATATGGGGCAGATCTCTTGGAAAACAAGTACGGAGGATGATTCTCGAGGTTGGATTTCTAAAACAAAAAAGTAGTGACTCAAAAATGAAGTCACTACGATACTTAGACAAATTGTTTTTGGTTTAGTAAATTCTCTGTCACCTTTTGAACATAGTTTTGTGTTTCTTTAAAAGGTGGGATGCCATTATACTTATCAACATTACCAGGACCAGCATTATATGCTGCTAAAGCAAGCTCGGTATTATTCCCATAACGATCAAGCATTTGTCTTAAATATTTTGTTCCTGCCATTACATTTTGGGTGGCATCAAATCTATCATTCACACCAAGCCACTTAGCTGTTTCGGGCATTAATTGCATCAAACCACTCGCGCCTGCTGAACTAACTGCATTCGGATTAAAGTTGGACTCTTGTTGAATAACAGCAGTAATTAATTCAGTTGGTACGTTATAGGCGGATGCAGCTTGATGAATGATATCTTGAATTGATTGATCACTATTCTCTCCTTTAAACTTCGTAAGCTGTACAGGAGGAAGAGAAACAGGAGAAGAGGTGAGCATTGTTTCGGCTATCGTTTGAACTGCTCCTATCTCCTGTGAGAAATCAGCAGAAGAATCATTCATTCTTGCTGTAATTGAATTTGATAATAATTGTGAAAAATCAGTTGTATTGCTGTTTTGCGTTGTATTTGGAAGAAAGGTTTGTAAGCTTTGCATTTGCATTAATAGTTTAAGCTGATTAATATTCATTATGACTCTCCTCATATGTCCTTGTTAATCATCTATTCTTCTTTTCTGAACTTCCCGAAATAATCTTTTCACTTTGTTCTCTGTTTTTCTTATCGGTATATTCATCTCTTTTAATAGTTTTTTAAAGGAATTTAAGCCATTTTCCCTATTCAAAACCTCATATTCTAATTCAAAGTCCACCTTATTTAAATATTCACTATTATCTAGGACGATTAAACCGTCCGCATTATTTTTTTCTGCACGGCTTGTTAATAAAGAACCAAATAACTTAAACGTCTCCTCAGGGAAATGGAGGTCACTTTTAAGTGAAGCTAAATATTGCTTATCGATGTACCCTTGTTTGATGATATGCTTTGCTTCTTCCGGTTGAAGATCATGGTTAGTTTCTAATAAGCCATCTGGGTGAGGTTGCTTTAATGTGAGTTCGAATTGATTATTTTTTTCTCTAATTCGAAGCGCACATCCTTCGTTTTTTAAAAAGAAAGTTGGCGTATCAAAATAATAGTTGATTTGAGTGAAGAAATCTTTGTCTTCTATATGAAGATGCTTTCTTAATTGAGCAAATTCCTGTTCTGTAAGCATATTTTTAAATTCAATTTCTATATTTTGTGACATGATTAATCCTTCCTATTCTCTCGACTACATGTATAATCAAATGAGAGATACATGATTTCTTAATACTTATCATTATTATGGCGCTGTATCGCATAATCTGCAATGTTCTTTGAGATTTTTTCCCCTTCTATGGTAAAATGTAAGAGTTTGGAGGTAGATGAAATGAATAAAAAAGTAGAAGTACAAAGTGCGTTATGGAATGATGAAGGAAAGGAATTATTATTAGAAATTGACTCTACTTTATCTGTGAATGATTTCGAGCCAAGAGAACAGATGCTAGTAGATTCCGACCATTTATCATTTATATACATAACAGAAAAAAATAATGATTATACATATATCATGTTACATGAATCATTATGGCAACAATTAAAGCAAGCATTGGTTTTTAATGGTGAAGTGTATTTGCATGATGGAAAAGAAAAGCTTAAATTACCTTTATTTCAAGAGGAATTACAATATCTTATTGAAAATATACGGGGTAACAGTAATTATGGAGATGAAATGGTTGAGAAAGTCGAGGCTATGTTTGAGTAACTTCTCTACTAATGAAGAGTAAATCATGTACCTAAGTTTCTTTCGTCGCTTTATTGCAAAAATTTCTAACTAAATCAAGTTAGAGAAATGAACTTACATAAGGGTGGTGCATGTATGAAGCATTGGGATCAATTTTTAGGGCCATATAAACAAGCTGTAGAAGAGTTAAAAGTGAAACTAAAAGGGATGAGAAGTCAGTTTGATTTCGTCCCAGAGCACTCTCCTATAGAATTTGTGACCGGCAGGGTAAAACCTATAGCTAGTATATTAGATAAAGCCAACCAAAAAGGAATTCCACTTAATAGGTTGGATGTAGAAATGCAAGACATAGCAGGTATGAGAATGATGTGTCAATTTGTTGATGATATAATGAAGGTAGTAGAATTGTTACGTATGAGAAATGACTTTGAAGTGGTGGAAGAAAGAGATTATATTTCTCATGAAAAAGCAAGTGGGTACCGCTCTTATCATGTAGTTATCGCTTACCCTGTACAAACTATCCATGGGGAGAAAAAGATATTAGCGGAAATACAAATTAGAACGTTAGCGATGAATTTTTGGGCCACGGTTGAGCATTCATTAAATTATAAATATAAAGGCCAATTTCCATCTGATATTCAAATGAGATTACAAAGAGCAGCTGAAGCAGCATTTAGATTAGATGAAGAAATGTCATCGATTCGAGGAGAAATTCAAGATGCACAAGCATTTTTTTCACAAAATAAAGAAAAGCAGCAAAAGAATAAGTCATAGAATGAAAAATAAGAGGAGCTACTAAACAATGAGATTTGCGATTACGTCTAAAGGTGATACGAAATCGAATACATTGATGCATAAGATGAGATCGTACTTACTTGATTTTGATCTAGTATATGATGAAGAACAACCAGATATAGTCATTTCTGTTGGTGGCGATGGAACTTTGTTGTACGCATTTCACAGATATAGCAGCCGCCTTGATAAAACAGCATTCGTTGGTGTTCATACGGGCCACTTAGGATTTTATGCTGATTGGGTACCTGATGAAATTGAAAAGCTTGTAATCGCAATAGCAAAAACTCCTTTCCAAGTGGTGGAATACCCTCTTCTTGAAGTCATTGTCCGCTATTTGAATGGGGGCAAAGAAACAAGGTATTTGGCTTTGAACGAGTCTACAGTTAAAGCTGTGAATGGTACATTTGTGATGGATGTAGAGATTCGAGGTCAGCATTTTGAAAGATTTAGAGGAGACGGTTTATGTTTATCCACGCCTTCAGGGAGTACGGCTTATAATAAGGCGTTAGGTGGTGCGATATTACATCCGTCATTACCTGCTATTCAATTAGCTGAAATGGCATCGATTAATAATAAAGTGTTTAGAACAGTCGGTTCACCTTTAGTTTTACCAGCACACCATGCTTGCCTTTTAAAGCCTGTGAATGAACCGGATTTTAAGATTACAATCGATCATTTATCGCTTTTGCATAAAGATGTAAAATCAATTCAATACCGTGTAGCCGATGAAAAAATTCGCTTTGCTAGATTCAGACCATTTCCATTTTGGAAAAGAGTACATGATTCATTTGTTGCTGATTAACTGAGTGACTTTGGGTAAAATGGATGCTAGTTGAATGGAAATCCGAACAAGTTATTCTAATTCTGTCAAAGGGTTTGAATATGTTCGGATTTTTCTTTCCTGTAAATGCAAAATGTATAAGTTCAGTAATCCACAAGCAAAAATAGAAAAAGTCACTATGACCAAGCATCCAAGCGTTTGACAAAAGAGAATGGCAATATAATAAAATTGTTCGCACACTTAACTCTGATATTTTCTAAAGGAGCATGATATAGAAGCTTTGAGTTGCTGTCCACAGCAATATTCCTAAGGTAGGCTGGAAAAATAAGCTTCATTTCACTCGTATCCCAATGCTTCTTAAAGAACTGTCTTTGTTTGCATTTACTTCGTTTATAAGGAGATAAAAGAATGTTTACTTTACAATGGCAAATTGATTCACTTGATACACCAGTTAATATCAAATCATTCCTATCACAGCAAAATATTTCTAAAACCGCTTTGACAGATATAAAGTTTGCTGGAGGTTTTATAAAAGTGAATGGAGTAGAACAAAATGTGCGGTATATGATTAATAACGGCGATGTATTAGAGGTTGGCTTTCCACTTGAGAAAAGAAGTGAAGGTTTGCAACCTGAAAATATTCCTCTCTCCATTCTTTACGAAGACGATGCAGTATTAATCGTTGTGAAGCCAGCAGGTATGAGCACTATTCCATCGCGAGAACATCCAGGTGGGAGTTTAGCGAATGCCTTATTAGGTTATTATATCAACCAAGGAATAGAGTCCACTATTCATATTGTTACAAGACTGGACAGAGAGACGTCAGGTTTAGTATTAATTGCCAAGCACCGTCATGTTCATCATCTTTTAAGTCGTCAGCAGCAAAATAATGGTGTTCAAAGAAAATATAAAGCTTTTGTTTGTGGGTTAATGGCAACAAAGGAAGGGTGGATTGAGGAGCCAATTGGCAGAAAACCTGATAGCATTATCGAAAGAATGGTTAGCCCGAATGGTAAACATGCAGTGACGTATTTTAAACAACTATCTCAGCAAAAAGAAAGACAATTCACTGAATTAGAATTGTCTTTAAAAACGGGCAGAACCCATCAAATACGAGTGCACCTATCTCATATCGGCTTTCCTTTAGTAGGAGATAATTTATATGGGGGTTCGACCAAATTGCTGCAACGTCAAGCCTTGCATTGTTTTTCCCTATCTTTTACCCATCCTATATCGATGGAAGTCCTTAACTTTTCAATTCCTTATCCTGAAGATATGCAAGCATTACTAAGTTAATCAAAGCGAGCAAATTTACCCTCCTGGAAGGGAAGCGAAGAGGAAACAGATACAGTCTGTAATTCAGGGTATTTAAGAGCCGTTAATTTATTGCCAAAAACTGCGCCAGTATCAATATTATATGTTTGATTGATTTTGCGCACTTCTCTCACAGGTGTATGGCCGTAAACAATTAATGTTTGTCCAGCATAATTTTGTGCCCAATCTCTTCTAATAGGAGATCCATCAGGATGGTTCTCTCCTGTAATATCACCATAAAGAGCAAATGTTTTTGCTTTTTTATCTTTTTTACCAATCCACTCTTCCTTCATTCCTGCATGTACTAATAATAGTCTTCCTTCGTCTAGTAAATAATAAAGAGGAGATTGTTCGTATAACTCGATAAACTTACGAAGTATATCTTTTCTTTCTTGTTTATTTAAGCTTTGTAATTCTTCTACTGTCGTTTCTAAACCGTGAGTAGTCTTTACAGGATTTCCTAGTGCATAGCGGTATAATTTATTGCAGTGATTGCCAGGAACATAATAAGCTCGATTCTTTTTTATTAATTGATATACGGTTTGAATGACTTTTAATGATTGTGGACCACGATCAGTTAAATCACCGATAAATGCGAGCTGCCTATCGTGTTTTAAAGGAATGCCTGAATGCCAGTCATAGCCTAGCTGAACGGTTAGATCCTTAAACTCTTTATAACAACCATGAATATCCCCAATTATATCTAGTTTCATTTACAGTCCCTCACTTTTAAAGTAGTTTGAATCGTTTAGATATGAAAGTTATAGAATTCTTATCGTTTGCATTTTTATTTTTCATATGTTTAGATTTTATTTCGACTAATTTTATTAAAAAGGAGTGATATAGAATGGAACATGGAAATTCAGTCGCCTCACTTGTAATTGTTATCGTGATAGCTTTCTTAGTACCGATTATACTACATCGTCTAAAAATCAACTTTATCCCAGTTGTAGTAGCAGAAATTCTAGCAGGATTAATTATTGGGAAAAGTGGATTTAATATAGTACAAGAGGATATGTGGCTTGAAACTTTATCGACATTAGGTTTTATCTTCTTAATGTTTCTAAGTGGGCTTGAAATAGATTTTTCCGCATTTTCATCGAAAAAGAAAAAGCACCGATTGGAAAATGGCAAACCTGAACCAAATGCATTTCTCACTGCGAGCATCATTTTCGCCGGTATTTTTATCGTGTCATTAGTTTTATCATATGTATTTGTTTTAGTAGGCTTTATCGATAATGTGTTTCTAATGACGTTAATTATATCAACGATCTCACTTGGCGTTGTTGTTCCTACCTTAAAAGAAGGAAACATCATGAATACTAATATCGGGCAAATCATCTTGCTTGTAGCGGTCATTGCCGATTTAGCAACGATGATTCTACTCGCCGTATTTGTTTCAGTAAATGATGGCGGAGAAGGGAATACATGGTTATTATTACTACTATTTGTTGTTGGCGTGATCTTATACTTTGTAGGAAGAAGATATAAAAATAATAACTTCATACAGTCGCTATCAACTGGAACAATTCAAATTGGCACGAGGGCTGTTTTTGCACTCATTATTTTCTTAGTAGCTGTTTCAGAATCTGTTGGAGCAGAGAATATCTTAGGAGCATTTTTAGCAGGTGTACTTGTCTCATTATTGGCACCAAACCAAGAACTTGTTCATAAATTAGATTCGTTTGGATACGGCTTTTTAATACCAATTTTCTTTGTAATGGTAGGTGTTGATTTAGATATTTGGTCACTTTTCGCTGAGCCAATGTTATTAGTGTTTATTCCATTATTATTATTGGCATTGCTCATATCTAAATTAATCCCGGTTTTTTATATGAAGAAATGGTATGATATGAAAACTGTTGTCGCGTCAGGATTTATTTTAACTTCGACGCTTTCATTAGTCATTGCAGCTGCGACCATTGGTCAAAGAATGGGTATGATCTCTGAAGAAATGGGGGGGATGCTAATATTGGTAGCTGTTATCAGTAGCATCTTTACACCTATTGTCTTTAAGAAATTATTTCCAAAAGAAACGGTCAAAGAGAAGAAGATTAAAGTATCCTTCATTGGTGCGAACCAGATTACAATGCCGTTATCCAATGAATTAGCTTCAGATATGTATGAAACGAGTGTTTATCATACAGCTCAGCAAAAAGAGGAACCATTTATTACACCAGCCTTCGAGTTGAATGAACTTCCTGCTTTTTCAATGGAAGCAATAAAAGAAACAGAAATATTGCAAGCTGATGTTGTTGTGATTACAACTGGAGATGAGGATATTAACCTTGAACTGGCAGAAGCACTGAATGAATCAGGAATTAATCGTGTCATTTGTCGTTTAGAAAACCCCATTCTTGAAGAAAAGGCAAAAGGTGCTGGAATTGAATCATTTTCAAGTATGTTGTCAACGAAAACTTTATTACGAGCGTTGATCGCTTCTCCGAGTGTAGTGGAGATATTTGAAAATCAAGAAACGACCTTATATGACGTGAAATTACGAAATTCTAAATTTGATGGAATGACAATCAGACGATTTCCTTTTGCCGGTGATGTTATATTTGTTCGTATCTTAAGGGGGCAAGAAACAATTATTCCCCACGGTGATACAGAGCTTTTATTAAACGATCGCTTAATCGTCACCGGTTCTCGGGAATATGTGGAAGAATTGAAGTGGGAATTAGAGCTTCACTAATTATTTCTAGGTACGAATAGATTCTATGACAGAGTCTATTCGTATTTTTTTTGTATAACCTCATGCGTCACATTCCTATTGAAAGTTGAATGTTTTTCATGTAATATTAGTACTAGGTACTAATAACATGTATAAATTATAGGGGGATTATAAAATGACGATCTCATTAAAAGGGAAAACTTACGTTGTAATGGGCGTAGCGAATAAACGTAGTATTGCCTGGGGAATAGCAAGGTCACTACATACAGCAGGTGCAAACCTCATTTTTACATATGCTGGTGAAAGATTAGAGAAAAGTGTCCGAGATTTAGTAAGTACCCTTGATGGTGCGGAGAACTCACTTGTATTACCTTGTGATGTGACGAATGATGAAGATGTAGAGAGTTGTTTTAGACAAATAAAAGAAGCAGTTGGAGAAATTAATGGTATTGCACACTGTATCGCATTTGCCAATAAAGAAGAGCTTCAAGGAGAGTATATGAATACATCTAGGGATGGCTTCTTGTTAGCGCATAATATTAGTTCGTATTCTTTAACAGCTGTTGCTAAAGCAGCAAGACCATTAATGGCTGAAGGCGGTAGCATTGTTACCATGACTTACCTTGGTGGTGAAAGAGCAATTAAAAACTATAATGTCATGGGTGTAGCAAAAGCTTCACTTGATGCAAGTGTTAAATATTTAGCAGTTGACTTAGGAAAAGAGAATATTCGCGTAAATTCTATCTCTGCTGGTCCTATTCGTACTTTGTCAGCTAAAGGTATTGGTGAATTCAATTCAATCTTAAAAGAAATCGAAGAGAATGCGCCATTACAAAGAACAACAACGCCTGAAGAAGTAGGAGATACAGCTGTGTTCTTGTTTAGCGACATGTCAAGAGGTATTACGGGAGAAAATATTCACGTCGATTCTGGTTATCACATTCGCTAATTCAGTACAATTGTTAATAAATGAATGGCTAGCATTCATTTAAAATTGCACAATTTATTTCATGCGCACACAACTCGTTAACTATAAGACAAGTTGTGTGCGCATTTTCTATTTCCATAGCACGGTGTGTTGGAGTGGAAACGAGACGCGAAATGTCCAGCTCCAGCTAATAATATACATAAAAAAAGAATCATGGTAATGTGTGTGTATCTTCGGTTTGCACATATTTTGCAAACGCTCTTAGCTCAGCTTACATCTTTGATTTTGTATTTCAGTGCCATGCCAATCCTATTTGCGGGGCACTCAAGTGAGATTTTGCGCATTTGAGTGCCGTGCAAATCGCATTAGCGGGGCACTCAAGAGAGGTTTCGCATGTGAGTGCTGTGCAGATCCCATTAGTGGGGCACTCGAGTGAGGTTTCGCATGTGAGTGCCGTGGAAATCTCATTAGCGAGGCACTCAAGAGAGGTTTCATATTTGAGCGCCGTGCAAATCCCATTAGTGAGGCACTCAAGAGAGAATGCGCATGTGAGTGCCGTGGAAATCTTATTAGCGAGGCACTCGAGTGAGATTTCGCATGTGAGTGCCGTGGAAATCCCAATAGCGATGCACTCAAGAGAGTTTTCGCATGTGAGTGCCGTGCCAACCCCATTAGCGAGTCACTCGTGTGAGGTTTCGCATGTGAGTGCTGTGCCAATCCCATTAGCTGGGCACTCAAGAGAGATTGCGCATGTGAGTGCTGTGCCAATCCCATTAGCGAGGCACTCAAGAGAGGTTTCGCATCTGAGTGCCGTGCCAATCCCATTAGCGAGGCACTCAAGAGAGGTTTCGCATCTGAGTGCGGTGCAAATCCTATTAGCGAGGCACTCGAGTGAGATTTCGTATTTGAAAGCTATGCCAATCTCATCAGCGAGGCACTCAAGTGAGATTTTGCATTTGAGTGTCGTGCAAAACTCAGCTCTCATCATGCCATTTACATTATGAAAGGCTTCACGCTTAGTTTCTTATTTCTATTATTCTTAATCTAACTTATGACACACTTCTTCACCATTATCTACTGATCTTTTGGAAAACCTGAAAAAACGTTAGTAACATGTACTGATAATTAAAGAGGAGTCTGCTGTCTCGTAAGATCTTTTTTCATTATTTTTTTGATCGATAAAGAAACTTTAAATAAGGTGATATAAGACAATCAGGGATATGAATATAAATTTATTGTAATAGGACTCTATATGAAAACATTTCGTAGATTGAAGTCTTCTGGCGAATTATTTCCTTTCCGTTAGTTAAAATGAACGCCCATTTTTATTTCACATATAATATGTTGGCGCTTCGAATTTATTGAAGAGGGACAGGTGAAAGACATGGATACACAAAATAAAAAAAAGAAGCCTTTATTATATGTACAACAATCTAATCTTCCTTCTCCTTCGACATCAATGCAGTCAACTTATTCCAGTAAAAATGAAGTTGAGGAAGAAGAAAAAGAGGTTATCACAAATTCTTCAATAGATGAACAAGGTGAGGTGGAGAAAAAAGAAGAACATGTACAGCAAGTTTTAGAGGAATACGAGGAAAGTCAGTCAGAAAGTGAGCAAGGGTTTAACCGTGTGAAAAGTTTTAAGGATATGAATGTCCAGGAAAGGATTGATTATCTCCTTCATTTTCCTAAGCAATTACCTCCTGTACCTTGCTTATTTATAAGTGATGATAAGCATATTAGGGGATTTATTGAGTTAAAACAAGGCAATGAGTTAATGATTAAAACATTAAGCGGCAGTATGCAAACCATTCATATTCATAGTATAAAATCGATAAAAATGGTCGGTTTTAGGTGAGTAGACTGTATATAAAAAGCCAGTCGAGTAAACGACTGGCTTATATACAATTAGTCTTCGAAATATTCAACACAATTATCTACTGGTAAATAAATATCTTGAATACATTGAACTGCACAGAAGCAATCCAAATCTACAGTGATACAGTTTTCACTAGAACGGAAACCATCTACTTTACAAATTTTAGATAAATCAATGCAGCAACCTTCTGTAATATCAGCTGTTTCATAGCAACCAGGACTTGTTTCAGTAACTGGTTCTAAAACTCTTAGCGTAGCACATGAATTATCGAATATCTCTTCTACTCTAAAGAAAATTGACGTACAAGAGCAATCATCAACATTTGTTAAAAATGCGTGGAATGGTGAACCATCAGCTGTGCTTAACGTAAATACGCGCGTGTTAGGGCGTCTCACTCTCTTCTTTTTACCTCTCTTTGGAGAGATCGCACCGATTGGTTCTAAAAAACAATTAGAGCCACAATTACAATCTTCATCTTCACGAATTTGATCTTGGATATCTCTTATCGCACGTACGACTTCAGCTACACAGCTGCCGTATTTATTATCCTTTTTGTTACAACCCATATTCTTTTCCTCCTTATTCATTCTTTGATCTACATTAATAACATATTGATGAAACAGGCTATGGGTTACGGACAAACGCCTTATTTTTTGAAAAAATAGGCATATTTTTTAATGGAAGGGTGGAGATATGAATGGATCTTACCTTTTTTGAATTTCTTTTACTCTCATTTGCTTCTTTCCGTCTAACAAGACTAATTGTTTATGATCAAATCACTGAATTTATAAGAAGACCATTTATGTTAGAAGTTGATGAAGAGGATGAACATGGGAAAATAGAAACATATATCATTCCAAAAAATAAAGGTATAACTGGATTTTTTGGTAAGCTTCTTAGTTGTTATTGGTGCACTGGGATATGGAGTGCGGTGATTATATATTTAATGTATGCATATTTCCCTACAATAGGTGTGTTGTTAGTGGTGATTTTGTCAATTAGTGCATTGGCGGCAATTATTGAAGGGATCATTCAAAAATGATTATTCAATAAAAATTGGGCTATTGGATTATACGAGCTCTTCCTCACTTGAATATGTTAAAGGTAAAAGGCATATATGATGAAGGAGGGCATTTGAAGTTGAACAAAAAAATATATACAAATAAAGAAGCTTTTAAAAAGAGAATTGCAGAATCAGGGGGAAGTAAAAAATCCTCCGGTTGTGGTTGTGGAAAGAAAAAGAAGAAAAGCAATTAATATAAAAAGACGAGCCATTAATAAATGGTTCGTCTTTTGTTTTTTTTGGATAAGAAATTAACTTTTAGAGAAAATAAAAAAATAATGAAAAAGGTAAGGAAGGGACAAGAATGCCAAAATACTTGCTACTATTTATAAGTTTATTTTTAATTGCTGGATGTAGTAAACATGATTCTAATGAAGCACCGTTATCACTTGTTAAAGCAACAAACCCTACTCCGTCATTAATACATAGTGAATCACGGTCAACTGATGAAGATATGCTGCAAAGTATAGAAAAAGATATCGAAAAACAGAAAGAATTATATGATGCAGCAATTGTAAAGAATGATGATACCGTTTTAGTTGTTTACAAAGTAAGACATTTACAAAGATTTCACATGAAAAAAATTGAGAAAAATGTTACAGGGAAATTAGAAGACAAATATCCTGATGTTAAATTTATTGTTTCAAGTGATTTTAAGATTTTTCTTGAAGTAGTCGAATTACATGAACAAATGAAGAATCCCAATTTTAGTGCAAAAGAAGCCGAAAAAAAGTTCGAGAAAATAGTTAAGTTGAAAAAAGAATTAACATAGGAAGGTGAATAAGGATGTGTGCTAAACCAAAAAAAACGCCTGACCAAGAGCAATATGATCAATTAGAAAAAAAATATGAAACGAAGCGCCCAGTCTTGAAAAATTGTCTTCGGGCATTTTGGGTTGGAGGATTATTCTGCATAGTAGGACAAGCGATTTCATATTTTTATATCTATTTCTTTAATTTCACAGAGCAAACAGCAAGTAATCCTACTGTAGCTACTATGATATTTATTGCGATGCTTTTAACTGGATTTGGTGTTTATGACAGACTTGGACAATTCGCAGGAGCAGGTAGTGCAGTGCCAGTAACTGGTTTTGGAAATGCGGTTATTTCAGCGGCAATTGAACATCGCACGGAAGGGTTTGTCCTCGGTGTCGGTTCTAATATGTTTAAGCTAGCAGGTTCGGTTCTATTATTTGGAGTATTCTCGGCTTTTGTGGTTGCATTAATCAAAACTATTCTAATATATATGGGGGTAATTTAATGCTAAAGGGGAAGCAATCATGGGTTTTTAGTCAACGCCCAGCTATTATTGCTACCGGTGTGACTGGAGGGCCGTTTGAGGCAAATGGTCATTTAGCTGATGACTTTGATCTTCTCCATGAAGATTTATGGATGGGAGAAGATTCATATGAAAAAGCACATCGTGTGCTAATGGAAGGTGCTAGTCGAACGGCATTAAGAAAAGCAGAAATGGAAAAAAAAGAGGTGCAATTCTTCCTAGGTGGTGACTTAATTAATCAGATCACCCCGACAAGTCTCAGCGCAAGATCATTAGAAATACCTTACTTCGGTTTGTTTGGTGCATGTTCCACATCAATGGAAGGATTAGCGCTTGGTTCATTTATGATTAATTATGGTGGGGCAAATGCAGTTATAACAGGAGCAGCAAGTCATAATGCTGCTGTTGAAAAACAATTTCGCTACCCTACAGAGTATGGAGGGCAAAAGCCACCAACTGCACAATGGACAGTAACAGGTGCTGGTGCAGCACTTCTCGTTCAAAATAATGGAGGAAATGATCCGGTTACGACAGCTGCAACAATCGGTAAGGTGGTTGACATGGGGGTGACTGATCCATTTAATATGGGTGGGGCAATGGCTCCTGCAGCAGCAGATACCATTTATAATCATTTTCAAGACATGCAAATAGAACCCTCTTATTATGACTTAATTGTTACTGGAGACTTAGGAAAAATTGGTCGTGTAACTGCATTGGAATTATTAAAGAATAAGGGGCTTATTATTCCAGATGAACAGTTCCAAGATTGTGGCATACTCATTTATAAAGAAGATCAGCCCGTGCAATCAGGTGGAAGCGGTGCAGGTTGTTCTGCATCCGTTTTATATGGTCACCTCTTAAATAGAATGAAAAGAGGAGAGCTAAAAAAGATCTTAATGGTCGCTACAGGAGCCTTATTATCGCCACTTACAGTACAACAAAATGAATCAATTCCATGTATTGCACATGCAGTGGCGATTGAAATGCCATAAAGTTAGGAGGATGAATATATGCTACCAATGTTTTTTTGGGCTTTTGTTGTTGGAGGCTTATTTTGTGTGATTGGTCAAATTTGTTTTGATGTATTTAAACTGACACCAGGTCATACTTTAAGTGCGCTTGTCGTGTTAGGAGCGATATTGGATGGGGTAGGACTTTACGAGCCATTATTGGATTTTGCTGGTGCTGGTGCATCTGTACCCATAACGAGTTTCGGTAACTCACTTGTGCACGGAGCTTTACAAGAAGCAGAGCAACATGGATTAATTGGCGTACTAACAGGGATGTTTGAAGTTACGAGCTCAGGTATTTCATCCGCCATCCTGTTTGCTTTTATTGGCGCCCTTATTTTCAAACCAAAAGGATAAGCCTGATTTCAATGAATTAAGGGCCAAGCGGGTACATGCCCAAACATTCTCACATAACCATACATAATGTATAAGGACAAATACATTAGTGAGGTGAATTTATATGGGCTTTGGAGGCTATGGCGGCAATTGTGGTTGTGGCGGTTATGGCGGCGGCTACGGTTACGGCGGTGGCGGTGGCTATGCTGGAGGTACTTTCGTTTTAATCGTTGTCCTCTTCATTTTATTAGTCATTGTCGGTGCTAGTTTCTGCTAATTGTCTTTTATTCTTTGGAGAGATGTGTAATAATAGCATCTCTTCTTTTTTATAGTTATAAATTTTCTGAAAGAAATTTTTATCACGTTTTTAATTGGGCGACATAAGATAAATGGAGTTCAAGAAGGAGCGTGAGGTAGCGGATGGATAATCATTTTTTTAAGAATATCGAGAAAAAAACAGGCGTGAATATGAAGGATGTATTTGAATTAGCGGGCTCGTTACAAAATGCGAATTTTAAAGATGAAGACACGGTTCGTGGCGTCATTCGCAGGGTGTCGCAAATCGCCAACAAACCAGTATCTCAAGAAATGGAAGACAAAATTGTCGATTCTATTGTAAAAGAAGGTAAGTCTTTAGACTTTAATACAATAAACAAAATGATTAATAAAAAATAATGAGAGTCTAACAAGAATTTTTTATCGAACGATTGATTGCCTGCGTGTACACGCAGGTTTTTTTATTTACTATATATTTTATTTTTGATATGGGGAAGAAAGCGTGATGGATAGGCTTTTTTTCCTTTTCTATGTTGCAAAAGTGATAAATGTAACTGTTCCTTGGCTCTAGTCATTGCTACATATAATAGTCTTCGTTCTTCTTCTAAACTCTGCTCTGTTCCTGTACGATATTCTTCAAGGGCATAATCGTGGGGAAGGCTGCCATCGACTACACTTAAAATATAGACAAAGGGATACTCTAACCCTTTGGCTTTATGAATAGTACTAAAGGTTACAGCGTTCTCAATCGTTTTACTTATTTGCTTCATTTCTTTGATTTTTGCACGCATATGATCCGCATACTCAATGAACTCAAGTAAAGTAGTAAACTTCTTAGCTATTAATTTTAGTTCTTTTAAATCCTCTGAACCTTTATCCATTTTGTTTCCTTCATTACCACGCTTCTTAATGAAATCTTGTATTTGTAGCTCTTTTTCGATTTTTTCAAGTGCTAATAAAGGTGATAGTTGTTTAATTGCTTTAATCGTAGTTACCGTTTTCTTTGCTTTGCTTTGTTGAAACGCATATTTGCTCTGTACCATAGATAAACATTCAAGTAAGCTGCAATCATGTAAGATACTATTCGCTTTCATATCTTGCAAGTGTGATTGTGTTAAAAAAAGAGCCGGTAAGATATCCTTAAGAGCCTGCGCATCTTCCTCATTAATCGCAAGTCTTAAAAAACTAAGCAGTGTCCGGATAATAAAGCGATCATAAAATGATTCGGCATCTTGTTCTATTTTAAATGGAATATTAGACCTGGTAAATCGTTCAAATAGTGCACGACTTGTTGAATGCGTTCGATAAAGGATGGCAAAATCATTAGGTTGGTGCCCTTGTCTTATTCTCTCTTGAATATCTGTCAAAATCATTAAAGCTTCTTCTTCTTCATCGTAAGGGTAGAAGAGTGTAGGGTATGCTTCGTTTTTAAATTGTGCGACCATGTTTTTTGCTTTTCTTCTTTTGTTTTTTTTGATAACTTGACTCGCAAATGCAGTGATTTCGTGACTAGAGCGATAATTTTGTTGTAATGTAATTTGAAAACTGTCATCAAACATCTGTTCAAACTCGGTTAAATACGATGGATCACTACCTCTAAAAGCATATATAGATTGATCATCATCACCTACTGCACAAATATGCTCACTTTCAGGTACTAGCATTCTAAGTAATTCAAATTGAACTTTATTTACATCTTGGAATTCATCAATTAAGATGTATTTAAATCGCTTTTGATACTGTGCTAAAATTTGCGGATTTTTTTTAAATAGCTCATAACAGCTACTGAGCATATCATCAAAATCAAAGGTATTCAATCGCTGTTTCTCTTCTTCATAGGCTTGATACATTTGTAGTACCTTTTCCTCCCATGAATCATTCGCCCTTACATCCGTAGGGGATTGCAGCGAGTTTTTCCAAAAGCTAATTAACTGTAAGGCCATATCAAAAGGGAAATCCTTCTCATCAATATGTAGGGCCCTTGCTGATTGTTTGATCATTTGTTCCTTCTGCCAGTTCTTTAAAAGGTAACGGTGGTCCCATTTTTGATTATTATGATCATGAAAAGAAAGAATACGATAGAAAATGCTATGGAAAGTTCCGCAAACCATTTGATTAATATGCTTTGCTGTAACGTATGGATAAGTTTTTATCCGTTGTTTCATTTCGTTAGCTGCCTTAGCTGTAAATGTAACGAGTAGAACAGAACGGGGATCAACTTGATATTCATTGAATAAATAAGCCGTTTTCCCTGTTAAAACGCGTGTTTTTCCACTTCCTGCTCCTGCGAGAACAAGTAACGGACCATGACAATACGTAACAGCTCTTTTTTGATCATGATCAAAAGAAATCCCGTGCTCTTCAAGTGAACGAAGATACCCCTCTGTAGGACTAGCTTGAGAAGCTGTATTTTCTGCAAATGGTGGAATATTTTTAATACGTACAGGGGTTTTAAAAGGCTTTTCCACTTCTTCGAGAATTGATCGACCTTGAGGTAAACGAAAGCCATTGACTTCTTTTTCTTTCGTTTTCTCTGTTGCTTTCGGAATGACTTCGTCCACATAAGCGCACTCTTTTTCATTGTTATGATAAAATTTTGGTTCATCCTGAATACCTAAATAAAATAAAACGTTTTCACCACAATGGGTACAATAAAGGTTCCCTCGTTTTCCTTCTTCATGTATAAATGGATAGTCTGATCGTTTCAGTGTATGTAATTGAATTAGTTCTTGCATTAATCGTGCACTTTTCATCATTTAGCCTCATAACTTAAAAAATTTACTGCATAAAATTAATCATAACAAAGATTTTAGCGCTAAAAAAGAATAAATATGTTTGTTATCAATTGAAAAGGGTTAGCAGTAAAGTAAAGGGGGCAGTGTAATGATTTATCCAATCTCAACCGTTCAAACGGCATACCAACAATATGTAGAGCGAATGTTTATGAATCGAAATCGCTCAATGACTTATAGAAATATTGAAAGGGTAGATCCATCCCGTGGTCAAACAGAAACCAATCATTTATATAAGGACAATAGAAAAAACCATTTATCCTCTTCGCTAAAAGATAGAGAAACAAATGGTAAACAGGGAATAAAAGGAAAACACGTTGATTATTACGCATAATATTTCAATAGGTCTGGATATGTAACCCGTCTTCTTTTTCCCAGTCAGCATATAGAATTTCCTTCACATTCTCATAACCTTTCTTTTTTAATTTTTCATCTAGAAATTTGACATCCCAACCGAGAATGTTTAGGTTTTCATGAACAATCTCACCATCTAAAATGATATTAATTGGCACCTTAATCTTCGGATATTTTAATTGCAAGTCCTCAATGGTTGGCGTTGTATATTCAGGCTTTTTCAAGGCGGTAATTGTACCATTTGTCTCTAAGAATGCATATTCGCATTGTCTTAAAGAGAAAATATCTTTTGCCCTCAGTAATTCTTGCAGCTGGTTGAGGTCCAAATGATTCTTTTTCAATTGCCCATATTCAATTTTTCCTTTACGAATCACAATGGAAGGACCGCCTTCTAATAATTTTCTTGTTCTTCTGAACTTCTGTGTGATTTTTTCTGTAGTAAGAATCAAAATGGTCCAAAGAAGAACAGAGAAAAGCATTTGACTTATCCCTGTATTCTCATCATAAAGTGCATTTCCTACTAGTTCTCCTAATACGATGGCAGAAATAAAGTCAAAAGGAGTGATTTGGGATATTTGCGACTTTCCAAGAATCTTGGTCATAATGAAAAGGGCAATAAATCCAACAACGAGAACGAAAGTAATATGTATATATTCATGCATGGGAAACACACCTCTTAAACAAATTTACTGTGACCTTGTTATTGTGTGCTCTTCCCCATTTTTTATGATTAAAAAGACGATCGGATTTTTATTAAATTCTAGCTTCTACATTGTTAATGAAGACAAAAAAGAGATGCGGAATGCACCTCTTTTTTTGCATTTAAATTTGTTTCTTCATTGTTCGGTGAGGTATTCCTGCATCAAGAAATTCTTCAGAGATGACTTCGTACCCTATTCGTTCATAAAAGGGAATCGCATGTGTTTGTGCGTGAAGTTTTAAAGCAGGTACACCTTTTTCTATAGCAAAAGATTCGATCGCATGCATTATTTCTTTGCCGGCTCCTGTTTTTCTTGCATTTTCTTTTACACAAATGCGTTCTACTTTACCATAGCCATCTACAATTCTGAAACGCCCAGCACCACTAGGTTCATTATCTTTATAAAGTACAAAGTGTGTAGCTTCGTCTTCAAATTGATCGATTTCTTCTTCTAATGGAACTTTTTGTTCCTCTACAAATACTTCTTTTCTTACTTGATAAGCTTCCTGTAGCTCTTGTTCGTTTTCTACTATTTTAACGTTCATGTTGTTCATTAACCCTTTCCGAGGCGGAATGTTTCATGTACACTCCAAGATCCGTTTTCTAATTGATATAATAAGTGGAATCGATCAACCGTTTCTTCGTGTTCTACATCAAGCATTTTCAGTGAACCATAAACATCAGAATGTTCATCATCGGAAAGTTTTTGTCCAATTGTAATATGAGGGACAAAAGCATATTCTGATTTTTCTCCAACTGTTTGTTCATTGATTTTTTCATGTAGTCGTTCGAGTTCATCTGTTGGGTTAATCTTTAAGTAAATAACGTTATTAACAGGTTGAAATGAACTCACCTTTTTAACGTTCATGTGAAAAGGTTGTTGAACTTTTGCAATTGCATTCAAAGCATCAGTTGTTTGTTTTACTTCTTCTTCTGTAGCTTCAAATGATTTTAATGTTACATGTGGAGGAATCAATGCGTAGTGAGGGTCATATCTTTTCCGATAAGAGTTCGCCAAGTCTTGAATTTTTTTTGACGGAAAAATAACGATTCCATATTTCATAGTTCTACCTCCAAAATAAAATATTTTAAAGAACTTGTCTTATTTTACTATTATAACAAATTTTCAAAAATCATCATATACTAACGAATGTATATAGAAGAAAAAGACAGTTTGACTAAGAAGTAGCCAAACTGCTGTTTCATTAAAGCATTTGCTTGAGAGCACGTTTTAAATCTGGTTGCCAATATGTCCATGTATGATCGCCATCAAATTCATCATAAAAATAAGGGAAGCCTTTATCCTTTATTAATTGTGAAAGTTCCCGATTGGGTGTAAGGAAATCTTCTTCCTTACCGTCAGTTGTTTTGACTGTTGTCTCACCCGTACCAATCACATGATATATATTTAACAGATGTGTATCTTTAAAGGATTTGACTTCTTCCATTACTTTTTCATTCGCTAATGGCGATTGTAAAATGACTGTCCCAAAAGTATTAGGGTATTGTAGAGCAGTTAAAAGAGATACAGTCGCCCCTAAGGAGTCGCCGATCAATGCTCGTCCCATTCCCATTTGGTACGTTGGATATTTTTCGTCAAGGTAAGGTACAAGCTCGTGAGCCAAGAATCTGATATAAGCAGCATTTTGTTCACCATCTGGATGATATTTACGACGGCGGTCTTGTACATTTTTATAAGGAATACCAATGATAATTGTATTTTCCATTTCTTTTGCATCAAGCAACTCATCCGCTGTTCTGCCGATTCGTCCTAATTGAAAATAATCTTTGCCATCTTGAGCAATTAAAATATTATATTTATATAGCGGTGAATAATTGCCCGGTAAGTATACAAGTATTTCTAAATCTTCCCCTAGTACCTCACTTTTAAAAGTAAAGTCCGTGATTGTCCCTTTTGCTGTATTCATAAAGTAGAACTCCTTTGTTAAAATAATAATCCTATATGGGGTTATATTATCACACAGTGTATGAAACTTCATATAGTAAGTCTTCATTTCCTTAATGAAGAAAGATTCACTCAATTAAGTATGTATGTTTATTTTCCACTTCTATTATATGTAAAGAGCTCTATAATTATAAAACTTCATGAAATTAAGCAAATACCAGTGAAATCAATTGACAGATATACGCTAAAATAGTATATTTATAAATGTCTTAAATATATACATAAACGATTCCGTAGCTCAGCTGGGAGAGCGCTACCTTGACAGGGTAGAGGTCGCTGGTTCGAACCCAGTCGGAATCATTAATTGAGTTGTATCAAGAGTTTAACGCTGTTAGTAAACTGTATAATGTACTATGGTCGTAGCTGGAAATGCTACAATCCTGAAAGACCACTTCGCATATTTTGTGAGGTGGTCTTTTTTTATGCTTTTAAAGTTTGCTGTTCAGGATTTTCTTGATGATAGGCTTTTTTTAAAATGTAACTCCTAAAAATCTAGAAAGTTACCGTATTATGATTAAACAATTTGAGGACTTTTGTTTAGATCGCAATGTTTTAAATGTTGAAGATATAACAGTAAACACAGTCAAACAGTTTATCCTTTTCTAAAACAAGATAACAATGCAACTACTATAAACTCCAAATTACAACGTGTCCGTGCTTTCTTAATATTATATGATTGAATGTGAAGTCATTACTGATAATCCTGCTAAAAAATAAAGAAAGGCACAGAAGATATAAAGATTGATGCCTTTACTGATAGTCAAATTAAACAAATGTTGAACTATTATAGAAGGCTAAAACATAAGGATAAAGCTTTTTAGATTGTGGGGTAGGGTACAATGTCCTAGAGGTCTGCGAGTTGAAATTATACGCAATAAATTTTTCAACTGAATCCACCATTTACCAACTTTGTATTACTTAAGTAGACTATTGAAATACTGAAAATGTTGCGGTACTATTATACTAGTAAGTTTACAATTTTAGTATTTAAGGGAGAAAACTGAATATGAAGAAGTTTTTTAAGATTGGTTGCATGGGATTTATTGCAATTTTTGTACTAGGTATTATTGGTGCTATCTTTTCAGGTGGGGATGATGAAACTACACAACCTACTGAAAAGGCTGAACCTGCAAGCACTGAAGAGGTAGCAACTGAAGAGACAGATAAAGAAACTGAAAAAGTAAAAGAAGAAGATGCAGAAGAAATGGCTGAAGAAACTACTGAAGAAAAAGAAGAACCAAAGGAAGAACCTAAAGAAGAAGTGAAGGAAGAAAAAGAACCTGAACTATCTCTTTCACAACAGAACGCAATTCAAACTGCTGTGAATTACCTAGACTATACAGCCTTTTCTAGAACTGGTTTAATTGAACAGTTAGAATATGAAGGTTACAGTAATGAAGAAGCAACATATGCGGTAGATCACATTGAAGTTGACTGGAAAGAACAGGCTGTTCAGGCAGGTAAGAACTATCTTGACTTTACTTCATTCTCTAGAAGTGGGTTGATTGACCAGTTAGTTTATGAAGGGTTTAGCCAGGAACATGCAACTTATGCAGTTGATCAAATAGGATTATAAGAACCAGGGAAGCGAAAGCTTCTCTTTTTTTATCTGAATATTCACCTTTCGTTGTTGTCATATGTTGTAATATATTTTGAAACTACTTGGTTAGATCAATTGGTTGAACAGGTAATTGAAACTGGTGCGGTGAAGCTTACATACTTTTCATTATTCCTTTAATGTCAGCTTCCATTTCACCAATATTTTCTATAATAAATTCAAGTGGTTTTCCCATATCATTCACTGCTATGTTTTCATTAGTTCAGAACTCTTGAATAACTCGTAACCAAGTTCTGAAGGGGGGGATAACTGCATTTTACAGTTCTATTTTCAGGAATTCCCGTAACAAGTATTTAAAATATTACTTGATAAAATCATTTTCTTGCAAATTTTCATATGAAAATGTCATGTTAATCCTGGGATATGAGAAAAGACCCCTATAGACTCTTAAAGGAAGTGAAATGAGGTAAATCAGCCACGTTAAATAGCGAGTGTAAACAAGTCTTACTGCGAAGAAAATGCGAAAAGTGAGTGGGGTGTAAATTAGTAAAAAAGCACCTCATTTCGAGGCGCCTATAAATTATGATTCTGTTCCTTTACTCATGTGCAAAGGAGGCGGGATTAACCAACCTTTTTCCTTATTTAACTTTAACATTTTGGCACCAAACTGAGCTTTATTCATATGGAACTGACCATACATCATTGCGACATCTTCTCTGATTGATTGACCAATTGCTTGACTACATGCAACTAATCCAGCTGCAGTATCAGCAGAGATTGCAGCACTGATCTCTGGGTCAGTGGATCTTGCACCAACAGGAATATCATTTAAATCTGCATTAGGGCGGGCAGGTGGTGCAGGTGGTAACCCGATGCCATTACTTTTTAAAAGCTCTTCTAATTGTTGGTTCTCAGCACGTAACCCTTTAATAGCTTCTTCTATTAGCTTTTTTAAGTCATCATCGCCAGCATGGTTCATAAGTGTCTCATAACCAGATATCGTTCCATTGTTTGTAAAAAGGTTAGTGAATAGTCCATAAACTTCACCATAATGTAGTGGTTCATCTTTTGGATTTCCGCTTAAAATTCCCATAATTACACTCCCTATCTTATTAAGTTTCATGTTTTCTCCTTATGTAAGGATTGGCCACGATAGATAGTTTGTGTATGCAATATATAAATTATTCATGAGTGAAAATAGTTAATAAAGGCCCGTTTTAAAACGAGGCGTTTCTTTAAGCTCTGCTTAATTGGATATAAGAATATAAGTAACAAAGCTCACGATATAAATGATAAAAAATGTTCCATAAAAAATATTCTCTTTTCAAAATAGGTGTCAATAAAAGCTTAAATTGTGAAGGAATTCCAAACAATCGAAATACATTACAAAATATGTATTAGTGTGATAATTTCGTTATATTAAGAAAAAGTTGGTAAATAAATTATGATAAGGTAAATTTGAAGTTAAAGATTCCCTATTTTGCCTAGCTCACCTTCTTTGCAGAATTCCTCGGTTCAGGATTTTAAGTGTGGTGAAATTCAGATTAAGTAGTAGGTGCCATGTTGTGTTGAGAAAAGTTATTCTGATTTTTTGGAAGATGGAGGTACGAACTAAGCCAAAAACATAAAGACGAATTATGAATGTAGGTAGGTCTATTGGAGAAACTTAAAAACATAATAAAGGAAGCCTCGCTAAACAAGGCTTCTTGGTAAATAGATTAGGGGAGAGAGTTTTTATTCACAGTTTGTTTAAGGATACTACTTTTTGTAGTACCAGTAGGATAGAAGTTAACGCCATAAATACAGCCCGAACATATATGTCCGGACTTTTTTATTTATTGATCTCGATTTTCTCTATCTTCTTCTTTTATATCAGATAAATCATTTTCCTCAGCGAATTCTGTAGAGTAACTCACTTGTCTTCCATCAATAACGCGATTATCGACGTCTCTGTCTTCTTCTTCTGTCATTGGTGCAAAGAGAAGAGATAGGCAAATGAGGCCGCTAATTCCGACTAATGTATAGACAATGCGAGAGAGGATGGCATCTTGGCCTCCGAAAATCGTTGCAACTAAATCAAATTGGAATAATCCAATAAGTCCCCAGTTAATCGCGCCAATAATAACAAGCGCTAAAGCGATGCGTTGTAATGTTTTCATTGTATGATCTCCTTATTCTAATTTTTATTACATCTATATTTTTTGATAACAGGATTTTTTTATACACGAAGACATTTGTGTCTATTTGATATTTTTTCCTAATTATGGTATTATTAGAATAATCAAAAAAATAATGATAGCAATTGTTCTTTTTTTTAGGATTTCCTAATAAAGAGGTGATAAAAGAATGTGGTGGTTTCTTATCTTGATTCTTTCCCTTCTAGGATTTGGACTCGTGATTGACTGGGTAGCGAAGAAGAAAGGTTTAACAAAATTTGATCCTGAAGAGAATGAAAAAAATGTCCCAGATTCACAACGTATTTATACGGAGAATTATTTACAACAAATACGAAATCAAGACGATCAAGGTTTCCATTAAAATAATTAGAGGGTGTCCCACAAGGGCAGCCTCTTTTTTCATTAGTATTAGTAAAAATATTTACAAATCCTTGGGGTGTGTCAGAAAGTTAAATAGCATAGTTGAACTTAATTATAAGTATTGGGAGAGACAAAACAAATACAGAAGTGCATTTTACTTAGAATTACTGTATTTATTAAAGGAATAAAGACAACTTTGGCAAATAGTTCGAGGTTAATATCGACAGTAGAGAGCACTCGATTATAAAAAGAAGTTAAAGGAATAATCATGAATAGCTTTTTGGTGAGTCTTCTAGCTTTATGAGGACTCACCTATTGTACTTTTAATTTGATTGCTCATCCATAACCGTACTTAACTTTCCTTTGACCTCAGAAATTAAGCTGATTTGAATAATATTAAAAATAATAGATACCGCCAGACTGCCAATAAAGAAACCGAGCAAGGTTTTTAACTTTGCATTGATTATTTTCATCATCTTATTTGCCACTCCTTCCGTTATTATTAGGTATTTTTAGCTTTTATTTGTAAATTATGTATGTCGATAAAGCGATGAAAGGTGAATAAAAAACTATCTCTTGAAACATATTGAGAAAGAGGTTAATTGTGAAGGAGGTAAAGTTATGAGTAAGGAGGAATATCTAACAGCATTACATATAGATAGTAAACAATTTCAACAATTGCTATCTGATTATTGGAAGTCATATTCTGACTATACACATTGGCAATTTTGGATGGTACTCTTTCTCTTTATTGCTCCTTTAGTGTTCGTCTATTGTTTTATTGATCGAAAGCGGATATTTGAGGTGTTTTTCTACGGATATACAGTGAATATGTTATGGACCTTTATCGATACAATGTTATTGCGGAAAGGTTTGTTTATTCATAATTATTTTCTCATTCCTTCATTACCTAGTGCAACAAATATGACGACCTCTTTACTTCCGGTTGTTTTTTTATTTGTTTATCAATATTGTACAAATAGACAAAGAAACTTTTATTTATATACAATTATTGTGAGTGCTATTATTGCATTTGGTTTTGCAACGATTGAAGAGAAGGTAGGCTTCGTAAGCTTTTATGGAAGTATGAATCAGTTCTATATATTTTTGATTGACCTAGGGATATGTTTTACTTCATATTGGTTCACTATATTTTTTCTTAGGTTAAAAGAAAATGCGTTTGCCAATAATTGAAAAAGAGATGTTCTAATGCAGTTGGAGTGCTAATTATGGCTCCCCTCTAGGTAATTGACAATAGAAAGGTCTTTATCGTCATGGCTTTTACGATAAAGATCTTTTTCGCTTTGATATACCTCTCACTTAATATCGTTTAACAAGGAAATATAAAAAAAGCTGAACAAATAAGGAGTGTGCATGAGAAGTGGAATGCCGTAAAGAAGCCGAACGAGAAGTATATAATTATTAATTTTTTCATTTATCATTTGCATGGTAATGGTGAGTACATACAAACAAATTAAAAATAGCGAGGGAGTGAACGTTAAATCGATTCACTTCCTCGCTTTAAGATCCGTGGGAGACCTTTTCTTTGCCTCCCTAGGGCATTGCTTTTTACTTAATGGTTATTTTTGATTACGGAGCTGTTGTTCACCTAAAGCAACCAGTCGTTTAGTCATTTCCCCTCCGACTGATCCGTTAGCACGTGCAGTGGTTTCTGCGCCAAGTTGTACACCAAATTCTTGAGCGATTTCTTCTTTCATTTGATTTAATACTTGACCTGATTCGGGAACGACTAATTTATTTCTGCTCATTGAACAAATCACTCCTTCGTCATTTTGAGCAAGTGAAACATTGCTCTTTTATAAGGTTTCCTAATGTAAGGGCTATCATTCATATGGGTAAAAACTAACAGGTAAAAAGATGAGTAAATTTTCTAAAAAATATAAAATTGAGCATTGACTTATGAGAATTTTGCGATAAAATAAGAATAACTTAATAGATGTCATATAATCTAACATCTATTAGTTAAGTTATATGACGCGGGAAATGGGGGAGAAAAGTTATGGATGAAATATTTTATCTGAACAGTGTGTGGACAATGATTGCTGCAATTTTAGTTATTTTTATGATTGGTGGATTTATATTACTTGAAGCAGGATCTACACGAATGAAAAATGCAGGTCATATTACCGGGAAAACTATTTTTACAGTGGGATTAACTTTCCTTGTTTTCTGGGCTGTAGGTTATGGATTTATATTTGGAGGAAACGCGAATTTCTTTGTTGGCATGACGGACTTCTTCTATTCAGGAGCTGAAAGTGGAGATTCAGGTTTATCTGATACGGTTTTCTTTGTATTCCAAAGTGCCTTTGCTGCTATTGCTGTTTGTATCGCCTTAGGTGGTTTTGCTGAAAGAGCAAAGTTCCCAGTCTATGTTGTTTTTACTATTTTATTCTCTGCTGTTATTTATCCGGTTGTTGCACATTGGATATGGGGTGGAGGCTGGTTAGCGGGACATGAGAAGCAAGATTTCGCAGGCTCAACAGTTGTCCATTTAACAGGTGCAATGGCTGCCTTAGCTGCAACTATTTTATTAAAGCC
Source organism: Cytobacillus sp. FSL R7-0680 (assembly GCF_038009245.1). Lineage (NCBI taxonomy): Bacteria > Bacillati > Bacillota > Bacilli > Caryophanales > Bacillaceae > Cytobacillus > Cytobacillus sp. FSL R7-0680. The sequence goes on from NZ_JBBPAO010000001.1 coordinate 534,274, forward strand.
TCGTATCGGGAAGTTCAATAAAGATGGTTCTAGTAACAATATTGCAGGGCATAACCAAGTCTATACTTCATTAGCTGTGCTTATTCTTTGGGTAGGATGGTTTGGATTTAATGCAGGTAGTACAACATCAGTTGATGGTGCATTTTTCGGATTTGTTGCACTAAACACAAATTTAGCTGCAGCGATGGGTGCGGTTGCAGCATTAGCAATCTCTTGGATCGTTCTTGGTAAATCTGATATTGTTACAACATTAAATGGTGCACTTGCAGGTTTAGTTGCCATTACGGCATCGTGTGCTTTCGTTGAACCTTGGGCTGCTGTTGTTATAGGTTTAGTTGCCGGACTTTTAGTATTCTTTAGTGTAAAGTTCTTTGATAAAATGAAAATTGATGATCCAATCTTCGCATTATCTGTTCATGGTGCAGCTGGAGTATGGGGTACTTTATCTACAGGATTCTTTGCAACACCAGAATTAGCAGAGCAGGTAACTGGTCAAGCAGGATTATTCTATGGTGGCGGATTTGGCCAATTAGGCGTTCAAGCGTTAGGAGTTGTAACATCAGGACTTTTTGCCTTTGTTGCTTCATTTGTCATTCTCTTCGTAATGAAGAAAATGATGAATGGTCTCCGTGTTAGTGAAGAAGAAGAAGTGATGGGCTTAGACATGAGTGAACATGGTAGCTATGGTTATCCAGAAGAGTTTATGTCAAGTGAGAAACAAACGAAATTAACATCATAAGGTGAAGCCTCCTATAGTGGGAGGCTTTTACCCTCTGTAAGGAAGTGTTGTTTTTGCCGACGGATGATTTTGAGACATATGAAGCGATTAGAGATTGGCGGGATTATGAATTAACTAAGAAAAAGTTTAATCAAGTGCAATTAAACAATTTTCATGATGAAGTAATGAGAGCTACGTTTCATTATGCTGTAAAAAGATTAGGGGAAAAACCACCGAGCGAGTTTGCTTGGTTTATAACAGGTAGCGGTGGAAGAGAAGAACAAGGTTATATAAGTGATCAAGATCATGGGATCATCTATGAAGAAAAAGACGCCACCTTGCAAAGATATTTTCATCAGTTAGGCAAAGAATTAGCCGAGGGGCTCGATATTGTTGGTTACCCATACTGTGACGGTAATATTATGAGTAGTAATCCCCTTTGGTGTAAGTCACAACCTGAGTGGTTTGAGCAACTACAGTCATGGGTAGATGAAAAATCTTGGGCAACAATGAGGCATCTGCAAATATTCTTTGATGCAAGAGTGTTAGTGGGAGAAAGCGAATATATTAATCATTTAAAGAGAAGTGTGCATGAGGCAGTTCAAAAAAATCCTTATAACTTAAAGAGATTATTGGATAATATACAGCATATAAAAACCTCTATTGGGCCGTTGGGGCAAATATTAACGGAAAATCATGGATCACATAAAGGGGAAATCAATATAAAGTACGCAGCATTCTTACCTTTCGTTAATGGCATTCGATTACTTTCTATAAAGGAGGGAATAGTTGAAAGCTCGACATTGTCACGGTTAGAAAAATTAATGTGTAAAAAGCCATATAAACACGCATTATTACCGTATCATCATGATTTCCAACAGTTACTAAAATTACGCCATTCACTACTTACCCCTATGTCAACCTATGAAGATGGCCATTATTTAAATGTGAGAAACATGAATAGGGAAGTAAAAAGTAAGATAAAGGTGATTTTGAAAAATGGCAGAAGACTTCATCAATATGTAGAAGATGTAATTGAGCAGGAAGTGAAATAATGGCTTTTGAACCCTTTTTTCAATTTGTCCGAAAGTTAAATCAAACTAGGTTCGGTGGGCTCCAGACGCAAGACTCTAAATCAATGGCTTTCATGAGACAGCTTCAAAAAGATTTAAATCAAGATCGATTGATACAAACGTCATTAAATCAAATGAGTGCTGTAGTTGTCGATATAGAAACAACGGGGTTTAGTCCAGATAATGGTGATCAGATACTATCAATTGGAGCTGTCAAAATCCTAAATGGAAGAATTGATCATGACAATTACTTTTACTCTTTAATACAATATGAAAAAGATTTAGCTTTATCAATAAAGCATTTAACGGGATTGAAGGAAGAGGAGTTAAAAAATGCGCCACCATTAGCAGATGTGTTAATGGAATTTTTGAAATATACGGAGAGCTTACCTTTCATTGCTCATCATTCAAACCATGAAAAGCGCTTCTTTCAGCATGCGTTTTGGCAGCTTTATCGAACATCATTTAAACATCGCGTATTTGATACCTCCTTTTTATATCGTATCATTGATACAGTGGAACACTCTGTTAGGCTAGAGACATTATGTGAAAAAAATCAGATTGAAGTCAAACATCGCCATCATGCTTTAGGTGATGCCATGTTAACAGCTAAACTTTGGGTATGTTATGTTGAAAAAGTCAAAGAAAAGGGCTGCTTTACAATGCAAGATGTTTATGAAAAGTTAGCTAAATTACCTTAATTGAAGTAATGCCACAGATGATTGAACTGTGGTTTTTTTTATGAAAAGAATTTCAAGTAGTGACATTTGTCATGTGAGGGGGGTGACATCACACACTAAACGGACAAGTAAGCCATCTCATATAATTTTAGTAAGGAGATGGTGTTAATGGAAACAATCATTGCTACGAAACATTTGACTAAAAGGTATAAGGATTTATGGGCAGTTAACGATGTGTCTTTTGAAGTTGAAAAAGGGGAGTTATTAGCTGTACTAGGGAAGAATGGGGCTGGTAAATCAACAACCTTGCTGATGTTATTAGGGTTAGTTAAACCAACCTCAGGAAATATACTGATTTTAAATAAGAAACCTCATGAGCGAGCGGTGAAAGAAAGAATTGGTGTGATGCTCCAAGAGGTCAGTGTCATTGATGCATTGTCTGTGAAGGAAGTATTACTCATGTTTAGTAGTTATTATGAAAACCCTTTACGTTTAGAAGAAGTGTTGGAAATTACAGGTATCCCTATAGAGCTGCTTAAGAAAAAGGCGTATAAACTCTCGGGTGGTCAAAAAAGAAGGTTGAATTTTGCATTAGCCATTATAAGTAATCCACAAATCGTTTTTTTAGATGAGCCAACTGTTGGCATGGATAGTACAGTAAGAAAAAAATTTTGGCAAGCGATACAATATTTAAATGATGAAGGTAAAACGGTTATTTTTACCACTCATTACTTACAAGAAGCTGATGATGTTGCCAAGAGAATTATGTTATTTAATCAAGGAAAGGTGATTGCTGATGGTTCACCTTTACAATTAAAAAGTCATTTGTCTGATGGAGCTATCTCGTTTAAATCAGATCAGGTTGATATCAGCTTGCTACAAACATTTTCTCATGTCATAAGTGCGAAAATAACTGATCAACGGATTGTGTTAACAACTTCTTCCACTGATGCGCTTTTGGGGGAGTTGTTTGAAAAAAAGGTCGTTATGCGAGACATTCATTTACATCGGGCAAGACTTGAAGATGCGTTTGAATTATTAACAGTAGAAAGGGGGATCAGTGAATGAGAGGATGGTTGATGCAGACAAAAGTAGAGGTATTAAGGATATTTAGAAATCCTTATTTTGTTTTTTGGTCTTTATTTATGCCTATCGTTTTTTATTTTGTTTTTACAAATATATTTAATACTGGAATGGGAGACAGTTGGAACAGTCGGTTCTTAATGTCCGTTACTTGTTTTAGTGTGATGGGGACGAGTATTTTGACGTTAGGCATTCGATTAGTAGAAGAAAAGGCTCATGGTTGGTCCACTTTAATGAGAACAACCCCGCTTAGTTCAAGTGTTTATTTCTCAGCAAAAATGGTTGGGCAAACGATGATTCACATTTGTTCTGTAACCATTATTTTTGTTGTTGGTGCGGTGATAAATGGGGTTAATTTGAGCGTTTGGCAATGGCTGACAAGCGCGCTATGGATATTAATTGGCGCTTTACCTTTTCTCGCTATTGGAACAATTATTGGTGCAATGAACAAGGTGGAGACAGCTGCTGGAATCAGTAATTTCTTTTATATGGTCTTAGCTTTCATGGGGGGGTTATTTATGCCAATTGAAGTGTTGCCATCAATTTTTAAGTCCATTGCTAAAGCGATTCCTTCCTATCATTATGGAGCGGGTGTATGGGAGATTACAGAAGGTGGCAACCCTTCTTTGCTGAATATTGCTGTATTAGCAGGATATTTCCTTCTATTTGTAGTATTAAGTATTTATATTAGAAGAAAGCAAGAAGTGGTGGTGTAAGCTTTTTGGGTTATAAGTTATTTCCTGTCAAATATGGTTTTCTCCCATATGTTTTTTTGGTCTATTTAATGTTTCCGATTATTGTTTTAATAAATGAAACAGGGGTAAAGGCAGTGATTGGATGGATGCTTTTATTCCTTTTTTTTCTATCTTATAGGAAACTTTTCTTTGATCCACCAATGTCCTCTTATATGGGTTGGTTAATACTACAATTTATCATTATTATTATTTTTACCTATTTTTATCAACCTTCATTAGTATTGCTCGGGTTCTATTGTGCAAATTTCATCGGGTGGCTGCGTAATTCTAAGATGTTTACAATTAGTATGATTTTATTTGTATTCTCTTCGATTTTACCTGTTATTTTACAATATGAAATGTTGAGCGAATACTTTTATCTCGTCGTAATGGTTGTTGTTATGATTATATCTCCTTTTGGTATTCACTCCATGTCGACGAAAATGGAGTTAGAAGAAAAATTAAATGAAGCAAACGAACAGATTGAAGTATTAATTAAAAGAGAAGAGAGAATGAGAATAGCTCGAGATTTACATGATACACTCGGTCATACACTATCTTATATAACATTAAAATCTCAACTAGTAGCGAAAATGACTAAGCATCAAGCTGATCCCCAAATTGTCACCAAAGAGGTAAATGAAATCGAGCGGACTTCACGGATTGCCTTAAAACAAGTAAGAGAGTTAGTGGCAGACATGCGAGTTTTAACAATTGCTGAAACGATTAGTGATTGCAAAGGGATATTAAATTCAGCCAATATTACGCTGGAGGTAACAGGGCTGAATAGATGTGAAAATATAACATCAATGATGCAAAATATGATCAGTATGTGTATAAAAGAAGGAATTACAAATATCGTTAAGCATTCTCGGGCGACTCATTGTGTAATTGGATTATCGCAAAATAATTTAGGGATAGAGGTAACTATTTCAGACAATGGAATAGGATTTAATCGAGACACGAAATTAGGGAATGGTTTAAAAGGCATGTCTGAACGTCTAGAGTTAGTTGAAGGTAGCTTGAACTTTTTCCATTATGAAACAGGGTTATCTGTCAATGTATTCATTCCAATTGTAGAAAGAAAGTTCGGAGGTACTTAAATGATATGATAAGAGTTTTAATAGCTGAAGATCAGCAGATGTTAAGAGGAGCGTTAAGCACATTATTAAACTATGAGGAAGATATAGAAGTCATAGCGCAAGCGAATAATGGAAAAGAAGCAACAGAATTAATTCATCAAATGGCACCAGATGTATGTTTATTAGATATTGAAATGCCTATAAAAGGTGGATTAGATTTAGCAGAGGAAATATTTGAATCAAAGTCATTATGTAAAGTTATTATCTTAACAACGTTTGCTAGAACAGGTTATTTTGAAAGGGCAATAGGAGCAGGAGTTCACGGATACTTATTAAAAGATGGACCGAGTGAAGAACTAGCTGAAGCCATTAGGCGTGTGATGAATGGTCAGAGAATGTTTTCTCCGGAACTGGTATTTAATCAATTGAGACAAGATAACCCACTCACTTCCAGGGAAAAGGAAGTGTTGAAGCTTATTGCGTCGGGTTTAACTTCAAAGGAGGTTTCGGCGCACCTTTTTTTGTCTGCTGGGACGGTGCGCAATTATATGTCAGAAATCATTAATAAGTTAGAGGCAAAGAATAGGATTGAAGCAATAACTAAAGCAAAGGAGAAAGGTTGGATATAGTGGCTTACATAAAAGGTGGAACGCCCTTACTAAATTCAGTTATTAATGTAGAAATTGATTGTAATTGTTGATCATCTAAGTCAAATGCTACCTTGACTTTATTTTCTAAATCCGATGTGACTCGTCTTTTTCCCACTTCAACAAGTGCGATGAGCGAGAAGCTGCAGCTCACAATTCGAGCGAAGTCTCGTTGTGTCATATTATAACTTTTTCTAATAAATTTAATCATATCTTTATTCATATTTTTACTCAAATTCATCACCTACTATAATTGCAAATTTAAAATCACGCTCTCTATAAAATTAGCACTTTTTTACGTTGTTTGTCAAAGTATATTGTTGACAAATAACATTTTACCTGTTAGTGAATGAGTTGTTTTCTCATTGTAAGTATATAGTAGACAACAGTTATCTTCATTTTAATTGATTGCCCATAATAATAAAAAGAGACTGGGATTCACACTTTCCCAGTCTGCTTCAGATTAGACAATTTCTATGTTAGTTGTCTTATGACTTCGTGTGTCAATTATTTTCTTGATGTAAATGATTAACACGATGATCGATAAGACTGTCCCAATTGTTAAAGATATTGGATAAGATAATTGCAATCCTTCAGGTGCGTAAAATATATAAGTAGCAGATACTCCTGTCATGAACATAGCTGGAATTCCTGTTATGAGGTGCTGCTTATTAGATTTTAGTAGGAAACTTGTTGCTGTCCAAAGCATAATCGTGGCAGATAATTGGTTGGTCCAACCAACATATCTCCATAAAAAGGAATAATCAATCGTTGCTAAAAGAAATGTTGGAACACCAACTAATAATGTGACAAGTAGTATCTGTCCATTCCCTTTAAAGTTCAAGTACTTCGAAATAGTTTCAGAAAGCATCATTCTCGATGAACGTAACGCTGTATCTCCTGTTGTAATAGGTAGAATAATAACACCAAGTATCGCTAAAATGCCCCCTAGTGTACCTAAAAGTGAAATGGAAATTTCATTCACCACGCCTGCTGGCCCGCCGGTCGCTAAAGCTTCCTGTAAGCCACCTGTTCCTCCGAAGAATGTCATTCCTGCTGCTGCCCAAATAAGGGCGATGATTCCTTCACCAATCATTGCTCCGTAAAATACTTTTCTTCCATCAGACTCTTTTTTTAAAGTTTTTGATACAATTGGACTTTGTGTTGCGTGGAAACCAGATATAGCGCCACATGAAATGGTAACCATTAATAATGGCCAAATTGGCAATTCTTCAGGGTGTAAATTGCTAAAAGTTAAATTTGGAATAGGTTGACCATTAAATAGTAAAGCGATACCAATGGACACAGCCATAAAGATTAATATCGCACCGAATATCGGATAAATTCTACCAATAATTTGGTTAATCGGGAGAACCGCTGCAATAACGAAATAAGCAAATACAATCATTAACGATACAGTAAAACTAAGTGGGGTAATAGAAGAAATCAATTGGGCTGGGCTTGCTGTAAAAGCAGCTGCTACCAAAATCATTAATATAATGGATAATATATTAATAAAAACTTTCATTCCATTCCCTAGATATCTACCAACGAGATTAGGGAATTGTTCTCCCTTATGTTTAAGTGAAAGCATTCCTGAAAAATAATCATGAACAGCTCCAGCGAAAATACAGCCAATAACAATCCATATAAACGCGACAGGTCCGTATAATGCACCCATTAATGCGCCAAATATCGGACCGGTGCCAGCAATGTTTAATAGTTGAATAAGATTTCCTTTCCACCAGCTCATTGGGACAAAGTCCATGCCGTCTGCTTCTGTATACGCTGGGGTTTTTCTACTATCATCGATACTAAAAACTTTCTCTACGAATTTCGAATAAAACATGTATCCAAGAATAAGTAATACAATTGCTACAAGGAATGTTGCCATATTTAAGTGCCTCCTGCTGATGTGATATATTTCTGAAACTTTGGAATATATGATGTATTGTAAGTGCTTTTTTGCTGTAAAGCAATACTTTTTCAGAAAAATGTTATTTTTATATAATTTTCTAATAGATGAACTTATTATTGGCTATTATGAACCTCTGAACGGGGCAGAACATAATTTGGTATTATATGTTGTCAGAAGAAAATTAAATAAAGGGAGGTAAGTGTTTATGACCATTATTATTCAGTCACAGGAGAAGCCCCCTATTCATTCATTTAGTCCTATACAACAAGATATTTATAGAGCACTCGATTCTTCACCACAGCAATTTTTTTATGATTCTGCTTTTGTTTTTGAATTTGAGCTACTCTTAAGAGAAAAACTAATTCAAGCCGCTTACCAGTTACATGAAAGTAAAGCAGAATTCGCTCCATTTGATGTATCAAGATTTAACCCTCAGATTTGGACAAAAACGAAGTACGGTTATGTATTAAAACCATATATATTACCCTCGGATGCGATAAGGGATGTGTTTCATAATAGCCACTTATATGCATTTGAATGTTCTACAGCAATTGTATTGTTATTTTATAAATCAGTATTGGATTCGATTTCGATTAGTCGATTTAACACTTTATTCCAAGGTCTTTTAGTTTGGGATTGGAATTATGATCAAGACTTAGGTATAGATACACGGATAGGAAGAGATTTCATTCCAGGAGATGTTGTTTACTTTTATAATCCCGATTTCGAGCATCCAATATGGACGGGAGAAAATGCAGTCTATTTAGGTAATGACCGATACTTTGGACACGGAGTAGGATTGGAAAGTGAAAGAGGGATGATAGAAGCATTGAATACGCTAAGAAAGCCAGGAGCGACACAGGATGCGTATCTTATTTCACAACATAGTCGCTTAAGTTACAAATACCTTTCACAATTTGCACGTAGAGTACCACATCAGAATTACGATTCTTCTATTTTCCAATTACTTTAATAGTAATACTTAATATGTCTCATAAAGGCATATTTTTTTTGTTCGTGGGCATACAAAAAATAGTAACTTTATTGGTGCCTTAAGGAGTTTTTTATATGAAATTAATTGATGTATTTAACTTATTACAAACGGACTTAAAAGATAGTGGTCATGAAGTAGTGAAAGGTTTAACTACAGATTCAAGGAAAGTAAAACGAGGATATTTATTTATTGCCATTTCCGGTTTTGAAAAGGATGGGCATAAATATATAGAAGAAGCAATTAAAAATGGAGCGATTGCTGTGATAGGGGAAAAGCGATTATCGCTCACTGTTCCGTATATTGCAGTTCAAGATTCTAGGAAAACATTAGGCATTTTAGCAAGCATATTTTATGCCCACCCCAGCAAAAAACATCGCTTAATTGGGATAACGGGCACAAATGGTAAAACAACTACAGCCTATCTCATCCACCATCTCATCAAAGAAGCAGGGTATTCTTGTGGAATGATAGGCACGATAGAAAATAATATTAATAACCAAACAAGAAAAGCTAAAAATACAACTCCAGACGCTTTAGAACTACAATCTTTATTAGCTGAAAGTATGGATGATTTTATCATACTAGAAATTTCATCCCATGCACTCCATCAACATCGTACAGAAGGATTACTGCTTGATATAGCTATTTTTACAAATTTAACTCATGATCATATGGACTATCATCATACGATTGAAGAGTATTACAGCGAGAAAAAGAAAATCTTTTCTTTATTAAAAGATGAAGGCGTTGGATTAGTCAACATTGAGGATACATGGGGGGCGAAAATAGCACTTGAGCAGGAACATAATAAAATAAAAACAATTGGTAAAGCTGGCGATTATGATCTGCAGCTCACGTTTAAAGATGCAAAATATCAGTTAAAAATATCAAGTGTTAAAAAAGATACTATTGTAGCAGATTCACCATTACCGGGGAAACATAATCTTTATAATACAGCTATCGCTATTGCTGCTTGTTTAGAATCGGGCATATCAAAAGAGGTAATATCGCAAGGATTAATGAATTTTAGAGGAGTACCTGGCAGATGGGAGAAATATTACAATAAGAAAGGGGCCGTATTTATTATTGATTATGCTCATACAGAAGATGCTCTCATCTACCTTCTCCAAACAGCTAAAGAAAATAGAGCGAAAAAAATATATATGGTTTTTGGATTTCGAGGAAAAAGGGATAAAAGCAAGCGAATTAAAATGGTTAAGGTGGCATCTACTTATTGTCGGCAGTTTATCCTTACATTAGATGATATAAATGGGGAGAGTAAAACGGTTGTAGAAGAAGAATTATATAACTTAACAAAACCATTTACAAATGGGGAAGTCATAATGGATCGCACTATGGCTATAAAGAAAATGTGGGAAATAGGAGGAAGTGGTGATTGGATATTTGTTATTGGGAAGGGGCATGAGAATTACCAAGATATTTTTCACCTTCAAACGAAAAATGACATTGAAACCATCCAATATTTAATAGAATGGGAAAAAGGTGAAGATCGTTAATATTTACTCCTCACTTTTAGCTAATAACTGTAAATGATCAGTGACAATTGCGTCTATATCCCAACACCTTACACTAGCTAATTGTTTTTTAGTATTAATTGTCCAGATAATTGTTCGTAATTGAGCTTGTTTTATTGCGGACATCACTTTTTTGTTAACCATTGTCCACTTCAAACTCACATAATCAAATTCCTGTGCTATTCTTTTTATGTCTTTAGTTTGAAGGGGGTAATTGACTAATAAGGCCAATTTCACCGAGGGCATGAGCGTTTTTATCTTCCTTAGTGAGTCGAGGTTGAAAGACTGAATTATGATTGAATCAGTAGAATATTGCATAAGTAAAGAATGTAGTAAGCTTTCAATGCCTGGGTTTTTTTCAGGCTTTTTTAATTCAATTAAAACACCTATCTGATTGTAATATTTATTCAATACATCTTTGAGTAATGGAATTTTTTCACCTTGGAATGTTGGAGAGAACCAACTTCCGGCATCAAATTGGCATAACTCTTCATATGTATAATCAGATACTTTACCTGTCCCATTTGTAGTTCGATCAATTGTTGCATCATGTATGACAACGATTTGTCGGTCTTTAGTTAACTGGATATCTAATTCAATCATGTCAGCACCTAATTGAAGCGCACGCTCAAAAGCAATCATGGTATTCTCTGGACATGTTCCGGCAGCACCTCTATGAGCAATTTTTTGAAAGCTGGGATGAAAGAACTTGTTTTGTTTCTTAAACATTAATGCCAATTTAGCATTAATCGTATGATAAGCTCTTCTCACTTGTCTCATTCTGATGCCCCTTTCTCATGATTTTTGCTTATCGTAAATGACGATGACACTTGTTGTCAATCCCAGTCCTCATATTTAATTTTACCACCAGTCAATGCGATTGTTTGATGTTCCCCTTGATATATTAGCTTACCATCCTTCTTTACTACTAATTTTTCATAGGTAAACACTTTTTGTCCTGAAGGTAGTTGAACAACAATTTTCTCGCCATAATCAGTCTTAGGTGCTTCAATAACAATGATACTTCTACTATAAAAGTAAAGGGATGTAATAGCAGTAATCATAAGTGTTATGAGAAGAATCAGTAATTTATCTAAATTAAAATGTTGCTTTCTATTCCTTTCTTGACGTGTCAAACAGTTCCCTCCTATTCTATATTCAACATATTCAGATGGAAGAAAATCATGACAAATAATGAAATATTTGAAACCTATCGCCCGCTCATTCGTATGTATGTTACAACCTATTTTTATACGAGGGGGAGTGTGAATTTGTGTGAAAGAAAGGAAAAGTATAGAAAACAAGGATGATGATGATGGAAGTTTTTAACCTATCCGTTGAAACACTGTATTTGTATGCGTTGATTATCTCAGGTGTACTAATTATTCTTTTATTCTTTTTTGGGGATGTATTAGGTGGAATAGAGGAAGCTAGTCCTTTTCTTAATCCAATATTAATACTTGCCTTTATCGTCTTTTTATCAGCAAGTGGTTATTTATTTGAAGTATTAACTTCGTTGAATAGTATTCTCATTGCATTAATCTCTGTAATTATTGCCTTTATTTTTTCCGTACTATTAAATGTGTTTATACTTGTTCCAATGTCATCTGCTGAAGAATCGCTTGTCTATTCAGAAGACTCGTTAAGGGGACGGGTAGGAGTTATTATCATTCCAATCCCAGAAAAGGGCTATGGTGAAGTATTGATTGAGAGCTATTCAGGTAGAATTTCTAAAACAGCTGAAAGCCTTAATGGGCAGGCAATCGCTAATGGCGAAAAAGTATTAGTCATTGAGGTAAAAGAAAGTCGAGTCATTGTTACGACACATGAACAGATATAAAGGAGGAGAAACTTATGCTTTTAATATGGATTGTTATTGGAATTGTAGCGGTTTTAATTGTTGCGCTATTAGGAATTTTTGTTACGAAATATCGTACTGCTGGACCAGATGAAGCTTTAATTGTGACAGGTAGTTATTTGGGCAGTAAGAATGTACATGTTGATGAAGCAGGTAATCGTATTAAAATTATTCGGGGTGGAGGAGCGTTTGTATTACCTGTTTTCCAGCAAGCAGAGCCTCTTAGCTTATTATCAAGCAAATTAGAAGTCTCAACTCCAGAAGTATATACCGAACAAGGTGTACCTGTTATGGCAGATGGAACGGCTATTATTAAGATTGGTGGCTCGATTGGTGAAATTGCGACTGCGGCAGAACAATTCTTAGGTAAAACGAAAGAAGATCGTGAAAATGAAGCGAAAGAAGTATTAGAAGGTCATTTACGCTCAATACTTGGTTCAATGACAGTTGAAGAAATTTACAAAAACCGTGATAAATTTTCACAAGAAGTTCAGCGTGTCGCTTCACAAGACTTAGCGAAAATGGGTTTAATTATCGTTTCATTTACTATCAAAGATGTAAGAGATAAAAATGGCTATCTGGATTCATTAGGTAAACCGAGGATTGCACAGGTGAGAAGAGATGCAGACATTGCTACGGCAGAAGCAGAAAAAGAAACGCGAATAAAGCGAGCAGAAGCCGATAAAGATGCACAAAAAGCAGAATTAGAAAGAGCGACGGAAATCGCTGAGGCAGAAAAAGAGAATCAAATGAAAATGGCGGATTATCGTCGTGATCAAGATATCGCTAAGGCACGTGCTGACCAAGCCTATGATTTAGAAACAGCGAGAGCTAAACAAGAAGTAACAGAGCAAGAAATGCAAATAAAAATTATTGAAAGACAGAAATCGATTGAATTAGAAGAAAAGGAAATACTACGAAGAGAAAGACAGTATGATTCCGAAGTCAAGAAAAAGGCAGACGCAGATCGTTATTCAGTGGAACAGTCAGCAGAAGCTGAAAAACGGAAACAAATTGCCCAAGCAGATGCGCATCAATATCGAATAGAATCAGAGGCGCGTGCAGAAGCAGAAAGGGTACGTGCAGATGGGTTAGCCAAAGCAGAAGCACAAAAGGCACAAGGTGAGTCAGAAGCAGAAATTATACGCTTGAAAGGTTTAGCAGAAGCAGAAGCAAAAAGGAAAATCGCTGAGGCATTTGAGCAGTATGGGCATGCGGCGATTATGGATATGGTTATTCAAATGTTACCAGCATACGCGAAAGAAGTGGCAAGTCCTCTTTCTAATATTGATAAAATTACAGTTGTAGATACTGGTAGTGGAGCAAAAGGTGGAGCGAATAAAGTGACAGGCTATGCCACTGACTTAATGACAACAATGCAAGAATCTGTGAAGGCATCGTCAGGCTTGGATATTAAGGAATTAATCGAAAATTTCTCAGGCAAATCTAATATTAAACAAAGCATTGAGCAATTAGGTATGGATATTAAAACGGAAAATCATAAAAAAGAAGCGTAATAGTGGGTAAAAAAACAGCAGTGAGCCTTAACTCACTGCTGTTTTGCATTCATTTATTCAGCTGTTTTTAAATCTTCAATAGAATCAATATCCATATATTCAGGTACAACTATTCCTAATTTCGTTCCTTCTAAGTTAGAACCTAGATCTTCAAATTTACCTTCAAATTTATCATAATAATCAGCATGAGTTAAAGGTAACCATCCAGCAACATGGGCATCAAGACTACCTTCAGCGACACCAGTCCACATTGGACCCGCCTCAACTTGACTAATATTCACATCGTAACCTAAATCAGTCAAAACTTTACTGATAACATTCGTACTTGCGATTTCAGTATCCCAAGCAACATAGCCTAAGCTAAGTTTTTCACCATCAACTGAATCAACACCATCAGTCCATTCAGATACGAGGTCTTGGTTATTCTCAACCCATTCAGCCGCTGCTTCTGCAGGATCTTGTCCTTCCGAAATCTTCACCATCACATCATTCATGTGTTCTTCAGTCCAATTGAAAGCATCTAATACTTGATAAGCGCTTGGTTTGTCTTCAGCTAGACCATTTCTAACGATTGTATTGATATTTTCCTCTTCTCCAAAAGTACCTTTAGGGTCTTCTAAATATTTTAGATCAAATTGTGAGAACATCCAATGTGGACTCCAGCCTGTAATAATAATAGGTTCTTCAGCATTATAAGCCTTTTTCAATGAAGCTGTCATTGCCGCACTAGAGCCTTCAACTAAAGTCCAATCACTTAATTCATATTCTTCAAGTGTTGAATTTGCCGCCTTCATAATGCCTGCACCAGGATCGATACCGATAATTTCGTGATCAACCTGATCTCCTACAGTCGCATTTTCGTCGGTTTCATTTGATCCACATGCTGCTAAGCCTAATGCGACAGCTGGAACCATTAAGTAAGATAGCCATTTTTTCTTCATGTTAAAGTCCTCCTAGTTTTTTTTCTTTCCTATATTTTGAGTAAGCCTGTCAAGGATAATAGCCATAACGACAATCGCAAGACCTGCTTCAAAACCTGTACCAATTTGAATCTGTGTTACTGCACGATAAACATCCGCACCTAAACCTGGCGCACCAACCATTGATGCGATAACAACCATTGATAAAGAAAGCATAATACTTTGGTTTATACCTGCCATAATCGTAGGTGTTGCTAACGGTAGTTGTACCTTTAGTAATCGTTGTTTTACAGTTGATCCAAAAGCTTCAGTTGCTTCAATAATATCGGTAGGGACTTGTTGAATCCCAAGAATGGTTAAACGGATAGTTGGTGGTACGGCAAAAATAACAGAGGCAACTACACCTGGTACAACCCCAATACTAAAGAAGAATATAGCTGGAATTAAATAAACGAATGCCGGCATAGTCTGCATAAAGTCAAGAATGGGTGTAACAATTTGTTGCACAGTTCTTTTTTGTGAAGCCCAAACACCTATTGGTAGTCCAATAATGACGGTAATAATAACCGATGTTAAGACAAGGGATAGGGTTTGTAACATACCTTCCCAATAGCCGAGATTTTGTATTAATAACAGTCCAATCAATGTGAAAAGAGCAATGCCCTTGCTAGCCAATTTCCACGCGAGGATTGCTAAAATAATGATTAAAATCAATGCTGGGATAGCCATTAACACTGTATTCATACCATTTACAATCGCTTCAAGTGCAATTGTAATACCGTCAAATACAATCGCAAAAGTAACAGTCAGCCAATCTACAAAGGCATCTATCCAGCTAGCGACGGGAATTTTAGGAATAAAGCTTTCTTCCATGATTAGTACACCTCCTTAATAGATTGATCTTGAGTTGTACTCGTATCATGTTCAAAATCATTAATGGCATCGTTATTGCCTGCGAGTGCAGCAATTACCGCACCACGAACGAGAATACCGTTCAAGCGGCCATTTTCGTTTACCACAGCTACAGGAATGGAGGCAGTAGAAACAATATCAAAGAGATCTGTAAGTACGGTATCTTCCGTTACTGTTTGATAACTTGTATCTAATATCTCTTCGATGGTTTTTCCTGAATCAACTGCTTCTTTTGCTGCTGTTGCATGGACAATACCGCGAATATTTTTCTTTTTATCAACAGCATAAATACTTGAAATACCTAGTTTCTTCATTAGTTGTAGGGCTACTCTTGGCCCTTTATCTACCTGTACGGTTTCCGCTCTCTTCATTACATGTTGAGCTGTAAGTACTTTCGATAAATCCACATCTTCAACGAATCTTTCAACATATTGATTAGATGGGTTCATCAGAATCTCTTCAGGTGTACCAATTTGTACAATGGCACCATCTTTCATCAACGCAATTCTATCCCCGATTCTTAGCGCTTCATCTAAGTCATGTGTAATGAAGACAATCGTTTTTGCCATCGAGCTTTGTAAATCAAGGAGTTCATCTTGCATATCTTTTCGAATTAACGGGTCAAGAGCGCTAAAAGCTTCATCCATTAATAAAATATCCGTATCATTTGCTAAAGCTCTTGCTAACCCAACACGCTGTTGCATACCACCACTTAGTTGATCAGGATATTGATTCTCATAACCTTCAAGTCCAACAAGTTTTAATGCATCAAGTGCTTTTTGTTTACGGTTATCCTTGGCCATTCCTTGAATTTCTAAGCCATATTCTGTATTTTCTAGAATGGTACGATGGGGGAGTAAGGCAAACTTTTGAAAAACCATGCTTATTTTCTTTCTTCGAGTTTCTCTTAGTTCGTCCTTGGACATTTTTGTAATGTTCTTTCCATCAATATAAATGTCTCCAGTTGTTGGTTCGATGAGTCGGTTGAGGGTTCTTACTAATGTAGATTTACCACTACCAGAAAGTCCCATTATGACGAAGATTTCACTATCATAAACATTAAAATTGGCTTGGTTAACACCAATGGTTGCACCGGTCTGTTTAAGAATTTCATTTTTACTTTGACCCTCATTTAACAGTTGAGTGGCCTTTTTAGTGTTTTTGCCAAATATTTTTGATACTTGACTCACGCTAATTTTTTTTGCTCTCTCATCCATTGTTTCACCTCGTTTAACTTGTATATGTTTGTTTTTACAGGATTTGGATCATATTCGAATGAAAAAATGGTTTTTTCTTATTAGGTACTTTTTGTATTTACCTACTTTGTGAAATATATGGAATCAAACCGTTATATTATTAATTATTTTGTAACAAAAACTACAAAATGAGACAATTTTCATCATTCTTAATTATGAATCCTCGTTCTATTTTCCTGTGAATTACGACCTCCTTAATTGTAGGAGTTTAAAGAAATAAGAGCAAAGTTCATATATGAGCATATTCTATAATATAGTTTGTACAGTAAAAACTGTACGAACTGTATACAGTGAATTCTTATAAATGCTCTTGAATGCTCGATATTCCAATTGATGTGCTTTCTTTACATAGGAGGAAAAAATGATAAGCTAAAATTATAAATTTCTCGACATGACAAGTTTTAGTTAACTATAATGAACAATAATAAATATCAATGAAATAAAAATGGGTGTGATGATGAAACAATGTATGAAGAAAGGTTAGACAAAGCCAGAGAAAGAGTAATTGAAACCATTTCTCAAAATATGAATCTTTACGGGATAACACCATCTGTAGGTAGGTTATATGGTTTATTATATTTTCAAGCAAAACCAATGACGTTAGATGAAATGAAAGAAGAATTAGGTATGAGTAAAACCAGTATGAGTACCTCTGTAAGAAATTTATTAGAATTAAAAATGGTGGAAAAAGTATGGAGAAAAGGGTCAAGAAAAGATCAGTATCAAGCTGAAGAAGATTGGCATCAAACTTTTGTTGATCTTTTTACAACGAAGTGGAGACCGAGTATTTCCATGAATATTTCCGCAATCGAGAAATCATTAAAGGAAATCAATTTATTAATAGAAGAGGAAAATGCCCCAGAAGAGGTTTTAGCAGCAGCTCGTGAAGATGTAACAAAATTACATGAGGCCCTAAATTATTATGATTGGCTAGGGCGATTAGTGAATAGTTTTGAAACAGGTGAAATTTATCAACTTGTGCCAAAGGAAAGAAATTCTTAAATAACGTTTTCTATAATTACTACCCCATCAATATATGTTGTTGTTACGTAACAACAACAATAAAACTAAAAAAGAAACAAAGCTCCTTTTTCTTCAAATGAATTTTTGAAAAAGGAGTTTGTCTACACTCTGAAAGCCACAGCTCTTGTTTCTGTGGCTTTTTATGTTGGTTCACATAAAATGTGGTCTCAGTCACTGAGATAGAGGGGGTGGGCAAAAAAGGAGCGTCTCAATATGGAGAATCACGGTTCTCAGGAGAAAAGGAAGATAGCTTCATAGGTGCATACATAACTTATATATTGTTAGCTTAACATTAAACATGCGCTGCATTCAGAGAGGATGAGAATATTAGGAAACGCCGAGCAGAATGGACATGCGCTATTCAGAAGGAAATCGATGAATGAGTGCTTCGCAAAAGGGATTAGCAGGTCACTCAGAAGGAAAACGAGGAGTGAGTGCTTCGCAAAAGGGGTTAGCAAGTCCCTCAGAAGGAAACCGAAGAGTGAGTGCTTTGCAAAAGGGATTAGCAGGTCACTCAGAAGGAAACCGAAGAGTGAGTGCTCTGCAAAAGGGATTAGCAAGTCCTTCAAAAGGAAACCGAAGAGTGAGTGCTTCGTAAAAGGGATTAGCAGGTCACTCAGAAGAAAATTGATAAATGAGCGCTTCGCAAAAGGGGTTAGCAAGTCCCTCAGAAGGAAACCGAAGAGTGAGTGCTTCGCAAAAGGGATTTGCAGGTCACTCAGAAGAAAATCGGTGAATGAGTGCTTCGCAAAAGGGGTTAGCAAGTCCCTCAGAAGGAAACCGAAGAGTGAGTGCTTTGCAAAAGGGATTAGCAAGTCCCTCAGAAGGAAACCGAAGAGTGAGTGCCTCGCAAAAGGGGTTAGCAAGTCATTCAGAAGGAAACCGAAGAGTGAGTGCTTCGCAAAAGGGATTAGCAGGTCCCACAGAAGGAAACCGAAGAGTGAGTGCTCTGCAAAAGGGATTAGCAAGTCCCTCAAAAGGAAACCGAAGAGTGAGTGCTTTGCAAAAGGGATTAGCAAGTCCCTCAGAAGGAAACCGAAGAGTGAGTGCTTCGCAAAAAGAATTAGCAAGTCCCTCAGAAGGAAACCGAAGAGTGAGTGCCTCGCAAAAGGGATTAGCAGGTTACTCAGAAGGAAATCGGTGAATGAGAGTTTCGCAAAAGGGACTAGCAAGTCCCTCAGAAGGAAACCGAAGAGTGAGTACTTCGCAAAGTGAATTAGCAAGTCATTCAGAAGGAACTCCATAAATGAGTGCTTCGCAAAATAGGTTTGCCCGGCATTCAGAACGTAAACCAGAAGAGAAAGCCGAGCAATTTATATATAAACCGGTAAGAGTTGGATGAAGGGGTTCAAGAGACAGAAGATACACCCCTCTTGGATAAGCCTATAGTTATTTGCCCTAAAAATGTGCATTTGACTATCGCACATATTAGGTTAGTTGAATAGGATATATAGAATCAAGATAAAGGAGGTTATTCAAATGTCAGAAGGATTTGGATACGGTGGAGGCTTTGCACTCCTAGTTGTTTTATTTATTTTGTTAGTGATTATTGGAGCTTCTTGGGGATACGGTGGCTGCTGCTAATCACCTAATGGTTTTGGGATAAAGGGTAAATATAAAAAATAGGAGGAGATCTTTTTATGTATGGTTACGGTGGAGGCTGCGGTTATGGCGGTTACGGATACGGTGGCGGATGTGGCGGTTTCGGTGGCGGTTTTGCACTGATCGTTGTATTATTCATCCTTTTAATCATCGTTGGAGCTGCTTGTTTTAGATAATTGCTAAATAAAAAGAGGGGATGCCAATAAAGGCATCTCCCTCTTTTTATTTCATTTGGGCAAAATAATTAATCTATTGGTGCATTAATATAAAGTTTTCCTTCAGCGATTTCCGTTGCTTTATTGCCAAAGCTATCTTTAACAGTGACTTCAATTTCTGCACCAGGAGCTACAACATTAGAAGTTGCAGTATAATAACCAACATAGTGACCTGGAGATGTTTCCATAATTGGTAGGTCATTTACGTTTGTGGTTTGTGCACGTAAGTTTGTTAAAGGCATTTTTAATGCAAATGTTGCTTTTAAGCCTGGCTCGCTGTCAAATTCAATTTTCACTGTTTGACCAGCGGCTAATTCTCTATCTTCACCAGGTTGAAGATTTTCAATATCAAGGCTTGAGTATTTGGCTTCAATTGTTACAGTTTCAGTCGAAGAGTTACCCGCTTCGTCAGTAGCAACAACTGTAATTTCGTTTGTACCTTCATCTAATAAAATACGTTTTGAGAATGTACCATCAGATACATTTGCATTTTGGCCATTTACTGTAACAGTATCTAAGTGGTCATCAGAAACCGTTCCTTCTACAGTCACCGCTTCTTTATTTGTTTTCGAACCATCTTCAGGACTAGTAATAGCAAGTGATGGAGCTTCTTGATCTAATGTAATTGTCACTGGCTCTGAAGGATCCGTTTCACCAACCTCGCTTACACCTGTAGCAGTTAAGACATTTTCACCTTCATTTAATTCAACATCTAAGCTGAATTCACCCTCTGCACTAGCAGTTGTTGTTCCAGCTTCTTCATCACCATTGTACACTTTAACATCCACATTTGGTTGTGTTGAACCTTCCACAGTTACTGTTTCTTCATTAGTATAACTTCCATCAGCTGGGGAAGTAATAGTTGGTGATGTTAATTCATAGTTTACTACCGCACGAATCATATAGTTTCCTTCAGCAGCAGGTGAAGCTGACCAAGCGCCACCAACTAATTGGAAGCTTCGTCCAGCGTTATCTCCATTCTCATCTGTTCCTAATCCAGGAGCATTAGGGTTAGGGTCTGTTTGAATATAAACCATGAAGAAATCACCATCTACTGTTACACCTTCAGTGGCAAGATCGACATGTGTCCATTCACCATTTCTTAATGCTGTTGCATCAATAGGTCCAGCTAGTTTTTCACCAGGGGTACCATTGTCTGTTGCATCATAAATCGCAACTTGGAAATCTGTTCCACCAGGTGTTGGAAAAGATGTATCCCAGAATCGGAATAAACCGCCAGTAACCATTGCAGATTCTTGACCCTCTTCAAGACTCATACGAACACCCCAGCCATTGCCAGCATCATAGAATGCACGTGCGTTTTCAGCTGTACCATCATCATAGCCAATTTCACCTTCAAAACCGATGAATGGTTTTAGTTCGATATTTACTTCCACGTTTTCTTCATCAAGTGTAACCGTCACATCTTTACTTGAATAAGAGTTAGCCATTACACGTAGAGTGTATTCACCTTCATAAGCCGTAATTGAATAGTTACCATTTTCATCTGTTGTAACTGGTGTTACTTTTGCATCCTCAACAAGAAGGATAGTTGCTCCAGTAATTGGTTCACCTGTTCTTTCATTTGTTACTGAACCGTTAATCGTTCCTTGCGGTAGTTCATCTAAGACGAAGTTTGCAACTGCTTCTCCATCTGCTTCAACATTTACGGTTTGCGTTTCTGAAGCAAATCCATATGTTTCTGCTAAAAGAGTAAATTCGCCAGCCGCGTGAACTAATTGGTAAGAACCATCAGCAGGGTTCGTATTAACAGATCTACCTGATTCAAGTACACTCACCTTTGCACCAAGTGGTAAAGACATAGGAGTTGCTTTTTTGTCAGATCCTTTTTCAACTGTAGCATTTTCCGTATTAGGTTGGATCTTATCAGCGTTTACTGGTTTCGCGTCTTTTTTTGCTTCAGTTTTCGCATCTTTCTTTTCTAATGTAACTTTTCCAGTTTTCGCAGTTTCAAGTGGTGTGTCTGTTAATGCAACATCATCAATGTACCAACCAGGTCTGGTTACAGAACCATCAGTTGTTAAGTTAAAGCCGATATAAACCCTTTGACCTGCATATTCACTTAAATCAACCTCGCCATCAACCCAATCATTTGAAAGATTAGTATATCTAGCAAGTTGAGTCCAATTTTCTTGGTCTGTTGAGACGAAAACATGGCCATAATCATAATTATTTTCGATGTTATACCATTGTTTAAATTGTAAAAAGCTATTTCCTTCTGGTAAATCGATCGGAGGCATAACAAGTGTCATGTTTGCATTACTTGCATATTGACTGTCTAAGCCAGTTGCAAATACTTTTTCTCCAGAGAAAGCACTTTCAGGACCTGTAGTCGGTACACCCCACTCCCAGTTATTAGCGGCGCCAGAAGAAGTCCAGCCAGCTGGTGTGGATTCAAAGTCTGTTGAATAGCCAACTGTAATACCAGGCAATACAGATACCTCATACATATCACTTTCAACAGTGTTTCCACCGAAGTCAGTCACAATGAATTTATAGGAGACAGAAGGTTCAGCAATGTCATCTCCTGGAATAACTGTACTATACGTGCCAGATTTGTAATCCCCGCTATCACGTGTAGCTGTAACTGTTTTTGTGCTTCCATCAGCAGCTGTATATTCAACGGTTACATTTGTTACACTTACATTGTCAGCAGCTGAAACTTCTAGTGGTAAATCCATACCAGCATAAGTTTCTTCAATTGCTTCATGTTCTAATGTTGGTGCTTCTTCATCTTCGCCATCTTTAGCGACAGTACCCTTAATTGTTCCCAATCCATCTAAGATAGAGTTAACAGCATCGTAAGCGTTTACTAATCCATTACCAAAGCCATTGTTAGGTACTTCTGTATATGTTTCATTTGTTAAAGGGATCGCAGTAGAAGAAATAATCTCTTCCATATCTTCAACAGTTAAACTTGCATTCACTTGTCGAAGAAGAGCTGCAACAGCTGCAACATGTGGACCTGCCATGGAAGTCCCGTTCCAGCCACCTTCATATCCACTGCCAGGTACCGATGAGCGGATATTTACACCAGGAGCTGAAATATCTGGTTTAATAATGCCTCCATAAGGGGAAGGTCCTAATAATGAAAAGCTTCCTAGGTTATCATTGATGTCCGTTGCTCCAGTTGTGTACGCTTCTGGTAAGTTACCAGGGTTCGCAACTGAACCAGGACCACCTGGATTAAATAAAGTTGTATTTCCTGCAGAGAATTCAGGGAAGATTTCAGCAGCACGCCATGCTTGAACTACTTCTCTATACCAATCATCGATTCCAGGACCGCCGCCCCAAGAATTGTTAACCACATCTGGCGCCATTGCTGGGTTTGGATTCCCTTCAGCATCTGTAGGGGCTAAAATCCACTCGCCAGCTGCAATTAATTGAGCATCAGAACCGCTACCGCCAGCATCTAATGCTTTAGCAGCAATCCATTCTGCGCCAGGTGCAACACCGATTTGGTTGCCACCGTCTGGCTCAGAACCAACCATAGTACCCGTTACATGTGTACCGTGACCGTGGTCATCATAAGATTCTTCATTGCCACTTACAGCGTCGAAGAAATTGTACTCATGATTTGGTGTTTCTGGATTAGCAGGATCAAACCCACGATATTTCTCTTTTAATGCTGGGTGATTCCATTGAACACCTGTGTCAATGGAAGCAACAACTGTACCTGAACCGTCTATGCCCATTTCCCACACAGCAGGTGCTCCGATATGATCAATATTCCATTCAATATTATTGATCTTACCAGCTTCTTCCGCTTTTGCTTGCTCTTCTACCGTTGGTGTATGTAGCTTTCTTGTTTCATTTGGTAGAATTTTTTCCACTTCAGGGAAAGTAGCGAGTTGTTCCATTACATCTTTAGTTGCTGTAACAGCAACCGCATTTACGATAAAGAAAGATTGAACTTCTTTTGCGTTCCCTTTCTTTTCTTGTTTTTCAAGGTAAGAAAGCACATTATCTTGTGATTCAATTGCCACTGTTCTCATATCTGAAACAATAGCTGAACGTTTCATATATTTTGCTTGAGCAGCAGACTGTTTTTGAGCAGCTGCAGCTTTTTCTGCTTTTTGTGCTGATTTTTGAGGATCAGCTTTCTCTTTGAATTTCACTAAAAATGTGACTTGTTCTTCTTTTTTAAATTCTTTCGTCAATGTTTTGCTTATTTTGTTTTCTGCTACTTCACTAGCTGACTTTGCTACAGAGGTACTTACACCTTTATTACTAGCAGAGCTGATGCTAGGAAACATCATTGGCACGATTAAGAAAGCAATCATGGCAATACTTAGTAGACGAAACCAACCATTTTTTCTTTTACGCTTCAAGTAATTCCCCTCCTAAAAATGTTTTCAGTATATTTGAATAATCCTTGTTATTCACCTCCTCATATATTGAAGGAGTGTTTACTTTTTAAAATAAAAGTAGCTCTCCTTATGATTAACACTCTAGCTAACGAAGGGCTTCGAAGTTGTCGGAAAATGTCGAATTTTTTTGTTCGTTTTTTAAAATGAGTTAATCGTAATAGCGAACAAATCAATAATTAGTACATTTGAATCCAATGCTATGAGAATTTTTGCCGATTCTTTGCTTGTTTTCTAAAAAAAGGACAGGTAATTGATTAAATTTTTAGAAAATTAAGTAATTAGTAATTGTGTTGGAAAATCTTACAATTTTTTATAAGTCTTTTGATTGCGTTCATAAGTATAGGGTCGATAGTAAGAGGAGAGGAGTTTGATGTTCGTTCTATGGGTAAAAAGAAATAATTATTTGTATATTCAATAGTAGAAATAATTGTTACAGGGTATGTTTCACTTAAAAGGAACTAAATAGATAAAGTATAGGAAAATTAGTACGGAGGTTATGGAAAGTTTTTTGTATTAGGTAAATAGTTTCGATTAAAACTGAAAGTAATCTTGTCTTATTTTCTAGAAAAAACTTGTCGCTTTTTTTAGAAAAGGAAAAGAAGGAAAATTCAAGTTTCTTTGGAATTGTAATATGTAGGAAAGATAAAGAAAGGATGAAAAGGGGTTGGGATCAGACGGCCAATCATTTATTGAAATCTATCGTATTTATCATCATCAAATCTTTAGGTTTATTTATTCAATGATTGAGCAACAAGAAACAGCGGAAGATCTAACGCAAGATACATTTATTAAAGCTTTTATGTCAAAAAATCAGGTTGAGCACCCAGACAAAATCCATAGTTGGTTATTCAGTATTGCTAAAAATACGACGATTGATTTTATTAGAAAACAACAGAAGTTACAACATGAGTTATATTTAAATAAAGCTTGGATAAAAAATCATTCTATTCCAGAAAATCAATTTATTCAGGATGAGGGAGTTCATGCGTTATATCAGGCAATAAACCACTTGAAAACGAATTACCGAAATGTATTAGTGTTAAGAAAAATAAAAGAATGTACCATTAAAGAAACTGCAGAAATTTTAGGTTGGAGAGAGGATAAGGTGAGAATTACCACAACGAGAGCTATTAAATCATTAAAGAAAATTTGGAAAAACACATATGGGGATCAATACCATCTATTATGATAGATGGCTTATTTTTTGTCATCAGTATTGTAAAAGTGTATATCTTATTCCTCTAGAGAAGACAAGATATGCGCTTTTAAATCACCTCGCTTTTTACTCCAATAATCGTTTGATTCTCTCCATTTCCTCCTTTTTATTTTCTTGAGGGAAATAAAAAACGCCCAAAGGATTCACCATGGGCGCATATCAAAAATATGAATTGTTTTAAATATGTTCCCTACGCTGCTATGAGACAGATCAGGTTCAAAGGGGTCATCATCTAAAACGGATGAAATCTCAACCAGCAATTACTGCCCCCCCTACATTTTGGTTTATTTGTGTTTTTATTCCACCATTATTGTAGTAGAAGTTTATTATAATGCTAGTCTAAATTAATCTGGGAGAAATATCCTAATTACCCATGGAAAACATTGCGTTTGAAGTAGTCTTTCTATCCATGTTAGTCTTAATTTTGTTATTTTGATTTAAATGTATATATGAATGGAGGAAAAAATGTTGAAACTGATTGCAGTTATCTTTGCAGCAAGTACATTGTTTTTAGTCCATTTCATCCAATCTGCTGATTTACGCGTTTATGCTGAGACATTAGATGTTTATGATATATATGAGGTTAAAGAGGACGAAACAATTACTTCCATTGCTGATCAATTAGAAGTGTCTGAGGAAGAATTAACAATAATGAATCATTTAGAAGATCGAACGGTTCAGAAAGGTGATAAGCTTATCGTTCCTAAAGTAGAGGAAAAGGTAAAGGAAGAAAAGAAGCCTGACATTTCGTTAACATCTGAGGAGCAGGATCTTTTAGCAAGACTTATCCATGCAGAAGCGAAAGGCGAACCGTTTGAAGGAAAGGTAGCTGTTGCAGAAGTTGTGATTAATCGAGTCCAGGACGAACGTTTTCCTGATACCATTCGCGATGTTATTTATGAAAATAAGCAATTTCAACCTGTTGACAATGGTTCGATTAATAAGCCTGCAGATAAAGAAGCAAAAAAAGCAGTAAAACAAGCAATGAAAAATCATGCATTGCCAGATGAAACGGTCTTTTTCCACAATCCAACAATCGTACCGCAATCTTGGTTGAATACGAGAGAAGTTGTTACAGAAATCGGTAATCACCGTTTTTCTATGTAAAGCAAACCCTTCTATCTTATTGAACGAAGATGAACTAATGATAAGGAGCCAAGGGTGACATCAGTCACATTAGGCTCTTTTTATCGTGTTAAAAAGGATTGTTAATAAGGAATTTACTTGCCTTTATTTGGTGTTCAATTATAATGGGAATTGAAATATAAATAATCACCTTACGTTATGTCTTACATAAAGGAGTGATACTATGTTATCAAATATTGGTATACCGGGTCTCATTCTTATACTTGTACTGGCCCTCATTATTTTTGGGCCGAAGAAGTTACCTGAAATTGGACGAGCAGTGGGAGAGACGTTGAAAGAGTTTAAAAACTCTGCTAAAGGTTTAGCTAATGATGATGAGGACTCTAATGAAAAGAAGAAAAACAATTTAGAGAAGTAATTTCAACTAAAAGTTGGCATATCTTATGTCAGCTTTTTTGTTTGTAATAAAACAATATTGGATGACAATAGGATTATATATTGTGAATAAAACGTGCCAACTCATTGGTTATCTTTTTAAATAAAATGCCATATATTGAATACGCATTGCAAAGTTTCTAATACAAGGATAAAATTGAGGGTACGCAGTAGCGACAGATAAGAATTTATACATGTTAGTGAGGAATTTTATTATGAGTACATTTAAAGACGAAGTATTATCACGTCGAACATTTGCAATTATTTCCCACCCGGATGCTGGGAAAACAACCTTAACAGAAAAGCTTCTTTTATTCGGAGGGGCCATTCGTGATGCAGGGACTGTTAAAGGGAAAAAGACAGGGAAGTATGCAACAAGTGACTGGATGGAAATAGAAAAACAACGTGGTATTTCGGTTACGTCTAGTGTTATGCAGTTTGAGTATAATCAAGCTAAAATCAATATCTTAGATACACCAGGACACCAAGATTTCAGTGAAGATACTTATCGTACATTAACAGCAGTGGATAGTGCAGTAATGATCATTGATTCAGCAAAGGGGATCGAGGATCAGACTTTAAAACTCTTTAAAGTTTGCCGTATGAGAGGTATTCCTATTTTTACATTTATCAATAAATTGGATCGACAAGGTAAGATGCCGTTAGAACTTTTAGCAGAATTAGAAGAAGTAATGGGGATTGAATCATATCCGATGAATTGGCCAATAGGAATGGGGAAAGAGTTTCTAGGCATTTATGATCGTTTTAATAATCGCATTGAACAATTTAGGGTAGATGAAGAGGATCGTTTCCTTGAATTGAATGATGAAGGAGAAATTAACGAAGAACATTCTCTAAAACAATCGGGACTTTATGAACAAACGTTAGAAGAAATTATGTTGTTAAATGAAGCGGGTAATGAATTTTCGCGTGACCGCATTGCTTCAGGGGATTTAACACCTGTCTTCTTTGGCAGTGCTTTGACTAATTTTGGTGTGCAAACGTTTTTGGAATCTTATTTACAGTTTGCTCCTTCTCCTCAACCAAGAGAATCGACTGTTGGAGAAATCAATCCTTTAACAGAAGACTTCTCAGGGTTTATCTTTAAAATTCAAGCGAATATGAATCCTGCACATAGGGATAGAATCGCTTTTCTTAGAATTTGTTCAGGTAAATTTGAACGAGGGATGAGTGTAAATATTCCACGTCTCGGTAAACAAGTGAAATTAGCACAATCGACACAATTTATGGCAGATGATCGTAGTACTGTTAACGAAGCTGTAAGTGGCGATATCATTGGGATTTATGATCCAGGAACATATCAGATTGGTGACACATTAACAAGTGATAAAAATGGTTTCCAGTTTGAAAAATTACCTCAGTTCACCCCTGAATTATTTGTTCGAGTGACAGCAAAGAATGTAATGAAGCAAAAACATTTTCATAAAGGGATTCAACAGCTAGTGCAAGAGGGAGCTATTCAGCTCTTTAAAACTGTGAAAACAGATGAGTATTTACTCGGAGCAGTTGGACAATTACAATTTGAAGTATTTGAACATCGTATGAAAAACGAATATAACACGGAAGTATTAATGGAGAGGTTAGGCTCTAAAATTGCAAGATGGGTTGAAGGTGAGGACAATTACGATAACCTTTCTAGCTCACGTAGTTTACTTGTGAAGGACCGATATGAACATCAAGTGTTTCTATTTGAAAATGACTTTGCTCTTAGATGGTTCCAAGATAAAAATCCAGATGTACCATTATATAATCCGATGGATCAGCAGCAACAATAAGTATAATTACAGGCACGCACAATTTTTGTGCGTGCTTTTAATATGCATCTTTAATTTTAGCAATCAACGTACAAGGCTGACATGTTTGGCACGAACATCATCTTGCTTTTTAAAGAAGAAGGTTGATCCACAGACGAGTTTTAGCAACCGTAGTTGTCCGTAAAGTATAGGCTAAGGTCAAATTATTTATATGAAAATAATGATTGACAGTAAATGAAATACAGATTATAGTATAAATACGTTACAAAAATACTTTAGTGCATAAAAGCGTTTAAGTAAAATAGTATTATTAGTTTTTATATAATTTAACCGGTAGTGCCAGTAGAGGATTTATGAACAGCTAAAGAGACTGAATGGTTGGTGAAAGTTCAGGTCATAAATTTTTCGAATTACACCTACCTATAAAGGTTAAAATAGATGAAGTGGACAAGTGTGGTGTCTTGTCAATTAGGGTGGTACCGCGGAGATCATTCGTCCCTAAATAAGGGATTTATGAGCTCTTTTTTTACGCTTTTAGAAATATTGGAGGTTAATTTATTATGCAACAAGAACCAAGCATCAAAGTAAAAACATGGGAAGCTATACTTATCACAATCATTCTCCTTAGTGGTATAAGTTATTGTATGATTGCCCTTGAGGCACCACCACATATTCCCATTGTATTATCGATGATCATTTTAATTATTTATGGATTATGTAAAGGCGTTAAGTATAGAGAAATAGAACAAGGCATTATGGATGGGACAAAGTCAGGGCTTGGCGCTACATTTTTATTCTTTTTTATTGGTATGTTAATAAGTAGTTGGATGGCAAGCGGGACAATTCCAACGTTCATTTATTATTCTTTAGATATTGTAGGACCGAATTATTTTTATGCCATTAGTTTTGTTGTTACCGCTATTATTGGTATGAGTATTGGCAGTTCATTAACAACAGCAGCGACTATTGGTGTTGCATTTATGGGATTGAGTGGTGCATTAGATTTAAACCCGGCTATTACTGCAGGTGCAATTATCTCAGGAGCATTTTTTGGAGATAAAATGTCTCCACTGTCTGATACAACTAATTTAGCATCCATGACAGTTGGGGTTGATTTATTTGATCATATTAAAACAATGAGTATGACAACAATTCCTGTATTTATCTTATCCTTTATTATTTTTTTCCTAATTTCACCGAAGGGAATGGAAGAAGCCAGCTTAGTAAAAATTAATGAGATGCAGGAAGGTTTATTAGCGCTAGGGTTGGTGAAATGGTATGCAATCATACCTTTTCTTGTATTAGTTGTACTAGCGATAAAGAAAATACCTGCTTTAATTACATTAGCAGCTTCAATCGTTACGGCAATTATTGTTTCATTCTTTGTGCAAAATGAAATGAATTTAGCTAAGCTTATTACTATTTTATTTAGTGGTTATACATCAAATAGTGGGATTGAGGATATCGACTCATTATTAACTAGAGGTGGAATGGAAAGTATGTTTTTCTCTATTTCACTGGTCCTATTGGCTTTAGCAATGGGAGGGTTATTTATTAAATTAGGGATATTAGCAGCACTTA
Organism: Cytobacillus sp. FSL R7-0680; assembly: GCF_038009245.1. NCBI lineage: Bacteria > Bacillati > Bacillota > Bacilli > Caryophanales > Bacillaceae > Cytobacillus > Cytobacillus sp. FSL R7-0680. The sequence goes on from NZ_JBBPAO010000001.1 coordinate 564,525, forward strand.
TTCGTGGGATTACTGACTACTTATCTAAACGTGGCCCATTAATTTCAGCAACAGCTTCAACGGCAGTTGGTATCAATTTTATTGTAGGTGAGCAGTATTTATCTATCCTATTAACAGGTAACGCTTATAAAGACTCTTTTAGTAAAGCGAACTTGCATCCTCGATATTTATCCAGGGTTTTAGAGGACGCTGGTACAGTGGTTAATCCTCTTGTACCGTGGAGTGTTTGTGGAATCTTTCTAACGACAGTGCTAGATGTTAATACATTAACCTACTTGCCATTTGCCTTATTTTGCTTAATAAGTCCATTAATGACTATTTTATATGGTTGGACAGGTTGGACAATGAAGAAGCAGTAATCATTCAATTTGTATAATATAAGCCATTTTCTCTTCTAGATTTCTAATAGATGAAGAGAAAATTGGCTTTTTTATTTTTTTATAAAAGGGATGTAAAATTATTGAAATAAGTTCATAAAATATTCTCGCTTTCCCATTATTTTAGTGAAAGTTGTCTTAGATTTTGATGACGTTTTGATATATTTTAATTTTTGATAACATTTTTTTAGTTATATTTCACAAGTATGAAAGTTGCACAACTTTTGTCATTATATTGTAGTGAATGTGGTATAAAAATATTCTTTACCCCTATAATTTTCTAATTTTACCCGTATATTTGTAAAGATAGGTTAATAAAGTTTGTGGCAAGTCTTCATGCTCAATTCATCTAAATTTCCTGTGTTATAATTTGGGTGAATAAAGAGGTGAATGCATGATTAAATCACTGTTTAGAGGCTTGAAGACACAACATAAAACCATTGAAGAAGAAGTTTTTGCAATTCAAAATGGTGATCGACAATTAAGAGATGTGTTTATAAATAAATTTAAACCTTTTGTAGCAAAGTCGGTATCTTTAGTTTGCAGGAGATTTATATATGATTCCGATGATGAATTTAGCGTGGGTTTAATCGCTTTTAATGATGCTATTAATAATTATAATCGAGCAAAAGGGACAAGTTTCGTTTCTTTTGCTGAGGTTGTTATTAAACGAAGAGTGATTGATTATATTAGACAGCAATCGAAACATCAGAACCTTAGTTTAGATGCAAGCCATCACTATGAGGATGGTTCGAATGAGCAAGCCAGTGCATTAATAGAATCAGAAATATCGATAAGGGGCTACTTAGAAATACAAGATCAACAGGCAAGGAAGGAAGAAATAATTAAGTTCACGAATGATTTATCTCATTTTGGTATTAGTTTCAAAGAGATTGTAAAATGCTCGCCAAAACATGCCGATGCAAGAAGGACAGCTATTGAAATTGCCCAATTAATTGCCAATGATGTGATGTTGAAAGACCTGTTATATTCCACCAAAAAATTACCCATCAAGCATATGGAATCAAGAATAAAAGTAAGTAGAAAAACAATAGAAAGAAATCGTAAATACATTATTGCAATGACATTAGTTCTATGTAATGACTTTGTCTATTTAAAGGATTATTTGAAAGGGGTGTTAGAAACGTGAAAAGAGGAGTGATTGTCGCTATTGATGAACGTTTCTTAACACTTTTAACAAATGAAGGAGAATTTTATTTTAGTTATAAATACGAAGCAATATATGAAATAGGTCAAGAGATTGAGTTTGAGCCTGTGATGAAAAACCATAAGGTAGAATCTGTTAAAAAACCGAAATATGTAAAAATGATTATGATTGCTGCTGTATTTATTCTTTCCTTTTTAGGCTTATCCTTATGGCCTAATCATTCTGAACAGACAATCTACGCTTATATGACCATTGATATTAATCCAAGTATTGAACTAGCCGTAAATGAACAATTCGAAGTGATTCAATTGAAGGGTTACAATGCAGATGGAAAAAAAATCATTCAAGAGATATCGGATTGGAAAAATAAACAGTTTGATACCATATTTTCAGATATCCTTTTAATTTGTAAGAGTCAGGGTTATATGCAAAAAGGAAAAGAATTAACGTTCGCCACAGTTGTCATGTCAGATCAATATTTTAAAGAAGAAAGATTAAGGAAACATACTGACTTTGTTACAAGGGAATTAAATGAAGAAGATGTAAGTTTGCATTTAATTGAAGGCTCTAAAACAGAACGAGAGTTAGCTCAAGAAAAAGGACTTACTCTAGGGGCATACATGGAGTTGAACGAGAAGACTGAATATGACAATACCGCAAAATCGGATGTAAATGAATCTGAGGAAGAAAAAAAGACTGCAAGTGATAAAGAAGAAAGTAAGGAAGATAACAAAGAAAGTGAAATAAAAAAAGAAAAGGAAACATCCATAGAAGTGAAGGAAGAGAAGGGGACAGTGCCCACTTCTGATGATAATGAAGCTATCGATCCAAATATAGAGACAAATGAATCAATACCAAATAATGAGGTTGAAGAGAAGAAGTTTCGTTATAAGAAGCATATTGATGATGAACACAATGACTCTTCGGCTGTCACTAATAAGGAGATTGAAAATAAAAAATTTAAAGGAAAACATAAAAATAAAAATGATGATGATGACGATGATGAGAAAGAACAAAATGATACCGATAATTCCGATGTTCATGACGACGATGAATGGCATAATAGGCATAATCAAGACAAGCACAATAATGAAAAAAGGGATAAACATAATGAAAGGAAAAAATATAATAAAGAATCACCATAATTGCAAGATTTATGGGTATAATAAAAAGTCCGAGTTGAACCTCGGACTTTTGCCATGTTATTTTTGTTTTCCAGAAAGTTCTGCTTGAGCTTGTTGGACTAATCTTTTTGTAATTTCTCCTCCAACTGACCCGTTAGATCTGGAAACAGTATCCGAACCTAACTGTACGCCAAACTCTTGAGCAATTTCATATTTAACTTGATCTAAATATTGTTCAATTCCCGGTACTAAAAGTTTATTACTATTCTTTGGCATGATTACACATCTCCTAAAGATAATTTACAGTAATTGATATCACTGTATTTGTATTATGATGTATTGCGTTTATTTCATGAGTGGTAAATTAGCTGTTTGTATCCTTGTTTTGGCAAAGAAAGAATAATTAGCTTTCAAAACAGGGGTAGATTATATTATTATAGAGTGTAATTGAGTTTAGTTGAGGTGAAAAACGTTTGTTAAAAGATTTAAAAGACTGGATAAATAGGCGTTCGCCAGCACAAATAATCACTGCATATTATTTCTTGTCGATTTCAATTTCTGTAGGACTCCTCTATTTACCAGGTGTGAATCAAAAAGGTGTAGAAGTTAGCTTTATAGATACTGTATTTACTGCTGTAACTGCTGTTAGCGTAACGGGGTTAACCGTTGTTGATTTATCACAAACCTATAGTGTTTTTGGTTATTTTGTGATTATGATTATTATGCAATTTGGTGGAATTGGTATTATGGCATTAGGTACATTCTTTTGGATGTTGTTAGGTAAGAAAATTGGATTGAAGAGTAGAAAACTAATTATGGTTGATCACAATCAGTATGCGCTTTCTGGGCTTGTTCAACTAGTGAAAGAAATAATTAAATTAATGATTCTTATCGAAGTAATAGGAATGTTTATACTTGGCTTTCATTTTTTAAAGTATTATCCTACGTGGGACGAAGCTTTTCTCCACGGATTATTTGCCTCTGTAAGTGCAACAACAAATGGAGGGTTAGATATAACAGGTTCATCAATGATTCCATATGCCCATGATTATTTCGTGCAGTTTATTACAATCATTTTAATCTCTTTAGGGGCAATTGGTTTTCCTGTTTTAATCGAAGTCAAAGCTTTTCTATTAAAACGTAAATGGGAAAACTCTCTCCCGTATCGTTTTTCTTTATTTACTAAAGTAACAACCGTTACATACGCTTTTTTACTCGTTTTTGGAACAATTATTATTTTAGTTATGGAGTTTCAGCATTTTTTTAAAGGGCTATCATGGCATGAAAGTTTCTTTTATGCACTATTTCAGTCAGCGACGACGAGAAGTGGTGGGTTAGCAACAATGGATGTTAGTGAATTTACTTTACCAACCCTCTTGATTATGAGTATTATGATGTTTATTGGTGCTTCACCGAGCTCTGTTGGTGGAGGTATACGGACTACTACCTTTGCATTAAATATTTTATTTATCTGGAATTTTGCCAAAGGAAATAAACATGTGAAAATCTTCCGCAGAGAAATTCATCAAGATGATATATTGAAATCTTTGGTTATTACAATTTTAGCCACGCTTTTATGCTTTGTAGCAGTGGTGTTGATTAGCATTACCAATACACATTTATCACTTATTTCCATAATATTTGAAGTTTGCTCTGCTTTTGGAACGACTGGTCTTTCCATGGGGATAACAGCTGATTTAAGTAATACTGGAAAAATTGTCATTATGATACTAATGTTTGTCGGTAGAATAGGCTTAACCTCATTTTTATATATCATAGGTGGTAAAGAAGAAAAGCCACATTATCATTATCCAAAGGAAAGAATTATTATTGGATAATTAGGTTGATATGAAAACCAAGCTTAATAAAGAGCTTGGTTTTCTAATCTGCTTTATAACCTGCATCTTTTGTTGGGTGAGAGAAGGGAGCATCCGGTAATTCTTTTTCTTCTATAAGTGCGCGATTCTCAGGGGTATTAAAACCAATATCATTTGTTGGATGAACCCATTTGTCTCCAGCCATCACAGCTGGGTCTACGTCATCACTCCAATTCTCAAGTGGAGACTGCTCTGATACATAATTACTATCCCCAATTGTTACCCCAAATTCGTTTACAAAAGGTGGTTGAAGCTTCTTATGACTTTTTCGAAAGTCAGGTGAAGAAATTTGATGTGGTAAACTTTCTATTTCGCTTCGCTCTTGCTTGTTTTTTCTTTTCACTTATTATCACTCCTCTTTTTATCTTTCTCTTCTGTTTAATCGTTTATGAGATTGAACATGAAGAAATAAAAGGTAAGCATAATGACCCTAAATTAGGCGGAAAATATGTTTGTTCTTACGAAATATGAAGGAGGAGTCAGAAAATGAAGAGAAAAGCTAGCCATCGTGCTGTTGAAAAATATAGTAAGACACCAAAAGCCAATCAAGAAGATGTTGAATTTTCAGCTGAATTTACTAGTGGTGAAAATGTAAATAAAGGTGCCAACCGCAATTCAAAACAAGGAAGAAAAGGGAGAAGTTAAATGTACCAGTTGAAAAATGAGCGGAAACAGAAACAGCCTCCTCAAGTGAATGTTGAGTTCGGGATGGAGTTTGGCGATTTGAACGCTTCAAAGATTTATGAAGTTACAAGTAAAAAAGTCAAGGTTAATAAGAAATGAAAGTACAAGCCAGAAAAGTTCAAACTACTTTTCTGGCTTGTTTTTTCATTCTATGATGCAAACACAGCTGCCTGTTCTTTGGCATAATATACAACCATCACAGATTCATCCATTTCAATGAAACCGGTCTGAATATATTTCTCAAGATTAAATGGAAGCTTCTCTACAATGGAATGCTTATATAGTTCTTTTTCGTTTAAATGTAATTGAGCAAAGTCTTTGCTGACGGAACTTGGATCTTTCAGAAAATGTTGATAAAGCAAAGATCGTTCTTTTTTATCAATTGAGGATGGCCACCAAGGTTTTCTAGGTTTATATTTTTGATTAGATAGGTAATCATATTTCATTAAGCCTTCTATGACCTCTAAATTTTTCACTTTTGTATCCTCTAAGAAAGAAAATAATCGATGGAATAAATCTTCTAATTGGTGGCCAATTCTTGACCAGCCTTTCCCTTCCCAATAACTTCCGAACTCTTGGAAAAAATCAAAAGGGGTAGGGAAAATGTTTGTAACTAAGTATTCAATCGTATGATCCATCCGATGGTCATTCCAATATTTTTCTAATACATCTTCTACTTGTTTGATTCGGATAATATCTTGGAATGATAATACATTGTTTCCAAGGATTTCATAAGGTGATTGATCCATATAAATATATTGGTGATTGGCAGCACTTTGTCTTAACCCTGTACCCCTCAACATTTTTAAAAATCCTAGTTGTAATTCTTCTGGACGCAGAGCAAAAACATCATTGAAGGTCTTCTTGAATGATGCATAATCCTCCTCAGGCAAACCAGCAATTAAATCAAGATGCTGATCAATCTTGCCACCTTCTTTTACCATTGTCACTGTTCGAGTCAACTTCTGAAAGTTTTGTTTTCGCTTCACTAATTCATTCGTATAATCATTAGTTGATTGTACGCCAATTTCAAACCGGAATAAACCAGCAGGTGCGTGATCGTTTAGAAATTGAATGACTTCTGGCCTCATAATATCAGCTGTAATTTCGAATTGAAAAACCACGCCAGGCATATGTTCATCAATAAGAAATTGAAACATTTCTAACGCGTAACTGCGACTAATATTAAATGTTCGATCCACAAATTTAATCGTTTTCGCACCGTTTCGCATTAAATAACGAATATCTTCTTTCACCTTTTCACGATCAAAATATCGAACACCAACTTCAATGGAAGAAAGACAGAATTGACAACTAAAAGGGCAGCCCCTACTCGTTTCAATATATGTAACCCTTTTGCCAAGTTCCCTCTTATCCTCTTCAAATCGAAAAGGAGAGGGGAGTTCACGAAGGTTAAGTTTGTTGTTTTGTGGATTAACATGCAATTTGCCATCTTCAAGATAAGCAATGCCGTTCACTTTGCGCCAATCCTTTTCACCATCTATTTGATGAAGTAGCTGTTTAAAAGTTTCTTCACCTTCACCTACAGCGATAAAATCAATCTCTGAAACATTCTCTAACCATTCAGGGACATCATAGGTCACTTCTGGTCCACCAAGTATAATTATTACTTCCGCATTTATTTTTTTGATCATACGAATGACTTTAATTGTTTCTTCAATATTCCATATATAACAACTGAAACCTATGACATCTGGTTGCTTATTAATTAAATCAGTAACAATATTCATAACTGGGTCTTTAATTGTATATTCAGCTAGTTCAACGTTGAAATCAGGCTCAGCAAATGCTTTTAAATACCGTATGGCAAGGTTAGTATGAATATATTTAGCGTTTAATGTTGACGCAATGACTTTCATTTTCTTCTCCTTTTATATGCATTAAGAAAAGCGGTCGAGGCATAAATACCTAACAGCTTCTTATCTTTGACTAACGTTTTCATTTGACAGTTTTCTAGGCAATACATTTTATTTTATCATAATTTTTATTAAAATCCTAAAGTCAAAAATTAATAAGTTTTAACATTGACTTCATATTGTCTTTAAATTGGTAAGGTATGATTAACCTATCAAAGGAGGAGTGATAAGATGTTAATCGCAGCGATTATACAGTGGCACCGCTTTTGGTTTGTTGGTATAAATTACTTTTTAGAAGGTGATATACCTGAGTGGTTGTTTCACCGACTATTTTCGAAGTCCATGCATCATCAAGAAAAGCTCATCTTTTTCTTGAAGAAACAGAAGGTCACCTCACGCACAAGGAGAGCATCAATACATGGGTAGTATTGTTATAAATAATATAAAAAAATGGCTATAGACATATACTCATCAAAAGTATAATATCTATAGCCATTTTTTTATTCTTTACGATTGTTTTTTTCTTCTTCAATAATCCCATCATTTCCTTTATCAATTCCAGTAGCCTGATTGATCATCATGGAGAAAAGGTTTAAACCTTGATCCATTGGATCCATTTCATATTGTTTTTGGCCAATTTTTCGAGATTTTTCAATATCACTCATTAAAGGCACCTCCATGTTAATTAGGTTGCACTAGTTAATTTGGCACCATTCATAAATGAAAGAATTAATTATTTTTGGTTAAGGTAATGTTGTAAGCACATGGCACAAGTGATGGAATCTTTACTAATAAACTTTATCCGCCTTAAATCTGAACGATTAACTATTGTAAAGTGGTGATAAGTAAAACCACATTCCGTCTTTTTTTGATTTTTAACAATATGAACTACATTATCTTGTTTACTTACAATTGTTGGAAACATCATAAACGTTTTACTCCTTTTATACCTGGTACTAATATGTGATAATGTAATGATAATCTATTTTGTGTTTTTTGTGAAATGATAAAATAAGGTAATTGAAAGGAAATTTGATACATAATTAGAAATTTATGAAGTGGATAGTGCCGATTAAAATAGTAGTGTTTATTAAGAAGATTTTTAGTCGCAAATTTATTTAGATGACCAAATTAATCGCAGTGTTTTTATTAAATTTAAATAAACAGTCTGTTTATATAGGAATAAAAGACAATAACGGCAAGGAGATTTATGAAGTGGATGTCATTATAGTTACTGACCAAGAACATTTTTATGGTATTAAATTTTGATGAAGCATTCTTTCAACTGCTGAATTTGCTTGAATTAAATGAACAAAGGAATATAAAGAAAGAACTTTAGAGATTATTGCAAACAAAGGGGTACATACATCTAAAGAATTCTTTTATCAAAATGAGCACCAAGATCAGGGTCTAGGTGCTCCGGGAGGATGAAAGTAAGGGGGGATTTTTAGCCAGCCTCTTTTGTGCATTGTGTTTTTAAGATTCATACTAAATATCATTTTTTCTGCATAAAATCTAGCCCACATAAGTCCAATATCATTTCTAATTGATTGAGTCATGTTAGTTGAACACATCATGATATTTGAAGCGATTTTAATACTAATTAAATTTGCAATTTCATCATTTGTAGATTTAACACCTAATGGAATGTTATTCGGATCAGAGTTAGGCTTCGATTGAGCTGTATTTGAAAGAGGGATACCTTCATTTATCATAAAATTTTCTAAGGTTCTTTTTTGGTGTTCAGCTAATCTTTTCGATTCAGTTAATAAATCTAATAACTCTTTATCAGTAGTTGTATTTAAACAAGTTTCTAATGCAGGAATTTCTTCAGCAATTGAAGTGTAGTACAACCAACACCCCATGGCTTCTCCTATATGTGGATTCTGTTTAGGATCATCTTCTATCGATGTTGATTTTATGTAATTTATAACTGCTTGAAAAGCGTTAGGCAATGATCATCCCTCCGTAATCTTTAGTTATTTAATCTAAATTATCTCCAAAAGTTAAATAACTATGTGTGTAATGAGAATATAAGAAAATGTACCATGAAATAAATAAACTAAAGTTGCGCTCAATTGATCAGAGAGGACTTATTAGCAATATATAGTACTCGAACATAAAAACGTAGGAGGATCTTATTCGTTTTCATTAAGTCGGAGAACCCATAAAAACATGCTGATTCTAACAAAATGCTTTCAGATATGAAAAAATAGCAATGCATCGTTAGGAAATGCTACCAATAGAAAAGTTTGCTAACATGGATTAAGTTGAGTTGATTAGGTGATGCCGTAAATTAACAAAAGGTAGCTGGGGTAAATCCAGAGGGCTTGTACCCCTCTGGATCAAAAATTAAATGGCAGTGAATCTATTTACCTTTCCGCCGCTATCCTGAACAATAGCAAGTCCTAATATTGCATTGATTAAATCTGGTATATTAATATCTTGGGCATCTAAAATATAAGCAACAGTACCTCCACCTAATGGGAAACTATTACACCCAATGATATAAAGTTGACCTTGCTCTACTTGATATTCTTTTAGTGCAGGTGCTCCAGAACCTGGAAATGTACAGCTTGATTCAGCAGTTTCACCACCTGAGGTAAGAACAATAACATCACCTAAACCTGGAACAGGAACAGTTATAGCCATAAATATCAAACTTCCTTTCAAATCTAATTGCCAGCTGACTTTGTATCTTATGTTAATCAAATGTGAAAGCTTGGATTTAAAACCTAGAGAAGTAAAAATGATATTAATGACCACTGTATATTAAACAAATAATCGATTGATTGAGCTAAGCTAGGTTTACATATAAATAAGTAAGTAGGAAGGGACATTTTTTGAATAAAAATATTAAAAAATTCATTCCGACCCTAACTATTATTTTTTACTGGAATATAAGAAATGGAAATTAAAAATAAAAGGTCGATAACCCCCTTTAATACCAAGGGTTATCGACCTTTTATAATTAGCGTCCCAGATAGGAATCGAACCTACGACCTACAGCTTAGGAGGCGGTCTTACTTAATATGAATGGTAGGAGAGAAGTTAGAAAGATACTTATTAAATCAACGTTTTTTGGATGTGTGTAGGATATAAAAGGATGAAAAATGGAACAAAATTATCGGTTTCGACCCCATTTCGACCCCAAACGGACCCCTAAGCTTTTTTCTTGAATAATTGGTCAAAGTGATTAGCAGCAGTTTTATCAGCTTCTTCTAATACATGTCCATATATGTTCATAGTAGTTGATATATCCGCATGTCCTAATCTTTCACTAATTACTTTCGCATGAACACCTTCATTTATGAGAATTGTTGCTGAGGTATGGCGTAGGTCGTGGAAACGTATATGCTTGAATTTATTTTTGGATGTAAAACGTCTCCACCATTGCCCAATACTATCGGGGCGAATAGGTTTATTAAATACATTTGCAAATACAAAGAAGTGATCTTCCCATTCCAGCATATCGCCAACTTTGAATTTTTCTTTTTTTCGTTGGTGATAGAACTTATCTAATAAAAGCATGACTCCATCAGGTACAGTCACGGTTCTGTCTTTACCGGTTTTTGTACCTTTTATAGTGACTCCTTGACCTAAAACTTCGGTTATTGCTTGTTCGATGCGAATTGTGTTTTTTTCAAAGTCTATATGTTTCCATTCCAGAGCAGCGATTTCACCTTCTCGAGCTCCCGTTGTAACAGCAAGCATAATTAGCGTTCTCCAAAATAAGTTTTCATCTTTCAGTAAATCAATTAATTGAGCAAGTTCTTCTTTTGAGTACACTTCGGACTTTTTAGATTTACCATTGGGTGGTTTAGCGCCAATTGCAGGATTTTCATTTATTAATTTCCATCTTTTTGCACAGGATAAAACATTATTAAATGCCTTATAGCAATTTAGAATGGACGAGGCTGAAAGTTTGCCTTCTTTACCATCTAACCTTTGGCCATCTTTTTTTAGATCATTAATGAAGTTTACAATATGGATTGTTTTGATTTCTTCTAATTTGAAGTGGCCATACTTAGGTAATATTCTCTTTTCTAAGATACTAATGTAATTTTGAAGTGTATCAGGTGATAATGTATCTTTAGCATGTTTGTCTAACCACTGAGGGATAAACGATTTCAATGTTAGCTTATCTTCTGCTTTAAAGTATTTCCCGGTTAGTATTTCTGCTTCAAAAACGGTAAGCTCTTTTTTTGCTGCTTTCATATTTTTTGCTTTAATTGTTTTTCTTTCTCTTATGGGGATGCCCTTATCGTTGTAACCGATGATTACAGTCAATCGATAGCTTCCGTTTCCACGATCCTCGACGTTTGCCATTTTAAAACCTCCTTAAGAATATATGTTCGCTTTTTGGTTGAAAAGAAACTCTGCCTTTTGAACAGAGTAGTTAACTATTTAAAATCTTTTCTTTTTCCTTCTGGAATTCCTCTTGGGTTAAGATTCCTTTAGTTTTCAACTGTGAAATTCTTTCTAATTGCATATACTTATCCGTGGTCTGTGGTTGAGACTGTTGATCTTCTTCTTGCGTAAGAGTAAATTGAGATAGTTTTTCTAGGATTTTGCTATCACATTTGATAATTAGCATTATTTTCTTTTGAGTATCTTCATTTACAAGGAAAAGTGCAGCTGTTGATTTGTCTTTACCTTTCTGTGATGCAAGTCCGCCAGCTAAAGCCCCTGCATTTCCCCAAAGCATGCTACCAGCAAAAGTCCATCCAGCTACATCTAGTGCACTTTTTTGGATGTTTTCTGTTCTATCAATTTTTATTAGATTAAATATATCATCCTTAATTTCTTTCTTTACTTTAAAACGCACTTTACCAGTGTCGGCCTGTATCATTTCCATGGTATAAGAATCATAACCCAGTTCTTGATCACCATTAATAGTCTCAATTTTCACTTTAGGAATACGTGCTTCCTTTTCACGTTCTTTGATTTGTCGTTTCATTTCATTTATATCCGAAGAAATTTGAGTTTTAACCGTTTTAAACTCTTCTTTAAGTTGCTCATTATTTGTTTTAAACTCTTCCTTAAGTTGCTCATTATTTGTTTTTAATTCTTCTTTAAATTGGTTATTTTTCTTTTTAATATCTTCCTTGAATTGCTCATTAGTTTTCTTAAATCCTTCTTTAAATTGATTATTTGAGTTAATATCTTCCTCAAGTTGCTTTTTGCCCATTTTAATATCTTCTTTGAATTGCTCATTAGTTTTTTTAATATCTTCCTTAAATTGCTGATTTATCGCTGATAATTCTTTTTTGAAATTTGAGAACAATCCCATTTTAGCTCCACCTTTCAGTTATTCCAATAAAAAGAAAATTGAATTACAATTCTCACGCATCTTTTTACCTATTCATCTAGTAAATTTTTTTACCATGTCTGATAGTTCAATAGGTATGCCATACTCCATACAAACATGATTTATATCTGTGTATTCCGAAAAATCACAACCGTGAAGAAGGAGAGAAAGTGAAAATAAGTTTGCTTCTCTCTCTAGTTTATCTTTGGAGTAAAACGTTTTTGATTTAAGAAACATTGTATTAACTCTTGGATGAACTATTGAATGACCAACTTCATGTCCGCATACGAATTTTTTCTTGGGGTGGGCTATATTCGAATTAAGGTAGATAAACTTATTTCGCTTATGATATTTATAAACGCCCATAATCTCGTCTGGATAATCCCACTCAATAATTTTGATTTTCAAGTGTTCAGCTAATGTGTATGGATTGTTAGTTTCATATTTTTGTATTAAATCCTCTGCTTCTGTCTTGATCCAAGAAATTGGAATGACCCCCTACATCCTAATCGTTCTCTCTATCTCTATACTTTTTAGGTATGTATTTCCTGTTAATTCTTTTTGTTTGCTTAACCATGTGTTCCATTGACTCCATCAAAGACTCCATAGCTTCCTCACTTAATGGTTCACCGTAAAAACTCAACCCTTCTTGTGATTCCAAGTCTTGACGAATCTTTTCCATTTGTTTAGCTATATCTTTTTCTTCTTTAGTATTAAATTCGTGTTTCTCCTCGCCTGTTAAATATGAAACTGTAACGTCATATTTCTTAGCTAATTTTTTTATTGTCTCTAATGAAGGTTCATTACGACCTTGTTCATAATATCCGTATCCACTTTCGCTGATATCTAAGAACTCGCCTAATTGTTTCTGAGTAAGTTTATTTTTTTTTCTAAGTTCGCGTAATCTTTCTGATAAAAGACTCATGCTATTTCCCCTTCTAAACAACATATTATGGTAATGATTATACAACTATTAGTTGGGCTATTAAACATGAAAACAACAAAAACAACAAAAAATTGAGTTAAAGTATTGACTACAACTTTTTGTTGGGTTAATATAAAGACAACGAAAAGTTGTGAGGTGAAAAAATGAAACGAAGATTAAAGTTATCCTCTAAAAGAAAAGAATTGAATCTTACCCAACGTGATGTAGTTACTATGTTGGAAGAAAAATATTCTATTTCCATAACAGAGTCCTATTATGGAATGATAGAGCAAGGAGTAAGAACCCCAACACTGAAGATTGCTTTATCTATTGCTTCCTTGTTTGATAGCAGTCCTGATGATATTTTTTTTAATCAAGAACCCAACGAAAAATTGGGTAAACACACTGCCTAAAAGGAGGGTCAATTTGAAAGTTAAGCGACTAGTCCTAGTAACCGGAGATCAATATGAACAAGTCGAGTTATTCAAAGAAGTTCCTTCTTGGATAAACGAGAATGTGCCAGATGACTTCATTGGCGTGAAAACTGACACATTCACAATTTATATTAATTCAACAATGATCGTTTCTCTGGAGTTAAAGGATTCTAACTTTACAGTTATTTCTTCTTAGTTTGTGATAAGGCACTTGCTGCTACGCTTTTTGAAGTTTTGCTATATCGGTTATCTTTAAGGATTTTGCTTGCTTTTTTAGCAATTGACTTTGAAGTTTGCTTTTTATTAACCATTCCACCACCTCCTTTCAATTATTGAAATCGATTAAAGGAGCATGGAATAAGGAGGGGCACCATGAACCTTACAAACAAAGTAATTTGGGCTGAAATCAAGTACAACATCCTTCTAGCAGCCTTACACATCGAGAATGATGAATCCAATGATCTGGTTTTATCAAAGCTTTTAGAAGTAGTTTCATTGTTAGAAAATACTGAACCGAATGGAGTGAAGAAAGGTTGAACCGCAAAACAATTACTGCGCAAGAAGCAGCTGAAATTATTGGTATCCATATAGACACTCTTTACACGATGGTACGACAAAAACAAATTCCTCATATCAAAGCTCGTGCAAGAATCCTATTTAGGGTCGAAACACTTGATGCTTGGATGCGAGAACAAGAACAAAAAAGTTTGGAGGCAATGTAAATGAAAAATTTACAAATTATTAACCAAAACGGCCAGTTATTAGTCGATAGTCGTGAAGTTGCTGATATGACTGGTAAAAGTCACGCACACCTTATGAGAGATATCCAGGTCTACAAAAAAATCCTAGATGAAAATCCAAAATTGGATTCTCAGAATTTCTTTATCCCAAGCACTTACAAAACTAACGGAAACAACAAAACCTACGATTGCTACTTACTTACCCGAAAAGGTTGCGACATGGTAGCCAATAAAATGACTGGTGAAAAAGGTGTGCTCTTCACTGCAACTTACGTAACTCAATTCGAAAAGATGGAGCAGCAACTTAAACAACCATTCAAGCTCCCATCTACATACAAAGAAGCACTCCTCATGCTCATCGAAAAAGAAGAGGAGAGAGAGCAACTGCACACTGAAAATCTTATGCTAGGTCAACGTGTTGCGGAATACGAACCCAAAATTACTTACTTAGATCAAATTCTTTCGTCTACAGATTCCGTCACGATCACTCAAATTGCTGCTGATTACGGAATGTCAGCTCAGAAGTTCAATAAGATTCTTCATGAATCAGGTATCCAGTACAAGATCAATGGCCAGTGGATTTTATACACCAAGTACAAATCAGAAGGTTACACAAAGTCCAAAACTACTGATGTGCTGAGAAGTGATGGAACGACAAAAGTAGTCATGAATACGCAATGGACACAAAAAGGGCGGCTTTTCATCTACAACATTCTAAAAGCAAAAGAGATTTATCCAGTAATGGATATCCAAGTAGATAAACAGCTTAAGTTAGTTAGTGGTAGTAAACGATGAATGGGGCCAACCATTCATCGCTACATACCGCCTCGAAAAATTTCTTGAGTCAGAAACCATCCGGCGAAGCTGCCAGGCAAAAACCGGATGTGTTCCTTCACAATCTATTATATTTCAACTCTCTCAAATTTTCTGTACACATTTTAGAACAAAATGTTCTAATTTCGAACATTTGGAGGGAGGTGATCTTCTTGCAATATGGTTCACTTTTAAAGCGATATCGCCAGATTAGAGGATTGTCTCAAGAAGAATTGGCAGAACGCATGCATATGCCTCGTAGTAGTATTTCGAAAATTGAAAACAACAAAATGGAGTTAAAAATATCAGATGCCATTAGATGGGGGCAGGTTACGAATACCCCTCCAGATACATTAATCGCCATTCTTAGTGGAGGAAATGATACGGAAAATATAGAGGTTGAAAGGAGAGCTATATAGATGGATACGGCAATTTTAATGATTGTGTTTACTTCAATCGCATTCTTTCTAGGGCTAATGATAGGAGATTTTACAAGCAAAAAAAATGAGCAGTGAACTGGCAGGCTCACTACTCAACGACTCATATGAAATAACCAACTTAATTATATCATTCATACGGTGTGGAAACAAGAACTTTTGTTCCCACCGTGCAGGGTCAAAGTATATCTATTAACCACCCCATCCCCTTACTTTGGCTCTGCACGGTGCGAATAAAGCGCCATGATCTTTGATAACAGAACAGAAAGGAGTGAGCCATTTGAGTAAGAAAATCACGCTTGAAGCATTGATTAAGAGACTCCAAGAGGATGGCGTGAAAATTGACTGGTGTGTCAAATTCACAAATCCAAAGGAGGGTTGATTGATGGAGCATCCTGAGGTTACGCAGTTACGAAGGACAGGCTATCCGAATTTGGTTGCACAGCCAGAACATGCTGGGATTGATTACTTTGGAGAAGAGATTCTCGAAGGTGATGAAATCGTTGAATATGACGGTGAGATTATCTTGGAGGGCAATCTTCAACGGTATTTATGCGAGGTACTTGGCTTTGAGTTCAAAAGTGCATAAAAAAGACTCCTGCGAGCAACAGGAGCCGATGGTTAAACAATATTTAAAGTTATTTTAGCACAAAGCTTTGATAACGGTAAAGGGAGGATATCAAATGGCAGTTAGCAATGCAATATCAACAAAAGATATGAGCCGTTTTGAGTGGTTACAAGAACGTTCCAAAGGAATTGGCGGTAGTGATGCAAGTATTATCCTTGGACTAAACAAATACAAAACAGCTTTTGAGCTGTGGTTAGAAAAAACAGGTCAAGTCGAACTGACTGAAATTAGTAGCGAAGCAGCATACTGGGGCAATGAAATGGAGAAAGTGGTTGCTAAGGAATTTGAGAAGCGAACTGAGAAAAAGGTACGCCGGCGCAACTACATGTTCTCTCATCCAGATTATCACTTTATCAAAGCCAATATTGACCGCGAAGTCATGAAAGAGTCTGCTCTTCTTGAGTGCAAGACTGCTAGTGCGTATTTAAAAGCTGAATGGGAGGGAGACGAAATCCCTGCTGCGTATCTCGTTCAAGTGCAGCATTATCTAGCTGTAACTGGTAAAGAGAAAGCATATATCGCAGTTCTGATCGGTGGAAATCACTTCACCTGGAAAGAGATCGAGCGAGACGATGAATTAATTCAGATGATTATTGATGCAGAGGTTAACTTCTGGGAAAAACACGTACTTGGCTTTGTTCCGCCAGAATTAGATGGTTCAAGTGCAGCTGAACAATACCTTAAAGAGAAATACAACAAAGCAGAAGAAGGGAAAGAGATTGTTTTACCTTCTAATTATAAGGAAATGCTTCTCAGCTATGAGCAAATAAAGAACGATGAAAAGCTCATTCAAACAGCCAAGAAAGATATTGAGAACAAGATCAAAGCTGAGTTGAAAGATGCAGAGGTAGGGCTTGTAGATACCCATATCATCACTTGGAAAAATGTTGTCTCTAATCGTGTGGATACAAAAGCATTAAAAGAAAAGTTTCCAGATATCTACAAAGAAGTAATCAAACCATCTACATCACGCCGTTTTGGCATTAAGGAGTTGAATTAATTATGGCAACGAATGCAGCATTAAAAAACCAAATTGCTAGCAAACAGGATACAGCCCCTCAAAAGGTTGCTCCTCAAGCACTAGGGCTTAAAGGGCTGTTAAACGCACCAACAATGAAAAAGAAATTCGAAGATGTTCTTGATAAAAAGGCTCCGCAGTTTATGTCATCTTTGTTGAACCTATACAACGGAGACTCTTATTTACAAAAAACTGATCCGATGACAGTAGTTACCTCGGCAATGGTTGCAGCAACTTTAGATTTACCGGTTGATAAAAACCTAGGATATGCCTGGATAGTTCCGTACAGTGGAAAAGCTCAATTTCAACTTGGTTATAAGGGTTATATCCAGTTAGCCCTCCGTACAGGTCAATATAAAGGAATTAACGTTATCGAGGTAAGAGAAGGAGAGCTAGTTAAGTGGAATCGTCTTACTGAAGAATTAGAGCTTAATCTCGATGGAGCAACAAGTGACAAAGTAATTGGTTATTGCGGTTATTTCAAGTTGATTAATGGGTTTGAGAAAACAGTCTATTGGACTAGAGGAGAAATTGAAGCCCATAAAAAGAAATTCTCTAAAAGTGATTTTGGATGGAAAAAAGATTTTGATGCGATGGCTGAGAAAACCGTCTTAAGAAACATGCTTTCTAAATGGGGTATCTTGTCCGTTGAAATGCAGACAGCCGTTTCAAAAGACGAGCAGGTACCAGAAATGAAGGATATCACCGAAGAAGTAGATCAACCAGATATTATCGATGCTGTACCGTCAGAAGAGAAACCTAGTGCAGATATAGATATTGAGTTTGATGTAAATGAATAACCAAACAAATGTAGTCCTGCCTGCTTGGATTTTCGAGCAGGCACAGGACAAAGAACAGTTGAAAATGCTTGTACTAAATTATATGCAGAAGTACCCGGATTATACCGTAAAACGGATAACTAAGCGATTCGCAATTTGCGAGATTAATAGGTAAAAGGAGTAGTTGAAATGAAAGGCGCTTTCCAGGTGAGTAGGGAGATATTCGAAAACGAAATTTGGTCTGATGTTCTTAAGTTTAGGGTTTTCTTTTACATCCTTGGGAAAGCGATCTTTTCCCAGGATGGAATAGAACATGCTGGAATCAAAATTGAAAGAGGTCAATATTTGAGGTCTTTGAGAAATTTGCAAGATGATTTGGCTTATAAGGAAGGTAGAGGAAATGCTCTAAAAAAGCCTCCTTTAGAGACTTTGAGAAGGAAGATCAAATCACTTGAAAATGAAGGCCGAATAACGACCAAATCAACCGAGTATGGGACACTCTTCACAGTCGTGAACTATGCTAAATATCAAGGTTTTGAACACTATAAGAATCAATCAATGGGTCAGAAGTGGGACAGCAATGAGACAGCTATGGGACAGCAACGGGACAATAATAAGAATGTTAATAAAGATAATAATGTTAAAGAAAAAAATACTACTACAACAACAGACCATCCCATCAAGTTGTTCGAAGATTCACTTTGCCGATTATCACCATTACAAATGCAATCTCTTAATCAGTGGATTGATGATTTTAAAGGCAACCAAGAAATTGTCAATGCAGCTATTAAACTAGCTGATGATAAAAACAAGAAGAACTTTAACTTTGTGAATTTCATCCTTAAAGAATGGCATAGTCACAATCTAATGGAGATTGATAGAGTTCGAGCACATGAGCGTGAGAAATTCAATAAAAACAAAGTTAAGCCGTTCGCCCGTAAAGGCAAAGGCGTTATACGTACAGAAATGCTGCCTGATTGGTTTGAGGAAGATGCGCAACAATCTAAACCGAAGCCTAGCGATCAACCAGCAGTCAATGATGGTGAACAAATGAGCGAATTTGAGCGCTTGATGGAGTTACGAAAAAATTCGGGGAGTTGAAGGAATGGCGAAAATGCAGGCTTTTAAAAACAAAGATTTGATGCGTAAAGGTTACATCGAAGAACTTAACGCAATGAATATTACGACTAGTCGTGAAGGAGTGCCATTGGAGCAACTTGATTACGAAGCCCTTAGATACGAAAAAACAATAGCTTCATTCAGAGAAATAGATTCAGAGACAAGCAGTAACGCTTGGTTCTAAGGAGGAATATGAAATGACCATTCAAAATGTAAAACCAGTTTTAAATTGTCCGCGATGTAAGACAAAAGGATATCTACTCGCTCCATCAGGCAAATTGGTGTTAATGGAATGTGATGACACAAAGTGCGGCCAACAATGGCATACCTTCGCTAAGATTTGCCCGGAATGCAAAAAGCCTAATGGATACTTTGTCGAAGGACCATGTAGAAAATGCTATGCAGAGAAGTACATGTCGTCATGAAGAAACGTAACCCCGTTATTCAGAAAGCTTATGAACAAGGCAGAACTGAGGGCTTTGCGTTAGGTGAGGATATGGGCGAATTAAAAGGCATTGCTAAGACAACATCATTTTTCCGCGTAAAATTTCTTGAGTTAGAAAAAACGCCAGGTATAGGACCGAAAACCTTGGATCGGATTCGCAAGGCAATCGGTGAGAAGTATTTTGAAGCAGGTGAGCGTAATGGTTCTTAAAAACGCAACAAAACAAAGACAAAAGAGAATCATTGTTTTAGAGGATTTGGATTTTTTATGGGATGAGTTGGAGCTAGAAGAAGTCGCTCGTCAGTGGAAAGTTGGAAAAGACGTTAGGTTGATTGCTAGTAGTTTTAATAGAGATCCAGACGAAGTGTTATTAGCTCTCATCCATTTAGCAAAAGAGGATATGGTCTTCAAAAGAAATGGGGGACTTACCCTTGGATTTTAGAAAAGCGACTCTAGGGCAGCTATATTACATATCACGACACACAGAATTAGCCCTAGAAGCTCTTAATGAGATTAATAGGAGGGTTAACCTATGCAAGATATAATCATTCGTCGTGCAAGGAAATATGAAGCTGAAAAGGCTATTCAGGACCATGTGAAAAGAGGATGCGAAATCATTTTTCCTCTAACTGAGTTCTCAAAGCAAGGTAAGACATTTGATTGTGATAGCTACAATCGTCATGTATTTGCTGGACATAATTATTCGTCAGTTTGGATGGCTAAATTAAGAAGGGTGGAAGGTTAATGCTAGATTTAATCGCAATGTACGAGGCACAGAAGGTATTTAGAAACAGGATTGATTATAAAGGTGATGATCGTTTTGGAGAACTTACTCTGGCTCTTCAAGTGGAGCTAGGGGAATGTGCGAATGAACTTCCGAAAGTATTCAAGTTTTGGGCACACAAAGAGAACAACCTACAAGACGCATTAATCGAATATGCTGATGGACTTCATTTCATTCTGGATATCGGTCACGAAATATTCTTTGAAGACTTTGTCATGATCTACTTGTTGTCTGGAGCAGATAAGAAGCGACCATTAGCAACCCAGTTCAGATACATCTTCGCTCTCGTATCTAAGTTGGATAAGACGAAGAGTTCAATTACCTTTATCGAACTACTCTCCGAATATATCGGTCTTGGTGAAATGATTGGCTTCTCCTTTGAACAAATCGAAGAAGCATTCTATGTGAAAGATGTCATTAACCACGAGAGGCAAAGTGAGGGTTATTAATGGGGGCAAGAAAATACAACAAGTACGGCAACCACAAACAAGTTGTCGATGGACATAAGTTTGATAGCAAAGCAGAAGCAATGTATTACGGCCAATTAAAATGGTTGCTGCAAGCTAAACAGATAAAAGGGTTTAAGTTGCAACCGAGATACCTTCTTCAAGAGGGTTTTAAAAAGAACGGAAGGACTTACAGAAAGATTGAATATGTTGCGGATTTTGAAGTAGAAAAATTAGACGGGACAATCGAGATCATTGATATAAAAGGAACAGTCACCAAAGAATTTTCAATAAAAAGAAAACTGTTCGAGCGTCAATACATGGATTCTATTAAATTACTAAAATATGACCGAGATAGGGGATTCGTGGAGGTAAGTTAATGACTAGAAGAATCGTAGAAACGAATGCAGTTAGTCTTGATCGAGAAAAGCTCCAGGTTGTTGTCATCTACGAGGAAGGCATATCGAAGCAGCAGATTAGAAATGAAAATCCATATAGCAAACGGCATGGGGTTATTTTCCCCAGTGCCGGGGCTTATGAGGTGAAAGGCTTAGATTACTGATTTTGTATTATGTTCACTAAAATTTGGAGGGATGACCGTGCGTGAGATAAAGTTTCGTGCTTGGGATAAATCAAGAAAAGAAATGGAATACATCAATAATATGTATTGGTTTGAAGAAAATGGTGTTGATGATATCAACAACAATGTGTTTTTGGATTTCATGCAATACACAGGCTTAAAAGACAAGAACGGCAAGGAGATATATGAGGGGGATGAAGTCGAATTAAATGATTTCGATTCATTGCGTACTGGCGGACATACAGAGGATAACATTTTACAGGGAGAAGTAAGTTTCTCATGTGGAGCATGGATAGTTATAACTGAAAGAGGACATTACGATTTATATAATGCATTGGTAAATGACGAAGAGTTTGAAATCATCGGCAACATTTACGAAAATCCAGAGTTAATCAATCAAGAAAAATAAAAAGAAGAGCCCAGGCAGTGGCTCTTCGAAGAAATGATAAAAAAAGAGAAATCCATCGTATCCATTATATACTATGTGAATTTCGGTTTAATGATTGGGTGTTTTAATCACCTTTTGAATTAATTAAGAAAAAACAGTTAGAGGTTTACAAGAAATCCAAAAATAAACATTATAAAAATAATATTTACGTACATGGTTGCTATGACTACGCCATAATGAATTTTTTTAAAAAAGAATAGTGAAAACGGAGCTGGAAATAATACGAGAACCAACAATACTATAATAGATTCATTTAAGTAAAGTAGGATAATCATCTCCTTCAAAAAATCAGTGTTTATAGTATTTCTTAATAATTAGAGGTTATGCAACACAAGATAGATTAAGTAAAAAAGAGCCGACTGACTTTGAAGAATTCTTTACACCTTTTCAATTATATGGATCGATATACTGCCACTTTTGAAATAAGTAAATTAAGGAAGCGCAGATAATACAATTAATAAAAATTACAATATGAAAGTGATCATCCATTTTATAAATCCCGAAATATTCATAAAGGTTCATTATTCCAAAAGAAAAGATTGCATCGCTTATAGTGTTAAGGGTGATATAAAGCCAAAAGTTACCGAATGTAAAGTATAAAAATATTGTGGGTAAGACTATGTATATTCCATAGATGAAAGGTGTTGTATTAGTTAAAGGGAAAATTGTTTCAACAACTTCAACCAGATTATATCTTTGATATAGCTGAAATAATATTGTCAAAAGCAAGGCACTCACTAATCCACCTGGAATGAAGGACTTCACCCTTTTGGTATCTAATAAAAGGAGAATAAACCAAGGCAAAATTAACATGGACCATAAAAAAATATGAGTTAGCATATAGACTATACCTCCAACAAAGGATAATAATAATCTAACCTATAGCTCTTTAGCCTATTCATAAAAAAGCTAGGAAGGTTCGTCTGAAGTAAGAAAAACATTTAGTGAAATTATAAAATATGGAGTTTGCGTACGACAAGGAATTCTTATATGGCCATTTGAGAATTTTAGCCTTGTCCAATAATTAGCATATCCACAATTAGTAAAAGTATGTAGGCAATTTTAATTTACACGATAAGCAGGGAGTTAATTAAGGAGGAATAGAGATGGAACAAGTATACCTAAAGCAACTGATTGAACACTTGGAATCACAATTGGATGAACATGGTGATTTACCTGTGTGCTACTGCGATGATGCTTTAATTGGCAAGGAGACAGGATTACCTATACCATCAAAGATTTATTCATATAAATCATACGACCTCTTAAACAGTGATTCTTTAGATGTATTAGATGAGAATTTGTATGATGTTGATTTAGAGAAACCAATTATTAAAGCATAGTAAATTAAAGCAACTAAATGATAGATCAGTTTAGCAATTGAAAGGAGTAGGACAATATAGAAAGCCTACTTTTGTATAAAGAAGGCTTTTAGAACAACTAATAAGTGTTTATTCGGTATTATTTAATTTGCCTTTATAGTACAGGTAATCAACTTTGTTTTTTGTAGCCGTTAATTGGGAAGCTAATATTGCAGTATATATTGTTGTTAGAAGGACAGCTAATACACCAAGTCCTAATACAGAATCATTTTTTAACATAAAATTACACCTCCTTCTAAATTTATCTTTTCTAAATAAGAAGAATTTATACGAAGGATAATTAGTTGATTAGGAGGGGAAGAGGATGCATTGGGAATGTCGATATTGTTATTTTCCAACTACAGTGGAAGGCGATAGGGTTTGTTCATCATGTGGCGCAGAATGGGAAGCAGCAAAAATTCTAGTTGAAGATGATGATTAAGAAACAAAAGGTAGGAGGAGTTAATTTCAATGAATTACACAATAGGCAGCACGCTGATCCACGAGGGTAATAGATTCACAGTTCAAGATATTACGCACCTTGACCAGTTGACCTTTCTCTTTTTCGCAGAGAGTCCTGCTCAGGGGGTTAGGGAAGATTTGATTAAGTGGAATGAAATTACATTAGAGGAGGACAATTATGCCAATAGTTGATATTGATAAAACAAAGCAATTGGAATTTGGATATGGTGATATTGAAGTGGCTGCAGGACTTTTGCAATCTGATGATACAGTCGGTACCGTGTTGTTTTGGAATAACGAGAAGAGAAATGAAATTGGTGCTTATCATGAGTACGGTGAAGATAAAGTTATGAGTGTAGAAGAAACACCAGTACGGATGCTCTTTACAAAAATTGAAAGTATAGATGTTGTTATTGATGCATTAGAGAAATCTAAACAAAAGATGCTATCTAAAGATAAACAAGTAAACACAAGATAGAGAAAGTTTACTACGAAAAGAAAGAGCCCATCCAAGCTCTCTCTAATCGTGTGACCATATTATGGAAGTGGGTAAGAAAATATACCTAAGTAGGCACTGCGGAAGATTTTTAATTCCTTACCCAATAATAATTTATCCATAATTAATAAAAGTATGCATGAAAAATAAATAATTTAACAAAAGAAGAAAATAGCTCATATAGAGGGGTTGATTAAATGAAGAATAGATATGAGACACTTGGCGAGACCACCGTCATCTTCATAAAACGTAGAAACGGTGATGTGTTCAACACATTTATTGATACTTCTGATCTGGAAAAAGTAGATAGTTTCCCAGGTAGTTGGTTTGTAAATTACAACAAAAAGACAGAATCCTATTATGTGATGGGCAACACAAAAAACAAAGAGGGGAAACCTGCTTTGATCGGCATGCATAGATATATTATGGACGCACCAACAGATAGATTTGTGGACCACGTAGACAGGAACACTTTAAACAATAAAAGAAATAATTTGAGAATAGTAACCTTGTCCGAAAACAACCAAAATACAAGGGTTCAAAAAAATAACACATCTGGTGCTAGAGGCGTCACTTGGGATAAAGATAAGAAAAAATGGAGAGCTACTGTCAAATATAGAGGGAAGGTTTATTATTTCGGTTATCACAGAACTGTAGAAGATGCTTCGCTAGCAGCTAAAGAAGGAAGAAAAAAACTTCTCCCTTTTGCAAATTAAAAGTCCCTGCAATGCAGAGACATGACCAGGAATCCCCGGCACCCAATTATATTTTAACATAGGGGGTTCCTGTATGAAAGAAGCTGCCAGCATTAAAAGAATCGAATCGTTGTTAAAAGATTATCATTGGATGAAAAAAGAAGTGGAGCGCCTTGAAAAAGTACTATTTGGATATTCTACACCTATGAAAAGTTGGGGTGTTGCTCAATATGGGATAGAGGCAACTTTGCCAAAAGGAAGCTCTGGAAAAAGCCAAGCGGAGTTAAATAACATGGATTTACGTGAAGAACGTTTATATAACAGGCTAGAGCGACTTAGAGAGAAAGTATATGTTATTGAGTTTGCTGCCGAATTATTGGAAGATGAACGCGATAAAGTCATTTATGATTGTATCCTAGATGGCATGTCATTCCGAGAGATATCTTATCATTTGTGTATATCTAGAAATCAGGTCAAAAAAGCCAAAGAAACCATATTGAACCATTTGAGCCAAAAAAGCCACTTTGTGCATTTGTTGAAACACGAAAAATCGGCATGCTAAAATGGAAGGCAGGACAGGGGAGGCAGTTAAACAAGCTGCTTCCTCTATTTTTGTGCGTTGCTCACCTTTCGGTGATTTTATAGGAGGATTTACCCCGTTTTATGGCGAATTATGTTATAAAAAGGGGAGGATTGCATATGGAGCAGGTGAAACAAGGATTGTGGATTTGTTCTAAATGTGAGGCAGTAATCACAGATTATAATGAGTACCATGACAATGATGGCGTTTGTGATGTGTGTTATTCCATTCCTATTAAAAAACGAAGGGGGCTTTTGAAATGAGAAAAGATCCAGGTGGAGGAAGAATTAAGAAGGACCCAGGTGGTGGCGGCTATCATTCAGATCTAGGTGTAGGAGGTCATCATATTGACCCAGGTTGTGGAGGTATATGATGCTCAATACTATCTTAAGAGACCCTAAGCCAGGAGGACACCATTCTGACCCTCCACGAGGTGGACATCACCAAGACCCAGGTGGTGGAGGATGGAAAAGGAACCCGAAACCAGGAAGT
This sequence comes from Cytobacillus sp. FSL R7-0680, assembly GCF_038009245.1. Taxonomy (NCBI): domain Bacteria; kingdom Bacillati; phylum Bacillota; class Bacilli; order Caryophanales; family Bacillaceae; genus Cytobacillus; species Cytobacillus sp. FSL R7-0680. Next base: position 590,625 of record NZ_JBBPAO010000001.1, read on the forward strand.
GATTGGCTAGCTTGGATTTCTTGTTTAATTGATCCAGGAGGCGGTGGCAGACAATGGGGAATAAAGTAGGTGGGTAATTAATTTTATTATCAGGAGGATTTACGTTTTGTTCAGATGCAACTAGAAAGGGAGAATAAAAATGAGTGGTTTTAAAGTTAAGGTGTATGCTTCAAATTCACCGAAGGATACTGTGAATGGGCAAAGTTTTAATTTGCCAATAATTCCGAGGGTCGGGGATTATATTGATGTAAAGTATAAACCTGATCCAATAAAGCGCCCTTTGAATAGTGTTGCAGGGGTTTTTGAGGTGAAAAACGTATTCATCCATGAGGCAGACTCAACATATGACGCTCACATCCATGTATTAATTGAAGAAGAGATAGAATAAAATTTAGACCTCAAATCGAGGTCTTTTTTCTTTGTAAAAAAAGACAGGAGGTAGGTGCCATGTAATGAATTGGGAGGAAATAAGGAAAGAATTTGAGACATCAAAAATTACATTAAAGGCGCTTGCTGATAAGCATGATATAAAAATTGGTACTTTGAAGAGCAGAAAAAGCCGTGAAGGATGGTCGAGAGATCCCACTAAAAAGGATGCAACCAAAAAGAAGAAGGTTGCAACCCCTGAACCTGTCATTGAATCAACTGATTTAACAGACAAGCAAGAGTTATTCTGTCTTTACTATATCAAGTATTTTAATGCAACTAAGGCTTATCAGAAGGCATATAACTGCGCTTATTCGACTGCAATGGTTGAAGGGCATCGACATCTAAGAAATCCTAAGATAGCCTCTGAGATTGAAAGATTGAAGCTTGAGAGGCAACAAGGCATATTCTTGGATGCGAAAGATATCCTTCAAAAGTACATTGACATTGCTTTTGCTGATATTACTGACTTTGTTGAGTTTGGTAAGAAGGAGCAACCAGAACTGAGAATAAGTGATGGTGAACCTCTGTTAGATGAAAACGGAGATCAAGTCATGTATTCATATAGTTATGTTGATTTCAAAGAATCAGATGAAGTTGACGGCACTCTTATTACCGAGGTTAAGAAAGGTAAGGATGGTGTTTCCATCAAGCTTGCTGATAAAATGAAGGCTCTTGAAATGCTGACCAAATACTATGATTTGCTTTCTGAGAATGATAAGAAGCGTCTTCAAGAGGAAAAGTTAAGGCATGATATGGAAATGAAGCAAAAAGAAGTTGAGCTTAAACAGAAAGAGATTGAGAGCAAGAATGCCCCTCCTGAAACATCTGATATCACACAATACTTAGAAGCACTAAAAGGCGAAATTAAGGATGTGTTTGACGATGAAGAATAAGGGGTTCCAGTTCAAGCCATTCTCCAAAAAGCAAAAAAAGCTCCTTATGTGGTGGATGGATGAATCACCGTATCATGATTATGAAATGGTAATTGCAGAAGGATCAATAAGAGCAGGTAAAACAATTGCTATGATTGATTCATTTATAATGTGGTCGATACACCAACATCAAAACCAATCTTTTATTATAGCGGGTAAATCAATAGGGGCTCTCAAACGTAACGTATTAAAACCATTATTTGAGATTCTCCTAGCAAAAGGGATTAAATATAAATACCATCGCTCAGATCACTACGTTCAAATTGGAACAAATATATTTTATTGTTTTGGTGCCAACAACGAATCTAGCCAAGACGTTTTACAAGGTTTAACTGCAGCAGGTGCATATCTCGATGAAGTGGCACTAATGCCTAAATCTTTTGTAGACCAAGCAATTGGCCGTTGTAGCGTGGAAGGTTCTCGATATTTCTTTAACTGTAACCCAGCTGGACCTTATCATTGGTTTAAGACAGAATTTATCGATAAAGCAGAAGAGAAAAAAGCATACCTCCTTCATTTTACAATGGATGATAATCTGTCTTTATCAGAAAAAGTAAAAGATAGATTCAAGAGAATGTTCAGTGGTGTTTTCTTCAAGAGATATATTCTTGGTCTATGGGTAATGGCAGAAGGTATTGTGTTTGATATGTTTTCAGAAGATGAGCACAAAGTGAAAACAGAAGACAGACCATACACACAATTATATATTTCCATAGACTATGGAACGCAGAACCCCACTACATTTGGTTTGTGGGGTCTTTACAATAACACTTGGTACAAAGTGAAAGAATACTACTACGATGCTCGTAAAGAAGGCAGTCAAAAAACGGATGAAGATTACTATGAGGATTTAGTTGAATTTACATCGGGTTATCAAATAACAAGGGTAATCATTGACCCGTCTGCAGCATCTTTTATAGCTACCATAAAGAAACATGGAAAGTTTGTTGTTAAAAAGGCTAAAAATGATGTGCTCAAAGGAATAAGAAGTATGGCTACAGCGATTAAAAAGAAAAAAATACTATACAACGATTGTTGCATTGAAACCTTTAGAGAGTTTTCTTCTTATGTATGGGATGAGAAGGCGACTGAACGAGGTGAAGATAAGCCGGTAAAACAGAATGACCACTGCTTGGATGGAGACAGATATTTCATCAATACCATTGTTTATCCAAAAGGAGTAGGAATATTAAAGTAAGGAGGTTGTCCGTTGTATCCAAGTACACCAACACATGCAGATGAGTTGATTCAAATCATTAAAACGAATTCACCTAAAGTTACAGAGCTCATCAAGGATTATATCGAAAAACACGACACATCTAAAATGGATGAAGGAGTGAGATATTATTTCAATGAATCTGATATTACAAAACGACAGATCTTCACGTATGAAGGGGATATTAAGGTTGTTGATGAAGATGCAACAAATAACAAATTACCCACCGCGTGGCATAAGCGTATTGTGGATCAGAAAGTTGGATATCTGGCTGGTAAACCAATCACTATCGAAAGCAACGTTAGTGAAGACCTCGCCTTAGAAAGGATTATTGAATTATTAGGCGATGATTTTGAAGATATTATTCCAGAGCTAATTAAAAACGCATCGAACAAGGGAAAAGAGTGGTTGCACCCATATATTGATGAAAATGGCGAATTTGATTATATGATTGTTCCTGCTCAGGAATTTATACCAATCTATGATAATACAAAGCGAAAAAATTTAACCGGTGGTATTCGCTTCTATGATCTTGATGACGGCACACGTAAAATTGAACTTTGGGATGACCAACAAGTGACATTTTATGAGGAATCAGATGACGGCATAGTGATGGATGTTACGTATTCCTTAAATCCTCAGTCACATTTCTTTTATGGAAAAGAAGGTTATGGGTGGGGAAAAGTGCCGTTCATTGAATTCAAAAACAACGAAGAAGCAGTTGGCGATTTAGTATTTTACAAACAATTAATTGATGCCTATGAGTTAATAATTAGTGATGTTACAAACACAATAGAAGATGTAGCAGCTTTGATCTATGTCTTAAAAGGTTATGAAGGCACATCACTAGAGGAATTCATGACGAATCTAAAAAAGTTTAAAGCGATCAGTGTATCAGATGAACCCGGATCGGGGGTAGATACAATCCAAGCGGATATTCCAGTTGCTGCCGTTGATAGCCAAACAAAAAGGCTGGCTGAATTAATTTATGATGCAGGGCAAGCAGTTGATACAACAACAGATAGCTTCGGGCAGAATCCATCAGGTGTGGCTTTACAGTTTTTGTACTCTTTCTTAGACATGAAAGCGAATGTGCTAGAAAGAAAGTTCAATAAAGGCCTTAAGTCGCTGATGTGGTTTATTTGCGAATATCTAGAGATAGCTGAGAATACTCAGGCGAATTATAAAAACTACTCCTTTTCGTTTAACAAGTCTATGATCACTAATGAAACTGAACAAATTGATAATATTAACAAATCAAGAGAGCTTGTGTCAGATGAAACTTTAAGAGCCAAGCATCCATTTGTTGATGATGTTCAACTTGAGCAAGAGAGAGTTGAAAAGGAAAGATCAGCTTATAGCGAGCAACAAGAGTCTCTAGGTGGTGAGGATGAAGATGAACCAACTGGAGATTGAAGAACATCTTGACAAACTTGCCAAAAAGGCAGAATCGAACATTGAAAAAATCTTTAATCGCCGTCTAATGGACATTACAAAAATTTTAGCTGATATGTATGTTAAGTATGCAGACAAAGATGGTGAAATATCGTGGACTGATGTAAACAAGTACAATCGATTAAATAAAGAACTCAAACAGATAAACAGCGTTCTCAATGGAGCGTATAAAGAGATAGTGAAAGTCCTTCAAACATCTACTGAAAACGTCTATCTTGAGGGATATCTTAGACATATGTATCTGTATCAAATGAGCACCGGTTATTCTATGAGAGTTACTTTACCAACAATGGAACTAATCCAACAAATCCTTAAAAATCCAATAGATAAGCTAACGCTCTCGTCGGTTCTTGAGGAACACCGAAACCAAATTATACGTCGCATTAATATCGAGATTGCTCAGGGTATCCAGGCGGGTGAAGGATATGCTGTTATCGCTAGACGATTACAAAACTCAGTCAAGTTTAACCAGCATAAAGCACGTACCGTTGTCCGTACCGAAGCGGGGAGATCTAGGAGCCTTGCCGGAGAAAAATCCGAAGAGCAAGCAGCTAAATATACAACAATAACTGGTGTGTGGCTTTCTGCCTTAGATTTAAAGGTTAGACACGCACACAGGGAACTAGATGGAAAAGAAACAAATGAGCAAGGGTATTTCACTTATAGAGGATTAAAATCCAAGGGACCGCATTTATGGGGCGTGGCATCGATGGATATTAATTGTCGTTGTCTAAAATTAAGAAAAGTAAATGGGTTATTACCCGAGTATCGTCGCGGTCGTGATTACATGGACCCTGATTATCAACAAGAAATCGCTGATCGAACCGAGAAATACATGGTTGATGGATTAACTTACAAACAAGCTTTAAAAAAGGCACAAAAGGAGATAAGTCCACCCTCGACAACGATGCCGTTTACCAGTTTTGAAGAATGGAAAAGTAAATTTGCTAGTTAGGATGAACTTGTCTTTAGCCAATAGACGTAAAACAAGGCTATTTTTTATGTATTTATTCGCAGTTATGCGGTAAATAGCTATCCTATCGTGTTCATAACACGTAAAAACAATGTGAGGAGAATGAAAATGAATAGAGAAGATTTGAAGGCTCTCGGATTAACTGAGGAGCAAATTGAGAAGGTTATGGCAAGTCATGGTAAAGTTATTAACCCCCTTAAGTCAGAGGCAGATAGGGTCAAAGATTTAGAGAATGAGATTACCACATATAAACAACAAATTGCAGACCGAGATACGCAACTGGTTGACCTCTCTAGAAAGGTGGGAGATAACAAGGATTTACAAAACCAGATTAAAGATTTACAAAAAGCAAATGCTGACGCTAAAGAAGAGTCTGATAGTAAGCTTGCTGCACAACGTAAGGAATTCAAGTTGGAATTAGCTTTGAAGGATGCGGCAGCGAAGAATCCAAAGGCAGTTAAAGCACTTCTTGATCAAGAAAAAATTAGTTTAGATGGAGATAATTTGATTGGGTTAGATGAACAGCTTAAGAGTTTAAAAGAGTCAGATGCGTATTTATTTGGTGAAGATGAACCGTCTGGACTAAAAGGAAGACAACCTCACCCTAGTGAACCTAATAGACCGACGCCACAGAATAATCCATTTAGCAAAGAGCATTTTAATCTCACTGAGCAAGGTCGCCTGTTAAAGGATGACCCCGAGTTATACAAAAAATTTAAGGCTTCGGCCAAATAAAAGAAAAGAGGATGATTATATATGGCAATCACTAGATTAGCAGATGTTATTCAACCGGAGATTTTCACACCTTATACTATTCAAGCAACAATGGAAAAATCGGAATTAATCCAGAGCGGTATTATTACAAATGATGAGGAATTCAATTCCCTTGCAGGTGGATCAAATACACTTATTAACATGCCTTTTTGGAATGATCTAGAAAATATTGAATCTCAAGTTATGAGAGATTCAGGGGATATGGATGTTAGCAAAATTACTTCCAACAAAGATATGGCACGCAAACAAGCTCGTACACAAGCTTGGGGTGCTAATGGTCTTTCAGCATTATTAAGTGGAGCTGACCCTGCTGGAGCAATTGCGAGTAGAGTTAGTGCATATTGGGCTCGAGATTTGCAACGTAATCTCCTTGCTACTCTATCTGGTGTGTTCAAAAGTAGCTCAATGTCTGCAAAGATTCATGATATTACAAGCCGTGATGGTGAAGCTGGAACAATTAATGCACGCACTTTTATTGATGCTACTCAATTGATGGGTGATGCGAAGAACTTACTAACAGGAGTAATGATGAACTCTGCAGTAGAAGCTGAACTGATTAAACAAGACTTAATTGAGTATGCGCCGCAATCTGAACAAGGTCGCCCAATCGGTTATTTTCTTGGGAAAAGAGTTATCGTTGATGATTCTCTGCCATTTGACAGTTCTACAGGACAATCAGAGGTTTATATCTTTGGCCAAGGAGCAATTGCACTTGGTAATGGCTCACACCCAGGTATCATCGAAACTGAAATCGTTAGAAATGGGATGTCTTATTCTGGTGAAGAGAATTTAGTTAACCGTCGTATCTTTATCTTGCATCCACGTGGTGTTGCATGGAACGAAGGCGGTGTAGCAAATATATTCCCAACAAACACTGAGCTGAATGTAGGAGCTCGTTGGAACCGAGTTTATGAGCCTAAAGCAGTCCGCATTGTAAAATTCCGTTTTAATACAATTCCTCAGGCTCCAGCAGGATCATAATTTGAGAGGTGATGAGAATGACCAAGAATAAAATCGAAGTAATCAACCATAAAGGTCATAAAATGATTGTTCAGCCGTCTCAAATGCCACCGGGATATAAAAAAATCAAAAAGAAGTTTACTACATCTAAATCAAATGCCAAAGCAGGTGAGTAGATGGACTATTTAATTGATCAGGTATCTTCTATTGCTGGAATCGATAAGGAGAAGCACCAAACATACTTAAGTGTGATGGTGCCAATCTTATTGGAGTATGCAGAGGATTATTGTGGTGCTACATTCGTTGGCTATGATCCACCTGCAGGTGTAAGGCTTTTTATAGGTGAGTCGTTAAGGCACAAAATCAAAGCTGATGGATTATCTAGCCGTTCTATGGGGTCAGTATCTTATTCATACGACACTGACCTCCCAGAAAAGATTAAGCATAATCTAAAGCCTTACAGGAGAGTGAGATTTCATGCATTACGCTGAGTTTCCTCATAACGTTGCATTCCTTGTAGAAGGGAAAAAGACTCCTGATGGAGGCGGTGGTTGGTTACCAGGAGAATGGGAGACATATGGTGAATCTATTGGTTTTTTGGATACACCGAAATCAGAAGTTATTTACCGTGCTCAACAAGCTAACCACCCGTTTGATAGACAATTGTATTTTCCATATCGTACCGATATAACGACAAAAATGCGTGTAGTATGTGAAGGAGATACTTATGAGTTAGTTGGTAAACCGTTGGATCAAGGCGGTCAGAGTGAAATCATGAGGGTTGATTTGAGGCTGTTAGCTGATGGCTAGAAGTAGTATCAGTATCGGTATAGAGATGGGTGGTTTACGTCAGTTTGATAGAGCGATTGATAGGTTTGAAAAAGAATTTATCATAGAGGTTAAACGAGTTATTACTGAGACTGCTGAATTGATACAAGGTCAAGCCCAGGCATTAGCCCCAACAGGTGATGGCCATTTAAGAAGATCAATCGAAATTCGTTATTATAATCGAGGGTTATCAGCTGAGATTATAGTAGGTGCTGCCTATGCCATTTATGTTGAATACGGCACAGGAATCTATAGTAGTACAGGAAACGGCCGACGTACCCCTTGGGTTTACTGGTCAGAAAAACTAAATCGTTATGTCTACACTCGTGGTATGAAACCTCAACCATATTGGCAACCAGCTATTGAAGCAGGGAGCCGTCATTTTGAACGTGAATTAGGTAGATTAGGTGCGTGATAGTATGAAAGAAACAGCACTATGGCCATTACAACAAGCGATTTTCAAGCGTCTGAGTGAAGATGCTGATTTAAACGACGTAATTACAGGTGTTTATGATTATGTTAATCAGAATACACCGTTTCCTTATGTGACAGTTGGTGAGCCTACTGTATCACCATTTGAGAGCAAAACATCTTACAGCGAAAACATACCTTGGGTTTTACATTGCTACAGTGACGCACAGGGTAAGCGAGAAACGATGCAAATGCTTAACCTAATGGTAATGGCTCTAACAAAAGAAAATTGGCATGTCGAGGGTTTTAAAGTGTTTAAATTTATGATTGATCCAAATATGAGGGTGCTTAGCCCAGCGGACATTGGTTTTCCTTATCAAGGGATTCTTAATGTCCGTTTTTATATTGAACAGGAGGACTAAAAATGAAGCAAAATGGTAAGGATACTATCCTTTTAATCCAACCGGTTGATGCAACTGTTGGCTCAGATGCACTAGTCGTCGCTGAACAAACAGAAGGTACGTACTCTATCGAGAATGAGTTAGTGGATGAGCAATCTAAAATGGGGCGCATCTTGGCTTATGGTCAGAATAGCGAATCCTTTGAGCTAACTGCTTATGGAGTAAAAAAGGATGCTGGACAATTAGCTGTACTTAATGCGATTAAGCAAAAGAAGAAATTGAAAGTGTGGGAAGTTGACTTAATTGCAAATGAAGAAGGCACTTATGATGCTGTATTTGCTTATTGCTTAGTTGAATCGGTTGAAAAGTCTAGCCCAGGAGATAATTTCATCGAAATTAGCGCGACTCTCCAAGTTGAGGGTGAATCAGTTGAAGGAACCCTTACTGAGTTACCAGAAGGTATTACAAATGCAAGTGCATATGAATTTGAACAACCTGGTGAAACAGGAACAAGCACAGGAGCTTAAGAGATTGGCTAATGCCAGTCTCTTTTATTTGATATGAGGAGGTTTTATTGAAATGGCTGTATTAACAATCGGTGAAAGAGAATACGAGGCACGTACAGATTTTAAATTTGAGAAGGTAGCAAATGAAAAGTATAACGAGGAAGATTCACAGGGCAACAAGCAAGGTGGACTAATCAATATTTATAGTAAACTCTTAGAATTTGACATTCTATTTTTATCAGCATTTTGGGATTGTGCTCTTTCTCATTTGAAAAGTGAGAAACCTTCACTCGAATCCATTGAAAATGCTATTTTGAAACACATTGAGGAAAATGGCGATGCAGATCAGTTGTTTAAGGATGCATTTCGAAAGTTGGATAACTCGGGTTTTTTCAAACAAAAAGTCAAGAAATATTGGAAGAACTTGAACTTGATGAGCGACTTCGGGGAGACCGAAAACGAGAAAAAGGCCATTCTAGAAATGATCGAGGAAGCCAAAGAAAACCGGAAGTTTCTGACGGAACAGACTACAAAACAGTCATAAGTGACGTTGCTCAATTAATGGGTATATTCGATGTGGACCTCATTATGTCATGGGAGCCATGGGAGTACGAAGCATTAAGGATAGGAGCGCTGAATCGAAAAATAGATCAGTATGAACTTATGGCGAAAACAGCCATGGCGAATAGGTATGCACAACATGCTAAACGGGCAAGTGAGCGAAAGATTTTCAATGCAAATCAAGCTAGAAGAAACTTAGAAAAAGGAATTACTGGTACTGATAAAAACCTAGAACGAATGATTGATTTGAACAATAAATTCAAAGGGTTTAAGCCGAATTTCAAGCCGAAGGGAGGTTGAGTCTTGAGCTCTCATTTAAGTGCAATCGTGGGTGCAAGAATTAGTGAATTCAGGCGAAAAATGCGAAGGGTTAGGGATACGTTAAGAGATTTGCCAAATGACACGAGACTTAGAATATCTGCGATAACAGATGTCGCTGAAGAACGAATCAACAAATTCCAAGATAAGATGAATCGATTGGCAAACTCTATTCGAGCATTCGGTACGGTAGGTGCTAATATGTTTCAAGGTAGTATGTTGATGGTTAGCCCAGCACTAGTACCAATTATCGCGGCGGCTGTTGGACTATTAGGTACTCTTGGACCAATGATTGCTGTAGCAGGAAGTAACACATTTGCTCTCGCGGCAGCTTTTGGTATTGCTGGCGGTGCAGCTGTTGGTTTTGGTGCGGCGGCTATACCAACTATTAAATCGATTATTGATGGTACTGCAAAAAGTACGAAGGAAAATGTTAGGGCGATGAGGGCGTTAGATAAGCTCAAAAGCACTTGGAGTGGTGTTCAAGATGCAATAGCCCCACAAACAGCTAATGCTTTCGCAAGTGCCATGACGGGAATAGAAAAAGCTTTGTCATCATTAAATCCAATGTTTAAAAGCGTAGCAGGTACAGTTGCTGACTTGTCAGCACGCTTCGATAAGTTTATGAGTTCAAAATCTGCTAAGCAATTTTTTGGATACTTAAATAAGAATGCAGCTCCTATTTTAGATAAGGTTATGTCAGGATTAGGCGGATTAATTCAAGGCTTTATGAATTTAACTGTAGCTTTTTCTCCAATGACAGACTTTATGGCGCAAGGATTTAAGAATATGGGACAGTCATTCGTAGATTTTACGGAACGAATAAAAGGATCTACTGCTTTACAAAATTTCATCTCATATCTTCAAACAAACGGACCTAAAATATGGGCGATAGTAAAAAACATCACTCTTGGTTTAATAGGTATGTTTACCGCGTTTGGCCCACTTGCTTCAGATATGATGGCGGGGTTACAAAATCTTACTTCTCGTTTTAAGGAGTGGGGACAATCTTTATCGGAGAATCAGCAATTTCAAAAATTTATAGGATACATTCGAGATAATGCACCGACTGTAATTGCGTTAATCGGTAACATCACTACATTTTTAGTTAATTTAGGAATAGCGATAGCTCCAATAGGGTCAAAAGTACTTCAAGTGGTAAACAGTATATTTGCTTGGACTAGTAGTATGATGGCTGCTCATCCATGGATTGGACAAATAATCGGAGGATTGGTAATGTTTGCGGGTGCTTTAATGGCATCATTCCCAGCAATTATTGCAATTCGTACAGCCTTTGTTGGATTACCCGGTGTTATTTCTTCAGCTATTGCAAAGATACTTCCAATAGTGAGTTCATTTAAATTAGCTATGATAACGGGTTTAAGAATGCTAGGCATTCAGCTTTATTTATTTGGTACTAAGGTTTTAGCAACTGCAACTAGTGTTATAGCAGCCTTTGGGAGAATGATAGCAGGTGCAGCAAAATGGGCTGCATCTCTAATAGCCAAAATAGTAACTGTAATAGCTAAATTTGTGGTGATGTCTGTAAAAGCAACCTTACACGCAGGAAAGGTAGCTCTATCCTTTACTGTGACCATGGTAAAAGCAGCTGCAAAAGCAACAGCATCTATGATTGTAAGTATGGCGAAAATAATAGCAAAGTATGCTGTATTGGCAGCTAAGTCCATGATACACGCAGCGCGTGTTGCTGCATCATGGCTAATCGCCATGGGTCCGGTTGGCTGGGTAATTGCTACAGTAGTCGCTTTAGTCGCTCTGATCATTGCAAACTGGGATAAAATTAAATCATGGACCACAAAAACATTTTCTAAAATAGTTAGTGTTATGCGAGAAAAAATGAATGATGCCAAACAAAAAGTAAGTAATATACTCGACAATATCAAATCATTTTTCACCAGTATGGACCTATATGCATCAGGTAAGGCGATAATTCAAAGCGCTATTGATGGATTGATGGCAATGAAGAATAAAATTGTAAGTAAAGTTGAGGGCATTGTTGGTGCTGTTCGTGATTTATGGCCATTCTCTCCCGCAAAGGAAGGACCATTATCTGATATCCACCGTATGGACTTTGGCGGACCTATTACAAAATCAATTACTAGAGCAAAAAAACCAATCATGTCATCGATGACAAGTTTGGCTGCATCTGCAAGAAGCGCATTTACTCCAAATATAGCACTAGCTAATATCGGTGGTACTGCAACCTTTGATACATCATTTAGTGATGGAACAAGGGCTATTGAGCATGCCTTTAATGCGGAAGTAAACGAGATAGAATTGCCAGATAGAGAAGAACAATATGCAGTAATTAATATCGGTGGCCACGAAGCGCAAGGAGTTATTAAATACATTTCAGGTGAGCAAAATCGAGCTAATTTTAGACAAAGGAGGCGACCAAATTAATGTTTGATATTTCATATGATGAGTATCTAGGTGATCCATTTCGTATGATTCATAACGGAGTGGATTTATCTAATTACTTTTATGTATTAGACGTAAAGGGTCGTTCTTTGTCGCCTAATGAGATACACGCCACACAGCGATCTAACGGCTCTTATCGATTTAAAAAACGGACTAAGACACCCGTGCCGTTAACAGTAAAGGCTATTATGGTGTGTGAGTCAGATTTCGAGTTGCGCGAAAGGTTAAACGAGTTAAATGGTATTTTAACTACAGACCAACCTGTACCTATTTCATTTTCCGATGAGCCAGAGTTTACCTACAATGGTATTCTCAGCAGCGTAACGGAGGATGGAGAAGTAAACGGTGCTCATCTATTTACAATGATATTTTGGCGCCCCGTCGCATCTAAGACTAAAGAAACTAAAAGATTGTCGATCAATTCAACAGATACTCAATTTATAGTCACTGGACAGACCGAGACACCATGGACAATCGAAGTTGATTTTACCCAAGCTACTAGCTCGTTTAAGGTAGAGTCAAATGTAGGTCTTTATCTTTTGTTAAATTATGAGTTTATCCCTGGTGATAGGTTACTCATTAGCTTTGATGGTCGAAAGGTGTTTTTAAACGGCAACGATCTAAGGTCAGCAGTCAGTATGTCATCTAACTATGTGTTGTTACAACCAGGTGAAATAACATTAAAAGCAAGTCATGATTGTGATTTGGTTTATGACGAAAGATATTATTAGGAGGGATAAGGATGATTGAAAATCAAAAAAAGATAGAGGAAGTAATTAAAAAACTAGACAAGAAAATCATACATCTGGAAACAAAGGTAGACTTATTAATCAGTAAATTAAATGCAAATAAAATTAAGTAATGATTTCCTGAATGGTCCCAATCATTAATAGGAGGTTAATGATTGGGATTGAAATTATTCGAATCTCAAATAATGTTCAAGTTCTTCGGATACTTTATATCCTTGTTTTATTGCTTCTGCCATGATTTCTTCTTTAGACATTTCGAAGTCTCTTAAATCAATAACTAAGAAATTTTTATCAGGATTTACATGGGAAAAGTTGGCCTGAAGCGTTTTATTTAGATAATCCCACGAATGCAAAGGCTTGGTAGTAATGGGCTTTGGAGCTAATTTAGACATACTTTCACCTCCTTCGATATACCTATTTCGACAGGTGGTGACAATTTTCCTGTAGAAAGGATGTGAAAATTTGACAGAGTTATATATTTTTAACCAAGACGACAAACAATTGACCATTATCTCTGAGGATAGTGGTCTTATTAGTGCTCCTTACCGTATTGAAATTAATAAGATACCAGAAACACCTTTTTCTTTTACTGTAGAAGCTGACAGCGAAAACGCTAAGTATGTACTTGAAGAAAATAAAGTAGTTTTCCGTGATCATGAAGGAGATTTAAGGCTGTTTGTCATTAAGGAGTTAGATGACTCTGACGGCATGGATGGACCATTAACTACAGCAACATGCGAGCCAGAGTTTTTAGAGCTTGCAGAGCATATTGTTTTAGACAAACGATTTAGTGATAAGACGGCACAAATAGCATTAGATGCAGCGCTTGAAGGTACTGGATGGATAGGTGAGGTTGAAGTTGATTTAGGGCTTGCCTCCACAAACTTTTACCGCATGCGGTCAATCGATGCCATTTGGGAGATTATCAAAGTGTGGGGTGGCGAATTTAAAGATGTCGTTGAGTTTGACGAGGAAAATAATATTGTCGCTCGTAAGATTAAAATTATCCAACGGCTTGGCAAGGATACAGGTCAACGCTTTGAAATAGACCACAATACAACCGAGATTGGTAGACAAGTCTTAAGTTATCCTGTAACAGCAATGTATGGTTGGGGGGCATCGCTTGAAACAGAGGGCGGTGGCAACACTCGTTACATTGATTTCGGCGATGTTGAAATGTCTATTGCTAATGGAGATCTATTCGACAAACCTAAAGGGCAAAAATGGGTTGGTGATCCAGAGGCGTTTGCAAGTTATCGCCGCATTCGTGATGGTGTAGCTTTACATCGTTTTGGTCAGTTTAGCAATCAAGACTATGAGGACCCTGAGGAACTATTGTGGGCAACATGGGATAATCTACAAAACAATAATAAGCCGGTAGTTAATTATCGCTTATTCGTTGATTTATTTGACGATAAAGTAAGTTTGGGTGATACAGCCATAGCAATAGATCGCAAGTTTGCAAGACCAATAGAAATACAATCTCGCATCATCGCCATGGAATATGACCTTTTAGACATCGACGGCACCATGGTTGTTGAGATGGGGCAATTTCTTGATTTAGAAGATGATCGGCTTGAAGAGTTAAAAGAAGAAGTTGAAAAAATCCGTGATCGTCCACAACAAGTCACAGAGGGTAGTTTCCCAGACATCAAACCCACTACTCCAATAAATGTTGAAGCAATAAGTGGATATGAATCTATTCAATTGTATTGGGATTATGATAGTTCAATTTATGTTAAGCATTATGAAGTGTATGGTTCTCAAATTAAAGATTTTATTCCTGATACCCAACATTTATTGTGGAGGGGTAATACTAGTGGCTACCTTCATAAAGCAGAAACAAATCAAATATGGTATTTCAGAGTAAGAGCTGTTAATCAACATGGAACTCCGAGTGATTGGTCAGTACAAGTTAATGCTCCAACCCGAAGAATTATAGATGATGAAACTCTTTTTGGACCAGATGGGGCAGAGAAGTTAAGAGAACTATCAGAAATGCATGATACTCTTGGAGATAGCGTAATTAGAAAGGACATGATTCGCCAAGATGTATATGATCAAATCCAAGCTGATTCAAAGCAATATACTGATGCTGAGATAACAGCAACAGAGGTTAGCTTGATGTCTGAACTTGCAAATAAAGCAGGCTTTGACTATGTGGATGGAAAGATATATCTGGTTAATGAGGAATTGATTAATAAGGTTGATAATGGAGTTTACCAGAATAAAATTCTTCAAATTGATAACAGCCTAGATGGGTTGTCTTTACGAGCGCAAAATGTGGAAGCTAATGTTAATGAATTAACCGGTGAAGTTGGTAATGCTATTAGTCAAATTGCTGCAGTTGATATTAAGGCTAATAAGATTTCTACTAGTGTAAATGAGCTTAGGTCTGATTTTAATAATTTGGAGATTGGTGGAAGGAACTTAATAAAAGGAAGTGATGTACCATATACATTCCCCATAGCAACTACTACTTTCGTAAACAGGATATTCTATAGGGGTTTGGAACGCAATACGACTTATACATTTAGCGCAGAGATAGAAGTTCATGAGGGCAATGTAACCGAAGTGTCGGTCTATCCGTATTTAGCTAGTGGTCAGAATATGACCGTGATACATGCACCAGTCGTTGACGGTAAGATAGTTGCTACCTTCACGACTGACGATAGGTATGATTACAATTTATTGGTCTATAATGGCCGGTCGGGTATGACTACAGGAAATAGCATAACAGTATCCAAGTACAAACTCGAAAAAGGTAATAAAGCAACTGATTGGACACCAGCACCCGAAGATATAGAAAGCCGCGTCTCATCAGCCGAAACACTCATTGACCAAACAGCATACGACTTAACATTTAAAGCATCCACTCAAGAAGTTAATTCATTAACCGGTAGAATGACTTCAGCTGAATCATCTATTAGGCTTTTATCGGATGATATTGAGTTGAAAGTAGACCGAGATGGCATTATTGGTGCGATTAATGTACAACCTGGAGATGTGAAAATCCACACTAGATTACTTGATGTAGGTGATTTTACAAATCTCGTAGATAATGGAACATTCGAGGATGATGCTACCAACGTTACAAACAAAGTAAATGGATGGATAAACGAAAACCCAAGTAACTCAGTTTTTATGGTATATGATCAAACAACATGGGGCTTACAAAACGGCTCAACAAAGACCATGGTTTTATGGGCAAATTCTGTTCGCAATGTTGATGTCATGCAAGAAAGATATATCCAAGTAAGTGAGGGGGATGAGCTTTACTTTGAATGGGAGTATCGAAATCACAATACTGCAGGGACTGGAAGACAAACTTTTGGTGTACGTAATTACTCTCCTTCTAAAGAACATCATAGTTGGGGAACAGCTTTCACTACAACAACCAAGACCGTAAATTGGACTAAAATGAATGGTTCATATAAAGTGCCAGCTGGAGTTGGATATATTAGAATTCGCGTTACATTTGAAAACAATGGAGAAACTTCTAACCGCCTATATGTTGATAACCTTGTCGTTAGAAGAAAAAATAACGCAGCATTGATTGTAGATGGCTCAATCACAGCAAACTTAATGGCAGCCAATAGTATAACAGCTCAGAATGGCGCATTAGCAAATGCGTCTATTACGCGTGCCAAATTACAAGATGCCATTATCGGTACTGCACAGATTGATGATTTAGCTGTAACAGCTGCTAAAATTGCAAGCGTGAACGCTGACCGTATTAATGTAGGTGCATTGAGAGGTATTGACGTGTATGGAGCTAAGTTCCGTTCTTCTGACGGATTAACTAACTTAGAAATCATTGGAGGAAATGTCCGTCTTACGCAGTCTAATGGGCAATATGTCAATGTTAATCCAGACGGTTTGTTTGGATATAATTCAGGCGGTTCTCAACGATTTAGTGTTGATAGATCACTAGTAACAAGTGCAGCTCTAGGCACAAGTAATTCTAATGTCTATTTGGCTCCAGACTCAACTAACGAAGTCAGGGTAGTTAATATTTCAAGTATTCCATCAGATGGTGTTGCAGAGAATTACAGTTACAGACCTATCAGGGCTCAAGGATTACGTTTTGGACCGGGATATAATGGATATATCGGCACAGACCAAGAAGTAAGAATAACAAGTTCAGCGTTTACGCAACCTGACGGATCAGTTGTATATCGTGATTTACGAGCTTCTATTATTTATGGTTTTGGTTTTAGCACTAATTCAACCAATGCTTATATTGGCTCTGATGATGAAACAAGGTTTGTTAACAAGGGATATGTGGATGGTTCTTCTGGTAACCCGGTATACCGTAATGCTAGAGGATATAAGGCTTATTTCGCTGGGATAGCTACTAACACATCAGCAGGAGGAACTCACTTATATTTGGGTGCAAATGGGGACATAAGAGCCACAGGTGTGGGAATGGCTGATGAAGGAAGTATTATTTGGCGCAGAGTGGTCGCGGCTGGATTCCAAGGGAACTATATAGAAGTAAATCCAAATACCAATGGAACTCATTTGTATGTGAGATCAAATGGCGAGGTTCAAGCAACAGCAAGTGGAACAACAGGTTCATATATTCCTGTAAGAGCTTCTAGTTTTCCAACTGGTTCAATGGCATCTTACAAAGAAGATATTAAGGAATGGACAGACAGTGCGCTAGATATCATCAACAAATCAACAATTTACCAATACCGCCTAAAAAGAGAAGTCGAAAGTGGACATTCTCGAGTAAGACAAGGATTAGTTATAGGTGAGGGTTATCAAATTGCCGATGAATTAATTGATGGTGATGGTGTAGAGCAATATCTCATGAACAGTATTAACATGAAAGGCATCCAAGAACTAGATAAAAGAACCCTTGGACACGCTGACGAAATTAACTGGCTCAAAATAGAGAATCAACATTTAAGACAAAAGGTTGCAAAATTAGAAGAAAAAATTAGCGCCGCATAAATTAGGAGGTTTTAAAATGAAAGTAGAAATCGAAAACGGTAAATTAGTAGCTGCAATTAAC
The DNA here is from genome assembly GCF_038009245.1 of Cytobacillus sp. FSL R7-0680. Taxonomy (NCBI): domain Bacteria; kingdom Bacillati; phylum Bacillota; class Bacilli; order Caryophanales; family Bacillaceae; genus Cytobacillus; species Cytobacillus sp. FSL R7-0680. The sequence goes on from NZ_JBBPAO010000001.1 coordinate 608,603, forward strand.
TTTATGTATGATCTAAAACTAGCAAGAAAACACTCGCGTTTCCGTCGCCATTTTATTAACAAAATGACTGAAAGGCTAAAAACTGTGGAAGAAGATCGTAAAGAGCTTGCTAAAGAACATTCTCATAAGGACGAAAAAGGAGAAGCAATCGTGAAAGATGGTCAATTTGACATTAAAGACATGGTTGCTTTTACTAATGATTTAAAGGAATTGAACACTGAAAAACTGGTAATTGAAGGTGGTGATAATCGTGAAATGATACGAACTATCAAACATGTACTAAAGAAATTCGAAGATGTTGAATACGAAGGACAGGACTCAGATATTTACGATTATCTTTGTGAACAATTTGGTGTAGACGAAGAAGAAAAAGGAGATGAAGAATAATGTTTGATATCCAAATTACAGGTACAAATATTCGTTATGCTGATGGTGGTATTTCGGTAGTACATGTTCAATTCAGAGCCAATGATTCAGAGTCAACAGTCACATTAAATGGTTATATTCCAATATCCGCAGAGGATTACCAAGGTAATGAATCGATTCCAGCATTAAAAAATGTAGTGAGAACTAAATTAATTGAACGACTAACACCAGAAGCCGAATAAGGCTTTTTATTTTGCATAAGGGGGAGAGACATTGGAGGCGGTTGAGGTGAATACTCACGATAAAGACATTACGCAAATGAAGCAGGATATCAAACTACTAGAGAAAGATGTCGCTGATCTAAAGAATAAAACATCTGTACATGAGGAACAAATCAAAGCAATTAATAAAACCTTAGATAGTATTAATGACAATACAACATGGATTAAACGCGCCTTAATAGGTGCTATTATTACAGCGGTTTGCACCGGCTTAATCGGCGGGGCAATCGCTCTTTTTTATAACGTGATAGGAGGATGAATAGATTGAAAATGGACAAAGGTACTGTAATTAGAACAATGGTGTTATTAGTGGCGGTTATCAATCAATTTTTGGTGGCAACAGGTTTAAATCCAATTCCAGGTAGTGAACAAATATGGGGTGAGGTTTTAAGCACAGCATTTACTGGTGCTGCCGCAACGTGGGCATGGTTTAAGAACAATTACGTAACAGCAAAGGGTAAAAGGCAAAGAGCTGCTTTAAAAATGAAAGGTTTGACTAAATAAGGCTGCCCCAAAGGGCGGTCTTTTTTATATCCAATTACAAATAAAAGGAGTGTTATTTAAATGGCAGGATTATTAAATATACCAAAATTTGTGGACTTTAGAAACAAAGTGAAAAGGCATCCTGTTTTAAAGTTCCCTGTACTAAGTTTAAAAAGTAAAACAACATTAGCCATTCATCATAGTTTAACTAAACAAGGTCTTGGGGGTTCAAATGCTGAAGGCTATGCGAGATATCATGTAGATACACATGGTTGGCCGAGCATTGGTTATAGTTATGTAATTGAGCCTGATGGAACGATTAAATTTTGTAATGATATCGAGCTACGCACATATCATGTTGGCGATCATAACAATTATGCCATTGGTATCTGTTTAACTGGTGATTTTAGATATGAGGAGCCTACTAAAGAGCAAGAGGAAAGTTTACGTAACTTAGTTAAAGACTTACAAAAAGCATACCCTACTATCAAGTATATAAAGGGACATAATGAATTCAGTGGATATTCGTGGAAAGAATGTCCTGTATTTGATTATAAAGCAGTGTTGAATAAAAAGGTTACACCTTCTAAGCCAAATGTATCTAAACCTGTACCTAAACCTGTTGAAAAACCTTCAACAAAAGAATACAGAGGCACAAGTATCATAGATTATCTGAAATCTATTAATGTGGATTCTTCCTTGGCTAATAGAAAAAAACTGGCTGCAAAGTACGGTATTGAAGATTATTCTGGCAAAGCTGCTCAAAACACGAAACTTTTGAATTTAATGAGAGGTGGTACCAAACCAGCAACTAAGCCAAAACCGATGCCAAAACCAAAAAAGGAATATGTAACATTACCAGCATCAGCAAAGACATGGAGGACTTATAAGCTCAATGTAGCTCCAGTTACTAAGAACTCTGATTGGTCACTTACTCCTGCAGCATTCGGTGGATTAACGTATGAAATCCTTGATAAACCGCAGGCAAGTGTCGTCACCATTAAAACATCTAGAGGTAAACGTAATATCTATGTAGGTGCTGATACTAGTGCAAAGATTTTTAAGAAGTAATAATAGAAGCCCTTCTCATTCGGGAGGGGCCCTTTAATAAACTCAAAGTATCCATTAGTTAAGAAAAGAAATTTTATTCTTATTAAGACATGTGTCGGTAACCTAATACTTCTACCATAAAATCATGGTTACACTTTAACTTGTTAAGCTTCTCATTGTTACATGAGGGAGATATTCTTACAGTAACTAGGTCTTCTCTATTTTTATCAGGGATTACAATTCTTATGGCCACATCATAAGAGTGATTGTCATTGTAATTTATTCCAACAATTCTTTTCCAATTCCAACCAAAGAGAGAATCGCCACCATATTCTTTTATCACTCTTTTATCAATACTTGGAAATACAAGGTCAAAAATAATATCTTCAGTAGTGAGGTAAGAGCCTACTACGTTAGGAACTGACTCTGCTTTTATAGTTTGAATAGGATTAATAGCAAATAAGAGGAACCCCAATATTATGACATATCGCTTAAGCATTCATTCCACCTCAGTTTTCTATTTAATCCTTATTCTGTCCAAGTCACTGAATCCTCATTAAATTAAGTATCCCTCTAAATTTTTTAAAAAACCTTCTTAATCGAGGGGCTCATTTACTTTTACTCCACTATTTAAGGAATCTCCATTAAAATAGAGGGAATAATGCACTGTAAGTTTGACCATAATTACATCACATTGTAATATAAAGACATATTATATTGGAGGTTTTTGTTTGTCACACTTATGTTTAGAGCTGGTCATGTAACACTTTCTTCATGACTTTGCGCATAAAGAAAGTGTCATTTATAGGTAAGAAAATAGAAAAGGGGACTATAAATGAACATTACAATACGACCAGAGAGTAACAATGAATATACTATAACTGAAGATATTATTAAAGAAGCCTTTCTTTACGAAGAGTATAGCGATAAGTCAGAACATTTACTGGTAAAAAAAATTAGAAAATCGGATGCATTCATTCCTCAACTTTCTCTAGTTGCTTTAACTGAAGAAGGAAATATTATTGGACATGTTCTTCTATCTAAAATAAAAATTGTAGATGGTAATAACGAGGTCGATTCTTTGGCACTGGCTCCAGTTTCCGTTTCTCCTCATTATCAGAAAAAAGGAATTGGAAGGCAATTAATCCAGGCTGCGATAAAAAAAGCTAAAGAACTTGGTTACCGTTCAGTTATTGTTTTAGGTCATAAAGATTACTATCCAAAGTTTGGTTTTAAACAAGCTCACTTATGGAATATACAAGCTCCATTTGATGTTGCTGACGAACAATTTATGGCTTTAGAAATAACTGAGAATGGTCTAAAAAATGTGGAAGGTATTGTGCGTTATTCAAAACCTTTCTTAGAGTAGAAAAAGTGTTCTTTATAATTAGACAAAGCCCTTCTCAATCGAGATGGGCTTTTGAGTTAATGCTAATTAAGGATTTGTTCTATTCTGTTCATTCATATCAGTTAAAGCAATAATTAAACCTGTGAAGTAAACCATACCAATTGAAACAGCAGCACGATTAAACAAATTCGTGAATGGAATAAGCTTGATGCTAAGTACTCGATTTTCGTTGGTCAGAAATTGAGGGTGAATTGATATAAGACCTGCTCTAGAGAGAGGAGGTGAGCCCAAAAGTTAGATGAAAACATCTAACTTTTGGGCTGCTTCATAAGAGATGAGTTGCTTAATAACCCCTTCTATGACATAAGAATTTATGCCCACTTAATTGTCTTATTTATGATAAAATATGGTATAATTGTATATTATGAAAAATTAAGAGAGGGGATAATAATGTCTTCAATATTTGAAAGATTAAAGGAGAATAACGAGTTTCCTGTAGTTTTTATAGGCGCAGGTATCTCTAAACGCTTTTTATCAAACTTCCCAGACTGGACTTCTTTACTAGTAGAATTTTGGACTCAACTTAACCTTCAAAACTTTTATGGAGAGTTCAATAATACAAGAGATGAAATCAAGTTGAAAAACCCGAAATATTCTGAAAAAGAAATTGATTATTATTCAAATATAAAGATGGGTACTACTTTAGAGAAAATCTTCAATAGAGAATTTAATAAAGGTAACGTTACTATAGAAAATTTTTCTGCTGAAGAAGCATTTAATACCAAAATATCTCCTTTTAAAAAAGCAATAACGAAACGCTTTCAAAATTATAGCTTAAAGGAAGTAATGTCTAGTGAGTATAAAGCTTTTATAAAAATGTTGTTAAAAACTCAAATAATATTAACTACAAATTATGATAAGTTCATAGAGGACTCCTATAATAGTGAAAGTGATCATAAGATAACAAAATATTTAGGTCAAAAAGGCTTTTTCCAAGATACATATGGTTACGCAGAATTGTATAAATTACATGGTTCAGTGGAAAGTCCAAATGAGATTGTCATTACGGAAGATGACTATGCAAAATTTGACGAGAATTCAGTGTTAATAAGTGCAAAAATAATATCAATGATGATGAATTCCCCAATAATATTTATGGGTTATTCTCTAACAGATATAAATGTAAGAAAAATAATTAAAGATTTTACAAGGTCCTTGAATGATAAGGAACTAGAATTACTTGAAAATAGATTAGTGTTAATTGAGCGAAAGGAAGGAGAACAGAATTTTTTAGAAGAGGTAATAAATGACAAAGATTTAGGTTGTAAACTAAGAGTCATAAAAACGGATAATTTCGAACGAGTATTTAAAATTGTAAGCTCAATTGATCAAGGTATTGCACCTACAGAAGTAAGGAAATATCAACATGTAATAAAGAAATTAATTATAGATAGAGGGAAAAAGGGAGCTTTGAATTCGGTATTATTATCCCCGGAAGAATTGGATAAGTTAGAAGAAAATTTAAAAACAAAAAATATTACTGTTGCTTTGGGAGATGCTAAATACATTTTTCAGATACCAGATATTATCAGCTATTCTCTTGATTATATTTCGGATAGGGATGAAATCAGTAACGAAATTCGAATGCGCTTTGCTGTGAATCAAACTGGCACTTCAAGATTTCCTATCCATAAAATTCTTAATAAGGAACTAATTGAAAAAAGTGGATTACATCCATCCGAGAAGGAAAAACTGCTAAGTAAACAAAAACACTACTCAAATTTTGATTTTCACTATAAAAAAATAGTTGGTTCCTCTGTTTTAAAAATAGTTAATCCTAGTGTGGAGAGTATTATTAGTCAACGAGATAAAAAACCTAAAATTTATGAGACTTTATCGTATTACATTAAATCTTTTGATCTTGGAGAATTAAGGAACTTTTTAATTATGGAACTGGAAGAACTTAAATCAAAGGGGGAAATTAAATTAGGTACGGAGATAAGAAGGCTATTACTTCTTTATGATATATTAAAAAACAAGGGAGACAACGCCTAACCACCAGAGTGATTGCCACTGTCTCCCAGCTTTTACTTTAATATTATATGCTCATTATATAAATGTTGATGCTTGTAGTCAATAATTCTTCAGAAAAAATTTAAGGTAATTCTTGGAGGACCTTCTTAATGTTGAAGGCCTTTTTTAGTTGTTACATGATTTTATCAGTCCAAATGGGCTTTCAGTCCTTCAAATGCATTTCTTAATGCCTCTTTTATTGTATTACCCTCAACTTTGATCCCACCATTGCTTGATGTTCCAACAACAGTAACAGGATGAGATTTCGCAAAAATATAATACTGTATACCATTCTTTTTGATTACGTTATATATAAGGTTAGGCTTCACAATATCACTCCTTTTTATATACTAGTTCGATTTTTGGGTCAAAAGTGCTTCTTAACAAAAAAATAACCCTTCTCATTAAGAGAGGGTGTTACATTTTTAAATGAAGTTCTCTACTAATAAGTCTTTTAGCTTCTGCAATAGTCTCTTTAAATGTAACTCCTATACATTTAATTTCGAGTTCTCCTTTTTTGGCAGTGGCAGTTACTATAACTGTGTTTTTATCTGCATAAATATGATAAGTAACGCCATCATCAATAAATCCCAATGGCTCATATTTCATTAAAACATACCTCTTTCCTATAATATGTAATTATATTAACAAAAAATAGGTAAAAAAGTCCCGTTATTTGCTCAGGTAAAAGTTTAAAAATTCCTCACACTTATTCCTAATTCTTGGATTAAAATAATTATGCTGCTCAACATATCCTTTATAGCGAAACTCATACATAGTAAACGACTCATCATGTCCAATCTGGGTTACTCTCATATTCCCTTTTCTCATCTTGTTTTTTACTTCTTTCAAATCACGCTGTACCTTCTTTATTGTATTTTCCATCAAGGTAATATAAGGCTGTTTAATCTTAAATGGGGACTTCTCAATGATCTTTAAATCTCTTTCAAGGATGATAATAATCATTGGTAAGTATATAGCTTGCTCAAGAACATCACGATCAACTTCATTAATCCTAGTCATGTTGTTAAACCCTTTCGACTGATATCACTTCATCAATGTGAAATTTTAAGATTTTTAAATCGTTCGTTTCCAAGTGAATGTTCATATTAATATGATCGATTTTATCGACAATGCCCTCAAAGGTTTTTGTGGACCCATCAACCCAAATGGTCATTTTGATTGTAAGGGTGTAGTTTAATGACTCCATCGTTATTATTTGTATTTCTTGAAGTTCTTGTTCATCTAATTCTGGCTTTTTCACTTTTTCATATTCGGCTGGTATCTGCTTAAGTAATTCAGTATGTTCGCTCATAAAGAACCCTTGCCATTTCATTTTTCCGCGGTCACGCATCATAAACTACATCTCCTTTTTTAATATTATATGAGAACTTTTGTTCTGAATTCAATTGAAATCGAACAAAAGTTCGTATAAAATAATGGTAAGGGAGGGCTAATCGATGAAAGGTTTACTTATTAGAGGAGTTAACAATAAAGAAGAATTAGAAATGATTTATCTGGATAACAAGGGAGATATCAGCCAGAGAAGAATTAAAATTTTGGCCGTTTACGAAGATTACTTTCGTGCATATTGTTTTACCAAGAGACAGCAGCGCACTTTTAAGGTAAGTAATGTCTTATCGATTGGTCCAGTCAGGAAAGTAAGGAGAGGAGCTTAATCATGGGAGTGAAAATGCCGAAGAAATCAAAACCACAAAGACCTTCAAGGGATGAATTTGAATTAGAAGAGCTGGGAAATGCCGTAGTTGAAGCGCATAGGGAGAAAACTGAAGTCTTAATATTGTTGTGGCAAAGAGATCCTATACAAGGAAAAATCGTTAAGCTTGATGGTCAATCTCAATTAATACATATTGAAAGTAATTACGAAACGATAAAGGTGAAATTTATAGATATATTATCGATACAGAGCGCACCTCAATAGGAGGGCGCTTTTTTGTTTGAAAAGTATATCACACATTTTTGCACGTTTATTAAAAGTGTTTGAGCACGGACTGGTATTCAGAATGGAGAGCTCGGGTATGCGCTTATACAAATTATGCCGATGCTGTTGAAGGTTTTGAAGGAGCTTGGAGGTGCGATTTAGTGATGAAAAAACCAAAAAAAAATCTATTCCGACCCCAAACCGACCCCAAATAAGAATTTATATATGATTTTGTAGGACCAAAAAACAAAAATAAAAGGTCGATAACCCTTTAATACCAAGAGTTATCGACCTTTTAAAATTAGCGTCCCAGATAGGAATCGAACCTACGACCTACAGCTTAGGAGGCTGTTGCTCTATCCTGCTGAGCTACTGGGACATATATTGTTTTTTTCTTTTGACAATATAAAATTATATACCTATATAAATAAACGGTCAATAATAAAGCCTTTGAAAATTTTTAATGATTTTTATGGTTTTAAAATAATGGGGAAAGAGCGCCCATAGATGTATAAATTATAAAAGGCAGTAGTTACATAGCAATGTAACTACTGCCTTACCTATTTAACCAATTCGGTATTTTCTACGATAATATCGAAAGATCGTTCTAATCTGTCTCTTTAGTTGTTTAAACCGTGCAGTGCTTAACTCAATCAGCGGCTGAGTCACTGCGGTGACCCATTTGCTTGATAATAGCAAAGTAAGCACTAAGGCGAGTCCTGCTAACAAGAGAAAACTTCTTGCATCATTGAAGAAATCCTGCACTTCACTTTCTCTAAATACTCGTACGAAAAACCCGTGAAGAAGATAAACGTATAATGTGTTTTTACCTAGCTTTGTAAATGAATAATGTCTATTAGGCACAAAGGCAAAGAAACATGCCATCATCATCAAACTGAGTAAATAGAAACCTAATCTAGTTAACATGGACGAAATAGATGCATCATCAACGACGGAATATGGCTTTGACCCAAGTAACCATTCATAGTTGATGTTTGGATTAAAGTAGAATAACACAAAGACAGCTACAAAAATACCAATCGCACCGATGCGAACCGATGGTCTAAATAAAACTTGGAAATGCTCTTTCTTCATTAAATAACCTAGTAAGAAGAATGGGAAAAACACAAAAGTTCTAGATAAGCTCAAATAGTTTGTAACCCAATCAGCATATCCTACAGCTAGCCCAATCGCAAAAGAGAGGATAATGGCTACACTAGGTTTGAATTTGGCAAATATCAATAACAATAGATGCCAGAAAAATAAAGAAATTAAGAACCATAGCGACCAATGTGGATTAAGCGGATCCACGTTAAAGGCTGCACCTTGATGTAAGAAATAATAAAAGACCGAATAGATTAGTTGGAAAATAAGGTATGGCAAAATCAATTTTTTAGCTATTTTTTGAATATATCCCTTTTGATAATACCCTTTTGCAAAAAAGCCTGAAACTAATATAAATGCAGGCATATGAAATGTATAAATCACTTTGTAAAGCGTATAAATTGTTTCACTATCTTCAATAAAAGAGCGAATCAAATGTCCGAATACCACAAAGAAAATAAGAATAAACTTTGCGTTATCAAAAAAGTAATCACGCTGTCTCATAAATCCTCCTTTATTAAAGACCCCCTAAAACATCACTTATTATATACCCATTATGTAAGAAAATAAATCAATTCAAACATGTGAACGAGTGGATAAAAATCCAAAACATGGACATGTAAAGGTAATATGGCATTGAAATGTATAGGTATATATAACTATTTTTAGTTAAAATACTACTTCAATATCCCCTTTTTATCGATTATAATGTTAGCAGAATCTAGTATAATAGAATCATTATTGTTAAAAGGGATACATTTTTTTAAAAGGAGGAATTATATTGAAATTACTGAAAAAATGGCGTTTAAAACAAAGTAGCATCCCCTTTTTAAATGCGATGTTAATACGGGTGTCCAAGTCAGATAAATGGAGAAAGTTAAAAATCGGTCAAAAGTATGGGGTAGCTTTGTGGCTTACTTTAGGCGTATTCACTATATCAACGATTTTGTCTTTTATTATGCTTGTCTACAGTACCTTTAAACTTAATGAAGCAGAGAAGGCAAGTGAAAGAGCGCTAGAAATCGCTGATATAGGCACAGATTTCTACTTAAAAGGCGGGACAATTGGGAATTATATTATTGATTCTAATCCAAAACATTTAAATACATATGAAGATTTAGAAACAGACATAAAGAATAAACAACAAGAAATACAAGCAATGATCCAATCGGAAACAGCACAGGAAATGTTTGTTAAAATCAATGAATATGATAAAGAAGTAAATCAATTATTTTATGATGAAATCGCACCAAATGTGAAGTTACAACATGTACGCGAATACCGCTTAGGGAAGTTGCAGGTGGATAATTACATCGAGCAAACAATGAATACATTAGATGAACTAACATCTATTATTAAGGAAGAGCAGGAATCTGCCATTAACCAAGCGAGTTGGATGATGATCGTTTCAATTGTTATCTTAGTACTGTCACTAGTACTATCAGCAATTTTCGGATTTTTTAGTCATAAAATCGTGAATAAACAATTAGCTTATCGTCTTACAAAGGTTGTGACAGCTTCAAAGGAAATAACAAAAGGAAACTTAAAAGCTAGTGATATTCATTCGAATAATCAGGATGAAATTACAGAAATCGCAGACGCTTTTAACCAAATGAAACACCAGTTACGCCAAATGATTCAAGAAATGCTTACAGTTTCACAAAGTTTAAATGAGAGAAGTGTTCACCTTGGTGCCGTTTCATCTGAAGTCGCAGCTGCTAGTCAAGAAATATCGGCGACAATGGAGGAATTATCGGGAGGAGCAGAAGAGCAAGCAAGTGCAAGTGCGGATTTATCAAAAATTATGGAAGATTACTTATCTAAAGTGGAGAATGCAGAAACGAAAAGTGTTTCTATGCGTGAAGCAGCCTCAAATGTGAAGAATATGACATTAGCAGGAAATGAATTGATGGAAAATTCTAAAGAGCAAATGAATAGGATAGATGAAATAATTAATGATTCGATGCATCGAGTGAAAGGGTTAGATCAAGAAACGAAACAAGTAAATAAGTTAATATCTGTGATACATGAGATCGCTAACCAAACGAATTTATTGGCATTAAATGCGGCAATTGAAGCTGCGAGAGCAGGAGAGCATGGCAAGGGCTTTGCTGTTGTTGCGGAGGAAGTAAGAAAACTTGCTGAAAAAGTCTCCTATTCAATAAGTGATATCACTTCAATCGTCAATAAAATTCAGTCAGAGTCTGTTGGAGTCGTAGAATCGTTACAAGCCGGCTATGAGCAAGTAGAGATTGGTAGTAATAAAATTCATCAAACAGCGAATACCTTCCAAAGTATATCAACTGCCATCACTGATATCCATGGAGATATCGAACATATTTCATCAAGTATGGTAGAAATGCTAGATAATTCAGTTGGGATGAGCGAATCTATAGAAAATATTGCTGCGGTTTCTCAACAATCAGCAGCTGCAGTAGAAGAGACGAGTAATTCTGTTACACATACAAATGATTCAATGGAAAACATTCAGCTATATGTACAAAAGTTAGTTGAAATGGCTAATACATTAAGTAAACTTATAGAAAAATTTAAACTATAATGGGGAAAACAAGTATTCTGCTAGTTTAAGCGGGTACTTGTTTTTTTATTATGAATAAAAAGGATTATGGCGATTTTTGTAGAATAACCTCGTGGTAGAATAATTTGTTTTAGGGGGTAAGGTAGTTTGCCAACATCGAATAGTTCTTTTGAAAGACAAAAGTTGTTAGAAAAGCTCTCAAATGATGAAGGAATCTATTCAGAGCTCTTTATGGAAGCCATAGATGGAATCATCCTATGGGAGGATGGTGGTAATATTGTACATGCGAATGAATCAGCGTGTCGAATATTTGAAACTTCATATAATGAAATTACAAAATGTAAGATTGAAGATTTTGTTGTCGATAAAGATAAAAAGTACAAGGAAATCCTAAATGTATTATATAAAAGAGGGGCAATAAGAGATGAAATTCTATTCTTTATGCCTAACGGACAATCTAAGATTTTAGAATTTACAATGAAATTACAATCTTACACTGGTTTTCATATGGGTATTTTTCGTAATGTGAGTGAGCGAAACCAAATGGAACAAGAGTTAAGAAAGAGTGAATTGAAGTTTAGAAGAGTATTCGAGGGTACACTTGAAGGTATCATTTTATGGGATAACGAGGGAGTGGTACAAGACGTTAACCCTTCTGGAGAGAAAATTTTAGGGGCAAGTCGTGAAGAATTAATCGGAAAGTCGTTAAAACATATGATGGCTAGATTTTCTGGGAATTTAGATGAAATGAGAGAGATCATCACACAAATAACAATGAACGGTTCTTATGAAGGAAGGATACAACTACAAGGTAAGGGAAATGAAAATAAATTATTTGAGTATTTAGTTAACTATAATTTGTTTTCAGAGTTTACAATTTCTACATTTAAGGATATAACGGATAAAGTCGAAATGGAAGAAAGATTAAGAAAGTCTGATACACTGAATGTATTAGGACAACTTGCTGCAGGTATTGCTCATGAGGTGCGCAATCCAATGACTGCAGTAAAAGGATTTATACAATTGCTTGAGAACTCATTAAAAAAAGAATCTGATCATGATATGTATTTTAATATTATTTCAACGGAACTCGCAAGAATCGATTCTATTATTAATGAATTTCTTTTTTTAGCAAAACCACAGGCCGTGAGATATATGGAGAATGACATAATTAACATTATGCGCGAAACGGTTAAGTTATTAAATGCTCAGGCCCTACTGAATAATATCCAATTCCGTACTTATTATGAATATGGTTTACCAAAAATGATGTGCGAAGGAAACCAACTAAAAAAAGTTTTTATAAATATTATAAAGAATGCAATTGAAGTAATGCCGGATGGTGGATATATCACAATTACCATTAAACGTCTTGAGGATCAAACTGTAAGAATTTCAATTCAGGATGAAGGTGGAGGAATACCACAGGATAAGTTAGAAAAGCTAGGACAGCCATTTTATACTACAAAAGAAAGGGGAAATGGTCTTGGATTAATGGTTTCATATAAGATTGTTGATGAACATAATGGGGCAGTACAAGTGGAAAGTAGTGAGGGAGTAGGAACAACTTTTCATATTATTCTTCCTATGAATAATTAATTTTTTTAAAATATAGGTAGGAAGAATGTAATTTATGTTTCAAAATTAGATATATATCTAATTAGATATATGTTAAAATGGATTTATTCATAACTGTTGTTAAGAAAAGGAGTGAAGGATTATGCAATTAAACCGCATTGTTGCATTTCATAAAACCATGGGCGATCCAACGAGAATAAGAATTGTTTATTTGTTATCAAAAGGGCCATTACACGGACAAGCAATAGCAGGAAAGTTAGGATTAACACCACCAACGATTACACATCACCTTCATAAATTAAGGGATATTAATTTAGTTTATACAAGAAGAGAAAAAAATACGGTCTATTATTATTTAAACGAAAAGATTATTCTTCATCAAGCTGTTACATTAGAGAAAATCATTAGCCAAAAGGAGGAGTTAGAAGAAATGGAGCAAGACAACGCATATAGAAAGAAAGTACTAGACGCTTTTATTCAAACTGATGGAAAATTAAAATCTATTCCTGCTCAAAGAAAGAAAAAGCTTATCATTTTTGAACATATGGTAAAAGGGTTGAAAAAAGGTGTGAAATATGAAGAGAAAGAGATAAATGAATATATTAAAAATTTTCATGATGACTTTGCCACGATTAGAAGGGAATTTATTACGAATCAATATATGTATCGTGAGAATGGGATCTATGAAGTAAATCCACCAGAAATGTGGGCGAAAATAGAATAGTAGTAGTTGGCCTACTTTAGACGGCAAAATCCACTGTTGTGAGTGCTGGTTGGCCAAGTATAAAAGAAGCTGCGAACCTAATTTGGCTCTAAAAAATACGAGCAAATGCTGACAGATATATAACAGTATTTGCTCGTATTTGATTTTAGCTAGTCATGTATTTCTTGAAAATATTAATAAAATTCAGGTTTGCGATCATCGAAAACAGGGATGGTTTTCCTGACACGATCAACCTCCGAAAGATCAATCGTCGCTGTGACAATCTCTTCTTTTTCCGTACCACTTTCGAGAACTTCCCCCCAAGGATCAATGATCATCGAATGTCCAGCGAATCTATTATTAGGATCCTGCCCTACACGGTTACAAGCAATCACATAACATTGGTTTTCAATCGCTCTTGCCCTTAATAATGTTTGCCAATGATCGACTCTTGGTTTTGGCCATTCTGCTACAACAAAAATAGCTTTGGTCCCGTTTAATGTATGTGCTCGAAACCATTCCGGGAAACGAATATCGTAACAAATCATACCGGCTACTTTCTCACCATTAATATTAAAGCTGCCTTTTTCTTCTCCCGCAGATAAAAATTTATGTTCATCCATTAATTTAAATAAGTGCATTTTATGATATTCTTGTAGCAATTCTCCGTTTTTATCAACTGAAATCATCGTATTAAAGTATTCCTTATCACGCTTAGTAGCAACTGATCCGCCTACGATATGGACTTGATATTTTTTTGCTAAGTTTTTTAAGAATTCAATTGTTTTTTCACCTTTAACATCAGCAGTGGACGACAAATTTTCTAGATCATATCCAGTTGTCCACATTTCTGGTAGGACAATAATATCTGGATATGGTTGAACTTCACAAGCTTCCTTTACTTTTATTTCTACATGCTTATAGTTTTCTTCAGGATGGCCAAATTGTATATCCATCTGTATACAAGCAATATGTAATTTCATCGTTAAAACTCCCTTATTTCAATCTTATTTATACTTTAAATATATACGATTTTTAAAAAGTTTACTACTGTTAATGATTTTAAGTACTTGTCGAAAAGTAATGCAAACTATTCTCAGAAAGTGTCGAATCATGTTGATATAAAAAAAGATTGTCTTATTTTGCGAATCTATTTACTTTTATAAAAATTCTTGTAATAATTTCTCAAGTAGACAAAAAATAATCGAAAGCAGGACAAATTTAGGAGGAGAAAAGTTGAAGTTAAATCAAAGGGAATTATTGGACAAGATTCAAATGAAAAGAGAAATTATGATGAAATGTGCGTGGAAAGTAGGTATTAATGACAAATTAACTATCCAGCATAGTCAGGAACTAGACATGCTTATATATGAATATCAGAAGGCAAAAATAAACTCCGAGCCCCGTAGGACCCGAGAATTTAAGTTAAATATTAAACAATACCATGTAAATATAAAAACCAAAGCTGTATGAAATTAAAAAAGGTCAATTAATAAGATCATGAAAAGTAAACCAATGATAAAAGAATAGGTAGATGTTCTTTCATGACCATCTCCATGGCTCTCTGGGATTAATTCCTTATAAATAATAAATAGCATGGCTCCTGCGGCAAATGAGAGCCCATAAGGGACAAGTGAAGCAACATAAGAGGTTAAATAAAATCCTAATAAGCCTGTGAAAATTTCAATTGTACCTGTTAAAGTGGCAACAATAAATGCTTTAAGTCTACTAATTTTTTGGTTGACCAAAAATAAAGCAACTAAGAATCCTTCAGGTGCATTTTGCAAACCAATGGCAAATGCAATTAAATTACCAGTGTCTCCTCCGTTTTCGGACGCATAACTAACACCAACAGAAAGTCCTTCTGGAATGTTATGAAGTGTAATAGCAGCAACAATTAACATCGCTTTTTCATCAAATTCAATCCCTTTTTTGTTATGAGCGATGTCAATATGTGGAATGTTTTTTTCTAGCAATGTTAAAGTTAAAACCCCTAGAAAAATTCCTACGACTAATGGTAAAAACCCTCCTGCATTTAATGCCTCTGGAATAAGACTCATTGTTGAAGCAGCCATCATAATACCTGCAGTAAATGCGAGTAATATATCACGCCATTTATGTGTCATCGATTGGCCAATAAACAAAATAATCAATGCACCAAGTCCTGTAGACATAGCTGAAAGGATTGTTCCATATAGCACTTCTGTCATTTTATAAATCACCTCTTTAGAATCATCCCTGATTTTTATCAATAAGATGCAGTAATCATTTAGCCTAGTATATGCATAATTAAGGAAAGAGGTCATATAAAAAATGTGACCTCTTCTTTAATGTCAATTATGAATAGTAACTAACATTCATTAATCATTCATTCCATTCAGCAATTTTTTGATCTGATGGTAATGATAGGGTGAGGAACCCGATTAAAGGAAGTAACCCAGTGAACATCATCGTCTGGTTTATACCAACCCAGTCACTTAAATAACCTAATGCAATCGATCCAATTGCACCCATGCCAAATGCAAATCCAACTGTTAAGCCAGACATCATACCGATTTTACCAGGTACTAATTCTTGTGCATAGACAACTGTTACAGAAAAGCTAAGCATCAGTATAAAGCCTGTAAGTGCCAAAAATACAAACGCAATACTAGCTGGCACAAATGGAATGAGTATGGAAAATGGACAAGATAGGGCCAATGATAAAAATATAACTGTCTTACGTCCAAATTTATCTGCTAAAGGTCCTCCGAAGAAGGTACCAATAGCACCAGCTAATAAAAATACAAATAGCATTGTTTGTGCGCCGCTGATAGAGAATTCATAATTCTCAATTGCGTAAAAGGCATAAAAGTTTGTCATCCCAGAAACATACCAAGAACGGGCAAAAATAAGAATGAGCACAATAGCTAATGCTATTTTTACTGATTTAGTAAGTGGTTTATGTGCAGCTACCTTTTTCTTTGCCTTTTTATTAGCTGCTTGCAATCTTAGATTTTTAGCATACCAAATGGCAATATAGGCGAGAAAACAAACAGCTAAAAAAGCGGCAATAGTAAACCATAAAGCTCCTTTTTGTCCAAAAGGAACGAGTACCAAGGCGGTAATTAATGGGGCTAGCGATTGACCGCTATTTCCACCAACTTGATAAATGGATTGGGCTAATCCTCTTCTTGGACCAGCGGCCATGTAAGCAACTCTTGAGCCCTCAGGATGAAAAATAGCAGATCCTAATCCTATAAATATGACGGAAATGATAATCCATTCATACTTAGGCGCAAAAGCCAATCCAATGATACCGAATAAAGTAATGGTTAACCCAATGGGTAAGGCAAAAGGCATTGGTTTTTTGTCTGTCATGTTGCCAATAACAGGTTGAAGAACAGACGAAACAATATTTAATGCAAATGCAATCATCCCTAATTGGGTGAAACTTAGTCCCATTGATCTTTCTAAAATAGGGAACATTGCGGGGATTATCGCCTGAATGGCGTCATTTAGCAAATGACAAAGCCCAATAATAAATAAAATACGATAGCTAGTATTTCCTTGTTTAGGAAGGGCTTTAAGAGAAATAGCTTGGCTCATTGGAAGGACTCCTTTTATGTAATAATAATTCAATATACGAAATAATTATTGGAGTTAAATGAACAAAAATCAAGTCTTTCTTTAAAAAAATTGAAATATTCTAAAAGACATCCTTTTCAGTTACCATTTGTACTTCTATCCTCAAACATTAGTTGTATGTGAAATACAACTATTTTTCATCCTTTTTTATTTCTTATTGCTTGAAAGACTACGTATGTTAGAACTTAGTCGAATCCTATGACATTTAGCTATCATATAAAAAACAAAAAGTAGGAAATGGAAAAAATATAGGTTAATTCCTTTTTTATTAGCCTTTCCAGCAGAAGGAAACATATCCATCTTATAAGGGAAGCAAATCTTTTATAAGGCTTCCCTTATGATTGATATGTTTATGAATCAAATGAATGAGAATCTAGCGGTAAAATGATCGTCACAACTGTACCGTTAGAAGCACTACTTTCGATTGTGATTTCTCCCTTATTTGCTTCGACAATCCTTTTGCATACAACAAGTCCAAGACCTGTACCATAATCTTTAGAAGTGTAAAAAGGTTCAAAGATTCTGTCCATCTCTTTCTTTGGTATACCTACTCCAGTATCCTTAATGGTGAGATAACAATGATGAGCGCTTGTTGTGAGAGATATAGACAAATATCCATTACTACTCATTGACTCAAGAGCATTTTTGGCGATATTTAAAAACACTTGCTTCATTTGATCTTTGTTGCAATATATTCCTACGGGTTCTTCTGGTAAAGAATCTTCATAGTGGATATTGGCTAAGTTGGCTTCAGATTTAATAAGTGGTTCTAGTTCACGTATAATGTCTTGTACATAAATATGTTCTTTCTTTTCAATTGTCGGTTTCCCAAGAATAAGAAACTCACTAACGATTTCATTGATACGACTGATTTCATTATTTATAATAGAGAAATAATACTGATCTTCTTCTTGTTTATGTTTCTCTGATAATAATTGGATCAAACCTTTCACACCAGTAAGTGGATTCCTGATTTCATGGGCTGTACTTGCAGCTAAATTTCCCACTAGCTCTAGTTTCTGTATTTCATTTTCTTTCTCAGCATTTTTGGCATGTTTTTTTAACATGAAATATTTTATAAAGAAAAAGAAAATATGAAGTAATATAAAAAGGGGAAAGAAGAAGATTGCTGTACGCTTAAGTAAATTACCGCTAGCGACATCTGAAACACTCACTTCAATATTCCAAGGCAGACGATCAATTGGTAAAGTATAAACTTGATCATTCTTACCTATACCACCATTCATATTCATTATTTGCTTACCACTAGAGTTCGTAATGGATATGGAAGCATCAGGAGTAAGCATCCTCATAATATTTTGCATGTAATCTACTCTTAAATGTGCACCTACAATTCTTTCTAGTTGGAAATTAACATCGAGAATAGGGTTTGCAATCCCGATGACCTGTTGTTCAGGTGTTAATGTTTCCACTTCTTCGGATATAATTAAATCATTCGTGCGCATAATTTCTTGGATATACGGATCATTATTAAAGTCATGATCCTTTAATAATTCTGATGTTCCTGTTTCGAAGGTACCTGTTGCGTCAAGGAGAAACATGCTGCCATATCTCATGTCAGTTAATTGTGTGCTTCTTACTACTTCTCGAACAGTTTCCATATCATTTTGAGCGTCAATTGATAATGCTAAAATATCTAATGTGGTAACTGTTTCAGAGATGAATTGATCCCAGTTTTTTTGATGAATGGTTGCAATCCACTTTGCGTCATTTAATCTTTCTGTTTCATCACGGTCTGTTACATAATGATAAATAGTAAGCATTCCTAGAATAGACGGCATAATAACTATAATTACATATAGGAAAAAATTATTCTTTCTTTTCATTTTCTTTTTCTTCTCCATAAAATCGGATCCATGAGTATTTTTAGTAAAAATATAGAAATTGACAGTATGCTGTTCGTTACTTATAATTAGTTTGAATTCAATAATCTCTATTTTAAATTATTTTTAGGAGGATTGGAGACATGACAGAATCTAGCCAATCACTCAAACTATATATTGTGCTTTCAAGAGCGAATAGAGCGATTAATGAAATTGTTAATCGTAAAATTCAAACCTATGGATTAAATCCAACTGAATTTGCTGTACTAGAATTACTATATCATAAAGGTAATCAACCTTTACAGCAAATAGGTGGTAAAATTTTGCTTGCTAGTGGAAGTATTACGTATGTAGTTGACAAATTAGAAAGTAAAGGGTATTTGCGAAGAGTTGCATGCCCGAATGATCGAAGAGTGACTTATGCTGAAATATCGGAAGATGGTAAGGCGTTTATTGAAGACGTATTTCCAGGCCACGAAGAGTATATTCATGAATTAATGAGTGAATTAGATGCAGAAGAAAAAGAGACAGCTATAAAATTAATAAAAAAACTCGGGTTATCTATTAGTAATCGATAAAAACGGTTCATACAGAATCGTTTTTTTCTTTTATTATAGAGTTGTGAACTTTAGTGAAGTAATTCTATGTTAAAAGAAAATTGAAAATTTCTAATTAAATTTAATCATTGTTGGTCGCTACTTAAGTCCTGAGCATAATTTAATAATAAATATGCAGGATTTTATAATCTATTATAGAAAGAGTTAACTTGCTTAAAATTTTTTTCTTCATGAAAAACATACAAATTAGCGATTATTACTTGGAGGTGTAGGGAATGAAATTTCCTGAATATGAATACAAAAGGCCGCAAATGGACAAAGCAAAAGTTCAATTTGATGCTGCACTACTGGCATTTAAACAAGCAAAAACAGCTGAGGAACAAATAGAAGCGATGAAAAAGATTAATCGTATACGAAATAAATTGTATACGATGTTAAATTTGGTTATGATCAGGCATTCGATTGATACGAATGATGAATTTTATCAACAAGAACAAGATTATACAGATGAGATAGGCCCAGAGATAGAAGGACTTAGTACACAATTTTACGAAGCACTAGTGCAATCTAAGTTTCGCGAAGAGCTCGAAAACAAATGGGGCAAACAGTTATTTGCTTTAGCAGATAGTGAATTGAAAACTTTCAAGCCGGTAATTGTACCATTACTACAAAAGGAAAATAAACTGACAAGTGATTATAATAAGTTGATCGCTTCCGCAAAAATAAATTTTGATGGCAAAGAATTAACATTAGCGCAGCTAGATCCATACATAGAATCGAAAGACCGCCAACTAAGGAAAGAAGCGAGTGCGGCTAAGTTCCAATTTTTGGCGGATAACGAACATAAACTAGACCAAATCTATGATGACTTAGTTAAAATAAGAACAGAGATTGCTCATCAATTAGGGTATGAAAACTTTGTTGAACTAGGGTATTATCGAATGCTTAGAATTGGATATGATGCCAATATGGTTGCAAAGTTTAGAAAACAAGTGGAAGAGTTTATTGTCCCGATAGTCGCTAAATTAAAAGAAAGACAGCGCGTAAGAATTGACGTGGATTCATTAAAGTATTTTGATGAACCGTTTAATTTTCTTTCTGGCAATCCAATGCCTAAAGGCTCTTCCGATTGGATTATTAATAAAGGGCAAACGATGTATCAAGAACTTTCACCAGAGACAGGCGAATTTTTTGATTTCATGATTGATAATGAATTAATGGACTTACTCGCGAAGAAGGGGAAAGAAAGTGGAGGCTATTGTACATTTATTGAGGATTACCAAGCACCATTTATCTTCTCTAATTTTAATGGGACATCAGGGGATATTGATGTTTTAACACATGAAGCAGGTCACGCTTTTCAAGTTTACGCAAGCAAAGGTTTTGAGATTCCTGAATATATATGGCCAACACATGAAGCGGCAGAGATACATTCAATGAGTATGGAGTTTTTCACTTGGCCATGGATGGATACGTTTTTTAAAGAAGATGGAGACAAATATCGCTTTGCCCATTTAAGCAGTGCCCTAATTTTCTTGCCTTATGGCGTAGCTGTTGATGAATTTCAGCATTGGGTTTATGAAAACTATCAAGCTACTCCAGCGGAAAGAAAAGCAGCATGGAGAAAGATTGAGAAAAAGTATATGCCTTATAAAGATTATGAAGACAACGAGTATCTAGAAAGAGGCGGTTATTGGCAAAGACAGGGCCATATTTATAGCTCGCCATTTTATTATATAGATTACACGTTAGCGCAAATTTGTGCCTTTCAATTTTGGCAAAAATCACAAGAGAACCATGAAGAAGCTTGGAATGATTATCTTCATTTATGTAAACTTGGCGGTAGCCAATCATTTATAGGATTAGTATCTGAAGCAAATCTGATTTCTCCTTTTGAAGATGGTTGTGTAGAATCCGTTGTTGGATCAATTGAGAAGTGGCTGAATCAAGTCGATGATAAAAAACTTTAAAGAATGATGTGGAAAAAAGGAGAGGCAACAAACCTCTCCTTTTTTGATGAAATTATCCTTTTATCGAATGACAATCATATCTTCTTTTAAAACTGCGGTTAATTCGCTTTGTTCTTCCTCATCAATAATTTTGTCAGCAATCTTATCTTCTAATTGTTCCTGAATGACCCTTCTGAGAGGGCGGGCACCGAATGCAGGGTGATAACCTAATTGTGCCAATTTTGCTTTTACCTCATCTGTCACACTTAGGTGTATATTAGATTGTGCTAAGATTAAATTCAATTCTTCTAATAGTAAATCAGTGATAATAAGAAGATGCTCTTTGGTTAATGATTTAAATTCAACAATATTGTCAACTCTGTTTAGAAATTCAGGTTTAAAGAATTGTCCTAATGAGTCGAGTATACTTGCTTCATTCCAAGCGTTGTTATCCGTTGCAAAGCCGACTTGGACTTCTTTTATTTGAACACCGGCGTTACTTGTCATAATAATAACGGTTTCGTTAAAGTGTACAGTCCTACCTTGACTATCTGTTAAGCGACCATCTTCAAGTATTTGTAGAAAAAGGTGCTGCACATCGGGATGTGCTTTTTCAATCTCATCTAATAGGATAATGCTATACGGATTTCTACGTACTTTCTCTGTTAATTGTCCTGCTTCTTCATGACCAACATATCCTGGAGGAGAACCAATAATTTTCGCTACACTATGTTTTTCCATATATTCACTCATATCAAGTCTTATCATAGATTCTTTTGTACCGAATAATTCTTCAGATAATGTTTTCGTTAATTCTGTTTTACCAACACCTGTTGGTCCGACAAATAAAAACGATCCGATAGGTCGATGTTTAGATTTAAGACCTGCACGACTTCTTCTAATAGCTTTTGCTACTTTTTCGACTGCTACTTCTTGGCCAATAACTTTACGGTTTAGATTTTCTTGTAAATGTTTCATCTTAGATTGTTCATCTGTCATTAATTTTCCGATTGGTATACCGGTTTTATCTTCAATGATTTTTTGGATATGTTCGACTTCTACTTTCGCTCTTTCTCTTGTGTTTGAACCAAGAGCCTTCTCCAATTCTGTTTCTTTATCTCTTAATTGAGCTGCTTCTTCATACCTTTCTTCTTTAAGCAACTGTTCTTTTTGCTTTGCTATTTCTTTTAAACGCAATTCAATATCCTCATCAGATGAAACACCTAATGTTAGGTTTAATTTTGAGCCAGCTTCATCCATAAGGTCAATTGCTTTATCTGGTAAGAAGCGGTCTTGAATATATCTTGACGATAGTTCTACACAAGCTGTGATGGCTTCCTCTGTATAAATAACATCATGGAAGCTTTCATAATTGTCTTTTAATCCTTCGAGGATATGTCTTGCTTCCTCTAAACTTGGTTCTTTGACGTGAACTGGTTGGAATCGTCTTTCTAATGCTGCATCTTTTTCTATTTTTCTATATTCAGAAAGAGTAGTTGCCCCAATTAATTGCATCTCACCACGTGCTAGTGCAGGTTTTAAAATATTGCTAGCATCCATTGATCCTTCAGCTGAACCCGCACCAACTAATAAATGGATTTCATCAATAAAAAGGATTATGTTTTTTCGTGTTTGTACTTCATTTATTAGTTGTTTCATTCTTTCTTCAAATTGACCTCTAATACCTGTATTCGAAACAAGGGAGGCCACATCTAACAAGTAAACTTCTTTATTGAGTAATTTCTTTGGTACATCACTATTAGCTATTTTTAGTGCAAACCCCTCAGAGATAGCTGTTTTCCCCACACCGGGTTCACCGATTAATACTGGATTGTTTTTACTTCGTCTATTTAGTATTTCAATTACTCGTGCTATTTCTTTATCTCGACCAATCACGGGATCAATGAGACCCGCTCTAGCCATTTGCGTTAAGTTTTTAGCGAATTGATCAATGAATCCACCACTACCACTTTGTTTTCTTTGAGATGGTTCATTCGGTTGTTGACTTTGATGATGAGCATTTTGCTCATTTGTCAATTGTTTAAAAAGATCATCGAATGGTATAAAACCTGAGAAACCATTCATCGTCGGACCAAAGGCAGGAAGAGATTGTTTTTCATTCTCGTAACAGCTTTGACAAAGACGAATGGTTGTCTCCTTACCATTAATCGCATATCTCATATTGACATTCGCTTCATTTTGTTTGCATGCTTGACATTTCATTAAAGTTTCCTCCTTTTGACTTTGACTAACTTTGACCTTATGAATACAGTATACTTTGACCTTATTTGACTTTCAAGTATTTTGATTATCTTTTTTATTAAAATTAGAAAAAAGGTATTCCGTAAGAAAAAGCTCGTCTTTGTTTGTCCTTCTTTACATATATTGTGGAGAAGGAGGAGATCGACTTGACGAAAATTAATTGGGGAGCTTCCTTTCAAATCGCAGCAGTTTATGTAGGGACTGTTGTTGGCGCAGGGTTTGCAACTGGGAGGGAAATCGTCGAATTCTTTTCGAGATTTGGTTTTATTGGTTTAATTGGGATTTTAATGAGTGGATATATATTTGTGTTTTTAGGATCAAAACTAATGATCATTGCTGCAAAAATAAATGCAAGATCTTTTCAAGAGTTAAATACACATTTGTTTGGAAAGCATTTTGGTTTAATTATCAATGGATTAATGCTCATCATGTTATTAGGTGTCTGTGCTGTTATGCTTTCAGGTGCAGGTGCTGTGTTTGAAGAACAACTAGGGTTATCTAAATCAATTGGTGTGGTATTTACAATTGCTTTATCAATTATAACAATGCTTGTAGGTATAAAAGGATTATTTGCCGTAAACGTTGTTGTCGTTCCTATGATGATCAGTTTTAGTTTCATCTTATTGTTTTTCTCTATTCAACAGCCTTTCTTTTTAGAAAATATTTTATATATTCCTTTTGCTGAGGATGGTTGGAAATCAGTTGTATCTCCATTTACGTATGCCGCATTTAATTTAATGTTAGCGCAAGCTGTGTTAGTTCCAGTTGCTTCGGATATTAAAGATATACATACGATTAAATGGGGAGGATATTTTGGTGGGATTGCACTAACAATGATTTTAGTTTCTAGTCATTTGTCATTGGTGAATATTCCTAATTTAGAAAGTTATGAAATCCCTATGGCAGCTATTATGAAGTCACTTGCGTCTTCAATATATTGGATATTCGTATTTGTTATTTATGGTGAAATATTTACTTCAGTAATTGGAAACGTTTTTGGAGTGGAAAGGCAAATTCGGCAATATTTTAATATTCCTACGGTTGTAACAGTGATTGGGATTTTTACCATCTGCTATTTCGGTTCATTCATTGAATATGGAGAACTGCTTTCCTATTTATATCCTTTATTTGGTTATATTAGTTTAACATTTATCATCTTATTATGGATGAAAAAAGAGACTGACAGCTAGGACAGTCTCTTTTTTTATTAATTTGTATGAATCGTTTTTGCCATTTCTATAAAAGCATCTTTATAGTTAGTATCTTCATTCTTATTAAATAAAGTCAGCTTTACTTGGGCTGAATCATTGTGGATAATAAATGCCGTTACTGTATCGGTTTCAGATGAAGCTTCCATCATAACAGCATCTTTGAAAAAGTCATCTTG
This sequence comes from Cytobacillus sp. FSL R7-0680, assembly GCF_038009245.1. Lineage (NCBI taxonomy): Bacteria > Bacillati > Bacillota > Bacilli > Caryophanales > Bacillaceae > Cytobacillus > Cytobacillus sp. FSL R7-0680. Next base: position 633,696 of record NZ_JBBPAO010000001.1, read on the forward strand.
AGGAAGAGAAGGATGCTCTACTTCTTCGTTAACAGATTGAAGTTGGATCATTGTATTCTTCTCAAGTTGTTTCATGTCTACTTCTTCAGGAAGTACCTCAATTCGCATAAACACCTCAGATTGATCATTTAAATGAAGGATATCTTTATTTGGTTCCTCTGCAGTTAAGGTGAAATCAGGTAAAACATGTAAAGAAAACGCTTGATTGTCACTTTCTTTAAGAAAAGCAGTTTCTTCTTTTGTTTCACCGTCTATTTCATATGATAAATTTTCCTCCATCACGCGAATTTCATTTTCACTTTTTTGGCTATCTTCTTTGTTTTCATTTTGATTTTGATCTTCATCTTCATCTACTTCTTCATTTGGTGGATTACTATTATTATTTTCACCATTGCCATTGTCTGTTTCTGATGTTCCGCATGCTGCTAATAGAAAGATAGCTAAGGGAACAGTTAACAATTTTAAAAAGTTCTTCAAAACAAATTTCCTCCCTAAGTTACGTGATCAAAGCATTAGACGAGAAATGCTGCGTACTTGTTACAATTTTCCTCTAATAATTTTGGATGGAGCTAATAGCTAAGAAATAGTAAATATATGCTTACGACTATTTTACAAAATCTTTCTGGTTATACTAGAGGAAAGAATACAAAAAGGAGCAAGGAAAATATAATATGTGAAGTGATAAGTAAAACAATGCTTCTTTTCCAAAGGTAAATGGTTCCCCAATATAATCCTGCTATTAATGCTGCCAGTACCAGAGCCCATGAGCCTGAATAAAACTGTACAGAAGCAAAAAGAATAGAAGAGATGCCAACAGCAAGAAAACCATTGGTATAGTTCATTACCCTCTTTTGTACAAATCCACGCCAGAAAATTTCTTCACCTGGAGCGAAAAGAACTATTAATAACAAATACTGCCATATATTCTTAGCTCCATAATAACTATAGAGCTTTGCAACAGGTTCTGTGATCGAGAGGCCAATAAAACTTAATCCTGTATAACCTAACCAAAAAATGCCATATAGAAAAACCCCTGATAAAGTACCCCATAATAAGTTTTGGGTAAAGGTTTCTTGATGATCTAGTTCTATACTTATAATGGCAAAACTAATAAGAAATAACATGGTGGCACTAAAGATATACCAGAAGATTGATTTGTCCTCAAATGTGAAATACATTAGTACATGTGCAAGGACGATCCCGACAATTAAGCGAATGTCAGGTGAATTCTTACGCATTTCATATAACCCCTTTCATGCAAGCCAATCATTATTCTATCAAAAAAGCAGTAAAAAAAATATGATTATCTCATTTGAGGATTATATTTATGACGAATATATGTCAAAGAGAAAGAAAAGGTTGAGTATATAGGTAGAACTGGAGTAGAGAGATGGTATGGGTGATAACTATATATTCTGTCTGAAGGAACTAGATGTTAGCATCGCAACTTTCATTGATGTAGGAGTAGCAGAAACAAAAAAATCCAAACAAATCTGAATTCTTATGAAGGAATTCACTTTGTTCGGACTTTTCTTTTTAATGAAATGTCGATTATTTTATAGTTATTTCTCGGATTTATATTAATTTTCTTGGACAATTTTATAGTTTTTATGATTTACTACTGTCCTGTGTTCTAATTCTAAATCTCTGTAGTTTTCCATATAGCTCAAGTCAACGATGACGGAGTTCTCATTTACTTTTTCGACAATGCCTCTTAAGCCATCTCTAAATTCAATAATGTTTCCAACTTCAGCTTTTTTCACATAAATTGCCCCTTTTCTTTCCAAATTTTTTGTTAATAACCATTTTGCACTAAAACTGTTTATTCGTAAAGGAATTTACACTAATAATACGAAAAATACAAACCCTTTTGTGTGAAGCGTCTACATTTTCCACCTTTGCTGTCATCCATAGTTCTTACGTTGATTTATAGATATAACCTAAATCTATTTGATTCTCTTTAAAAGAGCGCATTTTTTTTATAAAATAGAAGGAAGCAGAGGTGAATAATATGGATGCATCATCAATAGATGAAATCATAAACAAATTAAAGAACAAAGAGATTGAAGAGTACTATGTGAAAAAAGAAGATTTTTTAACTTTTCGCTCCGTCATTGTAAAAAGGGAAGATTTTAAATACATTAGAGGAATTGCACAAAGAGGTGGGGATGTTATTTATCAATATTTAACTGAACCTAGAAGTTAAAAAAGGTTTGTTTTTTATACATGTGATATAGTAAAAGAATCCTAAAAAATATGTTATTCTAATGGATATCTATATTACATATAAGAGTGATGAAAAAGGAGATCGATGAAAATGATAGAGAAAAAATTTATTGTAACTTCACCAACAGGAATTCATGCTAGACCAGCCACACAATTGGTGCAAACAGCGAGCAGATTTACTTCAGATATTCAATTAGAGTATAAAGAGAGAAAAGTAAATCTAAAATCGATTATGGGTGTAATGGCATTAGCAGCTGGCAAAGGTGCGGAAATTACTATTATCGTTGATGGTAACGATGAAGAGGCAGCTATTGAACAACTTGCTACAATGCTTAAAGAAGAAGGTCTTGCGGAATAATGGCTTTCTTACAAGGGATACCTGCATCAGAAGGAATCGCTATTGCAAAAGCTTTTCGCTTTGAGCCAATTGATGTGAAGATCGAGTGTAAAAAGGTCGAAAACAGTACGATAGAAGTTAACCTTTTTTATGAAGCACTCGAAAAAACCGTTGATGAACTAAAGCAAATTAAAGAGCATGCGAGTACCGAGGCAGGAATTGAAAATGCTACAATTTTTGATGCACATCTTCTTGTTTTGAGGGATCCGGAATTAATTGAACCAGTGATAGATCGGATAATGAAGAAACAGTATAATGCAGAATTTGCTGTGAAAGAAATAACCGATCACTATATTCATTTATTATTACAAACTGAGAACGAGTATTTAAAAGAAAGAGCAGCAGACATTAAAGATGTTGCCAATCGATTGCAGGCACATCTTTTAGGGATACCTGTTTTTGACCCAGCCATGGTGACGGAAAATGTAATTATTGTATCCGAGGATTTAACACCATCAGACGCAGCACTTTTGAATCCTAGCAAAGTGAAAGGGGCAGTGACAAATGTGGGAGGTAAAACCTCTCACGCTGCCTTCATTGCCCAATCACTTAATATTCCCTCTGTTGTGGGTACAAAAACGGCCTTAGGTGATATCGAGAATGGTGATGTACTTGTCGTTGATGGGTATACTGGTATCGTTCATATTAACCCGACGCCTGAATTGATTGAAGAATATGAAAAGAAACAGGAACAGACTTTAAGAGATTTGTCCGAACTATCTTGGTTAGCAAAAGAAAGAACGATTTCACTCGATGAGCAATATTTCTCTATTGTTGGAAATATCGGTAGTATGGAGGAAGCAAAAGGGGTTATCGAGCATGGGGGAGAAGGAATCGGCTTATTTAGAACCGAGTTTCTTTTTATGGAAAAAAAGCAATTACCGACTGAGGAAGAACAATTTCACGTTTATAAATCGGTTCTAGAGTCTATGGATGGCAAACCGGTAGTTGTTCGTACTATTGATATCGGTGGCGATAAAGAACTGCCATATCTAAAATTATCAAAAGAAATGAACCCTTTTTTAGGCCTACGAGGAATACGCTTCTGTTTAGGTGAACAATCAATTCTACGGACACAGTTACGCGCATTAATAAGGGCAAGTGCGTTTGGAACATTAAAGATTATGTTTCCTATGGTTGCTGTAATTGAAGAGTTTAGACAAGGCAAGCTTATGTTCAAAGAAGAATGTGAGAAACTGATAGAAGAAGGGGTAGAGATTGGTCATATAGAACTTGGTATGATGGTCGAAATTCCAGCTACGGCACTAATGATTGAGGCATTTGCAAAAGAAGTTGACTTTATCAGTATTGGTACAAATGATCTCATTCAGTATACATTGGCTGCCGATCGATCTAATGAGCAGGTTTCGTATTTATATCAACCTTACCACCCTGCTATTTTACGACTCATCAAAAATGTCATTGATGCTGCCCATAAAGAAGGGAAATCCGTCAGTATTTGCGGTGATATGGCGGGCAATGAGGTCGCAATACCATTATTAGTGGGAATGGGCTTAGATGAGTTCTCTGTTCACTCAGCAGCCATTATTAAGACCAGAGCGCATATACGTAAGTTAAATAAGGCAGAGATTGAGAAAAAAATAGATATTCTCCTTAATTTGCCGAATGCTGTTGAAATTGAATCGGCACTAGAAAATTTTTTCTATAAAAAGTTATAAAAAATGGTTTAGGTTCTGACTGATGCGGGTAATTCTTAAATATGCACTTAAGAAAACCTTAAGTCAGCTAAATCATTCTCATTTTCCCCTTATTAGCTAGCCGATTGGCTAGCTTTTCTTTTGTTCTAAATATGGTGTATTAGGGTAATTATGTGAGGATATTTTTTATCTCGTTCAATAAGAGTATATGGTAGATAAAAAAACCGAACAAAGGTATTGTTCGGTTCAATAATTTTGCTAAAAACTTATTAGTTACAACGATTTTATTGATTTATTTCTTTTGAATTGTGATTGTCCAAGCTGCATCTCCAAGTTGTTCATAGTTGGTTACTTGGTGACCAGCTTCTGCAGCCCAGCGTGGAAGACTTTCAGTTGCTTGTGTACAATCAAATTGAATAATTAGTTCATCTCCTGATTGGATCAATTCAATTGCAGACTTTGCTTCCACTAATGGAAATGGACAAACTTGACCCATTACTTCTAATGTTTTTTGCATGTTTGTTTCCCCCTATACAGCTTGTTGTGATGTCGTACTTTGAGAAGCACGTCTTTTCTGTGGTCTAACATAGACAAAGTAGGCAGCGGTCCAAGTACCAAAAATAATAAATAAGAGACCGATCCATCCTTGCCATGTCATCATTGAAGTCATTACTAGTCCATTGCCTATTGAACAGCCACCGGCAAGGCTAGCTCCAAACCCCATCAATAATCCACCAATAAAACTATTTATACCTGTTTTTTTATCAGGCATTCTAAAACGAAATTCTTTGCTGCCTTTGGCTGCGATAAATGATCCTATGAAGATTCCTAATACAAGAAACACTCCCCAGTTAATAAATGCAGCATCACCAATCACTAAATATTGTAGAATGTTAGCAGATGGTGTTGTAATGCCTAAACCAAACATTCTACCTGTAGCAGCGCTTAGTGGCCATGCAAGGAGAGCGATTAGCCCAACAAGAATTGCAGTGACAAATGGATGCCATCTTTTTTCAAACAATAAATGGCTAAGTCCAGTACGTTTAGGTTTTAAAGATGGTATCGCAATTTTGGGCTTTCTAAGCTCTCGATAAACAAGACCGCCAGTTATAAGTAATAAAGCGATAATGAAAATCCAGTTGCTTATACCAAATGTAGCAGCAATTGAGTTTTCCGGTAAAGTAATTGAACTTATTTCTGTATTTAAAGGTGCGAGTACGCCTGTTTTCATAACCGCAGCCATTACCATATAAGCGAACAGAGCAATCCAGCTACCTAGTAAACCTTCTCCCGCTCGATACCATGTACCAGTCGCACAACCACCGGCTAATACGATGCCGATACCAAATACAAAAGAACCAAAGATAACTCCTAACCAAGCGAAATTACCAGCAGTGAAATCGATGATTCCTAATTGAATAAGAGTAAACACGCCAATACTTTGCACGCAAATAGCAATGAGTAAGGCATAAAACATTCGATTATCTTTTGCGATGAACATATCACGGAAGCCCCCTGTTAAACAGAAGCGCCCACGTTGCATAACAAAGCCTAATAACGCACCGCAAATCAATCCAGTTATTAACATTTGTATCATATTTATCCCCTCTAATTCCGAGTAAACTTATAAGCCTTTACGAATTATGATGATAAAGGATAGACAGAAATATTGTCAAGGGTTTTTTAAATAAATGAAAATAGATGTATGAATAATTGTTGTTAAGTTTGACAATAACTGGATTAATCGTATCTGGAAGGGGAGTAGAAAATGTTGAGTCGTCGAATATTTATCGTATGCTTTCTCTTTTTTCTTAGTGGATGTACGAGTAATGATCAGCAATCAATTATTAATCATCACGCAGATGCTTTATTGACGAAAACAAATGAATTACAATTTAGATTTCAGTTAAATGATAAAGTGTTATTAGAAGAAGAAGCTTATGTCATTAAAGTCAATATTCATAATAAAGAACTAGCCTTAGCTTTAGGGGCAGATGAAATCTTTTATGGTAATGAAAAAGGGCAAGCGGTAGAAGTGATTGAACCTGAAGGGAATAAAGATTTCTTCATCTATATGGAACCCATACCACTACAAAAAGATTTACATGTTTTTGACATTGAAAATATGATTGAGAATCAAGCAGTTTCTATCGAAATAATCAATAATGAGCATAGTGTGGCGAAGGGTTATTTAACTCATTTTTCTTCACAACTTTGATAAACCGTTATCTTTCAAATAGTAAATATAAATGATAGAATAATCAATATATTTATTTTGAAGGAGAGAGAGAATGAATAAAGAAGAGACGAAGATTGGTTTTATTGGTACAGGAGTGATGGGGAAGAGTATGGCTCTCCATTTGATTAAAGCAGGCTATACAGTCCTGGTCTATTCACGTACAAAAGAAAAAGCAGCTCAATTAATATCTCAAGGGGCTAGTTGGATTCATTCACCTAAAGAATTAGCCAAGCAAGCAAACATTGTTATTACTATGGTTGGCTATCCTGATGATGTGAAATCAATCTATCTAGGTGAAGAAGGATTAATTGAAAATGCAAATCCACATACTTATTTAATCGATATGACAACGTCAACGCCTACTCTTGCGAAAGAAATTGCTGAAAGGGCAAAACAAAAAGAGATTTATGCAATTGATGCGCCTGTTTCAGGTGGAGATATAGGTGCTAAAAGTGGAAAATTGTCTATTATGGTGGGTGGTGAAGCTACTGCCTATCAGGCAATTTTACCAATTCTAAAATATATGGGCGAAAACATTGTCTATCAAGGAGTTGCTGGAGCTGGACAACATACAAAAATGGCCAATCAAATAGCAATAGCCTCGAATATGATCGGTGTTTGTGAGGCGATTATTTATGCAGAAAAAGCAGGATTAAATAGTGAGAACGTATTAAAAAGTATCACTAGTGGGGCAGCTGGGAGCTGGTCACTTTCTAATCTTGTCCCACGAATGATTTCTGGTGATTTCTCTCCAGGTTTTTATATAAAACACTTTATTAAAGATATGACAATTGCCTTAGATGAAGCGGAAAAAATGGGAATGGAAACACCTGGCCTAAGGTTAGCGCGAGAAATGTATGAAAAATTAGCTGCTGAAGGAGAAGGGGATAGTGGAACACAGGCATTATATAAATATTGGGAAAGATAGTTTTTTATAAAAAGAAAAGCTTTGTCGGCAGGAAGTGGGCCGACAAAGCTTTTTTATTGTTTTTCAAGAAAAGAAGCTAATCGATTTAAACCCTCTTCCAATGTAGTCATTGAATAGGCAAAAGATAATCTAAAATAACCTTCCCCGTAAGAGGAGAAAGCACTGCCAGGCACGACAGCGACACCTGATTGCTTCACTAATTGTAAACAAAAATCGAATGAGGATATTTGTTTCGATGGAATTTTTACAAAAAAGTAAAACGCTCCGTTCGGTTTAACCACCTCAAGATTCATCGCTTTTAGGCGCTGAAAAACATAATCCCGTCTTTTCTTATATTCTTCCTTCATGGGGAGAGCATCATCTATCCCTTTTGTTAATGCTTGTAGCGCAGCCATTTGCGAGATAGATGAGGCGCAAGTCACATTATATTGATGAACTTTTAAGATATGCTTAGCTATTTTCTCTGGAGCAAATAATAACCCGATTCGCCATCCAGTCATGGCATGTGATTTTGATAAGCCGTTAATGACAATGGTTTGCTCTTTTAATATTGAGCCAATGGAGAAATGTTGCGAATCAAAGCTTAACTCACTATAAATTTCATCTGCAACAATAAAAATATCTTTTCCTCTTATTAGATGCGCAATCTCTTCGATTTCACCTTTAGATAAACTGACACCAGTTGGATTTGATGGGTAAGGTAAAATAATTGCTCTTGTGTTTTCATTGATAAGAGGAAGTATGACGCTTGCTGTCATTTTGAATTGATTTTTTGTTATATCTGCATAGACGGGTGTTGCCCCGCAGAGGCGAATAATAGGCTCATAGCCGGGATAAACCGGGCCAGGAAGAATAACCTCACAATTTTCATCTAATATTGTTCTTAAAGTAATATCTATTGCTTCACTAGCTCCTGAAGTAACAATCACTTCAGTTGATTCATCATAATCTAACTGATATTTTTCTTTAACAAAATTAGTTGCTGCTGCTCTTAATTTCAAATCGCCCGCATTATGTGTATACGATGTATAATCTTCATCAATCGCTAATTTAGCTGCTTCTTTTACATGTGTGGGTGTGGAAAAATCAGGTTGTCCGATAGTCAAAGAAATCATATCTTTTGTATCTGAGACCATATTAAAGAATTTTCTAATACCCGAAATTTCAATGGATTTAACTTTTGGATTAACTAAATGTTCCAATGGATTCACCTCAAATTAAAAATAATGAGAACGGTTCAAACATATTTATATGTAGTGTAGTTATACAAACCATTTGCGAAAAAAGATTTATTTTAATTGATTTTGTTGTCTTTCTACATTGATTCTTTTCCGAATACATGGTTTTATCTCTTTATTGTACAAAAGTTTTCCTATAGGATAAACCTTTTTCTTATGTAGCTTTATTTACAATTTCTTAACTGCTAATAAATAAGGTTTTAGAAAAAAGAGATAAAATAAATTCTAAAAAATGGTATGATGAAAGAAAAAATTACCTAATTTTAATTTGCAAATGTAGAGGGGAGAATGAGAGTGGAAATAGAAAGAGGATTAAAAAAGAAAAAAGGAAATCAATCGTGGAAGGCATATTTAACCTTACCCATTATTTCATGGGCATTATATGATTTTGCCAATACGATTTTTTCCTCCAATATTAATACCATTTTTTGGCCATTTTATATGCAGGAAATTATCGGGAATAATGAAGTACAAGAACAATTAGCGAATACTTTTATTGCTTACGCGAATTCAATAGCCAGTTTTTTATTGGTGATTTTTAGCCCATTGTTTGGTGTCCTCATTGACAGAACAGGGAGAAAGAAAAAATATATCGTTATCTTTACCTTGTTATCTGTAAGCTTTACCATTTTAATGGGCATATTTGCAGAGGTAAATTTGACAAGTACCATCATGGGTGTTCCTTTGTATTTAGCCCTCGTAATAGTCTCATTTATTATAGCGAAGTTTTTCTTTCATTCAAGTCTTGTTTTCTATGACACGATGATAGCTGATTTAGGGAAAAAAGAAGATGTTCCTCTTATATCTGGATTTGGTGTTGCTATAGGATATTTAGGTACATTACTAGGGTTAACTGTATATTTATATGTAGGAAACAGTGATTTCCATCATGCTTTTATTCCAACTGCCATTTTATTTTTATTATTTTCATTACCTTTATTCTTTTTTATAAAAGATAATCCGAAAAAAGTACAGGTCGAAAACAAAGCTTCTTTCTTGTCAGGATATAAGGAGATTTATAAAACTTTTAAAGAAATAAAATCACATCGGGTAATTTTTACATTTATGATTGCTTACTTTTTCTTAAATGATGCCTTAGCAACAACAATCGCAATGATGGCACCTTATGCGAGCACCATTGTTGGCTTTTCTGCAGGAGAATTTATCCTACTGTATTTAGTTTCAACTGTATCAAGTATTATTGGCTCTTTTATTTTCGGTTATATTACCAAATCAGTTGGTGCTTATCGGGCCATTAGATATGTGAGTCTGCTCCTATTAGTTGCTTTAATAATCGGTACTTTTGCCGTTAATGCCTGGATGTTCTGGATAGCTGGTAGTATGTTTGGAATCGCTCTAGGATCCATGTGGGTAACATCGAGAACTTATATTGTCGAACTTACACCAGAAGATAAGAGAGGCCAGTTTTTTGGATTATTCGCGTTTTCCGGCAAAGTCTCATCGATTATTGGCCCGTTTATTTTCGGAACGATTACGTATCTGCTTGCTTCTCACGGTAGTATAGCTAGTAGGTTTGGGATGGGCTCCTTAATCGTCTTAACGCTAGTGGGATTATTCTTCTTAAATAGGATTAAGCCTGAAGAGAACTAAAAATCTACTTCTTCTTATCTATACTTATTGTTTTTAGCCGATATAAGCTAAGGGTAAGAAAAAGATTGAGAGGAAGACGTTTATATGATTTCAGAGAGACAATCAGTTGTAGAAAGCGGCATGAATGAACTAGAAATAATTGAATTCAAAGTAAATAATCAACATTATGGAATGAATGTTTATAAGGTGAAAGAAATTGTTGCACCATTGGCGATTACGCCTATTCCACATGCCCATCCATTTATTTTAGGGATTACACAACTAAGAGGTGAAGTTTTGCCCGTTATTAGCTTAAGAAATGCATTGGTTTCCAATCAAGACTCGTATACACAAATTGTTAAAGATGACAGTAGTTTTCTCATTGTAGAGTTTAATAAGCAAAAGGTAATATTTCACGTAGATGAAGTAAGGCAGATTCATCGTCTGTCATGGGATCAAATTGAAAAACCTGATGATATTTATAATAATGATAATAGTTATACACTTGGCGTAGTAAAACAATCAGAAAATATGATTCTAATGCTTGATTTTGAAAAAATCCTGACTGATATCAATCCCAATATTGGTTTCTCCAAAGATGATTTACAAGCGGATATTGCTGGTGATAAAAAGAATGCGAGAATTGTTATTGCTGAAGATTCCCCAATGCTACGCAGTATATTAAAAGAAACATTAAATAAGGCTGGCTTTCAGCAGTTACTTTTCTTTGAAAATGGAGAAGAATGTTATAACCATTTAGCATCTGATAAAAATAAAGTCGATCTTGTTATTACTGATATTGAAATGCCATTAATGAATGGTCATTTTCTGACAAAATATATTAAGCAAGATAGTAAACGGCAATCCACACCTGTAGTTATTTTTTCATCGCTTATTACGGAAGATCTTCTACATCAGGGAAAGAAGGTTGGTGCAGATGCACAAGTAAGTAAGCCTGATATCCAAAACCTTGTAAACGTCATTTTAGAGTTATTGTAAATAAAGTGACAGGTGCACATTATTGCTTGGCATTTTCTCATTTACTTGTTTGTTTAAGCTTAGAATTTAATTAGATTCCATTTTTATCTCTAGTAGAATTGGATTTTCTCCAATATAAAAACCGAACCATTTGCTGTGACCTCACGTAAGTAGACAGGTTAAGATATCTGAATACTTACGGGAGAGTGCCAATTGGTTCGGGTTTTTTTGGTGTATAGCTTTGTTTAGGTAGAATAAACTAGACTTCAATCACTTCATTTTTATTTAAAAAGGTAAGGTACTATTTTAGAAGTAGGATTCCCCTAGTTTTTTAAATACAGGTTTTTCATATTTATTTGATTTACGATTATTTGGATGATGTTGGCCTTCTTTTAAACCGGTATAAGTCATGAGTAGCTTTTTGGCTTGGCTTAAAGAAATAGAGGAGCGTGGATTTCTTACTGACGAGTCCAGGTTTCCTAAATGGGGCAACGCTGTAAAATCCATTTTTGAAGGTGGTAAGTGAAAGGTGTAGGCACCACACTTAATTAATACGTCTGATTGTTGTTGGCTATTTTTTGGGTTTCGTGAATAATGTAGACCAATCTTTTTTGCTTTACCCTCCTTCAGAAGTTTTTGTAGCGAATCATGTTTCACTTTATATAAAAACTTCGGATTTGGAGCCGTTTTGGCGTGACGGTTAACGGTGAAGATTGCTTGTGAGAGGTTTTCTACCGTTGGTTTTAACTGAGGGTGGTGCTCATTGCTTGCAGAGTTCAATTGAAGTACTCCTTTCATATTTTAGAAAAAATTAAATTATTAGTATACATTATACCCCTTTTTAAGGAAATACAAAAGGGTAAGTTCAAATACGCTATAATTTATTAAGTAATAACGACTGAGGTTCCATTGGGAACTAAACTAGCTAATTCAAGCACATCACTATTATGCATTCTAATACATCCTTTCGAAACAGCTTTACCTATTGAACTCGGGTCGTTTGTGCCGTGAATGCCGTATCCCTTCTTAGAGAGTGATAGCCATAATGCCCCAAAAGGACCTCCAGGGTTTGGTTCACGGTTAACGATAACGAATTGACCTACAGGTGTAGTTGTTAACATCTTACCAACTGCAATCGGATATGTTTTCACTAATTGTCTGTTTTTGTATAAGGAAAGCGTTCTTTTTTCTTTGGATACAACAATAGAATAGGGAATATCTGATGAATTAGGGAGTCCAGGAATTATTATTTGTTGCCCGATATAAATAACTGATGGATTAACAATAGCAGGGTTTGCTAATAGTAATTGGTGATAGGGTATACGGTAATTTGCGGCAATCAGCTGCATCGATTCTCCAGGTTGAACAATATGATACATTTCCGATCCATCCTTTCTAGAGAAGGGTACCATATATATATGATAGGAGAAGTTGTAACATACATTTTTTTAAATGAATAGGAATGTGGTGGATTATTTTTAAGGTGAGCTTTCATTTTAATGAATAACTCACCCAATATAATAAAAAAAACGATGTTATTGACTTTTCAAAGTAAAGATTGTTAGTTCGGGCCGACAGAGAAAACGAAAAGGTAGTCTTGTTGTCCCAATTCCTCTATTAACGTATAATTTAAGTGGTTTTTCATCCCCTACATCATAAAAACCTTCATAATAAACTTCTCCAAAGGGTGGCTTTACCAGTGCACCAATGAAGGGGATTTGAATTTGTCCACCGTGACTATGGCCGCTAAATTGAAAGTCTACATGATATTGACTTGCTTCATCAGCTAAGTCAGGGGCATGTGATAGAAATATATGATACCCGTCATTAGGTATGTCCGCAAAAGTAGTTTGGAAATTTGGTTTACCGAGCATCGCATCATCAATGCCTGAAATATATATGCTCTCATTATTAATGGTTACTTTTTTACTCTCGTTAAGTAAAACCTCAAATCCCGACTCTTCCATTATCTCTCTGTAAATATCAGAACCATATCCACCGTGATCATGATTGCCATAGATAGCAAATTTACCAATCGATGCATGAAGTTTTGATAATATGGGACTAATTTGATTGATGTAAGGATACTCATTAGGTTTGTCCATTAAATCTCCAGTGAAGAGAATTAAATCAGGCTGGAATGAGTTAATTTTATTCATTAATTTTTTGAGTTCATTTAAGTCATAATGAAAGCCTAAATGTGTATCACTGAATTGTACAACTTTTAAATTATGAAAAGAGTGGGGTAATTGAGATTTGATGATGTTATGATGATTTACTTGTAAATATTTCGGCTCAATATCACGTGCATAAAAAAAGCCACCAGTACCGATAGCGGCTAGAGCTACGAAAGATCCCATACTTTTTTTTAAAAAACTTCTCCGAGTCATTTTATCTGCCATTACATTATACCAACCAATCTCTTTAATATACTCTCTCATACTATCAAATATATGAACGAAAAAACAGCAAAGACCAATATTTCCAATCATTGATAACAATTTGTAATAATTAACTAGAAAAAATTGTAAGGGTGTATAGGTTAATAGTTTTTACACACATATATATAATTTTAATTTTCGACCTATTGGCAATATGTAGGGGAGAATATGATATAATGGGATATCGTATTAAAAGTTCAGATAAATGGGAGTGCCACTTTATGGAACCATTAGAAATCTTACAAGACAGCAAACATATTATGCCGTATTTTTTTCCGATATTTAGTGCGGATGAGCATAGAATTATCGGTTATGAAGTGATTGGTAAGTTTATAACTGAAAATAATGAGATTGATTTTAAGTCATTTTTAGCTGACGATTCCATACCAGAAGAATATCGTAATAAAGTCGATGATATTTTGCTGGAAAAAGCGTTAGAGCATGCTATTCAAATGAAAGATGATGTAATGATATATATTAATCGAAATGTTGATTTGCTATTAAATCAAGATAGTGAGCATCTACTGAATATTTTAAAACAATATGAGGATCAAGGTATTGCGTTAGATCGAATTGTCATCAGTATGACGAAAAGAACACCTATCGATGATGATTTTGACTATTTGGATCATTTCATTAGTTATTATCGTACATATGGCATTAAAATTGCCATCGATAATTTAGGAGAAGCGAATAATAATTTAGAGCAGATTGGGAAGTTAGCACCAAATATTTTAAGAATTGATTTAAAAGCTTTACGTTCTTCATCAAATAATCATCATTATCAAGAAATTCTTTATTCTCTATCGATGTTAGCCAGAAAGATTGGTGCAACATTATTATTTGAAAATATTGATATGGATTTTCAGTTACAGTTTGCTTGGAGAAATGGTGGGAGATATTACCAAGGAGACTATTTACATAAAGCTGGAAGTGTATTTGTTGATCGAGATATCTTGAAGGAAAAATTAAAAGAAAAATGTCATCAATTTATCACCTATGAAAAGAAAAAATTGCACTCATTACACACGATAACTGAAAAGTTTAACGAAACGATGACAGAATACTTACAGAAAAACCATGTATATGAATCTTATGTGCCATTCCTGACAAAACTAGCAACGAAGTTAGATCATGTTGCCTTTAGGTTATATATTTGTAATGAAGATGGTTTTCAACAAACACCAAATATTTTTAAGAAAAATAAGAATTGGATACAACAAGATGAATACCTGCATAAAAATTGGAGCTGGAGACCATATTTTTTAGAGCATATAATGAGAATGAAAAGTAATAAAAAAGGTTTATTGTCAGATTTGTATACAGATATTGAGACGGGAGAAACAATTAGAACTTTTTCTTTTCCGTTAACAGCAACAGAGTATTTATTCGCAGATCTTTCCTATGATTTTTTATATGAGAGAGACGGGCTATTATAGGTAAAGGCAATATCAACCAGCATAATTCATACTTTAGCGCACATCCTATCTTTACTAGAACGTATTATGTAAAGGAGTGAAATAGGGTGAGCGGCTGGTTAATTGCTTTAATAGTTATTTGTTTAGTTCTCATCGTTTGGTCATTGATATCCACTTCATCTATATTAAAGGAAAAAGCATCAACGAATAAGGAACTGGATGCAGACATCCCCGATGAGGTGAAGAAAAGACCTTATTTATTCAATCCTATCCTTGTCGTCTATGTTGTTTTTTTTGTTGCCTTAGCAGCCATTACAATCTTTTACGTTTTTCGATAATTTCGTCTAAAAAGGCTTCCTCTTTTGACCTGGAAGCCTTTTTTATTCATTGATTATTCTTCTATATCTAATAATTCTTTTAGCTTTTCTAAATTAAATCCGCTAATCACTTCGTTTTCGATAACGACCGTTGGGGTTGAGTAGGAATGATATGTTTGTGTTAGTTCTTTCATTGCTTTAGGGTCTTTTTTAATATCTTTTTGTTCAAAAGAAAATCCGTAGTCTTTTAAAAACATTTTAGTAATTTCACACGGTGGGCATTCTGGTTGTGTATAAATAGTAATTGATTTCACGTACAATCATTCCTCCTGAAAAGTCGAACTTTGAAAAAATCTGGACTTTTTTTATTCTTTTACTTGTGTAATCATACCATATTAATTATCCTGTTAATATTGGCATGTGAAAAAAACGGTTTAGTAACCGCTTTTTTAGAAGTAGGATAAAAACATGCCTAGAGAGAAACCTTAAGTTATAGGGTTGTTTTGGAAAGGAGATAAACAATTGTCACAATTACAAGGCATATTGACTAGATTAAAGAATTTACAAGAGCAGGCAACTGGCTCAGAACCCACACAGAGATTTTTTGAGGTGAATGGTGAAAGAAAATGCCAAGTTACTTATCATCCGAAAAACGAAACATTCGAATTGGAAGTTTACAATGACAAAGAGAAGCCTAAACGTTATCAATTTGATAATGTTGATATGATAACAATTGAAGTGTTCGAGCTCATTCAGTAATCATACCCTTATAAGCGGAGAGACCAACTAAATGGTCTCTTTTTTTTTATTTGATATAAAAATTACGGGTAAGGAAGGCAAAACTTATCACCACACCACCTGCACTTGCTTACGTAGGGATACAAAAAAGCGAACATTCAAGATGATATTCAATCCTCCAAAATACAATGAGGGGCTAATAAATGAATGAAGCAACAGATAAATTATATTTAGAGAGTAAAACATGTTATCGAGTTAAATAAGGATTTGTCTTCTTCATTCCCATCGGCTAAATAATTTCATCGTTCTTCGGTCATTCTATAAAAGAGGTGATGTTGATATGGTACCAGAGGTTATTTGTCCAAACTGTGATAGAAGAGCGAAGATGGATAAAACACTTACTGCGCAATCAAACCAAAACTTGATTTTTCATTGTCCTTACTGTCAATATCGTAGTAGAAATATTCATACAAGTAAAGGATAGGTTTATGGGGTAAATATAAGGCAGATATGAGGAAACTATGATAAAATCATAATTGAATACAAATCATTAAAGTTTGAGGAGTTTTCAAATTATGATCAGTCTCCACAGTGAAGAGTTTTTAGAAATTGATATTAAAGACTTGCTCATTCCTTCAGAGCGAGTGGCACATGTTCAAATCGGCAATAATTTAGAGCACACCCTTTTAGTTTTGACGAAAAGTGGTTACACAGCTATTCCTGTCTTAGATCCTCACTATAAGCTCCATGGATTGATTAGCACTCCAATGATTATGGAATCTATTCTTGGGTTACAGAGAATTGAATTCGATCAATTGGAAGAAAAGCGTGTAGAAGAATTTATGAATCATGATGTACCACGCCTAAATATTAATACTTCTCTTAGAAATGCCACAGGACTATTAGTCGATCATCCATTTATTTGTGTTGAAGATGATGAAGGGTACTTTGAAGGTATTCTTACCCGTAGATCCTTATTAGTTCAACTGCAAAAAGCATTGCATAGCAAAAAGAAGAAGGACTAAAGAGCTCCCAAAAGATATTGGGAGCTTCCGTCTGTCAAGATTATTCCCCCACTTGCCCGAATGTGAAGGTGAGTGGTGTGAGTTTTAGAGGTGGTGAACGTCAAAAGTGGCTTCTCTATCGGAATTCCATATGTTAAGTGTACTTGCACAAGAAATGAATATGCGTAAAGCAGCTGAACGTTTGTTTGTATCACAACCAGCTCTTTCTCAAAGGTTACAAAATATCGAGAAAGAATGGGGAAGTAGATTATTCGTACGATCTCAAAAGGGATTGTCCTTAACACCAGCAGGTGAAATGGTCATCAAGTTTGTAAATGAGGTCGTGATAGCTGAGGAAAAGGTAAAAGAATCGATTCAGTCTTTAAATACTGAAGTATACGGGACATTGAAAATTGCTGTAGCTTCCATTGTCGGGCAAAATTGGTTACCTCAAGTATTAAAGAAATTTGTTAATACCTATCCTCAAGCGAAAATATCCTTGATTACAGGCTGGAGTAGTGAAATTTTAAGGTCACTTTATGATGACGATGTACATATTGGGATTATTCGCGGTACACCAGATTGGAAAGGTGTTAAGATACCTTTATTTAAAGATAGTCTGTATCTTGTTGATACAGAGATTAAGGATACAAATCAAATATTAGAAACCGATCGGCCCTTTATTCAATTCAAAAGTGATTCAAATTATTATCAAGAGATACAAGACTGGTGGCTAAGGAAATTTAAGACACCACCGAAAAGGACGATTGTAGTCGATCAAATTGAGACCTGTAAACAAATGACCTTAAACGGGATAGGTTATGCGATATTACCTGCCATTACATTAACGGGGATGGAGAAAAATATATTTATTAGTCCCCTAGAGGATGAAAACGAACAACCTATTAGTCGTGATACATGGTTACTTGGATATGAATCAGCTTTTGAGCTGAAGCAAGTACAAGCATTTGTCGAATTAATTAAGCAACATATAGCTGAAGAACAAAAATGATAATATCACTTGTTTTCAATGCGTTAGTTTGTTAAATTAATTCTAGTTAGTTTATACATATATGAACATCAAAGGAGGAATTACAATGAAAATGATGGATGCAAATGAAATCATTTCTTTTATTCAAAATAGTACAAAATCTACACCTGTAAAAGTCTATATTAAAGGTGATTTAGAGAATATCGATTTTGGTAGCTCAAGTCAATCTTTTCTGAATGGTCAAAGCGGTGTTGTTTTTGGTGAATGGGCTGAAATTGAACAAGCAATTAAAAATAATGAAGCGAAAATTGAAGATTATGTAATCGAAAATGATCGCCGTAATTCTGCTATTCCATTATTAGATATGAAAAACATTAAAGCACGTATTGAACCAGGTGCAATCATTCGTGATCAAGTTGAAATTGGCGACAATGTGGTCATTATGATGGGTGCTTCTATTAATATCGGTGCTGCTATCGGAGAAGGAACAATGATCGATATGAATGTTGTTCTTGGTGGACGAGCAACTGTCGGTAAAAACTGCCACATTGGTGCAGGTTCCGTATTAGCAGGTGTGATTGAACCCCCTTCTGCAAAACCAGTTATTGTTGAGGATGACGTAGTAATTGGGGCAAATGCAGTTATTTTAGAAGGCGTAACAGTTGGTAAAGGTGCTGTTGTTGCAGCGGGTGCAATTGTCATTGATGATGTAGCACCTAATACAGTTGTAGCTGGTACACCAGCAAAGGTCATCAAACAAATTGATGAAAAAACAAAATCAAAAACAGAAATTAAGCAAGAACTTCGTCAACTTTAATCATAAGGTAAAATGAATATAGAAAAAGCGTGGAAGTTTATTTCCACGCTTTTGTATATGGAGGAGAATGGTAGTTGATTGATAATCTATTTGTGAGAATACGCCGAGACTTGCATAAAATACCGGAACTAGGATTTCAAGAAGTGAAAACACAGAAATATTTATTAGAATATATTGCCTCATTGGATCAAACGCGAATGGAAGTAAAAACGTGGAGAACTGGTATTATCTTAAGGATTAAGGGCTTGAATCCGTCCAAAACGATTGGTTACAGGGCAGATATAGATGGTCTGCCAATTGATGAAGAAACAGACTATCCTTTCCAATCTACGCATAAAGGAAATATGCATGCCTGTGGTCACGACTTTCATATGGCAATCGCACTTGGTGTAATAACTAATATCGTCAATCATCCAATTAATGATGATATGGTATTTATTTTTCAACCTGCTGAAGAAGGACCAGGTGGAGCCAAGCCGTTATTAGAATCAGCAGAATTTCAACAATGGAAACCTGACATGATTTTCGCTTTGCATATTGCACCAGAATACCCTGTTGGTACAATCGCTGTGAAAGAAGGACTGTTGTTTGCTAATACGTCAGAATTGTTTATCGATTTAAAAGGCAAAGGTGGCCATGCAGCGTATCCTCATCAAACAATAGATATGGTCGTAGCAGCATGCTCTTTAGTTAATCAACTCCAGACCATTGTTTCAAGAAACATTGACCCTCTTGATAGTGCTGTTGTAACAGTAGGAAAAATCACTGGTGGTACAGTACAAAATATTATTGCTGAAAATGCAAGAATAGAGGGAACGATCAGAACGCTCTCACCAACATCGATGAACAGAGTAAAACAAAGAATTGAGGCGCTTGTACAAGGAGTAGAAGTGGGCTATGAATGTCAAACAACAATCGATTATGGAAGTAATTATTATCAAGTATACAATGATGAAGTGTTAACAGCCGATCTCATGCAATTCACAGAAGGCCATAATGAAGCAAACCTATTTATTTGTAAAGAAGCGATGACTGGTGAGGACTTTGGTTATATGCTACGTGAAATTCCCGGTTTTATGTTTTGGCTAGGAGTTAATTCTCCTTTTGGTTTACACCATGCACGTCTTAAGCCGGATGAGGGAGCAATTAATTTAGCGATTAACTATATCGTTGATTACTTGAATTATAAAGGGAATAGGGCGTAATCATTTCACATCAATCGAGCGCCCGCTCAATTATTTTCATCGCCTAGCTCTTTTTGATAATATAATAATATAGATAATAAATTGAATAATTTAGAATAAATCCTAATTTAAATTCATTTTAATTTACCTTGACTATTATCAATAAGAAATGTATAATTATTATCGATGAACAAGTTGCAAATGAGAATATACATATCAATTCTTGTTTAGTACATAATTACTGGAGGGAATTAATCATGGCAGAACGTATGGTAGGAAAACAAGCACCAAGATTTGAAATGGACGCTGTATTGGCTAATAAGGAATTTGGTAAAGTAAGTCTTGAAGAAAATATGAAGAATGATAAATGGACAGTTCTTTTCTTCT
Organism: Cytobacillus sp. FSL R7-0680; assembly: GCF_038009245.1. NCBI lineage: Bacteria > Bacillati > Bacillota > Bacilli > Caryophanales > Bacillaceae > Cytobacillus > Cytobacillus sp. FSL R7-0680. Next base: position 654,247 of record NZ_JBBPAO010000001.1, read on the forward strand.
ATCCAATGGATTTCACTTTTGTTTGCCCAACTGAAATTACTGCAATGTCAGATCGCTATGATGAATTCGAAGATCTTGATGCAGAAGTAATTGGTGTATCAACAGATACTATTCACACTCATTTAGCATGGATTAATACTGATCGTAAAGAAAATGGACTTGGTGATCTTAACTATCCATTAGCTGCGGATACAAACCATGTTGTATCACGTGACTATGGTGTCTTAATTGAAGAAGAAGGTGTAGCACTTCGTGGGCTATATATCATTAACCCTGAAGGAGAGTTAATGTATTCAGTAGTAAACCATAACAATATTGGCCGTGATGTTGATGAAACCCTACGTGTGCTTCAAGCACTTCAAACGGGTGGCCTTTGCCCAGCTAACTGGAAACCAGGTCAAAAAACTCTATAATTCATTTAGAGTCTTATAAACCCATTGTTGGGTTACATAAGAAAAGAGGCCTAACATTCGTTTGTTAGGTCTCTTTTCTTCAGAGTTATATATTCATGAAGGGAGATTGACTATATGAAATTACGTGCGCCAATGCCTGAATTAACGGGAGCAACAGAATGGTTAAATGGACAAGTGACAAAAGAGGAGCTTATTGGTGAAAAGCCAACACTTATTCATTTTTGGTCTATCAGTTGTCATCTATGTAAAGAAGCCATGCCTCAAGTGAATCAATTTAGAGATGAATATAATGGAAAGTTAAATGTGATTGCTGTTCATATGCCAAGGTCTGAAGATGATCTAGATTTAGAAGAAATTAAGAAAGTGGCTGCAGAACACGATATCACACAACCAATTTATGTTGATAGTGAACATAAATTGAATGATGCCTTTGAAAATCAATATGTCCCTGCTTATTATGTATTTGATAAAGAGGGTGTTCTTCGTCACTTCCAAGCGGGTGGTAGCGGAATGAAAATGTTAACAAAGCGCGTTAATCGTGTGTTGGATGAAATGGAGAAAGCTGAATAAAGGGTAGCTTAAAAGCTGAGATTCATGAATCTCAGCTTTTTTTATTGAAATCGAAAAGATAAAATGAATCACTACATTTATGGCTTTTCCATTCATAAATGTGGTAGAATAATGTTCGTTAATAGGTGATAATTCGGAGGTTTACTTATGAGAAAAAACTTTGTTGTCATTGGTCTAGGTAGATTTGGTGGTAGTATTTGTAAAGAGCTAACGGAACAAGGGATGGAAGTAATGGCCATTGATTCGAATGAGGCAAGAGTGAATGAGTTTTCAATTATTGCCTCTCACGCAGTAGTTGGTGATACAACAGATGATGCTGTTATTAAAAGTTTGGGTTTACGTAACTTTGATCACGTAATTGTAGCCATAGGAGACGATATTCAAGCAAGTATACTGACAACATTAATGTTAAAAGAAAATGGCGTTAAAAAAGTAACTGTTAAAGCTCAAAATGATTATCATGGCAAAGTATTAAGTAAAATAGGGGCAGACGTCATTGTGCACCCTGAAAGAGATATGGGGATTAGGATTGCTCATAAGTTAGCCTCCAATAGTATACTTGATTATTTAGAGTTATCTGATGAGCATAGCATCGTTGAAATTGAAGCAAATGAAAGAATTGGCGGCCATTCGATTATTGATTTGGATATAAGAGCGAAGTATGGTGTGAATATAGTAGCAATCAAACGCAGGTCAAGTATTATTGTCTCGCCACAAGCTACGGAAATTATACAATATAAAGATGTACTTATTGTTATTGGGGCAGATAATGATATTAATCGTTTAGAAAAAAAGATGTTAAGCTAAAAAAAAGCATTCGAGGTAAACTCGAATGCTTTTTATCATACTTCCATAATGATAGGTAGTATCATTGGACGGCGTTTTGTTTTTTCATATAAGAACGGAGCAAGTGTATCTGTAATTTCATTTTTAATCTCAGACCATTGTGTTGTTTTTCTTTCCATCACTTTATTTAAATGTTTAGCGATTAAGGATTGTGCATCATTGATAAGGTCTCCAGACTCTCTCATGTATACAAATCCTCTAGAAATTAAGTCTGGGCCAGCAGAAATCTTAAACTCTTTCATGTTAATACTAACAACAACCACAACTAGTCCTTCTTCTGATAGAATGCGGCGGTCACGTAGAACAATATTTCCTATATCGCCAATACCATTACCATCGATATACACATTACCTGATGGGATTTTCCCTGCAACTTGAGCAGTCTGATCACTGAGGGCTAGCACATCACCATTGTCCATGATGAAAATATCTTCTTCATTCACACCACAATCTATAGCTAGGCCAGCGTGCATTTTTTGCATGCGATATTCACCGTGTATCGGCATGAAGAACTTTGGTTTAATTAACCTTAACATAAGCTTTTGCTCTTCTTGTCCACCATGTCCTGATGTGTGAATATTATTTAATTTACCATAAATCACTTCGGCACCAGCGCGTGAGAGACGATCAATTGTTCTACTTACACTAATCGTATTACCAGGTATTGGTGAAGAAGAAAAGACAACAGTATCACCAGGGTGAATCTGTATTTGGCGATGTGTACCATTTGCGATTCTTGAAAGTGCTGCCATCGGTTCGCCTTGACTTCCCGTACAAAGGATAGTGACTTGGTTAGCAGGTAGACGATTAATTTGCTGTGCATCAATAAATGTATCTTTTGGTGCAGTAATATAACCAAGCTCTTGACCAATATTAATTGCAGCTTCCATACTTCTTCCGAACACTGCGACCTTTCTTCCGTTCCTTACAGCTGCTTCTGTTACTTGCTGAAGACGATGAATGTTCGAAGCAAAGGTAGCAAAGATAATTCTACCCTCTACTTTACGGAAAATATCTTGAATGCTATCTCCGACTTTTCTTTCAGACATCGTAAATTCAGGAATTTCACTATTTGTACTATCTGAAAGTAAGCAAAGGACACCTTCTTTACCAATCTCAGCGATTTTAGTTAAATTAGCAGGTTCGCCAACTGGCGTAAAATCAAATTTAAAGTCTCCAGTATGAACGACTTGACCTGGAGGAGTTTTTACAACAATCCCATAAGAATCAGGGATACTATGCGTTGTTCTAAAGAATGTCACAGAAGTTTTTCTAAATTTAATGATATCATCTTCCTGAATCTCATATAACTTCGTCTGTCTTAGTAAACCATGTTCTTCAAGCTTATTTTTTAATAAGCCTAGTGCTAGTTTTCCACCATAAATGGGGATATTTATCGTTTTTAATAAATACGGAATCCCGCCGATATGGTCTTCGTGTCCGTGCGTAATAAACAAACCTTTAATCTTATCTTCATTCTTTTGTAAATAAGTGTAATCAGGAATAACATAGTCAATCCCTAATAATTCATCTTCCGGAAATTTAATTCCCGCATCAATTAGGATAATCTCATCTTGGAATTGTACTGCATACGTATTTTTTCCGATCTCTCCAAGACCACCAAGAGCGAATACAGCAGTCTGGTCATTTTTAACAAATTTCATAAATTATTCAATCTCCAATACTTTAAAATCTTGATGGCCTTGCTCATAAGCTAAGTAGTCACCTTCAACTGCTGTAACAAACTCAATATTGATTGGACGCGTTTTTAGTTTAGTTCGGACGTCCCTTTCATTTTTACCTTCTACATACACGGTTTTTGTGTGCTCACGTACAGGCACTTCTTTCGCGGACTCTTGATAGTAAACTTTAAATAACATAGGGTATCTCTCCTTATTCCGTAGTCTTTATCTATATTTTTAAAAAGTAACATGAGATATAGGATAAGAGATCGTCACATGTAAGTATATTAAGGAAAAAAGACTGCTCATACATTGACTAATTATTTATTTTTAGTATGGTTACCTACCAAGGTAACAAAGACCTTTTTTAAGGAATCAATGTTTAGCATTACTTACTCGACTTTACATCGTATGTTTAAATAATTTATAGACTAAGCCAAATAGTTGTCTTATATACTTAACATCGTTGGATTTCTTAACACAATCTTATGTATTTACTTAGTTAAAGCGTTAATTGTATAATAAAATTAAATCAGTCTAGAGGCTTTCATCATCATGCCCATTCTTATTTATGTCTAAAACAGTGACTTTTTATTTTACGAATTGCTATTTCATTTCTGAAGTCATGTATGTAATTAAGTGTATTGATTATAAATTTACAATAATGAAGGAGCCCTTCGCAAGTTTGAAGGGCTCAAAATCCGTTTTCACTACTATTTGTCATACTTTAAACACTCTTCGATTCAATTCCCTTAATCCTATTGTATACGATATGTCTGTAAAGTAAAGCCTTCGGTTAGAGTTTTAGTAAAAAATGTTATTGACTGTAGTTGTTTGACATATTAAACAAGAAGGTTATAAGGTTTTAGTGGTGGAAATCGTAATAAACCGAAATCATTTATCATGTAGGTAGAAAAAGGAGTTATAAAATGAAAATTGTATTTTTTGATATAGACGGGACTTTGCTCAATAAAGAAAATGTTATACCTGATTCAACGAAAAAAGCGGTCAAGCAGTTACAGGAAAATGGCATTTATGTAGCGATTGCTACAGGAAGAGCTCCATTTATGTTTAAGCATATTAGAGAGCAATTAGATATTGAGTCTTTTGTTAGTTTTAACGGTCAATATGTTGTGTTTGAAGGAAACGTCATCTATAAAAACCCATTAAATAAGGTCCAGTTAAGACAATTAGAGAAACATACACATAAAAATGGTCATCCGATGGTTTATTTAAATGAAGAGACAATGAAGTCATCTGTTTCTCATCACCCATATATTCAAGAAAGTATGAATAGCCTAGATTTTCCACACCCTGAAGAAGATGCTATTTTCTATGAAAAGAAAGAGATTTATCAGGCACTTGTTTTCTGTAAACATGAGGATGAAAGCCTATATTTAGATGGTTATGACGAGTTTGGCTTTGTAAGATGGCATCGTGTATCTACTGACGTTGTCCCAACTGGAGGTACAAAAGCAGAAGGGATAAAAGAGATGATTAAGAGACTAAACATCAGTATGGAAGATGTATACGCTTTTGGTGATGGTTTAAATGATATTGAAATGCTTGAGGCCAGTGGTGTCGGTGTTGCTATGGGAAACGCTTTTCCAGAAGTTAAAAAAGTCGCAAATATGGTGACAGAACATGTAGATGAAGATGGGATATGGAAGGGTTTAAGAAGGCTGGAATTAATATAACGAAAGACCTGGGTAAAGATTAAAATGGAGGGGAGTAATCATACTCTCCTCCATAACTCAAGTACTTTACATTCTTTCTATCGCAATAGCATTTTCAATTGGTTTGAAAGGGTCTTCTTGATTTATATGGTCATAGAACATCACACCGTTTAAATGATCAATTTCATGTTGAAAACAAATAGCAGGTAAGCCTTTTAATCTTATTTTAACTTCCTCATTGTCAATGTTATACCCTTTAACTGTAACTCGTGCATACCTTGGAACAAACCCTTCAATCGCCTCATCCACTGAAAGACAGCCTTCACCAGCTGTTAAATATGCCTTCTCAACTGAATGGCTAATAATTTTGGGGTTGAAGAGTGCGTAACTGATTAAGTTGTTTTTTTCATCCGAACAATGAACGGCAATCATTCTTTTTGATACATTTATCTGTGGAGCTGCTAACCCTATTCCTGGCCTTAATCCATATTGCTCCGCAATGACAGGGTTTTGACTATTTTGTACATACATCATCAAATCGTTTAATAGTTTCTTGTCCTCTAAAGAAGCTGGTAAAATAACATCTTCGGCTACTTTCCTTAACACAGGATGACCATCCCGGACAATATCATTCATCGTTAACAAAATCTCAACACTCCTTGAAAAGGTAAATATCATGTTTTTGTATTTTTTAAGATTTATTGAAAAGTTTTAGTGAAATAAGGATGTCTTATGTTCCCTATCTTTTCAATTGAAAAGGTAATGAAATAAGTTTACCAAACAAAATTGAAAAAGTTAATCTAATCATTGACTTATTCTGTATGTAAAGGTGTAGATAGTATCTACACCCTCCTAATACTAGTTCCAAAGAGCTGCCCCTACGATAATCAATAAAATAAAGAGAACGATAATTAAAGCAAATCCGCTTCCACCACAACCGTTTCCACAACCAGCATTACCGTATCCATATCCATACATATGTTTATACCTCCAGCATTTTTCATTTTCATCCTTAGCGGACGATTAGTATAGGCTATGACCATGAGAAGCAAATTGTATGGGCCAGCGCCTAAAGCATAGTTCAAAATAACAAGAATATATATAGTACTAGTTAATAATTGTAAAATGTTTAAAGTATCGATATAGTAGAAGTGATAAACGACAAATATTTTTATAATTAGACAAGTTTATGCAAAGAGAGATACATAATGGTCTAGACAAATTTATGTGGAGGGATAGGATGTATAAGAAAGTAAAACTCATTGGACTAACAATGGTCGCAAGTATCATATTCCTAGGTGGTTGTAGTCAAAGTCCAAAAGAAGAGATGCTCAATACGTTAGAGGAAGTTGCGCAAGCTGAACAAGAATTCAAAAATCAACAGGAGCCCCTTGTAGAAATTGAGAAAAAAGAAAAAGAAATTTATGATCAAATCATTGCTTTAAGTATGAAAGAATTCGATCAAATTAAAGAACTATCAAATGAGGCGATTGAACTTGTTAATGAACGACAAGAATTAATGAAAAACGAAGAAGGTAGCATTAAAGCTTCGCAAAAAGAGTTCGAAAAAACGGAGAAGCAAATAAATAAAATAGAAGATGAAGATTTAAAAAAGTCAGCTGATGAATTATACGATGTTATGATGCAGCGTTATGATGTACACAGTGAATTATATAATCATTATATGAATTCAACTGAAATGGACATCGAATTGTATGAGCTATTTAAAAAAGAAGATGTTACATTAGAACAGCTTGAAACCCAAATTGAGAAAATTAATCAATCATATGAGAAGATTGTAGAAAATAATGAAACATTTAATGAGAAAACGAAAGAATATAATGATAAGAAGCTTGCGTTTTATAAAGATGCTGGTATAGAAATGGAAGAGAAAAAAGAATAGTATACGTTAAAAGAGTATATGTAACGAGCAAATTCAATAATATGGATTTGCTCGTTGTTTGTTTATATAATTATTTTCCTTGAAAAAGTGATCTTTTGATTAATAAAACTTTAAAAGTTACAATCTGTTTTTGTGAGGGAGATCAATATGTGCTCAAAGATTTTGGTAGAGTTTATTCAGACTAGTATACTGGAAAGTTTCGAAAAAGCGGATTATAAAATAATGAAAATAGTCTAATTATATCTCTTTTTATGAATATTACCTTTATTATAACAGATGGATAAAACCTCTCTTTTATATAGTACAGATTAAGACAGTTAAAGTTTTAAATTTTCATTTATTATTATTTGAAATGATTTAAAACCAAAAAAATAAAGGTTTTCACAATTGACGAATGAAAAACCTTATATTAAAATAAATGCAAACGAAGAAAAGTGTGTCATTCATTTTTGTGATACAACTAGTACAGTTTGAAGAAAAGAAGTTATAATAATAAAGACGTTTTTTTTGTTGGTATTTGTGGAAAACTATACTATGTGTTGTCATCAGACAAATATAAACGTGATATTCTCCATTTGATAATCAATTAAGCGTTTTTAAAATAAGAAAGGGTGACTTTTTATGGCTTCAAAAACGAAAAAGGCTAGTTTAGATGTAAAGAAGCAACTTGAAAAAGTAGAAGATCAATTTGAAACACTGCAAATTTTAGATGAAGAAGGTAAAGTTGTTAATGAATCAGCAATGCCAGATCTAAAAGATGAGCAATTACAAGAACTAATGAAACGGATGGTGTACACACGTATTCTTGACCAACGTTCCATTTCTTTAAATAGACAAGGTAGACTGGGCTTTTATGCACCAACTGCTGGACAAGAAGCATCTCAACTGGCTTCACAATTTGCTTTAGAGAAAGAAGATTTTATTTTACCTGGATATAGAGATGTCCCTCAAATCATTTGGCATGGCCTTCCGCTTGCTCAAGCATTCTTATGGTCTAGAGGTCATTTTGAAGGTGGAAACATCCCAGAGGACGTCCATGTGATTGCACCACAAATTATTATTGGTGCACAATACATTCAAACTGCAGGAGTAGCATTAGGAATTAAGAAACGTGGCGAAAAGAAAGTAGCGATTACTTATACTGGTGATGGTGGAGCTTCACAAGGTGATTTCTATGAAGGAATTAACTTTGCTGGTGCCTTCAAAGCACCTGCTATTTTCATTGTTCAAAACAATCGCTTTGCCATTTCAACACCTGTAGAGAAGCAATCTGCTGCTAAAACAATTGCACAAAAAGCGGTTGCTGCAGGAATTCCTGGTATTCAAGTTGATGGTATGGATGCTCTAGCTGTTTATGCTGCTGTTAGTGAAGCACGTGAGCGCGCTATTAATGGAGAAGGACCAACATTAATTGAGACATTAACTTATCGTTACGGTCCTCACACAATGGCTGGCGATGACCCGACGCGTTACAGAACAAGTGATCTTGATAATGAATGGGAAAAGAAAGATCCACTTGTTCGCTTCCGTAAATTCCTAGAAGGCAAGAAGTTATGGAATGAAGATATGGAAAACGAGGTCATTGAAAAAGCAAAAGAAGATATAAAAGTGGCTATTAAAGAAGCTGATAGCACACCAAAACAAAAAGTAACTGACTTAATTAATATTATGTATGAAGAAATGCCTTATCACCTTAAAGAACAATATGAAATTTATAAAGAGAAGGAGTCGAAGTAAGCCATGGCGCAAATGACAATGATCCAAGCAATCACTGATGCACTTCGTACAGAACTTAAGAATGACCCGAATGTATTAGTATTTGGAGAAGACGTAGGCGTAAACGGTGGAGTGTTCCGTGCTACTGAAGGTCTTCAAAAAGAATTCGGCGAAGAGCGTGTGTTTGATACACCATTAGCGGAATCTGGAATTGGCGGTCTTGCAGTCGGACTTGGTTTACAAGGCTATCGCCCAGTTCCTGAAATTCAATTCTTTGGATTTGTTTATGAAGTAATGGATAGTATTTCCGGACAGCTTGCTCGTATGCGCTATCGTTCTGGAGGAAGGTATAATGCCCCTGTTACTATTCGTTCACCATTTGGAGGCGGTGTACACACACCAGAAATGCATGCTGATAGTTTAGAAGGATTGATGGCTCAACAACCTGGTTTAAAGGTCGTTATTCCTTCTTCTCCATATGATGCAAAAGGTCTTTTAATTTCTGCGATTCGAGATAATGATCCTGTCATCTTCTTGGAGCATATGAAATTATATCGTTCATTCCGCCAAGAAGTACCTGAAGAAGAATATACAATTCCACTAGGTAAAGCTGAAGTGAAACGTGAAGGTAATGACATTTCAATTATTACTTATGGTGCAATGGTTCATGAAGCTTTAAAGGCGGCTGACGAATTAGAAAAAGAAGGACATTCAGCAGAAGTGATTGACCTTCGAACAGTTAGCCCAATTGATATTGAAACAATTATTTCTTCAGTTGAGAAAACAAACAGAGCAATTGTTGTGCAAGAAGCACAAAAACAAGCTGGTGTTGCAGCAAATGTTGTGGCTGAAATTAACGACCGTGCGATTCTTAGCTTAGAGGCACCTGTATTACGTGTAGCAGCACCTGATACTGTGTTTGCTTTTCCACAAGCGGAAACAGTATGGTTGCCGAACTATAAAGACATTATTCAAACTGCAAAAAAAGTAATTGAATTTTAAATAAAATAGGGAACGTGACCCCTAATTTCTTTAATAACTATGATACAATAGGATGGTGAATTTAATTGGCATTTCAATTTAGATTGCCTGATATCGGTGAAGGTATCCATGAAGGCGAAATCGTCAAATGGTTTGTAAAAGCTGGTGATGAAGTTCAAGAAGATGATGTTCTTTGTGAAGTTCAAAATGATAAAGCGGTAGTTGAAATACCTTCTCCTGTAAAAGGGAAAGTAGAAGAGATTCACGTAGAAGAAGGTAGCGTAGCCACTGTTGGACAAGTACTTATTAGCTTCGATGCACCTGGTTATGAAGACTTAAAGTTTAAAGGTGACCATGAAGAAGAAGAGTCTGAGGAAAAGAAAGAAACAGAATCTCAAGTTCAAGGAACTGCTGAAGAAGGAGAAAGTGTAGAAAAAGAGAAAACAGCTCCTAAAGATGAAGACAAAAAAGAAGGAAAAGTCATCTCTGAAACAAACACTGATTCTAATCAGCGTGTTATTGCTATGCCTTCAGTACGTAAATACGCAAGAGAAAAAGGTGTAGATATTCAACAAGTAAGCGGTAGCGGAAAAAATGGACGTGTGGTAAAAGAGGATATTAATCTATTCTTAGAAGGTGGAAATGAGCAACAAGCTGACACTGAGCCTCAACAACAAGACGCTTCGGTTGAAAGTAAGGAAGAGGAGAAATCCCAAACTCAGTCTATTCCTGAAGGAAGCTATCCTGAAACACGTGAAAAAATGAGTGGTATTCGAAAAGCGATTGCTAAAGCAATGGTTAAGACGAAGCAAACGGCTCCACATGTGACATTAATGGACGAAATCGATGTAACAAAATTAGTTGCTCATCGTAAGAAGTTCAAAGAAGTTGCCGCAGAAAAAGGAATTAAATTAACCTTCTTACCTTATGTAGTAAAAGCATTAACAAGTGCATTACGTGAATATCCAGTCCTTAACACTTCTCTAGATGAAGAAGCGGGAGAAATCGTTCACAAGCATTATTACAATATTGGTATCGCTGCTGATACTGATAGAGGGTTACTTGTACCAGTGGTTAAAGATGCTGACCGTAAATCCATATTCACTACGTCAAATGAGATAAATGAATTAGCTACAAAAGCAAGAGATGGAAAACTTTCAGGAAGCGAAATGAAAGGTGCTTCTTGTACGATAACAAATATCGGCTCTGCTGGTGGTCAATGGTTTACACCACTTATTAACCAACCAGAAGTAGCTATTTTAGGTATCGGTCGAATTGCTGAAAAAGCAATCGTCAAAGATGGAGAAATTATCGCAGCACCAGTTCTAGCATTATCATTGAGCTTTGATCACCGCATCATCGATGGCGCTACTGCTCAAAATGCACTAAATCACATCAAGCGTTTACTAAATGACCCAGAATTATTGCTAATGGAGGCGTAAGAAATGGTAGTAGGAGATTTCCCAATTGAAACAGATACTATAGTAATTGGTTCAGGTCCAGGAGGATATGTGGCAGCCATTCGTGCCGCACAAACAGGACAAAAAGTAACAATCGTAGAAAGAGGTGAAGTAGGGGGCGTATGCTTAAACGTTGGATGTATTCCATCTAAAGCATTGATCTCTGCTGGTCACCGTTATGAAACGGCTAAAGAATCAGAATCAATTGGTATTACAGCTGAAAACGTAAAAGTTGATTTCTCTAAAGTCCAAGAATTTAAAGCTGGCGTAGTTAAAAAGTTAGTAGGCGGTGTTCAAGGCTTACTTAAAGGGAACAAAATTGACATTGTTAAAGGTGAAGCGTATTTTGTCGATGCCAACACGTTACGTGTAATGGATGACAATTCCGCACAAACATACACTTTCAAAAATGCGATTATTGCAACTGGTTCAAGACCAATTGAACTACCAGCATTTAAATATTCTAAACGTGTATTAAATTCTACAGGGGCGCTAGCGCTTGAGGAAATTCCAGAAAAAATCGCTGTTATTGGCGGCGGTGTAATTGGTGTCGAGCTTGGTGGTGCATACGCAAGCTTTGGTTCTCAAGTAACTATTCTAGAAGGTGCAGATGATATTCTTCTAGGTTTTGAGAAACAAATGACAACACTTGTGAAAAAGAACTTAAAGAAAAAAGGTGCAGAAATTATTACTAAAGCATCTGCAAAGTCAGTTGAAGAAACTGAAAATGGTGTAAAAGTAACTTATGAAGTAAAAGGTAAAGAAGAAGTTTTAGAAGCTGATTACTTATTTGTTATGGTTGGTCGTCGTCCTAACACAGATGAACTTGGCCTTGAGCAAGTAGGTGTGAAAATGACTGATAAAGGCGTCATTGAAGTTGACAAACAATGTCGTACAAATGTAAATAGCATTTTTGCTATTGGTGATGTTGTGGCTGGACCTCAACTAGCACATAAAGCTTCGTATGAAGGTAAAATTGCTGCTGAGGCAATTGCTGGTGAACCGTCTGAAATTGACTATCTTGGCATTCCTGCTGTTGTATTCTCAGAACCTGAACTTGCAACTGTAGGCTATTCAGAAGCCCAAGCAAAAGAGGAAGGTCTTGAGTATACAGCTGCTAAGTTCCCATTTGCTGCAAATGGTCGTGCATTGGCTCTTGATAGCACAGATGGTTATGTGAAGTTAATTACGCGTAAAGAAGATGGATTAGTAATCGGTGCGCAAATCGCTGGTGCAAATGCATCTGATATGATTGCTGAGCTCGGTTTAGCAATTGAAGCGGGAATGACTGCAGAAGATCTTGCGATGACTATTCATGCTCATCCAACTTTAGGTGAGATTACAATGGAAGCAGCTGAGGTTGCTCTAGGTACACCTATTCATATTGTAAAATAATTATTTTACAAATAGCTGTTTATATGATGAACTGCACCACAAATGTTTGCTACATTTGCTGGTGCAGTTTTTTTGCATAAAAGTGGCTGTTTAAGATAAAATTCCCGGAATGCAAAAAAAATTCAGATTATTGATAAGAGTGACTTATGTTATTTTTCATAATGTAGGATAACCCAGATCTCACAACGACTAAAATTCTACATGAAATTAGCACTTTTTTCACTTAATTGGAAATAATACGGAAGTTTTTGGTATATGTTGTATGGTACAATGGAAATATCGTTCTGTTCGCATGCATACAATGATAGAAATAAAAGTGCAAATTTTCAGGACGGTGAGGGTATGAGGCTATATACGGTCGTTATTTTACAGTTAATCATATGGAGTGGTTATACATTTGTTGAATGGTTATCAAGATATGACAAATTAAGTATGAAGGTCATCATCCTGCTTATATTTGTTTATTTTGCTATGGTATTGGGTAATCATTTATTACATTCAAAAATGAGAACAGTATTAGCTACTTCTATCAGTATTAGCGTATATTTATTTTTCTATTTCATTATGTTCTACATAGATGATCTAATAAGATAACTTTTAACAAAAGAATTACTTGAGAGGAATGAATGTGATGAAGAACAGTTTTTTCGTTTTATTACTTAGTCTTGTTTTAGTTGTTACAGCATGTGGTAATGAAGAAAAAGAAACAACGAATGAGCCAAAAGGCGATGAAGCGATAGAAGAAACAGAGCATGAGGAAGAAACGGCACAAGAAGAAGAAAAGGATGAAGAAGTAACTGAAGAGAAAGAAGATTTGGCAGAAGTTGATGTCCAACCATCATATATCGTTAATGAAAAAACATGGAAGGTTGAGCCGATAAAAGATGCTAATGATAAAGTTGTATTGTTAACGATTGATGATGCACCGGACAAGTATGCATTGGAAATGGCAAAAACATTAAGGGAAAAAAATGTGCCTGCTATTTTTTTTGTCAATGGTCATTTCCTGCAAAGTGAAGAAGGTAAAAAGACATTGAAAGAAATAGCTGATTTAGGTTTCCCGATTGGTAACCATACATATCACCATGAGAACTTAACTGAGATTTCAGAAGATAAGCAAAGAGAGGAAATCATTTCTTTAAATGATTTAGTCGAGGAGATCATTGGAAGTAGACCACAGTTTTTCAGAGCTCCGTTTGGGGCGAATACAGACACTAGCTTGAGAATTGCTAAAGAAGAGAAAATGATACCAATGAATTGGACTTTTGGGTATGATTGGGAAGTAGATTACCAGTCAAAAGATGCATTAGAAAAGATCATGGTAGAGAACCCTTATTTGAGTAATGGAGCTATTCTATTAACACATGATCGTTCATGGACCAATGAAGCATTGGAAGGAATTATTAATGGCATACAAGAGAAGGGCTATGAGTTTCTAGATCCAAACAAAATACAAAAAGAAAAAGAGGCAGCTTAAGGCTGATCCTCTTTTTCTTTTCTTGTTGCCCGCCCATTAATAAATCGTGAAGTAATGGAGTAGATCGAGAAGAATAATAGAAAGTAGCTTAAAATATTTAAAAGAAATGGAACCCATTGGATACTCGTCTCAGCGTCAAGGGGTGAGGTGAATTCTATTACTTTCGGGTAGGATGATGTATCGTCTGAAACGGTTACGCTCTGTTTGGCATATGGAAATGGCCCCCCAAACAAAAATGATTGTTCTAATGGTTCTGGTACATCTTCGAGATATTTACTAAAAATAAAAGGCGAGATGAATGTGAAAATAAGTGCAATGATTAAAGTAATTATGACTGGTTTTCGCATGAAGATTATAACCCCTCTAGCTGAAGTATTTTTTTCATTGTAGTTTTCTTTTGTAGTAGTACATGACTCGTCCATTGAATAGATGAAGCTCGGCTTGTAGTTTTTTAGCGAGAAATTTGCAATATTCATTTGCTTTTCCTTTATCGCCGAACGTCGCTACTTCAGGCAATGTAAAGCAAATATTTGTTTGAATCCTCGGTGTATCATCTTTATCCATTATTTTTTCTTTTTGAATAGAAATAAGGATGGCACGATATCTTTCATTTTCAGAATAGAGAGTAATTTGTTCCTCTTGTTTCTCATTAGAATCAATGATCTCATATGGGAAAGCAGCTTGACTATAGGCCCAATCCACCTGATTTCCAGTTTTCGCAGTGATGTCTTTATAATATTGGAAATAACCTCTTAGTTCAGTTGTTGTAATTGTGTCAATCTTGGATGCAGGCACTAGCTTAATCGATGCATATGCATTCATTTAAAAAAGCCTCCATTCAAAAATCCTTAGGGTATACACTATATCTATTCTATCACCAGTGAAATATATGTGACAATGAAAATGTTGCATAGAGATCAAAGATAAATTATAATAATATTCAAATTATTTAAAGGAGGGTGGATATGAAGTTTTTAAATCAAATGTATGATGATTTAGAGGATGTACATGCCAGATTTGTTGGCTTTTCTTCTTCTATTACTCGCTACGATTTTGCCATTTTTGCGGTCCCTTTCTTTACAAAACCCCTTGTGGTTTGCTTGCAGACGAGTTGTTCTACTCTCCTCGATATAAAAGATCTTGATGATCGCCATTACCTCCAAAAAGCTTTTCAAATTGAAAGTAATGAACAAACAGCTGAACTTATTCAATTTTTTAAGCTTGAATTAAATAAGTAAGGTTATAGATAAATCAAGGTTAATAAGGTACAAGAAATCAGTTAATGTGCTGATTTCTTTTTCTTTTGTGAGATTTAGTATGTCTTATTTTATCGTTATTAGTTAAAAAAAGGGCTTGATAAGTTAAATAGTATGTATTATTATAATATATATGATGAAAACGATTACAATGAATGATGAAAGGATGGATGAAGAATGGGTACCATCGTTTGTCAAATATGTGACGAAACTATTGAAGTTTTTGAAGATGAAAAGGTGACAGTTTTATACGGTCAATGTGGATGTAAAAACGAGCATAGCAAGATGCACATTGAAGAATAGATGATATATTAAACTATTAATCTTTATAATAAACAGAGTGCAAATGCCATAGATTAAATCTATGGCATTTTTTATTGGGTTCTTATCATAATAATTTTCCATAAAAAATGCGAATCAAATATGTCATTTGATTCGCGATAGAAATGTGAAACTAAGCCAATTATCATTTTATCTCGAGTTTTATTTTATCGCTTTATGTTCTTTAATTACTCGAATATATTTAAAATCATAATCTTCTGGTCCCTGGACTGGCAGTCCGGCTTCCATATTTGTTTTGATATAGTTAAGGTTTTCCTTTGTAATAATCTCCCCAGGAGTAAAGATAGGAATACCTGGTGGGTATACCATAATGAATTCAGCAATAATTCTACCTTCTGATTCATCAAAAGGAACAAGTTCACTATCAGCATAAAATGCATCTCTAGGAGATAGTGCTAATAATGGAATATTGGGTAATAACACTTGCGGGTTTACTTTCGCTGCTTTCCCGTGTCTTTCTTTAGATAGCTCTTTCAAGGCATGAATAAGCTTATCTGCATCAGTTCTATCATCACCAGCTGTGATGATACAGAGAATATTATATAGGTCAGATAATTCAACTTCGATATTGTAATGCTCTCTTAACCATACTTCTACATCAAACCCACTTATACCTAAATCTTTCACAGATATGATTAATTTTGTAGGGTCGTAATTAAAGGTTGCATTTGTACCAAGAATTTCTCTTCCTACACAATAAATATGTTCAATTTCGTTTAATTCTTTCCTCATATATTGAGCAAGCTCAATAGTTTCCTCGATAATTGCTCTTCCTTCAGTGGCTAAACGTTTTCTAGCAACATCTAATGAGGCAAGAAGTAAATAAGAGGTAGAGGTAGTTGTTAGCATGCTAAGTATGGACTGTACCCTTTTTGCTGACACTCTCGTACCCTTTAAGTTAAGAATGGAGCTTTGTGTCATAGAACCACCTAGCTTATGGACGCTCGTAGCAGCTAAATCTGCACCAGCTTGCATGGCAGACAATGGAAGCTCATCATGAAAATGAATATGAACACCATGTGCTTCATCTACTAATACAGGAATATCGTACGAATGGGCCAAATCAACAACTTCCTTTAAGTCACAGGCAATACCAAAATAAGTAGGGTTAATAACAAGTAACCCTTTGGCATCTGGATGTTGTTCTAACGCTTTCTCAACAGCATCAGTTGTAATACCGTGTGAGATACCTAACTCTTTATCAACGACAGGGTGGATAAAGATAGGGGTTGCGCCAGCAAAGATAATGGCAGACATGACAGATTTGTGCACATTTCTTGGTACGATAATTTTTTCTCCAGGACCACAAACAGCCATAACCATCGTCATAATAGCACCACTCGTACCTTGTACGGAAAAGAACGTATGGTCAGCACCAAAGGCTTCAGCTGCTAAGTCTTGTGCTTCTTTTATGATGCCTGATGGGCGATGCAGGTCATCTAGTGGACCTATATTTATCAAGTCAATAGAAAGTGCATTTTCTCCAATGAAATTTCTGAAATCAGGATCCATCCCTCTTCCTTTTTTATGTCCAGGAATATGAAATTGAATCGGTTCGCGTTTTGCGTGGGAGAGAAGTCCATTAAATAATGGTGTTTCTGTTTGAGACAATTAAATTCACACCTCTTTAAACAATCAATTTTGCAAACAAACAAGTGAATTATAGCATTTATCCTTCCTCCTGCATAGAAAGATAAACAAAAATTTTTATTGCGCTAACTTTGCACTCCATTCGTTAGGATAGATAGTTAACACTCCATCATCTTTATAGGATTCAATTATCCGTATGAAATGATTCATTTGAGTGGATTCTTCCCATACTAAGATATATGCATATCCACTAAATAATCTTGTCTATGTTTTTTTAGATTCTAAAATTTAGCATATGCTTGCTCTTCTTCGTTAACTCCCGTACAATCAGCATGTAATCTAAGTGAGAGGTGTTTATATGGAGTATCAATATCCAATGGAAAGCGATTGGTCAACAGAAGAAATTATAGATGCGATTGCTTTTTTTCAAGCAGTCGAAAAAGCTTACGAAAAAGGTATTCAACGTGAAGATTTCATGGCTGCTTATCGTCGTTTTAAAGAAATCGTACCGGGCAAAGCACAAGAGAGAAACCTTTGTAATGATTTTGAAGAAATAAGTGGGTATTCTTCTTATCGCACGGTTCAAATGGCAAAAAAAGCAGATGAGAGTAGTAAAATTAAAATGTAATAAGAAAAAGCAGTAAGAGACGGTTTGAACCAGTCTTCACTGCTTTTTTCTTTTTATAAAATGATTAAACTTTACAGAGGTTTATTACAATTTATAGAGGGGTATAACTTTTTTAAAAACACTCTCTGTGTAAGTAATAAATTCAGAAGCAGAAAGTTTAATTGCTTCTTCTTTTGTCATATTTATACCACAGAGTAACTCTGCTTTTTTGACATTCTGTAGTCGAACAAACATGTTTTCTAGCTCATCCTTTGTAAGGTCGCTATGTTTGATCACTTCTGGTTTCGTGTGATCTAATGACCAAACGAAGTCTTGTGGGATATCATCATAGATTTTATCTATTTTGGTTTGCAATTTTTCAGCAATTTCAGCTTTATTCGGTGCTTCATAAATAATGGCAAACCAGACAAATACATGCGTTTCCCACAGACCAATCTGAAAGTGAGGAAGCATCTTATAGCCTCTTGTATTATTGGCGAAAGCGACCCAAGTATCATTTGGTGGATTTTTTGTCCTTCTCGCATGCTTAGCCACATGAGGAATCATTTCATCACCTGTTTCTGCAGAGAGAAAAGGGGAAAATGTTTCTCCAAGTGCTTCAAGTTTGGGTCTTACTGTTGCAATTAAGGCTTCCATTCTTTCTTCTAAACCATCAATTGTAAAAACATCGAAATCTTCTTTCTTAAATCCATTAAATGTCATATGTAAACACTCCTTAAACCGTTTTACTATGTCGCATATTGTAGCATAAAACCGGGAGAGAGAACCAATTTTGTACACCAAAATAATAATCAATTGGGTAAAATCATCTTCTTCATAGGTAAACGTACAATTTTGTTGCACTGTGAAAAGAAGCTTCATATGATAAAAGTAAAAATAATCAGAAAACTTTTCTTGTGAAATTACTAAAACGAAAAGGGGTGCACTGTCTAATGAAGCAGCTAATTAATTCAATCAAAATGGCTACATTTGAAAAAGAAAGAACGGCAGTATTGCGATTAGAGATGGATTATGAGTTAGCAACACTTTTTGAAGCTTTAGAACTGAAAGATGAAGAGGAAGTAAAATCTACAAAGAAAAAGCTTGAAAAAATCAGACAGGAACTTCTCAAGCTTAATGCATTTTAAGTTGTGATGAATAAAGATGTTAAAGCGAACTTAACAGCAAGCAGTTAAGTTCGCTTATTGCTTTTTAAAGCTGTTCACTTGAAGTATTGCTATTTTTTCGATAAGCTAATGGTATTTTATACCGCTTAATAAAGAGTGGAGGATGAAAATGACTAATTGGAATGAAATACATAGATTAGCCACCACATGGGTGAAGGAAGCTGGAGAGAGAATCAAAGCATCATTTAGTGAAGAATTAACAATTGCAACAAAATCTCATCGCAATGACCTTGTCACGGATATGGACAAAGGAACCGAGCAATTTCTTATTGGTAAAATACATGACCATTTTCCATCACATCGCATCTTAAGCGAAGAAGGTTTTGGTGATGATTTTGCGGATGTAGGTGGGATTATTTGGGTGATTGATCCCATTGATGGCACCATGAATTTTATTCACCAACAAAGAAATTTTGCCATTTCCATTGGTGTATTTCATGAGGGAGTCGGTAAAGTCGGGATGATTTATGATGTGGTACATGATGAAATGTATCATACGATTAGTGGTGAAGGTGCATACATGAATGACACGAAGCTGAAGCCATTGACTAATGGTGAAGTAAAAGATGCAATAATTGGCATCAATGCCACTTGGGTAACGAGTAACAAGCGTATTGACGCTAGTTACCTTGCTCCATTAGTAAAGGATGCGAGAGGAACAAGATCGTATGGTTCTGCTGCGCTTGAAATGGCCTATGTTGCTTCTGGTCGCCTAGATGCTTATATAAGTTTGCGACTTGCTCCATGGGATTACGGTGGCGGTATGATTTTAATCAATGAAGTAGGAGGAAAAACGACTAATTTAAAAGGGGAAGCCTTGATGATTACACCTCAAACTTCAGTATTTGTTGCAAGGCCGGGTGTACATGAAGAAATTCTTCAGCAGTATTTAAACAGTGGAAATTGGTAATAAAAAAATGGTGCCAAGCTTGTCCAATTCAGGATAGTCGGCACCATTTTTCTTACTTGAGGTTGTGATTTAGCCTTTATAATTCTCCGTTTTCTCGCATTTTTTTCTTCAGCGTAAAGCCGTATCCCATAACAGCAACGATACCTACGATACATAGAAGAAAACCAAGAATACTTCTTTCTCCGATAGCAATACCAATTCCGCCTATACATATAGCCGCAGCAATCGCACAAGCTAATAATGGCCATTTAATATTTTTCATTTTAATCCTAACCTCCAATTTTGTACATTGGATACCATAATCGTCCACAGAACTTATTTTACACAAAAAGAAGTTAGTTTTCTACAATATATGTGATATAATGTATCAGTTATAGTATGAAGGCAGTGATTTTTAGTCAAAAATGAAAAGAAAATAAACTGATTATATATCTTCACATAGTAAGAAGGTTTACACAATCAGCTAGGAGGAAACATAGTTGAAACATAGAGATGATATACGTAATATTGCGATTATCGCCCACGTTGACCATGGTAAAACAACTTTGGTTGACCAATTATTAAAGCAGTCTGGAACATTCCGTACAAATGAGCATGTAGAAGAACGTGCAATGGATTCCAACGATATCGAGAGAGAGCGTGGAATTACAATCCTTGCTAAGAATACAGCTATCAAATATCAAGATACGCGTATTAATATACTTGACACACCAGGGCACGCTGACTTTGGTGGGGAAGTAGAACGTATTATGAAAATGGTTGATGGGGTATTGCTTGTAGTCGATGCTTATGAAGGTTGTATGCCACAAACACGATTTGTATTGAAAAAAGCATTAGAGCAAAACTTAACACCAATCGTCGTTGTCAATAAAATCGATAGAGACTTTGCTCGTCCTGAAGAAGTCATTGATGAAGTTATTGATCTATTTATTGAATTAGATGCAACGGAAGAGCAATTAGAATTCCCTGTTGTTTACGCTTCTGCTATTAATGGAACAGCTAGTCTAGATCCACAAAAACAAGATGAAGATATGAAATGCTTATATGAAGAAATCGTCAATAATATCCCAACACCAATTGATAATAGTGAAGAACCTTTACAATTCCAAGTAGCACTATTAGATTACAATGATTATGTTGGACGAATTGGGATTGGTCGTGTATTCCGCGGAACGATGAAAGTAGGCGAACAAGTTGCGTTAATGAAGCTTGATGGGTCTGTTAAACAATTCCGTGTAACAAAAATGTTTGGTTTCTTTGGCTTGAAACGCCTTGAAATTCAAGAAGCAAAAGCAGGAGATTTAATTGCTGTCTCTGGAATGGAAGATATCAATGTCGGGGAGACAGTTTGCCCAGTAGATCACCAAGACGCTCTTCCTGTATTACGAATCGATGAACCAACATTACAAATGACCTTCCAAGTGAACAATAGTCCATTTGCTGGTAAAGAAGGAAAGTATATTACTGCAAGAAAGATCGAAGAACGTTTGCATGCGCAATTACAAACAGATGTCAGCTTAAGAGTTGAAGAAACGGATTCTCCTGATGCATGGACTGTATCTGGTCGAGGAGAGCTTCACTTATCTATTTTAATTGAAAATATGCGTCGTGAAGGCTTCGAACTTCAAGTATCTAAGCCAGTTGTTATTATAAAAGAAATTGATGGCGTTAAGTCTGAACCAATTGAACGCGTTCAAATTGATGTTCCTGAAGAGTATACTGGTGCCATTATGGAATCTATTGGTGCGCGTAAAGGTGAAATGCTAGATATGGTTAATAACGGGAACGGTCAAGTGAAATTAATTTTCCATGTCCCAGCTCGTGGATTAATTGGTTATACAACTGAATTCTTAACACAAACTCGTGGTTACGGAATCATTAACCATACTTTTGACAGCTATCAACCAATGATGCAAGGTCAAGTAGGTGGAAGAAGACAAGGGGTTCTAGTTTCCATGGAGAGTGGAAAAGCATCTACTTATGGTATCATGCAGGTAGAAGACCGTGGTACAATATTTGTAGAGCCAGGCACAGAGATTTACGAAGGTATGATTGTTGGTGAACATACACGTGAAAATGATCTAGCTGTTAATATTACAAAAGTCAAGCATGCAACGAATGTTCGTAGTGCAACGAAAGATCAAACGTCAACAATTAAAAAGCCTAGAATTATGACGCTTGAAGAAGCACTAGAATATTTAAATGATGATGAGCTTTGTGAAGTTACACCTGAATCGATTCGTCTTCGTAAAAAAATTCTAGATAAAAACGAACGAGAAAAAGCAGCTAAAAAGAAAAAATACGCTGAAGCTTAAGCAAACATAGTCACTCGAAAAAGAGGAGGTAATTCATATTGCCTCCTTCCTTAATACATACTAAGGAGGATTTGGAGCATGATTGAAGATCGCCTTTCCTTTTTTGCAGCACTATATAAAGTTCATGAGAATTCAGATCTTGGGATGTGGTTGTTGTATCTCACCATTGTTGCGCTCTGTATTATTGTCTTTAAATTAGGATTTGCTAAAAAGCTCCCTTTACTAAAATCAATAATTATATATGCGTTCTTATTTATGGGATGTACAATGCTAACTTTCTTAGGGGTATTTTTACCAATTGCAGAAGGACTTGTCGTTGCTGCTGTCATATTAATTATATATAAAATCCGTCTTCATCAAGAAAAGAAACAACAAAGAGCCAGCGCGGAATAATGAAGAGTGGGGGAGATTTTAATTGAACGTGCATGATACCATTTATAATTGGCTTACCATTAAAGTTGTGACTGATGCCAGACCAGAGGATGAAGCAGCAACCGAAACAGAAGAAATGTTTTTACAAATGTTGAAAAATGATCATGGAATTAACGAAATCCAATATGAAAAAGCTGATCTATTCTATCATGTCTCTTATAGGGATAATGAAGATAGTAAATCCACAAAATATCCGATTGAATTAATAGAAGTGATGTTAAAACAAATATTAGCAGAACCTGAAAAATACAAAAACTTCCCCACGATATAAAAAAACGTCACCCGATTGTGACGTTTTTTTATATTGTAGTAGTACAAAGGAAAATAGTGCGCCTTTAAAGATTTGACGATGGGGCGAAGATTCAATCGCCTCAGAACTGAGAAAGAATAGGAGTGATAGGCTAGAATCTTGATTAGACGTGAGGAAAAAGGGTACATTATTATTTGTTCAAAACGGCTCTACCGGATTGAAGAGTATTTCGTTCATGAACATATTTTGAAGATAATTTCTTAAACCACCTTGGACAATGATAGTGCATTTTGTACAATTAATATCTTATGTACAGCTCTCTACTTTATCGATAAAATAAAGGTACTAAACAGTGCGCCTGCAAAAGTTAGTGAATGAAAGCTTTATTTTATATCGAAAAGGTAATTGTCGAGTTTGTCCCTTTTGTTTGGAATTGATAGTATGCTTCAGAAATTTTTCCATTGATTGAGCTAGACAATTTCATGGAACTTGTTATGGTTTGGCGTTTAGTGGTGAGTGGGTTATTGAAGGGATTGGAGAAAGCTTAGGGGAGGAAATAGATGATTCGAAATGAAGGCGATATTTTACAGTTAATTAGAGATGATAAAGAAATGATGGCCATATTAAAAGCCGCTAAACAACTTCATTTACCTGATTGGTGGATTTGTGCTGGTTTTGTTCGATCAAAAGTATGGGATACCCTCCATCATTTTCAAGAAAAGACGCCATTGCCTGATGTTGATGTAATCTATTATGATGATCAGCAATTGAGTGAAACCATTGAAAAATACTATGAAGAAAAATTACATAAAATACTACCGCATATTCCTTGGTCAGTTAAGAATGAAGCTAGAATGCATTCTGTTAATGGCCTGCTGCCTTATCAATCCTCAGAGGACGCTATTGCGAAATTTCCGGAGACGGCCACCGCTATTGGCGTAAAGTTAGATAACGAAAATCAATTAGTCATAACGGCACCATGGGCATAGAAGACCTTATTCATTTTCGTATTAAGCCAACTCCTTTTTTTGCAGCTTCGAGGAAGAGAATGCAATTATATCAAAGCAGGATTATTTCAAAAGGTTGGAAAAAAAGATGGCATTTTGTTAACTAATATGAAATCCCTCCGTTTCATCTCTAACGGAGGGATTTTAAATTACCATTCTTCTTCTTCTTGCTTACTTCTATACAATTTAAAGTTGCCTGTAGCTGCTCTTTCATTCGTCTTCGTAGTTATTCTGTCATTGCATTCAACACACATATATGTGTGAATAGGTCGGTTTCTTAACCGTTTTGCTTCATAAGATTCATTATCAATTGATTCAATTTTATCACAAATAACGCATTGTACTTTCATTTATATACATCCTTTTCTAATAAACAAGCATTTTCCTTATTATAAACTAGCTGTTTTTGAAATGAAAGGATGCTGTTGTGAATTACTTATGATAATTCGATTGTTCTTCTTGATGTTTATTTAATTTTTTTGATTCTGTTTCATTAAGCTGTTCTTTTGATTCTTCCGTTTCCTCTGATTTATTCGGTTCAATGATATCACCAGGTACTTCTGGCATCATTCGACCAGAAATATCAGCTAACTCATTTAAAATCCCTTTTATCGGATGGCCATTTTCCACATCCTCTTTTACTTCCTTAAGTCGGGCATATAAATCAGGATCGGCAATAATTACAGCGTTCGCACCGTAGGGGTCATGCTTTAAGCTTTCAGCAACTGCATATTTTATTGAGCCAACCTCAGACCGCTCAACATCTTCATCAATATCAATACCTACGATGCAATAGTCACCTAATACGACAGCAGTTGCATCGTTCACACGACGATTATCAGAAGCTAATGTGGCTAAGTGCTTAGAAGTCTCTTGTCCAGTCAATACTTCTTGTTCAGATATGGTACTATTTTTTACATTAACTGTATGAGGTGTACCTTTCTCATTTTGTGAAGATTGTGCGTTATTTTGTGCACCACACCCCGTTAAGTTGAGTACGATAAATAATGATAGTAGAACGTGAAAGTACTTCATTATACTACCTCCATCAAGATTAAACTTTAATAAAAGTAAATGTTTACAACTAGTGTGCGAAAGTTCTTCTATCTTTATGCGATAAATCATATATTTTAGCAAAGTTAGATTTGTCCATGTTGATATTTGAAAATGTTGAAACTAACAAGCAATGAACTATTTATGCACTAATGTATTTCTAATGGCGGGAGGCATCGGGTTGAGTAAAATATACGTGTTAGATACAAATGTCTTATTGCAGGATCCAAATTCCATTTATTCTTTTGAGGATAATGAAGTCGTTATTCCAGCTGTTGTGTTAGAAGAGGTAGATTCGAAAAAAAGGTATATGGATGAAATTGGGAGGAATGCAAGGCAAGTATCAAGAATGATTGACAGTATGAGGCAGTCCGGGAAATTGCATGAGCAAATCCTTCTTGAAAATGGAGGAAGCTTACGCATAGAACTAAACCATCGTTCTTTTCATCAGCTCCAAGAAATTTTTGTTGAAAAAACGAATGATAATCGGATTTTGGCTGTCGCTAAGAACCTCTCATTAGAAGAAGAGACAAAAGAAGGTGGTAGACCAGTTATTCTTGTGAGTAAAGATGCGCTTGTAAGAGTAAAGGCAGATGCTATTGGTTTACTAAGCGAAGATTTTTTAAGCGATCGTGTGATTGAAAATGAACATATATATACAGGTTTTCTTGAAGTATATCTCCATTTAGATATGGTGAATGAATTTTACAGTCAAGGAGAATTATCACTAAATAAAGTAGGGAACCATTCATTCTATCCTAATCAATTTGTCATTCTAAAAGATGCGCTTGGTTCATCAGCTTCTGCACTTGGCATTGTTGATCAAACGAAAGGGAAGTTGAAAAAACTTATTTTTGATTATGATCATATTTGGGGAATTAAACCAAGAAATGTACAACAAACGATGGCATTAGAACTGCTTTTACGCAGGGACTTGCCTCTTGTGACTTTAATTGGTAAAGCAGGAACTGGAAAGACGTTACTTGCGCTAGCTGCAGGCCTAATGCAGACTGAGGATTTAGGAGATTTCAAAAAGTTACTTGTTGCTAGACCAATTGTCCCGGTTGGTAAAGATTTAGGGTTCTTGCCAGGAGAAAAAGAAGAGAAATTACGGCCATGGATGCAACCGATTCATGATAATCTTGAATACTTATTTAATGTTAAGAAGCCGGGGGAATTAGATGCCATTTTGGCAGGAATGGGTTCAATTGAGGTTGAGGCTCTTTCTTATATAAGAGGGAGAAGTATACCTGACCAGTTTATTATTATTGACGAGGCACAAAATTTAACAAAGCATGAAGTAAAAACGATTTTAACAAGAGTTGGCGAGGGTAGTAAGATTGTCTTAATGGGGGATCCTGAACAAATTGACCATCCATATTTAGATGCCTATAATAATGGTCTTACTTACGTTGTCGAAAAGTTTAAAGATCAGAAGATTGCCGGCCATTCCAAATTGATTAAAGGGGAAAGGTCAGGGCTAGCTCAACTCGCTGCTGATATCTTATAAGGAAACTCTTAAATAACTCTATATAAAAAAGACTGAACGAGCATAGTTGCTCTCGATTCAGTCCTTTTTTTTATATAATATGGAAATCTTGTACGTTTTTAATTGGCTGAAGGCGATTGCTTCCATCTTTATAATAAATATGCACTGGACCATCTTCTTTCAAAGGTTTACCCTTTAAAGAAAAGGCGAGAATGAGGCTTTCTGCCTCTGTCATAGGGATACTGACTGTTTCATTCTCACAATGTACTTCTATTGTCCTCGATCCACTATTTGGCTCAGCATTTGTTAGAAAAGGCAAGAAGGGAATCCCAAAAGTACCGGTTAAGACACGAACTTTTTCAAATTTCTTCTCCGTTTTAAGTGTTGGTGGGTAAACTGCACCTTCCATTATTTCACGATCCCAATGTTTAGAGGCTGCTTTCGTATATTCCTCCTTTTCATTCGGTAATTCTTCTTGATTCTCAAAATATGTATCAAGGTCAATTTTTCGATCATCAAAAATCCATACACTTGGATCGAGTGTAATTGTATATTTGACGTTGCCTGTAATATGGATGATATCCTTCATTTGTCATACCCCCTGCTTGTGTCACTAATATCTAATGTTCCTTATAAAGTATAACGCTTTTAACTGCAAATGTCATTTCAACTCGAATGGAATGTTACTAAATGTATTAAACTATAAGGAAATATTGAAGGAGAGTAGGGGTGTTATGGGTTGTCAGACTGATCAAGAATTGTTAGGAATAATTGAACGAGTAAAACCGCTTGTTGCTAAAGGTAAAGTAGCAGATTATATCCCGGCTTTGAAGGCTGCTGATCAGTCAAATGTTTCAGCAGCTGTCTTTCATATTACTCGAGGCAGTGATGTTTGTGTTTCAGCTGGAGATATTGAACAAAAGTTCACATTACAAAGTATTTCAAAAGTGCTTGTTCTAGCACTAGCATTAATTGATCAAGGATACACAAATGTGTTTCAAAAAGTAGGTATGGAACCAACTGGGGATCCTTATAATTCAATGATTAAGCTTGAGACGAGCTCACACTCTAAACCTCTGAACCCAATGATCAATGCAGGAGCATTGGCGGTTACAAGCATGGTAAATGGTAATTCTCCCGATGAGAAATGGCGCCGTATTCTCCACTTTGTCCAATGCTTATTAGGTGGTAAAGCCATCGGTTACAATAAAGAGGTAGCAGATTCGGAATATAAGACAACGGACTTAAATCGTTCATTATGTTATTTTATGAAACAACATGGAGTGATTGATGGAGATGTAGATGAGTTAATTGATATTTATACGAAACAATGCGCGATTGAAATGAATTGTTTAGATTTGTCAAGAATTGCAGCTGTATTTGCCAATAATGGTCGTGATCCGCAAACAGGAAACATATTAATTGAGGAGGAAGTTGCAAGAATATGCAAAACATTCATGGTAACTTGTGGTATGTATAATGCTTCAGGTGAGTTTGCAATTAAAGTGGGAATTCCTGCGAAAAGTGGTGTATCGGGTGGTATAATGGCAGTTGTGCCAGGGAAGTTAGGTATAGGCATTTTCTCTCCTGCCCTAGATGAGAGAGGGAATAGTATTGCCGGTGCAGAAATTTTGAAGATTATGGCAGAGGAATATCATTTTAGTATTTTTTAATCAGCGGATATCCCCTGATTATCCTTGCTTTTTTTTTCACTTAAGTTTAAAATTTATAGATAGGATAATCGCTCGGAAACGGGGGGATTGAAAGTTGGCTTCTGAAATGGTTATTGATCATAAAGAAAGAGCTAATGCTCTATTACAAGCAGATGCTGAAAAAATATTAAAATTAATCAAAGTCCAAATGGATAATTTGACTATGCCTCAATGTCCATTATACGAAGAAGTACTTGATACGCAGATGTTTGGCTTATCTCGTGAAATTGATTTTGCTGTGAGACTTGGATTAATTGCTGATAAAGATGGAAAAGAAATTCTTGATAAACTTGAGAGAGAATTATCCATTCTACATGAAGCATCGGTAAAAAAATAAAACATATTAAAAACTCAAGCTAAGGATATTAGCTTGAGTTTTTTTATTTATTAGAACTTGGTTAAGGGGAGAGAAGAGAAGAGTAGAGAAAAAACAAGAAGAAATAATATGTTATGCTGCTTTAAAATTAATAGCCAATATTATGCTAATCTATACAATTGATTCTATGAATTAAGCATATATAGTAGACAAATAAATAATTATGATGTATAAATATATTAATTAGTATGTCACATTAAATGAAATAATACAGAACAATGATGTAATCATTTAACGGGTTACGTTTTAATTACATTCCTTTTTATCTTTATTTTGGCAGGAAAATCAATGCTATAGTAGAATAAATATACTACTTAAGAGAATAAAGGAAGAGGCATATGTTTAAAAAAATTCTAAAATCTTATGATTATTCATTGATCGTTGTATTAGGTCTACTATGTATTTTTGGACTGGTTATGGTCTATAGTTCAAGCATGGTGACTGCTGTCCAACATAATGGAGTTGCTAGTGACTACTTTTATGATAAACAAAGAACACATTTAATTCTCGGTACGATTGCGTTTATTGTTGCTGCTCTATTCCCATATAAAGCATATAAAAGTAACAAGTTTCTCATTCCAATCGTCTTCTTTTCATTTTTTGGATTGTTACTTGTATCGATTATCGGGAACGCGGTTAATAACGCACAAAGCTGGATTGATTTAGGTACCCGTTCTATTCAACCATCGGAGTTTGTAAAGGTTATTGTTATTGTTTATTTGTCTGCCGTTTATGCAAAGAAACAATCGTATATTAATGAATTTAATAAGGGCGTTGTACCACCGCTTGTTTATTTGATTCTCGTTTGTGGCCTGATTGCGATGGAACCAGATTATGGAACGGCAGGAATTATCTTTTTAATTGGTCTAGCGATTATTTTATCTTCTGGTATGAATATGAAAAACCTATTAAAGTTAGCTGGTATTGGTGCTATTTTTTTAGTTCCAATGATGCTTATTTTAAGAGATAAAATCTTTACAGATACTAGGCTAGCAAGATTCGATTTCCTCCATCCGTTTGAAGCTGAAGGGGGATATCAATTGTCCAACGCATTTATCGCCCTTGGTAATGGTGGATTAAGTGGTTTAGGATTAGGACAAAGTATTCAAAAAATGGGCTACTTACCAGAAGCTCATACAGATTTTATTATGGCTGTTATCGTTGAAGAACTGGGTGTTTTTGGTGTGATGTTTGTGCTTTTTGCTTTAGGTTTTATCGTACTGAAAGGCATATTTGTCGCACTCAAGTGTAAAGATGCATTTGGAAGTTTATTGGCTATAGGTGTTTCTAGTATGATTGGCATTCAAGCATTTATTAACCTTGGCGGTATATCAGGAGTCATTCCTTTAACTGGGGTACCTTTACCATTTATAAGCTATGGTGGATCATCTTTATTAGTACTTATGGTTTCAATGGGCATTTTAGTGAATGTATCAATGTTTGTAAACTATGAAAAGAAATATAAAGATAAAGAAGAACAAGATGTAACGACTGACAAACCAGTAAATACAACAGCAAGTATGGGTGGTCGTTTTACATATAATAGACGATAAAAATATACGGGGTGTTATTATGGGTCAAAAGATTAGTAAGGTATTAGTCGCCAATCGAGGAGAAATTGCCATTCGCGTTTTTCGTGCCTGTACGGAATTAAATATCCGTACAGTTGCGATCTATTCAAAGGAAGACTCAGGGTCGTATCATAGATACAAAGCAGATGAAGCATACCTTGTTGGTGAAGGTAAGAAGCCGATTGATGCTTACCTCGATATCGAGGGTATCCTTAAAATCGCAAAAGATAGCGGAGTTGATGCGATTCATCCTGGTTATGGCTTTTTATCAGAAAATATTCAGTTTGCTAGAAGATGCGAAGAAGAAGGTATTAAGTTTATTGGGCCTGAATCTAAACATTTGAATATGTTTGGAGATAAAGTAAAGGCGCGGTCACAAGCTCAAAGTGCGAATATTCCAGTTATTCCTGGTTCTGATGGTCCGGTGCAAGCTGTTGAGGAAGTAGAACAATTCGGAAGAGATTACGGCTACCCAATTATTATTAAAGCCTCACTTGGTGGTGGCGGTCGTGGAATGAGGATAGTTAACAGTCCAGAGGAAGTGAGAGAAGCATATAATCGCGCGAAATCTGAAGCAAAAGCGGCATTCGGAAATGATGAAGTGTATGTCGAGAAATTCGTACAAAATCCGAAACATATAGAAGTGCAAATTATTGGGGACCAACATGGCAATATTATTCACCTGTTTGAACGGGATTGTTCTGTACAAAGACGTCATCAAAAAGTTGTCGAAGTCGCACCATGTGTATCGTTAGATGAGGAATTAAGAGGACGTATTTGTGAGGCAGCCGTACAATTAATGAAGAACGTCGATTATATTAATGCAGGAACAGTTGAGTTCCTTGTTTCAGGAGAAGAGTTTTATTTCATTGAAGTAAATCCTCGTGTCCAAGTTGAACATACAATCACTGAAATGATAACTGGTATTGATATCGTTCAAACACAAATTTTAGTTGCTGAAGGATATGAATTACACAGTCAAAAAATTGGTATACCTGATCAAGCAGATATCAAAACAATGGGATATGCGATTCAATCTCGTGTAACGACAGAAGATCCTTTGAACAATTTTATGCCTGATACAGGAAGACTAATGGCTTATCGTAGTGGTGGAGGGTTTGGTGTTCGTCAAGATGCAGGTAATGCTTACCAAGGTGCAGTAATCACACCCCATTATGATTCTTTATTGGTGAAACTTTCAACTCATGCAATTACCTTTGAACAAGCTGCATCAAAAATGGTTAGAAATTTACAAGAATTTAGAATCAGAGGGATAAAAACCAATATTCCGTTTTTAGAGAATGTTGTTAAACATAAAAACTTTTTGACAGGTGAATATGATACATCATTTATTGATCGTACTCCGGAACTGTTTATTTTCCCAAAAAGAAAAGACCGGGGAACAAAAATGCTTTCATACATCGGTAATGTAACTGTTAATGGTTTCCCTGGAATCGAAAAGCAGAAGAAGCCAGCATTTGATCAACCAAGAATGCCTAAAATTATTTTACCTAATGAGTATCAGTCTGGTACAAAGCAAGTACTTGAAGAACGTGGTGCAGAAGGGCTTGTGTCATGGATTAAGGAACAAAAGAATGTTCTATTAACAGATACGACGTTTAGAGATGCTCATCAATCCTTACTAGCGACAAGAGTCCGAACGAAGGATTTACAAAATATTGCTGAACCGACGGCCAAACTACTTCCGCAAATGTTTTCTTCAGAGATGTGGGGCGGTGCGACTTTTGATGTGGCTTATCGCTTTTTGAAAGAAGATCCTTGGGAAAGATTATTAACATTACGTCAGAAGATGCCAAATATTCTCTTACAAATGTTGTTAAGAGCATCTAATGCCGTTGGTTATAAAAACTATGCGGACAATGTTATTCAAGAGTTTGTAGAAAAGTCAGCACATGCAGGTATCGATGTCTTCCGAATTTTCGATAGTTTAAACTGGGTAAAAGGTATGGAGGTAGCAATAGATGCTGTTAGACAGACAGGCAAAATCGCTGAGGCAGCCATTTGTTATACAGGTGATATTTCTGATAAAACAAGAAAGAAATATGATCTAGCGTATTATAAAGAGTTGGCAAAAGAACTCGAGAATCAAGGTGCCCATATTTTAGGGATTAAGGATATGGCTGGATTATTGAAGCCGCAATCAGCTTTTGAGCTCATCTCAGAATTGAAAGAAACTGTAGATATTCCTATTCATTTGCATACGCATGATACTAGTGGCAATGGAATTTTCACTTATGCAAAAGCAATCGAGGCGGGCGTTGATATTGTTGATGTTGCCTTAAGTACAATGGCTGGATTAACATCACAACCTAGTGCAAATACATTATATTATGCGTTAGAAGGGTCAGAAAGACAACCTGAGATGAGTGTGGATGCATTAGAACAGCTTTCTTATTATTGGGAAGATGTACGTAAATATTATCAAGAATTTGAAAGTGGTATGAAAGCACCTCATACGGAAATTTATCAACATGAAATGCCTGGAGGGCAATATAGTAACCTACAACAACAGGCAAAAGCAGTTGGTCTAGGAGAGAAATGGGATGATGTAAAAGGGATGTATTCCCGCGTCAATCAAATGTTTGGTGATATTGTCAAAGTTACACCATCATCAAAAGTTGTAGGAGATATGGCTCTATACATGGTACAAAATCAATTAGATGAAGAAGCGGTCATTCAAAAAGGTGCTTCACTAGACTTCCCTGATTCTGTTGTCGAGCTGTTTGAAGGTTATTTAGGGCAACCGTATCAAGGATTCCCTAAAGATCTACAAAAGGCGATATTGAAAAATAGAGAAGCCATCACTGTTAGACCTGGTGAGCTGCTAGAACATGTTGATTTTGATGAAATAAAAGCGATTTTATATAAAGATTTAGGTAGAGAAGTGACAAGCTTTGATGCAATTGCCTATGCACTTTACCCTAAGGTGTTCATGGACTACCACAAAACATATACGCAATTTGGTGATGTTTCTGTTCTTGATACACCTACATTCTTATACGGTATGAACTTAGGTGAAGAAATTGAAGTGGAAATTGAAAAAGGAAAAACGCTTATTGTTAAATTAGTGTCAATTGGTCAAGCGCGGGCAGATGGAACGAGAGTGATTTATTTCGAACTAAATGGACAACCTCGTGAAGTGGTGATAAAAGATGAAAGTATTAAATCTTCCGTTGCAACGAAAGTAAAGGCAGATCCTCACAATGAAACACATATTGCTGCGACAATGCCTGGAACAGTTATTAAGGCAGTAGTAAACAAAGGTGACGTCGTTAATCAAGGTGACCACTTGATGATTACTGAGGCGATGAAAATGGAAACAACTGTACAAGCTCCATTTACTGGTACGGTAAAAGAAATTTATGCAGCTGATGGTGAATCGATTGCTACTGGTGATCTTTTAATTGAATTAGCGCGATCATAATAAAAAAACTTTTCCTCTTAAATAGAGGAAAAGTTTTTTTGCTTACTTTAATCAAAAGAAAATTTATGATAATGGAACGTTTTTGTCTTTTTTATTGTCCGTTTTCTTTGATTGAGTCAATTCATTTGCTTTGCTTCGTGTTGTGAGAAGGATAAAGTAGCTTAACACCCCAAACAAGCAAGAAATAAAAAATGCATGGGCGAGCGCAATGTATAAGTTTAATTGGGTAATTACAACTAGTGCACCAGCGATGACTTGCAAACTGACTAAAATAAACGAGATAATCCAGCCGATATAAATAACTGGCTGATGCTTATAATGTTTCAGTGCCAGTATCATGATATAGGTAATCCAAATAAATATGATACCAGCTGCTGCACGATGTCCCATCTGAATCCATTCATACATATTTAGGGGAAGACCGATGGCGTCATTCCTACAGAATGGCCAATCGATACAAACGAGACTAGCATTTACATGTCGTACGAGCGCACCTGTATAAACAACGATATAACTGTAGAGTGTAACCCCGATAATGTGGCGCTTCATTCGTTGATCGAGAACAAGTTTTTCTGCTTGGAACTTCTTATCCACTTCGAAAATTAACAAAGTAAGTAATAGAACAGCGGCAAATGATATTAATGAAATACCGAAATGGAGTGCCATCACAAAATCAGATTGTCCCCACATGACTGCAGCTGCACCGATGAGTGCTTGCAATACTAGAAAGATGACAGATGAAATGGCTAGAAATTTAGTTTCTCTTACATGACCAATCTTTTTCCATGACCAAATGGCTAAAATTAGAACCATAAATCCGACAGAACCTGAAACAAGTCTATGCGCGAGCTCAATAATTAATTCGGGTGAAATATTGCTTGGGATAAATTCACCGTGACATAATGGCCATGATGCCCCGCAGCCGTCTCCCGAATCTGTCTTTGTAACTAATGCCCCGCCTAATAGAATGAGTAGCATGCCTATTGTTGTTAGGACAGCGAACCATTTTAATGATCGTTGCAAATCTTTCACCTTCTTCTGAATGTATAGGTATGTATGAGCGCTATGGCTATAAGAATATAGGTTTACGCGGCGCGTGATTATACTTATAAATACCATTTAAATGCTGATATTAGTCATATTGTATAACCAAAAAATTGTGTTCATTATGTTTATTTACTTCATTTTATTCGGATAAGTTATGATTGAAGTAAATGTGAAAAAAATACGTCTATGTATACTCACTTTTTTGATACTACAGGATTCATCAAAATATTACAATACTTATAAAAATTCTTCCGTATTCATCCTTATTTCCCTTGAAAACATAAGTTTTGTCTGCTAGAAATATAGTTGTCATGTAAATATTTCTAAAAAGCATAAGTTGTGTTATTACCTTAATTTATCATTTAATGAAAAAATTATTAACTTAATTATCTCAGAAAAGTGATGAATATATAATGGAAAACAAACTTCTGACACAAATTAGTCATAATTAATTCTAGAAAATTTCACAAAATAACTAAAAAATGTGATTTAATATACAGTGAATGCATCACACTTGTTTTGTGTGGAATTGTAAATGATTTGGAATTAATTATTTTTACTGCTTTGGTGAATTTAATGACAAATATGGTAATGTAAACTAATTTGCTTTATAGTGGAGTTAGTGCTTAACTTTTAATCTGTCATTAAATGCTTTCCAGTATCACATACTAAAAGGGAAATAGGATGAAAACGTAAAATTAGCTTGAAATCTGTCTGAGATTTTTTTAATAATCTGGATATTATGTTTACTCATAAATACATAGCAAACACAATGAGATTACTTACATATTTAAAAAAGTGAACATAATAGTAAGGAAGACAAGCTTTTTAAGAAAGTTGTTTTCTAAGATAGGAATACCTTTTCCAAAGTTTGTAACAATATGATTAGAAGTATGTGTTGGGCTTTACTTAATTTTACTGGTGGGTAGCTCATTTTTCATTTGTTGGGAGATTCTCTCTTGTTGAGAGATTTATCCATATTAAGTTTTAGCACTCAAAGAAATTTTCACGAAAGAGGGGTATGAATAAGCTATGAAAAGGCTTGCAAAAGGGCGTCTGCTATTTATGTTAGCTGTAACGACGTTATTTCTAGCCGGCTGTGGTGAGCCATTTATATCGGCACTACAACCAGCGGGTGAAGTTGCGCAAACACAATATGACCTTATGCTATTGAGTACATTCATTATGGTTGGTGTCATTATTGTCGTGACAGTCATTTTCCTTATCGTACTGTTTAAGTTTCGTCGTAAAGACGATAAGATTCCTAAACAAGTTGAAGGAAGTCACAAATTAGAGATTATCTGGACTGTTATACCAATTTTATTACTTCTAGTTTTAGCTGTACCGACTGTTGCAGCTACGTTTGACTTAGCTGATGTTTCTCCTATGGAAGATAAGAATGAAGAGGGGAAAACGGATGTAACGGTGGTAAATGTTAAAGCGAATCTTTATTGGTGGGAGTTCGAATATCCGAATCAAGGTATTGTAACTAGCCAGGAGCTAGTAGTTCCTACTGACGAAAAAGTATATTTCAATCTACTATCAACAGATGTGAAACATTCATTCTGGATTCCAGCTGCTGGTGGTAAGCTTGATACCAATACTGAAAATACGAATAAGTTTTGGTTAGAATTTGATAGTAAAAAAGCTGATGAAGTAGGTAATATTTTTTATGGGAAATGTGCTGAGCTTTGCGGACCATCACATGCATTAATGGACTTTAAAGTAAAAGCTATTTCAAAAGATGATTTTGATGCTTGGGCTGAAGACTTGGCTTCTATGGAAGAAGCAGCTCAACCTGAAACTGCGTCTGCAGAACAAGGGCAAGAAATCTTTAATCAAAGCTGTATTGGGTGTCATGCAGTTACACCTACAGGAGCAAATGCTGTTGGTCCTAACTTGACAACTTTTGGTGACCGTACGCATATAGCTGGATACTTAGAGCATACAGAAGAGAATCTGAAAGCTTGGATAAAAGATCCAGAAGAATTTAAGCCTGGAAATAAAATGACAGGTCAGTATGGTGACCTTTCAGATGAAGAAATCGATGCATTAACAGATTACTTAATGGGCCTTAAAGTTGAGGATTGATAAGGCGATTTGCGTTTAAGAAGGAGGTAAAATTGTGAGTACCTATGCTCAGAAAAAAGGTGTTGGCGCCGTTTTATGGGATTACTTAACAACTGTTGACCATAAAAAAATCGCCATCCTTTATCTAATTGCTGGTGGATTTTTCTTCCTAGTCGGTGGACTAGAGGCAATGTTTATCCGTATCCAGCTAGCCGTACCAGGCAATGATTTTGTAAGTGCTGGAGTATACAATGAAATACTCACTATGCACGGTACAACAATGATTTTCTTGGCAGCGATGCCGTTGATATTCGCATTTATGAATGCGGTTATGCCACTACAAATTGGGGCACGTGATGTTGCATTCCCTTTCCTTAACTCTTTAGGGTTCTGGTTGTTTTTCTTTGGTGGTGTATTTCTAAACCTTTCATGGTTTTTAGGAGGAGCTCCTGATGCTGGTTGGACTTCTTATGCGTCCCTTTCACTTGCGTCAGAAGGTCACGGGATAGATTTTTACGTACTAGGATTACAAATCTCAGGTGCGGGTACATTAATAGGGGGAATTAACTTCCTTGTAACGATTATTAATATGCGTGCACCAGGAATGACTTATATGCGTATGCCATTATTTACATGGACAACGTTTGTAACGTCAGCATTAATACTATTTGCATTCCCTCCATTAACTGTGGCACTTTTCTTAATGCTTTTTGATCGTTTATTTGGAGGAAATTTCTTTAACCCAGATATGGGTGGTAACACAATTATTTGGGAGCATTTATTCTGGATCTTTGGACACCCAGAAGTTTATATCTTAGTATTACCAGCTTTTGGTATCTTTTCGGAAATCTTTGCGATTTTCTCAAGAAAAAGATTGTTTGGTTATTCATCAATGGTGTTCGCTACTGTGTTAATCGGGTTTTTAGGTTTCATGGTATGGGCTCACCATATGTTTACAACTGGATTAGGTCCGATCGCTAATGCCATTTTCTCTGTGGCGACAATGGCAATCGCTGTTCCGACGGGGATTAAAATATTTAACTGGCTCTTTACAATGTGGGGCGGTAGCATTAAATTTACAACCCCAATGTTGTATGCTATTGCGTTTATACCAACCTTTACAATGGGTGGAGTAACAGGTGTTATGCTTGCGTCAGCTGCACAGGATTATCAGTACCATGATAGTTACTTTGTTGTTGCTCACTTCCATTATGTTATCGTTGGTGGAGTTGTCTTCGCATTACTTGGCGGTTTACATCTATATTGGCCGAAGATGTTTGGCACAATGTTGAATGAAGCCCTTGGAAAAGTAACATTCTGGTTATTTTTAATTGGGTTCCATTTAACCTTCTTTATTCAACATTTCTTAGGTTTAATGGGGATGCCGCGTCGTATCTTTACGTTTAACGAAGGTCAAGGGTTTGAAACTGCGAACTTGGTAAGTACTGTTGGTGCCTTCTTTATGGCGGTAGCAACAATCGTATTATTAATTAATGTGGTTATGACCATTGCGAAGAATAAAAAAGTTGGTGGCGATCCATGGGGTGACGGACGTACACTTGAATGGGCAATACCATCACCACCACCGTTTTATAACTTTAAACAGCTTCCGCTTGTACGTGGGTTAGATGCTTACTGGATTGAGAAAATGGAAGGTAATAAAGAGATGACTCCTGCTGAGCCAATAGGTGACATCCATATGCCTAACAATTCATTTGTTCCATTTGTTATTTCAGTAGGATTGTTTATCGCGGCATTTGGTGCAATGTACCATAATGAACATTCATGGGGCATCCCAGTACTTATTATCGGCATGTTGGTTGTCTTTGGTTCTATGTTCTTTAGATCAGTGAAAGATGACCACGGATATCATATTCATAAAGAGGAATTAATGGATGATGATAAAGGGGGTAAGGCATAATGAAGGCAGATGAAAAATTCACATATGAAACATGGCCTGCAGCGCCTGAAAAGCAAACCCTCGACGGAAAGAATAAATTTTTAGGTTTCTGGCTATTTCTTGGTGGTGAAACTGTTTTATTTGCGACTTTATTTGCGACTTATTTAGCATTAAAGGATCGTGTACCAAACAGTGACCATTATTTAGCAAAAGACCTTTTTGAAATACCATTAGTGTTTGTTATGACAATGTTGTTATTAACAAGCTCACTAACAAGTGTTTATGCAATGTACCATATGAAGAATTTCAACTTCAAAAAAATGCAGTTATGGTTAGGCATTACCGTATTACTCGGTTTAGCTTTCCTTGGTTTAGAAGTTTATGAATTCAACCATTATGTACATGAATACCATCATACTTTTACAAGTTCAGCATTTGGTACAGCTTTCTACACACTTGTAGGCTTCCATGGTGGTCACGTTGCATTTGGTCTTGCATGGATCATTACATTAATGGTACGTAATGCAAAACGTGGATTAGACCTTTATACAGCACCAAAGTTTTATGTTGCAAGTTTATACTGGCACTTTATTGATGTTGTATGGGTGTTTATCTTTACGGTTGTATATTTAATGGGAATGGTGGGATAACTGATGGCAAATGAAGAATTAAACTCAGGTAACCCAAAAGTTGACATTGAATATCGTCGCAGAAAAAGCGCAGAGGAAATGAGATATCAGGTTGTTTCATTTGCAATGATGATCTTTTTAACATTTGTGGCTTTCATTGCTGTTGGCTATGATATTTCCGGATGGTTTACCATTCCGTTTATCTTAGTACTAGCAATCGTTCAAGTAGGCTTCCAACTATATTATTTCATGCATATGAGCCATAAAGGACATGAAGCTCCTGCATTGTTCCTGTATTCAGGTGTCTTTGTAGCTTTCATTACTCTGCTGGCATTCATGACAATTATTTGGTGGTAAAATGAAAAACGGCTGATAAATTTCAGTCGTTTTTTTGTGGGTTAAAAATGGTTAAAATAGATTGCTAATTAATTCATGTAATAGATGAATAACAAAATTGAGCTACAATTCTTAAAAATTTATGACAGTTACAACAATCAAGGTAAGATGTTGACACCGATTCCATAAAGTGGGTTGCCACGGTCTTTAAGACAAGCGTATAATAGACATTGATATCAGAAACAATAATGATGGCCTGTAGTATTACATAAAATGAGGTGACGTAAGAATGCCACTTAGTATTTTTGGATTTAGAGCATTATGGAGTCCGTATTTTCTTCTAGCATTGGTCTTGTTGTTAATTTTGTATTTTTTAGTGACCGTTAAGTTTCGCCACCGTTTTGCAAACAGTGAACCATTACATAAGAAAGAAGCGCTATTCTTTTCAAGTGCAATCTTAGTCTTATATCTGATTAAGGGATCTCCGCTTGATCTAATGGGACATTTGATGTTTTATGCACATATGATTCAAATGGGTGTACTCTATTTAGTTGTGCCAATCTTGTTTATTTACGGAATTCCTAAATGGATGTGGCGTTCCTTTATTGCCTTACCAATCATAAAACCATTGTTTCGCTTTTTTACAAAACCATTAATTGCTTTAATCTTTTTTAATGGCTTATTTTCTTTTTACCATATCCCATTGATTTTTGATGTAATTAAAGTAGATATGACTTTGCATACAGTTTATACAATCATCTTATTTCTCTTTGCTATATGTATGTGGTGGCCACTTATCACGCCGTTACCTGAGCAGCAAAGAATAAGTGGGCTAAAAAAAGTCGGTTATATTTTTGCAGATGGTATTCTATTAACACCTGCTTGTGCACTGATCATATTTGCAGACGCACCGATGTATGCAACGTATTCTGATCCACATGCATGGGGACAAGCATTAGCTCTCTGTGTTCCTACAGGAACCCTCGCAGGATTAAATTTAAGTGGGCCAGAAATGTTTAATAGTATGTCTCTACTGCATGATCAGCAGTTAGGCGGCGTTATTATGAAAATTATACAGGAAATTGTTTATGGATATGTTTTGGCTCTTGTATTTTTTGAATGGTATCGCAAAGAACAGTCAGAGGAGAAAGAAGCTGAAAATCAGCTCATGAACCCAAGAACAGTGGAATAAATCTCGAGCCTACCTAGCTACTAAGGTAGGCTCCATTTTTGAACAATTAAAGAACTTTTACGAAAACCATTCAATCATGATTGAAAAAGAAGGAATACTTTTATAAAATGAGCATAGCTTCTTCATGTAATTATATGAAGAATAAAGTACATATAGGAAGTTTGATAAGAGAAAGGAAGTTACTATGGAGCATTCATTGCCTGTCTTACCAACAATCAGTACAACCTTTATCGTGTTAAGTGCCATTATGGTGGCAATTGGTTGGGTTCAAATTAGTAAGAGAAAAATTGACGCACATAAAAAATCGATGACATTAGCTGGCATTTTTGCCATCATATTCTTTATTATTTATGCTAGTCGAACAATCTTTATCGGAAATACATCATTTGGTGGCCCTGATGATATAAAAATTTATTATACCCTTTTTCTTGTCTTTCATATTACATTGGCCACATCAGGAGCGGTACTTGGAATCATTAACTTGTATACGGGATATAAGAATAAGTTAAAGCTTCATAGA
The DNA here is from genome assembly GCF_038009245.1 of Cytobacillus sp. FSL R7-0680. Taxonomy (NCBI): domain Bacteria; kingdom Bacillati; phylum Bacillota; class Bacilli; order Caryophanales; family Bacillaceae; genus Cytobacillus; species Cytobacillus sp. FSL R7-0680. The sequence goes on from NZ_JBBPAO010000001.1 coordinate 695,602, forward strand.
AAGATCGGTCCCTTTACAAGTATTATTTGGTTTGCTACTGCCATTACGGGGGTAGCCGTTTATTTACTACTATATGTTTTTTATCATGGCGGAGAAACAACATCATTAATCAAAGCGATATTCGGATTCTAAAAAGTCCAAAGTCATGTAAGTCCGAGCTTATTCGAGTGCTAGTATCATTCGAATAGGTTCGGACTTTTTTTGCTTGCTTGTATTTCCATGTCAATACTTGACACAGTAATACATAAAACTGTAAATGAAGAAAGAATAAATGAGAATAAAGTAAGTAAGACCATCAAATAGTAAGAAACAAGAAGTTTTTAGGTTACTGTCTAAAGAGTACTTTTTGTAAACATAGCAGAACAAAATGAGATCAAACTGCATTTACTATAATATCCTTTACTTAATAAGGTTGAATCCAGAAATGAATGGATGATGCAATTGGAAAAGCGAGATGTGGAAAAACAAAAAGTACGCAAATTTATCATTTCATCCATTGTAGAATCCAATATACGCTATCTTCAAATGGATGGTGCAGAGGAAAAGGTAAGGTTAATTAGAAGAAGTAGTGAAGATATTATTACGCGATTAGATGATCAGGTGATAATTGAAGTAAGATTAAGTATTAGACCTTATAAAGAAGTATTAACAGATTTGATGATTTTACAAAAACAAATTATTGAAGATATTCGATTATTGACTGGACTTCGCGTTGGTAAGGTGGTTTTGAAAATAGAGCATTGCTCTATCGACTCGATAGAAAAAACGTGAAGATTTGTTCTTCACGTTTTTTTTGCTTACTTAAGTATTTGTTCTAAATCATTATTAATGTCTGTTAGGATCTTTTCAGATTGCTTAACAAGTGATTGTGGAAAGTGTTCGCCATCCCCATATTCTACTCCATGAGGATAATAATGTTTGCCTAATAAAGGAGTAAGTAATTGAATCGTCGCCTTTCTAGCGCCAACGTCCCCTTCGACTGCATGTCCAAATACACGAAGATAGTAGATTCCTTCTTTTAATTCAAATTTTCGATCGTATGTAACTCTTTCATAATCCCACTGTCCTGCACGTACTAACTGATAAGAATCCATTAGGTCATCTAGTCGCTTTAGTTCAACTTGCTTGTTTTCTAAACCCGTATTTTCAAGCTTCATAATAATCAATCCCTCCTGAAAAAAACAATTGGTAAACAGAACCAATATTGAATCATCTCAAATTTAATAATAGTTGAAAAATGGACAAGTTGCAATCTTTTTCAAATGGATCATTATATTCACCTAACACTAGTATTCCCAACATCCTTCATATATGTATAATGAAAAAATTAGTGAAAAGAATGATACATATAGAGGTTAATGATATAAAGTTCATTTCCATGTATAATAAGATGTATAAACCTTTAAATCGAGATTTTTAAACAATTTAAATTAGCTTCTTTATTGAAGCGTACCTTATAGTTGTTGTAAAGGTTTTCTTAATTCATAAACAACTTGCTATTATCCATTTCTATGTGATGATATACTATATTTAAACATATGTTATAAAAAATACTTTTTCGTGTATTGGAAAGATTGGGAGTTATGTGATTCTTAACGATACTCATGTTTATGACATGGATATAATAGAAGTGTCCGGGTTTAAAAGAAGTCATGGGAGGTGCAAGTTCTCTGAAGAGTGTATTACGCGTATTTGTACTGATATTGGCTCTTACCGTTATATGGTTATACTTAGATTTTAGTAGTGAAGATCAACTGCTGTTGAGTGATGAGGGTACAGAAGTTGCTCAAGATGAGACGATAGGTAATCAACAGGATGAAGAGTCAATGGTTGCTGAGATGCCTGAAGAAGGGTTGCTTACTTTAATGGGGTCAAAAGCTTCGGATATAAAGAAAGAGTTTGGTGAACCGGAACGGATTGATCCTACACTTCAAGGCTATGAATGGTGGATTTATCCGAATGGCAACCATGAATATATACAAGTCGGTATATGGGAAGGGAAAGTTATTTCCATATTTGCCACAGGTGAAGAAGTGGATGTTACCCCTTTTAAAATAGGACAACCATCAGGAGAAATTTATTCTTCGTTATATGCAGAAACAAATATAGAAATTGAATTCGAAGGTAGTGTTTATCGCTTTGAGTTATCAGAAGCGGACATGAATATGAGACCAATTATTAGAATTGGCGATTATTATGCATTACTTTATTTAGATAAATTTACAGGTACGCTTTCTAGTGTACGTTTTCTAAATGATGAGTCTTTCGTGATGTTAAGGCCTTATGAATTAGTTTATAGGGGCGAGTTATTTGTCGTAAATGATATAGAAGAAGAGGAAGAAGCCGCTATCAATCGAGGAATGGAGCAGCAGATTATTGATATTACAAACGTAATGAGAGAAAGATATAATGTGAATGAGCTTAGCTTAGATGAGCAGACCCAAGAAGTAGCATATAACCACAGTGTGGATATGTATGAAAGTGAAGCCTTTTCGCATACGTCGGATGAATATGGTGAACTGTCAGATCGCCTAAAAGCGGGCGAGGTTGCTTATCTATCTGCTGGTGAAAATATCGCTGCTAATTATGTAGATGCACCTTCAGTAATGGAGGGATGGTTAAATAGTAGTGCGCATCGTGAAACTTTATTGAACGAACAATTTACTCACATTGGTGTAGGTGTTCATAAGAAGCACTTTACACAAAACTTTATTGAAAAATGGGAACAAGAATAAAGACGTGGCATACTCATTGTATGATGAGTGCACGTCTTTTTTTTGTTCACTTTCCAATAACAAAAAAGTTAGAGGAAGCAGTTGCAACCTTCTTACCGTCGTCTCTTTCAACGACTGCAGAGAGGACCATCATACGACTTCCTTTATGAGTGATTGTTGCATGACAAGTAAGGTTGTTGCCTTTAATTGCAGCTAAATAATGAATGTTTAATTGTGTAGTCACTGCCACCTTATCTAACGGAGCTGCTTCATTGCTTAGAGTACCCATTGCAGTATCAATGAGTGTAGCAATCATACCTCCGTGAACAATACCAAGCGGATTATAAAGTAGAGGTGTAATAGGGATGGAAATTGTAACAGCATCATCTTCTAACTGTTCTTCTACATTCATAAATGCTTCAATATATGAACGATTAGCCCCATTTTGCTCTCTTTCTAAACTATCCACAATACTATCGATTAACGCTAAATCTTTGTCATTAGTCTCGGCAATAATTTGTGAAAACTTTTGAAGTAAGAAATCTTTCTTTGTCATAATTTGTGAAACTCCTTGTTATATCATTAACTTTAAGCATAAACCGTTTTCATCCTCATTCCAATAAAATGAAGTTTTGTATATGTGCTTATCTTTATCGTAACAGAAACCTAACCAATAGAAATATAGAAATTTATCACTATTATGGAGGTGCACTCATACAATAAAGTAGGCATTTGTAACGAAAACGAGGTGAATAATAGTGGCACAGAAACAATTGCACCCAACTGTGGAACGGTTTAAGTCTTATGTGAAAAAGAATCCATCAGTACTAAAAGAAGTGAGGTCCGGCAAAAAGTCGATGCAGCAATTGTATGAAGAATGGTACCTATTGGAAGATGATGAGCAAGATGTGCGTGATCAGAAGAGTGATTCTTCCGAAACCACTACTGAAAACAAACAAGATTGGATCAATCAAGTGATGGGAACTGTAAAAAACATGGATGTTAATCAAGTACAAGGTTATATTACAAATATGAGCCAGGCTCTCGGAGCAATTCAAGGGGTGTTATCACAATTTCAAGGAGGAGCTACATCCTCTAAAAGCTCTACTAAATCAAATTCAATTGCTCAAAAGCCAAATCCATTTGCATTTAAAAAAGATTAAAGAAGGTGAAAATCTTTGCGTAAAGATATAAGAGAGTATATTCAACAAAATGAAGAATTAAAAAAGTTCGTTAGAGAACAGCCACAGTGGTATCGAACGTTATCGCGAAACCCAACAGAAATACAGAAATTAGAAGTTGCGTCTTTACATTATCATAAAAAAACAATTCCTCATCATGTAGAAAAGTTTTCTAATGGGGTTCAGATGGCATCTATGATGATGAGCATGTTTCAAGCAATGAACAGTCAATCATAAATGGTCTTCTTCGCTTAGGAAGAAGGCTATTTTTTATGAGTAATTATTATGTAAAAGCAAATAATACATAATAAAAAGGGTTGATGAGCTTGCAGAAAATATATCAATACTTCTCGCTTTGTATTTTATTCATCTTATTAGTAGCTTGCACCAAAGATATTCCAGAGCCAGAAACAAATAGCATACTAGCTCCTGTTAAGGGGCTTGAAATTAGAGAATCTATTCCGGTAACAACGGCCATGGCAAAAGGGCCACAAGATTTCTTCGTCAAGCATTTAGTGGAAGGTAACGATGTATTTATTGAATGTATTGTTGATGGGATAACATTTAGAGAAGATCGACAAGGGGTGAAGGGAAAGTTTATTGTTTATGTTGATGGGGAGAAAACAGAAGAAATCAACCGCGCAGCTTTCAAAATAAAAGGGTTGTCACAAGGGAAACATCATATCAAACTAGAAGTAGTGAGTAGTGATCCCGCGCTTTACTTTTTGACAAAAGAATTTATCGTACAAGTGGAATAATTCTTCTCAGTACTTTAGATTTTAGGTATTCCATGATATGATGAAAAGTGGAGGTGAGCTTCCAGATGCTTGCTACTTTAGAAAGATTAGAGATATTGGACGTAGCCGATGAGATTGTCACGATGATTGTCAAGTCTGAGGAAGCTACTCAATACAAGCAATGCCTCAAGGAGATGCAATCAAATCCTGAAACTCAGGAAAAGATTCGTCAATTTGTTGAAATGAAAGATCTTTATGAGGATGTACAACGATTTGGTAAGTATCATCCTGATTATAAAAGAGTTACGATGTCTATACGTCAGTTAAAGAGAGAAATGGATATGGATCCGTATGTTGCAGCGTATAGGCAATCGGAAACAGAGTTACAGAGTTTGCTTGACGAAATTAGCGTCATTATAAGTCACTCTGTGTCTCAACATATTAAAGTCCCAACAGGTAACCCATTTTTTGATAATGCTTGTTCGGGTGGTTGTGGATCAGGCGGAGCATGTAGCTGTTCTGCTTAACAGTGCGGTCATGACCGCACTGTTTTTTTAAAAGATAGAGAATGAAAAAATCAATCACATTGTAAAAATAATGAAATATATGCTAGACTAATAACAATCATTTGAACAAAAGGGGAAGTATTATGCTTGGAGAGAGGCAAGGTTTAATTGTTTGGCTTTATTCATTAAAGCAAGCGAAAATGTTACGTCGCTTTGGGAACGTTCATTTTGTATCGAAACGGTTAAAGTACGTAGTTGTTTATTGTAACATGGAGGATATCGACGCTTTAACTGAAAAGATTAGTTCATATTCGTTTGTTAAAAAAGTTGAACCTTCATACAAACCTTTTTTAAAAACTGAATTTGAAAACGCAAAACCAGATAAAGCAAAAGAGTATGATTATAAGATGGGCATTTAACAACTTAAACAAACCTAGGCACATATAGTAAATATAGTGCCTAGGTTTGTTTAAGTTAGTGCAGGTAAATAGTGATTTAACCTGAAAATAGCGATTAAATGTTGAAAATATAAGTCTTTCTCAGAGAAAAGTGTCGAAGGTTTCACATTGAATTGGATGAGTTCTTTATTTAACTCTTTCGCTGTATCCGCAAATAATTGAAAGCGTTTATTAGGTTTGATTGTATGATTTGGCACGCCTTCTCTGCATATATATATAGGTTGGAATTTACCTTCAGCAGGTGGGTTTAATATCACGATAAGTGAACTCATCGCCTTATCATTTATGGTTGTATGTAAAACCATCATATGTTTAAGGCGGTCATCATTCCTTTTCGCTATCTCTATCAATTCATAAATGTCAGAAAACCCTTCTCCGAGTTCAATAAATCTTTGAATCATATTTGTTCTCCTTTTATGTTTAATCAACACTTCCCTACTTTATCATTTTTTTTTATTGATTAGAAGGATATTCGGTGTTTATATATAATTAGGTACAATTATCTCTTGAATGAGTAGTAAGGGAGCACAAGATGAAAAAGGTCATTTCTATTCTTTTTGTTATCATTATTCTCTGTATATTTTTTAACCAATGGGACCAATTCATAACAGATGAGCAAACTGTCAATGCACAAGAAAGTGCACAAACAAATGTTACCATTCATTCAGATGAAAAATCTGTGCAAATCTTTCAAACGATTTCTAGTTTATCTGACAAATCCATTTACGAAATAATCGTACCGGAGAAAGCTTCAAATTGGACATGTACATATAATGATAAAGATGAGTGTAAGAGAGTTTGGCGAGCTGAAAATATAATTGAAACTAAAGGTAGTCAGTTACATATTACCTATAGTTTGCCTCTAAATAAAAAGACTAACACTTTGATTCGTGATTGGTTATTTCAATTAAAGGGTGTCACTATAGATCATGTGGAATTAAAAATCATTGAATCTCACCATCGAAATGGAAAGTGGCTGGCTGGTATTCCTTTATCTGGGTTCGTAAAAGAGGATCTAATAGATTATTACTTCTTTTCTGGTAAGACCAACAATCCGGCACTGCTTTGGTATAATGAAGAAATAAACACCGAGCGAAACGAAACGCAGTATTCGTACTATGGTAATCACTATCCTGAGATCAAAGAACTGATACAAAAACATGAAGAAAAGGTAAAAGAAGCAAATTTTTTAAGTATCATTACAACTAATCAGTTGAAAAGTGGTCTATTTGGAGGCATTCTCATTTTACCTAGTGGAGAATTATTAGAAAGAGAATTAGTAGACGCTCTCTATTTCCATTCTATTGAAAGTGAAGAAATAGAATGGTTATTGGATTTGTTAACCTCATTTATTATTGATGAAAATCCTCGGTTTGATTTAAGTATGTATGCTTTTAACGAACTAAAAGAAAAGCTAACTTCAAGTGAGTTGGAACAGCTTGTTGCCAATATTTCCGACTTGGATGAAAGTTTCGTACCAGAAGATATGGATGAGATACTTTATCAAATAACGGGAAAACAAACGAACTTCTTTGCTGAATTATTAAGGAATAAACAACCGGTTTCTTTAGAATTATATACAATGAAAGATTATCATTGGAATAATAAAAAATTAACTGTGAAAGTAATTGAAATTGATGGAATAGAGTGGGTACCTCTACAAAAGACAATGTCATTCCTCGAGTTTGAAACAGAGCGTTTATCTGAAACGGAATGGGCAATCTTTAATGACAAAGATGTTTATCGTCTATATTCAGACCAGTCGATTTTTATAAGAAACGAAGAGGTTTTTGGCTTGTTAGAACATCCACTGAAAAAGATGAATGGAGAGTATTATTTAGAAAAAAATGGCTCCAGTCTATTTTTCATATAAACTTCAGAGAAGAGGGTAATAAAGTTTATTTTGACATGTAAAAGGAAAGCATATGTGGAATGATAGAATCATTCCTATTTGAATGAGTTCACCGTCGATAAAAATAAAAAAATCCCTGTAGCAAAAACCTACAGGGTCCTTCCAACCATCTAATAGGCAGAAGGTAAAGGGAGAGGAGAAACCGGAGGAAGAACTTATGGGGAAACGTAAGTCTTCTCCGCGGTTGGCAACAACATCGTTTAGATGCTGTTAATTTCATTATCTCCATATAAGACATTGTTATACATTTTTATTCGACATCTCTTGAAATACTTAGGAGAATATGAGTTTGTTTCCTATAAAAAGTATGGTAGGATGATGAAGAAAAATTGAATTTAGAATAAGTGGTGAGTAGTAGTATGCGGGTAGTATCTGGTCAATATAAAGGAATGCAACTTAAAGCCGTTCCTGGCAAATCAACAAGACCAACAACTGATAAAGTAAAAGAAGCAATCTTTAATATGATAGGACCCTATTTTGATGGTGGCATTGCACTTGATTTGTTCGCTGGAAGTGGCGGCCTTGGGATTGAGTCATTAAGTAGAGGTGTAGAAAAAGCGATTTTCGTTGATCGTGATAGCAAAGCAATACATACAGTACATGAAAATTTACGAATTTGTAAAATCGAAGAAGACGTTGAAGTTTATAGAAATGACGCAGAAAGAGCTTTAAAAGCCATTATGAAAAGGGAGTTGCAATTTGATTATATCTTCCTTGATCCACCTTACAAAAAGCAGCAACTCGTTAAATTGTTAGAAATCATTAGTCAACAGAGGTTACTAAAGCAAAGTGGCATTATAATGTGTGAACATAGCTCGGATATACAATTACCCACATTATGCGGGGACTTAGAACAAGTAAAGTATGAAAGCTATGGTATCATTGCTGTTTCCATTTATCGTTATATTGTACCTAATGAATAAATTAGAAAGCAGGGGGAATAAAAATGAGCGGGATTGCCGTATGCCCAGGAAGTTTTGATCCAATTACTTTTGGCCATTTAGATATTATTAAAAGGGGAGCAAAAGTATTTGATGAAATACATGTCGTGCTACTTAATAATTCTTCTAAGAATCCACTCTTTTCTGTTGAAGAAAGAATTCATTTAATTGAAGAAGTGACGAAAGACATTCCTAATGTCAAGGTTGGGACTTTTCAAGGTTTATTAGTGGATTATGCAAAAAGTGTAAATGCAAAAGCAATCATTCGCGGTCTAAGGGCAGTATCTGACTTTGAATATGAGATGCAAATCACATCGATGAATCGCGTATTAAATGATGAGATTGAAACATTCTTTGTTATGACGAATAATCAATATTCCTTCTTGAGCTCAAGTATCGTAAAAGAAGTGGCAAAATATCAAGGAGATATTTCTGACCTCGTTCCAGCTGAGGTACAAGATGCGCTACATAAAAAATTCGCTAAGTAAAATAAAGAGGCAGATCAACTCAGGGAGTGTCTGCCTTTTTTTATACAATCTTTTAGTTTTAAGGTCGTGTACTAATGGGAAAGAAAATGCCTACGATAGTAGATGAAAATATATAAAATAAGAGAAAATAAAGTAATGAGAGGTCCAAGTGTTATCATGTAATCATATATGGTAAAGGCTTCGCCTTGAAAAACGGGTATGGCGTTAGATGGTTGCTCAAATGACACACGGTCGTAGAGTAAATGCCAAAAAAGGTAGGCGTAAAAAGCAGCAATAAATGAATGAATAATACGAGCGATGAAAAATGGCTTAAAACGAATATCGGATTGAGCGATAATGCTTGCGACTTGTGATTGAACACTAAATCCACAGAAGGCCAAGATAGCACTGGCGATCATTACTTTTTGTAGCAACGGAACATGATCGACTTGAGCAGTCATCTGATTTCCTTGAGTCAGTTCAAATATGCCAGAAAATAATGCTTTACTAAAATCAGGGGAGATTTGGAAAATAGATAATAATAAACCGAGCCCATGAGCGAAAAAGTCTGTAATGCCGATGTGGAATAATAATTTATTTATGACCGAAAATAAAATAATAAAGCCACCGATCATTAATAAAGTATGAATAGAAGATATTACAGCATCACCAACAAGTTTTCCTAATGGACGCTGTTCTTGTAATCTTGTTTCATGTAAGACATTAAATGCTTCCTTAAATGAAAATTTTCGCGCGGGGGGCGTCGCTATCTTAGTGTTCTTCTTTTCTTCCTTTCGTCCGTAAAACCGCATGATTAAACCTACAGTTAAATTACCAAGATAATGGGCTAAAGCAAGGATAATCCCTAATTTTGTATTATGAAAGAAACCAACAGACACTGCGCCAAAAATAAACAAGGGATTGGAACAGTTAGAGAAGGAAACAAGTCGCTCTGCTTCCAGACGTGATATTTGTTTCTCTTGTCTTAATCTTACAGTGAACTTTGCTCCAGCTGGATAACCAGATGCCATTCCCATGGCTAACACAAAGCCACCTACACCTGGAACTCTGAATAGTGGTCGCATGAGTGGTTCTAATAGTACACCAATAAATTTTACTACACCAAAACCGATTAAAACCTCGGCTATAATAAAAAACGGTAAAAGTGAAGGAAAAACAATCTCCCACCACATTTCGAGGCCCCTTCTCGATGCATCAACGGATTCTTGTGGATATAATATAAGTGAAACGGCGATTAATGATGCCGAAAGTGCAAGCATGAATGTTTTTAACTTTGAACGTGACACGAACGAGCCTCCCTTATGTAATACGGCTGGAACACAATGTAAGCATGTCCTTCTTCTATTGAATATACGACGACAGATGAAAAATTAGACCATTGATTTCAAAATGACATTTACTTACTATTGATGAATCTTCATTTTAAAAAGATTCGAACTTTACAAAAAAAGTATGGAAATATCTGAAAATGAAATCATTCGTCTGTTAACTAAAGCAACTATTTATACATAAGATAATAAATAGTATTTGGTTGTTTGATATCAATACATTAAAGAAGAAAGACAATCATTTTATGAAAGGGATTGGAGGGAAAGATTTTGGTTCGACCAAAAATAGGTCTTGCTCTCGGATCTGGTGGTGCGCGTGGGTTTGCACATCTTGGTGTAATAAAAGCGCTTGTGGATGAAGATATACCAATTGACATGATTGCAGGGAGCAGTATGGGGGCAATGGTAGGCTGCTTTTACGCTACAGGAATAGATATTGAAACATTATATAAATTTTCCACTGTTTTTAAAAGAAAGTATTATTTAGATTTTACGGTCCCTAGAATGGGATTTGTCGCTGGTAATCGAGTGAAGGAATTCATCCGTGTATTCACACAAGACAAGAAAATAGAAGATTTAAAAATTCCTGTTTCTGTAGTCGCAACTGACATCCAGAAGGGAGAAAAGGTTATTTTTCAAGACGGGCCAATAGCAGAAGCTGTTAGAGCAAGTATATCTATTCCTGGTATTTTTGTACCTGAAAAGGTTGAAGGACGGCTACTAGTTGATGGAGGGGTTATTGACCGTGTGCCTGTTTCAGTTGTAAAAGATATGGGCGCAGATATTATTATTGCTGTTGATGTCTCAAGAGTAAATGTTCAGACAGAGATACACTCCATTTATGATGTTATTATGCAGAGCCTAGATATTTTACAAATGGAGAATGTGATTAACCGTGAAATAGCATCCAATGTGATGATTCGACCAAGTGTAGAGATGTATAGTTCAAAAGCTTTTACAAATATAAATGAAATAATTAAGATAGGAGAAGAGGAAGCGCTCAAATATATCGACACAATAAAAGAAATTATCAAAAATTGGAAGGAGCCAAATGAATGAAAAGAAAAATTTGGGCTCGCTCCTTCTTCGTCTTAGCATTACTCGTCCTTGTTACTTCTTTTATACAACTTCCTTATTATGTCTCAAAGCCAGGTATGGCGAAAGAATTAGAACCAATCATTGAAGTTGAGAATGGTGACAGCGCTACAGGTAGTTTCATGCTTACGACTATAAGAATGGGCAAAGCTAATATTTATACCTATTTATGGGCAAAATGGCAAAAATATCAACATATTTATCCTATCGAGGATATCCGAAGAGATGATGAAACAGATAGAGAATATCAGTTAAGGCAATTATACTTAATGGATAACTCCAAGCAGTCAGCCATAGAAGTGGCATATCAACATGCTGGATTAGATGTGAATTACAATTATCAAGGCGTGTATGTACTTAATATTATGGAAGGTATGCCAGCAGAAGGGAAACTTGAAGCATCAGATAGGGTAACAAAAGTAGATGGAAAATCTTTTCAATCTTCGGAGCAATTCATTGATATGGTTTCATCAAAATCGGAAGGTGATAGCATATCCCTTACGTTTGAAAGAAATGGGGAACAAAGAGAAACCGATATCGAACTAGAGAAAATTGCTGCGACTGGGAAGGCTGGTGTGGGCATTACTTTAGTGGATGATAAAGAGATATCAGTAGATCCAGAAGTGGCGATTGATACAAGTGAAATTGGAGGTCCATCAGCTGGCTTTATGTTTTCATTAGAAATTTATAATCAGTTAGTTGAGGGAGATTTAACAAAGGATTATGAAATCGCTGGAACTGGCACAATCTCACCAGATGGCACAGTAGGGCGCATCGGTGGAATAGATCAAAAAATTGTGGCTGCAGATAATGCCGGCGCAGACATTTTCTTTGCACCGAATGAGAATAATAGTAATAAGTCAAACTACAAAGAAGCTGTTAAAACAGCTAAAGATATTGGTACTGATATGAAAATCATCCCAATTGACACTTTTGCTGATGCCGTGAAGTACTTAGAAGGGCTAGAAAATAAATCATAGATCCAAGGACCTGTCGTGTGGGGCATGTAATGTATAAACGGAGAGATTCTGCTCAATCATCAGAATTTCTCCGTTTTTTTTATGAGATTTATTTCTGCTTAGTTATAAGTAACACCAAATTATACAATCTATGTAAATTTATTCGAATTCTATTGCCTAGGTGTACAAGTAGTGTGAAGAATGAAGAGGAGAAGGACCTAGCTCGGTCAACTAGAAATAGCCAATCAAAGGAATTTATATGTACATCTGGAGTGGAAAACTTCAAGATAGATAAGCAAAACGGTCTTGCGCGTCCATCCAGAATTAAAATGATAAAGATAGCAGAACAAAAGGGAAAAGTGCGTCTATCCGTAGTGAAAAAAGCCAAGATAGCAGTCACAATCGAATTTCGCGTCCATCCAGATTAAAAAAATGAGAGATAGACGAGCAAAAGCAGTTTTATTCGACCATCTCTCAAACATTGTTTTTCGCAGTAAACATTCGGCACGTATCTATATCATTTGTCATAAATGATTGGTGGTTGGCTAAAGTCAAGTTTTAAAAGCTCCTGCTGTTGTGGAGAATTAGCTGCAAGCGCATATATTCTAGTTGCTTTAAGATCTAGTGCTAATGACTCTCGATTTTTGTCTGAGACCTTAGAAATGAGAGGAAGCTTAAACTCGCCTTTATATTTATTTAAGTAAACCCTTCCTTTTTTGGACATACCAAGGAGGCGAAGGTATGGTGCTTGTTTTAAATGTGACATAGATTGTTTACCTGCATTGATAAGTATATATAAACAAATTCTCTGGATGCGTGTCCAAGTATATCGTTTTGTTTTCACTGCTTCCATAAATGTTTGAAAAGAAGTTGAAGTCTTGCTCGCTTCGATTAAACGGAATTCGATTCCTTCTTCAACCTCATAAATTTCTCTAAGTTGAGCAGGTGACGAACTGAGCAAGCGGTATTGTAGCATAGGCCAATACAGTTCCCAATGATGCAGAACTCCAAACTTTTTATAATACGAATGCAAGGCTTCATATGAGGTTCTCGGCATATATTTAAAAGTTTCTTCTATATTTGCTTCTTGAGAAAATATCTTTTTTCTTATGCTAGTTGCACTTGCTATGGTTGATGAGTTAAAGTCTTCATCATGGTACTCGGCATTCTTTCTTGCGATGGTTGTTGGCTCCATTTTCGCATTTTGTTGCTTTATAGCTTTTATGTATTGGAAGCCAAGAATATTATTTGGTTTAGTTAGGTCCACTATTTCTTCATCGATGGTCAATTGTTGGAAAGCAAGAGATGCAGATTTAGGATAACTATAGCCTTCTTTACTATAATTTCTAATCAGTTGGTTATACTCCTTTTCATGTTGATGTAACTGACGATAAGTTGATAAAAAGGGCTGTATACTACCTTGCTCACTACCAAATGATAAATATTGACACAGAGTGGCATCGAGTATTGAAATGGCTCCATTTGCAAATATATCTGCTTGAGATGTCGCAAATGAAAAAGGAAGTTCAAAAACAAGGTCACAACCACCAGCCAATGCCATTTCAGCCCGTGCCCATTTTGATACGATTGCCGGCTCTCCTCTTTGCAGGAAATTACCACTCATCACACAAATCACCACGTCTGCACCTGTTTCTTTTTTTGCTTGCTCTACTTGATAGGCATGCCCATTATGAAAAGGATTATATTCAACGACAATACCAACAGCTTTCATCTGTTAACCACTCCTTCTTAAATCTTAATTATAAATGAAGAAATAAAATTTCACTAATGCTTACATAAATCGACGATAAAGGTTTGCAAATTGAACAAAATTGGTTACAATACTAAGAGAAAATGAGATAAATGAATCTCTTTTCAATAACCTTCTGACTGTAAAGAAAAAATATTGACAAATAATTATATGAAAGCTATAATTACCTTTGTTGCCTTGGGGTGATTTATATGAAATGGACTTTAAGTCAGTTACAGAAATATCGAAGCAAGGACTTCTCTTTTGATGAAATCGTCAATGTTGATGAAGTAATCAAAATGGATGCTGAAATCAGAGATGCATCACCAATGAGAATTACTGGTCGAGCAGATATTGATTCTGAGAAAGTGATTGTCCATTTTAAAATGGAAGGTCATTTGATTCTCCCTTGTTCTCGCACATTAGTTGACGTTAAATATCCAATTAGTGTGGAAACAATTGAAACATTCCTCTTGAAAGCTAGTGATTATGAAACTGAAGAGGAAGTTCATCAAGTGCAAGGTGATGTAATAGACATGATGCCTATTATACATGAACTGCTTGTGCTTGAGGTCCCTATGCAAGTATTCTGCGATGATAGCGGTGAAGAGGGCGCTCCTCAATCAGGAAAAGATTGGGAGGTCATTTCCGAGCAAGAGAAAACGGAAAAGATTGATCCACGTCTTGCTGGACTTGCTCAGCTACTTAATCAAAAGGATTCTTCTGATTCATAACTGGAAGAAAACAGTGAAAGCTGGTCTTAATAATTTTTTCTTCATAGTGTATGTTCAAAATATAGAGAGGTCTTTTCTACTCTATTTTATTAATAGAAGTTAATCCTCAAGTTTGAACGACTCTAAATCTCTATAAGGAGGTGGGAATAATGGCTGTACCTTTTAGAAGAACATCTAAAACTGCAAAAAGACAACGTCGTACCCATTTTAAATTACAGGTTCCTGGTATGGTAGAATGCCCAAATTGTGGTGAAATGAAACTTTCACACCGCGTTTGTAAAGCTTGTGGAACTTACAAAGGAAAAGAAGTTGTAAACAACTAATTTTTCATATGACAAAACGCTGGAGCAATAAAAGCTTCAGCGTTTTTTCTATTGTCAATTTAGCTGGCAAAAGTAGATAGGTTATGCAGTGGAGTATTCTTGAGCACCCGTAATCACCTATTACGCATCTACAACTTGAGAACTAGAGCGAGAAAGAACTGCATTTCGAAGTGGAATCTTATTAGGCTGAATCAGTAGGAATAATGGATTTAAACCCGTCAAACATAAAAATGATAATGAAAAACCAAGGTATAAGCCCAATGGACCTAAATGCTTTGCAAAACGGATTCCTAATTTTTTTAGTTAAATTATACTTTTTAAAGGAGATTTGATGATAATGAGCAGTTATTCAATACATAAAGAAGAAAATTTGCTTGTATTCACGATTACTAGAGAACATAAGAGAAATGCCATTAATTATGAGGTAATGGATGGCCTACTTAAAGTAATTAAAATGACTAAACAAGAAGCAAATATAAAAGGGTTGGTCATCACTGGAGAAGGAGAGAGTGCTTTTTGCTCTGGTGGTGACTTATCCGCTTTTCAAAATTTGATCACTGCAGAAGATGCCTATAACATGCTATCTAAAATGTCAAAGATTTTATATAAGCTCACTACACTCAACAAGCCGACAATTGCCCTTATTAATGGAACTGCAGTAGGTGGTGGTTGTGAACTAGCTACAGCATGTGATTTCCGCATCGCTAAAAAAGGAACGAAAATGGGCTTTATTCAAGGTACTTTAGCCATTACTACAGGTTGGGGCGGAGGTAGCCTATTGTTAGAGAAGTTGGAGAACGAAGTCGCTTTAAAGTTACTGATGGAAGCTAGGCCACTCCCGGCAGAAGACTTGTATAATAAAGGTTTTATTCATGCTATTTATGATCAAGTGAGTATGGAAGTAGTGCAACAATTCTTTGCCAACATTAATAGAATTCATACAAATGTTTTATCTGCCTATAAAGAGATCCTTGTTCGTAAGTGGAAGGTCACACAATTAGAAAAAAGAATGGAAGAAGAAGTTCGCACTTGCTCGACACTTTGGAGTATGGAAAGTCATCATCAAGCGGTAAATAAATTTTTAACAAAAAATAAGTAAATAAAGAAAACGAGTGAATATCCCATGTTTAAGTCTATCTTTTCTAGTATAAGCATAAGATGAAATAAAAACACTACTAGGAGGGGTTAGGGATGTCTTCTACTCGTCAAGATGCGTGGTCACAAGATGAAGATGTTTTGCTAGCTGAAGTCGTTCTTCGCCAGATAAGAGGGGGAGGAACACAACTTCAAGCATTTGAAGAAGTGGGTAAAAAGCTATCAAGAACAGGTGCTGCGTGTGGGTTTCGTTGGAACTCTTATGTAAGAAAGCAATATAAGAAAGCGATAGATGTAGCAAAGAAACAACGGAAAGAATTAAAGAACCGTAAAAAAGACCCAGAACTAACATCATTGGTTGTTGAAGAGGTGGCAAAAGATAAACATGTTTCAACAAGCCACCCGCAATTAAGCTTTAATGAAATTGTAGAGAGCCTTAAATCTGTATTTGAACAAGCGGAAAACGCCAATTCTGCTGAAAAAAACTCATTATCTCAGTATGAGGGGAAAATTATTTCTTTAGAAAAACAAACATTTTATTTAGCTGCTGAAAATGAAAGGTTATTAAAAGAAATACAAACATTGGAGCAGGATTATAAGGCGCTTGTAGAAATAATGGAGAAGGCAAGAAAAATGGTTGTACTAAAAACGGACGATCGCGAAAAGAATGTTCGTGTTTAGTTTCTATCCTACAATTTATTGATACTATTTATACTTAAATTTCCTTATCCATTTTTATTTTAAATTATAAACATAAAAGAGCACTCCATCCTAATGGAGTGCCTATTTATGTTTATTCGTCTTCTTTTAAAGATTCCTTTACCATACCTTCGGGAAACCATAGAACAGGATTTTCCCCTAAATCCCTATCCATATCATATTGGGCTGAAGTGAAGCCCATCTTTTCCCAGAATTCCTTTGACTTAATTCTTGTGTTTGTCTTAATAGGTAGGTTAAAGCTCTTGGCGAAGTTAACAAGTGCTGTTCCATAACCTTTTGATTGATAATCCTTCAATACTTCAAGCTTCCAAAGTTCTAAATAATCATGAGAAGGTTGGAAGTAACGGTCGAATTTAGCTTCTACTTTATAAAGACTCATGCGGGCAACCAGTAGGTCCCCAAAGTAAATGCCATAAAAAGGCGATTGGCTTCCGTTTTCTATTATATTGCCTTCGAGATCCTCGAGCATTGATAATTCTTGAAGACCATATTCTTTAAACTTTTTAAAATCTTCTAAGGTTCTGTAATTTACTTTTAGTCTTTCAACTTTATAGCTCATGATTCATCCCCCTAAAACACCTATGTAATTTATTGAATGCGCTTACTCTATATCATTATATAACAATATTAAGAAAATTTCTTTAGTAAACTGTCATTCTTTTATCATTCAAGACATAAAAATGTATTGTTCAAAAATAAACGTAAGCGTTTTCAATAAAAAAGAAGGAAAAAGAGCGAACCTTGTAGAAATAGGGAATATTGCGATAAATTAATTTTATTTGCATTTGGTTAATGTAACAACGAACGAAGGGAGAATAAATGATTGCAGAAAATTTTAATTGCCAATAGAGGAGAAATTGCCTTAAGAATTATTAAAACTTGTAAAGCACTGGGGATCGAAACGGTAGCAATATACTCAGAGGCAGATGAAGGGATGCCTTTTGTTATTGAGGCAGATCAAGCATTTTTAATTGGACCACCACCGGTCAATCAATCTTATTTAAATGTTGAGAAAATCATTCAAATAGCTTTAGCAGAGAAAGTTGATGCCATTCATCCAGGCTATGGTTTCTTATCGGAAAATGCAGAATTTGCTAGAAGAATTCATGCAGCAGGTATTATCTTTATCGGTCCAAACCCTGACACAATTGAAAAAATGGGAGATAAGATTATATCTAGGCAAACGATGGAAAAAGCGGGTGTACCTATTGTGCCCGGTAGCAATAGTGGTGTTGTAACAGTTGAAGCTGCTCTGGCTTTAGCTGAAACATATGGTTACCCTATTATGCTTAAGGCAAGTGGGGGCGGTGGTGGAATCGGTATGGTGCGCTGTGAAACTGAGCAAGCGCTCAAAAATGCCTTCTCCTCGACAAAATCAAGAGCGAAAGCATATTTTGGCAGTGATGAAGTATTTGTAGAAAAGTGTATAGAGGGTAGTCGTCATATTGAGGTACAAATATTTGGTGATGATAAGGGACAAATTGTTAGCTTATTTGAAAGAGATTGTTCTATTCAAAGAAGGCATCAGAAAGTCATTGAGGAATCGCCTAGCCCTTCTCTTTCAATGAAAACGAGGGATAAGATGCTTGAGACTGCTATTAAAGCAGGAGAGGCAGTAGGTTATAAAAATGCTGGTACCGTTGAATTTATCGTCGATGCGGATGAGAATTTCTACTTCCTTGAAATGAATACACGTCTCCAAGTCGAGCATCCTGTCACAGAACAAATCACCGGGATTGACCTTGTAGAATGGCAAATTGATATTGCTAAAGGAAATGAACTTCCCCTTAAGCAAAGTGAAATCAAATCAGTTGGACATGCGATGGAGTTCCGCCTGTATGCGGAAGACCCCGTTACATTTATGCCTTCACCTGGTACGATTAGTAAACTAAAATGGGGAAACCTTGATGGTATCCGTATTGATTATGGCTATGTTGAAGGTTCTAAAGTAACTCCGTTTTACGATCCAATGATAGCGAAATGTATTATAAATGGCGAGAATCGAGAGGAAACATTACAAAAGGCAGCACAATTTTTTAATGATCTAGAAATTTCTGGTATTAAAACGAATGCTCCGTTGTTTGTAGAAATTTTAGCTGATCAAGATTTTAGTAAAGGTAAATATACAACTGATTTTTTGAAAAATAAATCTTTAATAAAAAAACAGTAATACCATCCAAGGAGGAAAAGAAAATGAAAGAAATCGTAGCAAATATGGCAGGTACAGTTCTTAATGTGTTAGTTGCAAATGGTGATGAAATTACTGCAGGGCAGGAAGTGCTTGTCTTAGAAAGTATGAAAATGGAAATCCCTGTTGAGAGCAATGAAGGCGGTAAAGTAGCTGAATTAAAAGTTAATATCGGTGATTTTGTAAATGAAGGCGATTCTTTATTAGTTTTAGAATAAGGAGAGATAAATCATGACAACGATACAAACATTAACAGACGATTTAAAAGAGAGACGAAAGAAAATTGAAGCAGGTGGTGCACCTAAATACCACGAAAAGCTTGAAGGCCAAAATAAATTATTTGCACGAAAGCGTTTGGAACTATTATTGGATGATGGTTTTTACGAAGAAGATGGTAAGTTTGCTAACTGTAGTGAAGAAGGATTGCCAGCTGATGGAGTCATCACGGGAGTAGGAAAGATTAATGGGCGCACAGTTTGTGTGATGGCGAATGATTCTACTATTAAAGCAGGTTCATGGGGAGCTAGAACAGTTGAAAAGATTATTCGAATTCAAGAAACAGCTGAAAAACTTAAAGCTCCATTGCTTTATTTAGTAGATTCAGCCGGTGCAAGAATAACTGATCAATTAGATATGTTTCCAAACCGTAGAGGTGCTGGGAGAATTTTTCATAATCAAGTAAAACTTTCAGGTGTTGTACCACAAGTTTGTTTACTATTTGGACCATCTGCAGCAGGCGGCGCGTATATTCCCGCATTTTGTGATATTGTCATTATGGTAGACGGGAATGCTTCTATGTATTTAGGATCACCAAGAATGGCGGAAAAAGTGATTGGGGAAAAGGTTTCCTTAGAAGAAATGGGCGGAGCAAGAATGCATTGTTCTGTTAGTGGTTGTGGCGATTACTTAGCATACAGTGAAGAAGAAGCGATTACGGTTGCACAAAACTATTTATCTTATTTTCCGGGGAATTTTCAAGAGTTACCTCCAACTAAAGAACCTGTAGCGCCTAAAGCTGGTAAGTCTTTAGAAGAGATCATTCCTGTGAATCAAAATGCCCCATTTGATATGTATGAATGTATTGAACAACTAGTTGATGAGAATAGTTTTTTTGAAATGAAGAAATTATTCGCTGCTGAACTTATTACTGGAATAGCGAGAATAGATGGAAAGCCAGTCGGGATTATAGCGAATCAGCCAAAGGTTAAGGGTGGCGTTCTTTTTGTTGACTCGGCTGATAAAGCAGCAAAGTTTATCTCACTATGTGATGCTTATCATATTCCGTTGTTATTTCTAGCGGATGTTCCAGGGTTTATGATTGGCACAAAAGTAGAAAAAGCAGGTATTATTAGACATGGTGCGAAGTTAATTGCTGCAATGAGTTCCGCGACAGTACCGAAGATTTCAGTTATTGTCAGGAAAGCTTACGGTGCGGGATTGTATGCGATGGCGGGACCTGCTTTTGAACCGGATTGCTGTATTGCCTTACCAACTGCTCAAATAGCCGTTATGGGACCTGAGGCTGCAGTTAATGCTGTTTATTCTAATAAGATTAATGAAATTGAAGATATGAAAGAGCGCATTGCGTATGTACAAGAAAAACAAAAAGAATATAAGGAAACAATTGATATTTATAAATTGGCATCGGAACTCATTATAGATGATATTATCGCTCCAGGCGAGCTTAGAAGTGCCCTTATTAACCGCTTTGAGTTATACGCAACAAAAGATATACCAATCGTTTCTAGAAAACACCCAGTAAATCCAGTTTAAAGACCCTACCCTGACCTTTCTTAGGAGAGTAATCAGGGTTTTTTCTTTTATAGATATTTATTGATTGAATTTCTGGAAATGTACAATCTACCAATTGATCTTATCGGTGCTAATGTTTAAGTTTTGCTTTCTCAGTTGATTGATAAACTCAGTTTTGTTTTTAGGTGAAATGGCAATTGTTTTGAACTTCCCATAATTAATTTCAAGTTTATCAATAGACAAAGCAGGATCTGTAAACGGGTTTTTCGTTTCCGTAACGCTGTGTATTTCAGCTAACTTGATTGTCCACCTAAAAGGGCCATATTGAATAGTAAGAACATCGCTTTTAATTGTATACCCTGTCTTAAACCAAATCCACAGCAGACATAATCCAATGAGCGATAAAGTAGAGATTTTTATCCATTGTTTATCTAGGAACGATGGGCTTATCCAAACACCGAAGTTTGGAAAGAAGATGGGTGGAATAATAAAAAACAATGCACATAACCAATAGATTATTGACAACCATAAATCTTTCTTTGATGGAAAATACATATCATCATTTCCTTTCGTTATTATGCATACGCTTTTCTTGTTTAATCGGTTTCGTAAATGTTGAAAAATTCACAAGTATGTTCGTATTACCTCATATCATTATTTATTTTAAAAGTGAAACGAATGTACTCTTTTAGATCTATATTGTTTATTTGCATGTAGAATTTTTAGTAATAATTATGTTATACCTAGTCAAACAAAAAAGAAAAATAGATGAAACTTTCAAGAAAAAAAGAATCGTCTCACCTTTCAATAGCGAAATTTGCTAAAATGAGACTAAATACATTGTGAGTGAAGTGATAATGATGAAAATTGGGATTATTGGTGGAGGTTCTATCGGACTATTATATGCCTTCTATTTAAATAAACAACATGAGGTTACTCTTTATGTGCGTTCAGATGAGCAAAAGGACATTATCTCCTTAGAAGGTATCTTTTTAAATACGAAAGAAAATCGGAGGAATGAACGTATTCATGTTGAATATATACATAATTGGAAAGGGCAAGATGAGATTACCTTTGTTGCTGTAAAAGAATATCACCTTGACACACTCCTTGCCACTCTTAGCATACATACAAAAACGTTATTTATCTTCCTGCAAAATGGTATGGGTCATTTAGAAAAGCTCGAACGGTTAAAAAATCAACAAGTCTATATTGGTACAGTTGAACATGGTGCACTAAAGGTAAATAAAAATGAAGTGAATCATACGGGGTTAGGAGTAACAAAGCTTGCTCCTTTAACGGAAAATGCTGAACCCATCCAACTTTCAAATGTAATGGCTAATAGCGAAGATTTTCCATTCATGCTTTATCAGAACTATGAGGACATCATGCTGAAAAAATTAGTTGCAAATGCTGTGATTAACCCTTTAACAGCCATTTTAAAGATTCGAAATGGTTTACTAATTGAAGACCCATCTTATTTTAAAGTATTTAAAATCTTATTTACAGAAGTAACAGCTGCGCTTTCAATTAAAGATAGTCAAGAGATCGAAGCATATGTTGTATCAATTTGTAGGAAGACTGCTCATAATCAATCATCTATGTTTAAAGATATTGTTGAAGGCAGGAAAACAGAAGTTGATGCAATTGTTGGTTACTGTCTTACCCAAGCAAATAAAAATCAAGAAAGTGTACCATTATTAACATCTTGTTATTTTATGATCAAGGGGATGGAGAAAAAGGGGGAGAAAGATTGAGTGTATTTTTATCCTCGATGATTGCGACATTTATTACTATACCATTTCTAGGGTATTTACTCGTTTTTATCATTTGTAAACAAGTGACGAAAAAGCATAAGAAATCTGTACATCTAGCTCTTGATTTTAGCACATTGCTGCTCATTCTCTCTGTCCATTTTATGATTGCTTCAATTTGGAATCGCTCATACATTTGGTTGATTTTTCTTTTCCTTATTAGTACTGCTATACTTTATCTATTGTATTATTGGCGGGTTAAGCAAGAAATAGATTACGGTAAATTGTTCAAAGGATATTGGCGCATTAATTTTTTGTTTTTTCTCACTGCTTACTGTGTTTTAATAGCAATTGGTATTTTTAACAGAATTAGTCATTTGATGTTTTAAAAAAGACTCTTTAGTTGGCTAAGGAAATATATTATCATTATGAATGATGAAATCAAAAGAAGTTAAAATCTAGCCCATCATAAGCAAAGTTTTTTTCTTTTCTTTTCTGACAATGCTATACTCATAAAGATACTTGGAAAATGTGTTTAGAAAGGAAGTTCATAGATGGAGATTTTGCATCTCACAATACCGGCCACTAATCGGTTTGCAACAGAGTATACTGCTCAAGATGAGAAAATTCAGCCATACTTCCACTACCGTTATAATCATATTAGTGATTTAAAGAGACGTATAGAAGAACTTGGTCAGAGAAATTTTTCACGAGATAAGCTAGTAAGTCATATAAGTGATTTCATGAATGGCTTTCCAACATCTGAGAAGGTACAAGAATCTCTTAAAAAGCTAAATGATGATAAAAGTGTAGTTGTTATTGGAGGGCAGCAGGCAGGTATAATGACTGGACCTCTTTATTCCATACATAAAGTCATTTCTATCATTGCCTTTGCTAAGGAAAAAGAGCGGGAATTAAATATTCCTGTTGTACCTGTTTTTTGGATTGCTGGTGAGGATCATGATTATCAAGAGGTAAACCATATTTATCGTTATGAAAACAACCAAATGAAAAAGCTGGTTTATCCAGAATCACCGAATGATAAAAAGATGGTATCAAATATCGCTATTGATTCAGATGTTTGTATCAAGTGGGTTGACGACATCATTGAGTCATTTGGTGAAACCGCATTTACAAAAGATATTATGTCATTCATTCATAAGGCTATAGAACAATCGAAAACATATGTAGACATATTTGCTCATTTAATTATGGGGATGTTTAAAGAACATGGTCTTTTATTGGTTGATTCAGGTAATGCGCAATTAAGACAATTGGAAAAGGGCATATTAGCTGAGCAAATCAAAGCTGCGACAAAAATGACAACAGCTGTGCTTGAAAATCAACAGAGATTACAAGCTGATGGTTATGCAAAAATGCTAGAAATTAGTGAAAATGCTGCTAATCTCTTCTATTATGATGAAGTTTTTAAAGAGAGAATCCTACTTGATTACAATCATCAAACCCAATGTTTTGTGAATACAGATGCTAAAATAAGCTTCACATTAGAAGAAATGTTAACGATGGCTGAAACAACACCCGAGAAACTGAGTAATAATGTTGTTACAAGACCTTTAACACAGGAATTACTTTTCCCCACATTAGCGTTTATTGCTGGACCAGGGGAAATCGCGTACTGGGCTGAACTGCAAAAAGTGTTTGAGCAGTTCTCTTTAAAAATGCCGCCACTTGTTCCGCGCTTGAATTTTACGATTTTAGAGAGAGCAATTGAATCGGAAATGACAGAGCTTGGATTACAATTAGAAGACGTATTAATGTATGGTACTGAAGAACGAAAGAATCAATTTCTTCAATCAGTCCAAAGTAAAGAACGAGATGAAATCTTAAGCGAATTACAAGCGAAAATTGAAGAATCTTACAAACAGTTGTTAGCTTATACTTCAGAGAAAGAAAAGGGTATGTACCCACTCGTAGAAAAAAATCAAGCACTTGTACAAAAGCAAATTGCATTTATACAAACTAAATTTAAACAATCGACTGAGCAAAAATATACAAAAATACTCTCGAAATTTGATCGTATCCAATCTTCCGTAAAACCAGACGGTATCCCACAAGAAAGGGTTTGGAATGGACTTTATTTTATCAATAAGTATGGTTTATCATTCTTCTCCCGGATTCTCGATCATGAACTACCTTTTGATGGTACGCATAAAGTGATGAAGGTATAAAGCAAAAGACTTAAATACTTCTCAATATTAGAGGAGGATTTAAGTCTTTTTTTGTGCACAAAGTAAAATAATAGGCACATAAAAGGGGGAGAGGTTTAGGCTAGCCAAACGACAAGGGAAGATTTTGTAGTTGTCCGTAAGAATATGTCTTTGTCGATTTTTAAAATGTGTGACTAACGAATCTTCTTCTTTTGACAATTCTCTTTCAGCTTAATTCAAAATGAAATGGATAAGGTAAAAAAAGCAAATATTTTTGTAAAAAGATAGCGAAAGAAAAATATTTGAAAAATAAAAAAACAGCAGGAATTTATTGGACGTGAGCGAATCATTTAAAATAGTGGAGGAAAGTGGGGGAATGTGGTACATTTGTGTTAGAAAGTGGGTGAAGCGGGTATGTTTATGGGAGAATACCATCATAATGTTGATACAAAGGGCCGCTTAATCGTACCTGCTAAATTTCGTGAGAACTTAGGAGAGACATTTGTATTAACACGAGGTTTGGATCAATGTTTATTTGGTTATCCCTTAACAGAATGGAAAGAGCTTGAAGAGAAACTTAAAGCTTTACCCATGACAAAAAAGGACGCCCGCGCTTTTACCCGATTTTTCTTCTCGGGTGCAACAGAATGTGAAATTGACAAACAAGGACGAGTAAATATCGCTTCCCCACTAATGCAATATGCAAAATTAGATAAAGAATGTGTCGTATTAGGTGTTTCCAACCGAATTGAGATTTGGAGTAGAAGCCTTTGGGAAGAATATTTTGCAGAGTCAGAAGAATCTTTTGCTGAAATTGCAGAAAATATGATTGGCTTTGATATTTAAACAAGGCCTAACCCGAATGAATACATAAGGGGACTTTTACACACAATTACAGGTTGGGAAGGATGAGCAACAATGTTTAATCATACAACAGTACTTTTAAAAGAGACCGTAGATGGACTAAATGTGAAAAAAAATGGGATATACGTGGATTGTACTTTAGGTGGAGCTGGGCATAGTGAATATTTATTATCACAGCTCTCAAGTGAAGGAAGATTATTCTCTTTTGACCAAGATGAAACGGCAATTGAGAATGCGAAGGAGAAACTTGCTAAGTACAGTGGGCAAGTGACACTGGTAAAAAGTAATTTTAGTCATTTAAAGGAAGAATTGAATGCAAGAGGGATTTCTGAAGTGGATGGTATTTTGTATGACCTAGGTGTTTCATCTCCTCAATTGGATACACCGGAAAGAGGTTTTAGTTATCATCATGACGCTCCGCTCGATATGAGAATGGATAAGCAAGCGGAGGTTTCAGCCTATGATGTTGTCAACCATTGGTCATATAACGAACTTGTGAAAATCTTTTTTAAATATGGTGAAGAAAAATTTTCTAAACAAATTGCAAGAAAAATTGAGTTAGCAAGAGAAAAAGCGCCGATAAAAACAACAGGTGAATTAGTAGATTTGATCAAGGAAGGCATACCTGCCCCAGCTAGAAGAAAAGGGGGTCATCCAGCTAAGCGGATTTTCCAAGCGATACGCATTGCTGTTAATGATGAATTAGGGGTATTCGAGCAGTCATTAGAGCAAGCGATGGGCTTGCTAAAAAGTGGTGGGAGAGTGAGTGTTATTACATTCCACTCGTTAGAGGATCGTATTTGTAAAGCGGCTTTTAAAGAGGCCAGCTCAACACCAGATCTACCACCGGGACTGCCGGTTATTCCTGATGAATATCAACCTAAGATGAAATTAGTGAACAGAAAACCTATTATTCCATCTGAAGAGGAGTTATCCCATAATAATCGATCTCGTTCAGCTAAACTCAGGATTATAGAAAAAATATAAAATAAAAGATACACACTCAGGAGGGGAAATATGGAGAATGTAGCTCGTAAACTACAGCAAGAACAACATGTATCTAATCAGCCGGCTCAAGCGCCAAAAAAGAAAATAAAAGATCGTAAATCATTGCTCTCGCCTGGAGAAAAAATAATGGGTATCGTATTTGCGGGTGCAGTTTTCTTTGGCGCCACAACAATTATTTCAAATCAAGCAGGTTTATATGAAGTAAATGCGGAAATTCAAGACACGCAAAAAGCAATCACTGAACAACAGAGTGTGAATAGTGATTTAAAAATGCAAATCGAGGAATTAAGTCGTCCAGACCGTGTAAAACAAGCAGCTGAAAAATCTGGCTTTGAAATGAATGAATCTCCTAAGGTTGTTGGTGGTGAGTAATGTATAAGAAGCAAAGAAATATGAATGTTGGAGCAGCGATATTGTTTATGATATTCAGTCTGCTCTTTTTTGTCTTGCTTTTCCGGTTTATCTCTATTCAAGTGTCTGGTGAAGCGGGTGGTAAAGTCATTGCTGCACAAGCTGAACAGTTGTACCAAGGTTCAACAACCATTGAATCTAAACGTGGGACAATTTACGATCGTAATGGCAATGTCATTGCTGAGGATAGTACAGCTTACACTTTAGTTGCCGTCTTATCAGAAAAAATGACCAAGAATAAAGATAATCCGAAACATGTGGTTGAACCAGATGAGACGGCAAAGCAATTAGCTGAAGTCATTGATATGGAAGAGTCTGAAATCTACGAAAGATTAACAATCAATGAGAGGCGAGGCAAGGATGAACAGTTATTCCAAGTGGAATTCGGCCGTGCAGGTCAAAAATTAACAGTTAGTCAAAAGAAGAAAATAGAAGAGTTAGAGTTGCCAGGTATTGTTTTTCAACCGCAAACCATCCGTTTTTACCCTAATGGAACTTTTGCCTCGCATCTTATCGGGTATGTTGATTCCGTAGAAGGTGAAGATGGAAAACTCGAAGACAAAGGAATTATGGGCTTAGAGAAGAGCTTGAATGATTTAATGTTAGGGGAAGATGGCAAGTTTTCTTATGAAAAAGATATTTGGGGATACTTATTACCAAATGGTGAAGAAGTCGTAGAAAAAGCAGAAGACGGAAATGATGTATATTTAACAATAGATAATAAAATTCAAATCTTTTTAGAAGAAGCAATGAGCAAAGTAAGTGAAAAGTATGACCCAGAAAAGATGGTCGCCGTTGTCGCTGACCCGAAAACAGGCGAAATTCTTGCGATGAGCCAACGACCTACATTTAATCCAGAAACACGGGAAGGCATTGACCAAACATGGCGTAATCTCGCTATTGAGGATTCGTTTGAACCAGGTTCAACAATGAAAGCTTTTACGTTAGCAGCGGCAATTGAGGAAGGGGTATTTACACCTAATGCAACCTTCGAATCTGGTACGTATAAAGTTACGGAAAAATCTCCACCAGTAAGAGACCATAATAATGGACAAGGATGGGGTTCAATTACGTATTTAGAAGGCATTCAACGTTCTTCTAATGTAGCGATAGCGAAAATGGTAAAAGATCAACTAGGCTATGAAACATATCGAGAATACTTGACGAAATTTGGTTTTGAAGAACCAACCGGAATTGATTTACCTAATGAAGCTGGAGGGAAAATCGTTTACGAATGGCCATTTGAAAAAGTAACAACGGCTTATGGTCAAGGAACCGCTATTACACCCATTCAACAAATACAAGCGGCGACTGCTATTGCTAGTAATGGGTCTATGAAGCAGCCTCATGTAATAAGTGAAATAATTAACCCAAACAATGATAAAGTGGTAAAAGAAGCAAAAGAAGAGATTAAGGGTCAACCGATTTCTGAGAATACAGCCAAGGAAGTTAGAAAGGTATTGGAAACGGTTGTCTCTTCTGAGAATGGGACAGGCCATAACCATTATCAAATTGATGGCTACAAAGTAGCTGGTAAAACAGGAACAGCACAAATACCCAAAGAGGGTGGTGGCTATATTACAGGGCGAGAAAATTATGTGTTCTCCTTTTTAGGAATGGCACCTGCTGAAGACCCTGAATTACTAGTATATGTGGCTGTTCAGCAACCGGAGCTCGAAAATACAGAAACAGGCAGCGATCCTGTTTCAGAAATTTTTAAACCGGTTATGAAGAATAGCTTAAGTTATTTAAGTATTGAACCTACTGACTACGATAAACTTCAAGTGAGTAAAGGATTGAATTTTGAAGGAAAATCTGTTGAAGAAGCGAAGAAGTCATTGGAGAAAAATGGTATGCAGCCAATTATTATCGGTGAGGGTAAAAAGGTTGTAGAACAATCACCAGGCGCTACAGAAAGTGTGTTAGAAGGTGAAAAGGTTATTCTTAAAACGGATGGGAAGCTTACTGTTCCAGACTTAACTGGTTGGTCGATGAGAGATGTGATGAAGTTCGTTAAGCTATCTAATCTTAAGCTTAACAGTGTGGGCAACGGTTTTGCTGTCAAGCAAAATCTAGCTCCAGGAAGCGCTATAAAAGAGAATGAATACTTAATCGTAGATTTTCAACAAAGTGGAAAGAAAACCTCTACTAATGAGGGAGAAGAACTGAAAGATGATAAAAGTGCGAGCGAACAGTAGAAGTTAAAGACGAGCTTCTGTTCTAAAAATAATGTACAAGCATAAAATGGAACGAGCCAGATAAAAAAGGAGGGTTCGTTCCATTTATGCGTGTATCTAATGTAACCGTTCGAAAAAGATTAATTGCTGCATTATTTATTGGGTTATTTGTTTTTTTAATTATTGATGTTCGCTTGGGCTATGTCCAATTTTTTATAGGAAATGTTCTCACAGATGGAGCCAAAGAATTATGGAGTAGGAATATCCCTTTTGAGCCTGAAAGAGGGGAAATTGTTGATCGGAACGGAGTCGCTTTAGCAACCAATGTAAGTGCTCCAACGGTTTACGTCGTCCCGAGACAAATTACCGAGCCTGACGATGCTGCTGAAAAGTTAGCCGCTACGCTTAATTTATCTAAAGAAAAAGTATTTGAAGAAATTACAGAGAAACAATCGAGTGTAAGAATTACTGGTGGCAGAAAAATCACCCATGAAAAAGCAAAAGAAGTAAGGTCATTAAATATAGATGGTGTATATATCGGTGAGGATTCTAAAAGGCATTATCCGTTTGGTGATTATCTATCCCATGTGCTCGGTTTTGCTGGCGTTGATAATCAAGGGTTGATGGGTCTAGAATTATACTACGATAAAGAACTAAGTGGAGAAAAAGGATCGGTTAAGTTTTATGCAAATGCAAAAGGACAGAGAATGAATGATATGGCTGATGATTATCAAGCACCCGTTGACGGTGATACATTAAAGTTAACTGTTGATACAAAAGTACAAACAATTATTGAAAGAGAACTTGACAATGCAGAGGCTAAGTATAATCCAGATGGATTAATAGCGATTGCGATGGATCCGAATACAGGAGAAATTCTCGGAATGTCTAGTAGACCGACATTTGATCCTGCAAATTTTCGTAATGTATCTGCAGATGTGTATAATCGTAATTTACCTATTTGGAGCTCCTACGAACCAGGATCAACTTTTAAAATTATTACATTGGCAGCCGCATTGGAAGAGGGGAAAGTTGATCTAGATCATGATCATTTTCACGATCCAGGTTATGTAGAAGTAGGCGGAGCCAAGCTTCGCTGTTGGAAAAAAGGTGGACATGGTTCACAAACCTATTTAGAAGTGGTACAAAATTCTTGTAACCCAGGTTTTGTTAATCTTGGTGAACGGTTAGGAAAAGACACTTTATTTAAATATATTCATGATTTTGGTTTTGGAGAAAAAACGGGGATTGACTTACAAGGGGAATCTACAGGAATACTATTTAACTTAGATAAAGTAGGACCAGTAGAGCAAGCGACAACGGCATTTGGTCAAGGGGTATCAGTCACACCCATTCAGCAAGTTGCCGCCATTTCTGCAGCTATAAACGGTGGAACATTGTATACACCATATATTGCTAAAGAAATCGTGGATTCTAAAACAGGCGATGTCCTAAAACAAGTCACACCTGAAGCGAAACGAAAGGTAATATCAAAAGAGACATCAACTGAGATTCGCAGAGCATTAGAAACCGTAGTTGCTCAAGGGTCAGGTAAGAATGCATTTGTTGAAGGGTATAGAGTAGGAGGTAAGACAGGAACAGCCCAGAAGGCTCAAGGTGGTAAATATCTAGAAAACAACCATATTGTTTCCTTTATTGGCTTTGCACCAGCTGACGACCCTGAGATTGTCGTTTATACAGCTGTTGATAATCCGAAAGGCACGGTCCAATTTGGTGGTGTTGTAGCTGCTCCGATTGTTGGTAACATTATTGGTGATAGCTTACGAGCTATGGGAGTTGAACCTAGGAAAGATCAAGTAGAAAAAGAGTATGCTTGGCCAGATACACCGCTTTTAGAAGTACCTGATTTAGTAGGTATAACAAAATTGGAGTTAGGTGAGATGATGATTAACCTTCAAATTGAAGCTAGTGGACAAGGAGATACAGTTGTAAAACAATCGCCTCTTCCTGGTACAAAAATCAAAGAAGGTTCCACCATACGCCTCTATTTCAACGATGAACAGCATGATGACACTGAGGAAGGCGGCGATTAAAAGCCGCCTTTTTCTAAGTTTATGATTATAATCAATCAGCATATGTAACAAAGGAGCTAGAGGTTGAGTCCAATAATTAGTAGGGTTTAAATAGCGTATAATGGATGATAAGAAGGCTTTTGGCGGATCAAGTGCTATTATTTTTTTAGAAAAAACCGTTTAAACGAGGCAATTATAAGAAACTCATAGAAAATTATCGCTGAATCATGTAAAATATTATACGCCTATCATCTTTAACGCATAGGTTAGACAAAATGATCGTAAAAATGTTTTATGAGAAGTTTGTATGAGAGGAATGGAGTTTTATGAAATTACATACGTTGCTACAAAAGTTGCAACCTTATCTTCAATATAATGATGTAGACAATATTGAAATTCAATCAATTGAAAATGATAACCGTAAAGTAGAAGAAGGTAGCTTATTTGTTTGTATAAAAGGCTACACAGTTGATGGTCATGACTTTGCTGCTTCAGCTGTCGAAAAAGGAGCAGTAGCCGTTATTTCTGAGAAAGAGCTCTCCTTAAAGGTACCCGTGATTGTTGTGAAGAGTACAAGAAGAGCACTATCTTTACTCTCAGATGCCTTTTACGGGCAGCCAAGTCAACAGTTACACTTAATAGGTGTGACAGGTACAAATGGGAAAACAACGACAACACATATCATTGATAAAATTTTATCAGATGCTGGTCAAAAAACGGGTCTGATGGGCACAATGTATACTAAAATTGGTCAGCAAAAATATGAAATTAAAAACACTACGCCTGAGAGTCTTACTTTACAGAGAACATTTAAACAAATGAAAGATACTGGCGTCACATCAGCAGTGATGGAAGTGTCATCTCATTCATTAGATGAAGGTAGAGTACATGGTTGTGATTTTGATGTAGCTGTATTTACAAATTTAACGCAAGACCACCTAGATTACCACCATACTATGGATGAATATCGTCGTGCTAAAGGCCTTCTGTTCGCACAACTGGGGAATGCCTATCATTATGATCGACCGAAATATGCTGTTTTGAACGTAGATGATCCAGCGTCATATGATTATGAAAAATCAACTTCCGCATATATACTAACGTATGGAATTGATCGAGATGCGGACTTTCGGGCAAGAAATATAGAAATGAATGCTTCTGGCACCACATTTGAATTAGACAGTCCAATCGGAACCTATTCTCTTCATATTCAGTTAATAGGAAAATTTAGTGTATATAATGTATTGGCAAGTATTGCTGCAGCTTTTGCTTCTAATATTTCTATGGAGCAAATTATCCAGTCTGTTGAAAGTGTAGCTGGCGTTGCAGGGAGATTCGAAACGGTAGATGCTCATCAAGATTTCACCGTTATTGTAGATTACTCTCATACGCCAGATAGTTTAGAGAATGCATTAAAAACAGTGCAACAATTAGCAAAGAAAAGAATCTTTACAGTTGTCGGTTGTGGAGGAGATAGAGATCGTACGAAAAGGCCTTTAATGGCTCAAATTACTTGTAAACATAGTACTGATGCTATATTTACATCTGATAATCCCCGTACCGAGGACCCTGAAAGTATTTTGAAAGATATGGAAGCTGGTGTGAAGAACGAATCTTATGTTTCAATTATTGATCGAAAAGAGGCTATACAATATGCAGTGAATCAGGCAGAACCTGGGGATTGTATACTAATAGCAGGTAAAGGTCATGAAACATATCAAATAATTGGTCATGAGCATTTTGATTTTGATGATCGATTAGTAGCGAAGGAAGCCATTGAAAAAAAGAAAACAAGTAGCAAGTGACTAAAAAAATAACATGATCATGAATGATTGAAAGGTTTAGAATATATGATAAAACGATTAAGAAAAAAACAAGTAAAACAATTCTCAATACCCGTTAAAGGTTGTGAACAATAATGATGGAGCAAGTGATATTATTTACAATAATCCTAGGTTTCTTAATTACCGTACTCATTTCTCCGTTGTTCATACCTTTTTTAAGGAGACTTAAATTCGGTCAAAGCATAAGAGAAGAAGGACCAAAATCCCACCAGAAGAAAACAGGAACGCCTACAATGGGTGGCTTAATGATTCTATTTTCAATTACATTAAGTACGCTCATTATGACTGCTAAATTCCAAGGACCGACAAGTACCACTTATTTGCTGCTTCTCGTTACTTTAGGTTTTGGTTTATTAGGATTCTTAGATGATTTTATTAAAGTAGTGATGAAAAGAAACTTAGGTTTAACTTCATTGCAAAAACTAATCGGACAGATTATTATTTCAATAATATTCTTCTTCGTATTAAAGCAAACCGGTTTTAGTACAGAAGTAGCGATTCCTTTAACCGATTTTTCCATTGATTTAGGATGGGGCTATGCCTTATTTATTATTTTTTGGCTCGTTGGGTTTTCAAATGCTGTGAACTTAACAGACGGGTTAGATGGATTGGTAAGTGGGACAGCAGCAATCGCATTTGGTGCATTTGCCGTCCTAGCTTGGAGTCAATCATTATTTGAAGTATCAGTGTTTTCAGTAGCAGTTGTTGGTGCACTTCTTGGATTTCTTGTATTCAATGCACATCCAGCCAAAGTTTTTATGGGTGATACAGGATCACTTGCATTGGGTGGAGCAATTGCAGCGATTGCCATCATGACAAAGTTTGAACTAATCTTACTAATCATAGGCTTCGTATTTGTTATTGAAACATTATCAGTGATTATTCAAGTAGCTTCTTTCAAGACAACAGGTAAACGTGTATTTAAAATGAGCCCATTACATCATCACTACGAGCTTGTAGGGTGGTCAGAGTGGCGCGTTGTTGTGACATTTTGGACAGTAGGTCTTCTTTGTGCCATTCTCGGAATCTATGTAGAGGTGTGGATGTAATGAAAACAGTGAATCATTATCATCATAAAAAAATACTCGTGTTAGGACTTGCTAAAAGTGGTGTCGGTGCGGCATCTCTACTACATAAGTTAGGTGCTTTTGTAACGGTAAATGACTATAAACCTCTAGATGAAAATCCGGAGGCCCAAAGCTTATTACAGCAAGGTATTACCGTAATTTGTGGAAGCCACCCAGTCGACTTGCTTGATGAAGGGTTTGAATATGTGGTAAAAAACCCTGGCATTCCATATAGCAACCCTATTGTCCAAGGGGCGATTGATAGAGGGTTACCGGTTATTACGGAAGTAGAACTGGCTTATCAAATATCCCAAGCTCCATTTGTTGCTATTACTGGTACAAATGGGAAAACAACAACGACAACGCTCATTAATGAAATTTTTCAGGCTGCTAATAAGTCTTCGCTTATTGCTGGTAACATCGGAAAGGTATCTTCTATCGTTGCGGAAAACGCGAAGAAGGAAGATACAATTATTATTGAGTTGTCTTCTTTTCAATTAATGGGAATTGAAGCATTTCGCCCGAAAATTGCTATTTTAACCAATCTTTATGAAGCACATATTGATTATCATGGCACAATGAAAGAATATATCAGTGCAAAAGCGAATATCACAAAAAACCAAACGGAGGAAGATTACTTCATTGTAAATGCTGATCAAGAAGCAGTGATGGAAGTAGCTGCCCATTCAAAAGCAACAATTATCCCGTTTTCTACCACTGGAGAATTGGAAAAAGGTGGATATATCAAAGACGGCATCATTTACTTTAATGAGGAAGCAATTATATCTATTACCGATATTGTTCTCCCGGGGGCACATAACTTAGAAAACATTCTATCAAGTATCATTGCTGCGAAATTGTCCGGTATTAATAATGAAGCCATCTATCAAGTTTTAACGACTTTTCAAGGAGTAGCGCACCGTCTACAATTCGTTGGCGAAAAGAATAAAAGGCGTTTTTATAATGATTCAAAGGCAACAAATATTTTAGCGACAACGAAAGCTTTAGCTGCCTTTGATCAGCCGATTGTTCTTCTAGCTGGCGGTCTTGATCGTGGTAATGCCTTTGATGAGCTTATACCAGCACTTACAAATGTAAAAGCCGTCGTAACTTTCGGTGAGACGGCTGAAAAAATTGACGCTGCTGCTGCTCGTGCAGGGATAAAAAGCATCGTACATGCCAATAATGTGGAAGATGCTGTGCCACTGGCTTTTGACCTTTCAAAAGAAGGAGATATTATCTTACTTTCGCCCGCGTGTGCAAGTTGGGATCAATATAAAACTTTTGAAGTAAGAGGAGACATTTTTATAGAAGCGGTGCATAAGCTTAAGTAAAGGGCTTGTCTGCCGGTTCAAATGATCCTATTCCTTTAGCTAAGCTTGATTTTGTTCGGTAGAGGAAACTGCAAACAGCCCTAAAACTTGCATTTAGAGGTGTGTTGACTTTGCCAACTAAAAAAGCCACTCCAGATATGATATTAATTATTGTTACGCTCATGCTCTTAGCTGTTGGACTAACGATGGTTTATAGTGCCAGTGCCATTTGGGCAGATTACAAGTTTGATGACGCTTTTTTCTTCGCGAAAAGGCAGTTACTATTTGCAGTTGTGGGTTTAGTAGCCATGTTCTTTCTTATGAATGTCGATTATTGGACATGGAGAACATGGGCAAAAGTCATCATCATTGTTTGTTTTGTGTTGCTATTATTAGTATTAATACCTGGTATAGGAAATGTTAGAAATGGATCAAGAAGTTGGATAGGGGTTGGTGCATTCTCTATTCAACCTTCCGAGTTTATGAAACTAGCGATGATTGCTTTTCTCGCTAAGTTCCTTTCCGAAAAACAGAAACTCATTACCTCATTTAAGAAGGGGTTAGTACCTTCATTAGGTCTAGTATTTCTTGCTTTCGGCTTAATCATGTTACAGCCTGATTTAGGCACGGGAACTGTAATGGTAGGGACTTGTATTGTAATGATATTCGTGTCAGGTGCAAGAATTAAACATTTCGCATTTTTAGGTTTAATCGGTATAGGAGGCTTTGTTGCTTTAGTGCTCTCTGCTCCTTATCGAATCAAAAGAATTACTTCCTTCTTAGATCCTTGGCAGGACCCTTTAGGAAGTGGATTTCAAATTATACAATCTCTTTATGCAATTGGTCCAGGTGGATTATTCGGTTTAGGTTTAGGAGAAAGCAGACAGAAATTCTTCTATTTACCAGAACCACAAACAGATTTTATTTTTGCTATATTATCTGAGGAATTAGGTTTTATAGGGGGCACATTCGTGATTTTACTCTTCGCTCTTCTTTTATGGAGAGGAATTAGAGTAGCGCTTGGTGCACCAGATTTATATGGTAGTTTTTTGGCAGTAGGAATTATCGCCATGGTTGCCATACAAGTAATGATTAATATTGGAGTAGTCACTGGTTTAATGCCAGTAACTGGGATCACTTTACCATTCTTAAGTTATGGAGGTTCTTCATTGACCCTTATGTTAATGGCAATTGGTGTGCTACTTAATATTAGTCGGTATTCTCGTTATTAATGAAACCCATTTTAGGGTTTCTTTTTTTGCTGATAGGAAAATCGCAAATTAAAAAAGAATATATAGTTAAAGCTTCAATTATGTGGTATTACTTGGTTTAATTTGTTAGTGTAGAACATTCATTTATTTCAAAAGGGAAAGAGATTTTCCAAATTCATTACATTTGCATGACATTGTAGGTTATCATTTCTTCCTTTCAGTGCAAATATAGTAGAATAGGATAAAGTAAGACTAGTAAACAGTAAGGAAACTAACAGCTTTGTTTGAGGTGAAAGCATGAAAATTGCATTAAGTGGTGGTGGCACAGGTGGACATATTTACCCTGCGCTTGCCTTAATTCGAGAAATTCAAAAGCAAGATAAAAACGCAGAATTCTTATACATAGGTACTAAAAATGGGCTAGAGGCATCGATTGTTCCTCGTGCTAATATACCTTTTCAGTCAATTGAAATTTCAGGATTTAAAAGAAGCTTATCTTTAGATAATGTGAAAACGATTTGGCGGTTCTTAAAAGGTGTTCAAGAAAGTAAAAAAATGTTGAAGGAATTTCAGCCAGATGTCGTAATTGGTACAGGTGGTTATGTATGTGGGCCAGTTGTATACGCTGGTGCCAAGTTGGGGGTTCCAACAATCATTCATGAACAAAATAGTGTACCTGGTTTAACAAATAAGTTCCTTAGTAAATATGTTGATAAAGTAGCTGTATGCTTTGATGAAGCTGTGGCAAGCTTTCCTAAAGGAAAGGTAGTTATGACGGGTAATCCCAGAGCAACAGAAGTGCTTGGACAAAATGCCATTAATGGTAAATTATCTGTGGGTCTAGATCCAGCTAAACCATCTGTTTTGATTTTCGGTGGTAGTAGGGGAGCAAGGCCGATTAATGATGCCGTGTTAAAAACATTTACACAGTTAGCATCTAGGCCGTATGAAGTATTATATATCACCGGTGAGGTCCATTATGAAAGTGTAAAGAAAGAGGCTGAATTGGCTGGAAATCCCGAAAATATCAAAATCAAGCCTTTTATTCATAATATGCCAGAAGTATTAGCGGGAACGGACCTTGCTGTAACAAGAGCAGGGGCAACAACCCTAGCTGAATTAACGTCATTAGGCATCCCAAGTATATTAATACCAAGCCCATATGTTACGAATAATCATCAAGAAAAGAACGCGAGAGCATTAAGCGACCATGGCGCAGCAGAATTACTCCTAGAAGGAGATTTGAGTGCGAATAAATTAATTGAATCGATTGACCGGATTTTATTAGATGAGGACAAAATTGTCGCAATGAAATCTGCTGCAAAGAAGATAGGCGTCCCAGATGCAGCCGATCGGTTATATAATGTCATGAAAAAATTAATGAAAGACAAGTAGTAATGTAGCCCATTCTTGATGGTATTAGCATAATATAGAATGACGATACAGAGAGGGCGGATGTTATGCAGAGCGTATTTAGTAAGTTGAAAAACGCTATAAATGGAACGGTGAAAGAAAAAGAACCGCTTGCTTATCATACAACGATGAAAATCGGTGGACCTGCCGATATTTTTATTGAACCTAGGACAATAGAAGATTTGCGTAAAGCGATGGATGTTATTGTCTCGGATAAAATGAAATGGACTGTCATAGGAAGAGGCTCTAATTTATTAGTAGCTGATGATGGCATTGAGGGAGTAGTTATTAAATTCGGTAAAGGCTTTGCCCACCTCGAACTAGAACAGGAACTCCTAAGGGTCGGTGCAGGATACCCCCTTGTAGCATTAGCTACAAAAGTGAGTAAACAAGGGTATGCAGGGCTAGAATTTGCAAGTGGAATTCCTGGTTCTGTTGGTGGAGCAGTCTTTATGAACGCAGGTGCACATCAATCGGATATCGCAACTATTCTTGAGAAAGCGTATATCCTTTTTCCGAATGGTGAAATGCACTGGTTAACAAACGAAGAAATGAAATTTTCGTATCGTACGTCTATTTTACAAAAAGAACGACCTGGCATTGTTGTTGAAGCGATTTTTCGCTTAGTGCAAGGAGAGAAAGAAGCGATTATTGATAGGATGTTACGTAATAAGGCTTATCGAAAAGAAACACAACCATGGGATTCCCCTTGTGCAGGGAGTATTTTTAGAAATCCACTACCACATCATGCTGGTCAGCTGATTGAAGCAGTTGGTTTAAAGGGACATTCACTGGGAGGCGCCCAAATCTCGCCAATGCACGGGAATTTTATCGTGAATAGTAATCAGGCAACTGCTGAAGATGTTTTGGGTCTGATTCAACATGCGAAGGATACGGTATTAGCAGAGAAGGGCATAGCATTGCAAACAGAAGTTGAAATAATTGGGCGTAAGTAGCGAAAAAGACCAACTTCCATTCCAATTATTGTGATATAATCATTCAATAGAATGATGATAAGTGAATAAAGATTTAGGTATATTATCTCATTATGTTAATATATTAGTTTAATTAACCGAAAATAAGGATATATGCTGTGAGTAACGATGTACGAGGTGATGATGCTGGAACAAGGAAAAATAGTATCCATAGAAGATAGAATTCCTAAATTAAAACAGCAGAGAAAAAAGAAAACGAACCGTAGACTCATTTTCCTACTTATTTTCTTTTTATTTCTGATTGCCTTAGTAGTTTATTTCCAGTCACCGTTGAGCAATATAAAAGCAATTAAAGTATCAGGTAACACTGTCTTCAGCAATGAAACGATTGTAGATCAAAGTGGATTAACTGAAGATATGAATATATGGAAAGTTGATGAAGCTGAGATTGAGCAAGTGCTTTTAAAACTACCAGAAATGAAAGAGGTAAAAGTAGCAACTGAGTTTCCAAATACAGTCGTTATTTCGGTGAAAGAACATAAACGAGTAGCTTATATTATGGAAGGTGAGGATTATATACCCGTTCTTGAAAACGGTAAAACTCTCTCAGTAAAAGGTGAAAGTGAGTTCCCAGCCAGTGCACCTATTTTATTTCAATTTTCTGAAGGAAATGTGTTAGAGAAGATGATTGCGTCTCTTGGTCAATTACCAGAAGAAGTTCGTAATTCAATTTCAGAAATACACGCGACACCTAAAGAAACAGATAAAGAGGCAATTACGCTATACATGAATGATGGGTATGAAGTAATCGCTACATTAGCTACCTTTGTCGATAAAATGTCTCATTACCCGGCAATTGTCGCTCAACTTGATCCCGAAGTAAAAGGAATTATTGATTTGGAAGTGGGCTCTTACTTTAAGCCTTATGGCGAAGGGGGAGCTAATGAGAATGAAAAAGAACAAGAAGAGGAAGTTGAAGAATAATCAGGTTATCTTTTCACTTGTTTTCATTGGATTAGGTTTTCTAATTGCTTATTCCTTTCAATTGGCGAAAGATACAAAGGGTGACAGTAGTATAACGAGTAACCAGTGGGAGAGGGATCAGCAATTAAGACGTGAATTGATTGATTTGGAAGAAAAAAATCTTAGCCTTCAACAAGAATTGTACAAGTCACAAGATGCTCTGCAAAAAATAGAAAAAGAATTCTCTCAAGATGAGCAAGTATATAGTAATCTTGCCGAGGATGCCGATAAATATCGAATGTATTTGGGCAAAGTCAAAGTGAGTGGCCCTGGTGTAAATGTCACTCTCTTGGACGGGGAATACAATCCTCAAGCCGATTCAGCGAATAATTACATCGTACATGAACATCATGTGTTTCAAGTTATTAATGAGTTATACATTGCCGGTGCTTCAGCTGTCGCCATTAATGGTCAGCGCTTAACGCATTCCTCTTATATTGTCTGTAACGGACCAGTCATTGAAGTGGACGGGAAGCAACACCCAGCCCCATTTGTTATATCTGCGATTGGAGATGCGGATGTTCTCACATCGGCACTAAATATTGCTGGCGGTGTTAAAGACTTACTTGTCAATGAAAATATTCAGTTTTCATTAGAGAGTAAATCAGAAATCATAATGGACCCGATAATTGGTAGTTAGTGCTTTTTCTATCATGATAGGTATAATAATTGATGGAAAAAGAAGATAGGTGAAACGATGAACAAAAAGCAATGGGGTTTTACGATAATTACAGTCTTAATTGGTGTCATGCTAGCCATTCAGTTTAAAACGGTCAAGAATACAGATGTAAGAGATACAAGAGATACATGGCAATTGCGGGAAGATCTGCAAAATGAGGAAGCATTACGGCTTGAGTTGCTAGAGGAAATCAGATCACAAGAAGAAAAAATAGCGCAATATGAAAATAATATAGCTGCTAATAAGGAAGAGATTCTGAGAACAACATTGGATGAGCTCAAAACAGAAGTAGGGTTGACAGAAAAATCAGGTCCAGGTTTGATTTTAACGATACAACCTATTGCTGAGGAATTGATTATCGGCTCACAAGTGGGCAAGGTCACACCCGATTTATTGAAGAGGTTATTAAATGAACTCAACCGTTATGGTGCGAAAGAAGTAGCAATCGGTGGTCATCGGGTAATCAACTCTACTGTGATAAGAGATATTAATAATATAACTAAAATAGATGGTTATTCTATTCAGGCCTTACCGTTAGAATTGAGGGTTATTGTAGAAAATGAGCAGGATGCGGAACAAATGTATAAAAGAATGCAAGTTTCTAAATCTATAGAAGACTTTTTTATAGAAAATTTAACACTCGATATACAACTAGCGGAAAATGAGATTACTGTACCAGCCTACAATGAACCAATTCAAATGACTGATATGAAGGAGGCAGGCAAGAAGAGCGAAGGAGGACATTCATAATGTGGCTACCCATCTTAGGTTTATTTATCGGGTTGTTTATCGGGTTTATGACAGATTTTCAAATTCCTGATGAATACGCCAATTACTTATCAATCGCTATTCTTGCTGCACTTGATACACTTTTTGGTGGTATTAGAGCCCATTTACAAGATGTGTATAGTGAAAAGATCTTTGTATCCGGATTTTTCTTTAATATTATGCTTGCAGCAGGTCTTGCTTTTCTAGGGGTTCATCTTGGTGTAGACTTATATTTAGCAGCTGTATTTGCCTTCGGTGTGAGGTTATTTCAAAACATCGCTGTTATTCGAAGGATTTTATTAGCCAGGTGGACAAGTAAGAATGAAAATTTAGAAAAAAATTGATTTTAAAAAAGGGAATAGTTTAGTTTTGACGAATAATTTTATTAATATCAAATTTGGTTTATCAGTTTAATATATAAAGGTTTTATAATGAAAACTGCAAGAGTAAGTAACTAAAAAAGTAGACTCGCAAAAAGGGAGGTGCCACAGAATGAACAGCAATGAAATATATGTCAGCCTTGACATCGGTACATCCAGTGTAAAAGTAATCATTGGTGAGATGGTCAATGATTCTTTAAACATTATTGGTGTTGGCAATGTAGCTTCCGAAGGATTAAGAAAGGGCTCCATTGTTGATATAGATGAAACCGTTCATTCTATTAGAAGAGCAATTGAACAAGCTGAAAGAATGATTGGCATGGAGATTAGAAGAGTGATAGTAGGTATCACTGGTAACCATGTTATGCTTCAGCCTTCTCACGGTGTAGTCGCCGTGTCAAGTGAAAATAAGGAAATCTCAGATGATGATGTAGCGCGTGTGATGGATGCTGCCCAAGTGGTATCAGTGCCACCTGAGAGAGAAATTATTGATGTTATTCCAAGGCAATTTATTGTAGATGGATTAGATGAAATCAATGATCCAAGAGGTATGATTGGTGTAAGGTTAGAAATGGAAGGTACCATCATAACCGGATCTAAAACTTTATTACATAATACGCTTAGATGCGTTGAACGCGCAGGCCTAGAAATTATGGATATTACCCTTCAGCCGTTAGCAGCAGGTGCTTTCGCCTTATCGAAAGATGAGAAAAACTTAGGTGTGGCACTCGTTGATATAGGTGGTGGTTCAACAACGATTGCTATTTTTGAAAATGGGGTACTAAAGGATACAAGTGTATTGCCTGTTGGAGGAGAACATATCACTAAAGACTTATCGATTGGTTTACGAACTTCAACTGAAGATGCTGAAAAAATTAAGATAAAACATGGGTATGCTTTTTATGATCATGCTTCAGAGGAAGAGGTATTTAGTGTACCAATTATCGGCAGTGATCAACATCAGCAATTTAATCAGCTAGAAATAGCAGATATTATTGAAGCAAGAATGGAAGAAACCTTTGATCTTATTCAACATGAGATAAGAAGGCTAGGGGCATCAGACCTTCCAGGTGGTTATGTCTTATGTGGAGGGGTTGCAAATACGCAAGGGGTATTAGAACTTGCTCAAGTGGTCTTCCAGAATAGAGTGAGAATAGCCGTACCTGATTATATTGGGGTTAGAGAACCACAATATTGTACAGCAGTTGGCTTAATACAGTTTGCATATAAAAATGCAAAGATACAAGGAAAGAACATGGAGGCAATTGTCGATCAGCCTGAAGCAAATGAAAAGAGAACACAAAAGCAAACACAGCCGAAGAAAAGCACAGAAAAAGAGCCGGAACAAAAAGTGACATCAAGAGTTAAAAAGTTCCTTGGATACTTTTTCGAGTAGCAAAACAAAACATTGTATTGTAATAGATTAATAGCAAGGCAGATTGTAAATTTACAGTAGATGTGAGTTAGCTATTAAACAGTTAATCATCAAGATAAATGAGCGAATCGAAAAAAAGGTGTTCTTAGGAATATCGACGAATTAGGAGGATTTGTCATGTTGGAATTTGATACGAATTTAGATTCATTAGCAACGATAAAAGTAATTGGAGTTGGTGGCGGAGGAAATAACGCCGTTAACCGCATGATTGAGCATGGTGTACAAGGTGTTGAATTTATTGCAGTGAATACAGATGCTCAAGCGCTAAACCTATCCAAAGCCGAAGTGAAGATGCAAATTGGTGGTAAATTGACAAGAGGGCTCGGTGCAGGTGCCAATCCAGAAGTAGGAAAAAAGGCAGCTGAAGAAAGTAAAGAGCAAGTAGAAGAAGCATTAAAAGGTGCAGATATGGTATTTGTTACTGCTGGAATGGGCGGAGGAACAGGTACAGGTGCTGCTCCTGTTATAGCTCAAATCGCACGTGATTTAGGCGCTTTAACAGTGGGTGTTGTGACAAGACCTTTTACATTTGAAGGTCGTAAACGTTCTACTCAAGCAGCTGGTGGAATAGCTTCTATGAAAGATGCTGTCGATACATTGATTGTTATCCCTAATGATCGTTTATTAGAAATTGTAGATAAAAGTACACCGATGCTTGAAGCATTCCGTGAAGCAGATAATGTTCTTCGCCAAGGTGTTCAAGGTATTTCAGATTTGATTGCCACACCTGGTTTGATTAACTTGGACTTCGCTGATGTAAAAACAATTATGTCCAATAAAGGTTCTGCACTTATGGGAATCGGATTAGCTGCAGGAGAAAATCGAGCAGCAGAAGCTGCCAAGAAGGCCATCTCTTCTCCATTATTAGAAAAGTCTATTGATGGTGCGCAAGGGGTTCTAATGAATATTACAGGCGGATCAAACTTAAGCTTGTATGAAGTACAAGAAGCAGCAGATATTGTTGCATCAGCATCAGATCAAGATGTTAATATGATCTT
The DNA here is from genome assembly GCF_038009245.1 of Cytobacillus sp. FSL R7-0680. NCBI lineage: Bacteria > Bacillati > Bacillota > Bacilli > Caryophanales > Bacillaceae > Cytobacillus > Cytobacillus sp. FSL R7-0680. Next base: position 739,964 of record NZ_JBBPAO010000001.1, read on the forward strand.
TGGTTCTGTTATCAATGAGGATTTGAAGGATGAGATTGTTGTAACAGTTATCGCGACTGGCTTCAATGAAGAAGTTATTCAAACAAAGCCTTCAAAGCCTGCATTCGGCCAGAATAAAGGAAATGTTGGTGTCGGATCACAGGTGCAAAAGCGTGAAACGTATCGTGAACGTGAGCGGGAAGAAGCTGCCACACATGAGCAGCCATCAAGGAATACAGCAAAGGAACATCCAGAAGATACATTAGATATCCCAACATTTTTAAGAAACCGTAACCGCAGAAGATAATTCAATTTGTGTAAGAAAGCCAATGTCCTTAAGTTTAAGGACATTGGCTTTTTTTTGTTTTAAAAGAAGAATGCCCCACAAATATATGTACGATTAGTAAAATACTATTCTATATTTATGTTAATCAAAGATAAGAACTCTCTAAAAAGTTAGTAACATTAAAAACTTCCCCATTTTCGTCATTTTCCCCACGTGAGACAGACCGCAAAAAACTGACAAAAAAAGAAAAGAATAGTGAAAATTTCTGCTGTTTTACCAACAGAAAGTGACATCTTTATCTTGATGAATAGGCTATACTTTTTTTAGCACATCAATAAGACAGCCACCCATAAGAATATACATTGTTAGTTTTAGGGGGGAAGAAGGCAGATTGGCCATTTATTTAGATATTATTTGGGCATTAAATTTGTTGTTTGATAGTCTTCTCCTATATTTAACGTCTATTCTTCTGAAAATCGAAGTTAAATTATGGAGAATAGCCACAGGAGGTTTGGTAGGCTCAATAATAATCTTATTATCCATTACACCGATTCATGCATACTCCAGTCATCCAATAGGTAAGTGGTTATTTTCTATTTTCATGGTTTTTATTGTATTTGGTTTTAGAAGATTAACTTTTTTTATTAAAGCGTTAAGTACATTTTATGCAGTAACCTTTTTAATTGGTGGTAGTTTAATTGCTGTTCATTATTTTATTCAATTTGATTTAGATCTAACATCAACCGTGATGCTTGCATCCGTAAAGGGCTTTGGTGACCCTATTAGCTGGCTATTCGTATTATTAGGTTTCCCTATTGCCTGGCATTTTTCAAAGAAAAATTATGATTCTATTGAAATGACCAAGATCAATTATGAGTCGAATGTAAATGTGCAAATTCAACTAAAAGGCGAAACCTATGAGTTCCAAGGTCTAATAGATAGTGGTAATCAGCTTTACGATCCATTAACAAGAGTACCTGTGATGATTGTTTCGATTGACCAGCATAAAGAGTCTTTTCCAGAAGCGATTACAACAATGGCAAAAGATCCAGATGGTGCGATAGAAGGCAGGTGGGAAATCCCGAACGATTGGATGTCAGTTGTCCGAGTGATCCCTGCAAAGGTGGTCGGTAACGATAATCAAATGCGACTTGCCCTCAAACCAGAGAAGATTACTTTGGTTAAAGATAATGAAGTCATTGCAGTGGATAAAGGGTTAATTTCATTTACTATGCAAAAATTGTCCCCAGAGAATCGCTTTCAATGTATTGTACATCCAAAAATGTTAACAGGTGCAAAGAAGGTTAGTTAAAGTGCATGAGAAATAAACCATTATAGGGAGGAGAAAGAGTGCGTAAACTTAAATTTCGCTTATCATATTATTGGTATAAGCTTTTAATGAAATTAGGTTTAAAGACAGATGAAATATATTATATAGGTGGTAGCGAAGCTCTTCCCCCGCCACTTAGTAAAGAAGAAGAAGCAATATTGTTAAACAAGCTTCCTAAAGGAGACCAAGCAGCAAGGTCAATTTTAATTGAACGGAATTTGCGTTTAGTAGTGTATATTGCCCGCAAGTTTGAGAATACAGGCATTAATATTGAAGATCTCATTAGTATAGGAACAATTGGCTTAATAAAGGCAGTTAATACTTTTAATCCGGAGAAAAAAATCAAACTGGCTACATATGCCTCACGATGTATTGAAAATGAGATATTAATGTATTTACGTAGAAATAACAAAATTCGCTCGGAAGTTTCGTTTGATGAACCACTTAATATTGATTGGGATGGGAATGAATTATTATTATCAGATGTTCTTGGCACAGAGGAAGATATAATCACTAAGGATTTAGAAGCAAATGTCGATAAAAAGCTCTTAATCAAAGCACTTCATCAATTATCTGATAGAGAAAAACAGATCATGGAATTGCGTTTTGGACTTGGTGAGGATGAGGAAAAAACACAAAAAGATGTTGCTGATATGCTTGGGATTTCTCAATCCTATATTTCAAGATTAGAAAAAAGAATCATTAAACGTTTGAAAAAAGAATTCAATAAAATGGTGTAAAAAAATTTTTTTCGTCGTTGAAATATCTGTTAAATAAAGGATATTTCTTTTTTTTGCAATTTATGCGCATTTTTCTTGTGCATATTTTTCCTTCTCGCGGAGATACTGATTTTTGTACAGCAGCTCCTGTGAGGAGGGAATGGGATTGACTCGAAATAAAGTAGAAATTTGCGGAGTAGATACATCAAAGCTTCCAGTACTAAAGAACGAAGAAATGAGAGCACTCTTCAAGCAAATGCATAATGGAGATACATCAGCAAGGGAGAGCCTAGTAAATGGGAACCTCCGACTCGTTTTAAGTGTCATTCAACGGTTTAATAATAGGGGTGAATTTGTTGATGACTTATTTCAAGTTGGCTGTATCGGTCTTATGAAATCTATTGATAATTTTGATTTAAGCCAAAATGTAAAATTCTCCACTTATGCTGTTCCTATGATTATTGGAGAAATCCGTAGATATTTACGCGATAATAATCCAATAAGGGTATCTCGTTCCTTACGTGATATCGCCTATAAAGCCTTGCAGGTAAGAGAACGCCTAATGAGTAAAACTTCAAAAGAACCAACAGCTGAAGAGATTGCGAAAGAGTTGGATATTCCGCATGAAGAAATTGTTTTCGCCCTTGATGCAATACAAGATCCTGTATCACTTTTTGAGCCTATTTATAATGACGGCGGCGACCCAATCTTTGTAATGGATCAACTCAGTGATGAAAAGAATAAGGATATTCAATGGGTGGAAGAACTTGCACTAAAAGAAGGCATGAGACGCCTGAATGATCGAGAAAAAATGATATTACGCAAAAGGTTTTTTCAAGGAAAAACACAAATGGAAGTTGCTGAAGAAATTGGTATTTCTCAGGCTCAGGTCTCACGCTTAGAAAAAGCAGCTATTAAACAAATGAATAAAAATATTCAAAGCTAATATGCCAGGAGAGTTTGACACAAATGTGTTAAGCTCTTTTTTTATATAGATGTGAGTGCTAATCCAAAAAAGATCCTTCTGTTAGAGCTTGCATAGCATAAGAGGAAATGTAAGAAATCTCATAGAAAATACACACAAATAGGTAAAACTGGATACAAATATTTGTTTTATATAAACGGACAAAAGCAGAAGAACTATTACGCAAAAAAGTAGGATACACCTACAATAAATGCTTGCTTGACAAATATTATAAGTAAACATCTTGAGATCCACTTAGTCTCAAATCACACCAAATATGAACTCGGTATTTTTAATCTTTCTCAACATATATTGTATTAAAAGGAGGCGTTTAAAATGATGAGGATCTCAAGCTTTCAAATGAAAGATGTTATTAATGTTGCAGATGGTAAGAAGTTAGGATTTATTAGTGATATTGAAATCGATGTAGCAACTGGGAAAATAGACTGTATTTTCATTAGTCAACAAAACAAAATGCTTCCTTTTTTTAATAAGCTGGAGGATATTGTGATTGAATGGGGCGATATTTTAAAGATTGGGGAGGACGTGATCCTTGTCCGTTTTCCTCATCAATATCAATTAAATGAACCAAAAGAAGAATATAGCAATCGATAGTTATAGCTGTAAACCTGAATCGCAATATGGTAAACTAAAGAAAAAAATGGGGAAAGTGTATGGAGCCATTTCAATTAACGAATGAAAAATATTTGATTATAAAACATTGGTTTGAAAAATATGGACTTACCTGTGGGTTTACAACTAAAAATGATGGGTATAGTGACAAAGCTTACACATCGCAAAACTTTGGCTTTCATGTAGGTGACCAACAAGTGCATGTTATTCAAAATCGAATAGCATTAGCACAAGAATTACAATTTCCGTTAGAGAATTGGGTGGGAGCAGAACAAACTCATGGTGTTCATATTGAATATGTTCAAACTAAAGATAGAGGTAAGGGCGCAAAAGAGTATGATACAGCATTTGCTGCTACAGACGCCTTGTTTACAGATGAAAAAGATTTATTATTAACCATGTGTTACGCAGACTGTATTCCCCTATATTTCTTTCATCCAAAGAGTCAGCATATGGCTGTTGCTCATGCAGGGTGGAAAGGGACGGTCTTTGAAATCGCTAAAAATGCGATTGATGCCTTCCGTGAAAAAGGAATTCATCCACAAGAGGTCGAAGTTGTTATAGGCCCGGGTATATGTCGTTCTTGTTATATTGTAGATAATTATGTAATTAACAAAGTGAACGATTGCCTAGGAGAAATAGCTCCTAGTGTATATAATGAAATAGCTAAAGGTCAATATCAATTAGATTTAAAACGATGTAATCAGCTCATATTGCAGAAATATGGTGTTTTACGAGATAATATTCATACTACTGAATATTGTACAAGCTGTCATGAATCCTTGTTTTTTTCACACCGAAGAGATGACGGAAAAACGGGTAGATTGATGAGCTTTATTGGTTTGCGTGAGGAGGAATAGCATCTTGAATGTACAAACAAACCTAGAGAATATACAGGAAAATATACAAGCTGTTTGTGAGAAAGTTAATCGTTCTAGTGATGAAGTGAAAATTATCGCTGTGACAAAATATGTATCAACAGAAAGAGCGCAGGAGGCAATTGCAGCGGGGGTTAATAACCTTGGGGAAAATCGCGATGAAGGCCTATTAGAAAAACAAGCTGTCATTAAAAATGGGGCTGTTTGGCATTATATCGGAAGCTTACAATCTAGAAAAGTAAAAAATATCATCAATAAAGTGGATTATATCCATTCATTAGATCGCATATCTCTTGCAAAAGAGATTGAAAAGCGAGCGAATAAACCAATTAAATGCTTTGTACAAGTTAATGTGTCTGGAGAAGATTCGAAGCAAGGGTTATCCAAAGAAGAAATCATTCCTTTTGTTAAATCACTGTCAGATTTTAAACAAATAGAAGTAGTTGGTCTTATGACAATGGCACCATTTACAAGTGATGAGACAGTATTAAGAAATTGTTTTCGAAATTTGAAGTTGATTCAGAAAGAAGTATTATCCCTTCAATTATCTCATGCACCGTGTAAAGAATTATCAATGGGGATGTCCAATGATTATCAAATTGCTATTGAAGAAGGGGCAACAATGGTCCGTATAGGAACGGCTTTAGTTGGAAAAGAAAAGTAAGGAGGCTAGGTGCAGGTGAGTATAAAATCAAAGTTTAAATCATATTTCTTTTTAGATGACGAAGAAGACAACTATGAGACAAGAGAAGATGATTACGCTAATAGTAGGGATCGTAAAGAAGAGCAAGAAACAACCTCTGTGCGGACTTCTCAAAGGCAGCACGCTGCAACAAAACAAAATGTCGTAAGTTTACAATCCGTCCAAGGACAAGGCGGTCAGCAAAAATCATCAAAAGTTGTCCTTGTGGAGCCACGGGTCTATGCTGAAGCTCAAGAAATTGCTGATCAATTGAAGAATAGAAAAGCAGTTGTGGTTAATCTCCAAAGAATTGATAAAAGCCAGGCAAAGCGCATTGTTGATTTTTTAAGTGGAACTGTGTATGCCATTGGTGGAGATATACAAAAAATTGGAATGGACATCTTTTTATGTACACCTGAAAACGTTGAAGTATCTGGGAATATTTCACAAATGATTCAGGAACATGAAGAAGAAAACTCGAGGTGGTAAATTAAATATGGCAACTTTATTTTCGATTATTATAACAGCCGTGGAGATTTATTCATGGGCATTGATTATATACATACTCATGTCATGGTTTCCGAATGCAAGAGAATCTAGTATTGGGCAAATGTTAACAAAAATTTGTGAACCATTTCTTGAACCATTTAGACGTGTCATTCCGCCAATTGGTGGGATGTTAGATATTTCGCCGATTGTAGCAATATTAGTATTAAATTTAGCTACATCCGGAATAAGACAAATATTTTTTTGGATGATGTAAAAAATACGAGCTAATGCTTAGCTCGTATTTTGTTTTTATCAATAACAAATCATCGGATTCTAAGACAGTTGTAAAACAAATAAAAAAATAAATGTTATACTATTATACAATTGTAAACATAGGGGTAAGCGAGAAATTAGGCTTTTCTTGCCTAACCAGTTTTAAAGGAGTAAGCTAATGTCAAATATATATCAACATTTTCGTATGGAAGAGAGAGAGTTTATTGATCAAGTGTTAAGTTGGCGACAAACGGTTGAACAAACGTATGCGCCTAAGCTTACAGATTTTCTCGATCCAAGGGAACAAGATATTTTACACACCATCATTGGTTCTCAAAGTGATGTGCGCGTCCAATTTGACGGTGGACATAGAAACGCTGAAAGAAAACGCGCGCTTATTTTTCCTGATTATTTTATACCGGAAATGGACGATTTTCGCTTAGAGTTATACCAAGTAAATTATCCGCATAAATTCGTATTAATCGAGCATCCCCAAGTACTTGGAAGCCTGATGTCACTCGGATTGAAAAGAAGTAAATTTGGAGATATTTTGTTTGAAGGTCATACGATACAAGTAATTGTCTCTAAGGAAGTATCCTCTTATATTTCTATGCAATTAGAATCTGTTGGGAAAGCTTCTGTTCAACTTGAAGAAAAGCCATTTTCATCTGTTATCGATGCAAAAGAGCAGTGGCAAGAAAAAGTTTTTACAATGTCATCCTTAAGACTTGATACGCTTATTGCATCGATTTATAATTTTTCTAGACAAAAGGCGCAACAACTCATTTCTGCAAAAAAAGTAAAAGTAAATTGGGCAATGAAAGAAAATGTAGCATTCGATTGCCGTGAGAGTGATACAATTTCAGTAAGAGGCTATGGGCGCTGTATGGTTATTGCGATAGAGGGAAAAACGAAGAAAGAAAAATGGAAAGTAGTTGTCGGTATACAAAAATAATCTTTTTTAGCTATAATGATTATAGTGTTTTACCGATATAAAATTGAAAGTGTATCGAATTTTATGCAGGAATCTGCAAGAAACTGTCGAATTACATGTTAACAAATGTACATAATTTGACCAACTGATCTAGGAGGTGGCCTTATGCCATTAACACCATTAGATATTCATAACAAAGAGTTCAGCAAAGGTTTTCGTGGATATGATGAAGATGAAGTAAATGAGTTTTTAGATCAAGTGATTAAAGACTATGAAATCATTATTCGTGAGAAGAAGGAATTAGAAGAGCGTTTAAACGACTTAAATGAAAGAGTCGGACATTTTAATACGATTGAAGAGACGTTAAATAAGTCGATTGTTGTTGCACAAGAAGCTGGCGAAGAAGTGAAGCGAAACGCACAGAAAGAGGCAAAGTTAATTATTCGGGAAGCGGAGAAAAACGCCGATAGGATTGTGAATGAATCATTATCTAAAGCAAGGAAGATTGCGCTAGATATAGAAGATTTGAAAAAGCAATCGAAAGTATTTAGAAATCGTTTTAAAATGTTAATTGAAGCCCAATTAGATATGCTTCAGAATGATGACTGGGACCACTTAATGGAATATGAGCTAGATACAACAGAATTAAAGTCTACAAAAGAAGAAGAGTCTAGAGTATAAGATACTTTTATCTTATAAGATGTACGACGACTTGACGAAGTTGTATCCTATCGCATATAATCTAGAAAAAACATGATAAAACGATGACAGGGATAGTAGCATTCTATCTTACTTAAAAGAGTGGATTTCCACTTCAGCGATTCAGGGAAGGTGAAAGCCTGATATTAAGGAGAAGAATTTGAACATCACCCTTGAGTTCCTTACTTGAGCTAAAAAGTTAGAGTAAGGCGTAGACGTTCACGTTACGAATTGATTTTTGAGCGGATAGGAAATTTCTCTATCTACAAGGGTGGTACCGCGGGAATATATAACCTCTCGTCCCTTTTTTGGGATGAGGGGTTTTTTGTGTTTTTTCCGAGTACCTTATGTATGAACGCTACTTTGGTCATAATGTTATGTAGTATGTTGAGGAGGAAATGAGCTATGGATTACAAAGATACTTTATTAATGCCTAAAACAGATTTCCCAATGAGAGGAAATCTGCCAAAAAGAGAACCTGAAATGCAAACAGAATGGAATGAACAAGATATTTATGCAAAAGTGCTTGAGCGCACGAAAAATCAACCGTTGTTTGTCCTGCATGACGGTCCTCCTTATGCGAATGGCGATCTTCATATCGGACATGCGTTAAATAAAATTTTAAAAGACTTCATTAACCGCTATAAGTCAATGAGTGGTTACCATGCACCATATGTACCTGGTTGGGATACGCATGGATTACCCATTGAACAAGCGTTAACGAATAAAGGTGTAAAACGTAAAGAAATGACGGTAGCAGAATTCCGTAAGCTTTGTGAAGAATATGCGTACGGTCAAATCGAAAATCAACGTGAACAATTCATGCGATTAGGTGTTCGGGGAGATTGGGAAAATCCCTATATTACATTAAAACCTGCCTATGAGGCCCAACAAATCAAAGTTTTTGGTGAGATGGCGAAGAAAGGTTATATCTATAAAGGGAAGAAACCTGTATACTGGTCACCATCATCTGAGTCTGCATTAGCTGAAGCTGAGATTGAATATAAAGATAAGCAATCCGCTTCCATTTATGTAGGATTTAAAGTGAAAGATGGCAAAGATGTTTTAACTGATGACGTACGTATTGTTATTTGGACAACTACTCCTTGGACAATGCCAGCTAACTTAGGTATTTCTGTCCACCCGAAACTAAAATATGTTGTCGTTGAAGTGGATAACGAAAAATATTTAGTAGCTGAAGACCTGCTAGCGGCTGTATCAGAAGAGATTGGCTGGGAAAATCCTAAGGTCGTTCAAACCATTCAAGGTAGTGACTTAGAATATGTGACTGCTGAACATCCATTATATGGCCGTGATTCACTTGTTATGCTAGGTGACCATGTAACTACAGACGCTGGTACTGGTTGTGTTCATACGGCTCCAGGACATGGTGAAGACGACTTTTACATCGGATCTAAATATGGTTTAGATGTATTATGTCCAGTAGATGATAAAGGGGTAATGACAGAAGAAGCGCCTGGCTTTGAAGGTCTTTTCTATGATAAGGCGAATAAACCAATCACTGAAAAATTAGAAGAAGTTGGCGCGTTATTGAAGCTTTCTTTTATCAAGCATTCTTATCCGCATGATTGGCGCACAAAAAAACCAGTTATTTTCCGTGCAACGGCTCAATGGTTTGCGTCAATTAAAGATTTTAGACAGGAATTATTGCAAGCAATTAATGATACAACATTTACACCAGCATGGGGCGAAACAAGGCTTTATAATATGGTTCGTGATCGTGGCGATTGGTGTATTTCTAGACAGCGCGCATGGGGTGTGCCAATTCCTGTATTCTATGCAGAAAATGGAGAAGAGATTATTACAGACGAAACCATTAATCATGTATCCAACCTATTTAGAGAGCACGGTTCTAATGTGTGGTTTGAAAAAGAGGCAAAGGAATTATTGCCTGAAGGATTTACTCATCCAGGTAGCCCAAATGGAGTATTTACAAAAGAAACTGATATTATGGATGTGTGGTTTGATTCCGGTTCTTCGCATCAAGCTGTATTGCTAGAACGTGAAGATTTACAAAGACCAGCAGACCTTTATCTAGAAGGATCTGATCAATATAGAGGTTGGTTTAACTCATCATTATCAACAGGTGTCGCTGTAACTGGTAAAGCGCCATATAAAGGCATCTTAAGTCACGGCTTTGTTTTAGATGGTGAAGGTAGAAAAATGAGTAAATCAATTGGTAATGTCATTGTACCTTCAAAAGTGATGAACCAATTAGGTGCAGATATTTTAAGACTTTGGGTTGCATCAGTTGATTACCAAGCAGATGTAAGAGTATCTGATCCAATCTTAAAACAAGTAGCAGAAGTTTACCGTAAAATTAGAAACACTTTCCGCTTCTTATTAGGAAACTTAGCTGATTTTGATCCAGCAGTACATCGAGTTTCTTATGATGATTTACGTGAAGTCGATCAGTTTATGTTAGTGAAGTTAAATAAACTAATCGAAACATCGCTTCAATCATATGAGAACTATGAATTTGCAGGTATTTACCATGCTGTGAATAATTTCTGCACATTAGACTTAAGTTCGTTCTATTTAGACTTTGCGAAAGATGTATTGTACATTGAAGCGCAAGATCAACATGATCGTCGTGCGATTCAAACAGTGCTTTATGATAGCTTAGTTGCCCTTACTAAGCTTGTATCACCGATTCTTTCTCATACAGCTGATGAAGTTTGGCGTCACATTCCAAATGTGGAAGAGATGAGTGTTCAATTGACTGATATGCCGTCAGTAGAAACTTTTGCCAATGCGGAAGAATTAACGGCAAAATGGACAGCATTCATGAAATTAAGAAATCATGTCCTAAAAGCTCTAGAAGAAGCACGAAATGAAAAAGTAATCGGTAAATCATTGACAGCAAAAGTAACGTTGTATGTCGATAACGAAACCAATTCATTACTTGATTCTATTTCAGAAAGCCTACCACAACTCTTTATCGTTTCTGCATTTGAAGTGGCAGGCAGCTTAGAACAAGCACCAAATGAAGCACATAAATTTGACAATGTAGCAATCCTAGTTTCCAAAGCTGAAGGCGAAACATGTGAACGTTGTTGGACTGTCACACCAGAAGTAGGGGAAGTAGATGAATTTTCAACACTTTGCCCACGTTGTGCTACTGTCGTAAAAGAAAACTATAGCCATTTGAGCTAAGTGGCAGTAGGTTAAAAAGTACTACCATATTTTTGGCCCGGACTAACCGTTCGGGTCTTTTTCTAATTATATAAAAAGGATTAATGAAGATAGAAAATGAAGTAAAGCTAAAAATGATTTTTACCATAAAGCAAGTACGTTAGTGCATGGTTTTTATAATGTCTCGGCTTTTCACACTTTCCATTTTAATCCTTCATGATAATGAGTAAAAACTAATAAAATTTTCCTCAACCTGCAAAACTTGTTCAGCTTGTAAAATCTTTAGAGGCGTTCAAAATTAGCCAGTTGCTCATAATAACTTTATGAACAATCTTGTAGGATGAAGGGGGATTTTTTTGAACAATCAACCACATGTTATTCCACTAATTGAAGAGCTTCGTAATACGAGACAAGAGTTACTTGAGAGGTTAATGCAAAGTAATCTTCACCCCTTTATAAATGAAATGATATTAGATGAACTATATGATGTTGAAAAGGCAATTGAGAAGTATGAAAATGGCCAATTCGGCACATGTGAAATTTCTGGTGAGTTTTTGCCAGAGGATTTATTAACATTAATCCCTACGCTGAAAACAATGGACGATTGTCAGTCTCTTAAAAGGTTCTATCGTAAAGCCCTATATGATTAAAACGATCGCTTAAAGAGCAAAGCTACCGTTTTTTATGGGTTTATGCTAAAATGCAAAGGTATACAAATGAATATTGGAGGTTGCCTTTGTGTTTTTCTACATAATCGCTTTATTGATTATTGCTTTTGATCAATGGACTAAATGGTTAATTGTCAAGAATTTTACGCTTGGTGAAAGTATTACTGTCATTGAAGATTTTCTGTATATTACTTCCCATCGGAACACAGGTGCAGCCTGGGGAATATTAGAAGGTCAAATGTGGTTCTTTTATTTGATTACTGTTATTGTCATCATCGGAATCATTTATTATATGCAAACACATGCGAAGGGAAAATGGCTTCTTCAGCTCTCATTAGCACTTATATTAGGTGGTGCAATTGGAAACTTTATTGATCGTCTTTGGCGAAAAGAAGTGGTTGATTTTATTCATACTTTCCCGTTCGGATATAACTTCCCGATATTTAATGTTGCGGACTCCTCTCTATGTGTAGGTGTCGTGTTGTTATTAATACAGATGATACGAGAGGAAAGAGAAGTGAAAAAGGAGAAAGCAAATGAGCAAAGTGGAACATAATGTCACCGATAATCAAGCGGGTGATCGAATTGATAAGGTGCTGGCTAATCTGAATGCAGAATGGTCAAGAACACAAGTGCAAGAATGGATAAAAGCAGGACATGTGCTTGTCAATGGTAATAAAGTGAAAACAAATTATAAAGTAGTAAATGAAGACCATCTTGATATTATTATTCCTGATCCAGAGCCATTAGATGTAGTTGCTGAGGATATGGATTTGGATATTTACTATGAAGATAGTGATGTTTTAGTTGTCAATAAACCGAGGGGAATGGTTGTACACCCTGCGGTTGGACATGGAACAGGTACATTGGTAAACGGATTATTGGCACATTGTAAAGACTTATCAGGTATAAATGGGGTTATGAGACCAGGTATTGTCCATCGCATTGATAAGGACACTTCCGGCCTTCTGATGGTTGCTAAAAATGATCTTGCCCATGAGAAGTTAGTAGAGCAACTAGTTAATAAGACGGTGACGAGAAAATACAAAGCGATTGTTCACGGCGTTGTCAATCATGATCATGGCACAATTGATGCGCCAATTGGCAGAGATACGAAAGATCGTCAAAGTATGACGGTTGTGGATGGTGGCAAACATGCTGTAACGCATTTTAATGTTATCGATCGTTTTAAAGATTTTACTTTGATAGAATGTCAGCTCGAAACGGGAAGAACGCATCAAATCCGTGTTCACATGAAATATATTGGCTTTCCATTAGCTGGCGATCCGAAATATGGACCGCGAAAAACGCTTGAATTCGGAGGACAAGTGCTTCATGCAGGTGTGTTAGGATTTAATCATCCAAGAACAGATGAGTACCTTGAATTTACGGCACCATTGCCAGCTGATTTTAAACAGCTAATTGCTATGTTGGAAAAATAATTGTTGACACATAAGTTGAAGTGTTATAAGATGAATTCAGTTAAATAAGTCCTTTAAGAACAGTCCCGTGAGGCTGGGAAGGAAACGGTATGAACATACGGTTGTTGTATGTTCAAATAAAGTACAATCGTTTACCCTCTCATCCTTAGGTGAGAGGGTTTTTTAGTATAAAATGAGGTGAAAAAGATGTCACAAAAAGCCATTGTACTGGACGAACAAGCGATAAGAAGAGCACTGACAAGAATAGCTCATGAAATGATTGAAAAGAATAAGGGCATAGAGGATTGTGTGCTTATTGGAATTAAGACAAGAGGAATTTATATTGCTAATCGCTTAGCAAAACGAATAGAAGAAATTGAAGGTGCCAAGGTTTCGGTTGGTGAAATTGACATTACGCTATATAGAGATGACTTATCAAAGAAGACAGCTAATCAAGAACCACTTGTTAAGGGTTCAAATATCCCGATTGATATTAACGATAAGAAAGTGATTGTCATTGATGACGTCCTTTATACTGGAAGAACGGTAAGAGCAGCATTAGATGCTTTAATTGATATAGGTAGACCTTCAGCTATTCAATTGGGTGTGCTTGTCGATCGTGGTCATAGAGAATTACCGATTAGAGCCGATTATGTGGGGAAAAATATTCCAACTTCAAGTTCAGAAAAAATAGTTGTCGAACTAAATGAAATTGATCAAACAGATCAAGTTAGTATTTTTGAAAAATAAATGAGCCCTTTTTAAATGCAGTCCAGAGAGGCTGACAAAGGGGGAAGTAATAGACTGCTCCTGTCTATGCTTACCAACCCTCTTTGTCCGCAGGCAAAGAGGGTTTTATATTAAAGGGGAGAAATACCACCATGAATAAACCAGTATTAGACATACATGATAAACCAACGCCAGTACATTGGCTCACTCTCAGTTTACAGCATTTATTCGCCATGTTTGGTGCAACCATCTTAGTACCATACTTAGTAGGATTAAGTCCGGCCATTGCACTAATCTCAAGTGGTATCGGCACACTTGCTTTCCTAATGATTACAAAATGGAAAGTACCTGCTTATCTAGGTTCGTCGTTCGCATTTATTATCCCTATACAGACGGCACAGCTCGAAGGTGGACCTGGTGCTGCTATGATAGGGAGCTTTATGGCAGGTCTCGTTTATGGGATTGTCGCTCTTATTATTAAGCAAGCAGGTTATCGTTGGATTTTAAAATTATTACCACCAATTGTTACAGGACCTGTTATTATCGTTATTGGACTTGCGTTATCAGGAACAGCAATAGACATGGCCATGAACAACCCCGTAACAGGAGAATATAGCATGCTTCACTTCTCGGCAGCTTTAATTACACTTGCTGCTACAGTAGTTATCTCAGTATATGGAAAAGGTATGTTTGGAATGATTCCGATTCTTGCTGGTATAATTATCGGTTATGTATATTCACTCATGATTGGTATTGTTGACTTCTCGGTTGTTGCAAAAGCTGCATGGTTTGAAATGCCTGAATTTATCTTTCCTGTAATGGATTATGATGTCAGAATTACTCTTGATCTTGCTCTATTGATGATTCCAGTAGCTGTTGTCACTCTTTCTGAACATATCGGTCATCAACTTGTACTCGGAAAAGTCGTTGGCAAAGACTATATTAAAGACCCAGGCTTACATCGCTCAATCTTAGGTGATGGGATGGGAACCATGTTATCAGCTCTTATTGGTGGGCCACCGAAAACAACGTATGGAGAAAATATCGGTGTACTTGCGATCACCAAAATTTACAGTGTTTATGTAATTGCAGGCGCAGCAGTGATTGCCATCGTCTTCGGTTTTGTCGGAAAAGTAACAGCTTTAATAAGTTCAATACCGACACCTGTTATGGGCGGTGTTTCAATCCTTCTATTCGGTATCATAGCTTCTTCAGGGTTAAGGATGCTTGTAGATAATAAAGTGGACTTTGGTAATAACCGTAACTTAGCTATCGCCTCTGTTATCCTAGTATTAGGAATTGGCGGCGCGCATTTACAACTTTGGGTATTCAACTTAGAGGGAATGGCGATTGCTGCAATTGCTGGGGTTATACTCAACTTAGTCTTACCGGGTAAACCGGATGTAGATGAAAATATGTTTGAAAACTAATTACGCCTTTTAAAAGGAATCCAGAGAGGTTCATAAGGGTGTTGAAGAGCTCAGTTCAAAGTGGGAAGAAAAATCCCACCTTTGTACACTCATGTTTATTCGACACCTTGACTTGTTTTTGTCAAGGTGTTTTTTAATAGCAAAGCAAAGAAGTCAAGGTTGATCAAGCTTTACGTTTCAATAAAAAAAGGAGGCTGTCTTTTATGGAACATTGTCTCACTACAACTGATCTAACAATAGACGAAATTCAAGGGATTTTAGCCGATGCAGAGCATTTTATTAACGGTAAAATGTGGAAACCTAAAAACAAAGTTTTTATCGCTAATCTCTTTTTTGAAAACAGTACAAGAACAAAGTGTAGCTTTGAAGTAGCTGAAAGAAGATTGGGCTTAGATATTATTCCATTTGAAGTGAGTACTTCTAGTGTGTCAAAGGGTGAAACGCTCTATGACACAGTAAAGACGCTTGAAGCAATTGGTGTTCAACTAGCTGTCATCAGGCATAATGAGAATTGTTATTTTGATCAACTGATTGGGAAAACCAATAGTGCGATTATTAATGCAGGCGATGGATGTGGCCATCATCCAACACAGTCTTTGCTTGACTTACTAACGATCAAACAAGAATTCGCTAGCTTTAAAGGGTTAAAGGTAGCCATCGTTGGTGACTTACGTCATAGCCGTGTTGCCAGGTCAAATGCAGAGAGCTTAAATCGGTTAGGTGCGAACGTAATTTTCTCAGGACCAGAAATATGGTTCGATCAAGACATGGCACAACATGGACAATATGTGTCTATCGATAAAGCGGTCAAAGAAGCTGATGTTATCATGCTGCTTAGGGTACAGCATGAACGTCATGAAGGTGGTAGATGGGACGCTGAAAAATACCATAAAGCATTTGGGTTAACACTTGAACGGGAGAAAATGATGAAAAAGGGCAGCATTATTATGCACCCTGCACCAGTTAACCGCGGCGTAGAGATTGCAGACAGTCTAGTTGAGTGTGGACGGTCAAGAATTTTCAAACAAATGCAAAATGGTGTATTTATTAGAATGGCGGTATTAAAAAGAATAATTGAACAATTTGAAAGGGGAGAGCGTAATGGGAATCATCATCAAAAATGGTCAATTGCTTACTAATGAAGGGGACTTACTTCAACAGGATGTGTTAATTAATGATGGGAAGATTGAAGAAATCGGTGAATCCATCGTAGTAAATGATCATGAGGTCATTGATGCAACAGGTCAACTTGTAACAGCAGGATTTGTCGACCTTCATGTCCATTTGCGCGAACCGGGTGGTGAACATAAAGAAACAATTGCAACTGGTACACAGGCAGCGGCACGAGGCGGATTTACTACAATTGCTGCAATGCCTAATACAAGACCTGTACCAGATAGTAAGGAACAAATGGAGACACTACATAAAAGAATCACTGAAACAGGCGTAGTAGAAGTATTACCATATGCATCTATCACTATAAGAGAAGCTGGAGTCGAACTAACAGATTTTGCAGCACTTAAAGAAGCAGGGGCCTTCGCTTTTACTGATGACGGGGTTGGCGTACAGTCAGCTGATATGATGTATTCAGCCATGAAGAAAGCAGCTGAAGTAGATATGGCAATTGTCGCTCATTGCGAGGAAAATACACTAATTCATAAAGGAGCTGTTCATGAAGGGAAGTTTTCAAAAGCACAAGGTATAAATGGTATCCCTTCAGTATGTGAATCTGTGCATATTGCAAGAGACGTGCTATTAGCAGAGGCAGCAAATTGCCATTATCATGTTTGTCATATTAGCACAAAAGAATCGGTTCGGGTGGTAAGAGATGCCAAAAGGGCAGGTATTAAAGTAACGGCAGAAGTGACACCACACCACTTATTATTATCAGAAGAAGATATCCCTGGTCTTGATACAAACTATAAGATGAATCCTCCACTTAGAGGCAAAGACGATCAAGAAGCGCTGTTAGAGGGTCTACTAGATGGTACAATCGATTTTATCGCAACTGACCATGCCCCGCATGCAGCAGAAGAGAAGGCTGAAGGGATGACATTATCACCATTCGGTATTGTAGGATTGGAGACAGCTTTTCCACTTCTTTATACGAACTTTGTTAAGAAAGGTATTTTCACACTAAAGCAACTCATCGATTTCTTAACAAGAAAACCAGCTGAATCTTTCTCTTTAAATAGAGGACTATTACAAAAAGGAAGCAGGGCGGATATTGTATTGCTTGATTTAGAAAAGGAAGAAGCAATTGATCCTGATACCTTCTTATCAAAAGGTAAAAATACACCGTTTGCTGGTTGGAAGTGTAAAGGTTGGCCAACAACGACAATTGTTGCTGGAAAGGTAGTCTTTAAAAAGGGGAGTGTAACAGCGTGAAAAGACAATTAATTTTAGAAGATGGCACAGTATTTATTGGTGAAGGCTTTGGTAGTGGTAAACAAACGATGGGTGAAGTCGTGTTTAATACAGGCATGACAGGATACCAAGAAGTGTTATCTGACCCTTCATATTGTGGACAAATCGTTACTTTAACTTACCCGTTAATAGGTAATTATGGTATTAACCGTGATGACTTTGAATCCATTCATCCAGCTATCAGTGGCTTCATTGTGAAAGAAGCAGCGGAATATCCCTCAAATTTTCGTCATCAACAATCGCTTGCTGAGTACTTTTCTATGAAAGACATTCCAGGCATCGCTGGGATTGATACGAGAAAATTAACAAGAATCATCCGTAAAGCAGGAACTTTAAAAGGGACGATTTGTAGCATGGAAGAAAATGTTGCCGAGATATTAGAAAAAATGAAAGCAACCAAACTGCGAGTCGATCAAGTAAAACAAGTATCAACAAAAACGCCTTACCCATCACCAGGGCGTGGCAGAAGAGTAGTATTAGTTGATTTTGGTATGAAACACGGGATTTTAAGAGAATTGAATAAAAGAGATTGTGACGTCATTGTTGTTCCATACAACACGACTGCACAAGAAATCTTAAATTTAAGTCCTGATGGCATCATGTTATCAAATGGCCCTGGGGATCCAAAAGATGTGCCACAAGCAATTGAGATGGTTAGAGAGATTCTTGGGAAAGTTCCACTGTTCGGCATTTGTCTTGGACATCAAATCTTTGCGCTCGCTTGCGGGGCCAATACGGAAAAGATGAAATTTGGTCATCGTGGATCGAACCATCCTGTAAAGGAATTGGCTACAGGTAAGATTGCGATCACTTCACAAAACCACGGCTACTCTGTAGATGAAGCATCGATTACACAGACAGACCTTGAAATAACACATATTGCTTTAAATGATGGCACGGTTGAAGGGTTAAAGCATAAAGTGCACCCTGCTTTCACTGTACAGTATCATCCAGAAGCTTCACCCGGACCTGAAGATGCCAACGGACTTTTTGAACAGTTTTTAACACTAATAGAAATGAACAGACAGGAAGGTGTTTATCAATGACAAAGCGTACAGACATAAAAAGCATACTTGTAATTGGATCAGGACCGATTGTCATTGGGCAAGCAGCAGAATTTGACTACGCGGGTACACAAGCTTGTATCGCTCTAAAAGAAGAAGGATATCGAGTCATTCTCGTTAATTCGAATCCAGCAACGATCATGACAGATACAGAGATTGCTGATGCAGTCTATATCGAACCTTTAACACTTGAGTTTGTGAGTAAAATTATTAGGAAAGAACGTCCAGATGCGCTCGTGCCAACATTAGGTGGTCAGACTGGTTTAAACTTGGCGGTTGAATTGGCCAAATCAGGCGTATTAGAAGAATGTAATGTCGAGATATTAGGTACGAAACTTTCGGCTATTGAACAAGCAGAAGATCGCGACTTATTCCGTACATTAATGAATGAGCTCGGTGAACCAGTACCAGATAGTGAAATTATTCACACGCTAGAAGAGGCCAAACAATTTGTTGAAATTGTTGGTTACCCAGTCATCGTCAGACCTGCTTTCACACTAGGTGGAACAGGTGGAGGTATTTGCCACGACGAAGAAGAACTAAATGAAATTGTTATAAGCGGTTTGAAAAACAGCCCGGTGACGCAATGTTTGTTAGAGAAAAGTATTGCTGGTTTTAAAGAAATAGAATACGAGGTTATGAGAGATTCAAATGATAATGCCATCGTTGTTTGTAACATGGAGAACATTGATCCTGTAGGCGTCCATACTGGTGACAGCATTGTCGTCGCGCCGAGCCAAACGTTAAGTGATCGTGAATATCAAATGTTAAGAAACGCTTCGCTCAAAATTATTAGAGCACTCGGCATTGAAGGGGGCTGTAACGTACAATTAGCCCTTGACCCTTACAGTTTCCATTACTACATTATTGAAGTAAACCCGAGGGTTAGCCGTTCTTCTGCCTTAGCCTCTAAAGCAACTGGCTACCCGATCGCGAAGTTGGCAGCGAAAATCGCTGTCGGATTAACTTTGGATGAAATGATGAACCCGGTAACAGGGAAAACTTATGCCAGCTTTGAACCAGCATTGGACTATGTCGTTACCAAAATTCCTCGCTGGCCCTTTGATAAATTTGAATCGGCTAACCGTTCATTAGGGACACAAATGAAAGCAACTGGGGAAGTCATGGCGATTGGTCGAAACTTTGAAGAATCGATTTTAAAAGCTGTCCGATCACTAGAAGCAAATGTTCATCATCTCGCATTACAAAATGGAGACGAAATAGATGATGCCCTTTTACAAAAGCGGATTCGTAAAGCAGGCGACGAACGATTATTCTATATCGGAGAAGCATTAAGGCGCGGTGTCACCATTGAAACCATTCATGAATGGAGCCAAATTGATTTGTTTTTCTTATACAAATTCAATAAAATTGTTAAGCTGGAAGATCAATTAGCGGCGAATATTGGTGATCTAGAAATCTTGCAGGCAGCAAAAAAACTAGGGTTTGCTGATACAACAATTGCACAAATATGGTCAATGGAAGAAAGAGAAGTCTATGAAAAGAGAAAAAATGCGGGCATTACACCAGTTTATAAAATGGTCGATACTTGTGCAGCTGAATTTGAGTCGGAAACACCTTATTATTACGGAGCATATGAAGATGAGAACGAATCTGTTGTAACAGATAGAAAAAGCGTGCTCGTATTAGGGTCTGGTCCGATTAGAATTGGTCAAGGGGTAGAATTCGATTATTCCACTGTCCACGCCGTTTGGGCAATTAAAGAGGCAGGATATGAAGCGATCATCATTAACAACAATCCAGAAACCGTGTCAACTGACTTCAGTATTTCGGATAAGCTCTACTTCGAACCTTTAACAATAGAAGACGTCATGCATATCATCGACCTTGAACGTCCTGAAGGGGTTGTCGTTCAGTTCGGTGGCCAAACGGCGATCAATTTAGCGGCAGGACTTGTTGAACGAGGAGTGAAAATCTTAGGAACCTCACTTGAAAATCTTGATCGTGCAGAAGACCGCGACAAGTTTGAACATGCATTGCACAAATTAGACATTCCGATGCCAGAAGGAAAAACAGCATTATCGGTTGAAGAAGCAGTGGAGATCGCGACTGATATCGGCTATCCAGTTCTAGTCAGACCATCTTATGTACTAGGTGGTCGCGCGATGGAAATCGTCTACAAAGAAGAAGAACTCCTGCTGTACATGAAGAATGCTGTAAAAGTAAATCCTGAACATCCGGTATTAATCGATCGTTACTTAACTGGTAAAGAAATCGAAGTGGATGCGATTAGTGATGGAGAAACGGTAGTGATTCCTGGGATTATGGAACATATCGAACGAGCTGGCGTACACTCAGGTGATTCAATTGCTGTCTATCCTCCGCAAAATGTTAGCCAAAGCATTCAGGCGAAGCTGGTTGATTATACCGAGAGATTGGCAAAAGGGCTTGGCATTATCGGATTGTTAAATATCCAATATGTCATCTCAAAAGGTGAAGTCTATGTGCTAGAAGTGAACCCTCGCTCAAGTAGAACGGTACCTTTCTTAAGTAAAATTACAAATGTACCAATGGCAAAAATTGCAACAAAGGTTATTTTAGGAGAAACATTACAAAGTCAAGGGTATGAAAATGGTTTAGTGCCGGAGAAAGCCGGCGTATACGTTAAAGTACCGGTATTTTCTTTCGCGAAACTGAGGAGAGTTGACATTACGCTTGGACCAGAAATGAAATCAACTGGTGAAGTGATGGGCAAAGATCAAACGCTTGAGAAAGCATTATATAAAGGATTAGTTGCTTCAGGTATGAAAATTTATCCATATGGCACGGTTTTAATGACTGTAGCAGATAAAGATAAGGAAGAAGCTTTGAGTCTAGCAAAACGCTTTGCCTCTATCGGTTATAGATTGATGGCAACCAGTGGAACGGCAGAATATCTTCAAAGTGCGGGTATACCGGTTGATATTACGAATAAAATTGGCACAGATGAACCAAATTTACTTGATGTCATCCGAAACGGTCAAGCGCAAATTGTTATAAACACCTTAACAAAAGGGAAGCAGCCAGCAAGAGATGGTTTTAGAATTCGTAGAGAATCGGTTGAAAATGGGGTCCCATGTTTAACATCCTTAGATACAGCAGATGCCATTCTCCAAGTAATTGAATCGATGACTTTCTCTGCTGATGCAATGAATAATTTAGAAGAAAAAGCAGTACAGGAGGCGGTTTTCTTATGATCAAACAAGAATTATGTCAAGTGATTGATCAAACAGAAATCGCAACAAATATTTATGAGCTCACCGTAAAAGGTGAGCTTGTTCATGAAATGAAAGAGCCAGGACAATTTGTTCATTTGAAAGTGAATAGTGGTCTTTCACCGCTTCTAAGAAGGCCCATCTCGATTGCAAATATCAATCAAGACGAACAGACTTTCACGATGATCTATCGTGCAGAAGGAAAAGGTACACGCTTGTTAGCAACGTTACAACAAGGCGACCTTCTTGATGTATTAGGTCCGCTTGGTCACGGATTTCCTGTAGAGGAGACGGACGCTTCTGATACGGCATTGCTTGTCGGTGGCGGTATTGGAGTCCCCCCGCTATATGAACTTTCGCAAAGACTAACTGCCAATGGTGTAAAAGTTATTCATGTCCTCGGGCATCAAACAAAGAATGCTGTTTTTTATGAAGAAGAGTTTAAACAATTAGGTCCTACTTTTATCGCGACTGCTGATGGTAGTTACGCTTATTCAGGATTTGTCACAGATATTATTAAGAATGAAAATATAACGTTCGATGTTTTGTATACTTGTGGGCCAACGCCCATGCTCCGAGCACTTGAACAAGAATATAGACATAAAAAAGTATTTTTATCATTAGAAGAGAGAATGGGTTGTGGAATCGGTGCTTGCTTTGCCTGTGTATGCCATACAGCAGAAGATCCCACAGGCGTGTCTTATAAAAAGGTTTGTAGCGATGGGCCAGTCTTTAAGGCAGGGGAGGTTGTCATATGAGCGCTTTGAATATTAGTTTACCAGGGCTTGAGTTGAAAAACCCAATAATGCCGGCATCTGGTTGCTTCGGTTTCGGTAGAGAATATAGTGACTTGTTTGATTTAAGTCAGCTCGGTGCGATTATGATTAAGGCAACAACGAAAGATGCAAGATTCGGTAATCCCACACCAAGGGTAGCGGAAACATCTGCCGGAATGCTGAATGCGATCGGCCTGCAAAACCCAGGATTGACGAAAGTCGTAGAGGAAGAATTACCGTGGCTTTCGCAGTTTGATGTACCAATCATAGCTAATGTCGCCGGTTCAATGGAAGAAGATTATATCGAGGTGGCAAAAGAAATTTCGCAAGCGCCGAATGTCCATGCACTTGAATTAAATATTTCATGTCCCAATGTGAAAACAGGTGGTATTGCTTTTGGAACCGTGCCAGAAATTGCGCAATCATTAACGAAGAAGGTAAAGGAAGTATCAGCTGTTCCTGTATACGTGAAACTCTCGCCGAATGTCACAAATATCGTTGAAATGGCAAAGGCTGTTGAACAAGGTGGTGCTGACGGATTAACGATGATCAATACTCTTGTTGGTATGAGAATTGATATAAGGACCGGTAAACCAGTAATCGCCAACAAAACGGGTGGTCTTTCTGGGCCGGCCATTAAACCAGTTGCTATTCGCATGATTCATGAGGTAAGCCAACAAGTAGCGATTCCAATCATCGGCATGGGGGGCGTGGAATCAGCTGAAGATGTGATTGAATATTTTTATGCCGGGGCGAGCGCCGTCGCAGTGGGAACGATGAACTTTGTTGATCCATTTATCTGCCCAAAAATCATAGCAGAGTTGCCAGAACTTATTCATTCTTTAGGATTTGATCATATTTCTGAATGTACCGGAAGGAGCTGGAAAACAGTTGAAAAACTCACTCATCATCGCGCTTGATTTTGCTAACCGTCAACAAGTGGAAGATTTTCTCAAACCTTTCACAAATGAGCAATTATTCTTAAAGGTTGGAATGGAGTTATATTATCAAGAAGGTCCACAAATTGTGGAACGATTAAAAGCTGAAGGCCACCAAGTTTTCCTTGATTTGAAACTGCATGATATTCCGAATACAGTCAAAAGTGCCATGAAAGGACTTGCTCGTCTCGGTTGTGATCTCGTGAATGTCCATGCAGCTGGTGGTATAGAGATGATGCGGGCAGCTGTTGAAGGACTTGAGGAAGGGAAAGTGCAAGGAAAGGAACGGGCAAAGCTTATTGCTGTTACGCAATTAACGAGCACATCTAGGCAGCAAATGAATAGTGAACAGTTAATCCCTGTTTCTTTAAATGAATCTGTGTTGCATTATAGCCAAATAACAAAGCAAGCAGGCTTAGATGGTGTGGTTTGTTCGCCTTTTGAAGCCAAACAAATTGCCAAGAAGGTGGGCGCTGATTTTTTGACCGTGACACCAGGAATAAGAATGGAGACTGACGACAAGCAAGATCAAAAAAGAGTGGCAACACCTGATTTTGCCAGAGCTGAAGGTGTTTCAGCAATCGTCGTAGGGCGATCCATTACTAGAGCATCTAATTCCCTTGCTGCCTATTATCAAATCAAGAATCTTTGGGAGGGTATTTCCGTATGAAAAAACAAATAGCAGAAAGTTTATTAACTATTAAAGCAGTCGCACTAAATCCTAAAGATCCTTTTACGTGGTCATCTGGTCTTAAATCACCAATCTACTGTGATAATCGTTTAACATTAGCTTATCCTAAAGTAAGAAATGAACTTGCGCAAGGGCTCCAAGCACTTATTGAGGAACATTATGCAGACGTTGAGGTGATTGCTGGGACAGCGACTGCAGGCATTCCACATGCTGCATGGGTAAGTGATCGGATGAATTTACCGATGTGCTATGTTCGGTCAAAGGCGAAAGCTCACGGTAAAGGCAAACAAATTGAAGGGAAAGCGGAGAAAGGGCAAAAAGTTGTCGTCGTCGAAGATTTAATTTCGACAGGTGGCAGTGTGATCAACGCTGTCGAAGCACTAAGAGAGGCAGGGTGTGAAGTTCTAGGGGTTGTCGCTATTTTTACTTATCAATTAGCAAAAGGCGAAGAGTTACTTCAGGCAGCAAATGTTTCCGTTCACACACTTTCCGATTTTGAATCATTAAAAGAAGTTGCAAAGAATCAAGGGACAATCGAGGCATCCGATTTTGCAGTATTAACTGAATGGAGAAAAGACCCGCAAGCATGGGGGAAAGCATTTGCATAAATAAGTGGCGGCGAAAAGTTAGCAATAGCAAACTTTTCGCTTAGCCTATCTAACAGTATACAGTTTTATCAGTAAAGAGGAATTAATGTAATAATCCCGATTGAAAAGCAATCGCCACAACTTGTGTGCGATTTTTTGCTTTTAGTTTAGTCATTAATTGACTGACATAATCTCTCACCGTATGCTCGCTTAAATAGAGCATGGAGGCTATGGTTTTATTATCATGACCATCAGCTAGTAGGATGAGAATAGAATGCTCCCTTTGGGTAAGATGAATGGAGGATTGGATCCTATCATTTCCACTTTTTCGAGAAAAGAATAAACCCAATAATATACCTACTTCATTGATATAATCTAACTCTTCTTTACTATATTCAAACGCCTCTCCCTTTTGGTCAAAAGTTAACCAGCCATATAATTGTTCTTCACATAAAATGGGAAGAAAGATAATCGAAGATAAGCCGAATAATTCAATATGTTCTTGTCTAATTAATTGCTTAGGGTCTTTTAAGAAAATTGGTTTCTTTGTAGAGAAGACTGAGAAATTCTCTCCTAATTGACCTTTCATACTCTGTACTTTGATAACTTCTGTTCCGACTGCACCATAAAATTCATTGGACCACGGAATATAACCATAAAAAACACAGCGTTTAAACCCAAACCAATCTTCACATTTTTTTAGGATATCGGGGAGTTCCGTCTTCGATGAACGAATTAATAATTGACTTAATTTAGTTAAGGGTTCTCTATGAGGTATTTGCTTCTCTTTTTTTGCTATTTGCTGATATGTTTTCAGTAAATCTGATTGTAAGTTAAATAAAAACATGATAAACCCATCGTTCTTATGAATTTTTTCTTTCTTTAATAAGGTTGTTACCGCTTTTTGTAGAATCAATGAAAACAAATATAATCGTTCAGTGGATAGAATGGATATTTGCGCATAAAGCCAATCTATTAACTGATTATGAATGTCTTCCTCCATTTCTCCCATTTGTATATGGTGAAACCATTCTGTAAAGGAACGGAGTAGCAGTGTAACCGCCTCAAAATGCTCTTCGTCAGAAATCCCCTCGACATTGAGGTAGATCCGGATATTTTCTTCTAAGTTTTGCCTATATGTTTTCATAAAGAATATAAATTCCTGCAATGTAACTTCTTCAAAACGATCATGAGATTGAGCCATGAAATTCCCCCTATATATGACTGTAAAATAGCTACTCATAAACAGTATCTTATAGGATAGCGCTAAAAAGTTAAAGTTTGTATCATTGTAGATGTGGGGTTAACAATGAATGAATTGTTGATAAGTAAGGATATTCATGTAAATATGACAGCAGAGAAGGGATAAGATTATGAGATTAAATGAAAAAGTGGCTGTTATTACTGGTGGTGGCACGGGGATTGGGAAAGAAACGGCACTTCTTTTTGCACAAGAAGGAGCAAAAGTTATTCTGACAGATATTCATGAAACGTCTGGTCAAGGTACCGTCGAAGAAATCAAGGCAAATGGTGGGGAAGCAATATTTGTTCGCCATGATGTAAGTAATGAAAATGATTGGCGTAAGGTCGCTGATGAGGCGATAAAAGCTTATAACCAAGTAGATATTCTCTTCAATAATGCAGGGATTTATCTTATTAAACCACTAGCTGAAATTGAGCTAGTGGAATGGAATAAATTAATGGCTATTAATGTAGGGGGTGTGTTTTTAGGAATGAAGCATATTATGCCATTAATGGCGGAGCGGCAGAAAGGTTCTGTGATTAACGCTTCTTCTATTGCTGGCTTAGTTGGCTCTCCAGGCCATGTTTTATATGGTGCAAGTAAAGGTGCTGTACGTGTCATGACTAAGGACGCTGCCATTGAATATGCTCCAATGGGTGTTAGAGTAAATTCTATCCATCCAGGGTATATTGATACTGGCATGGCTGATTATGCTTCAGAACAGACTGGTCAGTCAAAAGATGCACTAGGAAAGAACCTATTTCCACTCGGTTATTTAGGTAAAGTAAAAGATGTAGCTAATACAGTGCTCTTTTTAGCTTCAGACGATTCAGCATACACTACAGGGGCAGAGTTTGTCATTGATGGTGGAGCGACAGCAAGATAATGAAAAGAAAGAGGAGATTAAAATGAAATTACAAGATAAAGTAGCAATCGTAACAGGTGGAGCAAGTGGTATTGGTGAAGCAGTTGTCAAAGAATATGTAAAAGAAGGTGCAAAGGTTGTCATAGCTGATTTCTCTGACAAGGGACAAGCTCTTTCTGATACTTTGAATAAAGAAGGATATGAGACTTTATTTGTTAAAACAGATGTATCAAAAGAAGAAGATGTGAAAAATGTCGTTGCACAGACAGTTAATCAGTTTGGAAAGTTGGATATCATGTATGCCAATGCGGGGATTGCTAGTGACGGGCCAGCAGCTGAATTAGATTATGATAAATGGAAAAAAACGATTGATATTAATCTTTCTGGTGTGTTTCTATCAGATAAATACGCAATCGAACAATTCCAAAAACAAGGAAGCGGCGGTGTAATAGTGAATGCAGGATCTATTCATAGCTTTGTCTCACTGCCTAATATACCAGCATACTCATCTGCAAAAGGTGGCGTGAAACTGTTAACACAAAACTTATGTACGGCATATGCGAAAGAAAATATCCGTGTAAATGCGGTTTGTCCGGGATACATTGATACGCCTTTATTATCGGAATTAGAATCAGATGTGAAGAATCACCTGGCCTCCCTTCACCCACAAGGTAGACTTGGAAAACCAGAAGAAATTGCTAAAGCTGTTTTATTCTTATCAAGTGATGATGCGAGCTTTGTAAATGGTACAACCTTATTAGTAGATGGTGGTTATACAGCACAGTAACTTTTAACTAATAAAAAACCCAATTGGATGGAGCGCCTGGTAGAGTAAGGCGTTCATCTCAATTGGGTTTTGTTATTTCTTTTTACTAAGTGAAATGACTTTTTCTTCATCAGGGGTGACAAAGATTGTTTGTTGTTGATCATAAATGACAAACCCGGGCTTAGCACCACTCGGCTTTTTCACATTACGTACCTTTGTGTAATCGACGGGTACACTACTTGAGTTACGCGCTTTACTAAAATAAGCAGCTAAACAAGCAGCTTCTTGTATAACTTCATTACTTGGCGCTTTATCTCTAATGACCACATGTGACCCAGGGATATCTTTTGTATGGAGCCAGATGTCGTCTTTTGCAGCTAACTTATTCGTCAAGTAATCATTTTGTTTATTGTTCTTACCAACAATGATTTCTGTCCCATCGCTAGCGACAAAATAATCCAGGATAGGTTTGGCATTGACCGGCTTTTTCTGTTTTTTTTGTCTTTCACGTAAGTAACCGCCTTCAATAAGTTCCTCCCGTATTTCTTCAATATCTTTCGGTGAAGCGGCTTGTATTTGTTGTAAAAGATGATCGAAGTAGTTAACTTCTTCATAGGCTTGATCTATTTGTTCTTGTACAACTTGTTTAGCGTGTTTAGCTTTTTGATATTTCTTAAAGTATATCTGTGCATTTTGCGAAGGTGTTTTTTGTGTATCTAGAGGGATAAGCACATTGCTGTTATTTTCATCATAATAATTGTTCACTTCAATCTCATCCATCCCTCTTTGAATGGCGTACATATGAGCTGTAATTAATTCACCGTACAATTGAAATTGCTCGGCGTTTTTTGCTTCTTGCATGGTTAGTTTTAATTTCTCTATCTTTTTTGTGTTTTTTTCTTTTTCATTGCTAATAAATTTTTCCAAGTCATTGCCTTGTTGTTTGACGCGATCTCTTTCTGCTTTGCCGAAATAATAGCGGTCAAGCATTAGACTTAAGCTCTCAAAATGACGCTGCTCTCCCTGAATATGATCTAACTGGAGGAAATAAAAAGTCTCTTTATGTTCATTTATTGTAATGGTCGGTTGAACTTCTTTGTTTTTTATTTTATCCATTGTCTTAATAAAGGCAGCAGGTATTGTTGTACGGTTGGCTAATCCAGATTGGAATACAACTTCTTTTGCAAGTAGGGGAGAAAACCCGCTGTAATGTTGCACAAGTTGTTTATCTAACTTCCCACTATTAAAGTCCATTCTTCGTAATACATCCGTCTCATCAGCTTCTAATGGGTTGGCTTTATTTTGAGCCGGAGGAGCCACATAAAGTTGACCCGGAAGCAGGGCACGATGACTATTTACCGCATAAGATACATGCTTGATACAATCTAAGATCATGTTTCGTTCTTGATCGACCAATGTAATATTACTGTGACGTCCCATGATTTCGACGATGAGCCTCTTATATGAGATATCGCCAATTTCATTACGACCTTTAACGTTAAATACTATGATACGATCTAGGTCCATTTGTTGAATATCTTCTAATATATATCCCTCTAAATGTTTTCTTAAAAGCATGCAGAACATCGGTGGAATACTGGGGTTATCATATGCTTCATTTGTTAATTGTACGCGTGCATAGCTTGGATGCG
The DNA here is from genome assembly GCF_038009245.1 of Cytobacillus sp. FSL R7-0680. Lineage (NCBI taxonomy): Bacteria > Bacillati > Bacillota > Bacilli > Caryophanales > Bacillaceae > Cytobacillus > Cytobacillus sp. FSL R7-0680. The sequence goes on from NZ_JBBPAO010000001.1 coordinate 769,458, forward strand.
CAGACAATAGTAATTTATGATTTTTTCCGTTAGCTCTAATTACTAAGATGATTTCATTTTTATATGGTTGGTGAACTTTATTAATTCGACCACCTTTAAGAGTAGCTTGTAGCTCCTCTACCATCGCTTTTGTAAATAATCCATCAAATGACATCTCTAACATCCTTTTCTACGCTCTTAGTTATCCGAAAGGCGTCTCTTTACTTTATGGAAGCTATTTTCCCATAAACAAATGGTTTTTAAAAGCTTTCTGTTTATGTAAAATACATTCTTTCTCATAATAGCATAGCATTTTTTAGGACGAGACTGAATAAGCTTTCATGAGAGCCTTAAAAATAGGACAGCTCTCCATCGAGATAGTAGGGGAAGCAGGACGGTTCGCATGTAGTAGATGCGAATTCTCTTAAAATGAAAAGGAGGAAGTGTGATGTCCGAATGAAATACCATGAGATGGAAGCGAGAGAGGTTGAAGACACGTTAAACACAAATAGGCATGAAGGCATGTCTGAAGAAGATGCGCAAAAAAGATTGGAGCAATTTGGATATAACGAATTAGCAGAAGGAGAAAAGCAATCCGCTTTACTCTTATTTTTTAGTCAATTCAAAGACTTTATGACTTTAATTCTATTAGTAGCCACATTGATATCTGGGCTACTGGGTGAATATATTGATGCAATCGCCATTATTGCGATTGTGCTTATCAACGGAGTATTAGGTTTTTTTCAGGAACGAAAAGCAGAGAAGTCATTAAGTGCGCTAAAAGAATTATCCACACCTCATGCAACAGTATTACGTGATGGAGAATGGAAGAAAATCCCCTCAAAAGAAGTCGTTGTTGGTGACTTATTGAAGTTCTCCTCCGGTGATAGAATTGGGGCGGATATCCGCTTAATCGAGTGCAATAACTTAGAAATAGAAGAATCGGCCTTAACAGGTGAATCATTACCGGTGCAAAAAACAGTCGCAGCAATTAAGCAAGATAACCCCGGAATCGGCGATATGGAAAATATGGGATTTATGGGTACGATCGTAACGAAGGGTAGCGGAGTGGGGGTTGTCATTGGCACAGGAATGAAAACAGCGATGGGACAAATCGCTGATATGATTCAAAGTGCGGAAACGATGACAACACCGCTGCAAAGAAGGTTGGAACAATTAGGGAAAATTCTCATTGTTGTCGCACTATTCTTAACGGTTCTTGTCGTAGGTATCGGTGTGCTACAAGGACAAGAATTATATACGATGTTCTTAACAGGGGTATCGTTAGCTGTAGCAGCTATACCAGAGGGATTACCGGCGATAGTCACTGTGGCCTTATCGCTAGGAGTCCAACGCATGATTAAACAAAAGGCGATTGTCAGAAAGCTCCCAGCAGTAGAAACATTAGGCTGTGCTTCTGTCATATGCTCCGATAAAACGGGAACCCTGACTCAGAACAAAATGACTGTCACCCATTTATGGAGTGGTGGGAACACATGGCAAGTAGATGGCATTGGCTATACACCAAAAGGAGATTTTTATCGCAGTGAAAAACGTATAGATCCGAAAAATGAAAAAACATTACAACAATTATTGATGTTTGGTATGCTTTGTAATCATGCTGAAATTCATAAGAAAAATAAAGAATTTGTCATTGACGGTGATCCAACAGAAGGTGCATTGTTAGTCGCTGGGATGAAAGCAGGATATAGTCGCCCCTCTTTATTAAATCAATATGAAATTCTCGAGGAATTTCCTTTTGATTCAACTAGAAAAATGATGAGTATTGTGTTAAGGGATGCCAGTGGCAGAAGATTTGTTGTCTGTAAAGGAGCACCGGATGTGTTGGCGCAGAACTGTGAGAGTATCCTGTGGGAAAATCGTAAGCAAGCAATGACCCAAGAGATGCATAGATCAGTTAATGAGGCAATTCACGGTTTAGCCTCCCAAGCACTAAGAACAATTGCAATAGGATATAAGGAATTGACTAATGAGGGCAGAATAACATCAGAAAAAGATGCAGAAAATCGATTGACGTTTATAGGTTTACAAGGAATGATTGATCCACCAAGGACAGAGGTACGAGCTGCGGTTAAAGAATGTAAAGAAGCAGGAATTAAGACAGTGATGATTACAGGCGACCATATTACAACTGCTCAAGCAATTGCTAAACAATTAGGTATTCTTAATAAGTCAACAAAAGTAATGGAAGGAAAAACATTAGCTACATTGAGTACAGAAGAGTTAGAAGATGTAGTGGATGATGTATCTGTGTTTGCGCGCGTATCACCGGAACATAAACTAAAGATTGTTAAAGCTCTGCAAAATCGCGGTCATATTGTAGCTATGACAGGGGACGGAATCAATGATGCGCCAGCTATCAAAGCTGCCGATATTGGCATTGCGATGGGCATTACTGGTACGGATGTAGCAAAAGAAGCATCTTCTCTTATTTTACTTGATGACAACTTTGCAACCATTAAATCAGCAATAAAAGAAGGGCGAAATATTTACGATAATATTAGAAAGTTTGTAAGGTATTTACTTGCATCTAATGTTGGCGAAATACTGGTTATGCTATTTGCAATGATTTTAGCGCTACCTCTGCCGCTAGTACCTATACAAATACTTTGGGTGAATTTAGTAACAGATGGCCTGCCGGCGATGGCGTTAGGTTTAGACCGACCAGAAGGTAATGTCATGAAGCGAGAGCCGCGAAATCCTAAAGAAGGCATTTTTTCAAGAGGGCTTGGCTGGAAGGTTATTTCAAGAGGTTTTTTAATTGGTGGAGTAACCTTACTTGCGTTTATGCTCACATATAAAGGCGATCCTAGTGAGCTCGCATATGCGCAAACCGTCGCTTTTGCGACATTAGTCCTTGCTCAATTAATTCATGTGTTTGATTGTCGAAGTGAAAAATCAGTTTTTGCTCGAAATCCATTCGGTAATATGTATCTTGTCTGGGCGGTTATTTCTTCGGTTTTACTTATGCTGATTGTTTTATATTGGCCGCCATTGCAACAAATTTTCCACACAGTACCAATCGCTGGTCGTGATTGGTTAATGATTGTTGGCTTATCAGCTGTCCCAACATTTTTGCTTGGCTTCACATATTTGGCAAGAAAATCGAAGTGAAATATGGTATAATCCTTTAGGTAGTAGAGTGAAACTCTATTACCTTTTGGTTTTTTAAAGAAAACTACATAATATATGAGTGTAAGAAAAGGTATGGTTAGTGCCAAATTTGTATAAGAAAGTTGTAGGTACTTCCCGCAAACGGCGAAAGGAAGTGTGGTTAAACGATGGTAGCGAGTATGACAGGGTATGGACAGGGTAAAAGGCAAACTGACACCTTCTCTATCACGATTGAAGTAAAAACGGTTAATCATCGTTTTACAGAATATTTCCTGCGCATTCCAAAGCAATTTCTCAAGCTGGAAGATAAAATAAAAAAAACGCTTAATCAATATATTAAGCGTGGTAGAATAGAAGTCTATGCAACCATAGAACAAACGGGATCGAAACAAAAGAAGATACGTGTGGATTGGGATTTGTTAGACGAATTTTATCGTTCAATGACAGAAGTGAAAGAAAAATATAAGTTAAGTAGTGAGCCTGGGCTAAAAGATTTACTTAATGAAGATGTGTTTGCTATTGTGGAAGTGGATGAAGAAGACGAATGGCTAGATGAGCTGATTCTTGAAGCGACAAATGAAGCTGGTAAAGAGCTGCAAATGATGCGGTTAGCTGAAGGTAAGGAGCTAGAGAAGGATCTTTTTAAACAGCTCGGTTTACTAACTGAATGTCTTAACCGCTTATATGACCTAGCCCCTAACGTGGTAAAGCAATACGAAGACCGTTTGCGAAAGCGAATGGAAGAATATGCTGATGGTCATATTGATGAATCAAGAATTATTACAGAGGTGGCAATTTTTGCAGATAAGGCCGATATCAATGAAGAATTGACACGACTCGCATCACATCGTAATCAATTTCAATTGACCCTTTCCTTGGAAGATGCAATTGGCAGGAAGCTTGATTTCATGATTCAAGAGATGAATCGCGAAGTCAATACAATCGGTTCAAAAGCGAATGATTCTACCATTGCTGGAGAAGTAGTTGAGATGAAAGGTCTATTAGAAAAGATGAAAGAACAAGTACAAAATATTGAATAAAGCGGTTTAGAAACGCGTGATAAAGGTCAAAATAGTTAACTGATGACGGGGGGACGCATATGTCAATAAAATTAATTAATATTGGCTTCGGAAACATTGTTTCTGCCAATAGAATCATATCAATAGTGAGTCCGGAATCGGCACCAATTAAGAGAATTATTCAGGATGCAAGAGACCGTGGTGTACTGATAGATGCAACATATGGCCGTAGAACGAGAGCAGTCATTGTCATGGATAGTGATCATGTCATTTTATCTGCTGTTCAGCCGGAAACAGTAGCTGCACGACTGAATGACCGCGATGATGTTATCGATGAAGGGTAGGATTTTCTAATGAAGGAAAAAGGTTTATTAATAGTACTCTCAGGTCCATCTGGTGTAGGAAAAGGAACAGTGAGAAAAGAGATTTTCTCGCAGCCTGATACGGCATTTGAATACTCTATTTCTATGACAACAAGAAAACCGAGACAAGGTGAAGTTGATGGAGTAGATTATTTCTTTAAATCTCGTGAAGAATTTGAAACATTAATAGAGCAAGATAAATTATTGGAGTATGCTGAGTTTGTTGGCAACTATTATGGAACCCCTGTTGATTATGTGAAACAAACGTTAAACGAGGGCAAGGATGTATTTTTAGAAATAGAAGTACAAGGTGCAAAGCAAGTGCGTGAGAAGTTTCCTGATGGCTTGTTTATCTTCCTAGTTCCACCTAGTTTATCTGAATTGAAAAATCGTATTGTTACACGAGGCACAGAAACAGAAGATATAATTAATAATCGTTTAAGTGCAGCTAAAGAAGAAATTGAAATGATGAAATTATATGATTATGTTGTAGAAAATGATCAAGTGGAAAACGCTTGTGACAGAATTAATGCGATTGTAGTGGCAGAACATTGCCGTCGCACTCGCGTTGAACCTAGATATTTGAAAATGTTGGAGGCTGAATAATATGTTAAATCCATCAATTGATTCATTGATGACAAAAATTGATTCAAAATACTCTCTTGTGTCTGTGGCTGCTAAAAGAGCACGGAAATTACAAAATAATGAAGAGCAATATCGTTTAGAAAAATATGTATCACATAAAAATGTGGGTAAAGCGTTAGAAGAGATTAATGCAAACGAACTATTTTATCGCTTAGGTGATACAACGCATGAAGGGGAAAAAAGGTAAAATACACATATATGAAAAAATAACAACCTGTATGGAGGTTGTTATTTTTGTTCATAGCCATAATATTTATAAAAAACAAGAAGAGATAGATGAAAAAGTGAGCGAAATTATTCATAATAAAAGAAAAATAACCTTTTGAATATTGGGGGTTTGTATAGATGTTGAATGGTAAAAAAATCCTGTTGTGTGTAACCGGTGGTATTGCGGTTTATAAAGCTGTAGCTTTAACAAGTAAGTTAACGCAAGCGGGAGCTTGTGTGAAAGTAATGATGAGCGATTCAGCTAGACAATTTGTGTCACCATTAACTTTTCAAGTGATGTCACGTAATGAAGTATATTTTGATACCTTCGATGAAAAGGACGCTAGTAAGATTGCTCATATTGATTTAGCAGACTGGGCAGATTTGATATTGATTGCACCAGCAACTGCGAATATTATTGGTAAGCTTGCAAATGGCCTCGCAGATGATATGATTTCTACAACATTGTTAGCACACACATCGCCGGTATGGGTTGCACCAGCGATGAATGTCAATATGTACAATCATCCTGCAGTGATAAAAAATATTGATACACTTCATCAGTTTGGTTATCAATTTATTGAACCGAGTGAAGGCTATCTAGCATGTGGTTATGTTGGAAAAGGTAGATTAGAAGAACCGGAAAAGATTGTGGAGCATATGAATCATTTTTTCAATCAAAAGGAACCGTTGTTAAAAGGGAAAAAGTTATTGATCTCAGCAGGGCCGACAAGAGAAAAAATTGATCCTGTTCGTTATTTAACCAATCATTCGAGTGGTAAGATGGGCTATGCGATTGCAGAAGTCGCAGCGAAACTTGGTGCGGATGTGACATTAGTATCAGGTCCTGTCCATATTTCTCCACCTCATGGTGTAAAAGTGATACAAGTTGAAAGTGCGGAAGAAATGTATGAAGAAATGATTGCGCGTTTTGCTGATGCTCATATTGTGATAAAAACGGCTGCTGTAGCAGATTATCGGCCTAAATATACTTATGATCAGAAAGTGAAAAAGAATGATGGTGATCAACAATTGGAATTAGAAAGAACTAAAGATATTTTAATGGCACTTGGTAAAAGAAAAAACAATCAAGTGTTGGTGGGTTTTGCGGCAGAAACAAATAATGTGGATGTATATGCGAGAGGAAAGCTGAAAAAGAAAAATGCTGATATGATTGTAGCCAATGATGTAACAAGTGCGGGTGCCGGATTTGGAACAGATACGAATGTTGTTACTCTCTATAAACGAGATGGGACTAAAACAGATCTCCCGTTGATGTCAAAACATGACGTAGCAGAAAGCATTTTAAAAGAAGCGCTTTATTTATATGAGGATGAGGGGAAATGATTGCTGAGGTCATTGTTGATGTACCGGCTAAGCAAACAGATCGACCTTTTGATTATGTTATTCCGCAATCACTTGAGACGGTCATTCAAATTGGGATGCGAGTCGTTGTCCCATTTGGGCCAAGGAGAATTCAAGGTTTTGTCATTGGGATCAAACCTCAGTCCACGCTTAATAAATTAAAAAAAATCATTGAGCCGTTAGATTTAACACCTGTATTATCTGAATCGCTCATTTCATTAGGAAATTGGCTATCAGAAGAAACTTTAAGTTATCGGATCTCTGCTTATCAAGCGATGTTACCAGCAGCACTTAAAGCAAAATATCAAAAAAAATTACAAGTTTCAACTGAAAACAAACAGTTGTTGCCGCAAACCTTACAAGGCTTATTTACTAACCAAGATAGCATCCTGTGGGAAGAAGCGAAAGAAACAGGCTATTTATCATTGTTACAGCAAGAAGTAACGAAAGGTCATATTCTAATTATTTATGAAGTGAAAGATAAAATAAAAAAGAAAAAACGCCTCGCCATTAGAAGCGCTCTTTCAACAGAGGAATTAAAGACTTATCAATCGTCTCTTACCCCACGGGCACAAAAACAACATGACGTGATTAATTACTTTATCGAAAATAAAGATTGGATATTCTTAACTGACTTAACGGCAACACTACAAATATCGAATGCCGTTGTAAAAGAACTAGTGAAAAAAGAAGTATTAGAGGAGAGCGAACGTGAAATTTATCGTGATCCTTATGAAAATCGTTATTTTGCACGAACAGAACCATTACTGTTAACATATGAGCAACAAGAAGCCATCGATCCAATCCATGATCGCATCGCAAAATCCCTTCATGAAGTGTTTTTATTGTATGGCGTAACAGGGAGTGGGAAAACAGAAGTTTACTTACAGTCGATACAGAAAGTACTAGAGAGAGGTCAAGAAGCGATTTGTTTAGTGCCAGAGATTTCACTTACCCCACAAATGGTTCATCGTTTCAAAGGAAGATTTGGGAATCAAGTAGCTGTGATGCATAGTGGATTATCTGCTGGTGAGAAGTATGATGAATGGCGAAAAGTTCAGCGGGGAGAAGTGAAAGTCGTTGTTGGAGCGCGATCAGCTGTATTTGCTCCGTTTGAAAACCTCGGTCTCATCATTATAGATGAGGAACATGAGACAAGTTATAAACAAGAGGAAAACCCAAAATACCATGCAAAAGATGTAGCAATAAAACGAGGGAAGCAAGGGAGTTTCCCCGTTATTTTAGGTAGCGCTACACCTTCACTCGAATCATTTGCTCGTGCTAAAAAAGGTGTATACACTTTGTTAAGTTTGCCGAAGAGGATGAATAATCAAGATTTACCACATGTGGATATTGTAGATATGCGTGAAGAGCTAAGAAGTGGAAATCGCTCAATGTTTTCTTCATCCTTATTAGAAAAGCTTCAATTACGTCTAGAAAAAAAAGAGCAGACTGTCCTTTTCTTAAATAAACGTGGATATTCTTCTTTTGTCATGTGTCGTGATTGTGGCTATGTTGTTAATTGTCCGAACTGTGATATTTCACTAACTTATCATCGCCACCAGCAGCAAATGAAATGTCATTATTGTGGATATGAGGATCATGTCCCCTCTGTTTGTCCAGAATGCCAGAGTGATCATATTCGTTATTTTGGCACAGGGACACAAAAGGTAGAAGAAGAACTCCATAAAGTATTGCCTGAAGCGAGAGTTATTCGTATGGATGTGGATACAACGAGTAAAAAAGGCTCTCATGAGCGACTGCTTAATGAGTTCCAAAAAGGCCATGCAGATATTCTACTTGGGACCCAAATGATTGCCAAAGGACTCGATTTTCCAAATATAACGCTTGTCGGTGTATTATCAGCTGATACAATGCTTCATTTGCCAGATTTTCGGTCATCAGAAAAAACGTTTCAGTTATTGACGCAAGTGAGTGGAAGAGCAGGGCGTCATCAATTACCAGGAGAAGTGGTCATTCAAACATACAGTCCTGAACATTATAGTATTGAGTTAGCAGCTGAACAAAATTACGACCAGTTTTACGAGCGCGAAATGATGATCAGAAAAGGTTTAAAGTACCCACCTTTTTATTTTATTACACTTATTACGGTCAGTCACGAGCAATTGATGAAAGCGTTAGATGTCACAGAAAAAATTACCACATTTCTGACTAGTCGCTTAACTAAAAGCGCCCTCTGTCTTGGTCCGGTCGCATCACCTATTCCACGAATCAACAATAGATATCGCTACCAATGTTTGATAAAATACAAACGGGAGCCAGAGTTAAATCAATCATTAAGAAAGATATTAGATCAATATCAGCAAGAAGTGACTTCGACTTCTTTGAAAATATCTGTGGATGTTAATCCATTTATTCTGATGTAAAGAAAAATAACTAAAAAAGGTTATAGATAGAGAAAATCGTCGAGAATGGTAATAATTTTAGTCTAGCTATGGCTGCCTGTTGAATGAGAAGATGTTATGGAGGATTTATATTTTGAGTGTTAAACAAATAGTGATGTACCCTAATACAATTTTAGAAGAAAAATGTACACCGGTAACGGTTTTTGATAAAAAATTAGTAAGGCTATTAAATGATATGTATGATACAATGATTGAATTTGATGGTGTAGGACTAGCTGCTCCTCAAATAGGTCTCAATAAGAGAATAGCGATTGTAGATATTGAAGATGAACATGGCACGATTGAGATGATAAATCCCGAAGTAATCGAAACATCAGGTGAACAAACAGATCCAGAAGGCTGTTTGAGCTTTCCCGGTATTTATGGTGATGTCACACGACCGTCATTTGTGAAAATAAAAGCATTCAATCGAAAGGGTAAGCCATATGAGTTCGCAGCAGAAGGTTTTCTTGCTAGAGCCATTTTACATGAGATTGATCATTTGGATGGAATCCTATTCACCACTAAAGTTAGCAGATATATAGAGGCAGAAGAGTTAGAGAGGTTGGATGAAGAATGACGAAAATTGTATTTATGGGAACACCGGATTTTTCAGTTCCGGTATTACGAAGTGTTATTCAAGCAGGTTATGAAGTCATTGCAGTTGTTACACAACCTGACCGGCCAGTGGGAAGGAAAAAGGTGTTAACTCCACCACCAGTAAAGGTGGAAGCACAAAAACATGGTATTCCAGTGCTACAGCCTGAGAAAGTTAAAAATAAAGAGGACTTGCAAGCTGTTTTAAATCTAGAGCCTGAACTTATTATCACGGCTGCATTCGGGCAAATTCTCCCTAAGCAATTGTTAGATGCACCTAAATATGGTTGCATTAACGTACATGCTTCATTATTGCCAGAATTAAGAGGTGGAGCACCGATTCATTACAGCATCATCCAAGGGAAAGAAAAGACTGGTATTACGATTATGTATATGGCTGAAAAATTGGATGCAGGCGATATTTTAACACAGGTAGAAGTCGAAATCGCTAAGGATGATACTGTTGGTAGCTTACATGATAAATTAAGTGAAGCTGGTAGCAAACTATTGCTAGAAACATTACCACCATTATTAAAAGGTGATTTGCTTCCGAAACAACAAGATGAAAATTTAGCAACATTTGCATACAATATTAAGCGTGAAGAAGAAAAAATTCAGTGGAGTAAACCAGCATTAGAAATTTATAACCATATTAGAGGGATGAATCCTTGGCCAGTTGCTTATACGACTTTGTCTGATGCAGTTATGAAAGTGTGGGCTTCTGTGATCATTGAATCAAAATCAAATCAAGTGCCTGGAACGATTGTCGGATTAGAAGAGGATGGCATCAATGTCTCCACCGGCGATGGTCAGATATTGAAGCTAACGGAGATTCAGCCATCAGGTAAAAAACGCATGAAAGCGAAAGATTACCTGCGCGGCGCAGGTGCCCATCTTCAAGTTGGCATGAAGTTAGGGGACAATCGATGAAAAAACAAAGAAAGAAAAATGTAAGAGAAGTTGCGATGGATTTGTTAGATGCAATTGAAAAGAACCAATCGTATAGTAATCTCCTGTTAAACCATGCTATTAATCAAAATCATTTAGAACAAAAAGATATTGGTTTGCTGACAGAACTGGTTTATGGGACGTTACAACGTAAAATGACATTAGATTATTATTTACAGCCCTATATAAAAAAACCAAATAAAGTGGAGTCTTGGGTAAAGCAATTATTAAGGATCACGGTTTATCAAATGGTTCACTTAAATAAAATTCCTGATCATGCGGCATTAAATGAAGCCGTAGAAATAGCAAAAAATAAAGGCCATAAAGGCATTGCTTCTTTTGTGAATGGGATATTACGAAATGTACAAAGAACTGGGATTAGACAAGTGGAAGAGATCAAAGATCCTATTCAAAGAATTTCAATAGCAACAAGTCACCCAGAATGGCTCGTTGCTAGATGGGTGGATCAATTTGGGATAGAAACAACGGAGGAAATGTGTAAGCTTAATTTACAAGCTCCGACTCAAACAGCGCGTGTAAATATTACGAAGGCTACGACAGAAGAAGTGATTACATTATTAGAAGAGGAAGGATATGCCGTGAAACGGAGTGAATGGGTTTCAGAAGCCATTCATGCTCTTCGAGGAAATCTTGCCAAGTCTTCAGCATTCAAAAATGGACTTATCACAATACAAGATGAAAGTTCAATGTTAGCTTGCTTGGCCCTAAATCCTCAAAAGAATGAAAAGATCCTTGATGCTTGTGCAGCTCCAGGTGGGAAAACGTCTCATATAGCTGAAGCGATGTCGGGGAGTGGAGAGGTTATAGCGATAGATCTCCATGAGCATAAAGTTAAGCTTATTGCACAAACAGCAGACAGATTAGGATTAGAGAATATTGATACTCTTGCTCTCGATAGTAGACAAGTTCAAGATCATTTCCCGCAAGAGTCGTTTGATCGTATTTTGCTAGACGCGCCGTGCTCAGGTTTAGGTGTGATGCGTAGAAAACCTGATATGAAATACACAAAAAAAGAAGATGATTTATCACGCCTGCAGTCCATTCAATTGGATTTATTAAATGCCATCACCCCATTATTAAAAAAAGGTGGTATGCTAGTGTATAGTACATGCACTGTTGATGAATCTGAAAACCATCAAGTCATTTCACGTTTTTTAAGTGACCATAAAGAATTTGTTGGAGACTCAACACTTAAGGCAAGGCTACCACAAGCGTTACAAACGTTTGTGAATGATTTTGAAATACAAGTATTACCGCAATATATTGGTTCAGACGGGTTTTATATCGCTTGTCTGAGAAAGAAGGTGTAATCACATGGAAAGAAGTGCAACAAAGAAAAATACAGAAACGAATCATCAACCATCCATTTATTCATTACAATTAGACGAACTAAAGGACTGGTTAAAAGAAAATAATGAAAAAGCATTCCGCGCAAGTCAAATTTTTGATTGGTTATATACAAAAAGAGTAACAAACTTCGATGATATGACAAATTTATCAAAAAGTTTGCGAGAAAAGCTCGATGCTTCATTTACTTTAACAACATTAAAAACGATTATTCAGCAACAATCTACTGATGGCACGATTAAATTTTTATTTGAGTTACACGATGGCTATTCAATTGAGACGGTTTTAATGCGTCATGAATACGGTAATTCTGTTTGTGTTACAACACAGGTAGGGTGTCGTATTGGTTGTACATTTTGTGCCTCGACTTTAGGGGGATTAAAACGTCATCTAGAAGCAGGAGAAATCGTTGCTCAAGTCGTAAAAGTACAACAAGCATTAGATGAAACAGATGAAAGAGTAAGCTCTGTTGTCATTATGGGTATTGGGGAACCGTTTGATAATTATGATCAAATGATGTCTTTCTTGAAAATTATTAATCATGATGATGGCTTGAATATTGGTGCTAGACATATCACTGTATCTACAAGCGGTATCATCCCGAAAATCTATAAATTTGCTGATGAAAATATGCAAATCAATTTTGCTGTCAGCTTGCATGCCCCTAATAATGATATAAGAGGAAGATTAATGCCAATCAACCGCGCTTATAAATTGCCTGATTTAATGGAAGCTATTCATTATTATGTGAACAAGACAGGTAGACGTGTAAGTTTTGAATATGGTTTATTTGGAGGAGTCAATGATCAAGTAGAGCATGCAGAAGAGCTTGCTGATCTCGTAAAAGGATTGAAGTGTCATATTAACTTAATCCCAGTCAATTACGTACCTGAGAGAGACTATGTAAGAACTCCTAGAGAGCAGATTTTTCAATTTGAAAAGGCTTTGAAAAATCGTGGGGTTAATGTGACCATCCGTAGAGAACAAGGTCATGATATTGATGCAGCATGTGGACAACTTCGTGCAAAGGAGAGAAAAGAAGAAACGAGGTGACAGTATGAAGGCTGTTTTTATGACTGATGTAGGGAAACTTCGTCAGCGAAATGAAGATAATGGTGGCATTTTTACAAACGCCAGTGGTGATCGCTTAGCTATTGTAGCTGATGGTATGGGCGGTCACCGAGCTGGTGATGTAGCTAGTGAAATGGCCAAGGAAAAGCTAAAATCTATGTGGCTGCTTGCACCAAAGATTGAAACCGCGGACCAAGCAGAAAAGTGGTTGCATGACCATATTAATGAAACCAATAAGGCTATATATGCTCACAGTAAAGAAGTAACTGAATGTGAAGGTATGGGTACGACCGTTGTTGCTGCTATTTGTACTAGTCGATTTGCTACGATTGTAAACGTAGGTGATAGCCGGTGTTATATTAGAAATGAAGCGGGTTTTCAGCAGCTAACTGACGACCATTCCCTTGTTAATGAACTGCTTCGGTCAGGGCAAATTACAAAAGAGGATGCTGAAAATCATCCGATGAAAAATTTAGTGTTACGTGTGCTCGGTACGGAAGAAGATGTAAACCAAGATATTAAAACAATTATTTTTGAGGAAGATGATAGACTATTGCTATGCTCTGATGGTTTGTCAAACAAAGTTTCAGAACAAGAGATGGAATCGATTATAAATGGAAATGACTCATTAGAGGAGAAAGCTACTGAGTTGATTAAAAGAGCAAATGAAAATGGAGGGGAAGATAATATTACCCTCGTAATCATCGAGTATGCAGATGATTGTGAGAGAGGGTGATAAACGTTGATGATTGGTAAGCGTATAAACGGCCGTTATAAAATTTTGGAAATGGTCGGTGGAGGCGGCATGGCCAACGTTTATTTAGCTCATGATATGATTCTAGATCGAAACGTGGCATTAAAGATGTTGCGTCTAGACTTCGCTGAAGATGATGAGTTTATTAAACGATTTCACCGTGAAGCTCAATCAGCTACAAGCCTAACTCACCAAAATATTGTGACGATTTATGATGTTGGAGAAGAAGATACCCTATATTACATCGTCATGGAATATGTTGACGGTCAAACATTAAAACAATACATACAAAAAAACGGGCCTGTCCCTTTGGAAACAGCGATTGATATTATGAAACAGCTGACATCAGCTATTTCTCACGCCCATCAAAACCAGATTATTCATCGTGATATTAAACCACATAATATCTTAATTGATCATGAAGGCAAGATAAAAATTACTGATTTTGGAATTGCAATGGCTCTAAGTGCAACTAGCATTACCCAGACGAATTCCGTATTAGGGTCGGTTCATTATTTATCACCAGAACAAGCAAGAGGCGGTATGGCAAACCGTAAATCAGATATATATTCATTAGGGATTGTCATGTTTGAGCTGTTAACTGGAAGATTACCGTTTTCAGGAGAATCAGCTGTTTCTATTGCATTGAAACACTTGCAATCAGAAACGCCTTCCTTAAGAAGATGGAACCCAGATATACCACAAAGTGTTGAAAATATCGTATTGAAGGCAACAGCAAAGGACCCTTTCCATCGCTATAATAGTGCCGATGAAATGGAAGAAGACCTCTCTACATCTTTGAATGAAGAGAGGATGAACGAAAGAAAGTTTACTGTACCTGATGACGATGATGCTACAAAAGCAATTCCGATCATTACTGCAGATAAAATGTACCATCCTACTGACGAAACGATTATTCATAAAATTGAAGAAAAAAATGAAGATAGTCCTGTACCTATTGTAAAAAAGGAAAGTCCAAAAAAAGAAAAAGAAGATACGAAAAAGAAGAAAAAACGAAAAAAAGGTCCAATGATCCTTATATCTACTTTTGTTCTATTAGTTGTGCTATTTGTTCTTTCCGTCACTGTTTTACCTGAGATGCTTTCACCTGATGATGTTACTGTACCAGATGTATCAAATATGAGCGTTGATGACGCGAAAACATTGTTACAAGAAGAAGGATTTACGATTGGTGAAGAAATCGAACAAAACAATGATGAAGTGAAAGCAGGGGAAGTTATAAGAACCGAACCGAGAGCAGGGAGGACACAGAAAGAAGGAACAGCAGTAAATATTTATGAAAGTATCGGTAAAGAACGCTATTCAATGGAGGATTTTACTGGTCGCCCATATAGTGATATAGAAGAGTTACTAAAAGAAGAGGGTTTCCAATCTATCCAATCAGAAGAAGAATTTAGTGAGGAAGCAAAGGGAACAATTCTAGAACAGAATATTGATCCCGGAGAAGAAGTGATTCCCCAAGAAGAAGAGCTCATCTTTGTCGTCAGCAAAGGGGAGGAACCGATAGAATTAAAAGATTTAACCGGTTATAATGATAAGGCCCTAGCAGAATACGAAGCATCTAGTGGATTAACAATTGAAGTAGCTGGAGAAGAGCATCATGCTGAGATTGCTCAAGGTGAGGTCATTCGGCAGGAACCTGGAGCTGGAGCATCTTTAAATGACGGGGACACAGTAAAAGTTTATCTATCAAGTGGGCCGGAACAAGTTCCTGTAGAAGTGAAAAGAGAAGTGAATGTACCGTATAAGCCAAATCCTGATAATGTCGGACAACCTCAAGAAGTACAAATCTTTATAGAAGATATGGACAACAATATTGATGAGCCATTTAATACGATTCATATTACTGAAGATCGAGTTATTTCCTTTTCACTGCAAATACAACCAGGAGAAACCGCTTCTTACCAAATTATGAGGGATGGACAAATGATTATTCAAGAAAATGTTCCGTATGAACAGTGATGTAGGAGGACTACTATGCCAGAAGGCAAAATCATAAAAGCTTTAAGTGGCTTTTATTATGTTTTGAACAAGGATAAAGAAATCATCCAATGTCGTGGACGTGGTGTCTTTCGTAAAAATAAAATAACTCCATTAGTCGGAGATGAAGTACACTATCAAGCAGAAAATGATAAAGAAGGGTATATTTTAGAAGTGAAAAAGCGTAAAAATGAACTTATTCGCCCACCTATAGCGAATGTAGATCAAGCTTTTCTCATTTTCTCAAGTGTTGAACCTACCTTTAGTACAGCGTTATTAGATCGTTTTCTTGTCCTGGTAGAATCGAATCATATTACGCCTATTATTTGTATCACTAAGATGGATTTGGCAAGTAAAGAGGAACAAGAAACACTAGCTGTATATGCTGATAACTATCGAAAAGCAGGCTATAAAGTTGTTTTGACTTCGTCCGAAACGGCGGAAGGGATTGAGGATCTTTATCCTTTCATTACGGGAGAAATATCCGTATTTGCTGGTCAATCAGGTGTTGGTAAATCTTCACTTTTAAATGTATTACGTCCTGATTTGCAATTAAAAACAGACGATATATCCTCTCATTTAGGGAGAGGAAAACATACAACAAGACATGTGGAGCTCATTGAGATTAATGGTGGACTTGTTGCTGATACACCGGGTTTTAGCTCTTTAGAGTTTACTGAAATTGAGCAAGAGGACTTACAAAATTATTTCCCTGACATCCAAGAACTAAGCAGCTCATGTAAATTCAGAGGTTGCATGCATTTGAAGGAACCTAAATGTGCAGTTAAACAAGCTATAGAATCTGGAGATTTGCCAAGTTATCGCTATGAGCATTATATTACTTTTATAGACGAAATAAGAGACAGAAAGCCGAGGTATTAACGCATGGTAAAAATTGCACCATCGATTTTATCTGCAGATTTTTCTAAATTAGGAGAAGAAATTCTTGATGTCGAACGTGGGGGAGCGGATTATATTCATGTAGATGTGATGGATGGTCACTTTGTTCCTAACATTACGATTGGTCCGTTAATTGTTGAAGCCATTAGACCGATAACGAACCTACCATTAGATGTTCATCTTATGATAGAAAACCCTGATCAATATATTCCAAGCTTCGCCTCAGCAGGAGCAGATATTATTACTGTTCATGCTGAGGCGTGTAAACACCTTCATCGTACAATACATCTCATTAAATCCTTGGGTGTTAAAGCAGGAGTTGTGATTAACCCAGCGACACCTGTCGAAGCGATTAAGCATGTGATAACTGATGTTGATATGGTGTTATTGATGACTGTGAACCCTGGCTTTGGTGGACAATCATTCATTGAAAATGTTTTACCTAAAATTGCTGAAGTAAAAGAATGGAGTAAAACATCTAACCCCTCTCTCGAAATCGAAGTGGATGGTGGGGTAAATGAGGAGACTGCAAAAAAATGCATTGCTGCAGGAGCGAATGTTTTAGTAGCAGGCTCTGCCGTTTATAATAAACAAGACCGTAAAGAAGCAATCGCTAGACTGCGGAATTGACCTGAAAAAGCTGATTTTAAGATTATACTTAGAGTCAGCTTTTCTTATGTTTCTTGCATTTTACGATAGTTAACAATTAAAAGAATAGTTCATAACCTAAAAGGATAGGAAAAGTGGAGGGCGTAGAGATGAAAATCAATATATTAGCAGGGGGACCACAACAGTATCTACCCAATCTCAATGACTATTGTTTTGATGAAGTATTATGGATAGGTGTTGACCGTGGCGCCTATACATTAATTAAAAAGGGAATCGCAATTGATTATGCATTTGGAGATTTTGATTCAGTTGATGAAAGTCAGTACAGTATGATTAAGCAGCATGTTCCTCATCTACAAAGGGTAAAACCGGAAAAGGATGAAACGGATATGGAACTAGCACTTTTATGGGCGATCGAACAAAAGCCAGAAGAAATTACGGTATTTGGAGCCACAGGTGGGAGATTAGATCATTTTTTTGCTAATACTCAACTGTTAATTCAACCACTTCTAAATGACATTCTAGTACCTATTCGTTTAGTTGATAAACAAAATCAAATTATGGTTAAAAAGAGCGGCCATTATCAAATTGCTAAGGAATCATCTTATCCATATATATCTTTTATTCCGGTAACAGAAAACGTGAGGAACTTGACATTAACGGGATTCAAGTACCCATTAAGTAATCACCTCGTACCTTTAGGGTCAACTCTTTGTATAAGTAATGAACTTATTGATGATAATGGTACTTTTTCTTTTGATAAAGGCATATTAATGGTGATAAGAAGTAAGGATGAAAAATAACTAATATTGATTCCTTTGTTCTAATATGAATAAAAAGAAGTAGTGCGTACGTTTATTACTTAAGGTGTGAGACTTTGAGGAGGGACTTAAATGAGATTTTATACAATCAAGCTGCCTAAATTTTTGGGAGGCATTGTGAGGGCGATGCTAGGGACATTTAAAAAGGAGTAAAGAGTACAATCTTTTTTTCTAACTTCTTTAGTGCGAATATTGTATAAAAAAAGAGGGTACCAATACTGGTACCCTCTCATTCATTATACGCGTTCAACTTTACCTGATTTCAAAGCTCTTGCAGAAACCCATACACGTTTAGGTTTACCGTCTACAAGAATGCGTACTTTTTGTAGGTTAGCACCCCAAGTACGTTTGTTAGCATTCATCGCATGAGAACGAGCATTACCTGTTTTTGTTTTCTTTCCAGTAATTACACATTGGCGTGGCATCTATATTCCCTCCTTACTAAAACATGACATCATTATTTTCATGTTTCGATCACAATTGTCAGTTACATCTAACTTAATATGAAAGTAGCTCGCACTAATTTCATACTAAAAAGATACTTTAATAATTTATCATACAAACACCTACAATGCAATAGTTTGCCTCTATTCTATCAAGAAAAAAACCTTGACATATATGCTGTGAAAATACGTTATAATATGAAAGAGGTAAGTATGGCTTTTAAAATGCTTACATGTATAGTAAAATATTCTTTATGAAAAGTGTAGTACATGCGTCTATTCGTTCCATGGCTTCATCAAACAATGATTGTCATTCATTAGATATTCACAATGAAAACGAAGACTAGCTAAGAAGAAGCAGTAATTTACCAGAAGGGGGAACAACAAAATGTCCATCGAACTAAAGAATAACTACGGGCAAATTGATATCTCAAATGACGTAATTGCGACAATTGCAGGAGGAGCAGCAGTCGACTGCTATGGTATTGTTGGCATGGCCTCTAAACATCAAATAAAAGACGGCTTATCTGAAATCCTGCGTAAAGAAAACTTTACTAAAGGTGTCATCGTGCGTCAGGAAGAAGATGAAGTACATATCGACATGTATATTATTGTTAGCTACGGAACGAAAATTTCTGAAGTTGCTCATAATGTGCAATCCAAAGTTAAATACACTTTAGATCAAACAGTCGGTCTAAGTACTGAGTCTGTTAATATTTTTGTTCAAGGTGTTCGTGTAACGAACCCGTAATGAGGAGGAAAATTTCGTGTCAATTAAAGTTTTAGAAGGAAAACAATTTGCGAAAATGATTGTCCAAGGAGCTAATCATTTATCTACAAATGCGAATTATGTAGATGCATTGAATGTTTTCCCTGTTCCAGATGGTGATACTGGGACAAATATGAACTTGTCAATGACTTCTGGTGCAAAGGAAGTTAAAAATATAACAACCAATCATATTGGTAAAGTTGGGGTTGCTCTTTCAAAGGGTCTATTAATGGGCGCTCGTGGTAACTCTGGTGTAATTCTCTCTCAGCTTTTTCGTGGGTTCGCAAAGCATATTGAGCAGAAAGAAAGTGTAAATGGACTTGAATTTGCATCTGCATTTGAAGCGGGTGTAGAAACTGCTTATAAAGCGGTGATGAAACCTGTTGAAGGAACAATATTAACTGTTGCGAAAGATGCTGGAAACAAAGCAGTACAAGTAGCACAAACAGAAGATGATATTGTTCAAATTATGCAAGCAATCGTTAGTGAAGCTAAAGCTTCTCTTGAGCGTACACCAGAGCTACTACCAGTGTTAAAAGAAGTAGGGGTAGTTGATAGTGGTGGACAAGGTCTACTTTTTGTATATGAAGGCTTTCTAGCAGAATTAAAAGGAGAAGCATTACCTGACTCCAGTGCATCTCTTCCGAAAATGGAGGAGCTTGTAAGTGCGGAACATCATAAAAGTGTACAGAGCCATATGAATACAGAAGATATTGTATTCGGATACTGTACAGAATTTATGGTTAGATTTGAATCTGAGAAGTTAGCTACGAATCCATTCTCTGAAGACAAATTCCGTCAAGACTTAAGTCAATATGGTGATTCCCTACTTGTGATTGCTGATGAAAACCTTGTGAAGGTTCATATTCATTCTGAACAACCAGGGGATTGCTTATCCTATGGACAAAAGTACGGAAATCTTATTAATATGAAGATCGAGAATATGCGT
Source organism: Cytobacillus sp. FSL R7-0680 (assembly GCF_038009245.1). NCBI lineage: Bacteria > Bacillati > Bacillota > Bacilli > Caryophanales > Bacillaceae > Cytobacillus > Cytobacillus sp. FSL R7-0680. The sequence continues at coordinate 789,805 of NZ_JBBPAO010000001.1, forward strand.
TTGCAGCACACAAACATTCTTGACGAAGATGAAAAGGCTTCCGCATCACAAAATGATGCTAAAGTTCCCCAAGAAAAACGTGAATACGGAGTGATCACTGTTTCAATGGGAAGCGGAATTGCTGAGGTTTTCCGTAGTATTGGGGCGCATGTAGTAATTGAAGGCGGCCAAACAATGAATCCAAGCACAGAGGATATTGTCAAGGCGATTGAAGAAGTGAATGCAGAAAAAGTAATTATCTTACCAAATAATAAAAATATTATTATGGCTGCTGAACAGGCGTGTGAAGTATCAGAAACCGATGCCATTGTTGTTCCTTCCAAAACGGTTCCTCAAGGAATGAGTGCGCTACTTGCCTTTAATCCATCCGCGGAACTATCAGAGAATAAGGATTATATGTCTGAAGCGTTATCGCATGTGAAAACAGGTCAGATCACTTTCGCAGTCCGTGATACGAGTATCGATGGTCTTGAGATTGAAAAAGGCGACTTTATGGGGATTGAAGAAGGCAAAATAATCGTTAAAGATAAGGATAAGCTTCAATCTGCTAAAAGTTTAATTGACCAGATGATAGATGAAGATTCGGAAATTGTCACAATTATTCAAGGTGAAGATGCCTCAAAAGAAGATGTAGAAGTAATTCTTAACTATATAGAAGAGAAGTATGATGATGTCGAAGTAGAAGTGCACGACGGCAAACAACCATTATATGCATTTATCTTCTCGGTAGAATAAATAGAAGAGAATGACCATGGGTAGCTTCTTTTACACTGCTCCCGTGGTCTTTTTTCATCAAATGACTCACTGCCTTCTCCTACTTACTGCAATTGGAATTTGATATCGATGGTTAGGAGGGTAATTAGAGGTTAGTTATTTAATCATTTGGTTTATGAAACTATGCCTCTGTCTTCGCCTTAGTGCTCGCCAAAAGGGCGAGTTTTCTTTATTTCTCGTAAAGAAAGGCTGTTTTGAAAAGGAGGGTCAAGTATGTTAAGTGACAAAGTAGATCATATAAAGGGGTTGGGTCAATCTGCTGCAGATAATCTGAAAGATATGGGGATCACCACTGTAGGCGACTTGATTGAATACTTGCCTTTTCGTTATGAAGATTATCGTCTAAAAGATTTAAGTGAAATCAAACATGAAGAAAGAATTACAGTTGAGGGGAAAGTCCATTCACAGCCCACACTTAGTTTTTATGGACGTAAACGTTCGCGCTTAACATTTAGAGTTTTAGTCGATCACTACCTCATACAAGTAATTGCTTTTAATCAACCATATTTAAAAAAACAAATAGAATTAAATGATACAGTTACTATTACGGGAAAGTGGGACCAACATCGCCAAACGATTACACTAGGTAAACTCAGCAAAGGTGAGGTTACGCAAACGAATGCATTTGAACCTGTTTATGCCGTTAAAGGCAAAGTCACAGTGAAGTCTTTACGTCGCTATATTAAGCACGCACTTGATCAATACGGACACGATATAGTAGAAACACTACCTTCAGAATATATTGGGGCATATCGGTTGATGGCGCGTGAAAAAGCGATTCGTACATTACATTATCCTGATACTCCGGAAATGCTAAAGCAAGCAAGAAGAAGGTTAGTATATGAAGAGTTCTTTTATTTCCAATTAAAAATCCAAGCATTACGAAAAATAGAAAGAGAAAGTAGTGCAGGTGTGAACATTGATTATGATCTGCAACGCTTAAAGTCATTTATAGATACACTTCCATTTGAACTGACGGGTGCACAAAAAAGAGTTGTCAATGAAATTCTCTTTGATATGAAATCTAACTATCGTATGAATCGACTGCTTCAAGGTGATGTTGGATCAGGTAAAACAGCAGTTGCTGCTATTATGTTATTCGCTGCTAATAGTGCGGGTTATCAAGGTGCATTAATGGTACCAACAGAGATTTTAGCTGAACAACATGCAGAATCACTGGCTATGATGTTTGCGAATTATCCAATAAGGATTGAAAGATTAACAAGTTCAGTGAAGGGGAAAAAGAGAAGAGAACTACTTGCAGAATTAGAGGCTGGTAACATTGATATTGTTATTGGTACACATGCGCTTATTCAAACGGAAGTTGTTTTTAAAAAATTAGGACTTGTTATTACAGATGAACAACATCGCTTTGGTGTTGAGCAGCGTCGTGTATTAAGACAAAAGGGTGAAAACCCTAACGTGTTATTCATGACTGCGACGCCGATACCGAGAACTTTGGCCATAACCGCATTTGGCGAAATGGATGTATCCATCATTGATGAAATGCCAGCAGGTAGGAAAGTAATAGAAACGTATTGGGCAAAACTAGATATGTTAGAAAGGGTATTAGGCTTTATGGAGAAAGAATTGCGTGGAGGACAGCAAGCTTATGTGATTTGCCCACTCATTGAAGAATCAGAGAAACTTGATGTCCAAAATGCAATTGATGTCCACACTATTCTTATGCAATATTTTCAGGATAGGTATAAAGTTGGTTTAATGCACGGGCGTCTACACCCTGATGAGAAAGAAGATGTGATGAAGAAGTTTAGTGACAATCAGACGCAAGTACTAGTATCTACAACTGTGGTTGAGGTAGGTGTCAATGTACCGAATGCCACAATGATGCTCATCTACGATGCTGATCGTTTTGGGCTAGCTACGCTTCATCAATTAAGAGGAAGAGTTGGTAGAGGAGATAAACAGTCCTATTGTATATTACTAGCTGATCCTAAGTCAGAAGTTGGTAAAGAAAGAATGCGGATTATGACAGAAACGAATGATGGGTTTGTTTTAAGTGAGAAGGATTTAGAGCTACGTGGTCCAGGTGATTTTTTTGGTCGCAAGCAAAGTGGGCTTCCTGAATTCAAGGTAGCTGACATGGTGCATGATTACCGTGCGCTTGAAGTGGCAAGAAATGATGCTACTCAATTAATTCAGACAGATAGCTTTTGGTATGAAAAAAAATATCAAATATTGAGGGATTACTTAAGGGATAATGGTGTGCTTGAAGGTGAGAAGTTAGATTAATAAAAAGGGAATGAAAGGAGATATGCGGACTAGAAGCAGCTATCTATTTGAATAAATAGTTTGAGGTAAACATTGCCTAGATGCTCGCTAGTAAGCTTAAGACTTTAAAAGGTCAATAGTAGCAATAATTACTTCTTGCAATATAATAGCTATAATTATATACTACTATTAGTACCTAGTCTTAATTTTCTTGGACGGTGTATAAAAAATGAAAAGAAATAAAAAGCAACGACAATCATTGTTAGTAGAAACGATAAAAGAGAACCCATTCATTACGGATGAAGATTTAGCCGATAAGTTTTCTGTCAGTGTGCAGACGATTAGGCTTGATCGGTTAGAGCTCTCAATACCTGAATTGAGAGAAAGAATAAAAACAGTCGCTGAAAAAAATTTTGAGGACGAGGTTGTCGCGCTGCCTATTGAGGAAGTAATAGGGGAAATCATTGATATTGAGTTAGATAATGTAGCCATTTCTATATTCGATGTCAAAGAGGAGCACGTTTTTAAACGAAATCAAATTGCGCGTGGACATCACTTATTTGCTCAAGCAAACTCTTTAGCGGTCGCGGTTATTAATGATGACCTTGCCTTAACAGCGAAAGCAAATATTCACTTTACTCGCTCGGTAAAGCAAGGGGAACGAGTAGTATGTAAAGCGAAAGTGATAAGTATCGATAACGATCGGACAAAGATAGAGGTTATAAGTACCGTACATAATGAATGTGTTTTTAAAGGTGAGTTTGATATGTATCGCTCGCATCAATAAAAATATTAAATGAGACTAAAGGATGAATAGATGTGAAAATTGCCATAGATGCAATGGGTGGTGACAATGCACCAGAGGAAATTGTTCATGGTGCTATGAAGGCTGCGTTAGACTTCAATGATATTGAAATTACTTTAGTAGGTAATGAAGATGAGATTAGAAAATATTTGACATCAAATGATGACAGAATTCAAGTGCTTCATACGAACGAAATGATTTTGGGCACTGATGAACCTGTTCGCGCTGTAAGAAGAAAAAAACAAGCATCAATGGTGTTAGCTGCACAACTTGTTGCAGATGGTAAGGCTGATGCTTGTATATCTGCAGGTAATACTGGAGCCTTAATGGCTGCTGGATTATTTGTAGTTGGTAGAATTGAAGGGATTGAAAGACCAGCGCTAGCCCCTACTTTGCCAACCATAGGAGGAGAAGGTTTCTTACTTTTAGATGTAGGAGCAAATGTCGATGCTAAACCTGAGCATTTAACGCAGTATGCCTTGATGGGGGCGATTTATGCAGAGAAGGTAAGAGGAGTTAAGAACCCTAGAGTTGGTTTGTTGAATATTGGTACAGAGGAGAAAAAAGGAAGCGAACTAACAAAGGATACTTTTACTAAATTGCAACAAGCTGATATCAATTTTATTGGAAATGTTGAAGCGCGTGATTTACTAAATGGCGTAGCAGATGTGGTAGTGACCGATGGTTTTACTGGCAATATGGTATTAAAGACCATTGAAGGGACAGCGATGAGTCTGTTTAAAATGTTGAAAACGGCAATGACAAGTAATCTGAAATCAAAACTAGCTGCAGCAGTATTAAAGCCTGATCTGAAAGAGTTGAAAGGAAAAATGGACTACTCTGAATATGGTGGAGCAGCATTATTTGGACTAAAGGCACCAGTTATTAAAGCACATGGATCGTCTGATCGCAATGCTTTGTACAGTGCTGTAAAGCAGACAAGAATTATGGTAGAGCATGAAGTAGCTGAAAAAGTGAAAGCGTCGCTTGAAATTCAATCATAATGGGAGGCGGATAATATGGGGAAAATTGCATTTGTTTTTCCAGGACAAGGTTCACAAACTGTTGGAATGGGGAAATCACTAGCTGATGAGAATGAGAACGTTTTAAAATTATTTAAACAAGCTGATGAACGTTTAGGATACTCTCTTTCACAACTTATTTTCGAAGGCCCACAAGAACAGTTGACGCAAACGATGAATGCTCAACCGGCATTGTTAACAACAAGTATCGCGGTTTTGGAAGCATTCAAACAATCTGGCATCACAGCAGATTATGTTGCTGGCCATAGTTTAGGAGAATATTCAGCACTTGTTGCAGCAGAAGCCATTTCTTTTACTGACGGTGTTTATGCTGTTCATAAACGTGGTGAATTTATGGAAGATGCTGTTCCTAATGGAGAAGGGACAATGGCTGCAGTTCTTGGTATGGAAAGAGAAGCACTGCAAGCTATTACCGATAAGATTACTGAATCAGGTCATTCTGTACAATTAGCCAATTTGAATTCACCTGGACAAATTGTCATTTCCGGTACAAAACAAGGTGTAGAACTAGCTGGCGTAGAAGCAAAAATGGCAGGTGCGAAAAGAGTATTACCATTAGAAGTAAGCGGTCCCTTCCATTCGCAACTAATGAGACCAGCAGCTGATCGTCTATTAAGCGTATTAGATGAAATCAAATTACAGGATGCAAGTGTGCCAGTGATTGCGAATGTTTCAGCAACGCCAATCACTGCGTCTGGAGAAATCAAAGAAAAGCTATTGCAACAATTATATTCACCTGTTCTTTGGGAGGATACTGTAAGGAAGTTACTTGCTTTAGGTGTAGATACTTTTATTGAAATTGGACCTGGAAAGGTTTTATCAGGCCTTATCAAAAAGGTAGACCGTAATGTTCAACTTTTTGCTATCTCTGATAGTAAGTCCATTGAGTCAACTATCGAAGCCATAAAGGAGGCTGCAAAATGAAGTTATCAAATAAAATTGCAATTGTAACCGGTGCTTCTAGAGGGATTGGTAGGGAAATAGCTTTAGAGCTTGCCAGAGAAGGGGCAAAAGTAGCTGTCAATTATGCAGGTAGTGAGGCGAGAGCCAATGAAGTAGTTGATGAAATTAAATCATTAGGGTCAGAAGCATTTGCAATTCAATGTGATGTTTCTAATAGTGAATCAGTTACAAATATGATTAAAACGGTCATCGAACATTTTGGCCGTATTGATATTCTAGTGAATAATGCAGGCATTACAAAGGATAACCTATTGATGAGAATGAAGGAAGATGAATGGGACGCTGTCATCAATACCAATCTTAAGGGAGTATTTCTGTGCACGAAGGCTGTAACTAGACAAATGATGAAGCAGCGGAGCGGACGCATTATTAATATTTCCTCTATTGTTGGAACAACAGGAAATCCAGGCCAAGCAAATTACGTAGCTGCTAAATCTGGTGTCATCGGCTTAACTAAAACAACAGCCAAAGAATTAGCATCGAGAGGCATTACGGTTAATGCGATTGCACCTGGGTTTATTACGACAGAAATGACCGATGAATTAAATGCAGAAATTAAAGAGCAAATGCTTGCTAATATTCCACTGGCAACATTCGGAGAGCCAAAAGATATTGCAAAAGTAGTTAACTTCCTTGCTTCTGAAGATAGTAAGTATATGACTGGTCAAACTTTGCATGTTGATGGTGGTATGTATATGTAAACAGTAAGTCCTTTTTTAAAGGGTTTACATATAAATGAAAGATTTAAGATTACGTGATTGTTGCATTTACTAAAAACATCTTTCGTATTTATTAACTTTCATCTATAATATCTTGAGGGGAGGTGAACAAGCATGGCAGAAGTATTAGAACGTGTAACAAAAATCGTTGTTGATCGTCTTGGTGTTGATGAAGCAGAAGTAAAAGAAGAAGCGTCTTTCAAAGATGATCTTGGTGCTGATTCCCTAGATGTAGTTGAACTAGTAATGGAATTAGAAGATGAGTTTGATATGGAAATCTCTGACGATGATGCTGAAAAAATTGTAACAGTGGGTGACGCTGTAAATTACATAAAAGCAAAAAACTAATCGTTAGATAAGTATGAGTGAGGGATATCCCTCACTCAATCTTTCTATATAAATAGCAGTTAATGAGTCAGATGTCACTTTTGTGCTTATTGTCCGCCGTGACTTGAGTTAATCAGGTAGTGACGGACAGTAAGTACATCCAGATTTATCCTCATTAGCGCTTTAAACTTGGTTAAGAATTCTTTCTGCCAAGTTTCTTTGTGTTTTTATGTAAAATTGCTTAAACTAAGAGAGAATGATGTATATAAAAAGATAAGGTTTGTCATCAGTAATAAACCACGTCTAATAATGTAGACAAATATGTGTGGTTATCACCATTTAGGATAAATTTATTTAAGGTACAAGGTGGCTGTTAAAATGCGTAATTACAAAGAAAAAGAGAAAAGAAAACGTGCGGATGAAAAGAAGTTTAAAGAATTACAACAGGTATTATCTATTGAATTTAAAAACGAAAAATTATTAAGACAAGCTTTTACTCATTCTTCATATGTGAATGAGCATCGAAGAAAGCCTCATGAAGATAATGAACGACTCGAATTTTTAGGAGATGCGGTATTGGAATTAACAGTATCCAAATTTCTCTATATTAAATATCCGATGATGAGTGAAGGTGAATTAACAAAATTAAGAGCAGCGGTCGTGTGTGAACCTTCCTTGGTTGAATTTGCTAATGAAAGAGATTTTGGCCAATATGTTTTACTAGGCAAAGGAGAGGAAATGACTGGGGGGAGAATGCGTCCGGCACTATTAGCTGATGTCTTTGAAGCCTTTATTGGAGCACTATATTTAGACCAAGGGATTGATGTTGTTGTTTGCTTCTTAGAAAAATATGTTTTTCCTAAGATAGACTCTGGCGCATTTTCTCATGTAATGGATTTTAAAAGCCAATTACAAGAATTAGTGCAGAGAGATTCAGCGGGAATGATTGAATATAAGATTCTGCAGGAAAAGGGACCGGCTCATAATCGTGAATTTGAGTCAACTGTTTATCTAAACGGTGAAGAGCTTGGAACTGGTACAGGTCGTTCAAAAAAACAAGCGGAACAACATGCAGCGCAAATGGCATTAGAAGTACTTAAAAACCATGTGAACTAAATCTTTATAAAGGTGAAAAGGAGATTTAGTAAGGGAGGAGCAGAATTTTGTTTTTAAAGCAACTCGATATCGTCGGTTTTAAATCTTTTGCTGAACGAGTAACAGTTGATTTCGTTACTGGTGTAACTGCAGTTGTTGGCCCTAATGGAAGTGGTAAAAGTAATATTACGGATGCCATCCGTTGGGTATTAGGTGAACAATCAGCTAAATCGTTACGTGGCGTGAAAATGGGTGATGTTATTTTTGCAGGTAGTGATACACGCAAACCATTAAACTATGCAGAAGTTACTTTAACGCTAGATAATCATGATCAATTTTTACCACTTGACTACAGTGAAGTTAGTGTAACAAGAAGGGTTTTTCGTTCGGGAGATAGTGAATATTTAATTAATAAACAACCTTGTAGATTAAAGGATATTGTTGAGTTATTTATGGATTCGGGGCTAGGGAGAGAAGCATTTTCGATCATAAGCCAAGGAAGAGTAGAGGAAATTCTTAATAGTAAGCCGGAAGAAAGAAGAACGATTTTTGAAGAGGCTGCAGGTGTTTTAAAATATAAAACACGTAAAAAGAAGGCGGAAGTCAAACTAAGTGAAACAAAAGATAATCTAAACAGGGTAAACGATATTCTTCACGAATTAGAAACCCAAGTTGAACCATTGAAGATGCAAGCTTCTATTGCTAAAGATTATTTACAGCAGAAAGAGGAGCTTGAACAGTTTGAAGTCGGTTTAACAGTTTATGAAATAGAGGATTTGCATAAAAAATGGGAACAGCACTCGAATGATTTTGATCAACAGCAACAGCAAGAAATAGCCCTTTCAGCAGAGGTACAAACGAAAGAAGCGAAAATTGCTGAAGTACGAGACCGCACAGTCGCATTGGATGAATCAGTTAATGAATTACAAGAAGTACTCCTCCATGCGAGTGAAGCATTAGAAAAACTTGAAGGTCGTAAAGAAGTGCTTAAGGAAAGAAAGAAAAATGCTTCGCAAAACAAAGAACAGTTACAAAAAAACAAAGAAGTATTAACCATGCGTGTAGAGGAACTTAAAAAGTTAAGACAAGAACAAGATCAAAAAACGCTTGCTTTAAAGTCTGAGGCCTCTACTTATGAAAAACAACTTTCCGAGAAGTTAGAACAGTTGAAGTTATATAGCGTTGATATTGATGAACAAATTGAGAACTTAAAAAGTGAGTATATTGATCTTTTAAATACTGAAGCAGCAGCAAAGAATGAACAGCAGATGTTGCAAAAACAACTTACGCAACAAGCAACGCGTGAAGAAAAGTTGATTGGTGATAATAGTCGATATATTGAGGAAAGAGAAGTATTGCTCGAACGTAAAGCGGCGTTATTGCATGATCATGAGGCAGTTAAGGCACAGTTAGACAACCATATACACCAATATAGGCAAAAGCAAAAAGAATATGAAATGTTGCAACAAACCTATGAAAAGGATGAAAAGAAATACTATCAAGCCATTCAATTTCTACAACAAGCACAGTCTAGAAAAGAAATGTTGGAAGAGTTGAAAGAAGATTATTCCGGGTTTTTCCAAGGTGTGAAAGAAGTACTGAAAGAAAGAAACAATCGCCTTACTGGTATTGAAGGAGCAGTGGCGGAGTTAATTGAAGTTCCTAAAGAATATCAAACTGCAATGGAAGTTGCGTTAGGCGCGGCAATGCAGCATATCGTTGTGCAGACAGAAGCTGATGGGCGAAAAGCCATTCAATATTTAAAGAGCCAATCCTATGGTAGAGCGACTTTCTTGCCACTTGATGTATTAAAAAAGAAAACATTGAATGAAGCGCAATTAAAAATTGTGAAAGAACACGAAGCGTACATAGGGACAGCTGCTTCTTTACTGCAATATGATGCTAAATATGCTCCTGCTATTGAAAGCTTACTAGGCAACGTAATAATTGCCAGTGATTTAAAAGGAGCTAATACGCTAGCCAAGCTATTAGGGTATCGCGTACGAATAGTCACACTCGATGGTGATATCGTTAATCCTGGTGGCTCAATGACAGGCGGAGCGGTTAAACAGAATAAATCATCGATATTAAGTAGAAAAAATGAGCTGGATGATTTGAATGATAAAATCACTCATATGGATCAGCAAACAAAAGAACTTGAGGCACGTGTGAAGAAAATGAAGCAACAGTTCAAAGATGCTGAGCATATATTAGAAACGCTTAAGCAAAAGGGAGAACAATTACGCGAAGAAGAGCAAAGCCGTCTTGGTCTCCTTAAAGATATGGAGTATGAAGAGAAAAGAGTAAATGATCGCCTTTCTTTGTATGACCTGGATAAGGCACAATTTGTTGAAGAGAAAAGCCGCTTCGTCAATCGAGAAAACGAATTAACAGAAATACTGCGAAATTATGCTGAAGAAATTATCTCATTAGATAACCAAATTAAAGAATTAACGCAATTAAAGAATGTACAACAAACGTCAAAAGAAAGCTTACAAGAAGAGATAAACGAATTAAAGGTGCAATTTGCTTCTAAAAGTGAGCAACTAAAATCTGCACAAGATCGTTTGCGTTCAATCGTCTCAGAAAAAGCAGACACAGAAGAGAAATTACAACTCGTTATAGATGACTTGCATTTATTATCATCAGAAATGACCAATAATTCCTCAGGAGAACAACATCTCGAAGAAGAAGCAATGAGAAAGCGTGAAGATAAGAATCAAACGATTGAACTAATCGCTAAACGCAGAGAAGAAAGATTTTCATTGCAAACAGTACTTGAAGATATCGAAGTGGAGTTAAAAGAGTTAAAACGTCTTCATAAAGGAAGAGTAGAAGGATTAAAAGATCTTGAAGTGAAAATTAATCGATTAGACGTAGAGTTAGAGACCCGTTTAACACATTTGCGTGAAGAATATATGCTCTCTTATGAAGCAGCGAAAGAGGCATTCCCACTAAGTATTGATGTGGAAGATGCACGCAAAAAGGTAAAGTTAATCAAATTAGCAATAGATGAACTTGGCACGGTTAATTTAGGTGCCATTGATGAATATGAACGTGTTTCAGAACGTTACGAGTTTTTATTAGAACAGCAGAACGATTTACTAGCTGCAAAAGACACGCTTTTCCAAGTCATAGATGAGATGGATGTGGAAATGAAAAGGAGATTTCAAGAAACATTTGAAGGAATTCGTTTCCACTTTGAATCTGTTTTTCAATCATTATTTGGTGGGGGACGTGCAGATCTTAAGTTTACAAATCCTGAGGACTTATTAAATACTGGTATTGATATCGTCGCGCAACCACCAGGTAAAAAGCTGCAAAATTTAGGGCTTTTATCTGGTGGAGAAAGAGCTTTAACTGCGATTGCGTTATTATTTTCTATATTAAAAGTCCGGCCTGTCCCATTTTGTATATTAGATGAAGTAGAGGCAGCCTTAGATGAAGCTAATGTGCACCGCTATGCGAAGTACTTAAGAAACTATAGCCATGAAACACAGTTCATTGTGATTACTCACAGAAAAGGAACAATGGAGGAAGCGGATGTATTGTATGGTGTTACGATGCAAGAATCCGGCGTTTCAAAAATGGTATCTGTAAGGCTTGAAGAAACAAAAGAGATGGCGATGAGCTAACATAATGATAAGTCCCATTAGTAATTAGTTAGTGGGGCTTATCCTCATACATATTAATAGTAATTATTAGCAGATTGGAGTTATGAAAATGAGTTTTTTTAAGAGGTTGAAAGAAAAAATCACTTCACAAACGGATACTGTTACAGAGAAATTTAAAGACGGGTTATCAAAGACAAGAGATAATTTCTCTGGCAAAGTTAATGATTTAGTTGCAAGATATCGTAAAGTGGATGAAGATTTCTTCGAAGAATTAGAAGAAATTCTTATCCAAGCAGATGTTGGTTTTGATACTGTCATGACATTAGTAGAAGAATTAAAGATGGAAGTGAAAAGAAAAAATATTCAAGATCCGAAAGAGGTCCATGCAGTTATTTCTGAAAAATTAATTGATATTTATGAAAGAGCAGGCGAATCTTCTGCAGATTTAAATATTCAAGACGATGGTCTAACAGTTATGTTGTTTGTCGGCGTCAATGGTGTGGGGAAAACAACGACAATAGGAAAACTTGCTCATAAGCTAAAAGGGGAAGGAAAAAAGGTCATGTTAGCCGCAGGAGATACGTTCCGTGCTGGGGCAATTGAACAGCTTGAAGTATGGGGCGAAAGAGTCGGGGTTGAAGTAATTAAACAAGGGGCAGGATCTGACCCTGCTGCAGTGATGTTTGATGCTGTACAGGCAGCAAAGTCAAGAAAAGCAGATGTACTTATTTGTGATACAGCTGGTCGCCTGCAAAACAAAGTGAATTTAATGAAAGAACTTGAAAAAGTAAAACGTGTCATTGAACGAGAAGTACCAGGTGCACCTCATGAAGTTCTGTTAGCTTTAGATGCGACAACTGGGCAAAACGCAATGGTTCAAGCGAAAACGTTTAAAGAAGCGACAAATGTAACAGGTATTGTTTTAACGAAATTAGACGGAACAGCTAAAGGCGGCATCGTCTTGGCTATTCGAAATGAGTTGGAAATCCCAGTGAAATTAGTTGGTTTAGGTGAGAAAATGGATGATTTACAAACATTCAATGCAGAACAATATGTGTATGGATTATTTGCCGAAATGGTTGAAGCAGAAGAATAAGAATAAGAATAAGAACAAAGCTCATTGCTGAAGAATGCAATGAGCTTTACTTAATGTAATCGGTTATTTTAAAATGACGGAAGCTTGCTCACTAATATAGCTTATATATAAGTTGACACACTATAAAAGTCAGTCTATGCTTGACAATTCAGTGTGTGATAGGTAAACTTTACATTGTAAAGGCTTTTCACTTAACAAGGGGGTTTAGAGATGCTTGAAAAAACAACGAGAATGAATTATTTGTATGATTTCTATCAATCGTTGTTAACACCAAAACAAAGCAGCTATATGTCCCTTTATTATCTTGATGACTACTCCTTAGGTGAAATTGCAGAAGAGTATCACGTGAGCCGTCAGGCAGTTTATGATAACATAAAGCGTACAGAAGCGATGCTTGAGGAATACGAAGAGAAGTTATTATTGTTTCATAAATTTCAAGAGCGCGCTAAAATTATTGCAAAATTAAAGAGTAATTTTCAACCAGAAAGCTTAAAAGAACAATATGAAGCCTTGCTGGAAGAGCTTGAGAAATTAGATTAGGAGGCGGCGTGCATGGCATTTGAAGGTTTAGCCGACCGACTGCAGAATACAATTCAAAAAATCCGTGGAAAAGGAAAAGTAAGTGAAGCGGATGTAAAGGAAATGATGCGTGAAGTTCGCTTAGCATTACTTGAAGCCGATGTTAACTTTAAAGTAGTTAAACAATTCGTTAAAAAGGTAAGCGAACGTGCTGTCGGACAAGATGTAATGAAAAGTCTGACTCCAGGACAACAAGTCATCAAAATTGTTAAAGAAGAATTAACAGAGCTTATGGGCGGCGAACAAAGTAAAATCGCTGTTAGCAATCGTCCACCAACTGTTATTATGATGGTTGGGTTACAAGGGGCAGGTAAGACGACAACGACAGGAAAGCTTGCAAACTTATTAAGGAAGAAATATAACCGTAATCCAATGTTAGTGGCAGCTGATATTTATCGACCAGCGGCTATTAAGCAATTGGAGACATTGGGTAAGCAAATTAATATGCCTGTGTTTTCCTTAGGAGATCAAGTTAGTCCTGTTGAAATTGCCAAACAAGCCATTGCTAAAGCGAAGGAAGACCATCATGATTATGTGCTAATCGATACAGCTGGTCGTTTACATGTGGATGAAACCCTGATGACTGAGCTTAAAGATGTAAAGGACTTGACAAATCCAGACGAAATCTTCCTTGTAGTTGATGCAATGACGGGACAAGATGCTGTTAATGTAGCGTCTAGTTTTAACGAACAGCTCGGGCTCACTGGTGTGGTATTAACTAAATTAGATGGTGATACCCGTGGTGGAGCAGCACTATCTATTCGCTCAGTCACGGAAACACCGATTAAATTTATTGGACTTGGTGAGAAGTTAGATGCAATTGAAGCTTTTCATCCAGAGAGAATGGCCCAAAGAATTTTAGGTATGGGTGACGTGCTTTCACTTATTGAAAAGGCGCAAGCTAATGTAGATGAGGAAAAAGCGAAAGAGCTAGAAAAGAAAATGCGTACAGCTTCGTTCACGCTTGATGATTTTCTAGAGCAACTTGGTCAAGTGAAGACGATGGGGCCACTTGATGAATTATTAAAGATGATGCCTGGTGCAAACAAGGTAAAAGGGCTGAATAACTTAAAAATTGATGATAAACAAATTGCCCATGTTGAAGCCATTATTCAATCAATGACACAAGAAGAAAAAAGTCAGCCTGAGATCATTAATGCAGGTAGAAGAAAACGAATTGCAAAAGGTAGTGGGCGAACGGTCCCTGAGGTCAATCGCTTACTGAAGCAGTTTGAAGAAATGAAAAAAATGATGAAACAGATGTCAGGAATGCAACAAAAAGGGAAGAAAAAGGGCGGTTTAAAGCTTCCTTTTAACCCTTTTTAATAAAAAAATACTATGTAAAGAAAAAAACCTTTACAAACCAGGGTAGTATCTGATAATATACTATCTTGTGTGAAACTATTCGGAGGTGCTTTAAAAATGGCAGTAAAAATTCGTTTAAAACGTATGGGAGCTAAAAAATCTCCTTTCTATCGTATTGTAGTAGCTGATTCTCGTTCACCACGTGATGGACGTTTCATTGAAACAGTAGGAACTTATAATCCAGTTGCTCAACCAGCAAGTGTTGATATCAATGAAGAACTAGCGCTTAAATGGTTACAAGATGGTGCTAAACCGTCTGATACGGTTCGCAACTTATTCTCAAATGCTGGTATTATGGAAAAATTCCATAATGCAAAGCATGCAAAATAAGTGATTAACTTATGATCAAGGACCTTATCGAGACAATTGTGAAGCCCCTGGTTGATTTTCCTGAAGATATTCAAGTGAGTATTCGTGAAGAAAACCGAGCGGTGACCTATTTGCTTTCTGTCAACAAGAATGACATGGGGAAGGTAATTGGTAAGCAAGGGCGCATTGCAAAAGCGATAAGAACTGTTGTTTATGCAGCAGGTACTTCTCAAGAAAAAAAGATTTTCTTAGAAATTAAATAATCGATTCTATCGATATAGCTGAATAAACAAACATGAGAAAGGAGGGGAGACCCTCCTTTTTTCACCATTAAATAAAATTTTCACATTCTATTATTGAATGGAGGCTGGTTGATCTTGCAAATTATTCAAACGGTTACTGTGAAACAAGTTTTAACTGAAACGAGTAAACAGGAATTATTAAATAACTATGAATGGAAAAAACAGCAACTACAAAAAGAATGTGATCAATTTAAGTTTGAAATGAGAAAGTGGGAGAAGAACCAAAAGGCTCAAAATGGCCATCTTCGCTCCTTTTTTGATAAAGAAATAGAATCAAGAAATGAAAAAATGAAATTACTTGATTTTCAAATAGAGCAATTACATATGCTTCCACTTGGAAGTGAATTAAAAGAAAAAGAAGTTCAATCGTTAATAACCATCGAAAAGGGAGATAATTGGGAAGAGATCGAAAAAGGAAAAACGATTATCATTAAAGATGGATTGGTTGACGATATCCGCTAGAGGTGAGTATGAAATGGAAACATGGTTTAATGTTGGTAAAATTGTAAATACCCATGGTGTTCGTGGTGAAGTTCGCGTCATTTCTCGAACAGATTTTACAGAAGAACGCTATTCACCAGGAAATAAATTGACCTTATTTATGCCTGATAATAAACAAGGGAGAGAATTAACAGTTTCATCCCACCGCAAACATAAGTCTTTTGATTTACTTACTTTTGAAGAGGTTGTCGGTATGCAAGAAGCTGAAAAGCTTAAAGGTGGCATTTTAAAGGTAAATGAATCGCAATTGAGTGCATTAGAAGAAGATGAGTTTTATTATCACGAAATCATTGGGTGTAAAGTCTACACGATGGATGGTGAAGAGCTTGGTGAAATTAAAGAAATTCTTTCACCAGGTGCGAATGATGTTTGGGTGATTAAAGGTAAGCAGAAAAAAGAAATCCTCATTCCTTATATTGCTGATGTCGTTAAGGAAGTAAATATCGCTGATCAGAAGATTATGATCGATTTGTTAGAAGGCCTATTATAATGAAAATAGATGTACTATCTCTATTTCCAGAAATGTTTGCAGGTGTATTCGGTCATTCTATCTTAAAAAAAGCAAGTGAAGCAGGAGCTGCATCTTATAATGTAGTGAACTTTAGGGAATATGCGGATAATAAGCATCAAACAGTCGATGACTATCCCTATGGTGGCGGAGCGGGTATGGTGTTAAAACCACAGCCGATTTTTGATGCTGTCAGTGATATAAAGAGTAAAAGTGATGCAAATCCTCGTGTTATTCTTCTATGTCCTCAAGGAGAAAGGTTTACACAGAAAAAGGCTGAAGAGCTTGCCGAAAGTGAGCATCTAATTTTTATATGTGGACATTATGAAGGTTATGATGAACGGATTCGTGAACATATTGTAACTGATGAAATTTCCATTGGTGATTATGTGTTAACAGGTGGAGAATTAGGAGCTATGGTTGTCATTGACAGTGTGGTGAGATTATTGCCTAATGTTTTAGGAAATCAAGAGTCACATATGAAAGATTCTTTTAGTACTGGGATGCTTGAACACCCTCATTATACGAGACCAGCTGATTTTCGAGGATTGAAAGTCCCGGACGTATTAACCTCAGGAAACCACCTTCATATTGAACAATGGCGACAGAGGGAATCGTTAAAGAGAACGTATCAACGACGTCCTGATTTACTTGAACAAATAGATTTGACTGATGAAGAAAGAAATTGGTTAGAAGAAATTAAAAAAGAACAGATTTAACATTGATGTTCTGCGGATGATATGGTATTATAATCTTTGTGACTTGGGCTTGTTAAAAGTCTTTTGTCTGATAACGATGTTCCGCTGTAACACAAATGGTTTGCATGAGCGTCTTGGGAGGAGTTGAAAACGATGCATAAATTAATTCAAGAAATCACTCAAGAACAACTTCGTTCGGATCTACCTGAATTCCGTCCTGGTGATACTGTACGTGTACACGTTAGTATCGTAGAGGGAACTCGTGAGCGTATCCAAGTATACGAAGGAGTTGTGATTAAGCGTCGTGGTGGTGGAATTAGCGAAACTTTCACAGTTCGTAAGATTTCTTACGGTGTAGGCGTAGAGCGTACATTCCCTGTACACACACCTAAAATTGCGAAGCTTGAAGTAATTCGTCGCGGTAAAGTCCGTCGTGCGAAACTTTACTACCTACGTAACCTACGTGGTAAAAAAGCTCGTATTAAAGAAATTCGATAATCGGTTTAACAAAAGGGATGTAAGTTCAACTTATGTTACCTTAGTTAAAATGAAGAAAGGAGAGCTTGTATTTTTACAAGCTCTTTTTCTATACATATTTCTCATTTCTGATATGATAATAACATACTTATAGGCTGTTTTTTCAGCATTGGTAGTGTTAAGAAGCAGTTTGATTCTACTAAATCAAACAATAGTTCATTGTATAGTTGCATCGTCTACTTCTTTTATGTATAAAATAAGAGTATGTCAATAATTGAGAGAATAAAACGCAGCTGTATAAGTGGCTATGCTTTTAAAAGAGAAAGAATGGTGGGGAAACGATGGCTAAGAAGAAAAGTGAATTATGGGAATGGACAAAGGCATTAGTTGTCGCCGTCTTGCTAGCAGCAATTATTAGATATTTTCTTTTTGCACCGATAGTGGTAGACGGATTATCGATGATGCCAACACTGCATGATCAAGACCGAATGATTGTCAATAAATTCAGTTATAAAATTGGAGAGCCTGATCGGTTCGATATCATTGTTTTTCATGCACCAGAAAATAAAGATTATATTAAAAGGGTCATTGGTTTACCTGGAGACAAAATTGAATATAAGGATGATACATTATACGTAAATGGGGAACCTTATGAGGAGCCATATCTTGACGAGTATAAGCAACAAGTAGCTGACGGTCCATTAACAGAGCCATTTACGCTAGAAGAGAAAATCGGCCAAGAAACAGTGCCTGAGGGCCATTTGTTTGTAATGGGTGATAATCGCCGCTTTAGTAAAGATAGCCGTCATATTGGCCCAGTTCCTATGGAAGATGTATTAGGAACAGCTGGAATTATTTATTGGCCGATTGAGGATATTAGATTAATTAAGTAGATTTGAATGAATGATAACATCTAAAACACAATATGGCGCTTAAGGTGATTGCATGATTTCTCTTAACTTAAAGGATGAGTTTATCCTTTTCCTTAAACAAGCGCCATGATTGTGTTTTTTTAGTACGTAGTAGGTAATTTAAATGTTTAATAAAGCGTAAGTTTGAAATGTGAATTTAAAGGTGATGATACGTAATGACAATACAATGGTTTCCAGGACATATGGCGAAAGCTAGACGAGAAGTAACAGAGAAGTTAAAATTAGTCGATATTATTTTTGAATTGGTTGATGCAAGGATTCCTCTATCTTCACGCAATCCAATGATTGAACAGATTATTCAACAAAAGCCTAGATTAGTATTGCTTAATAAAGCAGATATGGCCGATCCTATCCTAACGAAACAGTGGATTGAATATTTTAAAAGCAAAGGATTAACCGCAATTAGTATTAATTCACAAGATGGTCAGGGTATGAAGGATATTACTCTAGCAGCCAAACAATTACTTCAAGAGAAATTCGACAAGCAAAAAGCAAAGGGAATAAGGCCGCGAGCCATTCGAGCGATGATAGTTGGCATACCTAATGCAGGTAAGTCAACCTTAATTAACCGCCTGGCGAAGAAGAATATCGCTAAAACAGGTAATAAGCCTGGTG
Organism: Cytobacillus sp. FSL R7-0680; assembly: GCF_038009245.1. Lineage (NCBI taxonomy): Bacteria > Bacillati > Bacillota > Bacilli > Caryophanales > Bacillaceae > Cytobacillus > Cytobacillus sp. FSL R7-0680. The sequence continues at coordinate 808,759 of NZ_JBBPAO010000001.1, forward strand.
TCACGAAGGCACAAAGTTGGATTAAAGTTGGCAAAGAGATGGAGCTGCTTGATACGCCAGGGATTTTATGGCCGAAATTCGAAGATCAAGAAATTGGTTTAAAGCTTGCATTAACTGGTGCGATTAAAGATACGATCTTAAATCTACAAGATATTGCTGTTTATGCTCTGAGATTTATGACAGAACACTACCCAGAGAAGTTAGTTGAGAGGTATCAATTAAATGAGCTTCCTGAAGAAATCGTAGAACTATTTGATGAAATTGGCCAAAAAAGAGGCTGCTTAGTGAGCGGTGGTACAGTTGATTATGATAAGGTGACAGAGTTAATCATTAGAGAGTTCCGCTCAGAAAAATTTGGTCGCTTAACATTAGAAAGTCCGAAAGATATAATAGAAGAAGAGTAATGTGTTCATTGAATGGAAAGAAGAATGGAGTAAGTACATTATCCGAGTATAAAGGTCTTAATCATAGGCCTTTATTTTTTCGTCCATAAATGCAAATGTTTAAGAATTTGACCAATCTGTCGATGAAATAGGAGAGTGCAGATATGAAATCGATTAAAGAAATAGAGCAATTATTAAAGAATAGTGATAGAGAAGAAGACTACATAAAAACATTAAGATTAGATGAAAGAAAAGGTGTGCAAAAAGCATTAGGACGCTGGGAAAAGCAAATAGAAAAACGAGAAGCCTTACTAGAGAAGTACGAGCTCATGCAAAAATACGAAAAGCTACTTAATAAGGAAGGTTATCGGTTGATCGCCGGTATAGATGAGGTGGGACGAGGACCGTTAGCTGGACCGGTTGTAGCAGCCGCCGTTATTTTACCTGAGAACATTCAGCTTCTAGGTATTGATGATTCAAAAAAACTCTCTGAAGAGAGACGTTTGTATTATTATGAAAGAATTATGGAGGAAGCAACTGCTGTTTCAACATGTATGATCGATCATCATGAAATTGATACAATGAATATTTTAGAGGCATCGAAAAAAGCGATGATACATGCGGTAAATAGTTTACATACTCAACCTGATTTTTTGCTTATTGATGCCGTTAAATTACCCACACCCTACCCGAGTGAATCAATTATAAAGGGCGATAGCAAAAGTATTAGTATTGCTGCTGCATCGGTTGTAGCAAAAGTAGAACGTGACAGGTTGATGAAAGATTATGATAAACAATTTCCTGACTATGGATTTGCAAAGAATATGGGCTACGGTACAAAGGAACATTTGCGTGCAATTGAAGAAAAAGGAATATCGCCCATTCATCGTCGTAGCTTTGCTCCAGTTAAAGACTATCTAATTGACAATAGAAGGTGATAAGGTTGGTGGAAGTGAATGAATTAACGCTGGTTTCAAAAGACCCAATAAAAAACCAGCCACTCATGTTACGGCCAGGGCAATTGTTAAAGGGCAAAGTTTTGAAGGTGAACGAGGAAAACATGGCTGAAATTCAAATAGGGGCTCAGAAGATTTATGCGAAAACCGCAATCAATCTAATTAACAATAGTGATATTTGGTTTGTGGTGCAAAAGAATGGTGAAGGAATTAACTTACAAATTATCGATGAAAATCAACTTTTAAAAGGCATATCGCCCCAAGCGATTTTACAAACGATGGGAATAAATGCTACACAAGAAAAGGTTGAGCTAGTTAAATGGTTTCAAAGTCGAGAGATTCCACTTACTCAATCACTTGTAAAATCATTTACTCATTGGATGACAGGAGATACAAAACAAGATATCGCTGTGTTTAAAACACTTTTAGATAGACGATTACCATTAACTAAAGAAGTTTTCAACGCCGTACATAGCATGAAAAATGAGCCAACAATCACGTTCGCAATAAACAATCTTCAACATAAGCTTACGCCCTATCTCAATAACGAAACAGCTCAAACACTTGATAACCTTTTAAATAAATTTAACCATCTTTTCAATGATAAAATGTTAACAAGTTTAATGGATGGCTGGCTGAAAAATAGCGTTCAAGCAAAAGAAAGTTTCTCCTTGTTACAAAAGTTAGGTGTATTTTCGTCGAAAAGCAGTGAAGAACAAATCATTCAGCAGCTGTTATATACCAGTTCAGATGAAAAAAATAAAGCAATATTATCTCTTTTACAAAATATACAAAGCGGGGGATTACAAAAACAAACGGCCCCTTTTTTGCTCACATTAACAAAATTGAATCATGCTTTTTCATTTACATGGGAGAGTGGGACTAACTTACAGGCTAGCATAAAAAATGGAGAAATTACATTGCCTTTAAATGCTAACCAGATAACAAGTTTAATAAAGGATGGTCTGGCGAAATTATATGACCATCCATCAATCCCCATCAAGCAAACCTCATTACCACTTGTAGATGTTTATTCTCGTATGCAAGAACAACTTCAAGTGCTAGAAAACATAAATAAAAACGCTTATTCAAAAACGCAACAACTTTTGTATAATATTGCGGAAGAAAACAGGCAGCAATTACATAACCCAGTGATGATAAAGGGTGAACTAAAGCAAATATTAGCTATATTCGGTTTAACTTATGAACAGCAACTTAATGAAAGACAGCCAATCAACATTCAGGCGATTAAACCACTCATTTTACAGTTGATCAAAGAAATCCAGCAACCTGCTCTGAGTGAAGCTGCTAAGGAGTTATTAAATAAAATCACTGGGATGCAGCTACTTTCACATGATACAAATGGACTCTCCCACTTTGCCCTACAGTTGCCATTTCCACTAAGCCCATTCAGTAAACTCCTTTCAATGCAGTGGTCAAGTAAAAGGAAAAAGAATGGGGAAATTGATCCAAGTTTCTGTCGGGTGCTATTTCATTTAAATATGGAAACATTGGGTGAAACCTATATAAAGTTGCAGATTCAAAACAGAGTAATCACGATGAATATTTCAACTGAAAACAAAAAACTGCTCCCAGATACCCATCCATATGAGGAGCTGATTAAACGTAAATTAAACGAAACGAATTATCAATTAACACAAATTAATTTTTCCGAAATAACAAGTAAAGTAGAAGAGGATAAGACGGATAAGACGGATACATTTCAAATTACAGGTGTTGATATGCGAATATGAATGGACAAAACGCTAAACAAGCAGTTGCCTTAACTTACTCAGAAAAGATGGATGCACCGGTCGTTTCTGCAAAGGGAAAAGGGCTTATTGCAGAAAATATAATAACTGTTGCACAACAGCATGAATTACCGATTCAAGAAGACCCTTCTTTAGTGGAGATACTAGGAAAATTAAATATGAATGAAAAGATACCTGAAGAGCTGTATCAAGTAGTCGCGGAAGTTTTCGCGTTTATTTATCAAGTAGACAGAAAAGCGAAAGACGAAGAAGTGCGAAATAATGGTGTCCGTTCACTGAATCAACAGTAATACTTTTTGACCCATTCAAGTGGAGTATGGTAATTATTCATCTTTTTGAAAAGGCAAAGTAGTTGAAACAATAATATTTTTTTGAAATAGAAAAAATGCGATGAGATAAAGGCTTAAAGCACTTTTTTTGAATAAGTATTGAATCAGCTGATTGAATATTTCAGCTAATACAGTAGACAACTTTTGTCACATTATATAAAATGTAAACGCAGTCTAATTTTTTGAAGAGTTAGTTAGGAGGATGGGAAATGAATATACATGAGTATCAAGGAAAAGAAGTCCTCAGACAATACGGGGTTGCAGTACCAAATGGTAAAGTAGCATTCACTGTTGAAGAAGCAGTAGAAGCCGCAAAAGAATTAGGTACTGACGTTTGTGTTGTAAAGGCGCAAATCCATGCAGGTGGACGTGGAAAAGCTGGCGGAGTAAAAGTAGCTAAAAACTTGGAAGAAGTGCGTACATATGCTGAAGAAATTCTAGGTAAAACGCTTGTTACTCACCAAACAGGACCAGAAGGAAAAGAAGTAAAACGTTTGCTTATTGAAGAAGGTTGCGACATTCAAAAAGAATATTATGTTGGACTAGTTTTAGACCGTGCAACTTCTCGCGTAACGCTAATGGCTTCTGAAGAAGGCGGAACAGAAATTGAAGAAGTAGCAGAAGCTACTCCAGAGAAAATCTTCAAAGAAGAAATTGATCCAGTTGTTGGATTAACAGCGTTCCAAGCACGTCGTATTGCTTTTAATATTAATATCCCTACAAAGCTTGTAAACCAAGCTGTTAAATTTATGATGGGTCTTTATCAAGCATATGTAGAAAAAGATTGTTCAATTGCTGAAATTAACCCATTAGTTGTAACAGGGGACGGTAAAGTAATGGCCCTTGATGCAAAATTAAACTTCGATAGCAACGCATTATATCGTCGTAAAGACATTTTAGAAATGCGTGATTTAGAAGAAGAAGATACAAAAGAAATTGAAGCTTCTAAATATGACTTAAGCTATATCGCACTTGATGGTAACATTGGTTGTATGGTTAACGGTGCGGGCCTTGCTATGTCTACAATGGACATTATCAAGCATTATGGCGGCGATCCGGCAAACTTCCTTGATGTTGGGGGCGGTGCGACTGCTGAGAAAGTAACTGAAGCATTCAAAATTATCCTTTCTGATGAAAATGTTAAAGGTATTTTCGTTAATATCTTTGGCGGAATTATGAAATGTGATGTTATTGCTACAGGTGTTGTTGAAGCGGCTAAACAAGTTGGATTAGAAGTTCCTCTAGTTGTACGTTTAGAAGGTACAAATGTGGACTTAGGTAAGAAAATTCTTGCTGAATCTGATGTTGAAATCGTTGCAGCAGACTCTATGGCTGACGGAGCGCAAAAAATCGTATCACTTGTAGGATAAGACCTATAGGTAGATGGCGAAAAAAGTGATAATGGGCATAGTGCCTTAGTTATTATTTTTGAGATACGGAAATCAGGAAGGAGAAAAAAACATGAGCGTATTTATTAATAAAGATACAAAAGTGATTGTACAAGGAATTACTGGTTCAACTGCGCTATTCCATACAAAACAAATGCTTGAATATGGTACTAAAATTGTCGGCGGTGTGACTCCTGGTAAAGGTGGCATGGAAGTCGAAGGTGTACCTGTTTTTAATACTGTGAAAGAAGCTGTTGAAGCAACTGGTGCGACTGCATCTGTTATTTATGTTCCAGCACCTTTTGCTGCAGATTCAATCATGGAAGCAACTGATGCTGAATTAGATCTTGCTATCTGTATCACAGAACACATTCCAGTACTTGATATGGTGAAAGTGAAACGTTACATGGAAGGTAAGAAAACGCGTCTAGTTGGACCAAACTGTCCTGGTGTTATTACAGCAGATGAATGTAAAATTGGTATTATGCCAGGATACATTCACAAAAAAGGTCATGTGGGTGTAGTTTCACGTTCTGGTACATTAACTTATGAAGCAGTGCACCAATTATCAGAAGCTGGAATTGGACAAACAACTGCTGTAGGTATTGGTGGAGATCCTGTTAACGGAACAAACTTCATCGATGTACTAAAAGAGTTTAATAATGACCCTGAAACTTATGCAGTTATCATGATTGGTGAAATCGGTGGTACTGCAGAAGAAGAAGCTGCTGAGTGGGTAAAAGCGAACATGACTAAGCCAGTTGTTGGCTTTATTGGTGGTCGTACAGCGCCTCCAGGAAAACGTATGGGCCATGCTGGTGCGATTATTTCTGGTGGTAAAGGAACAGCTGATGAAAAAATCCGTGTAATGAATGAGTGCGGAATACAAGTAGCTGATACACCTTCAGTAATGGGTGAAACACTTATTAAAGTGTTAAAAGAAACTGATCTTTATGATAAATGTAAAACGCATTAATTAATAGATAAAGTCCCCTTTTTAAAGAAGGGGACTTTATTAAATAAAATAATATTCTTAAAATTCAGAAAAAGGAGCGTGTTCTTATGAATGATTTGATGACAACTAAACTACTTACTCTCCATCATTGTCGATCTGTATCGTGGAAAACGCTATATCAAATTGTAAAAGCAGATCCCACCCTTTCCTCCATCTCTTTTCAGCGACCAAACCCTCTCCCTTATTTTCACTTCCTAAATGCAGATACGAGAAAGAAAATTAATGATGAAATTCTTACCTTAAACATGGAAGAGCTACTTTCACAGTACGTATACAACGACATAAAAATCATTTCTATTATGGATGAAAATTATCCTAAGCTTTTGAGAGAAACGTATCAGCCACCTTGGTTTCTCTATGCAAAAGGAGACTTGTCGTTACTCAATATGAAACCAATTCTTTCTGTTGTCGGAAGTCGAAATATGACTGAATACGGAGCGAGAGTCATCGAAGAAATTTTTCCCACACTCATAAAAAGAGGATTTATTATCGCAAGTGGTTTAGCAAAAGGAGTAGATGCCCATGCTCATAAGGTAGCTATGCACTTGAGTGGGCATACGATTGGTGTATTGGGAAGTGGATTTTTTAATATGTATCCAACTGGTAACCGTCATTTATTTCAGCAAATGTCTCATAATCATCTAGTGTTATCAGAGTACCCACCGCATACAAAAGCGGAAAGATGGCATTTTCCAATGAGAAATCGCATAATTAGTGGTATTAGCCGTGCGACTTTAGTCATTGAGGCAAAAAGGAAAAGTGGTTCTCTTATTACTGCTAACTTTGCTGTTCAAGAAGGTAGAGATGTGTTTGCGGTACCAGGAGGCATTCTTTCACCTTTTTTCTCAGGAACGAATGAACTGATTCAAAATGGTGCGAAATTAATACTTTCAGCGGAAGATATTATAGAAGAGCTGGTATATTAGGGGCAAAAATCATAAATTTTACAGGAATTTTTATGAAAAAGGTTGAAATTATTGAAAAACTGTTATACATTTTGCTTCAGAAGTTTGTTTGTATGACAGCAAATGGAGAGGCGATAGTAGCGGTTTAGATTTGACAAAGCTAAATAAATTGATTAATAATAGTGGATATTTCGAAGAACAAATACGATTGAGCATTTAAATAGGTAGAAAATGGTCAATAAATAAGAATAAACATTTATTTAAATGAAAGAAACAGCGGGTTTAGCAAATTTATTCCCTCTTGAGGAGGACAACTGGATGTCAGATTTTCTAGTAATCGTAGAATCCCCAGCTAAAGCAAAAACAATAGAAAGATACTTGGGGAAAAAATATAAAGTGAAAGCATCCATGGGGCATGTAAGGGATTTACCTAAGAGCCAGACGGGTGTAGATGTTGAAAATAATTATGAACCAAAATATATAACGATTCGCGGTAAGGGACCCGTATTAAAAGAGTTAAAAACAGCTGCAAAAAAAGCGAAGAAAATTTATCTCGCAGCTGACCCCGATCGCGAAGGGGAAGCAATTGCATGGCATTTGGCGCATAGCTTAGATATGGATATTGATTCAAAATGTCGTGTTGTATTTAATGAAATCACAAAAGATGCCATTAAAGAATCTTTTAAACATCCAAGAGCGATTAATATGGATTTAGTTGATGCCCAGCAAGCAAGAAGAATGCTAGATAGGTTAGTGGGCTATAATATTAGTCCACTACTATGGAAAAAGGTTAAAAAAGGGCTTAGCGCCGGTCGTGTACAATCAATTGCCGTTCGTTTAATCCTTGATAGAGAAAAGGAAATTAACAAATTCGAACCAGAAGAATATTGGAGCATAGATGGAGAGTTTGTCAAAGGTAAATCTACTTTTGATGCAAGCTTTTTTGCCCTAAATGGTAAGAAGTTTGAGTTGAAATCTGAAGAAGATGTGCAAGTTGTTTTAAAAGAGTTAAAGAATAATGAGTTTGAAGTAACAGATGTAACGAAAAAGGAGAGAAAGAGAAACCCTGCAGTTCCTTTTACTACATCTTCTCTTCAACAGGAAGCAGCAAGAAAATTAAATTTCCGAGCAAAGAAAACAATGATGCTTGCTCAGCAGCTTTACGAAGGTATTGATTTGGGAAAAGAAGGTACAATCGGATTAATTACTTATATGAGAACGGATTCTACGAGAGTATCTGAAGTTGCTCAAAGTGAAGCAGTGGATTATATTACAAACCAATATGGCAAAGAGTATTTGCCAGCATCAAAAAGAAAAGAAAAGAAAAACGCTAATGCTCAAGATGCACATGAAGCCATCCGACCTACCAGTATATTAAGGGAACCGAATTCGCTGAAAGAGCATCTTTCAAGAGATCAGCTTCGTTTATATCGTTTAATCTGGGAACGTTTTACTGCTAGTCAAATGGCTCCTGCCATAATGGATACAATGAGTGTTGATTTAATCAACGGTCAAGTGACCTTTAGAGCAAATGGTTCAAAGATTAAGTTCCCTGGGTTTATGAAAGTTTATGTCGAAGGAACAGATGATCAGACGGAAGAAAAATCTAATATGCTTCCTAATTTAAAAGAGGGAGATAAAGTCGTTAAGAAGGATATCGAACCGAAACAACACTTTACTCAACCACCTCCAAGATATACTGAAGCAAGGTTAGTCAAAACGCTTGAAGAACTAGGTATAGGTAGACCATCAACTTTTGCACCGACGCTAGATACAATTCAGAAGCGCGGCTATGTCACATTAGATAATAAACGTTTTGTGCCAACTGAATTAGGAGAAGTTGTTTCCGTACTATTAATGGAGTTTTTCCCTGAGATATTAGACGTGGAATTTACTGCAAAAATGGAACAAGATCTGGATTATATTGAAGAGGGAAAAGAAAATTGGGTTAAAATCATTGATGAATTTTATCAAGGTTTTGAAAAACGATTAGAAGTAGCAGAGAAAGAAATGCAGGAAATAGAAATTAAAGACGAACCTGCGGGAGAAGATTGTGAACAATGTGGAAGCCCGATGGTATACAAAATGGGACGCTATGGCAAGTTTATGGCTTGCAGTAACTTTCCAGAGTGTCGCAATACAAAGGCCATAGTGAAGGAAATCGGTGTGAAATGCCCTACTTGTAAAGAAGGTAATATCATTGAGAGAAAAAGCAAAAAGCGCCGTATCTTTTATGGTTGTGACCGCTACCCTGAGTGTGAGTTTATTTCATGGGATAAGCCGATAGCAAGAAGCTGTCCGAAATGTGAATCACTACTTGTTGAGAAAAAACTGAAAAAGGGTGTACAAGTACAGTGTGTTGAATGCGACTATAAAGAAGAGAAACAAGGATAAATTGAAGTGAGCAATGGTTTGCTCATTCCTAATAAAAAAGTATAGGTGGACATAGAAACGAACAATTATTAATTATTTATATTAATTGTTCGTTTTTTTATATTAAAAGCATATTTTTGTGTGTTCAAAAAAACGAATTGATTTTAAAGAAGATAGGGTTTTTTTCGAAGTCATATAAAGATCTTGTTTAATTGAATTTGAGAGATGTGAATATGAAAGTAAAGATAAATCGTCGTTCCTATTTAAAAAACAACTAACTATTTAATATCTTATAACTGTTCTATATCAGTAATAATGAATGATGGAATCAAAATACAATTTGAAGTTTTTGTGAAGTATTAGAATGAAATGTTATCAAATGAGATGATAAAAATGCGATGATTGTGGTAAAGATGGTTAAGAGACTGAAAGCAATAACATCATGTATTCTATGAAAAAACGGTAAAATCACACAGTGGATGGACAAATGATTTTTTGAGATAGACAACGGTTAAAAAAATACTTTATGCTTTCAAATTTTTTTGTAATATTGTACAATGCAATTTGGGATTAAAAGATTACACTCGTTTATGATTTAGTTAAAACGAACAATTAAATGAATGATATAAATTATTTTACAATAAGTAAGGAGAATTAATTAATGACTGAACAGGTAGTAAACGTAGTTGGGGCTGGGTTAGCTGGAAGTGAAGCCGCTTGGCAAATTGCTAAACGAGGCATTCAAGTACGCTTATATGAAATGAGACCAGTTAGACAAACAGCAGCTCATCATACAGATAAATTTGCTGAATTAGTTTGTAGTAATTCTTTAAGAGCCAACAATTTAACGAATGCTGTAGGTGTATTAAAAGAAGAAATGAGACAATTAAATTCTGTGATTATTTCTTCAGCAGATGAAAGTGCAGTTCCTGCAGGTGGTGCTTTAGCTGTTGACCGCCATGACTTCGCTGCGAGGGTAACTGAAGCAGTGAAGAATCACCCGAATGTGACAGTGATAAATGAGGAAGTAACGGATATTCCTGAAGGGATTACTGTTATTGCGACAGGCCCATTAACAAGTGAATTACTTTCTGAAAAACTACGTGAACTGTCTGGGGAAGATTATCTTTATTTTTATGATGCAGCGGCACCAATTATCGAAAAAGATTCCATTAATATGGATAAAGTCTATTTGAAATCTCGTTATGATAAAGGGGAAGCAGCTTATTTAAATTGTCCGATGAACGAGGAAGAGTTCAATGTATTTTACGAAGCGTTAATTAATGCTGAAACTGTGCCGTTAAAAGAATTCGAGAAGGAAATCTTTTTTGAAGGTTGTATGCCTATCGAAGTGATGGCATCTCGTGGAAAGAAAACAATGCTCTTTGGACCGATGAAACCTGTTGGTTTAGAGGATCCTAAAACAGGGAAGAGGCCATATGCTGTTGTTCAATTACGTCAAGATGATGCAGCAGGTACACTTTATAATATTGTTGGATTCCAAACGCATTTAAAATGGGGGCCACAAAAAGAGGTACTTCGTTTAATACCAGGTTTAGAAAATGCTGAAATTGTAAGATACGGTGTCATGCATAGAAATACTTTTATTAATTCTCCTAAAGTGCTTAAATCAACTTATCAATTCAAGAATAGAGAATCTTTATTCTTTGCTGGGCAAATGACTGGCGTAGAAGGATATGTTGAATCAGCTGCTAGTGGGTTAATTGCAGGGATTAATGCTGCCCGACTTGTGAAAGGGCAAGAAACAGTAGAGTTTCCGATTGAGACTGCTATTGGGAGTATGGCAAGATATATTGCTAATGCCAATCCGAAGAATTTCCAGCCTATGAATGCCAATTTTGGTTTATTCCCAGAGTTAGAAAAAAGAATTAAAGGTAAGCAGGAGAGAAATGAACAACATGCTAATCGAGCATTAGAGACAATTCAGAACTTTGTGAAAAATATGTAAATTTTCTTGCGTGGGTTGCTTAAATATGATAGTATGATGAAGCCCTTGTGAGGTGAGTACAAAAAATGAGCGAAAATGTGAACATTTCTTTAAAGTTATTTATCGAATATTTACAAATCGAAAAGAATTATTCACAATATACAATTGAGCATTATCAGACGGATATAAAAGGATTTTTTATGTTCATGGCTGAACAAGGTTTGAAAAAGTTAAATGATGTCGAATATATGGATGTTCGATTATTTCTAACAAAGCTTTATCAAGAAGGTTTAGCTCGAAAGACTATTGCTCGTAAAATTTCCTGCTTAAGAAGCTTTTTTAAGTTATTAGTACGAGAAGGTATGGTTAACGATAATCCTTTCCAATTAACATCCATCCCAAAAGGTGATAAAAGACTACCGCAGTTTTTTTATGAAGAAGAGATGGAACAACTCTTTAATAGTGTAGAGGTAGATACAGCACTTGGCCAAAGAAATATGGCGATTTTAGAAGTGATGTATGCAACAGGCATAAGGGTAGCTGAATGTGCTTCTATACAGCTGAGTGATATTGATTTGGATATTTCCGTTATTCTTATTCATGGAAAAGGGAAAAAAGATCGATACATACCATTCGGAAGTTTTGCTCACGATGCTCTTTTAAAATATTGTCATGATGGACGTCTAAAACTCCAAAAAGAGAAGAGCAACCATTTATTTTTAAACCACCGTGGTGGCGCATTAACTGACCGCGGTATAAGAGGTATATTAAATAAATTGATTGAAAAGTCGTCTCTAGAAGGTGGCATCCATCCCCATAAGATTAGGCATTCATTTGCTACACATTTAATGTCAAATGGGGCTGATATGAGAACAGTTCAAGAGCTTTTAGGTCATGCTTTTCTTTCATCAACGCAAATTTACACACATGTTACACCTGATTACTTGAAAAAGACATATAATCAGTATCATCCTAGAGCATAGATTTTAAAGAAGTTTAACTATATGATGGATAAACGAATAGTCATACTCATATATAGTCTATAGTGGATTATTAACATACTCCAAAAGGAGGAATAAACATGTCACAATTTCATGCAACAACAATTTTTGCAGTACAACACAATGGCGAATATGCAATGGCTGGAGATGGACAGGTTACATTTGGTGAATCGGTTGTCATGAAGCATACTGCAAGAAAGGTAAGAAAGCTTGCAAATGGCAAAGTGATTGCCGGATTTGCAGGGTCTGTTGCCGACGCATTTACTTTATTCGAGAAGTTCGAAGGAAAGCTTGAAGAATATAACGGTAACTTGCAGAGAGCGGCTGTAGAGCTTGCTAAAGAGTGGAGAAGCGATAAGGTTCTTCGGAAACTTGAAGCGCTTTTAATTGTTATGAATAAAGACGGTTTATTACTCGTATCAGGAACAGGTGAAGTCATTGAACCTGACGATGGTGTACTAGCAATCGGTTCAGGTGGTAATTATGCATTAGCAGCAGGTCGATCTTTAAAGAGATTTGCAGGTGAACATTTAACAGCTCGGGAAATTGCAAAAGCTTCGCTTGAAATGGCTGCAGAAATTTGTGTATATACTAACCACAATATTATTGTGGAAGAACTGTAAAACAAAGGAGTGCTAAAATGGTTAAAATGACAAGTTTAACACCCCGTCAAATTGTCGAAAGACTTGACCAGTTCATAATCGGTCAAAAAAATGCCAAGAAAGCTGTAGCAGTTGCATTAAGAAATAGATATCGTAGAAGCCTACTGCATAAAGAGCTTCGTGATGAAGTAAGTCCTAAGAATATTTTAATGATTGGACCAACAGGAGTTGGTAAAACTGAGATTGCTAGAAGGATTGCGAAATTAGTTGGTGCTCCATTTGTTAAGGTAGAGGCAACGAAATTCACTGAAGTGGGTTATGTAGGTAGAGATGTAGAATCTATGGTTAGAGATTTAGTTGAGACATCTGTACGACTTGTGAAAGAAGAAAAGGTAGCAAGTGTGCAAGAAATAGCAGAGAAAAATGCTAATCGCCGCATTGTCGAATTGCTCGTACCTAGTAATAAAAAGTCCGCCAATTATAAGAACCCATTAGAAATGTTTTTTGGTGGTGGGAATGATCAACAAGAGAGCGATCATGAGCAACAAGATGATCAGTCAATTCAGCAAAAGCGTAAAGTAGTGAAAACAAAGCTTGAAAATTTAGAGCTAGAAGATGAAATAATCACTGTTGAAATAGAAGAACAGCAACCGTCTATGTTTGATATGCTCCAAGGTTCGGGTATGGAACAAATGGGGATGAATATGCAAGATGCACTTGGTGGATTAATGCCAAAGAAAAAGAAGAAGCGAAAACTTACAGTAAGCGAAGCTAGAAAAGTTTTAACGAACGAAGAAGCACAAAAGCTTATTGATATGGATGAAGTAGGTTCTGAAGCCATCTATAGAGCAGAGCAATCTGGTATGATCTTTATCGATGAAATTGATAAAATCGCAAGTAAAAACTCAGGTGGCTCCTCAGCAGATGTTTCTCGCGAGGGTGTGCAAAGAGATATTCTTCCTGTCGTTGAAGGATCAACTGTTGTAACGAAATATGGTACAGTAAAAACCGATCACGTCTTATTCGTTGCAGCTGGGGCATTCCATACCGCTAAACCGTCTGATTTAATACCTGAATTGCAAGGACGTTTCCCAATTAGAGTCGAATTGACAAAATTAACTGTGGATGATTTTGTGAAAATATTAGTTGAGCCTGATAATGCCTTGATCAAACAATATCAAGCTTTATTAGAAACAGAAGGTATACAAATTGAATTTTCTGACGATGCTATACGTAGGATTGCAGAATTTGCTTATGATGTAAATCAAAATACCGATAATATTGGAGCAAGACGATTGCAAACGATTATGGAAAAAATGCTTGAAGACCTTTCGTTTGAAGCGCCTGAGGTAACATTAGAGAAGATTGTGATTACGCCACAATATGTAGAAGAGAAGCTCGGGGAAATTTCTAAGAATAAAGATTTAAGTCAATTTATATTATAATCCTTATTTGATGAAATTTCATTGTACTCCTAATCAAGCAAATCTTAGCAAAAAAAAAAGTAACGAAACATTCAAGGGATTGAAATAATGTTCCAAAGTTATAGGAGGAAAAATCAATGAATTTATTAAAAAAATCAAGAACAATTAATGCAATGCTACAAAAGGCTGCAGGTAAGCCAGTTAACTTCAAAGAAATGGCAGAAACTTTAAGTGTTGTTATCGAAGCAAATATCTACGTAGTAAGCCGTAGAGGTAAACTATTAGGATATGCTGCGAATCAACAAATCGAAAATGAGCGAATGAAGAAAATGCTTGAAGATCGTCAGTTCCCAGAAGAGTACACTAAAAACCTATTTAACATTCAAGAGACATCATCTAATTTAGATGTGAATAGTGAATATACTGCATTCCCTATCGAAAATAAGGAGTTATTTGGCGCTGGCTTAACGACAATTGTTCCTATTATCGGTGGAGGAGAACGTTTAGGTACCCTCATTCTTGCAAGAGTGGAAGATGCCTTTGAAGATGATGATTTAGTTTTAGCTGAATATGGTGCTACAGTAGTAGGTATGGAAATTCTTCGTGAAAAAGCAGAAGAAATTGAAGAAGAAGCTAGAAGTAAAGCAGTTGTACAAATGGCGATTAGCTCTTTATCATACAGTGAGTTAGAAGCAATTGAGCATATCTTTGAAGAGTTAGACGGAAAAGAAGGTCTATTAGTTGCTTCAAAGATTGCCGATAGAGTAGGAATCACACGTTCTGTTATCGTTAATGCACTAAGAAAATTAGAAAGTGCTGGCGTAATTGAATCAAGATCATTAGGGATGAAAGGTACTTATATTAAAGTATTGAACGATAAATTCCTTTTCGAATTAGAAAAATTAAAATCTAACTAAGAAGTAAAATAAAAAAAGTTTAAAAATAACACGGAGACGCAGTGATGCGTTACCGTGTTATTTTTATGGTGTCAAATTTTTCTGTGTTACAACTTTATTACGAACGAAATAATAAAGTAATAACGAATAAAGTAGAACTTTAAACCTATTTTTAATAAACATAATCATTATAGTTCTTTATACCTATTAAATAATATATTCGAACGCTTGATCCAACTGATAATGAATAGCGTTTTAAAAAAAACGGAAAAATGAAGCGTATTTTTACCTAGGAAGAAAAATGTCGAAAATAGGACAAAAGAATTACCAAAAAACCCTTCTAGGTCATAGACTTATTATTTCATATTCTTTACAATGATGATAGATGAATTTATTAGTAAGTGCTAATTGGGGAGAATTTTGGAAAAAACGAGGTGAAGTTTGTGAAAGTCTTCTCACAATCCATGTCGATTATTGAAAACGCAATTCAACAAACATCGACAAAACAAAAGGTGATCTCGCAAAATATCGCGAATGTTGACACCCCAGGATATAAAGCGAAGGATGTAAGCTTCAAATCTGCTTTTGATTCCGCATTATCTAACATGAATACATATAAAACGGATGAAAGGCATTTTGATTTGACGCCATCTAATTTAAATACCACAGTCTTAACAAAGAAAAATGTAACATATAACGAAAGTGGTAACAGCGTAGATATGGATCAAGAAATGTCAGAGCTTGCAGCAAACCAAATTCAATATAACGCATTGGTTGATCGCATGAGTAGTAAGTTTAATGGACTTGAAAACGTAATTAAGGGAGGTAGATAATTGATGACTATCTTTCATAGTTTGGATACAACAGCTTCCGCACTGACAGCGCAAAGGTTAAGGATGGATGTCATCTCTTCAAATATGGCGAATGCTGATTCTACTCGCAGCGTGACTGGGGAAGACCCTTATAGGAGAAAATCCGTCGTGCTTCAAGCGAAAGATAACGGCTTTTCATCATTTTTACAAACGGCAATAAATGAAAAAAGTCAAACAGGTAATGGTGTAAAGGTAACGAGAATTGTTGAAGATGAAACACCTTTTGAACTCGTCTATAATCCATCTCATGCTGATGCTAACGCAGAAGGGTATGTAGAAATGCCAAATGTGGATCCATTAAGAGAAATGGTAGATTTGATGAGTGCAACACGTTCATATGAAGCAAACGTCACTGTATTTAATGCGAATAAGAATATGCTATTGAAGGCATTGGAAATAGGTAAATAAGAAGGAGACTAAGAGATGAATATTAATAGCTTCTCTCCCGTCGTACATACAAATAGTCCGAATAATGCTCAAAATGTAAAAGAGATTACACCGAGTGATGCACATAATAGCTTTGCTTCGGCTTTGAAAAATGCAATTGGTAGTGTAAATGAAAGGCAAATAGCATCGGATGAAATGACGACAAAGCTTGCTACGGGGCAGGATGTTGATCTCCACGACGTAATGATCACCGCTCAAAAAGCGAGTGTATCCATGTCTTTAACACTAGAAGTGCGTAACAAGGCAGTCGAAGCATATCAAGAGATGATGAGAATGCAAGTGTAAATCATGCATTCTCGTCTAATGAATAACCAAGGACCATCGGGGGATTTTTAGATGAAAGATTCTTTGCAAGCATATGGTACAAAGGTGAGAACGTTCTGGGATGCGAAAACAAAGGGGCAAAAGGCTTTAATAATCGGTGCTCCGTTATTATTAATCATTGGTATTAGTATCATTGTTTTTCTTTCGACCAGAACCACCTTAGTCCCACTATATAGTAACCTGACACCCTCAGAAACAGGCAGTATAAAGGAAAATTTAGATGCTAAGGGGATTAAGTCAGAAATCGTTGAAGGTGGTACAGCTATTAAAGTACCAGAAGAACAAGTAGATAGCCTCATGGTAGAGCTAGCTGCAGAAGGAATCCCAGATAGCGGTAATATTGATTACTCATTTTTTAGTCAAAATGCTGGAATCGGGATGACGGAAAATGAATTTGACGTGATGAAACTAGATGCGATGCAGTCTGAATTAGCAGAGTTAATGAAAGGTATTGATGGTATTAACAACGCTAAAGTCATGATAAACATGCCTGAATCTGGTGTGTTTTTAAATGAAACAGAGGAACAAGCATCGGCGTCTATCGTTTTAAACACGGATCCAGGTTATAAATTTGAAAATCAACAAATCCAAGCACTCTATCATTTAGTGTCTAAAAGTGTACCTAATTTACCTACTGATAATATCGTCATAACTAATCAAAACTTTGAGTACTTTGATTTGAAAAACAGTGAAGAATTTTCGACAGGCAATCAATTTGCTGTACAACATGAAATAAAAAAAGAAATCGAAAAGGATATCCAACGTCAAGTGCAAACGATGCTAGCTACATTAATGGGTCAAGAAAAAGTAGTGGTGTCTGTTACAGCAGATGTCGATTTCACACAAGAGAATAGAGAAGAAAATCTTGTCGAACCAGTAGATGAAGAGAATATGGAAGGAATAGCCATTAGTGCACAAAAGCTAACAGAAACCTTTACAGGGAATGGAGATACAGAAGGAGGTATCCCACAAAGTGAAGATGGTGCGGATGCACTCGGCTCTTCTTATGTTGAAGGTTCAAATAGCAACGGCGATTATGAAAAAATAGAAGAAACAATTAATAATGAAGTAAACAGAATAAGAAAAGAAATTGTTGAAAGCCCATATAAAGTAAGGGATTTGGGCATTCAAGTAATGGTGGAACCACCTGATGCTAATAATCCAAATTCATTGCCACAAGATCGGATTAATGATATAACGCAAATCTTATCAACCATTATCCGTACATCCATCGATAAAGACACATTGGATGAAACGTTAACCGATGAAGAGCTACAAAATAAAATAGCTGTCTCCGTTCAAGAGTTCAATGGAAAAGTTGAGTTTCCAAATGAAGAAACAGGAACGATTCCTTGGTGGATATATTTGGTTGTAGGGTTACTATTATTGGTAATTATATTATTACTATGGTTATTCTTACGTAATAAAAAAGAGAAAGAAGAAGATATTGTAGAGTATGAAGTGGAAGAGCAATTAAATGATTCTATTCCTGATGTACATCAGGAAAAGGAAACAGAGGCAAGCATCCGAATCAAGCAATTAGAGAAGCTAGCTAAAGAGAAACCGGAAGACTTTGCCAAGCTCCTAAGAACATGGATTACGGAAGATTAGGAGGCCAGTCAAGCGTGAAAAGGGAGAAGAAAAATCTTTCAGGACGGCAAAAAGCAGCCATTTTATTAATATCTTTAGGTCCAGATATTGCTTCTAATGTGTATAAGCATTTAAGTGAAGAAGAAATTGAAAAGTTGACTTTAGAAATATCCGGTGTAAGAAAAGTAGACACTGAGGCAAAAGAAGAAGTGCTAGATGAATTTCATCAAATCGCTCTTGCTCAAGATTACATTGCGCAAGGGGGTATCGGATACGCGAAGACTGTGCTCGAAAAGGCATTAGGAAACGAGCAAGCAACAGCGATAATAAATCGTTTAACTTCCTCGCTTCAAGTGAGACCATTCGATTTTGCCAGAAAAGCTGACCCAACACAAATATTGAATTTTATTCAGAATGAACATCCGCAAACCATTGCGTTAATTCTTTCCTATTTAGAACCACAGCAGGCTGGTCAAATACTGTCGGAATTACCTCAAAATACGCAAGCAGATATTGCTAGAAGAATCGCAGTAATGGATGGCACTTCTCCTGAAATTATTAATGAGGTCGAACAAATTTTAGAAAGAAAGCTGTCCGCTACTGTTACACAAGATTATACGCAAACTGGTGGAGTCGAGTCTGTAGTAGAAGTGCTCAATGGCGTGGATCGCTCAACTGAACGTACGATTCTTGATGCATTAGAAATTCAAGATCCAGATTTAGCTGAAGAAATAAAGAAAAGAATGTTTGTGTTTGAGGATATTGTTACGCTTGATAATA
This sequence comes from Cytobacillus sp. FSL R7-0680, assembly GCF_038009245.1. Lineage (NCBI taxonomy): Bacteria > Bacillati > Bacillota > Bacilli > Caryophanales > Bacillaceae > Cytobacillus > Cytobacillus sp. FSL R7-0680. The sequence goes on from NZ_JBBPAO010000001.1 coordinate 827,764, forward strand.
AAGCGATTCAGAGAGTGATAAGAGATTGTGCAAGTGAAGATCTCATGCTTTCTTTGAAAGTGTCTAGTGAAGAAGTAAAAGAGATTATTTATAAAAATATGTCACAGCGTACTGTAGATACATTTAAAGAGGAAATGGAATTTTTAGGGCCAGTTCGACTTCGAGAAGTCGAAGAAGCACAATCAAGAATTGTCGCGATTGTACGCAGACTGGAAGAAGCTGGGGAGATCATCGTCGCTAGAGGCGGAGGAGATGATATTATTGTCTAGGTTATTTAAACATTCTTCTCACGATTATTTAAGCGAAGAGGAGCAAATAACAATCTCTATTCGGCCGATGTTTAAACAATCAGAGGATCATCCATCACAGCAGATGTCTGTCTATTATGACCAGGTGATTAATGAAGCAGAGAAGAGAGCGGAGGAAATTATCCAATCGGCAAATCAGCATGCTGATCGCATAAATCAAACAGTTCAAGAAGAAAAGGAAAAGGCAAAAGAAGAACAAGAATTGGTACGTAAAGAGGCATATGAGGAAGGTTACCTCACCGGGATGAGTAAAGGTAAAGAAGATGGATTTAACTCATATACCTCTAGATTAGCAGAAGTAAAAGAGATAATTAATGCAGCAAAAACTGATTATGAAGAAACTATTCAGTCAGCGGAACGAACGATATTAACGATTAGTATGAATGTAGCAGAAAAAATCATTGCAACGGAATTAACTCATCATTCGGAGCACTATCAATCTTATGTAAAAAACGCATTAAAAGAAGCAAAGCATTACAAAAACATTAAACTTATTGTTCATCCTGATAAATATCTAGAGTTATTAAGCTATAAGGATGAACTTAAGGCAATGTTACCTGTTGAAGCTGGCCTGTATATCCTTCCCGATGAAGAACTTTCTGTAGTAGATTGTGTAATTGATTCAGATAATGGTCGAATTGATGCCACATGTAAAAGCCAAATAGACGAGATCAAAGAAAGACTATCAGAATGGTTGGAGACCCATCATGAACTTGGATAAGTTATTAGAGGAAATTCATGATACAGATAGTTTCAAAAAATACGGGAGGGTCAAGAGAGTTGTTGGCCTAATGATTGAATCTCAAGGGCCGGTTAGTTCCATTGGTGATGTTTGCTATATTCATGTGCAAGGTAAGAAGAGTAGGAAGATACGTGCAGAAGTGGTCGGATTTAAAGATGAGAATATTATTCTTATGCCATATACAACAGTTACTGATATATCACCTGGTAGTTTAGTAGAAACAACAGGAAAACCGTTAGAAATTAAAGTTGGGACTTCTCTTGTAGGGAATGTCCTTGATTCCTTGGGGCAACCATTAGACGGGTCTCTACTTCCAAAAGGATTAAGAGAGGTGCCAACAGAACAAGAGCCACCTAATCCTCTCTTGCGACCACCCATTAGCGAACCAATTGAAGTAGGCGTTCGGTTGATTGATAGTTTACTAACAGTTGGTAACGGCCAAAGAGTGGGCATTTTTGCAGGTAGTGGTGTTGGTAAAAGCACTCTACTCGGCATGATTGCCAGAAATACAAAAGCAGACATTAATGTTATCGCTTTAATTGGTGAAAGAGGAAGAGAAGTCCGTGAGTTTATCGAGAGAGATCTTGGTCCTGAAGGATTAAAACGTTCAATTGTCATTGTAGCTACCTCGGATCAACCGCCATTAATGAGAATAAAAGGTGCCTATACAGCGACAGCCATTGCAGAGTATTTTCGTAGCAAAGGCATGAAGGTTATGATGCTAATGGATTCTGTTACTCGGGTAGCAATGGCACAACGGGAGATAGGTTTAGCAATTGGCGAACCTCCGACAACAAAAGGCTATACGCCATCAGTTTTTTCTGTTTTACCTAAGCTGTTAGAGAGAACTGGCACCTCCATAGAGGGCTCTATCACTGCCTTTTATACAGTGCTTGTTGATGGTGATGATATGAATGAACCAATTGCTGATACTGTAAGAGGTATATTGGATGGTCATTATGTGTTAGATAGAGAACTCGCTAATAAAGGACAATATCCTGCTGTAGATGTACTCAAAAGTATCAGTCGTGTAATGAATCAAATTAGTAGTAAGAGGCATATAAAAGCAGCTGAGAGCTTAAGAGAATCACTTAGTACTTATAGGCAATCAGAGGATTTAATTAATATCGGTGCATATAAGAAAGGGTCATCACAAGAAATAGATCGAGCGATTGCTTTATATCCACAAATTTTAAATTTTCTTAAACAACAAACGGATGAAAAAGTGACGATTGATGATGGAATTGAACAACTATTTGCGCTAGTTGGAGAAGGAGCACAGTAACAAATGTCTTTTAAATATAAGTTTGAGAAAATTATGCATGTAAAAGAACGTGAAAAAGATGAAGCTTTGGATATTTATAATCAAGCGACGAGACGTTTTGAAGAAGCTGCGACCAAACTATATGAATTGCTAAAGAAAAAAGAAGATCTAGATAGATTGCAATCTGAAAGACTAGTTAGTGGTTTACAAGTAGTGGAAATGCGTTATCAGCAACAGTTTATTTCGAATTTAGAAAAGACAATTAGTCATTATCAAAAAAGAGTAATGAATGCTCGTACACAAATGTATTATTATCAAGAAAAGCTTGCAGAAAAAATGACAGAGTACAAGAAATATGAAGTCATTAAAGATAAGAAGAAGATGCAATACGTATCAGAAATGAAGAGATTAGAAAATATTGAAATGGATGATATTTCAATCCAGCAATTTATCCATAAAGAACTTTAGGTGATAAGATGGAAAGTCACAAAGAGAAAAGGTCTAGACCGGTCATTAAGATATTTATGATCATTGCCACCACTTTAATTGGACTTATCGCAATTGGATTATTAATCCTAACTGTAAGTGGATATAACATCTTTGAAGTGGCGAAAAAGTATGGTCAAAATGTTCCTGTTCTATCTACCCTTTTTGAAGAAGATCAAACAGAAATGATGCAAACAATGGAAAATAGACTGATCGAACTAGAGGCAGAGGTCAATGACCGTGAGGCAAGAATTGAGCAACTGCAAAATCAAGTAGAAAGTAAAGACAATGAATTAAATAAAGCAAGCCAAGAAAAAACACGATTAGAAAATAGAGTAGACGAATTAGTTTTAATGAAAGAAGAGAATAAGCGGGCTTTTAGTGACATTATTAAAACTTATGAAGAAATGGCTGCTAAAAAAGCTGCGCCTATTTTATCTAATATGAATGAAGAAGAAGCGGTGCGAATCCTGGCAGAGGTAAAACCTGAAGTACTTGCTGATATACTGGCAAAAATGGAACCAACAAAAGCTGCTTCATTTACAAGCCTGGTAACAGCGTCTGTAGAAAATACTTCTACCACAGATGACGATGAGAAAGCCGCTGAATAAAGAGGGAGATGTTTCATGGAACTCATGTCACTGTTACCTATAAATAATAACCATCAATCTACTAAAGAAGTATCAGCTAATGAGAAGGTGGGTAAAGGCGATTTTGCTCAATTTTTAGGGAGTGTTCTGTCAACTGTGGAAACGGTCAGTTCGAATAGCGACGTCACGAAAGATGCAGTTACAAAGCAAGATGATTTGCTTTCTCTTCTCGGAGTATTAGAGTGGGAAGATTTGCCGGAAGAATGGCAATCGTTTATGTATATCGACTTACGAGATGAACCGCTAGTTGTAGAAAAGGCTAGTCAGTTATTAAACATTGAAGAAGAAGAGATGGAATTGATTTTTACTCAGATCCAGTCATTGTTGAAAAATCAAGATGATATTTCTATAGATCTTCAAACGGCAGAAGCTAGAGAGAATTTTCTTTCAAAGTTAGTTTCAGTAGTGGAAGGTGGGCGTGCGCAAACACAAACACAAACAACTGACCTTATCACTCAGAACAAAGCCGTCTTCCAAACAATAAAGCTTGTGCAAATGATGAATCAACAAACGGAACCATCACCATTTAATCAACAACAATTAGCTGGACTCGTAAAAGACATCGTGAAAATACTAGAAAACGAAGCAGTTGTACCGATACCTCAATCCATTTCTTTAAGAGCCCGAGAGACACAACTTCGAACACAACAGTTGGTCAATCATTCACCACTAAGCATGACGTTAATAAATAGTGAGCAGAAGCAAATGGAAACAGAAGTGGAAATACTTTCAACAATTAGTAAAGGAATAGAGGATCAAAATCCGGATATAAAGACTGTGCAAGTTCCTACAAATCCGGTTGCAATCTCTAAGAACGATACTTTGCAATTACATATTCTACAAAATGGTAAACCAATTCCGGCAGAACAATTAGTAAAACAGTTTGAGAATACCTTATCCCGTGCCAAATTTACGACTGTTAATGGGATACAAAAACTGAGCATACAACTCACACCAGAACATTTAGGCACATTGAAGATAGAAATTGTCCAAAAAGATCAAGTGATGATTGCTAGAATTATTGCAAGTACACAGGCAGCCAAAGATGCATTTGAATCTAGCGCACAAACTCTCAGACAAGCATTTCATTCACAAAATATCAATGTCGATAAGATCGAAATTTATCAAACCTCCTTAGAACAAAAGCATGCAGAGGAATCGTTCAGTCAAAGAGAGAAGAATCAACCAAATCAAGATGGTGATGGTCATAACCGAAGAGAAGAACAAGAGGATAAAGCAACCTCTTTCTTCGATGAATTAGAAGCAGAATTATTAAATCTAAAGGTTTAGGTGGTAAGTTATATGACAAACAGTATTGATTCTTCTTTATTGCTATCACAATCACAAGCAGCCAATACCAATAATAGCAATACATTAGGCAAAGATGACTTCTTAAAATTATTAATGGTTCAACTTCAAAATCAAGACCCAACAAGCCCGATGGATGATAAAGAATTTATATCACAAATGGCTCAGTTTTCTTCTTTAGAACAAATGACTAATTTGACAACAAGTATGGAAGAAATGATCAACATTCAAGAGCAGAACCAATTACTATCTTATTCTCAATTTGTAGGTAAAGAGATTACTTGGCATAAATTAAATACTAATGAGGCTAATGTGGAAGTTGAGCAAGGAACTGGAAAAGTTGCTTCCATACAGTTCAAAGATTCTACTGTCACATTTATTCTTGAAGATGGAACCGAGTTATCACCAAGTAATATTTCTGAACTAAATCAGCCAACGATTGATGAGAATACATTAGTTCAATCTAGTTTATTAATCGGAAAAGAAGTTACTTATCAGGATGATCAAGGGGAAAATCAAATAGCTAAAGTGGAGTCAGTGTCCTTTAAAGATGGACAAACATATTTTCATATTTCAGGTTCTGAAAAATTAATTACCCCACAGCAAATTATGAAAATTGAATAAAAGCGAAATGATATATTTGATGATTTAAAGGAGGAAATGCAATGCTACGCTCAATGTATTCAGGGATCAGTGGAATGAAGAATTTTCAAACAAAATTAGATGTAATTGGTAATAATATCGCCAATGTTAATACAGCCGGTTTTAAGAAGAGTAGAGTCACATTTAAAGATGCAATGAATCAAATGGTGGCTGGTCCATCCTCACCGACAGAATTACGTGGTGGGCGAAATGCAACACAAGTTGGCCTAGGGTCTACTTTGGCTACGATCGATGTTATTCACTCTGGATCGAGTATGCAAACGACCGGTAGAGCATTGGATTTGGGCATTGAAGGAGATGGTTACTTTATCGTTCAGCAAGGTGGGGCCCAGTATTATACGCGTGCAGGTAATTTTTATTTGGATGATGATGGCAGTCTAGTGAATAGTGAGGGGTTAAAAGTACAGGCATATAATAGCAACGGTGTATTAGGTGATGTGGTTGTAAATGTGAATGCCACCCTTCCTGCAGTGACAACAGAATCAATCACAGTCCAAGGAAATCTAGCAAAAGATGCGAATATTGGAACGGTATTTAATCAACAAATAAAAACAATTGATAGCAACGGTAATGCCCATGCGTCAACTGTTTACTTTAAAAAGATGGGCGACAATAGCTGGGGTGTCTTTTTTAATGAAGAGCCAAAACCATCTTCTGTTGGTACGATCACAAATCCAGATGAAGACGCTGGAAATATTAGTGTGAAAAATCCAGAAGGTTACAAGGGGACACAAACAGGAGATTGGGAAGTTGAGTTAAAAGATGATGTATATACGATTTCAACACCTGATGGTGATGTAACTGTAAATGCGTCTCAAGTTAAGAATGGCGTCTTATCCGCCCATGGCTTACAAATTGATGTATCAAATGTGAAAGAAGATGGTACTTGGACGTTTAATGTTACGGCACCAACCCAACCTGAGGATAATCTTACATTAAGCTTTGATGCCAATGGACAAATCGTAGGTGCTGATGCGTTAAAAGAAGGTATTAGAATACCAGTTCCTTCAGGTGTAACAGATAATATGGCAACGGATGAAGATGAAAGTCAATTATTAGTTAATCTTGATTTTTCTGCACTTACACAAGTAGAAGGAGCATCGAATGCCAATGTATTTCCTGATGGTTATACGGAAGGGAAACTGGAAAGCTTCAATATTGGTGCATCTGGTGAAATTAATGGTGTCTATTCAAATGGTCTTATCGATATTCTTGGAACGATCGCTTTAGCCAAATTTAGCAATAGCTCAGGGTTAACAAAAGCTGGTAATAACCTTTATCAAGCTTCTGCCAACTCAGGTGTGGCTAATATTGGTATGGCAGGTGACGGAAGAGGGAGCTTAGCAGCAGGATCACTTGAAATGTCTAATGTTGATTTATCAGAAGAATTTACTGAAATGATTACTGCCCAAAGAGGCTTCCAAGCAAATACAAGAATTATTACGACGTCTGATGAGATTCTTCAAGAACTAGTTAACTTGAAACGTTAAAAAGGGAGGTTTAGGCAAGCTTTGGTTTGCCTATTACAATAAATTGATAAAATTATCGAGATTAAATGGTCAATCGTTTAGGTTAAATGCGTTTTATATCGAAACAGTCGAATCATTTCCTGATACAACAATCACACTTACCAATGGTAAAAAGTATGTTGTGAAGGAAAATGAATTAGAAGTAGTGGAAAGTATTCAGCAGTTCTACCAGGCTGTTGGTATGATTAAAGCTCATTCTATGTGGGAGGAGAACGGTGAAGATGAATAAAAAATGGCTCATCGTTGGAATTCTGTCATTGTTACTAGTAATTAGTGGTTCGTTATTTTACTTTACGGATGTATTTGCGAAGGATGCAAACGAGTCTTCTATTGATGATATTCTTGAACGCACTGTCTCTATTGACCAGATTACGACAAATCTAGCAAGTGACGATTATATACGGATATCTTTTACTATCCAAGTGGAGAGTAAAAAGGCGAAAGAAGAGTTAGAGAAAAGAGATTTCCAAGTGAAGAACTTAATGATCCAAGAGTTATCAGAAATGCAAGCAGATGATTTAAGAGGTAAAGATGGTCAACTATTATTACAGAAAAATTTAACAAAAAAAATAAATGACCTGATGGAATCGGGCAAAATTGAAAAAATCTATATAACTGAATCAATCCTCCAATAACATAATTGCTGACAGATTACTCATCTTTTAAAAATAAGAGTTTAATTCAAAGATATGGAGGTGACTTTTTTGCCAGGAGAAGTTTTATCGCAAAGTGAAATAGATGCGCTTCTATCAGCCCTTTCAACTGGAGAGATGGACGCTGATCAACTGAAAAAGGAACAGAGTGAGCGCAAAATTAAAACATATGATTTTAAACGTGCTCTTAGGTTCTCTAAAGATCAAATTAGAAGCATAACAAGGATTCATGAAAATTTTGCTCGGTTATTAACAACGTACTTTTCAGCACAATTAAGAACTTATGCGCAAATATCGGTGACATCTACTGATCAAATTCCGTATGAAGAGTTTATTAGTTCAGTTCCTAAAATGACAATCCTTAATGTTTTCGATGTTCCACCACTTGATGGAAAAATATTGATCGAAGTAAATCCCAATATCGCATACGCATTAATGGATCGCATGATGGGTGGCAAAGGATCTAGCTTAAATAAAGTAGAAAACCTAACAGAGATAGAAACAAAGATTATGTCTAATACGTTTTCGAAAGCTTTTCTTCTCTTGAAAGAGGCTTGGAGCAATGTAATAGACATCGAGCCAAGTTATGCAGATTTTGAAGTCAATCCCCAATTCTTGCAGATGGTTTCACCTAATGAAACAGTTGTCGTAATATCTCTCACTGCCACAATAGGCGAGGCAAGTGGAATGATCAACATTTGTATCCCGCATGTGGCATTAGAAGCCATTATGCCAAAGTTATCAGTAAGATATTGGATTGAATCAGATGTAAAGAACAGAGAGCCTGAAGAGATAGAACGATTAACAAAAAATATTGAGATGGCCAGTATTCCCGTTGTATGTGAATTAGGATCGACGGATATTAGTATTGAAGATTTCTTAGATTTAACAATTGGTGATGTGATTGAATTGGATCAAGGCATTCACGAACCGATGCAGATTAAAGTTGGCGAAATTCAAAAATTCACAGGACAACCTGGGAAAGTCCATAAAAAAATGGCTGTACAAATTTTGGATTTTGTGAAAGGAGAAGAAGAAAATGAGTAATGATATGCTTTCACAAGATGAAATTGATGCATTGTTAAAAGGAACGGGAGACGAGAACGAAACATTTTTTCGTTCTGCTCCAGAAGAGCAAGACAAAGGGCAAGAACTAACGCTTATTGAACAAGATGCTCTTGGAGAAATAGGTAATATTTCATTTGGTAGTTCGACGACAGCTTTGTCTACATTATTAAATCAGAAGGTAGAAATAACGACTCCTTCTGTTTCTGTTATCGAATATGATAAATTAATTGAAGAATTCCCCCATCCTTATGTTGCCATTAAGGTGAATTATACAGAAGGGTTCAAGGGAACGAATATTCTTGTTATTAATCAACATGATGCATCGATCATTGCCGATTTGATGCTTGGTGGCGATGGAAGTCAACCATCACCAGACATGGGAGATATTCATTTAAGTGCGGTGCAAGAAGCAATGAATCAAATGATGGGCTCAGCTGCTACTTCAATGTCCACTATTTTTGCGAAAAGGGTGGATATATCTCCTCCGACAATTGATATACTGAATTTATCGACAGGTGAAGGGACAGAAACGATTCCTAGGGAAGATCCTCTAGTGAAAATCTCTTTTCGCATCATCATTGGTCAATTAATTGATTCTCATATTATGCAAGTATTACCTTATCACTTTGCCAAAAGCTTAGTGAAAGAGTTATTACAAACAACAGCTGAAGAACAAAGTGACAAGGAAATGGAACAACAAAAAGTAAGTGATGTACAACCGCAAGAGATTGCACAGATGGAAGAGACAAGCTCATCTTTATCAATGAGTGATACGCCTCATAGCTCTACTGAAAATGTTGATACATATAGTCAGCCTAATTATTATCAACCACCAACTGAGCCAATGCAAAAACAAGCGGTACAGGCGCAGATTCAGCCGGCCAACTTTTTAGAGTTTGGTTCGCAACAACCAGCTGAAAAGCAAACGAATAATTTGGATATGCTCTTAGATATACCATTGCAGCTAACAGTCGAATTAGGACGTACCAAAAGATCTGTAAGAGAAATTTTAGATATGACGCAAGGGTCAATTATTGAATTAGATAAATTGGCAGGCGAACCAGTAGATATTTTAATAAATAGTAGATTAATAGCAAAAGGTGAAGTGGTTGTAATAGATGAAAACTTCGGTGTAAGGGTCACTTCAATAATCAGTCAACAAGATCGTCTTAAAAAGTTAAGGTAACCAAGGAGGAATAGAAAATGTCTCAAAAAATATTAATTGTCGATGATGCAGCTTTTATGAGAATGATGATTAAAGATATATTGGTGAAAAATGGTTTTGAGGTTGTAGGAGAGGCAGCAGATGGTTTACAAGCAGTTGAAAAGTACAAAGAAACAATGCCTGATTTAGTTACAATGGATATTACCATGCCAGAAATGGACGGAATCACAGCATTAAAGGAAATCAAAAAAATTAATAGTCAAGCTAAGATTATTATGTGTTCTGCTATGGGACAGCAGGCGATGGTGATCGATGCCATTCAAGCAGGTGCTAAAGATTTTATTGTTAAACCATTTCAAGCAGATAGGGTTATCGAGGCGATTTCAAAAACATTGAATCAATAAGCCGTAAGAAGTGAGATGTAATGAACATGTATAAACAAGTAATAGGAAGAATATGTATACTAGCCATTTCCTGCTTATTTTTGACGCAGTTACTTCATGTGACTGCGTCAGCTGAATCTAGAAGTGTTGAGGAAATGGTGAAGGATGAGGAAAAATCCACAGAGAAAAATGAGGTTGAACCAAATATACACTCAGAAGAAATAACAGCAGACACTACGGAAGTCGGGTTAAATGCTTGGGATTTTATTCAGATGATTTTTGCTACAGTGTTTGTGGTTGGCTTGTTATATGGCTTGTTAAAGTTTGTTAATAAAAAGAGCCGCTCTTATAAATCAACCAATGTCGTTAATCACCTTGGTGGGACTGCCTTAGGTCAAAATCGCTCGGTGCAAGTCGTCAAAATAGGTGAAAAAGTGTATATACTAGGCGTTGGTGAAAATGTACAACTCATCAGTGAGGTCGCTGATAAAGAAGAGCGGGATACTTTATTAAAAAATTATGAAGAACAAGGCGACCAGTCATTGCAAGCAAAACAGTTTCTTACTCAACCTTTCAAGATAATGAAGAAGTCGGAAAGTGAACAAGTTAAGAACCAATCTTTTCAAGATATTCTTAGTAAACAACTGGCAGATATGAAAAAAAAACGTTCCGACCAACTTGAAAATTTGAAGAAGGGTAAACACGAACATGAATGAAGTAATGGAGATATTTAATAACAGTTCACCCGATAATATTTCAACATCTATTAAACTGTTACTAATGTTAACAGTACTTTCTTTAGCGCCAAGTATTTTAATATTAATGACATGCTTTACGCGTATCGTGATTGTTCTCTCTTTCGTAAGGACGGCATTAGCTACTCAATCTATGCCTCCCAATCAAGTGATAATTGGACTTGCCTTATTTTTAACTTTTTTTGTGATGGCGCCTACTTTTCATGAGGTTAACGAACAAGCATTATCACCCCTATTCAATGAAGAAATTGATCTAGAGGAAGCATATGATAGAGCTTCCCTTCCCTTTAAAGAGTTTATGAGTGCTCATACGAGAGAAAAGGATCTACAGCTATTTCTAGATTATTCAGGAGCTGAAAAGCCTACTTCTATCGAGGAGATTCCATTAACAGCACTAGTGCCAGCATTTGCTATTAGTGAAATTAAAACAGCCTTCCAGATTGGTTTTATGATTTTTATTCCTTTTCTAGTCATTGATATGGTCGTAGCCAGTGTATTAATGTCGATGGGAATGATGATGCTTCCACCTGTAATGATCTCATTACCTTTTAAGATTTTATTGTTCGTGTTAGTTGACGGTTGGTATTTAGTAGTGAAATCACTACTACAAAGTTTTTAAGTAAGGGAATGTTAGAGAAATGACTTCGGAAACCGTAATTTCAATCGCCGAGCAGGGGATAATGGCAGTACTAATTGTATGCGGACCATTATTATTACTAGCTTTAGTGGTCGGCTTAATTGTGAGTATCTTTCAAGCAACAACACAAATTCAAGAACAGACGCTAGCATTTGTGCCAAAGATTGTCGCTGTGTTAGTTGGTATAGTCGTCTTTGGACCATGGATGTTAAATTATATGGTTAGCTATACGAGTGATATTCTTTCTAATTTAACAAGGTATATAGGTTAAAGTTATTATGCAAGAATTATTCAACTATTTTCCAAGTTTCCTATTAGTATTTGTAAGAATTACCTCATTTTTTGTGATGATGCCGATTTTTTCATATAGGAATGTTCCTAATACAATGAAAATAGGGCTTGGCTTTTTTATTGCATGGATTATGGTATTTACACTCGATTTACCATTACTTGAAATAGACAATATGTATATTTTTCTCATTCTTAAAGAAGCATTGGTTGGTTTGTTTATCGGCTTTCTTGCTTATTTATTATTATCGGCGATTCAAACTGCAGGTGGTTTTATCGACTTTCAAATGGGTTTTGCTCTAGCGAATGTCATTGATCCACAAACTGGTGCACAAAGTCCGCTAACGGGTCAATTTTTATACATTATCTCACTCCTATTTCTATTATCGGTCAATGGTCATCATTTATTATTAGACGGAATCTTCTATAGTTATCAATATGTCCCACTTGATCAACCGTGGATTGCGTTTGGAAATGCTAATATGGCTGAATATATGGTGAAAGCTTTTAGTAGAATGTTTGTTATTGCCTTTCAAATGGCTATTCCCGTTGTCAGCTGTTTATTTCTTGTTGATGTGGCATTAGGGATTCTCGCTCGAACGTTCCCTCAGCTAAATGTTTTTGTAGTCGGGTTACCGTTGAAAATTGGTGTAAGCTTCATCATCTTATTTATTATGATGGGTGTGATGATGTTAGTTGTTTCAAAACTGTTTGAAGAAATGTTGTATTTCTTACGAGGCTTGATGAACTTGATGGGAGGGGCATAAAAAAATGTTTCTCACACTCGATTTACAGCTTTTTGCTGGAGAAAAGACAGAGAAAGCAACACCGAAAAAGAAACAAGATAATCGTAAGAAGGGGCAAGTTGCAAAAAGCCAAGATGTAAATACTGCTATTATGTTACTAGCTGTTTTTACGTTCTTTTTCTTTGCCGCAGATTTTCTGCAAACTTCCATCATCACAATGCTTGAGCATTCTTTTAATGAATATTTATTACTTGATGTAACGGAAGCATCTGTTTTTAAGATTTTATTGGACATCTTAAAAGAACTAATTATGATTGTAGGTCCAATTATGGTAGTGGCCCTTATCGCAGGAATCATTGCTAATTATATACAAGTTGGCGTGTTATTTACGACAAAACCAGTTGAACCGAAGCTTGAGAAGTTAGACCCGATTAAAGGCTTTAAGAGAATTTTTTCTCTCCGTGCTATCGTTGAAATGTTAAAATCGATTCTTAAAATTAGTATCATTGGCGTCGTTGTGTTTTCGATTTTGTGGTTAAGAATTGACGAGATTCTCATTCTCTCACAAAAAACAATTGGGGCTGCAATGAAAACAGTCATTGATTTAACCATCCAAATGGGGATATTTGCTTCCTTAGCGTTATTGGTTCTAGCAATATTAGATTATTTATACCAAAAATATGATTATGAAAAGAATTTACGAATGTCAAAGCAAGATATAAAAGATGAACATAAAAGTTCGGAGGGAGACCCTTTAATTAAATCTAAAATTAAGCAAAGGCAGAGGGAGATGGCGACAAGAAGAATGATGCAAGAAGTGCCAAAAGCAGATGTCATCATTACCAACCCCACTCACTATGCTATCTGTTTGAAATATGATGAGTCGAAAGCAGACGCACCAATTCTTACAGCTAAAGGGGTAGACCATGTCGCACAGAAAATAAAATTAATCGCTAATGAACATAAAGTAATCATGGTAGAGAATAGACCGCTTGCTAGAGGTCTTTATGATCAAGTTGATATTGGCGAGAGTATACCTGAAGAGTTTTTTAAAGCGGTTGCTGAAGTTTTAGCTTATGTATATAAAGTGAAAAACCAATTGGAGAAATGATAACTATTAAAAATAACCATCTATCAAAAGATGGAGAGATAGATTGTTTTATATATCGTTAGGAGAGAATCAGATGGCTGTAAAAGATTTATCGGTGTTGTTGAGCGTTATTCTAATTGTTGCTATGCTCATCATTCCTTTTCCCCATTGGCTATTAAGTATTTTAATTATCATTAATATGGCGCTCGCACTTATGGTTTTACTCATGGCCATGAGTATGAAGGAAGCACTGGAATTTTCTATATTTCCATCGCTTGTTCTTTTAATGACTTTATTTCGCATCGGGTTGAATGTCTCTACGATGCGTGCCATCCTTTCCGAAGGTGATGCGGGAAAAGTTGTTGAAACGTTTGGTTCCTTTGTTACTGGAGGTAACGTAATCGTCGGTTTAGTTGTGTTCATCATTCTCGTAATCGTTCAGTTTATTGTTATTACAAAAGGGACTGAGCGTGTATCTGAGGTTGCAGCAAGATTTACTTTGGATGCAATGCCTGGAAAGCAAATGAGTATTGATGCAGATTTAAATGCTGGGATGATCTCTGAACAAGATGCTAGAAATCGTCGTGAAAAAATCGGGCGGGAAGCAGATTTCTATGGAGCGATGGATGGTGCGAGTAAATTTGTAAAAGGCGATGCCATTGCGTCTATTATTATTACATTAATTAATCTAATCGTTGGAATAATCATTGGTGTCACGCAATTAGGTTTACCAATAGGAGAAGCTGCCACTCATTTTTCTATGTTAACAATTGGTGATGGGTTAGTGAGCCAAATACCAGCTCTTCTAATGTCTACTGCTACTGGTTTAGTTGTCACTAGATCAGCTTCAGAGGGGAATATTGGATCAGATATAACTGGGCAATTATTTTCATATCCTAAAATGCTCTATATTGCCGGCGCGACTATTCTTTTCTTAGGTGTGTTTACACCGATTGGCTTGTTATTAACACTTCCTATCGCAGGTTTGTTAATAGCAGGCGGGTATTTTATTTCTAAAACACCAGCACCTGACAAAGAGCAATTACAAGAAATTGAAGAAGAAGTGCAAACAGATGAAATGAAAAGCCCTGAGAGTGTGATTAATCTATTAAATGTGGATCCGATAGAATTTGAATTTGGCTACGGGCTTATCCCATTAGCAGATGGGAATCAAGGTGGCGATTTACTTGATCGAATCGTTATGATTAGAAGGCAATTAGCCATAGAGTTAGGAATTATCATCCCTGTCGTTCGCATTAGAGATAATATTCAATTACAACCTAATGAGTATCGACTCAAAATAAAAGGGAATGTTATGGCCAAAGGGGAGCTTTTGTTAGATCATTATCTAGCCATGAGTCCAGGTGTCGAGGAAGATTCTATTGAAGGAATTGATACAATCGAACCCTCATTTGGTTTACCAGCTAAATGGATTAATGAAGACACGAAAGAGCAAGCTGAAATTTACGGTTATACCGTTGTTGATCCCCCCTCAGTTGTGTCCACTCATTTAACTGAAGTGATCAAAAATAATGCTCATGAGTTAATAGGTCGTCAAGAAACGAAGCAATTAATCGATCATTTACAATCAAGTTATCCTATTTTGGTGGAAGAAGTCACACCGACGCCTTTAACAACGGGAGATATTCAAAAAGTGCTGGCGAAATTACTTAGAGAAAACATCTCTATTAAGAATCTACCAGTGATATTTGAAAGTTTAGCAGATACTGTTAGATCGACAACTGATACAGATTTATTAACGGAGTATGTTCGTCAAGCACTTGCTAGACAAATCACTGATCAATTTCATGATGAAGGTGAATCGTTAAAAGTGATTACTTTATCTGGAAAAGTAGAAAAGATTATTGCTGATGGGATTCAACAAACAGAACAGGGGCGTTTTTTATCGGTAGATCCGACACAAACACAAACGATTTTAGAGTCTCTGGCAAACCAAATCGAACAAAGCTCTATGTTGAATCATACACCAGTGGTCTTATGTTCACCTGCTGTTCGTTTATATGTAAGACAATTGACGGAAAGGTATTTTCCTCAAGTGCCTATTCTCTCTTACAATGAGATAGAAGCTAATGCAGAAGTACAAAGCGTTGGAGTGGTGAATCTATAATGAAAGTGAAAAAATTTACTGTTAATACAATGGCAGAAGGATTAGAGAAAATACGTAAAGATTTAGGACCAGATGCCATGATTTTACAAACGAAAAAAACTAAAAAAGCAACGGGATTTCTCGGTCTCTTTAAAAAGGAGCAACTAGAGATTATGGCAGGTGTCGACCCTGAGGCAAAGCAGCAGAAATCTGATCAACCACCAGCCTTTCAAACGCAGACTTCTTCAAGTGAGTTAGAGAATATGCAACAAATTATTACGCAGTTGAATGAAGTGAAAGGGCTAATGAAAGAAAAGCGAAACAATTTACATAGGCAAACTGAAACCGTGCCAACAGATGTTAAAACAATGATTGAACGATTACACAATATGGAATTGCCAGCATTTCTTATCAATGAGATGACAGACCATCTATTATCGAGATGGTATAAAGAATCAGAGCAATTACGTGATAGCAAGGTGACAGAATGGATAGAAGAATATCTGACTAGTAAACTAGAAGGTATTTCATTTGGCGGTATTACTTTTAACAATAAATTAATTAAACTGGTAGGTCCAACAGGGGTTGGGAAAACAACTACCATTGCTAAACTGGCTGCTGAAGCGGTATTAAAACATAAGAAACAGGTAGCATTTATTACAACTGATACGTATCGTATTGCTGCTATTGAGCAATTAAGGACATATGCTGATATTTTCCATGCACCTCTAGAGGTTTGCTTTTCTGCCGAAGATTATCAGCAGGCAGTAGAAAAGTTTGCTCATTACGATGTGATATTTATAGATACAGCAGGAAGGAATTATCGTCTCGAGGAAAATATAAAGGAGCTTTCCTCTGTAACAAAAGCCACTGATTTTCCGACTGAGACGTTCCTGGTGCTGTCACTTACTGCAAAAGTAGAAGATATGAAAGAGATATATGAGCAATTTACCAGAATGGACATTGACCGTTTCCTATTTACTAAAATAGATGAAACGAGCAACCTTAATGCAGTAGGAGAAATGGTGCTTCGTTTTCAAAAAGGGATTGCTTATATGACAAATGGACAAGAAGTACCCGAAGACTTGAAAGAGATGACAAAGGAAAAATTTTTGAATATCGTTCTCAAAAAGGATTCGGCTTATGTATGATCAAGCAGCTAAACTACGTGATCATTTAAGGAATAATCAACCCTTTAACGATCAAGAAGGTCGTGTCATCTCTGTGATTAGTGGTAAAGGGGGCGTGGGGAAGTCAAATATATCCTTGAATCTTTCCATTTTATTGAAAGAGCAACAGAAGAAAGTCTTGTTAATTGACATGGATATAGGTATGGGGAATCAAGATATTCTAATCGGTCGTTCTTTTCCATTTACTTTAGCTGATTATTTTCATGAAAAGCGCTCATTTAATGAGTTAATAGAAAAGGGGCCATTAGGTATTGATATGATTGCCGGTGGTTCAGGACTCTCAAATATATTGCAACTGGATAAACAAAAGGTGGATAACTTCCTTGATGATTTAAGTGTCGTTTTAAGGACATATGATTTCATCATTTTAGATATGGGAGCAGGGATGAGTTTGGAAGCTGTTTCATTTATTTCATCTTCTAAAGAAGTGATTGTTGTTACAACACCAGAGCCTCCAGCTATAATGGATGCTTATGGTGCGATAAAACAAATTGCCCGAAATCAGTCGGATATTCAATTTTCAATGATTATGAATCGCGTCGATGACATACAGCAAGCTGGTGAAGCATACGAGCGTATTTCGGCAGTAGTAAAGAAGTTCTTACAATTGGAAATTGTATATTTAGGATGTGTGTTTGAAGATAAAAAAGTGAAAAAAGCCGTTCAACACCAAGTCCCTTTTGTCCAATTGGATCGACAGGGACAAGCTGCTAAACAATTAGCACTCATTACTTCTCAATTATTAAATGAAATAGAAAGAATGGAACAAGGAAGCGGTACTTCTTTTATCCAGCGTTTAAAACATTTGCTTTTAAGTAGGAGGTGATGGGTGTGAATAAGATAAAGGTAGTTGTAATTGATGACTCAGCATTTATGAGAAAGCTAATTACCGATTTTTTATCTGGAGATCCACTAATAGAAGTAATAGGTGTAGCGAGAAATGGTGAAGAGGGCGTACGTGAAGTGATTCAAAAACAGCCTGATGTCGTTACACTAGATATTGAAATGCCAATTATGAATGGACTTGAGGCGCTGAAAAAAATAATGGCAAATAAACCTCTACCAGTTATCATGTTATCTAGTGCCGCGAAAGTAAGTACAGATCATACGATACTAGCATTTAAATATGGCGCATTTGATTTTATAGAAAAGCCATCGGGTCCGATTTCCTTAGATTTATATAAAATCAAACATGATTTAATAGAAAAAGTGAAAATAGCACGACAAACAAACATGAAATCGTTAATTAGTCCTATAAAACAACCTCACAAAAACATAAAAACATCTGCCGATTATAGTAATATAGAACTAAAGGGTGAGCATTTAGTATTAAAAGAGAAAAAACCTTTACTCGTTACAATTGCTGCATCAACAGGAGGGCCACGAGCCATTCAATCTATTTTACAAAGTTTTCCGCAGGATATAAATGCAACAATGCTGATTGTCCAACATATGCCACCGTATTTCACCCATTCTTTAGCAAACCGATTGAATCAAATGACTCATATTACGGTGAAAGAAGTAGAAGATGGAGAAAAGTTGGAGAAAGGTGTTGCTTATATTGCTAAAGGCGGCTTACATTTTACTATAAATCAAAAAGGCAGTTTTCTTTTCGCTCATTTATTACCACCGGAGAAAAAAGTGGGGCATTGTCCATCTGCTGATATGCTGTTTGCTTCATTTAGTGAATTGCAGGGCTATAGACAAGTAGCTGTCGTATTGACCGGAATGGGCGTAGATGGAAAAAAGGGAGCACAAAAGTTAAAAGAGAAAACGAAAACAACCATTATTGCCGAATCGAAAGAAACAGCCATCGTTTACGGGATGCCAAAAGCGATAGTTGATAATGGATTAGCTGATGAAGTAGTAGAGTTACAAAATGTCTCATCTACAATCTTGAAGTATGTTTAATGGAGGTGTCCTTAGATGGAAATGAACCAATATTTAGATCTTTTTATTGAAGAAAGTAAAGAACATCTACAAAATTGTAATGATTTGCTGCTTAAATTAGAGCAAAGTCCAGAGGATTTATTCATTGTTAATGAAATTTTTCGCTCTGCTCATACTTTAAAAGGCATGTCAGCTACGATGGAGTTTAATGATTTAGCCCAATTAACTCACCAAATGGAGAACGTGTTAGATCTTATTCGTAATGAGAAACTAGCTGTATCTTCACAAGTACTTGATGTATTATTTTTAGCAGCTGATTACTTAGAAGAAATGGTAGAATCTATTGCCAGTGGAGGCAATGGACAATTGAATGTAGAGACTGTAGTGAAACAATTGCAGAGCTTGGATGGCAAAGAACAGCTTGAGAATGTAAATGCACCGGAAACTATGCAATTTGGGAAGCTGACCTACGATGATTATGAATGGACTGTATTAAGTCAATCAAAAGGTACCGATTATCACCCCTATGAAGTGACGGTGCAATTACATAAAGATTGTTTATTAAAAGCAGTTCGAGTATTTATGGTTTTTGAAACACTAGAGAAAAATGGAGAAATCATTAAATCGCACCCTCAGGCAACTGCTCTTGAAGAGGAACAATTTGACTTTGAGTTTACAGTAACTATTCTCTCCTCTAACACAAAAGAAGAGATTGAAATGGAGCTGTTGAAAATATCTGAAATCGACGCTGTCGAAATCATAGCGATAGATTTGTCTCAGGCAAGTGAAGAAGCGGCGGTAGCTGTAGAACAAGTGGTATTGCCTACAGAAAAAGAGGTTGAAGTAGCACAGCAACAGACTTCATCATTCAAACAGCAGAGCAAACATGCAACGAAAACGATTAGGGTAAACATAGAACGACTAGATATCTTGATGAATTTATTTGAGGAATTGGTGATAGATAGAGGACGTCTACTACAAATTTCTCAAGATTTAGACCATCAAGGGTTACAAGAAACCGTTGAACATATGTCTCGTATTTCCGGAGATTTGCAAAATATAATTCTCAATATGAGGATGGTTCCAATTGATACAGTCTTCAATCGTTTTCCTAAAATGGTAAGACAACTAGCGAAAGATTTACATAAGTCTGTCAACCTAGAGATTATTGGTGCCCAAACGGAATTAGATCGAACAGTCATTGATGAGATTGGTGATCCACTCGTTCATTTGATTAGAAATGCAATGGACCATGGAATTGAAAAGCCCGAAGAGCGTTTAGCGAAAGGTAAGTCACAACAAGGAACAATTATCTTGAAGGCTTATCATAGTGGAAATCATATTTTCATAGAAATAACGGATGATGGGGCAGGAATAAATAAGGACAATGTGTGTCGAAAAGCCATTTCCAAAGGGATTATTAAAGAAGAAGAGATCGCTTCTATGGAAGATCAAGATATTTATCAGCTTATTTTTTCATCAGGCTTTTCTACAGCTAAGGAAATTTCCGATGTTTCGGGCAGAGGCGTCGGTTTAGATGTTGTTAAAAGTACAATTGAATCATTAGGTGGATATGTTACGATTCAGTCTAATGAAGGAAACGGCTCAACCTTCTCCATTCAATTACCTTTAACCCTTTCAATTATTTCCGCTATGTTAGTAGAAGTAGAAAATGAAAAGTATGCTATTCCTTTATCCTCCATTATTGAAACAGCAATTATAAAAAAAGCTGACATTATGAAAACACATAATCAGCAAGTAATCGATTTTAGAGGTAAAGTCGTTCCGCTCGTTTCTTTACAATCTATTTTTGAAGTGAATGATGAAAGTGAAGAAACACCAGAGACGCTTTCAGTTGTTATCGTTCGAAAAGGAGAAAAGCTGGCTGCATTAATCGTGAGTTCTTTTATCGGGCAACAAGAGATTGTACTAAAATCATTAGGTGATTATTTAACGAATGTTTTTGCCATATCGGGTGCGACAATATTAGGCGATGGACAAGTAGCGCTAATTATTGATTGTAATGAGTTGATAAAATAATAGGAAGATGGTGATTGGACTGTGGAAAATAACCAACATACTGTTCAATTAATTGTATTTCAGCTTGGTGATAAAGAATATGGGGTACCTGTTGCAGATGTACTCTCAATAGAAAAAATAGAACATATTACGAGAGTGCCAGGAACAGAGAAGTATATTAAAGGTGTCATTAATCTGCGTGGTGTTATATTGCCAATTGTCGATTTACGCACGAGATTTAATTTACCCGAACACCCCTATTCCGAACATACTAGAATTATTATTACGAAAAAGGGTGAAAAGGAAGTGGGGTTAATTGTCGATGCAGCTAATGATGTGATAGATGTTGCAACATCACAATTAGAGCCCCCGCCTGAAGTGGTAGGAACAGAGTCGTTTGATTATATAAAAGCTGTCGCCAAAATGAATCAACAAATTCTTATTTTGATTGACTTAGCTAAAGTATTAAATATAGAGGAGAATGTAGAAGTTTAATGGCTGATTCTTATTCTATTAATAATCGACACCATCTCCCAAAATTTATAGATATGTTAAAAGAAGTAGCAAATATTGGTGCAGGTAATGCAGCAACAGCACTTTCTTCTTTGCTGGATAAAAAAGTAAATATGCGTGTTCCCTCGGTTCACATCTATACCTATCAAGAGGTAGTCGAGGCGAACGGTAATGACGAGAATGTAACGGTTGGGGGTTTGTCGCAAGTATCAGGCTCTCTTTCAAGCCAACTATTATTATTAATGTCTTATCAAAATGTAGAACGGTGGATAGCAAACTTGCTACAAAGCCAAAATGAAATGTTTAGTAGTCTATACGATCACATGGAACAATCAGCATTAGCGGAATTAATGAATATGTTAACAGGCGCCTACGCTTCAGCACTTGGGGATTTTTTTGAAGAACCACTCTTTTGTTCACTTCCTGCTATAAGTATCGATATGTCAGCTGCATTAATCAGTGATGCTTGTATTACACAATCATACGACTATGATGAGTTATTAGTTATTCAAACGAGTATGGAGATTGTTGAAGAATCGAAAGAAGAGCTTTGTCACTTATTGATCTTCCTCGATAATCACTCGTTATCTGAAATCTTAAAGAAATGTGACGGATAAATAAAATGAATACAAGTGAAGTCGTGAAAGTTGGGATAGCTGACTGTCATATTGTTCAGGCACCTCAGTTAATTAGGACGTCAGGTTTAGGTTCTTGCGTAGGTGTCGTACTTTATGATCAAAAAAAGAAAATAGCAGGATTGGTTCATATAATGCTCCCTGACTCATCCTTAGCAAAATCAAAGGTATTTAACCCCGCTAAGTTTGCTGATTCAGGAATTAAGCATTTGTATGATGAGTTAATTAAAAGTGGTGCGCATCGTATTTCCATCATGGCTAAGTATGCAGGTGGGGCACATATGTTTAAATTTTCATCCGGTCAAGATGTGATCCGTATTGGCGAAAGAAATATAGCCACTACAGAACGAATATTAAAAAACTTGCAAGTTGAAGTGACAGGTAAGGATGTAGGTGGTCACTGTGGACGAACGATAGAGTTCAATCCAGAGAATGGCAAGATGATGGTTAAGACGGTTAATCAAGGAGTGACATATATATAAATATTTGTTAGAGGAGGTGAGTATCTGGTTTAAATCATGTATTTAACCAGATTCAATCAATGCTACAAGTTTCAGAAGAGAAAGCTTGGGATGAGTGGGTATGTTCACGAAATCAAGACGCGGGTAATTTTCTCGTTAAAAGATATATGCCACTTGTGAGTTATCATGTTCAAAGGATTGCAGCAGGTCTCCCTAAAAACGTGTCAAGGGATGAATTAAAAAGTTTAGGCATGATGGGTTTATTTGATGCACTAGAAAAATACGACCCCAATCGTGACCTTAAATTTGATACGTATGCATCCTTCAGAGTTAGGGGCGCCATCTTAGATGGTTTAAGAAAAGAAGACTGGCTATCTAGAAGCACGAGAGAAAGAACAAAAAAAGTGGAAGCGGCGATTGAAAGATTAGAGCAGGCCTATATGCGTAATGTCACAGTTGAAGAAATTGCTCTTGAGGTACAATTATCAACTAAGGAAGTATATGCTACTCTAAATGAACAATACATGGCCAACTTATTATCTATTGATGAAAAACCGAGTGACTATGATTATGATGATTATTCATTTGTTCTTCAAGATGAGAGAGCTATTTTACCAGAAAAACAGCTTGTTAAAAATGAATTAATTGAAGAATTAACATCACAAATTAAGCAATTAAACGAAAAGGAACAATTAGTGGTTAGTTTATTTTATAAAGAAGAACTGACATTAACCGAAATTGGTGAAGTTTTACAGCTTTCTACATCTAGGATTTCACAAATTCATTCAAAGGCAATTCAAAAGTTAAAGAAAACATTAGAAAAAATCGTCTAATGTTCTTTGAAGGAGGGTTTTTCTATGGTAGGAGGGCATATCATTTCTGTATCACCTGATAGGTTAACTGCTTTGTTACATCTACAGGCAAGTGAGATACAAGATGATAATATTAAACAAGTAATAGAAAAAAGTATTCGTAAAGCGAATATTACATACGGACTTGACCATGCGCTAATCGCGAAAATAGTTGAAGACCCTCTAGCCTACACTTCCCCAATCGAAATTGCAAAAGGTGAGAAACCAATCGCTGGAAGAGATGCTTATTTAGTAAAGGAAAAGTTAAATATGCATAGTGAGAAGCGAGAGAAGCTTAATGACATACATGAGTATATGGTCACAGTAGCAAATGGAGAGGTGATCGCAACTATTTTTCCAGCTACACCTGGAACGGACGGAATCGATGTTCATGGACAAAGGGTTAACAGCATGAATGGAAAAGAATTACACATCACTCCAGGGGAAAATGTGATCTTACATCATGAGCAATATTATTCTTTAATTGATGGTGAAGTCTTACTGTCAAAAAACAGCTTGTCTGTGTTGCCGATACAACTGATAGATGGTGATTATCATCCAGGAAAAGGTATAATGAAATTTGATGGTAACGTGGTTGTGAAAGGGAATGTCTTAACAGGAAGCCATATAGTGGCAACAGGTAATATAAGGGTAGAAGGAACAGTTGAAAACGCAAATTTAGAGGCACAAGGCTATATTTATATTGAAGGTGGAGTCCTCGGAAATCAATATGGTAAAATTCAGGCTCAAGGTAGTATAAGAGCCCATTTTTTAAATCAAGCAGTAGTAGAATCTGAAAGTAATATATATATAGAGCGTTCAATCCTTCATAGTGTAGTGTTTGCCAAGGAACATATTTATGCTAATAATGCATCTGTCATCGGGGGGCATTTATCAACATATGGTGAAATGATTGTCAAAGATATTGGCAATCACCATTTTACATATACTGAAATTGAATTAAAAGATGAGGATTATTCACTACAAGAAAAGTTAGGGGAAATCTCGAACAAACTTGCTGATTTAAATATCGTAAAACAAAAGTTAGTTTCTATTGAGTCTAAATTGCAGGAGGATCAACAGGGACATCCGTTGGCATTAAAACATAAAAAGACTAAGAAGCATATCGAGCAAGAAATCTTAAATCTAACGAAAAAGAAACAAGAGATAGAAAGTCACCACACTTTTCAAAAGGATAAGCTAGCTATCAAAATTCTTGGAGATCTATACCCTCAAACAAAGATAAAAAAAGGTAAGTACGCCAAGCTTTTTAAAAAGCCGAATGCGCATATTACCATTCATTTTGATAAATCAGAATTTATTGTATTACCTATTGAAAATTAAAAAGTAGAGAGTCACTAATAGTTGACAAAAAAGAAGGGATAAATAATGATTGTTTTCTTCCTTATCATTAGTCTCATATTGAATATACTCGCAATCACTGCGATTCTTCTCCTTTATTTACGGCAAAATCGTTTTGTTTCTTTAGAAAAAGAACAAAAAAATAATATAGAACAAATGGATCAATTATTAGCGATATACATAACGGAAATGCGTGAAGAGAACGAAGCTTTTTTGAAGCAGGTCCAGCAAAGAAATATATTATCTCCAGTAAATGACGAATCTAACGTACAAAATGAGCCAAATCCACAAGAGTTGAATAAACGCTATCGGACAACAACAGCTAAAAAGAAGGCTGCATCTATTTATCAAGCTAATCAAGCCAATAAGGATACTCATATTGACCGTCAAAAAGAAAAGAATGAAGCGACTACCCATTCTTCTATTCAGGACCTTTATCATCAAGGGCACTCCGTCGATGAAATTGCAAAACGCATGAATAAAGGAAAAAAAGAGGTAGAACTTTTATTGAAATTTTCTAAGGAATGATGATAAGTCTTGCTTACTTACTGGAGTTATGCTATATTATAAAACGGTGTTAATACACACGCTTATTGATTTAACTAGTTGGTGCTGTCAATACAGTTTCTAGTTAAAGATGATATGAGCGGAGGAAAATAAAAACCATTAGGAGGAAACATCCATGTCAGTAATTTCTATGAAGCAATTGCTTGAAGCTGGTGTACATTTCGGACACCAAACTCGCCGTTGGAACCCAAAAATGAAAAAATACATTTTCACTGAGCGTAACGGCATCTACATTATCGACCTTCAAAAAACAGTTAAGAAGGTAGAAGAAGCTTATAATTTCGTTAAAGAACTAGCTGGTGAAGGCGGAACAGTTCTTTTCGTTGGTACTAAAAAACAAGCGCAAGATTCTGTTAAAGAAGAAGCAATTCGTTCTGGTATGTACTATGTAAACCAACGTTGGTTAGGTGGTACATTAACAAACTTTGAAACAATCCAAAAGCGTATTGCACGTCTTAAAGATATCGAAAGAATGTCTGAAGATGGCACTTTTGAAGTACTTCCTAAAAAAGAAGTTGTTCAATTAAGAAAAGAGCAAGAACGTTTAGAAAAATTCTTGGGCGGAATCAAAGATATGAAAGCTCTTCCTGATGCTTTATTCATCATTGATCCTCGTAAAGAGCGCATTGCAGTTGCAGAAGCGCATAAATTAAACATTCCAATCGTTGGTATTGTTGATACGAACTGTGATCCAGATGAAATCGATGTAGTAATCCCTGCAAACGACGATGCAATTCGTGCCGTTAAACTTTTAACTGGTAAAATGGCGGATGCAATTTTAGAAGCTAAACAAGGTGAAGAAGTAACGACTGCATAATTGCTATGAAATGCGTTATTTTTGAAAAGGTGATAATAGGGAGCACCCTTTATCACCTTTTTTTAAAAAGAATGACGTATTTGTTGCCTGCAAATCAAAAGAACGATTGGCATACGCAATATTTGGAAAAGATAATGTAATAATAAAAAATCATGCTGAATGTTCATATACGACATTTACATATTCAATAAGGAGGATTCCATAATGGCAATCACTGCACAAATGGTAAAAGAATTACGTGAAAAAACAGGTGCTGGAATGATGGATTGTAAAAAAGCACTTCAAGAAGTAGACGGAGATATGGAAAAAGCAATTGACTTTCTTCGTGAGAAAGGTATTGCAAAAGCTGCGAAGAAAGGCGATCGTATCGCTGCTGAAGGCTTAACTTCTATTAAAGTAGAAGGAAATGAAGCTGTTATTCTTGAAGTAAATGCTGAAACAGACTTCGTTGCTAAAAACGAAGGTTTCCAAACACTTGTAAAAGAATTAGGAGAGCACTTGTTAAGTGTAAAACCTGCGTCAGTTGAAGAAGCACTTCAAGGATCTATGACAAATGGTAACACAGTTGAGTCTCATATCAATACAGCTATTTCTAAAATTGGAGAAAAACTATCATTACGCCGTTTTGAAGTTAAAACAAAAACAGATAACGATGCTTTTGGCGCATACCTACACATGGGTGGACGTATTGGTGTACTTACAGTACTTGAAGGTACAACTGATGAAGAAGCAGCAAAAGACGTATCTATGCATATTGCAGCATTAAACCCTAAATATATCTCTCGTGATGAAGTTTCACAAGAAGAAGTTGAACATGAGCGTCAAGTTCTTACTCAACAAGCGCTTAACGAAGGTAAACCAGAAAAAATCGTTGAGAAAATGGTTGAAGGTCGCTTAGGTAAATATTTCGAAGAAGTTTGTGTAAACGATCAATCATTTGTTAAAAACCCAGATGAAAAAGTTGGGAAATTTGTTGCTTCTAAAGGCGGTAAAATTAGCGAATTCGTACGTTATGAAGTAGGAGAAGGTATCGAAAAACGCGAAGATAACTTTGCAGAAGAAGTAATGAGCCAAGTGAAAAAATAATAAATCTACCATAGTAGATGAATTTGTGGGGAACACTGTGTGTTCCCTGTTTGTTAGAATAAATGTAATTTGAAATTTTAAGCAAAAGCTTTTTTTGCTTACTATTCATTATGGAGGTTCTTATGAGCGACCCTAAATATAAAAGAGTTGTTTTAAAATTAAGTGGTGAAGCATTGGCTGGAGAACAAGGTTTCGGCATTAATCCATCAGTAATTAAGTCAGTCGCACAGCAAGTGAAAGACTTAGCTGAGCTAGATGTTGAAGTAGCTGTCGTTGTTGGTGGCGGAAATATTTGGCGTGGTAAGATTGGTGAAGAGATGGGTATGGAACGTGCTAATGCAGATTATATGGGAATGCTTGCAACGGTAATGAACTCCTTAGCACTTCAAGATAGTTTAGAACAACTTGGGATTGAAACAAGAGTACAAACTTCAATTGAAATGAGACAAGTTGCTGAGCCATATATCCGTAGAAAAGCCATTCGTCACTTGGAAAAGAAAAGGGTCGTTATTTTCGCTGCAGGCACAGGAAACCCTTATTTCTCTACAGATACAACAGCTGCACTAAGAGCGGCAGAAATTGATGCTGAAGTTATCTTAATGGCAAAAAATAATGTTGACGGTGTATACTCTGCTGATCCACGAATCGATAAAAATGCAAAAAAATACGATGAATTATCCTATTTAGATGTCATTAAAGAGGGATTAGCAGTCATGGATTCAACGGCATCATCACTTTGCATGGATAATAATATTCCACTGATTGTCTTTTCTATTATGGAAAAAGGAAATATCAATCGCGCTGTATTAGGCGAGCCAATCGGTACAATCGTAAGGGGGAAAAACTAAATGCCAAAAAATATCATAGCTAATGTAAAAGAACGTATGACAAAAGCAACACAATCTTACACACGCGAATTAGCCGGTATCAGAGCTGGGAAAGCTAACTCTTCTATATTAGATAGAATAACAGTAGATTACTATGGTGCACCAACACCTATTAACCAATTAGCTGGTGTTTCTGTACCAGAAGCACGTTTATTAGTCATTCAACCCTATGATAAATCTATATTAGGTGACATTGAAAAGGCAATCTTGAAATCAGATTTAGGACTTACTCCAACAAGCGATGGAAACCTTATTCGTTTATCCATTCCACAACTAACTGAAGAGCGCCGTAAGGAACTTGTAAAAGTTGTGAAAAAAGAGGCGGAAGAAGCAAAAGTAGGCATCCGTAATATTAGAAGAGACGGTAATGATGATCTGAAAAAACTAGAAAAAAATGGAGAAATCACTGAGGATGATCAACGTGGTTACTCAGATGATATCCAAAAAGCAACAGATGAGTTCATTAAGAAAATTGATGAGCTTACAAAAGATAAAGAAAAAGAAATTTTAGAAGTATAATCTTATTTACATTATATAGGACATACTTTTTCGATTGTAGGCGAAGCCCTCTATGATAAATAGGGGGCTTTTTCTATAATGGACCGATTCTAAAACTTCGTGTTTTATGAATGAAGTGAAAAAGGCAGTAGCGTAGAAGAAAATGGAACTATTTTCTTTACTGATAGAATTTGTTGGCAGATAAACCAAAACGGCAATCCTTGAAATCGAACTCTTAATTTTAATTAATATCTTAAAAAAATATCTTATTGCATCGTTTTGTGGTAATCTTTAAAATGAGGAGCACAATTGGAGGAAAGTTATTGATGTGCTTACTTATTCTGCCTATAATGAATATATCTGAAATGGCAAAAGCGTCACTCGTTTAATCATCGAAGTAGTATGAACGGAAAAGGGTGCTTATCCATTAAATACATGGCATTACTTATTTAATGGTAAATCAGCCGATTAAAAGGAGTATTCAAATGTTCGATAAAATGAAACTTTGGAAAAATAATAATGACTCAATAGATCTTCAAGATAGAATAGATAATATTAAAGCACAGCCAATTCCAGAGCATGTAGCTATCATCATGGATGGTAATGGTCGCTGGGCTAAAAAAAGAACGTTGCCACGTGTTGCAGGTCATCATGAAGGGGCAAAAGTCGTTAGAAAAATCACACGATTCGCCAATCAACTGGGTGTTAAAACGTTAACATTATACGCCTTCTCTACTGAGAATTGGAAAAGGCCGAAAATGGAAGTCGATTTCCTTATGAAGTTGCCATCTGAATTTCTGCAAACGTTTTTACCCGAATTAATTGAAGAGAATGTTCAAGTGAAAATGATAGGAAATAAATCTATTTTACCGGCAGCGACATTAAAAGCGATTGACGAAGCGATCCAATCTACTGCTCATAATGATGGGTTAGTGTTAAATTTCGCTATGAACTACGGGAGTCGAGCGGAAATTATTGAGGCAGTTAAAAACGTCTTAATTGATGCGCAAAGTGGTATAATAGATGATGAAAAGTTAACAGAAGAAGTTTTTTCATCATACTTAATGACAAATGAGTTGACCGATCCAGACCTACTGATACGAACGAGTGGGGAAATTCGTTTAAGTAATTTTATGCTATGGCAACTAGCTTATGCTGAGTTTTGGTTTACAGATGTTTTATGGCCAGACTTTGGGGAAGAACATTTTGTTGAAGCAGTTGAAGTATTCCAAAAGCGTCAAAGGCGTTTTGGAGGAGTTTAATAAAGGTGTTGAAATGAATGAAAGAAAGAGTAATCACAGCAATCATTTTTGGAGCAGTTCTCTTGCCACTAGTATTTATTGGTGGGTGGCCATTGATGCTCCTTGCCTATTTTTTTGCAACAGTAGGCTTATACGAACTATTAAGAATGAAAGGGTTTAATCTATTTTCCCTTCCAGGACTCATATCTACGTTTATATTATGGATGATCATGATTCCTACAGAATTTTATTTTGCTTGGTTAATACGAGCAGGAGTTGGAAAGACAGATATTTTAGTACTTGGTGTACTTCTTTTGCTTACATATACAGTATTAACAAAGAATCGTGTTACATATGATGATATTGCCTTTATGCTCATTTCTACTATCTATATAGGTTTTGGTTTTCATTACTTTCTAGAAACGAGAGCGATGGAGAATGGTCTTATTTGGATCTTTTTTAGCCTATTTATTATATGGGCTTCTGATTCAGGTGCGTATTTCTTTGGAAAGGCATTTGGAAAAAGAAAGCTATGGCCAGATATTAGTCCTAATAAAACAATAGAGGGTAGTGTTGGCGGTGTTATTTCATCTGTTGTTGTTGCTTGTTTGTTTTTGATTTTTACAGATATTAGTGAACCCGCTATTCTCATTATTCTTATGACCTGTCTATTAGCTGTCTTTGGACAAGTTGGCGACTTGGCAGAATCAGCATTTAAAAGACATTACGGGGTAAAAGATTCGGGTAGAATATTACCTGGTCATGGTGGGATCCTTGACCGTTTCGATAGCTTGTTATTTGTTTGGCCATTTATGTATATTATCTTATCTATCATGTAATAAAAGACAGGGTAGAGAAACGATTATATAGAGACGCCGTTTTTAGCGGGGAAAGTGTAATCATACCATATGATATGTGGCTTAGTAGACACTTTTCTTAATAGGAGATGTTTTAGAAATGAAAAAAATTAGTTTAATGGGTGCTTCAGGTTCTATCGGTACACAAACGTTAGATATCATTAGACAGCATCCTGATGAATTCCAATTAGTAGCTTTTTCAGTAGGAAAAAATATTCATTTTGCCCGTCAAGTAATCAATGAATTCCATCCAGAGCTTGTTTCCGTCTTAGAAAAAAGTTCGATGGAGATGCTTAAAGCTGAGTTTCCAAGCATATCATTTACATATGGACAACTCGGTTTAACAGAAGTGGCTGTATACAATAAAGCAAATATATTGGTAAATGCTGTTTTAGGTCGTGTCGGACTAGAACCAACATTACAAGCAATTGAGGAAAGAAAAACGATTGCTATTGCAAATAAGGAAACATTGGTAACAGCGGGGCATTTAGTCATGGAAGCAGCAAAAAACTATGGTGTTGACCTTTTACCTGTTGATAGTGAGCATTCAGCGATTTTTCAAGCATTACAAGGTGAGAATGCGAAGAATATCGATAGATTGATTTTAACCGCTTCTGGAGGATCTTTTCGTGATTATAGCAGAGCGGATTTAGAAGCAGTAACAGTTGAACAAGCGTTAAATCATCCTAACTGGTCAATGGGAGCTAAAATCACAATTGACTCGGCAACAATGATGAATAAGGGCTTAGAAGTAATCGAAGCTCATTGGTTATTCTCATTACCATATGATAAGATTGACTGTCTTCTTCATAATGAAAGTATCATTCATTCAATGGTTGAATTCCATGATAGTAGTGTCATCGCACAATTAGGTACACCGGATATGAGGGTACCTATCCAGTACGCACTTTCATACCCAGACCGTTTGCCATTAAAGAATAAGCGATTAGATCTAGCCAAAATTGGCCAGCTCCATTTTAAAGAGATGGATTATGATCGCTTTCGTTGTTTAGCGCTTGCTTACCAAGCAGGAAAAGAAGGTGGATCGATGCCTGCGGTTTTAAATGCAGCAAATGAAGCAGCGGTTGCAGCATTTTTAGAAGGAAAAATAAGCTTTTTAAAGATTGAAGAGTTAATTGAAAAAGCTTTAACAAGACATTCCTGTATAAAAGCACCGACATTATCAGAAATACAAGAAGTAGATGAGGAAACAAGAGCCTATATCTATTCGCTTTTATCAAGCTGATTCGTTTTTGATTCAGAAAAAAAGGTGGTTAAAAATTGAGTACAGTCATAGCCTTTATTATCATTTTTGGGGCACTAGTATTTTTCCATGAACTTGGACATTTAATCTTTGCGAAGCGAGCAGGTATCCTATGTCGTGAGTTCGCGATTGGTATGGGACCAAAAGTTTTTTCATTTACAAAAAATGATACACTTTATACGATCCGGTTGTTACCGATAGGTGGCTATGTTCGGATGGCTGGTGAAGATGTTGAAATGGTCGAATTGAAAGCAGGTTACCGTGTAGGATTAGTCTTCAATGACCAAAATGAAGTTCAGAAGATTATTTTAAATAACAAAGATAAATATCCGGATGCAAGGATTCTCGAAATCGAACATGCAGATATTGAACATGAATTGATATTAAAAGGGTATGTCGAAGGTGAGGAAGAAGAAAAATTAGAAACTTTTAAGGTGAATCGCCGAGCAGTATTGGTGGAAGATGGAACAGAAACACTGATTGCTCCTTATGATCGCCAATTTTCTTCTAAAACTTTAGGACAAAGAACAATGGCTATTTTCGCTGGACCGATGATGAACTTTGTTTTAGCTTTTGTTATTTTTGTCATCATCGCTTTATTACAGGGGATGCCATCAAATGCGCCGATGCTTGGGGAATTAACAGAAGATGGTGCAGCGATTGATGCAGGATTCAAACAAGGTGACATTGTTCATTCAGTCGATGGTGCAGAAATTTCAAGCTGGCAAGATGTTGTAGAAATCATTCAGAAAAACCCTAATAATGAGCTTGAATTTCAAATTGATCGCGGTGGGGAAGAAATGACGATCCCGGTTACACCTAAGTCACAAGAAATAGAAGATGGTCCGACAATCGGTGTGATCGGTGTATATAGTCCGATGGAAAAAAATCCATTAAAATCAGTTGTATACGGTGCTGAGGAGACCTTATTATGGACAAAAGAAATTTTTGTTATTTTAGGGAAGTTAATCTCTGGGGAATTTACGATTGATGCCCTTTCAGGTCCTGTTGGTATCTATGTTTCAGTTGACACAGTTGCTCAATCAGGTATATTTTATTTAATGAAGTGGGCAGGCGTCTTAAGCATCAATTTAGGTATCATGAACCTATTGCCTATCCCTGCTCTCGATGGTGGAAGATTAATGTTCTTTGCTATTGAAGGAGTTAGAGGAAAACCGATAGACAAACAAAAAGAAGGTATGGTTCACTTTGTAGGCTTTGCGCTATTAATGCTGCTTATGTTAGTTGTAACATGGAATGACATTCAGCGATTCTTTTTATAAGAAGATGAAACCTGAGGCTCAGAGATCCGTTTTCACTAAATGGTTTCTGAGCCTTGATAATGAAAATAAATAATAGAGGTGTATAAATTAAGATGAAACAAAGTCAGGTATTAATTCCAACTTTAAGGGAAAACCCTGCTGATGCAGAAATTAAAAGTCATCAACTTTTATTAAGAGCAGGATTTATTCGTCAAAATGCTAGTGGTATTTATAGTTATTTACCAATGGCAAGAAAAGTGTTACAAAATATTGAAACGATTATTAGAGAAGAGCTTGAAGCCATTAATGCCGTAGAGATGCTTATGCCTGCACTTCAGCAAGCAGAGTTGTGGCAAGAGTCTGGTCGCTGGTATACATATGGTTCAGAGTTAATGAGAATGAAAGACCGTCATGAGCGAGAATTTGCTCTTGGGCCAACACATGAAGAGGTTGTGACGAGTCTTGTACGTGATGAAGTGAAATCATATAAAAGGTTACCCCTTGCTCTGTATCAAATTCAAACGAAGTTTCGTGATGAAAAGCGTCCGCGTTTTGGTGTGCTAAGAGGTCGAGAATTTATTATGAAAGATGGTTATTCTTTCCATTCAAGCCAAGAAAGTTTAGATGAGATGTACGACCTTTTTTATCAAGCTTATTCCAATATTTTTTCTCGCGCAGGTTTGAATTTTAGAGCTGTTATTGCGGATTCTGGAGCAATGGGTGGTAAAGATACTCATGAATTTATGGTTCTGTCCGAAATTGGAGAAGATACGATTGCTTATTCTGATACATCTCAATATGCAGCAAATATTGAAATGGCAGAGGTAGTTTCAACATATGAAAAATCTAATGAAGAGTTAAGAGAAATTGAAAAAGTTAGTACTACGAATCAAAAAAGTATTGCAGAAATTGTGGATTATTTAAATGTCTCAGCAGAAAAATGCATAAAATCATTACTGTTTAAAGTAGATGAAGATTATGTATTGATACTTGTTCGTGGTGATCATGAAGTCAATGATATTAAAGTAAAGAATCTGCTCGCTGCCAATGATGTGGAATTAGCTGATGCTGAGGAGACAAAATCCGTTATTGGCTGTGAAATTGGTTCCATTGGTCCGGTTCATACAAATGTACGGATCATTGCCGACCATGCTGTCAGTGCAATTGTAAATGGTGTCTGCGGTGCAAATGAAGCTGGTTACCACTATGTCAATGTAAATGTGGATCGCGACTTTACCGTAGAACAATATGCAGATGTTCGCTTTATTCAAGAAGGAGACCCATCACCTGATGGAGAAGGTAGTATTCTTTTTGCAAAAGGAATTGAAGTTGGTCATATATTCAAGCTTGGTACGAGATATAGTGAAGCTATGGACGCGACTATTCTTGATGAAAATGGCCGTTCACAACCAATGATTATGGGTTGTTATGGCATCGGGGTTTCTCGTGTAATGGCAGCTATTGCTGAACAACATAGTGATGAAAATGGACTTGTTTGGCCGGAGAATATCGCACCTTATCAGCTTCATCTTGTTTCTTTAAATATGAAAAAAGAAGACCAAGTGCAATTAAGTGAAAGAGTATACGATTCTTTGAAAGATTTAGGGTATCGTATTTTATGGGATGATCGCGCTGAACGAGCTGGCGTAAAATTCGCTGATAGTGATTTAATCGGTTTACCTTTACGAATTACTGTTGGTAAAAAGGCAAATGAAGGCATCGTAGAAGTTAAATTAAGAAGTACAGGCGAGCAATTTGAAGTATCGGTGGATGAATTACCACAATTCATTCATAATCAGTTAGCATAAAAAACCTAAACATTCCTATATAAAAATATTCCGACCCCATTAGTCGTCAAATGTTAAAGATGAGAATGGGATCGGTTTTTTATTTATCATCGATAGAATTAGATTGTAGTCCTATTAATAAATTGCGTCACTTTCCGAATTATAGCTTGATACTTATGCTTAATAGCCTACGCTTCATTCATTTTTGAAGTGTTAAATAACCCGTTCATTCCTCGGGGAAATAATATACATTACCACAAAATAGTTGACAATTAGCGTGATTTTTACTTTATCAAATCTAGTATTTAATTATGATATAATAGTGACCGATTGAAAAAAATAGAACGTTAATGAAGGGGGAGGGCTGAAATGAGCGATGTAAAAGGAAACAAAGAACGTTTTCAGCTCCTGTTACAACAATTAGAATTAACAGAAGATGCTTTTGTTCATTATTTTGAACAAGCCGAAATCATGAAAGTATATATTCAAAAAAAGGAAAAAAGGTGGCATTTTTCCTTTAGCTTAGTACAAATCTTACCGGCAACTGTTCTTCAAAGATTTGCAGCTCAATTGCACCACAAGTTTTCTCATATTGCACGTACCTCTTTTTCTATTACTGTTACGAATCAACAATATGATGAGAGCTTAATTCAAGATTATTGGACATTTTGTATGAAAGAAATTGAAGGCATCTCACCACCGATGCTTAAGCTTCTTCATGAGCAAGTGCCGAAAATAAAGGGAAATAAGGTAATCGTTACCGTTAGTAATGATATGGAAAGTCAGTCTATTAAAAATAAGTATGCGCCCCTTATTCTTGATAGCTTTCAATCATTTGGATTTCCACCATTTCAAATTGAAACAGAATTGTCAACCGAAGAGAGCAATGAAGCATATGAGCGTTTCTTAGAAGCAAAGAGAAAAGAAGATCAAGAACGCGGCATGCAAGCAGCAATTGAAATGGAGAAGAAAGCATTAGAGCAAGAATCAGATACACCGATACCACAAGGGCCATTGACAGTTGGCCTGACAATTAAAGATGATGCTGACTTCCGCAAACTAATTGATATAGTTGACGAAGAAAGAAGAATTGCTGTGGAAGGTTACGTCTTTCATGCAGAAACAAAAGAACTCAGAAGTGGTCGGACATTATTAACTTTCAAAATTACTGATTATACAAGCTCGATACTTGTAAAAATGTTTTCCCGAGATAAAGAAGATGCTGCACTCTTTCAAATGGTACAAAAAGGCATGTGGCTGAAAGTTCGTGGTAGCATTCAAAATGATACCTTCGTGCGTGACCTAGTCATGATTGGTAATGATTTAAATGAAATTAAACCAATTGAAAGAAAAGATACAGCTAAGGAAGATGAAAAGCGGGTTGAACTTCATCTTCATACACCAATGAGCCAAATGGATGCCGTTAGTTCGGTTAGTGCGCTTGTTTCACAAGCAAAGAAGTGGGGACATAAAGCAATTGCGATTACAGACCATGCTGGTGCTCAATCCTTTCCAGAAGCATTTAATGCCGGTAAGAAAAATGGTATCAAAATACTTTATGGTGTTGAGGCGAACTTAATCGATGACGGTGTACCAATTGCTTATAATGATGCTCATAGACGAGTAGCTGAAGATACTTATGTTGTGTTTGACGTTGAAACGACTGGATTATCTGCTGTTTATGACACCATTATAGAACTTGCAGCCGTGAAAATTCACGACGGCGAGATTATTGATCGTTTTGAATCCTTTGCTAATCCGCATCATCCATTATCTGCTACGACAATTAATTTAACGGGCATAACAGATGATTTAGTAGAGAATGCCCCTGAAGTAGCTGACGTTTTAAAAGATTTTTACGAATGGACTGGCGATAGTGTGCTTGTGGCCCATAACGCTTCATTTGATATGGGTTTTTTAAATGTAGGGTATAAGAAAATAGGTCTTGGAAAAGCAACAAATCCCGTTGTAGATACACTTGAATTAGCGCGATTTTTACACCCTGAAATGAAAAATCATCGCCTCAACACATTGGCAAAGAAGTTTGATGTTGAACTAACTCAACATCACCGGGCAATATACGATGCGGAAGCGACAGGCTATATATTAATCAAAATGCTGAAGGATGCGATGGCTAAAGGCATTGAATACCATGATCAATTTAATGACAATATGGGTAAAGGAAATGCTTATCAAAGGGCTAGACCGTCCCATTGTACTTTGATAGCGCAAACGAGTGAAGGATTGAAGAATCTTTTTAAATTAGTCTCGATTGCTCATATTAATTATTTTTATCGTGTGCCACGTATTCCTCGCTCGGTATTACAGAAATATAGAGAAGGTATTATTGTTGGTTCTGGATGTGACAAAGGTGAAGTTTTTGAAGGGATGATGCAAAAATCGCCTGATGAAGTGGAAGAGATAGCTGAGTTTTATGATTATCTAGAGGTTCACCCTAAAGAGGTCTATGCTCATTTATTAGAATTAGAGTTAGTTCGTGACGAAAAGGCGCTCGAAGAAATCATTACGAACGTTGTACAACTTGGTGAAAAATTAAATATCCCAGTTGTTGCCACAGGGAATGTTCATTACTTAAATCCGAATGATAAGATTTATCGTAAGATTTTAGTAAATTCTCAAGGTGGGGCAAATCCGCTCAACCGTCATGAACTGCCTGATGTGCATTTTCGCACGACCAATGAAATGCTTGAATGCTTTGCATTTTTAGGAAAAGAAACAGCGAAAAAAATCGTAGTAGATAATACGAATAAAATTGCTGAGATGATTGATGAAATCAAACCAATAAAAGATGATCTCTATACGCCAAAAATAGAAGGCGCAGACGAAGAAATGCGTGAAATGAGCTATAGCATGGCGAGAAGTATTTACGGAGAAGAACTACCTGAAATCGTAGAAGCTCGTTTAGAGAAAGAATTAAAAAGTATTATCGGACATGGCTTTGCCGTTATTTACTTGATCTCTCATAAACTTGTTAAAAAGTCACTAAATGATGGCTACTTAGTAGGATCAAGGGGTTCGGTAGGTTCCTCATTTGTTGCGACAATGACGGAAATAACAGAGGTTAATCCACTGCCTCCTCATTACGTCTGCCCTGATTGTAAACACTCTGAGTTTTTTGATGATGGTTCAGTAGGTTCAGGGTTTGATTTACCAGATAAAGATTGTCCAAACTGTTCTCAGCATTATCGTAAAGATGGCCATGATATTCCATTTGAAACTTTCTTAGGCTTTAAAGGGGATAAAGTACCAGATATTGACTTGAACTTCTCCGGGGAATATCAGCCTAGAGCTCATAACTATACAAAAGTTCTTTTTGGTGAAGAATATGTATATCGGGCAGGAACGATCGGTACTGTAGCAGACAAAACGGCATTCGGCTATGTTAAAGCGTATCAAAATGATAATAATCTTCATATTCGAGGCGCAGAAATTGATCGCTTAGCTTCTGGTTGTACCGGTGTTAAGCGAACAACTGGACAACATCCAGGCGGCATTATTGTTGTTCCTGATTATATGGATATTTATGATTTTTCACCTATCCAGTTTCCGGCTGATGATCGTAACTCAGAATGGAAAACAACTCATTTTGACTTCCACTCCATTCATGATAATGTGTTGAAGCTAGATATACTTGGTCATGATGATCCCACTGTTATTAGGATGTTGCAAGATTTAAGTGGGATTGATCCGAAGACCATTCCAACCGATGATCCAGAAGTAATGAAAATCTTCAGTGGAACGGAATCGTTAGGCGTCACAGAAGAGCAAATTATGTGTAAAACAGGGACATTTGGTATTCCGGAGTTCGGAACAAGGTTTGTTCGACAAATGCTAGAAGACACGAAACCAACGACATTTTCTGAGCTTGTTCAAATTTCAGGTCTTTCACATGGAACTGATGTATGGCTCGGCAATGCTCAAGAGTTAATTCATAACAATACATGCACATTAAGTGAAGTTATTGGATGTCGGGATGATATTATGGTGTATTTAATTTATCAAGGCTTAGAACCGGCTTTCGCTTTTAAAATTATGGAATCAGTCCGAAAAGGAAAAGGCCTGACAGAAGAGATGGAAGCGGAAATGAGGAAGAATGAAGTACCTGAGTGGTATATTGACTCTTGCTTAAAGATAAAATATATGTTCCCTAAAGCCCATGCCGCTGCCTATGTCTTAATGGCGGTACGTATAGCCTACTTTAAAGTTCATCATGCGCTTTTATATTATGCAGCTTATTTTACCGTTCGTGCAGAAGATTTTGATATAGATGCGATGGTAAAAGGCTCACAGGCGATCCGAGCAAAAATTGAAGAAATCAATGCGAAAGGCTTAGATGCTTCTACAAAAGAAAAAAACTTGCTGACTGTAATGGAGTTAGCGCTTGAAATGAA
Source organism: Cytobacillus sp. FSL R7-0680 (assembly GCF_038009245.1). Taxonomy (NCBI): domain Bacteria; kingdom Bacillati; phylum Bacillota; class Bacilli; order Caryophanales; family Bacillaceae; genus Cytobacillus; species Cytobacillus sp. FSL R7-0680. The sequence goes on from NZ_JBBPAO010000001.1 coordinate 867,205, forward strand.
TGAAAGAGGATATAGTTTCCAAAAAGTTGATTTGTATAAATCCAGTGCAAGTGACTTTATTATTGAAGGTAATACACTGATTCCGCCGTTCAACTCTATACCAGGATTAGGTACGAACGCAGCACTGAATATTGTAAAAGCAAGAGGAGAAGGAGACTTCCTATCGAAGGAAGATCTTCAGCAAAGAGGTAAGGTATCTAAAACAATTATCGAGTACTTAAATAATCATGGTTGTTTAGAAGAATTACCAGACCAAAATCAGTTAAGTTTGTTCTAAGTCGCTTTTACAGCTATTCCATTTGCATAAAAATTATGGTTATGGTATAGTTTTATTGGAAATACTAACGGATATCTTCGCAAACAAGAGTGGGGCAACCCACTCTTTCGTCTTGTTATTAACCAAAATTTTCATCGGTTACAAAGATGATCCGGTATATCTCGATTAGCAGCAACTCTAGTGTTTGCTGCTACATTTATAATGAATAGGCATCTTGCTAGAAGGAGGGATAAAGATGAGTAAAGTGACTGAAGAAGTTGAACAATTAGTCACTCCTATTTTGAGCGATCTTCAGTTGGAATTAGTTGAGATCGAATATGTGAAGGAAGGAAAAGACTGGTTTCTTCGTGTCTTTATTGATAAAGAGACAGGCGTTGATATAGAAGAGTGTGGAGTAGTTAGTGAACGCTTAAGTGAGAAATTAGATGAAATTGACCCAATTCCTTACAACTATTTCCTTGAGGTCTCTTCACCAGGAGCGGAACGCCCTCTAAAAAAAGAACAAGATTTCATGAAAGCAATTGGTAAAAACGTATTTATAAAAACGTATGAACCAATAGATGGAGAAAAAACATTTGAAGGTGTATTAACAGACTTCGATGGCCATATCGTTAAAGTTGAAATGAAAGTTAAAACAAGAAAGAAAACGGTAGAATTACCGTATGAAAAAATCGCAAAAGCTCGCTTAGCTATTGTCTTCTCATAAAGCAATTGGCGTAACGCAACTTATTTAAAGGGGGATATGAATCACATGAGCAGTGAATTATTAGATGCTCTTATTTTGCTTGAAAAGGAAAAAGGAATTTCACGAGATGTCATTATTGATGCAATGGAAGCCGCGTTAGTGTCTGCTTATCGTAGAAACTTTAATCAAGCACAAAATGTCCGTATTGATTTAAATTTAGGTAGTGGCACTATGAAAGTATTTGCCCGCAAAGAAGTCGTTGATGAAGTGTTTGATCCAAGATTAGAGATTTCTATCGAGGATGCACGCAAGATTAATCCTAACTATACGGTTGAAGATATTGTAGAAATGGAAGTAACGCCAAAAGATTTTGGTAGAATTGCTGCACAAACAGCCAAACAAGTCGTTACTCAACGTGTTCGTGAAGCAGAAAGAGGCATTATCTATTCTGAATTCATTGATCGAGAAGAGGATATCATGACAGGCATTGTCCAAAGACAAGACGCAAAATTTATTTACGTTAGTCTTGGTAAGATTGAAGCGATTTTACCTGTAAGTGAACAGATGCCTAGTGAACAGTATCGCCCACATGATCGTATTAAAGTGTTTATTACAAAAGTCGAAAAAACGACAAAAGGTCCACAAATTTATGTTTCTAGAACACACCCAGGACTTTTAAAACGTCTTTTTGAAATTGAAGTACCAGAAATTTATGACGGTACTGTTGAATTAAAATCTGTTGCGCGTGAAGCGGGAGATCGCTCAAAAATCTCTGTACATTCTGATAATCCAGAGGTAGATCCAGTTGGTTCATGTGTTGGACCTAAAGGTACACGTGTGCAAGCCGTTGTTAACGAGTTAAAAGGTGAAAAAATTGACATTGTGAAGTGGTCTAGCGATCCAGTTGTCTTTGTAGCCAATGCATTAAGTCCTTCTAAAGTGTTAGATGTTGTAGTAAATGAAGAGGACAAAGCGACAACGGTTGTTGTTCCAGATTATCAACTATCGCTAGCTATTGGGAAACGCGGACAAAATGCAAGACTTGCGGCGAAGCTTACTGGTTGGAAAATTGATATTAAATCAGAGACAGAAGCAAGAGAAGCCGGCACATATCCAAGAGATGAAGCTCTTTTAAGCTATCATCAAGATGATGAAGATGAAGATTTTACATTCCCTGAAGATAAGGAATAAGAGGTGAATGGCTGGTGAACAAAAGCAGAAAAATTCCGATGAGAAAATGTATAGCGACGGGAGAAATGATGCCGAAGAAATCACTCGTACGCATTGTTCGCTCAAAAGAAGGCGAAGTTTCGGTTGATGTTACAGGTAAGAAATCCGGTCGTGGAGCGTATCTTACAAAAAGCAAGGAAGCCATCTTACTTGCAAAAAAGAAAAATATTTTAGCTAGTCATCTAGATGTACAAGTGGATGAGGACATATATAACGAACTTTTAGATCTTATTGAAAAGGAGAAATGACCGTCCAAAATGAATGAGAGAAAATGGATGTCATTACTTGGCTTGGCCAATCGAGCGCGTAAAATCACTTCAGGTGAAGAGCTTTCTATAAGCGATATTAGAAAAGGGAAAGCGAAGCTGGTTTTGTTGTCTGCAGATGCTTCTGCTAATACGACAAAAAAAGTAACAGACAAATGTAAATCTTATGCTGTTCCTTATAAGATTGTCCCAGACAGAGAATTGTTAGGGCAAGCAATTGGCAAGGAAGCAAGAGTAGTGGTGGCTGTTTTAGACGCTGGATTCGCCAAAAAGCTATTAACGTTGCTCGATTAATTCTAGCGGGGGTGAAAGCATGAGTAAAATTCGCGTTTACGAATATGCTAAAAAACATAATCTATCTAGTAAAGATGTAATTACGAAATTAAAGGAAATGAATATAGAGGTTTCGAATCATATGACAACATTAGAACCAGGTGAAGTAACAAAATTAGACGGTATTTACAATAAGCAAGAAGAGAAGCAACCACAAAAACAACAATCAGCGCAAGCACAACCTGCAAACAATCAGAAAAATAAACCAGCAGGTGCACCAAAAGGCAATAGAAATAAGCCAAATAATAATAATAATAAGAATCAAAAACCTAATCGCAATAATAATCAAAAAAATAAACCAAAGAATAAAGGGCAGAAGCCACCTCAACCACCAGCACCTAAAAAAGTAAAAGAATTACCAGAGAAAATTACTTTTACTGAATCACTAACGGTTGGTGAGCTTGCTAAGAAGCTCCATAGAGAGCCTTCAGAAATCATTAAAAAGCTATTTATGCTTGGTGTGATGGCAACAATTAACCAAGAACTAGATAAAGATTCAATTGAGTTAATTGCAGGCGAATATGGTGTTGATGTAGAAGAAGAAGTATTAGTAGATGTGACAGATTTAGAAGCATATTTCACTGAAGATGAAGAGACTAATCTTGAGGAACGTCCATCTGTTGTAACGATTATGGGTCACGTTGACCATGGTAAAACGACATTACTTGATTCCATTCGCCACACAAAGGTAACTGCTGGCGAAGCTGGTGGAATTACACAGCATATCGGTGCCTATCAAGTAGAAGATAAAGGTAAGAAGATTACATTTCTAGATACACCTGGTCATGCGGCATTTACAACAATGCGTGCCCGTGGAGCGAAAATAACTGATATTACAATTTTAGTTGTTGCAGCGGATGATGGTGTGATGCCGCAGACAATTGAAGCAATTAACCATGCTAAAGCTGCTGAGGTACCAATTATTGTTGCTGTTAATAAAATGGATAAAGAAGCGGCAAATCCTGACCGTGTAATGCAAGAGCTAACAGAACATGGATTAGTTCCTGAAGCATGGGGCGGAGATACAATCTTTGTACCGATTTCAGCCATTAAAGGTGACGGTATTGATGAGTTGTTAGAAATGATTCTCCTTGTTGGTGAAGTAGAAGAATATAAGGCGAACCCTAATCGTAATGCTGTCGGAACAGTTATTGAAGCACAGCTTGATAAAGGTAGAGGATCAGTAGCCACATTACTTGTACAAAACGGAACATTGAAGGTTGGTGATCCGATTGTTGTCGGTAATACATTTGGACGCGTACGTGCAATGGTTAATGACCTTGGACGTCGAGTAAAAACTGCGGGACCATCTACTCCTGTAGAAATTACAGGATTGAATGATGTCCCTCAAGCAGGTGACAGATTTGCTGTTCTAGAAGACGAGAAATCTGCGCGCCAAGTAGGGGAAGCACGTGCACAATTAGCTCTACAAGCACAAAGATCTGAGAAATCTCGTGTTAGCCTTGATAACTTATTTGAGCATATGAAAGAAGGGGAAATGAAGGACATAAACATCGTTGTAAAAGCTGATGTCCAAGGTTCTGCTGAAGCCCTAACTTCCGCATTAAATAAGATTGATGTAGAAGGCGTAAAAGTACGTATTCTTCATACAGGTGCGGGTGCCATTAATGAATCAGATATTACGCTTGCTGCTGCATTTAACGCAATCGTTATCGGCTTTAACGTAAGACCAGATACGAATGCAAAACGTGCTGCTGAAGCAGAAGATGTTGATATTCGTCTACACCGCATCATTTATAACGTAATTGAAGAAATTGAATTAGCAATGAAAGGGATGCTAGACCCAGAGTTTGAAGAAAAAATTATTGGTCAAGCAGAAGTCCGTCAAACATTTAAAGTATCAAAAATTGGTACAATTGCTGGTTCTTATGTTACGGAAGGTAAAATCACAAGAGATTCTGGTATTCGCCTAATTAGAGATGGCGTTGTTATTTTCGAAGGTGAAATTGATGCGTTAAAACGCTTCAAAGATGATGCGAAAGAAGTAGCAACAAATTACGAATGTGGTATCACAATTAAGAACTACAATGATGTCAAAGAAGGCGACATCATTGAAGCTTATATTATGCAAGAAATTGAGCGTAAATGATTGTAGGTTTGGTTTCGTGTGAGTGTATGATATATGATGCTCGTTCATTAAAGGAGAAGAGAAGTGTATTACAGCGAATCCTCACTCGTCTGCAACAGAAGTTTAACATTTCTGTTGCAGAAGTAGGGTTTCAAGATACATGGCAACATACGCAAATTGCCATAACTGCTGTAGCTTCAAGTAAGCAAGCCGTTGAGTGGGAGCTTTCAAATGCGCTTAAATTAATTGATTCTTTTCCTGAGATTGAACGGACAATTACAGACATTGAATGGCTTTGAAAAAGAGGTGTAACAATTGAGCCTAAGATCAAATAGAGTTGGCGAGCAAATGAAAAAAGAGCTCGGAGAAATTATCGGTCGAAAAATTAAAGATCCACGAGTGGGATTTGTAACAGTAACAGACGTTCATGTGACAGGTGATTTACAACAAGCTACTGTCTATATTTCTGTTCTCGGTAATGAAGAGCAAAGAGAAGATACATTGAGAGGATTGGCTAAAGCTAAAGGGTTTATCCGTTCTGAAATTGGTCAGAGAATACGTTTGAGAAAAACCCCTGAAATCACTTTTGAGTTTGACGAATCAATCGATTACGGTAATCGTATTGAAACACTCCTTCATCAAATTCAAGATGACGGTCAATCCAAAGATAAGGAATAAATAATGATTGGCGGATAGACGTTTGTCTATCCGTATTTATTTCACCTTAATTTGAATTTGAAAGGGGGCGTACAAAATGGAAGGAATATTACCTTTATTAAAGCCAAAAGGAATGACTTCTCATGACTGTGTATTCAAGTTACGCAAGATTCTAAAAACGAAAAAGGTGGGTCACACAGGAACATTGGACCCTGAGGTAACTGGCGTATTACCTATTTGTATTGGACGTGCTACGAAGGTTGCCGAATATATTACGGATGCAGGTAAAGAGTATGAAGGAGAGGTCACAATAGGTTTCTCTACAACGACAGAAGATGCCTCAGGTGAAGTGGTTGAAGAGAAGAAGGTAGATAAACCGATTACTCGAGAAGAGATTATCGCGGTGTTCCAGCAATTAACTGGAGAGATTGTCCAAACACCACCCCTGTATTCTGCTGTTAAAGTGAATGGTAAAAGACTTTATGAATATGCACGACTAGGGCAAGAAGTGGAGCGGCCAAGTAGAAAAGTGCGCATTGATCGTATCACCTTGCTAAATGAGCAGGAAGTATATAATGGGGAACGGATTACTTTTCGTTTTCGTGTTGCATGTGGAAAAGGAACATATATTAGAACATTAGCAGTTATGATGGGTGAACTTCTTGGTTATCCTGCCCATATGTCTGATTTAACTCGCATCCGGTCTGCAGACTTTACTATTGAGGATTGTTTGACATTACCACAAGTGGAGGAAGTGATGAACGAGGGAAGAATAGCTGATGTGCTCAAACCTTTAGAATGGGGGATTAGCTATTTGCCGAAATATCAAATAAATGATAAAGTAGCAATGAAAGTGAAGAATGGCGCAGTTCTTCCTACTCCCGAAGAACTTGAGAGTGTATCTGGTCCTATTGTAATGGAGACTGTGAACAATCAAGCGTTAGCCCTGTATATCCATCATCCTGATAAACCAGGTATAATAAAGCCAACTAAAGTTCTATACATAGGTGAATAGGGTAAAGGTAAACGTTCTTTAACATAAAGTAGACGTTCTATGCCTATCTTCATGTTTAAACAATATAAAAAGGTGAATGATCATGGAAGTTATAAAAATAGTACATCCACATAACCATACTAAAGATAGCTGGCCACCTCTTTCAATGGCATTGGGCTTTTTCGACGGTGTTCATCTTGGTCACCAGAAAGTGATGGAAAATGCAAAGGAGAAGGCAGCTGAACTAGGGTTGAAAAGTGCCGTAATGACATTTGATCCTCATCCATCAGCTGTATTAGGTGATCCACAAGAACAAATTAGATACATCACACCGATAAATGAGAAAATTAAGATTGTTGCACAGTTAGGCATTGATTATTTATTTATTGTGCACTTTTCTAAAGCATTTGCTAATCTAGATCCAGAAGCTTTTATCGATCAGTATATTATTGATTTAAATGTATCACATGTATCTGCTGGATTTGATTATACGTATGGTAAATTCGGAAAAGGCACTATGGATACGATAAAGACACATGCTAAAGGGTTTTTCTCTACAACCACGATTCCACAATTAAAAAGAGATAATGCCAAGATTAGTTCCTCGCTTATTAGGTCTTACTTAAAAGAGGGGAGCGTTGAAAAAATCCCTCCGCTTTTGGGAAGATACTATACAGTTAGTGGTCCGGTCGTGCAAGGTGATCAAAGAGGGAGACAATTAGGTTTTCCAACAGCAAACGTTGCTGTTAGCGAAGATTTCATCACCCCGCCTACAGGTGTTTACGCTGTAAGAATTTTTGTTCAAGGAAAATGGCGTAAAGGGGTCTGTAATTTAGGCTATAAGCCAACTTTCCATGATGACTTAAAGACCCCTTCTATTGAAGTTCATATTTTTGATTTCGATCAAGATATATATGGTGAAGAGGTTGAAGTAGAGTGGCATCAACATATTAGAGATGAACGAAAGTTTAATGGAATTGAAGCTTTAATAGAGCAAATTGCTAAAGATAAGCAAGCAACACTCGATTATTTTGCAAAAAACAACGGTTAATTCTTGCATTTTGTCTAAAAAAGTTGTATTCTTATAAACGTATTGATTGATGAACCTTTGCTTGGCAAGTCGAGTCACCGACGCTTGCTCAGTAACAGGGGATTGAAATTTTAGGAGGTGAATCGGATGGCAATCACTAAAGAACGTAAAAATGAACTTATCAGTGAGTACAAAACTCATGAAAATGATACTGGATCTCCAGAAGTTCAAATCGCTGTCCTTACAGAAGAAATCAACAATTTGAACGAACATTTACGTACTCATAAGAAAGATCACCACTCTCGTCGTGGTCTATTAAAAATGGTAGGTAAACGTCGTAACCTATTAACTTACCTTCGTAACAAAGATGTACAACGTTACCGTGAGTTAATCAATAAGCTTGGTTTACGTCGATAATAAGAAGCTTGTCTTCTTATTTGAAGAAGCGGGATTTTTTCCCGCTTTTTTATTAGCCTAAAAACGCTATTCTACATAAAATTTTGTTATTTTATATATTTGAAAAAGTGTGCATAATAGTATTAATGATGAAAATATGTCATGGCATTTTGCTTTAGTATATATGATTTTGTAAGTGAAATGGTAGAGAGGGGTACAAATATGGGACAAGATAAGCATATCTACAGCATAGATTGGGCTGGACGCAAGTTGTCTGTTGAAATTGGACAATTAGCAAAGCAAGCAAACGGTGCTGTATTGGTTCGCTATGGTGATACAGCTGTACTAAGTACAGCAACGGCATCAAAAGAACCGAAGAACTTAGATTTCTTTCCACTTACTGTGAACTATGAGGAAAGATTATACGCAGTCGGTAAAATACCTGGCGGCTTTATTAAACGTGAAGGTCGTCCAAGTGAAAGAGCCATTCTAGCTAGCCGATTAATTGATAGACCAATTCGACCACTTTTCCCGGACGGTTTCCGCAATGATGTTCAAGTTGTCAGTATGGTTATGAGTGTCGACCAAGATTGTTCTTCGGAAATGGCGGCAATGTTTGGGTCATCTCTTGCATTAAGTGTTTCTGATATTCCGTTTGCCGGTCCAATTGCAGGTGTAACTGTTGGCAGAGTTGACAATGAATTTATCATTAACCCTTCTGTAGAACAAACAGAAAAAAGTGATATTCATTTAGTCGTTGCTGGTACGAAAGATGCGATCAACATGGTAGAAGCAGGGGCAGAAGAAGTTCCTGAAGAAACGATGCTTGAAGCAATTATGTTTGGTCATGATGAGATAAAACGATTAATTGCCTTCCAAGAGAAGATTGCTGAAGAAATTGGTAAAGACAAGATGGAAGTTACACTTTATCAAGTCGATGAAGAGATTAATGCAACTGTGCGCGCTATGTGTGAAGCGGATATGATTCCTGCTATTCAAGTTCAAGAAAAACATGCTAGAGAAGCGGCCATTAAAGTTGTCAAAGATAAAGTGATCACCCATTTTGAAGAGCAAGAAGTTGATGATGACTATCTTAAACAAGTAAAGCAAGTACTTGATAAAATTGTTAAACAAGAAGTACGCCGCTTAATTACTGAAGATAAAGTAAGACCTGATGGGCGTGGACTAGAGGAAATTCGTCCGCTGTCATCTGAGATTGATTTACTTCCACGTACACATGGATCAGGACTGTTTACACGTGGTCAAACACAAGCGTTGAGCATTTGTACATTAGGTGCGCTTGGTGATGTACAAATTTTAGATGGTCTTGGCATTGAAGAAGAAAAACGTTTTATGCATCATTATAATTTTCCTAATTTCAGTGTTGGTGAAACTGGCCCGATGAGAGGACCTGGTCGTCGTGAAATCGGACACGGTGCTTTAGGAGAAAGAGCTTTAGAACCAATTATTCCATCAGAAAAGGATTTTCCTTATACGATTCGACTTGTTTCTGAAGTGTTGGAATCTAATGGTTCCACCTCACAAGCAAGTATCTGTGCAAGTACTTTAGCAATGATGGACGCTGGGGTACCAATTAAAGCGCCAGTTGCTGGTATTGCGATGGGTCTTATCAAATCAGGTGATTATTACTCTATTCTAACCGATATTCAAGGAATGGAAGATCACTTAGGTGATATGGACTTTAAAGTAGCAGGTACAAGTAAAGGCGTTACAGCACTACAAATGGATATTAAAATCGATGGTCTTTCTAGAGAAATTTTAGAAGAGGCATTACAACAAGCAAAAATCGGTAGAATGCAGATTCTTGATTCTATGCTAGCAACAATTGCTGAACCTAATAAAGAGCTTTCACAATATGCACCGAAAATCTTAATGATGTCAATTAACCCAGATAAAATCCGTGATGTTATTGGACCAAGTGGAAAACAAATCAATAAAATCATTGAAGAAACGGGCGTAAAAATTGATATCGAACAAGATGGTACAGTATTTATTTCTTCAGTCGATGAAGCGATGAACCAAAAAGCGAAGAAAATCATTGAAGATATCGTTCGTGAAGTAGAAGTTGGACAAATGTATTTGGGTAAAGTGAAGCGCATAGAGAAATTTGGTGCTTTCGTAGAGATCTTTAATGGGAAAGATGGACTTGTTCATATTTCTGAACTAGCTGAAGAGCGGGTAGGAAAAGTCGAAGATGTGCTTTCAATAGGTGATGAAGTCCTTGTAAAAGTGACGGAAATCGATAAACAAGGTAGAGTGAACCTTTCTCGTAAAGCTGTATTAAAAGAGCAGCGTGAACAAAAAGAAAAAGCTGAGAATAAATAAACTTGTAAGAAAGTCAGGGTTGTCCCCTGATTTTTTTCTTTCTTTTTTTGTTAGAATATAAAATGATGATGTTTTTTGTGAGCCCTTGGCTTGTTTCTTTTACTTGTCAAAGGGATTGTTATTATGTAAGCGCTTTATCAAATAGTTAAACTGTTCTACCTTGTCCTCCTTTAACATATTTTAATGAAGAGGGAGGCTGGTGTTATGAGAAAAATTGGATACACGCTGGTAATAGTCATTAGTGGATTTTTAATCGTTGCGAACCCGTTAACAGATCAATATATGTCTTTAGCCCTGAATGAAAGCATATCGGTAAGTAAAGTAGATGATCCGCTTTTAATAGAAATAAAGGAGCAAGCGAAGACGTTTGAAGTACCTGCCAAGGATGCTGTTATAGATAGAGTATGGAAGGCGATTCCAGGATTAAATGGACTAAAGGTTGATGTGAATGCATCTTATAAAAAGATGAAAAAGGACGGGTCCTTTGATAAAGAGAAACTCGTATTTTCCGAAGTAAAACCAAAAATCCATCTAGAAGATTTAGAACCTTCACCGATTTATAAGGGCCATCCAGACAAGCCGATGGTTAGTTTATTAATTAATGTAGCTTGGGGAAATGAGTATCTTCCTAAAATGTTGGAAACATTAAAGAAACATAATGTAAAAGCAACGTTTTTTTTAGAAGGAAGATGGACGCAAAATAACCCTGATTTAGCAAAAATGATTGTTGCCGCAGGGCACGAAATTGGCAATCATTCTTATACGCATCCTGATTTGAAAGTTGCTTCTGATCAAAAAACGAAAGAAGAAATTGCGAAAACTAACGAAGTCATAGAGGCGACGACTGAACAAAAGGTGAAATGGTTTGCCCCCCCAAGTGGTAGTTATCGTAATCAAACCGTCAACATTGCTAATGGGCAAGGACTACTTACTGTGATGTGGACTGTCGATACGATAGATTGGCAAAAACCATCACCTGAAACGATTATTAATCGTGTAGTCAATAAAGTAGAAAATGGTTCAATGGTCTTAATGCATCCAACAGAATCAACAGCAAATGCACTGGACAGAATGATTGTAGGGATTAAAGACAAAGACTTACAAATTGGGACAGTGACATCCTTATTATCAGAGGAAAGAATCGGATCACACGAAAAGCCGAAAAAATAACAAGCGAGATTTTGCAAAAAATAGCAACAATAGATACACTTATGTTATTCTACCATCATGAGTCTTTTTTTCTAATGAATGATAAACAGTTGTTTTGAAAAGCATTTCGTATCATTCGGAAAAAAGACAGCTTGCAAACAGAACAGGAGGAGCATGCTTGATTAAAAGATATACTTGCAAAAATGGAACAAGAATCGTATTAGAAAATATTCCGACTGTCCGCTCTGTTGCCATTGGCGTTTGGATTGGAACAGGATCAAGAAATGAAGATAAAGAGAATAATGGGATTTCCCACTTTCTTGAACATATGATTTTTAAAGGTACAGAGTCAAAAACAGCTAGAGAAATAGCGGAGTCTTTTGATAGTATTGGTGGACAAGTGAACGCTTTCACATCAAAGGAATATACATGCTATTACGCAAAAGTACTGGATACTCACGCCTCATTTGCGTTAGATGTACTAGCAGATATGTTTTTCAACTCTTCCTTCGATAACGAAGAGTTGAAAAAAGAGAAAAATGTTGTCTACGAAGAAATTAAAATGTATGAAGATACACCGGATGATATTGTCCATGATGTTTTAAGCAAGGGTGTATATGAAAGTCATTCATTGGGGTACCCTATACTCGGAACGGAAGAAACACTAGAAACGTTTAACGGGGACACATTAAGAGACTATATGCATAATCACTATATACCTGAGAATGTTGTCATCTCCATTGCAGGTAATGTGCCTGAATCATTTATTAAAGAAGTTGAGTCGCATTTTGGTACATATACAGGTGGTAGTCCGGCAGTAAACGAAACAGTACCTACTTTTCACAATAATAAGATCGCCAGAAAGAAAGAAACGGAACAAGCGCATCTTTGTTTAGGGTTTAACGGACTTCCAGTCGGTCATGATGATATGTATCAGTTGATCGTTCTAAATAATATTCTTGGTGGTAGCATGAGTAGTCGCTTATTCCAAGATGTGAGGGAAGATAAGGGGCTCGCTTACTCTGTGTTTTCTTATCACTCTTCTTTTAAAGATAGTGGCCTGGTTACAATATATGGCGGTACCGGTGCGAAACAAATGAATGTTCTTTTCGAAACGATTCAGAACACATTAGACGTTTTAAAACGAAACGGAATAACAGAAAAAGAATTAGTCAATAGTAAAGAGCAATTAAAAGGTGGCTTAATGCTAAGTTTAGAAAGTACAAATAGTCGCATGAGCCGTAACGGCAAAAATGAACTATTGCTTGGATCTCATCGTACATTAGATAAAATTATTGAAGAAATTGATGAAGTATCAATGGATGAAGTCAATGAAATGGCGAAAAAGATCTTTACAGATGACTACTCATTAGCCTTAATTAGTCCAGATGGTGAATTACCTCAAGGGCTATAAATAAAAGAGAACAATTTCCCGTTTGTTAAGATAGGAAATTGTTCTTTTTTTATTATAAAAATTATATTTTCTTTAGCCTTTGTTCTTTTTTAAAACCGCACGAAAACAACTTAATTCTCCCCATATAGTTGATGTGAGGACATTAGAAGGTCGGGTGAAGGTCACATGATCAAAAAAGGTTAATCCAGCTTCGTGAATCATACGATTGAACATGTCTAGATCGATGGTAGGATAATCACATGTTAAAATAATAAGTCCATCCTCTTTTAATACACGTTTAAACTCTACAAGGCTTTTATATATATCCTCAATACTTAAATGTTCAATAACGGAAATACAGAAGATTTTATCAAATAGTTGCCCACTGTATGGTAAATCAGTTAAGGAACAGCAATTCATAGATAAGTTGTTTAACAATCGCTGTACATTTCCTTCTTGTATGTCGTCATGTGTATATGTTTCCTTCATATCTAACAAAATGGCTTTACTGTCTAATAATCTCTCATCGATATCACAGGCAAAAGTGTGTTTGCATATCTCACTTAGATAAAATTTTAAGGGATGCCCCAATCCACAGGCTGCATCGAGAACAATTTCATTTTTGTCTGCAAAATTTTTTGCCCATTCATACTCATAGGGTCTTGTTTCCCATTCCTTAGGTAACTGGAAGACAAACTGCTGAGATTTCGGATCGTCAGTTGTAATAAACCTAGAATCTGTTATGTTTTTCATTTCATTTCCTCCTCACTTAGCATTTTATTGTATGTGAATAAAGATGAGTCGCTACCTCACTATTTAATAACTTTTCCTATTTAAAGTGTTTTTTTAAAGTAAGGAGTTTCGTCCTTCATTCTTTATCAATCTTCTCTTCACAACTAAGGTTCAAACTTAGAGTCTATTCTTTGTTAGAGAACTCACCGAATAGGTCATTTCTACATAAGATGTTGAAGTAATTGAGTAAAAGAACATAAAAAGTTCTTTAAAAGAAGGTGAGTGTTGCATGCTGACAGGATTACAAATTGCAGTGATCGGCGGAGATGCAAGGCAGCTTGAGGTCATTCGTAAGCTGACAGAATTGGATGCAAAATTATATTTAGTTGGTTTTGAACAGCTTGACCACGCTTTTTCTGGTGCAGTAAAGGAGAAGTTAGATGAAGTTGACTTTACATGCATTGACGCCATTATATTGCCAGTGCCTGGGGCTGGGGTGGATGGACAGATTGATACAATTTTCTCTAATGAAAAAATTACAATAAATGAAGAAATTTTAAAGAAAACACCGCAACATTGTAAAATTTATTCTGGTATTAATCCTCCTTATCTTCAAGAAATTTCAACCAAAGCAGATCGTGAAGTTGTTCAATTATTTAATCGTGATGATGTCGCAATATACAATTCAATCCCCACTGTTGAAGGTGCATTAATGATGGCCATTCAACATACTGATTTTACAATTCACGGATCAAATGTGACTGTATTAGGACTAGGAAGAACAGGTATGAGTATAGCTCGTGCATTTCATGCTTTAGGAGCTAAAGTGAAAGTAGGAGCTAGAAAAAGCGAGCATATAGCGAGAATAACTGAAATGGGTCTTACGCCTTTTCATTTGAGTGATATTGAAGAAGCCGTTGTGGATACAGATATATGCATTAATACAATTCCCGTACAAGTCGTGGTGGCGTCAGTAATAGCGAAAATGCCAGTTCATACGCTCATTATTGATTTAGCTTCTAAACCGGGTGGTACGGACTTTAGGTACGCAGAGAAACGCGGGGTCAAAGCACTATTAGCACCTGGCCTTCCAGGAATCGTTGCACCAAAAACAGCGGGACGTATTTTAGCTAATGTTCTTTCACAATTGATTTTGGCTAATTTTGATGAAAGGGAGGATAAACAATCATGAATTTAAAAGGGAAAAAAATAGGATTCGGGTTAACTGGGTCGCATTGCACATATGATGCCGTTTTTCCGGAAATAGAGAAGTTAGTCGGGGCAGGAGCTGAAGTAATACCAGTCGTGACTTTTACAGTTCAAAACACGGTGACAAGATTTGGCGATGGAGAAGATTGGATTAAAAGAATAGAAGAAGTGACTGGGAATAAAGTCATCGATTCTATTGTAAAAGCAGAACCATTAGGTCCGAAAATCCCATTAGATTGCATGGTTGTTGCCCCATTAACAGGAAACTCCATGAGTAAATTTGCAAATGCTATGACAGATTCTCCAGTGCTTATGGCTGCCAAAGCAACATTAAGGAACGAAAAACCAGTTGTACTAGGTATATCGACTAATGATGCACTTGGCTTAAATGGCACAAATCTCATGCGTTTAATGTCAACAAAAAATATTTATTTTATCCCATTTGGGCAAGATGACCCGGTGAAGAAACCGAACTCAATGGTCGCCCGTATGACCGCATTATCTGATACAATAGTGAAAGCAATAAATGGTGAACAGATTCAGCCAGTCATTGTAGAAAGATACAAAGATGGTAACTAAGTTCGAGATTTATCATAGTTCCTTTTGTTAACTCATGAATATTTAGCAGACGACGGCTTTCGCCAGTAGACTTGGCGATAAGCCATGTTTTCTCATAAAATTTTATTTTTTAATGCGGGAATATGATAAAATATAAAATAATCTTAGTATACTATCTCTAGCTCGCTCTCATAGCTGAAATACGACTGAAAGATAGTCGCTCACTTGTTTGTTAGCTGAAAGGTAAACTAAAAAATATCAATCATTATGTTGGCCGGAAGGAGAAATGGTTATGACAGAGAAAAAAGACTTCCATGTAGCTGTAGTAGGAGCAACAGGAGCAGTAGGTGAACAAATGTTAAAAACATTGGAAGAGCGTGCTTTTCCGATATCAACGTTGAAAGTATTATCTTCGTCTCGCTCAGCTGGGAAGAAGATTCAATATAACGGTAAGGAATATACTGTAGAAGAAGCTACACCTGATAGTTTTGAAGGTGTAGATATTGCCTTGTTTAGTGCAGGGGGAAGTGTATCCAAACAATTAGCTCCAGAAGCGGTAAAGAGAGGAGCAATTGTGGTTGATAATACGAGTGCATTCCGTATGGATGAAAATACTCCACTCATCGTACCTGAAGTAAATGAAGAAGACTTGCATAACCATAATGGCATCATTGCCAACCCCAATTGTTCAACCATTCAAATGGTTGTAGCGCTTGAACCGATTAGAAAAGCATTTGGTTTAAATAAAGTGATTGTCTCCACTTATCAAGCAGTCTCTGGCTCAGGGCAAGCAGCTATTGATGAATTGCAAGAGCAAACAAGAGCGATCCTAGATAATCAAGCATACACGCCTGAAGTATTGCCAGTAAAGGGTGATAAAAAGCATTATCAAATCGCTTTTAACGCCATTCCTCAAATAGATAAATTTGTTGATAACGGTTATACATTTGAAGAAATGAAAATGATTAATGAAACGAAAAAAATTATGCATCTGCCTTCTTTACCAGTCGCTGCGACTTGTGTTCGTCTACCCGTAGGAACTGGTCATTCTGAATCTGTGTATTTTGAGATTGATCAGGAAGGCATTAACGCAAAGGATATAAAAGCTTTGTTAAGTACCGCACCAGGTATAGAACTACAAGATGACCCTGAACAGCAAATTTATCCAATGCCAGCAGATTGTGTTGGTAAATCAGAAGTGTTCGTCGGTCGTATTCGCAATGACTTAGATGAGCCAAAAGGGTTCCATATGTGGGTCGTTTCTGATAATCTACTAAAAGGTGCAGCCTGGAATTCTGTACAAATCGCAGAAAGTCTTGTTAAATTAAAGTTAGTGAAATAAATTGCAATTACTCGAGGTGTTAAGATGAAAATCGTCGTTCAAAAATTTGGCGGTACATCGGTAAAAAATGAAGAAGGCAGGAGTCATGCATTAAGGCATATTAAAAATGCCGTTCAGGAAGGGTTCAAAGTGGTAGTTGTTGTTTCTGCAATGGGAAGAAAGGGAGACCCTTATGCAACAGACACGTTATTATCACTTGTTGGTGCGCCCATTGCCAAAATCAATAAACGTGAAACAGATTTATTACTATCTTGTGGAGAAGTTATTTCAAGTGTTGTATTTACGAATATGCTTTTAGAAAATGAGCTAACGGCGACCGCATTAACAGGTGCGCAAGCTGGTTTTCGTACAAATCATGATCATATGAATGCGAAAATTATTGATATGAAATGTGAACGTTTAAAAAACGAGTTAGAATTACATGATGTTGTTGTCGTTGCAGGCTTTCAAGGATCAGCTAGAAATGGTGATACAACGACGATTGGACGTGGCGGTAGTGATACTTCAGCAGCTGCGCTAGGTTCTGCCCTTAATGCAGAGTGGATTGATATATTCACAGATGTTGAAGGGATTATGACAGCTGATCCGCGGATTGCACAGAATGCACGTTCTTTGGATGTCGTAACTTATACGGAAGTTTGCAATATGGCTTATCAAGGTGCAAAGGTTATTCATCCACGGGCAGTTGAAATCGCGATGCAATCAAAAATTCCCATTCGTATCCGTTCCACTTATACAGACGGTTTAGGGACCCTAGTTACGGCTGTTACGAAACAAAGTAGAGGAACAGATATAAAAGAAAGGCCGGTTACCGGGATTGCACATGTAGCGAATATTACGCAAATTAAAGTGGTTGCTAAAGAAAATCAGTATGACCTACAATCAGAGGTTTTTAAGGCAATGGCTAAAGAAGGCATTAGCGTTGATTTCATTAATATTTATCCACATGGAGTAACCTATACAGTGACCGAAGAAATGACCGATAAAGCGATACAAATTTTAAATGGATTAGGTCATGAACCAAAAGTGGAAAGAGGCTGTGCGAAAGTTTCAGTTGTCGGTGCAGGTATGCAAGGTGTACCTGGTGTTGCCTCTAAAATTGTAACAGCACTTTCGGAACAAGGCATTAGAATTATGCAATCAGCAGATAGCCATACGACTATTTGGGTTTTAGTTGAACAAGAAGATTTGCCGAAAGCAGTCAATGCACTCCATGATGCCTTTCATTTAGAAAAAGATCAAGTAGAAATGATATAAGTGATTATTAAAAAGAGGTGTAAAAATGGTTTTATTCGGAAGAGTTTCAACAGCAATGGTTACGCCATTCGATATCAATGGGCATATTGATTTTGCAAAGACAACTCAGTTGATCAATCATTTGATTGAGAATGGGACAGATTCTCTTGTTGTTGCTGGAACAACAGGCGAATCACCTACGTTAACGAAAGAAGAAAAGCTTGCTTTGTTTAAACATGTAGTGAAGGTAACGGATGGACGCGTGCCAGTTATTGCCGGTACAGGTAGCAATAATACTTACTCATCCATTGAATTAACGAAAAAAGCAGCAGAAATTGGTGTAGATGCCATCATGTTAGTCGCTCCTTATTATAATAAGCCAAACCAAGCTGGCTTATATGAACATTTTAAAGCGATCGCAGCAAGTACAGATTTGCCTGTTATGTTATATAATATTCCAGGTCGATCATCTGTTAATATTGCACCTGAAACAATTATTGAACTATCCAAAATTAAAAATATTGTCTCTGTAAAAGAAGCGAGTGGTGATCTTAATGCAATGACGAAGATTATCGCTGAAACAGATGACGATTTCTTGTTATATAGTGGCGACGATGGTATCGCTTTACCAGTCTTATCCATTGGTGGAGCAGGTGTTGTATCAGTGGCCTCACATATAATCGGCTCTGAAATTCAAGAAATGGTGCAAGCATTTTTAGATGGACACTATCAAGAGGCTGCAAAATTGCACCAATCCTTACTACCAATAATGGAAGCGATGTTTGCAGCGCCAAGTCCTGTACCAGTTAAAACCGCTTTGCAGGTCAAAGGCCTTGATGTCGGTTCGGTGCGTTTACCAATGGTACCACTTTCTGAACAAGAAAGAGCTACACTGATTGCCATTATTAAATAGTTAGCAAAAAAATCTGAACGTTCATTCCCACCTTAGGGTTTGAATTGTTCAGATTTTTTTTGTGATGCCATAACATATTTACACTGGATAGTGGAGTAAAAAGGGGGCTCTTCGTATATTTCACACAAATCTAAAATATATTGAGCAAACATAAGTAGTGCAGCTATCCTTGGAGAAGTTTTCGCATACTAGCTGAACTAGAGATATTTAAATCTTTGATTACTACTATTTAGTCCTTGTTAAATCCAAACCCAATATATCAATCTGGATGAAGGAAGTTTACACGTTTCTTGAGTCTTTTACGTTCTCTTTTTTAAAAGCAAGACTAACTGAATTATTAAAAACTTGATATTAGGTATCACTTTTTGAGGAGAGTATTTGCTAAAGTAAAATTATCCTTTATTGTGCCGTCTTCTTTAATTACTAAAGTGTTTAATTACTTAATTTAACTGGATAAATTGCTTAATAACCGCAAAAATGCATAAATTTGGTTGTTATTATTTTCTTAGTTAAAGTATAATGGGAATAACTGATTTTGATCGGGTGAATGAACTATAGGAGGATACATAAGTGAAAAGACAGAACGAAAGCATCAAGTTAGCAGCACTAGGTGGAGTTGGTGAATTAGGAAAGAATATGTACATAATCGAAGTTGATGAGGATTTATTCGTAATCGATGCAGGTTTAATGCTTCCAGAGAACGAAATGCTTGGAATTGATACGGTTATTCCAGATTTCACCTATCTTATTCAACAAAAAGATCGTGTGCAAGGAGTATTTTTAACCCACGGACATGAAGACCATATTGGAGCTTTATCTTATTTGCTTCGTCAAATTGAGGCCCCGGTATACGGAACTAAGCTTACGATTGCGTTAGCAAAAGCAAAAATGAAAGAGCAAGGATTTAAAGGGAAAGCTAAACTAGTGGAAATACATAGTGATACTGAACTACACTTTGATCATTGTGAAATTTCATTTTTTAAAACAAATCATAGCATCCCAGACAGTGTTGGGGTATGTATTCATACCTCACAAGGCAGTATCGTCTACACTGGGGATTTTAAATTTGACCAAGCGGCTGGCCCACTTTATAAAGCCGAAATTGGAAAAATGGCTAAAATCGGAGAAAATGGCGTTTTGTGCTTATTATCTGATAGTACAGAAGCAGAAAAGCCGGGCTACACAAAATCTGAAGCTGAAGTATTAGATGATTTAGTGAAGCATTTTTATCAAGCAAAAGGGAGAGTCGTAGTAGCTACATTTGCGTCTGAGTTAATTAGGATTCAACAAGTATTTGACGCTGCGAAACAGACTAACCGAAAAGTAGCAATAGTAGGAAGAAGTTTGCAAAAAATATATGATATTGCCATCAGATTAGGGTTTTTGGATATTTATGAAGACGTAATGGTTTCTATGAACGATGTGAAAAACTTGGCAGATGAAGAAATCATTTATTTAGTGACAGGTACGCAAGGAGAGCCAATTGATGCGCTGTATAAGATGGCGAAAAACTCTCACCGTCAAGTGCATATTCAATCTGGAGATTATGTGATATTCTTTGCTTCTCCTTTGAGAGGTTCGGAAGTTTATTTATCAAAAACAGTTGATGTATTGTTCAGGGGCGGAGCACATGTGGTCTCAGGTAAAGGGAGTTTTAATACATCTAGTCATGGTAGCAAAGAAGAGCTTAAATTCATGATTAATTTAATGAATCCGAGATATTTCTTTCCTGTTCATGGAGAATATAGGATGTTAAAGGCACATGCAAAAGTAGCTGAGTCGACTGGTATGGAAAGTGAAGCTATTTTTATTCCTGAAAAGGGAGAATTATATGAAATAGCAAAAGGAACCATGAAAAATGTGGGGAAAATCCCAACCGGACATGTATTAATTGATGGCAGTGGTGTAGGTGATGTTGGTAATATTGTCCTTAGAGATCGTAAGTTATTATCTCAAGATGGGATATTACTTGTGGTTGTTACGTTAAACAAAAAACAAAAAATCATTTCAGCAGGACCAGAAATTATTACAAGAGGATTTGTTTATGTTAGAGAATCTGAAGAATTACTTGCAGAAGCAAGCAAATTGGTAAAAGAAATTGTTGAAGCCAAACTATCGAAAGAAGCTTTCGACTGGTCAGGTATCAAACAAGATATGAGAGAAGGTCTCAATCAGTTCTTATTTGATAAAACAAAACGTCGTCCGATGATCTTACCGATAATTATGGAGTCCTAAAAAAGCAGGCAATTACGTATTCGTGGTTGCCTGCTTATATTTTTATTTCGATAATAGATATCTTCGTTTCTAAAAGCATTAGTAGAATGAAAATCCCATCCCTGTTCATACTAAATATATAAAAGTTTGAAGGGAGAAGTCTTATGGATTTTGAAATGAATGGGAATGATCAAGAGCAACAACCTAAAGAAGATAAACAATCGCCTTTAATGGAAAAGATACAGCAATTAGGTCAAACAAATGTACCGCAACTATCTCAAGATTCCAAAATTCACTGTTTGACTATCGTTGGACAAATAGAAGGGCATTTACAACTACCGCCACAAAATAAGACAACAAAATATGAACATCTTATCCCTCAGATTGTAGCCATTGAGCAAAATCCAAAAATAGAAGGTTTGTTAGTAATATTAAATACTGTAGGTGGAGATGTAGAAGCAGGATTAGCGCTTGCTGAAATGTTAGCATCATTGTCGAAACCTACAGTTTCAATCGTGTTAGGTGGTGGACACTCAATAGGTGTACCTATAGCCGTATCTTGTGATTATGCCTATATTGCTGAATCAGCAACGATGACCATTCACCCCATTCGGTTAACCGGCTTAGTAATTGGGGTGCCACAAACTTTTGAGTATTTAGATAAAATGCAAGAACGCGTCATTAACTTTGTAACAAAACACTCACAGATTACTGAAGAGAAGTTTAAAGACTTAATGTTTGCTAAAGGAAATTTGACAAGAGATATTGGAACGAATGTGATTGGTGCTGATGCTGTTGAATTTGGTTTGATTAATGAAGTAGGTGGTATTGGCCCAGCCTTAAAAAAACTTGAGGAGTTAATTGAAAACAATGAACATCAGGAGGGGCTTGTGCAATGATATTATATACAGCCATGCCAAGTGAATGGATATACCAAGCTGAACCATCTGAATATGCGAAACAAAAAGTGGTTAACTTTGAAGGTATCCCGTTACTAGTGGAATTAACTAGTGGTTCTGAATATCGTGTAATCCAAGTAATGAGTACGGACCCAAATGATTTCATGAATGAAAATATTGGACCTGGAGTAAAAATCACCCTCAGTTAAGTAAAAGATGGATGAAATTATGCTATAATAAATGAACAAACGTAGAGCAGCCACTAAAAGGCTGCTCTCTTCTTTCATGCATCATTCAAGTACTTATAAATCAGGTGATAAAATGGCGAAAAAAAAGAAGCGTAAAACGCGTAAAAAGCAACAAGTGAGACAAACTTTAAAATATGAATTAACTGCTCTAGTGATGCTCGCATTAGCAGTGATTGCTATAGCGAAATTAGGGGCAGTAGGTGGAGCAATCGTACTTTTTTTCAGGTTTTTTACCGGCGAATGGTACATGCTTTGTTTAATTGGATTAGTGATTTATGCAGGATTTCTAATGTGGAAAAGGGAGAGACCTGATCTCTTTCATATGAAATTAGTGGGCATGTACTTCATCATTAGTGCACTTCTTTTATTAAGTCATGTAACGTTATTTGAATTACTTTCAAATGGGGGAGCATTTACCGACCCAAGTGTAATCATGAATACATGGCGTCTCTATTGGGGTGAGGTGACAAATCAAGCCAGCACTTCAGATTTAGGTGGAGGCATGATTGGAGCATTAATGTTTGCCGTTTTCTATTATTTATTTGATGAAGCTGGCTCAAAAATTATTGCATTCCTCTTGATTATCGTAGGAATTATATTAATTACAGGGAAAACTTTTGGCCCTGCGATGGGCGATATGACCATTTCATTTGCTCAATTTCTAAAAAAACAATGGCTAGCATTTCTTGATGATGTAAAAGGTTGGGTAAGTAAAAAGAATAAGCGCAATGCTAAACCTCGTACGAGAAGAAGTAAAGAGAATCAAGAAGAGCCGGCAATAACAATCCATAACAGCTCAGAAGACATGGATAAAGACAATACACCAGAAGAACCAATTATTTCTAGCTTTTCTCAAAATGCTTATGATCAAGAACAAGATGTTACAGTCCCGGTACAAGGGATAAGCGAGAGACAACCGGAGGACGAAGAGCAGCAAGATGAGACTGTACCACCGATTACATTTACAGAAGTGGAAAATAAGGATTATAAACTACCACCAATGAAATTATTAAAGGCACCTAATCACACCGACCAAAGCGGTGAATATAAACTTATTCATGATAATGCAGCAAAGCTTGAGAGAACCTTCCAAAGCTTTGGTGTCAAAGCTAAAGTAACCCAAGTTCATCTTGGACCGGCAGTAACCAAATATGAAGTACATCCTGATGTAGGTGTGAAAGTAAGTAAAATTGTTAGTTTAAGTGACGACTTAGCACTTGCGTTAGCAGCAAAAGATATCCGAATTGAAGCACCAATTCCAGGGAAATCAGCTATCGGGATAGAGGTACCGAATTCAGAAGTTGCGATGGTTTCCTTAAGAGAGGTCATTGAACCTAAAGGTAAAGATCGCAATGATTCAAAACTATTAATCGGTTTAGGAAGAGATATTACTGGCGAAGCTGTCACGGCAGAGTTGAATAAAATGCCGCATTTGCTCGTCGCTGGAGCGACAGGAAGTGGGAAGAGTGTTTGTATTAATGGCATTATTACTAGTATTTTAATGAGAGCGAAACCTCATGAAGTGAAATTGATGATGATTGACCCAAAAATGGTAGAGCTTAATGTATATAATGGCGTCCCACATTTATTAGCGCCTGTTGTGACAAATGCCAAAAAAGCTTCTCAAGCACTGAAAAAGGTTGTAAGCGAAATGGAGAGAAGATATGAATTATTCTCCCATACAGGCACAAGAAACATAGAAGGTTATAATGAATTTATAAAAAGGCAAAATAAAATAGAGGAAGCTAAGCAACCACTACTCCCTTACATCGTTGTTATTGTTGATGAGTTAGCGGACTTAATGATGGTTGCTTCATCGGATGTTGAGGATGCAATCACTAGATTAGCACAAATGGCTAGGGCAGCTGGTATTCATCTAATCATTGCGACTCAACGTCCTTCAGTAGATGTCATCACCGGTGTGATAAAAGCAAATATTCCATCAAGAATTGCGTTTGCTGTTTCTTCTATGACGGATTCAAGGACGATTTTAGACATGGGCGGAGCAGAGAAGTTATTAGGAAGAGGCGATATGTTATTTATGCCAGTCGGCGCATCAAAACCTATTCGGGTACAAGGCGCATTTTTATCGGATGATGAAGTAGAAGAAATTGTTGATTTTGTCATTGGTCAGCAAAAAGCGCAATATCAAGAAGAAATGATTCCCGATGATTTACCAGATTCACAAGCAAGTGAAGTTGATGACAAATTATATGATGAAGCAGTTGAGCTTGTCATTGAAATGCAAACAGCCTCTGTTTCCATGTTGCAAAGGAGGTTCCGTATCGGTTATACGCGAGCAGCGAGGTTAATTGATGAAATGGAGCTGCGAGGAATCGTCGGACCTTATGAGGGAAGTAAACCAAGAACAGTACTCGTCAGCCAAAGTATGGATGAGGCATCTTCTTAAAAATATATTTAACGCTTTTTAGCAACACAGCTTTAATCAACAATTGAAAGAAAGTATGTACAAAGAATAGGTTAATATTTATTATAAATATGACCTATTCTTTTTTTAAAGGTTTCTAAAATATTTTAGTAGCATTTGATTTTTATCAAAAGAAGCCTATAACGAAAGGGAAAATAAATAAACAAAACTCTTTAAGACATCAACTATGAGTCAACAAATGTGAAAAATATTCACTTTTTTCACTATCTTTTTCGACATTTTTTGAAAAATATGTTTCTTTATATTTAGAAAAATGGTATAGTATTTTCGATTAGTAGAGATGATTGAACATCAGAGGTCTGATGTCTTGAGATTTGGATTTGGAGGAGCACAGCATGTCTATTAAGTCAGATAGCCGCCATTTGTATTTACAAGTAATTGATCGTTTGAAGCAAGATATTGATAAAGGAATTTATAAAGAGAGAGAAAAATTACCTTCAGAATTTGATCTTGCCAAACAATTAGGTGTCAGTCGTGCGACATTAAGAGAGGCATTAAGGATATTAGAAGAAGAGAATGTCATTATTCGTAGACACGGTGTCGGCACTTTCGTAAATACAAAGCCATTATTTACATCAGGAATTGAACAGTTAAATAGTATCACTAATATGATTACCCAAGCAGGTATGCAACCTGGGACTATATTCCTTAGCTCAGAGACGCAATGTCCAAGTGAGGAAGATATCAGACTTTTTTCCTGTTCAGCAGATGAAGAAATCTTAGTAGTAGAACGGGTGAGAACGGCAAATGGTGAACCTGTTGTTCATTGCTTGGATAAAATGTTGGCGAAGCATATTCCAGACTCTATCTCTTGGGAAAAAGAATCTATTTTTGAAAATTTGGAAGAAAAAACAGGCAGAAGAATTACATATGCGGTCTCTGAAATTGAACCGATTGGTTATCACGAGAAGGTCTCACCTATTTTAGATTGTAGCCCTGAGACAGCTCTACTCGTTCTTAAGCAGATGCATTACACTGAACAAGACGAGCCATTACTCCTCTCGGTTAACTATTTTAGAGCAGACAAATTTAGCTTCCATGTTCTTAGAAAACGGATTAACTAATCAATCATACTCATCTACTAATGTAAACCAATTCCTTAAGGGGGACAAAATGAAAAAACGTAAACTTGGATTAGTACTTTCTTTTGCACTAGCAGCAGGTACCATTTTAGGAGCATGTGGTTCTTCAGAAGAAAACGAAAAAGGATCAAGTTCAGAAGGCAACAAAGAAGAGTCATTCACGGTTGCAATGGTAACAGATGTTGGTGGCGTAGATGATAAATCATTTAACCAATCTGCATGGGAAGGGATTAAAGCTTTTGGTGAAGACAATGGCTTAGAAGAAGGTAAAGGTGGATACACTTACCTTCAATCCCAATCTGATGCTGATTATGCAACAAATTTAAATAACTTAACTCGTCAAAAATTCAATTTAGTGTTTGGTGTTGGAGCGATGATGCATGATGCGATTGCTGAAATTGCCGAACAACAAAAAGATAGCCAATTTTCAATTATTGATTCAGAAGTAGAGGCAGATAATGTAGCTAGCATTATGTTTAAAGAACAAGAGTCAGGTTTCTTAGCTGGTGTCGTTGCTGCAAATGCAACAAAAGGGGATACAGTTGGTTTTATCGGCGGTATGGAACTTCCTGTTATTGAACGCTTTGAAGCAGGGTTTATTGCAGGTGTTAGAGCTGTAAATCCAGATATTAAAGTAGAAAGCAATTACTCAGGTGCATTTGACAAAGCAGAGCTTGGTCAATCAATAGCCTCTAAGATGTATGCTTCTGGTATTGATGTCATCTTCCATGCGGCTGGTGGAACAGGTAATGGATTATTCAAAGAAGCACGTGACTTAAAAGGAAAAGATCCAGAGAGAGAACTTTGGGCAATTGGTGTTGACGCAGACCAATCAGCAGAAGGGGTAGTCGGAGATCATAATATTATCCTTACATCTGCTATGAAACGTGTAGACGTTGCTGTACAAGATATCGCTACTAAAGCAAAAGATGGGAACTTCCCTGGTGGCGAAACTACTGTTTACGGTTTAAATGAAGATGGAGTGACTTTGGCACCAATCAACGAAGAGTTCGCTGCCAAAGCGGAAGTTGAAACACAAGTAAACGAATGGATTGAAAAAATTAAGAGTGGAGAAGTTACTCCTCCTCAATCAGTAGAAGAAGCGAAGGCATTTACAGCAGAGTAATGAGGAAAGGAATAAGGGACTTGAAATCTCTTATTCCTTTTTAACTTAAAAGGTTAATTGAAAAGAATAACAAATTATCCTTTTCAATTAGGTTTTTAAAGATAAGCCTAAAATTTCATTCATGGATGTTCAATCAATCATAAATAAAAAGCGAGGTCTGACCTCTAACTACATAAGGGTAAGGAGTGGAGAGGGTGGAATATGTTATTGAAATGCTCAATATTCGTAAAGAGTTTCCGGGTATTGTAGCGAATAATAATATCACACTTCAAGTTAAACCAGGAGAAATTCATGCGCTCCTCGGAGAAAATGGTGCAGGAAAATCAACGTTAATGAATGTTTTATTCGGTCTTTATCAACCTGAAAAAGGGGAGATTAAAGTCAGGGGAAACATTGAAAAAATCACCAATCCAAATGTCGCGAATGAGTTAGGTATTGGGATGGTTCATCAACATTTCATGTTAGTTGATAAATTCACAGTAACAGAAAATATTATTTTAGGGAAAGAAATCACATCAAAAGGTAAAATTGATTTAAAAGAAGCGGAAAAAGTAGTTAGCGACATTTCACAAAAATATGGTTTATCGGTAGATCCAAAAGCAAAAATTGCAGATATTTCTGTAGGAATGCAACAGCGTGTTGAGATTCTAAAAACACTTTATCGAGGAGCAGATATCCTAATATTCGATGAACCTACTGCAGTGCTAACACCACAGGAGATTGCAGAGCTTATTCAAATAATGGGTAAGCTGATTAAAGAGGGTAAATCTATCATTCTGATTACTCATAAACTAAAAGAAATTATGGAAGTATGTGACCGAGTAACGGTTATTCGCAAAGGTGAGGGAATCGGAACGCTAAATGTATCTGAAACAAATCCCGATGAATTAGCTAGTTTAATGGTTGGTAGGGAAGTGACGTTTAAAACTGAGAAAACAGAAGCTATGCCGAAAGAAGCGTCATTAGAAATACAATCGCTTACAGTGAAAGATTCTCGCAATATCGCAGTTGTAGACAATTTAAACTTAACAGTCAGAAAAGGGGAAATTGTCGGTATTGCAGGTGTAGATGGTAATGGACAAACAGAATTGGTAGAAGCAATTGCAGGGTTAAGAAAAGTAGAAAAAGGGTCAATTCTGTTAAACAATAAAGAAATTACTAAATTAAATACAAGAAAAGTAACTGAATCAGGTATTGGACATATCCCGCAAGATCGCCATAAACATGGCTTAGTATTAGATTTTACAATTGGTGAAAATATGGTGCTACAAACCTATTACCAACAGCCTTATTCGAAAACAGGTTTGATGAATAAGAAAGCGATTTATGACCAAGCAAATAGATTAATAGAAGAATATGATGTACGAACACCAAGTGAATATACACCAGCTCGCGCTCTTTCTGGAGGTAATCAGCAAAAAGCGATTATCGGCAGAGAAGTAGATCGTAATCCAGATTTATTAATTGCCTCACAACCGACTAGGGGGCTTGACGTGGGTGCAATTGAATTCATCCATCGCAAGTTAATTGACCAAAGAGATCAAGGTAAAGCCGTGCTGTTAGTTTCTTTTGAAATGGACGAAATCATGAATGTGAGTGACCGTATTGCTGTTATTTTTGAAGGGGAAATCATTGCAATGGTTGATCCCAAGGAAACGACAGAGCAAGAGTTGGGCTTATTAATGGCTGGTTCAACGAAGAAAAAGGTAGGTGATGGAAATGTCTAACCGTATGCAAAATATATTAATACCGATCATTGCCGTGCTTCTTGGCATCATTGTTGGGACTATTTTAATGATTGTAACAGGTTATGATGCTATTGCAGGGTTTATAGCTCTGTGGAATGGTGCATTTGGTGATGTTTATTTTTTCGGTGAAACCGTTAGACAAATTATCCCCTATATATTAGCTGGCCTTGCAGTTGCATTTGCTTTTAAAACAGGCCTTTTTAACATCGGAGTTGAAGGGCAATTAATTGTTGGTTGGTTAGCTGCTGTTTGGGTAGGTGTAGCTTTTGAACTACCGAAGATCATTCATTTACCTTTAGCTGTGCTAGCTGCTGCTTTAGCGGGGGCAATTTGGGCATTTATACCTGGTTTCTTAAAAGCACAATATCGTGTTCATGAAGTTATTGTCACAATTATGTTGAATTATACTGCACTTCATATTACGAACTATATTATTCGAACAAAATTGTCAGAAGGTAGTGATAGTTCGGACCCAATTGCTGAAACAGCAAGTCTTCGTTCACCTTTATTAGAATCTTTAACAGATTACTCTCGTATGCACTGGGGAATTGTTATTGCCATTATTGCTGTTATTATTATGTGGTTTATTTTGGAGAAAACAACGAGAGGATTTGAGTTGAAGGCTGTTGGCTTAAATCAACATGCTTCAAATTATGCAGGCATGAATGTTAAAAAGAATATTATTCTTTCCATGGTGATATCTGGAGTTTTTGCTGGTTTAGCTGGTGCAATGGAGGGGCTTGGGACTTTCGGATATGCCGCTGTGAAAAGTGGATTTACTGGAGTCGGCTTTGATGGTATCGCTGTAGCTTTATTAGGTGCTAATTCACCGATAGGCATTGTTTTGGCGGCGATTCTTTTCGGGAGCTTGAAGGTTGGTGCCCTTAATATGCCACTAGAAGCAGGCGTTCCGAACGAGTTGGTTGATATTATTATTGCTTTAATTGTTTTCTTTGTGGCTTCAAGTTATATGATTCGATTACTCATAAGAAAGATTAATAAGAAGGGGGTGAAGTAAGTGGGTATCATGGAAATATTAATGATTATTGTGCCAACTACTTTACTTTGGGCAGCACCCCTTATTTTCACCGCGTTAGGTGGAACTTTCTCAGAACGTTCAGGTGTAATTAATATTGGATTAGAAGGATTAATGGTAATAGGTGCTTTTACAGCAATTGTTTTCAATTTATCGTTTGCCGATGTATTAGGGGCATCGACCCCGTGGGTTTCGCTATTAGTAGCCATGCTTGCTGGAGTCATTTTTTCAGCTATTCATGCGATAGCATCCATCACTTTTAGAGCGGATCAAACTGTTTCTGGTGTCGCAATCAATCTGTTAGCAGTAGGAGTTACCTTATTTCTAGTAAAATTTATTTATGATAAAGGGCAAACAGATATCATTCAAGAGAGCTTCAGTAAAATAGATATCCCGCTTTTAAGTGATATCCCGTTTATTGGCCCGATATTCTTTTCTAATACGTATTACACTTCGTTTGTAGCAATCATTTTCGCTGTGGTTGCTTGGTATGTCATTTATAAGACAAAATTCGGTCTCAGATTACGGTCTGTTGGCGAACATCCGATGGCCGCAGATACTATGGGGATTAATGTGACAAAAATGCGCTATTATGGCGTATTACTTTCGGGAGCGCTAGGTGGTATAGGTGGTGGTGTATATGCCCAAGCGATCTCTTCTGATTTTGGTCATGCGACAATTAGTGGACAAGGATTTATGGCATTAGCTGCAATGATATTTGGGAAATGGCATCCCTTAGGAGCAATGGGTGCAGCGATATTCTTTGGCTTTGCCCAAAGTTTGAGTATTATTGGTTCTAGCTTACCGCTATTAGAGAATATCCCAAATGTCTATCTACTTGTTGCACCATATGTATTAACGATTATAGCACTCACTGGATTTATAGGTAGAGCAGATGCGCCAAAAGCTTCTGGGGTACCGTATATTAAAGGAAATAGATAATAAGTAAAGTCTCGGGAGATTGGCCCTGAGACTTTTATTTTACTTATTTTCTCCTATAGATGTCTGCAAGATTAGCATAGGATGGTTATTAACGTATATAATAGAAAATATTGTTTTCTTTTCATACATATACTAAAAAGATGACAAAATAGGAAGAAGTGCGATTCAAATAGTATGTTTTAAGGTAAAAAGGAATAAGGAGGTTTATTAATGAATATTACAACAGAAACAGTTAAAGAAATTGATGGTGTTAAGCTCCATCAAATTAAAACAGATAAATATAAAACAAATACGATTGTTTGGAAAATGAAAGCGCCTTTAAGTAAAGATACTGTCACACTAAGGGCTTTATTACCGCATGTGTTAGAAAGTAGTAGCGCTGCATATCCTACCACGGCTAAGTTGAGGGCATACTTAGATGAGCTTTATGGCGCTTCCTTATATGTGGACCTCTCAAAAAAAGGGGAGTACCACATTATTTCTATGACTATTGAAATGGCAAATGAAAAATTTCTATCTGATCAGACCCCATTACTTAGAAAAGCTTTTGAATTACTTTCAGAGCTTTTACTCCATCCATTATCCAATAATGGAGCTTTTGACCGAGAGGTGGTTGAAAGTGAGAAAAGAACATTAAAGCAGCGGATACAAGCAGTTAATGATGATAAAATGAGATATGCTAATTTACGTCTTGTACAAGAAATGTGTAAAGATGAAGCCTATGCGCTCCATGTACACGGTGAATTAGATGATTTACCATTAATTACAGAATCGTCTCTTTATCATTATTACGAAAAGGCTCTAGCTGAAGATGAGCTTGATTTATATATGATTGGTGATATTGATACGAATGAAGTTGAACAATATGTTCGTGAATTATTACCTTTAAAAACTCGATCTATTAAAGAAACCTCAATGGCGAGAGCAAACGATTTGATTGAGCCAGAAACGATTAAGGAAGAGCAGGATGTGAAACAAGCGAAATTAAATATTGGTTATCGTACTGGTATCACTTATGGTGATCCTGAATATAGTGCGTTACAAATATTTAACGGAATTTTTGGCGGATTCTCCCACTCAAAATTATTTATTAATGTAAGAGAAAAAGCTTCTCTAGCCTATTATGTCGCCAGTCGTTTGGAAAGTCACAAAGGTCTATTGATGGTGATGTCTGGAATTGACAACAACAGCTATGGGCAAGCAACTTCTATTATTGAAGAACAATTAGAGGAAATGCAGAAGGGTGCCTTTACAGAAGAAGAGATTACGCAGACAAAAGCGGTTATTAAGAACCAAATGTTGGAAACGATGGATACGGCAAGAGGTGTCGCAGAAGTGCTCTATCATAATATCGTTTCTCAACAAAAAATGGACTTAACTGAATGGATGAATGGAATGGAAGCAGTTACAAAGGAAGACATTATAACTGTAGCTAAGAAAGTTCAGCTTGATACAATTTACTTTCTTCATGGAAAAGAGGTGCAAAAATAATGGAACAAATCGCATTTGATCAGCTTCAAGAAAAACTCTATTATGAAAAAATGGCCAATGGGTTAGATGTCTATGTCCTACCGAAAAATGGTTTTAATAAGACTTTTGCAACATTTACGACAAAATACGGATCGATCGATAATCACTTTGTTCCGCTTGATAAAAATGAACCAGTTAAAGTACCAGACGGTATCGCCCATTTCTTAGAGCATAAAATGTTTGAAAAAGAAGATGGAGATGTGTTTCAACAATTTAGTCGCCAAGGTGCATCTGCCAATGCATTTACTTCATTTACTCGCACGGCCTATCTTTTTTCAAGTACTTCAAACGTTCAAGAGAATTTAACTACATTGATTGACTTTGTCCAAGACCCTTATTTTACTAAGGAAACGGTAGAAAAAGAGAAAGGCATTATCGGACAAGAGATTACAATGTATGATGATAATCCTGACTGGCGTCTATATTATGGTCTAATAGCAAACCTATATCATCATCACCCTGTGAAAATCGATATCGCGGGAACGATTGAAAGTATTTCTCACATTACAAAGGATATGATGTATGAATGTTATCATACTTTTTATCACCCAAGTAATATGTTGCTTTTTGTAGTGGGTCCAGTTGACCCAGAAGCTATAATTGCTCAAGTAAGGGAAAATCAGGCTAATAAAAGTTATAGCGAGCAGCCTGCAATTGATAGAATCTTTGATCAAGAGCCGCAAACGGTTGCTGAAACGATAAGTACATTAAGAATGAATGTGCAAACACCGAAATGTATGGTGGGCATTAAAACAAACGACGCCAGCCAGCAAGGAGCGGAGATGCTAAAAAAAGAACTAAGCCTAAATGTTATGTTAGACTTGTTATTTGGAAAAAGTGGGCAACATTACAATGATCTCTATCGAGAAGGTTTAATCGATGATACTTTCTCTTACGATTACTCCCAAGAATCTGGGTTTGGCTTTGCTATGATTGGCGGAGATACAAGTGACCCAAATAAACTTGCTGAAAAAGTGAAAGAGATTTTATTGCAGTCTACGAATGGTGCAAATTGGGATGAAGCGGCACTTCAACGCTCAATCAAGAAGAAGATTGGTGGGTTTTTAAGAGCGCTTAACTCTCCTGAATATATAGCCAATCAATTTACTCGTTACTCATTCAATGATATGGACCTCTTTCAAATTGTTCCTTTTCTTGAAAAGTTAACGTTGGATGATATTAATGAAGCGGCAAAAGAATTAATTTCGGAAGAAAGAATGTCTGTGTGCCAAGTTTTACCAAAATAAATAATGCTAGCCCCGTTTTAGGTGGGCTAGCTTGATTTATGTATTTGTTTTTTGGAGGAAAAAAATGAAGAAATTTGTATTAATAACGGGAGCTAGTGGAGATATTGGCGAAGCAATTGCGCAGTTATTAGCGAAAGAAGGTTATTCCCTTTATTTGCATTACAACAAAAATCAGTCTCGTATTGATCAGTTAGTGGCTGCTTTGAATACTTATGGCGGTGAATATATTGCTATTTCTGCTGATTTAACCTCAACTGAAGGATATCAAAAAATTGTTAAAAACATTTTTTCACTTGATGCGATCATTCATTGCAGCGGTCATGCTTATTATGGTCTATTAACTGATATGACAGATGCTGATGTCCAACATTTAATGAACGTACACGTCTTAAACCCGATTTTATTAACGAGAGCATTAATGCCAAAACTTGTAACAAAACAAAGAGGAAATATACAGTTTATTTCTTCGATATGGGGACAAACAGGCTCTGCCTGTGAAACTGTCTATTCAGCTGTTAAAGGGGCACAGATTAGCTTTGTGAAGGCATTGAGTAAAGAAGTAGCCTCTAGTGGCATACGGGTAAATGCAATTGCTCCAGGTGCCATTGAGTCAAAGATGATGTCCTCTTTTAACGAAATGGAAATGGAAGATATTAAGAATGATATTCCTATCGGTCGGTTCGGTCATCCAAGTGAAGTAGCTCATGCTTGTGCATTTTTACTATCTGACGCCTCTTCTTATATAACTGGTCAAACCATAAGTGTCAATGGTGGCTGGTATACATAAAGAATGAATAATTTATTTCTCCTCGTTGCATGATAATATTGTACGTTCTAATATTTTGCATTTGCACCATCTACCTGTTGAGGCAAATGTCTATAACGAGGAGGAAATACAAATGTCTGTACTAGATAATTGGCAACAATGGAAAGATTTTTTAGGTGAGCGTTTAGAACAAGGTCAAGATCAAGGGATGAATCAATCTACGGTAAGTGAAATTGCTTATCAAATTGGAGATTATCTTGCTGGTTCAGTAGAGCCGAAAAACGACCAAGAGAAAATTCTTGCTGATCTTTGGTCTGTCGCAAGTGAGGAAGAACAACATGCGATTGCTAATTTAGTTGTGAAATTAGTACAAAAATAATTAGCGGGTATGGGAAAAGCAATGAAGGTGTATATGCCTTTAATTGCTTTTTTCTTATTTTACATATATTTTTACGAACGAAAAGGATTTTCCTTTCATATTAGTGGAAAATCATATATTATAGAACCTAGATTTAATTAAAAATAAATTAATATTGTGTAATAAGAATATCTGGAACTGTAGGCGAATAAGGAGTGTTTTAGGTGGAGAAAAAAGAATGGTATTTCGAATATGAAATCCAAAAAAACAGACCTGGATTACTCGGAGATATTTCATCATTGTTAGGGATGCTTTCCATCAACATTATTACGATTAATGGAGTTGATCAAGGTAGGCGTGGAATGTTGATCCTTGCTAAAGATGATGACCAAATCGTTCGATTGGAATCAATATTA
The DNA here is from genome assembly GCF_038009245.1 of Cytobacillus sp. FSL R7-0680. Taxonomy (NCBI): domain Bacteria; kingdom Bacillati; phylum Bacillota; class Bacilli; order Caryophanales; family Bacillaceae; genus Cytobacillus; species Cytobacillus sp. FSL R7-0680. The sequence continues at coordinate 902,101 of NZ_JBBPAO010000001.1, forward strand.
AAGACGATGGATACGATTAAGCTCATTAAACTAAGAGAGCCAAAGCTTCGCGATCGGCTGGCTGTGAGACATGGGAGATACATACAGAGAGACGCAGATGATAAGAAGACTTTTCGATTTGTCAGAGATGAGCTCGGTCTTTTAGTAGATTTTATGGCAGAATTATTTAAGAAGGAAGGCCATAAATTAATTGGTATTCGTGGCATGCCTAGGGTTGGGAAAACAGAATCTATTGTGGCATCAAGTGTTTGTGCGAATAAACGATGGCTGTTTGTTTCGTCAACGTTGCTTAAACAAACGATTCGCAATCAATTAATTGAAGATGAGTATAGCGATGATAATTTATTTATCATTGATGGGATCGTTTCGACAAAAAGAGCAAATGAACGTCATTGGCAGCTTGTGAGAGAGATAATGAGACTCCCAGCTATTAAAGTAATTGAACATCCTGATGTTTTTGTGCAAAATTCAGAATATACTTTGGATGATTTTGATTATATTATCGAGCTTCGTCACGACCATGATGAAGATATCGTCTATGATGTAGTCGAACGTAACAATCATAATATGTTCTCCGATACAGGCTTCGGAGGTTTTGATTTTTAGTAATGTTGGAAGGTGTTAGTTTTGACAGAATTAGGTAGTCGTTTGAAAGAAGCACGTTTACAAAAAGGGATGTCTCTTGATGAGTTACAGACAGTTACAAAAATACAGAAAAGATATTTAATCGGCATAGAAGAAGGTAATTACCGTATAATGCCGGGTAAATTTTATGTGCGTGCTTTCATTAAGCAATATGCAGAGGCAGTGGGCTTAAATCATGAAGAGCTGTTAGATGAGTATAAAAGTGAAATTCCAGCAACATCCAATGAAGATATTCCAGAGAAACTTTCACGTGTGCAAACAAGTAAGAATATCTCTCCTTCAACTTCGAAGTTTTTAGATCTTTTACCAAAAGTTTTAATTATTGTCTTTATCATTGGTGTTATTGCTGTCATTTATTATTTTGTTGAAAATAACGTGTCTAATAGTGATAAGCAATCAAATGAAGACAATAATAATCCAGGTGCAATTGTTGAAAATAATATGCCTAAAGATGAGAAACAAAATGAAGATGCTGCTCCTGAGGAAGAAAAAGACGATGCAGCAGATGAAAATGCAGAAGAAGAGGAGAAACCAGTTCAAGAGTTAAGTGTACAAGAATCCTCGGGTAAAAACACTGTATATGAATTGAAAAATACGGATACGTTTACACTATCTTTATTAGCAGAAGGTAAAAGCTGGGTAAGAGTGGCTAGTGCTGATAATGAAACCTTCTATGAAGAAACAATGGAAGAAGGCGTTGAAAAAGAGTTAGATTTAACAGATCAAAAAGAAGTACAAGTAATCATTGGAAATACAACTGCTACTGAAATTAAAATCAATGATGAGAGACTCGAATATGAAGTCTCACCATCAGAGTATGTAAACCAAAACATTACAATCCGTTTTACATCGCTTGGCGAATAGTCATCAACCATTGATGACTATTTTCGTGTTTAGCCCCCTGAGGTGGGAAATATAAATAAATCCTAACATTGTATCGCAAATTTAGGCTTTATGACTTTTTTTTGATAAAATATGATCATCCCACCAAGGGAAGAATTACATAATTACCGGAGGGAACTTATGAATTTACCAAATAAGATAACGATTTCAAGGATTTTGTTAATACCGATTTTCATTATTATTATGTACAACCCTTTCTCATGGGGAGACATGAATTTTATCGGTGTGACGCTCCCAATTGCTCATTTTGTTGGCGCGCTTATTTTTATATTCGCTTCCGTTACAGATTGGATTGATGGATATGTAGCGAGAAAATATCAATTAGTAACCAATTTAGGGAAATTTTTAGACCCTTTAGCAGATAAGTTATTAGTTTCCAGTGCATTAATCATCCTTGTAGAATTAGGGATGGCTCCCGCTTGGATTGTGATTATTATTATTAGTAGGGAGTTTGCAATAACTGGTCTTCGCCTGATTTTAGCAGGTGGTGGTGAGGTAGTTGCAGCGAATATGTTAGGTAAGATTAAAACTTGGACGCAAATTATAGCTGTATCTGCGTTATTGCTGCATAATACAATCTTCGCATTGATTCCATTTGACTTTGCGACATTTGCTCTATGGGTGAGCATGGTGTTTACTGTTTGGTCTGGCGTTGATTATTTTATTAAAAACAAACATGCCTTTACCAATTCAAAATAATAGGAGAGTGGTCATCATGAATGCTGAAATTATTGCCGTTGGCTCTGAGTTGTTATTAGGACAAATTAACAATACGAACGCCAAATTTTTATCACAGCAGTTAGCTGACCTTGGTGTGAATGTTTTTTATCATACGGTCGTCGGAGACAATGCGGGGCGGTTAGAGTCTGCTATAAAAATTGCTGAAAATAGAGCTGAACTCATTATCTTCACTGGTGGGCTTGGTCCGACAAAAGACGATTTAACAAAAGAAACCATTGCTAAGCATTTGCAAACAAATCTCGTAATGGATGATACAGCACTGGCGTCTATTGAAGAATATTTTAAACGGACGAATCGACCGATGACTGAAAATAATCGTAAGCAAGCCTTAGTTCTTTCTGGTGCGAAAGTACTTCCTAATGATTACGGTATGGCACCTGGTATGTTTTATCAGACGGAAAATAAGCAATATATGCTTTTACCTGGGCCACCAAAAGAAATGGAACCGATGTTTTTGAAATACGGATTTTCTGCAATAAAATCACAATCAGTAGAAGAAGCAGTTATCTCGTCGCGTGTCCTTAGATTCTTTGGCATTGGTGAAGCAATGCTAGAGGCGGAAATAGAAGATATACTTGATAACCAAACAAACCCGACGATTGCGCCGTTAGCGGGAGATCATGAAGTTACATTGAGGTTGACAGCCAAACATCATAATCTTGATACTGCTTTAACACTTTTGGAAGAAAAAGAGAAAGAAATTATGGCAGTAGTAGGAGACTATTTTTACGGTTATGATGATACGTCGCTCTTTAAAGAGCTCTCAAAAAGAATGCAGGACAAGAAATTAACCCTGTCTGCTGCGGAAAGTTTAACTGGGGGCATGTTTCAAGAAACATTTACATCGATTCCTGGAGCTGGTGGGCTAATAAATGGTGGCGTCGTTTGTTATACAAATGAAGTAAAAGCTAAAGTACTCAATGTAAAGCTAGAGACAATTAAAAATGAAGGTGTTGTCAGTGCTACATGTGCAAAGGAACTTGCGGAAAATGTCGCCAAGTTAATGGAAAGTGACATTGGTGTAAGCTTTACGGGTGTTGCCGGACCTGATGAATTAGAAGGCAATCCAGTCGGTACCGTTTATATAGGGATTTATCACGATGGTGAAGCAAGAGCTGAGAAGCTCAACCTTGGTGGTTCCCGCACATCAATCAGAAAGAGGTCATCTCTTTATGGCGCCTATTTTCTATTGAAATCCTTGGCGTAGTGAGGCGTTTTAGATACTGAAGGAAGTAAGTAGTTGAAGAAATCCGGACAATGATTAACGTTGTTCGGATTTCTCACTTCTAAAGAAGCAATAGATGCTTGTTATGATCGGCTAGGGTGCCAATATAGCTAAAGGAATAGTCGGAGATTAAAAGAAATTTGAAGTTTATACTGAGAAAGAGGTTTGATTAATGGATTTCTATCTGGCAAAACGATCATTTTTCCAAAAAAACCAACCGATAAAAAAAACGAATGGATGTTCGATTTTTTCCTCGACAAAGTCATAAAAAAAAGCTATAGTATAAATATGAAATCGAAAGACCTAATGATAAATTTATCATAGATAATCGAAATTTAAAGGAGGAAATAGCATGAGCGATCGTCAAGCAGCCTTAGATATGGCGTTGAAACAAATAGAAAAGCAGTTTGGTAAAGGCTCGATTATGAAGTTAGGAGAACAAGCAGAGCGTAAAATATCCACTATTCCAAGTGGTTCATTAGCTTTAGATACCGCTTTAGGAGTAGGTGGATATCCGAGAGGACGTATCATCGAAATTTACGGGCCTGAAAGTTCGGGTAAAACAACTGTTGCTCTGCACGCCATTGCTGAAGTACAAGCAGCAGGTGGACAAGCAGCATTTATCGATGCAGAGCATGCACTTGACCCTGTATATGCTCAAAACCTTGGGGTAAATATTGATGAGCTTCTTTTATCACAACCAGATACAGGGGAACAAGCCCTTGAAATAGCTGAAGCTTTAGTTAGAAGTGGTGCCGTTGATATTTTAGTTATTGACTCTGTAGCTGCTTTAGTACCAAAGGCAGAAATTGAAGGGGAAATGGGAGATTCTCACGTCGGTCTTCAAGCAAGATTAATGTCGCAGGCACTAAGGAAACTATCTGGTGCGATTAATAAATCCAAAACGATTGCGATCTTCATTAACCAAATTCGTGAAAAAGTAGGCGTTATGTTCGGTAACCCTGAAACAACACCAGGTGGTCGTGCATTAAAATTCTACTCAACGGTACGTTTAGAAGTGCGTAGAGCAGAAGCTTTGAAGCAAGGCAATGAGATTGTCGGTAATAAAACAAAAATTAAAATTGTAAAAAATAAAGTAGCTCCGCCTTTTAGAGTAGCGGAAGTTGATATCATGTATGGTGAAGGTGTATCAAAAGAAGGGGAAATTATTGATCTCGGATCAGAGATTGATATTGTACAAAAAAGTGGTTCTTGGTACTCCTATAATGATGAACGTTTAGGTCAAGGAAGAGAAAATGCAAAGCAATTCCTTAAAGAGAATACGGAAATTCGTTTGCAAATTCAAGAGAAAATCCGGGAGTACTATGGTTTAGACGTAGATAAATCTTCTAACAGCGATGATGAACAAGAGGAATTCGAACTAATCGATTAATTGAGAGAAAGCAGAGTACAGACTACTGTAACTCTTGTTACTTCGAAAAGAGATATTCACAACTTATAAATATAGTTGAATATCTCTTTTTGTATAGAAAAATCATGCGGTGAAAATCGTCATCTTCTTGAGCTCGTGATTATACATAATAACAGGCATTGTGGACTTATACTCTACCTTCAAGTACTTGACAATGAAATTCTGCGGCTTTACAATTAAAACTGTATAATTTACATTTTTTATATGTTAATTTGCATATTTGTTAAGGGAAGGTAGAAATAACCTTTTCAGAAGATATCTCTGTTGCAAACAATGGAGAATGCTTCCAAATAACTGTATTATTTGCAAACAATAAGAAGAATGAAAGCGTTGAAAAGCTTAAGTGCAGTATATTGTTAAAACGGTATACATGCCAACACTTTAAAAACGTAACAAAAAAGTTTATAGCAAGAGGAGGTGAAATGATGGAACTAGGTTATATCATCTCCATTTTGCTTGGCCTAATCGTTGCTGCTTTTGTTGGCTATTTCTTTCGAAAATCCGTTACGGAAGCAAAAATCGCTGGTGCCCGAGGAGCTGCTGATCAAATCTTAGAAGATGCAAAACGTGAAGCAGAAGCTCTAAAGAAAGAGGCATTACTTGAAGCGAAGGATGAGAATCATAAGCTTCGCACAGAGGCGGAACGTGAAATTCGTGAACGTAGGAATGAACTGCAAAAACAAGAAAATCGTTTATTGCAAAAAGAAGAGAATCTAGACCGAAAAGATGAAACGCTAGATAAGCGTGAAGCGGTTTTGGAAAAAAGAGACGACTCTCTTGGCAAAAGACAACAGCATATTGAAGAGATGGAAAGCAAAGTGGACAAAATGGTACAGTCTCAGCAAACTGAACTGGAAAGAATCTCCGGGTTAACTCGTGAGGAAGCTAAATCCATCATTTTAGATCGTACTGAACAAGAGGTTGCACATGATATTGCCATCATGGTAAAAGAGAGTGAATCAAGGGCGAAGGAAGAAGCGGATAAGCGTGCGAAAGAAATCTTATCATTAGCGATTCAAAGATGTGCTGCGGACCATGTAGCTGAAACAACGGTGTCAGTTGTTAACTTGCCAAACGACGAAATGAAAGGTCGTATTATCGGTCGTGAAGGGCGTAATATCCGTACACTTGAAACGTTGACAGGTATTGATTTGATTATCGATGATACACCAGAAGCCGTTATTCTTTCAGGATTTGATCCTATCCGACGAGAAACTGCTCGTCTTGCACTTGATAAACTTGTACAGGATGGAAGAATTCATCCAGCTCGAATCGAGGAAATGGTGGACAAGGCCAGACGAGAAGTGGATGAGCATATTCGAGAAATTGGAGAGCAAACGACATTCGAAGTTGGTGTCCATGGTTTACATCCTGACTTGATCAAAATATTAGGTCGCCTAAAATTCCGTACAAGCTACGGTCAAAATGTATTGAAACACTCGATGGAAGTAGCACAGTTGTCCGGTATGCTTGCTGCGGAATTAGGTCAAGATGAGACATTAGCTCGCCGAGCAGGATTATTACATGATGTTGGGAAAGCGATTGACCATGAAGTAGAAGGAAGCCATGTGGAAATTGGGGTTGAACTAGCGACGAAATATAAAGAACACCCAGTTGTCATTAATAGTATCGCTTCCCATCATGGTGACACGGAACCAACATCCATTATCGCTGTTTTAGTAGCTGCAGCTGATGCACTTTCTGCTGCAAGACCGGGGGCAAGAAGAGAAACGCTTGAGAATTATATTCGACGTTTAGAAAAGCTCGAAGAAATCTCAGAGTCATATGATGGTGTTGAAAAATCATTTGCTATTCAAGCGGGTCGTGAAATTCGCATTATGGTTAAACCGGAGCAAATTGATGATTTGGAAGCACACCGTCTTGCAAGAGATATAAGGAAGAAAATCGAAGAAGAACTCGATTATCCAGGTCATATAAAAGTAACGGTTATTAGGGAAACAAGAGCCGTAGAATATGCGAAATAAGAGCGATGCCTATTAGGCATCGCTTCCTTTTTTGAAGGATAAATAATCTTAAAGAGCTAACAATCTAGCATAGAGCTTGATTGGCGTATGTATGAATACAAGTATTTTTAGAAGGGGAATTTTATGAGAATTTTATTTGTAGGGGACGTTGTTGGATCATTAGGCCGTGAAATGGTAGAAGAGTATTTACCCAAGTTAAAGGAAAAGTATCGACCGCAAATAACCATTATTAATGGGGAGAACGCTGCTGGTGGTAGAGGAATTACCGAAAAAATATACAGGGAATTTTTATCGGCTGGAGCACAAGCGGTGACATTAGGTAATCACACATGGGATAATAAGGAAATATTTGATTTCATTGAGGAAGCAAAGTATTTAGTTAGGCCAGCTAATTTCCCTGATAATAATCCAGGGAAGGGTTTAGTTTATTTAAAATATAATAGTGAAGAAATAGCTGTTATCAATCTACAAGGTCGAACATTTATGCAACCAAGTGATTGCCCTTTTGAGAAGGCAGAGCAACTTATTGAAGAGGCAAAGCAAAGAACTCCGGTTATTTTCGTCGATTTTCATGGTGAAACAACAAGTGAGAAACAAGCAATGGGCTGGTATTTAGATGGTAAAGTGTCAGCAGTAATTGGGACTCATACACATGTGCAAACAGCAGATCAACGCATTCTGCCAAATGGGACAGCATTCATGAGTGATGTAGGTATGACTGGACCATACGATGGTATTCTTGGTATGGAAAGAGAAGCTGTATTAAAGCGGTTTATTACGAATATGCCGGTTCGTTTTGAAGTACCGAAAAGTGGAAGAGGAATATTGAGTGCCGTAACCATTGACATTGATATGAAAACAGGAAAAGCGAAGAAGATAGAAAGCGTTTTAATTAATGATGATCACCAATTTTATAGCTAAAAAAAACCTCCTCATTTTTTAATTTTTCTGGTCAAGCTGGAATATGTCTTTTTCATTATGAATATAGTAGCAGTGGAAACATTTATTGAAACCTGATGAACTCTTTAAAAAAAGAGCATTCAGGAGGGGGAAAAATGAGGAGGAGCTAGGAATGGAAATATTAAAAGTTTCAGCAAAATCTAATCCTAATTCTGTAGCTGGTGCGCTTGCTGGTGTTCTACGTGAAAGAGGAGCAGCAGAAATCCAGGCAATTGGTGCGGGTGCATTGAATCAAGCGGTTAAAGCAGTAGCAATCGCAAGAGGATTTGTAGCGCCTAGCGGTGTAGACTTAGTATGTATTCCTGCGTTTACAGATATTTTGATAGATGGGGAAGAGAGAACAGCTATAAAGCTGATCGTAGAACCTAGATAATGGCTGTCATGTCCCATCAGAAAAAGTAAAAGCTCATTTGATTATCAAATGGGTTTTTTCTCTTTGTAGAACGAAAAACAATAGAGAATGAATGAAATATTTTGTATATTTAAATAATAAGGGAGTGAGAAAGTGAAGATAGTTGATGGTCATTGTGATGTATTAGTAAAAATGTTTTTGGACCCTTCCATTGAGTTTCAGTATTCGCAGCAGCTTCAGGCTAATCTCAATCGATTATTAGCCGGTGATGTGAAAGTCCAATTGTTTGCTATTTATGTACCAGAGAAAATTCATCCAGAATTAAAGTTTAACGCAGCACTACAAATGGTTGATATTTTTTATGAGAAAATAGTTAAACCTCATCCTCAAGTGAAGGTAATTCAGTCGAGTGATGATCTTCAAGGATTACAGGAAAATGAAATAGGGGCGGTTTTAACTCTAGAAGGCTGTGATGCGATTTACAATGATGAAGTGAAATTAAAATCGCTGTTAAGGTTAGGTGTACAATCGGTCGGCTTAACTTGGAATTACGGAAATTTTGTTGCCGATGGTGTATTAGAGGAGAATGCAGGAGGACTATCACGATTTGGCAAAAAGGTTATTGAAATATTAAATGAACGCAATATATTATGTGATGTCTCTCATATAGCAGAAAAAGGCTTCTGGGATGTAATGGATATAGCTAAGAGACCGTTTGCTTCACACTCTAATTGTCTTCATTATTGTTCACATCCAAGGAATTTAACCGATGACCAAATTCGAGCTCTTATTAAGAAAGATGGTTTGATTGGATTGACTTTTGTTAGAGAATTCTTAAATGAGCCACATAGAGCTTCAATCAATGATGTATTAAAACATATTGATCATATCTGCTCCCTTGGTGGAGAAGACCATATTGGCCTTGGTTCAGACTTTGATGGCACTGAACCACCACTAAGAGGGCTTGAGCATGCTGGAGAATATCAATATTTGATTGACACATTATTACAGCACTTTCCACACGATGTCGTAGAAAAGATTACCTATTATAATTTTAAAAATATGTTATTTAGTAGATAAATAGATGAATTTTTCAAAACTATCTAAAAAAATAAACAAATCTATCAATTATTTAATCTTAAAGGCTTGCAATTTTACATTGTTAGGTCTAGAATTGAAAGCGTTTAGTACGTTAAATGGTGAAATGGATGTATAAAAAGAGATTATACAAGTTATTTACATATTTCTCATGTAATAAAAGGGGTGTAGGACATGGTGAAACAACTTTCGTGGAAGGTTGGCGGACAACAAGGCGAAGGAATTGAAAGTACTGGTGAAATATTTTCTATTGCATTGAATCGCCTTGGCTATTATTTATACGGATACCGTCATTTTTCTTCTCGTATCAAAGGGGGGCATACGAATAATAAAATTCGTGTGAGTACCTCTCAAACTCGGTCTGTTGCGGATGATTTAGACGTTCTTGTGGCGTTTGACCAAGAAACGATAGATGTCAATTATAAAGAGTTACATGATGGTGGGATTATCTTAGCAGATGCAAAATTTAATCCAGTGAAACCAGAAGATACAAACGCGCTACTTCTATCCATTCCATTTACACAAATGGCGACTGATCTGGGTACATCACTGATGAAAAATATGGTCGCTGTAGGCTCAACTTGTGCCGTTTTAAATTTGGATGTGGAAGTTTTCAAAGAAGTGGTAGAAGAGATTTTTGCTCGCAAAGGACAAGCCGTTGTAGATAAAAATATGGAAGCGATAAAAGCTGGCTATGATACAACAGTTGAACAATTAGGTAAAACAGATGGCTTGATGCAGTTGGATGAAGCGGATGGTAAGAAAAGAATGTTCATGATCGGAAATGATGCCATTGCTCTGGGTGCATTAGCTGCAGGAAGTCGATTTATGGCTGCTTATCCAATTACACCAGCCTCGGAAATTATGGAGTATCTAATAAAAAAATTACCTGAACTTGGTGGTACTGTTATTCAGACAGAGGATGAAATTGCTGCTGCAACTATGGCGATTGGTGCTAACTATGCAGGAGTACGTGCTTTCACAGCCTCAGCCGGCCCAGGATTATCTTTGAAAATGGAATCGATTGGCCTAGCGGGTATTACAGAGACACCATTAGTTATCGTTGATACTCAACGTGGTGGCCCGTCAACAGGTCTACCAACGAAACAAGAACAGTCAGATTTAATGGCTATGATTTATGGAACACATGGCGAAATTCCAAAAATTGTTCTTGCACCAAGTACAGTACAGGAAGCGTTTTATGATACTGCTGAAGCATTTAATCTAGCTGAAGAATATCAATGTCCTGTAATTGTTTTATCAGATCTACAATTATCATTAGGTAAACAAACAGTGGAACCGTTGAATTTTAATGAAGTAGAAATTCGCCGTGGGAAGCTGCAAGGTGATCTACCTGAAATAGATAGCAAAGAATATTTTAAACGTTATGAAGTGACGGAGGATGGCGTATCGCCAAGGGTAATCCCAGGGATGAAATATGGAATCCACCATGTTACAGGTGTAGAGCATGATCAATCTGGAAAACCATCGGAATCAGCAGCAAATCGTATTCAACAAATGGATAAACGGTTCCGTAAAATTGAAAATGTGAAATTTAATACACCAGTATATAAAAATGCCCCTCATGAAGAAGCAGACTTGTTATTAGTTGGTTTCATTTCAACAAGAGGTGCAATTGAAGAAGCGATTACTAGATTAGAAGCAGACGGTTTGAAGGTTAATCACGCACATATTCGTTTGATTCATCCATTCCCAACTGATGAGTTAATGCCGTTAGTTGCATCTGCTAAAAAGGTTGTGGTGGTTGAAAACAATGCCACTGGACAGTTAGCAAATATTATCAAAATGAATGTTGGACATGCGAATAAAATCATTAAATATAATAAGTACGACGGGAATCCTTTCTTGCCGCACGAAATCCATACAAAGTGCAAGGAGTTGTTCTAAATGGCTACGTTTAAAGACTTTCGAAATAATGTAAAACCGAATTGGTGCCCAGGCTGTGGTGACTTCTCTGTTCAAGCTGCTATTCAACGCGCATCAGCTAATGTTGGTTTAGAACCTGAAGAGTTAGCTGTAGTATCTGGAATTGGTTGTTCTGGACGAATTTCTGGCTATATTAATTCATATGGATTTCACGGAATCCATGGACGTTCATTACCGATTGCTCAAGGTGTTAAGATGGCGAATAAGGACTTAACGGTTATTGCTTCTGGTGGTGATGGGGATGGCTTTGCTATCGGTATGGGGCATACGATTCATGCTATTCGCCGCAATATTAATGTTACGTATATCGTAATGGATAACCAAATTTATGGCTTAACTAAGGGCCAAACATCTCCGCGTTCATCTACCGGTTTTAAAACAAAATCAACACCTGAAGGTTCCATTGAACAAGCGATTTCACCAATGGAAATGGCTTTAACGGCAGGAGCTACGTTTGTTGCACAAAGTTTTTCAACCGACTTGAAAGATTTAACTGCTCTCATTGAACAAGGAATTCAACATGATGGATTTTCACTTATTAATGTGTTTAGTCCATGTGTCACTTATAACAAAATCAATACGTATGATTGGTTTAAAGCGAACTTAACTAAATTAAAAGATATTGAAGGATACGATTCTTCCAATAGAGAACAAGCAATGCAAACCTTAATGAAACACGAAGGATTAGTAACTGGACTTATTTATCAAGACACAGAGCGTAAGTCTTATCAGGAAATGCTACATGGTTATTCAGAGACACCGTTAGCAAAGGCTGATTTAAACTTAGATCAAGCGTACTTTGATAAGTTAGTAGAAGAATTTATGTAAATTAAATAAAAGACTTAAGAGAATCCATTGTTGATTTTCTTAGGTCTTTTTTATTCTTTATAGAATGTACGCCTATTTTTAATACTTTCCTACGAAAAAGAATAGATCAGGTGCATTGCTATTGTGTTCAATAGAAATACGCTTTATACTATAGTAATGTGTATAGAAATAATGGATAGAAATCGCCTACAGTATCATAGAAAGGGGCATGTCGTAAATGAATGAAAAACAAAGATTAGAAAGTCAACAAGTAAAGGTCGCAAATCCTGCGGACAAAAAATCCGAAAAGGATTACAGTAAGTATTTTGAACATGTGTATACAGCTCCATCTTTAAAGGATGCGAAGAAACGTGGAAAAGAAGATGTCAAATACCATAAGGATTTTGAAATACCGAGTGAATTTGCCGGCTTAGGGGAAGGTCGTAAGTTCTATATCCGTACATATGGATGTCAAATGAATGAGCATGACACGGAAGTAATGGCAGGGATTTTTATGAATTTAGGCTATGAACCAACTGAATCCGTAGATGATGCCAATGTGATTCTTCTAAATACTTGTGCCATCCGTGAAAATGCGGAAAATAAGGTGTTTGGTGAACTCGGACATTTGAAACATTTAAAACAGCAAAATCCTGATTTACTTATCGGTGTTTGTGGGTGTATGTCTCAAGAAGAATCTGTCGTTAATAAGATTCTTAAAACATATAACCAAGTAGATATGGTGTTCGGAACACATAATATTCACCGCTTGCCAAATATTTTACAAGAAGCTTATATGTCTAAGGAAATGGTACTTGAAGTTTGGTCTAAAGAAGGCGATGTGATTGAAAATTTACCTAAAGTGAGAAGAGGTAATATCAAGGCTTGGGTAAATATTATGTATGGCTGTGATAAATTCTGTACGTATTGCATTGTTCCTTATACAAGAGGAAAAGAGAGAAGTCGCAGACCGGAAGATATCATTCAAGAAGTTCGTCAACTAGCGGCAAAAGGCTATCAAGAAATTACTTTATTAGGACAAAATGTGAATGCTTACGGTAAAGACTTTAAAGACATAAAGTATGGTCTTGGGGATTTAATGGATGAAATTCATAAAATTGATATTCCTAGGGTCCGTTTTACAACTAGTCATCCACGTGACTTTGATGACCATCTCATTGAAGTGCTTGCAAAAGGCGGCAACCTTGTAGAACATATTCATTTACCTGTACAATCAGGTTCGAATGATGTATTGAAAATTATGGCTAGAAAGTATACCAGAGAACAGTTTCTAGAGTTAGTACGCAAAATAAAAGAAAACATACCAGGAGCAACTTTTACTACGGATATAATTGTTGGTTATCCGAATGAAACTGAAGAACAGTTCGAGGAAACGATGTCGCTCTATCGTGAAGTAGGTTTTGAAGCGGCGTATACTTTTATCTATTCTCCTCGTGAAGGTACACCTGCTGCGAAAATGAAGGATAATGTACCAATGGAAGTGAAGAAGGAACGCTTACAAAGATTAAACGCGCTAGTAAATGAAATATCTGCTGAATCTATGAAGAAATACCAAGATGAAATAGTTGAAGTGTTAGTAGAAGGGGAAAGCAAAAACAACCCTGATACATTAGCAGGCTATACAAGAAAGAACAAGTTGGTAAACTTTAAAGGACCGAAGACAGCAATAGGAAAAATCGTCAAGGTGAAAGTGACGGATGCTAAAACTTGGTCACTTAATGGTGAGATGATTGAAGAAAAAGAAAATCTTGAGGTGAGCTAAGATGGCGAAGTATTCTAAAGATGATATTGTAAAGCGTGCAAGAGAACTAGCTGTAATGATTGCTGAAACGGAAGAAGTAGATTTCTTTAAACGTGCGGAAGCACAAATTAATGAGAATGAAAAAGTTTCAAAGATTATTACGCAAATTAAAGGTCTACAAAAACAAGCGGTTAATTTACAACATTATGGGAAAGAGGAAGCTTTAAGAAAAACAGAAGCGAAAATTGATTCTCTTGAAGAAGAGCTAGATGCAATTCCTGTTGTTCAAGAGTTTAAACAATCTCAAGTGGATGTGAATGATTTATTACAAATTGTCTCTTCAGCCATTTCTAACAGAGTGACAGATGAGATTATTTCGTCAACTGGTGGCGATTTACTATCTGGTCAAACCGGTTCACAATTGAAAAATTCAGGCTGTCAACATTAAGAATGAAATTGAAGGGTGATCACAAGTCGATGTGATCACCCTTTTGATTTTTCACTATTGATATCAGCAGCTTTTAGAAACTTTTTTTATAAGTTTATTGTTCTTTAAGAAAGGAAGTGTTTCTCATGGATTACTTTAGACTTATGAATATATTCTTAGATTTCGAACTTCTTATTTTTGAATAGAATGATTATCAATATAGGTTAAATATGTGGATTTATCACCCTTTCCTTTATTGTGTAAGATGAAAATAGGGTCTTTTTTTGCTTGTTAAAAAATACATCACATTCAATGCAACAGTATTTATAACCAATTGCCTGCAATCCATAATCGCCCTTTTTAAAAGCAATAATACATCTGCATCGTTGTCGTTTTGGGCAATGATTGAATCGGTTGCAGCTGCACAACCTTTGTTGATGAAAAACTGTAAAGTTATAAAGATATTGTAAAAAAATAGTCTAAAGACCAGCAATAGTACCCAGCGCTGCTGATCTGTGCTTATTTAAACGGCTAATCTCACTTATGCATGTATCTTATTTGTTTCTATTGAGGAGTAAATTTATATCTCTAATTTTGCGCCGTTTTGTGAGAAATGAAAAAGTGTACTATAAGAAAAACAATATAATTGGGAACAAACTATACAGTAAGGTGAAATTTGAGAATTCAAATTTTCTACAAGTGAGATGCGTTTTCAAGATATTATTTAACTGACCAATTAATCCTTCGTAAGACAACTATCACAATAACGCCACTTCTATCCTCGTATGATTAATTTAACAGCTACGTGACAATCAATACCGGTATTTGAACCAAAATTGAGAGAGAATGTTTCAAGAGGTTGCTGAAAAATCTTTCCTAGATTGGGCCCTTGCCCACCTCAGTCCGTAACAATCGCCCGTATGCGGCATATGATAAAGCATGCTAATGGATTTGGCTAATTGCCCACAAGAAAATATGTCGCACACTAGTCTAATATCCCGCATAGGATGAATTGAAAATGAATGAGGAGGGTTCGCTCGCAATGGGAGACTATAGAGAGATAATAACGAAGGCAGTCGTTGCGAAAGGACGTAAGTTTATCCAGTCCAATCACACGGTTTGTCCTCAACACCACCCATCTAGTATTCTTGGTGCTTGGATCATTAACCATAAGTACAAAGCGAAAAAGGTGGGAAATACTGTAGAGGTTAGCGGAAGCTTTGATATCAATATCTGGTATTCTTATAAAGATAACACGCAAACTGAAGTAGTAACAGAATGCGTGGAATACAAAGATGTAATCAAAGTGAAGTATCGTGATGAAGAAATCCTTGACGATATTGAAGTTGTTGCACGGGTCGTTCAACAACCAAACTGTATTGAAGCAACAATCTCTAAAAATGGCAATAAAATTATTGTACATGTGGAGAGAGAGTTTATTGTTGAAGTCATTGGAGAAACAAAGATTTGTGTAGCAGTTGCTGATGCTGGTGACTGCGAAGATGAAGATTGGGGATTAGAAGCAGAAGATGAGGAATTTGAAGACTTAAACCCAGACTTCATCATTGGAACTGAAGAGGAATAAAAACTAACTAGGAGGTTTTACTTCCTAGTTTTTTTCTTTTTTCAAAGTGTTGAAGAGTTAAGGCGGGTAAGAGTATGAAGCATTTCTAATCGTTTGTTGACTTTCAAGTATGATATAATGAGATAAGAAAATAATAGATTATGAATTATGTGGAGGAAATTATGGCAGCAACATATACGCCGATGATACAACAATATTTAAGGGTAAAGGCAGATTATCAAGATGCCTTTTTATTTTTTCGTTTAGGCGATTTTTATGAGATGTTTTTTGACGATGCGATTTCAGCATCAAGAGAGTTAGAAATTACATTAACAAGTAGAGACGGAGGAGCTGAAGACCGCATACCGATGTGCGGGGTACCTTATCATTCAGCCCCGAATTATATCGAACGCTTAATTGAAAAAGGCTACAAAGTAGCCATATGTGAACAAACCGAAGATCCGAAACAGGCTAAAGGTGTAGTCAAAAGGGAAGTTGTTCAATTAATTACACCTGGGACTCGGATGGAAGGTAAGGGGTTAAATGAAAAGGAAAATAACTATATCGCTACAGTAAGCGCATTTGAAGATGATACTTATGGTTTTGCATATAGTGATTTATCAACAGGAGAAACAAAAGCGACCATTATAACTGATGGTTTTACTTCCATTTTGAATGAGCTTTCAGTTTCTAATGCGAAAGAAATTGTCGTCTCTTCGCAGTTCTCAGATAAATGGCTCAAAAAGATGAAAGAGAGAATGGTACTGACCATTTCTATTGAAGACGATATCCAAACTCGGGAAGTGTTTCAGGAAAGTATAGCAAAGTTAGCAAATGATCGACTGCGTGAAACAGTAATGAGATTATATAATTATTTATACAAAACACAAAAACGTAGCCTTGACCATTTGCAACTTGCTGAAGTGTATGAAGTGAACCAATTTATGAAAATTGATTACTTCTCGAAGAAAAACCTAGAACTAACTGAAACGATGCGTTCAAATGGAAAGAAAGGTTCACTTCTTTGGCTGCTGGATGAAACGAAAACAGCGATGGGTTCGAGAATGTTAAAACAATGGATAGATCGTCCGCTAATTAATAAGGATGCCATTATAGAACGACAATCAATGGTGGAAACTTTCATGAATCATTATTTCGAACGAGAAGAGCTAAGAGATACTTTAAAAGAGGTATATGACTTAGAGCGACTTGCAGGTAGAGTCGCATTCGGTAATGTCAATGCTCGTGACTTATTTCAATTGCAAAAATCATTACAGCAAGTACCCAAAATAGGTCATGTAGTGAATCAGTTAACGAATGACGTTGCTAAACAGTTGGCAAATGAACTTGATCCTTGTGAGGATGTAACCGACTTGTTAGAAAGAGCCATTACCGATAATCCCCCGTTAACCATCAAGGAAGGGAATATTATTGCTGACGGTTTTAATGAAGCACTCGATCAATATCGTGACGCAACGAAAAACGGTAAAAATTGGATCGCTCAGCTTGAGAAGAGAGAGAGAGAGAAGACAGGGATTAAGTCATTAAAAATCGGATACAATCGTGTCTTCGGATATTATATTGAAGTGACAAAGTCTAATCTTCATCTGTTAGAAGAAGGTTTATATGAACGAAAGCAAACCTTAACAAATGCTGAACGGTTTATTACTCCAGAGCTAAAAGAAAAAGAGGCATTAATTCTACAAGCGGAAGAAAAATCGGTTGAACTAGAATACACATTATTCTTAGAGGTAAGAGAACAGGTAAAAGAGCATATTCCACGCATCCAGAATCTTGCCAAGCTTATAAGTGAATTGGATGTATTGCAATGTTTCTCTGTGGTTAGCGAACAGCGGCAATACCATAAACCGACCTTTTCTAGTGAACGGAAAATCGTCATTGAGGACGGGAGACATCCGGTTGTTGAAAAAGTGATGAATGCGCAAGAATATGTAGCAAATGACTGTTATATGGATGATGAAAGAGAGTTGTTACTTATTACTGGACCTAATATGTCAGGTAAAAGTACATATATGCGACAAATTGCTTTAACCTCAATTTTGGCACAAGTTGGTTGTTTTGTTCCTGCCAAACAAGCGGTGTTACCTATTTTTGACCAAGTGTTTACTAGAATAGGTGCGGCAGATGATTTAATCTCTGGACAAAGCACATTTATGGTCGAGATGTTAGAAGCAAGGAATGCCATTGTTCATGCCACAGAAAATAGTCTTATCCTATTTGACGAAATTGGTAGGGGAACGTCGACCTATGATGGAATGGCCCTTGCTCAGGCGATTATTGAATATATTCACCACCATATTGGGGCGAAAACATTGTTCTCAACGCATTATCATGAGCTTACTGTTTTGGCAGAGGAGTTACCCCATTTAGAAAATGTGCATGTAAGTGCAGTTGAACAAAACGGGAAGGTCGTATTTCTCCATAAGATTAAAGAAGGCTCAGCAGATAAAAGTTATGGTATACATGTTGCCCAACTTGCAGAGCTACCGGAGACATTGATTCAAAGAGCAAACGAAATCCTTACGCGACTAGAAGCAAAGGATTCAACAAAAATAAATGCAACAGCAACAAAAATAGACGTACAAGAAGAAGCGGTTGGCCAATTGTCATTCTTTGAAGAAGAAACGCAAGCGAAAAGAGGAACAAATATTGCAACAAAGGAAAGAAAGTTGCTTGATCAGCTAAAGAAACTAGACATTCTAGAAATGACACCGATGACGGCATTAAATACCTTATATGAAATACAAAAAAAATTAAAATAAAGATTGAAAGGGTGAATCCTAATGGGTAAAATCAAGCTCTTAGATGATTATCTATCAAATAAAATCGCAGCAGGAGAAGTCGTTGAGCGTCCAGCATCTGTTGTAAAAGAATTAGTTGAAAATGCAATTGATGCAGGCAGTTCTGTTATAGAAGTGGAAGTAGAAGAAGCTGGCCTTTCAAGTATCCGCATCATCGATAATGGAGAAGGAATAGCAGAAGATGACGTTCTCCATGCGTTCCACCGACATGCGACAAGTAAAATCCAAGACGAGAGCGACCTATTTAGGATTCGCACATTAGGATTTAGAGGGGAAGCGTTGCCCTCTATTGCTTCCGTTTCCAAAGTTGAATTGAAGACTTGCCATAGTGATATAGGTACGAGAGTGGTGCTTGAAGGCGGAAAAGTTGTAACGATGGAAAAGGCAGCTAGTCGTAAAGGTACAGATATTACCGTGTCAGATTTGTTTTACAATACGCCGGCTAGACTTAAATATATGAAAACGATTCATACCGAATTAGGTAATATTACAGATGTCATGAATCGCTTATCTTTATCACACCCGGAGATTTCATTCAGGTTACTCCATAATGATAAGCAATTGTTAAAAACAACAGGTAATGGTGATGTTCGTCAAGTTTTAGCGGCGATCTATGGTTTAAATATTGTCAAAAAAATGATTCCCATTCAAACTCAGTCCCTTGACTTCAAGGTTTCTGGTTATGTAGCGTTACCAGAAATAACGAGAGCTTCGAGAAATTATATTTCAACGATGATCAATGGTAGGTTTATTAAAAACTACCCTTTAGTGAAAGCGATTCAGGAAGGTTATCATACATTATTGCCGATAGGACGGTATCCCATTGTTTTATTAAACATTGAAATGGACCCATTATTAGTAGATGTAAACGTTCATCCTTCTAAAATGGAAGTTCGGTTAAGTAAAGAGCATGAATTAAACGAATTAGTAACGGCCACCATTAAACAAGTCTTTAAAAAAGAAGAATTAATTCCAAGTGGCTTTACCGAAAAGAAAATAATTAAGCCAAAAGATGAACAAACATTCCTTCACCTCGATCATTTACCTGAAAGAAAACCATTTAAAGAGATCGAGCAAGAAAGGAAAGAAACAGAAGTACAATTCATCCAAGAAGATTCAGTAACACCAAATCAACAAGTAAAAAATACGATCTTTGAAACGGCTCCTGCAATAGAAGTTTCTGCTCCACCTAAAGAAGTGGATTCACAAGAAGGAGAAAATATAACGCTTGCAGAAGAAGAGGAATTCGTGCTTCCTTCTAGAGTCCCAGCGATGTATCCTATAGGTCAAATGCATGGTACCTATATTTTTGCACAAAATGATAATGGTTTGTATATCATTGACCAGCATGCGGCTCAGGAAAGAATCAAATATGAGTTTTTTAAGGAAAAGGTTGGGAAAGTAGAAAGTGAATTACAGGAGCTTTTGATTCCAATGACCTTTGAATATGCGAATGACGATGTGATAAAGATTGAAGAATATAAAGACGAACTTGAAAAAGTGGGAGTTTTCTTAGAGGAGTTTGGCCACAACAGTTATATCGTTCGTGCGCATCCACAATGGTTTCCTAAAGGAGAGGAACAAGAAACGATTGTGGATATGATAGAACAATTGCTGAATATGAAACGAGTGGATATAAAAAAACTGAGAGAAGAAGCGGCTATCATGATGAGTTGTAAAGGTTCCATAAAAGCAAATCGCCATTTACGTAACGATGAAATTCAAGCATTACTTGATGAGTTACGACAAACGAATGATCCCTTTACTTGTCCTCATGGTCGCCCAATTATCATTCATTATTCTATATATGAAATGGAAAAAATGTTTAAGCGTATTATGTAAGACTTGCTTTAAAGAGACCTTTGTTTTAAGAAGGATACAGGAAATCAACTCTAAAACGCTTATGGTCACATAAAAAGAGAGAACCGCAAAATTAGTGATACGCGGTTCTCTCTTTTTTAATTATTTCGCATTGGCTGTTTGTAATTTGTCCATGTATTTTAATGATTTTCCTGTTCCAATTGCGACGGATTCTAACGGATTTGGAGCAAGGTGAACAGGCACATCAATCTCTTGACTGATCCATTCTTGCATACCGTTAAGTAAAGCTCCACCGCCAGTTAAAATGACTCCACGGTCAACGATATCACCGCTTAATTCAGCAGGGCTATCTTCTAATGTTGCTCTTAGTGCTTCTAAAATACTGAGTAACGCTTCTTTCATCGCATCCCTAATTTCAAAGGAAGAAAGCTCAATGGTTTTTGGTAAACCAGTAACTAAATCTCTCCCACGTATCTCCATTTTTAATTCATCATGGTTAATCAGCGCATGGCCAATCTCAATTTTAATATTCTCTGCTGTTCTTTCACCAATAAGTACGTTGTATTCTTTACGCACATACTGAATAATATCATCGTCTAAACGGTCTCCGCCAATACGGACGGAGTGGCAAGCAACTACACCACCGAAGGAAATAATCGCCACTTCAGTTGAACCGCCACCTATGTCAACTACTACATTTGCTACTGGCTCATCGACTGGCATACCAGCGCCAATTGCTGCTGCAACAGGTTCCTCAATAACGAAAACTTTTTTTGCACCGGCGTTTCGTACTGCGTCTTGAATCGCTCTTCTTTCAACACTTGTCGACCCGGAAGGTGTACAAACAACAACACTCGGCTTTCTAATTGAGAAGCCACCAGCTTTTGCAGCTTTTTTCATAATATGACGTAACATTTCTGTTGTTGTATCGAAATCGGCAATTACCCCATCTTTTAGTGGGCGTATGGCGACAATTCGTCCCGGTGTTTTACCAATCATTTCTTTTGCTTCAGAGCCAACTGCAAGCACTTTTTTTGTTTCTGTATCAATCGCAACAACAGAAGGCTCATTGAGAGCGATTCCTTTTGCTTTACTATAAACAAGTATATTAGCTGTTCCTAAATCGATTCCAATTTCAGCATTTCCTATCATTATCAATCACCTAATTTCCTATAATTCTGCTTCGTCTCAATCCATTTTCATAAGACCATATTCATAAGACATCTTATCTTAAACTCCGCTTTTTATAAGGTAACATGAAACGACTATAGAAGCCTGAATGTAAATAAAACGTTATAAAAATGTAATCTCCACTGTAAAAAAGAATCGAATCCGCAATAAAAAAGGTTTAATTTGTAGAAAAAGGGTGAATAATGTTTGAGTATTGATTGTCTTTTTTCCTTCCTATGCTTATGGTACGATAAGGTAGAAATTGAAAGACTAAAAGGCAGTGTGAGTGAATGACAAATCAAAAAGAAAAAATCATTATTCTTATAGGACCTACTGCTGTAGGGAAAACAAAAACAAGTATTGAACTGGCAAAAAAATATAATGGTGAAATTATTAGTGGTGATTCCATGCAAATTTACAAAGGTATGGACATTGGTACAGCTAAAATAACGAAAGAAGAGACAGAAGGTATCAGCCATCATTTAATTGATATTAAAGAGCCAGATGAAAGTTTTTCGACAGCTGAATTTCAAACAATTGTCAGAGAAAAGATAACTGAAATCAGTAGTAAAGGGAAGTTACCCATTATTGTAGGGGGGACGGGACTATATATACAATCCGTTCTATTTGACTATCAATTTTCAAATGCCCCCTCAGATGATGATTTTCGATATCGCTTAGAGGAAAGGGCGAAAGTTGAAGGGAATGTTTGTATACATAAGGAATTACAGGTGGTCGATCCGGTATCTGCGGGAAAAATACATCCTAATAATATTCGAAGAGTGATTCGGGCTCTCGAAGTATACCATTGTACGGGAAAAACGATGACAGAATGGCAAAGTAAACAGGAACTTGAATCGGTATATAATGCCGCTGTAATCGGTTTAACAATGGACAGAGATCTTTTGTATAAACGAATTAATCAGAGAATAGATATGATGATGGATAATGGCCTATTGGAAGAGGTGAAAGGGTTTAGTGATAAGGGGTTGCAAAACTGTCAGTCCATGCAAGCGATAGGATATAAGGAATTCTACCCTTATTTTGATGGTTTGATTACTTTAGACGAAGCTGTTGATCAACTAAAGCAAAACTCACGAAGATATGCCAAAAGACAGCTAACCTGGTTTCGTAATAAACTGGATGTTAGTTGGATAGATATGAGTGAAGCTCTCGATTCAAAGGGTTTTCATAAAAAAATAAATGAAATTTATGTAACGATTGAAGGAAAGCTGAAAATTAAATCGAATACATAATAATAGAGATAAAAGAGGAGGATTTGTAATGAAAACATCAATCAATATCCAAGATCAATTTCTAAATCAATTGCGAAAAGATAATGCCAATGTGACAGTTTTCTTGTTAAACGGTTTCCAAATTAGGGGGCAAGTAAAGGGATTTGATAATTTTACTGTCCTATTTGAATCAGAAGGAAAACAACAACTTGTTTATAAGCACGCGATTTCAACATTTGCTCCTCAACGAAATGTATCGCTAGATATGGAACAAAAATAATAAAGTTGCCTTGTCGAGTCCGCAAATGATGCGGGCTTTTTCTTATGCTTTGACAATCTTGTTGGAAGAAATTCTGTTGTTCTATAATTTATATTTAATTATTAACAATTTTGTTTTCACTAAAAAAACTTTAATGATTTTCCTCCAAATTGAATATATATGAACAAGAAGACTCTAACTTCTAATAATAGAATAGGCTAAATAACGACTTGAGATAACGACTAGGCTTTTGTCACAATTAAGGCAATCTTAGCGTATACTGGTGCAAGAGAATGTGAGGTGAAAGCTATTGGATCAGCCGATTCGTTTGAAAAATAATGGACAAATCAGTATTGTACTAAATTCTCAAAAAAGAAAAGCCTTAACAAAGGAAATACCCGAACCGAATGTTGTACAAAAAACCTTACAATCAGAGCATCTTGCTCTTAGAGAAATTGAAGAAGAATTAGCTGCTTTAGTAGGCATGGAAGAAATGAAGAGAATGATTAAAGAAATTTATGCCTGGATCTATGTGAACAAGAAGCGAGAAGAAGCAGGACTGAAAGCGGGAAAGCAGTCCCTTCATATGATGTTCAAGGGAAACCCTGGTACAGGGAAAACAACGGTAGCGAGGTTAATAAGTAAGCTATTTCAAAAAATGGATGTTTTGACAAAGGGACATTTGATCGAAGCTGAAAGGGCTGACTTAGTAGGAGAATATATTGGCCATACAGCTCAAAAAACGAGAGATTTAATTAAAAAAGCAATCGGAGGCATACTTTTTATCGATGAAGCTTATTCCCTCGGTAGAGGAGGGGAAAAGGATTTTGGTAAAGAGGCAATCGATACATTAGTGAAACATATGGAAGATAAACAGCATGATTTTATACTGATTTTAGCCGGATATTCAAAAGAAATGGACTATTTTTTATCTTTAAATCCGGGTTTACATTCTAGGTTTCCGCTAGTTATAGATTTTCCAGATTATTCGATTGAACAACTAATGGAGATTGGGCAAAGAATGCTGAAACAAAAAGAGTACGTACTTAGTAGAGAAAGTGAAAGGAAATTAAAAGATCACTTACTTTGGGTGAAAACAGTCTTAAATCCACAAACATTTTCTAATGGAAGATATATAAGAAATATTATCGAAAAGGCAATACGCGCACAATCCATGAGGCTTTTAATGCAAAGTCATTATGACCGCCATGAATTAATGACTATTAGAAGCAACGACTTAGTTTTTGAAGAAGATGATTGACCTTGTTTTAGCTCCGATTAATTTAGGAGCTTGTTTTTGTTATTAATAGAGATGGAAATTGAATTAAGCAGAGCCAGTCTCCTACCTTTTATCGTGGGCTGAAACGTGGCTCTGTTTTTTTACTATTTTATCTTTAATTTAACTTGAATTGTTTTGTAGGAAGTTTCCATTTATAAGTGTAAGATAATACTCTAAGGGCTGTAATTGTTATGAATAATATTATGAGTTCTACTGCTGATGTGAAAATATTTAATCCAATTAATAGCCCAGTAATAATCGCCCAAACAGCATAGATTTCTGATCGTAATACCAAAGGTTTTCTTTGTGCTAATAAATCACGAATCATTCCACCACCACTACCGGTTAATACTGCGGCAACGATAATTGCGCTTAATGGATGATTCATATCAGCAGCATAAAGTGCACCTTGTATAGCAAATGCTGATAATCCGATGGCATCAGTGAAGTTTCCCCACTTATGCCAATGCTTCAATAAGTGATGGGGAAAAATAATAATCAATGTAATAGACAAGAGGGCGATTTGAAAAAAAGTTCCCTGTTCCCACAATGTTGATACGGGTACCCCAATTAATAAATTACGGATGGCTCCCCCACCAAAGGCAGTGACAATACCTAAAATATAAATGCCTAATATATCATAATCTTCTTCCATTGCTACGATAGCACCGCTAATGGCAAAAGCAATTGTACCAATCATACTTAAAAAATCCCAAGTTAACATCACATATCACCACACGTTCTTAAAATCCTGCTAAAACACAAACATATAGATTTTAACATGAAAAAGCATGAAATCAATGATTTTCAATAAATAAATTTTTGTGGTAAACAATAATTATTGATTACTTAGCAGGGACATTTTGGATAACCGGAAATTTTCTCCCTTTAACGTAAAGAATAATTAGTGAATTACAAAAGAATTTGATATGATAATGATATGTTAAAAAGAAAGTAGGGCTTTAATGGAACAACAGTCTTTTAAAGAAAAAGCGATACTTGTCGGCTGTCAAACGACTGAAGACGATTTGCAATATAGTTATTCAATGGATGAGCTTGTGTCTCTAACAAAAACAGCTAAAGGTGAAGTGATTACAAGTGTTGTACAAAAAAGAGAGAGAATTCATCCATCTACATATATAGGAAAAGGGAAAGTTGAAGAAATATCACGCCTACAAGAAGAGACCGAAGCAGATGTGATTATTTTTAATGATGAACTATCTCCTAGTCAAGTTCGTAACTTATCCGAATTCATTTCGGCAAGAATTATTGATCGAACCCAGTTGATTCTTGATATTTTTGCTGGCAGAGCTCGTTCAAAAGAAGGGAAACTGCAAGTTGAACTAGCTCAATTAAAATATTTACTACCGAGATTATTGGGACAAGGAACAGCACTTTCACGCTTAGGCGGGGGAATTGGAACAAGAGGTCCAGGTGAGACAAAGCTTGAATCAGATCGCCGTCATATACGAAGGAAAATTGATGATATTGATAAGCAATTGAGGGCAGTTGTTCATCATAGAAAGCGTTATCGTGAAAGAAGAAAGAAGAACCAAGTACTGCAAATAGCCTTAGTAGGTTATACGAATGCGGGTAAATCGACCTTGTTTAATCGCCTAACCGAAGCTGATTCCTATGAAGAAAATCAATTATTTGCCACACTTGATCCAATGACAAGAAAAATGTCTTTACCAAGTGGATATACAGCTCTTTTAACCGATACAGTTGGATTTATACAAGACTTACCGACTACGTTAATTGCAGCTTTTAGATCTACTTTAGAAGAAGTAAACGAAGCGGATCTCATTTTACATGTAGTCGATATGTCTAATCCGGACTACACCCAACATGAACAAACCGTACAACAATTAATTGATGATTTAGAGCAGGAAGAGATTCCACAATTGATTGTTTATAATAAAAAAGATGAAGCACATGAAAGGTTCATTCCAACAAAAGGTAGGCACACGTTACAAATGAGTGCATTAAATGATCGTGATCGCTATTTGCTAAAAGAAGCAATTGAACATGCGGTCACCCAATTAATGGATTCGTATACTGCTGCAATCCCTGCATCTGAAGGAAAGTTATTATCGCTCCTAAATACGGTGACTATTGTGCGGAGTAGTGAGTTTATAGAAGAAAAACAAATGTATTTGGCTAAAGGTTTTTACTTCAAAGATCATCCAATCACACAAATGCTAAATCATTATAGAGTATAGAAAGTAAAGGTGTAAATCATGTTCCAAAGCTTAATAAATGGAGAATCTCTTTCTGAGATTGTTCAAGAAGTAGAAAAAAAAATTTCTTGTGTGACACATAAAATAGAGGAAAGAATAGATGAGAATCAATTTCGGGTTCTGCGGAGTTTTCAAAAACACCGTGTAAGTGATAGCCATTTTATACCGTCGACGGGATATGGTTATGACGATGCGGGTAGAGATACTTTAGAATTAATCTATGCAGATGTCTTTGGTGGCGAAGCAGCATTGGTTAGACCACAAATCATTTCTGGTACGCATGCTATATCCACTGCGCTATTTGGTATTTTACGACCGGGGGATGACCTTTTATATATTACTGGTAAACCATACGATACGTTAGAAGAAATCGTCGGTATAAGAGGTAAAGGGGTAGGGTCTCTAAAAGAATTTCGTATTGGGTATGATGCGGTTGAATTGCAAGAGGATGGTACTGTTGATTTTGAGGTACTCAAAGAAAGAATGACATCCTCAACAAAGATGGTTGGTATACAACGTTCAAAAGGTTATGCGGAAAGACCATCATTTACAATAAATGAAATTAAAGAAATGATTCATTTTGTTAAGTCCATCAACCCTGAAGTCGTTATCTTCGTCGATAATTGTTATGGTGAATTTGTTGAAGAAATGGAACCTTGTCATGTTGGTGCCGATTTAATGGCCGGTTCCCTTATTAAGAACCCAGGCGGTGGATTGGCGAAAACGGGTGGTTATATTGTTGGAAAAAAAGCCCTTGTTGAAGCGTGCTCTTATCGATTAACTTCCCCTGGCATTGGAGCGGAAGCTGGAGCCTCACTATATAGTTTACAGGAGATGTATCAGGGTTTTTTCTTAGCCCCCCATGTAGTAGGACAAGCTTTGAAGGGAGCGGTTTTTACAGCTGCAATTCTCGAATACTTTGGGATGAAAACTAATCCAAGATGGGATGCAGAGAGAACAGACCTTATACAATCAGTACAATTTGGTGATGCTAAAATGATGGTTGCCTTTTGTCAAGCGATTCAATATGCTTCCCCAATCAACTCTCACGTTACTGCCTATCCAGCATATATGCCAGGATATGAGGATGATGTCATTATGGCTGCGGGTACTTTTATACAAGGAGCAAGTATTGAGTTAACAGCAGACGGACCTATTCGGCCCCCGTTTGAAGCATATGTTCAAGGCGGATTAACCTATTCTCATGTGAAAATCGCCATTTGTACAGCGTTAGACCAATTATTAGAGAAAAAACTCATTCAAAAGTATTAATAAATATAGGGAAAGGAGGCGGATATACGCTGCCTTCTTTCAGTATTAGGAAAAAAGTTTGAAAATTTCATGATTTCCATGTGATAAAACATAACATTTTGTTGACAGATTATCTAACACGACATATAATAGGATATAAGATACAAAGAAATTAAAAGTAAAAGAATGAAGGAGGAGAGATGGTTGACTGGAAGTGAAATACGTCGTTCCATGCCGCTCTTTCCAATTGGCATTGTGATGCAGCTGACTGAGCTAACAGCAAGACAGATTCGCTATTATGAAGAACACCAATTGATTACTCCAGCTAGAACGGATACGAATAGAAGGCTATATTCATTGAATGATATTGATAAGTTGCTAGAGATCAAAGATTTAATTGATCAAGGTGTCAATATGGCTGGAATAAAGCAACTATTCACAGTGAAACAACAACAAGAGATGGATGAACAAGCATTTAAGAAGCAAGAAGAAAAAGTGAGACACGATTTGTCAGATGACGAATTGAGAAAGCTTTTGCGTAAAGAATTTATGCAAGCAGGTAGGTTTACTCGATCGTCTTTAAGACAAGGTGATTTATCACGCTTTTTCCATTAAAATAAAAAATCTTTTCTTGACTTTAAAGGAGGAAACACAAGGTGGCAAAATTCACTAAAGAAGATATCACACGAATTGCTGAAGAAGAAAATGTAAAATTTATCAGATTACAATTTACTGACATTTTAGGAACAATTAAAAACGTAGAAATCCCAATTAGTCAGCTTGAAAAAGCTTTGGACAATAAAATGATGTTCGATGGTTCCTCAATTGAAGGTTTCGTTCGCATTGAAGAATCAGATATGTATTTATTCCCAGACTTAGACACATGGGTAGTCTTCCCTTGGACAGCTGAAAAAGGAAAAGTTGCACGTTTAATCTGCGATATTTATAATCCAGATGGTACGCCATTCGCGGGAGACCCTCGTAATAACTTAAGAAGAATCCTTAAAGAAATGGAAGACCTCGGCTTTACAGATTTTAACCTTGGACCAGAACCAGAATTCTTCTTATTTAAGTTAGATCAACAAGGTGAACCAACTTTAGAGCTTAATGATAATGGTGGTTATTTTGATTTAGCTCCAACTGATTTAGGTGAAAATTGCCGTCGTGATATCGTTCTTGAGCTAGAAGAAATGGGCTTTGAAATTGAAGCTTCTCACCATGAAGTGGCTCCAGGGCAACATGAAATCGATTTTAAATATGCTGATGCACTTACAGCATGTGATAACATCCAAACATTTAAATTAGTGGTTAAAACAATTGCACGTAAACACGGTTTACACGCAACATTTATGCCAAAACCATTATTCGGTGTGAACGGATCAGGTATGCACTGTAACGTTTCATTATTTAAAGATGGTGTAAATGCATTCTATGATACAAAAGGTGATTTAGAACTTAGTGATACAGCACGTAATTTTATTGCAGGTATCATTAACCATGCACCAAGTTTCACAGCAGTAACAAATCCAACAGTAAACTCTTTTAAACGTTTAGTGCCTGGATATGAAGCTCCTTGTTATGTTGCTTGGTCTGCAAGAAACCGTTCACCACTTATTCGTATCCCAGCATCACGTGGTGTCAGTACACGTGTAGAAGTACGTAGTGTTGACCCAGCTGCCAATCCATACCTTGCAATGGCTGTTCTTCTTAAGGCTGGATTAGATGGTGTGAAAAACAACCTAACACCACCAGCTCCGGTAGACCGTAATATCTATGTTATGAGCAAAGAGGAACGTGAAGCTGAAGGTATTAAAGATCTTCCAGCTACACTTTATAGCGCGCTAGAACTTCTTAAACAAGATGAAGTAATGGTTGCTGCACTTGGTGAACATATTCTTGAGCACTTTATTGAAGCAAAAGAAATTGAGTGGGATATGTTCAGAACGCAAGTTCACCCATGGGAACGCGAGCAATATTTACAAATGTATTAATAGATAATACCAAAGTGGTTTTTCAGACTGTAGGTAAACTCGGTGTAATCGAGGTACCTACAGTCTTTTTTATTTAAAAATAGAAGAAAGTAAAGCGGTGAGGATCATCATTGAGGCGTTTATTATGAACCTCTTTACATTTAATTTATAGAAGTAGCCTTAACATCTGATTTTTCATAAAAACTTAAGAAGATGTAATATAAAATGGTCTTTTAACAAGGTAATATAGCCCGTACAACTCTTCATCTTCCACATATAGTATTAACATAACCATAGAAAGGAGGATGAGAATATGGGATATAATAATCAAAACTATTCAGACTCATACGGATATGATCATAATGATTGTGGATGTGATGAGTTCTTTAGGAACATTTCCCGTGGTGAGGATGTGAAAGTATTCCTTAAAGGTGGCGGCCATGTGTTCGGAGAGTTTATCGATGTTCGTGGAAATTTAGTTTTTCTAGCAAAAGCTAACTGTAATCGTCACGATGATCGTCACGATGATCGTCATGATGATCGTCACAAAGATTGTTGCAACAAGAAAGATCGTGTAAGGATTACTACGATCTGTTGTGATGATATCATTGCAGTTGAAACTCGATAGTAAGAGTCCTTTTTATGAGTCTAAAAGAAGTTCTTGCAAGGGGTATAACTGCTTCGTATCATCATTCAACTAATTAATAGAAACTAAAAAGGGTCTCAGATAAAAGCAGCCATAATGGCTGCTTTTATATATTTGCTAGGATAGGTTTGAAAAACAAAAAAGGTCCACAGAGAAAAATAAAATGGTCTTTCAACAGGGGGATATAGCCCGTACAACTCTAAGACCATCCACATATAGTATTAACATAATCATAGAAAGGAGGAAGAAAAATGGGATGTAATAATAATTTCTATGGAAGAGGCTCAAGATATTCAGACTCATATGGATATGACAACAACAATCACGGTTGTGGTAATTACAGTAAAAACGACAATAAGGATTGTGGCTGTGATGAGTTCTTTAAGAATATCTCCCGTGGTGAGGATGTGAGAGTATTTCTTAAAGGCGGCGACCATGTGACAGGAGAATTCGTTGATGTTCGCGGTAATTTAGTTTTCTTAGCAAAAGCTAACTGTGATCGTCACGATGATCGTCACGATGATTGTTGCGACAAGAAAAATCGTGTAAGAATCACTACGATCTGTTGCGATAATATCGTTGCAGTTGAAACACGATAGTTAGGAGTTTCTTTATTGTGTCTTAGCGGATGCAAGGGCTATAACTGTTTAGTATTAACATTCAACTTGGTATCTATTTAATAGATACCAAAAATCGAGTTCAAAGCAGCCATAAAGGCTGCTTCTTTATTTTAGTTAGATAGGTTTGACAAACAAAAAGAAGGTCCACAGAGAAAATAAAATGGTCTTTTAATAGGATGATATAGCCCGTACACCTCCTTTATTATCCACATATAGTATTAACATAATCATAGAAAGGAGGAAGAAAAATGGGATGTAATAATAATTTCTATGGAAGAGGCTCAAGATATTCAGACTCATATGACAATAACAATCACGGTTGTGGTAATTACAGTAAAAACGACAATAAGGATTGTGGCTGTGATGAGTTCTTTAAGAATATCTCCCGTGGTGAGGATGTAAGAGTATTTCTTAAAGGTGGCGACCATGTGACAGGAGAATTCGTTGATGTTCGCGGTAATTTAGTTTTCTTAGCAAAAGCTAACTGTGATCGTCACGATGATCGTCACGATGATTGTTGCGACAAGAAAAATCGTGTAAGAATCACTACGATCTGTTGCGATAATATCGTTGCAGTTGAAACACGATAGTTAGGAGTTTCTTTATTGTGTCTAAACAGATATGTATGCAAGGAGTATAACTGTTGAGTATTAACATTCAACTTGGTATCTCTTTATTAGATACTAAAAAGAGTCCAACCAAAGCAGCCATAACGGCTGCTTCTTTATTTTAGTTAGGATAGGATAGCAAATTAAAAGATAGAAACAAAGAGAAAATAAATGGTCTTTTAACAGGGGGATATAGCCCGTACACCTCCAATACCCTCGACATATAGTATTAACATAATGATAGAAAGGAGGAAGAGATATGGGATATAATAATTGTTTTTTTGGAAGAAGACCAAGATATTCAGACTCATATGGATATGACAACAACAATCACGGTTGTGGTAATTACAGCAAAGACGACAATAAGGATTGTGGCTGCGATGAGTTCTTTAAGAACGTTTCCCGTGGTGAGGATGTGAGAGTGTTTCTTAAAGGTGGCGGCCATGTGTTCGGGGAGTTTATCGATATTCGCGGTAATTTAGTCTTCCTAGCTAAAGCAGACTGTGATCGTCACGATGATCGTCACGATCATTGTTGTTGTGACAAGAAAGCTCGTGTAAGAATTACTACGATCTGTTGTGATGATATTGTTGCAGTTGAAGTATAAGGAACTTAGGAACCCCGTAAGTTGAGAGTGCTTTTACTGTGTTTTAATGGAAGCTTATATATGGGAAAATAACTATTGCTAAAACTAAAAGGTATCTTCAAATACCGTTTTAACGGCTGCTTCAGACTGTAGATAAACTCCTTAAATGAGTTTGTCTACAGATTTATTTATTAATAATAGGAAGAAAAATTATAAGTAATGATGCGGATAGTCGAAATCAATGAGAAATAGTTACTTTAAGCGATTTAGTACTTGTGGGTTATTGGGTATGTAAAATCAAGGGGGGCAATTGATTCATTTATGAACTGAATTTAAGGTGTATGTATGATGAAGTAGGTCGTTCAAGTTACCAATCAATTGAATAATTGGCATTTAATCATCCTAGCTATTTGTTTTCATGAAAAATGCTTTAATATTTATTTACCCATAAAACATCATGTCAAGTAGTAGGTATCAAATTTAAAAACATTAGCTCGTATTGAATGGATGAACAGTACTTCAGGAGAGTGGTTCTATGGGCTGTGTAAGACATACATATTACAATTTAAGAAGCAACACAAAACGTTAAACGAAAATGTGTTATGTCCCTTCCATAAAGGTGAAATAGAACTGTTTAAGCGGGTATTTCTAGCGCTAGAATAGTAGGTAAAAAGCGAAGTTGTCTAAATAAAATCTGTTCTTGTTATATACAACAAAAAACCGTTCATAAGAACGGAATAAAATTTTATTCTTGATCTTTTACTTTTAGGGTATCTAATAATTTTAAGATACCCTCACCTCCCATACCAGATACGAGAGAGATGATGAAAACAGCAGTGGGGGAATCCGGTGTTGTTGTCACAATGACAAATACGGCCGCCAGTCCTCCTAGTAAGATGTCTTCTAAGAACCCTAAATAAATGAATTTTTTCGTCATCCGTGGCTTGACTAGTTTGCCTAATCTCTGCAAATGTCCTGCAACACCGACAATTCCACCAATCAACGCAGCGAAGAGAATGTTCATTAACATTTTTCCTTCACACTCCTAAAGCCGAGATTTTTTTGCGACCTTAGGTTGATTCTTGGTGTAAATTTCATTATAATATATTTTTGTCTCGATGTAATGATTCTATTTTACTGAATTTTTCAAATTTTATAATTGTATGAGTAACATATAAAGATAATTGCAAACTATTAAAAAGGAGTGTCAATAATGACACTCTTTTTTAATGTATTTGACGATAAACACCAATAACTTTGCCTAAAATAGATACATTGTGCAAGATAATCGGCTCCATAGTAGGGTTTTCTGGTTGCAAGCGGATAAAGTTCTTCTCTTTAAAGAATCGCTTAACGGTGGCCTCATCATCTTCTGTCATAGCAACCACGATTTCTCCATTATTTGCTGTTTGTTGCTGCTTGACTATGACATAATCACCATCTAATATGCCAGCTTCAATCATACTTTCTCCCATAATTTCAAGCATGAAGATATTTTCATCACTCGGAGCCATTCTTTCAGGTAAAGGGAAATATTCCTCAACATTCTCAATCGCAGTAATGGGGTGACCAGCAGTAACCTTACCGATAATAGGTACGTTCACCGTTTGCACTTTAGGTATTGGGTTGCTCTCTTCTAGATTTAATACCTCAATGGCACGGGGTTTTGTCGGATCTCGACGAATAAGACCTTTACTCTCTAGTCTGGCTAGATGGCCATGTACGGTTGAACTTGAAGCAAGTCCAACAGCTTCACCTATTTCCCTAACGGAAGGTGGATAACCTTTTTGTTTTACTTCATCTTTTATAAAATTCAATATATCTTGCTGCCTCTTAGATAATTTCACGCTATCACGCACCTTCGTCAATTTCATTAAGATTATTATACCATCAGTAGTAAATAGATACAAACATAAGTTCGAATTTTCTTATTGACAGAAACAAATGTTCGCATTATACTAAAATTATTAAATCGAACATATATTCTATTCAGGGGTGGCAATTAATGATAAAACAATTGTGGAATTCTTATAGTTATGCTATTATTCTTATCGCTTTTAGTTTCGGTATGGTTTTCTTATTATTTTTGAACACTGGTAATGCAAATCAGGAGGAATATGTAAAAGTTGAAGTAAAACAAGGAGATTCTTTATGGAAAATAGCGGAGGAGTTTAAAGATGCCCATAATATGTCTTCTAAAGACTTTGTTGCTTGGGTAGAAGAATTTAATCATATACATTTAGGTAAAATACATCCTGGTGATACGGTATATCTTCCCATTACAAATGGTGAAATAATATCTGAAACAAATTTAGCTAGTGTGATATTAGAAGACTAAAGGAATGAAAGAGAATGAATGTAATTATATATTGCAGGGTGAGTACGACGAAGGATACCCAGGAAACGTCTCTTGCTAGACAAGAAGAAGAACTTTTACATTTAGCGAGAATGAAGGATATGAATGTAGTTGAAGTCATACGTGAGAAAGCAAGTGGCTATGATTTAGAAAGAATTGGTGTGTTGCAATTATTGGAGTTACTTAAACAAAATCAAGCAGAGGCTGTTCTTATTCAAGATGAAACCAGGATTGGAAGAGGAAATGCTAAAATTGCCATCTTACATTGTATACTTAAAGAAAATGGGAAGATTTATACAATTGCCCATAATGGAGAATTGCAACTTTCAGATTCTGATTCTATGGTATTACAAATTGTTAGCATGGTTGAAGAGTATCAAAGAAAACTACATAATGTAAAAATAAAAAGAGGGATGCAAAAAGCTGTTCAAAAAGGCTTTCGACCTGAAAAAAATTTAAAAAACCAAGGAAATATAAACGGAAGAGAACGAATAGAGGTACCAATAGAAGAAATAGTAAAATTGAGACAAAATAACCTTACTTTTGCAGAAATTGCTGCAACGTTAAGAGGCTTTGGTTATAAAATATCTAAAGCGACAGTAAACCGTAGGTATAATGAATATATAGATGATATAGAGCAGATGGATAATGAATCATCATGATATAGGCATAATAAGTTAAGTCGATTGATTAGTTGTAATTTAACTTAAAAACTAAGAAATATTAGTACTGATACCAAGCAAGATAAAGGCATACTAAAAGATCCTACAATCGTTCGTGGGTTCAGACAAGTGAACTGTGAATGGTTATTTGTTTCCGAGGATTCATCCATGTTTTTTCATTTAACGTTAGTTGTTAGTGAAAGTATTATTCCCTTATTCCCCTTATTTACATACATACGCTCCCTATATTAATAGTCTCACATTTTTAAGTTGAGAACACTGCTACATTGCCATACCTAATAATAAAGCAATACGATACCAACTTATTGGCGTCTGAAATGAAAATCAAAAGATGATTGTAAAACTGCTTTCTTGTAAAATGCAGTCATATTTAGTAATATGGCTATTAAGTATCTTCTCCATATGGGATGAAGAACTTTTTGGATGGGAAGGAGTGTAGCACAATGATTTCAAAAGAAAAATTAGCGAGAATTAATTCGCTTGCTAAGAAAGCGAA
Organism: Cytobacillus sp. FSL R7-0680; assembly: GCF_038009245.1. Classification (NCBI taxonomy): domain Bacteria; kingdom Bacillati; phylum Bacillota; class Bacilli; order Caryophanales; family Bacillaceae; genus Cytobacillus; species Cytobacillus sp. FSL R7-0680. Next base: position 937,991 of record NZ_JBBPAO010000001.1, read on the forward strand.
AACAGAAGGTTTATCAGAACCAGAAGCAAAGGAACAATCTAAATTAAGAAAAGAATATTTAGAGAAGTTTAGAGCTTCTATGTTAAATACATTAAAAGGTGTTACTGTTATTGACCCTGAAGGTAATGATGTTACACCAGAGAAGTTAAAACGTGAACAAAATAAACCACTTCACTAAGATTGTGTTTATAAATTTTTAAAAGGAAACTGTCACGAACAGTTTCCTTTGTTGTTGTTTTATATGACAATTATATAATTTTTTACCTTTCTGGTTGTAACTGAAGGTGAAAGTCTATTATATTTAATTTGTAGGATATATATTGAAAGGATGTCGTTCATGTTCAACAAAACAGATGCTTTATCAATTAGTGCCATAAGAACATTGTCTATCGATGCAGTCGAGAAGGCAAACTCTGGTCATCCAGGAATGCCAATGGGGGCTGCGCCAATGGCGTATACTTTATGGACAAAGTTTATGAATCATAATCCCAAAAATCCTGATTGGTTTAATCGTGATCGCTTTGTGTTATCTGCGGGTCATGGGTCTATGCTTTTGTATAGTCTCCTTCATTTATCGGGATATGGTCTTTCTTTAGATGATATTAAAGAATTTCGCCAGTGGGGTAGTAAAACACCAGGACATCCTGAATATGGCCATACACCAGGTGTAGATGCGACAACAGGTCCATTAGGACAAGGGATTGCCATGGCAGTAGGGATGGCAATGGCAGAAAGTCACTTATCAGCTGAATATAATAAAGATGGCTACAATGTAGTAGACCACTATACATATAGTATATGCGGAGATGGAGACTTAATGGAGGGAGTGTCTGCAGAAGCAGCTTCTCTTGCTGGTCACCTTCAATTAGGAAAGTTGATTGTAATGTATGATTCTAATGACATCTCATTAGACGGAGATTTAGATCAATCATTTTCTGAAAGTGTAGCCGATCGTTTTAAAAGTTATGGCTGGCATTATCTTCGAGTAGAAGATGGAAATAATCTCGATGAAATTGCCCAGGCAATTGACAGCGCTCGTCAAAATACTACACAACCGACGTTAATAGAAGTTAAAACAGTAATTGGTTATGGATCCCCGAATAAGGCAGGCTCATCTGCTTCTCATGGTTCACCACTAGGCTCATCTGAATTAAAATTAACAAAAGATGCTTATGAGTGGACATTTGAAGAAGATTTTCATGTTCCTGAAGAAGTATATGCACACTTCAAACAAAATGTAGCTATTAACGGTGAAAAAGCAGATAGTGAATGGAAAGATCTTTTCGCTGCTTATAAAAAAAATCATCCGGAATTAGCAGAACAGCTAGAAGGTGCAATCAAAGGTGAATTACCAAATGGTTGGGATAAAGATATTCCCGTATATGAAGAAGGTAAAAGTTTAGCCACTAGAGCGTCTTCAGGGGAAGCTCTCAATAGTATTGCGAAGAACTTACCATCTTTCTTTGGTGGTTCAGCTGACTTAGCAGGTTCGAATAAGACGATGATTAAAGATGCAGAAGACTTCTCAGCAACTAATTATGCTGGAAAAAATATTTGGTTTGGCGTACGAGAATTTGCTATGGGTGCCGCTTTAAATGGTATGGCTTTACACGGTGGTCTAAATGTTTTTGGAGGGACATTCTTTGTATTCTCTGACTACTTAAGACCAGCTATTCGGCTTGCAGCATTAATGAAGCTACCTGTTACTTATGTTCTTACACATGACAGTATTGCTGTAGGTGAAGATGGACCTACTCATGAACCAGTTGAACAATTAGCAGCGCTTCGTGCCATGCCAAATTTAGCAGTTATTCGCCCAGCTGATGGAAATGAGACTTCAGCTGCTTGGAAGTTAGCGATTGAATCAAAAGATCAACCAACAGCACTTGTGTTAACTAGGCAAAATATTGCTACACTACCAAACTCAGCAGAGTTAGCCCCTGAAGGAGTTCAAAAAGGTGCTTATGTGATTGCAAAAGCAGAAAAAGAGCAACCAGATGCGCTTCTTTTAGCGACAGGGTCAGAGGTAGAATTAGCGGTGAAGGCTAAAGCTGCTTTAAAAGAAGAGGGCTTTGATGTGGCAGTAATCAGTATGCCGGATTGGAAACGATTTGATGCTCAATCAAATGAATATAAAGAATCTGTATTACCTAAAAATGTAACCAAACGTTTAGCCATTGAAATGGCAGCATCATTTGGCTGGCATAAATACGTCGGTCTAGAAGGCGACGTTTTAGGAATTGATCAATTCGGTGCTTCTGCACCAGGAGATATTCTAATAAAAGAGTATGGGTTTACTGTAGAGAACATCGTAAGTAAATTAAAAAGTTTATAAACATGAGCGAAGAGGGAATTTCCCTCTTCGTTTTTTTTCGACAAAAAAAGTAGAAATTTATAACAAAAAGAGACAGAAAATACAGAAATAAAATTTTATAATAAGAAAAAGACTTGTCTAAAAAAGGAGTAATTCTATGAGAACGTATCAGCTATATTTAATAGATGAACCTTTTGCGTCTCATTATTTTGGTAGAGAGCAAATGTTTTATCAGCTGTTCAAGGAATATGAACAAGCGACTGGGACGATCCAATTTATTTTGGGAAAACAAATTGCCTTTATCACCAAGAATATTCCAAAAGATAAAGTAAATAATGATTTATATAGAGAATTATATGCAGAGAAAAAAGTTTCTTATAAGAGTAATGCGTTTTATATTAAAGAAAAAAATAGTCAAGCTAAGTTGATGATCTATGATCGTTTTCTTAGTTTAGAGGCTCAAGGAAACTATGATGCAGAGACGGTGTTCTTTGAAGTCCTACGAAAAGAAGAAAGTTCTTATTTAGCTATCGACCTTTTTCATAATCGATTTGGCTGGTTAAAGCCAATAAAAGAAAGAAAGTTTGTCTAAATTAGAGAAAATCATCAGCAAATATTGTATAATAACCTTTGGTCTAGTACACTGTATGATAGACAACATGAAGGAGGAAGTAGTATGTGGACATATATTCTAGTTGGTATATTAGCATTACTTGCTGGTGTAGCACTAGGATTTTTCATCGCTCGTAAATATATGATGAGCTACCTAAAGAAAAATCCACCAATTAATGAACAAATGCTTAAAATGATGATGATGCAAATGGGAATGAAGCCGTCTCAGAAGAAAATTAACCAAATGATGAATGCGATGAATAAGCAACAACCTGGAAAATAACTTACGAACGTTGATATATCAAGGGTTCATCAACTAGTTACACCATTTAATATGTAAGAATTAAATCTATCAATATCGACAGGGTGAATCCTTCACCTTTAAAAATTGCTAGAAAATGGTGTAACTTACTCCATATCAAAATATAACCACTTTTCCTGTAGAAACTTAACCAGGGAGAGTGGTTTTTTTGCGTCTTGATGAAGTTATATCTGAGTATTTTTATCATTGTCATGCAAAGGGGTTTACTCCTAAAACCATTAAAAACAATCGACAAGAGTTAAAGCAAATAACTCTTTATTTGAAAGAGAAAAGAGGAATTGAAAACTTAGAGAGTATCACCGTATACGATTTAAAAGCCTATGTCCGTTACAAGCATCAGCGGGATTGAAACCTCAAAGTATTGTTTCAATGTTTAAAATGATTAGAGCTTTCTTCAATTGGTGTGTGTCAGAAGAATATTTAGATGAAGATATAACTAAAAAAGTTGAACTACCTAAAGTACCTAAGAAGGTATTAAAAGGATTCACTTCCGAAGATATCACAACCATGATCAATGTTTTTTCTTATCAAAACTATATGGAAGCTCGTAATAAAGCAATAATTGCTATGTTATCAGACTGTGGACTTCGTTCGATGGAAATTAGAGGGCTTAAGTTTAGCAATGTCAAAGAAGCTTATCTTTTGGTAAATGGTAAAGGGAATAAAGAAAGAATGGTTTATATTAGTCCTGAGCTTAAAAAAATACTGATTAAATATGATAGAAAACGTAAGGAATATTTTAAAGATAAGCTCAATGATGATCGCTACTTTTTATCTTACAAAGGTGGAGAACTATCACATGTAGGCTTGTATAACGTAATAAAAGAAGCAGGAGAGAGAGCTAAAATAAAAGGGAAACGTATCTCTCCGCACTCATTTAGACATTTTTACGCAGTCCAGTGCATTTTGAATGGCATTGATATTTATACATTGTCTAAATTACTTGGACACAGTGAAATTAGGACTACCCAAAGGTATCTGCAGTCACTGGAGGACTTTAAATTGCTTGAAAAAGCCATGCCATCGAGTCCGTTAATGACTATTAATAAAAAGAGATAAACAAAAAAAGTCTGTGCTACCAACACATGGCTTCAACTTACCATATTAATTGCTTGCCAACAATTGAATACGGAATTTTCCTGCCTTTATTTTACTTAAAAAAATAGTAGATGCAAGGTTTAGTTTCTTATTGTCTTTATTAGGGAATTCCCTTGTGAGATGCCGTTAAGCACAAGTAAATAAATTACGTCAGGTGCTGACCCAGCCAACGCAAATAAATGGGGATAGGATAGCTCAGTATCCGAAGGGCGAAAGCTACCATAAAGTGCTGACGAAGGAAGGACAGTGGCAGATATGCCAGTAAGATAAATCACTCATATAAGTCTTTAAATAGCTTTTATGGCCGCCTAGGGCTGTTTGAGGTGTGTAGGTTTATTAGGGTTGATAACCCTCTATGTTTATGCTTAATAATTTTCAAACGCTTTCTCATTTATTAGTTTCCTCCTCATTTCTATTCATATTGTCTAATTTATCTAATGTTACATCTACTTCATTGTAATAATCTTTACCGTATGGGAAATGTATGGACTGAGATAAAATTACTGAAGAGATTAAATCATTATCTTACCAATTATTTTATAGATTATTTCTATACTTTCTGGCAAGAATTTAAAATTATATAAGAATATTAACTTTGTTGCAAGTGTAATTAGGGTTAAAATGAATTTATCTTTAAATAATGAATACCTAATAAAATGTCTTTTATAGTAAAATAAACCATAAGGGGGGATATTTTACTATGACAACAACTGATTGGATTCAAATAGCAGCAATTATAGTTAGTCTTATAACATCTTTAATTGCTATCATTATTTCTAGTAAGTCACTTAAATTAACAAGGTATTCTATTGAAGAAGCTAATAGACCTTATGTAGTTATCTATGAAACTGATGTTCAAGTATCAAAAAGTATACACACATATCTAGTAATCAAAAACTTTGGCAACACTGGAGCAACAATAGAATCAATAAATTACTATCCAGAATATAGAGATGTGATTTTTAACAGACAACCATTTTTAAAAGTAAAAAATCACTTTATTGCTCCTGGTCAACAATTTTCAACATCTATAAGAATAAAAAATAACTCTAATAAAGAAGTAAGAACTTTTCATATTAAATACCGTGATTCAGCTAATAAGATATATAGAGAAAAGATAATTCTCAATGAATTTTCTACATCTGAACTAGTGCATGCCAAAACTATTCCAGATAAAAATACAAGTCTAGAAACAGTAATATCAAAGGCAACAGAAGAATTAATACGGAGAAATTTATAATAAAAGAGTTATTTCATTATACACCTAAATAGAAGTTGGAGGTAAAAGGTTTTTATTCAATAAAATAAAGGTGCAAAAGAAATCAAACCTGACCAAATAGTCGATTGTTAACAAAATTACTAGATATATATTATAGGATGCTTTACTGAAATTATTAAAAATGTCCCAAAGAAGCGAGTATGCTTGTTTCTTTGGGATGAAAGTAAAATTTATGGAACATAATATTAACCTTTTAATAAGGCATAGATTATTACGCTCAAGACAATGCTTATGAATAAAGAAATTAGCCAGTCTCTTTTTCTGGTGTTTTTCAGCAGTATATTCAACACAGAACTGATTATTAAAAGTATAATAAAAATTACAAAAACCATAAATAAATCCATTTTCTTTGTGCTCCTTAATTTGATTTGTCATTCACTCGACATTATCCAAATAATACTAAATTAAAAAGATTGTTTCAACTATATCTGAAACAATCTTTTTAGAAATAGACTATAGTCCTGTTACAGAACCAGAGTATTTACTAGATTTAGCATAGTAAAGTGGTGGCTTATCATATCCAGTACGCTCTGCTTCATCATATATCACTAAACGATAATCGCCATCTCCAGAACTGACATTAAAGCTTATCTGACTTGTACTCGTCACTGACTTCGTGGCTTTTGTGCTCCACCAAAGTCCGTTGCTTTTTTGTACTTCAACATATACACGCTTTTTTTTATGAGTCTTTATAAATTTATCTACCTTAAATTTAACATTTATTGTATCTTTACTTGAGTAGAAGTGATGATAATTTTTTGGGTGGGATGCAGTACTTTCCTTTGTTGTGCCACTAAAATTAGTAATATGAACATCAGCAAACACAGATCCCGAACCAACGAATAAAGCTATAATTAGTATTAATAAAAACGTTAAACCCTTAGTAATTTTCGACATAAGCTTAAGCTCCCTTCTATATTAACTGCTGATTTTTGCTGTAATGATTCTATAGCTTTTTGTAGGTGCATAAAAATCAACAACAAGAGTAGTATAATAAGAGATTGGTGACCATTTTAATGCAGTAAAAGTCCCTTTACTTGTTAATTTTCCTATCTTTGCATCTCTTCCAATAGTGCCGTCTACTCCCTGAATGTTTGTGCTAGCTGATTTACCATACATTGTTCCACTAAGATCTTCGACATAAGTAATGGCCTTAAGTAAACTGCCGTCCCATGTGAATTTCCCACTTACTCCGTGCCTAAAATTAAATCCTGATGTATTTGCTACAAATGCTTGATAGCTTTTAGATCCAATTGCTTGAATACCTACATTATTTTTACTAACGGTAGTATTATCTTTAACGTTGAATCCTAAAGTCATATTTTCTGAAGATACTTCAATATTTTCTTCTCCATTTTCGAGCTTCTCATTTGCCTCATCAACTAAGATTTGAAGCTCTTCATTCAACTGGTTAATCTCTTTTAGGGTGGGATAGCTATTATTTTCAGATGCACTGGCATCACTTGCTAAGTGAAATACGCTAACTCCAAGACTAAGCGTAAGTATTAGAAATAGTTTTTTCATAGATTTATCATCCCTTACATTTTTTTCAGAAAATAGTTCATTTGTGTTTAAGAGGCCTCTTTTTAACAAAATTGGATATTTATTTCCTGTCAAATTCCAGTATAAGGTATTTGTTGATAGAATAAAAGTCTAATATTGTAAATTGACACTAAATAAATAGAAATAATAGTTTATTACTATTTTTCCTAATTTTAATTTAGGTGAATGGTATTTTTGTGACCGATTTTCTCAGGACTAAAGACCTAACGCTGTTATTATAAATATTATACAAATAGGAACGCTTGTTCTATAATAGTTGTAAAGAGATGATCTTATGGCCATACAAGATAGAGGAAAGAAAAAGTGGCAAGGTTTCTTTATGACTTGTTTTACAATATGTTAGGAATTTAATTTGTAGAAATGCTATAATAGTAACAGTTATCACCTAGAGAAGAATTAACTTCTTCCCTAGGCAAAATGTTTATTTGCGGTACCTTCTTCTATAACTTGGGCATTTAGGAGAAGGTTTTTTATTTTGCTTTAATGACCTCAGAAGAACCATTTTTAATCTTGTATCGTGACTAAAATGTTATCTCTAAAGTATAGGTATTTATAGCCTGGGGATACGGTAAAAACACTTTAAATTTTGACAATACTGCACCTCCTAATATAGTTAAATTGCACCATATTATAGTTGGAATTTTCTTTATTTATCATAAAATATCCACTGTTTAGTTAACTTGTATAGGAATATCATGGTAAAATATAGGCCTTAAGATACTGGGGGGGATTTTGTTGACACAAAGTCATTTGGCAAATTATAGCGATGTTAAATTGGGTAAAGTTGGTAAAAAATATGATAGAGAGGATTTTATCAATTACTTAGATTTAAATGGTTTTGTTGTGTTGACCGTAGAAAAAAAAGAAAATTTGCATGAATTTGCTGTTATCGAACGATTGTCTACAGTAGCCAATCAGAGAAGAACTATCTATGTTGAAGTAGATGAAAACAATAAAATAGAAAAAATCTCAATTTTCCATGGTATTGTACATAATAAGAAAGTTGCTGATAATGATTTTTATCTAGGGTTGGTAATTGTTAGCTTTATCATTTTTGCGATAGGATATTTCTTATTTTGGTTTTTTAGAAATGTAATATAAAACAAGTATTTTAATAGATATGAGGAAGTAAGCATGATTCAAGCATTAGTTTAAACGAGTAGAAGAGTAATAATTAAGAGGAGACTATAGAATGAAAAAAGGGTTTTTATCTGTTTTACTTTTAATGGGGTGCGGAGCTGAGGAGATAAAAGAAACAGAAAAATCCTCAGAAGAAATTGTTACAGATGTATCCAAAGTTGACAATGAGAAAGAAGCAAAATATATCAAACCAGATACGAAAACAGTAGAGGGAAACAATGATGAGGGAGAGGATATTATTGCTTTTCATTGGCACAATATCGAAGCATTACCAAAAGCAGAAAACTTCACAGAAGCGGTAGAAACCATTTTCGGTAAAGATCGATATTACTATGATTATACAGCGGAAACCATTGAAAAAATGATTGATGTTTACAAAGCGAATGATGATAAACAGGTTGTGACTGTTAAAAATGGTGATGATGATAAACCTATATCATTTGTTGGAGGGTTCATATTTGATTTATCAATTGACCTAGATGTAGATCCAAGAATGGAAATGATTGATTTTTTACATTATTTAAAAATGAGTGATTTAATCAAAAGTGATTCAGATACGTTCAGCTATGCTATTCGCTTATATAATAAGAGAGAACCTGGAATGAACTATTCAGAGCCAGCTATGTTGTGGTCAATCAAAGGAAAGGCAATTGCTGAAATGGATTTTAATGATAAAACATCAATTTATAAAAGTATATACCAATATGGTAAATATGAGGGAATGTACCCGACCGAATAGAAGAATTAAAATAATCATGCTCTAGAGGAGAAAAGGAAAAAACATTGCCATATGACAAGAAAAATATTTTAGTAGAGATAAGGAGGTTATTCATATGGACAAATATGTAATTGTATCAGACGATGAGAAATATTGGAATAAAAAGAAAAAGGAGTGGGTTAATAATTTTTCACAGGTGACTCCACTTGAGTTTGAGGAAGCTCAAAATATAGCAGAAGATCTTGAATCTGACTATGCTATAAGTATCAAGTCATTCAGCAAAGAATTGATGAAGTATAGTAAATAACCAATTATAAACCAGCATTTTAAAAAAGCATAGACAGTATTAAAATAATCATTTTATTTATGTACATTTAATAAAATTGGAGGTTTTTATGTTTACTAAGGAACATATTCAAAAGACAGTAGTTGAGGGAATAGTTGGCGGTTTTAGATATCATAGAATACGTATGGGAGACGCATGTGCATACACATCATATTTAACAAGAGACTTAATGAAAAGGTTTTATAATTTAGACGTAGAATTGGTAGCAGGTGAATTAAGGTTTACTGATTTACCAATTGCCTACCTTTGGAATCCGCCAAATGAATTCCACATGTGGGCAAAAAAAGACAAAGATATAATAGACATTTCTATAATGGATTTGACTAGAAGGGATGAGTTTAAAAAGGGGAATAGATTTTATGAATTTAGCGACTGCGATTTTAATGTAGTTTGGGAAGAGTGGCCTTATGGCGGTCAGATATATAACGAAATTGAAAATGGACTAGATAAGATAGAGTCTCCTGTTGATTCTGAAGATTATATAGACATTCTCAACTATGCAATTAAGTATATTGAAAATCACAATCGGTGATGTAACAAGATAAAAGAAATATTTTATAGAATGGTATAGAGGTGAATTTATTTCAAATGAAGAACTTAAAGGCTGTACATTCAGAAACATTAAAAGTCTCAAAAAATGTATTAGATAATGTATTCAGAGGTAAACGCAGAGAGTTTAAATATGAAGATGTTGTAATATTTGGTCTTTTTGAAGACATGTTAGGGAAAGTTGGATCATTTATAAAACTGCTAGAAATGAACGATTACAATGTTTTACTTGGTATATCTAGAATGGTACTAGAAAACTACGCATATTTAAAGTACATCTTAGAAAAAGATACCGTACATAGAGGTGAGACCTATTTCTACTCAACCGCAATGAACAAGATTCAAGTATATGATATATACTCAAAAGATAAGCAAGTAAAAGATTATCTTGGTCTAAGTCAAAGTGTTTTTTCCCCTGCTTTCAAAGAAGATATAAAAGAAAAGTATAAGAGATCGATTGGTTCTAAAAAAACTAAAGATAAATGGTACAATTTTAATGGTAAGATTAATAACTTTAGAAAACTATGCGATTATCTAGGTATTGATTTAGAATATAAAATACTCTATAAAATGCAATCAACTGAAGTACATGCACAAGATATTTTCTCATTTATAAGATTAGAAAATGAAAAAATATCTGTTCCAAAAAAGACTTATAATCCAGAAGCTATAATTTGGAAACTCATCAGTTTTTTAATAGATACTGTTAAATCAATCTATTTATATTACCTGTTACCCAATGAAATTGGGAAATACAATAGTGATTTATTATTGGTATTGGATAAAAAAAACTAATATATCAGCAGATAAAATGACAATTTTAAATGGAAGCGAGATAGTATAGTGCGAGAATACACATTGCGATCAATATAGGAGGCAGGCAATGAAAAGAACTCTGAACTTAATTCTTTTAATAGCGATAGCCATACTAGTAGCATGTGGTAAAAGCGAAGCGGTTGAGAACTATGAAAAGTGCAATGAAGAGTTAGAAACAGAATGTACTCAGCAAGAATTTGAAGAATGGTTAATGATGGAGGCGGAATATAATAAGCTTATCCCCTTCAGTGAGCTAGATCCTTCAAACCAGATAGAGTACTTAGATGATGTTGAAGATCAGGTTGTGGAAATATTTGGGGACAACTGATTTTGATAAAATAATAAATAGGTGCTTATAAATGTATAAGATAAAATGTGCTAATCCAAATTGTGATAGCGTACTTTCTACAAATAACAATCAGAAAATATTCTACTGTAGCTTTGGTTGCTCAGGTAAAGCATATCAATTAAAGCAAAATTATCCTCAAGAATATTGTGATAGTTACATGGTGAATGAAAAAGAGTTTTATAGAAATGTGAATACGCAAAGTGATTTTAGAACCAGATTCATTAAATCCTTAAATTCGTATTCTGACACTATTAATTATGGTAGAGGAAAGATAGACACTGTAATAAAATTTGCAATTAATTATTTGCAGCATCTAAAAGCAGATCTGGGTGAAGCATTAAATAACACCAATATAAATATTGATGTTTTCTACGTGAAAGAAGGACTATTTGCTGAAGTAAAATCCGTGAATATTTTTTACGCTTTTATAGAAGAAAAACTAAAATCATTATTATTTCGAACGATTTATTTCAAGATATTAATGGGGATATTGTATTGATGGATTATAAAATACATTCTTTAAAAGAGCTACCACGAAATATGGATGAGATGATGAGTGTATATTTAGAGTTAGCTTTCAAAGATAAATGCATTGTTGAGATGAATGACGCTGAATAAAATGACAAAATTAAAAGAGGGTTCAATGATTGAAAGAGTTGAAACCACCGACATTTACTGTTGGTGGTTTTTTTCGTCTCTAATATGAGTAATTACTTCTTCTACTTTACAACCTAGCTTATTGCAGATATCATCGATCACTTTTAAAGAAACTGGTTCATCCTTACTTAGTTTTGCTATTGTAGCAGATGATACTCCGATAGCCTCCTGTAAATCTGATTTAGACATTTTCATTTTATGTAACGTAGACATTAATGGCGCATAAGAAATCATTAAACCAACCACCTCATTTTCTATCTATATTTATATTATAAAGAAAATCTTTAAAAAGTTAAAGATATTTTTACAAAAGTATTGACTTTACCTTTAGAAGATATTATAATTTCTTTATAAAGTTAAAGAAAATCTTTAAAAAGAGGTGAATTATGAAAATTGATTTAAAAGAAATAAGATTAAGATTCCAAGTTGACGATCACTACGAGTATTATCCAATCGCTTATCTTTTTAATTACGAGATGTGTATTGCCTTCGATGATAAGCAAGTTTATCTCCATAGGGTTAATGAGGTGTTGTCAGGTATTTACGAGGAGACACCAACAACAAAGATAATAGTCCTAGGTGAGATAATGCGTGATGATAACACATACGAACAATATGCTGAACGGATTATCAGGCATATGTACAACACAAGCATATTTAGCTTTTTAACTCAAAAGTATATCTACATTGGGATGGATTATGTCGAGGATGATTGGCAGCTTACAAACGTATAGAGGGGATGGAGTTATCCTGTTCCCTCCTATAAAAGGTGAGATAAAATGGTACTAAAAGATAAGGAATTATTGGCTTATTTAAATTTATTGATTGTGGATTTTGAGGAGATGTTGAAGAAAGAGGAAGATAAGGCCTATCCAAATGGTTATTCCAAGGGTATGTTGCAAGGTCGAATTGATTCGTATAAACATGTCGCAGAAATATTGAATAATGAAAATCAGGATTATAGATTTTTGTTTCGTAATAAAAAATAAAGGGAGAGATTTAAATGAATTACATAAATGGCGAGATCACATTGAATATTGGATTTTTATCAGAGTCAAAAAGAAGTGAACTAGAACAGTTACTTATACATGCTGCTACAGGTGATTTGAAGTTTATTGTAGCTGGGGAAGAAGTATCTATAGATGTTAATGAAGTTGTTAGTGTAGATGTAAAAGCGTTTGATTATCATACTGAAGAAGAGATTTATGAGGATGATTTGGTGTATTAATGTGTTGAAAACTAGGTTCTAATACTTCGGAAGTTTTGAATGTGTCGGAATCTACTTCTGAACAATATATTATAGTAGAAACTAGTAAAAGATTAACCTTAAATAGTAGCTGAATTTTATTTTTACTAGACTTGTTGATTGATAAATGGTATATTTTTCTCAGCAGGAAAAGTACGTATTATTTTGATAAGAACCCTTGATATATCAACGTTTGGTTGTGTTTTCCTAGAAGCCGTCTCAGAAGAAAATTAACCAAATGATGAATGCGATGAATAAGCAACAACCTGGAAAATAACTTACGAACTATAGTTAGATAAAGTTACTAGGTTCAATTGCATATAGATAGAAACAGAGCAAACTTTATTTTTCGGTTCTTCATTGCAACTAAGAAATAGACCAAAGCTAAACTTTAGCTTTGGTCTATTTCTTTAGTCAGTATCATATTGTCGAATTCTCTGATATCACGTCACTTGTTTAATCCAAGTGTTAGCCTTTTATGCTTGTCTATTTAATGTGAGTCTGCTCTCGTAAAGACGATTATATTCATTTAATAAAGAATCTAACTCCTGACTATATTTTATGGCAGAAGCAGAGTTGAGGCCGTTTCTCATAGCGGTTTGTATCAGTTCTCGTCTTTTTTGTTCAATTAATAGTAGTAAGTCTTGTTTGTTCACGCACCTAAAACTCCTCTGCGATTTTGTTCTAACCATGAAGTAGTTTCTATTTTGTCCCAAATATACTTTTATTAATTATAGCGAATAATGGTAATTAATTCAAAAGAAACTTATGTAAAACTTTTTACATTCATTATACATTTCACCAAATGATTCAACGAGATTGATACAATATCGAAATAAAACTGGTGTTTAACGTGTGTGTTAAATGTTAGACACAAATTATTCAAAAAGATTAATTTCTTTTCTCATAATGTTTTGATAGAATGGGGAAGGAAAAAGGGGAAGGTATGGAGGTGTTGGTATGACTGATGTGAATTTTATTATTGCTCTTGGTGCAGGCTTTTTGAGTTTCATCTCGCCATGCTGTTTACCATTATATCCGGCATTTTTATCGTATATCACTGGAATGAGCGTAGGTGAATTAAAAACGGAGAATGCACTGCTACAAAAACGTAGTTTGATACATACGCTATGCTTTTTATTAGGATTTTCAATTGTGTTTATTGCCATCGGCTTTGGTTCTTCTTATATAGGTAACTTTTTTTATGAATATGCTGACCTCATCCGTCAAATTGGAGCCATTTTTATTGTTATATTTGGTCTAGTGATCTTAGGTTTACTTAAACCAGCATTTTTAATGAAAGAAAGGAGATTTGATTTTAAAAATCGACCGACTGGTTACTTCGGTTCAGTTTTAATAGGTTTAGCCTTTGCTGCTGGTTGGACACCTTGCTCTGGACCTATTTTAGCATCAGTTATTTTACTTTCAGCGACAAATCCTGGATCTGGCCTATTTTATATGATTGCCTATATTATTGGCTTTGCTGTGCCATTTTTAATATTGTCTTTCTTTATCGGTAAAATGAAATGGATTAAAAAACATAATGTAAAGATTATGAGAATTGGTGGGATTTTAATGATAGTAATGGGTGTCGTCTTGTTTTTTGATTGGATGACTGATATAATCTCCCTTCTCACTATGTTGACAGGTGGTTTTACTGGTTTTTAACAGTGATAATTGGATTAAAAAGCGAGGAAAACTCGCTTTTTGTTCCTTGCGAAAATTGTCGTTGGGTTTAAATTGAAATTATTAGAAAAATTAGATATATTGTAATGAGTGATATTACTTTGAAATCGTAGTTCTTTAATATGAGATGTTGTAGCGGATGTGTTTGGAGGAGGAATAATAGGTGGCAAAGATACTAGTAGTAGATGATGCAAAATTTATGAGGCTGACTTTAACAAATATATTAAAAAAAGCCAATCATGATATTGTGGGCGAAGCGGAGAATGGTAAACAAGCCATTGCTTTATATGAAGAATTAACACCAGACCTTGTGACAATGGATATTACAATGCCAGAGATGAGTGGATTAGAAGCAATGAGAAAAATTAGAGCTGAATACCCAACAGCTAGAATTGTTATGTGTTCAGCCATGGGTCAACAAAAAATGGTAGTAGAAGCGATCGAAGCTGGGGCAAAAGATTTTATCATCAAACCATTTGATGAAGTTAGAGTGATAGATGCAGTATCGCGAGTGTTATCTTAATATCATACATATAATTTACTATTGAATAGGAATTAGCTATAATAATAAGTGTCATTGATTTTATTGTAAAAGGATGTTTTTTATGGACATGGTGTTGTTGACATCAATTGGAGCTGTTTCTATGGCAGTATTAGCTATGTTCATCCGAATGAAGGCAGCTAATCATCCAGTCACGATTAAGAAGATAATTTTACCTCCCGTGTTTATGAGTACGGGGGCATTAATGTTTATTTTTCCCTATTTTCGCGTTACGCCAATTGAATTAATGGAAGCTGTTATAGTAGGGGCATTGTTTTCCTTAATATTAATCAAAACGACTAAATTTGAAAAGAAGGAAGACGAAATCTATTTAAAGAAATCGAAAGCGTTTATATTTATCTTAATAGGTTTACTTATTATTCGGCTCGTTGCCAAACTGATGCTAAGTTCGACTATAGACATAGGTGCACTTGCAGGAATGTTTTACTTATTAGCATTTGCGATGATTGTTCCATGGCGTATGGCAATGTTCGTTCAATTTCGCAAAATGGACAAAGCGGTAAATGTCAAACAAGTTAGATCAAGACCAACTACTTAACAAGAAAAGAAGCACCTTTAAGAGTGTCCTAACTTTTAAAGGTGCTTCTTTGTTATTGTGCAATTTCTGCTTCGTTTTAAAAAAGATGTTCATATGGTGTCATGTTGATTTCTTTTTGTGCCAATTTTTTTCTTAGAAATTTATGATCTTTTTTTGGAGTAGCAATTATGTAGCCGCGGATGAGAATTTCCTCTGTTATCTTTGTTGCTTTTTCCTTTACAGCTAATTCCCCAATTTTTCCAGCTATCTTTTGTCTGGCAACATCACGAAAAAGTTCTGGTACTGGACTAACGAGATCATTTAATAACTCTTTTTCTTGTTGTCCCCATAAATGCTGTGTTTGTCTTACGTAATATTCTTCCCAATCCATATCAGATTTACCGTCAGCTTTAGGCAGCCGTTTTAAAAACTTTCGGAACATAAAGAAACCACCAATGGACATAAGGATTACTAATATGACAACCCAAAAAAGTATAAACCACATAAACCAACCATCGAGCATGTTCTTTTCACCCTTACCGTTCTTATTCTCTCATTATTATAAGCCTTCTTATGCAATCAGACAAGCAAGCGTCACAGAAGAGGTTCGTTTTTCCCGATTTGTGAAAACAATGTGGCGTATTCCTTGTCGGTGATTAGTAATCGATGATCTAAATCATATGTTCTCAATACATATTCTTTTACACCTATAAATTCAGATTCAGTAATGACGAGAAAAGGGGTACCTTTTTGAAAATTTTGATAGTCTTTTAATAGACGTACTCTCTTCATGATTTCCCTCGCAAACTATAGTAAATAATTTACTTTCTATTATATTAAAATTTCTTGTTATTGTCGAAACTTGTCTAAAAATAAATCTTTTCTTTTAGTACAAATACTATTGCATATATTAATTATATTTTTTAGAATATACATATATTTCAGAAAATGGGAGGGGATCCATTGGATAACTTAGCGAAAGCGCATGACCAAAAGGAAGAGAATGTAGATTATGAGGTTGTGGCAAGTAGTTCAGCTTTTAAAAGTTTATTAAGTGCTAAGAAAGCCTTTTTAGTACCAATGATTATTTTTTTCATGCTCTTTTATTTTATGCTACCGATACTGACTTCGTTTACGAATGTGCTTAATCAACCGGCAATTGGTTCTATTACATGGACTTGGATGTATGCGTTTGCACAATTTGTGATGACTTGGGTTTTATGCATGATTTACGTTAAAAAAGCTGCAAAATTTGATAAAGATGCAGAACAAATCATTGAAAGTCATAAAACACAAGGAGAACGTTAATTATGAGTGGAATTGGTTTAACTTTATTCGTATTAATCGTAGCAATGACATTGGTGGTCACTTATTGGGCAGCAAAACGCACGAATACAGCAAGTGAGTTTTATACAGCCGGAGGGGGATTAACCGGTTGGCAGAATGGCTTAGCGATTGCTGGTGATTATTTATCAGCCGCTTCCTTTTTAGGTATTGCGGGCGCGATTGCATTATTCGGGTTTGATGGTTTCTTCTATTCTATTGGATACTTAGTAGCCTATTTAGTCGTATTATATATAGTTGCGGAACCACTTAGAAATTTGGGTAAATATACAATTGCTGATATGATTAGTGCCAGATTTAGTGAAAAGAAAGTTCGAGGAGTCGCAGCAATTAGTACGTTAACGATTGTTATTTTCTATATGATTGCTCAATTAGTTGGAGCTGGTGCACTTATACAATTATTGTTGGGTATTGATTACTGGATTGCTGTTGTAATCGTTGGTGTCATGATGACAACTTATGTTTTATTTGGCGGAATGACGGCAACTAGTTGGGTTCAAATTATTAAAGCAGCACTATTAATGATAGGAACAGTCATTATTTCATTCCTTGTATTAAAAGAGTTTAACTTTAATATTCTCGGTATGTTTGAGCAAATGAAAACGGTAACATCCCACGGTGAATCTTATTTAAACCCAGGTGTGAAATATACGAACGGTGTTGACACATTGTCAATGATGGTCGCTCTTGTATTAGGTACTGCTGGACTTCCTCATATTTTGATGAGGTTTTTCACAGTGAAAGATGCTAAAACAGCGAGAAGTTCTGTTGTCACAGCTACTTGGATTGTAGGAATATTCTATATCTTAACGATCTTCCTAGGATTTGGAGCTGCAGCGTTTGTAGGCTCACAAGATATCGTTGCAGCAAATGCAGCTGGTAATATGGCAGCACCTCTATTAGCTGAAGCACTTGGTGGAGACTTCCTAATGTCATTCGTTTCTGCCGTTGCTTTTGCAACCATTCTTGCCGTCGTTGCTGGGCTTGTGCTTTCAGGAGCTTCAGCCTTCGCACATGATATTTATGGGCAAATTATTAAAAAAGGTAAAGCAACTGAGAGAGAGCAAATGCTAGCCGCAAGATATGCTTCCATTGGTGTTTCTGTACTTTCGATTATTCTTGCCCTATTTGCGCAAACGTTAAATGTTGCCTTCTTAGTATCTTTAGCTTTCTGTGTGGCAGCAAGTGCGAACCTTCCAGTTATCATTTATACAATATACTGGAAGAAGTTCAACACAGCGGGTGCCATTTCAGGAATGGTTACCGGTCTCGTTACTGCACTTGTTCTAGTAGCTATTAGTCCAAGTGTATTGAGCCCTGAAGGAACAGCAATCCTTGTTGGTGATCCAATATTTCCATTAACCAACCCGGCAATCATATCAGTTCCAGCAGGATTTCTAGCAGCCTATATTGGTGCAGTTGTTTCAAATAAACGAGATGAGAAGAAATATGCTGAAGTAACTGTTAAAGCGAATACAGGTGTTAAATAATATTTTTAATACAACGCACAAGAGCGGCTTTCCATTAGAAAGTCGCTTTTCTTATATTTTGCGAAATAATGGTGGTGGGGATTTAATGGATATGGAAAGAATAGAAAATTTATCGAAGCCTGCACTTATATTAGATTTAGATGCTCTTGATCGAAACTGCCAGGTCATCGCAATGCATGCAAAAGGCAAAAAAATAAGAGTAGCAACAAAGTCTATTCGTTCCATTGATGTAATCAAGCGTATTTTAGCTTCAAATGAATGCTATCAAGGTATTATGACTTATTCTGCTGATGAGAGCTTAGTATTAGTGAAAGATGGTTTTAATGACATTTTGCTTGGATACCCAAGTATGGATGAAAATTCTCTAATGCTAATTGCTCGAGAGCATCCTAAAGAAATAACTGTCATGGTCGATTCTTTAGCGCATGTTGATTATTTAATAAAACTAGCAAAGTCTGTAAATGGCCAGTTTTCAATTTGTGTAGATATAGATATGAGTACAAATATTTTTGGATTTCATTTTGGGGTTCGACGTTCTTCTTTAAGGAGCTCCTCTGAGGTCCTAGCTATAGTAGAAGCTATTCATGCTAGTGATGTGCTTCACTGGAAGGGAATCATGGGATATGAAGCACAAATTGCTGGCGTTGGTGATAACGTCCCGCATTCATATGGGAAAAATACCATTATCCGTTTAATGAAACAAAAAGCAAAGCGAGAAGTAAAACGGAAGAGGGAAGCAATCATTACAGCTTTACTACAAAAAGGGTATACACCTGCTTTAGTGAATGGTGGCGGGACTGGTAGTATCCATTATACGGCAACAGACGAACAAGTGTCGGAAATTACTGTCGGGTCAGGCTTTTATTCACCACTTCTTTTTGATTATTATCAAGAGATTAAATATGAACCTGCTCTCTTCTTTGCCATACCTATTGTTCGTCAAGCGAAAGCGGATATATATACATGTCTCGGCGGAGGTTACATTGCTTCCGGTGTTACTGATCAAACGAAGATGCCACTTCCCGTATATCCATATGGCATGAGACTTTTATCAATGGAAGGTGCTGGCGAGGTGCAAACACCATTGTCTTATTCAAAAGAACGTTTATCCATAGGAAGTGCAGTTGTTTTTAGAGCTGCGAAAGCTGGGGAGGTATGTGAAAGGTTCACAGAGATTCATTGCTACTCGGAAAGTCAATCTACATCAACTGTAAAAACGTATAGAGGGGAAGGGATGTGTTTCCTATGAGAAAAACTTCGCTCGCATCTATCCGTAACTGGGCAGAAAATGTACAATTCAATGCTGAGCAACTATTTTTTCCACAAAGCATAGAGGATGTCATAAAAGTTATAAATAATGCAAGAAAGGAAAAGAAGAAGATTAGAGTGGTAGGATCTGGACATTCTTTCACAAATCTAATTCAAACCGAAGAGTGGTTCGTTTCATTAGACCGTTTATCAGGTATGATTTCTTTTGATGAGGACCAAGGTTTAGTAGAGGTATATGGTGGTACCAAATTATATGAAATCGGCAAATACTTAGGTGAGAAAGGTTGGGCCCAAGAAAACCTTGGTGATATAAATACGCAAAGTATTGCCGGCGCAATATCAACTGGTACACACGGGACAGGTATGAAATTCGGCAATATTTCTACACAAGTTGAAGAACTAGTGATGATTACAGCAGGAGGAGAGGAACTGTTAATCTCTCGTCAAGTAAACTCACAATTGTACGATGCATCGCTCGTTTCGTTAGGGTTGTTGGGCATCGTTGTAAAGGTGAAATTAAAGGTCATTCAAGCACCGACCTATGTTTATAAAAGTAGGAAAATACTTTATAGTGATTTAAAGTCTCATATTAGTTTATATATCCAACACAATCGCCATTTTGAATGCTTCTTATTCCCCTTTTCTAACCAAGTGCAAATAAAAACAATGAATATAACAGACAAGAAGCCGAGGAAAAGGAAATGGCGTAAGATGGAAAGTATGATAATGGAGAATTATATATTTGGTTTTCTATCTGTCTTATGTCGCAAATGGCCAAATCTAACGAAACCAGTTAGTCGTATAAGCGCAAAAGCCATTAGTGATAGTGAGCAATATGCGCCAAGTTATGATTTATTTGCTACTCCACGAAAAGTAAAGTTTGTTGAAATGGAGTATGCCATTCCGTTAGAGCATATGGTTGCTTGTCTCGATGAAATAAGGAAAAAGATAGAAGAGCAGCAATACAAGGTCCATTTTCCAATCGAATGTCGCGTCGTGCAAAGAGACAATATTTGGTTAAGCCCATCTTTTGGGAGAGATTCAGCTTATATTGCTTTTCATATGTTTAAAGGTATGCCATATGAAACCTATTTTAACGATATGGAAGCAATTATGAATAAGTATAATGGGCGTCCTCATTGGGGGAAGATTCATCAAGCAAAGCTTTCAGAGTTGACTCGTAAATACAGCCACCTAAGAGAATTCCTCATTTGGAGAGCAAAACTTGATCCAAACCATTTATTTGTCAATCCCTATTTGGCGAAGTTGTTTCATATTGAAAAGGGCAACATGTACGCGAAAGAAACAATGACAGAAAAGCCATGATTTTTCTAATATACGAAAGGGATATGGTAAGATAGTATTATCGAATCTACATTCAGGAGGATTCAGTCTATCTTGTCTAAAGAACTATTTCAAAAAGCTCAGGAATTTATTTATCAGTTTTACGAAGAAACAAGGCAAACAAAAGAACAAGCGGATAGAAGATTAAGTATGATATTTGATGAAATAGAATCAACTGGAACATATACGCAATTACAGGAAGAATTGGCTTATGGTAGCAAACTTGCATGGCGTAATAGTAATCGTTGTATAGGGCGTTTCTTTTGGGAAACACTTCAAGTCATCGATAAGAGATTATGTAACACAGAAGAGGAAGTAGCAAAGGCGCTTTTTGAGCACATAAAACTAGCGACGAATAGTGGGAAAATTAAACCTTTTATTACTGTATTTCCAAGTAACGAGAGTGATACAACCTTTCGTATATGGAATCACCAATTGATTAGATATGCTGGATATGACACCAAAGATGGTATATTAGGTGATTCATCTTCTATTGAATTTACAAAAAAGTGCATCGAGCTAGGGTGGGAGCCAACCTATAGTCATTTCGATATATTACCGCTTGTTATTCAAAAGAACAATGAAGAACCCAAATGGTTTACGATACCGACAGAATTAATTGTTGAGGTAGAAATCGAACACCCCGAATATACTTGGTTTAAAGAATTACAGTTAAAATGGTATGGAATCCCCATCATTGCTGATATGAAAATGGAAATAGGCGGTCTTATTTATGAAGCGGCACCTTTTAACGGTTGGTATATGGGGACAGAAATAGGTGCTAGAAATTTAGCAGATGAAGATAGGTACAATCAGTTACCTATTATAGCAGAATTGTTAGAGTTAAATATTCGCTCGAATGCTTCACTTTGGAAAGATCGTGCATTAATCGAATTAAATTTAGCTGTCATGCATTCTTTTCGACGGGCCGGAGTTAGTATTGTAGATCATCATACGGCTGCAGAACAATTCAAACAATTTGAAACGAAGGAAAGAAAACACAAGAGAGAAGTCACTGGAGATTGGACTTGGCTTATTCCCCCTTTATCACCAGCTACTACTCACATTTTTCATAAACCTTATAAAAATGTAAGTAAGTCACCCAATTTTTATTATCAGCATAAACCTTATTAAAAAAAGATAGATACTCTACCCTAAATGGTTAGAATATCTATCTTTTTTATGATGGGGAAGAAGTGTTGTGAACAATAGACTGAAGCCGTATTATACTACTTTTATTACATATTGAATCTGTCCGTTTTAATGTCTCTAAGGCACTATCAATAAGAAACTTCCTTGGTTTTTTTCTTAAAAGGAGTTCGTCTTGAATAAACTGTATCAATAATTCTTCGTCCTTAGTTAGTGCTTCCGTTTCTAAGATAAGTTCACATAAATACTTAATTTCATCCTGTGTTTCAGTACGTAACAAATCATTGATCTCTGTATCGATTAATGAAGGTGAGAATAGTTGAACTTCTTTTGTCGCAACTTGATTTGTCATTTCTACAATTCTCTCAACACTATATTGAACAACCTTAGTAATACTGACCGATGATTGGAATAATTCAGTATAATATTTGCTCAACTGATGAAGAATACCAAGGAAGATAATTGACATATCAAGAAGGTATGCTCGCCGATTCTCTCCAAACAGATCAATAAAACGGTAATAAATCCACTTAATTGTCTGGAGCTGACCTTTTCTTATAAATGCTTTAAGTTCTATGTCATCTGATATGAACATTTCATCAAATAAGGAGATGAGCTGATGTTTATGATTAAACATGACTTGCTGTTCCACTTGCTGCTTGAAAACATCAATACTTTGTGGGCTTTTGCCGATAAGTAAAGCATCTCTCTCCTTTTCCATCAGTTTGTAACTATCTTTAAAGATGGCCATTAGTAATTCTGCTTTTGATGAAAAGTAATTATAGAATGTACCTTTAGATATACCTGTATAAGATAATATATCTTGGATAGAAGTAGCTTGAAATCCTTTTTCAATAAATAATTCATGAGCTAAATGAATGACATGTAATTTTCTGTCCTTCAAAAAATATCACCTTATTTTTAAGTTTTAAATAATTAGTATCATAACATAAAATTCTCCTAAGAAAAAATTCGCAAAGCGAAATATAATGATTGCATTCACTAATCATATCAGTTATGATAAGTCCTACGTGAAATAGTGGTATAAACAATTGAACAATGTGTATAGGGAGGGGAAACAATGACCGCAAATCACCAAAATTCAAATACACCACCCTATGGATTATTAGCAATCCTAATGGTGGGTGCGTTTATTGCGTTTTTAAACAATACTCTATTAAATATCGCCTTACCATCAATCATGGAGGATTTGAATGTAGATACAGCTACTGTCCAGTGGCTAACAACTGGCTATATGTTAGTAAATGGGGTCTTAATCCCTGCAACTGCGTTCTTAATCCGTAAATATAGTGTTCGTATTTTGTTTTTATTTGCGATGCTTATGTTCACATTAGGAACATTTGTAGCTGGATTTGCCGATATTTTTAGCATGTTACTTATAGGAAGAATGATGCAGGCTTCTGGTTCGGCTATATTAATGCCTGTTCTAATGAATGTGATGCTCGTTTCTTTCCCTGTTGAAAAGCGTGGTTCTGCGATGGGGATATTTGGTTTAATATTAATGGCAGCCCCAGCGATAGGTCCAACATTGTCAGGGTGGATTGTCGAAAATTATGATTGGCGAATGTTGTTTCATTTTATTTCTCCAATTGCAATTATCGTTTTACTATTAGGCTTTATATGGTTAAGAGATAAAAAAGAAAAGCAATCAATTAAATTAGATTTTCTTTCATTATTATTGTCTAGTATTGGGTTTGGTGGTATTTTATATGGATTCAGCTCAGCAGGTAATGATGGATGGAGTGCTGCAAACGTTTATTTAACCATCATTGTCGGTGCTATTTCTCTATTCATTTTTATAATTAGACAAAACAAGCAAAAAGAACCAATGTTAAACTTTGGTGTTTTTCAATTTCCAATGTTTACTCTCTCAACGATTATTACAATGGTTGTGAATATGGCGATGTTCTCAGGGATGCTACTCATTCCTATCTATGTACAGAATATCCGAGGTATTGCCCCTTTTGATGCCGGTTTAATGATGCTGCCAGGTGCATTAGTAATGGCAGCAATGTCACCACTAACTGGAAAGTTATTTGATAAATTCGGTGGGAAAATATTAGCTTTAACCGGCTTAAGCATTATGACAATCTCGACTTTCTTTTTTAGTCGTCTTGGTATGGATACAGGAGCAATTCATATTATGGTATTACATACGATTAGAATGTTCGGTATGTCAATGGTAATGATGCCTGTGTCTACAAACGGTTTGAATCAATTACCACCACGGTTTTATCCCCATGGTACGGCGATGAATAATACACTTAACCAGGTATCTGGTGCCATTGGTACAGCGTTGCTTATTACAATTATGTCTAATAAAGCAAACGCAGTCGGAGAAGATTTAGCAAAAACTACTCTACGTGAAAATGGTGGAGGAGAACTATCTCAAGAAGCGATGATACAAATTGGGTTGCAATCTACATTAGACGGGATTAATTTTGCCTTTTTTGTTTCAACTTTTATTTCGGTTATCGCGTTGATTCTCGTCTTCTTTATGAAACGCTCAGTACCTGCAAAAGATCCCGAGGAACAGACTGAAGCATTAGAAACGGGACCTTTAAATGAAACAGAATCGTCAAGATGATAGAATAAAGTGACTGGAGATCCTCATCTCACAGTCATTTTTTTTGATTTTGTTAAAGTATGATTAATTGCATCTTTATACGAAATAATTGCGAATTTCTGATACCCGTGAAATAATAGGTACCATACATAATAGTTTTTATTAAAAGGAAGTGTTTTCTTTGAAAAAGATATATATTATTCACGAGAATGATGAATGGACAGACCATTTGACAAGAAGATTAGATGAATTACAAGTACCTTACGAAACATGGCACTTACATGAGGGAATAATTGATTTAAATTCTACACCACCAGAAGGTGTGTTTTATAATCGCATGAGTGCTTCATCTCACACGAGAGGGCATCGTTTCGCTCCAGAATTAGCAGCAAGTGTGATTACATGGTTAGAAAGTCACGGTAGACAAGTGTTAAATGGGAGTAACGCACTTTCGTTAGAGGTGAGTAAAGTGAAACAATATGCTCTACTAGAAAAAAGCGGGATTAAAACACCAAAAACAATTGGAGCAGTTGGGAAAGAAAATATTATAACTGCAGCTGAAAAAATAGGAACCACTCCTTTTATAACGAAACACAATCGTGCAGGAAAAGGTTTAGGTGTGCAGTTATTCCAAACAATCGATTCTTTAAGAACGTATGTTAATAGCAATTCCTTCGAAGAACCTGTTGATGGGATTACTCTTATTCAGCAATATATAAAATCGGAGGATCAGATAATTACAAGGGCAGAGTTCATTGGCGGGAAGTTTTATTATGCTGTAAATGTTGATACTTCAGAAGGCTTTGAATTATGTCCGGCAGATGCTTGTCAAATTGGCGATGCTTTTTGTCCAGTGGGAGAAGAGCCACAGATACGTCCTAAATTCGAAATTACTGAAGAAGTGGATACTGAACAAATGGTTAAATATGAGAAATTTCTTGAATATGCAGGAATTGATGTAGCAGGGATTGAATTTATAAAAGATGGTGATGGTAACGTTTATACGTATGACATCAATACAAATACGAATTATAATGCAGACGCTGAAGCAATTGCAGGTAAATACGGCATGTTACAACTAGCAACGTTTTTGAAGGAACAGTTGAAGCTAGCATAATTCATGTTAGCCATCATATACTAATGAAGCTAGTCCATTTTTCTATGAACAGTTCTAAATAGAATGACATATGCTAATTCAAAATGTGTATGTCAGTAATACTGAAATGTTAGGTAATACATCTAAGGGCTGCTTAATTTTAAGCAGCTCTTGATTATGGAGGACTTTAAGGTTATTTCTTGACATTTGCTCAAAAAAGAGTATATTTATAACTCGTGATAGCGTTAAGTTTAAAGAAAAATTTACATTGTCATAGAACGTTCATAATTATCGACTATAATCATAATATGCTATTGTTCAATACAAACGAGGAGAGTAGTTGGTAAGAAAAGGGTTTTTATTACCAATTGCTTATAGAATTTTTTTAAAAGCATGTTATAATAATGTGCTAGAAGGTAGGTGCAATAATGGATAATTTATCTAAAAAAGGTCAAAGTTTATTCTTCGATAAATATATTGGCTTCTTTATGTTAGCTGTATTCTTCCTTTGGATGAAAACGTATATAACACAATTAACTCAATTTAATCTCGGGGTTGACAGCCCAATACAGCAATTTCTCTTATTTTTAAATCCTTTAGGGTCATCGTTGATCTTTCTTAGTTTAGCTTTATTTTTTAAAGGAAGACGAAAGTATATTGCGACATTAGTGATATACAGCATAATGTCATTCTTGTTATATGCGAATGTGGTATATTATCGTTCATTTACGGATTTTATTACATTACCAACATTAACAATGACACAGAACTTTGCAGATGTTAGTAAAAGTGTAACCACTCTACTACGCCCATATGATTTCTTATTCTTCATAGACATCCTTTTCTTAATTGGTCTATTAGCATTTAAATTTGTTAAGATCGAGAAGAAAGATTATGGTAAGAGACGCATGGTTGCCGTATTATCTTTAGGGTTAGCAATCTCATGTGCAAACCTAGGACTGGCTGAAGCAGATCGACCACAATTATTAACACGTGGGTTTGATAGAAACTATATTGTTAAATATCTCGGTATGTACAATTATACTATTTATGATGCAGTACAAAGTACGAAAGCATCAGCTCAAAGGGTTATGGCAGATAGCAATGATACAACCGAAGTCGTGAACTTTACGCAATCTAATTATGCTGAACCAAATCCAGAAACATTCGGTATTGGGAAGGATATGAATGTGATATATCTTCACTTGGAATCCATTCAAACTTTCTTAATGAACTATGAATTGCATGGAGAAGAAGTTACACCATTTCTCAATTCATTAATTGAAGAAGAAAACACAACTTATTTTGATAACTTCTTCCATCAAACAGCTCAAGGAAAAACAGCTGATGCAGAATTTATGCTTGAAAACTCGTTGTACGGGTTACCACAAGGTTCTGCTTTTACTACAAAAGGAATGAATACATTCCATGCAGCACCAGCCATTTTAAAAGAAAAAGGCTATACGTCTGCAGTATTCCATGGAAATAATGGGACATTCTGGAACAGGAATGAGATATATAAAGGATTTGGCTATGACCGTTTTTATGATGCAAGTTATTTTGATATGAATTCAGATAACTTAACTGACTATGGATTAATGGATAAACCATTCTTTGAGCAATCAGAAGCTTATTTGGATGAATTACCACAACCTTTCTATTCGAAGTTTATTACCGTAACTCATCACTATCCGTATCCATTAGATGAAGAAGAAGCGACAATTGATAAACATACAACTGGCGATCCATCTGTGGATAATTATTTCCAAACGGCAAGATATGCGGATGAAGCACTTGAAGAGTTCTTTAATTATCTTAAAGAATCAGGACTCTATGATAATTCAATTATCGTTATGTATGGTGACCATTATGGAATTTCAAGTAGCCATAAGAAAGCAATGGAACAAGTATTAGATACAGAGTATAATGATTTTCTTGATACAAGTTTACAACGTGTGCCTTTATTCATTCGTGTCCCAGGGATGGAAGGTGGAACGAACCATGAATATGCAGGCCAAATTGATTTAAAACCAACGTTATTACATTTACTTGGTATCGATTCGAAAGAGTATATTCACTTTGGAACTGATATTTTCTCAAAAGAACATGATGATTTAATACCGTTTAGAAATGGAGATTTTGTTAGTCCAACAATTACAGCTATCGGTGGAAAATATTACGATTCAAATACAGGTGAACTAATAGAAGATGAAGAAGTTATTGCAAAAGGCGATGAGATGAATGAAAATGTTGAGCAAAAGCTCGCATATTCAGATAAAGTCGTCAATGCTGATTTACTTCGATTCTATGAACCAGAGAATTTCACTCCTGTAAATCGATCAGATTATGATTATGCCGACTTTAAAAAGTTGTTTACTGACACTGAATCAAGTACAAACTCAAACGATATGATTAGAGAATAAAAAGAGGAGCCATTAGTGCTCCTCTTTTTATTATTTCACGTTATTTTTTCAAAAACTATTGAATTTTTTAAAAATTTTAATTATTATATAATATATAAACCAATGACAGTAATTACCTTACTGCAAAAATGGTTTCCCTTTTTGAATTGTGAATATGAAAATCATTGACAATGATTCACTTGATTTTTCTTGCCGAAAAACAAGCCGTGAATAGGAGTCAGTAGAGTAAACTTTTCGGAGGAAAGTTTATTTTGCTGACTCTATTTTATTGTTGTAGAAATGGAGTGTATAAAAGATGGGGCTTGCATTAGAAGGGGTTAAGATTATCGACCTATCACGGGTGTTAGCAGGACCATTCTGTACGATGATACTTGGTGATTTAGGTGCAGAAGTCATTAAAATTGAACATCATCAGAATGGAGATGAAACAAGATTCTGGGGACCTCCTTTTGTTGAAGGTGAAAGCGCTTATTATTTATGTGCAAACAGAAATAAAGAGAGTATGACATTGAACTTAAAAGCTGAAGAAGGGAAGGAGGTTTTTCGTCAATTAGTAAAAGACGCTGATATCGTAGTACAGAATTTTAAGACTGGTACATTAGATAAATGGGGACTTGGATACGAGCAGTTAAATGAATGGAACAGTAAAATTATTTTAGCTTCTATTACAGGGTTTGGTCAAAGTGGCCCATATAAAGATCTACCTGGGTATGATTACATCATTCAAGCAATGAGTGGTTTAATGAATATTACCGGAGAGGAAGCTGGCTCACCAATGAAAGTTGGTGTTGCCATTTCTGATGTGATTACAGGATTATATACTTGTATTGGAATATTAAGTGCATTACAACACCGTCAGCACACTGGAGAAGGTCAAGAGATTGATATAGCATTATTAGATTGTCAAATATCGGCTTTAGTTAATGTAGCGAGTAATTATTTGGTCGGTCAAACAGAACCTAAGCGGTTAGGTAATCGCCATCCAAATATAGCCCCATATCAAGTATTTACGGTGGCTGATGGAGAAATGGTCATTGCTGTTGGCAACGATCAACAATTTGCCCGTTTCTGTAATATTTTAGAATTAGCTGAGTTGATAAACGATAAACGGTATGCCACCAATCGTAGTCGCGTTGAAAATCGTAGTTCGCTAATACCAATTCTTCAACGAGAGTTGTTAAAAAATTCAAAACAAAATTGGAAGCGTTTATTTGATGAACATGCGATTCCAAACGGTCCAATTCATACAATTAGCGAAATGTTTAATGATCCACAAGTTCTGGCAAGAGAGATGGTGATAGAGGGCAATCATCCTCATATACCGTCGTTGAAATTAACAGGTTCTCCATTAAAGCTGTCAAAATCTCCGGTCAAAGTAAGACATCATCCGCCGCTTTATGGGGAACAGACAGCCGAAATATTACAGAGAGTGGGATATACCAGAGCTGAAATAAAAGAAATGAAAAAAAATCAAGTGATATAGGAGGAATTATGATGATGAATTTCGAATTAACAGAAGAACAAGAAAGTGTAAAAAAATTAGTGAGACGGTTCGTTGACAATGAAATTATGCCAAATATTCAAGAGTGGGATCGTAAACAACATTTTGAACCTCGTATTTTAGAAAGGCTGTCAGAACTTCAATTAATGGGTGTATGTATTCCTGAGCAATACGGCGGGGCGGGGATGGATTATAACACCCTAGCAATTGTATGTGAGGAATTAGAAAGAGGAGATACAGCATATAGAACAGCAGTGTCTGTTCATACTGGATTAAATAGTATGACCTTATTGCAATGGGGAACTGAAGAACAAAAGCAAAAATATTTAGTTCCTCAAGCAAAAGGTGTAAAAATAGGTGCTTTTGGTCTTACTGAACCGAATGCTGGATCAGATGTAGCAGCAATGAATTCGACAGCGAAAAAAGATGGTGATTATTATATTTTAAACGGATCAAAGACTTGGATTTCACTTTGTGATGTTGCTGATCACTTTCTTGTATTTGCTAAAACAGATCATGATGCAGCTCATAAAGGTATCACAGCTTTTATCGTTGAGAGAACATTTGCAGGAGTAGAAACAAAGGCCATTAAAGGAAAGTTAGGTATACGAGCGGGTAATACTGGAGAAGTGTTCTTATCTGATGTAAAAGTACCAGTAGCCAACCGTTTAGGTGAGGAAGGGGAAGGCTTCAAAATCGCCATGTCAGCTTTAGATAATGGTCGATTCACAGTAGCTGCTGGTGCAGTAGGCTTAATCGCTGCTAGTTTAGAAGCAAGTGTGAAATATTGTCATGAAAGAAAAACATTTGGTAAAGAGATAGGAAAGCATCAACTTGTTCAACAAATGATTGCTAAGATGACTGCTAACCTAGAAATTTCACGCCTACTTGTTTTCAAAGCTGGATCGCTGAAAAATGCTGGTAAGAGAAATACAAAAGAAACGTCCTTAGCCAAATGGATTGCGTGTGATGCTGCGTTTGAGGCGGCAAATGATGCGGTACAAGTCCATGGTGCTTATGGTTATTCAGATGAATACCCCGTAGAAAGATACTTGAGAAATTCAAAAGCTCCGGTTATTTACGAAGGAACGAGAGAAATTCATACCGTTATGCAAGGTGAATATGCACTAGGCTATCGTGAAGATAAGCCATTGCGTAACCCACTGCCATCTTGGCCCTTTGAAGAAGAAGAGGTGGCAATTCAACAAAGATAAGGAGAGCAACTATCATGAATACATTTTTTCTAGCAGGACACGCTAAGCTTCCTCAAGGAATGGCGGCAAGGAACCTATATGATTCTATTACAATTACATTAGAATTGGATCAAAAGTATGGTGTAATCATTGATGCATCATGCACGTTAGCAACAGAGCATGGAAGAGAATTTATTCGCCAGTTATTAAGAGGATATAGTTTAAATGATGGTTTAGAACCTTTGATACAGAGAGTAAAAGATCATTATAAAGGCAAAGCGGGTCAAGCGATATTAGCTGCTTTAAAAGATGTGCACACACAATATGAAATGGTTTTATCTATGAAATAAGGAGGGGGGCTGCTTTCATGCAGACCCCTTTTTCCTATCATCGTGTAAAAAAGGAGAAGAGTGATATGGATACCATTCGTTTTAAGATCGGAGACAGTGCAGCCATAGCAAGAAAATTTACAGAAGAAGAAATTTTGAGCTGTCAGCAACTAACAAAAGATTATAGCCCTGTTTACCAATTACACAATAAGAAATGGGATGAACCTTTTCATAAAGCAATCGTACCCGCATTGTTAATTGAAGGACTGATCCATCAAGTAGTTAGTGAAAAATTACCAGGTTGTCCATGTGTGCTCCTTCAAAAAGAACTGTTATTTTATGACCCTGTCTACCGTGACGAAATTATTACAGCTAAGTTAGATTTGCTAGACTGTCATAACGAACGTCATTGGTTGACGATGAAGGTATCATGCATAAACGAAGATAATCATGAAGTCATTAGAGGTCAGCTCGTGGTACAATTACTCGGGCCTAGAGGTTGAATAAGATGAAGGACATTACATTGATGGAACAATCTCATCAAAATCCTATATTAATCGTAACTGAGCACGGAAGAATGGTTACTGCTAACCCTATATTTACCCAACGGTTTGCGATTACAATACAAGAATTGAAAGGTCAGTTGATAGAAGTTAGTAATTTTCCTTATCTGATTGGCAAACTTCACTGTCTAACGATCTTATCGGTTCTCTGTATCGTCAAAGTTAATAAAGAAAATGGTCATTATCGTTTAACTATTTTTTTAAAAGCAGATGAAATTTCTCTCCCTGTTTTAAGACAGTTTCTTTCTTTATTACAAGAAAAAGAGCAATATACACCTAAGACACATACAGCTAATTATGAATTTGCGCATATTATCGGTGAAAGTCAAAAGTTATTAGAAGTGAAAGAACTAGCTGCTCGTATAGCTGTTAGTTCATCCACAGTTTTAATTACCGGTGAAAGTGGTACTGGTAAAGAATTATTCGCTCAAGCGATTCATCATGCCAGTCCAAGGAGAAAAGGCCCTTTTATTGCAGTCAATTGTGCGGCCATTCCATCAGAATTATTTGAATCTGAAGTATTTGGTTATGAAGAAGGCGCATTTAGTGGAGCGAAAAAAACAGGCAAGCCAGGAAAAATTGAGCTAGCACAGAATGGCACATTGTTCCTTGACGAAATTTCTGAATTGCCTAAAGCTGCACAAGGAAAGCTATTGAGGGTATTGCAGGAGAGGGAAGTTGAGAGGCTTGGTTCCATAGGAAAAAAGCGAGTGGATATTCGGATAATAGCCGCCACGAATAGAGATCTATTTGAGCTCGTCTCGGCAGGGGAATTCAGACAAGATCTATATTATCGTTTATTCGTATTTGATCTGCCTATCCCCCCATTAAGAGACAGAAAAGAAGATATATTACCGCTTGTTCACTATTTTTTAGATAAATATAATCAACAACTAAATAAAAACGTAAATCAGATTCATCCACATTTGCTAAAATGCTTAATGGAGCATGAATGGCCTGGTAATATAAGAGAATTAAAAGCTGTGGTAGAAAGAGGTGTAACACTTTCTTTAGGAGAAGAGTTAGGCGACAATGCTATGGTGAAAAGAATAGCGACTCAGACTAGTCAAACCCAGTGTTTACCAAGCAATAATACTTCAAAAACCTTAGAAGAGATCGTGAAAGAAACAGAAAAAAAAGCTATTGTTGAGGCTTTAGAAAAATCGGATGGAGATAAAACGATGGCTGCTGTAAAATTAAATATTCATTTAGCTAGTTTATATAGAAAAATGGCTAAATATCAAATCAAAACCTAAGTAAGTAGAAAACGTAAGCAGATTTTGGCAGAGAGCCAATTTGTTTACGTTTTTTTTGTTGATAACACTCGTTCATCTACTGTATAATGACTCACTTTTGCAAATATATTTCGCAAAAGTGAGATAAATTCGCAATAGTAAGAAGAATGAAACTGAATAAACAGCTTCAAACAAATAAACTAATTTGGCATGGTTCTTGCTTAATAGTAACTGAGAGGAGGATGGATGATGTTACAATTTTCATTTACTGAAGAGCAAGAGGACTTTCGAAAAATTTTAAGACAATATTCTAAAGAGGTATTATTACCTCAATATACAAAGTGGGACAGAGAAAAAAAGACGCCGAGACATTTATGGGAGGAGCTAGGGGAGTTAGGTGTAACAGGTCTGCGTATTCCAGAAAAATATGGTGGAAGCGCGGCAGATTGTATCACGACAGGTATTGCTGCTGAAGAAATAGGCAAAGGTGATTTTAATTTAACTTATTCAGTAATGTTAAATGCTTTAATAGGAGAAATTCTCTCCATTCATGCAAATAATGCTATTAAATCAGAGTGGCTTCCGAAAATTGCACAGGGAAAATCGATTGTTGGGATTGCAATTACTGAGCCACAAGCAGGTACCGATGCAGGGGGAATACAATCAACAGCTATTAGAAAAGGCGATCATTTCATTCTAAATGGTGAGAAATCGGGGATTAGTGTGGCAACAGTGGCGGATGCATTTATTCTTTTTGCTAAAACCGACCCAACTGCCGGAAATAGAGGAATATCCGCTTTTCTTGTACCTAGTGATTTACCAGGAGTAGACTGTAGAGGTTATGAAGATATGGGAAATATCCCAATAGGTAGAGGCTCCGTTTATTTAACTGATGTCATGATTCCTGAGCAATACTTGATTGGTAATCTAAATGAAGGCTTCTCTCAAGTGATGAATGGCTTTGATTTAAGCCGACTTTTAATAGGACTTCAATGTATAGGTACAGCCACACAAAGTTTGGATGAAACAATAGAACATGTGAAAACAAGACATTCTTTCGGCAAACCATTAGCTGTGAATCAAGCAGTCTCTTTTCCGATAGTACACCATTATACTCAACTGGAGCTCGTTAAATGGCAAGCTTATCGA
This sequence comes from Cytobacillus sp. FSL R7-0680, assembly GCF_038009245.1. Classification (NCBI taxonomy): domain Bacteria; kingdom Bacillati; phylum Bacillota; class Bacilli; order Caryophanales; family Bacillaceae; genus Cytobacillus; species Cytobacillus sp. FSL R7-0680. The sequence goes on from NZ_JBBPAO010000001.1 coordinate 972,437, forward strand.
GGACTGTGGTTGCGTGATGAAGGTTTACAACATACGAAGGAAGCAGCATCTGTTAAGTGGCTTGCACCTAAATATAGTAGTGAAGCGATTCATGAATGCCTCCTTTTAAATGGGCACTATGCTTATACAAAAGAAATGCCATTTGAACAACGATTAAGAGATGTCATTGGATTAGAGATTGGTGATGGAACAGCCCAAGCAAACCAAATGGTAATCGCCAAACACCTTATAGGGAAAGAATTCCGATCTTATCAAAAAATATAAATTCAAATCAGAAGAAAAGGAGAATCACTAATGGAATTAATAGATACGATACTAGAAAAGAAAAATGGCGTAGCGAAAATAACTATTAACCGACCAGAAGTTTATAATGCCTTTCGAGCACAAACGATTAAAGAATTAATTTGGTGTTTTCGTGAAGCTTGGGATGATAACACTGTTGGTGTGGTGATTTTAACAGGTACAGGAGAAAAAGCATTCTGTACAGGTGGCGATCAAAAACAAAAAGATGGAGAAAGTGGTTATGATGGTAAAGGTGGTCTAGGAAATGGAATTGGCCTTGAAATAGAGAATCTCCATCAAACGATAAGAAACATCCCTAAGCCAGTTATTGCTGCTGTTAATGGCTATGCAATCGGTGGGGGCCACGTATTACATGTAGTTTGTGATTTAACAATTGCTGCTGATACCGCAAAGTTTGGGCAATCAGGGCCAAAGGTTGGGAGCTTTGATGCAGGATATGGATCTGCCTATTTAGCAAGAATCGTTGGTGAGAAGAGAGCAAGAGAAATTTGGTACTTATGTGAACAATATAGCGCTGATGAATGTAAAGAAATGGGACTAGTGAATAAAGTTGTACCATTACATGAATTACAGCAGGCGTCAGAAGACTGGGCACAAAAAATACTGCAAAAAAGTCCAACAGCAATTAAAATGTTGAAACTGTCCTTCAATGCAGATAGTGCAAATATCCAAGGGATTACGCAGTTGTCAATGGCAAATTTAGCATTATTCTATCAATCTAATGAATCAGCGGAAGGAAAAAATGCTTTCCTAGAAAAACGCCCAGTAGATTTTTCTACGTTTAGAAGTTAAATGAAAGATGAAGGAGTGTTTATTGTGGAACAATTAGATGGATTAACATCATATTCTTCACAATGGCTCAATAAAACGATGATTGATTACTTAGATGAAGCAATCACACGTACACCAAATAAAACAGCGATTATCGATAGTAAAAGTCGATACACATACAAAATGTTAGGTTCAATGGTCGATCGCGTCGCACTAGGTTTATTGGACTTAGGTATAAAAAAAGGTGATGTCATTTCTATTCAGCTTCCGAATTGGAATGAGTTTGTTATTCTACATTATGCTGCTTCAAAAATTGGGGCGATTACGAACCCTCTTGTACCTATTTACCGAGAAAGAGAACTTACTTATATGGTTAAAGAGGCAGGGGCTAAATTATTAATTATTCCAGATTGTTTTAGAGGCCATGATTATATTGAAATGGTAGGAAAATGTCTAAACGAATGGCCGGAACTTGAGAATATTGTTGTTGTAGGAAATTCGTTACCAATACCGGAAAAAATGAAATCGTTTGCATCAATAGTCACTTCTATAGACATACTTCAAAAGCGTAGAGATGAGCTAAATATAGAAATAGATCCTAATGAAGTGACTGAGATTATCTTTACATCAGGTACAACAGGTCTTCCTAAAGGTGTCATGCATACTCATAATACTTTATGTATTACTTCCCATTATTGGATTGATCATTTGCAATTAACGAATGAAGATGTGTTATTTATGGCTTCAACTTTTGCCCATCAAACTGGGTTTGCATACGGCGTAAGGTTACCAACACAATATGGTGGTACAGCCGTCTACCAAGATACTTGGAATCCAGATTCATTCTTAAAGCTTATAGAAACAGAGAAAGTGACTTTTACGGCTGGAGCTACACCTTTTTTAAAAGACACAATCGCAGCGGCTAAAAAAAGCACAGCAGATATTAGTAGTTTGAAGTATTTTATTGCTTTAGGCGCCCCTATTCCGAGAAACTTAGTCAAGCAAGCAGAAAAGGTTGTATCATTCAAAATATTGGCCGGTTGGGGGCAAACAGAAAATGGGTTAGTTACCTTAACAAAGAGAACTGATTCCATTCAAAAATTGACAGAAACAGATGGTGTTGCTTTCACTGGCATGGAAGTAAAGGTTGTCAATCAAGAAGGGGAGACTTGCCAGGCGGGAGAAGAAGGTAATATTTATTGCCGTGGACCGGCTTTATTTCGCGGTTATTATAAACAAATAGAGAAAACGCAGTCTGAATTCGATCGAGATTGGTTTATTACTGGTGATAGAGGCGTGTTGGATGAGGATGGTTATTTAAGAATTACTGGTAGAAACAAAGATATTATTATTCGAGGTGGGGAAAATATCCCCGTATCTTATATTGAAAATGTCCTATATGAGTATGAGTTGATCAATGATGTGCAGGTTGTGGCAATGCCAGATGAACGATTGCAAGAAAAAGCATGCGCATTTATTCAATTGAAACAAGGGGCTACTACGCTTACTTTAGCTATGTTACAACAGTTTTTACTGGAAAAAGGGGTAGCGAAACAATATTGGCCCGAACATTTTGTCCTTCTAGAGGAATTTCCACGAACAGCAAGTGGGAAAATCCAGAAGTTTAAATTAAGAGAATCGTTACTAAAGAATTGAATGTAACTTAAGTAAAAAGGAGTGTTTGAATAATGAGTAAAATTGCCTATATTACCGGTGGCGGTAGGGGGATGGGAAGAGCAATTTGTTTAGCTGTTGCAAATAATTATCAAGTGGTTGCCAGTGATATCAATATAAATAATGCGAAAGAAACTATTGAACTTGTGAAAGAAATAGGCGGAGAGGGGTTTGCTGTACATTGTGATGTTACGAGTTTAGAAAGTGTAGAACGATCAGTAAAGGAAGTGCAGCAGAAGTATGGGAGTATTGATTTACTAGTAAATAATGCGGGATGGGATAAAATTGAACCATTTTTACAAAGTGAACCCGATACTTGGAGAAAGGTAATAGACATTAATTTAATGGGTCAAGTACACACATGTAAAATGATCCTGCCATTAATGATAGAAAATGGGAAAGGAAAGGTAGTCAACATTGCTTCAGATTCTGGGAGAGTAGGTTCAAGTGGAGAAGGAGTTTACTCTGCTGCTAAAGGTGGTGTAATTGCATTTACAAAGACGATTGCAAGAGAAATGGCCAGATATCAGATTAATGTGAACTGCATTGCGCCAGGTCCAGCCGATACGCCACTTTTCCAGGAGATAGGATCTTATAATAAAGGGATTGCTGCTGCACTAGAGAAAGCCATTCCATTCCGAAAATTAGCCCAACCAGAGGATATTGCTGGTGCAGTCGCTTTTTTTGCTTCGAAGGAAGCGGATTATATTACCGGGCAAACACTTTCTGTTAATGGCGGTTTAACAATGTGTTAAACAAGTTAAAAAAAAGGATAACCTTTTTCCTAAGATCTTAAGGATAGAAAATAAGTATAAGAGCATACAAACAAGCCGAAACCTTATTCGGCTTGTTTGTGTTTGTGCTTGAATAGGCAGTAATATATTGTTACTCATCTATATCATATGAATGTTTCTCGTCAATGGTTCCATCTTTTTTATATATTACAAGATGTGTTTTTTTATTTTGAGCGATTTCCTTTGCTCTTTTGACTGCTTCTGCCTTCGTAGGAAGGATCTCAGATGGTTTTTTTCCATGATCAGTTGTAATTGCCCAACCATCATCGTGTGGTAGTACATGTTGTCCTTCTTGAACTCGTTTACTCTTTTCTTTATCCCCTTTTCCTTCGGGTTGTAACTCACTGTCAGTTGCTTGAATCATTTGGTTTCGTTCTTTCGTTGTTGCATCGCTATACCATTTTTTACTTTGTTCAATGGCAATTGGGATAGCACGACTTTCATTATAGCCATCACGAATAAGACTGTTAGCTATTTCAATGGCTTTTTTCTTCATCGCTGTTTCTAAGTTTTTGAATGAATCTGGATAATCTGTCGTATGCCAGGGCATGTTCTCCACCTCCTAGTTTATTATTAAATTCATACCCTAGTTTTATAAAGATTACTCATAAAAAAAAGTAAGAGTAGTACATAACAATAGTGAAATATCTAAAAATTTAGAATAATGATTGACAAATGATGGGTATCTATTTAAAATTAAAACAATGTTTTGTTATAGAAACATAATGAAGAGGAGGAGTAAAATGCCTACCATAAGAGTAAGTAAAGAAATGAAGATTCATTACAGAGTGAAAGGTGAGGGAAAGCCGCTTATTATTTTACACGGGTTAGGTAATAATTCTCAGTCGTGGACAAAACAATTGGATGATTTATCAAAAGACTTTCAAGTATTCGTTTGGGATGCACCAGGTTATGGTCATAGTAGTGATCCGGAGGAAGAGTTTACAAGTTTCCGGCAATTTGCTGATATACTAAAGCAATTTGTCGATGCCCTAGAATTACAAAAATTTTACTTACTTGGTCATTCAATGGGTTCTGCTATTGCTATAGATTTTACCTATCGATTCAAAGATCGAGTTGAATTACTTATTATTGCTGATCCAACACGAGGGGCTGCTGGGAATAGTGAAGAAGAGAACAGGAAAAAGTTAACTAGAAGAGTTTATAATGTGACAAATCTAACAGGAGAAGAACTAGCAAAACAAAGAGTAAGAGAATTGTTAGCGCCAGAGGCAAATCTGGAGGTTGTGAAAGAAGCAGAAAGAATTATGGCGCAAGTTCGACCGAAAGGATATATTTCGGTTGCTAACTCATTATATTCCTTGGATCACACGGACATTTATGGGAGCATAACAACGCCAACTTTAATATTATGTGGTGAATTTGATAAGGCAACTCCTGTTGAAGAGGCAAAAATATTTCATCATGCGATTGCCGAATCACAGTTGGTGATCATTCCTAATACAGGCCATCTTTGCTATCAAGAGGACCCAGCATCTTTTAATGAAGCCGTTCGGACATTTCTGCAAAATCCTGTAAATATATAAATGAAAATGATTCTTAATATCTTTTTCATCGATTTTTTGTTAAAATAGTAATATAGCATTTACTGGGAAAGTGGGGTGATGGAGTGGCTAACGGTGAAAAAGAGAGATATAATGCCAATTCATTAGTCAGAGGATTAGAAATCTTGAAATTATTCAACGGTGGACGTCCAACGATGTCTCTAGCTGAAATTGCGAAGGAACTAAATGTAAGTCGTACAGTACCATACCGTTTACTTTATACATTGCAAACGTTAGGTTACTTACATCAAGATGAACATACAAAGCGCTATAGCTTAACACCAAAAGTGCTTGAGCTTGGGTTTGCTTATTTGAATAGTTTAAACTTACCTGAAATCATTCAGCCTTATTTGGATACACTCCGTGATACAACTGGAGCGTCATGTCATTTATCGATATTAGATGATTATGAAGTCGTATACATAGGTAGTGCACCTGTTCGCGGGGTATCTGCCATAAATGTAAATATCGGTTTAAGATTGCCTGCACATGCAACAGCTAATGGCAAGCTTTTATTAGCTATGCAACCAGAAGGGAAGCTACGTGAGACAGTGTATGGATCTAACTTAAAACCGTATACAGAAAAAACGCAAACTGATTTACCTGGGTTCTTTGAAGAATTAGAAACAATCAGGAAAAACGGTTATGCAATTTCTTTAGGTGAATTCCATCAAGGAATTCAATCTGTAGCGGCGCCAATATATGATCGTAGTGGAAAAGTAGTAGCAGCCATTAATATTGTCGCCACTGATGTTACATATCAGAATGATTTTATCGAAAAAGTTGCTTTACCGAAAATCCTTGATATATCCAAACAATTATCCGGACTTATTGGAAATTGATTCACTAGAAGACACGAACTACTCATTAACAATTGTTGTACCCGAATCTAATTGATTCGGGTTTTTTTATTGGATTTACCTTTTTCTTTCACATGAAACTTACTTCTTTCCAGTTTATCTTTCTTTAGTTATGAAAGAGTAATTGTTTTTTATATATGTACAATCTTTCCCCTAGTGTTGCTCTCATAGTAATAACTCTACAAATTAATCTACTAGATTAATATATTACTTCTCATCATCAACCTCTTCATTTGTCGTTCCTTTAATTGGCAGGGACTCACTTTTTATAAATAGTTCACAATAAAAAAGGTCATTAAATTAAATAGATTCTAAAAAATATATGAAATCACCTGATAAAGTGACTAAAATTTCGAATCTTTTTGGGCTTCTTTAAAAAAATACGTATTCACTATTAAAATAAGTGAAATCAGTTGGGATGTTCAATTTTTATTATAAGTATAGTGAAAATAGTTTTAATTTATAACAATCTGTATTGACAAAATTTTTTAAAAATTTTAAGATTATATAAACTTTGTTTTGTATAAAAAACAAAGTTTTAAATGGATCGAAATTTATATGGAGGTGATTTTTGTTAATTAGTGATTTTTTCCACATATGATAGGAGGGTAAAGAATGTTAACAGGAAAGAAAAGATGGTTATATATTGCTGTACCGATATTCTTCTTTTGGTTTTTTGGCCAAATTGACAAGCTTGGTATTTCTATTATTCAAACAGATGCTGATTTTCTTAGTGACTTAGGGATTGCTGGTGAAAATGCCAAGATTGGTTTCATCACTTTTATATTCACAATTGCTTATGCGGTTTCAAACCTATTTTGGGGTGTAATTATTGATAAACTAGGTGCCAGAAAAACAGCAATGTTAGGTTTGGTTGTTTGGACCATTACGATGATTACCGCTGGCTTGTCGACTACATATGAGATGTTTATCTTGTCAAGAATCGTTCTTGGGTTTGGTGAGGGAATGATGATTCCTGTATGTGGAAAATTCATTGCTAACTGGTTCCATTATAAAGAATTAGGAAAAGCACAAGCATCATGGTTATCTGGTAACTATTTAGGGCCGGCTGTTGGTGCATTAATGCTAACCGCTATCATTGCTAGTCTCCATTGGCAAGCTGCATTTTTCCTACTCGCTGCTTTTAATTTATTGCTTGTACTGCCACTTTTTTATTTTCTTACAAGAGATATACCAGAAGAGCATAAAGGGATTACACATGAGGAGCTTGCCTATATACGTGAGAAAAACCCGATTGATAAAAAAGATGGATCGAAAAATTTTGCTCAAGACTATAGGTACTGGATTGTATGGTTTGGAATGCTGATGTCTTCCTTCTTATTTTTTGGTATTAGTATATGGTTACCTACTTATTTAATCGAAGCGAAGAGTTTTTCTAGGGAAGCAATGAGTAGTATTACATCCTTATCTTGGTTATTTGCCTTAGGATTTGTCCTTATTTGTGGTTACTTATCAGATAAGACAAACCGCCCAAGCCTGATGGCGACCATTTTATTTGCATTAACAACAATCTTTTTATGTGGTGGCATTATGTCGCCTAACGCGATAGTTGCAGGTATTTGCATGGGGTTAGCTATGGGTACACAAGGTGGCGTCTTCCATCTAAGTAATTTATTTATTGTGAAATTCTCTACACCTGAAACCGCTGGTAGAGCAGCAGGTATGATGGGGTTTACTAATATTATGGGTGGTTTCGCCAGTTATATTATGGGATATTTACGAGATTTATCAAACGGAGACTTTGGGACATCAATCATTGTGTTAATTTTTGCCTCCACTTTAGGTTTTGTTGCTTATTTATTTACTCTTAAGCGGGAATCAACTGAGTTAAGGGTTGTTCATAATAACCAGTCAATAGTAGGTTAATCGTTTCATTCCAACTATTTATCTTTTTAAAATTTTCTCAAAATTTGTTGACTTTTTTGTTAACAGATTTTAAAATTGATTTATAGGAGAAACAGTGTTTCTAATATAAAACATAAAGGAGTGTTTTTGAAAATGGCATTTGATGTTAAAGAATTTGAAAAGAAGCATGTAGCAAGATTACAGGATCGTTCATTAGATTGGAATGTTCTTAAATTCCAAGAAGAAATTGACCCAAGATTTAAAAGAGCACAAATGAGATATATTGGTCGTGGAGCCACTGCAAATGCTGATTCTAATGTTATTGCAGCTGAGCACTTTACATTAAGCACAATGGTATTACCTGCAGGTTGTATTGGACCATTGCATTTACATGATGATGTTGAAGAAGTTTTCTTCATTATTAAAGGAAGTGTAAAAGCGTTGATTCAAGAAGTAGATAGTGATGAGGTTCATGAAATTCGTTTAAACGAGCGTGATTGTATCAGTTCCCCACCTGGCGTATATCGTGGGATTCATAATGATGGTGACGAAGAAGCATTAATGTTGGTTATGCTTGGTGCAGTTAAACCGAATTTGCCAACTTACGTTAAAGGGAGCGAATTAGAAGAACTTCGTCTTCAAAGAGCGAAAGAAAGAGAAGCAATTATTGCAGATAAATAATTAAGTGAGGTAAGGAAGACCAATCTCATATGGTCTATCCTTACCGATTTTTATTAACATTCTATATTCACCAATAATTTGTAACGAGCGAAACATTTACCACGAACTTTCGCTTTATTTATAGAGGAGGTTTCAAGATGATTGGTATTACCCATTTAAGACATATCAGTCTTATTACTCCGAACATTGAAGAACAAGCAGCCTTTTATGAAAAAGTTTGGGGATTAGACAAAACGGCTGAGGATGAACAAACGGTTTATTTCAGAGGAGCAGGACCTGAGAATCATATTCTTAGCTTGCACAGTGGAGATAGAAGTGCTCTTCATCATATCGCATTTGGCATGGTGGATAAGCATGCAGTTGACCGTGCTGCAGAATATTTACAAGAAAAAGGCGTACCGATTGTGCAAGCACCGGGCTATTTAGATGAGGAAGGTAAAGGTTATGGTCTCCGCTTTGCTGATCCAGAAAATCGTGTAATTGAATTATCGACGTGGGTTGAAATTCATACATCTATTTGGAATCAAAAAAATGTAGATCCAGTCAAACTTAATCATGTAGTAATGAATACCGCTGATTTACAAATGATTACAGAATTTTATACAGATATTCTTGGCTTTAAAGTGACAGACTGGAGTGAAGATAAAATGGTGTTCTTACGTTGTAATCGAAAACATCACTCCATTGCTTTTAATCAAGAGGGTCATGCATCTGTCAATCATATTGCTTACGAAGTTGATACAGTAGATGAGGTCATGCGTGGCATTGCTAATGTGCGGAAAGCTGGATTGAATGAACTATGGGGACCAGGTAGACACGGACCAGGAGATAATATCTTTTGCTATTTCAAAGACCCAGGTAATTTTGTTATGGAATACACTTGTTATCTTGAAACGATTGAGGATGAAGCAGAATGGAAAGCAAGAGTATGGAAACGTGTACCACACTTAATGGATCAATGGGGGATTGCTGGGCCACCATCCAAAGAAGCACGTGCAGCAATGGGGGGAAAACCAGATCCAGGCTGGGCAAAATTACAATCTTTGATTTAATGGCTGACTTAAGAAAGGAAGAGTGTAATGGATTTAGGATTAAATAATAAAGTAGCAATTATTATGGGGGGGACTTCAGGTGTTGGATTGAAAACGGCTGAGATGTTCCTAGCTGAAGGTGCTAAAGTTGCTATTTGTGGTAGAGATGAAACAAGAAAAAATACGGCAGAGAAATATTTAAATGATTTAGCATCTGCTGATAGCATTTTTGCCGAAACATGTGATGTAACGAATAAAGAAGATGTACAGCGTTTTGTCAAAGGTGTGGCAGAAAAATTTTCAGGTATTGATATTTTAGTCAATGCAGCAGGGCAAAGTGTAATGGGACATTTCTTTGATGTTACTGATGATCAATGGGAACAACAAATTCAATTAAAGTATTTTGCTATCATCCACGCTGTAAAAGCTGTTCATCCCTACTTAGTTAAGCGTGGCGGCGGCCGAATAATAAATATAAATGCTACGCTCGCGAAAGAACCAGAAAGGCATATGATTGCAACAGCTGCGACAAGAGCAGGATTACTTAATTTAAGTAAAACATTATCGCAAGAACTGGCGAGTGATAATATTCTTGTGAATTCTGTAAGTCTTGGCTTAATTAGAACGGATCAATGGGAGAGAAGAAGGAAGAAAAATGCCCCCGATATGGATCCAGAAAATTATTATGCAGACTTAGCGAAGAAAAGAAATATACCACTTGGTCGTGTTGGAGAAGCAGAAGAAGTAGCTAGTGTGATTTTATTTTTAGCATCCAAACATGCAAGCTATGTCGCTGGCTCAACTATTGAAACAGCAGGTGCATTAGGAAAGGCGTTATAAATACACAAAAAAGGTAGGAAGATACTATGACAGAAACAAAGCAAATGGAGACAGCGGGTGTAACAGATAACTCGGAGATGAACTTTACGGTTGCTGATGCGATTGTTCAAGAGCTTGTTAAAGCGGGCGTTACGACAGCATTTGGAATTGTAAGTATACATAATATGCCGATTTATGATGCCATTTTACGAGAAGGAAGCATCCATCTTGTATGTGCACGTGGTGAAAGTGGCGCGGTAAATATGGCCGATGGCTACGCACGTGTTACAGGAGAGTTAGGTGTTGTCATTACAAGTACAGGAACAGGCGCAGGTAATGCAGCAGGCGCACTTGTTGAGGCTTGGGCAGCAGGTGTACCACTTCTGCATCTAACTGGTGAAGTAGCATCCCCCTATTTAGGTACTGGCCGTGGCTATATTCATGAATGTAAAGATCAATTATCAATGTTAGAAGGATGTTCTAAACAAGCGATGCGCTTAAGAGTGCCACATCAAGCAAAAGCAGTGGTAAGGCAGGCTGTTGTAACTGCTCAAACTGCGCCGGCTGGTCCTGTTTCGTTAGAAATCCCCATTGATTATCAATCTGCGATTATTCCTGACCTGCATTTACAAGACTGGTCGGTAAAAACTCCGGAAGTTAACTCAAATACATATATTCCTGAAGATATTCTCTCATTGGTTGCTAAAGCGAAACGTCCTGTGATTTGGGCTGGTGGAGGTGTCATTTCAGCAAATGCATCCCAAGAGTTAACAAGATTGGCTAATCAGCTAGGAGCTGCTGTTATTACGAGCCAATCCGGAAAAGGAAGCATCCCTGAAGATCATCCTCAATGTATTGGTCATTTTGCTGCCTATCCAGACACGAAAGAAATGCTCAAGAATGCGGATTTGTTAATTAGTGTCGGTGTGAGATTTAGAGGAAATGAAACGTCAAATTGGAAGGTTGAAGTGCCGAATAATCATATTGCAATTGATGCCGATTGGCAAGGAATAAATCGAAATTACCCTTGTAGTTATGGACTTGTTGGAGACGCGAAGGATATTTTAAATCACTTTGTCACGCAATTACAGACAAAAGATGTTCAAGATAAACCATCGTATAAGGCTGAAGTAAAGCAACTACGAGAAAAATTACGAGCAAATTTACGAGCAACTTTAGGTCCATATGAACAAATAATGGACGAAATGAGAGCAGCATTACCGAAAGATACAGTGCTCGTACGAGATGTGACAGTACAAGCTAATGTATGGGGCAGCAGATTGTTCGAGATTCTTGAACCGAGAACATCTATTCATGCTTCCGGTGGTGGAATAGGTCAAGGGTTACCGACAGCGATTGGTGCTCAAATGGCTGCAAAGGATCGCAAAGTGGTTTTAATGGCTGGTGATGGGGGCTTTATGGTGAATGTTGGTGAAATGCCGACTGCTGCCGAGGAGGCTCTCCCACTTATTGTTATCTTATTTGATGATGCTGGTTATGGCGTTCTTCGTAATATCCAACAAAATGCATACGGTCGTCAAGTAGCTGTTGATCTACTAAGTCCTGATTTTGTGCAATTGGGAGAGTCTATGGGATTTGATGCGGTACGAATTCATTCAAGTGATGAATTTGCCGTAGAAATAAATAAAGCGGCAAAAAGTGTTAATCCGACAATCATCGTTGTAGATATGGAAGCTGTAGGGCCAATGGCTAAACCTTTTGAGGGACCTCCTGGTGCTGCTGATGCGTTTAAACCGAAGAAGTTATAAGTAAACATCTGAGTAAAGGAGGAAGCATAATGATTTCAACATATCCTAAAGTTTCAGGAAAATTTTTAATTGATGGTAAATGGTTGGAAGCGGAAAATAAAAAAGAAGTCATTAATCCAGCAAATACGCAAGAAGTAGTTGGAGAAGTTGCCCTTTGTACAAAGGAGCATGTAGATAAAGCGATAACATCAGCAGTGACGGCATTCGAATCTTGGTCTCAATCAGATATTCACGAACGCGCAGAAAAAATGAAGGTAGCAGCAGGAGCGATTGAAAAAATCGTTGAAGAGAATGTGAATTTACTCGTAAGGGAAAATGGTAAAATATTAGTTGAAGCAAAGAAAGATTTACTTCGATGTGTCGACATTATGAGAGAAGCGTCCGATGAATTATTAACTTGGTGGCAACCAGAGTCATTAGATGGAAAACAAAAAGTGCAAATTCGTAGAAGGCCGAGAGGGGTAACTGCGGTAATCTCTCCATGGAATTCACCGATGATTTTAACATTTAAGCGTGTTATTCCTGCTATCTTAACAGGTAATACAGTCATCGTTAAACCAGCTACAAGTTGTCCGCTAACAATTATGACATTTCTAGAAAAAGTCGCTTCATACTTTCCAAATGGTGTATTGAATGTTGTAACAGGGTCAGGTTCAGTAATAGGAGATGCACTTTGCAAAGATTCTAGTGTACGAACAGTTGCCTTTGTTGGTAGTACGGAAACGGGTAAAGAAATTATGAAAGCGTCAGCTAGCAATGTGAAAAACATCTTCATGGAATTAGGCGGGAATGATGCAGCCATCATCTTGGAAGATGCGAAACTCGATGATGAATTAATAACTAAGTTAAGATTTGGTATCTTACGAGCAGCTGGTCAAGTATGCTCAGCAGTTAAAAGGGTATATGTGCATGAATCTCGTTATGAAGAGCTTGTGGAAAAATTAAGGAAAAAGTTCCAATATATTCGGATTGGTAGTGGGATTCAACCAGATGTAGAGATGGGACCGTTAAATAATCAATCACAATATGAATATGTGAAAGGGTTAATTTCGAGAGCGAAAGATGGAGGGGCAGAAGTCCTTACAGGTGGAATCAAAATTGATCCAGAAGGTTGGAATGATGGATACTTTATTGAACCTACTATTATTACTGGTGTTAATCAAAATAGCGAAATTGTTCAAGCGGAACAATTTGGACCAGTAATTCCGATTCTCTCATTTAAGACAAATGAAGAAGCATTAAAGCTTGCAAACGATAGCCATTTTGGTTTACGTGCGTCTGTTTGGACAGAAAATGAAAAGAAAGCGATTGCGTTTGCTGATCAATTAGAAGCCGGTGCTGTATTTATCAATAACCATACTGTATTCCAGGACCTTCATTTAGATTTTCCTGGTTTAAAAGAAAGTGGTATTTCACGCGAAACGAGACACTGTAGCTTGGAATTTTTTGCAGACACTTATGGATTCGCGAATTAGAAAGTAGGGTTAAAAAATGAAGCTGGGATTAATAGGTGGAGGAAATATCGGAAAATTTTTGCTACAATCTATCAATAGCGATAAATTGGTAGATGGCGCACAATTCGTTGGATTGTATACAAGAAATCAAGAGAAAGCAAATGAGCTGGCTGAAGAGTATGATTTGCGAAGCTACCAATCAATCGATGAACTGATTGCTTCAGATATAGATGTGATAGTTGAAGCAGCTACTGTAGACGTTGTTCGGGCTCATGCCACATCGGTTCTCACACATGGTAAAGATCTTGTTGTGAGCAGTGTTGGCGCATTTTCTGATAACGACTATTTTCTCCAATTAGAAACGATTTGTAAAGAACAAGGGACAACGATTCATTTACCTTCAGGTGCAGTAGGAGGCTTGGATATATTAAAAGCTGCTAAGGCTATTGGTGCTTTACAAGAAGTATCGTTAACAACAACGAAGCCACCGCATGCCTTAAACGGTGTTACTCTCGAGAATAAAACAGTCTTATTTGAAGGTAATGCCTATGAAGCGATTAAACAGTTTCCTAAGAATATTAACGTATCAATTATTCTATCATTAGCTGGACTTGGTTCAAAAGAGACAAAAGTGAAGATTATTGCTGATCCAAAAGCAACGAAAAATAGTCATGAGATTACAGCTAAAGGGGCGTTTGGAAAAGTGAAACTAGTGGTTGAAAATGATCCGATGCCAAACAACCCAAAGACAAGTTACTTAGCAGCTTTAAGTGTTCTCTCAACATTGAAACATAAGGATCAATCTATCAAAGTGGGGTAAGAATTAGTACAATAATCTTTGTGACATCGATGAATCAATTGGTAAGAAGGGGGATTATTATGATTAAAACGGCAAAAGACATAGAGGATATGACAAAATCGGAATTATTGGAACATTTGAATGATACGGTCAAACCGGAAGTAGGAGAAATACCTGCCTACGTGTTGGCTGATCCCAAAGTTTATGATCTTGAACATAAAAAAGTCTTTATGAAAACATGGATATTTATTGGTCATGAATCAGAAATACCTAATAAAAATGATTATATGCTGAGAGATTTAGCCGGATATTCAATTATTGTATCTAGAAATGCAGATAGCAGCATCAAGGCATTTTACAATATGTGTACGCATCGTGGTATGAAGTTGTGTCGTGCAGACAAAGGGAATAAATCTGCTTTTGTTTGTCCATATCATGGATTTAACTTTAAAAACAATGGTGATTTAATTGGTGTTCCACTACAAAAAAACATCTATGGTGAAGAGCTAGATAAATCTACTATGGGTTTAACAGAAGTACGAATTGAATCCTATAAAGGATTGTTATTTGGTACTTGGAATGATGAGGCAGAATCATTAGATGATTTTTTAGGAGATTTTAAATGGTATCTTGATATATTAGTAGGTCGAGCTGAAATGGAAGTTCTCGGTGCTCCGCAACGTTTCGTGATTCATTCGAATTGGAAGATTGGTGCTGATAATTTTGTTGGTGACTCCTATCATACAATGGTGACACATGGTTCAATTGCTAAATTAGGAATGGTACCCTCTGCAACGTATTCCAAAATGGGTTATCAAATTCATAGTGAAAATGGCCATGGACTAAATCTTGGTACACCAAATCCTGATTTTGCTTTTCCAGAAGAATTAATAGAAGAATATAAATCGAATTTATCGTCAGAACAGTTTGAAGTATTAAGTAACTTGAAGAATATGATCGGGAACATCTTTCCACATCTATCTTTCTTAATTTCTCATACGAAAGTAAAAGGGCAATTGATTTCCAATACCACTGTTAGGTTATGGCGACCAATCGATCACGACAAAATGGAAGTGATTGCTTGGTTTTTAGTAGAAAAAAATGCACCTGAAGATTGGAAGAGACGTTCACGTGAATCCTTTGTCCTTACATTCAGCCCATCAGGCATTTTTGAACAAGACGATACGGAAGTATTTACTGACATTACTGCCGCAGCAAAAGGCCCTATGCCAGTAATGAAAAATTTAACTTATAACTACACAATGGGACTGCATAGAAAACCAGTAGACTTTATCGGTCCTGGAGTTGCTTATGATGATAAATTCTCTGAAGCGAACCAAAGAAATTTTTATAAATACTGGTTGGAGCTAATGAATAGCTAAATTTTCTTGAAGGAAGGAGATAGATGAAATGAGTATGGAAAAAATGCTTGCAAATTATGAATTTGAACAATGGCTATATAAAGAAGCACAATTATTGGATGATATCGATTTTGATGGCTGGTTCAGTTTGATGCATCAAGATTTGAAGTATCAGATGCCAGTCCGTATAAATAAGGAAGGAACAGAGCGACCTGATTATACGACAGATATGTTTTGTTTTGATGATGATATTGACTTGCTAAAACTCAGAGTGGATCGTTTAAAAACAGATTATGCTTGGGCGGAAATTCCACCTTCTCGAACTCGACGTTTTGTCAGTAATGTAAAACTGGAAGATTATAAAGAGGAAGAATTTGCGTCAGTGAATAGTTATTTACTTCTTTATAGAAGTAGAAGTACAGATATCCATCACGATATTATTTCAGGAGAGCGTCGTGATGAATTCAAGTTCGAGAACGGCAAATGGAAGCTATCGAAACGGGTATTTATCGTGGATCAAACAACAATTAATACTCGAAATCTAGCAATCTTTATTTAATTTATTCACAAGGAAGAGAGGAGGACAACTAGAATGGCAGAGTTTAGTGGTCGCTCGCTTTATGTAACTGGTGGGGCATCAGGTATTGGGAGAGCTGTGGTGGATTCATTTCTGAATGAAGGAGCAAATGTGACGATTCTTGATCGCTCAAAAGACGGATTAGCTGCTATCAAGGCACAATATGGTGAGCAGGTGATTTGTATAGAAGGAGATGTCACTATTTTTGAAGACCACGAAAAAGCGGTATATCAAGCGGTTGAAAAATTTGGGGGACTAGATGTCTTTATTGCTAATGCAGGGGTATTCGATGGATTTGCAAAATTCGAAAATGTGACTGCTGAAGCAATGAATGATGCTTATGATTTATTAATGAACATTAATGTTAAAGGATATTTCAACGGTGCGAAAGCTTCCCTTCACGAATTGCAAAAGACAAAAGGTAATATCATTTTCACCGTTTCAGGTGCAGGATTTTACCCTGATGGTGGTGGAGTATGGTACACCGCTAGTAAACATGCGCAAATTGGTTTAATGAGACAATTAGCTTTTGAGGTTGCCCCAGACGTAAGAGTGAATGCAGTTGCCCCTGGTGGGACATTAACAGCACTTAATGTCATCCCACCTTTAAAACCATTTGTGAAAGAAATCGACAATGATACGAAAGCGAAAAGCATAAAAACGAGAAATCCATTAAGAATCGCAATGAATGCTGATGATCATGTTGGTCCATATTTATTATTAGCTTCGAGTAAATCACGCGCCATTACTGGCGAAGTCATTTCGAGTGATGGCGGCCTAGCCATCAGAGGTCTTAGTTAAGAAAGGAGATAAATGATTATGGCATCAAATACGAAAATACAGCCACTTCTTGGTAGTACAGAGGTCAATCAATTAGCATTTGTTGTCAATGATATTGAAAAAGCCTCGGCTGATTTTTCAAAACTGTTAGGTATACCTAATCCTGGCTGGTTCTTAACAGGTGATGAGGAAGTCTCTAAAGTAATATATAAAGGAAAGTCGACCGCTTCACAAAGTAAACTAGCATTCCTAAATACACCGACTGTTCAATTTGAACTCATAGAACCTAATATGGAGCCGGGAACAATGCGCGAATTTCTCAATGAAACAGGAGAAGGAATCCACCATATTGCCGTTGATGTTGATAAGATTCAAAATCATTTGCCGAACCTAGAAAAAAATGGTTATCCGCTTCTTCAATCAGGTGAGTTTACATCAAGTGATGGAAGGTACATTTATCTTGATACAGCGAATGAAACGAAAACTTTGATTGAATTATTAGAAAGTGCAGAACCTAGGGATACTACATACAAAGCGGGAGAAGAAAAGCCACTTTTAGGTACAAATGTTGTGGAACAACTTGCCATTGTGGTAAAAGATTTAGATAGAGCAGCAGATAAGTTTTGCCAATTACTAGGTGTGAAAAAACCAGCAGTGATTCAATCAGGTCATAGTGACATAACAAAAGTTGTTTATAACGGTGAAGCAACGGATGCGGATAGTCGCTATATGTTCATTCGAACACCATTATTAGAAATTGAGTTAATTGAGCCTGGAAAAGCGCCAAGCACATGGAAGACACATTTAGAATCATATGGAGAAGGTGTTCACCATATATCCTTTGTAGTAAAAGATATGGATGAAAAGATTACACTTTTAGAAGAAATGGGCTATCCAGTTATTCAAAGAGGTAATTTTTATAACGGAAAAGGCAGATATGCTTATATGGACACAACTTCAACTTTTAAAGTCATCATTGAGTTGTTAGAAAAATATTAAACTATATTGGGAAGCGCTTTGTAAATGAAGAGGTATACAAGGTTGCTTCTCTCAATTTTTTAAGTAAATACTTATCAGGTGATCTCATGACAAAAGTTGATGTCTTTATTATCTGAATTTTCAAATAAAAAAATAAGCGAGGATTATATGATGGAATTAAAGGAGAAAGCACTAGCGCTTCATCGTTTGCATAAGGGAAAACTTAGTATTACCACAAAGGTGCCAGTAAAAACGAAAGAAGATTTAAGTTTGGCGTATTCTCCAGGTGTAGCTGAACCTTGCTTAAAGATTGCTGAGCATGAAGAGTCAGCCTATGAATATACGAGTAAAGGCAATATGGTCGCAGTCGTTTCAGACGGTAGTGCCGTTTTAGGCCTTGGAAACATAGGTGCTCAGGCATCTTTACCTGTAATGGAGGGAAAGGCGATTCTTTTTAAAGAGTTTGCCAATGTCGATGCAGTGCCGATCTGTCTTCAGACCAATGATGTAGATGAGATTGTCCGTACGGTGAAATTATTAGAGCCCTCATTTGGAGGGGTGAACCTTGAAGATATTTCTGCACCTAGATGTTTTGAAATTGAACAAAGATTAGTTGAAGAATGCGGAATTCCTGTCTTCCATGACGATCAACACGGTACGGCAATTGTAACAGTAGCTGGTTTAATCAACAGCTTGAAGGTTGTGGGGAAAAAGCTTGATGAAATAAAAGTAGTCGTTAATGGTGCAGGTGCAGCGGGGATTTCAATTATTAAATTATTAAGAAAATTAAATGTTAGCGAAATGATTCTTTGTGATACAAAAGGAATGATTTATAGCGGAAGAGAGGAAGGGATGAACGCGATTAAAGAAGAGGTATCCAAAATAACAAACAGTAAGTCTCTATCGGGTACGTTAAAAGAGGCAATGAATGGGGCGGACGTGTTTATTGGAGTCTCTGCAGCAGGTGTATTATCTCAAGAAATGGTACAAACAATGAATCGTGATGCGATAATTTTTGCGATGGCTAATCCTAGTCCAGAAATTATGCCAAAGGAAGCCAAAGATGCTGGAGCAGCCATCATTGGTACCGGCCGCTCTGACTTTCCTAATCAAGTGAACAATGTATTAGCTTTTCCAGGAATTTTTAGAGGTGCATTAGATGTAGGAGCCAAAGTGATTAATGAGGAAATGAAGATTGCGGCTGCTTATGCAATAGCAGGCATGATTAATGAAGAAAAACTTACTAGAGACTATATTATCCCAGATCCATTTGATATCAATGTAGCACATAATGTGGCAAAAGCAGTTAGTGAAGCAGCCATTTCTACTGGTGTCACTAGAAATGCATATAGAGAACCAATTTTTATATAAAATAATGAATTCGCCGGGGATGTTTGTCCAAACAAAATAAAGATGTGGACATACTATAATTGTGTAAGATCTCCTCCCTATTAGATCTTTTGATCTACTTTGGCCACAAGCCATTTAAACTTGTGGTCTTTTTTATGTTCAATTAGAAAAAAGATAAAAGCTACCGAACATGCCGGTAGCCTTTACTCTCACGAACACCATACCTCCTCAAATATCAGCCCTCATTATCTGTTTTTTTATTTATCACTATCCCTTCCTTTGTTTGTTTCAAAACCTGATGACCAAAAACAGCGATCCCTGCTGCAATAATACCGTTAACAATCGCCTCTAATGAAAAACCATATCCGATGCTCCCAATACCGATAGAACAAATAAACAAAATCCAAATGATTGTCCAATCAGGGATAATAGGGGTCTGTTTGAGTGCATGTCCAATGAGCCAAAGCGCCGGTATTAATACAAAATAATTTTGGTTCAAAAATTGCACAAGGTTCATGTCACCACCTCCTTATTCCGGCTATTAAATATAGTATGAAAACCGCATAAGATTGCTTGTTCGCTTGCACTAAGTTTAGAAGCAGAAAGGTATTATTTTTTGAAAAATACTAGAAATAGTATAAACAAATCCTTATTTTTAGGTGATCTGTTGTATGTAATAGGGGTGGAACAATCTCTAAGTTCTAATAAATGAAAGCACCTTGTAAGTAGCTCAATTTTAATTTATCTAATGATAACCTGTCTCTTTTGCATCTTAACTTTTATATAAGAAGTGAAAGGGGGGAGAGAATATGGCACAAACAATTTTAGTTGATTCAAAGCTTCGTTTAAGTTTTGAAACAGGTGTAAATGAAAAGGGAGAAGCGGAGTATAAGGTGAAAACTTTTAGCCATGTGATATCAGAAACTACGCCTGATCAATTATATCGATTTGCCGAGGCATATGGATCTTTAGCACAATCACCACTCGTTTCTATCCAAAGAAATGACAACCATGATATTTTACAATAATACTATTTGAAGGGGGAGAGTAAAGAATGACGAAAAAATTAGAGTTAACTTTTGGAACGGCAGATGGAAGTGTTTCGACCATTTCAGTTGATGATCCTAAAGAACCTATTGACATCGCTGAAGTCATTACTGTAATGGAAGAAATGATTGCTTCAGAAGCGGTTCAATCAACAAAAGGAAAGCTTACAAATGTTAAAGGTGCAAGACTTGTAGAAAGAACCGTTACTGATTATGAGATAGTGTAATATAAGGTTATTGTTGCCAAGTTGTAATTTAGGTGAACCTCTATCTTTTGCAAGGAAAGAGGTTCATCTTTTTATTTATCTTCTATATTCTTATTACGCAAATTTAGGAGGGAACGAATGTGAGTGAGCTTGTTAAAATGATCAGTGAAGTCGGCTTTCCTATCATTGTGACATTGTATTTACTTTACCGCATTGAGGCGAAGTTAGATGTGGTTGTTCAATCGATTCAAAGCTTGCCTGAGAAGCTAAAAGATTAAAAGCGTAATTTGTTGACAGTGATGGGGATAGATGCTAAATTTAACTTAACCGTTACTCATTAGTGGTATATGAAGAAAGCTTTTCCTTTGATTGGATAGGTCTTTGTAAGTACAATGATTAAAGGTGAATTTTTATATGGTTGTTTTTTCAACCATAAGGAGGATTTTTTGTTATGAAAAACGGTAAAGTAAAATGGTTTAACGCAGAAAAAGGTTTTGGATTTATCGAAGGCGAAGACGGAAATGATGTATTCGTACATTATTCTGCAATCCAATCTGAAGGATTCAAATCACTAGATGAAGGTCAAGAAGTTTCTTTCGAAGTTGTTGAAGGTGCTCGTGGACCTCAAGCGGCTAACGTTAATAAAATATAATTCGATGATAAACAGTCTAACATTTGTTAGGCTGTTTTTATATATAAAAATAATAGTTGATCCTTTCACTTAATATGATGCTGAGCCCACTTACGAAACATCTCATCAAGTTCATTCATATTAAAAGTAATAGGAAGGTATGATGCTTCAATATCTTTCCAAAACATTTTTAAAGTATTACCTGCTGACTTCGTACTTCCCCACAATCATTAATATGTTTGCAAGGATTTGCCATCATATCATAATTGCTATACATTTGGAATCTTTCATATGTATAGCAATTGGTTAATTGTGACCCACACGGTTCATTTTTTGCACTCGGTAGGAGTAATCATCGAGATGATTATTCAATCACTATGATGAACCAATAATAATCCTCGTTCACTCCATAACAAGCGGTACACCTTTTATATGATAATCTGATTATCCTTCCAATCATTGCATTATTGTCCGTTCTAGCCCATATTTTTCCTTAATATATTGTTATGCTCACTCCTTTACTTGTTTTTATTTTAAAACATATTCGAAAAATGAAATGGAATATATTAATCTTTGCATTAAGAAAATGTTATTAAGATATAGCTTGTAATCATAGTAGATTATTTGTGATAATATGGTGAGAAAATTGGTTACAGAGTTAAATGGTTCGATTATGGGAAAAGGAAGGTTTAGTTCATTATTAACAATAAGACCTTACGAATCGATGCTGTATGATGGATTGCAGACATGGGGTGTAAGTATTACCAATGGGCGCAGCATTCGCTTGCTATGAAAGTACGACTTTATAAAGATATATTAATATTGAAGATAAGATAACATCAGAAGATTTTGTAACAATGTGGAAGAAAAGCAATATGAAGGCAGATTTGCCTCATTTATATAAAAGGTTAAAGTAGGCAAACAAAGATACATAGAAGAGAGGGAAAATAAGTGAAATTTATTCATACAGCTGATTGGCATTTAGGAAAGCTTGTTCATGGGGTTTATATGACTGAGGATCAATCATATATGCTAAAGCAATTAGTTAAGCTTGTTGAGGAAGAACAACCAGATTGTTTAGTTATAGCAGGTGACCTTTATGACCGATCTGTCCCGCCCGTTGCTGCGGTAGAATTATTAAATGAAGTATTATTTACAATCAATGTAAAATTAGGTGTCCCCATTGTGGCAATTGGTGGAAACCATGATAGTGCAGAA
Source organism: Cytobacillus sp. FSL R7-0680 (assembly GCF_038009245.1). NCBI lineage: Bacteria > Bacillati > Bacillota > Bacilli > Caryophanales > Bacillaceae > Cytobacillus > Cytobacillus sp. FSL R7-0680. Next base: position 994,970 of record NZ_JBBPAO010000001.1, read on the forward strand.
CGATTATCATTTGGCAGTTCATGGTATCAACAGAGTGATTTTTACTTAGCTGGAAAGCTGAAAAACACGGTTGACAGTGTCAATATTAAGGGAGTGAATTTCCATCTTGTTCCCTTTGCTGAACCAGGTCTAGTAAAATATGCTTTCAATGATGATCGGATTATCTCACATGAAGAGGCAATGAAAGCGATTATCGAAAAAATAGAAAAGAAGATGAACCATAATGAGCCAAATGTGCTCGTCGGTCATGCTTTTGTACTTGGGGGAGAAACGACAGATTCAGAGCGAATATTATCTGTAGGTGGTTCTGGCTGTGTAAGTGCCCGTAACTTCGATTTATTTGATTATACAGCTCTTGGTCATTTACATAGTCCAGATGCGATATCTCATAACAAAATTAAATATGCTGGATCTCTGATGAAGTATTCTTTCTCAGAGGCAAAACAACAAAAATCGGTTTCAATTGTTGAGATGAATGCTAATGGTACTTTTCAATTAGAGAGAAAAAGTTTAATACCGCTCCGAGATATGAGGGAAATTGAGGGCTATTTAGACGAGTTATTAGACGAGCGTTTTTATAGCGAGCAGAAGAAGGATGATTATATAAAAGTAACCCTATTGGATGAAGGTGCGTTGATTGACCCCATCAATAAATTAAGACAAATATACCCTAATATTCTTCATTTAGAACGAAAGCGTACTTTGCAAGATATGAAAAAGAAGACGAAATTAAATGTTTTAACTGATGAGAGAAAAAGTGAACTTGAACTATTTTCGCATTTTTATCAAGAAGTAACCACAGCTGAATTCACTGAGGATAAGCAAAATATTATTGTCGATGTAATAGAAAAAATGAGAAGGGAGGGAGTTGGCCGATGAAACCACTGTTATTAACAATGCAAGCGTTTGGACCATATGCCGGTAAAGAAAAGATTGATTTTACTCAATTAGGTGGTCGTTCAATGTTTGTTATATCCGGAAAAACAGGAGCGGGAAAAACAACTATTTTTGACGGGATAACATTTGCCATTTATGGTAAGGCGAGTGGGGAAGATCGAATGGGTGCAGACTTACGTAGTCAGTTTGCAGAAGAAGAGTTAATAACGGAAGTATCGCTCACATTCACAATTAAAGAGAAACGATTCTATATTGTTCGCTCTCCTCAGCAATTGAAGAAAAAAACAAGAGGGGACGGCTTCACAACCGTTGGTGCGAAGGCCGAATTATATTCGATCTCTAATGATGGTACACAGCAACAATTAGCTGCGAATGTTCGGGATGTAGATGAAAAGATTAAAGAAATCATGCTTATTGATAGCAACCAATTCAGGCAAATACTGATGATTCCCCAAGGAGAGTTCCGTAAATTACTCACTTCAGATAGTAAAGAAAAGGAAGTCATCCTGCAAAAACTATTTCATACAGAGATATATAAAAGAATAGAAGAAAGATTAAAAGATGAAGCAGCTGAACTGCGCAAAAATGTGGAAGTGAAATTCGAGCAAAAGCAGAGAATCGCGCAGCAAATTCATGCTGTTATGAATCAGGAGTTACAGAGAGTACTAGAAGAGGATAAGCTTGAGTCTATCAATCATCATCAGTTTGTAAAACTTTTATCAGAAGAATTAGCACAAATGGAAGAAAAAATAATTGACTGGTCAAAAAAGATAAAAGAGCTTGAAAAGACAAGTTTAGAATTTCAACAAAAGAAAATAGAAGGAAACCGGATTATTGAACAATTCACATTAAAGGAACGATTAACTGAAAGGTATGAACAGCTAAAAGATACTGAGGAAATAATGGCGAAGAAAGAGAAAGATTTGTCATCGGCGTACAAAGCAGCTGTCTTATTCGAACAGGAACAAAATTGCCACCGTCTAAAAAAAGAAATTAATCATATTTCCGAGCAAATGCAATCAGTCCAAAGTGAAGAAAATATCCAAAAGGAACGGCTATTACATGCAAATAAAGTATTAGAAAAGGAGTTGCTTCGGGAGAAAGAAAGAGAATTAGTAGAATCAGAATGGTTGTCATTAAAAAATTTACACGATGATATCCACATCTTTGCTGACACAGAGAAAGAGGTTTCATTATTAGATCATGCAATGACTAGTAAAAAGAAAGAGATTGATAAAAGCCAACAAAAACTTAATCATTTACAGCAAGAATTAAAAAAAGTAAAAGAAGAAAAGCAAGAGCTTGAGAAAAATCAAGAACATATGCTTTCAATAGAACAACAACTTCATCAATACAAATATGAAATCAAACAATTACAATCACTTATACACTTAGAGCAAGAATTAGTTTTTGAAAAGCAATCTTATGAAGAAAAGGATAAATATCTACAGAACGCAATTGCGCGCTTGAATGATAGTAAATCACTTCAGCATGAACTCGAGAAGAAGTGGATAGAAGGACAAGCAAGTATTCTAGCAGGGCAGCTTCAACAAGGTGAACCATGTCTTGTTTGTGGTTCAATTCATCATCCGTCAATTGCTAATGGTCATGAAACCATTCCAACTGAGGAGGATTTAAATGCAGCTAAACATCAAGCATTAGTCATTGAAAAGGAAAAAATAGCGGCAGAGCAAGCTTTCTACCTAGTACAATCTAAATTACAACATATAGAAAAATCTATTGCGAAACTATTAACAGAAATACAATCAGAGCATCTACATCATCTAACATTAGATAATGCAAAAGAAGTTTTAGCAGAAGTGGAAGAAAACGAAAGAAAAAAAATACAACAGAAAAATCAACTAGAAAAAGAAAAATCCAGGTTGAAGCAATGTCAAGAAAAAATCATCCTGTTAGAAGAAGAGGAAAGTCAGTATGCAAAAAAAACAGATACGCTTAAGCAGTCTGTTGTTGATCTAAACAATGAATATATTAAGCATCATACCTCGCTGCAAAGGTTGATTAAGACCATTCCAGAAGATTTACGTTCTTTACCGCAATACAAAATGGCATTGCAAAGTAAACAGGACAAATTGCAGACATTAAAAGACCAATTAAAGTTGGCAGAAGAACAGAAAGAAAAAGTGGCCAAACAATTAACCATTTTGAAATCGCGTTATGAAACATTCACCCAACAACATGACCATTTACAAGGACAATTACATCAGGAAAGAACGGACTTTGTTAATCGAATGCAGAAGCAAGGCTTTCAAAGTTATAGTGAATATGCCAATGCGCAAATTTCAGAAGAACTTAGGGAACAAATCGCTCAAGAGATACGTTCGTATCGTGAAGAATTACGTTCTGTTAATGACCGCTTAAATGAGTTGACGAAACAATTAAGAGATATAATGAAACCAGATTTAGAGCAAATTGAATCGAAAATAAATGAACTCGCTAAAAAGATTCAATTTGAAAATGAGCAATACAATCAACTTATGTATAAGAAAAGAGATAATGAAAAGGCATATACACGTTTAGAAAGTCTTCATGAAGAAATTGCTGATTTAGAAGAACGTTATCGCCTCATTGGTCATTTATCCGATATTTCGAAAGGACAAAATACGTATAGATTAACGTTTGAGCGGTTCGTTTTAGCGGCTTTCTTAGATGATATCCTTATTCAAGCCAATTTACGTTTATATAAAATGACGAACGGAAGATATGAATTAACGAGAAAAACAGATCGTTCCAAAGGAAATGTACAAAGTGGATTAGAACTACTTGTATTTGACCAGTATACGGGACAAGAAAGACATGTTAAAACATTATCAGGTGGGGAGAGTTTCAAGGCTTCTCTTGCCCTTGCATTAGGTCTTGCTGATGTGGTTCAATCACATGCAGGTGGCGTTTCGATGGAAACCATGTTTATAGATGAAGGTTTCGGTACACTTGATCCTGAATCATTAGAACAAGCCGTTGAATCACTCATCGAAATACAGAGTAGCGGTAGATTAGTGGGCATTATTTCCCACGTCCCCGAGTTAAAAGAAAGAATAGATGCACGCCTAGAGGTAGAGTCGTCTAAAGGGGGCAGTACAACTAAGTTTATTTTTACAACCTAAGTAATTTTGGACTCTCTTCATTGATAGGGGGTCCTTTTTACGTAACCAAAAGGTTTGTTATGAAGACGACATCACTTAGTCTCGAATGATTTTTTTTCGAGCGATTATTCACTATTATTAGGAGTTTTCGGGCGAATAGAAGTGTTTGTCTATAGTCACTTTTTCATAAAAAGAAAATACTTGTGCGAAAGCAACAGATAAGAGTATGGTAAAAAAGGTAAGTACTTCACTTAGAAGCACAAAAGGTGAAAAAGGCGAGCGTATGATGTTTGAACTTTACTCTGAACGAAAGATAGAAATGAAAGCCGTCCACACAAACAAGGCTAGCCTGAGTTAATTAGGTTCAAAAACTCCTAACAAGACCCCAGCAAAAAATGTTTATGTTTTCTTTCGAAAAGCGGAATAATAGGAATCAAAGTTTAATTATTGTATAATTATTAATAATCAGAAAATAATTAAAGGGGGTGAAAAGACATGGCCGTTGCATCCTTCACTCGAACGAGCGCTCATAAGCAAGAGAACCCACAATATAAAAAGTTAATTTTAGCACTCTGTTTTTGTAGCTGGTTTGTCGTTATGAACACAACAATGTTTAATATAGCCTTGCCCAATATAATAACAAACTTACATATTACCCCGATTATCGGTTCGTGGATGGTTTCTGGATACTCCATCGCTTTTGCCATTTTTACACTCACATTTAGTCGATTATCCGATTATATTTCTATAAAAAAATTGCTCCTTATTGGACTTAGTATATTTATAAGCTCTTCGTTGGTTGGATTTTTTGCTGAAAATTTTATTATCCTTTTATGTTCACGAATCTTACAAGCGGTGGGTGCTGGGGCTGTTCCAGGATTATCTATGATCATTGCTAGTAGATATGTGCCGATATCAGAAAGAGCAAAATCAATTGCCATGATTGGTTCAGGTGCAGCATTAGGTTTTGGGTTAGGTCCAGTAGTAGGTGGGGTAGCAACACAATTTTTTGGCTGGAATTACTTATTTCTAATACCGCTAATGGTTCTTGTCTTTTTGCCTATATTAATGCAATTGTCTCCGGAAAATGAAAGAAGGGAAGGTAGCTTTGATATATTTGGTTGCTTTCTTACTAGTTGTACAACTATTGCCGCCCTTTTAACTATCTCGCAAACATCTTATTTATTCGGCGCAGTATTTGTAGGTTTAGCAATCATTACAATGTTCTATTTGATGAAGCAGAATCACCCATTTATATTTCCGCAATTACTATTAAATAAACACTATATCCGATTATTAGTCATTGGTTTATCAGGTTTTATTTTTCATTTTTCAAATTTATTTATGATGCCACTTATTTTAGGGAATTTGCATCATAAAGAGCCGATTACTATGGGTCTATTGATATTTCCAGGTGCCATCATCGCTATGCTTGCTGGACCCTATATTGGTAAGTTGATTGATTTATATGGAAGCAAGCGTTTTATTTCTCTTGGCCAATTAACATTACTGCTCGCCTCATTACTATTTGCTTTTTTACAAGCTTACAATTCGTACTTTATTATGGGTGCTTACATTTTTGCAAGTATCGGTTTTTCTATGCTAAATAGCAGCGTTGCCAATGAAACAGCCTATCTATTATCAGCAGAATTGAACAGTGCAGGTATGGGTCTGTTACAACTACTTCAATTTATTGGTGGAGGAATTGGAGTGACAATATGTGGATTATTAATGAATCTTCAGGGGGAATTGCCATTATATATTCAGTATGAACGCGTCTACTTTATGCTTGCTAGTATTCTCGTACTCGCTTTTAGCTATCAAATCATCTTTCGGAAAGTAGATATTGAAAACTAATCGTTCAAAACAATATAATAATAGAAAAAGAATTCAAGGGGAAAATAGATGATGGAATTGAAGATTGATGATTTATCAGGTACAGATATTCAACAATTGATAATGGAACATTTAGAGGATATGAGTAGTCAATCACCTCCTGAAAGTACACATGCATTGAACTTAAATGGTTTAAAACAGCCTTCTGTGACCGTTTGGAGCTGCTGGGAATCTGGTCAACTTGTTGGTTGTGCTGCATTAAAAGAGCTAGACAACCAACATGGTGAGATCAAATCGATGAGAACAGCCAAAAACGCTTTACGAAAAGGGGTAGCAGGAAAACTATTAGATCATTTGCTTCATGAAGCAAAGGAGCGGGGGTACTTGCGTTTAAGTTTAGAAACAGGTTCTATGGAATCTTTTGAACCAGCTAGAAAATTGTACGAAAGTAGAGGGTTTCAATATTGCCAACCATTTGACCACTATAAGGAAGATCCCAATAGTGTGTTTATGACACGAACAATTTAGAATAAGAAAATTATTCTTGTTAGATAAATGGTTGCTAGTAAAGAATCTCTGTAATGAAACAGGTGCAAACCGAATGTGATTTGCACCTGTCTTTCTTCGCATTATGGAAATATTTTTTTAAAGGACAAAGGTGAAAATGAAAAATAAAATGTAAATGAAGATTAATAAGCCGATAATTGTAAAGGCAATAGTTGCTATTTTACTACTAGAGTATTTATTAAGAACAAACACCATCACAATATAGAGAATAAAAAAGATTAGAGCTGGTAAGAAAATAAAGAATGTTGAACTCAATTGGAAAACCCTTTCTTTTTGCAATATATGTACATTCTCTACTATCTTAAATGAAAGCTAGTAGGACATGCAATATTTCGTACAGAGCATAACCTTTTTGAGGTATTTTTAAGCGTATGATAAGTATATTCAAGACGGTTACAGAAGGAGATGTGTAAACGTGAAAAAATAGAAAGATGGAACACTGTACTGGGCAACCTCCTTTTCCATTGTTTTCTATCTTCTCTTTACTAACGAATGTGATATTGAATAATTTTCCCCCCTTATAATGAAAATTCCTGTGATCTCTTTTAAGCAGTTCAGTTCCGACCGCTTAATACACTAATTAAAGAGTGTATATTTTAAGAGCGCCAATCCTTTGTCGGTTCACACCCACAACCTCAGGCAATTATTGTTCTGTCCACTTTTGCTACCTAACAGATATGGAATCTTTGAGCAATTCCTTTCCCTCTTTTCATCAATATGTTTTTTACAGTATTATTTAATATGGCAAAAAAGAAGTGTAAAAAATTCAGATAATTATTAACCTGTTTATTTTGTTGAGGATATTTATGGTATCATTTGTAAATAACAAAGGTCCTAAATTCTAGTTTAAAAGGAGATTTGCGCGACAATTGATATCATTACATAATTTGAAAGAATGGAAAAACCCAATCATTTTATTAATCTCACTTTCTAGTGCCCATATTGGTAGTTTTGTATATTTAGCAGCCATTAATGTATTGGTGTACAAAATAACAGATGGTTCAGCAGCGGCTGTCGCCGGTCTTTGGGTGATTTCACCAATAATCAACATGATGACAAAGTTGTGGACAGGTAGTTTTATAGATTATCGTAGTAAAAAGAAAATCGTGATGATTACTTATGTTTTACGTGCTTTATTAATTGTAACCATGTTCTTCGCAACGAATATAACCTACTTGTATCTTATTTTAATTGCTTTAAGTGTGGCCCAATCATTTTTTGTCCCTGCGTCAGTAACCTATTCAACGATGATAGTCCCTGTTGAGAAAAGAAAAAAGTTCAATACATTCCGTTCGGTCACATCATCTAGTGCTTTTATTATTGGGCCAGCGATAGCTGGTGTATTTATCTTGTTGACAACCGTTGAGGTGACTCTTTTATTAACTAGTTTGTTTTTTGTCATCGCTGCCCTTTTTATTTGCTTTCTACCTGATGTGGATAAGAAGTTGGAGATCCCTCGATTAACAGTTAACAGAGTAAAAGAAGATTTTACCATTGTTTTTAGCTTCTTAAAAAAAGAGAAATATGTCAGCTTTGTCTACTTAGGTTATTTATTTCTGGTAATCATTTCCTATATTATGGATGCGCAAGAGGTCGCTTTTATTCAAACTGTAGTCGGCCTTTCTGAGACTGATTATAGCTTTCTTTTGAGTATTACAGGTATAGGATCGGTTGGTGGCGCTTTAGTATTAACCATGATGGCAAATAGACTATCAATCCGATCAATGATTGCTTGTGGAATGTTCATGATGGCTATTGGATATGTTATCTACTCATTATCCACGTCATTTACGGCTGTGATGAGCAGTTTTATTCTATTAGGTTTTTTTAATAGTTTCTTAAATGCTGGAGCCTTAACTTTTTACCAAAATAATATCCCTGTAGAAATGATGGGCAGAGTGACAAGTATCTTTCAATTGCTGCAAAGTATGTTACAAGTAGGTTATTTAAGTATCATTATACTAATGACTCATCTCATTCCATTAAAAAATATTATCATTACATTGAGTTTGCTCCTATTTGCATTCACTTGCCTTTATGTTGTAGTTATTTTTCGCTATTCTTTTCAACGTTATTTTACAGAAAAAGGTGAGGAGATGTCTGCTGATGAATAACAGCAAATGGCTATGCTTGAATACAACTTTTCTGCAAACAGTTTTATTTGCTACCTAAGAGTGAAAGGAGTATGATGTGTTATAAGAATATTCAGTTTATTATAAGGAGGATTATATGGGAAAAACGGCTTTATCATGGAGTGGGGGGAAGGACGCTTGCTTGGCATTAGACTACTTATTGGCTAATGGAATAAGTGTTGAAGTATTGATTACAACAAAACAACCATCTGAAAAAAGGACATACGGTCATGGAGAAAAAACAAATCTGTTAGTAAAACAAAGTGAATCATTAGGTATACCCATTCATTTTATTGATACAGACATAAATAATTATACAGATAGATTTGTAGAAGAATTAAAGCAACTGAAGTTAAAATATGATTTAGAGGCTATTGCATTTGGGGACATTTATTTTACGCCCCATAAAGATTGGGGAGAGAAGCTTGCTTCAACAGTCGGTTTACAGGCTATTTATCCATTATGGAGAAAAAAAGAAGAAGTAGATGCACTTCTAAAATCGTTTATTCAGCGTGGTTATAGAGCTAAAGTGATAAGAGTCCGTCCGGATTGTTTATCTGATAGTTGGCTAGGCAGAGAGATTGATGATGAATTTTTTCAGAAGATTAAGTTAGAAGAAGTCTGTCCGATGGGAGAAGCAGGAGAATATCATAGCTTTGTTTATGATGGACCGATTTTTTCTAAAGCGGTTTCACTCCTTACTAAGGAAACAGTGTTATGGGAAGGATCTAAGAAGGTTGATTACCATTTAAGTCATGATGGGGAGGTAGAAGTATGAAAATAGGTGTGGCTGGGGCAGGAGCAGTTGGAAGTTTGTTTGGGGCATTACTTGCAAATGCTCATCATGAAGTGACCTTTCTTGCCAGAGGTAAGCATTTAACTAGGTTGCAAGAGAGGGGCATAAAAGTAGTTACTGAGCAATATCCTATCCTTAACTTAAATAATGAGCAAACGATTTTCACTAATGACATACATGCGTTAGCTTCAGTAGACATCCTTCTATTTTGTGTGAAGTCTACTGATACGAAAAAGTTAGCTGATAGCCTAAAGGGTGTTATTAAAGATGAGACAATGATCGTAACGATGCAAAATGGGGTGGATAATGAAGAAATATTGGCACGTAGTCTAACGAATAATAAAATTTTTTCTTGTGCGACTTATGTGCAAGCAAGTATAACTGAACCAGGCTGTGTGAAAGAATCGGGGTCACATCAATTATTAATAGGTGCATTACAAAAAGAAGATAGCAATCAAGCGAGAAAAATGGTTGATTTATTTCAAAGAGCAGGAATAAGTGCAAAATTCACAGAAGAAATTCTTAACCATAAGTGGAAAAAGCTTCTTTGGAATATTACCTTTAATCCGTTGTCGGCTATAACAAAAGCAACAATTGGCGAAATATTAGAGAGTGTGGAATTAAGTGCTTTGGCGAAAAACGTGGCAGCAGAAGCCGTTTCTGTGGCAGCAAGACAAGGTTATCCATTTGATAAAGAAAAAGTGATTCAGTCTATTTTTAAAAAAGCCGCCTATGCCAAAGATCATCAGACATCTATGCTACAAGACCGGTTAAATGGTAAGGCAATGGAATACGAATCGATGTGTGGGTATGTTCTTAAACTTGCCCATGAAACAAAAATAGAAGTGCCAACGATTATGTCTTTATATAGTATATTGAAATTTTGGGACGAAAAAGAAAGAAGAAAGGACTACGGATATGTTGAAATCTTATAAACATGAAGGTGTGATTTGCGCCGAAGGGAATTTATTGAAGAATAGTAAAATTTCAAGAAAAATATTTTCTTTTATTATCGACGGTTTGGTGATTGATACTGGGCCGTATTCGATGTCATCTGCCTTCACTCAATTTTATCAATCCTATTTTGTTGATCAGGTCGTTTTAACACATAGCCATGAAGATCATTCTGGCAATGCCTCGTGGTTTGCCAAACAACAAATTCCTATTTTTTGTCATCGGTTAGGGGTAGAGATTTGTTCTGAAGAGGCGCCATACCCCTTATATAGGCAAAAAACATGGGGAGCAAGAAAAGCGTTTCCTGCTTATCCATTATCGCAAAAAGTTTCGTCAAGACAGCTTGATTGGGAGGTAATAGAGACACCTGGTCATGCGGATGACCATGTGGCCCTATTTTGCCGCAATAAAGGGATAATGTTTACAGGTGATTTATATGTTCAGCCTCATACAAAGATTGCGATGGATACAGAATCCATTCCGGAAATAATGCAATCAATAAAAAAATTGTTAACTTATGACTTTGAGGCAATGTTTTGTTCTCATTCAGGGTATTTTCCTCATGGTAAAGAACAATTGCAAGCGAAATTGAATTATTTAGAGGATCTCAGTGGTGAAATCATGCAATTGTATCTTGAAGGAAAAAGTGTTTTAGAGATTCAGCAATTACTTTTTCCAAAGCACTATCAAATGATCGCGTTATCAAATGGTGAATGGGATACGCTTCATATTGTTACTTCTATCATTAATGGCAATCAAGAAAAATTCAAAAAATCATCGGTTTAGTCTTGGCAAGAGAAAAAATCTCTGATATTATAATGAATATTAAAAACATACTGACTAGTCAGATAATATTTTATGTTTTTATTACTCCATGACACATTTCCATTCAACTACTAAGAACTTTGCAAAATTACTGCGTGGTTTGGCTGTAGACACTTCTTTGTTTTTAGTTCCGTTACCTCTGCCAAACGTTTTTATCAAAAAATGAAAGCGTTTCCTAACTATTACGTTCAATGAAATTTAACACCATTGTTCTAAGCCGGTTGTAAAGTGAATAGATTCATAATGTCATTTATAGGTGGCTACTCTATGCTTCGCTACAGGCAAGAGTCAAACAAAATGATCATGTTGTTATTAATAATGTGAAAAAACTAACCGGTTAGTATGTAAGGAAGTTCTAACATACTAACTAGTTAGTATAAATAAATAGATAGAGGTGAAAAGAATGGATTTACGGTTAACAGAAGAACAAAAAATGGTACAACAAACCATTAGAAAGTTTGTGGAGAAAGAATTAATTCCGCTAGAAAATGAAGTGTTAAAGAATGAACGAGAAGGAAAGCCAAGCCTTTCTATAGAAGTGCAGAAGAAACTACAGTTAAAAGCAAAGGAAGCAGGTTTTTGGGGAATTAACACACCTGAGGAATACGGTGGAGCTGATTTGGGACAAATGATGCAAGCCATTGTTTGTATTGAAGTAGCTAAAACGTTTGTGCCATTTAGTTTTGGTGGATCTGCTGACAACATTCTTTATTATGCTAATGAAGAACAAAAACAAAATTATTTAATTCCGACGATAAATGGTGAGAAAAAATCTTGTTTCGCTATGACTGAACCTGGAGCAGGATCTGATACGCAAAATATTCGCATGACAGCAGTGAAAGATGGAGATGAGTGGGTTCTAAATGGTGAGAAAACTTTCATTACTGGTGGTAATGAAGCAGATTTCGTAATGGTCATCGCGATAACGGATAAGGAGCTACATAAGAAAACAAAGGGTAGAGATGGTGTCACTTGTTTTATCGCTGACCGTGAAATGGGCTGGAAATCAGAATTTATCCATACGATGGGTGAATGGGGACCAGCTGGACTTGTATTTGATAATGTACGAGTGCCAGAGAAGAATATACTAGGTGAATTGCATGGTGGTTATAAACTTGGCCTTGAATGGATTGGATTTGCTCGTTGGATAGTAGGAGCAAGAGCAGTTGGAGCAGCAGAGAGACTATTGCAAATGGCATTAGATTATGCAAAAGAACGAGAAACTTTTGGGAAACCAATTGCTGAGAGACAGGCAATTCAATGGCAAATTGCCGATTCAGCCGTTGAAATTGAGGCAGCGAAGTGGCTAGCTTTAAATGCTGCATTTACTTTGGATCAAGGGGAAGATAATCGACACTATGCATCAATGGCAAAACTTTATGGGTCTAATATGGGGAACAGAGTCGTGGACCGTGTATTACAAATTCATGGTGGCATGGGGTATACAAGAGAGCTTCCGATTGAGAGATGGTACCGCGAGGCAAGACTTTGGAGAATATATGATGGCACAGATGAAATCCAACGTATGATTATCTCAAGAAACTTACTGAAGGGACATGTGAAAATCGGACAACAAATATAAAGGAATGATACAGGGGGCATATGAAAATGACAAGATTCACAGGGAAAACTGCATTTATTACTGGTGGAAGCCGAGGAATTGGTAAAGGCGTCGCCGAGCTTTTCGCACAAGAGGGGGCAAATATTGCTATTATTGATATCAATGAGGAGGCATTAGCAGAAACAGCCGAAGAATTCAAGGAAAAGGGCTATCATATCTTCGTGAAAAAAGCGAATGTTGTGGAAGCAGGCGAAGTAGAAACAGCAATGGAGGAAGTTGTGCAACAGTTTGGTACACTTGATATTTTAGTTAATAACGCTGGTATCATCCGCGATAATTTACTGTTTAAAATGACGGACGATGATTGGCAATTAGTGATGGATGTACATCTGAAGGGTTCGTTTAATGCATCGCGTGCCGCACAAAAATATATGGTCAAGCAAAACTATGGCAGAATCATTAGTATTTCTTCTACTTCTGCTCTCGGTAATAGAGGTCAGGCTAACTATGCAACAGCAAAAGCTGGTTTACAAGGGTTAACAAAAACATTAGCCATTGAACTTGGACGTTATGGTATCACAGCAAATAGTGTCGCACCTGGTTTCATTGAAACAGAGATGACAAAGGCTACAGCAGAAAGAGTAGGGGTACCTTTTTCAGACTTTGTAAATGGAGCGATTGCGGCTATACCGGTTGCGAGAAGCGGAAAACCTGCGGATATCGCAAATGCAGTTGCTTTTTTTGCAGATGAGAAATCATCATTTGTGAACGGTCAAGTAATCTATGTTGCGGGCGGTCCAAAAAATTAAAATAGGAGTTGATACACAGGATGTACACGGATGTGATCGGCAAAGTATCAGATAAGGTGAAGAATACTGTTGAACGAGGGTTAGTCAAACGGTTCGCGCAATCGATTGGCGACCCCCATCCCATTTTTATTGACGAAGAATATGGAAAGAGAAGTAAGTATGGCACAAATATTGCGCCACCTACTTTTCCACGTGTGTTTGAATCGGGCACAATTGAAGAGTTACAGCTTCCTAAAAAAGGTTTGATTCATGGTGAGCAAAGGTTTCATTATGAAAGACCTCTCCTAGTTGGAGAAGATGTTTATGTTTGGACCGAAGTAAAGGGTTATTATGAAAAGAAAGGGAGCAATGGTTTAATGGGTTTTCTTTCCGTAGTGAAGTATGGGGAAGATAAGGATGGGAAGCTCATTTTTAAAGAAGAAGCCATTACCATCATTACAGAAGCTGTGAGAAAGGCGATGAGTGTATGAGTAATATCTTGACTTTAGAAAAAGGAAAAACATTGTCAGAAACCTTAGCGCCTGTATCGAGAATGGACTTAATAAAGTATTCAGGTGCATCTGGAGATTTTAACCCCATTCATACAGTTGATGAGGAAGCAAAGAAAACGGGACTTCCTGGAATTATCGCTCATGGCATGTGGACAATGGGTAATTTGGCCAAATTATTCACACCATATTATGAAGAAGGGTTTATAAAGGATTATCGCATTCGTTTTTCAGGTATGGTCTTTATTGATGATGTGATTACACTGGTTGCTACAGTGACTGCTGAAGAGGAGCAGGAAATTACATTTGAGGTGAAAGCAGTCAATCAAGCAGGGAAGGCAGTTTTAAAAGGTGATGTCACGTTTGTTAAAACAAATGGATAAGAGGAGGTGCGGGTAATGAATTTTGAATATTCGGACAAAGTAAAGCGTTTACAAGAAAAAATTAGTGATTTCATGGATCAATATGTTTTTCCAAATGAGAAAACCTATATGGAGCAAATAAGTAAGGAAAATCGATTTAGTACCCATCCAACCATTATGGAGGAACTAAAAGCAAAAGCAAAAGCAGAAGGATTATGGAATTTATTTTTACCGGATAGCGAAGATGGTGCAGGTTTAAGCAATATCGAATACGCTCCATTATGTGAGTTAATGGGGAGGTCATCTATAGGACCTGAAGTATTTAACTGTGCAGCACCAGATACAGGTAATATGGAAGTATTAGTACGCTACGGAACGGATGAACATAAGGAAAAGTGGCTAAAGCCATTACTAAACGGTGAAATACGCTCTTGTTTTTCCATGACTGAACCGAATGTGGCCTCATCTGATGCGACCAATATCGAATCCAGCATTATTCGTGATGGAGATGAGTATGTCATTAATGGAACAAAGTGGTGGTCATCAGGGGCAGGTGATCCTAGATGTAAAATTGCCATTGTCATGGGTAAAAACGATCCAAACGCCGAAAAACATAAACAACAATCGATGATATTAGTCCCACTTGATACACCAGGTGTGAAAATCAAACGCACATTAAATGTGTTTGGTTACGATCATGCTCCTCATGGTCATGCAGAAATTGAATATAACAATGTAAGAGTCCCTGCTAGTAATATGCTACTAGGTGAAGGGAGAGGCTTTGAAATTGCACAAGGCAGATTAGGACCAGGGCGCATTCATCATTGCATGAGAACGATTGGGGCAGCGGAAAGAGCATTATCCATTCTTTGTGAGCGTGTCCAAGAGCGCATTGCCTTTGGCAAAACATTAGCAGAACAAGGTGTTATTCAAGAATGGATTGCTGAAGCTAGAATGAATATAGAACAATCTCGTTTACTTACATTGAAAGCTGCTTATATGATGGACACTGTTGGAAATAAAGCTGCCAAAACAGAGATTGCCATGATTAAGGTAGTCGCACCAAATGTGGCACTTCAAGTTATTGATCACGCCATTCAAGCACTAGGTGCAAAAGGAGTAAGTCAAGATACACCGCTTGCTGCAAGTTGGGCGAATATTCGAACATTACGATTAGCAGACGGTCCAGATGAAGTCCATAAAAGAGCGATTGCAAGACAAGAGTTAAAAAAATATAAAAAAGTAGCACAGGGGGTCCAATAATGCATGTAAAAGAACTGTTCGATCTATCTGGAAAAACAGCTATTGTCACTGGGGGCGGAAGAGGATTAGGTGAACAAATTGCTGAAGGGTTTGCAGAAGCTGGAGCAAACATCGTGTTATGTTCCAGGAAAAAAGAGAATTGTGATGAAGTGGCCGATCGTTTAAAGGAACTTGGTGTTGAAGTACTGACTTTTAAATGTGATATTACTAATCCAGAAGAAGTGCAAACAGTCGTCGATGAAACGATTCAGCGTTTTGGAAAGATTGATATTCTTGTCAATAATAGTGGGGCAACATGGGGGGCACCAGTAGAAGAAATGCCTCTAGAAGCCTTTCAAAAAGTAGTCAATGTAAATGTTGTAGGCACATTTCTAATGTCACAAGCTGTTGGTAAAGCAATGCTGGTTGAAAAACAAGGGAAAATCATTAATATAGCTTCTGTTGCTGGACTTAAGGGGTCAAATCCAGAGTTAATGGACGCAATTGGATATAACTCAAGTAAGGGTGGTGTTATTTCTTTTACAAAAGATTTGGCTGTGAAATGGGGACCAAGAGGCATTCATGTCAATGCGATTGCACCTGGGTTTTTCCCAACAAAAATGTCCAAGGTTCTTATTGAAAGAAATAGCGATCGCTTCTTACAGAGGACACCACTTAGGAAATTTGGTTCCGACTCTGATTTAAAAGGAGTGGCTCTATTTTTAGCCAGTGGTGCGTCCGATTTCATTACTGGTGAAACAATTGCGGTAGATGGTGGAACAACGGCGATGTAAAGAGAAAGGGATGGGTGAAATGGGTAATAGAGAAGCAGTAATCGTTTCAGCTGTACGCACAGCGATTGGTAGGCAGGGAGGTGCTCTTGCCTCCGTTCCAGCTCACGTATTTGGTGGCGAAGTAATAAAGGCAGCAGTAGAGCGGGCGCAAGTGAATGTGGGAGAGATTGATGATGTGATTTTTGGTAATGTGCTAAGTGGTGGGGGAAATATTGCTAGATTATCAAGTCTTCAATCAGGTCTTTCTCTTAATCTACCTGGCTTAACAATAGACCGCCAATGCGGATCAGGTATGAATGCTGTTGCACTTGCTGCAGCAATGATTAAAGCCGGTGAGGGAGATGTCTATATTGCAGGTGGAGTAGAAAGTATGTCGAGGGCACCTTACTTGATGGATCGGGCTGATCAACCGTATAGTCCAAGACCCCCTCAATTTAGAAAATCACGACTTTCACCTGATGAAGTTGGAGATCCTCCTATGGGGATAACAGCAGAAAATTTAGTAGAAAAATATGATATTTCTCGTCAAGAGCAAGATGAATATGCCAATCGTAGTCAAGCAAGAATGGCTAAGGCGATGGCAGAAGGCCGTTTTAATGAACAAATTGTTCCGATAAAGATTCCTATTAGAAAAGGTGAGCCGATTACTTTTAATGAGGATGAACACCCAAGACCACAAACGAATATAGAGGGGTTAGCTAAACTTAAACCTGCATTTAAGCAAGCTGGCAGTGTGACAGCCGGTAACAGTTCAGGCTTAAATGATGCGGCCTCGGCGCTTGTTATCATGTCAAGAGAAAAAGCGAATTCACTCGGTTTACGTCCATTAGCCGTCATAAAAGAATCAACTGTCGCTGGTGTTGACCCTAATATTATGGGAATAGGTCCTGTACCTGCTGTTAGAAAACTATTAAAGAAAACTGGAAAAACACTTGAAGATATTGATTTAATTGAATTGAATGAAGCATTCGCCGCACAAGTCATTGCTTGTGACAGGGAGTTATCATTCAATCCTGAAAAGTTGAATGTGAATGGCGGAGCGATTGCTCATGGTCATCCATTAGGCGCAACAGGTGCCATACTTGTTACGAAAGCAGTGTATGAATTGCAACGGTCACTGAGCCAGACGGCTTTAATTACCGCTTGTATTGGTGGAGGTCAAGGGATTGCCCTTCTCATTGAAAGAGAACTAGTCTAAGAATAGGCATAGACATAGTCAGGAGGGCTTTTAGTGAAAAATCAAATTTTAAAGAAAAGCATCGATTTGTTTGATGATAAAGGCTTTAAGGAAACGACCATTCAAGATATTGTCGATCAACTCGATGTGACGAAAGGTACTTTTTATTATTATTTCAACAGTAAGCAGGAAGTATTAAGGGATATCCATTTAGAATACATCGAAGGTTTATTACAAGAACAAGAGGAAATCTTACAAAATCAAACATTAAGTAATAAAGAAAAGCTCTACGAAAACATTTATTTAACATTAAGTAAGATTGACACCCAGGGAAAAGAAGCACGAATTGTGCATCGGGAGTTAAGGCATTTACATGAAGATCATGTCAAACAAATTAAATTAAAGAGAAAAGAATATCGATTAAATTTTGAAAAAATTATTGATGAAGGTAAAAAGACAAGAGAGTTTAGTAATCATATTCGAACGGATATTCTTGCATTCGGATTTTTAGGAATGACGAATTATAGCTATTATTGGTTTCGCACAGATGGTGAACTAACGGATAAGGAATTAGCACGATTTTATACCGAAATTATTTTAAAAGGTATTGAAGAAGTGCCTGTTAAAGAGGGGATTTGATGATGCATAAAAAACATCAAATAGAGGTGTATGTACGGTTTAGTGAAACCGATGCTGTTGGCCATGTCAATAATACAAGTTATTTTCTTTATTTTGAAGAGGCAAGAACGAAATTATTTTATGAGATTTTACCTAATAGAAATAAACAAAGTAGTATGATTTTGGCTTCTATTCATTGTGATTATGTTGCCCCAGCTTTCGCAGGTGAGGAACTAGTTGTGACTACTGAGGTTAGCAATATTGGCCGTAAAAGCTTTGAATTACAGCATTTATTGACAAAGAAGATGGATGGGAAATTGGTTGCTAAAGCAAGTTGTGTCACTGTGTGTTATAACTTCATAGATGATCATTCTATTTTGATTCCAGAACATTTAAGGGATAACTTAAAAAAATATCAGCCTCTCGCATTACTAAGTAAAACAGAGGAGGGTGTTCATGACTTCTGATACAATTCCCATTCGAGAAGGTGAAGGGCTTGATGTTCATCGCTTAGAACAATATTTAAAAGCAAATATAGAAGAAATACCTAACAAACCATTAGAAATCTCCCAATTTAGTGCAGGTAAATCAAATCTAACCTATCAATTAAAAGCTGGCAACTGGGAAGCTGTGTTAAGAAGACCGCCTATGGGACCAGTAGCACCTAAAGCGCATGATATGGAAAGAGAATATAAAGTACTACAGGAAATCCACCCTTTTTTCAATCAAGCACCGAAGCCTTTTATTTACAGTGATAAAGAACTTTTAGGTGCACCATTCTTTATTATGGAAAGAAAAAAAGGGGTGGTGATAGACGATTCCCTCACTATTCCTGATGGTGACAGTACTTATGATGTAGGTCAAAGAATATCACAATTGATGGTAAACACTCTTGTGCAATTACACGCTATCAATTATCAGAAGACCAAACTAAAAGAGATGACGAGACCAGCTGGGTTCATGCAAAGGCAAGTAGATGGCTGGATAAGCCGATATCATCGTAGTAAAACAGATGAAATTAATGGGATTGATGAACTTACAAATTGGTTAGAGTCACATCTCCCACATTCCGAAAAAACAACGATTATCCATTATGATTTTAAGCTAAATAACAGTATGTTCAATCAACAGTTAACAAGATTAATCGGTGTCTTTGATTGGGAAATGTCAACTGTTGGTGACCCGTTAGCAGATCTAGGTGTTGCCTTAAGCTACTGGCATGAAAAAAATGATTCCGATCTATTGAAGAGAGGTCTAGGAGAAGAGTCGGTGACGACAAAGCCAGGCTTCTTCACAAGAGAAGAGTTTATTCAAGCATATGCGCTAAAAAGTGGGACAGATGTCAGTCAAATTCATTATTATTTAACATTTGCTTACTTCAAACTCGCCGTTATATGTCAGCAAATTTATTATCGTTGGAAGCGCGGACAAACAAAAGACGAGCGCTTTTCTAATCTAAACTTATATGTAAATAACTTAATACAACATGCTGTAAAGACATCTAGAAGAAAATTGTGAGGTTATTGATATGGTGAAACTTCATGTAGTCATGAAAAAAGAAGAAATCGATAAAGAGAAATTAAATGGGCAGAAGGTGGTAGTTGTATTTGATATTTTGATGGCCACATCAGTTATAACAACTGCGATTCAACACGGGGCAAAGGCGGTCATACCAGTAGCGAATCAAGAGGATGCATTATATGAAGCAAGCATTCGTGAAAAAGGAACATATGTGTTAGTTGGAGAATATAACGGGCTAACGATAGACGGATTTGAATCACCCCATCCAGAAAGATTATCTAAAACTGTTGAAGGTAAGGATATCATCTTAACAACCACCAATGGAACAGTGGCCATCAAACATGCTCTTAATGCAAAGAAAGTGTATATAGCATCCCTCTTAAATGCCAAACATTCTGCTAAGGCAGTTTGTAGCGAACATCTTGATGAGACGGTAGTACTTGTTTGTTCGGGATCTTCTGGTGCATTTAATGTCGAGGACTTTTATGGAGTCGGTTATTATATTGATTGTTTAATAACTAGCAGTCATAAGGCTTGGGAAATGTCAGATACAGCACTGTGTGCCCATCAATTTTATTTGGGTGCAAAAGAAAAAGGAACAGAATTATTAATGGCTTCACGTGTAGGTAAAATGATTGCAAATCACGGTATGAAGACGGAAGTAGCATTCGTAGCTCAAAAAGATATTTTTGCCGTTTCCCCTATTGTAACGGATGAAGGCGTAATCGGCGTTTAATAAAAAAATGAGGTGAAGATATGACATCGAAAACAATGAGTCATTTACTAATGAAAATTGAGAATGGTGTAATGGAATTAACATTAAATCGTCCTGAGGCATTAAATTCATTTAGCCCTGAGCTAATTCAAGGGTTAAAATCAGCACTACAACAAGCCAAAGCGGATAAAGATATTCGTGTTATTGTATTGAAGGGAGCGGGAAGAGCTTTCAGTTCTGGTGGAGATGTAAAAAGGATGGGTTCAAGATCGCCTATAGCTACTTATGAACATATTGGGAATTTGAATGAGCTTATTCTTTTAATACAATCTGTAGAGAAACCAATCATTGCAGCCGTACATGGATATGCGGCAGGAGCAGGGTTTAATCTAGCACTAGCATGTGATTTAATCTTAGCAGAAGAAGAAACTAAATTTATTTTAAGCTTTTCTAAAGTAGGCTTAATTTCGGATGGCGGCGGCTCTTATTTTCTACCTCGACTAGTTGGATTACAACGTGCGAAGGAACTATTATTTAGCGCAGAGCCATTAACAGTTGAAAAAGCATACGAATTTGGCATCGTTAACCATATTTACAAAAAAGGTCACTTTGAAGATGATGTAAAACAATATGCGGAAAAATTAAGTGCTGGGCCAAATATTGCGTATGGATTTATTAAAAAACTTACTAACGAATCTTATCAGTTATCATTAAAACAAGTATTAGAACAGGAAAGGATTACACAAGGTACGATGGTAACAACAGAGGACCATCATGAAGGAATTACTGCTTTTAAAGAAAAAAGACAACCTGACTTCAAACGTTCTTAAATTAAATATGACACCTCTATGAGCTATTCTAAAAAGTTAAGGAGGAGATTAAATTAATGCAAACAAGACATTTTGATCACTGGCCAAAGCTTCCAAAAAAACTGATTGTTCCAGAAACTTCAGTTTACCAAAACTTGGAATTCTCAGCACTTCAATATCCTTCGCGAGAGGCTATCCATTATTATGGAAATGAAATAAGCTTTAAGCAATTATTAGACGAAGTGAAGAGTGTTTCTAGTTATCTTCAAACGGAATTACAGGTAAAAAAAGGAGATAAAGTCCTGCTCTTTATGCAGAATTCTCCACAGTTTGTCATTAGTTTCTATAGCATTATGAGAATCGGCGCAGTCGTCGTTCCGATTAACCCAATGCTTGTTACGAGTGAGTTAGCTTTTTATATTAATGATTGTCAAATTGAAACAGCAGTTATCGGTCAAGAATTACAACCTATTGTAAAACCACTTATTGAACAGACTTCTTTGAAACACCTACTTATTGCCTCCTATTCAGATTATATTGACCCACAAGATAACATAGATAGACCAGATGTAGTTGCAGAACCACGAAAAGAATGGACAGAAGAGCAAGATCATTTCCGGTGGGATGACGCTATAAAGATAAGAGAAATCGTTCCTTATTATACGAGCAAACAGGATGATTTAATCGTCCTTCCTTACACTTCAGGAACAACCGGTGTACCAAAAGGCTGTATGCATACGAATTATTCTGTTCAAGCCAATACCGTTGGTGGTGCTTTATGGGGGAGGATTTCAAGTAGCAATGTCATTTTATCTTCTTTGCCATTTTTCCATGTGACCGGAATGGTGCAAAGTATGCATGTACCCATTTATGCTGGAAGTACCATGGTCATTATGACTAGATGGAATAAAGATACGGCATTACAACTTATTGAGAGAAAGCAGTGTAGTAATTGGACAGCTATAAGTACGATGTTAATTGATTTTATTTCTAATCCAAAATTAACAGCTGATCGTATAGCTTCACTTATTGGCATTTCCGGTGGTGGCGCTACTTTGCCGGAAGCAGTTGGTCAGAAATTAGAGAAATTAACTGGATTAACTTTTTTAGAAGGGTATGGCTTGACCGAAACAATTGCACAAACCCATTCAAATCCAACAGATCATCCGAAAATGCAATGTTTAGGCATTCCCTTCTTCGATGTGGATGCTAGAATTATAGATCCTATTACAAATGAAGAATTGGGAATCGATGAGGTTGGTGAAATCATCATTCATGGTCACCAAGTAATGAAAGGTTACTATAATCGTCCAGAAGAAAATGAAAGCGCTTTTATTACTATAGAAGGAAAACAATTTTTTAGAACAGGTGATTTAGGAAAAGTAGATGAAGAGGGTTATTTCTTTATTGTTGATCGTGTAAAAAGAATGATTAATTCTTCAGGTTATAAAATTTGGCCGACAGAGGTGGAGTCGATTCTATATCGTCACTCTGCGATTCAACAGGCTTGTGTCGTTGGGATTCCTGATCCGAGACGAGGAGAAGCAGCTAAAGCCTTCGTAATATTAAATGAAGACAGTAAAGGAAAGACATCTGCTGAAGAGATTATTCAATGGGCTAAAGAGCATATGGCTGCCTATAAAGTTCCGAAAGTGGTTGAGTTTAGAGAGTCTTTCCCGATGACATCTAGCGGGAAAATATTATGGCGTAAACTGAAAGAAGAAGAAGAATCGAAAGTGAATCAACAAAAAGTCTAATCTTCTACTGACGTGAAAAAGGGGGAAAATGATGGAACTTTTAATGCAACAATTGTTTAATGGATTAACAATTGGGAGTGTCTATGCCCTAGTAGCTTTAGGGCTCACTTTAGTATACGGCATTCTCCATATTCCAAATTTCGCTCACGGTGCTCTGTACATGGTAGGTGGATATATCACTTTAATTATGATGACTGAAGCAGGTTTACACTATATTCTCGCAATGGTTGTTTCCATTTGTGTAGTCGGACTATTAAGTGTCTTAATGGAGAGACTTGTGTTCTATCCTCTAAGACACTCTCCTCCTATTCAAGATAAAGTGGCTGCCATCGGTATTTTACTTTTTCTTGAAGCATTAGCACAGTTTATATGGGGAGCGGACTATCGCCAAATGTCAACACCTTTTGGGCAGGTGGTGGAAGTGTTTGGTCTCACACTGACATTGCAGAGAATACTCATTGTATTCGCAGCAATTGCGGTAATGATTTTGCTTTACTGGTTCTTAAAGAAAACATTTACGGGTAGGACAATCATTGCAATGGCCCAAAATAGAGAAGGGGCGCAATTAGTAGGTATCAACACACATAAAGTAGCGATCCTCACTTTTTTTATTGCTGGTGCTCTGGCGGCAATTGGTGCTTCACTTACGTCACCAATTAACCTCGTCTTTCCTGGAATGGGACATCTGGTAATCCTAAAAGCTTTTGTCATTATTATCATCGGTGGAATGGGCAGTATTCCAGGAGCCATATTGGGTGGATATATCCTAGGGTTCACGGAAAGTTTAGGAGCAACCTACCTTTCTGCAGATTATAAAGACATCATCGCTTTTGTATTATTAATTCTCATTCTATCAATCAAGCCTCAAGGAATTTTCTCTAAAGGAGGCGTATAGAATGAACGTTCTAACAAACAAGAAGGTAATTATACCTTTGCTCATCGTTCTCGGAATCGTTTTCCCTTTCGTTATTCCGAATCTTTATTATCTTCATATTATGACTTTGGCTTTTATTTGGACCATCGCAGTTTATGGCTTGAATTTACTTGCGGGTTATACAGGTTACTTATCTTTAGCTCATGGTGGTTTCTTTGCAATTGGGGCGTATGTTATCGGCATCCTTACTGTTAAACTTGAGATGGGTTTTTGGTTAAGCTTTTTGTTAGCCCCATTGGTAACGATGTTCATCGGGTTAATCATCGGGCTGTTTGCCTTAAGAACGAAAGAACACTTTTTTGCTATATATACCCTTTGTGTAGGCTATATTATTTACCTAGTGATTGATAAGTGGGAAGGTCTAACTGGTGGCGTAAGAGGACTAATTGGTATCCCTTTGCCAGAGGCAATCGGTCCAATTACTTTTCAATCACCAACAGCTCAATATTATTTAGCGTTTTTCATTTTTCTCCTCGTTGTGGCTGTCATTTATCGTATCGTGCATTCACTAACTGGGAGAACATTTATCGCTATTCGTAATAGTGAAGATTTAGCGTTATCACTTGGTATTTCAACTAAACGGAATAAACTTCTTGCCTTTGTACTTTCCACTTTTTTTGCTGGTTTGGCAGGAGCGATGTATGCAGGTTTTATCCGTTTCATCGGTCCAGAAATAGCTTATACAACGATCACATTTGATTTGCTTACTTATATGATTGTTGGTGGAATTGGTACATTTGCTGGTCCGATTGTAGGGACATTTCTTATCGTGATCATCTCGCAAAATCTACAATTCTTACAAGATTATCGGATGCTCATATTTGGTCCATTATTGACATTACTCATCATCTTTTCTCCTAGAGGAATTGTTGGGTTTATTCAAATGCAGTTGTATCAAAGAAAACGGAAAAAACAGGAATCTCTTGCTTACAAAAACAGGGAGGAGGAGACAAATGCTGGAGGTTAAAGGCTTAACGAAGCGTTTTGGTGGAAATGTAGCAGTGAAGTCAGTGGATTATTCCGTCCAACAAGGGAAGATCAACGCCATCATTGGCCCTAATGGTGCGGGGAAAAGTACATTCTTTAACTTGATTACAGGTGTGCACGAACCGACCGAAGGAACCATTATCTATAAAAATGAGGAGATTACTAGACAACCAGCGAATGTGATAGCAAAGCTAGGTGTGGCAAGGACATTTCAAAGTACACACTTATTTGAAATGTCGACGGTGAAAGACAATGTAATCGTTGGCCATCGCTTGCGAACGAAATCTAATCTGTTTGATAGTATCTTTCGGACGAAAAGGCTAAAAGAAGAAGAACAACAATGTATCGCCAAAGCAGAGGAATCTTTAGATTTCGTTGGCTTATCACATGTAAGTGATCAACTAGTAACAAATATTTCTCAAGAAGAGAAGAAACGTGTTGCTTTCGCATTAGCACTTGCTACTGATCCTGAGATCGTTTTTCTCGATGAACCAACAGCTGGGGTCAATCCTGATGAAACAGATGAAATGGCAAAATTAATCCAAAAAATGGCGGATAAAGGTTTAACGATTTGTCTTATTGAGCATAAGATGCCGATGATTATGCGGTTGGCGCATCATATTATGGTTTTAAACTATGGAGAAAAGATTGCGGAAGGAACACCAGCAGAGATCCAAAAAAATGAAGAGGTCATCAAAGCCTATTTAGGAGGGACGGTGAGTGCTTAAATTAGATGGAGTTTCTGCTAAATATGGAAAATATTTAAGTATTAAAGATATTGATATTGATGTTGTGGAAGGCGAGATTGTTGTTTTACTAGGGGCGAATGGAGCAGGGAAAAGCACGACTTTCAAAACAATTAGTGGTCTATTAAAAGCAACTTCAGGCAAGATACTTTTTAATGATGTACCTATTCATCAAACGGCACCTGAAAAGATTGTACAAATGGGGATTGTCCAATGTGCCGAGGACCGTAAATTGTTTCCTTATATGAACGTAGAACAAAATCTAATGATGGGAGGTTATATTCATCGTAAGCGTAAAGCGCAATTGAAACAATCATTAAATGATGTGTTCGAGCTTTTTCCGATTCTTTACGAAAAAAGAAATGAAGCAGCAGGTTTACTAAGTGGTGGACAACAGCAAATGCTTGCAATCGGCAGAGCTTATATGGCTAAACCGAAGTTAATGTTACTTGATGAACCTTCCATTGGGCTAGCACCACTTATTGTTGAGCAAATGTTTGAAAGCATTAAAAATATTAATCAAGAAGGAACAACCATTCTTTTAGCAGAACAAAATGCATTTGCAGCGTTAAGTATTGCGAAGAAAGGTTATGTGTTTGAAAATGGGCAGATTGCATTGCAAGGGACTGCGGATGAGCTTTTATCAAACCAAGAGGTAAGAAAGGCTTATATTGGTGCATAAGTAATAATTATTAAGGGGGAGAGTTTTATGAAAAAGCGGAAATGGTTAAGTGTTTTAGTCGTATTCACTATCTTTTTTCTTTCAGCTTGTGCACAATCAAGTGGTGGCAATGGTGAGAAAGTCGTCAATATTGGTTATAGTGGTCCATTGAGTGGTGCTGCTGCTTATTATGGTGAAAACACATTAAATGGTTTGAAGATGGCAGTAGAGGACATTAATAAAGAAGGTTTTGAAGTAAATGGTGATAAATACAAACTGAATGTTGTTGCCTTGGATGATAAATATCTACCTAATGAAACAGCATCAAATGGAAAACGCTTAGTTCAAGAAAACCAAACACCAATTATATTCTCGCCACATAGCGGTGGGATCTCAGCGTTACAAGTATTTAACGAAGTGGATAATTTCATCGTATCAGCCTATTCGAGTGAACCAGATATTGTTGAGCGTGGGAATACATTAACTGTTAGAATACCGCCGAGCTATGAAGGATATATTGAGCCATTCTCCGATTATGCGATGGATAATTTCGGAAAAAAATTAGCTGCTATTCCGCCTGTTACGCAATATGGAAAAGATTGGGCTGAAGCGATTATTCCATACTGGGAAAGTGCAGGAGGAGAAGTAGTTCATAAAGCTTCAGTTGATTACTCTAAAGATACAGACTTTTTTACTCTTTTAACGAATGCATTAAAAGAAGAGCCAGATGTCCTCTTCATTGGTGGACCTTCAGAACCTACTGCTAAAATTGTATCGCAGGCAAGACAGCTTGGATATGACGGAGGTTTTATCGTGATGGACCAAGCGAAATTGGATGAAATGAAAAATGTGACAGGTTCATATGATGTATTAGAAGGAGCGATAGGTGTTGTTCCGCTTATATATACAGAATATTCTGGAACAAAGGAGTTTATTGATAAGTATCGTGAAAAGCATGACAAGGACCCAGGTTCTGAAGCAGGCTATCACTATTTAGCAATGTATGTATTTGTAGAGGCAATGAAAGCAGCGGGATCTGTTGATGATGCTAAGCTTATACGGGAACACATTGAAGATGGATTAACTAATTTACCAGATGATAAAAAAGTATATGATTTGAAACATATTGAAGAAAATGGGGCAATCGAAAACTTTATCAGAATGGGTGTAATTAAAGATGGTGAGTTTGAAGAAGTAGATGTAGAGTAAAAAGAGGGCGTCTGTGAGTGAAGAAGGTTCACAGACGTCCTATCTTTTGTTTTACCTTAATTGATAAGGGTATAGAGAAGTAGAACGTATAAAATGGAGGGATAAAATGGGTAATCGAAGTATTCTATTAGTCGAAAGACCAACCGGAATGCCAAATGATAAAAATTTTGAATTAGTAGAGAGTGAAGAACTTCCTCGTTTAAATGAAGGGGAGGTATTAATACAAACCATTTACCTTTCTGTTGATCCATATATGAGAGGCAGGATGAGTGGGCGAAAATCATATATTGAGCCTTTTGCATTAAATGAAGTGTTATCCGGTGGAATTGTAGGTCAAGTAATTGAATCAAAGGATGGTAATTTTAAAGTGGGTGACTATGTGGAAGGGCGTCTTGGCTGGTCTGATTATAATGTAGCTAAAAGTCATCAAGTACGTAAATTAAATCCTTCTATAGCTCCTATATCAACAGCATTAGGTATTGTGGGAATGCCAGGATTAACAGCTTATTTTGGCTTACTAGATATAGGTGAGCCTAAAGAGGGAGAGACGGTTGTGGTCTCTGGAGCAGCAGGTGCCGTCGGTTCAACGGTTGGGCAAATAGCTAAATTAAAAGGCTGTAAAGTGATAGGAATCGCTGGAACGGAAGAAAAATGCCAATATTTAAAAGAAGACCTACATTTTGATGAAGTCATCAACTATAAAACTGATAATATAAAGGATAAGGTTAAACAATATACACCCGATGGCGTCGATATTTACTTTGATAATGTAGGTGGAGATATTTCCGATGAAGTAATAAAAAGAATTAATTACAAAGCAAGGATTATTCTTTGTGGACAAATCTCCTCCTATAATGCGACAGAAATAGAGCATGGGCCGAGAATACAAGGGTTATTAGTACAAAAAAGCGCATTAATGAAGGGTTTCATTGTTGGTGATTATGCAAATAATCACGAAGAAGGCTTGAAGCAACTTGGAGAATGGGTTAATTCAGGAAAGCTTCAATATCGTGAAAATATCGTGGAAGGTTTAGAAAATGCTCCTCATGCTTTTATTGGCTTATTTAAGGGAGATAATTTAGGTAAACAACTGGTTAAAGTGAGTGATGATTAACATGAACGAACTATAAGAGCATGGATATTGGAGAAGAACAAATAACGTGTTTGGCATAATTTGTTCTTTTCCTTATTATTGTGAATGTTTGATCCTGCTACTAGCTCTGTAATAGAACAATAAGGGACAATTAGATACATATATTGGAGGAATGTTATGCAACTATTTGAGCAAAACCATAGCAACTACTCCTTTGAGATATTTTCTACTTCACACCTTGTAATGGTAGTACTCTTTTTAATAGGATCCTTCTTCTTATATTTCCAGAGAAAAAGGTTAGCCGGACATAAAACGATGTTAAGAGTAATATTCTTATTGCTCTTGCTCTTTTTAGAAGGAAGTTATCACTATTGGTTATGGATAGGTGGAAAGTGGGATGTCTCTTTTGCTTTGCCTCTTCACTTATGCTCGATTAGTGTGCTACTTTGTTTGCTATTACTTATTTTTCAAAAACGTTTGCTCTTTCAATTAACTTATTATATTGGTATTGCGGGAGCGACTATGGCTATCTTAACGCCAGAATTGTTTTTCGGATACCCACATTTTCGTTATTTTCAATTTTTCTTTATCCATATGATCATCGTATGGACAGCTCTACTTTATATATTTAGCTTCAAGTACTCTCCATCAAGTAAAGGGGTTGTAGCTGCGTTTATTTCTCTTAATATATTTGCGATTATAGCGGCTGTTATTAACTATGTTACGGATGGAAATTATATGTTTCTTTCTCGAAAACCAGCGACGAGTTCTGTGCTCGACTTTTTTGGCCCATATCCTTATTACATTTTTGTTCTTGAGGCTGTAGCAATATTGTTATTTGTACTTATGTATCTTCCTTTTAAGGATAGGAGGAAAGACCCTTTAGAGAAAAGAAAAACAATTAGTTGATTAAATCGGCCCATTTTTTTCATAGGTGTCACAAAATGGACAAATAAAATGTAACTATTTTCTTTTGTGTTACATTTTGTTTTAGTGATAAAGAACTGTTTATTGTGGATGCTATTGGAAGTTTAGTATGTATTTTCTTTTAAATTGTAATTATATTACATATAAACCATGTTTTTCACGGTTTGTTTTTCTTCGTATGCACTCTATCATGAATGAGAAATGATAGATTAGGAGTGTACAAAGAGATGAAAAAACAACTCGTGTCAATAGCAGCGGCTACTACTCTTTTTGCGGCAACATA
The DNA here is from genome assembly GCF_038009245.1 of Cytobacillus sp. FSL R7-0680. Taxonomy (NCBI): domain Bacteria; kingdom Bacillati; phylum Bacillota; class Bacilli; order Caryophanales; family Bacillaceae; genus Cytobacillus; species Cytobacillus sp. FSL R7-0680. Next base: position 1,024,774 of record NZ_JBBPAO010000001.1, read on the forward strand.
TGCAGAAGTTGGAGCAGCGCAAACACATACAGTGCAATCAGGTGATACTTTATGGAAATTGTCTAATACATATAATCTTTCCATCAATCAATTAATGGAGTGGAATCAGCTAAAGAGTTCTACAATTGTTGTTGGTCAAAAGCTGAAGGTTAATGGGGCAGAACAAACAAGTACCTATACAGTCAAAAGTGGAGACTCACTTTGGAAAATTGCACATCAACATGGTATCTCTGTCATTGATTTAAAAAACATCAATGGGCTGAGTTCCGATAGAATATATCCAGGGCAGAAATTAAAGCTAAAGGTGAGTTCAGGGGGAGCACCTTCAACCCCTAATACAAACCAATCAACTTATACAGTACAATCAGGTGATAGTCTCTGGTTAATTGCCTCAAAGCATCAGTTATCAGTGGCGCAGTTAAAAAATATGAATAACTTAACAACGGATGTAATCCGTCCAGGTCAGGTATTAAAAGTGAGTTCATCTAACTCCTCGGCTGGTGGAAATCAAACTAGTAATAACCAACAGTCACAGGTAAATCAATTAATAAAAGAAGCGAAAAAACATATCGGTGTTCCTTATACTTGGGGAGGAAATTCACCGTCTTCAGGGTTTGACTGTAGTGGATTTCTAAAATATGTTTTTAATCAAATCGGTGTTTCCATACCACGAACAGTGGAGACGATTTGGCAAGCGACTACATCTGTTTCATCTCCACAACCAGGTGATATTGTTTTCTTTGAAACGTATAAAAAAGGACCATCACATGCCGGTATTTATTTAGGCAACAATCAATTTATTCATGCTGGAACAAGTACAGGTGTAACAATTGCTGATATGTCTTCAAGTTATTGGAAACCGAAATATTTGGGTGCTAAAACGGCATTATAAAAACTGGATTTAAAAGAGCATTTGGGAGACAGTTCCTAGGTGCTCTTTTTTAGGTTAAAACACTGAATTACTCTGTAAATATTCTAAATATTTAAAATTGACAAAAAAGAATATTTTAAATAAAATATTATATATAGATATATAGTATCGAATACCGATAAAATGAGAGGATGAAAAGAATGGTTAAATTAGAAGTGCCAACTGTTCAATTGACATCAGATCAGCAGTCATTTAGAAATGAAGTCCGCGCATTTTTAAGAGAAGAAATACAATCCGGGCATTTTACACCTACATGTGATTCATGGCTAAGTGGAGAATCATCTACTTTTTCGAAAAAGCTAGGTGATAAAGGTTGGATTGGAATGACATGGCCGCAGGTATATGGTGGAAGTGAAAAGAGCGCCATTGATAGATATATTTTAACAGAGGAGTTGCTTGTAGCAGGTGCACCCGTTGCTGCTCATTGGTTTGCTGATAGACAAACGGGGCCATTGCTTCTAAAATATGGGACGGAAAATCAAAAAAAGACTTTTTTACCGCAAATCACAAAAGGGGAATGTTTCTTTGCTATTGGTTTAAGTGAACCGAATGCTGGCTCTGATTTAGCTGCCATCAAAACTCGGGCAGTACGAACGGCTGGCGGCTGGCTACTCACTGGTTCAAAGATATGGTCAAGTGGTGCTCATATCGCTCACTATATGGTCGTACTATGTCGTACATCACCAGAAGATGAAGAAAATCGCCATGATGGTATGAGTCAGTTAATTGTTGATTTACATGTTAATGGTGTGACCATTCGCCCAATCACTTTTTTAACAGGTGAGCATCATTTTAATGAGGTATTTTTTGAAAACGTTTTCGTTCCAGATGAACAAGTGGTCGGTCAAATCGGGAATGGTTGGAAACAAGGAATGGCAGAACTTGCTTATGAAAGAAGTGGACCAGAGAGAATACTCAGTACATACCCATTATTTTCAGGTGTAATTGATGAACTAAAAAGGATAAATGATCGAGAAGGATTAACAGAAATGCTCTCGCTCCTTCCAGAGCTATGGAGCATTAGAAATTTATCTATTGGTGTGGCAAAGTATCTTGACGAGGGGAAGGATGTTTCATTTATTGCCTCACTTGTTAAAGATAGAGGAACAACTTTTGAAACAAAAGTGGCAGAGACGGTGAGGTTAGTATTGTCTAAGCACCCTGATTTATTAAATAGTAAGTCTATCGGTGAGCTGTATACACAATCTATTTTGCATGGCCCAGGTTTCACTCTAAGAGGGGGAACAACGGAAATCTTACGAGGAATTATTGCCAAAGGGGTTGTATCAGAATGAGTGAAATAAAAGAGTATATTTATGATTCGGCCAGTAAATTTTTGAAGAAACAATCTACACAGGACTTACTTGAAAAGGGACAAAAGGGTTTATTTGATGATGAGTTATGGGCATCCCTAAATGACATGGGTCTAACAGGAGTAAATATACCGGAAGCATATGGTGGAGTGGGTGGAGATTATGAAGATGGTTTTACAGTTATTAGATTAGTTGGTCAATACCCAATTCCTCTACCTTTACCTGAAACTTTAATTAGTAAATGGATTCTGTCACAGTACGAGATGAAAATCACTCATGATCAACCGTTATCATTCCATTTTAATGAACAAAACCCTTTGGAAGTTAGGAAACATAACGGTAACTATATTTTAAGCGGAGAGGCTTTAAATGTACCTTGGGGAAGGGTAGCAAAAGAAATCGTTGCCCTCGCTAAATGTCAAAACGAGTGGATGATGGTCCTCGTACCAGTAAACGAGTCAAAGATACATGAACAGGTGAATCTAGCCGGTGAACCACGTGATTCCTTGATTTTTCATGACATTCATATTGGAGATTCAGCCATCAAAATAATAGAAGATTGTGAGAGTAAGAAAATAGTAGAGCAACTGTATGCATTGGCTAAAGCGGCGATGCTTGCTGGCATTAGTGAACGAGTAGTACAGGAGTGCCTGTCTTATGCAAGTGAGCGTAAACAGTTTGGCAAGAATTTATATCGTTTTCAAGCAGTGCAGCAACATATCTCACTTCTAGTAGGAGAAACCGCTGCTTGCTTAGCTGCTGTTAACAATGCAGTGGAAATGCTTCAGGGTAGCCATGATTCGTTGTCTATCATGTTGACGAAGATAAAGGTGAGTGCCGTTGCAGGCGATATTGCGATGACCGCCCATCAGCTCCATGGAGCTATTGGGATGACATATGAGCATACGCTGCATCATTTAACAAAACGGTTATGGTCATGGCGTGATGAAGCTGGAAATGAGCGCTATTGGCAAGGGGAATTAAGCACTTATATAGCACACAGTCCAGTCACTATTTGGTCACTATTAGTGGATAATCACGAAGTTAAATCCATTTTATAAGGAGGTAAAGAAAATGTCTGATTTACATTTTGAGGTAAGAGACGGAATTGCACAAATTATATTAAACCGCCCAAATGCAATGAATGCGTTTAGTGAGGAAATGCTAGATTTATGGATTGACGCACTACAGACTGTGCGAGATTCTAATGATATACGTGTTGTGATTGTTAAAGGAAATGGAAAAGGTTTTTGTGCTGGTGGAGATATGAAAGAGATGGGCGCAGGCAGGGGATTTTATCGTTCTGATGAAGATCGTGTAACCACTGGTCTTGCAAGAAAAAATTCACTATGGAAAAAGGTACAACGGATCCCTTTATTATTGGAAGAGATTGATCAACCTGTTATTGCAGAAATTAATGGAGCGGCATTTGGAGCAGGTCTTGATATGGCATTAATGTGTGATATCCGCATAGCCGCAGAAGGAGCGAAGCTATCTGAAAGTTATACAAAAGTCGGCTTAGTTCCTGGGGATGGTGCTGCTTATTTTCTTCCGAGAATAGTTGGAATAGACAAAGCTTTAGATATGCTTTGGACAGCGAAAGTATTGACGGCTAATGAGGCGAAAGAAATGGGATTGGTCACATTTGTAATTGCTGATGATGAGTTGGAAGGTTTTACAGAGAACTATGCCAAAAAATTAGCAAATGGACCACAAACGGCCATTCGCTTCATTAAAAGAGCTGTCTATCAAAATCAAACAATGAGCCTAAGGTCATCATTAGATATGATTTCTTCGTTTATGGCAATCACAACCGAATTAGAAGATCATCGTGAAGGAGTAAAAGCGGTAACAGAGAAGAGAAAACCGAAATTTCAATGAATGGATGTGAAGGGGGAGGTAGTCGTGGATAGAGCCTTGGATGGAATTAGAGTATTGGATTTATCAAGAGTTTACGCTGCACCGGCTGGTTCAATGATATTAGCTGATTTAGGTGCCGATGTAATTAGAATAGAATCACCTATGGGTACTGATAGCATGCGAGATTGGGGGCCGTTTGTGAATGGTCACAGCAGCTATTATTTTACAGCCAATCGGAATAAACGTTCTATTACCCTTAATTTAAAATCTCATGAAGGATTGACTATTTTTAAGCAGTTAGTAGCAAAAGCTGATATCGTCCTTGAAAACTTTAAAACAGGGACATTGAAAAAGCTTGGTATTGCCTTTGATGAATTAAAAAAAATCAATAATAGGATTATACTTTGTTCTGTAACAGGCTTTGGACAAACAGGTCCAATGCGTACAGAACCAGGTTTTGATCCAGTTATTCAAGCGATGAGTGGATTAATGGATGTGACAGGTCACCCTGATGGTGAGCCAACAAAAGTGGGAATTCCAATTGCGGATATTCTTACCTCTAAATATGTCGCTATAGGTATCTTAGCCGCTTTAAGGATGCGAGATAATAATGGTGTGGGTCAGCATATCGACTTATCTTTACTAGATGTGCAAATCAGCTCAATGGCCAATATTGCGAGTGGCTACCTAAATACTGGTATGGAATCTAAAAGATTAGGCAATCAACATAATAATGTTGTTCCCTATCAAGTTTTTGATTGTAAAGACCAACCGCTAATGATTTGTGTAGGAAATAACCATTTGTTTAGACAATTATGCATACTATTAGATAAACCAGAATGGGTAAGTGATCATAGGTTTCAAACAAACGAAAAACGCTTAGAGTATAAAGATATCTTAGTCCCATGGATAGCTGAACAAATGTTAGCAAATACAGCAGACAATTGGTTAGAGAAGTTTTCCCAATACGGTATTCCTGCTGGAAAAGTTAATAGTATTACGCAAGCCTTTAATGATCCGCAAGTAATTGCAAGAGAAACGGTTGGAACAATGTTACATCCAGTGATGGGAGAGGTGAAATTAACGAAAAGTCCTTTACGTTTTTCTGGATTAAACATAAGGTATGATCTGGCACCACCAATCCTCGGAGAGCATACAAATTTGTTCTTACAAGAGGAATTAGGTTTGGATGAGGGAGAAATAGCAGCATTAAAAATACAAGGGGTTATATGAGAAAGATCTATATTTTAAAAAATTTGTATGATTGAATAGCTCATTTACCAATTTTTCATTTGAATAAAATAACACCTTTTTTCCGATGTGTTGGTTCCAGAAAGATACTTCATTAGATATTCTATTTTACATGGATGAGAAACTCCTGTTTTTTCTCATCATTCCTTACCAAATTACCTGGCAAATGTGAAGCAGGATATGTGTCGGAAGTAGTAAAAGCCAAGTAAAATATGTGTTGATATCTATCACTACATGGTAAAATATAGATGAGGATGAATATGATGAGGAGGAAGAAATGAATGAGTTTCTTTTCTAAAGTTTTAGCTAGTGTGGGTATAGGTGGCTGTAAAGTGGATACAAAACTTGCAAAAGCATCTTTTGTGCAAGGCGAACAAATCGACGGTGTCATTGCAATCACCGGTGGGAAAATAGATCAACAGATTGAACATTTATATATAGAAATATGCTGTAAATATGATGTCGAAAATGATGATAATGGGGTAAGCGCACAAACAGCAGTTCTAAGTCGCCAATTGATTACACAAAATATAACCGTTTTAGAAGGTGAAGAAAAAGAAGTGCCTTTTTCTTTTCAATTACCTTATGATACACCGATGACTTACGGAAAAACAAAGGTTTGGTTACAGACTTCAGGGGATATTAAGAACGCTATGGACCCTAACGACACAGATTTTATAAAGGTTGAACCTAATCGATTATCTTCTTCCATTTTACATAGCATGGAGGATATTGGATTTAGGTTAAGAGAAGTAGTATGCGAGGAAGTACCTAGAAGATTAAGAGATAAATATCCGTTTGCTCAAGAGTGGGAATTTATTCCTGCTAGCGGAGAGTTTCGAGGCCGGTTGGATGAAATAGAATTGATCTTCATGAAGCAAAGTGAAAGTAATGTGGAATTACTCATTGAAGTCGACCGCCGAGCAAGAGACTTTGGCTCCTTTCTTTCAGAACTTATGGAAACAGATGAGACGAAATTAAGGGTCTGTTTGTCTGTAAATGATATCCCTCAAATGGAAGCGAAACTTACAGAGCTTATTCGCAAATATGCTTAAAATGTAACAATATTTACTGGTTATATGCTGGAAGTAAGTAGAATAATAGCCTAATAGAAGCTTAACAAGACAATGATTTTAGCTATTATGTTTATTTATGAATGTGATTTTATGCGAACATATCAGAGGATAATCTTCATTGGATATGTTCGCATTTGTCGTTTCAAGCATATTAAGTCAATCTATAGATGTTCTAATAAATCAGAATTTTTGAATTAATCACTTGGTTTGGTATACTTGTATTATGTTTAATTAAGTAAAATAATTGCTTTACATACAGGAGAGGTTTGGAAAGGGGTAGAATAAATGAAAGCGGTTGTATTAAAAGACAAAATGAAAAAAGGAAATATGATTGCTCCATTATATTATGAAGAAGTAGAGACACCACAGCCCAATAAAGGTGAAGTGCTCGTGAGATTACATTATGCTGCTGTTAATCGTCGTGATGTATTTATCCGATATGGTGCTTATCCTGGAATCGCGGTTCCTTCTGTTTTAGGTTCTGATGGGGCAGGTGTCATTGCAGCATTAGGTGAAGGGGTTTCAGGTATCGCTGTAGGTAGTGAAGTTGTCATCAATCCAGGGCTTGATTGGGGAGATAACATTGACTATCCTCAAGCTAAACATACAGTACTTGGTGTTCCCTCAAACGGGACTTATGCACAGTATGTGACAGTACCTGCTGAGAATGTGCTACAAAAACCTTCTCATTTAACATTAGAAGAAGCAGCTGCCATTCCATTAGGCGCACTTACAGCATACCGAGCCGTTGTCACAAAAGGAGAGGTCAAACCATCTGATACCGTTATTATTCCGGGTATTGGAGGAGGTGTTGCGACTTTTGCATTACAAATTGCTGTAGCAAAAGGAGCGACGGTCTTTGTTACTTCAAGCAGTGATGAGAAAATTGCTTATGCTAAGGAACTAGGGGCTACTGATGGAGTAAACTACCGCAATGAGGATTGGGTGAAGGAATTAAAAGCACTATCAGGTGGTGCCGATTTAAGTATTGATAGTATTGGTGGATCTACCTTTAATGATCTCATCTATTTGGCTAAACCTGGTAGTAAAATCGTCTCCTTTGGTGCGACATTAGGACCGGTAGAGCAAGTTGTGATGCCAAGAATCTTCTTTAAGCAATTACATATTCTAGGGACAACAATGGGTAGTGCTTCTGAATTTAAATCAGTGATTGATTTCTACGGGGCTCATAAGTTAAAGCCAGTAATTGATGGAGTATATGATCTACAAGATATTGAAAGTGTTCATGAGAAAATGGATAAAGGAAAGGTATTTGGGAAAATGGTTTTAAAAATACCGCATGACTAAGAAGGAAAAATGGTATTAAACATGATTTATCGTTGCCAGGCCAGCTATGAAATTATCATCCACTCATCAAAGATATCAAATCCCAACTGACATGCAAAAATGAAAAACATATAAAATAAATAGCAAAAGGTTGATCTTATCATTACTATAAGTTCAACCTTTTTATGCTGCTTATTGATAATTATTCAGGTTTCCATGAGCTAAATCTTTTTTCAATCAAGCCGATAATGCCGGTGAGAATGACACCAGAAACAGCGATTACAACGACACCTACAAACATTTCCGCAGTTTTTAAATTTTGGCCTGCATGTGTGAGATGATAACCAATACCAGCTGTAGATGCATACATTTCACCAACGACAATTGCGATTAATCCCTGTCCTAGCCCTAAGCGAATACCGTTTAGAAGAAAAGGAACTGTGGAGGGGAGAGCAATCGTTTTAAATATTTGGAATTCAGATGCGGTAAAACTACGAGCTGCTTTAATTAAGTTTTGATCTAGAGTGGACATGGCCTTTTGTGCACTCATGACAATAGGAAAAAATGCCATTAAAAATACGACGACGATTTTAGATGCCACACCAATCCCAAAAGCAATGATGATTATGGGTAATAATGCAACTTTTGGCGTAACGTATAGAGCGGATACAAATGGACTAATTATACTGTTGAAAATACGATTCCACCCTGCAAATATGCCAATTGGAATCCCTATCGCCATAGCCAGTATAAACCCAAGTGAAAATTCATAAGCACTAACACCTAGATGTTGCCAATACCTAGGATCTGCAAAAAGTGTCGTAGCCGCTTCAACAATTTTAATAGGTGAGCTTATAAATAGTGGGTTAATAAGCTTATAATAAGAAATCAATTCCCAAGAAATTAAAAATAGAATAACGGAAGTTACACTAATCCAGACGGTGCTTTTTTTTGTTTTTATTTTTAGCGATTTATTTTTCACTGGAATGGTGGATGTCATTTCGGTTTTACTCACTGAATGTCTCCTCCTTAGGCGAATCCTTGTTTTGCTGACTCATTTTCTATTAACTGCCAAATACGGTCAACATATTGTAGAAAATGTGGTTCTCTTTTTATCTTCAATTCTCTTGGTCTTACTAAATCAATCGAAATATCTTCTACTAAATGGCCAGGTCTTGCACCAAACACAAAAACGCGATCAGCTAAAAAAACAGCTTCGTCGATTTGATGGGTGATAAAAATACTTGTTTTTTTCGTTTCACTCCATATTCTCACAAGTTCCTGTTGCATAAATTCTCTTGTTTGTGCATCAAGAGCGGAGAATGGTTCATCTAAAAGTAGTAAGGAGGGTTCCACTGTTAAGGCTCTTGCAAGGTTTACTCGTTGTTGCATACCACCAGATAGTTCATGCGGATAATGACTTTCAAATCCTTTGAGGCCAACCATTTCGATATATGTTTTCGCTAGCTCTCTTGTATCAGGACTCAGTCTCTTTTGTAATTCTACCCCATATAAGACGTTGTCCATTACATTTCTCCATGGAAGGAGACTCGGAGATTGAAAGACCATAGAGCGATCTTTCCCAGGTCCGACTATTTTCTTATTATCTAAAAGAATGGACCCATTACTCGGTTCAATAAAACCGATCACAGTATTTAAGAAAGTTGTTTTTCCACAACCTGATGGACCGACAATACAAATAAATTCTCCTTCTTGAATGGCGAGGTTAATATTTTTTAAAGCAGTTACCTCTTGACCGGTTTTATGGTTCATATAAGTGACATCGAGGAATTGACTTTGCAGTTTAGGTATTGATTGTGTATCTTTCATCGTACCCTTCCTTTCCTATTATTTTGGGAAAGCCTCTTTTAAGTAACGATTTGTCCAAAGTTTTTCTTCAGCCGTATCATGAGTTTGGCTTACACCAGAAATTTCACTTAATTCAACTAAAGGGTCTTGTGCGTGATCCCATGCAGCTTGAGTCATTTCACCATACCCGACATAGGTTGGTTTTAATGAAGTGAGTGATTTTTCTAATATTTCTTGATCAACTCCTTCAAAATACCCTGTAATTAATCCAGCGGCTTCACCTGGATTGTCCCGAGTAAATTCAATCGCTTTTCCTAATGCCCTTACAACTTTTGTAGTAAGTTCAGGGTTGTCTTCGATATAGTCTCTTTTCGCAAAAACAATCTCCCAAGCTAGTTCAGCGTACATTTCTTCTTCACTTAGTTCGAGTGCAAGTGAACCACCATCTTCTGCTTCAACCAGTGCAGAGAATGGAGGTGACGCAATTCCACCATCAATAATACCTTCTTGCATTCCACCGACTTTTGATCCTGTTCCTTCCATTTTTACTGTTTCAAGGGTCGATTGATCTTGTCCATACTTTTCCATTAAATAACGTAAATAAACATCGCCGGAATCTCCCACTTGATTAGAGCCAATTTTTGCACCAGCTAATGCTTTTACTTTCTCCTCAACAGTGGATTCCTTTGTTATGCCTTTTTCTTTCATAAAGGCTTTAGACAGCGCTACTTCATATGTGAGAGCAGAATTTAATCCTTGGATGGCTACAAGGTCTTCTCCTGCCTCAATGGCAGATAACATGGCACGTGGTGCAGCTAGCGCAAATTGTGTATCTCCTGAAAGAATAGTCGCTGTTACTTGGGAACCACCACCACCTGAAGCAATATTTGCCTCGATTCCTTCGTCTTCAAAATATCCATTTTCAATTGCCACATAGAGAGGGGCGAAGGAAAGAATTCGTGCTGGCTCTGCAAAAGTAAGTGCGGTCTTCCCATCCTCTGTAGTAGAAGAAGCATTTCCACAAGCTGTCAGAAGGAGCAGTGTTGACAGTAATAAAGTGAATAAAGTGCTTTTCATGTTAATTCCTCCTTTGTTTTATATATAATACATAGTTTTAAATATACAAAAAAGATTTGATTAATGTCAATATTATTTGAATATTTTATTTATTTTGATGAGTTCGATATATCTTTTACCGATTCTAGAGTAGAAAGATAGTCGAAGGAGAATTTCGTCTTTTAATCTAATTAAAGAATCCTATGTATGAATTGATTATTCTCCAACATTTGGTGATTCAACCGTTTATTATCAGTTATAATGGGAAATAAGGGAGGTGGGTTGATGAAGCCTAAACCGATTTATGTGGAGATTGATATCAATCGTGCGCTAGATGACGTTTGGACATACACACAAGAACCTACTAAGCATGTGGAATGGGATATCAGGTTCTCAAGCATTCACTATGAAGAAATACTGGATGATGATGTACAAACTTTTACATATAAGCGAAATATCCCACCACTTTTAGAAATAATAGGATGGGGGAAAACAAAAGGTAGCGTAGATAGGGATGGAAAAAAGACTTCATCGCTTCATTTCGGTACCGATTATTCGTTTTCGCCAATAAGGGAAGGTAGAGGATACTGGAAATATGAACCTAAAGGAGAAAATAAGACATTATTTATTACCCAATATGACTATGATGTCCCATTAGGTAAGTTTGGTATGTTGCTAGATAACTATTTTTTCCGACCTTTATTAGGATGGTCAACGGCCCTTAGTTTCGATGTATTGCGAAGATGGTTAGAAAAAGGGGAAAGTCCTCAGACGCAATATCGAAATTTTATCATTCACTGGATAGTTACTTTTCTATTTGCTTTTATATGGATCTATCACGGTTTGGTTCCTAAATTGATTACACAACATCCCCTAGAGGTGCAAATGATTACTGATGTATTGCCAGTCTCATATGCGCATGCGAAAATATTGACGGTAATAGCTGGTGTAGGTGAGATTGCCTTTGGCTTGAGCTTTTTATTTATTCAGCGAAAAGGGAAGCTGTTTATAATAGCCCTCTTGCTTTTATTTGCTTTAGGCATAGCGGCAATTGTCGGAATTCCATCTTTAATGACTGCCCCCTTTAATCCTTTTACGTTTAACACTAGTTTAATTATACTTGCCCTGATTGGGTGGTTAAGTTCGGCTCATCTACCGTCTGCTAAAAATTGTAGGAGAGTGAAAAAGCGTAAATGACTATGTATGAGCAAGTATTAGGTGAACATTTTGAAAGATTACATAAGAGAATGCAGCAAAGATACCGTTTCAATGAGGCAATTTTTATAGGAAAAGGGAAAATGGACATGATTGAAAATAAATGGTGGCTACGCCCTTTTTTATATTTAGCGACAAAAAGACGCTTAATGTTCCCTGAACATGGTAAAAATATTCCGTTTGAAGTGAAAAATACGTTGAATATAGAAAAAAACGAAGTGTATTGGGAGCGGAAGTTTTTCATTGGTGGGAAAGTACGTTTTTTTGATGCAAACATGAGGTGGAATGAACAGACGAGAGAAGTGGATGATTTTTTAGGATATCCGTCCCCTTTATACTCATCACTATGTTTTCAAGTACAACCTTGTGGTGGTTTAAAGATTGTGTCGGGTCGGCAAAAGTTGCTTATTGGTAAACACGAGTTAGAGATTCCCTCTTTCTTTCAAGTAAAAGCAGAGGTGTATGAACAATTCGATGAGAAGATTGGCCGGTTTCGAATTAAAGTAAAAGTTATGAATCGGCTTATAGGTACATTGTTTACATATGAAGGGACTTTTATTGATGAATAGACAGAAAAAAACATTACTTCTCCTATACATCATTTTATTTATTATCACACTTATCGTATCAATCGATAGTGGCTATTTTTTACTTTTGACCGTAGCACAAATGATTTATGTCCCGACAATGATCTTGCTTATTGTTGAGAAAGGGGATTGGATAGACAGATTCGGATGGCTATTCATTACAATTGGTGTCCTTTCGATTTTTATACTAACGGTTTTCACTTCAGTTGAGACCAATTGGATTTTCTCTACAATTTACCTGTTTTATACGGTTTTCATATGTTTTTATGGGGTATGCCGCTTTCTAAACCGAGGTTTCACTCTCTTTGAAGAATTTTTGATTGATGTTGGCTTGATTTATTTAGCAATTGGAGGATTATGGACATTTGCTCATTATAATGGAGTTGATACTGGTTTTTCACCAATGATTACTTGGTTAACGAGTATCCATTTTCATTATGCTTCTTTTTTATTACCGGTTTTTGCTGGTTTTTTAGGACGCGTACTAAAAGGGAAGCGAAGGGGTTTTTATTACTGTAGCACAGCTGTCCTTATTGCACCGCTTCTTCTTGCAATTGGCATTGCTGTTTCTTATTGGTTAGAAGTAGTATCCGTCGTTCTTTATATATATGGAATCTATGGACTGATTTATTATGCATTAAGTGCACGAATTCATAGATTGTTTTACAAATCCTTAGCTGTCATTTCATTTGCTTCCTTAGGTGTAACCATTTTATTTTCTGTTGCCTATATCATAAGTCGATTTGGTGGAAATGAAGGGATTACTATTCCTTTTATGCTTCAATTTCATGGTATAACGAATAGTGTCTTTTTTGCTTTATGTGGTTGCTTAGCTTGGTTTTTTATCCGACCCCAAAGTCGTTTCGTTAAGCATAATATCCCATTGAGTCATGTGAGAGGTGGCATGATGGTTGGTGAAGAAGTTTTAACTAAAGTGAAAGACAATAGACAAGTAGAGGGACTTGTTGAAGAACTACAAAGTTATTCAACCCGTTCGATTCCAAAACCATACCGAGATTTTTATGAACATACAAGCGAGTTTCGCTTGTATGCAACTGTACATTGGGCTAAATGGTTTAAACCATTTGCTTTCTGTTATTACCAAGTGAGCCGCTTCGTTAAACAAATCCATTTGCCCCTCCATAGCAATAAAATAGAAATGAACGGTGAGTTGGTATCGGTCTCATCTAAAGTCGATGGGCGAACAAATCCCCGAGCGTGGGTGAGAAAAATAAACAATGACGTTTGCTTTATTGCTTTATATGCAGCACATGAACATTTAGGGAAAAAATATATGAATATAAGTCTACCCCTTCCTTTCTCTGCTATGACCGGTATTCTTTCACTGAAGATGGATAAAGAGAACTTAGTATTAACTAGTTTTCAAGAAAATGAGCAGTCGCATGAAGGGATATATTTTCAATGGAGAAATGACTTCTTCCGTTTGCCATTAAATGAAAAATTTACGATGTTTGTTTCAAAAGATGGCAAGTTAATGGCGAATCATCATATGTGGATATTCGGAATCTCTTTTCTATTTATCTCCTATGAGATTGAAAATAGGCAGGAAAAAAATACTTAGAGTAGAATTATATTAGCATGATTAAATGATAGGTTGCTAAGGAGTGCCTTAAATGGGAGAGATGTTAATAAAAGGATTTCGGATGCTAGATGGGAAGAAATTTTATATACGACATGCTGAAAGCTCGGATGCCAATGAGTTGCTACTGTTTACTAAGGATGTCATAGAGCAATCTCCCTATTTATTGATTGAGCCCAATGAATATCAAGTTTCCTTCAAACAGCAACAGCAAAAGGTTCAGCAAGTACTTGAAGATCCAAGTAAGTTATTGTTAATTGCTGTTTTTGGAGAGGAGATTATTGGCAGGTTAGATTTTAGTGTAGCCAGTCGCAAGAAAATTGCGCATACAGGAACTTTCGGGATGAGTGTGAGTCAATCTTTTCGTGGAAAAGGGGTAGGAAAAGCGTTACTTTCAAGTTTACTTTTATGGGGTAGACAACACCCAAAAGTAGAAAAAATAGAGTTAGAAGTGTTGGCTGAAAATAAAGCTGCTATCCACTTGTATGAGAGTGCTGGTTTTGCAGTTGAAGGTGTTAAAAGGCAGGCAGTGAAAAATCGTTTTAATGAGTATGATGATCTCATCTTAATGAGCTATTTTTTCGATAATAGCAGCATGTAAAGAAGAAAAAAGGTGATGAAAGGAATCATCACCTTTTTTCTTACTTTTGTTTGTTAAAAGCTTCCTTCACATCGCCGAACTTTTCTTTAACTGTTCCTTTCACTTGATCCATCTTACCTTCAGATTTTTTTGATGTATTATTTGTACTATCACCATATTCTTCTTTCATTTTTCCTTTTACTTTATCTTTAAGACCATCCATTTGCTCTTTATTCATTTGTACCACTCCTTTTGAAGTTTGTTACATTAATTCCCTTTATCAAAAAACTGAAACCTTTTTCTTCGATTATTCGTTTATGAAACTGATAAACTATTGAAAAGAGACAACTTTGTGTGGGGGAAAAGAAAAGGTGAAGATGGTGAAAGTTTTTAGGGCGTTTGTGTTTGTGCTCATATTAATTATTATTCTATTATTATTTATCCAATATTTATTTGGTTCATTATTTAAGTATAAAGATGTACCTTTACCAGTTGAGGTTCATCCCGAAGTAAGAGCTAAGACAGAACAGCTAATCACATCATTAGAAGACAAAGGAATCACTATATTGATTACAGATGATTATCGCAGTTTACATGAACAAGATGAGCTGTATGCAAAAGGGCGAACTGAAGAAGGACAGATTGTCACACATGCCAAAGGTGGAGAATCTTATCATAATTATGGGTTAGCTGTTGATTTTGCACTAGTCACAAAAGGTGGAGAGGTTGTATGGGATATGACATATGATGGGAATGGAAATGGCCAAGCTGACTGGGATGAAGTAGTTGCAGAAGCGAAAAAGTTAGGATTTGAATGGGGTGGGGATTGGCAGCATTTTAAAGATTACCCGCATCTGCAATATGACTTTGGTTTATCGATTAATGAATTACAAAAGGGGAAAAGACCACCAGAAGAAGAATAATTATCGTTAAGGGAGGGATTGAGTGTGTTGGATATTGCTGCTGTAACTAAAGAGGAAGGTTTTGATCTGCATTTGCATACGACTGCCTCAGATGGTGAACTAACACCTCTTGAGTTAATGCAATATGCTGTTGAAAAAAGATTAAAGACTATCAGTATTACAGATCACGATACGATTAATGGTGTGGAAGAGGCATATAGCATCTCCCACAATCTCCCTATTCAACTTATTAGAGGGATTGAGCTATCATCATCATATAAAGACAGAAGAATTGATATATTAGGTTACGGTATTCACCCAACTAATCATCTTAAAAAAAAGCTTGAATTAATTTTTGAAAATCGGTTAGATCGTGCCAACAAGATGTTAAAACTGTTAAACTCTTATGGCGTGCATATTAATATGAGAGATATTAGAAAACAGATGGTAGGAGAGCTTATTTGTCGTCCCCATATTGCCATGGCTATAGTTGAAAAGGGCTATGCATCGTGTAAGATTGATGCTTTTCGGCGATACATCAGTGATGATAGCCCAACACATGTTCCACTCGATACGATGTCTGCGGAAGAGGCGATTGCCACTATTCATGAGGCTGGTGGACATGCTGTGCTAGCTCATCCCCGGCTCATAAAAGATGACCAATTAGTGTTAGAATTACTGCATTTAGGTCTCGATGGTATTGAAGTTTGGCATCGCAGGCATACGAGTAAAGATGTGAAAAAATACAAAAGAATGGCAAAAAAATATGAGATTCTGCAAACAGGCGGATCAGATTTTCATACATACGCCCACTATTTGGGTGAATTTGGTTATAAACGATAATGGAATTATGGAGGTTTGTCATGCCTATTTGTCAACATTGCCATCACAAGTGGAGTTGGATGCAAACATTTAAAAGGCTATTTACTATTAGAAGGGCAATAAAGTGTATGTATTGCGGTGAAAATCAATATCAAAGTGTAAGGTCAAGAAAAGTTACTTTCTTTTTACCGCTCGTTTCCTCATTTATGATCGCTTTTATTTATCTTTTTAACCCTTGGCAAACCATTGTATATCTATTCAGTGGCTTCATATTTATCCTTATTTGTCTTGTCATGCCTTTTTTTATCCGATTCATTAAGGATGATGATGTAATGTAGTGAACTAATGAAGAACTAAAATTTTGCTTGCTATGATGATATGGTAAATACCATTGCATCATAGCTTTTTTTCATTATATATACTCCACTGCCTTCGCCCCTTTTAGGTATATGTTTCAATTTTATCTTTCAAAGACTTGCCTATAGCAAAGTCGAGATACAAGCATAAATTAATATTAGATAAAAAAAGTGCTATGGTCTAGTAATGGAAAGGAAAGGGAGTGAAGGGATGAAGATCATGACAATTTTGGGGACAAGGCCAGAAATTATTCGCTTAAGTTTAATCATAAAAAAACTCGATCAATTAATTGATGAACATCTTATTGTACACACTGGTCAGAATTTTACAAACGAATTAAGCGATATCTTTTTTAAAGAACTAGGCTTAAGACAACCTGATTATATATTAGCATCAAAACAGCAATCACTAGGGAAACAATTAGCCAAAATGTATAGCGAGCTAGAAGGTATATTACAAGATGAGGCACCAGATAAAATTCTCGTATTAGGAGACACCAATAGTGGACTCAGTGCTATTTTAGCTGAGCGCATGGGAATTCCAGTATACCATATGGAGGCAGGGAATCGTTGTTATGATTTAGAAGTGCCTGAAGAGAAAAACCGCCGTGTAATTGATGCGATTTCAACAGTTAACCTTCCTTATACACCAGGAAGTAAAGAAAACCTATTAAGAGAAGGGATTGCCCCACAAAGAATTTATACTTCAGGCAATCCGATTAATGAAGTCATCCAACACTATTCGGTCCAAATTAATCAAAGTAATATCTTAACCTCATTATCACTACAAAAAGGAAATTATTTGTTACTTACTGCACATAGAGCTGAAAATGTCGACCATCAAGAAAGGCTGCTTGAGATATTAAATGGCGTTAATCAAGTAGCTGACCATTTTAATAAACGTGTCATTTGCAGTATTCATCCCCGCACAAAATCCAAAATCGATCACCTTACCGACTTCGTTTTACATCCATTAGTCGAATTCCATCAGCCATTTGGTTTTTTTGATTTTGTACAGCTTGAGAAAAATGCTTTCTGTGTATTAACGGATAGTGGAACAGTCCAAGAGGAGTGCTGTTTATTCTATATTCCAACTGTAACGATCCGCCATACAACAGAAAGACCTGAAACATTAGCCTGTGGAAGTAATATGATTTCTGGTATTGATGCAGAAAGAATACTTTCCTGTGCAAAAATAATGACGAGTCAGCCGACAAGTTGGAAATTGCCTGAAGGCTACGAAGCAGAGGATGTTTCAGATAAAGTAATCAAACTACTATTAGGGGGACTGACAGTTGTTTAAAGATAAAATCATCTTAGTAACCGGCGGAACAGGGTCATGGGGCTACGAACTCGTCGAGCAATTACTTTTCTTACAACCGAAAGAGATAAGAATACTATCTAGAAATGAGTCTAATCAATTTTCAATGAAAGAAGCATTTGATCATCATCCTTCATTACATTTTTTAATTGGAGATATAAAAGAAAAAGATGCAATGATTGAAGCAACACAAGGAGTACATTATGTTTTCCATCTTGCGGCACTTAAGCATGTTCCTGTATGTGAAGACCAACCGATTGAGGCATTAAAATCCAATGTAATTGGAACACAAAATGTCATAGATGCAGCGATTATTAATAAAGTAGAAAGAGTTGTATATATATCCACAGATAAAGCTTCTAACCCGTCGAACTTCTACGGTTTATCTAAAGCGATGGGGGAGAAATTGATTATCCATGCCAATACATTAAACTCGGCTACAAAGTTTGTTTGTATAAGAGGCGGAAACGTACTTGGTACAAATGGAAGTGTCATTCATGTGTTTAAGAGACAAATACAAGAAAAGGGAAAGGTAGGTATCACCGATCCAAGAATGACAAGATTTTTCTTAACAGTAGAGGAAGCAATTAAATTGGTATTTAAAGCAACTTTTGAAAGTATCGGTGGTGAAACATTTGTAATGAAAATGCCTGCATGCAAAATTACTGATCTCGCTGACTTATTAATTGAGGCATCAGGAAAACCGAATATTGGAACAGAAATTCTTGGAGTAAGACCAGGAGAAAAAATCCATGAACTTTTACTATCAGATTATGAAAGTACAATGACCGTCACTTATGATGATGAATACTATGTTATCCTACCCTCTATTCATATCGATGGTTTGAAGGCTTATTATAAAGATTATCAACCGATTAATCTAGAAGAATATAATTCTGGTCAATCGTTAATGGATAAAGAGGAGCTGAGGAAGATGTTGAAGAAGGGCGGGTTTATTTAAAATGAAATTATTAATTTTGGGAGGGAAGGGCATGGCAGGTCACATGCTTGCCTCCTATTTTCATGCGTATTCAACCTTTGACGTCTACACAACTTCAAGAGGACATTCAGAAAGTGATCATCAACTATATTTAGATGTGACCCGTACAACAGATGTCGAAGCGGTTATAGATAAAGTACAACCAGATATCGTTATAAATTGTGTTGGTATCTTAAACGAGCATGCGAGCGCTAATACAAAGCTTGCCTTTCAAGTGAATAGTCTGCTGCCACAAGCGTTGGCAGGTATTATGGAAAAAAGGGGCGGTCGTCTCATCCATATTAGTACTGACTGTGTGTTTTTAGGCGATAAGGGTGGATATACTGAAGAAGACATAACAGATGGTACATCTATTTATGCGCAATCGAAACAATTAGGTGAAGTATCTTCACCTCCCCATTTAACTGTAAGAACATCAATTATAGGTCCGGAGTTAAAGCAGGATGGTATTGGCCTATTCTTATGGTTTATGGAACAAACAGGTACCATAAAAGGTTTCAGTAATGTGTATTGGAATGGCGTAACAACTTTAGAATTAGCGAAAGCGATTCATCAAATGATCCAGGAGGATATACAAGGACTGTATCATTTAGGTATGCCTCAAGCTGTTTCAAAATATGAGCTCTTATCTTTAATAAAAGAAGTATTTCACAAAGATGATATATCGATTATCTCTGATGATGTAGAAAAGTTAGATCGTACAGTGCAAACGGTAAGGAAAGATTTTTCCTATCTATTCCCAACATATAAAGAAATGCTTATTGAGCTTAAAGCAGAGATGGAAAGAATGAAGGAAAGAGAATAATTGTCATCAACTATAAGGAAAAACTGCACCTCTGATGGTTAGACGCATGACCTAACAATTGGAGGTGCAGTTCTTTCTTAAATTATTCGCATTTAGATTTTTAGCGAATCAAACCGGATTGATCGTTTTTTTAATTCAATTATTCATCTGTTTTTTCTGTATCGCCTGATGATAGAGGGGGAGTACTAGTTTAATGGCGTTAGCTAACGACCAGTGACTAGTAGCAAACTCAAATGCTTTCGTACCTATACTTCTTCTGACCATATCCTCATGTAGTAAGAAAGCCATTTTTTCGGCTAGTTTCTTTGAGTCTCCTATCGGTGTAAGAAATCCTGTTACGCCATCTTCAATCATTTCAGGTATGCCTCCTACATCACTAGCGATAATAGCTAATCCTGATAGTTGTGCTTCGATAATTGATAAAGGCTGGTTTTCTGAGAGTGTTGGTAAAATGAATAGATCAGCTTGTTGTAATAGAGAGGGGACATCATTTCTTTCTCCTAAAAAGAGAATTTGATTTCTTAAATGATAATCATTCGTTAGTTTTTGTAGATGCTGTTTTTCTTCGCCATCACCAATGATCCAACAAACCCAGTCATTATTTTGTTCTTTCAAATATGACAACGCGGTGATCAAATACTGTACACCTTTTGCTTTAATGAGTCTACCTGTATATATGAATAGTTTCTGTCTTTTTTTTCTTTTTCTAATATGGTTTGCAGGTTTTGCAGCTCGTAATAAGAAATCATCAATATCAAACCCATAGTGAAGGACAGTTAGTTGATGACTCTCGATGTGAATATCATTACATAAAATATTTTTCATCCATTCATTAGCTACAATAGTGGTATAACCTGCCATTCCACCGATGTATTCTAAATTCTTAAAATACGATAAATTCTCCAGTTTTGATGAAGGGTCTTGGAAAAACTGTTCTTTTATTTCTTTTGTCAGGGATCCATGTATAGTTGTAATGAGAGCAGGGTGTTTGAGTTTTAAGTGATCAATTGCCCGGGCTGCAATAACGTCTTGTGCATGTATGATATGATATGCTTCCAAATCCATTTGAGCAGCTGCCTTCTCATATTCCTTGCTTTGATAAGCGGTATATTTAACAATTAATTCATCAGGCGGAAGTTCTGTATGAGGAAACGTTGTAATCGGAATACTAATATCTTTATTAATAATAATGACATGACGGTTTTGTGTATTAAACCCCATTAGATCTACCTCATGACCTTGTGCCTCAAGCCCTTTTCTTAACTGAATCATATAATTCCACACTCCCCCTAAGTGAGGAATCGCCCAATACGTAGCTAATAGAATCTTCATAAAAAAGCTCCTTTACATTAAGTTAGCTTTTGTTGTTCATAAATTGATAGGTTTGTAGTAAGCCCTCGTCGATAGAATGGTTTGGTATCCAATTGAGTTTCTGTTTGATTTTTTCTCGGGAAAGGCAGCTATCTTTTATATCTCCTTGGCGACTTGTAACATATTGTTTCTTTATCGGCTTGGAATGAATATGCGAGAGTTTTTCAATGATTTGATTAATTGAAGTCTTTAAACCTGTGCTCACATGAAAGGTATCATTTGAGACTTGTTTACTAGCAGACACATTTGCCAGAACGATATCGTCAACAAATATAAAATCTCGCGTTTGTTCACCATTACCATGGATATTAAGTGATTCTCCGGATAAAATCTTTTGAAGGAAAACAGCAATAACACCACCTTCTCCTTTTGGTGTTTGTCTAGGACCATACACATTGCCATAGCGTAATATCGTATAGGGTAATTGATATAAATGGTGGTAGAGGCGGATATAATTTTCTGCTGCATATTTTGACATACCGTAGTAGGAGATTGGTTGAGTGGAATCTGTTTCGTGAATAATATCCTCTGATGATTCTCCGTAAACAGCTGAGGTAGAGGAGAATATAAATTGTTTTACTTTTGCTTGTACACTAGCTTCTAGTAGATTGATTGTACCAACGATATTAATATCTGCATCTGCAGTTGGATATTTGATAGATTTTGTTACATCTGCTTGAGCAGCAAGATGGAAAACAAGATCAGGTTTTATGTTAGAAAAATGTTGCTTTATTTTGTCACTTCTTATATCACAATCAAGAACGATTGACTCAGGGTGGATATTTTTATTTGTGCTAGATGAGAAGTTATCAATCACATATACTTTAGCTCCTTCTTTTACAAAATAGTCCACTAAATGTGAACCAATAAATCCTGCTCCTCCACTAATAACAATATTCATGCTTCTTCCTCCCTATGTTTGCTTTGTCTTCAAGGCTTTTTCGTAAACGGCAATAACACAATCAATGGCTGGGGCTAAACGCCAGTAATCATGTGCGAAATGTTTGGCACGCATACCGAGATTATTCAAGAATGCTGGCTCTTGTAAGAGATAAGCAATCGTTTCATAAAGGGGGTAGGCGTTTTTTGGAGGTACTAGCATGCCTGTCATTCCATGTTGAATCATCTCGGGGACACCACCGACTTGACTAGCGATAATGGCTTTCCCAGAAATTTGTGCTTCAATAACTGATAAAGGCTGGTTCTCAATTAACGTTGGTAAAATAAGCATATCTGACTGTTGCAGTAAGGCAGGGACATCGTCTCGTTGCCCTAGAAAGACAATATCTTTCTCTAATCGTGCTTCTTTAACAAGTTTTTTCAATTCGTTCTCTTCAGGACCGTTCCCTACCAGCCAACATACCCAATCACGTCTTTTTTTCTTAAGCATTGAAAGTGCTTCAATAAGAAACCTCACTCCCTTGAATGGTGTGAACCTCCCTGTGAAAATAATCACTTTTTTATTCCGTGGTTTTTTTATATTGGTTGTTTCCTTAGCGCTAGCAGTAAAAGCTTCAATATCATAGCCATAGTGTAAAATGCTTAATTGCTGACTCGATACACCGAATTGGGAGATCAACTTTTCATACATCCATTGGTTTGCCACAATCGTACAATCGCTTGCTTCGGCTCCTTGTTTTTCAAGTTGACAGAAATATTGAACACCTTCGATGGAGCGATTTTCTATTTGCCCATGATAATGGGCATCAATAATTTCTTGAGCTACACATCCATGCATTGTAGTAACTGATGCAGTGTGAGGGTGTTTTAATCGATTGACTGCGATAGAAGAGAAAATATCTTGGGCATGTATGACATTATATTCGCTAAGGTCAATTTGTTTGAAACAATTTATATATATGTCTAATAAGGAAGAATAAGAGCCAATAATTGGATCATTACTCTCAGCCATAGGTGGTTGTCCAGCGGGTGTAGGGATAAAAATATTACGATTAATGACCGCAAGTGCTTTATGACCTTGAGTAAAGCCAATGATATCTACTGTATGACCAAGTAGTTCATATCTATTCTTTAGTTGGTTCATATATTTCCATACGCCACCAACATGCGGAATTTGCCAAAAGGTTGCAAATAAAATCCTCATATGTTCCTCTCCTTTTTGATTGTCCACATACTATGTATATGCAGTGCGCTATAATCGGTTATAGACGGGTATACCTGCTAAATATCATAAATAGAATAGCTCTGTTCAAATTAAAACGCGGACAAAACATGTTAAAAACATATATTGTCCGTGTTTTGCGTCATTCAAGAATTAATCAGAATAGGCAGCTGCATAAAATGTTTCTGGTCCTGTTCGTGTTGGAAATAACACTACCCCGCCTCCTACATTGATTGTTGCACGATAAATTGGAAAAGTCGTTGAATCAATTGGGTTGTAATCAGCACCATTGAAAGATAATACAGTAGTTGAAGCTACTCCGAGACCTGCAACTGCTAATGATTGTGTGGCTGAATAAATGAGGCTTGGGGTACCGTTCACCACACGATATACGTTGACGACAATCGGTGTTAACACTGTAGCTAATGAAGTGAAGGCGGCACTGATAGAAAATGTTACACGTGGATTAGCACCAGCACCTGCTAAATTCAAGCCTAATGTACCGAATAATGCTGGTGTAGCTGTTACAGGTATACTAATCTGACCATTAGCTGTTGAGTTTTGTGAACTTTGTGAATCTAAAAATGTTCCCATAATGTTCACCTCCTTTGCTTGTCAGTTAGTAATACATTATGTGAATGAAGTGTAAGGTGCTTGGACAAGTTTCACCATTTTTTTAACGAATTGAGCCCGAAACAAATAGACAAACTCTTCATATGCTATTTAGTAAGTTGTTCGAATTGGAGAGTGAGAGGGGCAATATGGGTAAAGGGAAAACAATCCTTATTACTGGTGCTGGTGGGTTTACGGGTCGGCATGCATGTGATTTCTTTCATAAACAAGGTTATCAAGTATATGCATTAATGAGGAATCAACCAATATTATCATTACCATATAATGTAATTATTTGCGATTTATTATCGCTTGAACAAATTGAAGAAGCAGTAAATGTCAGTAAGCCTGATTATATTTTACATTTAGCTGGGAGATGTAGTGTTACTGATTCATGGGAACATCCAGTAGATGTATTAAGTGTTAATACGATGGCAACAGCCAAATTAATAGATGAAGCTAGAAAGCATGTGAAACACTGTCGCATTCTTATACCGGGTTCTGCCTTAGAGTTTGAACCCAATCAAATAGAGACGCTGAAAAACCCTTATAGTCTTAGTAAAACAATACAAGTCATACTGGCAAAGTCCTGGATTCAGCTCTTTGAAAGCCAAGTCATCTTAGCCAAACCTACGAATTTAATTGGGCCAGGAAATTCGACGGGGATTTGTGCCATTTTAGGTCAACGAATCGCAGAAATAGAAGCAATGCATTCTCATGATAAGGAAGAAGCTATTGAGATTGCTGTCAATGCTACAAGAGATTTTCTCGATGTAAGAGATGCTATAAAGGCTTACGAATTGTTGTTAAGAAAAGGAAAAGTTGGTGAAGTGTACGAGATTTGTTCTGAAACATCTTACACACTTCTTGAAGTGATGGCTATTTACAAATCTCTTACAAATGAAAATATTCATTTTGAAGAAGTGGAAGAGTTACGACCATCTTATGTCGCATCAATGAGTGCACAAAGATTAAGAGAATTAGGTTGGGTGAGAGACTACACGTTAAAAGAATCTTTAAATGATGTGTTAACTCACTTTAGGAATAAGATAAAGAAGGATGTGTAAATATGGAGCCACTAGTTTCGGTCGTTATTCCTTTTTATAATTGCCAATATGTCGATCAAGCAATTGAAAGTGTATTACAACAAACGTATCAAAATATTGAATTAATTGTTGTCGATGATGGTTCAACTGAATACGTACATTTAGTGCAAGCGTATAAAGATAAACTAACCTATCTTTATCAAAGAAATAAAGGGACAGCAGCTGCATTAAATACGGGAATAAAAGCTGCTAAAGGTAAATATATTGCCTGGTTAAGTGCCGATGATTTATTTGAACATGAAAAGATTGAAAAACAAGTAGATTTTATGGAAGATCGTCTAGTGGATATGAGTTTTACAAACTATGATATCATCAATGAAAATAATGAAGTTTTGATGAAAAACTTAACGATTAATTTTCTATCTACCGGTCATATTTATGAAACATTTTTATACTACAATCCTGTTAACGGGTGCACAGTTATGATAAAGAAAGATGTATTTAATGAAGTGGGCTATTTTAATCCTCAATATAAATATACCCAAGACTATGATATGTGGTTAAGAGTGGTCCTTGCCAAAACTTCAATAGCATTTATTAATGAAAGTCTAACAAAATATCGTTCTCATAGTAATTCAACATCAGCTAAAAATCAGCCGGCAATGAAACTGGAAATACGTAAACTCGAAGCCATTTATCGTAAAAAATTGAGGAAACACTTAAAAAAGTTGATATAAAAAGGCTGTTTTCGTAAACTTTGTTGTTTTTGCTTATGATTATTTTTGATTAACAGGAACAATTGTTCTATAATAGAAATAAGTGAATATTGAGGTGTAGAATATGAGACCAAATCTAACAAAAGATATTAGTGTAGATAGTTTTAAAGATTTCTATTGGTTGAAGGAAGAATTACAATCTTTTTGCAGAGAAAATGGAATAAGTGCTTCTGGTTCAAAAATAGAGATTTCCGATAGAATTGAAACATTTCTTCGAACAGGAGAGATAAAAAAGCCAATTAGAAAATCAAAGGTGAATAGTAAGTCAGAACCACAGGTCGATTTAAGTCTTGATACAGTCATTTCGAAAAACCATCGTTGTAGTCAAAATGTAAGAGCCTTTTTCAAGACAGTTATCCCTAATTTTCATTTTTCTACCTATATCCAAAACTATTTTAAAACTAACATTGGAAAAACGTATCGAGATGTTGTAGATGCTTGGTATAAAGAAGAAGAACGAAAGAAAAACCCATTGTACAAGAAAAAAATCGCTCCTCAATTTGAATACAATCAATTTATTCGTGATTTTTTTGCCGACTCTAATAATCAAGGAAAAAGTCGTGAGGAAGCGATTGAAGCGTGGAACAACATCAAAAAACTCCCTGGAAGCAATAAATATACGTCTAATAATTAGTTAAGCACATCTCAACATTTCTATTGTGGTGTGACTTGATTTTCGACAGGCAGAAACAAGCATTTGTTTGACTCGTTCATCAAATGCTATTTGTTTGCCTATTTCAAGCCAACGAAACCAGTTGAGGTAATTATCTAAGTATTTGGTTGCCACCCCTTGAAAACGTTCCATCCAACCTTTCAAACGATTATGAGAGTTATTGACGTGTTGAATATGGTATATGCCTTTTTTCACCCGTTGTTTTTGGCTTTCATTAACTGTTTCGTGTTGTAATCCTTTTAGTTTGGCGAATTTCTTGTAGTTAGTTGCTGTATCTGTACATAACAAAGCAGACGGGTGAATATACTCACCTATCACAGTATCAATTTCTTCTGCCTTTACACGACCTGTTCCTGCTTTCCGAGCAATCATATTACCATTTCGGTCTTGTGCCACGACAACTGCTATTTTAAGATTAGAAATCCCTCTTTTCTTGTCCTTTTCTCCACGTTTCTTGGCTTTTCTATGGGTAATTTCACGACCCTTCATAGACTCTCGAAAGAAGGTCTCGTCACTTTCAACGATACCTTGCAGTTGATTAAAACCAAGACTTCCTAATGCGTTCAGGATTTTATGTCTCCAATAGAATGCAGTTGATATATGAATTTTTAAGCGTTCAGCGATTTTCGGTAGGGTGTAACCTTCGACCATTAGTTCAATGTATTTTATCCACTTTTCAGGGTAGCGAGACCCTGAAAATGGTGTATTCGTCATATCGTTGAAGGACTTTCCGCAATCATTACACAGATAGCGTTGTCTTGAACTATATTTACCGTTTCTTTTTACAGATGTACTTCCACAATGAACGCACCCTAAACCAGAAGCAAATCGGGCTTCACGAATGCTTTTGAGTAGTTTATTAATCTTATCTGGTTCGTCTGGAAATAAATCCTGTTTCATAGCATTAAATAAAGCCATTTGCTCTGATTTGGTTAGTTCGCTGAACTCTTCATATACATCTTTCCACATACTTGAACGCCTCCTTAAACCCCATTTATCAACCCTTTATAAGTATGGTCAAGAAAGCAACAATCTATACGAAAACAGCCTATAAAAATGATACTAGTTTTTATAAATAGTGACCTAGATGAATACATGCCAAATGAACACTCCGAATATGGAGTGTTTTCTTTTTACATAAAATACTTTTGTGCGTTCTAATTGTTAAACTGATAGAGATGGTTAAAAAAATGATTGCAGAGTAGGTAAAACCCTAAAGGGCGAATAAATCAATGGAGTTAAGATTCCGAGTTATACCAATAGAGTAAAAACAGAATTGAGCAGTGTAATGTACTGCTCAATTCATTTCCTAATGTATGATTATTACAATCTACTTTTTTCAATTCCTTAAAGAGGCATCTGAATTAATAAAATATTTAAATGAGTAGTTGCAACGTATTCCTTATAAGATGACATTACGTTCAATTAAAAAACAACAGCACGTAACAGATTTGGTATTTGAATTTTTTATTTGTTTTTCCATCCATAAAACATATTCAGTTACTTACTGGTAATGTACTTGTCATCATTTTCTTGAAATTCTGAGCATAAAGCGAGGGGGCAAAGTTCGTTTTTACATGGGATACTGCGTTATTAATAATTGTCTGTCTGAGCGTCTGGTTTTGAATCAGCTCTATTCCTTCTTTAACAGCTTCTTTTGGGTTGCCAATTTCATAGTATTTGCCGGTAACATTATGAGTAACAGCTGTTCTTATACCGCTAGAGTCAGTTGTGAGTATCGGACATCTACAGCTCATCGCTTCTAATGCTGTTAATGGGGCACCTTCTATTTTTGATGTCGAACAAAGAAATCCACCAGAATCACTAATAATGGAAAAGTAGTCAGCCATTTTCTCATTAGGAATATTCGGTAATAAATTGATGTTTTTTTCTAAATGATACTTTTTCATCACCTTAAAAAAATCCTCTCTATCTTCGGGTAAAGATAGTGTGGGATCTTCAAAAAGGTAGACTTGTAGCTGATTACGTAGTTTCCTTTTGAGTAGAAAACAAATGTTCAAAAATTCCTGCCAGTTTTTATTATCCTCGATTCGACCAACCCAACCAATAATTGGTTGGACAAAACTTTTGCCAGTCGCTTTATAGTTAAAGTGACTGCAATCAAAGCAATTATTAAATTCATACTTAGGCACATTTGGGAACATCTCACTTAATAATGTGGAAATATGGGGAGTTCTTGGATTAAGAAAACCATCAATATCATTCTCTGCTAATGTTTTACCAATAGAAAAACCATATCTTGTTTGTTGTATCGACCCATAACCTTGGATTTCAACAAAGATTTTACCTTTGTATCCACTTTTTTTGATAGCAGGCACCATTTTAAAATCAGAAGTAATGACAATGGCGTCATATTGATGTTTCTTTATAAGGTTAATAATTTCTTCTTCATCATTTTTAATAAATACAGGATTATAGTGTTCATTTAAATAATTTCTACGGTTTTCATAGTATAGAAAATGACAAGTGATTCCAACGTCCTTTAAAGCAATACTTCTTTGTCGATTTAAGGTTTCGACTCCTCCACTTGGTACATAGAATATAAATAATACTTTCAAGATGTACTCCTCCTATCACATTTATCCTCTAATATTATGAATATGCTTAAGTCTCACATGTGGTTTGGACAATACGTCTAGAAAGAAAGAACGGAGTGCATTTAATTTATGGATAAAGTTTCAGTAGTCATCCCTTTTTATAATTGCCGGTATATTGGTGAGGCAATTGAAAGTCTGCTTGCACAGACATATGGAAATATCGAGATTATTGTCATCGATGATGGGTCCACATTACATCTTGATAAACTTGAACCATATAAAAAACAGGTTACTTATGTAAGGAAGGAAAATGGAGGCACAGCTACAGCTCTCAATGCTGGAATTCAAATTGCAACAGGTAAATATTTTTGTTGGCTTAGTGCCGATGATAGCTATAAGCCAACAAAAATAGAAAAACAAGTAAAGTATATGGAAACATATGGCGTAAGAGCTTGTTATACCGGCTGTGAGACAATTGGGAAGAGTGATTCACAGATAGATGCTTATTTTAATCAAACCTATTCATTGCGAAGTCACTTTTTAAAAGCTTTATTAAATAGATGTTTTATTCACGGTTGTACAGTTATGCTGCATATGGATTTATTACGCGAAGTTGGTCCATTAGATGTTAGTTATCGATATACACATGATTATGAGATGTGGCTGCGGGTTGGCCTAAGTGAGGAATTTTACTATCTTTCTGAAAAGTTAGTGAATTATCGTGTGCATGAAGAAATGGGGACAGTGCGTCATCAAAGAGAGATAAAGCAAGAAGTTCTCTTTATAAAGAGACAGTATCGAAATCAAGTATTAAAGAAAATCTCAGAGTTAAGAAGGGATGGGCATTAGGAAAAAAATATACCTGCCGTCAAACGATAAGTTTTTGGCAGGTATGGTTATATAAATTGCATATTGGATGTTAAGCTTTAACCCACTAGTTCTGACTGTAAATAATAATAAAGTAAGTCGTAAGTTTGACGAATACTCTTTTCATGCGTGCGCTCAAAAGCGTGGGAGGAATCGATACCTGGTCCTATTAATCCGTGAATAATATCAAATCCAGCTCTAATAGCGGCAGATGCATCGGAACCGTAGTATGGATAAATATCCACTTTATAACCGATTTGATGTTCTTCTGCGAGAGCGACTAAATGTTTACGCAATTGATAATGATAAGGCCCACTAGAATCCTTCGCACAAATAGAAACCGTATATTCATCAGTTGCCTGTCCATCACCGATCGCTCCCATATCCACAGCTAAATACTCTACTGTTTCGTCAGTGATATTTGAATTGCCTCCATAACCAATTTCTTCATTATTTGAAATGAGGAAATGAGTTGTATAAGGTAATTCAATACGAGCAGTAACGATTTCTTTAATTAACTGCAGTAAAATAGCTACACTTGCTTTATCATCCAAATGTCTAGATTTGATAAATCCAGCGTTGGTTATTTCCACTCGTGGATCAAATGAAACAAAATCTCCTACGGCAATTCCTAGTTTTTTAACGTCTTCAATGGAGTGTATTTCTTCATCTAAACGTACTTCCATATTATTTATATTTCTTTCCGCTGTTCCAGCATCTTTATATACGTGAACAGAGGTCTGATGCATGAGAATCGTACCAGTATATTTTTTTCCATCTGACGATTCTATCTGACAGTACTCGCCTTCAATAGAGTTATAACGAAACCCACCAATCAGATCAATTTTTAATCTGCCACTCGGTTTAATTTCCTTTACAATGGCTCCTAATGTGTCCACATGTGCAGTTAACATCCTATGTTGGGAATTGTCTTTGCCAGTAATTGTTGCGATAAGAGCACCTTTGCGGTTTTTTCGTGTTTGTACTCCAAGTTCACGCAAGTATTCCTCAACGAATGAAATTACTTCATATGTATTCCCTGATGGACTAGGGATGGAAACTAAATCTTTTAATAATTGCAGTGTTTCTTTCGTTTGAAAGTTAGTCAAATTTTGTGTGCCTCCTATATGTTTAATTGTCTATTATTATACGCCTTTTTTGTGTGCCTGAACATGCCAGGCTGTTTATTGCTTTTGTGATTGAGATTCTCTTTTTTTAAGCTCTTGTATGGCAAGTATTTTTAGTGAAAGAATTTCTTCTTCACTAAAATGCTTATTAACGGTGTCCATTAATTCTTCTTTATCTTTCTCCGTTAACCCTTGTTTTAGTTTTGTAGAAAAATCCTTGATGTCTTGATTGCTGAAGGTTTGCGTTACTTTAGTCATGGCTTCTGATCTCGTTTTTATTGGTAAGTCCGTTTTACTTAAGTTCATTGTTGCAAGCTCGACTTTTTCATTTATATATGGCTGGATTGTAGGGTCGTTTAATAATTTTTGCATGTCTTCTTCTTGAAGCGTGTCAGCCAGTTTTGAAGCTGCTTGATAAGTTACTCCCTCTAGCACCGCAAAACAAATAAGTATGGCGGTGAAAACCGTTGTTAAACTTATGAAAGAAATGAATATGATTTTCTTTCTAGGCATGGGGAGCTTGCACCTCCTTTTTTCGTTTCTTTTAGCATATTTTAACATTAATTGAGGAGGTTTACGTACAAACTCGTTAAATCTTTTGTGATTTTCTCAATGTTAAAATCTTTTAATAATGCTTGACGAATATCTTTCATTCCAAGGTTTTTTTCATAAGTCATTAATTGGAGGATGTCATTTTTGATATTCCGTTGATGAATAGGTTGATCTGCCTGATGATCAGCAAAATGGCCATATTTCATCTTTTCCCAGTTTTCTTTTGTCACAATTCCACTATAACCTTTTGCTCCTGCTGCTATAACAGGGACTTCGCAGCATATCGCTTCCATTGCTGTTCTTCCGGTTCCTACAACCGCATTAACGGAATAGTAAAAGGGACGTAAATCTTGTTGTGAGCCTAATAAATGAACGTATGGTGTTGCTCTTTTCCGATTCATCGCTTTAATCATATTATGAATTTGTTTCGTTCTAAAACCTTCCCCAGCAACAAGTGCGTATAGGTTTGGATGTCTCAATTCTGCAATGGATTTTAACAGCCGCATGCAAATATCTGCTTTATCAAATTCGAGCCGGCTGGCATAAAAGACGACAAATCCTGTTTCTGGGATATGAAGGTTTTTTCTTACAGTTATATCAGATTGATAAAAATAATCATCTCCATCAATGCCATTTGGGATGAAAATAGATGACAGATTATATTGTTGAACCAATTGCTCTTGAACTAATTGGCTAACAGTAATGATTTGATTACATTTTGGCAGTATTTTTAATAACTCATCTTTTCTATTATATAGGCCATGAAGGGTGTAGACATAGGGGATGTTATGTTTTTGTGCCATATGAAGTAACAAAATACCTGAATATACTTGATGACAATGAATGAGATCAATTTGATGGTTATGAATGATTTCTTCTATTTTTGCTTGTATTTCGGTAGATTTTTTGTCAAAGTTGTTCGGAATTTCAACCTCATAGACAGGAATGTTCTCTTGCTTAAAATTGTCTCCTAATACGCCCGGTCTCCCGATTACAATAATCGTATAACCCATCTGCTTTAATGCTTTACTAATTGTAAATATATAAGTCACTGTTCCGTTTGCTCCTAAGTGATCAGCTACCATTAATATGGATTTCACCTAAACACATCCAATCATGTTTTTTTACATTATATGTGGGGCGTTAAAGGAATTGTTAGAAAAAAGGCGTTTGTACTGGGAAACTCGTCCATTCAGTTTGAGGAAAACAACATAAGATAGTTAGTGATTAAGGAGTGAAGGGAGGGTATTACAATATGTTATGTACTGACTCTAAGAAAAAACATCGTCATCAAGGTGGTAAGAAAAAAGAATGGAAAGAGTGTTGTGGAAGACCATCTCAGAACATTGAAACTGGCGATGACTTCTGTAATTTCGAAGGTTTAAGAAATGAGTTAAGTCGTTTAGTGGGTTCTTTTGTAGAAAAAGAAACTACTGGTGGTCCAGTTGAAGGTGTATTAGCAGCAGTAAGACAAGATTATGCCGTTGTTACTGACGGGACTTCAACATACTTCGTACCATTTAAAAATATTCAATCTGTTGTCAAATTAGGATAAGGAGGGGTTTAAATGTCTAGAGGGGTTTCAAATTTTGCCTCTACACTAGAAGAAGAATGTACCAACTACATTGGCCGTACGGTCACTGTAGTAAGTAACTTTACTTCTCAAACAGGTATCATGTTACGTGTAGAAGATGGTTCACTTGTGATAGCTCGTGTCGTATCTGGTTATTTATCTACTGAAACGGACGAGATTATTATTCCGTTATGTAATGTAAGTTATATGGAGTTATCAGGAGTTTATTGATGACTTAGAGCCTTCGAAGGTCTTTACCTTTGAAGGCTTTCACATTTTTATTTGTGTAGCAGGACGATATCAAAAAGCTTCATTTTTGAAACTTTATTATTTTTGTCTTCGTCTTCAATAGGAGCAAGCCTATATCATATTGCATTTATACTTATAAAAGAACGTGAAAGAGGTTTTATAATGGAAGAAAAAAGCCATAAATATATTTCATTTCATACGATTTTTCTCATTGCATTAAGTAGTTTTGTTATGAAGCTCTTGATTACATATAGCACACAGTTTCGAATGAGTATTGAGCTGGGAACACAAATGATTATATTAGCTACACATATTTTAAGTTCTGCTAGCTTATTTTTTATCTTGTATATATTTAATAAACGTAAACAAATGATTTATTTACTTATCATGGATCTTCTTTTAACCATTATTCTTTATGCAAATGTTGTATACTATCGATTCTTCAATGATTTCATTACAATACCAGTCTTAATGCAAACAAGAACAAATGGGGGGCAATTAAGTAATAGTGCCTTCGCCCTCATACAGCCATTAGATATTCTCTTTTTTATAGATTTGATCGTGTTGGTCGTCCTTTTAACCGTATTTAAAGTTAAGATTGTTGGACATCGAAGCATGAAAATGGCATTGCTAGGTCTTTTCTTAGGAATAATGATGGTTATAGGAAATGTCATTTTAGCAGAAAAGGAACGACCGGGGTTATTTCAGCGCTCATTTGATCGCGCCTATATAGTCAAGTATTTAGGGTTATACAATTTCACACTTTTTGACATTTATCAAAATATACATGCGACTAGTGAAAGAGCAATGGCAGATAGCGAAGATGTGGCAAAGATTAAAAAAGAAATTCAAGATCGCTATGTTTCGCCTTCTCAGGATTATTTTCAATTGGCGCAAAATCGCAATGTGATAGTAGTCTCAATGGAATCATTACAAGATTTTGTAATCAATATGAAAATAGAAGGGGAGGAAGTCACACCTTTTCTCAATTCTTTAGTAGAAGATGAGGAGACGTTTTATTTCGATCAAATCTATAATCAAACGGGTCAAGGTAAAACATCGGATGCTGAGTTCATTCTTGATAATTCTTTATATGGCATGCCGCAAGGATCGGCCTATGTAAATAAAGCGCAAAATACCTTTCAATCTACACCAGGAATATTAAAGGAATATGGTTATACATCTGCTTCCTTTCATGGGAATTATAAAACATTTTGGAATCGGAATGAAATGTATCGTTCTCAAGGCTATGACCGTTTCTATGATGCATCATATTATGATATGAATGAGAGAAATACGAAGAATTATGGATTGAAAGATAAACCTTTTTTTGAAGAGTCGATGTCAATATTACAGGGATTACCTGAACCTTTTTACGCAAAATTTATTACATTATCCAATCATTTTCCTTTTGAAATGGACGAATGGGATACAAATTTCCCACAAGCTAATACAAATGATAAGGTTGTTAATCAGTATTTCCAATCAGCAAATTACTTAGATTCCGCATTATCTAAGTTTTTCACAGGTTTGAAAAAGAGTGGATTGTATGACCGTTCTATTATTGTCCTTTATGGTGATCACTACGGAATTTCAGAGAATCATAATGAAGCGATGGCAGAGATTATCGGTAAAGAAATTACACCATTCGAAAGTTTAAAACTACAAGAAGTCCCCGTCTTTATTCATATCCCTGGAGTGAAAACAGGTGATTATCCTCAACCTATCGGTGGACAATTGGATATTAGGCCTACACTTCTACATTTATTAGGGGTTGAAACCAATCAGTATTTAGGTCTAGGAACAGATTTATTAGCCGATGGTCATATCGAACTTACACCATTGCGAAATGGTGATTTTGTCTCGAATGATATAAGTATGATTAATCAGCGTTATTATGATAGTAAAAGCGGTAAAATGATATCGTATGAGGAGGAGTTTGATCAACTGACACAAGCAGCGAGAGAAAAACTTGATCTTTCAGATGAAATATTAACAAAAGATTTATTAAGGTTTTATCATCCAGCAGGGTTTACCCCTATCAATCGTGAGGACTATCAATATGTTCAAGACGATGAAGCGGAAAGTTAAAGTATTGAATGTGAACTTCAGGTTAAAATATAGCAAATAACTTATATTCAATGTTATACTTCATACATTGAAAAATTGATTAAGGGGGATAAAAGATGAGCGAATGCAAATTAGATCACACAATGACTGATGTAAAAAATAAGTATATAGATCAGCAATCGTATTTGCCTAAGGATTTGCATGCAAAGTTCGACCTTTTTTTCCAAGAAGAACATAGCCAAGAAATCCTA
Source organism: Cytobacillus sp. FSL R7-0680 (assembly GCF_038009245.1). Taxonomy (NCBI): domain Bacteria; kingdom Bacillati; phylum Bacillota; class Bacilli; order Caryophanales; family Bacillaceae; genus Cytobacillus; species Cytobacillus sp. FSL R7-0680. Next base: position 1,060,392 of record NZ_JBBPAO010000001.1, read on the forward strand.
AACGATGTATTTCATTTATTAAAGAAATACGATTTAGCTGATGAAGAGGAGCAAGACACGAGAAATAATCGTCTTCATTTAGTCTTAAGAAATGTTTGATGATAAAGCGAGAGGACTTTTGTTCTTTCGCTTTTCATTTGTTGTTTTTTGGGTCGTGTGTAGCATGATTTGAAAGTATTTTAAAGTTGCTCTCATAAATTTAATCCAAGCTGAAACCCTCACAAAATAAAAAAAGCAGTTTTCCACTTCAGAGAAGAGTCCCAAACTATGAGCGTTGGCAAAATTAAACAAAAAAACTCTGCTCACGTACGAAAAGTGAGTGATTTTGATGTTAGACGTGGGGATACGTTGACACGTAACAAGTAAATGCCCCCTTCTTTCTCGAGTGAATTGTGGATATAATCTATTCTCATATAAACTTACATAATAGCTATTTTAGACTCACTGTTTTTATTTGTTGTTCTTAGTTTATAGTTCTTTCAGAATGATTTTACAAAAAAATTGTATGCATTAAAAAAATATTTTAATTATAGTTTATGTGTGTTATGATGATTAGGATTTGAAATACAACCATTTTGAAAACGGTTTCATTCGAAGAGTATAGGATGTGACAAAGATGAAAAAGAAGGATCAACATATATTTGACTTTGCTATTAGAACGGCAGATATGCTTGTGAAAATGTTTGGCCCTCATTGTGAAGTAGGTGTTCATGATTTCGCAGATTTTAAGAAATCGCTTATACATCTTGCTGGTAATGTAACTGGTCGTTCAATTGGTGCTCCAATTACGGATTTGGTTTTGAACGAATTAGCAAAGGGTAACCATGAGGCAGAGGATCTTGCCAACTATAAAACGCAGACACCAAAAGGAAATGTAATGAAATCATCGACCGTTTTCTTACGAGATGAACATAATAAAATTATTGGCGCGCTATGTATGAACTACGATATAAGCTTGATGATGCAATTTGGTGGTGTCCTTGAAACGTTAACAAACTTTAATGAAGAAGATACAAAGGATGAAACTTTCTTTACATCCGTACAGGATATTGTTCACGAAATGGTAGAACAAGTCCTTCAACCGTTTAAAAAGGCACCTGCAAGTATGACGATTGATGAAAAAATTGAGGCAGTGAAAAGGTTAGAGGAAAAAGGAACCTTCTTAATTAAAGGAGCCAATGAATATGTTGCTTCTATTTTAGGAGTTTCTAAGTTTACTATTTATAATTATTTACAAAAGATAAAAGTGATGAATGAGAATGAGAACACACATGAGTATGTATAAGATAAAGAGTCAGTTAATGATAAAGGAGCATAAGATATGAAATATAGATCAGCATTTGATATTATCGGCCCAGTTATGATCGGACCTTCTAGCTCACATACAGCTGGAGCTGCTCGAATTGGAAGGGTAGCTCGGACCTTATTTGGCAGACAGCCTTCTAAAGCGGAAATATATCTTTATGGTTCATTTGCAAAAACGTATAAGGGACATGGAACAGATGTGGCAATTGTAGGGGGAATTCTTGATTACGATACGTATGATGAACGCATCCCTGGATCGCTTCAATTAGCCGAGCAACTGGGAATGGAAATCGTGTTTTCTGTTGAAGAAGCAGTTGTCGATCATCCAAATACTGTGCGCATTAAATTGTTCGATGATGATAAAGAAATGGAGCTAGTTGGTATTTCCATTGGTGGAGGCTCTATTGAAATAATTGAATTAAATTCATTTGCGCTTAAACTTACAGGTGAACATCCCGCTATCTTAGTGGTCCATAATGACCAATTTGGTGTGATTTCAAAAGTTACTTACCTTTTAGCACAACATGAAATAAACATCGGTCATATGGAAGTGTCAAGAAAAGAAAAAGGGAAAATGGCTTTAATGGTCATTGAAGTTGACCAAAATATTGATCAAAACTTAATGGACGAAATTGCTCAGTTACCACATATCACTCAAGTCATCAAGATGGTGGATTAATGACAGCATGTAGGAGGGATGTATATGTTATTTAAGAACGCGGCAGAATTAGTAGAAATTGCAGACAAAGAGCAAATTAAAATTGCAGAAGTGATGATTCGCCAAGAAGTTGAAGTATCCGGGCGCGCACGTGAAGATATTATTGCCCAAATGGATCGTAATCTTACCGTTATGGAACAAGCAGTAGAGAGAGGTTTAAATGGTGTAACTTCCGTTTCTGGGTTAACAGGAGGAGACGCGGTTTTATTACAAAAATATATAAAAAGTGGAAAAGCACTTTCTGGTCATACACTGCTAGATGCTGTTAGCAAAGCTGTTGCTACAAATGAAGTAAATGCAGCAATGGGAACTATTTGTGCCACACCAACAGCGGGTTCCGCAGGCGTTGTACCTGGAACGTTGTTTGCTGTTAAGGATGTACTTAACCCAACAAGAGAGGAAATGATTGAATTCTTATTTACATCCGCAGCTTTTGGCTTTATTGTTGCCAATAATGCATCCATTTCCGGAGCAGCTGGTGGCTGCCAAGCAGAGGTGGGTTCAGCGAGTGGGATGGCAGCTGCAGCTATTACAGAAATGGCAGGCGGTTCACCTTCTCAAGCAGCACATGCGATGGCGATTACTTTAAAAAATATGCTCGGTTTAGTATGTGATCCTGTAGCTGGTTTGGTAGAAGTCCCTTGTGTGAAAAGAAATGCAATGGGTGCTTCAAATGCGATGACAGCTGCTGACATGGCATTAGCAGGTATCACAAGTAGAATTCCATGTGATGAAGTAATTGATGCCATGTATCGTATTGGTCAAACGATGCCTTCTGCGTTAAGAGAAACGGCTGAAGGTGGGTTAGCTGCTACACCAACAGGTAGAAGGTTAGAAAAAGAGATTTTTGGGAACAAAGCAAAAGCAGGTAAATAATATGAAATAGTACTTAAATGAACATTCTTGCTTCGTGTCTATACGATTCAAGAGTGTTTCTTTTTTTGATTGTTTAGGTAAAAGTTGTAGCATTACGGCTAATAAGGGATGAGGTATAGGAGAAAGAAGTAGAGCAAAGAGCGCTAGGTATTCTTTTTATCAAAATCGAATGAAAAAGTCTTAAAATAGTGCTTATCTTTCAATACGATAGGCGTTCAAACGTTCATCTTTTTCACAGATTTACAATTAAGTACAGACATAGCATAAGAGAAGACCACTACAATAGTGGTCTAATGTAAAATGGGTGCCAAAGGTAGTTGATGCTTGTGTATTTTGTCTATTATCCTCGTTCCCAAAACCTTTGTTTACCTACATTTTGTATATAAGTTTTAAAAGGGCCATTTGTGATTGTTACTCCAGGTTTATTAATAATACCAACTTCTTGGATTAAGTACATGCCACTTCGAGAAGAGCCGATCGGTTTATAATGATTATATTGTTCAATTATATAGCTCTTTGCTTTTTGATTAAAGTGAGGTGTAGCTCCTCTTCCAGATACGACAAATAGACTGTCATAAACCAGTGGAGAGCCTGTTAAAAAGGAATCGTCGACTTGAAGCGTACTACCATCAGTTCCATTCAATGTTTCCTGTGTTTCACTAATAATGAACGGGCGAGTTTTTGCTGCGAGTAGCTGTTGTAATAATGGACGTACAATAGCTGCATCATATTGGTCAGCTACGATGATCCCCACCTTTAAAGTAGCTGGCGAAAAAGTTGTGTTTGCCATACTAAGTGCTTTAGAGGACGCAGTTTCCGATGATTCTTTCACATTTGGTGGCTCAACACCAATTTTATGTGCCACGGATGTGGCAAGATCGTGGCTAATATGACCAATGAGGTTGACTACATTTTGTCTGACCATTTTACTTTTTACTTTACCTAATTCAAAGCTAAAAGCTAAGAAAATATGATTCCTTTCAACATCACTCATACTATTCCAAAATAACCTCGCCTGAGAAAAGTGGTCTGTAAAACTTGGAGCAGTTTTTCGAACTTTCATGCCTTCAACTTGAGAAGGATATGTGAGGAATCCTCCTCTTGCTGGGGGTACTTCATAAGGTGTATTGTTTTGCAAGGAATTATTGTGATAAGCGACTTTATCCTTATCGATAATATATCTGGCTGCTCCATCTCGTTGGTTGTTATGAAATGGACAAACAGGACGATTAATAGGAATTTGCTGAAAATTTGTTCCTACACGATATATTTGTGTATCTGAATAGGAAAAAATACGCGTTTGTAGTAGGGGGTCATTAGAGAAGTCAATACCACGAACAATACTACCAGGGTGAAGAGCAACTTGTTCTGTTTCGGCAAATACATTATCTACATTTCGATTCAATGTCATTTTACCTATTTTCCGTACGGGAACAAGCTCTTCTGGCCATAATTTAGTCGCATCTAGAATATCAAAGCCGAATTTAAATTCGTCTTCTTCATTTATGACTTGTATGCCTAATTCATACTCAGCAAAGTGACCTTCTTCGATATTTTCCCATAAATCTCTGCGGTGAAAATCGGCATCAGCTCCGCCAAGTTTTTGTGCTTCATCCCAAATTAACGAGTGCAGGCCGAGTACAGGCTTCCAATGAAATTTAACAAATCTCGCTTCGTTATTTTTATTAACCAGTCTAAATGTATGGACGCCGAAGCCCTCCATCGTTCTAAAGCTACGGGGAATTGTCCGGTCAGACATAATCCACATCATCATTGCTGCAGATTCTTCATTGCTAGAAATGAAGTCCCAAAAAGTGTCGTGAGCTGTTTGACCTTGTGGAATTTCATTATGCGGTTCAGGTTTTACTGCATGAATGAGATCTGGAAATTTAATACCGTCTTGAATAAAGAAGATGGGAATATTATTCCCTACCAGGTCAAAATTACCTTCTTCTGTATAAAATTTTGTTGCAAATCCCCGTACATCTCGGTTCGTTTCATTTACCCCTCTAGAGCCCGCCACCTGAGAAAAACGGACGAATACTGGTGTTTCTAAACTAGGATCTTGAAGAAAATGAGCCATTGTTATATCTTCTAACGATTCATATACACGAAAAACCCCATGGGCAGCAAATCCCCTCGCGTGAACTACTCTCTCAGGAATACGCTCTCTATCAAAATGAGCCATTTTATCCTGAAATATAAAATCCTCCATCAAGGTGGGACCGCGTTCACCAGCTGTTAGAGTATTTTCGTCATTCGCAATTTTTACCCCTTCATTAGTTGTTAACGGTTGATTTTTATTTTCACGAATGAATGCTTCTAATTGTTTCGTTTTTTTATTTTCTGGCTTTTTGCCTTCTCGCTCCACTACAGTCACCTCCATTATCAAAGGTATGATGACGGTAAAAAAGTATGTATAAAATTTTATGATATACGCTTTTGATGGTCTTTCACGGCAATTAATATCCCTTTATTAATCCAATAATTGAAGTTTTCTGGCGGGAAAACGCCACGTCTTTGTGAAGACCCCATTTCAATAATAATACTACTATCACTTACATCCAAAACCTTCAAAGATTTTGACAAACATAAGTTCGGTAAAAAACCATCTTTAATTTTAAACTCCATATTCTTTTTAATAGCCATGTAGATTCGCCTCCATTTGAAATGATGCATTAATGCGATAGACTAGGCTTTCATTCGCCTAATCTTTTAGATAATACAGAACTTATATAAATCGTATCTTAAAAACCTTTTAAATGTTTATTTTCCTTTGCTGTTTACTTGGATTGTTCAATTATAATGTAACCAATTTTCATGAGGTTTATCCTTTTATAAGAGTATTTCAGCAATGATGAAGAATAATAGAAAGAACAATGTTGTTGGTTTAAATATTGAAAGGGGCAATAAGAGATGGAATTTCCCGTCATACATACAAATTTTTGGGATGCTATGATCGCCATTCCCATCGTGATTATCTTTACGCAAATGTTAAAATATTTTCTAGGGATTAGTAAACCTTTTGTACCAACAGTGGCTATACTTATTGGGTTAATTGTATCGATTTTTATTAGTCATAGAGGTGATCTCATTGCAGGGGTCTTTATGGGTTATTTTTATGGTTATGGGGCTATTGGTAGTTACGCTTCCCTTAAAACATCTTTGCTTTATTTTAGAAATAAAAAATAATTCAAAAGGGTATAGAGTTTATTAAAACGAAAAAACACGAACAAATTTCCATTTGTCCGCGTTTTATAAAGGATATCATTCCGATTTACTTGGCGTATGAGTCACAAATTGCATCCTTTCATTAAACATTGTTGGATAGGAGAGGAATCCAAGTATAATACTCGTAATAACAGCAGATGAAAGCAACATAAATAGAATCAACAATTGAAACATGACAGCCTGAACAGGATCAGCGCCTGCAATTATTTGTCCACTCATCATCCCAGGTAGTTGTACAAGACCAATCGTTTTTTGACTTTCAATTGTTGGTATTGTACTTGCGCGAATACTAGTCATTAACTGGCGATGAATGGCTTGTTTCGGTGTACCCCCCAATGAGAGAAAAAGTTCTACTTCTCCTGTTCTGTTTTCAATTTCCGCGGTAAATCGATTAAGAAATAATATTGATAATACCATCGCATTACCAATAATCATTCCACTAATGGGTATCATATATTGCGCAGTTGCTGGAATAATTTTAAGACTAATAAGGACACTTTGGGTCAACACTTCAATAAAGCAGTATGTAAGAATTAGTTTCCATGTAATGCCTTTGATCATCACACCTTTTTTTCTTGCATTATGTACGGCAGCAGTAATAATGAGAATAATCATTAAAAAGATATAGAAAAAGCTTTCTGAATCAAAAACGAATTGCAACACGTAACCGACCGCAAGAAGTTGGATGATTGAGCGAATGGTCGCAATCAAGACATCCTTCTCAAGACCTAGCTTGAATGTTTTAGATAAGAGAATAGGAATAAGAACAAATATTAATGTCAGAGATAATTGGAAAAAAGTCATTTTTCCTCACCACCTTCAAAAAACTGCTTGACCTTATCATTAGAGGTTGAAACAATTTCAGAACTTTTTCCATGTGCCGCTAGTTTGCCATCTATAATTACCCACGTCTCATCCCCTATGCGTAGTGCTTGATCAAGATTATGAGTAATCCAAACAATGGTTGTTTTTCTCTTTTGATTAATGGATGTAATTAGTTGCTCAACTTCCCTTTGTGAAGTTTGGTCAAGGGCTGATGTAACTTCGTCTAACAATAATATTACTGGTTCATTCAATAATGTCCGCGCGATAGACACCCTTTGTTGTTGCCCTCCAGAAAGGTCTGTTGCTTTGCGGTGAAGAAATTCTTCATTCAATCCAATCAAATTAAGCATTTCAATCGCCTTTTCTTTTGACAACTTTTCTCCATTGAGGGTTAGCGGCAACGATAAATTATCATAGACATCCCCTTCTATCATAATGGCTTTTTGCAGAACTATTCCCACATTACGACGTAAAACTGTTGGTGTAATGGTCAAAATATCCTCACCATGAATGAAAATGTCTCCAGATGAGGCTGATTTCATCCCATTACATAAATGAAAGAGTGTAGATTTGCCCGAGCCTGATGGACCGACAACGGTCGTTATATTCCCCGATGAAATAGTACCAGTTATGTCTTTAATAATTGATAATGAATCAGTGTGATAATGTACATTTTGAAATGAAATTGCTGTATGCAAATATAACCACCCTTTTAAATTTATGATAAATCTTTATGTACAATCTTAGTATATCCTAAAGGATGAGATTGGTTAGATATTTAAAACATTCTTGCTTAAAATGCCGAAGAAATAACTTGATGTTCTTTAAAATAAAGCGCTCTAACGGTTACTTAGTATAAAGACTTCACTTAATATTTGAAAAAAGAAAAGGATTTATTAAAGGAAGTAAAGAAAAGAAAATATATAACAATGACAACATAGAGGAGGTAAAAATGATGAAAAGATATGAATTAGCAGTGATTCCTGGTGATGGTATCGGGAAAGAGGTTGTACCTTCTGCCGTAAAAGTGCTCCAAACAGCAGCGACTTTACATGGTGGTATTCAATTAGAGACAACTGAATTTCCATGGGGGTGCGACTATTATCTCAAACATGGCAAAATGATGAGTGATGACGGTCTAGAGCGACTGAAGAATTTTGATGCGATTTTTTTAGGGGCAGTAGGAGATCCGAACAAAGTTCCCGATCATATTTCATTATGGGGGTTACTCATTCACATTAGGAGAGAATTTGAGCAGACCATTAATATCCGACCAGCCAAATTATTTAAAGGGCTAACCTCCCCTCTCGTTGATCCAGGGGCATTTAATTTTCTAGTTGTACGTGAAAATAGTGAGGGCGAGTATAGTGAATCTGGTGGGAGAATACATAAAGAAACAGACGAAATCGCTATCCAAAACGCCATTTTTACGAGAAAAGCAACGGAAAGAGTAATGGATTATGCGTTTAAGCAAGCTGTTCTTCGTAAGGGTCATGTCACTTCAGCTACGAAATCTAACGGTATTGTCCATTCGATGCCATTTTGGGATGAAGTGTTTAATGATGTGAGTAATCGCTATACAGGAGTGCGTACATCATCTGTGCATATTGATGCACTAGCTGCTTTTTTTGTTACCAAACCGAGCGATTTCGATGTGATCGTTGCTAGTAATCTTTTTGGAGATATTTTAACTGATATTGGTGGAGCGATTATGGGGAGTATTGGTATAGCCCCTGCAGGAAACATCAATATAAATGGGAAATATCCGTCCATGTTTGAGCCTGTACATGGTTCAGCGCCAGATATTTATGGTAAAGGAATAGCCAATCCAATCGGGCAAATATGGACGGCTTCGTTAATGTTAGATCATTTAGGTGAAATCGCACTAGCTAGAGAGGTCTTACGAGCAATGGAAGAAGTTACTGATGCAGGGATAAAGACGAGAGATATTGGCGGAAATGCTACGACTGATGAAGTGACAAATAAAATTTGTCTTCAATTACAAAATAATATTGGCTGAATGTAGGGAGGTTGAAGATATTTGATGAATCAAATGTTTAGTTTTTTATTCGTACCTGCGATCTCTACCAAGATGGTAAATAAGGCTTTAACAATTAAGCAATCAGCCATCATACTTGACTTAGAGGATTCTGTTGCCCATTCCAAAAAGCATGTAGCCAGAGAGAAGGTCTCTGGTTATATGAGTGAACTTAATGAATGGGATAGGCAAAGGGTATATATTAGGATTAATGATAGTGAAAGTCCGTATTTTTATCATGATCTCCAATTAGTTAAAGTATGTAAGCCACGGGGACTATTTATCCCAAAAGCAGAAGATAAAAACATGATAAAGGAGATAGCAACTTATTTGGCAGACGAATCGATAGCTCTTATTCCCTTAATCGAAACGGCAAAAGGGATACATTATTCATTTGACATTGCCACTGCAACAGAAACCGTTGAAAGACTGGCTTTTGGTGCGGTTGATTATTGTTTAGATACAAATATTGAGGTAGGAGAGGGGAGGGAAGAGTTATTATACGCACGTTCACAACTAGTAAACGCTTCAGCAGCAGCTAAAATACTACCCCCTATTGATTCTGTGTTCCTTCATTTAGAGAATAGCAATGATCTCATTAAAGAAACAACCCATGGCCGGAAAATAGGCTTTGCTGGTAAATTAGCGATTCATCCAAAGCAAGTCGTACGAATCAATGATGTGTATCATCAAGAGAATAACAACCGTATTCATGAAGCGAAAGAAGTGATTAGACTGTTTGAAGACGCTGAGAAAGAGGGAAAAGCATCAATTAATGTGAATGGGCGTTTAGTGGATTATCCCGTTTATAAACAGGCTAAGAAATTACTACAGATAAATAGTGAGTGTAATGAATCAAGGTGATGACACTTTCATATTGTGAACTGTAAAATGTTTGATACGCTAGTATTAGCTGACCCCTTTTCGGCGAACACTTAGTTTTACTACTCTTTAAATAAATTTCAGAAAAGTATAGACAATTTTAATTGGATTTTGTATCCTGTTTTAAAAGGGAGTAAAGGGTGAGTGATCATTGACGATTGATGTTGATTTGAAATTAGATAATCGCGATACACTGCATTTAAAAGTATGTAATGTTCTCCGAGAAGCAATTATAAAAGGTCAGTTTAAACCTGGTGAACGATTAAAACAATCAGATTTAGCAGAAAAACTTGGTGTCAGTAGAATGCCGATTAGAGAAGCATTGAGAAAATTAGAATCTGAAGGTTTAATTACCCTAGTACCACATAAAGGAGCTATTGTTAAAACGATTCATTTATCAGATTTACAAGAGGTGTACACCTTAAGAGCACAGTTAGAGAAGATGGCTTTTATCCAAAGTGCAAAGCTGCTTACAGATACTGAAATCACGAGATTAATAGATCTTGTACATTTGATGGAAGATAGTGAAGATGTAGATGAATTTATTGAAAGAAATATAGAATTCCATCAATTATTATTAAAGCACTGCCATTGGGAGAGATTAAATGGTTTTATTGACACACTATGGAATGGGCTACCACAACAAACACCACATTTTATTACAGGTCAGACGGCTACATCAAATGAAGAGCATCGGGAGATTATCAAAGCGATAAGAGAGAAAAGATTTGAGCATGCAGGTGAGATTTTGTCTCATCATATTTTAAGAACAGGTGAATCACTTATTCACAGTTTAAAAAATGAAAGAATGAAATAAATATTGATTCATCAGGAAGGCAGCACGAATTTTTCAGAGCTGCCTTATCTTTTGCAAACGTTTACTTTAACGAAGGAAGGAAGAATGGACAATGGCTTTAACGGAAAAAATTTCAGAATATATAATTAATTTAGACTATCAAGATTTACCAAAAGATGTGATTGAGTTTACGAAAGTATGTATTTTAGATTGGTACGGTTCAGCAATAGCAGGAATAGATGAACCACCAGTGGTTGCATTAAAAGAGACGTTATTTGAAATGGGAGGGAATGAACAGGCAACCCTTATTTCCGGTGAAAGGACTTCTCTTGCAAATGCTGCCATGATTCATAGTGCTGCTAGCCATATAGTGGAGTTAGATGATATTCATAAAGGATCGATTATTCATGCAGCAACAGTTGTGATTCCTGCTGCTTTATCTGTGTGTGAAGCGTATGACTTATCAATAGAAGAATTAATTACGAGTATCGTCATCGGCTATGAAGTTTGTTATCGTATCGGTGAAGCGGTTACGCCTAGTCATTATTATTATTGGCATAATACCGCAACATGCGGGACTTTCGGAGCAGCAGCTGCAGCAGCGAAGTTATTAGGGCTTAATAAACAACAAATCGTTCATGCTTTGGGGAATGCAGGGACACAGGCAGCGGGGTTATGGGAATTTATTGAAGATGGAGCCAATTCAAAACAGCTTCATACTGCAAAGGCATCCTATAATGGTGTACTTGCAGCACTCCTTGCTAAAAAAGGCTTTACAGGTGCCTCAAAGATATTAGAAGGTGATCGTGGTTTTTTCAAGGCAATGAGTGATTCGTACAACGAACAAAAGATTATTGAAGGACTCGGTGAGAAGTTTAAAATAATGGAAAATGGTTTTAAGCTTTATGCTTCCTGTCGTCATACCCATCCGAGTATGGACTGTGTGCATACATTGATGAACAAACATTCAATTGACTCTACTAAAATTGAAAAAATCCTCATAGAAACCTATCAAACGGTATTAGATATAACAGATAATCCCAAACCTCGTTCCATTTATGCAGCAAAATTTAGTGTACAATTCTGTGTTAGCTTAATTGCCCTTAAAGGCAGCGCTTTTCTACAAGACTTTAATGAAAGATCATTAAATAATAGTGAAATTAGAGAAATGATGAATAAAGTACGAGTAGCATCAACAAAGGATTTTACGGATGCCTATCCAGAACAATGGGGTGCAAAGGTAACTATTGTCTTAAGGAATAAAGAAAGTTATAGTTTCGCGACTGAATTTCCAAAAGGAGACCCAGAGAATCCTGCCAGTAAAAAACAAATGGTTGAGAAGTTCCAGTCATTAGTGGCTCATAAGATCACAGATGTAGATCATAGAGTAGATGATATATACAATATTGAAAATTTAAAAATAAAGGATTGGCTACTGGCAAATAGCCCAATTGTAAATGGAAATGAGGCTTGATGATGAAAGTGATTGCTTATGACCATATAGTGGAAAAAGTAGCGAAGCTTTGTCAGGAAGCGAACTTTGACCTTGGCGAAGACGTTATTTCTGCTTTTCGACAAGCGGTAGAAACAGAAAGGTCACCAATTGGGAAAGATATCCTGTTAGATTTAATTGAAAATGCGAATATCGCTACAGAAAACCGTGTGCCTATGTGTCAGGATACAGGTGTTTCCGTTTTTATAGTTGAATTAGGTCAAGACTGTTTGATTAAAGGTGGGACAATTACAAGTGCCATTAATGAAGGTGTAATGAAAGGATATAAAGACGGGTATTTACGGCATTCTATCGTCAATAATCCCCTGACACGAGATAAATCTGCAACATATAACAGCCCTGCCATTATTCATATTGAAATGAAAGCCGGAGATCAACTCGTTATCCATATGTCGGCAAAAGGGGGAGGGAGTGAGAATATGAGTGCACTTAAAATGTTAACCCCAGCAGATGGTATCGAAGGCGTAAAAGAGTTCATCTTAACAACCGTTGAAAATGCAGGACCTAATGCTTGTCCACCTTTAGTTGTTGGAATTGGAATTGGTGGGAATTTTGAACGCTGCGCTTATTTAGCTAAAAAATCATTGTTTAGACCGATTGGTCAACATCATCAGTCTCCAATAGTTGCCCAATTAGAAAAAGATTTAATGAAGAACATAAATGAAATGGGGATTGGTCCTCAAGGCTTAGGTGGCGATACAACTGCCATAGATGTAAAAATCGAGTTAGAACCATGTCATATCGCTGCACTTCCTGTGGCTGTTAATTTAAATTGTCATGCGTCAAGACATAAAGAATTGAGAATGTGAGGCTGATAGAATTGGAAAAAAAGCAGTTAACTTTACCCTTAAAACCAGAAGAGTTGGAAACATTAAGGGCAGGACAGCAAGTCGAATTATCAGGCTTAATATATACAGCAAGAGACGCAGCCCATAAAAAAATTTATGATCTTTTATCTCAACAAGAAACGGTTCCATTCACGGTAGAAAATGCTTTTATTTATTACGTTGGTCCGACCCCAGCAAAACCTGACCAAGTGATTGGCTCCGCTGGTCCAACTACTAGTAGTAGAATGGATAAATATACACCATTATTATTAGAGCATGGCTTAAAAGGAATGATTGGAAAAGGATATCGAAATGAAGAAGTAAAGGAAAGTATAAAAAGAAACAAAGCCGTTTATTTAGCAGCAATAGGGGGCACCGGCGCACTTCTTTCTACGGCTATTAGAGAGGCTGAGGTTGTGGCATTTCCTGAGTTAGGTCCGGAGGCAGTATACAAGCTCACAGTAGAAAATTTTCCAGTTACAGTTATTATCGATTCTTTAGGTAATGACTGGTATATACAAGCAAGAGAGAAGTTTCAACAAAAAAGATCAACTCTATAATTATTAATTACTATTTTTAAAGGACAAAGTCTCATATGTCTATCAATTGTATCCATTATCCCAAATAAATTATCTGTTTTATTAATAAAATATTGAATATTATTAATATATATAATAGTATAATTAATAAATTCAGAAAATTCTAATTAGGTGGTGGGGATAGATGGAGTTCGAATACACAAATGAAAACCAACAAGTCTTACAAATGGTAAAGGAGTTTGTCCGAAAAGAAGTGTCACCTCATATTAAATATTATGAGAAAAATCAATTATTCCCGAAAGATATTTTTGAAAAAATGGGCTATCTAGGTTTTTTTGGTGCTTGTTTTCCTGAGCGATATGGTGGGTCTGAATTAGGTTTTCTTAATTTAGCTATCATTGCTGAAGAAATATCGAAAGCACATCCATCGTTAGGTTATGCCTTTAATATGCAAGCAATGACCTGCCCTTTTACAATCTTAAATTGGGGAAATAAGCAGCAAATTGAAAAATATGTCCCTTCTCTAATAAAGGCAGAGAAAATTGGTATGTTCGCTCTTACTGAATCTGGTGGTGGCTCAGACCCTGCTGGAGCAATGAAGACAACGGCTGTTTTAGATGGTGATGAGTACGTGCTGAATGGATCAAAAATGTGGATTACTTTTGCTAACGAGGCAGATGTAGGTGTGTTGTTTGCGAGAACAAATCCAGAAGCTGGTCATAATGGCATTTCTGCATTTATTATTGAGACTAATGTACCAGGGTTTTATGCAAAACCAATCGAAATCAGTTCACTAGGATATATGACAAGAAGCTGTGAAGTATTTTTAGAGGATTATCGAATCCCCAAAAGTCAATTATTAGGTAAAGAGGGAGGAGGCTTTAAAATTGCGATGAACGCGCTTGATTATGGACGCTTAACTGTTTCTTCACGATTGGTTGGTATTGCTCAAGGTTGTATTGATGAGGCGATATCTTATGCAAACAAACGAGAAGTGAGTGGTGTGCCAATTGGTCAATATCAAATGATTCAACATTTGATTGCGGATATGGTAGTAGAAACAGAGGCTGCAAGATTGCTTACGTATAAAAGCGCTTACTTAAAAGATAAAGGCGAAGTGGCGACTAGACAAAGTGCATACGCAAAATATTTTGCTTCAGAAGTAGCTACCAAAGCTGCAAGAAGTGCGTTAGAGATATTTGGTGGCAATGGTATAGCAGATGAATATCCGATTATGAAGTATGTAAACTATGCGAATATGCTTCACTTTGGTGAAGGGTCGGCAAATATACAACGTATACTGATTGCTAATGATGCCTTAGGGGAAAAGGATGCTAATCGTCATCATATCGAAAGAAAGTATTCTTTAAGTAGTGATATTAAAAAGGTGAGGGTGTAGTCGATGAGTGATAGGCAACCACTTGAAGGCGTAAAAGTATTGGATTTATCTCGTGTTTATGCAGGACCTGGGGGTTCAATGATACTAGCAGATTTAGGTGCTGATGTCATCAGAATAGAGGCACCGAATGGTACTGATAGTATGAGAGATTGGGTCCCTTTCATAGGTGGAGAAAGTACGTATTATTTTACCGCTAATCGTAATAAAAAATCAGTAGAGTTGGATTTGAAAAACCAAAAAGGGAAGGATATCTTTTTAAAGCTCGTACAAGAGGCAGATATTGTCTTAGAAAACTTTAAAACAGGTACTTTGAAAAAGTTAGGTCTCGACCTACAACAACTTAAAAAGGTAAAAAAAGATATTATATTATGTTCGGTTACCGGATATGGGCAAACGGGACCGTATAAAGGGGAACCGGGATTTGATCCTGTTATGCAAGCGATAGGTGGTCTAATGGATGTTACTGGACTTCCAGAGGGAGACGCAACAAGAGTGGGACTTCCACTAGTCGATATTATGACGTCACAATATGTAACAATAGCGATTCTCGCAGCTTTAAGACAAAGAGATCAAACAGGAAAGGAACAATCTATTGATCTATCCCTATTTGAAGTACAATTAAGTGCACTTGCCAATGTAGCAAGTAGTTATTTAAATGCAGGTACAGTTTCAACAAGAGTTGGCAATGATCATAGTTATATTGTTCCTTATCAAGTATTTAAATGCAGTGACCGTCCATTAATGGTTTGTTGTGGTAATGATAAATTATTTGCGAATTTTTGCGTTGTTTTAGATCGTGAAGAATGGATTGGGGACGAGAGGTTTAAAACGAATCAAGCTAGAGTAACTAACCGTGAAGTGTTAACAAATAGAATCGCAGATATGATGATAACCAAAACGGCAGATGAATGGTTCACTCAATTATCACAAGTAGGTGTTCCAGCTGGACCAGTAAATAATATCGAACAAGTTTTTCAACATCCTCAAGTTGAGGCGAGAGAGGTTGTAGAAGAAGTTTCCCATGTAAAGCTTGGACATATTAAATTGGTGAAAAGTCCACTTAAAAATTCTACCCTAAATGTTAAAACAAAAGCAGGGCCACCTGTTTTAGGACAGCATACAGAAGAACTTCTACATGCATTAGGGTATCAAAAATTAGAGATTGATCAATTGAGAAAAGAGGGAGTTATTGGTTCGTTAGCCGAGCGGAAAATGTGATTATGAACAATAATGGAGGTGTTTCCAATGAAAAAGTTTCTTCTATTGACTTTATTTTTTGTATGTATTTTATTAAATGGCTGTAGTCAACAGACATCCAATGAAAGCGCTTCCGATGAAGTGTATGTGATGGATATAAATAATTGGCAGCCATCTACACATCACTATGCTTATAATGCGTGGGAGCCATGGAAAAAGATGGTGGAAGAAAAGACGAATGGAAGAGTTAAAGTCAATATTTATCATGGGAGTGCCTTAGGAAAGTCTAGCTCCGTTTACCAAGATATAAAAGGAGGGCTCTATGATGTGAGTCTTCTCGTAACGAACTATTTTTATGATACACCTTTTTTTCCTTATACAATCGGTAGTTTACCTTTTGCATTACAAGGACCTGTTGAGGCAAACAAGGTTTTAAGTAAATTCGAAGATCGATTTGCAGACAAAGGGTTAGATAATGTCATCCTTATGCCACCAACCTCAACAGATGCCTATGATTTATTTTCTACAACTCCTATTCACACAATGGAAGATTTACAGAATAAAAAAATGAGAATGAGCGGAAAAGGCGAAAATGCCTTTATTCAATCATTAGGAGGAACACCCGTATCGATCACATCTGAAGGCATATACGAAGGATTAGAAAAGGGGATGATTGATACCGCATTTTATACACCTATTGGCGGTGAAGCAGTAAGGTATTATGAACCTGCCCCTTATATTACACAAATGTCAGTACTCGTAAACCCACTCATTCCTGTAATGAATAAAAACTTCTATGATCAGCTCCCACCAGATTTACAAAAATTATTTACAGAAGAATTGAATCCTGCATTATCAGAAATGTTTACAAAGAGTTATGTTACAGAGTTAGCTGCTTCTAATGAGCAGCTAGAAAAAGCAGTTGAAAAAAGAGGCGAATATATTAAACTTTCAACAGAAGAAGACATTAAGTACCGTGAAGCAGGTAAAGGTGCTTGGGAGTTATGGATAGAAGATGCAAATAAACGTGGATTTGATGGAGATGAAATGGTAGAAGCTTTTTTTGAAATTCTCCGTGAAGAAGATTACCCTTTACCATTTGAAAATTAAAACAGTTAAGGTGGTGGAATGCATGAGAAAGCTTGAAGAGGTCATACACTTTTTAACTGCAATAACAAAATATATTGCGTTAGCAACGATGACACTGATGATGATATTTATTACCTTTGCTGTGTTTAGTCGGATGTTATTTTCACCTATTATTGGTGATATCGAAATTGTTCAGTTAGGTATGGTAGTGCTAATCATGTGTGGTTTGGCTTATACAGAACAAGTTAACGGACATATTACAATAGATATTATTACAAGCAGACTTTCATATAAGTGGCAACGCGTATTAGAGATATTTGGCGCATTTCTTACATTTATTATTACCATCCTCATTGCCTATATTTATCTTCATGTCGGGATCTTTCATCAACTAACAATGCCTATATCTACAACTCTTTTAGAAATTCCTTTTTACCCCTTTGATTATATCATTACAATCGGTTTTCTCATGTGGGGAGCTGAGGCTTTTCTAAGAATGCTCAAGCTCATCCTTTCATTAAATCATGAAAATATAGGAGGTGATGAACATGCCGGTTGAATGGTTTGGTGTTATCGTTATTTTGATCATGTTTGTTTTAATGTTTTTTAAAGTACCCATTGCAATCGCAATGGTCGTACCAGCTGTACTAGGAATCTTTTATTTGAAAGGTTGGACGGCATTAGCCACAGTTGTTGAAACAGTGACATGGGATCATAGTTTTAGTTATACGTTAAGCACTATCCCTATGTTTGTTCTAATGGGAGAACTATTATTTATCTGTGGAATTAGTACAGAGCTCTTTAATACTTTCAGACTTTGGCTTAGTAGATTAAGAGGTGGACTTGGGATGGCGACAATTGCATCTTCTGCTGTTTTTGCGGCCGCTTCAGGTTCAAGCCTAGCAAATACTGCCACAATGGGTGTCATTGCATCGAAGGAAATGCTAAAGGCTGGTTATAACAAATCATTAACCGGAGGAACGATTGTCGCAGGAGGAACATTGGGTGTGCTCATTCCACCGAGTACATTGTTTATTCTATATGGGATGATGACTGAACAATCTATCGGACAGCTTTTAGTTGCGGGCATTATACCGGGGATTATTCTTATCATTTTATATATGATCACCGTTTATGTAGTTGTATCTTTAAAGCCAGAATTAGCACCGATGATTCATACAGAGGTGAAATGGAAGGATCGTTTCATCGCATTGAAATCTACAATATGGATTATTTTGTTATTTGGCATTGTGATTGGGGGTATGTATATCGGATGGTTTAACCCAACTGAAGCAGCAGGGATTGGGGCATTCTTTACGTTTATTTTTGCATTAATCAGAAGGAAATTAACGATTCAGTCATTTGTTAAAGCATTATCTGCTACTTTAAAAACAACAGGATTTTTATTTGCCATAATTATTATGGCATTTATCTTAAATTACTTCTTAACAATTACAAGATTGCCTTTTCTATTAGCGGATATTTTCGAATCTATCTCAGTTCCCCCTTTTCTATTATTTGTGCTTATTATTCTTATGTACATTTTATTAGGAATGGTAATGGATGCTCTTGCTATGGTTGTTGTTACATTACCGATTATTCTACCGATCATTCTAGCGATGGATATGAATTTAATTTGGTTCGGTGTCATTATTGTTTTGGTGATGGAAATGGCAATGATCACACCTCCTGTTGGGATGAATTGTTTTGTGCTAAGAGGATCAGCCCCAGACCTTACTTTAGAACAAATTTTTAAAGGAGCAAGTTTATTTTTAATTCCCATTTTCCTATTAATTATTATTCTTTATCTTTTTCCTGATATTGCTCTGTTTCTACCTAAAAATATGTATTAAGAGGAAGGTGAAAATATGTTTACGAGTGACGACCTTAAACCAATGTTAGAACCAAACGCAGTAGCTATTATAGGAGCTAGTGGAGACAAAACGAAAATCAGCTATAAACCAATAGCGAATTTAAAAGAGGTAGGCTATCAAGGTGAAGTTTATCTTGTAAATCCAAAATATGAAGAGATATTAGGTTTTCCATGCTATCAGAAGATAGAAGAACTACCTGAATATATTGACTTAGCATTGATTTGTGTAGCTGCTAAAAGTGTATTATCTATTATTAAACAATTACATGCGAAGAAGGTAAAAAGTATTTTGATTTTTAGTTCTGGATTTACAGAAATAGGTGGAGAAGGAGCGAAGTTAGAGGAAGAGATAAGGGAGTATTCAAAAGGAAACCATTTGCCGATTTGCGGTCCAAATTCTCTCGGGTTATTTAACTTAAATAAGCAGATGATTGCTTCCTTTTCCAGTTTAAAAGCATGTGATGCTGCAGCGATTGCATTTGTTACACAAAGCGGAGCAATGGGTTCTTTAACTCATACATTAGCAACTGAAATGGGTATCGGATTTCAAGCTTTTGTATCTAGCGGAAATGAAAGCACGGTTGATTTCTTTGAGTATATTGATTATTTTGCTAAAAGTCCTGACATAAAAGTCATTGGTGGATATTTAGAGGGAGCAAGAAATATAACTAAAATGAATCGTGCAATAAAGGCTAGTCATGAAAATAATAAACCAATAGTATTAATAAAAGTTGGTACGTCAGTTATCGGGGCGGATGCGGCTAGTTCGCATACTGCATCATTAGCAGGTAATGCGAAGATTTATCAATCTTATTTTGCTGCAAACAATGTGGTTCTTGTTGATGATGAGGAAGAATTAATTGATACATTATCACTGTTTCATTATGCTAAAAATATCTCTAAAGACGGAGGGGCGGTTATCGTCACACAATCAGGTGGTGCAGGCATAATGATGGCTGACCAATGTGAACGTAAAGGAATGAAACTTGCCACTTTAAAAGCAGAAACGAAAGAGAGATTATCACAAACTCTTCCAGCTTTTGCTTCTATTAAAAACCCAGTTGATATGACGGCACAAGTGAATCAAAATCCTCAACAAATACTTGATACTCTATCTGTGCTAGTTGAAGCAATTGAAGTGCAAACCATCGTGCTTTATATTCAAATGACGGATCATTTATTTACACCTATTATCGACAAACTCAGTAAGTTGATTAAACAAGCTAATAAGCCCGTTGTTGTTTGTTGGTCTGGAATACAGGAAGAAACAAAAAAGGCAGTCTTTAAGGAAAAAAGTATTCCTTGGATTCCTACACCAACACGGACCATTAATGCCCTAGCACATGTCGTAAATTACTATACGACAGAAAAGCAAGCTTACGATCAAACGAGAAAAGAGATTCGTAAGCATACACCCATGATCGTAAATGAAAAACTAAATGAATGGGAAGGAAAGCAACTATTACAATCGATTGGTATAAAAGTGCCTAAAGGTTCTTTTGTTCGTAATCAAGAAGGTCTGCATGAGCATAGTCTTCCTTTTCCTCTTGTCTTAAAAGGAGTTTCGAAGGAGATCACTCATAAATCAGACTATCAGTTGGTTCAAACAAACATCAACAGTCAACAAGAGTTACTGCAATTTTATGAAGGGATGATTAATAGGATAAAGCATCATCATATCGAACATCTTATCGAAGGGATGATGATTGAAGAAATGGCAGATGAGGGAATTGAGGTGATTATTGGAGCAATTGACGACCCTACATTTGGACCGACAATCATGTTTGGTATCGGTGGGGTATTTACGGAAGTGCTTGAGGATGTTGTTTTCTTGCCTGCACCAATTACAGAGAGCCAAGCGTTACAAATGATTGCTTCTATTAAGGCATTTCCACTTCTAAATGGAGTGAGGGGAAAACCTAAGTCAGATATAAAAGCATTGGCATTAACGATACAAACTTTATCCGAATTTTGTTTATCTCATCAAGGGGAATGGAGAGAAATGGAATTTAATCCGATCCTTGTCCATAAAGAAGGTAATGGTGTTACCGCGGTTGACGCCGTCATTGTTGGGAAAAAACAAGCAGAGATATATAGTTGATTCACTTACCCTTATTAATGAGACAAAGTGCAGAGACCTCATTAATAAGGGGGTTTATATACTTAAATCAAATAGGGCTTCTGTTCAGTTACAAACGATAAAAACTTCTGTATTCCTCCAGCAATTACGGTATCTTGATGGTAAACAAGGTGAGAGTGACGATACAAATGCAGGTTATCACTTATTGGAATGATTTGGAGCTTACCATTTTCAATCTCTTCTTGTACCGAAATACTTGGCAAGAAAGAAATCCCGAGATTGATCTCGATCATTTTTTTCGTTGCATTGATGTCGTTAAGCTCCATTCCTGTTTTCATATGGAAACCATAGGAAAAAAGCTTTTGTTCAATTTGTGCCCAGTAGTTTGACTCTTTCCCATAAACAATGAAGGTTTCATCAGCTAAGTCACTTAAATGAGGACTTGGAATATTTGTTAAACGATTGCTAGCTGAGGCAACGAGTACAATGGGATCTTGTCCAATATGATGGCTGACTAAATCTTCTTCTATAAACTCTTTTTGAGCGGAACGTGCAATGGCGAAATGCACTTCACGATGATAAAGCATATCGATCATTTTAGGTGTAAAAGCGGTATGTAGTATGATTTCAATTGTAGGATAGGAAATATGAAAGCTTTCTAAAATTTTTGGTAAGATCCAGTAACAAAATGAATCGGAAGTCACTAGAGAGAGGGAACCTTTATACCCTTCTTTATATTGAGTGAGTGATTTTTCGGCTTCTTTTACTAATGAAAGAATTTGTGTGGAATAGGGATAAAGAATCTTTCCGGCATCTGTTAAGTTACCTAATGATTTATTTTTACGATTGAATAATTGCAGCCCTAATTGGTCTTCTAAAGATTTGATTTGAGAGCTAACTGTTGGTTGTGAGATACATAGTTCCTCAGCAGCTTTAGAAAAGTTATTATGTTTATATACTGATAGAAATACTTCTAATTGTTTAATATCCATTCTATTAACGCTCCTCACATGTTTTCCTGCTCCCACTATTTTACCATATAGATATCAGATAATTTATATCATTCAAAAAAACAATCTTTATTTCATTGACAAAAAAAATTTTTGTATATAAAATTACTGAAAAAAGGATAATGAAGGGGTAGAAAAGATGGATGAGCATGTAAAGAAGGCGAAAAGAAAATATAATGTACCTGCAGTTGACAGTGCATTTAAAATCCTTACATTATTGAGTCGAAAAAAGTTTAGTAAAAGTAACTTAACTGAAATTGCAAATGCCTTATCATTAACCCCAACCACATGTTACCGCATACTGCAAAAGTTAGAAGAGCTATCCGTTGTACGTTATGATCAAAGCTCTAAAAGATATAGTCTTGGCCCCTATTTAGTTGTTTTAGGAGAAAGAGCGAAAGAGAATATTCTAGATTTATCTGTTATAATGCAGTACTTGGAAAGATTAACAGAAGAAACTGGATTAACGAGTTTCCTAGTCAATCGAATTGGTGAGAAAAAATCGACCATTATTGCTAAGGTAGAAGCAGAACAATTTGGTATAAATGTATCAGTAGGTAGACATTTCTCAATTGTAGATGGGGCTTATGGTAAGTGTTTGTTAGCTAATCTAAGGCGAGAAGAAGCAAAACGTTTAATTGATTATAATGATGGTCTTCGTCCTTTAACGGAAAAAGAAATGAAAGAATTATTAGCAGAGTTAGAAATGATAAAAATAAAGGGATTTGCCATTTCACATGGAGAATATATTGATGGTTTAATTGGCATTGCTGCACCAATTTTTAATAATACAAATACAGTGGAGATGTCCATTTCTTTAGTCGGCTTAACCAGTCAGTTGCAAGGAGCGGAAGCGGAAAGAATTGGTGAACTAATAAAGGGAATTGCGAATGAAATTACAATTAAATTAGGCGGAGAACGCCCATTAGTCTAATTAGAAAAGACATTATTATTCAATCAGAAAATAGGGAGTAATAATGTCTTTTTTGCTGAGAATAATCGAATATAGTTAAATAATCTTAATTTTCTAATTTTTTATTGACAAAAAATTTTTTAATATATAAAATCTTAATTAATATCATATTTTTGAAATGGAGGTAGTTTCATGGATTTAAAGAATAAAGTAGCGATAGTTACTGGCGCTGGGAAGGGAATCGGTAGAGAGATTAGTCTTTTATTAGCTCAACATGGCGCCCAAATAGTCGTTGGTGACTTGAATGTAGAGGCATGTGAATCTGTCGTGAATGAAATTGAAAAGGTTGGATCAAGGGGATTAGCAGTTAAAGTAGATGTTGCCAAAAAAGAAAGTGTTGACGAGCTTTTCTCTAAGACAATTAGTCATTTTGGTGATATAGATGTGCTTGTTAATAATGCAGGAATTACACGTGATGCAATGCTTCATAAAATGACAGAAGAGCAATTTGACCAAGTGATTCAAGTACATATGAAAGGGACATTCTTATGTATGCAAGCTGCTGCACTTCATATGAGAAAACAAGAAAAGGGAAAGATTGTTAATATCTCATCCATTGCCGGTAAGGTTGGTAATATGGGGCAAGTGAATTATGCTGGCGCTAAGGCTGGAATTGTTGGCATGACGAAAGCTGCAGCAAAAGAATTAGCTAAATTCCAGGTCAATGTGAACGCCATTCAACCTGGTTTTATTGAAACAGATATGACCAAAGCCATTCCTGACAAGTTAAAGGAGTTGAAAATAGCAGAAATACCGATGCAGAAAGTAGGTCAACCGCTTGATATCGCTAAAGCTGTCGTTTTCTTAAGCTCTAATTATGCTGACTATATCACTGGGAACGTAATTGAAGTAACTGGTGGCAGATATATGTAAGCGATTGCAAAATATGAAAAATATATCGATTCATTTTTAATCTCTCTTCTAAAATCTACAAAATGATCTAACAACATCCTCAACCAAGATACATCCTGAAATACTCGCTGTTAACTTCTTTGTAAAAGACCAAACCCAATAAAAAATATATTTCTACCAATCTATTAGGTATTACTGCTTTCATAAGGATTTCTACAAATAAATGCATATGGAGGGTTATCATGTCAATTAAAAACGCTGCTGCCATTGTCGGAGTAGGTGATATTGAGCTTGAGGAAGGAAAAGTAAAAGACGGTTTATCTGTCTTGCAAATTCAAGCAATCGCAGCAAAACGAGCACTAGATGATGCAGGTTTAACAAAGTCTGATGTAGATGGTCTGTTTGTTGCTGGTCTATGGGGAGTACCTGGTGTTGGTACATTTCCTTCTGTTGTAATGGGGGAATATTTAGGGATTGAGCCGAACTATACAGATTCTACACAGATAGGCGGTTCTTCATTTGAAGCTCATATTGGCCATGCTGCAGCTGCCATTCAAGCAGGGCTTTGTGAAGTAGCATTAATTTTATATGGAAGTACACAGAAGTCAGAGAGGTCGCGATCTTTAGCAGGAAGACCACCTACGTTTACTGCACAATATGAAACACCTTTTGGCTTACCTTCACCAGCTGGTGCTTACGCGATGGCGGCACATCGTCATATGCATCAATACGGAACAACGAATGAAGACCTAGCAGAAATAGCAGTGGCAACAAGAAAGTGGGCTCAATTAAATCCATATGCGACAAAAAGGGATACGATATCCATTGAGGATGTGCTGCAATCGCCAATGATTACTGATCCTCTTCATATACTAGATTGCTGTCTCGTAACAGATGGAGCAGGGGCAGTAGTGCTTGTATCACCCGAACGGGCGAAGGATTGTCGGAAAAAACCGGTCTGGATCCTTGGCCAAGGTGAGGCACATAGTCATTGGTCTATACAAGCGATGCCTGACTTAACCATGACATCTGCTGCGCAATCAGGTAAACGAGCGTTTGAGATGGCTGGAGTTGGCCATGATGACATTGATTTCGTTGAAATCTATGACTCTTTCACGATTACGGTGTTGCTCACATTAGAATCTTTAGGCTTTTGTAAACGTGGTGAAGGTGGCGATTTTGTGAAAAATCAACGTACAGCTCCAGGCGGTGATTTTCCGATGAATACGAACGGCGGGGGCCTTTCATATGCACATCCAGGTATGTACGGGATTTTTTTAATTATTGAAGCGGTTAGGCAACTAAGAGGTGAGTGTGGAGAGAGACAAGTGAAAGAAGCAAAAATAGGACTTGTAAATGGAACAGGGGGAACACTTTCCTCAACATCAGTCGTCATTTTAGGGAGGGACTAAACAGATGGATAAGATAATGAAGCCATTACCAATTATTGATAATGATTCGAAGTTTTTTTGGGAAGGGTGTGAGAAAGGAAAATTATTCATACAACAATGTCAAAGTTGCTCTTTGCATATCTTTTACCCACGTATTCTATGTCCTCACTGTGGAGAGGAAAACGTTACTTGGGTAGAAGCAAGCGGAGAGGGGACGATTTATTCTTATACAATTGCGCGAAGGGCTGGTGGACCTGCGTTTAAAGAAGATTTGCCGTATTGTGTTGCCCTCATCGATCTAAAAGAAGGGGTTAGGATGATGACGAACATTATTGATACGGATATGGAAGCAATTCATTGCGATCAACAAGTAAAAGTCGTCTTTCAAAAAGTCGGAGAGATGACGCTACCCATGTTTACGCCTGTATAACTTTGTTTTCATTGGCCATATCTGGATGGGAGGTTATTACATGAATAAAGGGAATAAAATGCTTCCATTAGTACTGCTGCTATTACTATGTTTTCTTTTAGCTGGATGTAACTCTGCTCCTCAAGCTTCGTTGCTCGCAGATGAATCGGGCCTAGCTGAGCAAATGACGTGGAGTGTATATGATGTAGGCTCTGGTGGTTATGCAGAAATGTCGGCTATTGCGAATGTGTTGACAGAAAAATATGATACAAAGGTGAGAATGCTTCCATCTGCAAGTGGTGTTGGAAGAATGGTGCCTTTAAGGCGTGAAATTGCTTCTGTAGGTAAAGTTGGAGATGAAATTCAACTGGCATTCGAAGGAAAGGAAGAATTCACTTCAAAAAAATGGGGACCGCAAAATGTTCGAGCTTATTGGGCACCCATTAGTCAATTCGGATTTGCTGTAAGAGAAAACTCAGATATACAAACTCTCAAAGATCTAAGGGGAAAGAAAATTCCAATAATAGCTGGAAACACTTCCGTCAATTTAAAAAATGAAGCAATGCTTGCTTTCGCCGGCTTAACTTGGAATGATGTGGAGCCAGTAAAAATCACTTCCTATTCAGGACAAGGAGAAGCACTTATCCAAGGGCAAATTGATGTTGCCGGTATTAATCCGACTGCATCTACAATGTTTGAAGCCCATAGTAAAGGTGGGATTCGTTGGTTAGAAATGGATAAAGATGACAACGGGGGATGGGGAAGAGTAGAGGAAGTGGCTGCGTGGTTATTTCCTATTAATACAAAACAAGGAGCAGGTATGGAAACAGGTATGGATGTTATGGGACATGGCTATTTAATTGGTGGATACGCAGATCAAAGTGAAGAGGCAATCTATCAGTTTATTAAATCGTTAAATGATTCTTTCCATTTATATGGCGATGCCCTACCTAATTTAGCTCTATATAGTAAGGATGAAGTCTTAACAGAGCCAAAAGGGATTCCGTTTCATGAGGGCACAATTCGTTTCTTTAAAGAAGAAGGCTTATGGAGTGAAGAAAAACAACAAAAAAATGATCAATTAATAGAACGGTACGAAGCGTTAAATGAAGTATGGGAAAAAACGGTTGCCTTCGCTGAAAAAGAAGAATTAACAGATGAGGAATTTGAAGCGCTCTGGTTACGGGAACGGGAATCTGTAAATTAAAAATGAGAGAATCATAACCATCCATTCTGATAAATGTGAGGTGAGGTTAGTCTATGGTGCAATCACGTTTAAACACTTTTTGGAAAACGATTATTATTAGCTCCACTTTAATAGGCATTTTCTTATCTGTAAACATGTTATTCTATCTTGAATTATTTGGCATAAATCCGATTCAAAATGCTTACATGATTTTATTATTAGCCTGTTTTCTCCCTTGTGCCTATCTTATGTTTCCCGCAAAGAAAACGGATCTTTCGATTAAATGGTATGATATCGCCTGTTTTTTATTAACCATGATCATTGCTATAGCCATTGGTTTGAATGGTGAACGAATTATTATTGAGGGATGGGATTGGGAGGCTCCAGTTTTACCGACAATTGCAAGTATTCTTCTATGGGGGTTAATTATTGAAGCTTTAAGAAGAACAGCTGGTCTTGTTTTAGCGATGATCTGTCTAGTAATCTCACTGTATCCCCTTATTGCTGGAATTATACCGATAGAATTGCTCCAAGGACAGTCTTATGATTTTCTTACCTTAGCGAGAAATCACATCATGAGTTCTAATAGCGTGTTTGGTATTGCTTATACAACGATTGGGAATTTATTACTAGGATTTTTAGTATTTGGTGTAGTCATTACGAAAACTGGTGGTGGTGACTTTTTCTTCAACCTCGCTCTTTCTATCTTTGGCAGAACGAGGGGTGGCTCTGCGAAGGTTGCCGTTGTAGGGAGTGCATTTTTTGGCATGTTGAGTGGTAGTGCCGTTTCAAATGCAGTGACAATAGGTGCAATGACCATACCGGCAATGAAGAAAACAGGCTATAAACCCCATTATGCAGCAGCTATTGAAGCGACAGCGTCTACAGGTGGTACCATTACGCCACCGATTATGGGTTCGGCAGCCTTTATCATGGCCTCTTTTTTAGCGGTCCCTTATTATGAAATCGCTTTAGCAGCTGCAGTCCCAGCATTTCTTTATTATCTTGGCTTATTTATTCAAATTGATGGGTATGCTGCCAAAAATGGATTGAAAGGGATGGCTGCTAAGGAAATACCATCATTCTGGAAAACGTTAAAAGAGGGTTGGTATTATATTTTTTCAATCGTAGTCATGATTTTCTTCTTAGCAGTACTAAACTCAGAAGGGCAAGCCCCTTATTATGCAAGTGCTGTATTGTTACTCATTGCCATGATAAAGAAATCAACGAGGATGTCAGCTAAAGATCTAGCAAATATGGTCGTGAATATAGGAAAGGTCTTAACTGATATCGTTGTTATTATTGCTGGGGTAGGCTTTATTGTTGGTGCGTTGTCTGCTACAGGTGTATCGTTTTCATTTTCTCGTGAATTAGTGGCTGCTGCTGGAGATAATACTTTCTTAATCCTAATTGGTGGAGCACTTACCTGCTTTATTTTAGGGATGGGTATGACTGTATCCGCTGTATATGTATTTTTAGCAGTTATTATGGCACCGGCACTTGTTGCTGTTGGTGTGGATCCAATAGCAGCACATTTATACGTTGTTTATTGGGCAACTGTCTCCTATATTACGCCACCAGTAGCATTAGCTGCCTTTTCGACAGCAAGTATAGCAGGAGCAAGTCCGATGAAAACAGCTTTTCAATCTGTCCAGTTAGGATCCGTCAAGTTTATCGTTCCTTTCTTCATGATTTATAATCCTGCCATATTAATTGGTCGCGGAGATCCGTGGGATACGGTCCTTAGTATAGTTGTTGCCGTCATAGGAATTGCTTGCATTTCCTTTTCATTAGAAGGATATCTTGTGGGAGCTGGTACTTTAGCCATAGTAGAGCGAATCATTTTATTTATCGCAGGATTGATGATGTTTGTCCCAATGTGGCCGTTTATTATCGGTGGTATCGTGATTGCATTATGTCTTTATGTACTTAAATGGCGAAGAAAAAGAAGTAATTATAATCAAGGCAATGAACTGGAGGTATAACGAATGGATAAAAATGAAGCGATACAAAAATTTCTTCACCCAGAATCAATCGCCATTGTAGGCGTATCAAAAGATTTCACATCCATTAGTGGTAAACCGATCAAAAACCTTATTCAGCATCAATATAAAGGCAATATTTATCCTGTTAACCCTAAATATGAAGAAATTGGTGGTTATAAGTGTTACCCTTCTTTGGTTGATATTCCTGACTCCGTTGATGTCGCATTAATTGCTGTT
Organism: Cytobacillus sp. FSL R7-0680; assembly: GCF_038009245.1. Lineage (NCBI taxonomy): Bacteria > Bacillati > Bacillota > Bacilli > Caryophanales > Bacillaceae > Cytobacillus > Cytobacillus sp. FSL R7-0680. Next base: position 1,089,623 of record NZ_JBBPAO010000001.1, read on the forward strand.
TCAGCTAAAAGAATGTTATCTATCATCGATCAATGTAAACAAAAAGCGATTAGAAGTATCGTACTTTTTGGCTCAGGTTTTGCAGAAATAGGAGAAGAAGGTTCAAATCTACAGAATGAAGTGTTAGAAAAGGCTGAGGAAGCGAATATTCATATTCTTGGTCCCAACTGTGTCGGTTTATTAAATGTTCATTTATCACTACCAATGGGGTTTGCTACCTCGTTTGAAACAGATCGGCCCTTTATTTCTGGACCAGTCGGGTTTGCTTCTCAAAGTGGAGCGATTGGCTTTTCATTATTCGGGATGGCACAAGAAGAGAATATAGGATTTTCCTATGTCGTGAATACGGGAAATCAGATGGATATTACGACACTTGATGTCATGAATTATATGGTAAAGGATGAGCAGACATCAATCATTACTGGTTATTTAGAAAGTATTCCAGACGGGGAACAATTTATTCGATTAGCGAAAGCCGCAAAAGAAAAAGATAAACCACTCATCATGTTGAAGGCTGGAAGGTCAAAATTAGGACAGAAAGCGGCTTTATCGCATACAGCCTCAATGACTGGTTCTGACGAAACGTATCAAGCAATCGCCAAACAATATGGCATTATTACAGTGAATGATATTGATGACTTAATCACAACAGTCAAAGTCTTTTTAAATCAAAAAAGGGCAGCTGGAAATAGAGTGGTAACAATTTCTAATTCTGGAGCTGCAGGTATTGCAATGGCTGATTATAGTGAAGATTTGCAGCTTAATATGATTACGTTGACTGAAGAAACGAAGAGAAAAGTGGCAGATTTAATCCCTACTTACGGATCTGCGATGAATCCGATTGATGTGACTGCGCAAAGTTTAAAAGAACAACATATTCTAACCGATACATTGAAAGTATTATTAGAAGATACAACAATAGACAGCATTGTTTTTCAAACGACATTTGGAGGCGAATTAGGCTTTAATATTTGCAAAGCAATAGCGGAAATAGACCCGAAAACAGATAAACCGATACTCGTGACGATTACTGGCACAGATGAATTAACAGGCAAAGGAAGAAGGTATTTACAACAAAATAATATCCCAGTATATAAAACATCTTATGAAACGATGGTTGCACTAAGTTTACTAGTACAATATTCAACAAAGACTGTTAATGATGTTCAGGTAGCTGGTGAAAACATTTATCATACTGATGAAATAAAGGAACGAATTTGGACTGAAGTGAAGGTTAAACATTTATTAACAAACTTTGGCATCCGTACACCTAAAGGAGTACTCATCAATAAGGTAGATGAGATAGAGACTATGAAAGTAGACTGGGATATTCCTAAGGTGTGCAAAGTCATTTCTTCCGATATTCTTCATAAAACGGATGCAGGTGGTGTTATTGTTAATATACAGAATGAACAAGAATTAGCGTTAGCGGTTAAGGAGATAACAGAAAGTGTAAAGAAATATAATAAAGAAGCACAGATAGATGGCTTTCTTGTGGAAGAGATGGTTAAGCAAGAAGGTGTAGAATTTTTCATTGGCGTGAAAGAGGATCCTCAATTTGGTGCGATTATTGTCTGTGGGCTAGGAGGGATATTTATTGAAGTATTTAAAGATGTATCGCTAAGAAAAGCTCCAGTCAGTGAGGAAGACGCAATTGAGATGCTAATGGAATTAAAAGGTTATGCCGTTTTGCAAGGAGTTAGGGGAAAAGGCAGTCATGACATTCAGGCATTAGCTCGAGCGATAGAGAAGATATCACATTTTGCTGCTAATCAAAATGGTAGATTAAAAGAGATGGATATCAACCCTCTGATTGTGCTTGAAGAAGGAGAAGGTGTGCTTGCCCTAGACGGTGTCATCGTTTGGGATGAAAAAATTGATCATTTAATAGAATCCTTATGAATGGAGAAGTCTCTATTATGAAGAATGAATACTTACAATGGCTAGAAAAGGAGTTTAATACATCTCCTTATTGGCAGCTTCTTGGTATTACAATGGATGAATTGGAAGCAGGGAGAGCGCGCATTAAGATGTCAGTACAAAAACAACATTTAAACTCTAATGGTGTGGTTCATGGAGGCGCAACTGCCTCCTTATTGGATTCGGTTATAGGTGTCACTATTCGGTCAATGAAAGATGTTAAAGTTGCGACGATTTCATTAACAACTCAATTTCTCGCCCCTGTTAAAGAAGGGATCTTGTATGCAGAAGCGAAAATGATACATGAAGGAAGAAGAATCCAATATGTTGAGTCTATCCTTACTCAGGAAGATGGAAGTGTTGTTGCCAAAGCGCTAGGTACCTTTTCTATTAAACAGCGGATAAGTTAGGAGGTGGATTTATGGATGAGTCTATTAAAGTACCTCAACCGGAACCGATAAAAGGTGGCATGCCAGAACCGACAGAAATCAATTATTTCTTATCAGATCCCCATATTCATTTTTTATTAGCACACTATGTAAATGATGAATATCAATTAGTTAAAGATAAGTTAATTGAGTTAGGGGATAGAGCAAATAATGAAATCGATCCGCTTTCGAGAGAGGCGGACAGACATCCACCAACATTAACAATGTATGATAAGCGTGGACAACGAATAAACGATGTTAATTATCATTCATCCTATTCACGTCTCGAGGAAATCGGTTATGAAGAATTCGGCTTGGTTGCCATGAGTCATCGTAGCGGTGTCATGGGGGCTGAAACGGCTTTTAATAAAGTGATGAAATACACTTTTTGGTATGTATTTGCTCAAGCTGAATTTGGTTTATGTTGTCCGATGAGTATGACAGACTCAGCGGCGAAGATTTTGGAGGATTATGGAAGTGTAAAACTAAAGAAAGAATACTTACCCCAATTAATTAGCACGAAGAGTGATAGAATGACGGCTGCTCAATTTATGACAGAAAAGCAAGGCGGCTCGGATGTGGGTGCCAATTCAGTCAGAGCAGAAGCTAATGGAGATTCATGGTTAATCACGGGGGATAAATGGTTTTGTTCAAATGTTAGTGCTGATGTAGCACTTGTATTAGCGAGACCAACAGGTGCAAAAGAAGGAACAAAAGGGTTGGCTATGTTCTTAGTACCAAGAATCTTGCCTAGTGGAGAAAGAAATCATTATACGATCAATAAATTAAAAGATAAATTAGGGACAAAAGGAATGGCTTCAGGAGAAGTAACTTTTGAGCGGGCGACTGGTTACTTAGTTGGGGAACTTGATCATGGGTTTAAACAAATGATGTCAATGGTCAACGCTTCAAGGTTATCAAATAGTGTCCGTTCTACAGGTCTCATCAGGCGCTCTTATTTAGAAGCCTTATACACAACTAGAGGACGTATCGCATTTAAAAAACCATTAGCCAAACTTCCTCTCATGCAGAAACAATTATTTGAAATGATGCTAACATCGGAAGTGGCGACATCCATGTCACTATACACGGCACATACCTTTGATTTGACCGAAACTAAAAAGGATGAGAAAGCAAAAACGATGCTAAGATTGTTAACACCTTTGTTAAAAGGTGTAATATGCAAACAAGCAAGAGTGATTGCAGGTGAATCAATGGAAATGAGAGGCGGCAATGGATATATTGAAGAATGGGCAAATGCTAAACTTGTACGTGATGCACATTTAGGGTCAATATGGGAAGGTACGACGAATATTGTTGCGCTGGATGTTTTAAGAGCAATTACAAAAAATAAGGCAAATACTGTGTTAATACAAACAATGAAAACGATTTTAAATGAAGTGACGTTTGTTGATTTTACCCCATTGAGAAAGAAGTTATTAACTAATATGCATCTATTAGAGGAAGATCTTAATCTAATAGGGCAAGTTAGCCCTACAGAAGTAGAAATGGAAGCTATTTCTATCATGCAACGCATTTATTATTTATTAGCGAATTGCTTATTGTTGAAAGAAGCTGAAATTGAAACAAAGGAAACAAGCAGTTATAGAAAATATTTTAATGCTTGTTATTATTATCATCTGCATATCGAAAATAGTAAAAGTCGGTGTTTTCACCAAAGTGTATGGCAATGGGGAGAAGATGTTATCAATTGGGTGACTATCCCCAAATCAGCGATCTCTCATTTTAATGAGCAATTAAGTAAATAGAAAATTCTAAAAAATATTGCAATTAAAAATTGGATACAGTATCCTATAGATAACCATTTTTATAAGTAGGGTGAAGACGAACGACAACTTGTGAGAAAAAACGTGAAGCTTCGTTGTTACTCCTAGCAAACCATTAAAAACATCATTTAAAGGAACCTTTAAGGATTGAATGAATGTTACGATGCATTTCCACAAAGAACATCTACGAACATTTGGCGAAAAATGAGCAGGTATTCGTCTCCACTTCTTTTAATGAATCATACTAAACCAACAAGAATATTAGGAGCAACTATGTCAATGATTGCGTATGGAATAAATGCTCATTTATAGCAAAAAAGGAGGATATAAATGAAAGTTGAGACATATGAAACGATTGACCTAAAAAAAACTCATCATAATCAAATTGCTATCTTACGTTTAAACCGTCCACAATCAATGAATGCATTGAACACCAAAATGGCGAGTGAAATCGTATCAAGTTTAGAAATCTTAAAATATGATCCAGATTTACGAGTCATTATTTTAACTGCAGAGGGGGATAAAAGCTTTTGTGTTGGAGCTGATTTAAAAGAGCGAAACGGAATGAGCCAACGTGACTGGAAAAAACAACATGATATTTTTGAAAGAGTGACTGAATTAATTCGTGAGTTTCCTTTTCCTATTATTTGTGCTGTAAATGGTTATGCGCTAGGCGGTGGTATGGAGATTGCATTAAGCTGTGATATGCGCACGGCAAATGAAAACGCTTCATTCGGTTTACCTGAAGCGAAACTCGGTCTCATACCAGGGATAGGTGGTACACAAATGGCCATAAGAGTATTACCACTTGCAATAGCTAAAGAAATTTTATTTACAGGTAAAAGAATCAGTGCTACAGAAGCTGAGACATATGGACTCGTGAATAAAGTTTGTCGAGAAGAAAGCTTATTAGAAGAGACAATTAAGTTGGCATCAGAAATTGCAGAGAACGCGCCACTTTCATTAAAGGCATTAAAGAAAGTTGTTAATAAAGGAGCAGATTGCGATTTATCTACGGGAATCGCACTAGAATTAGAAGCATATTATCGTTGTGCTAATTCTAACGATCGTTTAGAAGGAATTTATGCTTTTAATGAAAAAAGAAAACCACAATGGCAAGGAAAATAAAGGAGGGTAAAAATGGCACAGACGAAAGTCAATACTGAACATGACATGATTAGAAAAAGTGTGAAAAGTTTATGTGAGAGATTTCCGGAAACGTATTGGCAAGAAACGGATGAAAGGGAAGAATATCCAACAAGTTTCGTTCAAGCCTTAACAGATGAGGGGTGGCTTTCAGTTCTTATTCCAGAACAATATGGCGGAGCTGGTTTGGGAATGACAGAAGCGAGTATTGTATTAGAAGAAATTAATCGCTCAGGCGGGAATGCGGGTGCTTGCCACGCACAGATGTATACAATGGGTGCAATATTAAGGCATGGTAGTGAAGAACAAAAACAGAGATTTCTCCCAAAAATCGCCAGTGGTGAAGCAAGACTCCAAGCATTTGGGATTACGGAACCTACAGCTGGCAGTGATACAACTAGTATTGAAACTTTTGCCCAAAAAGAGGGAGAAAAATATATAGTTAACGGACAAAAAATTTGGACATCTAGAGCTGAGCATTCTGATTTGATGCTACTTCTAGCAAGAACAACACCGAAAGAAACTGTAACGAAGAAAACAGATGGCTTAAGTTTATTCATACTAGATATGAAAGAACAACGCGATAAAATAACCATTCGTCCGATTGATACAATGATTAATCATGCGACAACAGAAGTATTCTTTGAAAATGCGGAAATTCCTGTAGAAAACTTAATTGGTGAAGAAGGTAAAGGGTTTAAATATGTTCTTAGTGGAATGAATGCGGAGAGAATATTAATTGCCTCAGAATCTGTTGGAGATGGTTTATACTTTATAGATCGCTCAGTACAGTATGCTAATGAACGTGTAGTATTCAATCGCCCTATTGGAAAGAATCAAGGTGTACAATTTCCAATTGCTAAGGCATTTATGGAAATAGAAGCTGCAAAGCTAATGAGAGATAGGGCGGCTGAATTATTTGATGAGGGAGTCAATTGCGGTGCAGAAGCAAATATGGCTAAATACCTTACTTCCGAAGCGACATGGAATGCTGGAAATGCGGCAATGGATACTTACGGTGGCTATGGTTTTGCCAAAGAATATAATATTGAACGTAAATTTAGAGAAGCGAGATTATTTAAGGTTGCCCCAATTGCCAATAATTTAGTATTAAGCTTTGTCGGACAGCATGTATTAGGATTACCAAGGTCTTATTAACTTGTACCATTTCTTTTACTACAGGGAGGGATAAGGATGACGGGACCTTTAGCAGGCATGAGAGTCGTTGATGTCACAACCAATATTTCTGGTCCAACTTTAACAATGATTCTAGCGGACTTAGGTGCAGAAATTATTAAAATTGAACGTCCGGGTACGGGAGATGACGCCAGAGGAATGGGGCCATTTATGAGTGGAGAAGGTGTATATTTTCTCCATATTAATCGAAATAAAGAGTCGGTTGTCATCGACCTTAAGAAACAAGATGGGAAACAAATCGTTTATGATCTTGTCGAATCGGCAGATGTATTCGTTGAGAACTTCCGACAGGGAAAAGCTGAGCAAATGGGATTAGGTTATGCTAAATTGAAAGCAATAAACAATCAAATCATCTATTGTTCATTATCAGCATATGGCCAAAGTGGGCCGCAAAAATTGCAACCGGGCTATGATGCTATTGCTCAAGCTGAAACAGGTATCATGGGTATCAATGGAGCCAAAGACGCTGAATTAGCGAGAGTACCTGTCTCTATTTTAGATCAAGGAAGTGCAATGTGGGGTGTGATTGGTATTCTATCTGCACTTTTGCATCGAAAGCATACAGGTGAAGGGCAATTTGTTTCTACTTCTTTATATGAAACCGGTTTATTTTGGAGTAGTTATCATATGCTTTCCTTTTTAGCGACAGGAGAAGAACCACAGAAAAACGGCTCTGGTCACACGGCATTTGCTCCTTATGGTGCTTACTTGGCAAGCGATACGTATATCATGATTGGCATTTCTAATCAATCGCTATTTGAAAGATTATGTCGGGTTTTAAATAGTATGGAGTGGCTATCAGATCAGCGATTTAGAGATAATAAAAATCGTGTGGAAAACCAATACATCTTAAAAGAAAAAATAGAACTGATACTTCAAAGGGAAACTGCTGATTATTGGGTGACGGAATTAAGCGCGGCAGGTATCCCAAGTTCCAAAGTGAAAAAAATATCTGAAGTCATTGACGCAAAACAGACAGAAGCCCTCGACATGTGGGAACAAGTAACACATGATACAATTGAAGATTTACGTCTCCCAAGACTACCTTTTCAGCTAAGTAAATCTACACCTAAGGTGAAAACGGCATCGCCAAAACTAGGGGAAAATACGGATTATGTCCTACAATCATTAGGCTATACGCAAGAAAGAATAGCAGAACTTTCATCCAGCCAAGTTATTGCACCTTATGAAAAAGAACTGAAAAACAGATAAAGCATTTATGAGCTCTTCTATTAATGTGGTAAGACATTTATAGGAAGAGCGTTTCTCTTGGTTCAACTAACACGTAAAATAGAACAACTGTTTTTCATCTACAGTATCAAAAAAGTTGAAGAAAAGATGTGTTTGATGAATATTACATATGAAGTGGTAATATTTCATTACTACGATAAATATTTCTTTTCATGAGAAAGATTTCTGCTATAATAGTTGTAATACTGAAACGTTTTAATAGAAGAAAGAGTCAAAATTATAAATGAACGATTGAAAGAGGGCTAGTAAATAGGGATTGGCATGAAAGAGAGTGGAATTTATCAGCTGAAAGATTCCACCATGTTTCAACCTATTGAACCTGCCTCTATAGTCTGGTGAAAACCATCAGCGGTGATTGAGACGTTAACTCATAAAGTGGAATGTTTAAAAGAGAGCATTCAATTAAGGTGGTACCGCGAACCTAACTCGTCCTTATGTATTAAGGCTTGAGTTAGGTTTTTTTTTATCTTTTAAAAAACTAGACTGAGACATCACTACATGGGTGTTCGTGCTCTTAAAAGGAATGAATCATATGGGGAAGAAAAGAATGATCGTTAAAATTGGCAGCAGTTCATTAACGAATGAAAGGGGAGAGATTGACCGCTATAAATTTACCGATCATATATTAGCAATTGCAAAAATACAGAAGATGGGCCATGAAGTGATTGTCGTATCCTCGGGAGCAGTAGCAGCAGGTTTTAGAAAACTAGGTTATTCTTCCCGTCCCATTACATTAAAAGGGAAACAAGCTGCGGCTGCTATCGGTCAAGGATTATTAATTCAAAGTTACATGGAAGCCTTATTAAAATTTGACACCTTGGCAGCGCAAATTTTACTGACTCGATCCGACTTTAACAATCAAGTCCGCTTTAGAAATGCGTACGATACGATTATGGAACTGTTAGATCGTAAAGTCATACCGATTATTAACGAAAATGACACTGTTTCTATTGAGGAATTGACTTTCGGGGATAATGATATGTTATCAGCACTCGTTAGCGGGCTTGTTCATGCTGATTTACTTGTAATTTTAACAGATATTAATGGCTTATATGATCAAAACCCGTTTAAGTACCCAAATGCCAGCCGAATTGACTTCTTAAATGAAATTACTGATGTGCAAATGAAAGCGACAGACGGTGCGGGCTCTAAAGTTGGTACTGGCGGCATGTACTCAAAGTTGAATGCTGCTAAAACAGCTATGGAATTAAATGTTCCGGTTTTTATCGGTACTGGTAAAGGTGAAGACAAACTTATAAGCATCCTTAATGGAACTGGAGACGGTACATATCTTTCTAATCAGCAAATGAAAAAGATTAATACGAAACGGCAATGGATTGCCCTTCATTCAACGGTCAAAGGAAAAATCTATGTGGATAAAGGTGCCGAAAAAGCACTTGTGCATGGTGGTGGCAGTCTATTATCACCTGGAATTGTTAAAATTGATGGAAGTTTTCTTTCGGGTGAGGTTGTTGAAGTGAGGTTTGAAAGTCAACTAATTGCTAGGGGAGAAGTAAGTTGTTCTAGTCAATATCTTACGCAAACAGCACATAAGAAAAACCGAATTAAAGAAGTGATTCATCGTGATAAATTAGTTTTGGAATCGAATAGGAGTGAAGGGAAATGACAAGTGAAGTATATGAAAAAGGTAAGTTAGCAAAAAAAGCGAGCTATCGTTTAAGTGGAGCTACGACAGCAGAAAAAAATCAAGCATTAAAGGCCATTGCCAATCAATTAATAGAAGATCAAGAGGAGATCCGTTTAGCCAATGAAAAAGATATAAGGATGGCGCGTGGCCACATGAATGACAGTATGATTGATCGTCTTATGTTAGATGAGTCTAGAATAAAAGCAATGGCACAAGCGGTCACTGATATCGCACAACTTGACGATCCTATAGATCGTGTATTGCAGACAATAAAAAAAGAAAATGGTCTACTTATTCAACAAAAGTCAGTCCCACTGGGTGTTATAGGCATGATTTACGAGGCAAGACCTAACGTAACTATTGATGCAGCTTCACTAGCTTTAAAGACAAATAATTGTGTAATTTTACGAGGGAGTAAAACGGCTCTACATAGTAATCGTGCGCTTGTCCAAACTGTTCATCGGGCATTACAATCGACGGAGCTACCAATTGATAGCGTCTTATTAATTGAAGATACGAGTAGAGAAGCTGCCAAAGAATTATTTCATCTTCATACTTTTCTCGATGTGCTTATCCCTAGAGGTGGAAAAGGATTGATTGATACTGTTGTACGTGAGGCATCCGTGCCGGTTATTGAAACAGGCGCAGGCAATTGCCATATGTATATTGATGAGTTTGCGGAATTAGAAATGGCGAAGAAAGTAGTATTAAATGCGAAGAAACAAAGACCTTCTGTTTGCAATAGTATCGAATCTCTTTTGATTCATACTCATTGGTTGGAAAAATACGGGGGAGAATTTTTAGCTTACATGGAGAACGAGGGAATTGAAATGGTTGGTGATCAATATGTGAAAGCCATTCTTCCTCACATCGAATTAGCCACTACAGAAGATTTTCACAGTGAGTTTCTTTGCTTAAAAATGAGCGTTAAAACAGTTGCCTCTGTTGAAGACGCCATTACTCATATTCGTCAATATGGGACAAAGCATTCAGAAGCAATTATAACTGAAAATAATAGTCGTGCAGCAACCTTTATGAATCATGTAGATGCTGCTGCTGTTTATCATAATGCTTCAACAAGATTTACAGATGGATTTGAATTTGGTTTTGGCGCTGAGATTGGCATTAGCACACAAAAAATGCATGTGCGTGGACCAATGGGATTAAAAGCATTAACATCAAGTAAATATTTTATTGAAGGCAATGGACAAATAAGAGAATAATTGTTAGCTAGAAGTTAGAGGAATTTTGCTAGCGTTAGAGAAGTATAAATGAATAAGATGATATTCTTCTAAAAAGGTGTGACTTATACATGGAAACTATTCCTAAGCCAGCGGCGACAGTCTTATTAATCAATCCACAAGGACAAGTATATATGACGAAACGCCCAGCAACAATGAAATTTCTTGCTGGGCATTATGTTTTTCCTGGTGGCGCAGTGGATGAGAAAGACTCGCTGCTATCTAATAGATTAATTGCTCCAACAGATCAGGCAAATATCCCTTTAGCTTATTATGTTGCTGCCGCAAGAGAAGTCTATGAAGAAATTGGAGTTTTCCTTGGATGTGATAGAACAGGGGAGCCGCTCTCATTTCAAAGAGAAGAAAGTTTGAACGATAGGAAAAGGCTCTTAAAAAAGGAAATAAGTTTTATCGAGTTATTAAAAGAAAAAGAAGCCGCGCTAGATTGTCGCTGCTTCACATATATCGGCCATAAAACGACACCAGCAAAAAGTCCAATACGTTTTGATACACGTTTCTTTATTACGCGTCTTCCAAAACGGCAACAACCAATTCCTGATCCTTATGAAGTGGCAGAAGCCAGGTGGATATATCCAAAAGATGCTTTGCATGCATATGAGAAGGGTGAAATTAAACTCATACACCCGACTATCCGTTCACTTGAAAAAGCAATTTGTTGGTTAGATGCAACTTCATGAATAACTTGAGTAAGCATTTCTGTTCTGTATAACCTTTCTTTCTTCTATCAACTTAATTAAATGAGCTTCTGTTGTTTTTTCTGCCACTACTTTGTTTGAAGGGTGAATATGACCAGCGTATATCTTATTCGTAATTTCGTGTAATAACAGGGGCTCATTCTCTTTTAAAATTTGTAAAATTTGTTCTTCTCTCTGTATCCTTCTATTCAGTACATAATCAATATGTTCGTATGGATTATTAATCCAATCGCCATGACCAGGACCAACCATTGTTAAGGATAATGATTTTATTTTTTCTAATGTGATGAAATAATCTTTCATATTCCCATCTGGTGTACCAATCCAAGAAGTTCCCTTTTCTATTAAATTGTCACCTGCCAGTAAAATCTTCTTAGAAGGTAAATAAAAGCTTAAATGGCCTGAAGAATGCCCTGGGAGATGTAATGCGATCAGAGATTCATCGCCTATAGATATTTCTTCGTGATCAGAAAGGTAATGGAGGTGATCAATTTGAACATTCCTTCTGATTTCCGGCTCCTCAAGTGGATGAGCAAATATAGGTATTTGCCAATCAAGAAGTTGTTTCACTCCAGGTGAATGATCTTTATGTCCATGGGTGAGAAGAATCGCTTTCGGAATGGGAAGCTCATGTTTTTTTAGTGCTGTATGTAGTGTTTCTCTTGTAATGGGTTGATTATAACCAGTGTCAATGATTAGAGTTTCCTCTTTATTACCAATGATGTAGCTATTTGTTGTTGTATATGGCCAAAGAGTGGGAGTAGGAATAGGTATTCGTAAAACACTAATATCAGATTTCATTATGTCCACCTTTTATAAATAATTTGAATATTATGAATATTTTTTAGCTATTGATACTTACTGAAAAAATATGCTATGATACATAAGTATGGCTGTTTGTTATTATTGTGTAAAAGTATCCAATATAATAATACCAAAAATATTGAGATGTGTCAACTAATTTTTTATCGAGGAGTGATTCTATGCAAGAGCGACAAGAAGAGCAAAAAAGGGTTGATAGAATAATACATGAAGTGATTAAGAAGCAAGTCGCTTATATAGAAAATCGCGACCACGTACAAAAGGATGTAAAGCAATTAAAAACAGGATTTTGGGATGATGTGACAGTCAACCTAGAGGAAATGGACGATGTAATTGAGACATTTCAAAGTGTAAAGCAGCAAGCAGAATTATTAGGGGAAAGAGAACGGCGAATGGGAATGCTCGATCAATATGTCAACATATTGTCGAAACAAAAAGACTCACCCTATTTTGGCAGAATTGATTTTAAGGAAGATGGGGAAGAAAAGGAATCCATATATATTGGTGTTGCCTCATTAATGGATGAAAACGATGAGCAGTTTCTTATTTATGATTGGCGGTCACCTGTTGCGAGTATGTATTACGATTACACACCTGGAAAAGCAAAATATGACACCCCTTATGAAACAATTATGGGAGAAATGTTATTAAAGCGTCAATTTATTATAAAAAAGGGGAAAATTGAAGGGTTATTTGATACGGGTTTAACGATTGGCGATAGTGTGCTGCAGGAAGTGTTAGGTGGACACGCAAATGCACAGATGAAAAGTATTGTTGCTACGATTCAAAAGCAACAAAATGCAATTATTCGCAATGTGAAAGACGATTTGATTATTGTTCAAGGAGTGGCAGGTAGTGGGAAAACATCAGCAGCATTACAAAGAATCGCTTACCTACTATATCATTATAGGAAATCATTACATGCTGAAAATATCATGCTATTCTCGCCAAATCCGCTATTTAATAGTTATGTTTCTCAAGTGTTACCAGAATTGGGTGAGAAAAATATGAAGCAGGATACTTTTTGGCACTTCATTCAAAGTAAGTATGATGCAAAGCTTACGATAGAAACACCGCTTGATCAATTAGAATTTCTTCTTCAAGAAAATGATTCAAGTGAAAAAAGAGTCCAGGAAATTGAAAATAAGTCCTCTTTATCCTATAAATCTTCTATGGATCAATATATTAGCCATTTATTAATAGAAGGGATGATTTTCCGTGATATCACCTTTCATAATGAAAAATGGCTGACTGTCGATGAAATCGGTGAGAAATTTTATTCTTACGAAAGTAATATCTCAATCGCGAACAGACTGCAACTTATACAAGAATGGATCCTTTCTATAATAAAGAAAAAGGAGAAAGCAGAACGGAAAAAGGCATGGGTTGAGAATGAAGTAGAATTACTTGATAAAGAAGATTATTTACAAGCATATAAAAAGGCACAGCAAATAGATAATGATGGCTTTATGCAACCAGAAGTTGAGCAAGCGTATTTGATGAAAATGGTTGTAAAAAGGAGACTTAAGCCACTTCGGAAACAAATCAAATCTTTCTATTTTGTTGATATACTTGCAATGTACGTTGAGTTTTTACGTACAAGTAACAAAGATGATTCGGGATTAGAGGCAACTGTATCTGGTGATATGCTGTATGAAGATGTGGTACCCTATTTATATTTAAAACAACAATTACTAAAGGAAGATGGTCATACGTCTGTACGTCATATTTTTATTGACGAAGCACAGGATTATTCACCCTTTCACTTTGCCTATTTAAAAGAGTTATTCCCGCATAGTAAGTGGACGTTATTGGGAGATGTGAATCAAACTATTCACTTTCACGCTGACAATCAGTCTGTCCTTTTTAGTAATGAAAAAGCTACAGTTTATCAATTAAGACAAAGTTATCGTTCAACAAAAGAGATTACGACATTTACTTCAAGTCTACTTTTGAATAATGAAGATATCATTCCTTTTAACCGAAGTGGCGAAAAGCCCGTTATCAAAAATGTGGATGAGAAAGAAGCGCTAACGATACTCATAGATGTCGTTCGTCGATCCGTCTCGCTAGGCCATGAAACCATTGCGATCATTGCTAGGAGTGCGAGTCAAAGTGAGGAGTGTTACCGTCAATTATTTCCTCATTTTAACAATGTGAACCTTATCCATCAAAAAACAACGGAATTTCAAAAAGGAATTACCATTATTCCATCTTATTTAGCAAAGGGGATTGAATTTGATGCTGTTGTTATCCCTGATGGTGAACAATATAAAAAAGAGAGGGACCGCTTTTTATTCTATACTGTGTGTACGAGGGCAATGCATCAATTAGTCATCCTGCAAAAATCGCAAACGAATCCGTTTATAAATGGAGCAAATGTGCACACATATGAATCTATATTATAATGATTGTTTTAGGTATGTAGGATATTATTCGTATCTTGCATACTTTTTTTATATCTTTTGATGTGTTTTTACAAATTAAAGGAGGAAAAGGGGATTTCTTGCATAACCCTTTTAAGGGAGCAATTTTTGCTTTCAACCTGATTAGAGGGAGGAATGTGAAGTGAAAAAAATGGTCGCTTGTATTGCCATCGTCACGCTATTTATGTTAACAACCTCTCAAGTATTTGCTGCTAAAACGATTACGCCTCAAGGAAAGCTTAAGCCACCAGGAGAAGTATTCACGCCGGGAGAATGGTTTCTCGGAAGTGTACCACCGAATTTAGATACAAGTAAACCCCCGATTGTCTTTGTTCAAGGAAAAAATGGTAGTTCAACTAGTTGGTATGAAGAAACGGAATATCATGGTGTAAATGATATGTATACAAAAGCGTATGAATCTGGTTATCAAACTGTGTTTTTACAATTGCATGATGCGGCAGGGGAAGGTTCGGCAAGCCAATTTGATAACGGTGAACTTCTCGCTTCGATGCTTGCTGATATTTCCGCGCATTTTCAAGGGAGAAAATTAAATATTGTCGCTCACAGTAAAGGTGGGCCAGATACACAAGCGGCCCTCATTCATTATGGTGCACACGCATATGTTGGTCGAGTCATTACATTAGGTTCCCCTCATCATGGTTCACATTTGGCTGACCTTGCTTATAGTTGGTGGGCAGGGTGGTTAGGTACGTTGTTAGGGCAAAAGGATGATGGGACCTTTTCTTTACAGGTAGGTGAAATGGCTCACTTTCGCTCAATAACTGATCATCATTCTAATGCAACGAAGAATAAGTATTACACTGTTTCCGGGACAAATAAGGGACCGTCAATGTCCGCTTTATGGATGGGTGGCCAATACTTATCCTCTGAAGGTGAAAATGATGGTTTAGTTAATGATTGGAGTACAAGATTACCATATGGTACACATCTCTTTAATGACACCTCTCTCGATCATGATAAAATTCGTATGGGCTCCGCTGTATTTTCTAGAATTGAACCATATTTGCGTACATCATCTGTAGCCGGATTGAAAACGGATGATGTAAAAAGTAGCGACACATTTATGTCTGAAGATATTTCCTCCTATACCCACGGTGGCGAATGGCAAGGGAATGCCCTTTATAAACAATCCTTTCATGTGGATGAACAACTTAAAAACATACAAATCTGGACATCAACGAAGGATGTTAAAGTTAGATTAATCTCGCCAACTGGAAAAGAGTATCAAAGTTACGCTTCATCACCTAAAAGTGCAGAAATATTTAATGGGGCAGCAGCACATAGTTTTACTGGCATTATATCTGAAACAGGCCGTTGGCAAGTGCAACTAACATCTAATAAGAAAGATAATGCCTATGTGATGAATGTTACCCATGAAGGGAAAAATAATCTAGAACTAAAGATGAATCCACTTTTCTCAAAGGATCCAGTTGCTTTCTCCCTACAATCAAACAACAATATACAATCTATCACAATGAATACGAAATTAGTGGATAAGAACGGCAATACAGTAGTGGCACCTTTAGATGTACAAAACACTTCGCGTAATGGGTCAATTGGCCAATTTAATGCTAAGTTAAGTAGTGGTGTTTATAATATGACTATTGATATAAAAGGTAAAACACTTCAAGGGGCCCCTTATGAAAGAACAGTTATTCGCTCGTTTTATGTACAATAGTAGTGTTTGATTTATCGTTTGATTGATGACTGAGGTGCTGATACTGGCATCTCTTTTTCTTTTTAACTAAAATAAAGGCAAGTCAATTGAATTAGATGGGGTGAGATGTGAATGAAGTTTATAAATAAAACAGTTATTGTCACTGGTGCAGGAAATGGAATTGGTCAAGGGGTTGCACTCGCTTATAGGCGGGAAGGTGCCAATGTAGTAGTGGCTGATTGGGATGATTCTAACTTTGCTGCGCTTGAAGCAAAGGGGCTTGATTGCCTTCAGATAAATGTCCAAGAAGAAGCAGACATTCAACGATTATTAGAACAAACAATCGAGAAGTATGGACAAGTAGATATTCTCATTAATAATGCTGGTGTATCTGTCTTTAAACCTTTGTTCGAATTAACATTAGACGAATGGGATCGTGTCATCAATACAAATGTAAGAAGCGTATTTCTAGCCACGAAAGAAGCGGCGAAATATATGAAAAATAACGAAACTGGTGGAGCGGTTGTAAATATGGCTTCTACTCGTTCGATGATGTCTGAAGTCAATTCAGAAGCCTATGCTGCTTCAAAAGGTGGCATAGTTAGTTTAACTCATGCATTAGCTCTTTCCCTAGCAGATTATCACATTACGGTTAATTGTATTTCGCCAGGGTGGATTGAGACGAATGAGAAGGCGGAACTGCGAGAAGTTGATCATCATCAGCACCCTTCAAGGAGAGTCGGGACGGTAGCTGATATAGCTAAAGCCTGTCTTTACTTAACAGATCCAGAAAATAACTTTGTGAACGGAGAGAATATTACTGTAGATGGTGGTATGACGAAGAAAATGATATATGAAGAATAAATAAATGATAAAAAGCAAGGTTCCTCTAGTAAAGAATAAAGGAACCTTGCTTGTTCATATTTCTATTTCATTGCGTCTGACCACTCTTCTACATTCCACACTTTTGTGACCCAATCTTCGTAAAAATCGGGTTCGTGGCAAACGAGGACAATGGTGCCTTTGTATGCTTTTAAGGCTCTTTTTAATTCTTCTTTCGCAGTAATATCTAAGTGGTTTGTTGGTTCGTCAAACAGCAGCCAATTGCTTTCGTTCATCATTAACTTGCAAAGACGTACTTTCGCTTGTTCTCCCCCACTTAGTTGGTTCATTGGTCTTGAAATATGTTCATTTTTTAGCCCGCATTTAGCGAGAGCTGCACGTACCTGATGCTGATCCATCGCTGGGAACTCGTTCCATACATCATCTATGGGTGTAATTTGCTCGCCTTTCACTTCCTGTTCGAAATAGGAAGGGTAGAGGAAGTCACCTCTTTCAATTTTTCCGCTAATCGCTGGGATTTTTCCAAGCATTGTTTTTAAGAGGGTAGATTTTCCGACACCGTTACAACCAACTATGGCAATGCGATCCCCTTTTTCAATCGTAATTGACATTTTTGGCAATAGGGCATGTGTATAACCAATTTCAAAATTCTCGCCTTCAAACACATAACGGCTACTAGCCCTCGACTCTTTAAATTCGAAAGTAGGTTTAGCGGCTGTTTCAGGACGATCAATTCTCTCCATCCGGTTTAATTGCTTTTGCCTACTTTTTGCACGACCTGTGGTTGAATATCTCGCCTTGTTTTTTGCGATAAAATCTTCTTGTTTCTTGATGAATTCCTGTTGCTTTTCATATGCTTGGATATGTTGATTTTTATTGATTTCTGCCAGTTCTAAGAATTTTTCATAACTAGCCGTATAGCGAGTAAGTTTAGAGAATTCTAGATGAAAAATAACATTTGAGACACCGTTCATAAATTCAGTATCATGCGAGATTAAAATGAAGGCATACGGATATTCTTTTAAATAGTTGGATAACCAGTCTATATGTTCAACATCTAAATAGTTTGTTGGTTCATCTAAGAGTAAAACTTGAGGTTGCTCAAGCAATAGTTTAGCAAGTAAGACTTTTGTTCTTTGCCCACCGCTAAGTGCTGCGACATCTCTATCCAAACCTATTGCATCTAATCCCAATCCTCTTGCGGCATCGTCTATTTTTAAGTCGATTGAATAAAATCCGCCTGCTTCTAGTGTATCTTGAATTTCTCCCATTTGCTCTAGCAAAACTTCTAATTCTTCTGGTGTGGCATCTGCCATCTTCGCTGTGACTTCATTTAATTCTTCTTCTTTTTTATATAATGGTAGAAAGGCATCTCTTAATGCATCGCGCATCGTTTTTCCAGGGGTTAAAACAGTATGTTGATCCAGATACCCATATTGAACATTAGGTGTCCATTCCACTTTGCCCCCATCGTGAATAAGTTGCCCTGTAATAATATTCATTAAAGTAGATTTACCTACCCCGTTCGCTCCAACTAACCCTACGTGATCTTCTGCTAATAAACGAAAAGACACGTCCTTAAATAATGTTCGATCGCCAAAAGTATGACTAAGATGATCAACTGTAAGTAAACTCATTTTGTAATCCTCATTTCTTCATAATCATTTAATAATCATACTAGATTTCTCGATGTTTAACTAGGGGAGAGGCGATATTTATCTATAAAAGAAAAATTCCTTTTGAGGAATGGCTGGTGGTATAATATGGTTTAAATACATATAAAAGGGGGATTGTTATGCAATTAACGATTCATGCAAAAGGAGAAGGAGCGAATGTCCTTTCTTTTTTATTGGCTAAACACCCTGAACGTCTTTATGAAAGAGATCATAAAGGGCATAAAGTACGTCTCTTTTATCAATCCTTTACTCCCAATGAGGTGAAAGTAACGATATACGTCGTTTTGGATGCTATAAGTTTATTAAGGGATAGTGGAGAGAAGTTAGATATTACACATTATATTAATGACCGTGAATTTGCAGTTAGTAGTTTGTTTTTATCGCTCATACGCTCTCCTCTTGCGACAGCTCTAAATGGCTTACCTAAGGAAGAATATTTATCATATGTGGGGCAGGTATTTCAATTTTCTTATTCATTTGGTCCAGTAAATACAGACCTTTCTGTAGAGAATCTTCGGGAGTTGTTTTCACCGCTTGGATTTAGCTTATCTGTGCAATCTGAAACGAAAAACAGTCCTCTTTATGTAACTGTTACAGGTGAGACAACGTTACAAAAGGGGTTAAGGCAGTTATTTATTCTCATTCCAGTTATTGATAATTATAAGCACTATTATATTGATGAAAAAGAGGCGGAAAAGCTTCAGCGTTTCGGAGAAGGTTGGCTAGATGATCATCCTCAAAAAGACTGGATTTATAAACGTGCCTTAAAGTATAAAGGGCTCTTAGGCGACAATATAACCGAACACACAAAGGTTGAAAAGGAAAAGAAGCAAAAAGGACTAAACCAACTACGTTATGAAAAGATAATCGAGATCATTCAATCTAAACCTCATCTTAGAAAGATAATAGACATGGGGAGTGGAGAAGGAAAACTTAGTACTAGATTAGGTTTTTTACCAAATGTGAGTGAAATAATCGCAGTTGAACCAAGTGAACGAGAAACGGTAAAGGCGACAAAAAGATATGCAAAAGCTGCCGAAAATCCGGGCTTCTTAATGCCAATGCAAAAATGGGGTTCGGTATTTTATTATGATGATGGACTAAAGAATAAAGACGTCTTTATTTTATGTGAAGTGATTGAACATATTGCCGAAGAAAAATTGCAAACGGCCATGCAACTTATTTTTCAAGAGTATAAGCCTGCGGTTTGTATTATTACAACACCGAATAAAGAATATAATACACTTTATCAACTTGGTGAATCCATGCGCCATTATGATCATCGCTTTGAATGGACAAGAGCAGAATTACATGCATGGGTTGAGAAGATGACTGCTATGTATGCATATAAGGCAAGCATTTCTAGTATAGGTGATATAGATCATGAACGAGGTGCGCCGACTCAAATAGTCGTTTTCGAAAAAGAGGTGATGGTATGAGGAGAAGAATCACAATTCCTAACGCTGGTGTCATTTTACTTGTTGGGCCTTCTGGTAGTGGTAAAACAACATTATTGCAGAACTGGATCGATAGCGGACAAATAAGAGACTCAGAAGTTTTAAGTTCAGATAAATATAGAAAAATAGTTGCAGATCAAGAGTACACCTCAGTTGAAAGCAGTAATAACAAGGTGGGGCAGATCTTATTTGAACAGTATCAAATGATTTCTAAAGAGGCATTTGAACTACTAGAATCAACCCTACAAGCAAGATGTCGTTTAAATAAATGTAGTTTCATTGATGCGACTAATATAAATAGTGATGATCGCAAAAAATTGATTTCCATTGCACATCGCCATCATTTACCGATAAGCGCAATTGTGCTAGATATCGATTTAGATACATTATTAATGAGAGATAACGAACGAATATTCCCAAGGGGTTCAAAGCGCATTAAACAACAAATGAAAAGGTTCCAATATAATAAGCGTTATTTAAAAACAGAAGGTTATCATCAACTTCATATGATAAAAGAATTGAATCACTCTGTTGAAATAGCACGAATGGATGAAGTTCCTCCTATTGATGTGGGAGCAGGAATTGATATCATTGGTGATATTCATGGTTGTTATACTGAGCTATTACAATTATTAGAGAAGTTAGGTTATGAAGAAAATGAACAAGGGCTCTATACTCATCCCTTTGGGAGAAAGTTTTTATCACTAGGTGATATTATGAGTCGAGGACCGCGCTCTTTAGAAACGCTTTTATTTTTTAAAAATCATGTCAATAATAACTTAGCTTATATGATTGATAGTAATCATGGTTGGAAAATCTACAGATGGTTAAAAGGAAATCAAGTCACTTTGCAACATGGTGACGAATTGACGGCTAAAGAAATCAATCAATGGTTAGCTACCTATTCAGAAGAAGAGCAAAAACGACTGAAGGATGAGTTCATTCAGTTTTTAGGAAATGCTCCGGCACATTATATAATCGAGGATGAAGGTGTGCCGATGCTTGTATGCACGCATGCAGGGATTAAAGATGAGTATATAGGCAAGAAATCCCAACAAATATCGGATTATTGTCGATACGGTGAATCATCAAGTCGCATGAAAGATGGTATTCCCATAAGAGATGAATGGTATCATCATCATACAGGTCATATGACCATTATATGGGGGCATGATCCGAGACCATATCCGACTACTATCAACTCTACGATTAATATTGATCAAGGTGTCGTATTTGGAGGGAAATTAACAGCCTATCGATATCCCGAGAAGTCATTTGTCGCGGTGGATGCTCTCAAAAATTATAACGGTGTAGAGCATAACCCAATAATAGAATGGAAGAGCAAGAGGTTGCAACCCCCTAATATACAAGCGCTTATTGAAGGTTATCGCATACAAATGGAAGAATTCGAAGATGTAAGTGTGAAAGGTAAGTATGTCAAACCAGTCATTGGTTCGTTATCTACAGCCGATACCCATTTTGGTCAACTGGTTTATCTCCCTCCTACTATGAGTCCTGTTCCTATTCCGAGTCAGTTGCCAGATTATTTAGAACATCCAGTAGAGGCTTTTAAATATTATCGGGATTATGGTGTTAATCAACTTATTGTTGAGAAAAAGCATATGGGTTCACGGGGGATTTTACTCATTTTTAAGAATGAGGAAGTAGCATTAAACTATACTGGGATTAGTAATTTAGGTGCGATATATTCAAGAAGTGGGAAGCGCTTTTTTAAAAAGGATATAGAAGAGCGAATATTAACGGTTATTCAATCTAGTTTAAAGAAAAATGACTATTTTGATAAGTACGAAACAGACTTTGTATTACTGGATTGTGAGATCATGCCGTGGAATTTAAAGGCACAAGATTTAATCAATAAACAATATAATCTTGTAGCTGAAAGTGCAATCTTAGACCGAAAAATCTTGGATAAAGCACTAAGCGAAGCATTGGTTGAGAACCAGTGGTTAAAAGAAAATGAAGAGAAGTTAGAACGTGCAGAAAGTTTTCAAAAAGTGTATGAAAAGTATTGCTGGGAGGTTTCTGACATAGATCGCATTGTGATAGCTCCATTTCATATCCTAGCACATAGTGGAAGAGTATATCACGAAAAACCCCATACATGGCATATGACTCATGTGGAAGAACTATCCAACGCATGTAGTATTTTTAGGCCTACTGAATATTTGCTAATTGAAGATGAATCGGATTGGGAGCAAGTAATTAGTTGGTGGAAAGAAATGACAGAAGAAGGGCATGAAGGAATGGTTGTTAAACCCAACCAGTTTACCGTATGGGAAAAAGGGAAGCTGTTACAACCGGCGTTAAAGGTAAGGGGAAGAAAGTATTTACAAATCATATATGGCATGGATTATTTAGAAGAGAAATACTTAGAGCGGTTGAAGAAAAGAAACACGAAACGTAAACAAAAATTAGCTTTACAAGAATTTTCCTTAGGGATAGAGGCGTTAAACCGCTTTGTAAAGCAAGAAGAAATAGGTCGAATTCATGAATGTATTGTCGCTATACTTGCCCTCGAAGGAGATGAAGTCGACCCGAGATTATAGTCGTCATAGAGAAAAGTCATCTATATTGATGGCTTTTTTATGATGGAATTTTATCTTTCATAATCTTATTACCACAAGCGCAAATTGTACTATGCTTTAATTTAATCAATTTTGTTTTACATACTGGGCAAATTTTATCTTCTTTTTTCATCGGAATCATCCTTTCTCTATGCATTCTTGGCATTTCCCATACACTTCCATATTGTGATTATTGACGGAAAAACCTGTAAGATTAGCTACCATTTCTTCAATTTCTGTAAGTTCCGGATAGTTAATATCTGCAATTTTTCCACATAATTCACAGATAACGTGATAATGATTGGACTGACTAAATTCAAAACGACTTAATCCATTGCCATAAGGTAGCTCATTAATGATTCCTAATTCAACAAATAGTTTTAAGTTATTGTAAATGGTAGCGAGACTAATGATAGGGATTCTTTTTTGAATGTCTTCAGCTGTTGGATGTCCATTCATGTCAATCAGTGTCGTTAAAATTTGTATTCTTTGTGGTGTAACCCTTAAATTTTTTTCTTTTAATAAGGGAATTAAGCTTTCTATTTGGTCTTTGTTCATGCTATAACCCTCATTTATAATGATGTAATTGTAGAGAATGCCTTTAAGTAGAACTTAAAGGCATATGAGAAAAAGTGAAAAATAAACGAAATATGAGAATGACTAACATATTAACGATATATATTAATAATAACACTTCTCATTCGAAAATCAATACTTTTTTATAATAATTATAAATAAGGATTGTGTATAAATATAGTTTCGACATTTCCGGTAATATACCTTCGTTGAGTGTGTAATAATTTTAGTTTTTTAATCACCACTATACTAATATGTTACATGATATCAATGTGTGAAAGAATATTGAAAACGGAAGGGGATTATCAATTACACTTTGAATAGGGATTCTAGTTGATAAAAGAGTTTGAATTTTATACAAATATAAAATCCGTAATGTCTCAAAAACATTAGCGTTGTTTGGGACATTACGGATTTTTATATGTTTAATCTAATAATGGAAGTGAATGTTATTTTACTTTTTCTGACCAGTTAATAAAATTGATTACAACCTGATCTAAGAAATCTAAAGTTTGTTCGTGTACAAGTTCTCCTTGTTCATTTACTTTATCAAGGACGGTACCGATAAAAACTTCATTTCCTGGAAGCGTGACAGCGCCGACTCCAGCTGAGTTGAGTATTTGACGCAAGTGCATTTGCGCTTTTACTGTTCCCATTGCACCAGGCGTTGCACCAACAATCATCGCAGGTTTATTGACCATAACTTTTTCCACTCTTGAAAACCAATCAATGGCGTTCTTTAAAAAGGCAGGAATGGAGTGATTATATTCAGGGGTTAAAAATAATAACCCATCACTATCTTTAATTCTTTGGCGAATTTCTAAAACGGACGCTGGCGGTGTAAGTTCATCATCTTGATTATACATCGGTAATACTTCAAGAGGGAGGATATCTATCTCGAGCTCTTCTTTATAACGTTCTTTCATTAATAAGGCTAACTTTTTATTAATTGATTCTTTGCGATTGCTTCCGACAAATGCAGCTATTTTCATAATAAATGCCTCCATTATGTAATAATTAATGTTTCCATCATAGCATAGACCTATTTGAAATCTGTTATAAATGCTCAGAAAATCTAAACGTTTCCATTAAATTTGAACATTTTTTAAGTAAGATGGGTAAATTAACTAATAAAGTTCTTTTGAAAATATGTCCTCTATATGTGTACAATTATTTAAAATGTGGTAAAGTATAATTTGTAAAACCTATACATAGCAAATGTATAACTAGAAAATAGTTGTATTTTTACAGAGGACAGTTGTCTATTTTGAAAAGAAAATGAAGATGAAACACTAGGAGGAAAAGGAATATGTCAAGCAATATTCTAAATCAATTTTTAAGTGAAAATCTTGAGGATTTAAAAGATAAAGGATTATATAACGAAATTGACCCGTTAGAAAGTGCGAATGGTCCAATCATTAAAATTAACGGGAAAGAGTTAATTAACTTATCTTCGAACAATTATTTAGGTTTAGCAACAAATGATACGTTAAGAACAATTGCTAAAGAAGCGATTGATAAATATGGTGTTGGTGCAGGGGCAGTTAGGACGATTAATGGTACGTTGCAAATCCATGTAGAGCTTGAAGAAACACTTGCAAAATTCAAGCATACAGAGGCAGCAATTGCTTATCAATCTGGATTCAATTGTAATATGGCGGCGATTTCTGCAGTTATGGATAAAAATGATGCCATCCTTTCAGATGAGCTTAATCATGCTTCAATTATTGACGGTTGCCGTTTATCCAAAGCAAAAATCATTCGATTTAATCATTCTGATATGGACGATCTTAGAGCAAAAGCAAAGGAAGCAACAGAATCTGGGCAATACAATAAAGTAATGGTCATTACAGATGGCGTATTTTCAATGGATGGTGATATTGCTAAATTACCAGAAATCGTTAAAATCGCTGAAGAGTTTGATCTAATAACATATGTAGATGATGCTCACGGTTCTGGTGTATTAGGTAAAGGTGCTGGTACGGTAAAACATTTTGGTCTTTCTGATAAAGTGGATTTCCAAATTGGTACATTATCGAAGGCAATCGGAGTAGTTGGTGGTTATGTAGCTGGTAAACAACAATTAATCGATTGGTTAAAGGTGAGAAGTAGACCTTTCTTATTTTCTACATCTGTTACACCTGCTGATGCTGCTGCAAGTAAAAAAGCGATTGAGATGTTAATGGAGAGCACAGCGCTCAATGAAAAGTTATGGGAAAACAGTGAATACTTAAAAGCAGGCTTAAAGAAATTAGGCTTTAATATCGGTGAAAGTGAAACACCGATTACACCTTGTATCATTGGGGATGAAGTGAAGACGCAAGAATTTAGTAAGAAACTTAATGAAGCTGGAGTGTATGCAAAGTCCATCGTATTCCCAACGGTACCAAGAGGAACAGGCCGTGTACGTAATATGCCATCTGCTGCACATACGAAAGAAATGCTAGATCAAGCATTAACTATATATGAAACGGTAGGAAAAGAATTAGAGATTATATAAAATCACCCCTTTAGAGAGGGTTGAAAAGGGTAGGAGAAAAAATGAAAAAAATTATGATTACTGGTGCACTTGGCCAGATTGGCTCAGAGTTAACACTCAAATTAAGAGAAATCTATGGAACGGACCATGTCATTGCAACAGATATTAGAAGCAATGACTCAGAGGCAGCTACATCAGGACCTTTTGAAATGGTAGACGTTACAGATGGAAAAACGATGTTAGAAGTGGCGAAAAAGCATCAAGTTGATTCTATTATTCATATGGCTGCCTTATTATCAGCCACAGCTGAAGCAAATCCAGTGTTTGCTTGGAATTTAAATATGGGTGGATTGATGAACGCACTTGAAGCAGCAAGAGAAACGGGTGCGCAATTCTTTACACCAAGTTCCATTGGCGCTTTTGGACCTTCTACACCAAAAGACCTTACACCACAAGATACGATTTGCCGACCAACAACAATGTACGGCGTAAATAAAGTTTCTGGAGAGCTCCTTTCTGATTATTACTATCATAAATTTGGTGTGGATACACGCGGTTTACGATTCCCAGGATTAGTTTCTTACGTAACACCTCCAGGAGGCGGAACGACCGATTATGCTGTGGAGATTTATTACGAAGCGATGAAAAACAAAGCGTATACTTCTTATATTGCAAAAGGTACCTATATGGATATGATGTATATGCCTGATGCCTTAAATGCGATAGTCAACCTTATGGAGGCTGATCCAGCAAAATTATTACATCGTAATTCATTTAATGTGACAGCAATGAGTTTTGAACCGGAGCAAATCGCTGCTGAAATCCGTAAGCATATACCAGAATTCGTCTTAATGTATGATGTCGATCCAGTTCGCCAATCAATCGCTGATAGTTGGCCAAATGCCATTGACGCTTCAGCCGCAAAAGAAGAATGGGGATTTAAAGCAGAGTATGATCTCGCAAGAATGACTGAGGATATGTTAAATAAACTAAAATAAAGATAAAGAAAAACGCCCTTTTGTTACGCGGGCGTTTTTCTTTAAGTTAAAATAGATTTTAGTATATCCATGCAGGAGTTATCATATTGTAAATTTGTTTATTTTAGTTCGAATCCTGAGACGATAAAAGGTTCACATAATTTTATTATGTCAACTAAATATTGTATCATTATTTGTCTATGAAAATTTCCAAAATAGAATGCTGGTGAACGATTCGTAGTGGAGTTGTAATATGAGGAAGCATAAGTTTTCTGCTATATGTTGCACCATCACTTTTTGCAACAGCACTGATAATAAGCTCATCTCCCGTTGGTATAACTTGCACATGATGATAACGATCCTCTTCAATTAAGGCTTCAATTATATAAGCTGATTCAGTATCAAATACATCGATACGAAAGATAGACTCGTCTAAAAAAGATGTTAACGGATCAAGAAACATGCTTTCAAACCAACTCTGCCACTCCATATTCATACATATCACCCCAGTATGATAATGTATGCGTATACACAAATAATGTGAATCGTACAATCGATTTTTTTAAATGTTAATGTGGAAATTATATTTTCTTCCAAAATTGATGATAACTGTACAAGAACTACAGTTTATAAAATATATTTGTATGAAGCTACTTAATCAAGTTAAGGAAATGAATGATGTATTATTTTTATTAATAACAGTCCGGGGATAAGGTGAAATGAGTCCGATACAATACCGAACTCATTTCAAGAATGCAGAGTTATTTCATTAAGGTTTTTATTTTGATCATTTATTCAATTGTATCGAACAAACTTCTACATATCATGATGAGAGTGATTCTTTTGTCTTGAATGATTTCTATTCTTTACTTTCTTAGAGCCACTTAAAGGCTCAGGTTGTCCTGGGTTATCCCCTTTTGGAGCGTTTTTTCTCATATCTTTACCATCATTTTTATTCATTTTTTCATTTCCCTCCTTTTGTTTATAGGATGAAAGAATCCCCATTTTTTATACGGTATATTTTATCCTCACTCTGAACAATTTAATTGTAAGAAAAGCAAAAGAGGTGAAAACAAGTTATGCCTTATCATAAAAATAAACAGCAAGCATTTCAAGCAGCCCAACAAAGTATGGAAGATGTAGAAGAACAGTATCATGTAATAGATAAACATGCTAGTACGTATGGCCAACAACTCAAACATCTGTCTCAAGAAATAGCAGAAACTTATGAACAAATCCAAAATGCTTTAGAAGTTGCATCTGAGCATCAAAAAGAGCAATTGCTTAAATTTCAAACGGATTTGGATGCCATCACAAGCCAAGTGCAATCAGAAAAATAAAAATAGGGCTAAAAAAGTCGAAAAAAGTCAATTAAACGCGATTGGTTTATTTTCTTAATATAATAATTAAATGAAGTGTATTTCACACCGTAATTGATAACCTCTCTCAATTGCGGTGTTTTTATGTTTATCATATCATTTATTAGAAATACCATAAGAAAAACTTATCAATAACAATAACTTTCTTGTTATTTACTTATGTTGAATGTTGTATTATTATAGGAATTGTGAGAAAAGTGAGGATGGGTAAAAATTCAAACTTTTCGACTGATTACCATTAAGTGGTATTATAGTACTTTGTAGTTCGAATTAGGGGGTAATACTATGGCGAAAAATGATGTGTTTAATTCCCGTAAATCATTTGATGTAGATGGGAAACGTTATCATTACTATGACTTAGCAGCACTTGAAAATGCAGGTATAGGACAGGTATCTAAATTACCATATTCTATTAAAGTCCTACTTGAATCTGTACTACGTCAATATGACGGTCGTGTAATTACAAAAGAGCATGTTGAAAACTTAGCAAAATGGGGAACAGCAGATGTGAAGGAAGTGGATGTACCATTTAAACCTTCACGTGTTATCCTTCAAGACTTTACAGGTGTACCAGCAGTTGTAGACTTAGCTTCTTTAAGAAAAGCTATGGCTGATATGGGTGGAGATCCAGATATGATCAACCCTGAAAAACCAGTTGATCTTGTTATTGACCACTCTGTACAAGTTGATAAATATGGCACACCAGATGCACTAGATGCAAATATGGTTTTAGAATTTGAAAGAAACGCAGAACGTTACCAATTCTTAAGTTGGGCACAAAAAGCATTTGATAACTATCGTGCTGTTCCACCTGCGACAGGTATCGTTCACCAAGTAAACTTAGAATATCTTGCTGATGTTGTAATTGCAAATGAAACAACAGAAGGAGATTTTGAAGCATTCCCTGATACACTTGTTGGTACTGACTCTCATACAACGATGATTAATGGTATCGGTGTACTTGGTTGGGGTGTTGGTGGTATTGAGGCGGAAGCTGGGATGCTTGGACAGCCTTCATATTTCCCAGTTCCTGAAGTTGTTGGGGTGAAACTTGTTGGTGAGCTACCTAATGGAGCAACAGCTACTGACCTTGCCTTAAAAGTAACACAAGTTTTACGTACACACGGTGTTGTAGGTAAATTTGTGGAATTCTTCGGACCAGGTGTTCCTGCACTTCCACTAGCTGATCGTGCAACAATCGCGAACATGGCACCTGAATATGGTGCAACATGTGGGTTCTTCCCAGTTGATGGTGAATCTTTAGAATACATGCGTCTAACTGGACGTAAAGAAGAACAAATCAAAGTTGTTGAAGCTTATTCTAAAGCAAATGGCTTATTCTTCGATCCTTCATTAGAACCAGTTTATACAGATGTAGTAGAAATTAACTTAGCTGATATTGAACCGAACCTTTCCGGTCCAAAACGTCCGCAAGATTTAATTCCGCTTTCTGCTATGAAAAAAGAATTTAATAAAGCTGTTACTGCTCCTCAAGGTAACCAAGGTTTTGGTTATGATGAGAAAGAGTTTGATAAAACAGCAACAGTTAACTTCAAAAATGGCGATTCTACGACAATGAAAACGGGTGCAGTTGCAATTGCTGCAATCACTAGCTGTACAAACACATCTAATCCTTATGTATTAGTTGGTGCAGGTCTTGTTGCGAAAAAAGCAGTAGAACTTGGTTTGGAAGTTCCTAAATATGTGAAAACATCTTTAGCACCAGGTTCAAAAGTTGTAACTGGGTACTTAAATAACTCTGGTTTACTTCCTTATTTAGAGCAATTAGGATTTAACCTAGTAGGTTATGGATGTACAACATGTATCGGTAACTCTGGTCCTTTAAAAGAAGAAATTGAAGAAGCGATTGCTGACAGTGATTTACTTGTTACTTCTGTTCTTTCTGGTAACCGTAACTTTGAAGGTCGTATCCATCCATTAGTGAAAGGTAACTACCTTGCTTCACCACCGTTAGTAGTTGCATACGCTCTAGCTGGAACAGTTGATGTTGATCTTCAACATGATGTTCTTGGTCAAGATAAAGATGGGAACGATGTATTCTTTAAAGACATCTGGCCAACAACAGAGGAAATCAATGCAGTCGTTAAACAAACGGTTACACCTGATTTATTCCGTGCTGAATATGAGCGTGTATTCGATGATAATGAGCGTTGGAATGAAATTAAAACAAGTAATGAACCATTATATACTTTCGATGAGTCATCTACTTATATCCAAAACCCACCATTCTTTGAAGGTTTAAAACCAGATCCAGAAGAAGTAAAACCATTAAATGGTTTACGTGTAGTTGGTAAATTTGGTGATTCTGTTACAACTGACCATATTTCTCCTGCAGGTGCAATCGGTAAAGATACACCAGCTGGTAAATACCTTCGCGAAAATGGCGTAGAAGTTCGTGACTTTAACTCTTATGGTTCTCGTCGTGGTAACCATGAAGTTATGATGCGTGGTACATTTGCTAATATCCGTATCCGTAACCAAATTGCACCAGGTACTGAAGGTGGATTCACAACGTACTGGCCAACTGGTGAAGTGACATCCATTTATGATGCATGTATGCAATATAAAGAAGATGGCACTGGATTAGTTGTACTTGCTGGTAAGGATTACGGAATGGGATCATCTCGTGACTGGGCAGCAAAAGGAACAAATTTACTCGGTATTAAAACAGTTATTGCCGAAAGCTATGAGCGTATTCACCGTTCTAACCTTGTGTTAATGGGCGTTCTACCACTTCAATTTAAAGCTGGTGAGAGTGCTGATACACTAGGATTAACTGGTAAGGAAACAATTAGTGTTGAAATTGGAGAAGACGTGAGACCTCGCGACTTTGTAAAAGTGACAGCAATTGCAGAAGATGGCACTATAACTACTTTTGAAGCACTTGTTCGTTTCGACTCTGAAGTGGAAATTGATTACTATCGTCATGGTGGTATCTTGCAAATGGTTCTTCGTAATCGATTGAAGAAATAATTGTAGCTTTCCTGCCCTCTACACCTCTAGATGTGTAGAGGGTTTTTAGTTTCCAAACTTCAACAAACTTCACCCTTTAGGAAGGAATTTGCCTTCATTCAATACACATAGAATCACGATGTGAAAGTTTAAAAAAACCTTAGAACTAAATGAAATGAGTAAAAATGATTGAGCATAGTAAAACAAAAGGAGATAACAATTGAAAGCATGGATGATTGGTCCGTTTTTAATTACTGTGAATCAGTTAAGTCTTGCGATAGCGTTTGTAATCACATATTTTCTTTTAAAAACTTTGTTTAGAGTTGATGGGAAGATAAAAGATGAAGTTAGTTCTAGTCTGGTGACTGGTCTAATTATTTTTCTCCTATGTTATAAAGGGCTGCCACTAATAATGAGGTTTACAGATGTAATAAAAAACCCTCTTATAATTGTTTATTCAAATAGTGGACTGAAAGGTCTATTCTTCGCTTTAGTTATCATGGTAATTTATTTATTTATTAAAGCCTATCACTCGCATTTCCCTATGATTCAATGGATGCGTATCGCTTTTGTTTATTTATTTACATATTTTCTTTCATTTTGGATGATCAGAACACTATATTTTCTTTTCTATTAGGAACAATAATGAAAGGAAGGAGTGTTCTAGTTGAAAAAAACCTTATTATTCCTTTGTTGCCTTTTACTATTTATCCCGCTAGAAACTGCAGCAGAAGATCAATTACCTGGTTTGAAGATCGGCACAAAAGCACCCGAATTTAAGCTTCAGACTATTGAAGGTAAAAATGTCAGTTTAACGGAATTTCGCGGAAAAAAAGTGATGCTCAATTTTTGGGCTACTTGGTGTGCGCCATGTAAACAAGAAATGCGTGATTTCCAATCATTTTATCAAAATAAAAAGGATACTAATATAGAGATCATTGCCATTAACATTGATACAAAAAGTAATGTCAGCAAATATGTTGAGCGATTAGGTATTACTTTTCCGGTTTTATTAGACGAGAATGATCAAGTAAATGAAATTTATCATGTGATGGTAATACCAACTACTTATTTCATTGATGAAAAGGGCGTCATAAGGGATAAATACTATAGTGCTATGCCTTTATCATTAATTAAAGAAAAGTTAAAACAGTTTTAATCTATCTCTTTTATAATTCAATAACTAAGCCCATTATTAAATTTTCTAAAATTTGTAATAACTTTCTATTGAATGGGGCATACTGCTTATAAAATAGAAAGAAATGGTGGGTGAAGAATTTTATGAGAAAACCTAAAAGAAGAACGTTTGCTGATCTGGTATTAGAGAATAAGCTTCAATTAATGAAAGATCAGTCTGCAATGGATAAAATAGAAATGCGATTAGAAGAAAAACATGCTAGTCACCTAAAGGCAGAGTAGATTTTTACCTGACTATTTCACTTAACTTCCGAACATAATAAAATGAAGGAGGGATAAGTGATGGGTAATCCAAAAAAGAACAGTAAAGCTTTTGTCCCCAATCACCTTGGTACACAATCAAGAGGTTTTGGTGGCAATAAAGGTAAACAAATGCAGGATAAAACAGGCAAACAACCTGATGTGATTCAAACAAAAGGTGAATAAATGTCAAAAGGATGCTTAGGTAAGCCGTACCTAAGCATCCTTTTGTATGTAAGCGGCTTTACTTCAATATGAAGAAAAAAATATGGTATAGTTAGTTTAAACCATTGAATAAAGTGATGTGAATAGAATGAAACAAAAGAAAAAAACAGATATTGATAAAAATGGTTCCCAGCAAGTACATACTGAAAGAAATATATTTGAACAAATCTCTCGATTAGATGAAAAAACGGATGCTGAACAATTATCAGAGTTGCTAACAGAAGCAGCGCAATTGTCTGCTATAAGGGACAAAACAGATGTTCAATTGCCAGTTGCATGGTTACAAAAGGCGATTGAATTATCACCGCAGAATCTCAGAGCAAAAGAAGCGCTCGCAGAAACAAAATGGATGATTAACAAAGAATTCATGGATCAACTTCAATATCCTATTATTCGTGAAACTGATAATCGTGCAACAAAAAAATATGCTGCAGAAGAAATGATAGCCATCACAAACCGTTTTATGCAACAAACTCATAAAGCAAAAGAACATTTAAAACGACAAAAAGAGGAACTACGTAAGTATAAAAATGATCAATTGAGTCCTTTTGTAAACGATTTATATGCTATCCTCGAAGACGCTCTATCCATTGGCGGTGAATTAGTTGAGGTTGCCGAAGCATATGAGCAGTCGATATCTGGCGTATTTCATACAGCGATACATTATGATGAAGTAAAGAGAAAAATTGAGCAACTTTTGAAAGTGAAAGAAAAGTGGCAACAAAGAATTGAAGCCTACGAAATACAGAAAAAGCAACATGTGACTCCTTTAAATGAACTTGATGAAATGGTTGGTATGATAAATGTAAAGAAGAGAATTAAAGCTTATTATCAATTTTTACAGTATCAACATAGACGTCGTACTTTAGGTTTTAACCAGCGAGATCAAATGAGTCTCAATATGGTGATTACAGGGAATCCTGGAACAGGTAAAACAACTTTAGCGAGAACACTTGCGCGTATATACAATCATTTGGGTGTCTTACCAAGGGAGAATGTCATAGAAACTAATCGTTCACAATTAGTTGGTGCATATGTTGGGCAAACCGAAGAGAATGTTGGACAATTAGTCGAAAAAGCGCTAGGTGGAGTATTATTTATCGATGAGGCTTATACATTGAATCGATCAGATCAATCAAAGGACGATTATGGACAAGTAGCAATTGATACCCTTGTTTCGTTAATGACAAGTGAAAAGTATAGTGGACGATTGGCAGTAATATTGGCAGGCTATCCTGATGAAATGCGACAGTTTCTTGAAGTAAACCCGGGATTACGCAGTCGTTTCCCGCAAGCAAACCATCTCCATCTTTCAGATTACAATGACTACGAGTTGTTAGAGATAGGAAAGCGAATCGCTTTAAATAATGATTATGTGCTAACTAGTTCAGGAGAAAGGGCGTTGTTAAAGAGAATAGAAAGAGAGCGTGTTGATGATACCTTTGGTAACGCAAGAGCTGTACATGATGTCATTCTCGATGCGATATTTTCTAAAGGTATAAAGGGTGATCAAGCAGATATTAGAGAACTAACCATATTAGAAGAAGATGATTTTACCATTGATGAGGAAGAGTCTATTGATCAACCGCAGAAGCAACTGGATGAAATGATTGGATTGGAGCATGTTAAAGAAGAAGTAAAGACTTTAGTGTCATTTGTACAAGTACAGCATATGCGAGGGCAACAAGGATTACCGGCCATTCCTGTGCAGCTACACTCAGTTTTTACAGGGAATCCAGGTACTGGGAAAACGACGATAGCGAAAATCTTCGCACAATTATTAAAAGAATGCGGCTTGCTCAAACGGGGCCATCTTATTGTTTCGAGTAGAGCCGACTTTGTTGCTGGTTATATTGGCCAGACAGCATTAAAAACAAGAAAACTTATTCGCCAAGCATTAGGTGGTGTTTTGTTTATTGATGAAGCGTATTCTCTTTTATCTGATATCACTACTGATTTCGGAAAAGAAGTGATAGATACGCTTGTAGATGAAATGACTAAGCATAACGAAAACTTGGTAGTGATATTAGCAGGCTATCCAGTGGAAATGGAAAAGCTATTGGCAAGTAATCCTGGACTAAGGTCGCGTTTTAAAAAGTTTTTACATTTTCCGGACTATACTGCTGAAGAGATGCTGAAGATGATGAAAGCATTTTTAACAAGATATGAAATGAGTTTAACGAAGGCGGCCGAACAATTACTGCTGGAGTATTTTACGACTACAGTAACAGAAGGGAATGGTCGTTTAGTTGTGAATCTTGCTGAAGGGGCTATTCAGAATCAAGCAAGAAGAATTATGGAAGATTCACATACAAGTGAGTCATCGTTATCCACATTAACAGAGAGAGATTTTATAAATACAATTGGTCCGAATAGAAAGGAAGACAAGACTAGTGCTAGTTTCAACGAAAGAGATAGAAGTTAGATATGCGGAAACAGATCAAATGGGTGTGGTCTATCATGCCAATTATATTATTTGGATGGAACTAGGTCGAACGCAATTCGTAAAAGACCTAGGTTTTAATTATGCGGCATTAGAAGAACAAGGTGTATTATCACCTGTACTTGACATACAAGCATCTTATAAAAAGCCTCTCCATTATGGAGAGACAGCTACAGTCAAGACTTGGGTAGAGGATTATGATGGTTTAAGGACAACTTATGGATATGAAATATATAACCAAGAAGGCATTCTCGCTGTTAGTGGGTCTTCATTACACACTTGTGTGAAGAAGGATAGTTTTCGACCGATTTCACTTCGGAGGAAGTTTCCAGATTGGCATGAAGCATACGAAAAAGCAAAGAAATAAAGAAAGAAGGCTTAAAAATGGCGTTCGGTATTACTAGGGTTGATGTAAGAAAGTGGAAATCTGATATAGATGCTGGAAAGATCGCCTTTCTTACTCATTATTGGCTTGATGATCGTTTTCCCACGTGTAAGACGGTCACGAAGGTGGGAGCGTCCGATTTGAATCAGCTCATTTTATGGGGGAAGAAGTACGGATTGAAGCCGGAGTGGATTCATCATCGTAAAGACGGATACTCTCATTTTGATTTATTAGGAGATAAACAAATTGAAATTATGAAGTTAGAGGGAAAAGAAGAGCATATTTGGAGATAATAAACATCACCCCTAGTTTTATAGAGCTAGGGGTGATGTTTATTTTTCATATTTATACTGCGGTTCGTTTAAGTCCTCGTCATATTGCACAATCAAATGATGATTATCGAAGTACCACAAGTCTTTTTCCTCGATAAAAAACTGGATACCGTCAGATTCTTTCGTAACGACAGGATTGACCGGTTCTTCATTAGAAATACCTAAAGAAAATCCTTGTTGTATCGGGCTTGAACCTCCATACCGGGCAAAAAAACGAACGTAATCTCCGGCAGTTAAAAGCATCTCATCTTTAAACCAGTTAATGGCTTTGTCACTCAATCGAATGTCCAAGGTCCCCACTCCTTTTATCTTTATAAGACTATTGTATACGAAAGCGAAACACACTGCTAAGATTTTGATTGGAAAGAGAAGGGAACCTTATTTATGCTCAGAAAAATATTCATTGATGGCACGAATCCAATTGATTCTTGTTACATCAGAGGCTGTTTGTTTGTCACCTGCTTCTAGCGCTTGTATGATCCGTTCATGCTCGTCGATAGATGATTCTGTTAAGATAATGGCTTTGTAATAGTAAAGTCTCATAACGTGAGGTTGGAGACCTTCAATCGCCTGAGTTATATAAGGGTTTTTTGTTTCATCTACTATTAATTGATGGAACTCTTCGTCATATTTAAGAGCAGAGAATGAATCCTCAGTTTTAATAGCTTCAGCAAATTTCTGATTAATTTCTTTTAAACGATTAATTACCTCTTGCCCCAGATTGCCTGCTACTAATTCAGAAGACAATGCTTGCAGGACACTTAATGGAGGAAGGATTTTCGTTATATCTTCGTGATTTACTGCAGTAACTTGTGTCCCTACACCCGGATACATTTCTACAAATCCTTGGGAATTTAATAATTGTAATGCTTCTCTAATGGGTGTTCTGCTGACTCCTAAAGCTTCCGCAAGATCAGCATCATTCAGCTTTTCTTTTGGTTTTAACGTGCCATCAATAATCCATTCTTGAATTTGCAAGAATGCTCGTTTTTTAGCTGAAAGTCGTTGTGGAGTTGAAAAATTACTTGGAATTGGCATAATAAACCACCTTTGCGTATCAAATATCTGTAAATTACTCTGTTAGTATAGTGTGATTTTTCAAAATTGCTGAAAGAAATCCGGAAATATTCTATCTATATTAGTAATATATAGAAAAAATTATATAATAATATAGTTTTTAATGCAATATATCACCTCTTCCGTTAGTTTCTTAAGATAATTTATTGTGTTCATTATAGTGATATGTTATCTTATTAATGCAATATATTAACGGGAATTAGATAAGTGACAGAATTTTTAAAAATTATTTCAGAATATTTAATTTTATGAAGAATAAATATTCTGAAAAATACTAGCGGTGAAAAAATCATCTGCTAGTTGTAATTGAGAGGGGTAAACTTGTAAATATGAATCAAAAATCTTCAAATTCTTATGTGGTTGTATTAGGTTTAATGTTATTCTCTTTGTTCTTTGGAGCGGGTAATTTAATATTCCCGATTATGATGGGGCAAGAAGCGGGTACAAATGTTTGGGCAGCGACAGCTGGGTTTATTATAACTGGTGTGGGACTGCCATTATTAGCTGTTGTTGCTCTTGGCTTTTCAGGTAAGAGTGATTTGCAATCGCTTGCAAGTCGAGTGAATCCAACATTTGGACTGATTTTCGCTATTATATTGTATTTAGCTATTGGTCCATTATTTGCCATTCCGAGAGCAGGAAGTGTTTCATTTGAAATTGGAATTCGACCATTATTGCCAGAATCTTCACTGACGATTGGTTTATTAATATTCTCAATCTGCTTCTTTGGTGTTGCGACGATATTATCATTAAATTCATCAAAGATTGTTGATATTGTTGGTAAATATTTAACGCCTATTAAAATTAGCTTTATACTACTATTAATTCTTGTTGCTGTTTTTAATCCTCTAGGATCTTTTGGGGAGCCAACAGAAGCTTATTCACAACACTCATTCTTTAATGGCTTCTCAGAAGGCTATTTAACTATGGATGTACTGGCTGCATTTGTCTTTGGTGTAATTGTTATTAATGCACTGCGGGCAAAAGGTATAGAGTCAAATCGCTCTATTATGTTTGCTACGATGAAGGCTGGTTTGATTGCTGCGGTTTTATTAGCATTCTTTTATAGTGCGATGGCTTATATGGGTGCTAGTAGTGTTGCGGAATTAGGTATCCTTGAAAATGGTGGAGCTGTTCTCTCGGGTGTTGCCTATGCATATTTTGGCTCTTATGGAGGAATCGTTCTAAGTGCTGTTATGATTATTGCTTGTATGACAACAAGTGTAGGTTTGATCAGTTCATGTGCTAGCTATTTTAGTAAGATCATGCCTAAATTTTCCTATAAGACATATGTAATTGCATTTGCTATTTTCAGTACTGCAGTTGCGAACTTTGGTTTAACAGAGTTAATAGCTATTTCTGTTCCAGTACTTACAGCGATTTATCCTTTGGCGATTTTATTATTAATTTTAACATTTTTCCATCAGTTTTTTAATGGGAAGAAGACTGTCTATCAAGTGAGTATGATTTTAACGTTTATTGTTAGTGTTTTTGACGGTTTAAAAGAAGCAGGAGTTCAAATAGAGCCTGTTTATCATTTATTCGCAAACATTCTTCCGTTGTATGAAGTGGGATTAGGTTGGATTGTACCAGCTATCATTGGTGTAATTTTAGGTATTGTAATAGATCTGTTTAAAAGAGAGACAAAGATAAAAGAGAATGAAGAAGTAATTTAACTGTTTTTTACCCTTACAAAAGATTTTCCTTTTGTAAGGGTTTTTTTATGTAACCTATAATAATATTCACTATTTTTTTGATAACTAGAAGGATTATTCTTAGTCATTCCAATCAAGAATGTAAAATTATCGAGGTCTCTACTAGTAAATTAAGTAAGAATAATTCTATTAATATATTACATATGACTATATTTTTTTAAAATAATATATTGCATTCATTACATGGATATGTTACTTTAATAATGCAATATATTGCTTGAATTTTTTCAGAGATTGTAATTCATACAATATTATATTTAAATATGAATTTTCTGAAGAATTAGTAAATTATAGTAATTGAAGATTGTTAACTACAACAGTAGAGGCAGAAGGGGGTAGAAGATATGAATCAAAAGGTTCCGTCTTCTTATATTATTGCAGTAGGATTTATGTTATTTTCATTATTTTTCGGTGCTGGGAACTTAATTTTTCCAGTAATGATGGGTCAAGAAGCAGGAACGAACGTATGGGCCGCAGTAGCGGGCTTTATTATAACAGGTGTTGGTCTTCCTTTATTGGGTGTAATCGCTTTAGGTTATTCTGGTAAAAGTGACTTGCAATCGCTTGCAAGTCGTGTAAGTCCACTCTTTGGTCTACTTTTTACAGTTGTTCTATATTTATCTATCGGACCATTATTTGCGATACCAAGAACTGGTACGGTCTCTTATGAAATTGGTATTAGACCATTCATTTCTGATGA
This sequence comes from Cytobacillus sp. FSL R7-0680, assembly GCF_038009245.1. Lineage (NCBI taxonomy): Bacteria > Bacillati > Bacillota > Bacilli > Caryophanales > Bacillaceae > Cytobacillus > Cytobacillus sp. FSL R7-0680. The sequence goes on from NZ_JBBPAO010000001.1 coordinate 1,129,142, forward strand.
ATGGAGTACGATTGGATTAGTTATCTTCTCTATCATCTTCTTTGGAATTACCGCATTCTTCTCTCTGAATGCATCGAAAATTGTTGATATTGTTGGTAAAGTTTTAACACCTATTCTACTATTATTTATTTTAATTTTAATTGTAGTAGCATTTGTTAATCCACTAGGATCTCTACAAGCACCAAGTGAGGCATATACTGTTAACTCTTTCTTTAACGGCTTTACTGAAGGTTACTTAACAATGGATGCCCTTGCTGCTTTCGTATTCGGAATTATCGTAATTGATGCCATTCGTTCTAAAGGCGTTCAATCAACTAAAGTAGTGATGCTTTCAGTGATTAAAGCAGGATTAATTTCAGCCGGTTTGCTTGCTGTGATATATGGCTCACTTTCTTATATTGGTGCTAGTAGTGTTTCTCAATTAGGTATATTAGGAAACGGTGGGGCGGTTTTATCTCAAGTTTCCGGGCATTATTTTGGCTCATTTGGAGGAGTTATACTAAGTGTGATTGTCATTGCCGCATGCTTAACGACTAGTATTGGTTTAATCTCTTCATGTGCAGCTTATTTTAGTAAAATCATGCCTAAAGTCTCCTATAATACGTTTGTTATTGTTTTCTCAGTATTTAGTGCAGCGATTGCTAATTTTGGATTAAGTCAATTGATTGCTATTTCAGTACCGGTATTAACAGCTATTTATCCATTAGCGATTGTATTATTAATCCTTACGTTTTTACACCCGTTGTTTAATGGTAAGAAATCTGTTTACCAAATGAGTATGTTATTTACGTTTATTATTGGTATCTTTGATGGCTTTAAAGCAGCAGGATATACGATTACCTCAGTAGATAATCTATTCACTAGTATTCTTCCATTATATGATGTAGGGTTAGGTTGGTTAGTACCTGCATTTTTAGGAGCGGTTCTAGGAATAATCATTGGTTTATTTCAAAATAAAAAGGTTGAGGATGAAAAAGAACAATTAATTTAATAAGAAAAAAAGCCTCCGACTAAAACGGAGGCTTCTTTTTTTTGCTATAAAACGATGCCAGATCATTCGGATATGTGAAGTTAATCTCTCAATTGCTGTATGTATTTTCTTTATCTAGCGGTAAAGTAATCTTAATCGTTGTACCAACATTCATTTCAGATGAAATGTTAATCCAGCCATTATGTTGTTCGATAATTCTTTTACAAATGGATAACCCAATGCCTGTGCCCGTCGATTTAGTAGAATAAAAAGGTTGAAAAAGCTTTTCTAATGTCTCTTCATTCATTCCGAAACCAGTATCCTTTATAACGATTAAACATGTTTCAGCTGTCCTTCTAACAGAGATATTAATCGTATTTTCTTGATGCTGCTCTTGTGTATCAAATGATTCCAGTGCATTTTTAATTAAGTTGACTAGTACTTGTTTTAATTGTTTGGCATTACCATAAATATATGGATCGTCTTTTGATAATTGGAAGGAGAGTGCAGTATTCTTTAAAATCGCTTCACTCTGAAACAACAGGAAAGTATCGTGAACAAGTTTATTAATAGAAATACGTTCTTTAATATTGTCTGTTGGCTTTGCTGCATTTAGAAACTCATGAATAATATCATTGGCACGATTAATCTCATCTAGAGCAATATCAACATATTGATTTTTCCCTGACTCATTGAGATAGGGTTTTAACAATTGTAAAAAACCTTTAACTGTTGTAAGCGGGTTACGTATTTCATGTGCCATCGATGCTGCAAGTGTACTTAAATTTTGTGCGTACTCATTTGTGAAATTAGCTTCATTAATCTGAGACGCAGTTTCATGAATGATTTTCTTTTTTTCATTTAGTTCTAAGCTAAATCTGAGGAGTTTTTGCTCTAATTGTTGTGTTTGATAATTATGATCAGTAGATAATGAATGAAATAAGGGGTAGCAAAATAAATGACATGATTCTTCCTCAGGAATCGTATAGACGCGATAATTGTGATAACCGTTTCCGAAAAATAGCTGTAAATTAAGAACTGCTTTTTTCTTGCGTATTTCATTAAATTGTTCGACATCTTCGTAATTCATTAATTGTGTGAATGGGGTACCAATGATTGTATGCTGATTAACTATAGATGTTGAAACCACGTGATTATTGTTGTCAATTAAGAAGTATGGAAATGGTAGTTCTTTTAAGACAATCTCAGTTAATTTCATTTCTTATCATCCTTACCATTGTTTGTCATGTGGAAGTAGTATCTAATGTCATTCTCTTTTATTCTATTAGAAGAAATTGCATTATATGTTAGAAAAACATGTATATTGAGAAAAAAACACGAATCATCTCTACTTTTCTTGTTATGTATATGAGTTAAAATGTCATATTTTTAATTAAATCGCAATGATGGACTTATTAATCTTATCATACCAAAGTCATTCAATGGCTTTCAATCACCGTTTTCATTCGTTAAAGGAATTTTTTAGGAATTGTAAAAAAGATAGATTACTAGAAAAAATTATAGCTTCGATCTACCTAGTATAGAAATGAATAAATAAGAAAAGACAGCATTCTATAACGCTGTCTTTTGAATGTTAACTTTTCTTTTTAAATAAATTGACTTTTGGTTCGGTTTTATTGATAATCCTTTTAATATTTGTACGATGTCGATAAATGATGAACAATGTCATTAAGGCAATCACTATGATTAAAATTGGATCACCAAGAATGAGTGAATAAATCAATCCTGCAATACCAGCAATCATTGATGATAATGAAACATATTTAGTAGTGAGAAGTGAGATGAAAAATACAGCTAATATTACCACAAACATGACGGGCACGAACGCCAGCACAACACCTGCAGATGTAGCAACAGCTTTACCACCTTTGAATCCTGCAAATATCGGGTACATATGGCCAATAACAGCAAAAATTCCTATAATTACTGTATGTATATCTATATCAAAGAAGATTGGTAATAATCCAGCAGCTATGGTACCTTTCAGGATATCGGCCAGTGTAACGGTAAAACCTGCTTTTTTTCCTAGCGTTCGGAAAGTGTTTGTCCCACCAAGATTACCACTACCATGCTCACGAATATCAATGCCATAAAACACTTTACCAATGATTAATCCAGATGGAATGGAACCAATTAAATAAGCAATAAGAAAAACGATGATTACTTCAAATGTCATAAACTCTCCCCCACGGAATAAAAATACAGTTCTTATATTGTACCACGTAAATAAGTGAATGTACTATGTTGCTTTTAAAATATCTTTTCAATTGCAAAGATTACCCTAGTATGAAACGAATGTTAAATAGATATATGATTAAAATTAGTAGAAAAGAACTTTTTTGTTAAGTGGATTACGTGATATTTAGCGAAAAGGAAAGCTTTATAAAAAAGATGAAGCTGTATGTCAGAAAGAACAGCATTGCGATCTATTCGCATTTATACTTTAATTCAGATAAAATAGTGTAGAGTTCAAAATAAGAGGTGAATGTATTGAGTATAGAAAACCCATCAAGAACTGAAATCGGAAAGATGTTAAAACAAGCAAAGAGGATTGCCGTCGTAGGTTTAAGTGATAAACCTAATCGTACATCCTATATGGTAAGTGAAGCCATGCAAAAAAGTGGTTACGAAATCATCCCTGTTAATCCCAAAGTTAAGGAAGTATTAGGTGTAAAAGCGGTTGCATCATTAGCTGAAATAGAAGGCAAAGTGGATATTGTTAATGTCTTTAGACGTTCGGAATATTTGCCAAGTCTTGCGAGTGAATTTCAAAATATTGATTGTCCCATTTTTTGGACTCAGCTAGGTGTTGTAGATGAAGACGTATTTCAGCAGTTAAGTGATGCTGGTTATACCGTGATCATGGATCGATGCATTAAAGTAGAGCATGCGCTAACAAAATAACATTTGTAGCATGGGATCATGACATTGATTTCATGCTTTTTCTTTCATATGCGGTTTAGACGTATAAATATGATATAATGATTAGAACGTTTGTTCTTATTCGCCTCTTGCAACAGTATATACATGACCTTAATGCATGTTACAATGGGGAACATATATGCATACGACTCGCATGATAAGAAGGAATATAGTGAATAAGAATGGAATAATAAACCGATATCTATTGTAGAGAGGTGCATAAAGGCGCGGTTATGATATAATCAAACTCTATTGCCGACTCGGATTGATAGACAATAGATGGTTTTTGAAGAGATGAAAGGGGAATGCTTGTGGCAAAAAATCAGGAAGTATTTGACTATAATGATGATGCCATACAAGTACTTGAGGGATTAGAAGCTGTTAGAAAACGTCCCGGAATGTACATTGGAAGTACGGATGCAAGAGGGCTACACCATCTTGTATACGAAATAGTCGATAACGCTGTAGATGAAGCACTTGCAGGTTTCGGCGATCATATCATTGTCAAAATACATAAAGACAATTCAATTAGTGTTCAAGATAAAGGTCGAGGAATGCCGACCGGAATGCACAAGATGGGCAAACCTACAACCGAAGTCATATTGACTGTGTTGCACGCTGGAGGAAAGTTTGGCCAAGGTGGATACAAAACAAGTGGTGGACTTCATGGTGTAGGTGCTTCAGTTGTTAACGCCTTATCACAATGGTTAGTCGTTAAAATTAAACGCGATGGAATTGTTTATGAACAGCGGTTTGAAAACGGCGGAAAGCCAGTAACCACGCTTGAGAAGGTTGGTAAAACGAATCAAGTAGGGACAACGATCCACTTTAAACCAGATTCGACAATTTTCTCAACAACTACATATAATTTTGAAGTGCTAAGTGAACGATTACGTGAATCCGCTTTTCTCTTAAAAGGGATGAAAATCGAGATAACGGATGAACGTCATGATCTTAAAGAGATTTATCATTATGAAAATGGGATTGAAGCATTTGTTCAGTACCTAAATGAAGAAAAAGATACGCTCCATCCAGTAGTTAGTTTTGAAGGGGAGCATAATGGTATTGAAGTTGATTTTGCCTTCCAATTTAATGATGGTTTTTCAGAAAATGTCCTTTCTTTTGTCAATAATGTTCGTACGAAAGATGGAGGGACACATGAAGCTGGAGCTAAAACAGCGATGACTAGGGTGTTCAATGAATATGCCCGTAAAGTTCAGCTTCTAAAAGAGAAAGATAAGAACTTAGAAGGAACTGATTTACGAGAAGGTTTTGCGGCGATTGTCTCAGTACGTGTACCCGAAGAACTGTTACAATTTGAAGGACAAACAAAGGGCAAGCTCGGAACAAGCGAAGCGCGTTCAGCTGTCGATGCTGTTGTATCAGAGTATCTCTCTTACTTCCTTGAAGAAAATCCAGATACAAGCTCTTTATTAATTAAGAAAGCAATTAGAGCTTTTCAAGCAAGAGAAGCAGCACGTAAAGCAAGGGAAGACGCTAGAGGCGGAAAGAAGAAGAAACGGGCTGAAGCGGTTCTGTCAGGGAAATTGACACCTGCTCAATCACGTAACCCAGAAAGAAACGAATTATATTTAGTAGAAGGTGACTCTGCGGGTGGTTCAGCAAAGCAGGGGCGCGATAGAAGGTTTCAAGCAGTATTGCCATTAAGAGGTAAAGTAATAAATACTGAAAAGGCAAAGCTCGCAGATATCTTTAAAAATGAAGAGATAAACACGATTATACACGCTGTTGGAGCGGGTGTCGGTGGTGACTTTACGATTGAAGATATTAATTACGATAAAGTGATTATTATGACGGATGCTGATACCGATGGAGCCCATATTCAAGTGCTCTTACTGACCTTCTTCTACCGCTATATGAAGCCGTTACTAGAAGCAGGTAGAGTCTATATTGCTTTACCACCATTGTATAAAGTGAGTAAAGGTTCTGGAAAGAAAGAAGTAATAGAGTATGCATGGAGTGATGAAGAGCTTCCTGATACGATTAAAAAGGTTGGTAAAGGCTATATTATTCAGCGTTATAAAGGACTTGGTGAGATGAATGCTGACCAATTATGGGAAACAACGATGGATCCAGAAACGAGAACGCTCATCCGTGTGAAAATTGATGACGCTGCGAGAGCGGAACGTAGAATTACCACTTTAATGGGTGATAAAGTTGAACCACGGAGGAAATGGATTGAAACAAATGTCGCATTCGGATTAGAAGAAGATGGCAGCATTTTAGAAAATGAAAACATTTCGACGCTTGAGGAGTTAGATTCATGAACAAAGCAGAACAATTTCGTGATCTGCCGTTAGAAGATGTCCTTGGTGACCGATTTGGCAGATATAGTAAATATATTATACAAGATAGAGCATTACCTGATGCGAGAGACGGGCTTAAGCCCGTGCAGCGTCGTATCTTATATGCCATGCATGTTGAAGGTAATACGCATGATAAAGGTTTTAGAAAATCGGCAAAAACGGTCGGTAATGTGATTGGTAATTTTCACCCACATGGTGACTCCTCTGTATATGATGCCATGGTGCGTATGAGTCAAGATTGGAAGTTGCGCAAGCTTCTTATTGAAATGCACGGCAATAATGGTAGTATCGATAATGATCCACCTGCTGCGATGAGGTATACAGAGGCGAGATTATCTTCTATTTCTTCTGCACTCTTAAATGATATTGAAAAAAGAACGGTTGATTTTATTCCGAACTTTGATGATACTTCGAATGAACCAACCGTTTTACCAGCTAGTTATCCCAACTTACTTGTAAATGGATCAACAGGGATTTCTGCCGGATATGCAACGGAAATCCCACCTCATCATCTTGGAGAAGTTATTGATGCTGTTATTCATCGTATGGATCGTCCACAAAGTACTGTCGATGATTTAATGCAGTATATAAAAGGACCTGATTTTCCTACCGGTGGAATCATACAAGGTGTAGAAGGCATTAAGAAAGCCTATGAAACGGGCAAAGGTAAAATTATTATCCGTGGTAAAGTAGATTTCGAGGATATTCGTGGTGGTAGAAAGCAAATAGTCATTACTGAAATCCCTTATGAAGTAAATAAAGCGAACTTAGTGAAGAAAATGGATGAATTTCGCTTCGATCGTAAAATCGAAGGAATCGCTGAAGTCCGTGATGAAACGGATCGTACAGGGCTAAGAATTGTCGTTGAATTAAAGAAGGATGCTGACCCACAAGGGGTTTTACATTATTTATATAAATATACTGATCTGCAAATCCCGTATAACTTTAATATGGTGGCTATTCATAACCGTCATCCGAAAACGATGGGTCTAGTCCCCTTACTAGATGCCTACATTGACCATCGAAAAGAGGTTGTCACACGTAGAACACAATTCGATTTAGAAAAGGCTCAAACACGTCAGCATATCGTTGAAGGCCTAATCAAGGCATTATCTATATTAGACGAAGTCATTGCGACGATTCGTGCTTCAAAAGATAAGCGTGACGCGAAAGAGAATTTAATGAGAGAGTATCAATTTACAGAGCCTCAAGCAGAAGCGATCGTCTCATTACAACTATATCGTTTGACGAATACAGATATCACTGCATTGCGTGCAGAAGCAGAGGAATTAGCGGCCAAAGTAGAGGAACTCACATCGATTCTTGCCAGTGACAAGAAACTCGCATCAGTGATTAAAAAAGAACTTCGTGAAGTGAAGAAGAAATTTGAAGACAATAGAAGAACAGTAATTGAAGCAGAAATAGAAGAAATTAAAATTAACCTAGAAGTTCTTGTAGCAAATGAAGATGTGATTGTTACTGTCACAAGAGATGGGTATATTAAGCGGACAAGCCAGCGTTCTTATTCAGCTTCAAATGGACAAGATTTAGCGATGAAGGAATCCGACCGTTTATTAACAAAGCTAGAGATGAATACAACGGATGTTCTACTTCTATTCACGAATAAAGGCAGCTACTTATATTGTCCTGTGCACCAATTACCTGACATCCGCTGGAAGGACATGGGTCAACATATTGCCAATATCATTGCCATCGATCGTGATGAATGTATCATTCACGCAATCCCTATTACTGATTTTGAACAAGAGAATGCAACATTATTATTTATTACGAAAAACGGTATGGTGAAGAAAACCGAATTAAAATCATATAAAGCTCAACGCTTTTCAAAAGCGCTCGTTGCACTTAACCTAAAAGGTGATGATGAGGTTGTCGATGTTCACCTAACACATGGCGAGCATGATGTGTTTCTCACAACTCATTTAGGTTATGGTCTCAGGTTTCATGAGAAAGAAGTAAACTTAGTAGGCCCAAGAGCTGCGGGTGTAAAAGGAATCAATCTAAAAGATGATGACTATGTTGTTTCTGGAAAAATGATTAGTAATGAGAAAGAAGAAGCAGTTGTCATTGCGACGCAACGCGGGGCAGTGAAAAAAATGAAACTGCAAGAGTTTGAACAAACATCAAGGGCAAAACGAGGTGTAGTGATGTTACGCGAATTGAAAAAACATCCGCATCGCATTGTTGGTATGGTTATAACGAATAATCATGAAACAGCATTTGTTGAAAGTGAAAAAGGGACAATCGAGTCCATAGCAATGAATGAACTTAGATACAATGATCGCTACTCCAACGGATCGTTTATATTAGATGAAGAAGAAAATGGTGCAATTATTCATTTATGGACTGAGACAAAGGAACAAACATAAACGATTTCTTCAAAAAGTTGAAAGGTTGTATTTAACTTAATGACACATTATTAAAAAAGTACACACTCATAAAAGTGATGTACTTTTTTAATGTGCATTATCATTCTTTTAGTTGATCATTTTAGTATTGAAAAAACACTGAAGGCATCCCTCTAACGTTTCTTGGTCAACAGGGAAGATTACTGTGTAAAGTAAATAATTTTTTTATTAATGTTAAGTCTTCTAGTTATCTAATCTTCATGATTAATGAACGGAAATAGACAGAACTTCTGTTCATTTAATCGTAGTTACTTCAAAATTTTAGATAGAATTTTTTTATGGGTGTTCGACAATTTTAACAAATTAAAGTTTCCAGCTCTAACTAAACTTTTAATGATTTTTACTTCTTTCCAAGCTAAATCATATAGAGGTTGATTAATAATATTATTTTTTAGCGCATCTTCAAGTTCGTCGTCATCCAAAACATATAATTCCCCGGTTGGTAATATAACAATATCTAAGAATAAATCGTCCATCCATGGAATATTATTGTCTATTCCATAATGGAGGCATATGTCTATATACCACTGAATGATATTCCCTTTAGAATCGAACATCGTAGTTACTGTATGGTTTTTTCTTAAAGGAAATTGTTGAAGCCACATATATCCATCATCCACTATACATAATTTCTTTCTCCCATAACTTACACATAATGGTGAGGTAACGGATAGTGCATGTAATAAAGTTATGTGACCCTTAAAGTTTTTGGTATTGAGGAAAGCCTGTGAATATTTCCTTTTATCAATTCTTTTCCAATCTGAACGATCTCCGAACTTCCTCTTTAGCATCATCATCCCCCACGCAAGTTTTTATGCGAATTATAGCATTTGATTGTAACGAGTTTACTTATATTAAACAAAATTATTGGATGAAATTCTATATTAAAGATTTATTCAACATATCATCACTTTTATTTGAAATATTAGATACTACCGAAGATATTTCATAAGTAATGCTGTTACCTCTAAAATTAATATGCTTCCTTTTACTGAGCTATATTAGTGAGAAAAAATTTAATTGAGGATAGAGGAATTTTACAATAGGAGGTCTAATACTATTAATAGTCAGAATATTTTCGACAAAACCTATAAAATGTAAGCGCAATCATTTAAGTAGAAAGGTGTGAGTAATTGATGGACAATCACAATCATCAAGATTTCCCTTCCTATGATGCAATCATTGTTGGTGCTGGGTTTTCTGGCATGTATATGCTCTACAGATTACGAGAACGTGGCTTAAGTGTCCGAGTGTTTGAAAAGGGAGCTGGTGTAGGGGGAGCTTGGTATTGGAGCCGCTACCCTGGTGCGAGGTGTGACTCAGAGAGCCATACGTATAATTTTACCTTTTCTGAAACGTTATATGAAGAATGGTCTTGGCGTTCTCGTTATCCGACTCAACCAGAAATTCTCGAATACTTAAACTTTGTAGCAGATCGCTTACAACTGAGAGAGGATATTGAGTTAGAAACAGAAATAAGAGCGGCTCATTTTGATGAAGAAATTACACAATGGAGAGTGTATTTACAAGATGGTCGACAATTGATATGTAAATATTTCATTACAGCTGTCGGTTGTCTGTCAGCACATGCGAAGAATATCCCGAAAATACCAGGTTATAGTCAGTATAAAGGTGAAAGCTATCACACAGGTACTTGGCCACATCACGAAGTAGATTTTCATGGCAAGAAAGTAGGGATTATTGGTAATGGTTCAAGTGGAATTCAAAGTTTACCGGTTATTGCAGAAACAGCAGCGGAAGTATATAGCTTCCAAAGAACTCCTCAATATGCGATTCCTGCACAAAATCACCCTTACACAGAAGAAGAAATCAATGAATATAAAGCAAATCGATTAGATACAAGAAAGAAAATGTTTCAATCTCATACTGGTTATCCCTTTTTTTCACGACCGATTTCTGCCTTAGAGGAAAATCAATTTAAACGGCAGGAAATTTATGAAACAGCATGGAAGAAAGGTGGCTTTGAGATAAGTGCCACTTATAATGATTTATTAATTAATGAAACCTCTAATGAAACACTTAGTCAATTTGTTCGAGATAAGATAAAACAAGTTGTTAAGGATCAATCGTTAGCAGAAAAATTGTTACCCACTTATCCAATTGCCACTAAACGTCTAGTTCTTGATACAAATTATTATGAATCATTTAATTTGCCACATGTCCATTTTGTCGATGTAAAATCTGCGCCTATAACACAATTCAGTGAAAAGGGTATTTGCACAACAGGCAGAGAGTATCCCTTAGATATGGTTGTGTTCGCTACAGGTTATGATGGAATGACCGGACCATTATTAACGATGGATATTAAAGGACGTGGAGGAGAATCACTTAAGGAGAAATGGGAACATGGAGCTAATGTATCAACTTATTTAGGTGTTGCCACTAACCTCTTCCCGAATATGTTTATGATTACTGGACCACAAAGTCCATCTGTAGCAACAAATATGCCGACAAGTATTGAACAGCATGTGGATTGGATTGACCGTTTTATTGCTTATATAGAGGCAGAGGGAATCGAAATGGTAGAAGCTAATGCGCAACAAGAAGAAACATGGCGTATCCACTGTGAAGAAGTATATAGACAAACATTATATAGTAAAACCCCTTCTTGGTATTCTGGAGCAAATGTAGAAGGAAAGCCTGAAGCATTTTTAATTTATCTAGGTGGGCTAGGACAATACGGGAAAATCCTCGAGAATTGTGCTACTAGTGAGTATAGTGGGTTTGACCAACATTCTTCCATCACAAAAAGTATGTAAAGGAGTGCTATTAATGGATTTTATCAGTAGAGTAGCAGAAGAAATAAGAGAAATCTGTGAGGTTTTCCCACCATTTAAGTTACCAGAGGGATTAGAAGCAGCAAGGCAGGCTGCATTCGTCCCAGTCGAAACATCCCCTTATGTAAGAATCAATCAATTATCTATTCAAGGTGGAGATAAACAAAGAATGTTAGTGAAGATCTATGAACCTTCTAATAGAAATGAAGAGGCACTTCCAGCTGTTCTTTTCATACATGGAGGAGGGTATGTAACTGGTCATCCAGATGGTAGTGATGCTATTTGTCAAGCGTTTGTAAAAGAAGCTGAATGTGTGGTTGTGTCAGTCGATTATCGGTTAGCTCCAGAGCATCGCTATCCTTGTGCAATAGAAGATTGCTATGCTGCCTTGTTATGGATGCATGAGAGCTGTGAAGAATTAAAGATTGATAGAAGTAGAATCGCAGTAGCTGGTCAGAGTGCGGGCGGAGGATTAACAGCTGCCCTCTCATTGTTAGCACGAGATAGAAGCGGTCCGAAAATAGCCTTTCAAATGCCACTTTATCCAATGATAGATGATCGTAATACGACTGCATCAAGCTATGAAATCACCGATGAAAAAGCGATATGGAATCGTGGCAATAATCTAGCAGCATGGAGGATGTATTTAGGTAAAAATATCAATGGTGAGATTTCACCGTATGCTGCGCCGGCAAGAGCAAAAAATTATTCTGGCCTACCACCAACCTATACATGTGTGGGTCAATTGGATCCATTTAGGGATGAAACAATTGAATATGTCTCGAGACTTGCGAAAGATGGAGTCGATGTAGAGTTTCATATTTATCCTGGCGCTTATCATGCCTTTGAATTATTAAATCCAACTTCTGATTTGGGTAGTGCAGCCATTCACAACTATATACAAGCATTAAAGAAAGCGCTTAATCCAAAAGTAAAAATCATGAAATAAAAAAATGAGCTGCGAGATTGAATCGCAGCTTATTTTCACGAAAAATAATATTGTTAATTTAGAAATATCTGATATTTAATTGACGGGTAACAGAAATATGGGTTAAATTGGACATATAGAAAACAGATGTAAATAAGTGTTACCGTTTTCATTCGTTCTTTGAAGGGAGAAAAGAAAATGTCTCGTTTACCAAAACAATTTCAGCAATTACAGTTACCGGTCATTGGATCACCACTTTTTATTATTAGTAACCCAAAGCTAGTTATTGAACAATGTAAAGCTGGTATCGTTGGATCAATGCCAGCATTAAATGCCAGACCTTCTTCTCAGTTAGATGAATGGTTAGCGCAGATTACAGAAGAGCTTGCTGATTATAATGCACAAAACCCGGATAAACCGGCTGCACCCTTTGCAATTAATCAAATCGTACATAAATCAAATCAAAGATTAGAAAAAGATATGGAGCTATGCGTGAAATATAAAGTGCCAATTATAATTACCTCTCTAGGAGCGAGAGAGGAAGTATTCTCCGCTACTCATAGTTATGGTGGTATTGCACTCCATGATGTAATCAATAATACTTTTGCACATAAAGCGATAGAAAAAGGCGCAGATGGTTTAATTGCTGTTGCTGCAGGAGCGGGTGGCCATGCTGGTGATAAAAGTCCGTTTGCGCTCATTCAAGAAATTAGACAATGGTTTGATGGAACATTAGCGCTATCTGGCTCTATTGCGAACGGACAAGCCATTTTAGCTGCGCAAGCGATGGGAGCAGACTTAGCCTATATCGGCTCGCCATTTATCGCTACAGAGGAAGCTAGAGCCTCAGAAGAGTATAAACAAGCTATTGTTGATGGTTCATCCGATGATATTGTTTATAGTAATCTATTTACTGGGGTTCATGGTAACTATTTAAAACCATCCATAAAAGCTGCTGGTTTGGATCCTGATAATCTACCAGATAGTGATCCAAGCAAAATGAATTTTGGGGAAAATCGAGTAAAAGCATGGAAAGATGTTTGGGGAAGTGGACAAGGTATTGCTGCTATTTCCGCGGTGACAACTACCGCTAATTATGTCAATAAACTAAAACAGGAATATAAACAAGCACAAGAAGACTTGTTCGCTTATAGCAAACAATTTACGTGAACAATGAATCTTTTAGCCACCTTTTAGGTGGCTTTTTTAATGTTCGAAGTTATAAGCATACAAAAAATTAACGAAAATAATTCTAACAGAACTATGTTCCAAATATTCAATAGATAAAGAAAAAACAAAAAATGCGATTAAGTAAGAAAAGGCCGAAAGTATAAAAAGTGACTTATTGCAATATACAGTTAGACTGTATATAATTGAACTATATAGTTTAACTGTATATATAGTGTCGGGGTGATTCAATGGACATAAATAAATATTCTCCATTAACCGAAACAACCTATTACATTCTATTATCATTAATTGAACCTTCCCATGGATATGTCATGATGCAAAAAGTGGAGGAATTAAGTGACAACAAAGTGAAAATAGCGGCAGGAACGATGTACGGAGCAATAGAAAATTTAGTGAAACAACGGTTAATACAATCTGTGGAAAGTGATGATAAACGTAGAAAAACGTATGTGATCACAGAGAAAGGAATTGAGGTACTAAGACAAGATTATAAAAGGATGAGCCATATGATTCACATTACTGATAACTTATTCTCTAATACAGATATTTAGTGGAGGGGAGAAGATGCGCAAATTCAAGGTTTTTATTGACTTTGATAAAGAGGAACAATGGTTAGAGAGAATGGCGAGTGAAGGGTACCAATTAGAAAGCACTTATTTCGGCTACAAATTTCGGTTAGTTGAGGCAAAAGAGAAGAAAATCAAAATAGATTTCAGAAAGTTCAAGCATTCAGCAGACTTTTTGGATTATATTACACTGTTCGAGGATAGTGGTTGGAGACATATTGCTGGATCAAAATATTCAGGGATTCAATATTTTGAGAAAATCGATGATCAAGCCACAGATGATATTTTTTCTGATAATGTTTCAAAGGCAAAAAGGTATAAACGTTACGCTCATTCTTCTCTCATGCTTGCCATTGGTAACTTCCCACTAATAGTCTTTCTTTATTATACAGGCATCATTGATCCAGCCTATTTCATTCGACCAAGTGAACTTTACTTAACTCCGGGGCTATGGGACAAAAGTGGAATGTCATTTTGGTTTTCGTTTATTTTTGAGACACCTTTTGCCTTGTTAAGAGGGGCAGCTTGGACATTCATTCCACTATCTGTTCTATCCTATTTATTCTTTAGTTATAAAGCAAATAAACGGTATATTCAATCAATGATAAAAAAATAACATGATTCTTCATAGCAAAGGTAGGAGAGAACAATGGAATCAGAATTAAAGAGGGGCTTTCTTGTAAGACAAAGAGCATTTTTGAAGTTGTATTTACTAAAAATGATTGAAGCGAATAAGCGTTATGGTACTCAGTTTTTAGATGATCTTAGAACCGAATTTAAACCATATGGATATCATCCTACTCATTCCGAAATCTATAAAACATTACATGAATTAACGAGAGAGGGATGGGTGAGAAGAGAAAAAAAGTTACTTGGTGAACCTGGTGTAGATTTTCAAGAAATTATTATTTATCATCTTACGGATAAGGGGAAGCAAGAATACGAGCTATATAGAAAGCAAATGAAAGTGGAGTTTGACCGTTGTTTAGGACTGCTAAATCAGGCCATGAGTGATCATTATGGACCAATAAAAAGAAAATAAATTTTTCAAGTCTCTTTTTGCATTATTCTTCCAATAAAGGGCATCCTTATAATAATGTTAGGAGGGTCTTTATAATGAAGAAAGAAGTGCTTGTCGCATTAACTGCCTTTTTCTTGATGAGTTTATCCACGATGACCGCTGTATATGCCGGTGTAGACAAGAATGAAGAGCAAAAAACAGTCATTACCCAAGAAGCAGAGCTTTCTGGAAAAGAGATAAAAGAGACGATAAAGATTAAAGGTATCCGTTATGAAGAAGAAGCTGGTTTTTTTAAAGAATTATCATTAGAAGTAGAAGATGATCTTAAAAAAACTGTCAAAGTAGATTTAGAACCAGGGTTTGACCCACGATTAAAAATAATTGATTTTAATGATGATGGTAATAAGGAATTGCTAGTGAAAATCAACAGCGAAGATAGTGGAGAAAATGCTTCATTCTATCTTTATAGTTATCAAGATGGAAAACTAATTAACTTAGGTGTACCTGATCCAGTCATTTCTACTGCGCAATTAGAGGATAATTACGAAGCTGTTATCGCAGTAGAAAATGAAAATAGAGAAGTAACTTTTGATTTGGCTGAGAATGCAAAAGAATATGAAAAACTCGGTTTATATCATAAAGGAAAATTAAACGAACCTTTTGAACTAACTGTTAACTCATACAATATGCTTACTCCTTTTGAAAATACAAAGGGGGAAAAGGGCTTGAAGGGAATGCAAAGGGTCACAGGTATAGACCAAAATGATACTATAGCTTATTTGCAATCTTTTTGGAAAAGAGAAGATGAAAAATGGCAATTAGTGAACGTAGAAATTTTAGATGTAAGAAACAAATAAGCGGTTATTGCTAAAATGCTTATAGTTTATCTTCTTTTAAAGATAAACTATAAGCTATTTTTTATGATAAGGGCAGCTCAAGGAGCATTGAGTTTTCTTCTTTATGGTAAGAATGAGGTACAAATCTCTAGCTAGCACAACTTTAGTTAATGGGCATATGATGTATAGAAGTAACAATCTTTTAATGAAGGGGAAGGATTCAATGAATCAAGAATTAGATTTAACAAAATTAAAGGTTGATATTCTTGCTCCTGCTACAAATGTTAAGCCAGTTGAATATAGAAATTATTACTTTCGACAGCCTTATGGAGATGAACAAGCTTATTTAAGCATTTCTATTGAGAGCGTAAAAGGCAATGAGAACAATCATTCTGACGCGCTTCAGGCACAGTGGATACCGCAAATGGGGCAATATGTATTGTTCTGCCGATTTCAAATTAGCAAAGGAGAATATACCGAACCGTATGCTAAGATACGATATCTTATTTATGAAAGAGAAATCAATAATTGGTTAACAGCGCTGGTTTTTGGAGATCAACAATTTTTACAGCATTATCCATGGTTACTTGATTCTCCAATCTACGTACAGTTTCAATCTGATTATCCTGCGTTTAATAAGATACAATATTACGGAAATGTAAGACAGTTTTTAAGCAAAGCTTTACAAAGACAATAATATTATTATGTAAACTAAAAGTTATAAATCATAGCATGGTTTATAACTTTTTCTATTTAAAATTCATAAAGTAGAAATATGTTGCAGTTAATTAAATTCGTGAATAATCTTAGTGATCAAGGAGTTATTTTTATATCATGCAGAAAGACATGATAATAGATAAAGCAATTTTTCTGTTACATCCAAACTTAATTATGAGCATTCAGCAGCTGGCAATGCTGGAGCAAGAGCCAGAGTACGATTAGAGGAAAAATAGAAAAGGTAGCTAAGAAAGAGCTAATACGATATTCTAATCGTATACAACATAGCTAGAGCAAGAACGTAAATAAAATTATTGAGTTAACTGGATTTTTTTATTGGATAATAGATTTATAAATACACTAAAACTTGAATCATATGCGAATCAATCATTTTGTTATATTTATTAAAGATGACATATTGATTTGCAATTTATCGCAGAATAAGATCAGAATCATAAAATTTTATTTTGTCTCAATGTTTTAAGTATACTTGGATATTGAGACAAAAATGATTATAATTATTTAACTTCCTATAATATATATTATGTAAACTAGATAAAAATGATAAGAATAGTAGATACTTTCATTTCATTGCGATTTCTCGCCTACGACTTCACCTCCATCTAACCGAAAAATAGCAACTCTATGTTTATTTTTTTTATGCCAGTTCTTTAAACTTTCATAATCCTTATTCTTTTGAATGCTCTGGATTATCAACTAATAATTTGTTTTAGATACTGAGGTACCTTAATCATCTCTATTTTTTTCTAAAGCCAAAAACCAGTCATCAGATGACTGGTTTTTGGCTTTCACTCTGTTAAAAGCATATTAATTGATAGCAACCTCGCTTTGATATTTTAAGTCACCTGCCGCTTTTACTCTTACTCTCGTTGCATTTCCTGGCAAGTAGGCCAATGGGACATCCTCAATATCTACAATCTCTACACTACTGGGTTCGGCTCCAGCTTGCACAGCTTCTTTTATTGCTTGTTCTTTTGCGCTTTGTAACGCAGCAGCTCTGCCGATCTCATCTAAAACAAATATCTTTTCCACTTGCCCGCTCACTTGAGCAATGGCTGAGCCGATGGCATTTGCTACTCCTGAATGGTTCGGGCGGATAACATGTGAGGCACCTTTAAGGGTTTCTGGTAGTAAAATACTACCTCCTCCAACAAGAATAACGGGAACTGGATCAGCACTTGTTTTCATTCTGTCTATTGCTTCTTCGACCATCTCAACCATTCTTACGTATATTTTTTCTAATAAATTTTTATCAAGATGTGACACTTTTTTAACGTCTCCTAAATTACTTTTCCCAAGTGCCACAACAACATCAGTAGTAGTTAATGTATCTCCACCGAAGACCAATCCTTTCTCTGGTAATCGATATCCCACACTTTCAGGACCGATTGTAAAAGAGTGTTCGTCTTCTATCTTTATAATTGTTCCGCCCCCTAAGCCTATAGAAACTAAATCCGGCATACGGAAGTTCGTTCTTGCTCCACCAATCTCAACTGCAAGAGAAGATTCTCGTGGAAATGATTGCACTAGCACACCTACATCAGATGTTGTTCCTCCAACATCTACGACTATGGCATCCGATAATTCACTTAAATATGAAGCTCCTCTCAAAGAATTAGTAGGTCCGCATGCAACTGTGAAAATAGGATATTTCATAGCGTATTTTACAGACATCAATGTTCCGTCATTTTGTCCAAAGAATACTTTCGCTTGAATCCCTTCATTTTTTAATGCATCGATAAACCCTTCTGCAGCCATCTTTGCGACATTAATAACTGAAGCGTTTAATATGGTCGCATTCTCCCTTTCTAAAAGCCCTACAGAACCAATCTCAGAAGATAACGATAATGCGATAGAGTCTCCCAATACTTCTTGAAAAATCTCGGCTGCTCTTTCTTCATGTGCCTTTGATACTGGAGAGAAAACAGAAGTAATTGCTATGGAATCCACTTTTTCCTTTAATTCATTTGCGATTTCATATAAGTGATTTTCATCAAGTTCAACTATTTCTCTTCCATCAAATTCATGACCCCCTCGCACTAAGAAGACATGTTCACCTAGTAATTCTCTAAGGTCATTTGGGACACCTATTAAAGGTTTGACTGCCAGTGTCGCTGGCGCACCAATTCGTACTACCGCCACTTGATTTAGTCTCTTTCTTTCAACAATCGCATTCGTGCAATGAGTTGTTCCTAGCATTGCATATTTTATATTTTCTTTTGGCACATTCGCATGAGAAACAATTTTGTGCATTGCGTGATATATGCCTGTAGCTACATCTTCAGTAGTTGAAGCTTTTGTTTCTGATATGACTTCATTCTTGTCATTTAACAAGACCGCGTCAGTATGAGTACCACCTACATCAATTCCAATTCTATATGTTGCCATCATTGTGTCACTCCTTTTTTTACAAGTTCCTCTACAGGTGTATATGCCATATCATAGCCAAAGTAGTTTGGTCCTACTGTTGCTATGCCTTTTTCTGTTCTCCATTTTGGATGACAAGGGATGCCAATTACAACACATCTAGATCCATAGCGTATGCCTTCTGTTGTTATAGGTAAACCTGTTTCTGAATCGAGTACAGCTATTAAATCCGGCGTCATACATAAAACCTTTTCATTCGTTTGAGCAATAAGATGTTCATTTTGAAAGCGGAGTTTTAAATTTTCACCTTTATTTTGTTCAAGCCCCTCAAAAGTAGCGACACCCTTTGCAAAACCTGATTCAGTTTTCCTATCTATATCAATGACTTTCCCTTTAAATAACTCAAAGCCATTGACTGTTTCTAAAATTTTTTCTATAGGATTCACATTATTTATTTTAGCTAATCTAATACTTTTACCAATTTCCTCTTCAAGCTTAAGAATATTTGTAATCCCACTTTTCTTAAGGTCTTTAGCTTTCATTGAATACATCGCACACATGACTGAACCACCCATTTGTATAGTTGCAGATCTAGCAATCCGCTCTGTCCATACATTATCAATTGTAGACAATAGCGCCGTATTTCCCTTTTCATCAGCTATTATTGCAGGAGTTGCTGATATCCCGTCTAAATAAAAGGTTACCATTTGGAGTTCTGGAAATGCTCGTCCCATCCCATCAGCATCTATTACTGGAATTCCTAATCTTGCAGCTAATGCAAAAGGTAACATGCTATTTACACCACCCGCTTCAATAGGAAAAGTCCCGTATATCTTTTCACCTAAATATTCCTCTAATTGATTAAAAGCACGAATAGCCTCCTCACCACTTGGTGCTTTTTCTAACATAACAGTGGGTGCACCCATCATTGATGATGGGACAACCAATGCATCGTCTGGTACTTCCTCTGGGTCTAATAATATTACTTCTCCATATTCTTCAATTGCTTGAAGCGCCATTAGCTTCCCGATGTACGGATCTCCACCTCCGCCCGTTCCAAGTAAAGCTGCACCAATTGCCATATCCTCAATTTCTTGTTTTCCTATTTTTCTCATTTCGCGCACTCCTTTGAAGTTTCTAAATATTTACGCTACATCTGCATGAATATCAGTTTTATATAATCGCTCCATTTTTTTTGCAACATAATAAATGACCGCACTAATCACTAACGAGTTAATAGACGGTATACCTATTGTAATAAAATAACCAGCTAATCCTCCGCATCCCCAGGCTAAAATCGTAGGCCAGCCAAGTTTCTCGGTATTTGCAGGCAATTGGCCCTTCTGGCGACTTTCGTCTAGTATTTTCCTATGTGTCTTTAAAATGAAATAGTCAATAACCATAATTCCCGCAACAGGTGGAACAAGTATCCCAAGTAAAACGAGAAAATCAGTGAAACGTTCTAGTATCCCTAATACAGATAATAGCGTCCCAATAATACCAATAAGTAACGTAACCATTCCACGATTTAATTGAATTCGAAATAATGAGTCAAAAATATTAGTAAAACCGAGGGATGATGAGTACAAGTTTAAATTATTGATTTTAACAGTGGAAAGGACCACAACCAAAACCCCTAACCAGCCAACTGTTGTCATCATAATATTAGCTACATCATTTGTTCTTGCTGCTAAAGCCATTAAGACAGCAATCATATTAATCCCTAACTCTCCAACCAATAATCCGATGGTAGTCATCCAGAAAACATCTTTTCCACTCTTAGCAAACCTACTAAAATCCGGGGTAATCACGGCACCTATGATAAATCCACCCGCAACCATCGTCGCAGCAACGCCAATTGATAAAGGCTCACCTGCTGGCTGTGTTGCTAGTAAATCAGAAAAACTCTGTCCTTTTAGTGTTTGATAAATTCCTATACTGACAGCTATTAGAAATAAAGGTACAGTGATAGAAGCAGTAATACTTAAAAGTTTAAAACCGAAAATAACCAAAATTGTTACGCCAATTCCTGTTAATGTTGCTGCTAAGGGTAAAGAAATCGCTCCATTTGTAGATTGTACAATTCCTTCAGCGAACACGGAATTTTGTACTCCAAACCAACCAATACAAGAAATAGCTATAACTGCACCAATTATACTCGAACCATGGCGCCCAAACCCTGTCCACCTAGCTAAAAGGCTTGTAGATAACCCTTCTTTCGCGCCTGCATACCCTAAAAGGAAACCAACCACTTGAAGAATCACACTACCTAGAAACGTAGCCCAAAATGCCTGCCAGAAAGTCATACCGTATCCTAAAGATGCTCCTAAAATAAATTGTGAAATGGTTGCTAATGCCCCGACACGAATGATCGTAATACTCCACAGTGATCGTCTAGCCTCCTGAGGCACCCTTGTTAATGAATAATCGTCCCCAATAGTAGAATGATTTGCCAACGTCCTATCCCTCCATTCAATTCGTATTCATCACCCTTTGTTTACTTGGCGGCTTCATATAAGTAATGCGACTTTGCTTCACTCCCATGCTTATTGTTGCTTCTAATAATTTAGTTGCAGCAAAGCCAGGATCTACAACTGGAATGTCATAGCCTTTTTCAGTTAGCTTCATTTGGAGTTCGCTAGCTACCCCCATAAATCCAGTACAGCCCAAAATTAGTGCTTCTGCTTGGTCTTCTTTAATCGCTTTTAACATTTCGTCTAAAAGGGCACTCTTTAACTTCTCTTTCTCATGTACTTCTAAAACGGGGATGTTTACATAACGAATAGAGGCAAGATTATGATAAACACCTGTTACTTTACTAATGTTACTAATCATTGAAACGACATTG
Organism: Cytobacillus sp. FSL R7-0680; assembly: GCF_038009245.1. NCBI lineage: Bacteria > Bacillati > Bacillota > Bacilli > Caryophanales > Bacillaceae > Cytobacillus > Cytobacillus sp. FSL R7-0680. Next base: position 1,151,104 of record NZ_JBBPAO010000001.1, read on the forward strand.
GGGAGAACAGTTACAACAGAGAAACGTTTTGCCAGTGTGCTTGTAAACAGCATAGAAGCCTCGCAAGGGCCTATCACTGGAATATCAACGACCTCTCTAGCTGGCTTCACTCCTGGATCTCCAAAACAATTACTAATCACACCGTCGTACCCGTCTGCTTCCGCTTGTTTTACTTTTTCGATAAAATCAGGTACACATAAGGCTTCATCGTACTCACTTTCTATAGAAGCAGGCCCGTAATCTAGGTTTGTTACATCAATGGTTGTTTGAGGATAGGAAAATCCAGTAAATTCTTTTTTCATTTCATCCATAAATGTGTCTGAGATAATAGGTGCAATCACTTTAATTTTCATATTTCGCCCTCTCTTTTTTAAAATAAGATTATAAATCACCAAATGCCATTATTTTCAAACGAAACATTTCACCTTTTAAATAATCGAATGGAAATTCCTCCACTCTATTAATTTTGATCGTTTCAGGTTTTGCTCCTTTATGAATTAACTCTTTAATTACTCTCTCTTTCTCTCTTTCTACAATTTCTTCTTTTGTGCGATCATTTAGCCAAAAAACTTTGTCTAGACTTGAGCTTAGAGGAGCATAACAAGCCCCTACCGCATTACATATTTGATAACCTACAGGCTGGATAGCTTTATCAAATTTAGTGAAAATATTATTTAGAAGTAAAGGACTTCCACCCCCAACTAGAACGAGTGGGATGTATTGATCTTTAGGTTGTAATTGTCTGATTTTTTCTCTTATCCTGCTTGATACCGTATTTACTACTTTTAAACAATCTTCTGTTGAAATACCTTCTAAATTTTCATATTTAATGTGTTTATCCTTGAATGAATGAGGAAAGATTTTTAAAAACGAGTCGGATATTGTCCATTGCTCTCCTCCCCATGCAAGCCCATCTTTTGTTATATCACTTGCAATTGTATCTTCAATTAATAAATTCCCTTTATGAGTATTGACCAAATTGCCTCCACCTGTTGAAAGTGAATGTACTTTTGGAAGCCTAACATTTACTGGTATATCCAATACTTTTACAGGCCCTTCTTCTGTTTGTGGATGACCATGACTTACCATACCAATATCAATTGTGCTGCCTCCAACATCAATCGCTATGAAGTTCTTTAAACCAGTAAGTTTGGAAGCGCCGCGTAAACTATTAGTTATGCCAGAACCGATTGTGAAAATAGGTAACTTAATCGCTTCTTCTACTTTCATCAATGATCCATCATTTTGGGTTATCCAATAAGGGCAATCCAGACCTAAGTTTTTTAAGATATCATTAATGGAGCTTAAAGCATCCTTCATCACAAATGACAACATTGAGTTAAGCAAAGAGGCATTCTCACGATCTAAAAAGCCTATACTTCCTATTTCATTAGATACAGTGACAGAAAGAGAAGGCATATGAGAGGCGATCACTTTTTTTAAGTTATTTTCTTCATCCTCATAAAAGGAAGAAAAGGCGCCTACTATACATACTGCATCTACTTTTGCTTTTTCTATTTCCTTCATTATCTTCAATACACTTTCATGATCGATTTCATAATGAGGTATTTGCCTTGTAAAATCATATCTTGTTTCTAAATGAAACTCTTTTATAATGTATTTACTTAAATGACTTGGCCAAAATAAACCTGGTTTGATTTTCGATGGTTTCTTAGTTAAGCGAATCAAAGCTGTCTTGGCTAAATTTTTTGGATAGTACAATTCATTTAGTACATGTGTAGTGCCTAAGAAGACCCCTTTTATCGATTCTGACTTTACATTAGCCTCATTTAATAGTACTTTTGCGGTTTTATAGATGGTTTCTCCCAAGTTACTTGTCGTCAATTGCTTTGACCAGCCCTTTATATTGTCTGATTCATCAATGATAACTGCATCAGTATTTGTTCCACCTACATCAATTCCTAACCTCATTGGTCTTCCTCTTTCTTTAATAGTTGATAGGATTCTTTCATGTGTATGAGTGTTAACATATCTGTAGTATGCAATATGTTAGGAGCAGGTATAACTAAAACTATGACTGATTGAGCCTTTTGAATGTCTACAACACTGATTGGTTCAAGTGAATCTATATGGAGAAACACAATTAAATCTGGCACACGATAAATGTTTTCGCCATTATGAATGAAAAAAAATTCATTCATAAATTGGATTTCAATTTTCTGGTTATGTTGTTTTGTATAGCTTTCAATGAATAGTTTTCCAACAATCCCTTCATTTTCAAACCAACGAGAGACTTCTGTTACATATCCTTTAATCACAAAAGATAATTCTCCGTAGATAGAATTTTCAAATGCGTTCATTATTTGTCTTAATCGGGTCATTCCGTCGCCATAAGACGCAATAATTTTCCCTAAACGATAAGCTAAATAAAGTGTCCCTGACAACATGGAAGTTTTGATCTCATCTCCACTAGCACCATAGCCAACTAAGTGACTATGCCCTCCATTATTATTAGCAAATGATTTCGCTTCATGTACTGCCTGATCGGAAGTGTATGAAGAAGGAACGAACTTCATATTATCTTGCGTTACTAGTGAAAGAGGGGCAAGTGGAATACCATTTAAATGCAAAGTAGTCATATAAAGCTCTGGAAAGGCTCTTCCCATTCCATCTCCATCAATCACAGGAAGGTGCCGCTTTAGAGCAAGTAAAAGGGGAGCCAAAGCATTCACACCGCCTATTTCAATAGAAATGAGGGCATCTACATTTTTGTTAAATTCCTTTTCATATAAACTAAGTGCTGTTTCCACTTCTTCGCCTGTCGGTAAATCTTCATTAAAGAGGACTGTTGAACCCATAATTCCAATAGCAGTTACCCACCAATCATCCTTCACTTCATGAATGGGTATCACCTCTATCACATCATCGTCTTTCATCACAGACAAAATTAAAGCTTCAATTGATCTTGTATTACCACCACCTCCACAAGATAATATTCTTGCCCCAAGGGAAATGAATCGAATGTCTTCTTTAGTTATTTTCCAAGGCATTTCTTTATCTCCTTTCTTTACTAATTGCAAGTTCTATACCAATATTCAAAAAAATAAAATAATAACTTAAAAAACCACGAATCTCGCAATTTTATGTATCTAGGTTAAACGTGAAAATCCTCTCAAGTGAGAGGATTTTTAAATATAAACATGAGAATGATAATTGAGAAAAACAGGTTAAATACATTGATTTCTCATTTTTTCTCAACTTTTCTCTTTGATTCTCAAATTACTTAATTCTTAATTTATTCAGTTTGCGGTATAAGGTTGGTAAACTTATATTCAAGGATTTTGCTACTCTTTTTTTACCTAAGGTATCCCTTCCAAATTCATCTAATAGTCGGAGGATTTCCTCTTTGTTTTCATTGGATTGTGTTCTATATATACGCTTATGATTTGATTGTAATTGTATTTGAGATTGTATTTCATCTTTAAGATACGTTGGCAAACTTTTTTGAGTCACTAATTCACCGATTTCTAATTGAACAAAGTGGTGAACGACATTTTGTAACTCTCTAATATTTCCACTCCAATTGTTATTCAATAAAATCTCCAATACTTCTTTAGAAATTCTTTTCGGTTTTTTTCCAGCTTGTTTTGATAAGTTTTTCATAAAATATTCAATCAATATAGGGATATCCTCCCTTCTATCTCTTAAAGGTGGGATGACAATCGGTATAACATTTAAACGGTAATATAAATCTTTTCTGAACTTCCCTACTTGAACCAATTGCTCCAAGTTTTGATGAGTAGCAGTAATGATCCTTACATCTACTGGGGTTGATTGATTATCACCTACTTTTTCTATTCTTCTTTCTTGAACAACCCTTAATAACTTCGCTTGAAGAGAAGGAGACAAATCACCAATCTCATCTAAAAAAAGCGTACCGCCATTTGCGAGCTCAAAGCGCCCAACTCTTGTGGTATGTGAACCAGTAAATGCACCTTTTACATGGCCAAATAATTCACTTTCTAATAATGATTCCGGTATGGCCGCACAATTTAGTGCAATAAATGGCCTTTTACTTCGATTGCTTCCATGGTGAATAGCTTGGGCAAAAATTTCCTTTCCCGTACCACTTTCACCTCTTAATAGAATAGATGAGTCACTATTAGCTACTCTCTGTGCTTTTTCAATCGTTTTTTGAATACTATGACTAGTCCCTTTAATTTGTTGAAAAGTATAGAGCGTTTGTTTAGCAATCGGTTTTTTCACAGTTCCTTTATCCATTAATATTTGTATTAAATAGGAGATTGTTACATCATTTGATTTGATTGTTCTTAAAGAAACCGTAGCTTTTCCTTTGTTCACTAATAATTCAACCTCTTCAATGACTTTATCCTTTTTGAGTCTTTCCCAATCTTTACTGTACATTAAAGTCGAAATATTTAAGCCTACTACATTTAATCTATCCTCATTAATAGATGAGAATGTTTGACTGGTCGTTTCAATGATGTCTTCTTTGTTAATTAGGACAAATACATCGCTTGTAGTTTGTAAAAAGATTTGCAGTTCATCTAACGTTTCATGATAAAGACGTTCTAGTTCTAGACTTTGTAATTTTATTTCGATCGTCGATTTACATAAGTCCAATTGAGAGTCAATGAGTTCTAATGTTTCATATCGCTGTTCATTTTTCATACCATTTTGAATAACAAGATATGCCACTATTTGATCCGCTATCCTAATTGGGGTCATACTTATTTCTTCATCTGGGTATTCAGTTAATGTACATAAGTCAGTACAAATGCTACATGATTCTTTAAATAATTGTCCAATATGGTTCCTCGTTTTCCGGAGTTTTTCTTCAATAAGGACACTAAAGGTTGAATTCTCCCTATCACAATTCTCAAAATAGATATGTATCTTACAAGAATAGTGGCGAAAGAACCTTATAGCAATTGTCGTTATTTCACTTTTGTATAATTCAGATAACAACAGGATCACCACTTTTACTGAGATTAAAGTTATTATAACAAATAATCTAGATTTCCCATTGGTATATTGACGCATTTAGATCAATGTTACTTTAAATGATCTTATGAAAAATAAACCTTAGTTTAAATAATTCCATTCATATAAAGGTGAATTAAGGTCGCGCCTCCCAAGGCTTAAGTATGCCAATGATGGTGAAATCCCTCTCTGATTGCATACTGTCAATTGTACCAGCTGATATTTCTTCGTGTGTGAGCCACCTGGAAGATGTTCCGTTATATTTGAAGCCTAGTTGGATGATTTTAAGCTTACATTGGTCTTGGTAGTTTTGTTGGGAGGATTTGATACTTTCGATGTCTGAACTGCTGCCTTTTACAAGATAGAGTGTCCAAGGTTCATTTTGTAATTGCTCTATTTGTTTGTTCATTATAGGAATAGCGTTGGGGGCTGTATTGTGAATCCATGCTAAAACAGTGTGAATGGGACCGCCATCTTTGTGAGCAAGGGTAATCTCTTCAATAAGTTTGTCAGTATCTGTGTAATCTAAAAGGCGATAAGTTGTATTTGAATGCTCTAGGGATTTGCTCTTTCTTCCATAGATTCTTGTTTGAGTCGTGCGATCAATTAACCATTTTGTTGTTTCCTTTAACATACCTGTTCCTCCAAAAATGAGCGTATGTCCAAAGTTTTTCATACTGCTTCTCCCTCCTTCTAATTAGCTGCGATGTTACTGCGAGCGCATACATAAAACTTCCATTTATCAGCGATTAAACCCTCTTTTTCACAAAATTTCATTGAAGAATTTTGACGGTTTAAAGAACTTGCTTCTTGTATTGGAAATATTTCTTTTCTAATTTTGCAGAAGTTGCAAAGATATATTGGTAGCTTTGCTGAATAAGTTGAATTAAATCATTTAGTTGCACATTCGATTCATTCACTACTTCTTCTCTCATCTCTTTAAGTGATTGATGAAAGCCTTTAATGTCTTCATATTCCATAATGTCATAGAGTGTTTCCATATCTTCATATGATGTATAGATGAACCGTTTCATTAGTTCGTGTAATCTTTTTGCTTTCAGATGGTAATCAATGTCTAAATTAAAAACATTAGAGTATAGTAATGCTTCATTAGCAATCTCTTTATATTTAGGTTCAATCTTCGTCGTTATTAAAAGTAGTTTTGAGGTAGCGGTTGAGAGAAAGATTTCCTTATCACGATGCCAAATGGTTACTCTAACACCGTAGAAGGTAATCATTCCGCCAATAATCGCTCCAATAAATCCGATCAAACCAGCTATAATGGTCAAGTCCCATTCAAACATGATATGTAAACAAGCCCCTAGAATCAATGTAATACATAATAGTAATAGAGTAATGATGATGATTAAGAAGCTGTTTTCCTTTTGATGAATCATTGCCTTCCCCACCTATTTAAAAGGATTATTAAGAAAGATTATATTAATCAAAGGCTAATACTTTCCATTTTAGTTACTTTCATTTACAATAAAAGATAAATAGTCAGATTTTTCTATCTTTATTTTATGACCTCTATTAACTGATAATACCTTTTACTGATTTATTTTCATTTACATATTAATTTTATCAATTTCATTTGCGTTTTCTCATATCCTCCTTCTCTTTTTACTATTTTACAAGAATAAAAGGACCCTAATATTCCATTGTTTATCCTCTTAGAATATAATTTTCTCGTAAATTTCATCTTTTCCCTTTACTTTTTTTATTATATTTTATTATAATCATTATATAATAATTATTATTATCTGAGATTGATTAGTAGATGATGATAATTACCTCACTTCACAATAAAGGAGAATCAGTATGAGCGAAAATAATATTATTTCTGAAGCAAACCATTCAGGCGGAGGTGGCTGCCCTTTTCATCATGGAAGTGTAACGAAGCAGCAATCTGAAGCAACGACTAACAAAGATTGGTGGCCCAATCAATTAAACTTAAATATTCTTCACCAACATGATAAAAAGTCTAATCCAATGGGTGAAGATTTCGATTATACTGAAGAATTTACTAAACTAGATTACTATGCTTTAAAGCAAGATCTTCATAAATTAATGACGGATAGCCAAGATTGGTGGCCAGCAGACTTCGGTCATTACGGACCACAGTTTATTCGTATGGCTTGGCATTCTGCAGGTACTTACCGTACAGGTGATGGCCGCGGGGGTGGCGGTACAGGTTCACAACGGTTTGCCCCTCTTAATAGTTGGGCAGACAATGCCAACATTGATAAATCTCGTCGTCTTTTATGGCCTATTAAACAAAAGTACGGTAACAAAATTTCTTGGGCAGATCTCATTCTATTAGCAGGAAACGTTGCCATCGAATCGATGGGTGGTAAAACATTTGGTTTCGGTGGTGGCCGAGCAGATATTTGGCACCCTGAAGAAGATGTATACTGGGGTAATGAAAAAGAAATGCTTGGTGATAACCGCTACTCAGGAGATCGTGAATTGGAAAATCCTTTAGCGGCTGTACAAATGGGTCTGATTTATGTGAACCCTGAAGGTCCAAATGGGAAACCAGATCCTGTAGCAAGTGGTAAAGATATTCGGGAAACATTTGCACGTATGGGTATGAATGATGAAGAAACAGTTGCCCTTGTTGCAGGTGGACATACTTTCGGTAAAGCACATGGTGCTGGAGATGCTGCGCAAGTTGGCCCAGAACCAGAAGCAGCGCCAATTGAAGCGCAAGGACTTGGTTGGATCAGCTCACATGGTAGTGGTAAAGGTCGTGACACAATTACAAGTGGAATTGAAGGTGCATGGACTGCAAACCCTACTCAGTGGGATAACGGTTTCTTCGAACAATTATTTGGATATGAGTGGGAATTAACAAAAAGCCCTGCCGGAGCGTATCAATGGCAAGCAGTAGGTCAAGATGAAGCACATATGGCGCCTGATGCCGCAGATAGCTCTGTCCGTGTAAAAACAATGATGACAACTGCTGATATGGCGCTACGTATGGACCCTGCTTATGAGAAGATCTCTCGTAGGTTCTATGAGAATCCAGAAGAATTCGCCGATGCTTTTGCACGTGCTTGGTTTAAACTTCTGCACCGTGATATGGGTCCACGTGATCGTTATTTAGGCCCAGAAGTACCAGAAGAAGAATTAGTATGGCAAGACCCCATCCCTAAAGTAGACTATGAACTAACAGATGCTGAAGTGTCTGAGTTAAAAGCCAAAATTTTAGATTCAGGTTTATCAATAAGTGAGCTTGTTACAACTGCATGGGCATCAGCTAGTACATTCCGTGGTTCTGACAATCGTGGAGGTGCAAATGGTGCGCGAATCCGTTTTGCTCCACAGAAGGACTGGGAAGTGAATCAACCTGAACAACTTTCTAAAGTACTTCATACATTAGAAGGTTTACAAGCTGGATTAAATAAAAAAGTCAGCTTAGCTGATTTAATTGTACTTGGTGGTAGTGCGGCGATTGAACAAGCAGCAAAAAATGCTGGTTTTGACGTCACTGTTCCATTCTCAGCAGGTCGTGGAGATGCCACAGAAGATCAGACGGATGTAGAAAACTTCGAAGTATTAGAACCAATTGCTGATGGTTTCCGTAATTATCAAAAGCAAGAGTACAGTGTAGCTTCTGAGGAGTTATTGGTAGATAAAGCACAACTACTAAACTTAACTGCTCCTGAAATGACTGTGTTAATTGGCGGTATGCGTGTATTAGGTACAAATCATGGTGGCACAAGCCATGGCGTATTTACTGAAAATGTAGGCACACTATCCAATGATTTCTTTACGAACTTACTTGATATGAGTGTAGAATGGAAACCAGTTCAAGGCGGTATTTTTGAAGGCCGTAATCGCCAAACAGGTGAAGTTGTTCGTACCGCTTCAAGAGTGGACTTAGTATTTGGTTCTAACTCTGTATTACGTTCGATCGCTGAAGTATATGCACAAGAAGATAATAAAGAGAAATTTGTTAAAGACTTTATCTCCGCTTGGGTTAAAGTAATGAATGCCGATCGTTTTGATTTAAAAATCAAGGATGCCGTATTAAGCAAGTAATATTATTCTAAAAAGAAACGCCGCTACTTATGTAGACGGCGTTCTTCTTATTTGCTTCTGCGTGCGGCTTGTTGCACTGGGTCCCATACCCCGTTGAAAGGTGGCGCATACGATAAATCTAAATCCATTAAGTCATCGATAGACATTTGATTGTATAACGCAGTGGCAAGAACGTCTATTCGCTTATCTACCCCGTACTCTCCAATTATTTGTCCCCCAAGTAATGTGCGATATTTCTTATGGTATAAAAGTTTAACCTTCATTCTTTTTGCATCTGGGTAATACCCAGCAATATCGTGAGCGTCTGTTACGACAATCTCGTAAGGAATATTTAGTTCTTTAGCTTCCTTTTCAGAAATACCTGTTCTTCCTAATGTTAAGTTAAAAAATTTAATGACAGATGATCCTACGATTCCTTTAAACGGCTTAGGAATTCCTAATAGGCTCAGACCTGCAATTTGTCCCTGTTTATTTGCGTGTGTGCCCAAAGGAATATGATCATCTAACGCTTTAATTCGATGATATTGCGTAGCACAATCTCCTGCTGCATATACATCTTTTATACTGGTTTGCATATAATTGTTCACCCGTATTGCCCCGTGCTGACTGAGTGAAATATCTGTTTTTTTGAGAAATGCTACGTTTGGCTTGACACCAATTGCCACTAAGACAAGATTTGTCTTGTATGACCCTTTATCAGTCGTAATGCTTTCGACAAAAGCCTTTCCTGAAAAGGATTGAACTTCTTCACCTAATTTTAAAGTTACTTGATGCTCTTTAGCCTTTTGATGGATTAGCTGTGCCATATCTTCATCAAAAATGGTAGCAAGTTGTTTATTCCGCTCGATAATGGTTACCCTTTTCCCTAACCTCACAAAGCTTTCAGCCATTTCCAAACCAATGTATCCACCACCAATAATCGTCACATGTTTAATCGTTCGATTATTCATTTCCTGGATTATTTCATTTGCGTCAGGTATGGTTTTTAAAGTGAATATTCCTGGAAGATCAGTCCCCTCCCAATCAGGCATAACAGGACTAACTCCAGTGGCAATCAATAATTTATCGTATGTAAGTTGAAATGGTTGTTGATCAATATAGTTATATCCCTCAACGATTTTCGTATCTGTATTAATATTAGAGACTTCATGTTGTACTTTGGCATCAATTCCATATTTCTCGCGGAAAGTTGTTACAGAACGGGCAATTAAGTCTTCTTTTTGAGGAATTACCCCACTAATATAATAGGGAAGACCACATTGTCCATAAGAATAAATCGTTCCTTTTTCTAATACAGTAATTTCGTGATTTTCCTTGCTGTTGCGAATGATTTGCATCGCTGCACTCATCCCGGCAGCATCGCCACCAATAATAATTATTTTCATCTTTCATTCCTCCCTTCACTAGTTTTGCTCAACAATGTGTTTTTCACACAATGATTCGTTTATTACCTACAATTAAACGATTGAACGAAGTTAAATGAGGGTTAACGTTATCGTATCTTATCCTCTTCCAGCACTTGTGAATTTCTTAATTGAATACCCTTTAGTTCATTTTAAGAAACCATAATGATTGCTTGAGTAATTTATACTCATTGATGGGGCCCAGTAGCAAAACGCAAACTTGTTCACTTATATCATCAGAAATGCTAACAAACGCTAACATTGGTTCTGATGTAAGCTATGCTCATCCTCTTAACCACATTCTTTTACTATCTTACAAAATTGCTTGGCATTAATGTCGATACAGGGATGTCTTTATGTTTCACTTTTCATTTCCTTTTTTAGCCTGCTTCCTTATCTAAATAACAATAGATAGTTCTACGAAGAAATCCCCCCATTTAAGCAACATCCTTTATAGGGAGGCCGTTTGCCAAATTTGTTTTCTGCATTACTATTTCTTCCTTTCTAATTTTACTGATTTTCAGCCTCATCTACCTCTAACCTTCGCTGCTATCCTTCAGCTTGCTGAATGTTCTTGAATAAGGTTTCGTTCCGGAGAGATTCCTCAAATCCTTTTCTTTACTCTTTTAATCCACTCATTTGTCAGTTAAGATTTCTTCACAACCATGACTTTTTAAAGCTCTATTGCAAGTCCAACTTCTGAAGACCAGTTGATAGACAAGCTAACTATTTTCATAGAGAACCATCATTTCTAATTATTCCCAAAAATAATTGTACCATAACTTGATGCAATGGTATTAAGGAAACATAGATTTATTAACAGAGTTAATGTGAATTATTTGCAATAAAATATAGAAAACTAGATTACAAAATATTTTCTACAGAAAAAGATGACTTTCCGGACTGAACTCAATAATAAAATAATCTTCTATTTGTATATTTCATTTTCTCTTTTCGGTAATTTATCTCTCTTTATATGAATGAACAAAACCCCAAATAGCGTTAAGATTCATCCTATAACAGAAACGGTAGTCGGTACCTCTCCAAGCCAAACCCAAGCGATCACAAATGTAAGAGCTGGTGTTAAGTAAAGGGAGCTTGTCGCCTCTGAAGCTCCTACCCGAGATGTTACATAAACTAATGCAAGATAAGGAATAACCGTAGGAAAGAGACCTAAGTACAAAAATGCTATAGGGAGGATCTTATTATTTCCTGACCCAGTCCCGGGAGATAGAAAAGCATAAAAAATGTACCTGCCAAATCGTATATGTAGTAAAAGCAAGAAATCCATACTTTATTAAATACCGCTTTTGAAAAACGAAGTATAAACTTTCTGAAAAGGATGCTAAGAGAATCATTCGTGAATTAGTAAAGTGTTAATAAAAAATCCTCTTCCAATAGAAAATTGGTTGAGGATTTTTGTTTACGCTTCCTGTTCTGTTGATTATTGAAAAAATGATGAAGTCTTTATGAGGGTATTTTCCTCAATCTTTTTATAACATTTACAATTAAACAGATTCTGGTGTTGCTATTATTGTTATTGTTCCATTTCAAGTAGGTTGAGATCAAATGATATCTTTTTCGACCATTGTCAATACAATCTGGACTGAATTCCAAGCAGCCCCTTTTAATAAATTATCTGATACAATCCAGAGGTGGAAACCATATGGATTGTCAGGGTCTTTTCGAACTCTTCCAACAAACGTTTCTGTTTTTCCGACCGCGTAAATAGGCATTGGATATAGTTGATTACTTGGAGAATCCTGCAAAACAACGCCCGGTGCCGAAGATAATACTTCTCTCATTTCATCAACAGTTGCTACTCGTTCTAATTCAATATAAACAGATTCAGAGTGTCCTGTTACAACTGGCACTCTGACACAAGTGGCAGCCATTTTTAGGTTAGAATCTTCGAATATCTTCTTGGTTTCTTGAATTATCTTTACCTCTTCAAAGGTGTAATCATTTTCAGTAAATACATCTACTTGCGGGATTACATTATAAGCAATTGGATAATGTTTCTTATCTTTTTTTGCAGGCATTATAGAAGCGGTAGCCTCTTCACCCGCGAGTAAACTCATTGATTGATCTTTTAACTCATTGATGGCATGTATTCCAGTTCCTGATACAGCTTGATATGTAGAGACAATAATTCTTTCTAAACCAAATAATCTTCTAATTGGCTGAAGTGCTGTCACCATTTGTAAAGCAGAACAATTGGGTACTGCAATAATCCCCTTGTGTCTAATAAGAGTATGTGCATTCACTTCTGGAACAACAAGTGGGACTTCACTTGACATACGATATTCGCTAGTATTATCAATCACCACTGCGCCACTTTCGACCGCGAATCTTACTAATTGTCTGGAAACTTCTCCGCCAGCACTAAAAAATGCAATATCAACATCCTTAAAGCTTGCTTCATCCGCTTCCTTAATGATGATTTCTTGACCTTTAAAAGAAATTTTCTTACCAGCAGATCGCTTCGATGAAAGAAGAGTGATTTCGTTTATATTAAATTCAGTTATTTGCTCCAGTAAGTTAATAATTTTCTGGCCAACTGCACCAGTAGCACCCACAACAGCGATATGATAGCTCTTTTTCCTCATATTATTCTCCTCCGTTAATTAATTTTAAGAAGTGGAATAGGTCCATTTTTTTATTCCTACTTTTACTATAATGGAAGAGTTATTATTTGATAAATTGAAATATATGATATAATCATTCATAAATTATGATACTAAAAAGAGGTTTAGCTATGGAAATGAGACATGTTAAGACTTTCTGTGCTGTTGTTAAATATGGTGGATTCTCAAAAGCAGCGCGTGAATTAGATTATGCACAATCCACTGTAACAACGCATATTAAAGCTTTGGAGAACGACTTACAATCTCCACTTTTCGATCGGTTAGGGAAAAAAGTACTTTTAACAAAATCAGGGCATCATTTTCATCCTTATGCGTTAGAGTTACTTGCGATTTACGAAAAAGCACAAGAAATCCCAAAAGATAGCAACCATCCTGAAGGTACGCTTACGATTACTGCGAATGAATCTTTAGCTGTTTATCGATTACCAAATATCCTACAAAAATATAAACAGATAAATCCTAAAGTGAATATTGTTCTTGAGACGGGAACAAATGAACAAGCAATTAAGAAGCTGAGAGATGGAGAAACAGATATCATTTTTTTGATTGGACAATCAATGGAGTACGATGAGCTCATTACGACTCCTTTGTTTGATGAGACCTTAGGTTGGGTTTTACCGGCTGACTTAGCTTCATGTGAAAATCCATTAAAGATATTAAAGGATTATCAGTTTATCTATACAGAGAGAAATTGTGGGTACAGATCCATGGTGGATAATTACATACGTATGAGTGGACAGATGCCTGACAGAACATTTGAAAGTTCAAGTATTGAAGTTATTAAACAATCAGTTTTGTGTGGGTTGGGCCTTGCTATTCTTCCTTATATTGTTGTGAAAGAAAATTGTAACAATAACGAATTAATCTTTAAGCCAATTGAAGCATCACAACTTATTAAAAGTAATGTGATTTATCATAAATCCAGATGGATCTCTCCAGTACTACAATCTTTTCTTAGTATATTAGAAAAGTAGAGCAATTTAATGTATGATTAAATACTATTATTTTTTCAAACATTTAGTAACGATTTTTAAAGAGCCTTACTATGTATAAAATGTAGTAGGGCTCTTTAAAATCGTTAAGTTAAATAACCAAAATCGACTTTTTTAATATCAAATTTGCTTAGCGTATGTTTTCCGCGTATTGCTACCAGGCCCCCTTGATTTGGATGAGACCAATGTCCTCTAAAATATAATGAACTCGTACTCAAAAAAATCAGTAATATGATAATAATTAGCCCAATCTACTTCAGAGTATGTAAAATTACTCTCATCTATAATCACTATAATTATTTTTCTTTCTATATCTAATGATTTAAACACTTCGTTCGGAGCAACTCCACTATTAATAATAATAGTATCATTCATCTACTTTGAAAATTATTGTATCTTGATCAATATTAGTTACTATAAAATTATTATGTAAACTAATCCTCCTTTAGATTGTCATGTATACAAAAAATTATTACAGTGAAGCAAATAAGGATAAATTACCGGATTAGGTGTAAATTTTGTATAATAATAAATTTTATTAGATGATAGCCCCCGATAATTTTGTAATAATATCCTTTTAAAAGTATAATTATGCATCGTGATTTTCCATAAACAAAGGATTATACTTGCTTTTTTCAACATGTGTTGTAGTAATATCTTTAATAACAGTTTACAATTTACACTTATTGCAAAAGGAGGAGTCAAACTGAATAAAATATATCCTCTAAAGTATTTAAGCCATTTTTATAGTATTATAGTCTAAAAGGTTTGCCGCTTACATAAAGTGGATATGTCATAAGAAAGGAGAATTTACATGAAGACGATAGAGATAAAAAGATTTTCTGTTAGTAGTGTTGTAAAAAGCACATTGTACTTATTATTTATCCCCATTATTGGGATGATTATTTTCGGATTATTTTCTTCCTTATTATTGTTTACCGAAGATGGTGTCATCGCCTTTACTGGCATTTTATTTATGCTTTTATTATCTGTATTGTATGCGGCCATTTATTTTGGCATACTTGCACTCATGACCGTTATTTATAATTGGTTAGCTGGAAAGTTTGGTGGCTTGACGATGGTAATTGAAGAGAAAGAGTAAAGAAACTAGGCTGGGATCATTTCATCCCAGCCTTACTGGTGTTTTAAGAGTTTAAATGTAGCATTTTTTTATGGTAGATTCGAATGATTGTAAAGATAATTGCTGTTACCCATATGATTGCGACAGCACTATACACAATGGGATGAATCTCTTCATTACTAATCCATGTTTGTACAATTGTTTGAATGTTAATGAGAATGATGAATCCTCCAACAAGCACCCCCATTAATTGTGGATTTAATTTCTGTACAAGCCAAGCAGCGATCGGTGCTGCAATCACCCCCCCTACCATGAGTGCTCCCACCCAAAGCCAATTTACCTCGTTCCATCCTAAAGAAATAAGAAAACCAATGGATGCAGAAAGGGCAATCGCAAATTCACTTGTGTCAACAGTCCCAACAACTTTCCTTGGGCTTACCCCTTTTTTTGAAAGCAATACTGGTGTTGTAACTGGACCCCAACCGCCACCACCTGTGGCATCAGCAAATCCGGCTATAAAACCTAAAGGAATCGATTGCTTTTTACTGAGATTGATCGATGACTTGTGGCTACTTTCCTTATATTTAAATAAAAATCGTATAAAGATAAAAACACCTAATAGTAAAAGGAAAAGGGCAATATATGGCTTAGCTAAATCACCTGGGATATTACTTAAAAATGTGGCACCTAAGAACGCACCAATGGAACCAGGGATGATTAACTTAAATACTGTTTGTTTATCTACATTGCCAAATTTAATATGTGAGATACCTGAAGCAGCAGTAGTGACAACTTCAGCAAGATGTACCGATGCGGAAGCAACGGCAGGTACAATGCCAAAAGCAAGTAAAAGCGATGTAGAAGTCACTCCGTATGCCATTCCAAGAGCACCATCAATTAACTGTGCGAATAAACCAATAAAAATAAAAAGCAATAAATTTTTCATGGGTAACACCTCTTTCGTTAAATAAAAAAAGACAAAATCTATTTTCTAGATTTTGCCTTCGGTTGACCGAACAGCAGCTATATGTAATGCTTCTAAGCTCTCTCTTTGTTGTTTATTATTTACACGGAATTCATCTGCTAGTACCTCTTGTAAATAGTCATTTTTTTCAATCTTACTTATAGGCAATTTTTTAACCAACTGCCTATATTCGGCAAGAAACGCTGTATACTCCGTCCAACTTTCATCAAATTGTTTACTTAATTGTTGTTTTAATGCTCTTGTTAACTTTGGACTACTGCCATTTGAAGTAACCGCTACTTGCAGATGCCCTCTCGTTACAGTAGCGGGGAAGATTGTATTGCCATCCGTTAATTCATCTACTACACAAACTAACTTTTGCTGGGTTAATATTTCGCCAAAATGGTTATTAATCGCTCGATTATTGGTGGCGAGAATACAAAGAAACGCATCCTCGAAATCAGCCAATTCGACCTCTCTTTCTATGCATTGAAAATGATTTTGTTGCGCTAATTTAAAGACTTCATTTGAAAATGCAGGTGCGATAAAAGTAATATTGGCTCCTTGTTCTAATAAAACTTTCGCTTTGCGTGCGGCAATCTTCCCACCTCCCGCAATGACAATTGCCTTATTACTTAAATCAATAACGAGTGGTTGCAATCTTCTGGGCCCCCTTTATTTAAATATTGCATCAATCGAAGTTGTATGTTGGAGATGCGACTTAACGGTTCAATGATGAAAGTTTGATCTCCTAAAGCTCTTTTTTGTTCGGTGAATTGCTGCAATTCATCTAGTAATAACCCTGAAAATAATAAGTAAGGGATAATAATTACTCTATTATTTGTACGATTCTGTGATAAATGGTAGCCCTCTTCAAGTCGAGGAGTGGCTGCAGCAAGAAAGCAGGAGGTCACGTTATTCACAGCTAACCTTTCCTTTAACCCAGTTGTAATTAAGTGGAAATCCTTATAAATGTTCATATCGCTACTTCCACGTCCTACTACAAGTAAATGATCTGTTTCGGTAATGGGAGAATATTTTTCGTTTATTAAATCAGTTATTCCGTCTAAAATATAGCTCTGGACGCCAAAAGGTGGATGCAAATTGATTTTAATAGCTGAAAAGCGCTTCTTCAATAATAGTAGAAGGCCAGGAATATCCTTCTTGTAATGCCCTCCTTTTAATAAAAGTAACGGAATGACATCAATTTCCCGTGCTCCTTGATGAACACAAGCTTCTATTCCTTGCTCAATCGTTGGGGCACATATTTCTAAATAGGACCATTCTTGTATAGGGACATTTACTTGTTTCATGATGGTCTGCAAAAAACCTTCTACTTCCCGTATCCCTTTTTTTGACCTTGTGCCGTGAGCAATATAAAGGATGGCTTTCATTCGCTATGTACCTTCTGAAGGGCTGAGCCATTTTCAATATACCAGTTCAGTTCGTCTCGTAGTTTAACGACCTCCCCAATAATAATCATACTTGGATTGATGATTGCTTCTTCTTCCGCTAAGTTTACAATCGATTTTAAATTTCCAGTTATCGTCCGTTGTTTTAATGTTGTTCCCCACTCCACAATAGCAATTGGGGTATCACTATTTTTTCCGCTTTTAATAAGATGATCGACAATGACAGGCAATTGTGAAACACCCATATATATACAAAGTGTATCAACCCCATGTGCTAAGTGATGCCATTTTTGGTCAGCAACTGAGTCACCCGCTTGATGACCGGTAATAAATGCAAAGCTTTGACTGATTTGCCGATGGGTGACAGGAATGCCGGCATAGCTCGCAGCGCCAATGCCAGCAGTAATCCCAGGAATCACTTCAAATGGAACACGATGTTTCACACATTCAAGGGCCTCTTCTCCTCCACGACCAAACACGAAGGGGTCCCCACCTTTTAGGCGAACAACTGTTAATCCTTTTTTTGCATATTTCACGAGGAAATTGTTGATCGTTTCTTGTTTCATCGTATGATAATGAGGAAGCTTCCCACAATAAATCAATTGTGCCTCTTCTCTCGCAAATGATAAAATTTCCTGATTGACTAGTCGGTCATATAAAATTACATCCGCTTGCTGAATTTTTTTTATTGCTTTTAATGTAAGTAATTCAGGATCACCACAGCCTGCACCAACAAGGTAAACATAACCCTTCATTTATCCGCCTCCATTATTCATCTAATATAAAACCGATTTTTTTCGTTATTCGTTTCTTTTCTCTTAACGTGACCTCGTCTATTTCTGGCAATTTTAAATAATATTTTTCTAGTTCAATATCTAATTGGGTAAATGCTTCATCATCAGAATCAGCTACAATGACTGCTGGAATTTCCTTATTTACCAATGACAATTCAAACCTATATAGAAAGGCCATCTTTATGATTCTCCAATACAATATTTAGTTGATCTTGCAAAGATTGTGTGCCATTTCTTTGTACAAAAGTATAAAAGTTCTCACCTGCCATTTTTTCTTTATTAAAAAAATGTAGTAGATGTTCAAGTGTATCTGTGAGGAAGTTGGCTGGTACTTTTCCTTTTAACTTTTTGTTAAACTCTCCGCCAGATTCTAACGTTCCTCCAACATACACTTCATAAGCTTCTTCCATTTCCTTATTCTTGTTTCGTACCATCACACCTTGTAAACCGATATCGGCTATTTGCCGTTGACCGCAGGAATTCGGACAACCGATCATATGCATGCGTACCGGAACATCAACAGTTAAGCGACGATCGAGTTCTTCTGCAATTTGGCGCATTCTTTCCTTTGTCTCAACTAAGGCTAAGTTACAAAATTGGATACCTGTGCAAGAAACGGAATGTCCGATGAAAGAATTCGGATTCACTGTAATTCTATTAAAAATGGGCTCGGCTAGTAGCGATTCTACATGTTCTTCTGGGATATGTGGAATAATCAAGTTCTGTGAATTACATGTTCTAATTTCACCTTGACCATATTGATCAGAGATTCGAACAAGTTCAAATACTTCATCAGCTGTTAAACGGCCGACAGGTACATTAAAACCGATGAACTTAAGCCCTGATTGTTTCTGATCATGGACGCCATAGAAATACCCTGCATTCCATTTCTTCACGGGTTCAACTCCTTTAGAAGGCAATTCCCCTGTATATTCTTCAAGTTTTTCTTTAAATTTCTCTACACCCCAGTCAGCAATTAAAAACTTTAATCTAGCACGATGACGTTTATCTCGATAACCGTAATCTCTAAATATTGTCGTTACGGCAATAGCAATCTGCAACACTTGCTCTTTTTCTACAAATATATCAACGGTTTCTGCCAGAAAAGGCTTAGCAGATAGGCCTCCCCCTACTTTTAAATGAAAGCCTTGTTTTACTTCACCATCAATGTTTTTTTCAGCCGGTGTAAAAGAGACACAGTTAATTTCTGCATTAGCGGCGTTGTGTAAGTTTGTACTGATAGACATCTTATATTTTCTTGGTAAATTCGAAAATTCCTCATTAAATTGAAAATACTCATACACTTCTTTGACAATATCTCTCGTATCAAATAATTCGTCAGGGTCGATGCCTGCAATCGGATTTCCGACTATATTCCTCGTTATATCCCCACATGCACCAGCACTGGAAAGGCCAACACTTTCTAGTCTTGTAAAAATATCAGGGATTTCCTCAATTGTTAACCAGTGAAATTGAATCGCTTGTCGCGTCGTAATGTCGAAAATCCCGCGACCATAATCTTTGGCAATACCAGCAAGAATATTCGCTTGTTCCTTCGTTAAAATTCCTGAAGGTACATTTACGCGCATCATAAAATAACCTGCTTCTTTAGGCTTTTGCAAATACAAGCCTGCCCATTTGAAAAGATCCCATTGGTCTTTAGGAATAGACGAGAAGCCATTCTTTGCATAATGTGGAATGTCTTCATAAATTTTCAGTCCATCTTTTTCGAGTTTAGCTATTTCGCTTTTGTTTAGTTTTTCATTATTTGACCAATGCTTTGTATAAGCCATTGCCTACAACTCCTTAATGATTTGTTGTTGTTGCAAAAACGATAGTATTTCAGTTATGGCTTCCTCAACTGATAACCGGTCGGACCTAATAGTTAAATCCGGATGTTTAGGAGGCTCATAAGGTGAATCGATTCCGGTGAAGTTTTTTATTTCACCTCTTCGCGCTTTCTCGTATAATTTCTTCGGGTCTCTTTTCTCACATTCTGCTAACGGGCAGTCAATAAATATTTCAAAAAATTCATTGGAAGCAAACTGTTCACGTACACAATCACGGTCTGCGGAAAATGGTGAGATGAATGCCGTAACAACAATTGTTCCACTATCAACAAACAGTTTAGCTACTTCCCCAATACGGCGGATATTTTCTGTACGATCTTTTTCAGTAAAGCCTAAGTCTGCATTTAGACCATGTCTGATATTATCTCCATCAAGCACATATTCCTTTATGCCCTTCTCAAATAGTTTGGCTGATAAGGCATTCGCTAAAGTTGATTTACCAGAACCTGATAATCCTGTAAACCATAATGTGCAACTGCTATGTTGCTGTTTACTACGGCGCTCGTCTTTTGTAATCACGGCATCATGCCAAGTAAGGTTACGATTCGTCATATTCATTCACCCTCTCGTAACCGTTGCATCTGACTTTAATCCGTTAATCAATACATCAATCACTTCTTTACGACTAAATGTGGAAGGTGGCTGTTCACCCTTACTTAATAGCTCTCGTACTTTTGTACCAGATAAAATTACACGATCTTCCATTTCATGAGGACAAGTTTTATCTGAAGCCATTCCCTCGCAACGGTGACAATAGAAACTATGTTCAAAGAACAACGGTGTAATACCCAGCTCTTCTTTCGTAAAGTTGTGGAAAATTTCTTGGGCATCGTATGTACCATAATAATTGCCAACACCAGCATGGTCTCGCCCAACAATAAAATGTGTACACCCGAAGTTTTTTCTAGCGATAGCGTGAAAGATGGCTTCCCTCGGCCCAGCATATCTCATTGCTGCTGGGTATACACCGAGGTGAACACGTTCACGAGGGAAATATTCTTTTAAAAGAATGCGATAACTTTCTAAACGAATAGTTGCCGGGATATCATCTGCTTTCGTTTCACCGACTAAAGGGTTCACAAATAAGCCATCGACAGTCTCAAGGGCGGCCTTTTGAATATACTCATGGGCACGATGAATCGGGTTACGTGTTTGAAAGCCAACAATCGATTGCCAACCTTTTTCTACAAACAAAGCCCTAGTGTCTTTTGGCTCTAACCAAACATCTATAAAGTCTTTTTTCTCAGGTTTTCTTATAAGGGTGATCTCACCAGCTACGTAATGATTGCCTCTTTCAAAAAGTCGTTTCACACCTGGATGCGCATGGTCGTTAGTTTGATAAACATGATGTGCCTCTATCTCTAAATCTGGTCTAAACCATTCCGACACTGTGATGACTCCATAAGTTGTATTCTCGAAATCCAAGCGATATTGTTCCCCTTTATCGAGTTGTTCTGCAACCGATAGATCAACAGGTAATGTAATGGGAAGTGACCAAACCGTGCCATCACTTAATCTCATTTTCTTCACGACAGATTCATAATCTTCTTTGCCTAAGAAACCGGTTAGTGGGCTAAATAGGCCAATAGCAATCAACTCTAAATCACTTAATGCAATTCGGTCGATTGCGATTGTTTTTGTCACTTTAGCTAGATCGAATTGTGGTTCATATTTTTGAATTAATGTTCCTCCATGTGGACTAGGTAAGCTCATTTGTTTACTCCTTTTTATGAATTAGTATGCAAGCCGCATTCTGTTTTCGTTAAGCCTTGCCAACGACCCGCGCGGGAATCAGCGTCTTCATTTGTTGGTTGCGTGCAAGGAAAACACCCAATACTCGGATAGTTCACATCATGTAAAGCATTATAGGGTAATTGTTTTTCTTTGATATAATCCCAGACATCTTTCGTCCGCCAATGAATAAGTGGACAAATTTTGATGTTTGTGAATTTCTCATCCTTGTTCACAAAATTAGTATACTTTCTTGTGGGTGACTGTTCGCGCCTAAGACCTGAAATCCACGCTTTTTTTCCCACCATTGCTTCTTGTAAAGGTAGTATTTTACGTATTTGACAGCATTGATTCGGATCTTTTTTCCACAATGCCGACTCGTAACGAGCGGCTTGTTCATCTAATGTTAAATGAGGTTTTTTCATTTCAACTTGAAGCGCTGGAAAACGTTTTTTTATATCTTCAATCACTTGATAAGTTTCAGGAAAGTGTAAATCCGTATCAAGAAAAACCAACTTAGCCTCTCTTTTGATTTGCGTAATTAAGTCGATAAGGACGATGGCTTCGGCACCAAAACTAGAAGCATACACAATTTCATCCTCGTTGTACGCGTGATAGGCCCACTCTAGAACAGACAAAGCGCCTTTCGAGTGATCATCGGTAGTAAAGCTTGCAGAAATATCCTGCCAGTTCTCATAAGTAATCGCCTGTTGCATTTCATCCCTCCTTTTCCGATAAAAAAAGACGGCATTTCCCCATTGAAGGAAAATGTCCGCCTTTAGTTGTCTAATCAGCGAATGACTATTATTTTTTAAGAATCACCTCTTATACAAAAAACACCTTTTCAATAAGAAAAGGTGTGAGATAACGATTCATGACACCTTATCTTTCAAAATGAATCAACATTTTGCTGGAATTAGCACCTTGCATTAAGCAGGTTGCCGGGTTTCATCGGGCCAGTCCCTCCACCTCTCTGGATAAGAAAATATTGGATAAGATAAATCCTAACATACTATCAATAAAAGTCAATACAAAAATCTAATTTTTATGATTTGTCAGAATTATTTAATTGAAACTCATGAATATACATAAACGTTAAGAAAAAGTTAATTTCTTCTGAGAGCGCTTCTCAAATATCCTCATAAAAGAAATAACGTTTTATAAAGGATGTAACTGCCGTTAATAATTAGTTAAAGATATAGTAAAAAACATGGTATGAGCTTCTCTTTTGATGGTCTCAATTGTTCTTTGAAATTAAAATCGAAAATAATCATATTAGGAGAATTATATACTGCATTTACAACTAAAAGATTTCCTCCAAAAGCTGCCCTTGAAAAATTAAAGACATAATACTTCTCACTTAGCTAAAAGTAAAATTCAATCTATCTTCATTCTCTTAAAGGAGGATTAATAAGAATAGAAGTTTTATCCCAACTTTTCTTGGGTTTTTGGAGCTAGGTGTAAGTCAGAACATTTACCAGCCTTCAAAATAAAGCTATCAGAATATTCAGGATATTTAATCTCTATTTTTTTTCCTAGCTTAATGACTTTATCCAAATCTACACCTGTTGAAATACCCATCTCTTCAAAACCATGAATAAGGTCTTCAGAGGAGATATTTCCAGTGGCGTTTGGTGCATAAGGGCAGCCACCTAGTCCAGCAATCGAGCTATCAAAATCCCGAACACCCATTTCATAGCCTGCTACGGCATTGGCAAAAGCCATACCTCTCGTATTATGCAAATGTAAGGATAAGGATAATTCTGGGAATTTACTAGTGAGATGCCCAATAATGCGCTTAACTTTTACCGGATTCGCCATCCCTGTTGTATCAGCTAACGATAACTGGTATATTCCCATATCTATATATCTTTTGCAAATCTCTTCAATTCTTACCAAAGGTACATCCCCTTCGTAAGGACATCCAAATATGACAGAAATGCTGCCTGATACACCCATAGAAGCTTCTGTTGCGCGTTTTACTAGAGGTTCAAAACCTTTCATTGCATCGAACGTTTTGCTATTAGCGTTACTGATACTGTGGGAATCTGTTGCTGAAAGCATTAGTTTTACTTTATCTACTTCTGCTTCAATCGCTCTTTCTAATCCTCGTAAATTCGGGACAAGCGCACGTAGTTTTACCCCTTGCTTGCGCTTTATTTTTTGCAGTACTTCAGCAGCGTCCGACAGCTGAGGAATCGCTTTTGGGTGAACAAAAGATGTGACCTCAATTTGCTTGAAACCGCAGCTAATCATTGAATTAATCAATTCGACCTTTTCTTCTGTAGGAATGATTTCTGCCAGACTTTGAAAGCCATCGCGGGGGCAAACTTCAGAAATAATGACCTCTTCTTTCAAATTCATGTTTTTCCCTCCTTAGATTACGTTATTTTCTTTTAAAATCTCAATTTCTTCATGATTATAATTAAGAATGCCAGAAAGGATTTCCTCATTGTTCTCTCCCAAATCTGGGCCTACATTTCGAACAGCCCCAGGTGTCTCAGAGAATTTAGGGATGATACCAGGCATTTTTATTTTTCCTAGACGAGGGTGGTCAACCTCTATGATATTTTGTCGTTCTTTATAGTGAGTGTCTTCGAAGATATCTTTAATACTATATATTGGACTAATTGGGACCCCATAGTCATCTAGCAGATTCTGCAATTCTTCTCTATTAAATTGTTTCACCCAATCGGCAACAATTCCGTTTGTTTCCTCAAATCGGCTAAGGCGGGCGGCATTATTATGATATCGCTCATCTTCAAGCATATCTTCCCTGCCCATTGCAGCTGCTAAACGTTCAAATGTACGATCAGAGCTAGTGACAAGAGACATCCAGTGACCATCTTTTGTTTGAAATGTTCCTGCCGGACTGGAGTGTCCGCTCAAACCTGGCGTACGCTCTTTCACGATTTGCTTTTGATCATATTCCGCAATAAGAAATTCCATCATTCTAAACATAGATTCATATAATCCGATATCAATATATTGTCCTTCCCCTTGTTCTGCTGTATCACGATGATATAGACCTGTAACCGTTGCAAAAGCAACGTAAATACCCGTCACATAATCTGTTAATGAAAAAGACGGACTAATGGGAGGTCGATCCGTGTATCCATGTAAATAAGTAAATCCACTATAGGCAGTCGCTGGTGTACCAAATCCTGCTTTGCTGGCATTTGGACCTGTCTGACCATACCCTGTAACCCTTGTCATGATTAAGTTCGGATTCTCTTTCTTTAAATTTTCGTATCCAACCCCCCATTTTTCCAACGTTCCTGGTCTGAAGTTTTCTATTACTACATCTGACACTCTAACAAGCTTTCTTAAAATTTCTTTCCCTTCTTCTTTATGCAAATCTAAAGTAAGTGATTTTTTATTTCTTGCTAAAGCTGGCCACCTTAATGGTTCATCCTCACGAAAAGGACCCATGCCTCTTAATGTATCCCCTTTACCGGGAATCTCTACTTTAATAACTTCAGCTCCAAAATCCCCTAGTAATGTAGCGCCAAAAGGTGCCGCAATCATTGTAGACAAATCTAACACTCTCTTACCAGTTAGAGGGCCATATTTCTGTTTATTATTCATTACTTTTAACCTCTCTTCTGTTTAAAAAATATACTTTTATTTCAACTCCAACAAAACAAATAGTTTCTCAATATTTGTTTCCGTTTCTAAATGAGTAATAAAATCAATTATTTTATCCTGTTGATTGCTGCTGTAGACGGCAGATGTCAAGGTCTTAAATTTTTCTATCAATTCGCTTTCAGATAGTTTTTTACCCGGCCCGCCCTTTGCAATGTCTACACGTTCGCTATATATATTTCCATATGAATCTATAATTTCCACTCGAGCGGGCATTTGAAGAGGATAGTCCTTTTCGAGCTCAGCAGAATATTGAACAAACACCTTTTTAGCGAACTCTTTTATCTCTTTATCCTTGTGTAGCTGATCTATGAAAACAGATTGATTCGCTTTTTGATGATAGAGCTGTACAGCAATAGCAAAAGGTATGCTAAACTTCGATGACAGTATATTTTCATAATCCTGATGTAATAAAGAGGATGCTCTTGCATAGGTAAATACGTTTATTTTTTCTATCTGATCTGGACCAAGTTGCTGTTTGTCAAGAATAGACTTAAAGGCATCAATAGGTGAATGCACATAACGACAAAAAGCATAGGGTTTAAAATAATTGAGTTCAATATCCCAGGGCACATTCTTACCCCTCTCTAAATCAGTCCAATTAAATCCACTGCCGAGAATAGTGGAAAACACAGTTGAAACATTATTTTTCGGCGCCAAATGATTGGTACGGGCAAATATCACACTCTTCATTCCCATTTCAATCGCATGGCCAGCGTAAATATTTCTAATTAATTTACCTTCTAATGCCGATGTCCATAAGGTTGGCAATGAGAAGCTAGCGCTTAGGTTCACACCTTCTTGAAATGTTGCTTCATCTGCTCCATCAATCATGAGTGCAGTTGCTGCAGCCCCCATTACTCCCCATGTACCATGAGCATGTGCTTCTGGTAATAGAGTAGTCGCTCTACCAAATCTTGAGCAGTATTCATAGCTTTTAATAATCATACTAATCAGTTCTTGTCCAGAAACATTTTTGCTTCTCTGAAGCATCGTGAGAATAACAGGAATCACATGAGCCGCAGGGTGGCCTTTACTATATTGGTTTCCTTCATCCATCTCTGTAGCCACACATGCCGTACCATGTACAAGTCCAGTACTATACATATCTGCATGGAGGGTAGTACCAAGCAGCTGATAGCTACCCGTTCCAGAAAATTGCTTAGCTAATTCGAGCGTATCTTGTTGCTGCATGCCAGCAATCAAAGCTCCTAATGTATCTAACAAGATCCATTTAGCTGAATCAATTGTTTCTTCATTAAAGTCTGACCAAACTGCATCATATATTGCTGAAGCTTTCTTGAACAATCGGCCTTCTCCCCCTTCTCTTATTCAAAATAACCTAGGTTGTTGCTGATTTGTCTAGCTCCCTCATTTATTTTTGCAATCAATTCCTCCTCATGTTCTGGCGTAAGTCTCTGGATAGGACCTGCAATCGTTAAGCTTGCGACCATCTCTTTGTTTTGATCAAATATAGGTGCAGCAATAGCAAAGCTCCCAGGAACCCTTTCACCTTTCGTAACACAGAAACCACGTTGGTTGATTTGATTGAGTTCTTCTCGTAGTGCTTGAATAGGGATAAGACTGTTTTGCATAGCTAGATTATCGAGTGTTTTTTCTCTGTCGGTTTCCTTCTCGAATGCAATCAATACCTTACCTGAAGCACCTAAATGAAGTGGCTTTCGTTCTCCAATTCTTACAAAGTTTCGGACATCCTGAGGACTATCAACCTTTTCTACGCATACTCGATTAAGGTCGTCCTTAATATTAAGTTCTACTGTTTCGCTTGTTTCTTCTACCATTTTTTTCATTATCGGTATGGCGACATGCCTAAAATCCAATTGGCTTTGAACAATGCTACCCAGCCTAAAAAAATTAACACCTAAAGAGTATCTATGAGTATCTTTGTTCCTTTCAATATAATCAAATTCTTCTAGTGCGTTGAGGATACGAAAGACGGTGCTTTTAGGGTATCCCAACTCCTCTTGTACCTCACTAATAGATAAGCTTGTTCTATTCATAGAGTACAAAGATAGTATTTTAGCCATTTTTTCAATTATTTTCATTTTGTGAACTCTCCAGTCTATCAAAAAACTATTCGGTGCAAGGGTCTTAATTGGCTAGACCTAAATAAGATTCTCTAAGTTTATTGTCCTGCAGCAAAGACTCTGCTGTACCTGACATCACTATCTCTCCATTTTCAATCACATATCCCCTATCAGACATGGATAATGCTTGATGTGCATTCTGTTCAACTAATAGGACAGTGACACCCTGTTGCTTAATTTCCTTAATAATGTCAAATACTTGTTTTGTTAATAAAGGCGATAACCCTGTAGAAGGCTCATCTAATAATAGAATCTTAGGTTGAGCCATCAGTGCTCTACCTATTGCAAGCATTTGTTGCTGGCCTCCACTGAAGCTTCCTGCCATCTGGTTTTCCCTTTCCTTTAAAATCGGAAATAGCTTAAAGCAGTACTCGATATTTTTCTTCATATTTTTACGTGCCCCTGAAGAATAAGCACCTAACTCTAAGTTTTCACGTATTGTCATTTCAGTAAATAACATTCTGCCTTCTGGCACCTGTATTAATCCTTCCTTGACAATATTTTCTGGTTGCATTTTTTGTATATGCTTTCCATTGAACTCTATTTGTCCATTGGTAG
The DNA here is from genome assembly GCF_038009245.1 of Cytobacillus sp. FSL R7-0680. Classification (NCBI taxonomy): domain Bacteria; kingdom Bacillati; phylum Bacillota; class Bacilli; order Caryophanales; family Bacillaceae; genus Cytobacillus; species Cytobacillus sp. FSL R7-0680. The sequence goes on from NZ_JBBPAO010000001.1 coordinate 1,179,302, forward strand.
TAGAAATTAATCCAGATAAGGTCCTCAACAAAGTAGTTTTCCCTGCACCGTTCGTTCCTAGTATACTGACTAATTCACCGGAGTTCACTTCAAAAGTGATATTTCTTAAAACCTGTAAATTTCCATAACCTGCATTCAGGTTCGATACTCTTAGCATCATGATACTTCCTCTCCTAAATACGCCTCTACTACAGTTGGAATTTTCATTACTTCCTGCGGGTCTCCATCAGCTATTTTTTCTCCCAGATGCATAACAGCTAGACGATCAGATAGTGCCATCACCGCAGACATAAGATGTTCAATGAAGAAGATGGAAATTCCACTGTCTCTAATATTCTTAATAAGCTCAATGAATTCATTAACCTCAGATGGATTAAGCCCTGACATTACTTCATCTAAAAAAAGAACTTCAGGGCTTGTAGCAAGAGCTCTGGCTACTTCTACTTTCTTTTGATTTGGAAAGGTTAGGTCTTTCATTCTGGAATAGGCAAGAGATGAAATACCAATTAAATCTAAGTTTTCCAAAGCCAATCTTTCTGCTTCTTTATAACTTTTTTCTCGATTAAATGCGCCAACAATGACATTTTCTAACACTGTCAGATTGCCAAAAGGCTGCACAATCTGAAATGTTCTCGCAATCCCTTCTTTACATATATGCTCCGGTTTATTTCCAATTATCTCTTTACCATTATACTTAACAGATCCTTCCTCCGGTATGTGAAATCCACATACAGAATGGAATAAAGTTGTCTTTCCTGCTCCATTCGGACCAACCAGCCCAACAATTTCTCCTTTATTGAGCGTTAAGTTGACATTGTTTACTGCTACTAGGCCAGCAAAGCGTTTTGTCAATCCTTCAATTTTTAAAAGTTCCAACGTCTTCACTCCCTTTTATGCTATTATCTTTCTTTTTCTTTGCATTTTTTTCCTTCCCAAATTTATTTTGGAACCACCCAACAATTCCTTCAGGCAAGTACAGCATGACAAGAATTAAAATGACCCCGTAAGCCATTAAATTCGCTCCGACAAAGTTTCCAAATAAAGTGGTTGTAATCTCCCCAATTGGAATAATAATGAGTGAACCTACAATAGGACCTAAAACCGTTCCTGCCCCGCCAATGATAGCCGGTAACAAAATATTAATCGATACATCATTAGAAAAAGTCGTCGCAGGCTCAATAAAGAGCATATATTGTGCATAAAATGTACCTCCTATTGCTGTTAGGCTTGCACTGATTGCAATAGCAATCATTTTATTCTTATACGTATTTACACCTAGTGATTGGGCAGCATCTTCATTTTCGCGGATGGCGACCAAGTTATAGCCCAACTTAGAACGACTAATATAATAAACTAAAACAGTGACTGCGATAGCAAATAATAGAATGATGTAATAATAAGTGGTGCGTGAGCTAAATTGAAACATAAGGGGATCTGGTTTATACGGAATAAGTACACCAAGTGTTTTATTGAAAATGTCAAAATTCTGAATAATGATTCGCAGAATTTCCGCAAATGCAAGTGTTCCGAGCGAAAAGAACACACCTCTCAATTTGAATCTGAACGACAGATATCCAATAAATAGACCAATTAAGGCTGCAATTATGGCCCCTGCAAAAAGTCCAATCCAAGGCGATACACCAAGCTTTGTGAATAATATACTTGATGTATAAGCACCTGTTCCAAAAAAAGCTGCATGCCCAAATGAAAACTGGCCCGAGTAACCGCTTAGTATATTCCATGCTTGGCTCACCAATGCATAATACAAAATGAGAATGGCAATGTGCATGTAGTACTGGTCTTTTACAACAAGTGGAAAGAACGTAAAGATAAGTAATGCTAAGATGATTAGAATAGGAGATTTTCTCATCGTGCTTTCCCTCCAAATAAACCATTAGGTTTTGCCATTAGGACAATGACAAAAATAATATAGGTCATGAGTTCTTTTAAACTACCAGGTAAAAAAGCTCCTCCTAACGCTTCAGAAATGCCAATAATGAGCCCACCTATTATTGCACCGATAAAGTTGCCCAATCCGCCAAGAACTACCACAACAAATCCCTTTAATATAAAAGTGGCACCTACTGTAGGCGAAGTATAGAAAAATGGAGTAATGAGCGAACCAGCGATTGCTGCAAGTGAAGCGCCTAATCCAAAGGCAATATAGTTTATTCGGTTCGTGTTGATTCCTGATAGCATTGCACCGTTCCGATTGATTGAAGTTGCGCGTATCGCCTTTCCAAGCATCGTTTTTTTAAGAAATAAAAACAGGCCTATGGATAATACAATCGCTGCAATAAAAGCAATTAATTTTGGGACATTTACGCCTACTTCACCTATATTAAACGTTTGAATAAAACCTTCTAATTTTACGCTGCGAAAATCAGGACTCCATAATATTAACGCAAGGTTTTCGATAACAAGCATAATTCCAAGTGTCACTAGCAATTGATTATGCTCTGGCGCATTTAACATTTTAGATAAGATTGTCTTCTGAATGATCGCTCCAATGAAAAATAAGAAGATGGCGCTTAATGGTATTGATAAGTATGGATTTAGCCCAAGAAGGCTAAACGACCAGTATGAAATATACATACCTAACATTAATAATGCCCCTTGAGCAAAATTAATAATTTTCATTACCCCAAAGATTAAGGTGAGGCCTATAGCTACCAGTCCATAAATACCTCCCATTAAAATACCGTCCACCAAGGACTGTAAAATCAAAGTGAGCATCAACTTCCCTCCTATACCTAGTGTTTTTTATAAAAGAGAACCCATTTCGTTCCCTCAATCATCCTAATTTTGAAAGTTGGGGTGGAGTTTTCCGATATATGACGCAAGCTTCCAAATGAGATAAGAGTATACAACCGGCCACAAGTACAACTGAAGGCCCTAAATGTTAACATTGTCTATACATAGTACTCTCTCTTCGTTCCCTCTTTTCATTACTTTGCTGGTAATACAGCGTCGGCATTCTTGTATTCATCAGGGAAAATAACTTTAGTTTCACCGTTAATAATTTGATTTAAAACAGCCTGGGCATTTGCGTTTTGTCCACTTTTATCAAAAATAATTGAATCTTGAGGGAGAATATGCTCTATTAAATTTGTTTCGGATAAAGCCTTCTGAACTTTGGCCCGATCGGTTGATCCAGCTCTCTCTACTGCATCAATTAAGACTTTCGTGGCAGTATAAGAATAAGCTGCATTCGGCCCCATATGTTTATTAAATAGGTCCTCATACTTTTTTGAAACTTCAATTGCCAGGTTACTTTGAGGGTTGATAGAATAGTTGACATCCATAATATATTGATTGATTTCTGTTTCATCATTAATAAATGCCGTATTGCTAAAAGCTCCATTAGCAACACCGATTATTGCTTTAGGCTGAAAGTTAGATTGTTTTAATCCATTTACCAGTAGCGTGCCGTCACGCAAATAGGTTGTTGCGATTACTGCGTCAGGCTTGAGCCGATTAATTTTATTGATTGTCGATGATAAATCAGCTGTTGTTGCAGCGTGAGGGATGTTATCCAGCACTTCAATTTCGTGATCTGCTGCCCCTTTCTCTATCAAACTAGCAATACTTGTCCCAAAAACTGAGTCCTCATGAACAAGAACAACTGTCTCTAGAGGGGAATCACTCATTTCATTAAGCACATTAAAATAATCTAAAAAGTTCGCTGCCATAGTCGATGCTGGCGGCTGAACTCTGAAGGTGTATTTAAAGCCTCTCTTTGTAACTTCTTCGACTGTAGCAATATCGACAACGAATGGGATTCCTGCTCTTTCAGCTTCTTGGGTTGCAGGTAATGTAACACCACTTGAATAAGCGCCAATAACACCAACTACTTTTTCACGATCTAACCTTTGAATTTCAGACATCCCTTTTTCTGGTGCACCTTCATGATCAGCTTCTATTAATTCGACCTTTGCACCGCCTAAAGACTCGATTCCGCCTGCTTCATTAATTTCTTCAACTGCAAGTCTTGCTGCATCACGCATTTCCTGACCTTCATTAGCCAATGCGCCGCTTAATGGATGAAGTGCGCCGATTTTAACAATATTCTCATCGTCTGATTGTGCTTCTCCAGTACAACCTGTCAATATGAACAGCGTCGCCAGCATAAGAAAAACGATTTTTTTCAATTCCATCCCCCACTTTTATCATTAAATGGACCTTCTAACGAATTTACCTCTACCACTTTCCTTTGTTGGTATTCCATTGTTTACGATTACTTCTCCTCTACTGATGGTATACACTGGCCATCCTACGGTCTCAAATCCATCAAATATAGAATAATCTGAATTCGAATGAAGTACTTCTGGCGAAATCGTTTTGGCTTTAGCTAAATCCACAATGGCGAAATCAGCATCTGCTCCTATTTCAATTCGCCCCTTATTTTCCAAATTAAACGATTCAGCTACTTGATAGGAAGTGATATCAGCAATTCTTTCAAGCGGAATTCCTCTTTTCATATGACCTTCAGTAATCATCATTGGCAATAGTGCACCAGCACTTGGGAATCCGTACTCTGCTTCAAATACTCCATTCCCTTTAGAAAATTTGGTTGCAAGTGATCCAGGCACATGGTCTGTTCCAATTGCATTCACAATTCCTTCCTTAATCCCCTCCCATAAACGATCTGAATCGTATTGACCATGAATAGGTGGACCTACTTTTGCTTTTAATCCAGTTGAAGATTCTTCTGTTAAGTTCAAATAATGGGGACAAGTTTCTACCTTTACCCCTTTTTCAAGTAGCCAAGGCATCTTTTCAAGCACATCGATACTAGCACCTGACGTCAAATGCACAATAAAAACATTTCCACCAACAATGGAATTAATATACAATGTGCTTAGTAATGATTCTGCTTCCGCAAAACCAGGGCTTGTAAGAGACCATGTTTTTAATCCTTCTTCCGCACCTTCTTCTTTATACTTCTTAATCAAACTGCGATTAATATCCATATTCTCGCAATGAATCGCTAATAGCAGTTTAGGAGAGATAGATTTAAACTTCTCCAGAAGACGCATTAAATCATAAGAAGATAAGTTAATGCCATTGGATATTTTGAATTTATCATTTAATTGTCGTTCATAATTCCTAAAAAACTTAAATGATGTTAGCCCGAAACGTGTAACCGTCTCTTCAAGCTCATCAATGTGCTGTTCTGTCAAAATACCTAAGCTATATGTAAAGTCAATATAACTATGTTTTTCACCGATATCTTGTACTTTAGGAAAAAAATCTAAATAGCTAACTGGTTGCCGATCATAATTGACAATCGTTGTAATACCTCCAACGGCATGCTGTTTCGTATCAAGAAAATCTTTTTCAATTGAGTTATAGATTCCTAGATGCTGGTGGGCATCGATCACTCCAGGGAACACATGTAAACGGTTTGCATCAATTACTTCATCAGCTTCTATCTCTGTGTTCTGATTATAAATACCAGCAATTTTACCATTTATGACACCGATATCAACCGCCTTAACTCCTTCTTTAGGGAAGACGACTAACCCATTTTTAATCAGTTGATTAACCTTCAACTTTAACTCCTCCTTCTTAAAATTGTTTTAGATAATCGTAAATTTCTTCTGACGGTGATACGTCGCAATACTTCATCCATAGATCAAGTAGACCGGCTTTATGAGACAGTTCGATCCGATCATAAACACAGTCCTCCACAACAGCCACATTGAAATTATGCGTGACTGCATCTACGGCTGTTGCACGGACACATCCACTCGTCGAACCACCTACAATAATCAATGTATCGACGCCCATTTTTACTAGATAACTAATCAGTGGCGTACCAAAAAAGGCGCTTGCATAGCTTTTATCAACAACAAGATCCTTGCTTTCTGGCTCAAGTTCAGAAACAATTTGTGCCTCAGGCCTTCCGTCAATGTACTTAGAATTATCTCGTTCAGCTTTAACCGCAAATGAATCAAAATTGATGGTTTTCTTCTGCACATTCCTTGTATAGATTGTTGGTATATTTAATTGATCTGTCAGCTTTTTCATTTTCTTTATTTTCTCGATCGATTCCCATGCCTTTGCACCTCCCCCACTTGGCCATGTTTCAAGCTGATCTGCTATCGGAAGGTTTGCCCCTACATAGTTATGTTGAATATCTATAATAACAAGAGCAGGCTTTTTCCCTAATCCTCTCTTTTTTCCATATCCTCCTTTTTGAATTACCATTCTATCTACCTCAGTCAACATATCTTCCCATGGTCTAGTCATAATATTTCTATCCCTTCATTTAAAATTGATAGTGCCGCATGGTCTCCGGCAATTTTCCCGAAACCTAATGCAGCTAAGAGGCCGTTTCCTGACATATAACCATAAGAATGGTTACCTGAAATTCCAACCGCTGCCCCTCCGCCTGCATATAAATTCCTAATAGAATTACCATTCTTATTTATCACCTGTGCATTGGAATTTATTTGCAAACCTCCTTGTGTATGAAAAAGAGCAGGCGATACCTTGATCGCATAATAAGTTGGGGTAAGCTTCTTCGGCCATTCTGCTCTTCCATATGCATCTCTGCCTTCATCAACAGCTACATCAACTGATTCGAAAGTTTTTTGTAGATTTTCTGCAGGCAAACCTAACAACTTCGCTAACTTATCAATCGAATCACTTGTTTTAAAAGCTTTCATCCCAACAAGCTGGTTAAAATCTTCAATACTAATCAATTGATCGTATATATGCTGATCGAAAATAATATATCCGCATTGGCCAGGCTGACTTAATACTTGCACAGCGAATTCTGAGTATCCATGAGATTCATCGCCAAATCGCTCACCATTTTGATTGACCATAAATCCACCCATCATAACCGTTCCCCATGTAACTAAAATACCTTGTGATTTTGCAACAGCAGAGTGCCCTTGATAACTTGTTAAGGAGGCAAATGATGCCTCTACTTTCTCGCCCATCCTAATAGCATCACCTGTATTTGCTTCATAACCAAAATAGAGCGCATCTGCTATTTCAGGAATATATTTACGTACCATTTCTTTATTTGCCCCAAACCCATTTGTTGCTAGTATGACTTTTTTTGCTTTAATTCGCTGGACACCATCATCTGTTTTTACTTCTATTCCAATGACTTCTTTGTTCTCATTTGTTATTAATTCATTTACCTCTGATTTTAATAGCAAGTATATGTTGTCCCGCTTTGCAACAGCTTGTTTAAGCTTTTTTATTAGTTCTAATCCTGATCTCGAGGGCGGTGCATGCATTCGAAAATTCCTTTGACCAGGATATTTAAACTCTTTTACAAGTGAAAGCTGAATTTGCAACGTATCTGCCATCCACTCAATTAATGGGCCCGATTCTTTACATAAAGCTAAGGTTAAATCATAGTCACTTTCATGATGATTTTTCCTTAAGATATCCTCTGTCATCTCTTCTGCTGTCTCAAAAATTCCTTCCTCTTTCTGAAATCTTGTATTCGCTGCAGGAATCATTCCGGCACTGGCAGCTGTATTGCCCAAAACAAAATCTGTTTTTTCAAAAACTCCTACCTCTAAGCCTTTTTCAGCTGCTGCTAATGCAGCCACCAAGCCGCAACCACCAGCCCCTGCTACAACTACATCTAACTCAGCATCCCACATAATGTTGAATCCTCCAATTTGTTCCATATTGTGAAACTAGTTTCATTTAATTATCATAGTAACACTATAAAATAAATTGACAACTAAGATGTCATATTTATTTACAATATTTTTTATTTTGCAATAATTAATGAGCTGGCCTCAGCAATTCTGTGATTGTTGATATATCTTCCAATTCTTCTAAAGAAAGAATTTTTTCTATAAGATCCTTTGCACGCTGACAGCTAAGAACCTTTCCTAAAGTTCTTTCGCTTTTTTCTATTACTTTTTGTTCAAGTCCTACCTCATGAGCATCTCCGCTAGCTCCACTAACAGTCATCGTAAATTGCTGTTGATTTACCATTTTAAGTACAACACGTGAATCGCGTTGGTCAGGAAGCAATTTTGTCATATTAACATCCTCATGAACAAATACTTTCTTGGTAAAATTGAGCCTCTCTTCGTTCTGACTTTCCTTTGGATAAAATAAGCTTGCCACAGCATAAGGTATAGAAAATTTGCCTGCATATGGATTTTTCACATTTTGATTATTTAGCCTAGCTGCCATTGAATAGGTAAAGATATCTACTCTCTTCACATCTTTAGGGAGGATTGTTTCCATTTTTAATAGTTTAATTACTCCATCCATAGGAGAGTGGCAAAAACGACAAAAGTCATAAAATTTGAAATAAGTTTTCAGCAAGTAGTATTCAACGCCAAGATTTTCTATTAATTTTTCGCTTTGAAAACGCTTTCCTAATATTCCATCACCATAAATTTGCTTCATAGCGTTAGGACTGCTCGAAAAACCAGCTGTAATAAGATGGTCAATTAAAAATGAATGCATATTGTTCAAACCAATGTATACATCCCGTAACCGATGACCTTCTAACACAGGCTGCCATAAAGATACATTAGGCAATGAGCTACTTAAATAAAATCCTCGCTCGTAATCACTTGCATGATAGTTTTTCAGTTTACCTAAAGCAAATATAGCCCCAATTACTCCCCAATTTCCATGGGGATGTATGTCGTCGCGCAAGGTAATAGCTGCCCCTGCTCTAGTTGCAATCTCATAGGCGAGTATAAAGCTTTCTAAAAAACTTCTTCCATTGCAGTGACTCGTTTCAGCATAGGCCAATAAAGAAGGAAAGAAGTGACAACTTGGATGCCCTTTTGCTATCGGATTACCTTCATCCATCTCCTCACTCACCATTGCAATCCCATTAATAAAGGCTGCCATCTGAGGGTTAATAGAAGCTTGTCTGCCTACAATAGTTGCGTAGCCTTTATTGGCTTCATTCTGACTGATATCCTCTTGTAGCTTGAGCATATGTGAAGACTGATTTCCATGGATAATGGCAGTTATTGAATCAAGAATGATTAATTTCGCTCTCCGTTTTACTTCTTCTGATGCATTATGAAGTTGAAATTTGATTGCGTACTCACTTAAAACTTGTTGATATTCCATTCAGACACCTTCTATTGTTCCATATTATGAAACATGTTCTATTTTTTATAAATTCTATCACTATTTAAATTTTTAAGTCAATGAATTTCATTAAAAAGTTTTGAATTAATTTTAAATTTTAATAAATCTGATAATTGTATTGACTTCTACTAATACTTCCCTTACGATGTTTGTATGTTCGTATCGTGAACATGTTGTTCATAATATGTAATAAGGGGATTAAAAATTGAAAACAAATGAAACTGAAACGGTTCAATCTGTTGAAAGAGCGATTGAACTATTATATTGCTTCACAACACGAACACCGGAGCTTTCACTCAATGATATCGTCAAACGCACAGGGCTGAATCGGACAACGGTCTTTCGATTACTCTCTTCTTTGATGAAAAAAGAACTGATTAATAAAAATGCAGCTATGAATACTTACCGACTTGGTCTACCTTTTATACATTTCGCCCAGATTGTTACTGAAAATCTAGATTTAAGAAAAATGGCCCTGCCTATCATGAATGAGCTTAATGAGATTACGAAAGAAACAATAAGTTTGAATATCATACAAGGAGCTTCGAGAATATGTATTGAGAAATTAGAGGGAAAGGAAGATATTCGACAGTTTATCAACTTAGGCATTCCTTACCCTCTTTATAAAGGGGCTTCAGGTAAACTGCTGCTTGCCTTTTCTAAAGACGAACTAATTGAAGAAGTTATTGAAGGATCCGGATTGACGAAGAATGAGACAACAGAATTAAAAAAAGACCTCTTACTTTTCCAGGAGCAGGGATTTGCCTTCAGCATGGATGAACGAATTATCGGAGCATTTGCGATTTCCACCCCCATTTTAAATAGCCAGCAGCAGCTAATTGGCGGACTCTCTATCTCAGGGCTATCAGCAAGGCTAGATAATAATAAACAGTTATTTATAAAAGCAGCCATACAGTCAGCAAAAAAATTATCAGCTATGATGGGTTATCAAAAATTAGGAGGATGATTCATTATGGGACAAACCATTATTGAAAAAATCGTATCAGCACATGCAAATAAACAAGTTAAGCAAAATGAAATTGCAATTGTCAATGTCGATGGTGTGATGGCTACCGATACAACTGCCCCTCTTACAATTAAGGCCTTTCAGGATATGGGTGGATGGAAGGTATGGGATGCAAAAAAGGTTTTCCTTATTATTGACCATGCTGCACCAGCGCCTAACGAAAAAATCGCAAATCTTCATACATTCATGAGAGAGTTTGCGAAAGCTCAGAATATAAAGCTTTACGATATCGGTGAAGGCATATGTCATCAGCTGATGGTAGAAAATCATCATGTGAAGCCAGGTCAATTATTTTTAGGAGCGGACTCCCATACTTGTACATATGGTGCATTGGGTGCCTTTGCTACAGGTGTGGGTTCAACCGATTTGGCAGGAGTCATGTTGACAGGGCAAACTTGGCTAAAAGTACCTGCTTCATTCAAAATCACTTTGAATGGAAAGCTGCAACGAGGTGTGTCTGCTAAAGACTTAATTTTATATATCGTCGGTCAGTTAGGAATTGAAGGTGCAACCTATAAAGCAATCGAATTCACAGGCCCTGCAGTCGAATTACTTTCACTTGATGACCGGATGACTCTTTCCAATATGGCCATTGAAATGGGAGCTAAAGCTTGTTTTGTTGATACTACAGGATTAGAGCTTCCATACGATTTTGATCATATATATGGTGATGAGGATGCAGCGTATGAAAAAGAGTTTTTATTTAATGTCAGCCAAATTAATCCTGAAATTGCCATCCCTCATTCTCCAGACAATGTAAGAGATATTGCTGAAGCCATTAACACACCTATCCAAATGGCTTTTATCGGAAGTTGCACAAATGGCAGATTGCAAGATTTACATGCGGCAGCAGAGATTTTAAAAGGAAGGCATATTCATCCAGATGTTCGTCTAATCATTGCTCCCGCATCGCAAAAGGTATTACTAGATGCACTAAAGGATGGGACTGTGGAGATCTTAACTGCAGCAGGTGCATCCTTCATATCTTCAGGCTGCGGGCCATGTGTTGGGACGCACCAAGGGGTACCAGGGAACGGAGAAAACGTTATTTCGGCGACAAATCGTAACTTTCAAGGTAGAATGGGAAATCGTCACTCCAATGTATACTTAGCATCTCCAGCAACTGTTGCAGCCTCCGCCTTGAATGGAAAAATCACTGACCCTACAACACTAAAGGAGGCATTTTCTTGATTATTAAAGGTCAAACACATGTATACGGAGATAATATCGATACTGACCGGATTATACCCGGAAAATACACTAAAACACTAAATTTACAAGACTTAGCCGATCATGTCCTTGAAGATTTAGATCCTGAGTTTCGCACAAGAGTAAAACAAGGTGACATCATCGTGGGAGGAAGCAACTTCGGCTGTGGCTCATCAAGAGAACAGGCCCCTCTTGCGTTAAAAAAAGCAGGGATCTCTGCCGTTGTTGCGCAATCCTTTGCGCGCATTTTCTTCCGCAACGCAATCAACATTGGCTTGCCTGTTATTGAAGTGAAGGATCACTCTATCAATATGAATAATGAAGTAGAAGTAGATTTAAAGAACGGAAAAGTGACAAACTTATCAAAAAATGAAGTATATGAGGGGACACAAATCCCTGAGGTAATGGTAAAGATACTAAATGAAGGTGGATTAGTCCCTTATTTGAAGGAACATAAAACTTATTCTTAATCCCATTTTGGCGCTTTTTATTGACAATTATAAAAGAGATGAAAGACATAGATATATCATGCCTTCTTCTGTTCGACTATAAGGGAGCTTGCATGTACCACTGAAAATTAAGATTTCCAGTGGTACACTTGCTCGAATCGTAGGGCATTTATGCAAAACATTGTTTTTTATAATCAAAATACATGTAAAAATGAACTTAGGGAAAATAGCCAACTTATTCCTGGCTTACATATGTACAATTAATGAATAAAAAGCTCTCCTTTGTAGAAGCAAAATCGACGCCTTCCGATTCCATACCTAGCACATTGCCACTTCTTTTTGATTTCATCCCTCCTAGTGGTTTTTAGCTAAATCTCATTAATTATAATATTTTATTATATTTACTAATAATATTTTTGAAATCTGATTCTTTCATTTATCTGAATAATATCCCTTTATACCAAGAGATATTTTATAAGAAACGAATGAGTAAATACCTATTAAAAAAAAGATAATTTCGTCTGAGGGCGATTCTCAAGCATCCTAATTACTGGAAAAAATAATTTTATTTTCATAGATTTCTATGATAATATATAAGTAAAGATAATTACGCATTATCTTTACTATACATAATATAATTATTGTTAATTATAAAGGAGTTCCTTCTTATGGATGAATTAATTTTATTACATACCATTTCAAATGAAGATTATTTACGGCAATTACAAAATCGGCTAGCATCTAGTAACTTACTAGATTCCAATCGAAATCTCAGCTTGAAAAATGCAAGTGATCAAGAATTACTTGAAATGTTTTTTGTCGTAAAGATTTTTACAAGTAATAAAGAGTTATCTCCCCATACTTTGAAAGCTTATCGTACAGATGCAAAAACATTATTAATTTTTATGAATGATCATCAGCTTGGATTTAGAGATATCGGTTTTCCAGAAGTGAAAGCCTATAATCATTATATTAATGAAAAATATGCACCAAAATCGGCAATTAGAAAATTAGAATTTTTTCGGAGAATATTAGACTTTGGCTATGAGACACAATTTTATGTCGCACATTTATCTACGTGGGTTTCGAAACCTTCTAGTAAAAAAGGGCATTTTGCCCAACCGGATAGCGGTCAAGTACGAGAACTAACACCTCATGATGCTGAACATTTGATAGCCTGCTTTCCCCAAGTTGTAAAAGCAAAGAAAAATCGAGAGGCCTTGCAAAATCGCAACTTATTAATTGGATATTTACTTTATACAACCGGTATGCGTGCCAGTGAGTTATTAAGCTTGAACTGGGGAAGTTTTCGTATTAACCGTAGAGGAGCACTTTATGCTGATGTGTTAGGAAAAGGAAAAAAGCATCGTTCCATACCCATTCGAGGAGAAGTAAAAGAAGTTCTCTTTACTTATCGAGAAAGTATTTGTGCACCGATAGAATGGAATAGCAATGATACAACGCCTCTCTTCTTCTCCCTCTACAATAAAAATGATATTGAGACAGATCCAAAGCGCTTGTCCTATCCTGCCTTGTATAAAATTGTAAAAGAAGCCGTTACCTTAGCAGGAAAACAATCAAATATCTCCCCGCATTGGTTTAGACATACATTTGTTACGATGTTGCTCGAAAACGATGTCCCCCTTGCCGTTGTCAAAGATTGGGCTGGACATGCAGATATATCGACTACCAATATCTACTTGGAAAGGATTAATCAAGATGATTCATTTAAACATTTACAAAAAGTGTCTATATTTCAATAATACCCCTATAAAGTTTGTTTTGCATGCCATCCCCTTTTGAATGTTTGAGGCAATGGCTTCGGACTATTCGCCTGTTTATCTTTAAATTGGTGAATAGTCATATCTATCAAGAAAAGAATATAAGCTTTTTCTCTATCACTCTGCATTCGTTTGTCGTTTGCTACCTTTAGATTTCATGTCAGTCCGTACCCTTTAGTTTAGCTCATTACAATTTTTACCTTTGCTTATGTGGGAGTACTCAATAAAGGGGCTGGGTAATCACTAAATGAGCTAACCTTAAAAACAATCAGTAACAAATGATGATCTTAAGAACATCATTTGCAAAAAAGTCCTTACCATTGTGCTACAGACACTCGCTTTCCGAGATAAGGGGCTGAGCTTCCACGGCATTGCTTGCGGGGTCGCAGCTTTCCCATTTCACTATTTACATCATATAAGGAAATCATTACAAAAAATCCGAATGATTAGATGTTAGATACGCCTAATCACTCGGATCAATCCTTAGCTAGAATACTTATGTCCCAACCTCTTTTGAAAATATGATGATGTCTAACAATAGGATGAAAATAAGCGCTACTACATGCAGAGATAGGCTGTTTGATTTTGAGTAATCGCTATCTTCTTATTGAGTCTCTTCCTATTTAATATATTGTGTTTTAGATAATGCTTGATTCATATAAGCCAGTTCACTGGCTAAGTTTTTCACTCTTAATAAGACATCTTTATCAATTAGTTCGTTCTTATGATTGAAATGATCAATATGTGCGTACACATAGCTTGGAGATACATATGCACGAAAATAGCCTGCAATCGGTTTTAATTGATTTTCAATTACGAGATAATGTTGATATGTTCCTCCTGTCGCAATAAATCCCATGACTTTGTTACGAAATACATCTGGAGGAACTAAATCAAACAAATTTTTAAGTACGCCTGTTATCGATCCTTGAAAAATAGGTGATCCGATAACATAAAAATCAGCGGAAGTGATGGTTTCAATCACTTTTTTTGTATCATCATTGTAATCAGAAGGATGTCTGCCATCACAAAATTGCAGGTCAAAATTCTTTAAGTCTAGTAACTCTACTTCTATTTCAGGGTGAATTGATTTTAATTCATCTAATACTTTATTTACTACGACTAACGTTTTCGAGCCTGTTATTGTTCCAGAAATCCCTAATAATCGCATCCTTAATCTCCCCTTTATTTAGCATTGTTAATATAAGATTAAGTTGCAATATTTATGCCAATTTAAAAAGTAGTGATTAGATGACACAGCTTATTTTATATGTATCATATTCGAACCAATATGATGAATTTTGCAACATTGGGAGCGCTAAGATTCGACGATGATTATATTCAAATTAATTCTTCTTCATTTAACTTCCGCCATAATGTACTTCTGCTGATCCCTAGTAATTTTGCTGCCTCACTTTTGTTCCCATTTGTTTTATTTAGCACATCTTTGATTGTACTCATCTCTGCCTTTTTTATTAGATCTTGATATGATGTGTTTTCCTCATAAAGGTCAGCACTTAATTGTGAAAAGTCATTATCCTCTAATGTTTCAATTAAATAATTCATTAACTCTTTTCTAGTCAACTTTATTGGTGATTCTAAGTAGGCAAATAATCGTTCAAGATTGTTTTCCAATTCCCTAATATTTCCCTGCCACTGGTACTCTGCTAATAGTTCTGTCATTTCATAAATGTGCTCATTTATCGTATGTAAAAAATGAGGATATCGCTTGGCAGTATAAGATAAAACCAAATCTTCCAAATCTTCTTTGCGTTGATTTAATGTCGGTAAAATAAGATTTAATACACTAATACGGTAAAATAAATCTAAACGAAACTCACCTTTCCTCACTTTTTCAAGCAAGTTCACATTTGTAGCAGCAATAATTCTCACGTCTATTGGGATAATCGAAGCACTTCCCACACGTCTAACGACTTTTTCTTGAAGAATTCTTAATAATTTTGATTGCATGCTTAATGGGATTTCTCCTAATTCATCTAAAAATACAGTACCTTTATGAGCAAGTTCGAATAAACCTGCTTTTCCCCCTTTTTTTGCGCCTGTAAAAGCACCTTCTGTATAACCAAAAAACTCTGATTCAATTAAGTTTTCCGGGATTGCTGCACAATTGATTGCAATAAAAGGTTCAGATGAGCGAGAGCTTTCATTATGTATACTTTGTGCAAAAAGCTCTTTCCCAGTTCCTGATTCTCCAATGATTAAAACATTTGCATCGGTTTTCGCAAACTTTCTGGCCTTTAACTTTGTCTTTTGAATCGCTGTACTCTTACCGACAATATCATGAAAGTCGTAAATGGCGCGATTGGATTGATCATATAACTTTTTTCTTATTTTCTTTTCATGTTTTTGTATCTCGTCCGTGTCCGAAATAATGATAACCGTTCCGTCAAAAATATCTTTAACATAGATTGGGAAGGAGTTTAAAAATAAAGTTTTGTTTTTATAATCAAGTAATTTCCCCTTGATAAGAACATTTTGTTTTGAGCTTTTAGAAATAAAACCAAACTCCCCAATTTCATTGATTGAAATCCCTTTCAAATCTCGATATTTTTGTAGATCTAACAATTCGATTGCTTTTTGATTGATTTGAAGGATTCTGTTTGTTACGTTTAAACTAATGACACCTTCATTAAAATGTTCTAATATATATTCTTGACGTTTTAAATTACTTTGCTCTTCAAATCTCCCGGCTAATACATTGAATGCAATATCGACTGCCTGTTTTACACTTTCTCTTCCATACCAAATGAACCCGCTTAATCCTTTTTTAATAGCTTTAGAGACAATTAAGCCAGAACCTATGACACTATTTTGATTGTTCGCAACAAGCTCATCTATTAAATCATCAATGGACTCTACATTCGGATAAGAGTATTGGTTAATCTTTATATTCAATAAATTTTCTAAATCCGATAAATCTTCCTTAAAAAACTTTTCTTTATAATTAATAATATTAATTTCATTTCCAAGTCGTACGGCTTGATTTAATGCTTTTAGAAATTCATTCGTTTGTACGCGAAATGGAATCAAATGTCCTCTAACATGACGCTTCTTAAACTCTTCATAAATGGTAGCACCACAAATTAATACATCATCATTTTGTATATAGGTAGGGTTTTTCAAAATATCTTTTGCTTCTAATTTTTGTACTACTAATTCTTGGAAATTTTGTTTCCTTATTGAGATTTCTTCTTCGACAAACACATCCAAAGGTGAAAAACCGGTTACAAATAACTTCATCTTCATCCCCCCTTATCTAACAATATTAATGAAACATTTGGGTATGTTGATTTTCAATTAATTTAACCATGTTTTCACATTTTCATAGAGCATCGTATGGATTTGTTCTTCACTTACCCCATTAGCTATTAACATAGGAACCACTTTATCTAATAAAAATGTCATTGACCAATCGGGGTATACTTCCTTTTTTAAACTTTCAGGTTTATATCTATCTGTCGTACAACAATAATCTTGCGATAAAAACATTCTATTAGTGTATCCTTTTTGAACAAGCGCGTTTATTGTCGCATTTCGTCTTTCTGTTGATAAAGTAGAGGTAAGACCATAGCGGTCCATTCCGATATAAACCCCTTTATCTAACAATCTTTCGAGATAACCCAGTTGGTCAGTGTCCCCACAATGACCGATTAGGACTTTATTCAATTGAACGCCTTCCTCTTCAAAAATTTCAATTTGAGTGAGGCCATTTTCTTTGGAGGGTACTGAATGAGTCATGATAGGTACTCCTGTGCGGAGGTGTGCCCGAGCGACTGCTCTTAAAACTTTTTCTACTTGAGGAGTAAGACCAGGAACATCCGTTGCACATTTTAAAAAGCCTGCTTTGATCTCACTATTTTGAACGCCTACTTCAATATCCCTTACAAATTGTTCTACCATAAAGCCGATGTCATTGAACATAAAGCGTGTCGGTAAATAATGAAATGTAAAGATACCTGTAGCAGCAATGATATTTACTCCTGATGCCCTAGAAACCCTTTGCATAAATCTGACGTCACGATCTAGTCCCATTACACTTGGATCAAAAATAGTCTGTACCCCTTGTTTCTTAACACCAAGCACTTGTTCTAAAGCTAATTGATATTCTTCATCATGATTGTATAAATGGGGGAATTGAACAGCGACTTCTTCTGCTCTTGTCCTTAAATGTTCATGGATAAGTGTTTTACCTAGTTTGTTGACTTCAATTGGCCCGGTAACCGAATGAATTACTTTCATATATTCAACCTCCATTCATTTTTTAATTATTTCATAAATTTATAATTTTGAATACAAATGAAGGGAGAAGATAGATGTAGTAAACGTTTTCATTTTCACCTTCTCCCTGATTGAAGCAAGTTGGATGTACTTTTGAAGAAAATTGAATCACCTTACGTAATTCGGTAGAAATAGGGCGATTTCAGGGAAAATATATAACAATATTATTAATGATAGAATTGGAATCATGAACAATAGTGCGCCTTTAAATATGGATTGA
This sequence comes from Cytobacillus sp. FSL R7-0680, assembly GCF_038009245.1. Classification (NCBI taxonomy): domain Bacteria; kingdom Bacillati; phylum Bacillota; class Bacilli; order Caryophanales; family Bacillaceae; genus Cytobacillus; species Cytobacillus sp. FSL R7-0680. The sequence goes on from NZ_JBBPAO010000001.1 coordinate 1,197,392, forward strand.
AGGTCAAGGTCGTCCACGACGCCCTTCAACACAAAACAATTCATCCCAACTGGTGGTGAAATTAAGGCCATCTCTACGAGGAGAACAATAATTACGCCAAACCAAATCAAATCAAATTCAAGCGCTTGAATGATTGGCATGATTATCGGGATGGTTACAACAATCATTGCCATTGTATCCATAATAGCTCCTAAAATTAAATACATAAGCACAATAAGTAAAAAAATCATTGTTGGTGATAATTCTTTACTAAATAAAAAGTCTGCTAATAGATTAGGTACTCTCGTAATCGTCAAAATAAAGTTTAAGAGAAATGCCCCCATCACAATAGCGAAAATAAAACCAGTCGTTTTTACTGTACTAAAAATTGCTTCACGAAATCGAGCGAATGTCAGTTTTTTTCTTAATAAGGCAACAAGCAAAGCACCTAATGCCCCAAAACCAGCTGCTTCTGTAGCGGTGAAAAATCCGATATATATTCCACCCATAACTAGGATAAATAGTAAAATAATCCATATATTCGTTTTTAAAGATTTAACTTTTTCACTCCAAGTTACATTGTTCTCATAAGTCCCCGACACTAAACTAGGCTTGATCAATATACTAATCCATATCGTTAGCATAAAAAAAAGCGTTAATAAAATCCCAGGCACAATGCCTGCCATTAGTAACTTACCTATAGATTGCTCGGTCATCATGCCATAAAGAATGAACATGGTACTTGGAGGGATAAGTATGCCTAATGTTCCTCCTGCGACAATCGATCCACCTGTTAAGCTTTTTGCATAGCCCGCTTTGAGCATTTCTTTTGATGCGACGACTCCAATGGTACCTGTTGTTGCTAAACTCGAACCTGAGGAAGCAGCAAACATAGCCGATGCCCCAATGGTTGCTATACCTAAGCCGCCTTTAAGCTTGCCGAACCAATTTTTGAATGCGGTGAATAATTCGTCACTAAATCCAGCAACATATAAAAATTGTCCCATTAATACAAATAGAGGAATTGTACTTAATGTATAGCTATAACTATGATGCCAAATGATGCTTTCAATAGCAGTAAACAATGCATTTTCACTTTTTAAAACTAAAATACCTATACAGGCAGGCACCGCCATTGCTACTACAATCGGTATTCTTAGAAACATTAAAATAAACACAAAAACTAAAACAAGCACACCTATAGCAGTTACATCCAAACGAATCCCCTCCCTACTTTCCTTGTGTGAGCAACTTAATGTTACCAACTATTTGCTTGATTGATTCAAATCCCCAGCCGATGAAACCAAATATTAATAGGGCTTTAAAGTAGAAAAAAGGTATCCTGAGAATGATAGAGGCTTCGGCGAGATCAAATTTGATGAAAAAAACATAAGCAACTAAAAAAGCAAAAATCGTAATTAATATAGAAGAAATTAAATCAATCACATATTGAACTTTGATTGGAAAATGATCTGCTAGGATCCCTACCGAAATATGAGCTCTTAGATTTTCAGTATACGAAAGGGCACCTACGATCAATGTAACCATTGTTAATTGGACAAGCTCAACATCACCGACAATCGGATTGCCTAAACCTCTTGATATAGCTGAAAAGGCAACAATTATCATCATTACTATCAATGAGAGGAATGCCAACCATTTATTGATTTGAGTACATTTCGAGATTATTTTCGCCCACATCTTTAACCCTCCAATCACAAATGATCATTACTATTAAAATATGTTGGGGCTCACTTGGTAGCCCCTTTTCACTATTCTGGAATGATAATCCCTTTTTCTTCAAGTAGACTTGTAAAGTACGCCATCATTTCTTCGCCAGGATAGCCTCTCTTATTTGCAATTTCTACCCACTGATCCATTACAATTTTTGCAGGTTTTCTAAACATAGCTAGTTCTTCTTCAGTAGGAACGATCACTTTACCTCCATCTTCTTTTACATTCAATTCAAAAGTATCTATCGCTTTGTCAGCACTTTGTGTGTAAAGGTCTGTAATCAAACTAGCGTATGCAGGGCCAAATTTTTCATAAAACATCTCTTTTATCTCTTCAGGTAAGCTCTCTAAAAAATCATGATTCATCATAAACATTTGTGTTGCCACACCAATATCTAATTTCGTCATATAAGGGCTCACTTCTTCTAATTTGAATCCATTTGCACCGACTGCAGTGTAAGCAACGGAATCGACTATGCCTTTTTCAACAGATTCATATAATTCTGTATTATTCAAAGATACTGGTATGGCGTCTAACTCTTTGAATAACTCGATTCTTTCAAGAACGGAATCGGCTATTTTCAGTTTCTTCATATCCTTCATCGTACGAATTGGTTGAGTACTATATAATTGATAAGCGTCAGTGGAAGAAATTGACATAAATTGTCCTTCTTTAAAAGTATCTTTCATATATTTATCTTTGAATTGAGTAAGGACAGATTCTGCGATTGCGGGGTCATCAATTAGAAAAGGCAAATCACCAATAGTTAACGGGAAAAGGTCTGTATCTATATGTCTACCTGGTGATACAATTCCAGCTTCATAAAGGCCTGATTTTATATCTTCATAGGCAGAAGAAAGCTCTCCTAAAGCAGCACTAGGGAAAATATTAACTTGAACAATCCCATTCGTCTCTTCTTCAACCATTTCTGCCCACGGCTCTGCTACTTGTTTGGTAAAAGGATGTACAGGTCCGGCTGAAACATTTAAGTTTAATTGATATATTTTTTCGCCGGAAGCTGTTTTTTGAGAAGAACAAGCTGATAAAAACAAGAGTGAAATGAACAGTGTAACTATTAATGCCTTGTATCTCATAAAGCCCCCCCTTTTTAGTAAACGTTTTCATTACGACGCATTAGCGAATGGAATGTTCTGTCTGCGAAAAATATGGCATCACTTTTTCTGAGAACAACTTCATCGACTTTAACACTTGCCGTTGTGGTTGACCACCAATATTCATCCAAAGAATCATATTATTTAAACCTGTAATTCTCTTGTATTCTTGTATATCATGTATTACTTTTTCTGGTGATCCAACTAATGTATTCTCCGATTGTAAAAAACGTTGGTAATCTATATTTCTTTCTCTATCAATCACACCAAATGTTGGTCGGTTATCCCTTTCACTCATATACCATTCAAGCCCTTTTCTATATTCCTCTTGTGCTTGTTCAGTCGTTTCTGCAACATAGCAGAAAAGTAACTTTCCAGATCGAGCAACCGCATTTTCAACATATTCAGGAGTTAAACCTGATTCAAGTGCAGACTTTTTATACAATGCAATCTTGTGATTCGTATCTTCATTCGTTATTCCTCCTAGAACAAATGAATGCCCCTGTTTTGCTGCATTAATGATAGAAGAATCATTACCAGATACCATTACAAATATCGGTGGTCCTGAACGACGGACCGGTCTTGGGTAAACAGGAATGTCTTTAATATCAAAGAATTTTCCTGCATAAGTAACCTTCTCATTTTTCAATGCGGTTGTAAGAATATCTAATGACTCTAAGTATTTTTCATGACGTTGATCAAAGTCAATATTATATGCTTCATATTCTAATGCATCGTAGCCTTTACCAACGCCTAAATACAATCTACCATTACTGATAATATCGACTAATGCCATATCTTCAGCTAATTGTAATGGATGATGGAGAGGTAATCTAGAAACGGCAGAGCCCAGCATAATTGTATTCGTTTGTGCGGCTGCAGCTGCCAGATAAACAGATGTAGAACTAACAACACCATAAGCACGAGCATTATGTTCAGCAATCCATGCTGAATGAAATCCTAATTGATCAGCACCCTTTATTTGTTCTAATCCATCACGTAACTCTTCTGCATCCGTTTTCCATGGGGCTACCGAATTCAAGAAGAACAGTCCAAATGTCATATCTTTTCCTAAAATAGGCATTATCCAACACTCCATTTCATTTGATTTTCAACTTTTGACTAAATATTACAAAAATTTAACTAGAGACTATAATTGTATCTTTAGAATCCCTTAAATCTAAGGACTTCTTTTTATATTTCTGAAAGCGCTTCTTCCAAAATAGGCAAGCTTATATGAAAAGTACTACTGCCTTGTGTACTGACAATTTTTAAAATTTCCATTATCTCTTCAGAGCTAGCTCCATACTTCAATGCATTTCTTATATGAATTCGAATCCCATTCTCGAATAAATGTGTTGTAGAGCTATCGATTGCAATATAAATAAATTCTTTTAGCTTTGCACTGATGATGTCTTTTTCCCAAGGGTTTGTTAAAACTTTAAGATAACTTTCAAAAAATGGTTCATCATTAACTAGAAGTATGTCACGAAAACGGTTCCAATAGCCCATTTTCTTTATAAACTGATCTTTTTGTTCCTTTTGGCTTTCGTTCAACTTTACAGGCATAGAATCGTTTGAGTACGCATTATATTCATCTACTAAAATCGGTATTCCTACTGCACAAGTATGCATGCCTAGCACACTAACGAGTTTAAGAACCTCGAAGATTTCCTCTTTTTTTGCCCCGTGATTGATTGCGTTTTTCATATGCATTTCTAGTTTGCTTTGGCAAAGGTTTGTCGGAGAAGCGTTTATTGCGATATGAATCAGCTCAATTGTTTTTGCATCAAAAATATGATTTGTATAAGGAGTACATAAGAAGTCTTTGTATATATGATAAAAGTCAGTATCGAAAGTCGATATATAATCCATTATCGAATCCCAATAACCCATTTCTTTTAGTTGATCTTCTGCGATTGTTTTTTTAGTATTGCCGTTAGTTTCCAACGATAAATCCTCCTTCCGTGGGATGAAGAGATGGATTGATCCGTCAAGCAAAACTGGTGACTTAACTTGTTCTACATGATCAATTTTTCTATCCCCTTTTAGTCACAAGTTCAATAAAATCCATAGTCTGTTAATTATTTGGAGCTCCTGATACATAGATGATTTGTCCTGTAACATAATCGGATTTTTCTGTTGCCAAAAATTCAATGACATTTGCCACATCTTCTGGTTGACCAATTCTTCTTATTGGATTCCGATCGAGTATCGCTTGCTTCATTTGATTGAAATTATCAATTCCCCTCTTATGCGCATCGGCTTCAGACACTTTACTCATCTGTGTTTCTATATAGCCAGGGGCAACCGCATTAACATGGATGCCATGGGGACCAAGTTCAATGGCTAAAGATCTTGTCAGTCCTTGAATGCCTGCTTTTGCAGCAGCATAGTTGACTCTTCCTTGTGTACCTAGAGCTGCGACGGATGAAATTAATATTATCTTTCCTTGTTGCTGTCTCTTCATATAAGGTGTAACCGCTCTACAACAATTAAAGGAACCTTTTAAATTTACATCAATGACTGTATCCCACTCATGATCCAACATATCATCAATTAGATGATCTTTTAATATTCCAGCACAATTGATCAAAATATCAATGCGATTAAACTTTTTATATACACTCTTTACAGCTTCTTCAACCTCTCTTCTATTCCTAATATCTACTTTTATTTCCTCAATATCGTCTTGATAGCCTTGCCATTTTCCTTGTTGTAAATCAAAAACAACTACTTTTGCTTCCTCACTCAACAATTTCTTCACTGTTGCTTCCCCTATTCCCCCTGCACCGCCTGTAATAATAGCCACTTTCCCTCTGAACATCCTGATAGGCATCCATTCCTCCTTTTAAATTTCTTGTTCATTAAACCATTGAATGGTTGGCTTAAGGCCCAATTCATTTATTTTCTCTCTAATTGATTGAATCCCTTCAGTCGTATGGATAATTGCATCCTGTTCTGGACCAAACATTACACTCGTTCTAAATCCTTGAATGTCCATTACGCGATTATGTGCTTGCTTCTTTAACTTCAAAATATCAAGAGGTGTTTTGGCAATTCCTTTAGCAATTTCTAATGTTTTATCTTCTAATTCAGCTTCTTTAAAACAACGAGCGGCAAATCCATACTCTGTTGCTTCAATACCTGTTATTCTACTTCCAGCTGTTAAGTCTAGTAATTTTGCTCGTTGATGCCCAATATGCCACCCCCAATAAATCCCGACAAATCCTCCTCCAAGAGGCAGAGAGGGAAAGCCAAATTGTGCATTCTCCGCTGTGATGACAAAGTCACATGAAGCTAATAACTGTGTACCCCCTGCCAATGCATAACCATGCACTTGAGCAATGATTGGTTTGGGAAAGGCCCATATTCTTAACCATCTTTTCGTAAATTCCTCTAATTTATCTCGATCTTCAGTGACAGTCGGATGACTGTACTTACCAACATCGTAGCCTACACTAAAGGCTCTCCCACTTCCTTTTATAATGACTACACTAATAGAATCATCTTGTTCAATTTCGTTTAGCGCTTGATCAAGTTCTGTTAACAGCTGGTTATTTAAAGCATTTAATTTTTCTGGGCGATTCAATATGATATAGGCTATTCTTCCTTTTTTTTCTTGTAATACTGATAATTCTGACATCTGATGACCTCCCATATATCTTTTTTTAAAACCCACCACCACTAACATCCAATGTTACACCTGTAATATAAGATGCATCGTCTGAGCTTAAGAATGTAACAGCAGCAGCTTGCTCATGAGGTGCGGATGGTCTGCCGATTGGAACATTTCTTAATGTAGATCCAACATCTCGGTTCTTCCATATTTTCTGCATTCTCTCACCACTAACACAATAGCCTGGAGCAATTGCATTAATCCTAAATCCTGATGGGGAAAACTCTTTTGACATATGCTTAGTTAAACCTATAACAGCCGCCTTTGCTGCACTATAATGTGGCCTCATCGAATTATTTGGGTTGATTGCTGCTTGTGAAGCCATATTGACAATTGTTCCTTGTGTCCCTTTTTCAACATGATTTCTAATAAACGATTGAGATACGAGGAAAATACTTTTTGTATTTAAATCAAATACACGATTCCACATGTCTTCTGTTAGTTCCAATAGATGAATGGGGTGTTCCATACAACCTCCACCCGCATTATTTATTAAAATATCGATAGTACCTAGTTGTTTCCAACAATCTTTGATGACATTGTTCACTTGATTACTCGATGTGACGTCACAAATCTTCGGTAGGCAAGAACCAGGAACTTGATGATTGATTTCATTACAAGTGACATGTAAAGATTGTTCGTCTATATCTAATACAATCACGCGAGCTTCTTCTTGAACAAAACGCTCGACAATTGATCTGCCAATTCCTGAGCCTCCTCCAGTGACGAGCGCAATCTTGTTTTTTAGTTTCCCCATTTCAGCTCCCCCTTGTAATAATCCTTCTGTTTAATTAAAGTTCAAGTCACCTTTTAATAGGCTTCTAGCTATTGTTCGTCTATGGATTTCTGATGTACCATCAGGGATTCGCAGGATTCTGGCATAACGGTATCCTGCTTCAAGCTTTAATTCATTTGAAACGCCGACTCCTCCATGAACCTGGATGACTTTATCATATACACGCCCTAACATTTCCGTACAGTAAGCTTTTACCATCGAGATTTCTTTCACCGGTTGTTTTTTCGTGTTTTCAATTTTCCATGCGCAATGTAAAGCCATATTCCTAGCAGCATAGATATCCATGGCAGATTCTGCGATCATATTTTGAATAGTTTGGTGCTCACCTATTGCTTTTCCAAACGTTTTTCGCATATTTGCATAATCTATTGCCTGTTTCAATGCCCATTGAGCAGAACCGATACATTTCCCGCTCATCCCTAATCTGCCATTATTAATCCCGTGCATGGCCTTTGTAAAGCCTTGATCTAATTCTCCAATAATATTTTCTTCTGGAACTCTTAATTGATCGATGCTAATAATTCCAGCATCCCCTCCTAATTCCCCCATAACTGGAATGACTGAATCTACGTTGAAGCCTGTGCTATTTGTTTCAACAAAGAAACAAGTAATTCCACCTTTTCTCTTCGCATGTAATTCGGGATTTGTAACTGCAAATAACATACAGTAATCCGCATAAGGTGCATTCGTTATCCACTGCTTTGTTCCATTTATTACCCATTCATTGTTCACTTTAACAGCCTTTGTTTTAATCCCCCAAACATCAGAACCGGCATCTGGTTCAGTTAAGCCAAAGCATAATGTTTTCTCTCCCTTTCTTATCCCATCTAGATACTCATCTTTTAATTCTTGTTTCAACCCTCTCAGTACTGGTGTAATTCCATTGGTAAATGGAGAGGGAATCACTATAGGGTCGATTAGTTTTCGATTAGGATAGTTTTTTGCAATCGCTTCTTGCGTTAATAATGCCGTAATAGGTCCAAGTTCCTCTCCACCTAGTTCTTTATCCCCGAACATTGTATAAAAGCCAGCTTCTGCTGAAGCCACTCTTACTTCTTTTCTTAAGCTCTCAACCTTTGGATGACGCCTACCATTTTCTAGATAATAATTCCTTTCATTGTAGAGTAATTCTGCGTTTTCTTCTTCTAAAGGAATGACCTTTTTATCAATAAATTGTTTTAAGCCGTTTATAATTTCTAAAGTTTCTTCTGGTACAGTAAAATTCATGCATAATCCTCCTTCATTATTTATTTAACTTAATTTCATCAATGCGTCCGCAACCTTTACACCTTTCCTACCTTCAAACACCATAATAGGGTTTAGGTCAACTTCCTCTAAAACCCCTTCTTGCATACTGATTACAAAACTAAACTGTGAAATGAGATTACATAATGAGTCAACATCGTACTGAGTTTTTCCTCGAAACCCTTTTAAAATCTGGCTTGCTTTTAATTCCTCTACCATTTCTTTCGCAACTTTTGGCGATACCGGCGCTTTTCTCATTGAGACATCCTTAAAAACTTCAATAAAAATCCCGCCTAAACCGACAAGTATCATTTGGCCGAAAATAGGGTCTCTCTTTGCACCGACATACATTTCTATCGAATGATCGTTTATCATTTCCTGTATTAACACACCATCAAATGTTGCCTCTTCTTCGTTTTGAATAATCGTTTTAAGATGATTGAAAACATCTTTGACTTCTTGGTCACTGTTAATATTTAATTGCACTAGTCCCTTTTCAGTTTTATGTAATATTTGTGGTGACATGCCTTTTAACACTACTGGATACCCTATTGAATTTGCCGATTCCACCGCTTCTGTTGGAGATAGTGCCAATTGCTCTACTGTTATAGGAATCTTGTAATGACTTACTATTTGTTTGCTTTGAAATTCTGTTAACGCTTTTTTACTAGAGTATGAAATGAATTGATTGATTCGATCAAGCGGTATCCTCACACCCTCGTCAGCAGACATTTCTTCTAGATGGTTTTTAGATTTTCTCAATTCATTCATTGCGGAAAGAATCTTTACAGCTCTAGTTGGGTCTTCATTTAAGACCATTCCCGATTCATGGATTAATTTTTTTGCTTCGGGATTACATAATGTAACCATGACACAAGGAATATCAGGAAATTGTTGTTTCATATGCATCAGAGATGTAAGCTTTGTAGCTAATGAATCCGGTTTCAATCCTGAAAAGCCTAAGAACACTATTGCTGCATCATATTGCCCACTCTCTAAAACCGCTTTCATAAAATCTTCTAATAATGTCGGCATGTAAGAGACTTGTGCTGTAGTATCGAGGGGGTTTTTCACTCCAGCAATAGGAATAATTGATTTTAAATGTCTTTGAACTTCTTTAGGCGTTTCTGGTAAAGTGAGTCCGTTTTCTATTACTTGGTCGGAAAGCATAATGCCTACACCTCCAGAGACCGTAAAAATGGCTACGCGGTCCCCTTTCATCCGCGGTAATTGTGCGAATGCGTTTGCTACATCAATAAACTCATCGATCGTCTCTGCCCTGTAGACGCCGTACTGTTTAAAAATCGTGTCATATACCGAATCAGAGCCGACCATTGAACCGGTATGTGACATAGCCGCCTGCATACCTACATCTGACTTTCCTACTTTTAGTAAGACGATTGGCTTTTTCTTTTGCGCAGCTAACTTAAACATATTGATTAATTTTTTTCCATCTTTTGTTCCTTCAAGATAACAGGCAATCACACTTGTTTTATCATCATGTACCAAATACTCGATGCAATCTGCCACATCAATATCACTTTCATTTCCAGTGGCAACAAAGTGACTAAAACCAATATGATGTTGTCTTGCTAAAGTAAAAACATGTGATCCAAATGCCCCACTTTGACTGACGAAACCAATTTTCCCTTTAGGTAATGGTTCTTCGTTTTCTAATATGGTGGAAAAGGTAGCATACATTCTTTTACTTGAATTAAATAACCCTAAACAATTCGGCCCTAATACTCTAATATGATGTTTTTTGGCAAGGGCAGTAATTTGCTCTTGGTCTTTTTTTCCATCTTCCCCTAATTCTGAGAAGCCAGCACTAAAAATAACAACAGACTTCACATTCTTTTTGATACAAGCTAGAAATGTATGGAGAACTAATTTTTGTGGCAACGCAATAATTGCTAGATCAATCTCACTTGGAACATGCATAATGGTCTCATAACACTGCATGTCTTCGATTATTTCATAATTAGGATTAACTGGAAAAATACTTCCTAAGAATCCATATTTCAATAAATAATCTAACGGTCTGCCACCAATTTTTTTTTTGTCAGGGGAACAGCCTATAATGGCAATACTTTCAGGCTCAAATAGAGATTTTAATTCATTCCGCATATAAGACTCCTTTCATGAAGTAATTATTAACCTTGTTGCAATTTGTGTGCCAAAAAATTTAGAATAATTAAAATAATGGAGATAACTATTCTTGTTATAGAGAATCTTAAGTGACGGAGGGTGAAATTCAAATATCAAAACGATGAATGTGTTTCAAAATAAAATACTAGCTTTTTAAAATGAAACAAATAAAAGATTTCATACTGTTATTTGGGAACATCATTTTCATGAATTTTATGAACGTTAGTCTTATTAAACGCATAGTTAGTTTTTTTACTGAGCAGGTTTGATATACACTGGATAAATGGGACGGCGGTTAGGTTGGATGCTAGTTTTTTTAATTGAAAAATCCCTCCTGCAAGCAGAGGGATCCTCAATCATAAACGCTATTGTTTCTTGCTTTTTAACACATAAGTTGCTCTCCCTGTTGCTAATAGCTTTCCTTCTTCATCAAATATATCTGCTACACCAACTACAAGGGTCCCTCCTTTATGAATAATTTTTCCTTCTGCTTTTATCACGCCTTTTGAAACTGGGCGGAAATAATTAATATTCATTTCAGCTGTCATAGCATTATGATGATCTGTGAGAATGGTTCTAACAGCTGTCCCAATGACAGAATCGATTAAAACTGATATTACGCCTCCATGAACAACTTGATTCGGTTGTAGTAATTTCTTACTTACCGGTAGAATAAGTATCGCCTTACCATCATCAATTTCTTCCAACTTCACCCCAATTAGTTCACGAAAATGGTTGTTTTTCATCCGGTGTATTTCTTTATCCCATAGCTCATTTTTCAACGAAATCTCCCTTTCTCTCATAGGTATCTAAACAATTATGTATCATGCAAATTATATGCCTAACTCAACAAGTAAAGATTCTCCCAAATACTTTGTTAACTATTAACTGATGAAAAGCTGGTTGCCTTCATTGGATTGTTTGAATAGAAATATGAAAAAGACAGCCTGGGCGAGCTGTCTTTTTCTCCGTTTGAGGTGAATCAGTTTTTCAGAAGGATTACTATACTATATGTACAAGCAGGGAATGTGGACAAGGACAATCGTCTATTTTTTAAAATTTGGGCTATACTTAAATTTGATACCCCTTATTTACTTCCTTTAATTTTCGTGCAAGTGAGCTAATCTTTAAACCCTCTTCGTGACTTTGTGCAACTTCCTTCATTAAATGGTTTGAATCCTTCACCATTTGCTCTGATTTTGCTAAAGTCTCTTGCGAAATCGCTAAAGCATATTCTGTTTTGTCCTCCATTTGCGGTAGAATAGTCTGTAAACCAACTAATTGTCGTTTTGATTCATCTATAATGTTACAAACAGAAAGGACTTCTTTCATTAACAAATCGAATGCTGTTCGATTCTTAGTCATGATCTCTTTATATTGTATAAAATGGTTATTCGTTTCTTCAGATTCAAAAAGTGTTCTAGATGAGATGTCTTTCATTGAAATAATATTTTCTTTGACTAATTCAACAGCTTGTGCTGATTTTTCTGCCAAAGCCCCGACTTCAGTTGCCACTACTGCAAAACCGCGCCCTGATTCCCCTGCTCGCGCTGCTTCTATGGAAGCATTTAAAGCTAGCAGCTTTGTTTGAGTTGAATATCTTGTATAACTGAGGTCACCTTTTCAATAGAAGAAAATAGTTATTCATTTGGGCAACAGTGTGAGTCATTTTTGAAAATGAAGTTGAAAAAGATTCAAATGTGGCGATGACTTTACTTATACTCTCTTCACCATCTACCGCAGTACCTTCCATTGTATATGCTTTTTTCATCATACTATCCATACTATCAAATAATTTATTGGTTTTTTCTTTCATAGATTGAAACTTCTTAATACTCTCTTCAGAACTAATGGCAGTTTGCTCTGCTCCCTGTTTTACTACTTGAATACCGACTAATAATTCTTCATTTTCTAATTTTACTTTATGAGAAATATGATCAAGGCTATTGCCTGATTGGGATAAATTGTCTGTAGCATCCATTATATTTGTTAATAACTTCCTCATATGAGCAATCATTGTTTGATAACTATTAATAAGTGAGACAATTTCAGGTGTTGTACTTTCCATTTTTATATCATTTATTAGTTGTCCTTTACTAGCCTGTCTCATCATTATTGTTAACTTTGAAATAGGGTTGGTCAAATTTCTTACTAAAAGAATGACAATCACTCCAGTTACTAACAAACATAAAAGGACTGTTACACCAATAAACTGGCTCATTTCTGTTAATGTTTGTAGATACTGTGATTGAGGTATAGCAATAGTGTAGATTCCCTTTAATTCTTGAATGTTACGAAATGCTATCGTGTAGGTTTCCCCATTCATGTCACGCTCAATGATTCCATTTTGTTGTTGAGTAATAGTTTCAACAACGTTATCAGGAAAGTTAATTGGTCGATTTTCACTGACAGAAAAAGGGTCTGCTCCGTTTTGATTAATCAAAAAGAAATATGCACTGAATCCATCTTGGGCTAATTGTGATTCCTGTCTTCTGATCACTTGATTCAGTTTTGTTGTGTACTCACTCTCGTCACCTATGTATATGAGTAATAAATTTTGGGCAATTTCATAAATATAACTCGTTTCCTTATCAAGTCTTTGTTCCATAAAGCCAATAATAGTTTCTTTTGATTTACTAATAGAAATCATTGTCACTATCGTTGCTGAAAAAAGCAGAATAGTAATAACAATAATCAAGAGTCTTGCTTGTAAAGAAAGTTTTCCAACAATCCCTTTGATGGCGTCTAAAACATTTTCCATATCTCTCTCCCCCTTGTTCTCATTATGAGGGTGAAATATAAAGAGAATGTAAATAAGGAGTTATGATTATTTTAATTCTTTATACCTATTGCTAAAGTATTGAGAATAAAAAGTTGTGCACTCATTCTTAATACATTGAATAATGCAATTTCTGTCATTTTTTAATATTCATTTGACATCAGATGTCATACTACCTTATCATCAATACTATTGGAGAAAACTTTTTAAGGGGAGACATCATGGTAAATATTTTAATAGGAATTTTAGGTTTTTTTCTCGTTCTCGGCTTAGCATACCTTATTTCCAATGATAAAAAAAATATCAACTATAAAGCGATTGCTATTATGGTTGTCTTACAGATTATCATTACTTTATTCATGTTCCAAACAACCATTGGTTTAAAGTTAGTTGAATGGATTTCTAATGGCGTTACAACTGTTTTAAATTTTGGTTATGAAGGTATTGATTTTGTATTAGGTGGCTTGGTGCAAGAAGGACAAACAGTCTTCTTTATGAATGTACTTATGCTCATTATTTTCACTTCAGCATTATTATCCATTCTTACTTATATTAGAGTTTTACCACTCGCTATTAAGTATATTGGTGGGTTTTTAGCGAAAATTACCGGTTTGTCAACAGTAGTTACATTCAATAGTATTAACTCGATTTTCTTTGGCCAAAGTGAAGCACTATTGGCGATTAAATCACATTTAGCAAGAATGAGTGATAACAAACTATTTATTATTAGTACATCAGCAATGGGGAGTGTATCAGCTAGTATTATGGGCTCTTACATGACAATGGTTCCTCCTCAATATGTTTTAATAGCGATGATTTTGAATTCGCTTTCAGGCTTGATTATCGCGACAATGATGGCTCCGATCAAAAACAATGAAAAAGAAGAAATTGATGTAAAAGACGTAACGGGGTCAAAATCATTATTCGAAGCTATTTCTAACGGTGCACTTGATGGTGGTAAAGTAGCTTTAATCGTTGCAGCTATGCTTGTTGCCTATATTGCGTTAATGGCTTTACTTAATGCCATGTTTGATGGAATATTCGGTATGGATTTAACAACAATACTAGGTTATATATTTGCTCCTGTTGCCTGGTTGATGGGTATACCATCAAATGAAATTATTACAGCAGGATCCATTATGGGAACAAAACTTGCTACAAACGAATTTGTTGCAATGTTACAATTCCAACCACTTATTGGAGAGCTTTCAGAGAAAACAGTTGCGATTATTTCAACATTCTTGATCTCTTTCGCTAACTTTAGTTCAATTGGTATTATTAGTGGTTCGATTCAAGCTATTAATGGTGAAAAAGCGGCAGTCGTTGCTAAATTTGGTTTGAAGATTCTATTAGCAGCAACATTGGCGTCTACCTTAACATCCATTATGGTCGGTTTATTTAGTTAAACACAAAAAAAGGCATATATCTCTATGCCTTTTTTTCGTGTTAAAATCATGAGTTTGTTCGACTGAACTTATACTTACTTTGATTAAATCTAAAGTCACCGCCCTAAGATCTTATGATAAAAAGATAAAATTGACCAGATGAATATAGGTAGCACAAAAGCACCTATAAGCATATAAGCGAGCGTTTTAATTGCATCATTTGGGCCGCTTCCATAAAACAGAAAAATTGTCAATGTAGCTAAAAATAATATGATTATTGTATTTATGAAAAATACACTTCTTTGTTTCCCTTGAACTTTCCATTTATTTGATTGAATTTTAATCGCTGTCCAAACAGCTGGGATTGCTATGATTGTTAATATTACTGCTACAATTGTGAGTATATTTGCTATCATTCCAGTTGTAAATATTGTACCCGTCCAAGAACTTACTGCAAACAACACTAATGCTCCTATTCCCCATCTTGCCGTGTTACTTAAAGATTCTTCATGTTTTTGGGCAAGTGTTTCCTTATCTGAATAAATTGGTTCAGTACCAGGATCGGCGCGAAATAAATGAATACCTGCTTCTGAGAAAACGTGGTTCCAACCTGCGTCTTCAAAATAGCTTAAATATTCCTCTTCCTCATTTTCTTCTACTGTACGGTAATCAATGCTGTATATATACTCTTTTTTCTCACCTTTCACCAATGTATAACCCATGAAACTTAGCTTTTTAACATGCCACCCTTTAAGAGACTGCTGCCTCAGTTTCTCCATATCTTTGCTTTCTGCAAATGCTAATCCACCAGACATCATATACTTTGATTTACTCATTGTCCATTCCTCCCAATCCTTCTTCAGCTAATTGAACCATTAGCTTTCTCACATTCATTTCATCTTTTAAAACCACTTTACCTTGTTTAGTCAATTCATATACTTTTCTTCTTGAATCTGAACCGTCCTGTAAATAAATCCATTCTTGTTTTAAGAGCTTCTTTATAATCGTATACATCGAGGCTGGCCCAATGGCTATTCTCCCCTGTGTAGTCTCTTCGATCAAAGACATAATTGCATATCCATGCCTTGGACGGGTTAGTGCCGTCATAATATAGAACATAGAATCGGTAATCTGCCCTTCTGATTTCAATTTACATCATCCTTAATGTATTCTTTTTTGATATATCACAAATGGATATATTAAGAATATATCACTTTATGATATAAGTGTCTATAGTTATATCATAAAGTGATATAAATTTTTATAAAAAAAAGCTTCCTTCAACATAAAGAAGCTTTCTAGTCAATATTAACGGCGAACATATCTTTGCAATTTTAATTTACTCAAACATTGCGCACTACTTCAAAGAATATACCATCAACCAATGACTACCCTTATTCATTTTTCTCATTTTCGTAAACCCAACTTTTTCATAACAAGCAATAGCACGATGATTGTTAGTCGCAGTATCTAAAATAACCATCTTTGCTTCAGTTCTTTGCGCAATGTATTCAACAAATAGTTTCACCATTCTTGTTCCAATACCTTTTCCGAAAAGCATGGGTTCACCGATGAACTGATCGATTCCATAAATCAGTTCATTGTCCCTAAATCCAAAATATTCATTATCTACCTGATAATACTGCATAAATCCAATCGGTTGATCTTTGAGTTCTACGATAAATGGTGGGACATTGATTTCGCCGTCTATACGAGGACCGTATTTCTCTTTCACCATTTCTAGAGAAAAAGGTTCATTGACATCTCCGTAGAATGTCAATACTTCTTTCGTACTTAACCATTTACTCATATACTGATAGTCATTTTCACACATTTTTCTTATAAATAAATCATTTTCCTTCAACACGAACTCTCCTGTTCAAGATATAGAGTGACCTCTCGCACGCATAAAAACAGAAATGTTTGACGACCAACCTACCGAATAAGAAAAGTCTCCCCTTGGAAAAATAATCGTATCTTAACTGTTCCAAAGAGAAACAACTGAAATTCCGGTTATTTATTCACATGTTTATCCGTACACATACCCACTTAATAGGACGGAATTTTCAGTTAATAAATTACACACTATTTCTTAAAGTCCTTATCTATCAAAGGTTTACCATCTGGATCAACCATAACAGTTAATCCACTGACCGGACCTGCATAATGGAACATATACATCACTCCGGTTTCATTATCCCGAATAATCTTGAAATTTTCTATTTTCCCTTGAGAATAAATTGTTTCAAAACGCTTATTATCCATCACTCAACGCTCCCTACATCTTTTTTAATGAAGTTCCTCTGAGGTAATGTAGCTGTATATAAGTTTCATTAACTTATTTTTACCATAAAACCACCTCTTGAACAATGCACATTTCAAAGCATTTTTCTTTTGGAGATTAAATCGAAAATTTTTCATAAATAATTCTGAAAAATAAAATTAACTCCATGAAAGTGATATAGCAGACTAAATTATTATTATTCCATTCAGTTAAAGTCCTCTCAACGCCTGTATTGAGTGAAACTAAAAATCACCTAAATAAAAGCTTGTTAACTTCAAAAGCTAACAAGCCAAAAATGATCTTATTCTGTTTTTCTTTTTTGATCTTTGTTTCGTTTATTTCCCTTACTATTATCACCACTTATTGCGCTTTGAGTTCCTTGCGGTGAGCTTTGGTTCTTACTGCCGTTATTAGGTACTTTCGTCAAACTGCTTCACTCCCTTCTATTAAGGAGTATTGTGGACCGTTCGAGAAAATTCTATACAAGCCCTCTTCTTATCAAATCACGAGGCGAGTAATTCCATCCATATTGCTCTATTGTTTTTTTGAATGATAACCAGTGGTTTCTTCCTCAAAGCAAGAAAAACAAATCATTTTACCATCAGCTTCAAGAACACCACCTAAAAATCCGCCATGACAATAAATCCCCTCACCACAACTACGACATTGACCAAGATACTCTTTTTCCATATATCCTCCTTTAAAAATAAGTGCTCTTTTTACTTCAGACCTTAAAATACTTCATATGTTCTTTTGTAGAATTGAGTCCGATCAAATGAATCTCAAAATTAACTTAGGTTATATATATATTTAGACAACCAGAAAACATATTCCCTCTAGTTTGAAGCCATTTGATGAGAATTTTTGGTAAACTTAAAAGGTACTTTGAGTTTTTATAAAGGAAGAAACACGTAAAATACAAGTGCAAGTTGTAATAAGAGACTTTCTTTTATCATATAGCTACAAATGTTTTTCAAAATTAAGGGGGAATTTATAATTATGTAGTAGAGAAAAATATGTATATTACTACAAAGTAGACGAAATTATTGCAGGTATAAGCGTGCTAAGAAATTATTTAAAAACTACCTGGAATGCTAGATTCCACGTAGTTAATAGATTTTACGATTTCATTCTACTGTTTCGCGTAACAATCAAAAATAACTTTGTAACGTCTCATCTCCAATCTCAGAGATGTGTGAAAGTTTTATCATGTTTTATGACCCGTACTTTTAATATTTTTAAAATCTCGGGGCTTGCCAATTACATTGTTCGTCTATTACAAAGTTAATTATAGTAATAGCCTTAAAAAATAATAAGTAAGAAACCTCATTATCTAAAATGAAGTTTCTTTACTTAACTATAATTAAATGCTCATTACGCCACCTTTTGATGCATTTGTTACTAGTTTGGAGTACCTTCCCAACCAGCCATTTTTAATCTTTGGTTCAAATGGTTGTAATGATTTTTTTCGGTTAGCTAATTCTTCATCAGATAATTTTACGTTCATCGTTCTGTTAGGTAAGTCGATCACAATGATATCTCCATTTTCAATAAGTGCGATTGGGCCACCCTCAGCAGCTTCTGGAGAAATATGACCAATGGAAATTCCGCGTGATGCTCCGGAAAAACGACCGTCTGTTAGCAAAGCAACTGAACTACCTAATCCTCGACCCATAATGGCTGAAGTTGGTGCTAGCATTTCCGGCATTCCTGGACCACCTTTAGGTCCCTCATACCTGATGACAACAACATGACCTTCTCTTACAGCTCCATTATCGATTGCTTGTTGTGCTTCTTCTTGTGACTCAAAAACAATTGCTTCTCCTTCAAACTCTTGAATCGTTGGGTCCACTGCGCCGACTTTAATAACAGCACCTTCAGGGGCGATATTTCCATATAAGATGGAAAGGCCACCAACTGGGCTATAGGGATTATCTTTAGGACGAATGACTTGTTCATTAGTAATGTCATGTCCACTTACTAACTCACCCATTGTTTTACCTGTAATCGTTATTCTCTCTGGATGAATGGCATTTGGAATTTTCGTTAATTCATTAATGATTGCACTAATGCCCCCAGCTTTATTAATATCATCCATTGAATAATCTGACGCTGGCATAATTTTTGCTAAATATGGTACACGGGCAGCGATTTTATTAATATCTTCAAGATTATAATCAATACCAGCTTCATTTGCGATTGCCAAAGTGTGAAGCACTGTATTAGTCGAACCACCCATCGCCATATCTAAAGCAAAGGCATCATCAATGGCTTCTTTCGTAATGATGTCACGTGGTTTCACATCTTCTTCAATCATGCGAACTAAATGTTTAGCAGCTTCATAGATTAACTCTTTCCGTTTTGCACTTGTTGCGACAATCGATCCGTTACCAGGAAGAGCGACACCTAGCATTTCCATTAAGCAGTTCATTGAATTAGCTGTAAACATCCCTGAACAAGACCCACATGTTGGACACGCATTATTTTCAATATCATTGAACTCTTCTTCTGTCATTTTTCCTGACTTAAAAGCTCCTACTCCTTCGAAAACAGATGTTAATGAAAGTTGTTTTCCGCTCGCACTTGTTCCTGCTTCCATCGGTCCACCTGAAACAAAAACGGAAGGGACATTTGTACGCGCCGCTGCCATTAACATACCAGGAGTGATCTTGTCACAGTTTGGAATATAAAAAACGCCATCAAACCAGTGGGCATTAATAACGGTTTCCGCACTATCAGCAATTAACTCTCTGCTAGGTAAGGAATAACGCATACCAATATGCCCCATGGCTATTCCATCATCAACACCGATTGTATTAAATTCAAAGGGAATGCCACCTGCTTCAATGATTGCTTCTTTAACCACATCTGCAAATTCTCGTAAATGAACATGTCCAGGAATAATGTCAATATATGAATTACATACACCAATAAATGGTTTCTCTAAATCTTTTGCTTTAACTTTTCCTGTCGCATATAAAAGACTACGGTGAGGAGCTCTATCTACTCCAAGTTTAATCGTATCGCTTCTTCTCATTTACAACCACACCTTCAATTTTCATTATTTTGATTATTTGTATAATGTATTGTAAAACGTAAGTTGTCTGCTGTCAATAACGTTGTTAGACAAAAAGAGCATCTTATACAAAAAGATGCTCTTTTTTGCTTTTTATTCAATTCCTAATTCACTCATTGCATGTAATATATGAATTTTCATCGCACTTCTTGCTCCTTCAGGGTTACGATTCATCATAAAATCCATAATCATTTGATGATCATTCAATGTATCTTTAATTGCAACCTCTTTTTCGACTGATAAAATCACACCTTTATCGATGGCTTGATAAATGACAGGCATGAGCTTTTCCATAAATTCATTATGCGTCGCTTTAACGATTGATTGATGAAATTTCTGCTCTTCAGCCGTTCGATCTTGCTTTTTTTTAATCTTCTCTTCAATTTGTAATCCATAATCGATAATTCTTTTCATTTCTTGGTCACTTGCACGAATGGTCGCATAGTATGCAGCTTCTGGTTCAAATATTAAGCGCATTTCATACAAATCTTTCGCATTAATTTTTGCATCTGTAAGCAATCCGAAATGTTGCATATGGTCAATATCCAAAGCTTCTTTTATAAAAGTCCCTCTACCTCTTTTGATTTCGACAATGCCATTTGTAACGAGGATTCTAATCGCTTCTCTTAAAGTTGTTCGACTAATATTCAATTCTTCCGATAATTCATTTTCGTTAGGTAGCTTATCTCCAGGTTGAAAACGTTTCTCAATGACAATCATAGAGATAATGTCATCAGCAATGGAATCGGATAATCTTTTTTGAGTCATATATTTGTCCACACCTTATTTAGTATTAATATAGAATATAGTGTAAACGATCATTTATGTAAATGCTTATTTTTCGCAAAAAGAAAAACCACGAATGCGAGAACATTCGTGGAAAGAATTTATTCATTATTGGTTGGTTGTTACTAGTGGCGCGTTTTCGTCTTGCACCCATTCTGTCATGGAACCATCGTATACAGCAACATCTTTACGGCCTAGTGTATATAGAATGAAAGCATTCCATGTAGCAGCAATCCCACCGCCACAATAAGTGATGACTTTTTTAGATTGATCAAATACACCGGTCGGCTCAAAAATTTCACGTAATTTTTCTTCATCTTTAATGAGAAGTGATTCATCATCTGATAAGTCGGCAAAGAAGACATTTTTACTATTAGGGATATGACCGGGACGGCCGTAAGTGTTTTTCTTACCACTAAAGACATCTGGTGATAAACAATTCATAATAATCATGTTGGGATCATCAATCGCTTTTTTGACATCTTCTTTTGTAGCTAATAATTCCCGTCTTCTTCTACCATTAAAAGTTGCTTTTGGATAATATTCAATTCCAGACTTAATTTCTCTACCTTCTTCTTTCCATTTTCTAAACCCGCCGTTTAAGATTGAGACATTATCAAACCCTTCGAAGCGAAGTTGCCACCAAACACGTGATGCCCAATCAGACGCGGCATTTGGGGAGCCGACTTCAGCGATTTTGTCATAAATAATTACATGCGTACCATCACCGACACCCAATTTTTCAATCCCTTCTACGAACCTTTCTCGGGATGGCAATGTAAATGCTTTTGGATCATCTGGGTTTGCTAATTCGTTTACTACATCTGCATGCACAGCACCTGGAATATGCTCTTCTTTATAAGCGTCTCGTCCGTTCGTTACAGAGTAAAGTCCATCACCATCTGGTAACTTTAAGAAAGTCGTCGCGTCTAGTATGCGGATATTTTCATCATTTAAATGTTCCTCTAACCATTGGGTTGAAACAATTGGTGGAATCGTTTTGGTCATACTTTTCTCTCCTCTTTCGATTTTTGATTAATATAACATTATACCCATCTGTTTACAAGGAATTAGGTTTGCGGTATTCATTTTTCTGCTACAAGCCATTATACTTTCAATATTCCCTATTTACAAAGGACAAAAACATTGATAAAAGCATAATTATAGAAATCATTATCTTATGAAAGCTTTCGAGTAAAAAAAACAATCTTACGAAACCTGTTCATTGTATAGAGAGAATGAAATTAAGTAAAGACATTCGACATTCATACCGATAATTATAAGAAAATATCTTTTCGATTCGTCTCTTCATTACATTCAATCTTGCTACATAAGGTCCTCCTCTATGGCGGGAAGAGACAACTGGAAAAAACCGATTCTTATCAATCGGTTTTTAAAATAGTTTACCATTAATAGAGGGTGCCTTCTGCTTCTTTTGTATAAATTTTCACCTGATCAAGTGCCCCATCTTTTAACTTGGTTACCCATTCTGGATCTGCAAGTAGGGCACGACCGATTGCCACGTAATCATATTCACCAGCATTTATTTTTTCATCGACAATTTTAAGATTTTTTTCAATGGTGATTTGTGCATTATCTTCACTACTCAAATATGCGCGATTAATGCCAATGGATCCAACTGCAATTGTTGGTTTTTGTGTAATTTTCTTTGTCCAAGCAGCTAAGTTATATGTAGGGTGTTCATCTACAAATTCTGGTTCCCATATGCGTCTTGTTGAACAATGAAAAATATCGACACCCGCTTCAACTAAAGGTAATAATATGGTCTCAAGCTCCTTACTATTATTCGCTAACTTGGCTTTGTAATCTGTACCTTTCCATTGAGAATAGCGGAAAACAATTGGAAAATCGGGCCCAACACTTTGTCTGCATGCCTTAACGACCGCTGCTGCAAATGTAGAGCGTTCCTGTAGGTCTCCACCATACTGATCTGTCCGTTTATTAGTCAGTTCCCAGAAAAATTGATCAATGAGATAACCGTGAGCTCCGTGTAATTCGATGCCATCAAACCCAACCTCTTTGGCAGATTTAGCAGCCTTTGCATACGCATTAACTAGGTCATGTATATCTTCTTCTGTAAGTACCTTGATTTGATCAATTTTCTTTCCTTTTAACGTGATGCCTGAAGGACTGACAGGCGGTGAATCGATGTTAGGTAGACTCCCGGCTTTTCTTGCTGCACCAACATGCCATAATTGTGGAATAATCTTCCCGCCGGCTTCATGTACTTGAGCTACTACATTTGCCCAGCCTTTTAATGCATCCTCGCCATAAAAAAGGGGAATTGTTTCACCAGCAACTGCTGATGGATGATCAATCGCTGTGCCTTCAGTAATAATAAGGCCTACACCATTTTCTGCTCTCCTGCGATAATATTGTGCTACCTTTTCATCTGGTACACCATTTGGTGAGAATCCTCTTGTCATTGGTGCCATTACTACCCTGCTTTTTAATTGCCCATTTCCAAATGACACCTTTTCCAATAAACTATGCCCTGCAATTTTTTCTACCATCTTTATCACTCCTTGCTTTCATTTTACAAAGAATGATAACAAATACAAGTAAAATGCTTTCAATTAACAGAATATTTTATTCATTTGTCACTGCATAAAAAAACATTTCAAAAAAAGGATTGAAATGTTTTCTCTTTATTAGGAATCAGCTCTTTTAATTTCTTCAGGTTTAAAGCCATAAATGACAGAAACACCTAAATACAACGAAAAGAAATCCAAGAACCAATTATTATTCCTTTCCTTTGTGTGCAGACAACGAAAGATCTCTTGGAACTGCATGCTTTCATTTGCCTTCACCACGGGGGTGATTCCGAAATATTTAATTACCGTATCTAAATTTAAATGTTTTGCAACCTTCAAAACATCCTCTAATAGTGAATAATAGATTGCGATTTCCTTTTCCTGAAATAGTTTAATCATTTGCGTATTTAAGTTAGCTAATAATAACTGTCCTTCTTCTTCCTTCACAACAGGAACTTGATTTAACATTTCTTTTATATCGATTTTAATCACCTATTTTTCCAATTTTATTATCTTCACGAGTTGAGAGTTATACTTGCAAAGGTTTATCAAAAACATAAATCGTCATCGCAATATCTTTTTCTAAATCAATATCAGTAAAAATATTGATTAATTGAGCACCAACGAGTACTTCAAGTTTTTCAACCTTTTCTGTATCGCTATATAATTGTTTGATAAGGGTTGTTCGAGCTTCATGGACTACTTGGTAGCCTTTCGTTGATTCAATCATGAACTTCTCGACATTTGTTAAGTTCCCTTTCATTTCCGTAATCGCCCAACAGCCTGTAAATTTTGTAGTCATTTCTCTTGGTCCATTGCCTACATGTTTTTTTCGAATTTCTCTTATAATCATATTGAATTGATGTTCGATATTCATTAAAAGCGTCCTCCAATAATAAAGTCACAGTTTTTCCAAGGTAAGTGTATAGTGAAAATGTAATCTTATGGTCCTCCATGTGACCATTTGTTAAACCTATTACTCTATGCATACAATAAGCCCGCCATAAAATAGCTTGTTTTCACAAACTATTTTATGGCGGGCTAATAGCAAAGCAGCAGACGCTACTCGTTATCCATCTCACCATTCACCTATTATTATATAGTAATAGGCAATCTCTTTACCTATTAGCCATATATTACTTATATAAGTATAATTTCTTTCTCAAAAAATATCAATATTAAAGAAAAATTGCTTTCTCTTCTATTTGATATAGTAATAAACTCATACCCTTGCTGTTTCATTTGCGTCCAAGGTTTTATCATTGATAACGAGCCATTAAGAATCAACTCCATATATTCCTTTATCATTTCGAGTGCTTTTAGGATTTGCACCTCTTCGGTAGTAAATCATCAAGGAGCTCAAACATTGTTATTATTTAATTTGAGCAGCTGCTTTTTATTTTCACCACATTCTACAAGTATTCAACTACTTTCATTTATATTTACAAAAAGGAAATTTATCCTTTGTTAACCAATAGTACCTAAGATCTATTTTACATCTAAAAAACAAATGAGAATACATCCTTTACTAAAGTATGTATTCCATCGATAAAGAGAGAGGTTTGTGGATTTTTCTTCAAAATTTCTTTAAAACATACTTACTTCTCCAGAAGAAAAATTGAATTCTATTATGAAAATTTTAAAATGCGTAAACAAAAAGAAACTACCTTGTGTAAACATAACTAATACGTAAATAAAAAAACCTTGCTTGCGTGGAGCTTATAGCTACAATCGGCATACAAGGTTTTTTAATTCAATGAAGTTTACTTTTTAATTGTTTTTATGTGCGTTCAGAGTTAGATTACTTTTTTTGAAAGAATCCCTCAACATGTTGAGATGTAAAATCGGATAATTGTGCAAAGTCATATTGGGGATTGCGGTCTTTGTCAATGACCACTGACCGTACACCTTCATAAAAGTCACTATGGTTTAAAAAATTTCTAGCAAGTATTAAGTCTGTTTCTAAGCAAGTTGTGAGAGATTGTTCTTCACCGTCAATCAGTTGCTTAAGTGTGACTTTAAGTGATGAAGGTGATTTAGATAATAAGATATCACTTGTCGTTGTAGCGAAATCACTAGGATGTTCACGAAGAGAGTGTAGAATCTCTTCTAATGTTTGAAAAGAAAAGTGCAAATCAATTTCTTCTTGTAATTGTGATAACTTACTTTCTCCGCTTTCGTTGTTGGCGTACTGATTGAGGAAATCATTCAAGTTATAATCGAGATTTACATCTAACCAATTCATATTCTCTAGATTTTCTAAGAGGGAGTTAAATTGTTCACTCTTGATGAAATAATCAGCTCCTCCTATGTAGAGAACATCAGATGCATGTATCGTCTCTGCCGTCAACGCTAAATAACGGCCAATATAGCCTGGAGCTTTGTTAAGGAAATAGGCAGCACCTACATCAGGGAAGAAGCCAATATTCATCTCAGGCATGGCCCACTTCGTCCGTTCAGTTACGATACGATAGTTTGCCCCATAAGTCAGCCCAACTCCCCCTCCCATTACAATACCATCAAGATAAGCGATAATGGGCTTTGGATAGTCATAAATTAATTGATCTAATTCATACTCCTCTTTGAAAAATTGCATTGCCAGACTTTTATTTTTTTCATTCAAGCGGGCATCGTATAAAGCTTTTATATCTCCACCTGCACACAAGCCTTTTTCTCCTGCTCCTTTGATCAGAATCATCTGTATGTGATTATTGTTTTTCCATCGCAGTAACTTTTCTTTAAGTGGTTGAACCATTGCTAAAGAAAGTGAGTTTAGCGCTTTCGGTCGGTTGAGTGTAATCACACCTAACCCTTTATCATTTACTGTGAAGAGTACTTCATCTGTCATACAATCTCTCCTTTCGTTTTTTTAAAACCAACGTTCAGTTACAACTTTCTTTCTTGTATAAAATTGAACACCATCTTTTCCGTTAGTTCCTAAATCTCCATAAAATGATGATTTGTTACCAGCAAAAGAGAAAAAGGCCATAGGAGCAGGTACATTCACATTTACACCAATCATGCCTGCATCAATCTTCTCCCTGAAAATTTGTGCTTCTTTACCACTGGATGTATAAATAACAGCTCCGTTGGCAAATTTTGATTGGTTCGTTAAAGCGATGCCATCTTCAAATGTTTTTACTCTAACGACACTTAAGACCGGTGCAAAAATCTCATCTTGCCAAATTTTCATATCGGATGTTACATTGTCAAATATTGTTGCACCTACATAATAACCATCTTCTGTCGTCTCTGTATCCCTGCCATCTACGATTAAATGGGCCCCTTCAGATACCCCTGAGGCGATATATTGTAACACACGGGATTTATGAGTGTCACGAATGAGTGGTCCAACAAAATGCTCTTCAAAGCGACCATCCCCGACAGTAAGTTTTTTCGTTTCTGCTACGAGTAGGTTCATAAACTCATCTGCTATATCTTCTACAACGGCTACCACAGAACAAGCCATACATCGTTCCCCACTACTTCCAAACGCTGCGCCAATAACACCTTGAACCGTTTTTTCTAGATGACAACTAGATGTTATAACTGCGTGATTTTTCGCACCAGCTAATGCTTGGACTCTCTTTCCGTGAGCGGTGCCTGTTTGATAAACATGTTTGGCTACCGGCTCTGACCCAACAAAAGAAATTGCACGAATTTCTGGATGATCTAATAAGCGATTAACCACGTCTTTTCCCCCATGTACAAGGTTTAATACACCTTTAGGAAAACCTGCATCATAGAATAACTCAACGAGTCTACCAGCCAAGATCGGCGTTCTTTCTGAAACTTTCAGTATAAATGTATTCCCACAAGCGATTGCCAGAGGAAACATCCATAAAGGAACCATCATTGGAAAGTTAAAAGGGGAAATCCCAGCAACAACACCAAGCGGATAGCGCCAAATTGAGCCATCTATCCCTTCGGCAATACTAGGAAGCGCATCTCCCATCATTAAATTAGGAGTGGAGGTTGCGAGTTCAACGACTTCAATTCCTCTTTGTACCTCACCACGCGCATCCTTTAATGTTTTTCCATTTTCCTCTGTAATAATTTGAGCGAGGTTTTCTTTTTCCTCTTTTAACAAATGAAGATATTGGTAAAGCAGACGCGTTCTATTTGGGACGGGTACCTCAGCCCACTTAGGATAGACCGCAGCAGCAGCTTTGACAGCTAAATCAACATCTCCTTTACCAGAAAGGGGGACGTAAGCAATAATTGTCCCATTCGCCGGATTCGGTACGGCTTCCACTTCCTTACTACTTGAATCAACCCATTCACCATTAATATGGTTTTTCATTGTTGGAATTTCTGTTTTAATCATTCCTTCATCCCCGTTTCTTTGGCATTTTTTGTTTGATCATTTTTCACTTTTTCATAAAGAACAGCCATATCTTGGCTTCCATAACCCTCGTTTTCAGCATGTTTGTATATATTTAATAGTAATTCACTAACTGGCAATTGCAATTCGTGTTCCTTGGCTAAATCAAGCGCAAAACCAAGATCTTTATTTAATAACTGCAAAGTAAAACCGGGTCGATAATCTTCGTTTGCGATAAAACTTTTATAGTTTCTTTCATATATCCGACTTTGGCCGTAGCTCACATTCAACATCTCAAATAATTGCGCTAAATTAATGTTGCTTTTTTCTGCCAGATTTAAGGCTTCGCTTACACCAGCAGTATAAAAACCGATAAGTAAGTTATTGATTAATTTGACTGCAGTTCCGCTTTCAATATGTTCGTTCACATGAAAAATATTCTCTCCAAGAATATTTAACAATGGTTGGGATTGCTCGAAAGCTTGTTTAGGACCACCGACCATAATGGTTAAAGTACGATTTTCAGCACCGATTACACCCCCACTGACAGGAGCAGCAAGAAAATGAATCCTCTTCTTTTTTGCTTCTTCTGCTAATTTTTGATTCAAGCTAGGAGCAACAGTACTTGTATCAATCAGGACAATGCCTTCCCGTCCTTTTGTAATCAATCCTTCCTCACCTAAATAGATTTCTTCCACCGCTTTCATTGAAGGTAAGCTTGTGAAAATAAAATTTACTTGCTTTATGATATTATTGATAGATAATCCAATCACACCTCCCGACCTTAGCAATGCCGCTTCAGCATCTTTGTTAAGGTCGACACCGTACACTTCATTGCCTTCTGATAATAAGCTTTGCGCCATCGGTAAACCCATATTCCCTAAACCAATAAAACCGATTTTCTCACCCATCATTTTAGCTCCCTTCATTTCAGTAATTTTGGTTGATCAATAAGTATTTGTGCTAATTGCCTTTTTTTCAATAACAGATTGCTGTAGAGTGGGATTTGGTAATTTTCAATGTTTGCGAAAGCAACGAATCGTTCTTTTTCATCAAGTATCGCTGCTGAAATCAGGCTAATCGTTTGTTGTTTCAAATATTGAAAGCATTGTTCGCATATAATATCAGTCGCTAAATCTTTCCACTTTTGATTTTGTTTTCGATGTTGCAGTTTTAAAGTCCGCATATAAGTCGCTTCCATTGTATATAATTCTGTGATGATATTAGCTAAAAGACGTGCATACTGCTGTTCTCTATTAATATCAATCCTTGCATTTGAAACCGCTTCCAAAGACAGCGATAACAGTTCTTTTCCTAACTCAATAAATTGGCTGTTTCTATCTCGGTGTAATGGTGTCGGGGTATTGATTGTGATACCTTTAGATGAGTGTTTGTGAAGTAAGTTTTTTGCTATGGTTAAGCGATTGATTTCGTTTGTTCCTTCAAAGATACGACTGATTCGAGCATCCCTATATAGTCGCTCAACATCGTAATCTCTCATATAACCGTATCCACCGTGAATTTGAACGGCCTCATCTGTTACATGCCCAAGCATTTCAGAGCATCGTACTTTGTTTATGGCACATTCCATTGCGAATGCTTTTAAAGAGGTGATTCCTTCATCCGTTGGAGCTTGATCAATCATATCTGCTGTGCGATAAGCGGCACTTTCACTTGCATAAATAGATGTCGCCATTTCAGCTAATTTTTCTTGTATCAACGTAAATTCAACCAGCGCTCTATCAAATTGTTGTCTTTCTTTCGCATAGCTAAGAGAAAAGTTGAAGGCTTGTTTAGCTGTGCCAATATTCGAGAAAGCTAGCTTCAATCTAGCTAGATTTAATATATTCATGGCAACTTGATGACCGTTTCCTTTTTCTCCTAGTATATTAGCGGATGGCACAACGACATCTTCCAATATAAGAGTAGCTGTTGATGATCCATGAATACCCATCTTTTCTTCTTCTGCACCAATCGATAGGCCTGCTGTGTTTTTTTCAACAATAAAAGCAGTCATCCCGTCATTTGTTTGGCAAAACACAACAAACACATTTGCTATGTGAGCATTGGTAATCCATTGTTTTTCCCCATTTATTATCCAACTATCACTCTTGCTGTTGTAAATAGCTCTTGTTTTAGGTGAAAGTGCGTCTGATCCAGCTCCTGCTTCCGTTAAGGCATAAGCACCAATCCAATCCCCAGAGATGAGTTGTGGTAAATACTTTTGTTTTTGTGCTTCTGAACCAAAATAAACATACGGTAATGTGCCAACACCTACATGAATATTATAGGAAACACTAAAAGCCCCACCGTATCCTATCTTTTCAGCAATAAGCCCGGATAATTTTTTACCAAGTGCAAACCCGCCATAATCTTCAGGTACATCAATAGCAAGTAGACCAAGTTCCCCTGATTTTTTAAACAGATTCTTAGCCACTTCATAGTTCTTATTTTCTAATGAATCCATTTGGGGCAACACATCATTCTTAATAAATAATTCTGCCGTTTGTGCAATGAGTTGTTCCTCTTCAAGAAAATCTTCAGGAGAAAAAATATCTCCCTTTTCTTCTAGCGTTTTTTTTAGCTTCGCCATCGTGCACTCCCTTTACATCTTTCTATCTCCTTTGATTGAGCGCTTGCTCAAATCAGTAGTAAGAAGCAAACCTCCTTCAAACAAAAAACAACTCCTATTAAAAGAAGTTGTTAAGTAACGAGTGGACAAACAAATAAACATGTGTAGTGTTATATACATGTTCTTCTATCCGCACTTAACACCCCCTATCCGCGTAGGTAATGATGTTGGCTAAAACAGGCAGGTCTCCTGGCTTATGGTCGTGGCGGATTTGCTCCTTCCCCATTCAATAATGAATAAGTGGTTATGTACAATCCGCTCGCAAATACAGTTGCGGGACAGCACCGGAGTCTAACCGGTTTCCCTTTTAAGCTTGATGAACAAGCACCTGTTTATTTAGCTTATTTAGTTTTCACACTAACAATATATCAATTTTTCGGAAAATTTACAATTTATTTTTTAGAATATGTATTCTCAGCTTAAAACGATGAAAAAGTTAGGCTCTTTATCATTTTTCTTCCAACCACAATATAAGCTAGATTCATTGATTGAATCCACTCCTACAACCCGAGTAGAAAAAGGTCAAATTCTTCATTTTGACCTCGTTTTATGTAACATGAAAGGTTAAATAAATTTACCCCCTAAAAGAGAAACACGCCTCCTAGATTGCAGAGGCGTGTTTTTCAAGTTTACTTAAATAAGTTAAGAAGTTTCTCGAAGAATCCTACTTTATCTTTTGTTTCTTTAACATCTTCTTTGTTATCTTTTATTTTAATCTTATCTGTTTGAATGACAAATTGGACTAGTTCCAACTTATCATTATTTTTATCTGATACAAAAGAAATTGGCTCATAATCAGATTTATCATATTGCGATATCATTTCATCAACTTCTTTTGTCACCTCCTCAGGAATGTCTTTAGTTGCATCATGTAATTGTCCAGTTCCATTATGAAGCGAGCCAGCTCCTTTCGTTAGTTGCTCAGCTCCAGATAGAGAACCGCTAATTCCTTCATGGATGTCATTATTTGATGTACTTAATTCAGAAACACCGCCTGTATAAGCAAGTAACCCTTGGTGGAATTGATTATAGTTAGATACCATTTCTTCAACACCAGATGTCAATTGTTTTAACCCTTCATCAATGTCAATTTGAAGAATAGATTCATCTATATTAGATGATATTGCACGGAGGTTACCTGCTGCTTCTCTCATTGATTGACTAAAGGTTGATAGAGGTTCAACCATGTCTGTAAGGTTATCTTTGGCTAGTAGTAGAACTTCTTGAGCAGCTTTTGTCCCTCTATAGGTTTCTACCAATTGATCAATTACCTCTTTATTCGCATTACTTTCATATAATTTATTTATCTCTTTATCTGAAATTTGGTTATCTGGTATCTGCTCCAGAGCACGGTTGATTTGTGTTTTTACCTCATTATAATTAACAACTACTTGGTCTACATCATTAGCTGCTTGTTCTAAATTATCCGCCACCTCAGGCAGATCGATTGTTACATTCTCGAGTTCCCCAATACCACTCACGCCACTGGCTTGTTTAATCTCATCTTTAATCAAAGATAAAGTATTATTTATTTGTGCTGATCCTTCAGTTAATTGGTCACCAGACTGACTTAATTCATTTAGTCCTTTTTTATATTGTGCAGCCCCACCCTCTAATGACCGTAAGCCTGATGAAAGTTCATTCATTCCTATTTCTAAGTCTCCGACACCATGATGAATGTCACCAATTGCCTCAGTTAATGAGTGAAATTCACTCGTCAATTCTTCAGTATCTGGGCTATCAATGGCAAGTGAAGCAGGTAAAGCAGATATTTGCACACCTTCTGTTTCAAAATGATTTGTTTCTGCCTCAATCGTAAATACTTCTTCCTGCTCAGGCATAACGGTAAAAGTGAGCTGCTTATCTTTGCCGGATTGTGCAACAGTGGCATTCTCAGCTTTTATATCCTTAAATTTTTCAGTGTTCAGCGGTACGCTAATTTGCAGCATATAATTTTCAGAGAATGAAGAACGCTTACCTTCATTCGCTTCTACAGCAATTTCCATTTTTATATCGCCAGATTTACCAGCTAAATTTTCTGGATTAATCTTTTTATTATTAAGGTAATAATTAATTGTAAAACGCCAAGGTAACTTAGAGTTATTTGGTAAGTTTCCTTGATAATAATAATTTTCTTCTTTTGCTTGTAATGTGATCTGATTATTTTCTTTGCTAATTTTTGATGTGTCAGTTAGATTTTTAACTTTTTCGTAATTTCCAAAATCCTCAATCACACCAGGTTCTATCATTTCAAAAGAATTGACAACATATAATTCGGTTAGGTTACCGTCTGCTAGCAAGTTAGCATAAATCACTTCATTTTTGTTTGCTACTTTCCCTTTACTCATTTCATCTTTAACAGGTTGTGATTCTGCATGTATATTCATCACAGGAAAGAAAAATAGAGAAGCAGTGATAAGCATCCATTTAATGATCTTCATTTTTTTCCTCCTTGTTACTAAAGTCCATTTGAAGAGATGTTTTTTGAATCAATTTATCACATAGTAATAATAATCCAGGTAGAAAAAGTATAACGAGTAAAAACGCGAGCAATGCTCCTCTACCTAATAATAATCCTATAGAACCGACGATTGGATTTGAGGAAGTTAGCCATAATATAAATCCGACACTTGATAATATGGACGCTGAAACGATAATGGAAAATAATTTCTCATCAATTGTTTTTCTCATCGCTTGTTTTGGAGATAACTTTCCACGATTATGCTTATAAGTCTCTGTTAATAAAATGGCATAATCGACCGTTGCTGCAAGCTGTACAGTGCTAACGATGAGATAACCAATAAATACTAATGACGTATCGGTAAAATAGGGTATGGCGAGATTAATCCAAACAGAAGATTGTATTGTTAATAATAAGATAATCGGTAATGATAATGATTTGAATGTGACAAGTAACACGAGTCCAACCGCGATAACGGTTAAAGTATTTACTAAAGAATTATCTTCTGTAACAGTTGATTTCATATCATAAAGTGCAACACTTTCGCCTAAAGTTAACGCTTGATTACCAAAATAGTTAGTACCTATTTCCCTTACCTCTTCTACTAATTGAAAAGGAATATCTCCTTCTGTTCCTGCATCAGTATTAATGATGATTCGACTGTAATTATTAGATAAGAATTGTTCCTTTGCTTCCTCCTCCAAATATTCTTGCGGAATAGTCGAGCCAACCATATTCGCGTATCCAATTACATTTGAGACATGGTCAACCTCTTCAATAGATTCAATCATTTCTTTTTCTTTACCTATTTCATTATTAGGTACCAATAATACTACAGCGGTTGATTCGCCAAATATTTCTTCTACTTTTTGGATGTCTTGCCCTAATCTAGTACTATCAGGTTGATCCCCCATTCCATAAGTAAATGAGGTTTCTTTTTGTGCTAAAAAGCTAGGTATAATGAGAAGTAAGACGAAAATCAAGACTGGAAACCTTAACTTTAATGTTTTTTTTCCAATACCTTTAAAATTTGGTATTAATGATTTGTGCTGTGTTTTTTCAATCCAATGATGGAATAATAATGTAAGTGCTGGAAGGAATACCATCACACTTATAAAACTTAAAATTATTCCTTTAACAAGGTTTAAACCTAGGTCTGATCCAATCTCAAAATCCATAAACAATAATGCAATAAATCCAAATAGAGTTGTAGATGCGCTCGAGGCAATGACACTAAACGATTCTTTCATAGCTAGTTTCATAGCTTCATTTGGCTCATGCCCTTGTTTACGATAATCTTGAAAACTATGTAATAAAAAGATAGCGTAATCCAAGGAAACAGCTAACTGCAAAATTGGTGCGACTGATTGTGTCACAAAGGACACTTCTCCTATAAAAACATTACTCCCTAAATTAATAATTACCGATACACCGATAGCCGTTAAGAAAAAGAGCGGTTCGACCCAAGAGTTTGTCGAGAGAACTAGTATAATGATAATAATGGGAATAAGTATCCCTGCAGCGAGTAACGTTTCTTGCCCTGTCATTTTCTGCTGCGTAGCTGTATTTGCAGCTTCGCCAATAAGTGATCCCTTCTCACCAATTATTTGATATATATCTTCTGTTGCTTCGACCTCTTTGCCACTCTCAATGGTGACAGAATAAAGAGCGTGATTATTTTTGTAGTAATTTTCTATTGTGCCTTGGTCTCCGGTTTCTATTGGTGTTCTTATGTCCATCGCATCATCTAACCACATCACATCAGTTACACCTTGAACCTTATTTAATTTCTCTTTAATAACGAGCGCTTCTTGGATTGTTACATTCTCAACCATTACGCTTGTATTTGGAATGCCACTAGTAAACTCATCTTCCATCACTTCTAAAGCAACGGTAGATTCAGCTTCTGCTGGGATATAATCTTTCATATTATAATTAACATTCACAAACAGAAATCCAATAGCAGAAAGCACTGATAACAAAAAGAAAATGATGGTTACAGATTTTTTATAACGAATAATAAACTCAATCATTATTGGCTTCCCCACTTCTTGATGTTGAAATTCTTTTACAGTAACATTATACATACCACTGTGTTAGATAAACAACAAACAGTTGTGTAAAAAATGTTTAACATCCAACATTTAAGCGTACTTTGTTGGATTTCTCAAAAAAGTGAGGGTGGCATGATGAACAAAAAATTGGATCGTCGGAAACAATATACTCGTATGGTGTTAAAGGAAAGTTTAATGGAATTATTAAGAGAAAAGATAATTTCATCCATTACCATTAAAGAATTATGTCAAAAAGCAGATATCAATCGTTCTACTTTTTATAGCCATTATCGTGATCAATTTGATTTACTTCAGCATATTGAAGATGAGATTTTGTTAGAATTACAGGTCACTTTAAAACAGTACAACCATAATGAGATAAATGAAACTTTTGCAATGACGAAGTATTTATTAGATTATGTTTATAAACGAAGTGCTGATTTTCTTGTTTTATTTAGTGACCATGGTAACAAAGCTTTTCAAACGAGAGTGATTGATACTGCACAATCAATCATTATTAATAGTTTAAAGGAAGATCCGCAGGTCATAAATATAGATAAATCAAAATATATGATTTACTTTGTAATTAGTGGATGTATTTATGTAATTGAAAAATGGTTAATGAATGGGATGAAAGAATCTCCGGAAGAAATGACAACCATTATTACTGAAATTAGTAATCGGGTTATTCTTCATTCTAAATAGTATGCGAATATATCAACATTCTTCACATCAATATTTTATTCACCTCTACTATATTGGGATTTAAACTGTATTCCTTACTCTTTTGCATCATTTACGTATCAATTAATAAATTGTATTTATCTCTACTACATTATCAATTGACAAGTATTGGTTTACAGATAATGATTTTTTGCTTATGATAGGATAGACGAACAAATAAAATATATCGAATGCGCTAGGGGAGCTATATTTAATGGCTGAGAAGGCAATTGCCTGACCCTTATAACCCGATCTAGATAATACTAGCGTGGGGAAGTGCAGTTGGTCAGTGTATTCTCTTTTTTTTCTGCATAGCCAAACTGCATTCCATCGGGGTGCAGTTTTTTTTGTTCAAAAAATGTTAAAAGGAGATTTTTATATGAATCAATTATGTGGAACAAGTAGTATCGTAGGTTGTCAGTTTACGCTTTCTCCAATGAGTGAGAGGTATGTGGACATCATCTTATTTGCCCTTAAAGAAGTGAACACGTCAAAGGTGTGGTCAGAAACTGATGATGTATCTACTTGTATCCGTGGTAAGCAAATTCATGTTTTTGATGTAGTGAGGGCAATCTTTTTACACGCAGCTAAAACAGGAGAACACATCGCTATGAGTGGTACCTTTTCGATTGGTTGTCCAGGAGATTCAGCAGCAGATGTATACATGGACGAATCTGACATTGCCTTGAACAAGGATGATACAAAAGAAATAGACCAGCTTGCAGGTTGTAAATTTGCCCTCTATCCCTTAGGGAGGGAAGATTATATGGAAAAAATTTATGAGCAAATTGATTGGTCCAAGGAGACTGAAGTAAACGTAAGCCATAGCCATTATGCCACAAGGCTTGATGGCAAGGTGAATGATATTTTTAACTTGTTACAGAACGTTTTCGATCAGACCAAGCAAGATGTATCTCATGTGACAATGACATTCACATTATCAGCTAACAGCCCTACTGGAAAAGCTAAAGAAGTGAAAGTCTCATGATAAAATCATGGCGTCTGAAAGATATTGTTCTCATGTCAGTCCTGGGTGTCGTATTTGGCTTTATTTATTTAGGGTTTTTTGGGGTCGGTAAAGTTCTTGTTGCCATCCTTACCCCGTTTGGGTTTGGACCCATTGGTTATGAATTGATTTATGGCATATGGTTTATTGTATCCATAATAGCTGCTTACATTATCAGAAAGCCAGGCGTTGCTTTTACAGCAGAAACCATTGCTGCTATTACCGAAGTACTTGTCGGCTCAACATCTGGACCCACTTTAATTCTTTCAGGGATGGTGCAAGGATTAGGGGCGGAAATCGCTTTTGCTCTGACAAAATGGAAAAATTATCAACCTCGTATTCTCGTTTTTTCAGGTGTCAGCGCTGCATTTATTAGTTTTCCTTACCATTTCTTTGTATCAGGTTTTCATGCCTATGAATCCTGGCTTATTATGACAATGTTTGTTATACGTCTCCTAAGTGGAGCTATCATTGCTGGTTATTTAGGAAAAATATTAGCAGATCAACTAGCGAAAACTGGTGTTTTAAATGGGTACCCTATTGGGAAGGAGGTACTAGCAAGGCATGGAAAATCATCAACCAATTTTTGAATTAGACTCTTTCTCATTTTCCTTTGATAAACACGATGAACCTTCTGTAAATAATGTAAGCTGTAAGTTATATGCAGAGGAAGTGACTTTATTACTTGGAGCAAGTGGTTCTGGCAAAAGTACACTTACACTATGTTTAAATGGTCTATATCCTGAGGCGGTTGAAGGTTTTACTTCAGGGGACCTTTTATATAAAGGGAGAAATATCTCCTCCTACCCTAAAGGAGTAATAAACCAAGAAATAGGCATTGTCTTTCAAGATCCAGAAAGTCAGTTTTGCATGGTTCGTGTAGAAGATGAATTAGCATTTGTGTTAGAAAA
The DNA here is from genome assembly GCF_038009245.1 of Cytobacillus sp. FSL R7-0680. Lineage (NCBI taxonomy): Bacteria > Bacillati > Bacillota > Bacilli > Caryophanales > Bacillaceae > Cytobacillus > Cytobacillus sp. FSL R7-0680. The sequence continues at coordinate 1,235,061 of NZ_JBBPAO010000001.1, forward strand.
CTTGTCTATTCCCAGATGTCAAATGAAACAAAGAATAGAACATGTGCTGGATATTGTAGGATTATCACAATATATGAAACATAACATTCACCATCTTTCAGGAGGACAAAAACAAAAGGTTGCGCTAGCTTCTATCCTTTTAATGGACCCTCAATATTTAATTTTAGATGAACCTACAGCAAATTTAGATCCGATATCTAGCCTCGAGTTTATCGAGACAATTATTAAGATTCAAAAACAACAAAGATTTGGTTTGCTTGTAATTGAACACGAAATCGATGACTGGGAACCATACGCTCATCGGTTGGTTGCGCTTAATAAAAAAGGAGAAATACTTTTAGATAGTACGCCGAAGGAAGGTTTTCAAAATCATTTACATAAGTTGACGAAGAATCGTATAAGAGTTCCTAAAAGGTATGAAAATAGGAAAATGCCTAGTCGACCATCAAGTGAGAAAGAAAGTACAGAAGTAATAGTCAATCTTAAAGATATACAATTTAACTATAAAAATAAGCAAATCCTAAATGAACTTTCCTTTTCAATCAAAGAAGGGGACTTTTGCGCAATAGTTGGCGAAAATGGTGCTGGTAAATCTACTTTATTACAGTTAATAGCCAAATTAATTAAGCCCGTATCAGGCTCAATCGATTTTTTAAACACTCCATTAAGTAATTGGCATGAAAACGAATTGTATAAGAATATGGGCTATGTATTTCAAAATCCTGAGCATCAATTTATTAACCAAACTGTATACGATGAAGTGTGTTTTGGTATCAAGCTAAGTGGCTATTCTACAGAAGAAACAGAAAGAATGGTTCATCATTTATTAACCGATTTTGATCTCTTATCTGATAAGTGGAAAAATCCATTTTCCTTAAGTGGTGGCCAAAAAAGAAGGCTAAGTGTAGCAACGATGTTACATTCCAAACCTGATTTACTTCTATTCGATGAACCAACATTTGGACAAGATGCCTATACGACCTCTCAATTTATGCGTAAAGTCATGCACCTAAATGATAAAGGGGCCACCATCGTTTTCGTTACACATGACATGGATTTAGTTGATTCATACTGTAATAATGTCTTGGTTATGCAACAAGGAAAGATCGTTTATGATGGTACACCTAAAGCACTTTGGCGAAAAACTGACCTTTTAGAAAGAGCCAGATTAAGGATACCTTACCGCTTACGGTTGATAAATGAAGAGATGACGATATGATACACTCATTAAATCCAACCATAAAAGCTATTACGGTTATCTTACCTGCCATTTTGTTGAGCTTTTCCTTTGATATTATTACACCAGCGATTATGTTTATTTATATCCTGATACTTACCTTTTTCTTCAGTAAACTGAACATAAAGAAATGGTTGTTTTACTTTATACCGATGTCCTTTTTTACGCTCGGGTTAGCTTGGATGACAATGCTGTATACGGATGATAAGTACGCAACTGGTCCTATTGTTTTTTCGTTCTTTTCTTTTGATATTAGGATGGGTAGCATTATAGTTAGTATGAGTTTAGCACTAAGGTCATTGTGTTTTATAGGGTTATCTTTACTCTTTGCTTTTACAACTGATCCAACAAAATTTATGTTAAGTTTAATGCAGCAAGTTCGCCTTTCACCTAAGTTAACTTATGGTATTTTGGCAGGGTATCGCTTTGTTCCAACCTTCAAGCACGAATTAGACTTGTTAAAGAAAGCTCATCGTGTTCGGGGCCTTGGTCGTGCAAAAGGATGGAGAAATCGCGTGGAACATACGAGACAATATTTTATCCCCCTATTAGCTGGCGCCATTCGGAAGGCTGAAAGAGTCGCAATTGCAATGGAATCAAAAGGTTTTACAGGGTCAAAAGATCGAACCTATTATACTGTAATGAAAATCAAAGCGACTGATTACCTATTTTTTATCATCATGCTTATCATATTAATAATCGCCTATTACGTCTCCTATCGATTGGGTACACTTAATATATTTGGCCATCGGATTATGCCCTAACTTTACTCGCTAAAACCTTTCTAAGTAAAATTAACAACGAACAAGTTCAGTTATATGATAAGAATTTGTTCGTTGTTGATTATCTTAAAGTACTTAATTCTAATTTTTTTATTGAATCAAGCAAAGAGAGATTTATTTAATCAATCTCATCCATCCCCCACGCTTTGAACAATGCTTTCAAGCTGTGTTCCAATTGCTCTTCACGAATACCTGCAAAGCCTAATATAATTTGCGGTTCTTTATCATCTCTTCTAATTATGGAGTAATTAGATAAAGGATAAATTTTCAAGCGCTCTCTTTTTGCGCGTGCTACGAGTTCGCTTTCATTCATTCCGTTCTTGACAATCAATACGACATGTAATCCAGAGCTTTCTCCCATAACTTCTAATTGCGGAAAGGACTTGAGTACGTTTAGAACTATTTCGACCTTTCTTCTATAAACTTTTTTCATCCGGTTTAAATGCTTTTCAAACTCCCCGTCTTTCATAAATCCACTTAAAGCATTTTGGTCTATTCTCGAAACCGTGCAATGATAAAAAGATAATTTTTCTTTATAAGATTTAACAAGGGGTTTTGGCAAAACCATATAACTAATTCGCAATGATGGAATAAAAGATTTAGAAAAAGAGCCTAAATAAATAACCTTTTCCCCTCTGTCCATACTTTGCAGAGACGGTATCGTTTTTCCGTTATAGCGAAACTCGCTGTCATAATCATCTTCAATAATGTAGCGATCATCCTTCTCTGCTGCCCAATTCAACAATTGTTGTCTTCGTTGAATCGGTAAAACGGTTCCATAAGGGAAATGGTGTGAAGGTGTCGTATACAGGATATCTATAGGTGATTTTTTTATGGCGTGAATGTCGACTCCTTGTCTATCCACTAACAGTGGATACACTTCATATCCGTAATTATGTAGTATCTTCATCATTAAATGGTAACCTGGGTCTTCCACCCCATAGACTGTATTTTTATCAAATAGAAAAATCAGCTGTTGTAAAAGAACTTCTACACCTGCGCCAATTACTATTTGTTCAGGCTTGCAAGTTACGCCACGGGAATGATATAAGTACTGCGCAATTTCCTGCCTTAAATCAAGTTCCCCTTGGTTTTCACCAAGCAGTAATGAGGACTGATGAACCGGTTCAATATGTTGTTTCACATACTTTCGCCATTTATCATATGGAAAGTGAACAGTATCAATTTGGCTCGGGTGAAAATCATAAATCGCGGTTTGTTCTTTAGGATAAACACCAACTGTTGAACCTTCATTCTTCATTTTACTTTCGATATATTCTAAGTCTGTTAATGGTAATATAAAGTAGCCTCTGCGCGCTTGTACTTCAATATAACCTTCCGCTTCAAGCTGTTCATACGCTGTTTGAATAGTATTTTGACTTATTTTTAACAAGGTGGCTAATTTTCGTTTAGATGGAAGCTTATCTCCTTCTAGTAATCTTCCCACTGTTATTTCGCCTTTAATATAGTCATATAATTGCTCATATAAAGGTACATCACTGTCTCTTAACAACTCACAAGCTAAGTAATCCATCTAACTGCCCCCTCTAACTGATACTATAAAATTATCAAAAACTGATACTTACAATCATATCAGTTCCTTTTTATACTAATAAACAAATCTGAAAAATGCAATGGAGGAATGAAAATGAGTCAATTAGTAGGTACAGAAACAGTAAAACGCGGGATGGCACAAATGCAAAAAGGCGGTGTCATTATGGATGTCGTCAATGCTGAGCAAGCAAAGGTCGCTGAAGCAGCAGGCGCAGTCGCTGTTATGGCATTAGAGCGCGTGCCTTCAGATATTCGTGCAGCTGGAGGAGTCGCTCGCATGGCCGATCCAAGAATTGTTGAAGAAGTGATGCAGGCAGTGTCTATTCCTGTCATGGCCAAAGCTAGAATTGGACATATTGTTGAAGCACGAGTGTTAGAAGCAATGGGTGTTGATTACATAGATGAGAGTGAAGTATTAACCCCTGCAGATGAAGAGTACCATATTTTAAAAAGTGAGTTTACGGTTCCATTTGTGTGTGGATGTCGTGATTTAGGTGAAGCAGCAAGAAGAATTGGTGAAGGTGCATCCATGTTAAGAACGAAAGGTGAACCGGGCACAGGTAATATTGTTGAAGCAGTAAGACATATGAGAAAAGTTCAAGCACAAATTCGGAAAATCACTTTAATGAATGATGATGAACTCATGACAGAAGCTAAACTCTTAGGTGCACCATATGATATCCTTCGTGAAATAAAGAAAAATGGCAAATTACCAGTAGTAAACTTTGCTGCAGGAGGGATTGCAACACCAGCAGACGCTGCTCTTATGATGGAACTTGGTTCTGACGGTGTCTTTGTAGGATCGGGTATTTTCAAATCTGAAAATCCAGAAAAGTTTGCTCATAGCATTGTGCAAGCAACAACGCATTATAAAGACTACGATTTAATCGGGAAGCTTTCGCAAGAACTCGGTGCTGCTATGAAAGGATTAGATATTTCTAAATTATCCTTAGAAGAAAGAATGCAGGAGCGTGGTTGGTAATGTTGAAAATTGGCGTACTCGCCTTGCAAGGAGCCGTTTCTGAGCACATAAAACAAATCGAGTCAGCCGGGCAAGCCGCTGTAGCCGTAAAAAAAGCAAGTGAACTATCATCACTTGATGCTTTAATTATTCCTGGTGGAGAAAGTACGGCAATAAGAAAACTAATTGATTATTATGAATTCAAAGCACCAATTCAGCAGTTTTCAGCAGAAAAGAAACCAATTTTTGGCACTTGTGCGGGTTTAGTATTACTAGCTAATGAGTTAGCCGATGGTAGTGAAGCGCATTTACGGTTAATGGATATAAGTGTAAAGCGAAATGCCTTCGGTCGACAAAAGGACAGTTTTGAAACAATGTTACAAGTAAAGGGCTTCACAGACAATGTTCCAGCAGTATTCATTAGAGCGCCCATTATTACAGAAGTAACAGAGCATGTGGAAGTGTTAGCTACATATGATAACCAAATTGTAGCTGCCAAACAAGATCATCTACTTGTTACCTCCTTCCACCCTGAACTGACAGAGGATAATCGTTGGATGAAATTATTTATCGAGATGGTAAAACAAGCACATCAAAAGGCTACCATTCATTAATCAAAAAAAGAGCCTTGCTACAGATAATTTAAAAAGAAATGCCCGGAAAAGTGCTGTTTTCTAATAGGGATTTTTCCGGGTTCTCTATGTATTTATTTATTTACTCTCCTTTTCCTAACCTGCAAATCTATTCCTAAGCGTGAGAAATTATCAATGGCAAGATGACGATACACACTTGCTTACTTCGATAAAAGCACGTTCCTTCTTCGAGCCCAATTATTTAGAAGAAAAGAAGCAACCATATTATTTATAAAGTTCTTTTTACATATTTTACAATAAATGCCTTTGGCTTTAATATCTTAACTTTATTAGCAATTCGGGACAAATTTACTTTAGTAAGGGACTACTAAACGCTACAATATATATGAAGTTATATAATAAATAGGGATCTATCTACAGAATTAAACCAAACCATGCTGCATTGTTTGATTGTAAAATGGTTTACACATTTACTTGCTTTTAATCATTGCAGCAGAAAAAAAATTTAAATTATGATTGAGATAATATAAAGTTGTATAAATGTATGAAAAATCCTAATTACCATATTTCTACTAAGTCTAATCTTTCATTCCGTAAAAAAGAAGCGGAATGACCACCACTTTATGGTAGTTTTTTTCTGTTAATACCCCTTTAATGAAACCTTTTCTACAATTGTTTCGTAATATTTATGAATGGTGTGTTACTGTTAAAACGTAGATTTCTCAACGGCTTTGCGGAAAATTAGTAAACAATCAGGGCGTTTTCCAAAAAGGAGGGTTACTGAATGGCTTATATTGGAGTGGCATTTGCTTTAGCCGTAGCTATTTGGATAGGTTGGAAAGAAGACAAAAAGAAAAAGGTTGAATAAAAATGATAAAAAAACGGGTGCTTAACAATTAATAGAAATTTTCATTTGTATATAGTGAAAATCACCCCAACCGACTGTTAGTTGATTAACCACCTTAAGGTGGCTTTTTTTTAAAGAAAAAGGCAGTAAAAGGGGGAGGTGACGAAGGTTTTATTCATGTTTTCATTCATTCTTTAAAAAGAACGAATCGTGCCTTATCACTGTTTCTTAACATGAATAATATACTAGGCCAACAAAAACGCAAAGAAATAGCCAGATTCCACATGGGTTCTGGCTTTTGGCAACTGCCAATATTGAGGCGTTAAGTCTACTAAAATGTATGAGCTTTGTATATATATTTATCAAGTTGGAATTCTAATTTAAGGTAGGTTATTTGCTTTAGAGTTGCTGTTCTGTTCGCTTTACTTCTCTTTTTTATCTTCTTCTAACGCTTTCCCCTTTTTTTGAATCAATAAAAAGGATAATAATGAAGATAATTATAAAAAATACAATACCGATGTTCGAAAATGAGATACCGTCTAATCTATTATCCAACCATAAAATATCGTTAATGAAGGTGCCTATTAAATGAAAGAACTCGTTGCTTTTGAATTTCTATACGAATATCATATAGAAATGAGATTCATTCATAAGGGAATAACCATAAAAAAATACATACGGAACTTTTGAACTTGAAATGGGTTAGCGACTACCTATTAAAAGTCTCTTAAATCATTATTTCAATTAGAGTAAAAACCAGCTAATCCCTAGATAGTACAATAGCTGGTTTTTGTTATAAATACATAGATGTAAAAAGAGCACACTCCTTCCTCCGAAAATGCGCCCTATTCTCGAATAAGAACTAAATTTATCAATCGTTATTTTTAATTAAAATTTGATTGTGAATATGGTGTTCCATATGCGAAAGATAATCTTGAATAAGCCACTCGAGTGTCTTATGTTGATTATTGCCTATGTCACAAAGTTTAGATAAGCTTTCGCTAGGAACATTTTTAACAATATTGAGAATTTGCTTATTTAATGTCTGAAAAAGGTTTATTATTTCACCAAGCGGTCTATCTTGATAATTCTGAAGCTTTACCCATTGATCTTGATTATATGATTGAATAACATACATTTGTTCTTCATACTGAATTTTTATAAACCTCTCAATATTATTTATTGCAGAGTCACATAAATGTCCTAAAATTTCTTTTTTTGACCATTTATTTGGTAATGGTCGATTCGAAATTTCTAATTCTGACATAGAATTGTACTCATCTGGTAATGTTTTTATCCAATGATTGATCCCCTCAACTACCTTTTGCATATTTCTCTTCCCCCCTAAAATTTTTATAAGACGAATATTCAACTGTACTGGAGGTCTATCCTTTTGAAGTTACCCGTATATAATATCCATCTGGGTCAATGACTCTAAAATCAGTTGCCCCCCAACTTTGGTGTTTAATAGGAGATTCTATGACTTTTGGTGCGACTTTTGTGATTTGCTCGTAATGATCATTGACGTCATCCACACTTAGAATTAACTCAACGCCCACTCCCTTATTTGCTAAATTCCTTTTTCTGAAGTAATGGTCCTCGTCTAGAATGGATTCTCCTGTGAGTAAGAGAAAAGTATCCTCATTCTTAAACAAGGCACTATTCTCCCCTTGTTTCATAAGGCTACATCCTAATATTTCTTGATAAAAATGAATCGACTGGTGCAAGTCTATGACAAATAATTCAATTTTAAAAGCCATCAACTACCTCCTTTATTTTACTAGTAATGGTTGAATCAGTCTTATGACATCTTGATAAAACGAAGGCGGATGCGGAACAAAGTGTGCTTGAGTGATAATATTAGTGTTCAGCTCATCACTTTGCCTAGGATCTAAGATAGATCGATCTATAATAGGAATCGTATCTTGTTCCCCCACCCATAATCGGCAAAAATCAGTCCATTTCACTTTAACCAAGCCGGCTACTTCTTCTTCTTGAAGAGAAAATTGATCCCAGTTGAATAATCCACGATATAAAAAAACATGTGCATACTCTCTATCTTTCATCTTTTCGGTTTCTATGGCACAGCGAAGCATACCAATTGAGGAAAGTTGTTTTATAGAGACATTGATGCCTAGCTCTTCCTCTACTTCCCTAACTCCATCTTCAATGGTTTCATCCGCTAATAAATGCCCTGCAGCAGTAATATCTAGCAAATTAGGATAATCTTTCTTTTGCGCACTTCTGATCTGTAAAATGAGGTAGTCTGTTTCTCCTTCCTGACTTAGTAGCCAACAATGAAAGACTTCATGCCAATAGCCATTGTCGTGCGCGTCGTCTCTTGTTGCTATACCAATTTCGTTATAATGTTCATCAAAGATTTTCAAGAATTCTTTAGTCATGTATGCCGTCCTTTCCTACAACCAATCTTCTAGTACACTCCAAGTAATAGTGGCTTTGCCGTTGTCTGATTTCATTGTGCCGGTATAGATTAATTCATTTTCCAGGTGTTCATTATAATGACTAGCAATGGCTCTCGACGTTTCAGAAACGTTTTCTTTTTGCAGATTTTTCATCCTGACCCAGCACAATTCTCCCTCCTCACCTGAAATAATCGGTACATTATCCTTTAAGTTTGCAAAGAAAACATATTGAACCCTTATCTCATTTTCATCTGCTTTTAATCTATGAACAATATACTTTAACTGTAGTTTATCTAACATAAGTCCAGTCTCTTCCTTCACTTCTCTTATAATCGTACGTTCTGGGTCATTTAGCTCATCTGGCTCCATATGACCACCGATTGGAACGAGTTTCTCTGGAAGAAATGCGTGCGTGGAAGGTTTTTGTAATAATAAAACTTCACCATTTCGATTGGTTAAAAACGCAACGGCCATCTGCCTTAACCTCACCCAGTAATCACCTCACTTCCAATTGACTTTTATTCTCCCCTTTAAATCTGAACCAGTTATGAAAACACGATACTCACCTGTTGTATTTGCTGTAAAATAGATTCGAAAATTGTTCACGTCTTGATCGATTGCCTCTATCATCTGATAAGACACATCTTGATTTTTTTCGTCTAAAATATAATAACCATAGCCACCCTCATTTTCAGGTGAAAATTGAATGGTTATGTAGACTATTTCACCACGAGCAAGTGAAATAGGAATAGGGTGCATACCATTAAAATGAGTAAATTGAGCAGAAAATGAGTTTTCTGACGTTTGTTCATGCCAGTCTTTCTTCTCTGTATAATCTATGGTGGATAAGGCAACTAACACGGGAAGAAGTAGGACAATTACCCATAACTTTTTATGATAGTGTTTCACGATTTTATAGCAAAAGAAAAAGATAACAGCTATAAATGCAGCGAAAACACCTGCGAAAAAGGTAAAAAAGCTGAATCCCGTAAGAGGAAAGAAAGCTATAAAGCCAGCGACTGTATAAAAGATGGCCTGAGCTGACAAGGATAAAGTTAATTTAACCGAAAACCCATCAATAACCACAGCAACGAGTAGAGCATAAATGATGCAATAAAGATAAACCCATGATTGATATGACTGCTTCCATGCGTATAAACAAAACCAACACTACTTAGAAGGAAAACATTTAGTAGAATAAGTAAGAAAGTGAGTTTAGTTAATAGATTCATTATATATGATAGAATGGATTGGTTTTTATCCGTGTTCATATGTACAACCCCTATGAAGCAAAAGATTTTATTGAAAGATCTGTAATTTCTGCTGATTATTAATGGCAATAATGCCTATCCATTGTTGTTTAGCTACAGCAAAATTCAACTGATCGTCTCCCCAATCCCAAGAAGGGTTCCATACCCCCTCCGTTGTAATTGTTTTATGTAAGTAAACAATATTTTCTTCTACAAGATTGCGATATTGATGATATAGAAGGTCCTCTTTATTATGAATTAAATCTAGTGGCGTTGCGCCATAACTTTTCCCCCATGTATCTGGTAATTTGTTCATCGCTCGCTCTGCTAGTTGATGGATTTTAGCAAGCACTTTTTTGGAATCACCCATTTTGTCCTGTAATAAGTTAGCTGCCTTCTGATAATTATTAATCTCATGAAATCCCATGTCTTCCGCTTGCTGCAGATAGGTTAAGGCTTTTTCAATTACTTGCCATCCCAACTTATTTGCTTCACTCTCCTCGTTCGACCAATGTATCAAATAGGCAGCTAATTCAACTGATGGATTATACATCCACTTAGATTGAACATCTTTTGTATATTGCCAATGAGGGGCATGGGGATAAAGGTTATGTTCTGGTGTTACTGTGAGCCAAAGTTCCGCTTCTCTATTATAAGAAAGTAATAAATAGTTGACGAGATTCCTTACTATCTTTTCATCCTTAGTCGCATTCACTTCTATTAATTGTTGGCACGCTGACCATGTAGCAATAGCCGAAGAATCTGGCAGCCAGAAATCGGGTTCCAATCCATTGCCGAAACCTCCATCTTCGTTTTGGTAGGACGCTAAATACTGAATGACCCTTTCTCGTGACCCTCCATCAAATAGGTATTCCCATCGTGCCAATTCAAGTGGTCGAGCATTACGCTTCATCCAAATCTTCGTTTTTTTATTCATCCTGTCTCCTCCTTAATCATAGCGTCTTGAATAGAGCTCGTTAGTCAAGATTAGAAAACTGACCACGGCTACTGGCATATCTTGATGAGAGCTGTTTAAACTTTGTTCACCGTTTTCTATTGCCTCTTTTCCTTCTGCCATTGTTTCATCTAAGGAACTAGATGAAGAATCATTATATTCACTAAACGCGTCAGCAATATATCGTGAATAATGAAAGCATCACTAATATTCGATATCATTTTGCGCCTTATCATTCATTCTATTGCTTAAGCTTCATAGATAGTAGAAACCTTCCATATAATTATAGAAGAATACATTCTAACTTAGGAGGTCTATTAGCAATGAATTTGTTAGGTATGATTACTTTTCTCTTATTAATTATTGCTGTTGATTATTTTTACTTTGATAGGGATAGAAAAAGATGGGGTTGGTTGAAATGTGCAAGTCGCGCAAAGAAAGCAATTTGCATATCCTCTATCCTTCTACTTTCTATCATATCTTATCTAGGTTTAAGTATGTGATATTCCCTCTGAAAATTCTTATAATTTTTGTTACTTTTGTAATAAAAGAACAGGCATTTTTTCCTTTTTAATATGAAAAGAATGGCTAATCTCTTGTTTTGCTGGTATCATATGTAAATAGTTAAAATTTTTATTGATTTTTCAATTTGATTACATCGCATAATTGGAGGGTCTATTGGTTTCTTTTTAGCCAAACATACTATATAATGCGCACTAGATGATTTTAATCAAAAAATCATTCTGCTTGCAGGAAGGAGATTGATTATGAAGAAATGGACAGTTTTATTAATGACAAGTTTGATGGTGCTTTTCTTAGCCGCTTGTGGAGGAGACGAAGAAGCAAAAGATGCTGAGAAGAAGGACGAAGGGCAAAACACTGAACTATCTGCTGAAGATAAGAAAAAACAAGAAGAAATGCAGAAGAAATTAGACGAACAAATGGTTGAGGATGATTCAACTGTTGCTGTAGTGAATGATGAAAAAATCTTAGGTGTTGATTATAATTTGACACTTACTACACTACAAGGCCAAATGCAACAAATGGGTCAAGACCCAACTACTAAAGAAACATCTGAGCAAATGAAGACTCAAGTAATTGATAGCCTTGTTGGACAAGCACTTATCCTTCAAGAAGCAGATAAAAAAGGGATTAAAGCTTCTGAAGAAGATATCAATGAACAATTTGAGCAAACAAAAGGTCAGTTTGAAGATGAAAAAGCCTTTGCAGCTGCTCTAGAACAATCTAAATTAGATGAAAAAGAATTAAAAGCACAAATCGCTGATAGCATTCAATTCAACCAATACGTTGAAAAAGAAGTACCTACTGGTGAAGTATCAGAAGATGAAATCAAAAAAGCGTATGAAGAAGTAAAAACACAAAGTGAAGGTGCCGATCAAGAAGTTCCAAAACTTGAAGATGTAAAAGAACAAATTAAAGCATCTATTCAACAGCAAAAACAACAAGAAGTACTTGCTCAACATGTTGATGACTTGAAAGAAAAAGGGAAAGTTGATATTAAGATTTAATACTTGATTCTATCCCATTTGAACTGCATCCCCATCTGTTAGACATGATCTAACAGAGGAGGTGCATTTTTATTTTAAATAAGTAAATTGATGAGTTAATGAAAATGTAGTTTTCGAATGGTAAAGCCATAAGCGTCTAATAAAATGTTTATATTGGACCAAAATAGCTATACATTAGAGTAAAGAGAAACGGAAATGAGAGGTAATTCCTAATACGGTTTGGTTATGAGTGCTTTGATCCTTTTTTTAAGTTCTATCGAAACATAGGTAAGTTTACAAACTATAAAACCCCTCATTTTGATATAACCTACACACAAAGATTTGTAAAAACTTAGTTCACCTATTTGTTGTTTTTATAACACACTAGTATTCACTTACAATATGTCCGAAAACAACTTTTGATTAAATGCTGTCTAATACTACACTTCGTAATTTCAATCAAATTACAATTTATCCTTTTTTAGAAAACCAATTTATTAATATCTTACTTACACGATGCCTAAAATGTGAATAATCATGTTTGGCACCATTGATAATGGTTAATTCTGTCTGAAATGCCTTCGCAACTTCATCGTTAGAGTGGATAAAAGCGTGATTGACCTTATTATCATCACTTTCTAAACTACCACAATCTATATAAATTTTATTCACATGTGAAATATCTGAATTTCTAATTAAATCTTCTATTTTTTCTTGATTTCGATAAAATGAGGAAGAGAAAACTGCCATACTCTTATAGATAGTCGGATAAGCACAAACTGCATAAGCTGATATAAGTCCACCTAAAGAGATACCTGCTATAGCTGTATTATCAGGGTTTGTACGATAATGTTTATCTATAAATGACTTCAGTTCATTTGTTACAAAATCAATATATCTTTGTCCATCTGGTTGGCAACTGTCATCAATATGAAATTGCTGACTATACTCACCCCTTTGCCACGGACTATAGTCTTCTATTCTTTGTGTTTGGATACTATCAATCCCGACAACAATCATTTGACAATCGTGGTCATCAAACGCCTTTTCTAAAGATAAAGAAACGCCCCCAATCGCATCCTCATCTCGAAAGATATTCTGTCCATCATGCATGTAAAGCACTGGTAACCGTTTATTTGTATTGAGGTAATTTTTGGGTGTATACATACGAATCGTTCTTGTTTGATTCAGAATTGTTGATTGAAATGAAAAAACTTTATACAATTCTGATTGCACCTCCCTTTATATTTTGAAAGAAGATACATAATAGCAGTATTCTAGAAGCAAAAAATCGATCTTTACTTGGCTAAAAGCTCGATTTTTTACTTGTTATAATTTTATTCGATATTTCTTGCTCTTTTTCCTATTACTTTTATTAATAGTAGTTTCTTATCTTTCCTTAACATAATTTGATTGTTTCACCTGTAGATTCTATAATTACTACAGTTTTACTATCATCGAGATTCCTGTGCATCAATTTTTCTTGCATTAAGGAATTTGATTCTTATTATCATATCCTCGTTTAATACATATTCTCCTGCAATCGCTCAGTAATTGATTGTTTTGTCATTTTTTTGTAGGTTAGCAATGGAACTGTCACACAAATAATGACTACGACTAATGACACAAGTACCATTGGGGTGACTGGGAACTGATAGACTGCATATTTTGAGACTGAATTAAATAAAGTGAATAATCCATAAGCTATTCCATTTCCTAATGTCCATACTAATCCCAAGGAAATCATAGCATAATATGCGCCTTCAATCGCAACCATCTTATTCACTTGCTTCCTTGTCATGCCAATACTTTCTAATACAGATAACTCTTGTTTTCGGTTGATTATTCCGGTAAACATGATATTAATAAAGTTCACAATGCCTATTAAGGCAAGTAGAACAGAAAACCCACCACCAATAAGTGAGATTGCAATTTTTGATAGCTGCAGATTATCACGTAGGGCTTCTTTTGTTTCGATTTGGAAATCACCGTATTTCTCAGATATCTGTTGGATTTGTTGATGGACTTCCTTGTCTTTTCCTTTTTCGACGGACACATAGACCGACCCGATCACTGGTTGAACTTTACCATTGAAGGTATTCATAAATTTTTCCGGTACTATTAAGGTCGGTGCCCAGTGATTAATTCCGGATGATCTTAGAGAGATTGGTAGGTAGCCTCCAAAATTAACTTTATATTCTTTACCCGAGATTGGATGAGTGATATCAAAATGACTTGGAAGCTCGTAGGTTCCCTCCAGTGATTGACTTAAATAGACCGTATTTGACTTGGGTAAATCTATATTGCTATTTATTTCACTGGTCTGAATACTAAATAAACGTTCGAAATCCTCACTTTCTAAGCTAATAATTTCACCCTCAAATCGCTTTGCCAGATCTGCTTTTGAAATACTATCCTTAGCCCAATTATAATAAGATGAAAATTCATCCGAAAATTCTGCTTTATATTTAGATTCGTACTGCGGCATAACAGCAGTAACTCCAGGAACTGCTTTAACTTCATTGATTAGTTTGCTCGATAAATTGTAAACCGGTTCAAATTCCCCATCATCACCAATCATATAGCTATTACGCATTTCAATATCGCTTACCATAGTTCTGGACACATAATTCTCAATATCCAAGCTTTCAACAACTGTAAAAACCGATAAAAATGTGGTTAAACCAAAGAATAAGGACATAAAAACTACAGTGGTCCTTTTACCATGTCGGAAAATGTTTCTCCATGCCATTTTCCCTATTTTTCCACCATGGGTTGTTAACTTCGTTTTTTTATTTTGAATTTTTATATCTGTATAACGAGTTGCTTCTACTGGTGATATCTTCCCAACCTTTCGGGCTGGTTTCCATACACTAATAAGAACAGTCATAAATGCGAAGAAACTACTTAATATAATGAGTACTAACTGTACTTGCCAATATCTAAAGAAATTGGGTAGGCCGCCATATAAAGCAAAACCAAAAGCTAAAGCGATAGCTATGGCACTACCAATTGGAATACCAATGACAGAAAGGCTCAATGCTTGTCCTCTAATAATTTGTTGAAGCTGTTTAGCAGTAGTTCCAATTGTTTTCAAAAGTCCATATGACCGAATATCGTGTGAAATCGATAGATAAAAGATATTATAAATAAGTAAGTATCCACTAAACATAATAAGGAGGATAACTACTCCAATACCTACAAGCATCAACATTTGATCACTTGATCCAGATAAATTAAAGTATGTTGCAAATGCTTGAGAATCAAGTGTTTTTATTTGCTGTTCTAACCGTTCTATTTCATCTTCTGCGGTTATTCCTCTTTTAAACTGAACATCTGCATACCCGTTATTTTCTATGGTGTGATTTGTACTTTCTAAGTAGGCTTTTGAAACAAACCCAATACTGGTTAAAGGATTATTTGAAGCTAGTGGATCAGTAAACCACCCTGTAAGAATAAATTCCTGCATAACCTGATTCCCGTGCTTATCAGAAATCGGTAATTCAATTTTCAATCCCTTTTTCGGTGTTGAACCAGTTAAATGGTTAACTGATTCAACCGAGAGCATGATTTCATTTTGCTTTTTCGGGTATTCTCCCTTTATTGGATATAATGCATCTTGCTTCATTTGAAATGCTTCTTTTGATAAGTAACTTAATTCAAAACGATCATCATCCATATCACTACTTGCAACTTGTGTAATTTGACCTATTCGTTCAACTGAAGATGATTTATCTAAAGTAGATAACTGTAATTCTGTCGGATTGGTTAAATATGCATCAGCTGCTGTTCCCGCAGATTGAATCCAATTTACTTCATTGAACCGATAAGCATTCATGCCAAAAAGGATCAAGGCACTCAGCATAAAACTTGTTAAAATAATCGCCAGTAATGCTACTTTATTTCTAGACTTATTTTCTTTCAGTAAACGTTTAGATAATGTATGAATGACCTTTCGATTATTAACCTTTAGCATAACCCATACCACCTACGATCTGACCATCCTCTATTCGTATGGTGCGATCCGCCATTTGTGCGATTTCTTCGTTATGTGTAATCATAATAATTGTCTGCTTAAAACGATCACTTGTTACTTTTAATAAGCCAATCACATCTAAGCTCGTTTTACTATCTAAGTTTCCTGTAGGCTCATCTGCAAGTATTATTGAGGGTTTTGTTGCCAGTGCTCTTGCTATAGCAACACGCTGCTGTTGTCCTCCTGAAAGTTGATGAGGAAGATTGTATACTTTATCCTTCAACCCTAATAATGTAATAATCTCCTGAACATATTCCTCATCGACCTGATTACCATCTAATTCTATTGGCAAAACAATATTTTCATATACATTTAGGACGGGGATTAAATTAAATTGTTGAAAAATAAAACCGATTTTACGTCTGCGAAAAATAGTTAATTCATCAGGACTTAAGGCAAATAAAGATTGACCATCAACGATTACCTCACCTGAATCTGGAAAATCCAAACCACCAAGCATATGGAGTAAAGTGGATTTCCCACTACCTGATGTCCCGATTATCGTTACAAATTCTCCATGCTCAATTTCTAAGGTAACATGATCTAATGCTTTGACAATATTCGTTCCACTACCATAGAGTTTTTTTAAAGCGTTTGCTGTAACTATGTTCAAATGTCTCTCCTCCAAAATACTTGTTTGTTAACAATGTGATTGTAAAAATTAAATCTTTCTATGTTCTTTCTGAAATCTGTCACAATTGAAAGAAATGAAAAGTATTTATGATTTTGGAAGAGAAACTGAAAACAATGATCCTTGATTTTGCTTAGAGGCAACTTTAATATAACCACCTTGGAGCATAATAATTTCTCTTGTCAAAAACAAGCCTATCCCTACACCTTCCATATGATACACCTCTTTAGAACGGTAAAACCGAATAAAAATCTTGTTTATTTCTGATTCTTTTATTCCAATGCCTGAGTCCTGGATGTCTATCCTACAGAAGCTTTCATATTCAAGTACTTTAATTGTTATTTCTCCTGCTTCTTTCGTATATTTATTAGCATTATCAACAATGTTTAATAATGCCTCTTTTGTCCATTTATAATCAAAACTAGCTTGTTCTAGCCCACATTGAAGATGAATACTTTGTTGCTTCTCGTTAAACATGGGCTGCAAATCTTTAATAATATCTTCTAGTAAAGGTCTCAATAACTGTCGTTTTGGCGTCACATGGATCATACCGGTTTCTAATCGCGAGGTATTTACTAAGGCTTGTACTAAAAAGCTTAATTTTGTCGTTTGATGGTTTAATTGATTAATATAAGTCTTTCCATTCACTGATAAGCCTTCTTCATCTAACAGTTGCCCATAAAGCATAATATTGGATATGGGTGTTTTAGTTTGATGGGCTATATCAGATATTAATGTCTTTATCTCGTCACGTTCTTTTGAAAGCTGTTCTTTAGATGTCCCACTTTCTAAGAGATACTGCCTCATCTTTGATTCTATCGCGGATAATTTTGACTCATCATACGTCGACTCTCTGAATTGTCCGTTCTTAGCTGATTCAATCATCTCAGATAAGCGATTTAACATTCGGCTCATTTTTCGCTCATAATACCATTTCCCAAATAGCCATGTGCTTATAATAGATACAATCATCACCAACAAAACAGCTATTTTTTCCATGAGTAGCCTATCCCGTATACTGTTTCAATTCTATTCTCTACCCCTAACTTATCTCTCAGCCTTTTAATAGCAACCGAAAGAGCATTCTTCTCAACAAATGCTGATTCATCCAACCATACCTTATCTATCAACAGTTCTCGTTGTAGAGTTTGCCCTCTATTGATGATTAATAAGCGCAACAATTTCTGTTCCGTTTTGCTTAATTCTATTGGCAGTGATTGATTCATAAATTGCATTTTTTCAAAGTTGAAATAAAAATTTCCGATTTGATAAATATCTGTATTCTGATGAGATTGTTGTCTACGGAACACCGCTGAAACTCTTGCCCGTAAGATCATTAAACTGAATGGTTTCGTTATATAGTCATCGGCACCAAGTTCTAACCCTCTCACAATATCGACTTCAAGATCATTTGCTGTCAGAAAGATGAAAGGACACAAGTCATTCTTCATCATAGCTTGAATCCATTCAACACCATTTCCATCTGGCAAATTAATATCTACAAGCATCAAATCATATATATCCTTATGTAAAGCAACAGTCGCTTCTTCTAATGTATATACTTGAGTAAATGAATAATTATCTTGTTTCAAACTCAGGGTAATGCCTTGATTCAGTGAAATATCATCCTCTATTACTAAAATTTTTTTCATCCTTACGCTTCCTTCCTAGAGACAATTGACATAAACCTGTCCCCCTTTTATTTATCCTTTCCATACTGGACGTATGTAAAAATGCATTCATCAGTTTTAAGTAAAAGCTACAAGTTAGCACCTCAATCAGGGAAAATCATCTTCTTTACATATTAAGTACTTCTCAGAGTTTGTGCAAACAACATCAGCTATTAACAATTGAACACGCTTCCCTTTATCTTGACCTTTTAGTGCTTGTTTCCCATTGCTTTGAAATTTCATTGATTAATGATAAACGCTTCATTTTTTCAAACATAATTAATATACATCCATAACAAATTCATGGTATAAACAGGTGTAGGAAGAAAATAATAGTAGGTATCCATATATGTAAAAGGGAGCGTGGATGATGACTTATATTTTATTACTTGTTGGATTCGCATTATTGATTAAAGGGGCTGATCTTTTTGTTGACGGTTCTTCCAATATTGCTAGGTTGTTAAGAGTCCCGCCCATTTTAATTGGGTTAACGATTGTGGCATTTGGTACAAGTTCACCTGAGGCTACTGTTAGTATTATTGCGGCACTTGAAGGAAGTGCAGATGTTTCACTAGGGAATGTACTTGGAAGCAATATCTTTAATATCACACTTGTGGTCGGTGTTACAGCCTTTTTATATCCATTGAAAGTACAAAGTGAAACCATAAAAAAAGAAATCCCTTTCACATTACTTGCAAGTGTTACTTTGCTCATTCTTATGAGTGATGTGGCATTACAGGGTTTTGATAGTAATTTACTTACTCGTAGTGATGGTCTTGTCTTTTTATTATTTTTATCTATATTTCTGTACTATGTCATTGAAATTGGTCTAAAAAGTAGGCAGAATAAAGAAAATATAACTACTCCTAAAGACATTACGTGGGGTAAAAATATATTCATTTCGATTTTAGGTCTGGCGGCCATTATTTTTGGTGGGAATTTGGTCGTTAACAATGGGACAGAAATTGCGTACTCCCTCGGTATGAGTGAAACATTAGTAGGGTTAACAATTGTTGCAATAGGGACCTCTCTACCCGAGCTAGTAACTTCAATTACTGCAGCGTTAAAAAAAGAGAGCGAAATCGCTTTGGGTAATATTGTAGGTAGTAATATTTTTAATATTTTATTTGTACTTGGTGCCTCGGCAACCATCTCACCATTAGCCGTAAATGATAAAGTCTTTATTGATGTCATTCTTATGATAATCTTAACGATTGTTCTATTTATATTCTCGCGGACCAGTTTTAAAATCGGCAAAAGAGAAGGGTTCATTCTCGCTGTCGCATACATTATTTATTTGGTTTATATTATTATTCGTAATTAAAAAATGCTATAAAATAATTGAATGTGCATGATAAAAAAAGACTTCCATTTCTAGTTTGAAAGCCTTTTTTGTTTACCCTATATGTTTGGCTTACGACATTTGATAATAAAGCTAGTCGGTAATAGACTAGCTTTATCAGGTGAATACCAGACATTACTATGTCTTTCTTTATCTTCTTCTGTTATACAGACCTCTTCGATTATTTGCTCAATATGAAAGCCAGAAGCAATAAGTAAATTTATATATGTACTTAATTTATATTGTTGCATTGTTGCTGGTTCCTGCCATGCATGATGATTATAAGCACCTTCCTCATGATAGCTTTTAGTCATAACGAGTTGTCCATTTTCGTGGCTCATTCTATTATATAGTGGGTGCTCCCAACTAAAGATAAATAAACCACCATCATTTAAATATTGAAAGACATTGGCCAATGTCTTTCTTAAATCCGTCGACCATCCGATCGCGTATATTGAAAAGACAATATCAAAATACGCACTTGGGATACCAGGATTCTCTTCCATTGGAGACTCAAATAATTGAATCGATGTATTACTTTCTGCTAATAAGTGCTTAGCTGTTTGAATTTGCACATGAGATAAATCAAGCCCCCATAACTCACTAGGAGATTTTCCATCTAAATATTTGATTGAATGACCACTCCCACATCCTAATTCCAATATCCTCTTTCCTTTCACCTCACCGAATAACTGTAAATCTTCTTCTGTAGGTGCGAACGGACCATATTCAGGTAGCGGGTTTCTAGCAAAAAAACGCTCTGCGGCTTTATCCCAACTTTTTTTGTTTTGTACTAACGTTTCATTATTCATACTTTCACCTCTTAAGAACATACATTCGACTATTGAGTAGTGAAACCCTGCAAATTATTTTCGTATTTTAAAAAAAAGCGATATATACATACCATTGTGTATTATTCTTTTAGTCCTTTCCTTTCAGTTCTTTCCACCTAGCAATAGCCACATTCACTCGATGTGCATTTATAATTAACTATTCTAGCATGTTGCAAGATTTAAAATTTTTCTAAAAAAATTGAAAAGAGCATCCTAAAAATTAGGACGCTCCATTACTTTATGCTGTTACAGTGCTTTTATCGAATTCTGTTACAATGTAAGTTCCTGATGTATTAAAATTGCTCATTTCTTCAAAGATTTTTGTTACTTCTGATAAACTGATTTCTGCTGTTACCATCTTACCTGGTGTTATTTTCCCTTGCAATACTAAAGGAAGTAATGAATCAAAACGGTGATTCGGCATCCCTAAAGTTCCGATAAATTGGATTTCTTGCATAACCATTTGATCAATAGGTAAGGCAATCTTTCCGCCTTCAACCTGTGTTGTCACTCCAACTTGCAAGTGACGACCACGTTTAGCTAAACTATTAATCCCATTTAAACATGTATCTGCAATACCAAGGGCATCAATTGATACATTCGCCCCACCACCAGTGATTTCCTTCACTGCATGAACCGGATCTACTTCTTTACTATTAATCACTACATGTGCTCCCATTTGCTTAGCCAACTCTAGATTCTTTGGATTAATATCGACACCAATGACGGTTGCACCAATGGAAGCAGCAATATTAATGGCATTTAAGCCCACTCCTCCACATCCATAGACCACTACCCACTCACCTGGTTCCACTTTTGCTCGATCGACTACTCCATGAAAAGCTGTCATTAAACGACAACCTAATGCAGCACCATCTAGAAAACTAATTTCATCTGCTAAAGGAATAATATTGCGGTCACCCAATGGAACTCCTACATACTCCGCATACCCCCCATTGTAAGTCGAACCCGGAATAAAGGAAGAGTGACAGAGGTTAGAGTGGCCTTGTAGGCAATAAGGACATGTACCATCACTACCAGAGAAAGGAACGATAACGCGGTCTCCTTTTTTATAGTTTTTCACATTTTTACCTACTTCTTCGACAACACCAGTAAATTCATGACCTAATATTTTTTGGGTAATCGGTATATCTCCTGCCCAGTAATGCCAATCACTACGGCAAACGCCATTTGCTTTTACCTTTACAATCACCCCATTCTCATCAATTGTAGGGTCAGCGACCTCTTGAACAATTGCATTTTTTATTCCTTCAATTACTAATGCCTTCATAACATCAGCTCCCTATCCATGGTTAATGGCAACACTTTTTACTTTTGTATAAGCTTCTATACCTGCTAATCCTAATTCCGACCCTATTCCACTTTGCTTAAATCCAGTTAATGGGATATTGTCATCAGTTAAATAATATTCGTTGACCCAAACAGAACCAGCATTTAATGAATCAACCATTTTATGGGTTGTCTCTATATTTGTCGTCCACACACCTGAAGCTAGTCCATATTCTGTAGCATTCGCTCTCTCAACGATTTCCTCGATTGAATCAAAAGGCATAATGCAAAGGACAGGACCAAAAATCTCCTCATAGACAGACTGACATTTTTCATCAAGTCCTTCGATAATTGTTGGTAAATAGAAGTTTCCTTGTTGAAGATCTGGACTATCAGGTCGTTTCCCCCCGGTGAGAATGGTAGCTCCATCTTTTTTGGCAAGTTCAACATATTTTTCTACAGTGGTTATTTGGTTTTTCGAAATGAGTGGCCCCATTTGAGCATTTGGATCAAGAGGATCACCTAAAACAAAGCTTTCTGCTATTTCAACAAGCTTCTCCTTGACCGTATCGTAAACAGAACGTTCAATATATAGTCGTGAGCCTGCCGCACACACTTGCCCTGTATTCATGAGGATCGCTTTTATAGCGCCAGGAATCGCTTTGTTTAAATCCGCATCTGCAAAGATTATGTTTGGCGATTTGCCCCCTAGTTCGAGCGTGATTTTCTTTAAAGATTTCGAGGCTTTTTCCATAATTCGTCTTCCCACACTAGTTGAGCCTGTGAAACCGATTTTATCGATATCAGGGTGTGATGTAATCGCTTCCCCGAGCTTCCCTCCTGCACCTGTAACAATATTAACCACCCCAGGGGGAAAACCAGCTTCTTCTATTAATTTACCAATATATAAAGTAGATAAAGATGTTTGTTGTGAAGGTTTTATCACAACAGTATTCCCGGCTGCTATTGGAGCAGCAATCTTCCAACATGCAACTAAAGCTGGGAAGTTCCATGAGGTGATCTGACCACAAACACCAAGGGGTTCACGTTTAGTAAATGCATGGATATTTCCACCACTAGTTAGTTCGAGAGTATTGCCATAAAGCTTTGTTGCCCAACCAGCATAGTAACGAACATGATGTACTGCATTCTCTGCAAAGCCACCTGCAACTGCAAGTGTTCCACCATAATCAAGGGCATCCAGTTGCGTAATAACTTCTAAATTTTCTTCTAATAAATCCGCTAGCTTATTTAATAATCTAGCTCTCTCTCTTGGAGCTGTATTTTTCCAGCTACCTTCAAAAGCTCGTCTGGCAGCCTTTACTGCTACATCGAGATCTTCCTCATCCCCTTCATAGATTTTCGCCAGAATTTCATTCGTTGTTGGGTTAATAGATTCATACACTTTCCCCTTAATTGCCGGAACCCATTTGCCATTTAAGAACATTTCCTTTGTTCCACTTAAAAACGCTTGAACGATTGGATTAATTTCTAACGTAGTATTGGCCATGTTCATTCCTCCTAATCAGACTTGAATTTTATTAACTCCTAAAACATATCCTTTGTACCCCTGTTGAGAGACCTCGTTACATATTTGGCGATAATTGTCTAAACCGCCTAAATAAATTAAGAAATCTGATGACTTTCCATCAATATTAGATCCTGTATACCAGGACGCTGTTTTTGTAAATAGCGTATTATGGGCAAGCTCTGTACAATCCTTACTCCATTGCCTTTGTGCATCCTCAGTTGGCTCAATCGTTTTCAGATGATGTTGACGCATGTACTTTAGGCAATCTGATATCCATTCAACATGTTGTTCAATGGCTGACGGTACATTGGTTAAAACAGAAGGACTTTGTGGCCCAGTAATCGTAAAAAAATTTGGGAATCCTGCTAAGCCAAGTCCTAAATACGTCTCAACTTTTTTCCCATTTTGCCAATTGTCTCTAAGGGATAGCCCTTTACGTCCTTTTATATCTAGTTTCAATAGCGTCCCTGTCATGGCATCATAACCAGTTGCAAAAACAATCAGATCTAGTGGATATTCTTTTTCCGTTGTTTTAATTCCGTTTTTTGTTATACACTCAATTGGTTGCTGTTGTAAATTTACTAATGTGACATGTTCTTGGTTATACGTATCATGATAGTTTGTATCTAAGATTGGGCGTTTTGTTGCGTAGTAATAATATGGAAGGAGATCTTCAGCAACTTCGGGATTTTTAATTTTTGCACGAATTTTATTTCTAAGAAATTCTGATACTAACTCATTTGATTTCTCATTAATCGTTATATCATTAAATGCATTGTTTAAAATCATCCCCCCTTTGTCCCAAGCATTTTCTAAGATTGTATTGCGTTCCTCTTCTGGCGTTTCTACTATGGATTTGGTTGCTTTAGGAATGGGTAATCCTGAAGGTGAGGTTAACATGATTCTTCGTGCTGAATGAAACTCATCTTTAAATTGTTCAACTTCCTCGTGCGTAAATGAACGATTTCTAGTTGGTACAGAATATTGCGGTGTTCGTTGAAATACATAGACTTCTTTCGCAGTTTCTGCAATAACAGGAATCGATTGTACACCACTAGAGCCTGTGCCAATCACTCCCACACGCTTGCCTTTAAAATTAACGTCAGTATGTGGCCATTCACCGGTATGGTAGCTTTGACCTTGAAAATCTGCAATCCCTTTAAAGTTGGGAATACTTGAGGTGGATAGGCAGCCGACGCCTGAAATTAAGTAAGTTGCTGCAAACTCATCACCTTTTCCCGTTGTAATGTGCCACATTGAATGTTCTTCATTCCAAACGGCCGATTTGACTTCCGTATTAAATTGCATATATTGCCTAACATCTAATTCATCAGCTACGAAATTCAAATAGCTTAAAATTTCATCTTGACCAGCAAACCTTTTAGACCAAGACCACTTTTTATATAAATCCTCTGAGAACATAAAATTATAATAAAAACTATCTGAATCACATCGGGCACCAGGATACCTAGCGACATTCCACACGCCACCAACTCCAGCTGCCTTTTCAAATGTCTTTACAGAAAAACCGTCTTCGTGTAATTTATACGTCATATAGATTCCAGAAAAGCCAGCACCAATCACTACAGCGTCAACATATTGAGTCATTCCTTATCCCCCTTTGTAGTGTAATAGATGATTTTTAGAACATATGATCTTTAGCTACTTATTTACTGCTTTCTCTCCCCCTTGGTGGACATTATTTAAAAATTTCACAATATGTTGAACAGACTCTTTTGTTTCTTCTTCAAAGAAATCCATATTACTGTAATAACCATGGACTGCCCCTGATATCACTTCATATTGAACAGGTACACCGTCTCGTCTTAACTTTTCTGCATAAGCAATTCCCTCATCTTTTAGAACATCATTTTCCGCTGCGATAATAATAGTTGGGGGTAGCCCTTGAACAGTATCGTATTTTAATGGTGATACATCGGGATGACTATACATTTTTTCATCACCTACATAATGGAAACCAAACCATTTCATAAGATCTCGATCGAGACCATATCCTTCAGCAAATTCATTATAAGAATTGGTATTGAATTCCAAGTTTGTGACTGGGTATATAAGAACTTGTGATTGAATGGATGGCCCATTGTTTAAAGCTCTCTTGGCAATAACCGTGGATAAGTTCCCACCAGCACTATCTCCACCAACAGAAACTTTAGTTAAATCTACATTAAGCTCTTCTGCATGATTAGCTACCCATTCTAGTGCTGTATAGCAATCATTCATTGGAATGGGAAATTGATTTTTCGGAGCAAGACGATAATCCACAGAGATAACTACCGTTTTAGCCTCTGTCGCTACTAATCGATTGGCCGCTTCAAACATTTCAACAGAACCAATGACCCAACCGCCTCCATGATAATAAACTAGTGCTGGAAAAGGCCCTTCTCCTTCCGGTGAATAAATACATAATCGTATTTCTGCTCCATCATTTACTTTAATTAAGCGCTCTTCTCTGCGATGAATATGAGGTAGAATATTTTGTTCAGGTATTGGGGCATTTTTCTGAATTTCCTTTAATTCAATTGGATCAAATGATTCGATTTTCGGACCAGAATAAAAGCTCTCCAAATACAATTTTGCTCTTTCAGATAAACTTGCCAAATGATCTCCTCCTTTTTACTCAGAAAATTGTAATCGCTTACAATGATATTGTATAATCTAAATATTCTAATAACTATTCCTACTTTTTGATAAAACAGTACATACTTTAAGTCAAATTACAAATAAACTATGCCATTAGGTAATGAATATATAAGACTAAATTAAAAAAGGAGAGTGTATTTATTGGTTAAATTAGATAAATGGGAAAGTAACGTAGATAAAATAAAGGCAGCTATCAATCAAGAGCATAAAATTAAAATAATATTGGAAAGCTTTCTTACTGATTTTTCATTAAATGAAGCGATGTTATTTCGATATTCTCCGATAGACCACTTAGCGGAGGGGATACTTTCTGCTACTAAGTCAGAGTTCAAACATATTTCCTCTATAAGGGATGATATCACTTCTATTCCGGCCATATTCAAAGCTATTAAAACGAGAACACCACAATATTACGAAGGAAATAACTTCCATTTAAATATATCAAAAAAATATATTATCGCAGATAACCAAGATGCTCTATTGGTTGTTCCTATCATATTTAACCAAGTTGTCATTGGCTATTTTCTGGGATCCCAATTTAAGAAGCCCTTTGACCTTAAACTATTAATAGAAGCAACTTTATTTAGCAAGGACATTGGAGAAATTTTATTCAATCAATTTAATTTTATCGAGGAGGCAGAAATAAAACTATCGAAACGTGAATACGAAGTAATGAAATGTACTGCAAGCGGTTATAGTACGAAACAAATTGCCCATATATTAGAGATTAGTGAAACGACGATTAAACAATATATCAAAAGTGTCATGGCAAAAACCAATACATTAAATCGAACACATGCTGTAGCGTTTTTAATTCAAAAAAATATTCTTAAATAAGATGGGATTTTGTTAGAATCTCTTTACGTTCTTGTGAAAAAATACAGCTCATAAAAGTATCCTTTTATATAATGTAGAATAAGGTTTTGGATAAAAGAAATACCCCTCTATAAAAGATGGAATTTTCATACTTTTATTCTATCTAAAAGGGAGAATATCATTATAATCTAATATTTGTTTTCTAGTATAATATTTCGTCTTAACGGAATCAAAATCGGATAGTTCTTTAAATCACTTGAATTAAACTCATAAAATCTTCCAAGATTGCATTGTAAAGCCTTAAACACTTAGCTAACTTCTAAAATGAATATTGCTTGCCTCCCTAATTTTAATTAATTACCAATTGTAGAAACAAAATATATTAATATAAATCACTCTTTCTAGCTCTATAATCACACCATTTTGGAACTCCTGGTTAATGACGTTAGAAGCATTATTTATCGGGATGTTCGCTCATACCCGTGGTTTAGTACCAGGCTTAACAGTTGAAACATGTGATCGGATTATTCCGTTATTCTTCTCTACTTATGCACCGGTATTTGGGGCGATTGTAGTAGCAGCTGTAATTGCAGCGGGAATCTCGTCTATTAATAGGGCGTTATTATCATCTGCTAGGTTATTAGTTAATGATATTTATGCCCGATTTATCAAAAAGAACGCTTCTTCTGCTGAGATTTACCTTGAAGAAATATCATCAAGACCTGAATTTCAATCATTAGAAAATGAACTAACGAGTGGAGGTAGCTCCATCGTCAACCCACTTGGGCAATTTATAGCCGAGCCTGTATACGGAGAAGAAAAGATTATTTATGCCGATATTATTCTCGACCAAATAGCAGAAAGCAAATTTGACTTTGATGTATTTGGCCATTATGCAAGGCCTGATATCTTTCAACTGACTATCAATGAAAAAGAACAGGAAAACGTCGTTTGGAAAGGATAAAATGATAAAATGCTCGCTAAGATTTTGATTTTCTAAGCACGAACCAGGGGATTCTAGGGTTAGATCTAACCCTAGAATTCCCTATATAAACTTGGTAACCAATTTTAAAATCATACTAAATAAGTATAAGAGCAGTAGTCAAAAATACCGGATGTAATAATTATACATTATTTCAAACTATTAGGATTTGTAAATGACTTTCGCTATTCACACCTCTATTTGTTATAGCTTTAAATAAAAGAATGAACTATAAAAACTGTTTGTACAACTAAGTTAGACTTATGTGATTTATGTCTCATATGTTTATCTAACCATTGCGACATTTTCAACATTTTTTGACATCTATTACCTTAAATTATAGATATGTATAGTTGAACTCATATCAACACCGTTTGGTAAACAGATACCATATACAAGTTAGAGTCATTTAGCAACACTACACTTTGTACATTAAATATATCTGATCTGAAATATACTCTGAACTATAGTGAATCCCCTTTCGTATCCACCACATAATGATGCCTACTAAAGAGGCAGTTTTAATTTCAATGGAAACATAATCGTCAGGTAAATCTTTCTCTGTATTCTCTCTTCGTACTTCTATTAATTTTCTTATCTGTAGAAATAATTGATCCTCAAACTGATTTAAATTGAATAAAGTTTGTAAATAGTTTCGATGGATATACAAGAAATCTAATAAATGTGTTAGTTGCTGTTTTTCTGTTAAATCTTTTACTTGAATTAATGAAAAGATTCTAGAAGAAAGATCATTTACTAGCTCTTCTGTCACTTGCGTTAATAAGTCTTCTATATCTAAATAATGCAAGTAAAATGTGGTTCGATTTAAGCCTGCTTTTCCAGCTACTTTCTGAACTGTCAAATTCGAAATGGTGTAGCCTTCCTCTCCTAAGAGAGAGAGTACAGATTTTTTAAACATTTCTTTTGTACGTATGGTACGTGGATCTTCTTTTTTAGAATTAGACATTTATAACTCCTTCGTATATTTTCATTTGACTTCAACGACAACTACTGATCAATATGTCGATTAGTATACACTCGCAAATAAAACTGTTCATGGTCATCAAATTATATATTTGTTACTATAAATTTTATCGACGTCATGTTGATAATGCAAATTGGAGTAAGGAGTATATATATGGAAAAGGAAATAACCAAAAGAAGTAAAAATATTTTAATGGTTGTATTAATTGCTGGCTGCTTTTTATCAACATTAAATCAGACTTTATTAAATGTGGCTATGAGTGGTTTTATGGAGATTTTTGAAGTATCCGCTGCAACTGTACAATGGTTATCAACGGGATTTATGTTAGTAAACGGGGTTTTAGTACCGATAACAGCATTTTTAATGAAACGATTTACAACTAGACAGCTATTTATTAGCTCGATGTTCTTTTTATTGTTTGGTTCAGTCCTATGTGCTTGTTCAATCAATTTCGGCATGTTATTAACAGGAAGAATGATTCAAGCCATTGGTGCTGGCATTATCATACCTTTATTAATGACAGTTGTTTTGTATTTATATCCGATTGAAAAGCGTGGAAGTGTTATGGGTACTATTGGCTTTGCGATGATTTTTGCACCAGCTATTGCTCCTACATTATCCGGTTTTATTATGGAATTTTCATCATGGAGATGGCTATTTATTGGAATAACTCCTTTTATATTAATCGTTATTATACTTGCCTTTAAATATTTAATGAATGTGGCAGAAACATCAAAAGCAAAGTTAGATATTCTAAGTGTCATTTTATCAACATTTGGTTTTGGTTCTATTTTATTTGGATTTAGTAGTGCAGGAAGCAAAGGCTGGGATGACCCTGTTGTTATTACGACCATTATTACCGGATTAATTGTTACGACTTTATTTTGTTCACGTCAATTGACTTCCAAAGATCCATTGTTAAATCTATCTATATTTAAATATAAAATATTTACACTCACATCACTAATCAATGTACTAATTACTATGATTATGTATGCTGATTTAATCCTACTACCCATCTACTTACAGGATGGTCGAAGTTTTACAGCTTTTGAAGCAGGTTTACTTTTATTACCTGGTGCGATAATTAATGCTTTCTTATCACCGGTCACAGGTAGGATGTATGATAAATACGGCGCCAAGCCACTTTTTATAACAGGTCTAGTGTTTATTATTATTGCGATGTGGGGCGTGATTGATTTATCAGCATCAACTACCTATTTTTATTTATTGTTACGAACATGTATTTTACGAATTGGCTTAAGCTTTATTACGATGCCTATAAATACAGCGGGTTTAAACGCGTTACCAAGAGAGTTAGGTTCCCATGGTTCAGCAGTAAACAATACTATTCGTCAATTAGCAGGTGCGATTGGTACTGCAGTAGTTATCACGATTTACACCATTCAATCTACTTCTTATGCTCAAGAATTATCCCTTGAAAATGGGCATATTTCTGCCGTTCAACTTGCTAAATTGGCATCTATCTTTGGCTCAAGTAGTGCCTATATATTTATGTTAGTTTTATCTTTTGCGGCACTAATTTTAGCATGTTTTATGCCTACTCAAAAAGCAAAGAATCACAAAAATACAACTAAAAAAAATGTATTTAAACAAAGCCCCAATTAATTTACAAAAAATAGCATACCTAACGTTTTTATCAGGTATGCTATTTTTTGTACACTTAATAAATAGCAAACACACAAAATAGTACTCTCATTTTATTACTAAAATCTTACTCTCTTATTACCCTCACCTACCTAAAACGAACTGTGACTCTGCATCTTCAGATTTATCTTCTAGAGGAATAATTCTTAGTCATTTTTACTTATTCAGCACTACTCTTCTTGCTATTAAATCTGATCGCATTTTTCATAAACTAATTTTCCTCATTTATTAATAGCTTTCTTTTTTGAAAGTGAACCAAACAAATTATTTTGCTCTCTTTTCAGCTAATGAAATATCAATCTTCTTTTAAAAATTATATATTCATATTGACAAACCACTAAAAACATTATACTCTTTAAAACGTAATCGTTACGATTAAACAGAAAAGACATGCATCTGAGGAAATCATACTCTATACATATTGATCAGCCTTCTAAAAGTATATTCTTTAAAACGTAATCGTTACGATTAAATCCAACGCGAAAGGATGTTTATTTTGAAAAGACCGTATTTATATTTAAGTGTATTGGCTTTAAGTTTAGCATTAGTAGCTTGTCAAGATTCAGAAAAAACAGCAACTACTAACAGTACTTCTGCAGAAGAAGGGGAATCTACAAATGATAATGCAACTTCAGCAGAAACAGCAGATATTGCGATCGATGGCTTAGGTGATCATTATCACACTGGGGATACCATTGAATTGGCTGCTGTATTAAGTGAAGATGCTGATTATGATCACTGGCATTGGTATACAAGAGAAAGTGGTCAATCAGAATGGGAGGTTGCATCTGGTCAAGAAGGTGACACCTTCTCAGGCGAAGCAAGCGTCGATGGTTTAGAAATTAAAGCAGCTCTTTACAACGATAATCATGAGGTATTTGCTGAATCAGAACCGGTAACTATTGTTATTGATGATCATCATGGGAATGATGAAGAAAGCAAACAAATTTATCAAGGGTATTTTGATGATGATCAAGTAGCAGATCGTGAATTAACAGACTGGGAAGGCGATTGGCAGTCTGTCTACCCTTACCTTTTAAATGGTGATTTAGATGAAGTCTTTGCACATAAAGCTGAAGAAGGTGACATGACTGCGGAAGAATACAAAGACTATTATACAGAAGGTTATGTAACAGACGTCGAGCGTATTGTTATTGATCATGGTAATGTAACGTTTTACAAGGACGGAGAAGAGTTTTCTGGAGACTACGAATATGATGGCTATGAAATTCTGACTTATGAAAAAGGAAATCGCGGTGTTCGTTTTATCTATAAACTTGCAGAAAAATCTAATGAGATGCCTCAATACATTCAATTTAGTGACCATATCATATCCCCTCAGAAATCTAGTCATTTTCATCTTTATTGGGGAGATGATCGCGAGAAATTATTGGAAGAAGTAACTCACTGGCCGACTTATTATCCATCTAACTTAGACGGCGATGATATTGTCCGTGATCAATTAGCCCATTAATACTTTGGAGAAGAGATGGATTGGTCCTCTCTTCTCTCTACTTTTGCAACACATTCTAACAAGGAGATTCATAGATAAAATGAAAAAACACCAAACTATATTCATATGTTTTACCGTGATAGCATTTCTTTTTGGTTGTCAGTCTCAAAATTCAAAAGAAGTTGGAAATAAGAATGAATCTGAAATAACTGTTGTCGCTTCCTTCTTACCGATGTATGAATTCACCAAACAAGTAGCTGGTGATCGAGCAAATGTTCAACTTATGGTTTCAGAAGGTCAAGATACCCATCACTACGAGCCTAGTGCCCAAGATGTAGCTGCTGTCAGTCAAGCAGATGTGTTTGTCTACAGTAGTGAAGAAATGGAGTATTGGGTAAAGAGCCTACTTAATACGGTAGAGAACAACAATCTCGTTATAGCACGTGCTGCAGACGGTCTCTATGAATCAAACCATGAAAATGTGCATGATGAACACGACTCAACTGGAACAGAACAAGTGAAGATCAATGGGGTAGCAGATCATTACCATACGGGTGATGAAATTCAACTTTCAGCTGAATTAATAGGAAATGCCGATTATGATCACTGGCATTGGTATCAGCAGTTAGATGAGAGTGAAGAATGGGAAGCTATTTCTGAGCAAAGTACTGAAACGTTGACAATGGTTGCTCCAGATAAAAGTTTAAATATTCGTGCTGTTATTTATGATGATAATCATAATAAATATGCAGAATCAGAGCCAGTAGAAATTAATATTGATAACCATGATAACCATGTAGACACTGAACATAACCATTCCAAGAAGGAAGCGGAAATAAACATTAAAGGGTTAGCAGATCATTATCATACAGGTGATGTTGTTACATTAGAAGCTGTGCCGACTGATTCATTCAATCATAATCATTGGCATTGGATGATGAGAGAAGATGCTAACCAAGAATGGAAAGCAGTACCAAAACAAGTAACCGATCATTTTGAGTACAAAACCACAGGAAAAAGCTTTGAATTGAAAGCTGTTCTTTATGATGATAAACATCATATTCAGGCAGAATCTAACCCTGTATCTGTGTTAATTGATGATCACGAAGAACAAGATCCTCACATATGGCTTGATCCAGTTTTAGCACAAAATCAAATCAAAGCGATTCGTGATGCCTTAATTGAGGCAGATCCAGGTGGAGAAGAAATATATGAGAAGAATGCTGAATCCTTTATGAATGAACTTAAGGATCTAGATGAGGAATATCAAACTACTTTAAAAGATGCGAAAAATCGTGTTTTTGTCGTGCAACACCAGGCATTTGGCCATCTGGCGAAACGTTACAACCTAGAACAAATTGCGATTGGGGGATTATCTACAGAAGTTGAGCCCAGTCCTTCACGTATTGCGGAAATCGGTCATTTAGTCGAAGAGAATAACGTACCTGTGATTTATTATCAACAAGGAGCGAGCTCCTCTATTGCTCAAACCGTTGCATCAGAGACAGGAACAGACACAGCTGTATTGTATGATTTAGAGGTACTTTCTGAAGAATTATTAGAAAATGACTTAGGTTATATTGAAGCTATGCGTCATAACCTTAAAGCATTGCAACTTAGTGTACATTAGAATCAATTGGTGAAGGCGGTTATTTAAAAAAGGCTAACTAACTAAGGTTTGGGTTTGCATCATTCTAGTTAGCCCATCTGGATAATTTAACTTCTATCTAATAGATAAAGAATCAGATAGACGATCCTGCAATCCTTCCACCTTATTTTTGGAAAATGAAGAAAGGTAGATGAAAAAGTGTTCTATATAAAAGTAGATGATCTCTCTTTCCACTACGAAAAAGAACCCGTCTTAACAAATATTTCATTTGAGCTAAACCCGGGTGATTTTGTCATGTTAACCGGTGAAAATGGCGCCGCAAAAACAACTTTGTTACGTAATATCTTAGGATTGCTTAATCCTACTATGGGGGAAGTTACGCAGTCTCCTACGAATCGATATGGTGAGAAGTTAGTGGTTGGATATGTTCCCCAACAAGTATCTTCATTTAATATTGGTTTTCCTAGTACAGTCTTAGAATTAGTTCAATCAGGACTCTATCAAAGGGGCAAGTGGTTTAAAAAGTTGACTGATTCGGATAAAGATCAAGTGAAACGATCCCTTGAATCTGTAGGATTATGGGAGATGCGTCATAAAAAAATTGGTGAATTATCAGGAGGCCAAAAACAACGAATATCGATCGCACGTGTATTTGCTACAGATCCGGACTTATTTGTTCTAGATGAACCTACTACAGGAATGGATAAAAAATCACGGGAGGAATTCTACCAATTATTGCGACATCAAAGTGAAATACACGAAAAAGCAATTCTGATGGTGTCGCACGACCACGACGAATTACGAAATTATTGTAATAAACATATTGAACTTGTTCGAAAGGAGGAATTGCCTTGGAGATGTTTCTCTATGAATTCATGCAGAGAGCTTTCCAAGCCTCGATTCTCATCTCTTTAATTGCCCCTATGCTAGGCTTGTTTCTCATACTACGGAGACAGTCTCTGATGGCAGATACTCTAGCTCATGTTTCTTTAGCTGGTGTAGCACTTGGATTATTAGTTAGTATCAATCCGACTTGGACGAACATTATTATGGTGGTGATCATTGCGATCTTACTTGAATACTTACGTATGTTATATCGCACCTATTCAGAAGTTTCAATTGCTATTTTAATGTCTGGCGGGATGGCCTTAGCATTGTTTTTAATGAGTTTGAACCAAGGTGGAACTACACTTAATATCAATCAGTTTTTATTCGGTTCTATCGTAACAATTAGCACACAACAAGTATGGATGCTCTATCTCTTAGCGGGAATCATCGTCATACTGTATATCATTTTCCGTAAGGCGATGTACGTTTTAATATTTGATGAAGAAACAGCGTTTACTGCTGGATTACCAATAAAAACGATGTCGATTACTTTTAATGTATTAACCGGAGTAACAATTGCTATTATTATGCCTATAGTTGGCTCCCTGCTCGTATCCGCCATTTTAATTCTTCCTGCAGCCATTTCTATGCGATTGAGCCGTAGCTTTGCAAGCACAATTCTACTAGGGATACCTATTGCGTTGACTGGTATGTTAAGTGGTTTATTTACATCTTATGAGTATGGTACGCCTCCGGGTGCCACTATCACTTTAATCTTATTAGCCCTATTTGTGATAGCAATCATAGTAAAAAAAGTGATAAAACAAAACCAACAGGGAAAAATTACTTTGAAAGAACAGCAGTAAATGGTACAACATCATAAAACCAAGCTTCATAAGGTTCTGGTTCTATGTCTTGTTAGGGTGGGGATACTATCTCCACCCTTAATTTATCTTATAGATACTTTTATTTAGAGTATTTATATTCAGAGGTTAAGTAGTTTTTTAACTCTCCACTTAAATCTTGTTCTATTTCCCTTTACATCTAAATAAGTTTCACATTCATATAAAATATTTTTCAAGTATCATAATATCTTATCTGTTTGAAATAGCGTTCCGTACATATCGAACATTTATGTATACTCTCTATGAATAACGTTCATGGCCTCTTCTATCCCTTCAACCACCTTATCCAACTCAATGTCTTTGAGTCTCTCCTGGTGCTCTTTTAATGTTTGCTCTCCTGCCCCAGTTTTGACTAAGATTTTCATTGCCCCTACTTTTGAAGCGGCAACCATATCACTCCAGCGGTCGCCAATTACGACGGTTCGAGCTAGGGAAAGCTTATAATCTTCTGCTGCTTGCTGGAGCATTTCAGTATTTGGTTTGCGACATTTACATTCCGCTTCAGGGGCATGAGGGCAAATATACCCTTGATCGAATCCGAAAGAAAGTAATTCGTGAATAAATGCCGTTTTTGTCGTTAATCCTTTCGCAATTCCAGGTTGGTTCGTGAAAGCAAAAACCTTTATTCCCTTTTCCTGTAACTTCCTTATATTTTCTTTTACTCCGGGGAAGAGTCTAAATTCCCCAGGATAATGGATGGTGTCATCGCCACCAATTGTGCCATCTCTATCTAAGAAAACGGCTTGTATTTTATTGTTTTTCTTCATGATGACTGTTCCCCCATAGGCGATTAACCGTTAACAGTTTTTCTTCAGCAAAAACCATCTCATAAATATCAGGTTTTGTTGTTTGTTGAAAAAATTGAAAATTAAACTGTTTTTGAAAGTAATTCATTATAATCGTCATGATATTTCCATGTGTCCCAATAACAATAGATTCTCCCCTGTAATTGTTTAAAATCTCTTTTATGACTGGAATAGAACGTTCTTGCGCGGCACCTGTGGATTCTCCTCCAACTAAACAGTAATTTTCGTCTTTAAATGACTGCTCAATGGCGGATAATAATTCCTTTTCTTCTGCATGGTAATCGAGCCCCTTAATTGGTCTTTCTCTTAGATTTTCATATGTTTTGATTTGTAGTTGCCTATTTTCTGCAACCTCTCGAACAGTCTCGATTGCGCGTGTATATGGACTAGAGATGACTCTATCAATCTTTTTATCCTTTAAAACCTCAGTGACCTTAATTGCTGCTTCTCTTCCCCTTGGCGATAAACCTCTCGTTTTCTCCTCACCAAATATAAACGGTGATTCTGCATGTCTAACCATATATATTGTCGTTACCATAGATTTCCCCCTATCATTCTCTATAAGACCCGAAAAAAAATCCGATAATTTCGAGTCTTATAGTTAACGTAAATCCAAATATATAAAATTCTTTATACAATCTTTACTCTTCTTTTTACGCTAAGAATCGAGCACAATGACATTCTTTATTCTGCTCCACCATCATGTTTATCTTGACCTAGGGAAAAGCCTGCAAATAATCGAGCACCATATGGAAGCAACACCTCATAAGTAAGTGCGATTAACCCTGCTTTATTATTTTACTGATCCAATTGAGGATAAGAAGGACCAAAAAAATGAAGTACGAGATATCTATACCCCTTTATTTATAGTAGTAGAGAAGGTTAAAAATGGGGAACTATAAATTTGCGAAAGGCATGGTGTGAAACATCCAACATGCCTTTTCTTTTTTCTATTTAATCTTTATCATACTTATAATAGATCTGGTTTTACAGAAACTTCTCATAACAAAAACATTCATATGCTCGCTTATACTGTGACTTCACTTCTTCTTTGTTATCACCGACATAATGCGCGAAGATTGTCATTGGTAGGATATTTTTCTCTTTGCTATAAATGACATCACTACCCTCTTCTTCATTGATATAAAGATGAAGATAGGAGTAATCACTAGTAAATCCGTTTTGTTGGTACCAACTGTTGACTCTATTATCGTCTCTCGTCCACGCTTCAAACCGATTGATGTTTTTTTACGAGCTATTCGCTCAGCTTCTGTCAGTAATGCCCGGGCAATCCCTTGTCTTCGGTAATCTGGATGGACAGCGATATGCCATAACATGCCACCGAGTCCACTCCCATGGAAACAAATACTTCTTTCTTCATTTTCATATTCTACATCGATCAAGCCGACAACTGTTTTGTCCATGATAGCTATGAGTTCAATCGCTTGATTTTCGTAATGCTCTTTTGCAGTTAAAACATTGTCATAATAAGCTGAATCCAAAAAGGCAAGTACTCTACATCTCACCCAACCTATTTCATCCTCTGGTCTATAAGCTCTTATTTCCATTTACTCTCTCCTTAAGTAAAAGAATCCCCTAAACACCTACATGCAATTATTGTTAGATTCATTGTGAACATGGCAATCACTCCTTTCAATATGAAAGTCTTAATGATTAAAGATAAAAGGCATTAAATAAACAAACGAGAAGTCCAGTTTCTATGGATATAGAACCAACACACTTTGCTAAACGGCCTCACATCCCATTCTATAGAACAAGATTGGCGAGAAACAATGCCTTTTTTGTAAAACGAAATAGCCGATTACTATTATTTTGATATTGCTTGGCATGAATGTCTTTCTCTCGAGATTCCAGTTATCCATTTGAAAATAAAAAGAGCACGTTCTTTTTCTCCATGCTTTACTTTACATTTCGATTACAATAAAAAACAGGTGGAAATTTGATACAGATGATTATCTGGTCAATTTATAAATTGTAGCCTATTTTATTTTCTGTATTTCCTATTTTTTCTAGCAAGTATTCAACTTCCTATTACTTTTTTTGCTATAATTAATAGTATCATATTTTGGAAAAAATGTAATTTTGTAAGAGGAGTGAAATGATTTTGTTCCAGTTCTTTCAATATAATTGGCAAGTGAGAGATGAATGGTTGACACTGTTGAAAGACATCCCTCCTGATGAACTATTAAAGGAGAGGGTCGGTGGTGTCAGGAGTATTCTTTATACCTTCTTCCATATCATTGATGTGGAGTATAGCTGGCTACGATGTATCAATGGAAAAGAAGATGTACTATTTGATTATAGTGACTATCAGACACTTGATCGTATTCATTATCTATCAAATCAACTAAGAACTGAAATAAGCGCTACCTTTCCTCATGATGTACCTATAGATAAACAAGTATTTATTCCTTGGGACTCTAGTCACCAAAATGTGACTGCGATTCTTCATCATATAATTGCCC
Source organism: Cytobacillus sp. FSL R7-0680 (assembly GCF_038009245.1). Classification (NCBI taxonomy): domain Bacteria; kingdom Bacillati; phylum Bacillota; class Bacilli; order Caryophanales; family Bacillaceae; genus Cytobacillus; species Cytobacillus sp. FSL R7-0680. The sequence continues at coordinate 1,273,703 of NZ_JBBPAO010000001.1, forward strand.
ATGAAATTCATCATATCGGCCAGTTGTCTATTTGGGCGAGAGAAATGAATTTACACCCTGTCTCTGCTAGCTACATTGGGCGGAAATTTTAATCGGAGGTATCTATGCGTCGTCTTACTTATTTTTGTCTTAGCTTAACAGTGTTGTTTTTATTATGCGGGTGTTCTGAAATGAGTAGGAATGAAAAATTAGAAACGAACTGGTCTTTCCAAACTGAAACCGGACAATCATTTAATATTGTAGAAATCCAACATTTAATGGAAAGGTACATAAAAGATCATGATGAAGAAGATGCTATATTCGCAGATTATAAAGAAGCGGTCATTGATCCTATTTATAATGATTGCTTTCTTGACGGCGAATTTCTTCATATCGCTGAAGATGTATTGTCACATAACCCGGAGAATTTCGACAAACTACAAAGAGCCATCGAACGGATGAATAGTAAGGAAGTAAAAGATAGCTTATCAGAAGCATTAGAGCTTTCTGCTGCTGCCTTACCGATAGAAAAGGAAATCAATGTATGCTTACTTCCTGTTTCCTACCCTGCTTTTGGAATGGCAGTAGGATCAGATAAGATTCTCATTTTGTTTGACGAGTACCTTTCCATCGATCGTTTTAAGGTTACACTCGCTCATGAATATCATCATAGTGCCTGGCAAGCTGCATATAGAGGGCCATCTGAGAAATGGACTGTCCTAGATAATATGGTTTTTGAAGGAAAGGCAGTGATGTTTCAAGAGATCATTTACCCTAATCAACAAATGATCAATACAAATGAGATTTATGATCAAGAGGCATGGGATTATGCTTCACCTCATTTCGAAAAAGGAACACTCGAGCACTCTAATGAGATTCTTTATGGCGGATTTGATCCACTGCCACCATTGTATGGCTATTCTGAGGGCTACCGTATGGTGAAAAATTACATTGAGAAAAATCCGAAAATGAGTATTCCGGAATGGACAAAACAAGACGCTGCCACTATTTTCAAAGAAGGTAATCATGAGGAAAACTATGATTAAGATAGGAGAGCTCTTATGCAACATGGAAATGTATTAATTCCTTCAAAAAAGGGACTGTTTCTCTATAAAAACACCTTTCAACAAGAAAGCTTATTACGTTCAGATGCTTCGTATAAATTGATATATGCTCTAAACGGACCCATTCATTACCATTTATCACAAAGAGTGGAAAAACTAAAGGTTAATCAATTTATTATGGTTGATCCATTTACACCTCATCAGCAATTATTTGTTGAAAAGCAAAAATTTCTTATTGAAATCAACCCTTCTTTTTTAAAAGATGTGAATGAATCTTTTGGTGTTGAACCTATTGATATTGCATTTGCAGCGGTTATTCAGCTCAATCCAATGATCACGAAATGGATTGAACTGGTCATTGAAATGATGACACTAGAAGAAGATCATCAACAGCCGATGTTTCGCTTATTCCTTGAGAACAGCTACACACAGCTAGCGATCCTTCTATTAAAACACACGATACATACGAATAACCATCAGCTACCAACAGAGCATTATCAAACCGTAGCACCTGCTATTTACAAAGTCACTTCCTCATTAAGAGAAGCCTATCAATCACCATGGTCACTCAATGACATGGCGGCAATTATTGATTGGGATATCTATCATTTCTCTCATTATTTTAAAGAAATCGTCGGTGTTTCACCCTATTCGTGGTTACAAATCTATCGTCTGCAACGAAGTTTGTTTTCATTGAAACAGAATGATACGACTATTCTCGATACGGCACTGAACGCTGGTTTTTCATCCATTGCTGTCTATAATCGCCTTTTTAAAAGAGTATATGGCATTTCACCTCGAACATTTCGAAACAACTTCACGAAGTAATAAAGTGTGAAGAGACATATAAAAAGGCCACATATTGCAAAGAGGAATCTTACTGGTACAATATTTGAGAATAAACCAAATAATAATAAGGAAAAGGCATTCGCACAATATAAAGTAAATGCGCTAAAACTAAAGCCTCGGCCCAACATCTCGTCTGGTAGGTGTTTTTGTAACAAATAAACTCTAGCTAACCCTGAAATCGGTAGACCAATCGCTGCGAGGGACACACCAATAAACAAAAATGGGAGCCCATTAACTAAACCGACGATACTAATGCCAGCTCCCCATATAAATGAACCAATTACATATTGCATCATAGTGAATCTTTTGATAAATAAAGGAATGATTACATTAACAACAATGACAAATAGGCCGTACCAACTGGTTAAAATACTGTACCATTCTTCTCCCTTTGTAACCATTTGTTCTACTAACAAAAATAATCCTACTTGCCAGACCCAAGTATGGAAAAATACAATCACAACAGTGATGAAAATGACATTCCTAAGAATATGGTGCCGTATTAACCAGTGAAAAAATTCCTTTAAGGACCTGTAAATTTTTAATTTATTCGTTTTGATGTCACTATGAATGTATACCTTCACAAATGAAAGGAATATTGCACTAACAAGATAGCTAACTATCGAAACTGTAAATAAATGTATTTTACCGATCGTAGCTAAAATGATGAGGTTTCCAACTGGGCCTACTATAACAACACCTCTTGTAATAGAGTCAACTAAACTGTTGGCCGTTGTTCTCTCTTCTTCAACAGTCACTTTCATCAATAACGCTCTACTCGCAGGATCATATAAGCAACCTATTGTATGTATAGATAAACAGAGAAAAATAAGGTGCCAATATTGTAATTGCTGAGTATAAAATAAAACAATCACTATCATAATTATCGGTATTTTAATGATTTCCATCCGAATAAGCCATTTCTTAATAGGAATCCAATCCGCTAATACGCCTCCTATTAATCCAAATAGCAAATATGGCAACACCTGTGCGGCCACCATAGCAGTTACATAGCTAGATGAACCCGTTAATGAGAAAGCAAAAAACAATAAAGCCATATTTATCATCATATTACCTAAACTGGTGAAACTCTTATTTAGTAAATAAAATCTGAATGCCCGGTTTTTTCGCAGGATAGATTGATACATCTCGATCACCTCACCTACTAGCTTATAGTCAAGCGAGGGATTTTTCTGCTATGATATTGCATATGTTTTCCACAATATCGTACCATTAAGTGGCATTAATATCAGAAATACGAAAGGTGATAAAATGACAATAACGTTACAATACAAACCCTAAAATTGGTGGTTCACTCACATAAGATAACATTGGGTACATCATATTATTTAGGTCACGCTATAGCCTTCCTCACCAATTTCACCAACAATTTCCTCTAGAACATCCTCCATTGTGACAATACCAACGGCTTGCTTTTCTTCATTATGAATAAGTGCCATATGCTTTCTTGTCTTTTGCATCGTTAGTAAGGCTTCCTTAATTGGAGAAGTCTCTAGAAAGTTTGGAATTTCATGAATAAGATCACTGATAGATATATTTTGATCCACTAGACTTTTCGTTAATAACTCCTTTGCATTTATATAACCTTTAATCCTTCCATCTATCTTGTCTTTAACAGGATAACGAGTAAAAGCGTGTTTTTCTAAAATATCTAATAATACGGCAAGGCTCATGTTTTTTTCAAGTGTAATGATACTTGCTTTAGGAATCATGATATCTTTTAGTTTTCGTTCATCAAAACTAAAAATATTTTCTAGATAAGTAAGTTCTGCTTGGTTAATCTCACCACTTTCGAAGCTTTGTGTGGCAATCAACTTTATTTCTTCTTCTGTATGCGCTGTTTCATGTTTCGACGGTTCGACACCAAACAATCTTAGAAGACTTTGCGAAGCTCCATTTAAGAATTTGATAAACGGTTTTGTTATTTTCCCAAACCAATATAATGGTGGAGCAAGTAACAATGTCATCTTCTCTGAATATTGGATCGCCAATGTTTTTGGAGCTAATTCTCCAAAGACAACGTGGAAAAACGTGACAATCGCTAAAGCAATGAAATACGACAATAAAGTGGCTGTTGCTTGAGAAAGTTCGAATCGTTCAAAAACAGGATGTAAAATTTTTTCTACTGTTGGCTCACCCAATGCACCGAGTACGAGGGCGGTAACAGTAATTCCTAATTGGCATGCTGATAAATGATAATCGAGCCCCACAACCACTTTTTTCGATATTTTAGCCTTTTTATTTCCTTCTTCAATCAGTTGGTCAATTCGTGACATTCGCACCTTAAGAATAGCGAACTCTGCACCAACAAAAAACGCGGTTAAAATAATAAACACAACAACAAGAAATAGATTTAAAATAATCATACCGTCCATTCTCAATCCCCTTTGGGTTCACCTCCAATATGAAGTCCTTCTAATTGTACTCTTTGGATTTGTAGTTGTTTTACTTTCATTACTGTCCAAGTGAGACCGTTTTCTTCCACGACATCTCCCTTTTTTGCCATGCCCGCTAATTTTTGATGAATCCAACCGCCTAATGTATCAATTTGATCACTATTTGCGAATGTCATCCCGAATTTTTCTTCTAAATCAGCCAATAAAACGCGTCCAGAGATACAGTATTTGTTAGGTGCACGATACTCAATTTCTTCGACTTCCTCTTCGTCAAATTCATCGCGAATTTCACCAACAATTTCTTCTAAAATATCTTCTATCGTAAGTAAACCAGAGGTACCACCGTATTCATCCACAACTATCGCCATGTGAACACCGGTTTTTTGCATTTTGATGAATGCGTCGTATATTTTTGTTGTTTCTAAAATAAACGGAATAGGTTGAATGAAATCAGTCAAGTGATATTCCCTTTTGCCTGCCATCTTGGTCAACATTTTTTTAACATTAACGATGCCGATCACTTGATCCTTTGTGTCTTCTATCACAGGATATCTTGTAAAATGATACTCAATCATCATTTGCGCAATTTCTTCCCTTGTCATGTTCTGCTCGAACACAGCCATATTAATTCTGGGTACCATGATATCTTTGGCCACCCTTTCATCAAAGGAGAAAATATTTTCCATATACTCGAGTTCGGTTTGGTTGATTTCACCGCCTTTATAACTTTGGGTCATGACAATTTTCAATTCTTCTTCCGTATAAGAGTCTTCTTTTGCTTTTGCCGGCACGCCAAACATACGTAATATCACACGTGATGTTCCATTGAGTAACCAAATGAATGGAAACATGATTTTTCCGAACCAGTAAAGAGGGGGCGCTAATAATAAGCTCATTCTTTCGGCAAATTGAATCGCTAAGGTCTTAGGTGCCATTTCACCGACAACTACATGTAGAATGGTTACTAAAACAAAAGCAATGGCATATGAAAGAACTGATGATAATGATTGTGAAAGATTTAACCAATCAAAAACAGGATATAATATCTTCTCAACGGTTGGCTTACCAAGGGAACCAAGTCCTAAAGCTGTTACGGTAATCCCCAGTTGGCAAGCTGATAAATTATAATCTAAGTTATCTGCTACCCTCTTGACAGTCATTGCTTTTTTATTCCCCTCATCAATAAGCTGATCAATCCGTGACATTCTTAGTTTGACAACAGCAAATTCAGCTGCCACAAAAAAACCGGTCGCAAAGATCAAGAAGGCCAGTAGTAGTAAATTTAATATTGTAATCAGATCCATAAGACACCACCAGAATTGAAATTGTATTTTATTAATGTGTCCATTCTTATATCATGTACTCATGCATTTGTAATGATTAGTTAACCTCTAATACCAAAGGCTAAAATGCATAACAGTATCTATGAAACCTCCTATTAAAAATAAAAACGAGGAAAGAAAATAATTTTTCTTTCCTCGACAACATTAACTTCTTTTATAACTGGACCGATTTATCTAACTATTGATTGTCCAGCTAAATGGATCTGGCAGTTCATCCCACTTGGTATCATACTCACTTGGTGATAACAAGCAGTCATCTAATTCTTTTGTTATTAAATCTACATCAATATCCATTCCAATAAACACAAGTTTAGTATGACGATCACCAAATTCCACATCCCAATCATCTAACAAACTAGGGTTTTCCTTTAAGGTCGCATCTTTTTCCTTCTCTGGTAGTGATGCTACCCAATAGGATATGGGCTGCATCATTACAGAAGGACCAGCTTGTGACATTAATATAGCTAAGTTATTTCTACTCGCGCACCAAACAATCCCTTTTGATCTAACAATTTGTGATGGCATTTTTTGACACCAAGTATTAAAACGTTCAGTATGGAAAGGGTATTTTCGGTAATAGACAAAAGATGAAATGCCATACTCTTCTGTTTCAGGCGTATGATCAGAAGGACCGATCGAGAGCTCTTGTAACCAACCTGCAGATTGACTGGCTTCGTCAAAATCGAAAAGCCCAGTATTTAATATTTCTTTCGGATTTACTTCACTATTTACCGTACGAATAATCTTCGCTTGTGGCTGCAATGTTCTAATCACTTTTTCTAATTTATCAAGGGCTATATCATTTACTAAATCACACTTATTTAATATAAGCACATCGCAAAATTCAATCTGGTCAATGAGTAAATCAGCGATATTTCTATCATCTTCTTCCCCAACTGCCTCCTTTCGTTCTAATAATGTGTCTCCTGATTCAAAATCATGCCAAAATCGATTCGCATCAACCACCGTTACCATCGTATCTAATTTACAAAACCGAGTTAAATCTATATTCATTTCTTCATCGATATAAGAAAAGGTTTGTGCTACAGGGACAGGTTCGCTAATACCTGAAGATTCAATCAGTATGTAATCTACTTCACCTTGTTTAGCTAATCGTTCAACTTCTATAAGTAAGTCTTCTCGAAGAGTGCAGCATATACATCCATTTGACATCTCCACCAATTTTTCCTCTGTTCGAGAAAAGTTTCCTTGTTTTCGAACAAGTTCACTATCGATGTTTACTTCACTCATGTCATTTACAATGACTGCTACTTTTAAACCGTTTCTATTATTTAATATATGATTTAATAATGTTGTCTTACCGGAACCTAGATAACCACTAAGAACGGTCACTGGAATTTTTTTCATTGTTAAACACCCCTATAAATCAAAATGATTACGATTTAAGAATTAAAAAAATACTCTTCTTATCTTCGTTTATATACTCCCATCTAATAAGGATTGTGGATTACCAACTCGATTTTTTAACGCCTGGTATTTGACCTTTATGTGCATATTCGCGAAAAGCTATACGAGACATCTTAAATTTTCTAAGATAACCTCTAGGCCTTCCGGTTATTTCGCATCTGTTTTTTAACCTTGTCGGGGACGAATCTCTCGGTAGTTTTCTAATACCTTGAATGTCACCTTTTTCTTTCAGCTCTTTCCGAATTTCTGCATATTTTTTCACTAATTCTTGCCGTTTCTTTTCTTTTGCTATTTTAGATTTCTTAGCCAACTTTCACCATTCCTTTTCTATTTCTACATTCTCTACTTTGTTTCCCTATGCAAAGTTTTTCTCTTTAACCGTGGACAATATTTCATCAGTTCAATTCTATCTGGATGATTTCTTTTATTCTTTGAAGTAATGTAATTTCTATCACCCGTCTCTGTGCAGGCTAGTGTGATTTTAACTCTCAATTTTTTATCTCCTTTCCGTTTCCTATTCATAAAAACTAAAAACAATCAGATACTTTCAACTCATAGTATAAAACGTAATCATTACGATTTGCAAGTGTTTTTTACTCCTTTATAAAAAAAGAGCCATCATTTTGTATGATCGCTCTATCCTTTGATTATTTAATTTACATAGTTGCTAAGGGGCTAATTTTCACTGCAACTCTTACTGATTGCTCTAATTTATGATCGAGCATAAAGTTCGCTTGAATATAATAATCATTATCTTGAGAATTCATCTCATTTGCTGAGGGAATTTCCAATGTAAATACTGTTTCTTTTTGCTCATTCGGTTGGACAGGAATCGAACAAAATACAGAGTGAGATCTCACAATTTCTTCTTTATCATTTTTTTGGTTGCAAGCAATCAAATCAATATCATATCTTCTAATCTTCTGTGGGATGAGACCACCAAAAAATTTTATGCCACCTTCAATAATATGGCCTTCTTTATATTCTTTTTCATTAGTAGATAAATGAATTTTCTTCATTCCTATACCCATTTTTAGAGCATATTTTTTAAGCATTCTAGCTATGTCACCTATACCTTCTTATATATTGTTTAATAACTGTTGTTTGTAATCGTACTAACCTATAATAGTATATGATAGAAATAATGGTAAAGAATTTTTTTACATAATTATTTTTTAAAATTATTTATCCTTCTTTTAACCTTAAAATTATAAGCTTTCAATCAGTAACGCATTTTACTAAACAATTAATCAATTCCATTACTCCCTTTTTGAAAGTGAAACGTTACAATTGTCTAACATTTCTTCAGGTAATTAACCAAAAGATAAAGTGCAACGTTATAGTTCTTTAAATTATATAATGCGCATCTACCTTTGACAAGATAAAAACATGTGCTAATAAAAAATTTACTTTGTTTTTACATTCGTTGATAATAGGAAACAAAAACATTCGCCAAGAAATAAGCGAATGTTTTATCATGATTGTTTATGCATTTACAACTTCATAAATCTTCCCACCAACAGCTTCAGTTAATTCTTCAGTTGTTTTTGGTACAAATGATTTTAGGATTTGATTAATCATTGGACCCATAGCACCACCGGCCGTGATGTCCAGATTACCCGTCATTTCCGTGGTTCGATCATTAACAACAACAGCATTAAAATAACCGCCTCCTTTAAAGTTATCCGAAATCCCCTTTAAATCGAAGGTAACTGTTGTTGGTTCTTTCCATTCTATAATATTTATTTTTAGCTTAACTGTTTTTTTCATAAACCCTAAATCACCTTTAAAAGCCCAAGTCGATTCATTTTCATTGAGAATTTCATGTTCGATGTAACCAGGGACTAATGGGGCCCATTTGTTCATATCGCTTACAAAAGACCAGATTTCTTCAATTCCCACTGGTAACGTAATGGTATGTGTTCCTGCTGGCATATATATGCACTCCCTCACTTTTTGTATTTAACTTCATCATTCATTTTCTTGACTTATAGCCAATCCTGCTAAGTAACCAAATGTAAGTGCAGGCCCAATTGTTCCACCAGCGCTAACATATCCTTGGCCGAAGATGCCCATCGCTGCATTTCCTGCTGCATATAAACCTTTAATCTTATTACCACGTAAACTGATTACTTGTCCGTTTTCATCTATTTTTGGTCCCCCATTTGTGCCTAAGCTCCCAAAGTGAACTTGTACAGCGTAGAAAGGACCTTTTTCAATCTTTCCAAGGTTTAGTTCCTTATTACCTCCGCCAAGTGCTAAACCTTCAAAGAAAGTTGTTCCACGGTGGAAATCTTTATCTTCCCCTGCTTCAACTTGGCTGTTCCAACGATTGACAGTTTCTTCTAGGGCATCTGGATTGATATCAATCTTACTAGCCAATTCTTTTATGCTATCTGCTCTCGTCATCCATTCTGGTGCATCTTCACCTGGCATAACAGTAACAATCATGGAAGCGTCTTTTACTTGTTGATCAAAAATCATCCAGTTATTTTTTTCGTTTGGCCATTCTACATTCACTGGATCAAATTCATAAAATGACTTTGGTAAATCATTGTAGGTCGTTCCTTCATGGACGAAACGTTTCCCTTTACCATTTACAATAATACTATTAGGACCCGTACGACCGCCTGAAGCTAATTGGTTCATCACACGATCCTCATATTCAAACGTGGGATCTTGCATTGTCGGATACCACCAAGCCTCACTCATATTCCCTAATGCTGCTCCAGCTTCCATGGCCATAATTAAGCCATCGCCTTCATTCCCCCAAGGTGTAAGTGGATGAGTAATCTCACCTTTTAAAAAGGTTTTAATTAATTCCTTGTTCCATTCAAAACCACCTGAACCTAACATCACTCCTTTTTCGGTACGGTAATAAATTTGATTGTCTTTATTTTCAGCAATGAGGCCAATGACTTCACCTTCGTCATTTAACACAAGCTCTTTACCTGATGTTTCCATCACAATATCGATACCTCGATCTAAACAACCTTTAACCAATCCAGCGATTAGTGATTGTCCCATTGTCACAATATTATTTTCCATTCGCTCTGCGACCTTTACGAAGTCAATTCCACCAATTGCTCCACCTTCTTCAAGTGTTAAAGGTGGGAAAGTTGGATTGTGACGAATGAGTGCTCCCCATTCACCAATTTCATTTAAATCGTATGGAAGGGGATCTAATGAACGTCCCTTTCTAGAACCCTCAAAATAACTATAATATTCTGGATAACTTCCCGGTACAGCGAATCTTACCGGAGTATGCTCATATAAATAATCAATCGCTTTGTAAGCGTTATCAACGTATACCTCAAGCAATTTCGGATCTGGTACTTTGCCACCAGTTACACGATTAATATAGGCAAGTGCATCTTCTCTTGTATCCTCTAATCCTACTTCTTTCATATATCTGTTTAACGGTATCCATGGTACACCACCTGAAAAAGCTGTTGTTCCACCGATTTGATGAGTCTTTTCTAAAACAACAACTTTAGCTCCTTGGTCGTGTGCCGTAATGGCTGCAACTAATGCTGCTCCCCCTGTTCCCATGACAACGACATCGGTTTCATAATCCCATTTCTCTGGTTTCTTTGCAGACATCTTTTTTCCCCCTTATCCCAACGATTAAATTGAATTTTTTAAAAATAATAGTTTAACTATCATGGGTATTTTATCATGCGGCCGTTTGTTAGTAAATAAGTTTTTTTACAATTGTAAATTATTTTTTAATGCTATCATTTATTTTATTTTTCTGTTCGTACCCTTAGAAAAGAGAAATTCATGAAATAGTTATGATAATATAAATGAAATATAGTTATGCTTATGCATTCGCAAAAAATATGAGGAGTTAAGCCGGTATTATGAGAGAGAATACGAAAAAGAAAAAGAGAGAAAAGATTTTACAAAGTGCAGAAATTCTATTTGTTGAAAATGGTATTGAAAAAACAACAATGAATGACATAGCAGTCAAAGCAGAAATGGGTGTTGCAACGATATTTAGACATTTTCCAAAAAAAGATATGATTGTCGATGAGGTTGCTGCTGAGAAATTGAAAATATTGCTTTCTTTTATGGAAGAATTGAGTAAAAAAGAAGATATCTCGTACCTTGAAAAAATCACCTACCTTTTGGATTTCTTCATTTTTCATTCAAACAAAGAATCAGGCGCATTACCGAAAATTTTAGACTATATCGTCAATTACATTGCTGTCAACAATTTTTCCTTTGAAGAAAATCGATGTTATTTAAATGTCCGAGATCAATTGTTTAGCCTTTTTTTCGACATGATTGATGCTGGCGCTAATGATGGAACAATTCGCTCAGATATTAATGCCAGAGAAGTAATTCCAACCATTATTAACAATTTCACTGTTTTCACATTTAAACTTGCTGTACAAAGCAAAACTAATATAATCGAACCGGAATTACCTGCGCAGCATCAACTAGTAACAATGAAAAATGTTATCTTAAACTATTTAACCGCGAATGCAGCAAAATAAAGTCATTTAGAAAAGAGGAGAATAATCATTTCATACTTACCTGAATGTCAGATAGAATGGGGAAAACGTGGTGTGAGAGAAGCAGCAAATCGAGGAGATATTGTGATTATTGTTGATGTCCTCAGTTTTTCTTCTACAGTTGTAACGGGTTTAAATTATGGAGCAATCATATATCCTTATCCCCCTCATTTAAATGGCAAAGCATACGCGCAATCATTGGGAGCGCAATATATTCTTGGGAGAGCTGAGGCAGCGAGATTAGGTGCACCCACTTTATCACCTGTTACATTTAACCACTCACATGATAGGCAAAAATATGTTTTGAGTTCCTTAAATGGTGCCTTTTGTACTTGGATTGCCTCCCATATACCAGCTTTATTCATTGGCTCTTTATTAAACGCTTCTGCAGTAGCATCAGCTGCAAATCAATTATCCGCTTCATTAAACGCTAATATTACTGTTGTTCCTTGTGGAGAATTATGGAATGGCCTGAAAGAATTTGAAGACTCCCTTCGTCCTGCAATGGAAGACTACTTGGGGGCTGGGGCCATCCTTTCTAGGATAGAAGGAAAGCGATCAGCTGAGGTGCAAGTGTGTATTGGCGCTTTTCAGTATTCAAAATCAACACTTAGTAGATTAATATGGGAATGTACGAGTGGAGTAGAATTAAGAGAAAGAGGGTTTGAAAAAGATGTGAAGCATTGTAGCCGTTTAAATATTTACCAAACCGTTCCTATATTAAAAAACCAACATTTTTCCGAGTATACAACAACGATATGAAGAAGCAATCCACGATAATGTTCACAATTGCTTCTTCTTTGGTAGCTTTTAATCTTGTCATCTTCATCTTAAGCTGTTTGATTCGCCAATTATAAGTGTCACTATTTGGTAGAAATCTCGTTGTGCTATGAGGAAGTGGGGATGATTTTCGTCATCTAATAACATAATATAAGGTTCTTCTTCTTCAGGAATAATTAATACCATTTCGTTGATAAAATCATTAAACCATTTGTTTTTTACGGTCAATGATGGTGCCAACGGAATACGAACCATATAGCCGTCTTTAGGCATAGGATTAATCTTCACATATATCCCATTGATTGATTGAAGAATGGATGTTGCTTCTTGTTGTATTTGTTCATTAGGGGGGCGTTTTTTTACAACGTCGTTGACTTCCACATCAAACAATTCCACTTGCGGAAGTCCTTGTGCTGAAACTGTTGAAACAAATGATAATAATAGTGCGAAAAAAAGTAAGATCAACATTTTTTTCATCTTAATCACCTCTGTTATTAACTTTTCCCTCAAGATTTTTTTTACTCTTAATTGTGTATTTATTATTTTCTTCCTATTGAATATTTGGAACATAGTTCGTTTAATTTATTAGTTAAATAAAAAAACCAATCTAAGATTTATACTCAGATTGGTTTTTTTTCTTATGCTTGTAAAGATTTCGCTTGCATCTCGTACATTTGTTCGTATATACCGCCTGCTGCAATGAGCTCTTCATGACTGCCTTGTTCTTTGATTTCACCTTTATCAAGCACCAAAATGCGGTCAGCATTTTTAATTGTAGACAGTCTATGAGCGATGATAAAAGTGGTTCTTCCTTGTTTTAGAACATTCATTGCGTTTTGAATAATCTCTTCCGTTTCTGTATCGATATTTGATGTTGCTTCATCGAGGATTAGGATCGCTGGATCGAAAGCGAGCGCCCGTGCAAACGAGATTAATTGTCTTTGACCGGAAGACAAAGTACTTCCTTTTTCAATTACCGGTTCATCTATCCCTTTTTCTAAATGTGATAGCACCCGATCAGCACCAACTGACTGAATCGCATGCTCCACTCTTTCTCTTGTAATATTAGGTTGATTTAAACTTACATTCGAAGCAATAGTCCCGGTAAAAAGATACGGGTCTTGTAAAACTATCCCCATATGTTCACGAATCGTTTGTCGTGGTATCGTCGTAATATCCACTCCATCAATATAAATTTTACCGATTGTTGGATCATAAAAGCGAAATAATAAGTTCATAATCGAGCTTTTTCCTGAACCTGTATGACCCACGAGCGCAATCGTTTCTCCCTTTTTTGCTTGGAATGAAATATCCTTTAAAACAAAATCAGGTTCTTTATATGCGAAGGATACTTGATCAAACACCACATGCCCTTTATATTTTGGTATCTTTTCATTAGATACCTTCTCACCTTTTAGTGCTAAGACTTCAAATACACGATTACCGGCTACGAGTGAACGCTCCATTTGCGAAAATTGATTCACAATATTTGTAATCGGATTAAAAAGTCTTGTTAAATAGTCAACAAAAGCATATAGTGTTCCAGCTGTCACTATTTGTGTACCACTAAATGATTGTGTCCCAAAATAAATGATAAAACATGTAAATAACAGTAGCCTTAACGTATTTACAAGGTTATGAGAAGTCGCAGAATCAAGAATAATTAGCTTTCTCTCATATTGATAATGTTCTTCATTCATTTCATCAAACTCTTTCGTCATTTGTTTTTCTCGACGGAAAGCTTGAATAATAGTCATCCCTTGAATGGATTCATTGATCATTGCATTAATATCAGCAATTTTTGTTCGGATCACGTCATTATACTGTGAAGCATACTTTCTATATAGAATCATCCAAATATAAACGATTGGTATCATAACGAGTGCGATTAAAGCCATTTTCCAGTTCAAAATGAATAGGGCAATATAGACACCAGTTATAGAAATGGCACTCGTAGCAAAACTCGAAAGTACTTGCACAAATAAGTTTCTTATTGCCTCTGTATCATTTGTCACTCTTGCAACAATTTTACCAGATGGTAATTGATCAAAAAAACCAATTGGTAATGTTTGAATATGCTTGAATACATCTTTTCTTAATGCTTGAATAATTCTATTTGAACCCTTTTGTAATTGTAAATACATAAAATAACGGAAAATAGCCGTACAAATTGATAACGAGAAATATAGAATGAGTAAGTATAGAATTGGTGTAAAGTCAAATTGGCCGACTGTCATATGATTATCAATGATGTGTTTAGCAATAAAGGGGCCCGCTAGGTCAGTGAACACTGCAATGGATAGAAATAACAACCCGAGTAAAATGGTGCCTTTAAACCTTAGCGCATACGATAATAATTGTTTGCCTGTGCTCATGAATTGGCCCCCTCTAGCTGTTGGCGTACATACTGTTCTTTATACCAACCGTCTTCATTAATTAAATCATCATGTGTACCTACTTGTGTAATCACACCATTATCTAAAACAATAATTTGATCTGCGTGTTGAATACCTGATAAACGATGTGTTGTAATAATTGTCGTTTTTCCCGCTCTTTCGCGTTGAATATTGCTGATAATTGCAGACTCTGTTTTTGCATCTACAGCAGATAAGGAATCATCTAATATTAAAATATCAGGATCTTTAATTAATGCGCGAGCAATCGATACCCGCTGCTTTTGTCCCCCTGATAAGGAAACACCTTTTTCACCTACTAACGTATTTAACCCGAGCGGAAGATAAGCTAAATCTTTTGTAAAAGCAGCCAAATCAATCGCTTTTTCTATTTCTTCGTCTGTGGCATCTTCTTTACCGAATAATATATTTTCTTTAATTGTTCGAGAAAAAAGCACGTGACTTTGCGGTACATAACCAATCCAATCTAATACTTGTTCTTTCGTCTGTTGGGAAAGGTCGATATCATCAATAGATATTCCTCCTTCTCCTAAAGGATACTCCCTCAACAATTGGCGAATAAAGGTCGTTTTCCCTGCGCCTGTTTTACCCACAATTCCTAACGTTTCACCACTTCTTAAGCTTAAATTAATATTTGAGAGGTTAACGACTTTACTCGTAGGGTATTGAAAGGTTAACTCTTGGAATTGTAAAGTATGGGGCTTATCGACTGCTAAAGGTTTTGTTGGCGGCATGATATCCGCTTCATAATTTAATGTCTCTTGCACCCTGTCTAAAGAAGCGTTCCCTTGTTGCATCACATTGATTAACTCACCAATAGCAAAGATTGGCCAAACCGCTAATCCTAAATAAACATTAAAGGTAACTAATTGCCCAACAGATAAGTCTCCATTAGCCACTAATACTGATCCATAACCTAGTGCGACAATATAACTAATGCCGGTTCCAATTGTTGTGATTGGATTGAATAAAGCATTTATCTTGGCGGTATGCATATTTTTCTCAAAAACATCTTCACTCATATCAGCAAAACGTTGTTCATCTGCCTTCTCTTGCACATAGGCGCGAATAACTCTAACACCAGAGACGGATTCTAAAACACTATCATTCATCTCGCCAAAAGCATCTTGTGCTCTCATATACCTTTCATGGACAAGTTTGCCATAATATTGAATTAATATGGCCATAACTGGGACAGGTAACATGGCGAAAAAAGTAAGTTCCCACGAGATCATGAAGCCCATCGCTAAGATAATACCACCGAGAAAGAAAGTAGAGTCAATCAACGTCATAATCCCAAATCCTGCGGTTAACGAGACAGCATTCAAATCATTGGTCGCCCTGGCCATAAGATCTCCGGTGCGATTTTTTTCATAAAAAGTCGGTGTCATACGCAGAAATTGGCTCATTAATTTTCGCCGCATTAATCGTTGCAAGTTGACGGATCCTTCGAATAGACCGTATTGCCAAAAGAAATTTAACATATAGCTAAAAATAATAATACCTAAGAAGACCGCTACATACTGAATGAGTAAATCACGCGTCATTTCACCTTCTGTAATGTAATCAATAATGACCCCAATTAAGTACGGTGGAATAATTTCTAATACAGTAGCTAACATCAATAATAGAACGGCGATACCGTATTGCTTTTTGTATTTTTTGAAAAACCAACCGAGTTTCTTTAACACATCAAACATTTATTTCACAACCTTTCCTCTCTTGCTGTCTGATTCCTCTACCCACAACCTATACGCTGCTTTTTTAATAGTAATATTCTTTGTTTTCTGTTCATCTTTAACATCCCCTTATCTTTATTCAACTATCTATTAGAAAAACTCGACTTGCACCGAAATTTACATGGCAAGTCTCTGTTTATCTCCCCTATTTACTTCTCCAAAAAAAAGAAAATGCGGCCCCCATAAAGAGGCCGCATTTCTCTTCTAAGGTATGAACGTGTTGCCATACCTCTATTCATTAAAAGAATAAAGCATTATCGAAAAAAAGGTAGGGACGAATATGAATTTGTATTCATGAATGCCTTCACTCTTGCTTTCATCGTCCTTACCTCCTCTCATTTGTAAATAGCGTCTTTTGAATATTACCACTATTTTCATATTTGTGTCAATATGTTTTTTTCAAAGACATTCTTTTTGAATACCTGTCTACTTCAACTGTTATGCCAAAAAAATCAGTTAATGTTTCACTCGTAAGTAACTCAGATGTATTTCCACTTTTAAATACCGTACCGTCTTTGATTAATAGAGATTTATTGAAAATAGGAATGATTTCTTCAATATGATGGGTAACGAAAATAATGGTCGGCGCTTCTTTTTGTTTTGAGATACGAGCAATTGAATCCAGCAGCTGTTCACGAGAAACAAAATCTAGTCCCGTTGTTGGTTCATCAAGAATGAGCAATTTTGGATGGGCCATTAGGGCACGAGCGATTAATATTTTTTGTTTCTCACCTTGAGAGCAGGTTTGATAAGTTTCATTCTGTAATTGGGTTAAATGGAATTGCTCTAACCATTCATTTGCTT
This sequence comes from Cytobacillus sp. FSL R7-0680, assembly GCF_038009245.1. Lineage (NCBI taxonomy): Bacteria > Bacillati > Bacillota > Bacilli > Caryophanales > Bacillaceae > Cytobacillus > Cytobacillus sp. FSL R7-0680. Next base: position 1,291,040 of record NZ_JBBPAO010000001.1, read on the forward strand.
CTTCAATATCATCCGTTGAAGGTTCTTCATAAAGTCCGATAGATGCGTATTTCCCACTTACTATAATATCTTGTACTCGTTCATATGGACGAATCTTCTCTTGAAAAGAAGAGGATACCCATCCAATGGATTGCCTTACTTGCTGTAAATCTACTTTTCCGTATGTATGACCCAATACTGATATTTGTCCACTAGTTGGCCAAATATAGCCCATAACCATATTTAATAATGTGGTCTTTCCTGATCCATTTAAACCAAGCACTGCCCAATGATCCCCATTATTTACATGCCAATTCATATTTTGTAGGATGAGCTCCTGATTTCTTGACCAGTAGACATTTTCTATTTGAAGCACTGTATCCATCTTTACCCTCCCTAAAAACCAAAAATTCTGTTATTTACATCATAAAAAAACAGAACGGTGCTTTTGGCTTTTGTCCGTCCTGTTTATGTAAATTATTCATTTCACTCATAAAAACTGTCAGGAATACCTGCGAATTTACGCTTATGATATAATAACGGTTCTTTTTTATTGCTTTCTATATCAACCACTTTTCCCACTAAAATACTGTGGTCGCCAGCTTCAATTGTGTCATGCATCTCACATTGAAATACACCAGCACAATCAGCAATAATTGGCAATCCATTGGCTGATTCAGACCAATCAGTATTTTTAAAACGATCAAGACCTTTTGAAGCAAATAATGAACAAACTTCTGCTTGATCATGAGCTAATACATGGACAGCAAATTTTTTCGTTTGCGTGAACTTCTCATAAGAAGATACTCTTTTATCTATTGACCACAATAATAACATTGGATCTAATGAAACAGAAGCGAATGAATTCACCGTTAAACCGATAGGTGTGCCTTCTTCGTCCATCATTGTGACAACAGTGACACCTGTAGGGTAATTACCCATGACTTCTTTAAATAAATCTGTTTTACTCATGATTCTTTCCCCTTTCATTCTCCTCATAATCCCCTAAAATTTGTACTTCTCTTTCTAGCTTCACACCAAAATTGGCAAAGACCTTTTCTTGTACAAGATGAATGAGTTGAATATAATCACTAGCAGTCGCTTCATTCATATTCACCATAAAACCTGCATGTTTCGTCGACACTTGCGCGCCCCCAACCGTTAAGCCCTGTAAGCCGCTATCTTGAATCAACTTCCCAGCGAAGTATCCAGGAGGTCGTTTAAAGACACTACCACAAGAAGGATACTCTAGTGGTTGTTTCGATTCTCTCGCAAAGGTAAATTCATCCATCTTTGCTTTTATGTCTGCTTTATTTCCTTTTTGTAGCGTGAATGTCGCTTCTAGTACAATTAGCTTTTTCTTAGCAAATGCACTTGTACGGTAAGCAAAATCGAAGTCTTCTGGTGTTAGCGTTAATAACTCACCTTCCGTATTTAAAGCAATGACCTTTGTTAATACATTCGAGATTTCACCACCGTATGCCCCTGCATTCATAAATACCGCACCGCCTACACTTCCTGGTATCCCGCATGCGAACGCTAACCCATCTAACCCGTGTTCATATGCAGTACGAGAAACATGAATAATTTCAGCGCCACTACCTGCTGTTATTTGTTTTTCATTAACAGAAATATCATTAAAATGATTCAGGTTTAACACAATTCCAGGTAAACCATGATCACTAATAATGACATTTGCTCCTTTTCCAAGTAAAGTTAGAGGAATCTTTTTATCGAAGGCAAATTTTACGACCTTTTGTGCGTCTTCAGTATTTCTTGGCTGTACGTAAATTTCCGCCTCGCCACCAACCTGTATATATGTATGTTTTGACATCGGCTCTTGAGGATAGATATCACTATTCGTTAATAGCTGACGTAATGTTTCTTTGATGTTCATTTTTTTACTCCAATCTGTTATGCTTTACAAAAAGTCAATGCATTTTTATACTGAAAGGTATAAAAATAAAATAACATGAAATCATGTATTTATCTAGTACTTTGTGAGACGAAAGAAAGTGTGATAACCATGGGTTTAATATTACTAGAAATTTGCGACATGAACCTCTTGTCAGAAGAAGCGTTGCAAGCACTATTAGAAAAATATCCCGAAGTAGCTGTTATGAGCTATGATTGTCAAAACTTATGTGGTCTTTGCAAAATGAGACCATATGCGCTTGTAAACGGACAAAGGATATTTGGAAAAGACTTGCCGGAATGCATAGAAAATATACGCATTAAAATAGAAGAGGAACTGGCATTGTTCGCATAATTCATTCACACTGGAGCCTAATAAAGGCTCCAGTTTTTTATTTATTTTTTAATGTAATCCCAAATAGATCTTTAGCTAATTGTAAAAATTCAGCTGTTGCTACTTTTCTTTTCGTTATATTTCCCCCTACATTTAGGGTATAGGAACTTTCTGTCAACGTAACCGTTTCATATTCTCTAATAGATGTGAATAGATAACCCTTATTAAAAGGTGATGATTCACTATGAATAATGGTGTCTTGTATGGTCGTTAATTCATCTTCTGATTGTATAGTGTTTGCCAAAGAGAATTTATACCCTGTTTTCCAATCATGTACACCGTTTTTTTTCATATTTAAAATATATTCATCGTTATTGTATGTGATTCTAAAAAAACCGTTCGCTGATTTGACTTCTTCACCGTCTAACGGTACAGCTTTTAAAGGTAAATTATTGCCAAAACCTGTATCTACTAAGAAAGGTTTATTTTCTTTAGTGAGAATGATAAATACATGGGTGTCCCCAGTACTTGACCATGTTTGATTAGTGTGATCATAGACATTCCCTTTTACTAATTTTACATCTAATCCTTCATCTTTTAATACATAAAAAAGCAAAGGGTTCAAATGATAACAAACACCACCAAATCCATTGTTTAAACAAGTTTCTTCAATTAATTCTTTCGTAATAGGTGTTGTACTTCTCGCCATAATACTCGTGTTTTCAAACGGGAAGATATTTGTTGTTTTTCTTAGAACTTCGTCCAAATTATTAAATGTAATCTTCTCTTGAAAATGAATTTTCTCTTTAAACTTCATAGTCAAGTCTGTCATTGTTCATCATCCTTTGGTATAACTTCACTCTACTATAACACTCTTCGGCTATCTCATAAATGAATCTGCATAAGTTTGGCGAGCTCAAGGTATATTTCTGTTTCTTTGAATTACTGAGAATTATTTAAAAAGACAAAACAATCATTCCTCCTATCACAGATTGCCTACTATTTTATTCCTAAAAAAACAAACACATGCAAACACAAATCACTTTGAATAAACCTTACATAATAAAGAGACAAACCGCTGACAATATAAGCAACAAAGATAGGAGGACTTCATTATGTTATCTGCTGAACAACTACATCATTTTAAAAAATTGTTAACACAATCTTTGAAGGAAAATGAACAACAAATAGAGCAAAATCATCATTTCGGACTACATGAAGATCAAAATAATGTTGGTTTTTCAGGAGAATTATCTAATTACGATAATCATCCAGCTGATTCTGCGACTGAATTATATGAAAGAGAAAAGGACCTAGCCATAGACGATCATTATAGAGATGAAGTGGATGAAATTCGCACAGCTCTTACTGCTATAGAAAAAGGAACTTATGGAGTGTGTCAAGTTTGTCAAAAAGAGATTCCCTTAAGCCGCCTTGAGGCATTGCCAACAGCAACAACTTGCATTGAACATAGTCAACAGCAGAACTTAAATGAGTACAGACCAATTGAAGAAGAAGTCATTAATGCCGATGTCGAGGTACCACATGATGATAATAACGGTTTTGATGAAGAAGATAGCTGGCAATCTGTTGCAAAATGGGGGAATTCAGATGGACCGTCAGATTTATACGATGCCCCAACAGATTATGAAAAAATGTATCTTAATTCCGGTGAAAATGTTGGCTATACAGAAGAGTTCGAAAATAGTGTGGGAACGGATATCGATGGCAAAAACATTCAAATTTTTGACACTAAACAGTTACGTGCTTATGAAGAAGCACTTGATGAAGAAGGCATTATGACCACTTTCGGTGATTTAAAAGCTTATGAAGAAGAACCATATGTAGAGAACGAAGAAGATGAGCAATAATAAAAAGCGAGACTATAGCGTCTCGCTTTTTATTATTCACTGCTTTACTTCTCTTCTTTGGCGAGATCGATTATCATGACAATTAACACGAGTAATTGAATCAAGACATCGGCTTCGATCGGAATCATCCTCCTCCATAAATGGTGAAGTTCATTCCTCCGTTTCTTCTAAGAAGTAAAGACTTACGTTTCCCTTACTCCATCTATATGCAGAAGCGTCTTCATTATGTCTCCATATACTAGTAACCAGTGAAGATATACGTTAAACTAAAAAGGATTATATACATAGGTGGGGAGAATAAATGACATTAAAGGAAATTGAAAACCAATTAGCAGAGTTAAAAATGGACTATATGCGCTTACAAGATGATATCGAAAAGTTAGAGTCATTTGGACGTTCAGTTGAGAAACAAGAATTACGAATGAAAGAAATTGAAGAAGAACTACAAAGGCTTAATCGTTTAAAAGCTGAGCTTGAGAAATAATACGTTGACTATAGGTGAGAAACGGCCTGTTGATTTGCAGCCGGGTCCATTAAGTGATAATGAAGGCTTCCCCCAATTAATTTGGGGGATGTTTCCTGAATTGATGAACACATGACTTGCACTAAAAAATAATCTTATTTTCATATTTTTCCCTTCACATTCTATTTAACAGAGTGTCAACAGAACGCTGATTTGATATCTTGTGACAGCAATCTTATAAAGAGAAACTTTGTGGTTGTATAAAGGATAGTAGAAAAAAACCACTTGTTGCCCTTCCGATTGGATTTCTAACAAAGACAAAAAATAGGGGTATTAATCGAAACCTGCTCATTAAATTTAGTTACCCTTATAACGGATATAGAAAGCTCGCAATTAGAAGAAGTTCAAATACATAACGGTATAATCGGTTATTATGCAGTAACACCGTAACTTTTCTACAAGATGATGTTGCTATTGATACCGTATAAGTTAACTAAAAAGGTGGATGAAGATGAGCATTCTCTGTGGAATCAAGTGATTAATGAGGCAAGCTAAGGAGGCATTACCAATGTCTAAAGGAATGATTCATCATATAGAATTGTATGTGTCAGAACTTTCACGTAGTGTAGCTTTTTGGGATATATTATTAACAGAGCTGGGTTACAGTCGTTTTCAAACATGGAAGTACGGACAAAGTTGGAAAATAGAGAACAGTTATTTAGTCATTGTACAAGCAGAAGAGAAATATTTAGACATCCCCTATCATCGTTGTCGCGTTGGCCTTAATCATTTAGCTTTTCATGCACAGTCACGAGAGCAGGTTGATGTGATTACAGAAAAATTAAGAGAAAATCATGTCACAATTCTCTATGAAGATAAGCACCCCTTCGCTGGTGGTACAGGGCATTATGCTGTTTATTTTGAAGATCCAGACCGGATGAAGGTCGAAATTGTTGCACCCGCAACATAGTTTCATCGTCATTCTCCACCATTTAAATACTTGTTATCACCCATCATCATAATTTTATCTTCTCTCATATTTACATTAGTAGGAGGCGAATATGGATGATGCCTCCTTTTTCTATCAATCCAAAAAGCTATACTAAATAAAAAAACAATGATAAAAAACAGCACCCATATTTTTATCATCACCACGCTTTTAATCAATCGCTTTTTGTCTAATCCATTTGGTTGCCACCCACTTTTCTCCTCTTTGTACCGGTAAACTTGAATGTAATGATTTGCGATCGACTTCACCTAGAGAATTACTATAGTGAAAAAAGACAGCAGATCCTTTCTTAGGGGTAAATGAAGCATTAATCTTTGGAAATATCGTTTCACCGCCTGATTCGACATCATTCAAATAGATTAGCATCGTCGCTATTCTTTGGCCGCCTTTACGATTGTCTACATGGTTTTCCGGAAAAAAATCAAAGTGAGACTTATATTCATCACCGACTTCATAATGTAATACTTGCAAACCTTCCCCATTTTCAATTGGATAAGAGGTCAGCAAACTGATTCGTTTTTCAATTCGAGCAATAAAATCATCTTCTTGAAGCTTAAAATACATCCCTTTGCTCGTTCTACCAGCAGCGGCTTTTTCTGCTCCAGAATTCGCATCTATGACTTTAGATGGCTGAAGGCGGCTTTTCGCCCGTTCAATGAGAAAATCACATTCCTCATCTGATAATACATGGTCTAATTGGATAATCGTTGGTTTTATAAAGTTAGAGCGAACAAACACCATTTGATTATCTACCACAATGGAATGAGGTTGTTCATTTAAATAGACAGGTTCATATTGATAAGTTGAGGCACCTTTAATATCTGAACTGGCAAACGCAATTTCAAACATTGTCTCATAGGCAAACCTAGCATCAAATCCTTTTTTAATCAGACCATTCGTAATAGCTAATGGACTTACTCCTTGTTTTAATGTATCAATAATCCAATCTTGTAGTTCATTTGAAATAGTTTTCATTTTTTCCAAAACAGACGTCAACTCCTCCCCTATTTTGACAATATGTTTTGTTGAGACTGAACAATCTTCATTAGTTGCTCTGAAGAATAAATACAAACCCCTTGTTTCTCCATATCAGTGATACATTTCATTGCTTGAGCAACATGCTTGGCTTCAATGGCATATTTCATTTTTTTCTCGTCATTCAATAATGGCGACAAAAGTTGATACAGCTTTTTACCCGCAAGTTCCCCTCTACGCTTTTCTAATCGTTCTCCCATTAACAATGAAGGCCTTACAATCGATAATGCAGGTAATGACAATGTTTTTAGTTTATCTTCTAGTAAGCCCTTAATCCTTGGATAGAACAATTTAGAACGAGCATTTGCATTGATAGAACTTATAATGACAAAATGTTCAACCTCATGACTTTTCGCTAATTTTGCCATCGTATAAGGATAATCTACATCTACTTTAATCATTTTCTCTTTTGTTTTTGCTTTTTTAATGGTCGTTCCTAAACAGCAATAAACGTGATCAACACAAAAATGTTCGGCATATTCTTCTAAATAATCAAAGTCAATGACTAATTCAATCAATTTTTCATGTTTCATATGAAGCGGTGTTCTAACAATAGCAATCACTTTCTCATACGAATCTTGTAGTAATAATTTTAATAATTCTTGCCCAACTAGGCCTGTTGCACCTGCTATCAGCGCAGTCTTTCCCATCTTTAAACCATCCTTCTATATTTTTTCCTTTCATTCTATGATACATGGAAACGGGTACAGATAAAAACAAAAAGTTTGAATTATTGTGCATTTATTGTTTTTTTCTAGTCACGAAGCTTTTCTTTTTGCAAAAATTACATCATATGCCATAATATGACCATAACATTAAAGGAGGTACTACATGAATACAATTACTTTAAACAATGGAGTAGAAATGCCCCAACTTGGCTTTGGTGTTTGGCAAGTGCAAAATGAGGAAGCAACCGCTGCTGTGCAAACAGCCATTGAAGTTGGGTATCGTTCCATTGATACAGCGATGATTTATCAAAATGAAGAAGGTGTCGGCAAAGCCATTAAAAATGCTGGTATTGCTAGAGAAGATCTATTCATTACGACAAAAGTTTGGAATACTGATCAAGGATATGAACAAACATTAAAAGCGTTTGACGAAAGTCTAGAAAAGTTAGGATTAGATTATGTTGATTTGTACTTGGTTCATTGGCCAACACCACAATTCGATACTTATGTAGATACATATAAAGCACTAGAGAAATTATATAAAGATGGTCGTGTAAAAGCGATCGGCGTCTGCAACTTTCATATTGAACATTTAGAACGTATATTAAATGAGTGTTCAGTCAAACCTGTCTTAAATCAAGTAGAATGTCACCCCTATTTATCACAAAACGAATTAAAGGAATTTTGTAAGAAACATGATATCTATGTTGAGGCATGGAGCCCCTTACAACAAGGCGGGGAAGTATTACAACTTGATTCAATTAAAGAAATAGCCAACTCAGTAGGAAAAACACCTGCCCAAGTAGTTCTGCGTTGGCATTTGCAGAACGATACAATTGTTATTCCTAAGTCAGTTACTCCTTCTAGAATTAAAGAAAACTTCGATGTCTTTGATTTTGAGCTTTCGCAAGCACAAATGGAAACCATTAATAAACTTAATCGCAATGAAAGAAAAGGACCAGATCCATCGGATATGAATGTTCGCTAATATTCTTTCATCAATAGGATAAAGAGGTAAGTGCTATAATATTCTTATATTTGCACCTCCCTCTTTTTTTATTACCTAAAGGCGTCTTTAATATTATATAGGGCTATATCAATATCTAATTCCTCGCCACTTACAAGCTTTGCTAATTGCGCACCTAAATACGGACCAGATGTTAATCCAGATGCTCCTAAACCATTGGCAGCATATAGTTTCTCGTACCCAGGAACTTGACCTATAACGGGTAAAAAACCAGGTGTATACGGTCTAAATCCCACTTTTGTCTCAACAAGAGTTGCTGCTTGTAAACCAGGTGCCACAGTCAACGCTTTAGATAATACTTCAAGCACGCCCCCTGCTGTCACATTCGTATTAAACGGATGTTCATCCTCATGTGTCGCACCAACAACGACTTTACCATCTTCAAAAGAGAGTAAATAATGATTTGTTGGAGACTGAACCACAGACCATTCAGATGTGTCTGTATCAGGTACGTGAAGATGGACAATTTGTGCTTTTTGAGCGCTAACTTGAAAGTTGAGCCCTATTGGCTCTAATAATTCCCTTGCCCAAACGCCGGCGGTTACGATGATTTTATCTGCATGTAATAGCTCTCCATTCACCTTTACCCCTTCTAGTTGACCATTTTCACTTACTAAAAAAGCTTCACCATGAATGATATCTGCGCCATATAGTTCGGCGGCTTTTAGCAGTGCCTTCCTAAGTTTACGCCCATCTACTCTAGCCGCTCCACTCACATATACTGATTGAAAATCTTGCGACAGTGGTGGAAAGGCGTCTCTAGTTTCTTCTTGATTATAATTTTTGATTTCACCGATTTCTGGTGCATCTTCTCGCCTTTTTATCGCCCTATCTATCATCTTTTCAAGTTTTGTTTCGTCGTGATGTAAACTAATCGCACCTACTTTTTTATAACCGGTGTCTTGATCAGTTTCCGCTTCAAGTGCTGGAATTAATTGTTGATAATACTTCGCTCCCCCTTTAGCAAGCTGATACCACGCTTTGTTTCGACGTTGTGACAACCATGGGCAGACGATACCCGCAGCTGCTTCTGTCGCTTGCCCTGCATCTTGCCGATCGATTACTGTCACCTTAAAACCAGCTTTCGCTAAATGGTAAGCCGTAGATGCACCTAGTATGCCTGCTCCAATCACTATCATTTGTTGCATATTTTTTTCCTCCATCATGGATAAAAGACGAAAGGCAATATGCTTTCCGTCTTTTTTCTTTCTAGCTTAATCTTGCGAACTCTTCCACAAGCTCTTCAAACGTTTGTAACGCTTCGTCAATCGGTTTTGACGTCGTTAAATCCACGCCCGTATTTTTTAATAAGTCTAATGGAAATTCTGAACTTCCGCTTTTTAGAAACTCAAGATAAGTCTTTAATGTTTCCTCATCGCCATTATAAATCTTCGTTGCTAATTGAATGGCTGAAGCATAACCTGTCGCATATTTATATACGTAAAATGGTCGATAAAAATGCGGAATTCTTGACCAACCATATTTTACCTCTTCATCTAATACAAGGCTTTCCCCATGATAATCTTTAAATAGTTGTTCATAAATACCATTAAACACTTCTGTATTTAACGTTTTACCTTCTTCTGCTAATTGATGCGTTTTCCATTCAAATTCACTGAACATGACTTGTGTAAAGAATGTGCCTTTAAACTGATCAATAAAATGATTAAGTAAATGTCGTTTAATGTCTTCATTGGTTTCGTGATCAAGTAAATATTTTATTAAAAGTACCTCATTTACAGTTGATGCAACTTCAGCGACAAAAATACTGTAGCCTGCCGTAATTTGCGGCTGATGCTGGGCACTCCATTTACTATGAACACCGTGGCCACATTCATGCGCAAGTGTAAACATACTATCAAGATCATCACGATGATTTAAAAGTATATAAGGGTGTACACCATATACCCCCATATTATAAGCACCAGAGCGCTTTCCTTTCGTTTCTCTTACATCAATATAACGATGTTCTTTAAACGATTGCAATGTAGAAATATACTCTTCCCCTAGTGGCGCTAACGCTTTACACATCTTCGCAAATGCCTCTTCATATGGTATCTGCATATCGACATCTTTCACAAGCTGGGCACTTAAATCGTATTGTCTTAATTCATCTAACTGCAATAACTCTTTTCTTAATGCTGTATATTTGTGCATCGTTTGCAAATGGTCTCTTGTGGACTGAATAAGATTATGATAAACCTCTTTCGGAACATTATCACCAAATAATGCTTTTTCTAATGCAGAAGGATACTGCCTTATTCTTGTGGTTGTAACATTATTCTTGATCGCTGCTGATAAAGTCGAGCCGATTGTATTTTTAAGTTGTACATAAGGCTTATAATACGCCTTATACGCTTCTTTCCGCTTTTGTCGATCATCACTTTCAATTAATTTCGCATACATTCCTCGTGTAAGTTCTACTTTTTCACCATTATCATTTGTTACGAGACCAAACTCAATATCAGCATTATTAATCATATTATATGTATTTGATGGTGCAGAAAGTGATTCACCGAGTTGTGATAATAAACTTTCTTGCTCAGTTGAAAGCACATGCGCTTTATAACGAAACGATTCGAGTAAGTCTTCTTCAAAATATTGCAGCCCTTCTTCTTCTTTAATATAAGCTTTTAATGTCGCTTCATCTAAGCTAAGTAAAAACGGCATAAAGAAAGAAGTTGCACTACTTACTTTTACACTTAGTTGTTTCGATTGATCTAATAAACTTTGAGCACGACTATCCCTTGTATCAACATCAGATTGTAACATCGCATAAGCATATACTTTACCAAACAAATAAGATAAATCTTCCTGCTTCTTCAGAAATTGAAATAAACTTTGACCATCGCTTATTTCCCCCTCGAACCCAGCTAACTCCTGCGCTAACGACTGAATGGATTCATAATCCTTTTGCCACTCAGACTCCTCACTATAAATATCAGTGATATTCCAAGTTTCTTCTACGGGAATCTCTTTTCGACTAGAATAGGTCGTCATAATTTTTAACACTCCTTAAATAGTTCATTTTTTTGCTCATATGCGTTATATTAACTAAATATATTCTATTTCGCCATTCTTAAACCTTTTTATAGTAATTAATAATGGAAAAAGGAAAGGAGATCCAATCATGGCTATTACATTACCTCATATCGAGGATGCGAATCAAACTAATTATCTCCCACCTCAAGGTGAGATTCAACCGTTTGAATCTGAAGAAGAATACGAAACTAAGTTAAAAGAATGGAAGCTGCCTGCCAAGAAAACGTTTTGGTTTAAACAAAAAACCCATCAACGCAAAGTAGAAATTGTCGGCTATCAAGCATACGGTGAAGAAGATGATCATTACACCATTGTAATCAAGTTCCAAGATGGAAAACTAAGTTGCATTCATCCGGCTTATTTAAAAGAAATGCAAGCAGGCAACTTTGGTAAAGAAGCTTTTGATGCTGCTGGACAACCAAACACCGCACAAATAGAAGAAAAACAGGCCGACGAAAAAACAAAAGAGCAAGCGCCAACACCGCCGAAAATCACAGCTACAAAAACGAAAACAAAGAAAAAAGAAGCAGCTAAAAAAATCCAACTTCCTGAAGATAAGGTGGCTTTTTCAGCAATTGTGAAGCAATTTGCGCTAAGCTATAACCATTTCACTGAGGACCATGATGAAGTCATTGTGCTCGATGAGGTTGTCATTCATCAAGACGACCCTTTACCAATTGGACTAGCTTGGTGCAGTCACTCTAAAACATTAAAAAAACAAGAATTAGCTATCGGAGACAAACTTTCCTTTAATGGCAAAATCGTCAAAAAGAAATTACCAAAAGCCCAAGACGATGTCGATGAAGAGCATAAAGTAGAAGAAACAGTACCTTATAAAATAAACAATCCTTCAAAAATTGAAAAACAATAGCAAACAGAGTGAGGCCATTCCTCACTCTGTTTTGTTCTACTTTAAGATAAGCAAGTAATCTCGTAACAGTTTGGGTACTGATTCGACAAATAGTTCCTCAGCAATCATTCATGCTTGTAGTTAAAAAACATATTTAATTGCGTATACGTTTTTATCTTACTAGCTTGTTTAAAATGTCTTCCTTTTTTGAACCCTAATCTCTTTACACATCATCGAGTTGTGTGATACTGGTCAAGTTTATTCAAGGTTTACACAAAGAATGAGCGACCGTGATTTCCTATATACAAGTTTTAGGACGTCCTTTAGACAAAAAAAGCACCTCTACAAAAATATAGAGATGCTTTCGTATCGAATTAGAATTGAGCAGCAGCTTTAGCTACGTTTTGTAATCCTTCTTCAATAATATCTTGTGTACGATCTGGGTATTGGTTATGTCCTTCAATCACTACTTCTGACGGAGAAGTAATGCCCCAAAGGCTGATAATTGTTTTTACTAAGTTAACTGCCATTTCGCCAGCAGCCATACCTTCTAGTGAATAATCAGAACCTCTAGCATTTAAAAGCATCACTTTCTTGTCGCCAGCAAATCCTACTGGACCTTCAGCAGTATATTTAAACATTTTACCTGCTTGAGCTAAGTAAGAAACATAGCTGATCAATGGAGCTGGTACAGTTGAATTCCAAAGTGGGAATGCGAAAACGATTTTATCAGCATCAAAGAACTGATTTAAATACTTCTCAACTAGCGCCGCACCCTTTTCTTCTGCAGCAGTTAATTCCAACCCTTGGTTCTTTTTAAAAGTACCATTGATTGCATCATTACCATAGTAAGGCATGTTTTCTTCAAAAAGATTCAATTCCGTAATATCATCTGATGGATTTGATTCTTTATATGATTGTAAAAATGCATGATACATTTTTACAGAAATTCCAGCTTCAACTGGACGATCACTTGCGTTTACAAATAGAACTTTTGCCATTATGTGAAGACCTCCGAATGTCGTAATAATTTATTCGAAATACACTAAAATGAAATATCTCGAACCAAAAGTAATTTTAGTATATTAATAGTATCTTGTCAATGGAATAAGTTCTCTTTAACTACACTTATGATATTTTTTAGGTCTAAAGGAATAATTGAAGTAAATCTCGAGCTGACTTTTCTGGATTTTTAGATTTACTAATTGCTGAGACAACAGAAACACCTGCTAACCCTCGATTTTTAAGCATTTTTATGTTTTCTAGTTGAATACCACCAATAGCGACAGCAGGAATATCAATCGCTGCAATGATTTCCTCGAGCATACCTGGTGCTAATAAATCAGCATCTGATTTAGAAATTGTCGGAAACACCGAACCTATTCCAACATAATTTGCTCCTTGTTCTTGAGCAAGTTTCGCTTCTTCCACATTGGATACAGAGATACCAACTACCATATCATCAGGAACAATCTTTCTAACGACGGCACATGGCAGATCATCTTGTCCAACATGCACACCTGCTGCACCTACCGCTAAAGCGATGTCTACTCTATCATTAATAATCAGTGGAATATCCAATGGTTTTAATATAGATTGTAATATTTTCGCCTTTTCATAAAAGAGTTGACCATCCGCTGTCTTCTCTCTTAATTGAACGATGGTCACACCACCTTTTACACCACTTCGAACAATATCATATAATTCATTGTTTGCTATTTTATCATCTGTGACTAAATATAAACGGTAATCCATTAGTTTTGCCTCACTCCATCTAGCCATATGGCTGCATTCATTGTACTAATCGTATCCATTAGCTTCACTCGAAATGAACCTAACCCTTCACCGGCATGTAAGCTCTTAGCTGCGATTTCCCCTGCTAGACTCATAGTAGCCATACCAATAACAGCCCCGTCAAACCAATTTTCTGAAACAGCAGCAGCAGTTGCTACTAATGAAGCTGTCATGCAACCAGTTCCTGTTACCTTCGTCAAAAGATAATCTCCATTATCAATCACAACTAATTGCTTCCCATCTGTAATGACATCTTCTTTTCCACTAATAACAATGAGACAGTTTAGGACTTCAGCTGCCTCCTTTGCAAGTGCTTCAGGTGCTATTTCAATTGCCCCTGCATCAACACCACGCGTTTTTGTATTCTTACCAATAAGAGCAGAAACTTCAGAAGCATTGCCGCGAATAATGGACACTTTTATTGTGCTAATTAGCTCTTTTGCCTTATTTGTGCGATAAGTGGTTGCACCAACACCAACTGGATCAAATATTACTGGGGCCCCTTTTTGATTGGCAGTTTGTCCAGCTTTAATCATTGCCGCAAACATCGCATCATTAATAGTACCAAAATTAATTACGAGCCCATCTGCCACCATAGCCATTTCTTCTACTTCTAAGAGTTGGGTGGCCATAACAGGTGAACCGCCCATTGCTAGGGTCACATTTGCACAATCATTAATAGTTACTGTATTTGTTAAATGATGAATGAGTGGGGTATGTTCTTGTAACTGCTGAAAGACTCTCTCAACTGCTTCACTTGAAATCGCCATTATCTTTCCTCCATCTTTGCTTTGTTGTATAACTCATAAAAATGATTTGTCGGACCATGCCCATTACCGAGTGCTAGGCTATGCTCAATCGCTATGGAAATATAATTTTTCGCAGACTGTATGGCCTCAATAAGTTCTTCCCCTTTTGCTAACCCAGCAGCAATGGCAGATGATAGAGTACAACCTGTACCATGGGTGTTTTTTGTCTCTACTCTTCGACCATTAAACCAGTTGAAACTTTGTCCATCCCATAATAAGTCATTCGGTTCTCCTTCTAAATGTCCACCTTTTAATAAGACGGCTTTTGGCCCTAATTCATATAATTTTTTACAAGCTTGCTCCATATCATCAACCGTGCGAATTGTCATACCCGAAAGTACTTCAGCTTCAGGAATGTTTGGCGTAATTACAGTCGCAAGTGGTAACATTTTCGCTTTTAATGCTTCAATAGCTTGTTCCTTTAAAAGATGATGTCCACCTTTTGAAACCATAACAGGATCTAACACAATCACTTTTGGACTATAATGATTTAAACGGTCTGCGACGATTTTTACAGTCTCACTAGATGACAACATCCCGATTTTGACAGCATCAACTTGGATATCATCAAACACAGCTTCTATTTGGTCTTTTATAATATTGATTTCTATATCCTGTACCGAACGTACCTCTACTGTATTTTGAGCGGTAATCGCCGTAATGACGGACATGCCAAACACACCATTGGCGGAAAAAGTTTTAAGATCTGCTTGAATCCCAGCTCCTCCTCCTGAATCAGAACCTGCGATCGTTAATGCTGTTTTCATTGATGTAACCTCCAATAGCTTTATTCTTAATTAATACTCTTAATAAACCATATCCTAAAATTGCTCCAGTAAACGAGCTCACCATAAATGCTGGTAGGAATCCGAAAAGGGTTGCTTCTTGTCCTAAAAGTAATGTACTAATCGGATAAGTCGCTACTGCCCCTATCATTCCTGTTCCAACGACTTCACCTAGTGCTGAGAAGCCAATTTTTTTCGTTTTTTGATAAAGGAACCCTGCAAGTAATGCGCCAATCATACTCCCGGGGTAGGCAAAAACACTTCCAGTCCCCATCATATTTCTCAATGTAGATGAAAGAAACGCTTGACTAACGGCATACCATGGTCCAAGAAGTACAGCAGATAATACATTCGCCAAGTGCTGAATCGGAAAAATTTTCGCTATTCCAATCGGAATAAAAATGAGACTACTCGACACAGTAGTGATGGCTGCAATCGTTGCCGTCATCGTCATTTTTTGGATTTTATTCATAGACCTTTCCTCCTTTCGATAAAAATAAAAAAGCCGCTATTTTGAATAAGCGGCTTTGGTCATCATGATATGTATGACGTCACTCGCTTCCCTACGCTAGTATTAACTAGATCAGGTTCAAAGGGTTCATCTCAGCCAAGTATTTGGCACCCCTAGCATTTATTCATATATAAAAAAAATCCTCTACTTCCAAAAGGAAGCGAGGACGACTACATCGACACACTTCCCTCCACTGGTACAAACCAGATCAGGTTCAAAGGGTTTTGAACGGCATTCAATCTCAGCCTCTATGTGAAGGCACCCCCAGTGAAAACTTATAATATATGATGTCAATATAACATGAAATGATAGAAATGAAAATAAAAAACATTGGATAGAAACGATGTTGCGACATAAAACGTTATGATATGATATTTTATATATTATTCGGGAGGACAGTCTATGGAAGATAAGAGTATTGTACTTATTGGGTTTATGGGGGTCGGAAAGACATCCATAGGAACGGAATTAGCTAAGAAATTACAGTGGGGTTTAATCGACACGGATGAACGCATTGAACAACAGTTTGGGATGTCAACTTCAAAAATTTTCCTTGATCATGGTGAAGAAGTTTTTCGAAAAGCTGAAAGCGAATTGATTGAACAACTATCTGCCGAAGAAAAACAGATTCTTTCATTAGGCGGCGGCGCCTTTTTAAACAGTAAGAACCGCGAAATTTGTTTACAAAACAGTACCGTTGTCCTTATCGAGCTCTCATGGGAAAATTGGCTCGATCGATACCCATTGATTAAAGATACAAGACCGAAATTGAATGGTCTTTCTACTGACGAAATGTATCATCTCTACAAAGAAAGACAAGCTCATTATCAACCATATCATCTAAAAATCAATGTTGACGGGAAAACAGCTGAAGAAGCTGCTGAATTGATTGTTAGTGGGATAGGATAAAGCTTGTGATGATTATGGTTATAGTTCATTAGAATATTTCTTTTACTATCTAAGTAATTCGCATTATCCTAAACGAATTTATGAAAGCCGGGCACTCCCTTGCTCGGCTTTCATTTGTGTTTGGTTCTAAATAAATTGCTGAATAACTCCCTTTTTGTGAGGCGGTTATCTCTGGTTTTCTTTCTGAGTGACTAGCTAAACCCTTTTGCGAGGCGCTCTTCTCTGATTCTCCTATTGAGTGACTTACTATCCCCTTTTTTGCGATGTCATATAAATTTTTTTGTGCACAAAGTCCTTTGTTCAACTTATAACTGCTTACTAGTAGATTAAACCCATCAGAATACCGGTCAATCTATACGGTACTGTTACTTCACTTCATTACTAAATAATTCAAC
Organism: Cytobacillus sp. FSL R7-0680; assembly: GCF_038009245.1. Classification (NCBI taxonomy): domain Bacteria; kingdom Bacillati; phylum Bacillota; class Bacilli; order Caryophanales; family Bacillaceae; genus Cytobacillus; species Cytobacillus sp. FSL R7-0680. The sequence continues at coordinate 1,308,435 of NZ_JBBPAO010000001.1, forward strand.
TATTTCTTCTTTTTTAAAACCCATTAATGATAATAAAAATAATTTCCACCACCATTAAGTGTATATTTCTCTTGTAAGAATCGTTGTATTGCGGAACTACTGATTGCTCCTCCACACCAATCATAAATCGCCGTCTTTGTTACTTTTTCTGATGGAAAAAGAATAATAAAGTCATTGATTGCTTCACTTAATGCATCATAAGATGAAATATTCCTCCTACATTTTGAGCAATGAAATTTGCGCAAACTCGCTCGCCTCATCTGCCCACTGCACTCTCGACAAACCACTCCTTTTACCAAATCCTCCGTACAATAATCGATTTTTCTAGCATAATTCTCTTCTTTATGATGACTCAAAAAAGTGTGAACAATTTTTGTATGAAATGGAGAGTGTTGAATGTCCATTTGATTTAGTTCTCTTAATAATCGTGGAATTTGCGGTGGAAGAATAACATTTTGTTTCTTTGTACGGTCATATAACATAAACTCGGGATGGACAAAAACAAGTAGATAATCAAATGCAATGTTTAATTCGTGCTTAGTAAGGAATTGGTGTAGGAGGGTTTCATTTCTTTGGATTTGTAGAAGGGGATTTTTAATTTCCTTGTTTGTTGGTGAATACCATTTAGTGTCCTGAACCAAAAAATCACCACTATAATTTTTCACTTCGAAAGCAATGAGTTTGTGAGGAGTTAAACAGAGAGCATCAATTTGGAAGGATGTATGATTAATTTCTAGCAATACATCATAAAGAATGGGGAATTTTGGTGAAAGTTGCTGCAAATCATCTCGCCATTTACTTTCTCCTTCATATCCTTTTTCTAACATTTTGAGATATTGTTCATTCTCAGGGGACAATTTTGATCTAAGATGGAGCACGCGTAATAATCGGAGTTGATAAGAGGGATTGAGTGGTTTTAGGTCTGGCAAATTACTTCATCCTTTCTTTTTACTCTATTATAACGAATTTTTAACATAAAAAAATACCAATATATATAACTTCTCTAATAGATAGTACAAATTTGCTTGTTAAAAAGTGTAAAACTCTTTTGTGATTTTAATATATGCAGTCATTCCATTTTCTCACTAAGTCCATCACTTCGTCTTTATTCTTTCAGTTTTTGTCCACTTTTACCGCTATCCACATTTCTAGCCTAACCTTTTTAAAAAACCACTTACCATCAATGGCAAGTGGTTTTTTTCTTCTATTAAATTGCTGTCGTAACAGCTTTTTCTTCGTCTACTTTCACAATCCAACCAAATTTATCTTCTACTTTTCCTTTTTGGATTCCTGTTAGCGTTTCGTAAAGTTTGCCGGCGATTTCACCTGTTTGTCCGCCACCAATGGTAAGTTTTTCGTTATTCCAGAATAGTTCTCCGACTGGTGAAATGACCGCTGCAGTACCCGTTCCGAATGCTTCTTCTAGCGTGCCATTTTTTTGCGCTTCATAGATCTCATCGATTGAGATACGACGCTCAGATAAAGGAATACCCCAGTCTTTAATGAGTTCAATAACAGAGTTTCTTGTAACGCCTTCTAAAATGCTTCCGTTCAATTCAGGTGTAACGACTTCACCGTTAATTTTAAAGAAAATATTCATGCTTCCTACTTCTTCAACATATTTATTTTCCTTGCCATCTAACCAAAGTACTTGTGAATATCCTTCCTGTTCTGCTACTTCTTGTGCTTTTAGGCTAGCAGCATAGTTTCCTCCTGTTTTGGCATTACCCGTTCCACCTTTGACTGCACGAACATATTCGCTTTGGACAGCGATTTTCACTGGGTTAATTCCTTCTTTATAATAGGCACCGACTGGTGACATGATAATAATAAATTTGTATTGATGTGATGGAGCAACGCCTAAATAAGGTTCTGTAGAAATAATAAATGGACGAATATATAGCGATGTTCCTTCTACATTTGGAACCCAATCACGATCAACTGCAATTAATTGTCTTAATGCTTGAACAGCAAGTTCTTCGTCAATTGGCGGAATACAGAGTCTGTTGTTCGATTTGTTCAGTCTCTCCATATTTTTATATGGTCTGAACATGAGCACTTCCTGATCTTCAGATAAATATGCCTTTAATCCTTCGAAAACACTTTGGCCATAATGAAATACCATTGCAGACGGGTCAATTTGTAATGGCTCATAAGGGACAATACGTCCATCATGCCACCCCTTGTCTGCATGATAGTCCATTACAAACATATGATCTGTAAAGTTCCTACCGAAAATCAACTGATCAAATGCCGGTTTTTCTTTTTTGGTTGCACGTCTTTGGATTTCAAACTGATAATCATTCATTTCTACTCTACTCCCTGTCTAAGATCAATTTAAAGTGCCGTTAAACATCTTTACTCTTTTTCTTGTGGTATTATGCACCATTGTAAACGAAATACTTTGATGATTAAACTACTCCTTCGCAATTTATACGATATTAAGAATTTATTACTTTAATACATAAAATCAATATAACATTTCCTTAATAAAGTACATTGATTGTTTAAAATATTATGAACCCTATTTTTGGTATTGTCAACACAGTTTCTGAAACTTTTCTATTATTCTTACAAATTTATAATTTCCCTATAAATACAGGATTTTACTAGCTTTTTATTGAAATGATTTGCATGAAATATTATGCAAAAAAAAGGTTTGGTTTTTTAGATAATTAGTCAAGAAATACAAAAAATACTCGTGACTTCCTGCTCGTCACGAGTATTCATTAATGAAACCAGCCTTTGTTTTTTGACTCTGTGATGGCTTCGATTCTGTTTGTTACTTCTAACTTCTCCAATATAGCTGATATATAATTACGAACTGTACCAACTTTAATCGTTAATATAGAGGCAATTTCTTTAGTGCTTTTTCCCTCTGCCATTAATTCAAGTACCGCTTTCTCACGTTCTGTTAAGGGATTTTCTTCTCGGTAGACATCATCCATCAGTTCCGGGGCAAAAATTCTTTTGCCTGCCATGACATTACGAATCGAATCAGCTAACTCTTCACTCGGGCTATCTTTTAATAAATAGCCCCGTACCCCTGCTTTTATCGCTCGTTGAAAATATCCAGATCTTGCAAAAGTGGTTAAAATAATAACCTTTATGCCCCTGTTTTTAATTGCTTCAGCTGCTTCTAACCCTGTTTTTAAAGGCATTTCAATGTCCATAATACAAATATCGGGACTTAGTTCTTGCACTAATGTAACGGCCTCTTCTCCATTGGAGGCTTGACCAACGACTTGCATATCATCCTCAAGGTTCAGTAACGAACCGAGTGCGCCTAACATCATTCTTTGGTCTTCTGCAATGACAATTCGAATCATGCCAAATCTCCTCCTTCAACTTGTTTAACGACAAGTGGAACAATAATTGAAATTGTCGTACCCTCGTCACAACTGATGTCCAAATGGCCATTTACAAATTCTAATCTTTCTTTCATGCCATTAATCCCATTACCATAGCTTTTTTTCTCACTATTCGTAATGCCTATTCCATTATCCTTTACTGTAACGACTAATTCTTTATTTCGTTCTTCTATTGCTACCGAACATTTTGTCGCTCGACTATGTTTGACTACATTTGTAACCGCTTCTTTTAAGCACATACTAATAATATTTTCTATAAAAATGGAAGTGTAAGCTTCTTTTAATGGTTCATTGATTTCCATATCCATTTGCGCTGCTTGTAAAATTTCCTTTATACGAACGACTTCTTCCTGCAATCGTATTCCTCTCATTTGCGATACCATTTTCCGTACTTCATTCAATGCTGTACGGGCTGTTTGCTGAACATCTTTTAATTCAACTTTTGCTTGTTCTGGATCTTTTTGAATTAACTTTCTCGCCAGGTCACTCTTTAATCCTATTAGTGAGAGTTTTTGACCAAGTGTATCATGTAAGTCACGCGCAATTCTTTGACGTTCTTCTTGTTTAACAAGGTCGGCAATTCTTTGGTTCGCGTATTCTAATTGTTTCTCTAGCCTCTCTTGTTTTCTTTTATTATAGATATTAAAAGGCAACAATATCATACTCACTAAAATAATAATCACAAATGGAATTTGACTTAAAAACATGTCACTTTTAACAACGATATTGTAATTAATGGCTACAGTCGTTGAAACAATGTGAATGATATAAACAATAAAAAACGCCACTCTATTTCTTATATATCCATTATAATAAGCGATGAAAAAAGCAAAATACACATACTGATAAATAATTAACATGGTCATTGAAACTGCAATCAATAAAAGAGACCATATATAAACTGGCCATTTATTAGATATGAAGGCAAAACGAAAAGTGATAAAAAAGACGACCGTTAATATGATACCAACAATAATCTCCCAAGTCGTTGAAGATTGAAAGATAAAATAAAAAGGGAGAATCGTCAGGATAATCCATATGTATGGTGTCATCCCAGAGCTTTTTAATTTATATAAAAGTGGATATGACATTATAAACCTCCGCTTCAATGTAGAAATAGAAAACTCCTTTGTTTCTTTCATACAAAGGAGTTTCTTAACAGTATTATAGCAGATTATTATTAAGATACCGGTACTTTTCGGTATTGTTTTACTGCACGGTAGCCGACAAATATTTTCTTCTCTTCATCCCAAAGCTTAAAGCGAAGAGATTCTAGGCTTGTTGCTAGTGAAATGGTCGGTACATTTTGTAATTGCTCACTGTTAGTATGTGCTTTCTCTAATTCGTAATTTGGGACTCTTGGAGCTAGATGGTGTACATGATGGTAACCAATATTTCCTGTCATCCATTGCAGTGGTTTTGGCAATTTGTAAAATGAACTGCCTTCAATTGCTGCACTCACATATTCCCACTCTTTATCTGGCTCAAAATAAGAATCTTCAAATGTATGCTGGACATAGAATAACCAAATACCAGCTGCACCAGAAATCAGGAAAATCGGGGTTTGCACAAGTAGGAATGCTTCCCAGCCGATGAGATAACACATGAAAGCATATAAAGTAACAATTCCTACATTGGTTAAATACGTATTTAATCTCTCTGGTAAACGAGCACCCTTTCGATTAAAACGATTTTTAAATAAAAATGTGTAAATCGGACCTAATCCAAACATAATGATTGGATTACGGTAAAGTCGATAACCAACCTTCGTTAAAAAAGAGGCATCCATATATTCTTTAACAGTCAATAACCATATATCTCCTGTCCCACGCTTGTCCAAGTTACTGCTTGTTGCATGATGAACGGAATGATCATGTGCCCAAGCGCTATATGGAAAAATCGTAATAATCCCAGCAATCGTTCCCACAATTTTATTCGCTTTGCGGCTTTTAAAGAATGAATTGTGACAGCAATCATGAAAGATGATAAATATACGTATTAAAAAGCCCGCCGCTAAAACAGATAAAGCTAATGTCAATAAATAATGAATGGAAAGTGAAAAATAAGCAAGTGTCCATAAACCAAAAAATGGTACAAGCGTATTGATTAATTGATATATACTTTTGTTACGATTCGCCTTTTCAAATGGCAGCATTTGTTTTCTCAATGTTTTCAAACGTTCTTTTGTCATATTGTAAGTTCCTTTCCTTCAATATAATTTAATAATAAAGACGTCTGAAAATACTGTGAAGACATAGGTGTCATCACGCAACCATGATAAATGTCATGTATCCATTAAGACCAACTACTAATATCAGCCTTCAAGCTCAATTATTAGGTCAAATAAAACTTTATATATAAGTGAAAAAGCTTCGCCTATCTTCATATCTTCAGAAAATCCTTCAATATAATCTAACGTAAAGTTAATTTCCCATAAGCCATCTTTTTGATTAAACATAGGGCTCAGTCGCGCTTCATCACTTGTGAAGATTGACATAAAATAGGCTTTAATTTCTTTTTCCTTTTTCTTAGGCTGCTTTAAACCAATCAAGCAATCATAAGTACGGAATAAATCATCTACTTCAAAAGAAAGTGATTCAACATTTAGTTGATCGAACCATACGGATTCAACATAGACGAATTCATTGATATGTTGCTTAAAATAAGTGATCGGCTGCTCAAAAAATTCACTGGCCGATTCTGTCCCAAGAAAGTTTTCTGTTTCTTTATCGCCTCTTTCAATATAACTATCAAAAAAGCGCTTTTTAGTGTCGAGGACATTTACCTCTTTTTCATCTATTATCTCCTGCTTTTTAGCGTAGTTTAATTCTTCAATAAATAGTAATTCCCCATTATCTTTTGCTTGTTTGATTCTTTCGACTAACTGTTCTTTAAACATTATTCGCACCTCTTTGTCTTTCATTGCAAGTTTTTCTCCTTTACATTCTACACAACTCTCTATCATGCTTTCAACAATGGAAAATCAATATAGACGAACATCCACTATCAATGGGCCCAATAAAGGCCATCTTAGCCTTTCAATCCGTTTAGCTTGCAGGATGGTCATAAAATTTATCTTAAAATCTTTACTTCTTTCATAAGTATAAAATAGGCTGCAATTGATTCATGAAGGTTCGTGAATGCATAAACTATAAATTAAAAATGTGGTGATGACTTTGCAAATACTTCCTTTTCAAAATTTAAAAGAGAAAAACTTAACATTTGAAGATGTCTTTGAGCGCATTCTTCACTTCATGTACATCCAACCGAGAGGAAATTATAAACTGATTGTTGGAACAGACTCTCAAGTACATCCTGCCCATACTTTATTTATCACTGGTATAGTGATTCAAAATGCAGGAAAAGGAGCGTGGGCTTGTATTAGAAAATGTTCCGTCCCACGAAAGATGCTTCATCTACATGAAAGAATTTCTTTTGAAACTTCTTTAACTGAAGAGATTGTTGCATTATTTGATGAAGAGAAGAAAAACCAGATGATTGATATTGTCTTACCATTTATTTACCAAGGTGCAAGTTTTACGATGGAAGGCCATTTAGATATTGGTGCCGGCTCTCGTAATAAAACGAAGGAATATGTAGCTGAAATGGTCGCAAGAATGGAATCCATTGGTGTGGAAGCCAAAATAAAACCAGAGGCATATGTCGCCTCTAGTTATGCAAATAAATTCACAAAATAAATTACTGATGCAGTGAATACTGCTGTTCTGCTTTCTCTGCGACTGCATTCGTTAACTCAGTTGTAATTTCGGGAAGAGAGGTTTCTAAAATAGCATTCGCCATTTTTGCCATCATTCCCTCAGCTACAATCTCTAAAAAGCCCGTCATCACTACTTCTTTTTTAGAAGAATTTACACTCGAGAAAAAACCATTGCCCTTAAATTTCTCATTGATACCTGTTAAGTTAAATGTCACTTTATTAGGCGCCTGCCATCTAGTGATATCGACCTGTAGCTCTATCTTTTTTTTCATTAAGCCGACATCTACTTTAAACACCCAGATGGAGCTTTTTTCATTTAATATTTCATGCCTTATATATCCAGGAACAAGTGGTGCCCAATGATTCATATCACTAACAAACTGCCATAGGTGGTCAATTGATACATTTACCTTTTTCTCATGATGAAAGCTTGCCATTATACCTCTCTCCTTCATTCTCGTCTTAGATGCTACTGCCTTATTTCTATTCAAGCAGTAAGGGAAACATGCTATCGAATTTATGATTAACGCATCGTAAACGAAAACAAATTAGAAACTTTAGAGGTAAAAGCTGCTTGCTTAAAATTGACATTGCTTCAATTTAATACAACCCATATACCTCTCATGTTTGCCCTTTTAAAGAGCGGAAAAAAAGAGAATAAATTCTTCTAGACATGAGCAATAAATATTTATTTATAGAGGAATAGTAACCAGCTTTCGTTTGACCATGACAAAAAAAGATAAGAGCTTCCCCCTACAAATATTGAAGAAATAATGTGTAGGTTGCTTCACATTCCCTTTATATCTCTAAAAAACTGGTTTGTTAATCATATCAGCCAATAATTTATATGACTTTAGACGATCGTCATAATCATGTGTTATTGTCACGATCATGACTTCATCTATGCCGTATTGGTTTGTAAGACTTAACAAGTCTCTCTTGACCTTTTCCGGATTACCAATAATCATTCTTTCTTTCATCTTAGCGACTTTTTCTTGTTTTGCAATGAAATAGGGATGCTTAATTGCTTCCTCTACTGAAGGTACTTCTTGCTTCTCTCCATCATCTGATTGGAGATGCCATAATAATACTGAGGTAGCTATTTCTTCAGCCTTTTCATCTGTTTCAGCACAAATAACAGAGACGGTTAACATCATATTTTGTTGTTCGCTCTTGCGCTTCTCTTTAAAAAGATCAATCGCTTCTTTTCCATTAGCATCACTCATAAATTGTCCAAAACAGTAATGTAACCCCTTTTCAGCTGCTAAACTAGCACTTTTATGGCTTGTTCCTAACATCCACACTTCAGGCTTTATTGGGGGGATGGGACTTGCCTTTACTTTACGAAAAAGATGGTCTTCTGGATGATGGTCATTTAAAAAAGCAAGTAGTGTATCAATAGACTGGGGCCACTCTTTGACAGCTTGCAAATAATTCCCTGCTAGTGCAATACTTGCTTCAGCAGATGCACCTGGTGCTCTTCCTATGCCGAGGTCTATACGTCCTGGAAAAAGTGTGCTTAACAAATGAAAGTTCTCTGCCACTTTAAAAGGTTTATAATTCGGTAGTAACAACGCACCCGAGCCAATCCTTATAGTTGACGTTTGTGATGCAATATATGTCATCATAATTTCAGGAGAGGAACTAGCGAGCCCAGGCAAGTCATGATGCTCTGCAATCCAATAGCGGTAATAGCCTAATTCATTCGCTGTTTTCGCTAACTGCAGTGATGCCTCAAGTGCTTCTTTTGCTGTCTTGCCTTTTGCAATTGGTGATTGATCTAAAATACTCAGCTTCACATTACCCCTCCTGTTTACCTCTTATAGTAACGTCTTCTTCTACTCGGTTGATTCTTATGGCAATCATCGCAAATGTTAAAGGCATGATCCCAAGCTAAAGATTTTCCACAACGCTTACATGTTTTTTTCATATTTGCAATATCATCATCTAATCGTTCAAACACATGATTAGATATATCGTCCCTCACTCTTTCCCAATAGATGGCTTCAGTATGTTGACCTAATTTATAGAGAAATAGTAAATGAAGACCTATTGCTTTATATGAATACTCAAGGTCTTCAAGATTACGGTTTCTTAACCTTGGTTCAGGCAGCTCTTCATGATCAATGATACTGTACATCGCCTGCTCCCATTGCCGAATCAAGTCCGCTTCTTTTTTTGAAAAAGGTAGATGTAAGAAACTGTACAAATCTTTTAAAGGCATTCTCGCCTCAATCTCTGTCCCTCTAACCAGTTCATAAAGCTCCCTTTCTTCACTTAATGTTGCTTTCTTAGTTCCCTTTGGACTCTCAAATAAATCCCAGAGTTCAAAAAACTTCCCTAAATCACGATAATACGAAAGAAAGCGATCAAAAATGGCTGAAGTAGGTGCAATAGCAAAACTTTCAATCGGAGCATCTACTTGTGATAATAAACTGCTCATTAACTTAATCCGGTCAAAAAAGGCCACTCTACCTACAGGGTAAATACCTTTTCTCCCCGCTCTCCCAGCAATCTGTTTCACTTCTTGAGATGTCAGTGTGCGACGTTTCGTACCATCAAATTTCTCCGTTTCCAAAAAAACAATCCGTCGTATCGGTAAATTTAATCCCATTCCGATTGCGTCTGTTGAGACAATGACATCAGATTGACCAGCTGTAAAGCGATTAACCTGTTTCTTCCTCGTTTCAGGTGGCATACTGCCATATATCATACTCACTTGATGACCTTTTCTTTGTAACATAGACGCTGTTTCGAGTACCCTTTTACGTGAGAAACAAATCAGCGCGTCACCCTCTTTTACGTTTTTAAGAGTGAACTCTTCACTGTCTACTTCCAAAGGGGCTTCTCGTTTATATCTATGTATTTCAACATTGCTATCTCCAATTAATTGCAACAGCATAGCTTCGGCATTTTTACTCGCAATAATATGCACTTCTCTCGCATTTGCCTTTGTGATTGCCTTAAACCAAGCATAGCCACGGTCCTTATCACTAATCATTTGTGATTCATCTATAACAATGACATCATAATCATCTTTCTCATAAAACATTTCAACCGTACAAGCTAAATGTGTCGCACCTGAGGTTTCTCGTTCTTCTTCTCCAGTTTTTAAAGAACAGGGTGTTCCTTCATTGTTTAGCTTTTCATAGACTTCAAGCGCCAACAAACGTAATGGGGCTAAATATAACCCGGATGGGGCTGCTTTCATTTTCTCTAGTGCTTGGAACGTTTTCCCTGTATTTGTTTCACCAATATGAAGAACAAATTTCTGATAAATATTCTTTCGGCTCTCATAAGCAGAGCCAAAAATATCATTCAACATTTTTTGTTGTTGTTCTTCTTTTTGTCTCCGTTCCCGTTCTTCTTGTTTGCGCTTCATTTTTCTTTCTTTCACTTGTATTTCATATAAGCTTCGCTGCTCTTCTAAATCAAAATTCTCATTTGCTATCTTCAATAAATCTTTCACATAATCTTCCATGATTCGGCCTAGTGCATTTGGAATTAAATCTTCCCAATCAATTAGATCTAACAACTTCTCTCCAGTCAAACTATGCTGGAACAAAGATTGATACTTATCAATATGACCTTGACCAAGATGTAATAGAAGCGCTTGTTGTATAAGCGTATGTAAAGTTTCTCCTACCATTTGTTCGTATTCAAAATAGTATGTTTCATACTCAAAATACCATTTATTTTTTATCATCACTTTGTGGAGATTACCTGTAAACTCTTCAAAGAAATCTTCTACACGGGGGTAATCATCAACGATAAATGGCCCCACTTCCACTAAAGGTTCTTCTAAGTAACGTGATTCCGTCTCATGATACTTCACTCTATTTGCTAAATCCGTTTCAAGCTTTAAAGCCAATTTATGTCTTAAAGCTAAAAAGAGATTTTCACTGTTTTTTGACAACCATTGTTCTGCTTCTTCACATAGAAATTCTTGATAGGCGTATCTTTCTTGTTTGATCTGGCGTTCTTTTTCTTCTTGAAGATATCTTTCTCTTGCATAAACATAACGTTTGGCCCACTTTTCAGGTTGATCTGCAAAAATCGAATGTAGCAAACTATTTACATTTAATGGACGGAACTCAATGACTTCTTTCCTAAATGCTTGATTTAACGTTTTCTTATTCATATCTTCAATAACATAGTTTTTTTTCTTTAAATATTCCTTCTTATGAAAACGAGAGAGTTTGTTTGTCGCTTTATTACTCCACACATTTTGCCAAACTTGTGCTAAAAACGGAGCTCGATCTTTGATATATTGTGAAAAACTTAACATTTGTTCATTTGCACCTAAATAATAATCTATATCTTCATAAATTTTCATTTTTGTATATTCAATCGCTTGACGATGGATATCCTCTAATTGCTTCATTCCTTTAACTCCTCTAACAAATACATATTATTCCTATTGTATACGAACTCTTGTCACTTCACTACCATAACATATCGCACTTCCGCGAAAAATTATTAGAAAATTTAAAAATAAAATTGACAAACACGGATGGCGAGATTATAATTATTTCGAAATCAATTATTTTTAATTTGAGATTTATTAATCAAAGATATATAGGAGGAAAATAAAATGGCTAAAACAAAGTGGACGTTAGACCCAGCACATAGTAGTGTTGATTTTTCTGTTAAACATATGATGATTGCTAATGTAAAGGGATCATTTACAGCGTTTGATGCTGTTATTGAAGCTGATCCTAAAGATTTAACAACAGCGGATATTTCATTAACAATCGACTCAGCTAGTATTGATACCAAAAACGAAGATCGTGATAATCATTTAAAATCACAAGATTTCTTCGATGTTGAAACCTATCCAAAAATTAATTTTAAAGCAACGAATATTGTAAAAAATGGGGAAAATGAATATAGCGTGACAGGTGATCTGACGATTAAAGATACAACAAAACAAGAAACGCTTGCAGTCGAATTTGAAGGAACGGGAATTGATCCATGGGGAAATACAAAAGCTGGATTTAACGTAACTGGATCAATCAGCAGAAATGATTATGGATTAACATGGAACTCTACATTAGAAACGGGTGGCGTTCTTGTCGGAGACAAAATCAAAATTAGTTTAGATGTTCAGGCTAGCAAGGGTGAGTAATTTTTATCTGAATCTTATTTAGAAATAAAGACGATTACAAAAACGCTTGGTGTCCAGCATCCAAGCGTTTTTGTAATGATAGAGCGTAGTTTATTGTTCAGCTAAAATGGTAGCAATTTTATCTTCAATGATTTTCCCCTTTGACCCATCTACCATATTATTCAATATAATAGAAAATACATATCTTTCTCCTGACTTGTTATCCACATAGCCTGAAAGCGAGCTAACAGTTGAAATCGATCCTGTTTTTGCATAAACATGACCCTCAGCTGGAGAGTTTTTCAGTCGATTTCTTAATGTACCCCCTACCATTCTGTCCGCATGACCAGCTACTGGTAATGAATGAAAATACACATCAAACCAAGATTCCTTCTGTACTTCGTATAAGAGTTTGGAAAGCTCATTAGCTGGTAATAAAGTGACATGAGAGATGCCTGATCCGTCTCTTAAAAGCATGGTATCTTGATTGATTCCCCAAGCATTCAATTCATCTGCTAAAACTTCTAATCCTGCATCCCAACTGCCTTCATTTTTAACTACTTTCCCCATTTCTTTGATTAAAATTTCGGCATGTGTATTATTACTCAACTTCATAAAGGGAATAAGCAATTCCTCTAACGGCATGGATTGTTGTTCATACAACACTTCTGTTTGATTAGGTGCGACTCCTACCTTAACGCCACCATGGATTTTAATACCCTCACCTGCTAAAGAATCCTTTAATAACTCTAAAGCATACTGTGTTGGCTCCCATACGGCAATCCACTCTCTACTAGATGTAGCTTCTATAGGAATCGTCCCAGTGATGGTTATCTCATTTGTACCATGTTCTCTTACAATATCAATTTCTTTCTTATCTGATGCACCAACGGTTTTAGCGTTATTGTTGATTTTGACATATCTATTGTTCGGCTGCAGAGTTATTTCTGGCTTTTTCCCCTCTTGTTTACCTGGTTTTACCTCGACAATTACACTTCCAGCATCATAATCTTCATTCGGACTTACAGTCAATGCTGATATTTGCGCACCATAATAATAACTCTCATCTTTCCAGATGATATCTTCTGACAAACGTTCATCATCATACCAACTATCATCTGCAATAAGTTGACCCTTAATCATTTTAATACCTTGTTTTTTTAATGCTTTAGCCATGTTAGTAAAATCTTCTTTCAATAAAGTTGGGTCGCCATACCCCTTTAAATAAATATCCCCATGGTGGACAGAGCCCCGTTGCTGGCCTATCGATAATAATTCTGTTTTAAAGCGATAATCTTCACCTAATACTGACAGTGCTACTGCTGCTGTTAATAGTTTCATATTAGAAGCTGGTCGTAATCTAGTATCAGCTATATGTTCATAAACAATCTTCCCTTCTTCTGCGCTCCTCACGCTAACACCAGCAAGAGCTCCCGCTAACAGTGGATCATTGTTAATAAGTTGATTAAGCTTCTGAACTAACTCATCACCTTCTTCATTAGCCGAAACTTTAGGTTCCACTGCTGATTGAAACGGTGTATAGGCAATTGAAAATAGTAGTACAACCGTCAACAAACTCACTAAAGCTTTTTTCATTTTCCCTCATCCCCTCCTATATTCTTCCTGTCTACATTTCTCCTACATAGATTGACAAAAAACTACATCTATATGTATTGAACTTCGCTTTTTCTTCATTTTTCTCCTTTAAGTGAATGGATGTGTTTTTCCTTCTGTCCTAAATAGGTAGCAATGACTAGTCAATCATTTCTTTCAGCAAAACTAGGCATACTTAGGGGAAAAAAAGAGGAAAGATAGAGAACAAACCTTGACTGTGTGTTAGTGCTTCACTTGGCGCGGTCATACTGTGAGCGACTCATATCCACTTGATGAGCCTGTATAAAGAAAACACCTTCTTGTTCAAGTAACTCTTTTTGCATATCGGCTTGGTGGCTATCATTTAGTCTAATTTCACCTACTTTATTGACCACTCTATGCCAGGGCAAACCATATTTATGACTCATTGAATGGAGAATGAGAACAACTTGCCTTGCACCACGGGGGCTACCAGCATATGTTGCGATTTGTCCATAGCTCATTACTCTTCCTTTAGGGATTTCTTTAATTATTTTAATCACTGTTGCTGTAAATGGCTGCATATCCTTTCCTCCAAACGCGCTCGTTTTGTTACTAGTATAATAAACTAAAGGATCATAACATAGTCTCAATTCATTCATCATAAAATACATGTAATCAATAAAATAAAAAAACCATGCCTAGAGAAACTTATTAGACAAAAAATAACAAGAACAAATTCAATGAAACAGAATTTGTTCTTGTTTTTAATACAATCAATATATTAACTTTTTACTAATCTATTTTTTACTACTTCAGTTAATACACGGTTTAAATGCTCTGGTACAGTTAAATAAAGTAGACCGTTTCCTTCTAATTTTGGCGAATAGCCCAGCGGAACAGTTCTTCTAATCAATTGCGCATATGACTCAGGCTCTGAGAAATCTCTTTCAAATGTAACTTGAGAAAAATCTTTTATTAACGCCAAAGCCCCTGCGACGTGTGGTGCGGCCATTGATGTACCGCTTAGTTTTGCATATTTACCATTTAAAAAAGTAGATAATATCTCTTCACCAGGAGCGACCAAATCAATTTCGGTATGAGAATTGCTGAAAGGTGATGATTCGCGGTTTAAATTAACAGCACCAACACTAATGACTTCATTATATGAACCTGGATAAGCAAGCTCATCGGTATTATCATCCCCGTCACCTTCATTTCCAGCTGCACAAACAACGAGAATATTTTCTCCGACGGCTTTTTGTATCGCTTCATGTAGTTCTGGAACATCTTCAGGGCCACCTAGTGACATCGATATAATATCTACTTTCTGTTCAACCGCATACAATATTCCATTTATAATCCAATCATATTGACCAGATCCATCTTTGTTCAATACTTTTACAATTAACAAATCTGCTTCCGGGGCTACACCAATTACTCCTGATTCATTAGCAGTAGCAGCAATTGTACCAGCAACATGTGTACCGTGACCATTATGGTCATCTAAGATATCTGGTGAACTCCCATCATCGTCTGTAAAGTTTCTACCACCTATAATTCTCGCTTTTAAATCTGGGTGGTCCATGTCACAACCTGTATCTAATATTGCCACCTTCATGCCTTTTCCTTTCGTCTCTTTCCAAATCTCAGGTGCCTGAATCAATTGTATTCCTTGCGGCGTTTCATTGACATCTGTCACTTGATCATTGACTGTGTAAGGCATTACTCTAACTAATTGCTTCATCCTTTATCCCTCCCTAACATAATCGTGAAAACCATTTGGTCCCTTCAACGCATAGACAAGAGAATTTTGAAGCGATACAAGTTGTATCATTATTATAACAAAAGATTAAATATTCTGAAAGAAATTAGACCTTTTTTTCTCTCGGTCTTTTTTCCTGTTTTTTACTTCCGTAACTTTTCCCTCAATTGTTTATAGATATCTACAATTTCATCTATTTTCATTCTTACAAGCCCGCTTGATGAAGGTGCAACAAAATCAATTACACCTGGTACAACCGATTCGCTCTGAAATCCCCAAGATACCTTCTTTTTCTTACTAAATTCTTGATATACACCTTTCCCTACATAACAGGCCACTTCAGGTTGATATTTTTTTAGTTTTTCTAATAGTTCTAATCTACCTGCTTGATATTCTTCCTTCGTAATATCGCTAGCCGCTTTAGTTGGTCTTGAGACAATATTTGTTAAACCATATCCTAATTGAAGTAATTGATGATTTTCTTCTGGTAAGTAAACCCGTTCAGTCAGCCCAGATTGATAGAGGATTTTCCAAAACCGGTTATGACGGTTGGCATAATGAAATCCAGTTTCTGCAGACTTTACACTCGGGTTAAACCCAATAAATATGACTTTTAAATCCTTTTTGAGATGATCATCTATCGGTTTCATTTATCTTTACTCCTTTTATTTTTTCATACAATAACCATAGCATGTGAATAATCATTTTTGCATTGATACAATCTACAATTTTTTTGAGTGGAAGAAAAAAAGACATTTACAATCTTAAAAATGGACAGTGATTATCCTTACAATCATTTTCATCATTTAAAGTGCTGTTTAGACGATTTCTTAATTTTTATGATGTTGCACTTAACAGAAGACAAAAAACCCTCTCAAATAATGAGAGGGTTTTATGCTTGATATGCTCTCAAGCCATTCTCCAATAACTCAATAGCTAAGCTTGCTTCTTTCTCTTTGATAATAAGGGGTGGATGCCATGTGATGCAATTGCCAGCTGCTACTTTAAACGATAGACCATGCTGCAAACAGTAGTAGAGAAGAAACTCGGTCAACTGCTCATCTTTTTCTTTTGTGTCTCGGCTTTTAACAAGCTCGATCGTTATTAACAATCCGCAGATTCGTAAATCCCCAATGCAAGTATACTGCTCCGCTAGTTTCTTTAACTTAGCCGCCATGAATTGAGATTGGCTCAAACTATTTTCTTTTAACCTGTAATCGTCAATATAGTTAAGCATGGCAACGATAGCCGCACTGCCTATTGCTGGCTTTTCATGTGTATAATGACCGAGTGAAACTTCTGCCGCCGTATCAAGCACTTTTTTCACTAAAACAGCAGCTTGTGGCACGATGCCTCCGCCTAATCCTTTTCCCAATACAAGGATATCTGGCTCAATATCATATAATTGATGCACATAACATTCACCGCTTCGGTAAAAGGCGGTTGGAATCTCATCAAAAATGAGTAGGATTCCATGTTCGTCACATATTTTTCTTAACCTTTTAAAATAAGATCGTGGAGGAATATGCGTGTCTGTTGCTCTAATTGGCTCTAGTAAGATGCAACTAATATTCCCTTCATTTATAATCACATACTCCAGATAATTTAACGACTTTTCAGCGATATCTTCTGGTGAGCTTGCACCAAAGACATTCCGGTAGGACTGGTAGGACATTACTTTAATCATCCCAGGTAACATCGGACCAATACCGTTTTTAAATACAGACTCTCCTCCCGCAGAGATTGCATCTAAGCCAGCCCCATGAAATGACTCCCACATGGAAATCACTTTATGATTGCCAGTCACTTTTCTAGCAATTTTCATAGCAAGTCCCACTGCTGCACTGCCTGATGGAACGAATAATACTTTGAAATCTTTTGAGATCGTCTTCTCTACTAACCTTTCTCCTGCCTCCATCGCAATGTCAGCAGTAAATCTCCGCGGAATAAAAGGCAAAGTACTCATTTGTTTCGTGATAGCTTCAATCACATACGGATTTTTATAGCCGACTTGATGCAAGCTATTGCCATGGAAGTCTAAATAACGTTTTCCCTCTCGATCGATTAAGTAGCAACCGTCTGCGTCAACAATGGTTTGTAGACAAGGAGTCGACATCGATTGCCTTATAAAGACCGCTTCGTCGCGCCAAAGTGTTTCTCGACTTACCTGATCAAGTGAATGATTCCACCTCATCCGTGAAGGGCTATTATTCACGTCTCCTTCACGGTGAAGTGCTTCTTTATTTTTCAATAGCTTCCCTTTCCTTCCCGGATCCTTGAAGATTAATTGTTTCTATCAGTGAAGGTAATTCTGTCATTGTCTCAATTGTAAAATCAGCCCCTGCGCTTATAAAGGCTTCTTTTGTTCGTGCCATTTCTCTCTGTTGTTCCTCTCCAGATAATTTGTTAAATTCATTGGCTGATAAGCCCATTTCAGAACTACCAACTATCACCCCAACCGTCCATACGCCGGCTTGCGCACCTTCTTTCATATCTGAAATCGTGTCTCCAACCTTCACGACGTTTTTCACACTCGATACTTTTAATGCCTGCAAGTTTTTAAAGATCATAAACGGATACGGTCGACCGTACGAATCGGTATCATCAGCCGTAAAGTAACAATCAGGTGTATAGCCTTTTTCCTTTGCTAAGGGTACAACAATATCCATCATTGTGCTCGTATAGCCTGTCGTTGACCCTATTTTCAAACCATTTGCTCTTAACTCTTTAACCGTTTCGACCACCCCAGCTATCGGATCAGTAAAATGAGCTAATGACTGCAATAAAGCCGGTTCGAATTTGCTATACAACCTTTCTACATCTGTTTCAGTGAATGGCTTGCCATTTTCTTCTTCCCAAAGACATGCAATCCGGGGCATCGACAGCATGGCGCGAATATGATCGATCTTTAGCATGCCCATTGGTTCTCTCGCCTCTGCCATCGTCACCTCAATACCCGCATCTTTAAAAATATCAATAAAGACATTTACAGGTGCAAAACAACCAAAATCTACTGTCGTACCCGCCCAATCAAATATTACTGCTTCTATTTTTTTCATTATGCTTTCACTCCCAAATAGTTTTCGATAATGTCACATAAACGGTTAATATCTTCTTCGTAAATTTCGCCAATATTGCCCATTCTAAAAGTATCTTCATCAGTTAGTTTTCCTGGATAAATAACAAACCCATGTTCTTTCATATAATCATAGAAAGCTTGAAAACTAAATTGATCGTTCGGATAAATAAAGGAAGTAATAATTGGTGATTGTTTGTCCTCACTAATATATGTATCAAATCCAATGGCTTTCATTCTCTTCCTTAATAACTGATTATTATTTCGGTATCGTTGTTCACGAGCAGGAATCCCTCCTTCTGTATCCAGTTCATCCAAGCTCTTCCCGAAAGCAGCAACGACATGAGTTGGTGAAGTATAGCGCCATTTACCATCTTTGTCCATCACTACCCATTGATCATATAAATCGAGTGAAAGGCTTCGTGCATTACCTTTACAAGAGATGATTTTCTCTCTTTTAGCAATCACAAATCCGAACCCTGGCACTCCTTGAATACATTTGTTCGCACTGCTTATTAAGAAGTCAATTCCAAGTGCAGGTATATCAATTTCCATTCCGCCAAAGCTTGACATTGCATCAATAATTAATGTTTTATTTGTTTCTTTAGCAACGTTGGCGATCATCTCAAGTGGATTAAGAATACCTGTCGTTGTTTCACAATGGACCATGACGATATGTGTAATTTCGTTATCTAAAGACAATAAATTTTTAATCTCTGCTTCTTTCGGATATTCATTATAGGCAACAGCGTAATGCGTATGCTTGATACCAATATAGTTAACGATTTTGACCATCCTCTCACCATAGGCACCGTTCGTAATAATCAATGCTTTATCTTCTTTACTAAAAGCAGAAGTCATAACTGATTCCACTGTAAAAGTGCCGCTTCCTTGCATCAAGACAACGGTATAGTCATCATTTTCTGCATGAGCAAGTTTTAATAAATCTGAGCGAATTTTTTGCGTAATTTGCTTATAATCATCATCCCAAGTACAACGATCAAACAACATTTCTCTTTTAACCGCCTCTGTCGTTGTTAATGGACCCGGTGTTAATAATTTATATTGTTTCATTCGTAAACTCTCCTTTATTTAGCTGAATTAAAGAATGCTTGATGTTTCTCTAATAACTCTACTGTCATTGGTTCTGAGAATATTTTTTGATTGCTAGCAATGTTTTCATCTGCAACCGTCTCGCCATCGTATAAAGCAACTGGATAATAGTCGATTAAACCTTCTCTCGCTTCTTTTACCAGAACTTCAGCCATTTCTTCCGCTAATTTTTTTTGCCCTTCACCTTTATCAATGACGGCAATCGATTCTGTAGTTGAGAAGTTCCCTTCTGTTGGATCGATAAAATCAATTGGTGCGCCTCCCGTTTTTGCAGCAACCGCTTGATGACGCAATCCAAATCCAACCGCGACTTCCCCTGCTTGCACCTTTTTAATAGAACCAGAACCTGAACTTTCTAAATGGGGCCCTGCATTTTTTATAATCCCAGCCATTACCTTCTTACCAGTTTCTTCTCCATACTCACTAATAATTGCCTGAATAAGCATCCATCCTGTGGAAGAATCCATAATATTAGGAATTGACACTAAGCCTTCGTATTGTGGTTCTGCCAACTCTTTTATTGAGGTCGGGACTTCTAGCCCTTTTTGCTCTAAAAGAGAAGTGTTATAAAATAACGAACCAGTATTAGCTAATAAAGGAGTATAAAAGTTAGGATATTCTTCTAAACTACTTGTATCGAAACTTAAATCTTTAAACATGTCATGTTGCTTTTCAGCACTTTCTAAAAAGTAAGAGCTCATTGTGACGATATCTGCTTCAATACTTTTCCCTTCTGCTAATAATTTTCCTCCTAATTCTGATGTTCCTAATGATTGAATTAAATAGTCTCCTTCAAAGCCAGCATCGTTTAATGTTTCTTCCATCACGTTTACTGCTTCTTCATCACCATTTGATAAGATCACGACTTGATTACTGTCACCACTTGCTGCCTCCCCTCCACATCCAGCTAGAATCATGACGATAGCAACTGACAAGAGTGTGAACCATTTTTTATTTTTTCTCATGTTACATCCCTCACTTTTATATATTTTTTAATGATCTTCTTTTTTGTAAATAATCACAGAGTAGTTTGATAATGAGATTAGTGAAGAAGATCAGTAAAGATAGTACAAAAATGTCATTAAATTTAGCAAAGTGCTGTAGTTCTTTGATCTTACTTGAAACAAGCGATGTTTGAGCAGATACGAGAAAAATAATTCCGCTAATCGTGACCATCGCATTGATAAAATAATAACTAAACATTTCTATCACTGTGCCCCAAGAGTTTGGCAGAATCACTCGGTAAATCGTTTTAAACCAACTATCTCCGAGTAATCCTCCCGTTGTTTCCCATGTCGGGTTCATCTTAGATAGAGAATTTTTCGCCATTAAGTAAGGCGTTGTGTAGTAGTGGACAATATTGCATACAATAATAATGATAAACGTGCCTTTTAGACTACTATTATTGAAAAGTAATAGATACGATAGACCAAGTACCATACCAGGCAAGGTATTTGTAATCATTGAAACAATATCAAACGCGCCTTTTCCTTTTATCTTTGTTCTCGCATTAATAATCGCTGAACTGTAGGCTATCAATATCCCAAATAATGTCGTAAAAAGAGCAACGATTAGAGAATTCTTATACACACCAATGAGGTCATTTGATTGAAATACATTGATGAGATGATTCCATGTAAAAGTTGAATCGTAAGGAAAACTTGTTAAAAACGGTGCAATGAACATCACCAGAAAGACAGATAACATACCAATGATGACAATGGAAGATAATAACGCAAAACTCATATCTCTGCCTTTATGTTCAACCATTTCAATCTCAGTGAATTTGTCATAATGGAAATTGAATCGTTCTAAATATTGCAGTAAAAAAACACCGAATAAGGCTGGTAAGAGCATTAATATAGCGATGACTGCCCCATGGCTGAAATTCGGGATTGAACCAAGCATCACTTGATAAAGTTGAGTAGAAACAACCGAGTATGTTCCGCCAATTGAAGCTGGTATCCCATAATCAGTAAAACTTAGAATAAATGAGAGTACAAAGGCTCCACCTATAGCGCCAGTTAATGGACGTAAGATCGTATGAAAAAAACTTCTCCAAGTACCGTCTAACATCAACTTTGAAACAACCATGAATCTCTTATCTATATACATAAATGAGTTATTGATAATAAGAAAGGCAGCCGGTAAAGTGTAAATTGTATAGCCTAACAACAAGCCATTAAATCCATAGATATTAAATAAGGGTTGTCCCATGAGCTGCGTGATTAATCCTTGATTACCAAAAGAATACATAATCGCAAAACCGTATGTAATCGTAGGTAACAACATAGGAATAAGTATCCCAACTTTAATGATACTTTTAAAACGTTTTTCAATATTCGTACAATGTAATGCGTAAGCAATCATAAACGCTAACACAGTTGAAATTACGGCTGTTAATCCTGAAACTTTTATACTGTTCATGAACGCTGTTATTAGTTCGCCATTCGCTAGTACATTTATATAATTAGTTAATTCAAGGCCATTGGTTGTTTGGAAGGAGCGGTAGAATAATGCCAGCATTGGCGATACTAGAAATACCGAGAATAATAGGATGATAGCCATATAGATGACTTTCATTTCCAACTTGATATTAGGCATATTGCTCACCAAACAAATGAAAAATATTTTGCCTTTTAATGTGGAGTTGTTTGAGTATAAAATCTTTCACAAATTCATTATTCGGTTCATGAATGATTTCATGTGGGGTACCAAATTGTGACACATGACCTTGATTAATAATTAAAATTTTATCTGACAAAGTTAACGCCTCTTCCGGATCATGCGTAACAATAATGGTTGTCAATTGAAATTGCTTAGCAATCGACTTGATTCTTTCTTTAATGGACTCTTTTATCACCCCATCTAATGCACTTAACGGTTCATCTAATAGAAGAATTCTTGGTTTCATCACTAACGTTCTCGCAAGCGCGACTCTTTGTTTTTGCCCGCCAGATAGTTGACTGATTTTCTTGTCCAAATGTGGACCGAGCTCAAGGAAATCAATATATTCGTGTAATTCATTCTTTGAGTCCATAGATTTCTTATTCTTCAAGCCATATACAATATTTTCATAGGCGTTTAGATGGGGAAATAATGCATAATCTTGAAAAACAATATTAAAGCCCCTATCCTTCATCTTTACATTCGTTAAATCTTCATTCTCATAATAAATTTTTCCACTATCCATTTTTGTCAATCCTAAAATGATGTTTAATAACGTTGTTTTTCCACTTCCACTTTGACCAAGAAGTGACACGATTTCTCCTGGTTGTATTTCTAAATCAATATTTTCTAATACTGATTTGTTATGATATTTTTTAGATACATT
Organism: Cytobacillus sp. FSL R7-0680; assembly: GCF_038009245.1. NCBI lineage: Bacteria > Bacillati > Bacillota > Bacilli > Caryophanales > Bacillaceae > Cytobacillus > Cytobacillus sp. FSL R7-0680. Next base: position 1,331,491 of record NZ_JBBPAO010000001.1, read on the forward strand.
CTCAAGTTTGAGCATATTTAAATCCTCCAATAGTTAGAAAATTCAGTATTTAAAACTGAGCATTCCCCTCTTTTAATCTCCAAATATTTACCAAGAGGAATGATAAAAAGTGTCACAATGATAAAAATTAACCATGTTATAGACCCTGTTACCGCCTACAAAAAATATTATCGCTGCTGAAGTAAGTCTCTTTACTTTAAAAACCGTTTTTCATAATTAAATCAGCATCTAGAAATCCTAACCACGATACAATAGTGCGGCAACCGGCATTGGAATAATCATTTTTCCATTCCCCTCTGAACTAAGGAGGGCAGCAATCAGCTACCTAAACTGCATCCCTCTCCTTTTAGCTCTGTATCCATTGTTCTTTAGTAAGGTCAACTGTGTCCGAATAATCGATATTCGTAATAAAGTAATTCACTTCTTCTAATGAGGCGATTTTATAATTGGCTACCTTATCCACCTTAGAATCATCACTTAGCACATAAGATTTTTTTGATTGCGAGATAAAAACTTGTGACAGAAGACATTTATCTAAGTCATAACTTGTAAATCCAGCTTGATTAGCCACACCGTCGATGGCAATAAATGCTTTATCGACATAAAATTCTTTTGCCATTTTTTCTGCCAAAGATCCGGTTGTACGGAAGTGATCATTACGAACATGTCCACCTAAGAAGATAAGTTCACCTGTGAAACTTCTTAACTCCTCTCTTTCCATTAATTTAATCGCGATGGGAAAGGAATTCGTTATCACTGTAATGCCTTCTTTCATTAATAAACCATCAGCCATCTGCATCGTTGTACTTCCTTCATCAATGAAAAGTACATCACCATCTTCAACAAGTGAAGCTGCTTTCTTACCAATCAATTTCTTTTCGTCGATATGAAGAATTTCTCTTTCAAACATCGACAATTCATTATTTACAGGCTCAACTTTGACTGCACCACCATGAACTTTTTTTATTTTATATTCATTTGATAATTCTTCTAAGTATCTACGAATGGTTTCCGTTGATACATGAAATTCTTTCGCCAATTGATTAACCTTCACTTGTCCAAACTCTTGGATTAAACTCATAATCTTCTTCTTTCTTTCTTCGGCTAGTAGAGACATCCATGTTTGCTCCCTTAATCAAAATTCTTTTGTTGTTTTACTTTGTTTTATTTTGTTTTATGTTGTTTTTTATTATATAAGCAAGAATATCACATGTATATCATCCTGTCAGAGAATCTCACAAACATTTACAAAACCTTAAATATCATTTACAACCGCTTAAAGGGTTTTACATATTTCTTATATTTGTTGATTTATAACAACACAAAAAGACCGCCAAAGACATTGCTTTGGACGGCTCTATTACTCAATGATTTACTCTGCTAACAGCAAAGAGATTTCAGGGAATATGATAACAAGAATCAGTGCAACCACCATAAGCAAATAAAAGGGAACCACACCTCTAATCACTTCACCAATTTTTTCTTTTGTAATTCCACTAACTACGAATAGATTTAGCCCTACCGGAGGAGTAATCATCGCTAACTCCATATTAATCGTCATAATAATGGCAAAATGTATGATATTGATATCAAACAATACTAATACAGGTAGTAAGATTGGCAAAGTGATTAAAATAATCGCTGTTGCCTCCAGAAACATCCCCAATAAGAAAAACATCAAGTTGACACCAATTATAAATATCCACTTATTTGCTGCACTAGCTTCAATCCATTGAGCAAAAATCTGTGGTACTTGTTCCGTTGTTAAGAACATCCCAAAAACCATGGCTGAAGCAATTACTAAGAAAATCATCGCAGTTATATTAATAGACTCTTTTAATACTTCTCGAAATTTATTAAAAGTCATCTCTTTGTAAATAAATATCGACACAATTAAACCGTATAAACAAGAAACAAAAGCTGCTTCAGTTGGCGTGACAGCCCCACTATAAATGCCACCTAAAATAAAAACGGGTAGTAAAAAGCCCCAGATTGCCTTATATGTCTTTTTCCATCTCAATTGAAAGGGAACTTTTTCTAATCTACCATAATTATGTCTCCTTGCATGAAATATAGCTGAACACAAAAGTAAACTTGTTAGTAGCAAACCAGGGATTATTCCTGCAGCAAATAATTTACCTACTGAGGCTTCTGCAACTGTTGCATAAATAATTAACGGAATGGACGGTGGGATTAATATACCTAGCGTTCCAGCAGCTGCCACTAAACCCATCGAATATCTTTTACTGTAACCTGCCTTTACCATCGCAGGAATCATAATCCCACCAATTGCTGCAGCTGTGGCTGGGCTTGAGCCTGAGATGGCAGCAAAAATCATGCAGGCAAGGATAGTGACAACAGCTAATCCACCGCGAAAATGACCGACCCATGATTTTAGTGCTTCAATTAAGTGAAAGGATATGCCACCTTTGGACATAATCACCCCTGCAAAAACGAATCCGGGAATCGCCATTAAAGTTGCTGAGTTTAAAGCATTAAACATCTTCAAACCAACCGTATAAAGCGTAAAATCTACCATAAATAAAGCAACGATACTAGATAGGCCAAGGCTGACTGCGATTGGAACTCTTAATAAACAAAGAATCGTAAATACAACAAAGAGGACAATAATCGCACTCATAAACTAACCCCCTTGTTATGATTTTCTCTATTTTGTTGTTCAATTTCTTCATATAATTCTTCTACTTCACCTGTTAACTCTTTCTTGTCTCCTTTAGCAGATCTATAAGCTTTTCTAATGAAGTAAAGCCCTAGTAGTCCCATACTGATAGGTAATACAAGTAAAGTAATCCAAATCGGAATACCTACGTCAACAGTTTCAGTACCTTGTACTCTTGTAAGCGTTACCAATTTAATGCTTGTAAACATTAAAAAAAAGGCAAAACCCGCACCGATACAATTGCTAATACAGTTAATAATCATTTTTGCTTTGTAAGATAAACGATCAAATAGGATTTCTACACTGATATGACGATTTTCTTTTAAAGCGATACCAAAACCCAAAAAGATGGACCAAACAATCAAAAATTCAAAAATCTCTGTCACCCAAGCTTGCGGCATATTGAGGATATACCGTGTAAATACCCCATACAGACTTACAAACACACCAGCAATAAATAACAAACCAGCCATTCCCTCTTCTAAGCTTGATAGTTTCTTAAGCATGACGATTATCAACTCCCTTTTGTAGATTGTATCCAATATTTATACTTTACTATAAAACAAATGAATAATAAACAGAATATTTATTTATTTTTATTTATTCACAATTTTCATTTATTTTGTTATAATTCTAGATATTGTATCCAATATACTATTTTGTAAGCGATTTCTTTTGTAACTTAGGGGGGGTTTTTCCATGTTAAGAGTAAAATCGATTTTTGTCCTTTGCCTTTTGATTATCGTTGGAACACTTCTGTCTGGTTGTCAAAGTCACCCTACACATGCAGATGCTACCCAAGTAAACGGCGTTCAAGCAATGACTATTAAGATATCCCACGTAGTTGCAGAAAATACCCCCAAGCATAAAGGGGCATTAAAAATGAAAGAAGTGATTGAAGAACAATCCAATGGGAAGATCCGAGTTGAGATTTTTCCTAATAGCTCCTTGTTCGGTGATAAAGATGAGTATCAAAACTTAATTGCCAATAATGTTCAATTCATCATGCCGGAAATGACAAAATTAGTTGGTTCTGAAGTCGGTTTTAATATTCCAGGTATGCCTTTTCTATTTGAAAATGATGAAGCTGCTGAAAATTTTTGGGATGGACCAAAGGGGAAAGAAGTATTAGCGCGTTTACAGAAAGATAAAGTATTAGGGTTAACCATGTGGCCAAACGGAGCCAAGCATGTGACAAATAATAACCGTACTATATCCTCTCCAAGTGATTTTGCTGGATTGAAAGTGCGGACAACTGGAGGGCAACTATTAGAAGAACTATATAAATCATTAGGGGCCGGCTCAAGTTCGATCCCTTTCGGAGAGCTATATACTGCCTTGCAACAAGGAACGGTCGATGGTCAAGATAACCCGTATAGCAACATCGAATCGAAAAAGTTTGCTGAAGTACAAGAGTACTTAACCATTATCGGTATGAACCGTGTTGACTATGCATTACTAACAAACACAACTTTTTGGGATGGATTAAATGATGAGAGCAAGCGTATTGTGCAAGCTGGAATCGACGCAGGTACAGAGATTGCTAGAGATTCTGCTGAAAAGCTCAATGATGAAGCTTATGTAAAAATACAAAATGAGAGCGATATAGAAATAAATGAACTGACTGATGAAGAGATAGAAGCTTTTAAAGAGCATTTACAGCCAGTGTATGATAAATGGAAGGAAATTATTGGCGAAGATATTATTGAGGATGCTGAAAAAAGATAATCCACATTTCCAATAATTACTATAACATGTATAATGGTTAGAAAGCGATTAAATGAGGTGATATAGGTAATGACTGGGGATATGGTCTTTCAACTAATATTGTTCCTCCTCCTTTTAGCTATTCTATTCATATTCACTGCCGCTGTAAAATTTCTTTTTCGGAAAAATAGTATGAAACCAAACCTTGAGGTAGAGCAAAAATTGGACCAAATTATAGAATTATTGCAAAGTGAAGCAAATAAGAAAAGATAGAAGGCGTTCTTTAATGGGCGCTTTTCTTTATTATCATGTTCTTATTCGTTTCTAAGAGATTTCCGCATTATAAAAGCTTTATCACCTTCTTCTATCATAAAAAATATTCATGTTTTTAAAAGTATCATTGTCATAATATAAGTGGTTACGATAAAAAACAATAAAAGAGTAATAGAAGGATAAAACATTGCGCTATATTCCTGCCTTCTGGTTATATAAGTTTGTCTAAACTGCTCTAAGCTTTCCAAGGACTTATTCTTAACTACCCCTTTTATAAGAGTATTTTCTACTTTTTCAGTTCCTTGTTACCATACTTCTGGCAATTCTACTTCGCTTTTTTCGATAAATTCCAAATCCCAAAATATTAGTAACAATATCCTGTATGATTATTTTGGTTATTGGCATACTCAGGTACTTATTTTTTTATTGATCGAGTGAAAGACCAATATTCGTTTTAATGTTAGGTGTATTTATCGTTTTTTATTCAACAAGTGGTGATGTGGTTTATTAGAAAAAGAGTGAAAACAATATGTTGGGAAGGTGACTTATTTGAAAAAATAACTCACTCCCTTTAATGATTTAACAATCCGGCGTTATCCTTGAACAAGGATAGCGCTCTTTTTTCATTAAAGGACCTTTTAAAGGAGGAGGCATTATTTCGTCCTCGTTATTTCATGATTTCAAAATAAAACGGAATTGCTTTAAGGCATATTCAAATGACTATGTAAATATGAATAGAATAGAACAGAAGAAGTATTTCAGGGAGGTTATTGAATGAACGGGGATGATACATCTTTGCATGCTGATACCGGTGTTACATCCGGATTGTTTGTTGAGAGATCTTTAAATGAAATTCGTTTTTGGGCTAGGATTATGAAAGAACATTCTCTATTTCTTCGATTAGGTTTTAGAGCAGAAGATACTCAACTAATTCAAGAGGCTAATCAATTTTATCGCTTATTTGAACAAATCGAACAAACTGCACATTCCTTTAATAATCAAACAGATCCCGAACAAATAAGAAGATTTAATTCAGAGGTACAACAAGCTGCAACTAATATTTTCGCATTTAAAAGGAAGGTGCTAGGACTAATTCTTACATGCAAATTGCCGGGGGCAAATAATTTCCCACTATTAGTGGACCATACAAGTAGGGAAGCTAATTATTTTAGAAAACGATTAATTGAATTAAATGAAGGGAAATTACAAGCGCTTCCAGATGCTATTATTAAAGAGAATGTCTTCTTCTTAAGGATTATGGCAGACCATGCAAAATTTATTGGTCATCTCCTTGATCCGTCAGAAAGGAAACTGGTTGATGTAGCACGGGATTTCAGCAATGATTTTGATCAATTGCTGTATCAAGCAAAGGACTTAGAATCTATGAGGCCACAATCTCAAACCGGTCCACTTTTAGATCAATTCCTGGATCAAAATCGGGTGTCAGTTTCATCTCTAAGGGACTTCAAGAAAACAGCCCGTGATTTAATTGAACAATGTAAAATTAAGAGTATTATTCATCCTCTGTTAGCCGACCATGTTTTCCGGGAAGCTGATAGGTTCCTAGAAATCATTGATATGTTTGACGCACATCTTACAGGTGGTTCCAAATCCTGATCAAAGACAGAAAATTTTGGCTAACCTTATATAACGAACGGGTGGCTTTCGTAAAAAGTAGAAAGGGTTCTACATATTAGTCATATCCAATATGTAGAACCTTTTCATTTTTCTATCTTTTTTAAATTTAGGTCTTGAAAAAAAAATCCCTTACTCTCTTTTTTAAACTTCATATTTTTTATCACAGTGCGAACATTTTATTTTTCTACTGAATGCGTTCATACTTTAAGCATATTCTTTCTTTTTTTTAAAAAAATAACCTAAACCATTCCTTTTTTAAAATAAAAAGCCCCTCATAAAAGAGGAGCCTTACTTAGCTTTATTAGTCTTCTACAACTACTTTTTCCATTACGTCACCATTTTTCATTGCTTTCACAGCTGGCATGCCAGATGTTACTTTTCCGAAAACAGTGTGTACACCATTTAGGTGAGGTTGTGGCTCGTGTACGATGAAGAATTGGCTTCCACCAGTATCTTTACCAGCATGAGCCATAGAAAGTGATCCTTCTTCATGTTTATGTGGATTTCCTTCTGTTTCACATTTGATTGTGTAACCTGGACCACCTGTACCATTACCAGTTGGACAGCCACCTTGAGAAACGAATCCAGGAATCACACGGTGGAAAGTTAACCCGTTATAAAAGCCCTCGTTAATCAACTTTTTGAAGTTTTCTACTGTACCTGGTGCTTCATTTGGGTATAATTCAAATTCAAGTTTTTCTCCATTTTGTAGCTGTATGTATCCTTTTTCAGACATGTATAACACTCCTTTATATTTCAAAATCTTTTCTATCATAACATTTTTTTATGTAAGAATAAAATCTGAAGGTTAATTAATTTAAATGAAGCATTTATTATGTACCAAATAAGCTTAAGAATAGTAATAAAAGAAATATGATCGATGCATAAAATGAGACATGGAGAAAAAAAGTAGTGAGGTTGAATTTTATTTCTTCAGTGTTAAAAGTTTGTCTTTTCGTCCGTTTTTGCATATCATCACCATCCTTATGTAGATGTTAATAATATTCGTTATTCATATGACAAAATCCTCCAACTTTAAGCAAAATAAATAGCCCTTCGTTTGTATGAAGTGCCATTTATTCAGCTTGTCTTTGCTGAAGTTGTTGAGTTAAATGACGATCAATGATACTGTCTAACTTTTGTAGACTTTGCCTTGCTTTGTCAGCAGTAATAGTCCGATAATGATGGGCTCCTCCTGGTTCTTCATCCTTTTCATCTGCTCTTTTAACAATGGATTGTAAGGCCGTACGATCCACTTCTCCACCTGGTAAGAAAGAATCAGTATGAAATAATATTGCAAGTGAGACTTGTTTGGCTCTAATCGGATTTTCACCTAAGCGAATCAGTAATTTATGGGCTCTTTCCGCTCCTTTGATCGCATGAATATCGTTTTTACGATATAACTCATAGTCCCATTTACCATTTTGATTATACCAAGTGTAATGACCGATATCATGTAAAAACCCTGCTTTTGCAGCTAAGTCGACATCCACATTTTCTATCTTTGCTAATTTCACTGCGTGATAAGCAACCGCTACAGCATGGGCAAGACCTGATCTTGTCACATATTTTTTGGCAATATGATGATCAAAAATATTAGTTAATGTAACATCTCTCATAAAAAATAACCTCCTCTTTTTATCCTTTACCATATTTATACCCCGCTAAACAAACGTTGGCTTATAAAGTTATCATATACATTATTATTGTCGAAAGTGTTAGGGCATATTATGTGGAAATTGATATTTTAACTATACATTTTACTTATTTTCTCTTAAAATTGCTAGTGTTTTGTTTGATTATCTAACAAAAATGTTTGTGAGCAATGTCTCTACCACCTCATAAAAAAACATCATTGACTCATCGTAAGAAAAAGACTGGGACAAAACTAAAATGATCTAACCTTAAAAACGAACAATCACCAATGATGTTCTATAAAAATCAGTTGTAAGAAAGCCCATTCCATTGCACTATTTTTTTATATAAGAATAAAAACACAAAAAAACCGAATGATTAGATATGTATACTACTAATCATTCGGATAAATCCTCAACTAGAATACTTAAGTCCCATCTACTTCCTTCTTAATTTACATATTGATTCCATTTATCGCGCAAGTATCTCGCGAAATCTTTTCCGTCTTCAATGCTTTCTTTCATAAATTCTTTCCAAACGGGTAGTTCTTCTTTTATTTTTTCCCCTAGTTTGTCAGATTGTTCTTTAATGGTTGTTTCCATTTTCTCTTTTGCTTTGTTAAAAGTTTCGCCCGTGCTGTTGTTGACTTCTTTAGGTTCAATAGCGCCTTCCATTACCGCTTTGAAAACCGGTACAACATTTGTCGAGGTGCTTCCTGATAAGTAATGTTCTCGGTCCGTTTTATCATACCCCAACCACACTGCGCCAACGATTTCATCTGTATAACCAACAAACCATTGATCTTTTGTTCCATTTAAATCAGCATATGGCAATTGAGTCGAACCTGTTTTCCCAGCAAGTGACACACCCTCTATTTTGGCACCTGCGCCGGTTCCATTTTCAATGACATCTTCAAGCATTGTATCCATTTTTTTTGCGACTGATTTTGATGTGACTTTTGTAGCTTTATCATCATGGGCAACAATCTCATTACCAGTTGGACCAACGATTTTCGTAATAAAATGAGCATCATACCGCTTCCCTTCATTTGGGAAAGTAGAATAAGCTTGTGCTAGTGTTAAAGGAGAAATCCCTTTATGCATACCACCTAAAGCAATACCTAAATACTCATCTTCCTTTTCATAAGGAATGCCAAATCGCTGCAAGGAATCTAACCCTTTCGTTAATCCGATTTGATCTAGTAACCAGACAGCAGGTGCATTAATAGATTCAGCAACAGCTTTTGTCATCTCTACTTCACCAAGGTATTGATCGTTCACATTTGTTGGTGTGTAGTCCCCATAAGTAACTTTTTCATCTTGTAACATTGAATCTGGCTCATAACCTTCTTCAAGCGCAGGGGTATAGGCAGCAAGCGGCTTTAAGGTTGACCCTGGTTGTGCCTTTATATGTGTGGCACGGTTAAATCCTCTAAAAACATGTTCACCTCGCCCACCAACCACTGCACGGACGCCACCAGTTTGTGGATCGAGTAGAACAGCTCCACTCTGAACAAGAGTACTTCCATTACCATTCGGGAATAGAGAGTCATTATGATAAGTCACTTCTAAATTTGCTTGGATATTTTGGTCCATTTGTGTATATATTTTATATCCTCTTGTGAAAATTTCCTCTTGAGTTAAACCATAACGGTTGATCGCTTCATCTAATACCGCATCTACATAGTAAGGGTATTGTCTCTCGAATGTATTTTTTTCCCCTTCTTTTAAGACAATCTCTTCAGCAACTGCTGTTTCGTACTCAGCAGTAGTAATCATGTTCAGTTCCTGCATTTTAGCTAATACGATATTTCTTCTTTTCATTGCGCCTTCATAGTTTTTATAAGGGTCCAGATAAGAAGGTGATTGCAATAAACCTGCAAGCATGGCTGATTCACTTATTGTTAACTCACCGACATTTTTACTGAAGTATTGGTTGGCGGCACTGTCAATTCCCCAGGCACCACTACCAAAGTAAACTTGATTTAAGTACATCTGTAGTATATCTTCTTTTTCATATTCTTTTTCAATTTCAACTGCAAGAAATAGTTCTTCTATTTTTCGGCGGTATGTCTGTTCGGATGTTAGTAGTGCATTCTTAGCTAATTGCTGTGTGACTGTACTACCTCCACCTGTGATTCTACCAGCAAATAGATTGCTTACAAATGCCCTTGTCATTCCTTTTAAATCAAAGCCATTATGTTGATAAAAGCGTTCATCCTCTATGGCAACAACCGCATTTGGTAAATGTTCTGGTAAATCTTCAAATGTTACTCCTTCACTACGATTTGTGGCAAAGCTTGACGCTTCATCCCCATCCTTATCATATATGATCGTAGACTGCTTTAATCCTTCTTGTAATGTAGAAACATTGGCATTTACGGCAAGAAAGGCAAAAAATAGAATCGCAAGTAAAATAAAAGTCAAACCTAATAATAATCCGATTTGCGTTAAATGATATCTTTTCCAAAACTTCTTTATCCATTGCCATAATGTTTTTAATCTCTCTTTTAGTTGAGCTTTCATTGTTTTACTCCTTCATATAAATGCAATAGTGAAAAGTTTTTATTTCCTCTCCTCTATTAAATAGAACGTAATAAATAAAAATAAGTTTCACTTTTATATTATTCTTCTACCAACCATTAGATTTAACCCAGTTGACTAATGTATTTGATATGATTCTTGCACTGACATAAGGGGGTAATAGATTAGTCATTGCTTCAAAAGGAGCTCCAAGCCATAAAATATCATCATCAATCAAGATAAAAGCAAAGCAAGGATGACCTTTTATATGATTAGCCGAAGGAAGCTCAGATAAATGAGACTCGCTACAAATCGTAAGTAAATTCCTTTTCATTAATGATCGAAATACCTCTATATAAGAGGACCCAACACTAAATATTTTCGGCAATCCAATGATTACTTGCTTCTTAGCATGATGTAAATCATATAGTAGGCGTTCACGCTTTTTAGCATAATGCCAAGACAATTTCGGATGAGAATGATTCATCCATTGCCCTATTTCAGCGGGGCCAATCACATGTCCTTCGCTCGTTTGATGTTGCCATAATTTTTTCCATATTTTCTTACTTGATACATGCTGCCTTATAAACGTACCATTTGCTATATGGATAAACTTTCCTTTTGTACGTGTGAGAGCAACATTTAATAATCGTTCACTATTTTGACCGGTTAATAACACACCTGGTCTCGTTTCAGGATCCCCATCGACTGTATCAAATATCATCATATCCTGTTCACTCCCTTGAAAGCGATGGACAGTCGCTGACACAATTTGCGCAGTCATTTTCTCTTTCTCATAGACTTCATCTAAGAACTGTGTCATTAATATCGCTTGTGCCCTATAAGGTGTAACATAGCCTATTGAGCGATTACCCGCCTTATAAGCTTCATGAATGAGTTGAAAAGAGAGCAATAGTTGCCATAGGTTCACACGTGAATGCGTTGATTTTTCCTTTATGCAATAGGCACCTGTACTTGATGTATCTAACAATATAGAGGCACGTTGAGGAAATGGATGACTTTCTACAATGTTCTCTCTCGTTTGATAGACAGATGGATGATCGACAACGAGGGATTGATAAATATATTCATTCGTGAATTTCGATATATCTGGGTGCATTCTTCTTTGTTCATTTAATAAGAACAACTGCGGATGCAGTTTCCCTTTATTCTCTTGACTTACAACACCGGCATGATGGAAAATATCTTCTTGCAACCATTTTTTTACTAAAGGATGCTTTGCTGAAGCTATTGGCGGTAGTTGTTTAAAATCTCCACAGATAATTGTCCGTTTTCCTAGTGAAGTCGCAAGGGCAATTTGAGGGATATATGCCATACTTGCTTCATCTAAAATGATATAGTCGAATTCATCTTCATAGATTAAGGTATCAGTTGCCATTTTCGCCAAGGTTGTGCCAATGATTCTTGATTGCTTTACTAGAGTATTTTCTTTTTTCTTTAGTTTTTCATGTAATGTATGAAGCTTTTTTTCTATTTCAACTAATTGCCTACTATCACGTTGGCTAAAGGAAGAGGATAGATCTAATTTTAATCCTGCTCTTTCCTCCATTAATTGATTTTTCTCTTCTATTAAATCACCATCGCTCATGTTCAATAAGCCAGTCGCTGTAATTGAAACAAACTGCTTCATGAATTCATCTGATTGTCTGCCATACCTTAATAGATCACCAAGATTGTATTTATCCTTTTTCAAGAGAAACTGATAAACTTCTGCCATGAGTACATCCACTGCTTGATTACTATGTGCGACAATTAATATCCGCTTCTTTTTTAAATATTGATTTGCAGCTACTCTTGCTAACGTATAGGTTTTACCGGTTCCAGGAGGTCCCCAAATATAAGTAATTGGATTATACTTCGATCGTAGTACTAACTCATGTAATGATGATTTAATTTTATCTTGCGGATGCTTTACCTCAGTTGAGGGATTCATTAGATGCTTTATTCTTACTCTTTTTTTCTTTTGATCCTTTATTTCCGCTATCCTCTGATAGAGTTGATCTAATAACTCCCAAGGGTCATGCTGCAAATGGGCTTCATGAATCTCTTCACCGAAATAATCTTCTATCGTTACAATAATATTTTTTCCTTCTACAGATACCATTCGGCCCTTTGACTTTCTTTCTCCCCAAAGAACGGTAATGGTTGAACCAATTGGAATTGATAATGGAAAATGGACTTCAAAGTAATAGCTATAGCCCTCTTTTGCATCTAATTTTCTTCCAGCAAAAATATGAAAACTCTTACTACCATATTGTTTTAAGTGACTGATTTCTGCTGCAATCGCTTTTTGCCACTCTTTTATATAAACTTTTGTTGATACCATTTGCTCATACTTCCTTTGTTTTCATTCATAAATATTTACTATACCATATTTACAAACAAGTAGACTCTGCTTGCAATAAAAAGGTAATTAGTCTTCAGCACCATACTCAGTACAAAATGATCTAATCTCGCTACATTCGTTTGGTAAATCACCTTTTAGTAACCACGTTTCAACGATATAAGTAAATAAGTCAGGTTTTGCCAAAGGAAATCCATGGCCAATTTTCAGTAAAGTCACGCCTTGGCAATTTAAATGTGAAGCTACAATGTCTGTTGCAGATTTTTTCATGACTGCTTTTTCTTTCTCACCGACAGTAACCAATATTTTAGTTTTTGCCATTTTAAATTCTTTAGGTATTCGAAACGACATGTTCTCTTGTAATACTCTCATGAGAGTTTCAATCTTCATTCGAGCACTTTCTTCATAATATTTGTCAAAGTAGGCTTCGTTCACATACAATATTTTAGCTTGGATCTTGGAGAAGTATTTATGTTTGATTAAAGGAAATGACCATTTAACTGTGGTTTTTATCAATTTTTCTGTGTATGGATATGGCCTGACCAACGCACTATTGATGATGGCGAAATCTATTAAATATGGTTTCATGCTTAATATTTGTATAATCACTTGAGCACCTAATGAAAAGCCGATTAATATTATTTTCTTACCGTTTGCTTTTTGTTCGAGTAAGTTTATAACTAATTCTGCACTACCTTTTATAGTAAATTTAATATCATCACTGTGCAAACCATGCTCAGGTAAATCTGGAACAATACAATAATAGTTCGAAAAAGGTTGAATTTGTTTATCCCACATCCAACCACTTACGCCACCACCATGTAAAAATACGATTAAAGAAGCACTTTTATCACCGTGTTCTGTATACTTCAAAGCCACTAATTTCACCTATCTTCCTTTAAAATATGACTGATTCATGTATACTTTTCTAATATGCTTTCAATATTAGGATTTTGCATATTTAGTTACTTATTATAGAACGTCCTTGTCGTAAAGAATGACTCTCTTCAATCAAAAATGAACCAGAGATATATGAAAGAGGCTCAATCATTTTTAAAAATGATTGAGCCTCTCTTCCTTATACTTCTAAGCCATAGTTTTTACATAATGCTGCTAGTCCACCTGAGAAGCCACTACCAATGGCATTAAATTTCCATTCGTTATTGTGGCGATAAAGCTCACATACAACAACAGCTGTTTCAATGGAAAAATCTTCTCCTAAATCATAACGTAGAAGTTCTTCATTTGTTTCTTCATTTACTAAACGGACAAACGCATTAGAAACTTGTCCGAAATTTTGCTTTCTTAATTCTGCATCATGAATGGTAACAGCAATTCCGATACGATCAACAGTTGAAGGGATTTTTGAAAATTCGACAATTAATTGTTCATCATCTCCATCTCCTTCACCGGTACGATTGTCTCCTGTATGAATGACCGAACCTGATGGATGTTCCAACTGATTGTAGAAAACAAAATCTTGATCTTGCTGGCAACGGTTTTGATGATCTGCTAAAAATGCAGAAGCATCTAGGTCAAAGGATTCCCCGCCATTATACTTATTTGTATCCCAACCGAGACCGATCACTGCCCTAGTTAATCCCGGGTTTGTTTTCGTTAAATCGATTCTTTGTCCTTTTGATAATTGAATAGCCAAAGAGACTCCCCCTTTTATCGCGTTAAGATTATCCTACTTGTAAGCCGTAATCAGTTGCAATTCTTGCCAAACCACCTTGATAGCCTGAACCAATTGCAGAGAATTTCCATTCGCCATTATGACGGTATAATTCCCCAACAATTACAGCTGTTTCAATAGAGAAGTCTTCTCCCAAATCATAACGAATCAATTCTTCATTGTTTTCTTCATTTAAGATACGAACATAAGAATTAGATACTTGTCCGAAATTTTGCCCTCTTCCCTCTGCATCATGAATCGTAATTACAAACGAGATTTTTGCAATAGAAGCAGGTACATTGGATAAGTCAACTTTTACACTTTCGTCATCGCCATCACCCACACCCGTGCGATTATCTCCTGCATGTACAACTGATCCATTTCCACCTTCTAATTGATTGTAGAAAATAAAGTCTTTATCCGAAGAACATTTTCCAGATTCATCTAATAAAAACACACTAGTATCTAAGTCAAAATCTTGGCCGCCATCATACTTATTTGTATCCCAACCAAGACCGATAACGACTTGAGATAGCCCTGGATTTGTTTTGGTTAAATCAATTTTTTGTCCTTTTGATAATGAAATTGCCACTTTTCATCTCTCCCTTTTCATTGAAAATTGTAAATATGTATACATTCAGTTTAAACGTTTATTAGAAAAACGTAAACTGATATACCCTCGCTTTTCTTCTTAAAAAACAAGTGAAAAAAACCTATTCAATTAGCATGGTTTCTTATGCTTATGGAAAATGGAGTTCTTTCATTTCTGACTCTCATTTTCTTTCGCATCCTGTCTATAGTACATACGTAAACTCCTGATAAATGGTTTCAAAAATTTTTCATTTAATAGGTGAGTGCCTATTATTGCCACAGTTTAACAACGACACTCATATGCTATAAAAACAGATCTGAAGGGAGGTTTATATTCTGTCTAAACATGAGCAAGTAACACCATCATTGTTTCTTAAGGAAAAAAACACTAGTAATCAAGATGTATATAGAAAAAATTATCTATCTGACCTTTTGGAAGAACAATCACAGCTTAATCATAAAGTATCAAAACAGCATCGCGATTTACAACATCAGTTAGAGGAGACGTATGAAGATTTAATGAGCTTTGCTAAAGATGAGAGTATACGCCACGAAAAAAATATACAGCAATACAATGAGGACTGGACTGCTCTTCAATCAGCCTACCAAGCTCAAGAGCAAAACCAACTCGAAATGAATGGTTATCTTCAACAAATTGAAAATAAAAACGAAGAATTACTAATTCAACTAAGAACTAGTCAGTCTTCATATGAAACTCTATTAGCACAATCATCTATTCAGGAAACAGCTATCTTAGAACTTTCACGAAAATTAGATAACCTTGAGAAACCGACTGAAAAAATCCTAGAGGAATTAACAGTCATTATCGATGATCAAGCTACTATTAAAGACAAAATAGAAACACAAGATATCTATCATCAATCTGTTATGGAAAAACTAGAATCTCAAGATGCACTTAATGAGAAATTATCAAGACAAATCGATCATTTAAAATCGATTATTTTTGAAAGAACAGCTTACCTTACAGAAAACTTTAAGTCACTTATTTCTCCAGTAAAAAGTTTTTTTGTTCATCATGAGGAGAAAAACAAAAATAAATAAGACCGGTTTATATTTTTCCTTGCGCGATGATTTTGGTTTATTTTAATTGCCTCATCGCGCATTTATTTCCCCGTTGCACTCATCATCCGTAATTTCAGAAATTACATAATATAGATTTCTTCGTTTTATTAGTAATTTAACGAATCTATTGAAATGAGTGTTGTTTTTTCCTCCACTGATATGTTAAATCACTATAATGATTATCACCTTTCTTTTTCTCATTTTCCTTTTTAATAATGACAAGTGCATTCAACTTGCATATTGTTTATGTTGGACCTTAAGGCAGGTTTGGCACAGTCCAATAAACAGAACCTGAGTCTATAATAATTTTTTTAGTAGAGAATAAGGATATATACTCCTAAAATCATAGCAAAAAATAACAAGGCAAAATAAGTTTAGTTCGTACATTGCCCAAGATGGTTGAGTAAAAAGGGGTTGTGCAACGTTCAAAGAAAAAAATATAATGAAACTTGAATACGAAATAGCAGTGATCACAACTCTTTCTTTCAGTCTAAGAAAGACCCATAGAGCAAAAAAATCCGAACACATAAACCTTTATAGGTTTAAAATGTGTTCGGACTTGTCAGCTAACTATCATACTAGTTTAACCATTTTCTATTTAACAATTAATCTAAGATTGTTACTTTTACTGATTGTCTACCATAATTAATGGCATCCTCTTTATTTGGAATAAAGATATCAATTTTATTTCCTTTAATTGCACCGCCAGTATCTCCTGCGATTGCTTCACCATAACCTTCTACATATACTTTTGTGCCAAGTGGAATAACATTTGGATCAACTGAAATGACCTTCGCATCTGGATTCTCTTTTAAGTTAATCCCAGTTGCTGTTACACCAGAACACCCCTCACAAGATGCTGTATATGCAGTTGCTTCCATTGTAATTTCTTTTGCTCCTTCTTCTGAAGGGGTATTGTTTGTATTTTTCTCTTCCTTAGGTGCATCTACTGTCTCTGCAGGTTCTTCTTTTGCCTGTTCTTTGTTCGTATCTTCATTCACCACTGGTTTTTCTTCTTTAGTTGGTGTAGATTCGGTATTTTCTACCGGAGTATGTACCGGGCTTTCTTTTACGATACTACTCGGTGCACCGGGATATACAACAAGCTCTTGGCCAGGGTGTATCACTTCTGAACTTAAATTGTTCCAGTTTTTTAATGAATCAACCTTCACATCAAGCTCTTTTGCAATGCCCCAAAGCGTGTCGCCTTTATTTACTTTATATTTTTCTTCCTCATATACGTTTAACACATCTTCAATATAAATTGTATTTGAAGATAAGTTATTCCACTCTTTAACCTGTTCAACTGTCGTATTGTATTTTTGTGAGATGCTCCATATTGTATCTCCTTTTTTGACAGTTACTTCCTCGGCTTGCACGCTTGCTGCAGCTCCTCCTGCAATAGTTGCTACAGCTAAAAATGATAATACTGATTTTTTCATTTCGCATAACCTCCTGTATAGCTTGTATTAGCTAACGGTGATAATCATAACAAAAGTTCGTTACAGGAAAAGAACAGGACAATAATAATCTAATGACTTATATAACAGAAGTTTAACAAAATGAGGGTTGTTGCTTAATAAATGTATTAATAGTAATTCTTTTTCCTTAAAATGAAAATTTTTCTTCCTTTTTATTAAAAAATTCAAAAAATAGGTACACATTTTTATTTTAATCGTGTATACTGTATCATAACAGAAGGAATAATAAAATAATTGTTATATAAAAGGAGATGGAAGAAAATGATGAGTCCAGTAGAATTTTTTCAAACTTTACCTAAGAAGGTATGCCCAGAGTGCGGTCAAATAATGGAGGAACAAGCGGAATCCTACTTAATGGAATGTGATCGTTGTCTTTCAAAAAAAGGTGAATAGAACGACAAAAACCGTGTAGTCGCTGTAGACTACACGGTTTTTGTATTAATCTTGCTAAAAATAAAGCGATTATCACAAAAATACTATGCTAATTGCTTTATTTTTAACTGGAGTCAAATTACATTAAGATTTCTGGGAGATCTCTTACTTCTAAAGTTGTGTCACTACCACATAAAGGGCATTTCAAATCTACAGATACAAAATCCTTTCTCATCCAGCCATTACATGTATTATCTAGACAAGCATATACATCCGTACTTAAAATCACTACTTCAGGTTTTTCTTCTTGTGCTTTTTTATTAAAAAACATCGTGATCCCCCTCTAAATTTTATCTTCTACTATTAGTATGGACAACTTTGCTTGGATTAATGAATTTAATTCTGTGTATTTTTTCGTAAGTAACGTAAACTATAAAAGAGGTGAATATAAATGTCATCAAAAGAAAAACGATATACAGTAGCAGGAACTGATATTAATGAAGTGAAACGACTGAATCAACAGTCTGGTTTATCTTATAATGAAGTGAAAGCATTATTAGCTGCAAAATATTTAAATTCAAAAAATGAGCGTAACTAAAGAAGCTGCCAGTAAGCAGCTTCTTTAACTTAATTCTGTGATTTTTTTCTTGGAATCGCGATGTCAATACCTTCAACAACATCCCAATTTTCATCTAAATTTTCTAAATCACCATTTAGCAAGGATAGATTCTCATAAAGATTTTTGGATTCACTTAAAGGCATATCCTCATACTCTTTCAAATCTGTTATCCTCCCTTCATGTAATACTATTGTGTTCAAATTTCACTGTTTCATACACTTCTCAAGCATTTATGTACTATTGTCCAACATGATTGCATAGATAGAAGCCATCACACTTGGAATCAATGGTCATCGATTTAAATAGCAGTGGAATAACTGTTCACATGATTAATATGAATACCTTCTTAGCTAAAAAAAGATAAGCCTATGACAAAAAACTTCTATTTCATTTTCATTAGACTTTTGCAGAATTTGACTGGTTAATGAATATTAACATGAACACAGGTAGGTTGAAGGCTGGAAGAAATAAAAAGATAAACTCGGAGGAAAATTCCAAAAATATAATGATTATTCTTTATTGAATACTTTTTTGCAAGTTGAAAGTAAATGGTTCCAACCTGAAGTTGCGGAAATTTGACAATGTAGCATAACAAAATTCAAAAAAATTAAAAACAGAAGTATTAAAAAATAATAAAGCAGCCATTACGGCTGCTTCGCGTTTTATTTATCGATCAATTTTAAGACAGTTTCGTATCCTGAACCCATATAATTAAACACAGTATCGTAAAAAATATGGATAACCTTATTTCTTCCTATTCTTTTTACCATAGGATTTATATTAAGAAGTTGTAACGTCATTATAACAAACCTCTATTATCTTATATTTATCCGTAAGTCCCATGTTGACATCCTCATTTGAAGGATAGCTTTTAACTTTTATTGATCTACTTTTGTTACGGAAAGCGTATTGCGTTAATATCGACATTTAAAGCACTTGAAGAGGTTACATTTGAAGCTACCGTATAAGCTATTCTAATTTCATATGTTGCAGTTCCAGTGACAGTAGCAGTATTTACATTGGTTGATGCAACAGGAAATCTTGATGTACCTGCCGAACTAACACTTCTTTGAACGGAACGCGTATCAAGTAAAGTCCCATTAAGATATAGCCTTATTTGGAAGGTGAAATTAGCATTGGCCGTAGTAATTACATCCACTGATATCGCATAGTCAATTTTAATGTTTTGAGCAACTGTAGTTGGTACATTTAATGTAGCCACTGTCGTTTCAGTTCCAGTAGTTATTAGCGCAATTGGCCCAGCTACTTCTGTAAAAAATAATTGAGATCCAGTTCCTGTGGCTCCCGTTACTCCGGTCGATCCTGTTGGACCGGTTGCACTTGTGACTCCTGTCACTCCTGTGGCTCCTGTTATTCCTGTTGGACCGGTTAATCCAGCCGTTCCTGTGGCTCCTGTTGTTCCTGTTATGCCAGTTATTCCGGTGGACCCTGTTATTCCCGTTGCTCCTGTTGGACCGGTTACTCCGGTCGTCCCGGTTGCGCCCGTTATTCCTATTACTCCTGTTGTTCCTGTGATTCCTGTTGCTCCGGTTATTCCTGTTATTCCGGTGGCTCCCGTTACTCCGGTTGCTCCTGTGATTCCTGTTGTTCCTGTTGTTCCTGTGATTCCTGTTGTTCCTGTGACTCCTGTGATTCCTGTTGCTCCGGTTATTCCGGTGGCTCCTGCGATTCCTGTTGCTCCTGTTATTCCGGTGGCTCCTGTGATTCCTGTTGTTCCTGTTGCTCCCGTTGTTCCAGTTAATCCGGTCGTTCCTGTTACTCCGGTTGTTCCTGTTGTTCCTGTGATTCCTGTTGTTCCTGTGATTCCTGTTGTTCCTGTTAATCCAGTCGTTCCTGTTACTCCTGTTACTCCTGTTATTCCGGTGGCTCCCGTTACTCCGGTGGCTCCTGTGATTCCTGTTGTTCCTGTGATTCCTGGTGCTCCGGTTATTCCTGTTATTCCGGTGGCTCCTGTTACTCCAGCCGTTCCTGTTGCTCCCGTTGTTCCAGTTAATCCGGTCGATCCTGTTACTCCTGTTACTCCGGTTGCTCCTGTGACCCCGGTTATTCCAGTCGTTCCCGTTGCTCCTGTTGGACCGATTACTCCGGTCGTCCCGGTAGCTCCTGTTATTCCGGTTTCTCCTGTGATTCCTGTTGCTCCTGTTATTCCCGTAGCTCCTGCGATTCCTGTAGCTCCAGTTACTCCTGCTGTTCCAGTTAATCCTGTTGGACCTGTATTACCTGTGACCCCGGTCAATCCGGTGGCTCCAGTTATTCCTGTTGTTCCTGTTAACCCTGTGGCACCTGTTATTCCGGTGACTCCCGTAGCACCGGTTAATCCTGTCACTCCAGTCGATCCTGTTGGACCAGTTAATCCGGTTATTCCTGTGTTACCTGCGATTCCTGTGGATCCCGTGGAACCGGTTACTCCCGTCGTTCCTGTTGTACCCGTTATTCCTGTTACTCCTGTTGTTCCGGTCGCTCCGGTTAATCCTATTGCTCCGGTCGCCCCTGTATTACCTGCAACTCCTGTGGATCCCGTGGCACCGGTTACTCCGGTCGCCCCCGTGGCTCCTGTAACTCCACTCAAACCTGTAATTCCACTAGCTGTCGCATTAAAACTCTCTGGGCCAACACGTGTTACATCTGAATTAACTGCACCAGTAATATTACGAACATAGGCAGTATATATTAAAAACCCAGAACCTTTGGGGACATTGTAATCTGAAGCGGAAAATGCGTACTCTTGAGGACCGTCCTCAGAACCATTAAGAACAATAGTCTTGATACCTGTAAAAATAGTATTAGCATTAGGATTAGTCCCTCGAACAATTTTTAATTCTACAAAATTTGTATAAGTACTGGCTGTGGGACTTAATTTTAAAGTAATAATACCGTCAAATTGAACACGAATGTTTGAAGTGGGGATTGCTTCACTAACATTAAGGCCAACTTGTCCCCAAATTTGGTAAGCAGATGAAGTTGGAATGTTTATAGAATTGGCATAGGAAGCATTTTGAGATATTATTCCATCAAAGAATTCTGGCATAGGTTGTCACCTTCCTTTTTATAGAGAATACAAGTGAATTTAATTTAAATTAACTTTCTAATTAATTTATGAAATTTGGAACAAAAGTGGAACGGCACATTTATTGATCTTTGAAAAAACTGAGATTAAATAAATGATAAAATTTTGTCGCATTTTAATTAAAAGTACAAGAAATAAATAAAAAAATTCGACATAAAATCTAAAAATAGAATTAAAGACCTTTTCCTATATGCTCATGAGTATGTTGAAAAAGTCATTTCTTGTTGGAATACAAATGTATTTTCACACGGCTCTAGGATGAATATAATACCTGTTAATCCACGCATACATATAGATATCAATTCCGATGTTAAACCTTTACATTAGTGCTGTCCGATAAATAGCTTCTTTCTTATATTCATTAAATGTTATGTCGAATATAGACGGAAAATTATAAATCTTCTTAGTTGATTTATAATTTTAAAAAATGGTACTATATTCATGTAAACGGTTTCTATGCTTAACAATTCCAGCCATGAGAGTACATAGACACTATTTTTAAGGAGGAATTCGATGAGTCAGTTAACTGTAAGTGTGAAAGAAAAGGTGGAGAAATTTTTAAGTGGAAAGAAAAAGCTGTATATTAATGGGGAGTTTGTCGAAAGCAAATCAGGCAAAACATTCGAATCATATAACCCAGCGACAGGTGAAGTACTCGCCCATGTTTATGAAGCTGACAAGGAAGACATTGATTTAGCGGTCAAAGCAGCTCGCGAGGCATTTGATAATGGTAAATGGTCAAAGATCTCTGCTGCACAACGCAGTCGACTTCTCTATAAACTTGCCGACTTAATGGAAGAGAATAGTGAAGAATTAGCACAATTAGAAACCTTAGATAACGGAAAGCCTATTAGAGAAACAACAAATGCCGATATCCCACTAGCTGTAGAGCATATGCGTTATTATGCTGGCTGGTCAACAAAAATCGTAGGACAGACGATACCGGTAAGTGGTCCATTCTTTAATTATACAAGACATGAACCTGTGGGAGTAGTAGGACAAATCATCCCATGGAACTTCCCATTGTTAATGGCTATGTGGAAAATCGGTGCAGCACTAGCTAGCGGTTGTACGGTTGTATTAAAGCCAGCTGAACAAACTCCTCTATCTGCTCTCTATTTAGCAGAACTAGTCGAGGAAGCTGGATTCCCTAAAGGTGTCATTAATATTGTTCCTGGATTTGGTGAAACGGCAGGTAGTCCATTAGTTGATCATCCATTGGTAGACAAAATTGCTTTTACTGGCTCTACTGAAGTCGGTAAATCGATTATGTCCAGTGCTTCTAAAACATTAAAAAGAGTAACGCTGGAGCTTGGCGGTAAATCACCTAATATTATCCTACCTGATGCTGACCTTTCAAAAGCGATTCCAGGGGCCCTAAATGGTGTCATGTTTAACCAAGGTCAAGTGTGCTGTGCCGGTTCTCGTGTGTTTATTCAGAAGAAACAATTTGATAATGTAGTGGCTGATATGGCAAGCCATGCTAAAAATATCAAACAAGGAGCAGGTATACATGCTGACACAGAAATTGGACCACTGGTGTCAACTGAACAACAAAAACGAGTCCTTGGTTATATTGAAAAAGGTGTAAGTGAAGGTGCAGAACTGGTCGTAGGAGGAACGAAACCACAGGATGATGGCTATTTTGTTTCACCAACAATCTTTGCTAATGTGCAAGATGACATGACGATTGCTAAGGAAGAGATATTCGGTCCAGTTATTTCCGCAATGCCATATGAAGATTTGGATGAACTTATTGATCGGGCTAATCGCTCAGAATATGGTTTGGCTGCGGGAGTATGGACACGTGATGTAGCAAATGCTCATTATATTGCAAATAAACTTCGAGCAGGCACTGTTTGGGTTAACTGTTATAATGCTTTTGATGCTGCTTCACCATTTGGTGGCTACAAACAGTCTGGAATCGGTCGTGAAATGGGTTCCTATGCTCTTGATAATTATACTGAAGTGAAAAGTGTCTGGATTTCAATGAAATAATATAGAATAAAAAAAGAGTAGCCAAAAAATGGCTACTCTTTTTTTAAGCATATGCTAAAATACTGTCTCTTAAAAGTCGAGCAGCCCCAACACCTGCTTTTTCATCGTAATATTGTGTAAATCTCTCATCAGCGATATACATGTCTGCCAAACCTTTATGTGCCTCAGAAGAATAAGTCGACCATGTATATTGTAACCATTTTTTGTGTAACATCACGATTTGCTTCGCATCTTCTTTTTGTTGATTTTTTTGTTGATTGAATTGTTTTAGTCTTTCAATCAATTCACTCTCAATCTCTTGCATTTCTTTATACTTTTCCTCAGACATTCCCAGCCATGATTTATTTGCCTCTTCTACTGCTTCCTCTCCATATTTTTCTCGAATTTCCTCTCCGAACTTGTTTTCGTTTTCCTCTATTCTCTTCTTTTTGAATGCGGCAAATTTTTCTTCGTTACTCATTTCTATCTCTCCTTTATGATAAGCAATTGTATCTTCAACTGCTTTTATTAGGCTGTCAATATGATGTCTTTTTTCTACTAATGCCTCATAATGCGTGTGTAATATACTTTGAATAGAAGAATCCTCAGATGATGACAAAATCTTTTGAATATCTGATAGCTTAAAATTTAATTCTCGATAGAATAAAATTTGTTGCAGCCTATCGATTTCTCTTGTTGAATAGAAGCGATAACCTGCCTCGTTGACATTTGCTGGTTTTAATAAATTTATTTCATCGTAATATCTTAATGTTCGCGTACTTACACCCGACATTTGAGCCATCTGTTTGATTGAATATAACATCACTTCACCTCCTAATCACTACACTAAATGTTGACGTTGCGTTAAGGTCAATAGAAAAATAAAATAACTTTTTTATTTTTTAGCTAGCCACATGGTCCAACGATCACTCTCCACAATCTTCTTATCACCTAACTGTTTATCTATATACTCAACTAATCTTTCTAATTGTACATCACCTAATTCATGAAGAATACTTCTGCCGCTCCTTGCTTTGATATCCTCAAGCAATGTTTCTTTTAGGGTATATGTGTTTCTTGTTTCCCAAAGCTTGAAAGTCTGTATATCAGTAAATCCTGTTTTCTGTAGCATGTTCTATACAATCGCATAATCATGTCTTCTTTGAACTTCTCTTGTTAATAAGTCAGGATACAAATCAAAAATAAAACCCCTTATATGTGTAGATGTTCCTTTCAAACAACAATCCTCTATTAAAAGATATTGAATATACTTATTGAATGTTAAAAAAATAGAGAGGTGAAAAATTCACCTCTCTAAAATAATCCTATGTAGTTACCATGCTTAGTTAGAAGCAGATGGCATTGCTTTACATGGCTGAATGGTTAATAATGATCTTGGTTTTGTAAGGCTCACTTTAATACCAGCTTTTTTTAAACGGTTCACTAAATCTACGATCTGTGTTTTCTCCATTTATAAAACTCCTTTTTTCCTGCCTTTATACTTTATATATTAAAGGATAATTATGAAAAAACTATGAACAATCCTTTATTTTTTTCCTTCTTTTATAACTTTTTTGTGAAAAAAGTATAAAAGGATTATGATTTTGTTGGATAAAGTGAAAACTTGCTTGTATGTATTGTCCAACGCATCGCATTGTCTATTTTATCATTACTTACCCTTTTAGAATTATGACAAAACCTCAACAATTTCATTTCAAACCATATGTATTTATATTCGCTTTAAAGGGGTAAAATCCCTCTATTTTTTCATGTTTTTCAAATAAATATGATCTAGATTAACACTGTGACTTGAGTTAATGTTATAATTTTATCGATTATGATGCATGGAGGAATATAATTAATGCTAACTGTTACAAACGTAGGTCTCCGCTATGGCGATCGCAAATTATTCGAAGATGTTAATATTAAGTTTACACCTGGCAATTGCTATGGTTTAATCGGCGCAAATGGTGCGGGTAAATCCACCTTTTTAAAAATTTTATCTGGCGAAATTGAATCACAGTCCGGGAATGTTAGCTTAGGACCAGGGGAACGGCTTGCAGTCTTAAAGCAAGACCATTTTGAATATGAAGAATATGAAGTATTAAAAGTGGTTATTATGGGTCATGCACGCCTTTATGAAGTAATGCAAGAGAAGGATGCTATTTACATGAAAGCAGATTTCTCAGATGAAGATGGTATGAGAGCTGCTGAATTAGAAGGTGAGTTTGCTGAGTTAAATGGTTGGGAAGCAGAATCCGAAGCGGCTATTTTACTTAAAGGTCTCGGCATTCCAGAAGAATTGCATATGAAGAAAATGGCTGATTTATCAGGTGGAGACAAAGTAAAAGTATTGCTTGCTCAAGCATTGTTTGGAAAGCCTGATGTTTTATTACTAGATGAACCGACGAACCACTTGGATATTAAAGCAATTGCATGGCTAGAGGAGTTTTTAATTAACTTCGAAAACACAGTCATCGTTGTATCTCATGACCGTCATTTCCTAAATAAAGTCTGTACTCATATTGCTGACTTAGATTTCGGTAAAATTCAAATTTATGTCGGTAACTATGATTTCTGGTATGAATCAAGTCAATTAGCACAAAGAATGGCACAGGATGCAAATAAGAAAAAAGAAGAAAAAATTAAAGAACTACAAAACTTTATTGCTCGTTTTAGTGCGAACGCGTCAAAATCTAAGCAAGCAACATCTAGAAAAAAATTACTTGATAAAATTTCTTTAGATGACATTAGACCGTCCTCAAGACGTTATCCGTATGTAGGGTTTTCACCTGACCGTGAAATTGGTAACGACTTATTAAGAGTAGATGGACTATCAAAAACAATTGACGGTGTGAAAGTGCTTGATAATATAAGCTTTATTATGAATAAAGACGATAAAATTGCCCTTGTTGGGACGAATGAACTTGCTAAAACAACTTTATTCAAAATTCTGATGGGTGAAATGGATCCAGATGAAGGCTCATTTAAATGGGGGGTAACAACTTCTCAAGCTTACTTTCCAAAGGATAACTCAAATTTCTTTGAAAATAGTGAGTTGAATTTAGTCGAATGGCTCCGTCAATATTCTCCTGAAGATGAAAGTGAAAGCTTCCTTCGTGGCTTTTTAGGTCGTATGCTCTTCTCAGGTGAAGAAGTATTGAAGAAAGCAAGCGTGCTTTCAGGTGGAGAAAAAGTTCGCTGTATGCTCTCAAAAATGATGCTAAGTGGTTCAAACGTTCTTTTACTTGACGAACCTACTAACCATTTAGACTTAGAATCCATTACTGCTTTAAATAATGGTTTAATTGCCTTTAAAGGTTCGATGATTTTTGCATCACATGACCATCAATTTATCCAAACGATTGCTAACCGAATTATTGAAATCACACCAAATGGTATCGTAGACAAACAAGTAACTTATGATGAATACCTTGAAAACGAGGAGCTACAAAAGCAAATCACCAAAATGTATCAGGCATAATTGTAAGAAAGCTGGTAGCCATATACGGCTACCAGCTTCTTTAAATGGATATGTAAAGTCGCGAATACCTGAGGACACTCAAAGTTGTATCTATAACAAACACCTACGTAAAAATACATAAATATATCCTTAGTTAATTTCAAGTATTGAATATTCATTAAAGTTATTTTCCGAAATGACTTTAAAACCATTTTTTCTTAATAAGGCTGTTGTGACACCATTACCAACTATTTGTACCCCTTTGAATTCTCCATTGTAAATAACTGAACTACCACATGATGGACTATTTTCCTTAAGGATAATTGTATCTGCTCCCAACTCTTGAGCTTTTTTTAATGCAGCATATGCACCGTTGATATATTGTTTTGTAACATCCTTACCTGACTTTTCGATCACTTTTGCTTTTCCGTCTAATACATCTTCACCATCTCCGCCCACGATTTCAGCTGGCTCTCTTGCGTCGTAAAACCTCCGAGTAATTCCGGACAAACAGTCATCGCTTGATTCTCTAATAAAAGTTTCTGGATTCTTTCGTCTAAACTATTAGATCCATTATATCTTACATTCATTCCTGCCAGACATGCACTTACTACTATCATGTTTTCACCGCCATTTGTTAGTCCCAAACAATCTTTTCTATTGATAATAGTAACATAATTCTTTCTTTTTAAAGTTATATTCTCACATTTACTCACATCTATATAAAAGCAAAAAAGCACAGTAAAGTTACTGCGCTTCCTTCCTACCATCTTCTATTATGGATATCATATCGGTTACGTTTCCTCATTTTTCGTATAAATAAGAAAACTACTATCAAAATGATGGCAACCGAGCCTATAGCAATATAAATAATAAGAGTCGTATTTTCCTTCTCAGTATCATCACTAGCTTCATTCATCGTATGATGGTTCGCTACCTCTTGTTTAGGCTGTTCTCTTTCCAAAGTTATTTCTTGTATCACTTTGTCATTATTATCCACGATTTCTAATACACCTTGATTATTTAAGTGTTCTGTAAATCCTTCAATCGGTAAAGATACCTTGTAGCTATTTTCTGTCGGTTGAAACACTTTTTCACCAACAAAATATTCTTGTTCAGGGACAAGTTCTTTATTTTCATAATGAGAGAAACTGTAATCAAAGATGGTTTTGGTGTCTTTATAAATATCACGTTTAAAATCTGCTTTCATAACAATCGCTGTTAATGCCAATTTCCCATTATCTGCAGTAGATGCGAGTGTTTGTTTAGATTCACTGACAAATCCAGTCTTCCCACCAGTAATCCATTCGTACGGTCTTTGTCCAGTTAGGAGTTGATGATGGCTAATGAGTGTCGTATCCCAAGATTCACCATCCCATTTTAATTCTACAGTACCGAAAACTTCAGCGAAGGTCTCGTTTTTCATAGCATAATTTGTAATGATTGCCATATCCTTTGCCGTTGTATAATGGTTTTCGGAAAATAATCCGTGGGGGTTCGTAAAATGAGTCTCGGTCACTTTTATTTTATTTCGCATGTAAGCATTCAATTTTTTCGAAAAATTCTCTTCATTACCTTCCAAATGAATGGCAATTGCCTTTGCCGCATCATTACCTGAGTTAATGAGCATTCCTTGAACGAGCTTTTTTAAAGTTACCTTCTCGCCCTCTTCTAAGTATACTTTTGTCCCATCAACATCTACTGCTTCTTTAGAAATTGTGACCACATCATTTAAGTTTCCGTTTTCAATTGCGTAAATAGCGGTTGCAATTTTAGTTAAACTTGCTGGATACATTTTTGTGTTTGCATTTTTTTCATACAATATAGCGCCCGTTTCTGTTTCCATAACGATTGCCGTTTCACTGACAATTTCTGGTTCATCATCCTTTGCATATGCTTGTGTACCTAATAACATGAGGAATAGGAAGATGATCATCCATTTTTTCTTCATTCATCCACTTCCATTTCTAGTGCTTTTTACCCTATTGAATTGTACCAAAAAAATTAGACTTAATTAAAGATGATAACAAATTGTTACATAATTGAAAGAACATTGTCGTATTTTGTAATAACTTAACTAATACTAGTGATCAGAACTAAACTTATTACGCACCTAATTTTTTGTCATAAAAAAGAGCATCCTTTATTTAGATGCCCTAATTTACTAATTATATGATTTTAACTACTGCCGCAGCCTCCACCGCAACTCCCACCTGAATCACCACTAGAACAAGAACTATCATTGGAAGGTGACGATGCATCACTAGCACAGGCAAAACCACTACATGAAGAAGAAATAAAGCTATTCTTAGCTATCTCTTCAGGTAAATAACTACTTACCGCTTCCTCAAAATTGTCATAATCATACATTGAAAAATAAATGCTTATAAAAAGAATACTTTGGTGGGGAAATACGGACTTTGATTGCAAACTCTTATCTTGATTTTCATGAAAATCAGTTGCTAATTTAATATTTTCTTTTATCGATTGAATTAATTCCAATTGGATATTCTTCCATTTAGAATGAGTCCGAAAATAAGTCATTAACAATTCTTTTTCACTTAAAGCTTTAAAATCAGCTATAATTTGCGGGTGCAAAGGTTTTCTCATAAAAGATCCCCATATTTTCACACTATTCTCAGATGGTTGGAAATAACTTAAATACAAAAAGTCAAAAAATGCTCTTTCATTATGTGCAGATTGATTGCCACCAATGTTAGGGGTATGGTGTAAATATTGACCAAATAATTGCTGGCAAAAATCAGCATATTTTTGTGTAAACAAAATCATTTCATGCCATAATGCATCTACTTTGCTACTATACATGGGTACTGTTTTAAACAAGCTACATAAAAAGAAATATCTTTTCAATTCCATGAAAAGCCAATCAAATTCATGATCTTTCCATTTTGGATGTTCTTTTAGCACACGATTTCTTAACTGCCTTTTATCACTTTCAGTAAATGAATTCTCTACTTGATGAACTAAAGAATGTGCTATCGGCTGAACTAAACCAAGATTATTCGGGATTGGCAATTCCTTTAAAGGTTTTACAGTCGGTTTTAAGAATTTGGCAAATACGAGAATCATGATGATAAATAAAATTATAAATAAGTACAACATTCTCTCTTCCCCCCTCTCGCTCATTATACACAAGATATTGGCACCCCACCATAAATTTGGAAGATTATAACCAAGCATTCAAAAGCGATGCTTTACCCCAAATTTTCCAAAAAAATTTTATCGTTAGGTTTTTTTCATTCAATGTTTAATCAAAATAAAAAACTCCTCGAAAGGTTTGCTATCTTTCGAGGAGCTATGACTTACTTATTCTTTTTCATATAATTATCGTATACATCATCTTTCGCTAACCAAGCAAAATCAGCTATCTTAATTGCATTCACTGCCGATTGGAAATCTTTAAATACTGTCGCATTTTCTTGATGATTCTTTTCTATTTTCCACTGCTCTTGTTTTTGGTAGATACGATAAATGTCACCAGAGCGTCCTTCATAAATCGTACCATTGCTATTTTCTTTTTGGTTGAATTTATTTTTAGGTGCATCAATTTTTAATGATTCTTCTGTGAATAATTCTACAACAAATTTTCTAAACGCCTCTTCATTCATCGTACAGCCTGATGCTTTTGCATGACCACCCCCACCGTACGTGCCTGCAACAGCCGAAACATCAATGTGATTGTGAATCGTTCTGAAGCTGACTTTGCGACCACCCGTATTAAGAATTGCAATATAATCTAAATGAGGGTATTCTTTTCCCAGCTCATTGCCGAGTTCGGAATGATAAGATTCCGCATGAACAACACCAACAATATGCTTATCAATCGACGCTTGGATAAGTTCTCTTTTTTTACGCTTAATATAGCGTTCAATTTTAGCTTCTTCCATTGATAATAATTTCGCTTCAAGCTCATCAAATTCAAAATCATCTGCGGTTTTTAATCTTTGCAGTATCATTTCTTCAAATTCTTCTATAGAAAACATATAAAATAAATCATTCAACTGCTTCGCTTTTACATTATTATTTTCGTCCCATTCCCAAGTATCATATTGTCGAACCAATTCAATGAATTGTTCAATGGACCTTTTTGGAGATAGTTTTTTTTGCTCAACAAAATACTCATATAATAATGACGTAGCACAAGTTTGTCTACCATCATCATATTGTACTGTTACTGTAGCCCATTCATATTCATTAAAGTGTAGGGCCGTTTTATGATGATCAATTAGTTGTGCATGACCACCCTGATTGACAAAATCATCTACTCTTTTCGTGTTATCTTCATTGATCGATAAGTCTGTTATGTAAAGCTTGGTATCTTTATGGTCCTTTTCAGAAAAAAACTTCTCGACTTTATAGTCTAAGCCTCCGACAGAATTATAATAAACTTGCCCTTCTTCTCCTAATGCTAGCTTGATTATAATACCACAACCAACACCATCTAAGTCGTTATGAGAATATAATTTATACATTACTTCACCCGCTGTTCTAGAATATTTCAATATGTATGCTCTCCCAAAAGAGTTAGTACTATTATATATGAAAAGAACCCTGCATGAAACCGCAGGGCATTAAATTAAAACAGAAGGTATGCAATAGGTGTAACAAGAATAAGAGCAAGCACTGTTCGTTCAAACCAAATAATCACCATTTGCCTAATGGTAATAGGAATATCAGTTGATAAAATGCAAGGAACTAAAGCCGAAAAGAAAATAATGCCGCTAACAGATACAACACCAATAATAAATTTTGTCATCAAAGCGGCTTCTGTCACTACCATAGAAGGTAAGAACATTTCAACAATCCCAACCGATGTCGCTTTTGCTGTTAGCATTGCTTCTGGTAATCCTAATATAGCTGTAAATGGATAAAATAAATATGCAAGCCAATCAAAAACTGGCGTGTATTCGACTAATACCAAGCCAATAAGCCCAATAGACATAATTGAAGGCAGAATGGACATCGTCATTAATACACCATCTTTTAAATTTTGTTTCACATTTTCAAATATTGATGGTGCTGAAGCAGCAGCTTTCATGGCTTCTTTCCACGCAGTTTTTAGCAGAGGTTTATCATATGCATCTTTCTCTCTCCTCACACCTTGATAATACTCATTTGACATGTTTCTAATTGGCCAAATTCTTACCGTAATTGCTGTTACTACAAATGTAATTATGAAGGATGTCCAAAAATAAATCGCCCACATAGACATTAAGTCTAACGCTTTAGCCACGACAATCATAAAAGTAACAGAAACAGTGGAAAACCCAGTCACTATAATTGCTGCTTCTTTCATTGAGTACTTACCTTCTTTAAAGATACGATTAGTAATTAAAATACCGACAGAATAACTACCGACAAAAGAGGCAACGGCATCAATCGCAGACCGTCCAGGTGTTTGGAAAATCGGTCTCATAACCGGTTTCATTATCACTCCGATAAATTCAAGCAGACCATAGCCTACTAATAAAGCTAAGAAGACAGAACCAATTGGAACTAATAAACCGACAGGCGTAACAAGACTATTAAATAAAAAAGGACCCATATTTGGGTCAAATATGAATGCGGGACCCAAGTTAAAATAAACCATAAATGCAATAACTACACCCAAAAGTTTTAAGAAGGAAAATACTGTTGTCACAATCGTTTCTTTCCAATTACCTTTTATAAAAGGATATAGGCCTCCTATCATGATAATCAATAGCAAATAATAAGGAACAACATTACCTAGAAGGTGGCGCAACCCACTCACAATATGATCGATCATGATGGAAGATTGCCCGTTCAATGTTATCGGAATAAAAAACATAAATATACCAATCATACTGTATATGAAAAACTTCCATACATGACTATTGGCGTTTTTCATTTGAGATTTGGTTTTTGGATTACTCAGTTCAGTTTCCATATTTCCTCACATCCTATCTTCCTTTAAATGTTATTTTTTATAAAAAGAGACTGGCACATACCAATCTCTCCCTTACTATTAGTGACTTTTAAGCTTGTTTGTTACTAGGGCACCATTGTCAATAACTATTCTTCCAGCTTTAATTACCGAATGCGTATGGTTCATTCCATATAAATATTGCGTTTGCATATAATTAGGTACATCAAGTATAAGAACATCTGCCTTTTTCCCTTCTTCCAGACTGCCAATCTCATGGCCCTTCCCAATCGCATGGGCAGCATTGATTGTTGCCGCGTAAATCGCTTCAGCAGGCGTTAAGCCCATATGCATACAAGCGAGATTCATCATAAAAGGTAATGAAGCTGTTGGTGAGGAACCAGGATTACAATCTGTAGACAAAGCAACTGCTACTCCTTCATCAATCATTTTACGACCATTTGCTGCTGCTTCCATTAAGAAAAAGGCTGTACCAGGAAGAAGAACAGCAATGACACCTGCTTCCGCCATTTTTTTAATCCCTTCATCTGATGCTTTCAATAAATGGTCAGCTGATATGGCACCTACTGCTGCTGCTAATTCTGCTCCACCATACGGTTCAATTTCATCTGCATGAATTTTTGGTATTAATCCAAGATTTTTACCAGCTAACAGTAACCTCTTCGATTGTTCAGGCGTAAACACTCCTCGTTCACAAAATACATCATTAAAAACAGCTAACTCTTCCTCTACCACAAGCGGGAGCATCTCATCGATGATTAGATCAATAAAAACATCTGGACGCTCCTTGTATTCTACAGGTATGGCATGTGCGCCCATAAAGGTGCTGACAATATCGATTGCATGAAGATGATTGAGTTCTTTAGCTACAAACAATTGCTTATACTCAGTTTCCCAGTCAAGGCCGTAGCCACTTTTTGCTTCAATCGTTGTTACACCGTGTATTAAAAAGCGATCTAACCGTTTTATACTCTCCTCCTTTAATTCATCTATTGTCGCTGCTCTCGTTTTAGTTGTGGTGGCATGAATGCCACCTCCGTTGTTCATGATTTCCATATAGGTGGCACCATTTAACCTCATATTAAATTCTTCTTCACGGCTCCCTGCATAAACTAAATGTGTATGTGGGTCCACTAATCCAGGCATGACCACTTTACCACTCGCATCAATTATCTCTGCTAAATTTATTTCCTGATGAAATTGGCTGAGCAATTCATCTGTTTCACCGATGGCGACTATTTGTTCATCTTTCATTAGTATCGCCCCATCATTAATGACGTGTAATTGATTCATTGCTGCTTTAACTGCTGGTTGTTGTGAATGTCCCTTTAATGTAAGTAGTTCATTCGCATGCTTTATAAACAAATAAGTTGAGCTCATTACCTCACCTCTCCTCTATCGATTATTTTTCGGTACCCCTCTTCAACATTGGTAAATGAATGCCTTTATCTATGGCCGTTTGTTTCGCAAGATCATAACCAGCATCAGCATGCCGAACTACACCCATACCAGGATCTGTTGTTAGCACTCGCTGTAATCTCTTCTCTGCTTGTTCCGTTCCATCAGCAACTATCACCATGCCAGCGTGTAAGGAATAGCCCATACCTACTCCACCGCCATGATGTACTGACACCCAACTAGCACCACCAACACTATTAATTAAAGCATTCAAAATTGGCCAATCTGCTACTGCATCACTGCCGTCCTTCATGGCCTCTGTTTCCCTATTAGGTGAGGCAACAGAGCCTGAGTCAAGATGATCTCGCCCAATTACGATTGGTGCTTTTAATTCACCAGATGCAACCATATCATTAATTATTTTTCCAAACCTTGCTCTTTCGCCATAACCTAACCAACAAATTCTTGAAGGTAACCCTTGAAATTGAATTTTTTCTCTAGCCATTTTAATCCAGTTACATAAATGCTTATTATCTGCAAACTCTCTTAAGATGACTTCATCTGTTTTATAAATATCCTCTGGATCTCCCGAAAGTGCTACCCATCTAAAAGGGCCTTTCCCCTCACAAAATTGTGGACGAATATAAGCAGGGACGAATCCTGGAAAGGCAAAAGCATCTTCCACACCTTCATCATGCGCGACTTGACGAATATTGTTACCGTAATCAAATGTAATCGCACCTTTATTCTGCATTTCAAGCATAGCAGCCACATGAATGGCAATTGACTTCTTAGCTTTTTGAACATAATCTTGTGGATTTTCAATTCTTAACTTGGCTGCTTCTTCCATTGAATAAGCAATTGGAATATAACCATTTAACGGATCATGCGCGGATGTTTGATCTGTTAATATATCAGGGATGAAACCGTCGTCCAACATTTGAGGGAGGATTTCAGCTGCATTTCCAAGCAAGCCAATTGACAGTGACTTTCCCTCTGCTTTTGCTTCCTGTGCAAGCACAATCGCTTCTTTCATATCGTAAACTTTTTTATCCAAATATTTTGTTTCTAATCTTCGGTCTATTCTCGTCTCATCTTTATCTATTGCAATACAAACACCCCCAGCCATTGTCACTGCTAATGGCTGCGCCCCTCCCATACCCCCAAGGCCCGATGTAAGTGTAATCGTTTGCTTTAAAGAACCATTAAAATGTTGCTTTGCCAGTTCTGAAAATGTTTCATACGTTCCTTGCACAATTCCTTGGCTGCCAATATATATCCAACTACCTGCAGTCATTTGGCCGTACATTATTAAACCTTTTTTGTCTAGTTCATGAAAGTGATCCCAATTTGCCCATGCAGGAACAATGTTAGAATTGGCAATTAATACTTTGGGTGCATCTTCATGTGTTTTAAAAACCGCAACAGGTTTCCCTGATTGCACAAGCAATGTTTCGTCATTTTCAAGCTGGTGAAGAGTTTCCATCAAACTATCGTAGCTCTCCCAATTTCGAGCCGCTTTACCAATCCCGCCATATACAATTAATTCATCAGGCTTTTCTGCGACTTCTTTATTTAAATTATTTCTTAACATACGAATAGCAGCCTCTTGAATCCAACCTTTTGAATGAAGTTCACTACCTGTATAATTAATAATTTCTCTCTTCACTTTTTCCATCATTATCCCTCCAACTCATTCATAAGTTTATTTTAACTTAGAATTTTCAGAATAAACCGTCTATTAATATTGGATTATTTATATTTTTTTGTGATTTGTTACTTTGATTTATATAGTTATTTATTCATTTATTTGATTTATATAAAAATATAAAGATTATATAACTAAACCATTTTAATTCTGCCGTTCTATTTTTATTATTCTTCTATTTATAAACCATCTAATTCTTTTTTGATCTGAACCAATTCCGTTTCTTTCACGGTAGAATTGCCTCTTTTAATTAATGTTGATTCTGCTCTCTTCATGCCAGACTCGACAATATGTTTAATGAGACTTTCCATGGATTGATTAATCGGCCAAAACAAAAAAATCCAAACAATCATTCTAGGTTTTAAGGAAAAATTGAATGATTGTTCAGATTGAGTTTTGTTTATGATTTCGAGACGAGATGTTCTAGCTGTTCGTCATTAATAAATCGTTGTATATTTTTAAGCGTCAGCTGGTTAATTCTTTGGACTGCTTCAAAAGTAGCCCCACCTATATGAGGAGTTGCTATCACATTTGCTTGTTTTGACAACTCCGTAATAGAAGGCTCTTTTTCAAAAACATCTAATGCAGCACCTTTAATCACATGATTTTTTAATGCTGCAAGCAGGTCCACTTCATTGACTAATCCGCCGCGTGAGATATTAATAAGAAACGCACTCGGCTTCATTTTTGCTAACGTTTTTTCATTTATTAGATGGCGATTTTTCTCAGATAACGACGTAGAGAGAATAATGTAGTCGGCAGTTGATAGTAAATCGTCAAGTTCAGTAAAGGTAACATTCAGCTCTTTCGCTTTTTCCTCGTTTCGGTAATGGCCGAAAGCAATGACTGACATATCAAAACCACTTGCTCTTTTAGCAATTGCTTGTCCGATTGCACCGAAACCAATAATCCCTAACTTTTTCCCGTAAACTTCGTTCCCCATAGAGAGCTGCCATTTACCATTTTTCATCTCATGATCTTTTTGCGCAATTTGTCTTGAAATTGACAATAATAACGAAAAGCCAAGATCTGCTGCGGAATGTGCATTTTCCCCTGGTGCATTTGTAACAACAATCCCTTTTTTCTCAGCATAGTTCACATCGATGTTATCGTACCCTGCTCCGAATTTAATAATGTACTTTAAATTGGGGGCATGGTCAATGACTTCTTGATCAATTTTCACAATAGCAACGACGATGATATCAACATCTTCGACTTCTTTTAATAACTGTGATTTTGTAAGTCCACTATCACTATGAACGAACTTCACTTCTGCATTTAACTGCTTCGCTTCTTCTATGATTGTCGGATATTCCTCGATAAAGGGATCTCTAATTAAATATAAAACTTTCATTTTCATCTTCACCTTTATGTTCATTTTTGTTAGTACGTACGACTGGTGTTTGCACGAAAAGTACTTGGAGAGCACTTCATGATTTGATTAAATACTTTATTAAAATATTGTTGATTACGATAACCACATTCTTTCGCAATTATTTTAATAGGAAGATTTGTTTCCGTCAATTGCTGGGTCGCCTTTTTTATACGACGCATCGTAACAATCTCTCTAAAGGATTGCTTATAATACTTCGTTAATAAGGAGCTAATATAGCTTGTATTACGATTAAATTTGGCAGCAATCATATCTAAGCTTATCTCTTTCTCATGATAATGTTCTTCTAGATAATGATATATTTGCTTGGCTAACTTCTCGGACTTCGAGTCTATTTGCATGTCTGTATCTATTAAACTAGCTATCAGCTTGATCATTTCTTCTATTACTCGATAAATAAGTGGTGAGTATAGAATCGTTTGGAATAACGCTTGATATTTTTCTTCCTTTTCTTTATCAATTAAATGCCTTGAAATCATGTATCGTCTAATTTGTGCCAAAATACTCGTTAACCTAATTCTAATAATAGCTGGATCAGGGTAAGGCGAAGTTAGACTTAAAAATTGCTCATATAGCCATGTTTTGATTGCTTTTATATCCCCTCGCCGTAAATAATCAATCCAAAACTCCTGCTCTTTTGGTGTTAAAAAAGGGTCAATACTCACCCATTCGTTTGCTGACCATGGAATAAGCTTATTTAGACCAGTGTAAAAAGAAAGCTCCATTCGTTGCTTAATCTTACCGTACTGTGATTGCAGTAGACCTGTATCATTTGTATTTCCTTCGGCTAAAATAATCGCTTCATTTGATTCTTTTTCCCATCCACGAATAAAGGTATGGCATTTTCTTAAAAGATCTTGGTCATTCTCCTCTACAAGGCACAAAATCATCTCAGGTAAAAGAAATACTTTTTTGACATTTGCCCATGAATGACCCATTACATATGTATATAACTTAAATATTTCATATGGATGAATAGTTCTCATTCCTATGACCTTTACATGATGGGCTTGATTTTTTTGCAGTAAGGTTCTATCTTCAGTATTGTCTTCTGCTATTTGCGCATGGTTCAGGCTTTTGCTATGCATACGATAAAGAATCTGAAGTGATCGAAGCACATCCTCTGGTGACACAGGTTTTACTAATAAATCACTCACTCCTATTTCAATGGCTTTCTTTGCTTGATCAAAAGTAGGTTCAATCGTCATTGCTAAAATTTTTATGTTTAAGATAGGCACAAGCTGTTTTAATTTCTTATATCCCACTGAATCGAACATTTCCATTTCCAACAATAAGAGATCCGGACTTTGTTTTTCCAAGGTTGTAAATACTGCATTTGTAGATGATCTTATTTCAATTTGCCAAGTAGGATATACGGTTTTAATTAACCATTTTAATCCCTCTGCATCGACGTTATCTCGATCAGCAATCAAAATTTTATACATTAAAATCATCTCCTTTTTATTATGTTAGCTTAAAATGCAAAAGTAAACAATTTTGAAAAAAAAGATAAAAATGAGACAAGTTCTGCTGTTCAACCTGCATACATATGAAGTACAACCTAATAATGAGGAGAGATAGAATGAAGTTTCTAATTATTACAAAGCAAACGATAATCACTGTTTTATTATTAATTGCCCTTATTGCATCTGCTTCGGTATGGCTTATATCAAAAAATGGGAGTTTAGCGGTGTTTGGGAATACGACAGAAACGACAAGGGAGATTGAAATGGTAACAACGGAATATAAAACAACAATGGAAAATGGGGAAGAAATGGAAGTCTATCGCTGGGATCCAGGAACTGTATTTTTAGAGGTCGGAGAAAAGGTCAATTTAAACATACTAGGTGTGATGGGTAAGGAACATTCCTTTTATATAGAGGGAACTGATATTAAAGGTGTGGTTCAAAAAGGAGAAGAAACTAAAGTCCCCCTCCAATTTGACGAAAAAGGTACCTATCAACTCATCTGCCATAACCATTCCCAAGAGGAAGATCACGGAAAAATGATTGCTTACATTGTTGTACAATAATTATCATTTTCTCTAAGAATATTCAACATAGACAATAGCCAATGAATAATGAAGCGAACAAATTGAATATACTTTTGATTTGTTCGTTTTCCTATTATAATCTCCTTTATGTATCCAGAGAATATCGCTTGGAAAAATCAAAAATCATAAACAACGATTCTATTTTCTTATAATTTAATTTTCAGGAGGGACAAAGGTGTCTAAAGATATGGTTTTTCTTTTTGGTGCTATCGTATCTATGATTGGGTTTCTTCTCCAACGAACTTATCAAACCTGCAAAAGAGATACATAGCCTTTATTATTTTTACCAGTATTCTGTTTTCAAGAATTTATTCGATAATAAATTCAATACAGTAAACTAGTTAAAGAGCGCTAAAACATAGCCTTAAAAAACACAATTCGGTAATCGCAATATGCTTCATAAAAAAACTGCCGTAACTCGTACGACAGTAGAATTTCCTTCTATATTATTATTTTGAAATAAACATTTGTGTCCAATAATGACCGTGAGAACCACCTTTAACATAACCAACACCAATCTCAGTGAACTGACTAGATAAGATATTTTTACGGTGTCCATCGCTATTCATCCATGCTGTTACAACAGCTTGTGCACTTGTTTGGCCAGCTGCAATGTTTTCCCCTGCTGCATTGTATGTTAGACCAAAATCTTTTATCATTTGAAAAGGAGTGCCATATATAGGAGATTGATGACTAAAGTAACGATGATCGATCATGTCTTGAGATTTAAAGCGTGCCACTCGCGCGAGCTCCCAATTTTCTTTTAATGGTTTTAAACCCACTTTAGCGCGCTCTTCGTTTACAAGCTGAACGACTTGAGATTCCATTGATATTGTTGCTTGAGCAGTGGATGGAATTTGAACTGTTTGACCAGGGTAAATTAGGTTGGGATTCCCAATTTGTTTATTAGCTTGAATAATCTCTTGCACCCCTACTTGATACTTCACCGCTATTTTCCACATTGTATCTCCGGATTGCACTGTATGTATGGTTTGAGCACTTGCTATATTTTTCATTCCAAAGACAAGAGTAACAGTTAACAAAAATAATGATAAGTATTTAGTTATTTTTTTCATATTCATATTAAACCAAAATCTATTAAACTATTATAGCGGTAATTGTTGCCTACATTGGGTAAAAGAAGCTTAGATAGTAAATGAAAGGTAATGCAGGAAAAATCATTACCTATAAATTTGAAATCTGCTCTGAATTTACTTTTTTACGTCATTAAAAATTTTATTGAACAATGGTGTAGGGAATTTGCCTTTATTCTCGTCTATTCTTATGATAATGTTAGTTACTTGTT
Source organism: Cytobacillus sp. FSL R7-0680 (assembly GCF_038009245.1). Taxonomy (NCBI): domain Bacteria; kingdom Bacillati; phylum Bacillota; class Bacilli; order Caryophanales; family Bacillaceae; genus Cytobacillus; species Cytobacillus sp. FSL R7-0680. The sequence goes on from NZ_JBBPAO010000001.1 coordinate 1,372,444, forward strand.
AGAATCAGATGACAGCAATAGGAAAAATGATTATAATGGAGTAATGACACTAGAAACTGATAGAATAGAAAGGTATTGAGAGATGAACGAAATCAATATTAGTTTATTTAGAGGAATAAATGACCTAGGCTTTGAATATCCAGATTTGAACCCAATAATTGTTTTTATTGCCGAATATACCGTAATATTATTAGCCTTAATAACTTTGATGTATTGGTTTACACGTAAAACAAAACATCGCTATATGGTGATGACGGCAGGATTCACATTTATTTTAGCTGAAATTATTGGTAAGTTCGTTGTTAGCAAACTTCACTTTAACTACCAACCTTTTGTCGAATTGGATAATGTCAATCAGCTTATAGATAAAACGGCAAATAATTCTTTTCCAAGTGATCATACGATATTATTCTTTTCATTTTGTATCGTCTTTTGGTTATTTAATAAGAAAAATGTATTGTGGCCCATTCTTTCTGTATTAGTAGGTATCTCACGAATATGGGTTGGTGTTCATTATCCATTTGATGTGATAACAGGGGCACTCATTGCCATCATTTGTGCGATTATCATGTATAACCTTATAGGTAGAATGCAATTGTTCACGACACTTTTAGAAGTATACGAAAAAATAGAAGAAAAAGTATGGCCAAGAAAAAATAAAGGTAGACATGTAAATCGATAGAAGCGGGATGGATCTTTTTTAGATCCATTCTTTTTTTTCCTTTCTGTTATTGAACAAAAATAAGGGGAGATTATGTAGCATTTGCTCAATAATTTAGCGAAAATGCACAATGATTCGGTGAAAACGACTTATACTCGGTATTCATTCAGGTTTTCTATTTGAAGTAACGCAAACCGTTTTGGCCCGACTTTTACCTTCGTTTTATCTTCGTGATATGTTAACACTGTCTACTTATTTAGTTGTTTATTAGCTTTTAAATTCAGTAGATTGGTTATCCCCCTAATCATGTTGGTTAATTACACTTACCTGTTAAAAAAACAGACTGCCAACTAGCAGTCTGCCTACAAGATTATTTCCACCAATCGTCATGCATAGATGCTGGCATTTGTCTTTTATGTTCCGTTATGATATACCTTTGCTCAATTTTCTTTGCAGCTTCCGCACTGACTTCTTTTCCTTCTAAATAGTCATCAAGCTCATCATAAGTAATTCCTAGTTCTGTCTCATCAGCTTGTCCTGGTGTTTGATCAAGTAAATCTGCTGTCGGTACTTTCATATAGATGCTCTCTTCTGCACCTAGTTCTTTTAATAGAGCTTTACCTTGTCGCTTAGATAAGCCTGCTAGTGGCAATAAGTCTGCTCCTCCATCACCGTACTTTGTATAAAATCCTGTAACTGCTTCTGCAGCGTGGTCCGTACCAATTACTAAAAGACCCATTTCTCCACCGAAAATATATTGGGCAATCATACGTGTTCTTGCTTTCACATTCCCTTTATGGAAATCTTTTAGCTCAGCAATATCGGCCACTTCATTATATACTTTTTGAATCTCATCGACTGGTGATTTCACATTATAAACATATGTTTCATCCGGTTGAATAAATCGCAATGCTTTTTGTGCGTCATCTTCATCATGCTGTTCTCCGTATGGTAATCGAATCGCCACGAACTTGGCTTCATATCCTTCCGCCCGTAATTCTTCTACTGCTATCTGTGCTAATCGTCCGGCTAGTGAAGAATCTTGACCACCACTTATACCCAATACAAATCCTTTTGCACGAGCCTGCTTGACATAATTTTTTAAAAAATTGATTCGTTCAATGATCTCTTCTTTCGGATCAATCAATGATTTGACATTTAAAGCAGCGCGAATCTTATCTTGTATGGACATCATTCCTCATCCTTTCATCAAGCTTTAGCATTTAGGCTATCTTTAATTTTTTTCTTTATTGAATCAATCAGTTCTATTTTGTTATTCCAGCAATTTGGACTTAAATCTACAGGATATTCTTCCGGATTTAATGACCTTCTATACTCATGCCATAATAGAGATAGGTTTTCTTTCACATATCCTTGTATCTCTTGAAGACTAGGCTTTTCATAAACTAATTTTCCATCACTAAAAATGTCCTGATGTAAGTCTTTCGCTTCGAAATTGGTGACAAACTTACTAATATAGGTGTGGACAGGGTGGAACATTTTTAAACGTTCTTCTTCTTTAGGATTTTCACTCTCAAGCGCGATATAATCACCCTCTGATTTGTGATTTTCCCTATTTATAATTCGATAAACACGTTTCAAACCTGGGGTTGTTACTTTTTCTGGATTCCCACTAATTTTAATTGTATCTTCCATTTCCCCAGCTTCATTTTCTATAGACACCATTTTATACACAGCACCCAGTGCAGGTTGGTCATAACCTGTAATCAACTTTGTCCCAATACCCCAAGAATCAATTTTGGCACCTTGTGCTTTAAGATTCATAATTGTATATTCATCTAAATCGTTAGAAGCAACAATTTTTGTGTTAGTAAATCCAGCTTCATCTAACATTTTTCTAGCTTCTTTAGATAAATAAGCTAAGTCCCCGCTATCAATTCGAATACCGACAAAATTAATACGATCACCTAACTCTTTTGCTACCTTAATAGCCGTTGGTACACCAGAACGAAGCGTATCGTATGTATCAACAAGGAAGGTACAATCTTTATGTGTTTGTGCATATTTATGAAAAGCGATATATTCATTTTTATATGCTTGTACAAGTGAGTGAGCATGTGTCCCAGCTACTGGGATATTAAACATTTTACCAGCACGCGTATTTGACGTAGCCCCAAACCCGCCAATTACAGCTGCTCTTGCTCCCCAAACACCGGCATCCATTTCTTGGGCTCTTCGGGAACCGAACTCCATTGCCACACCATCATCTAACACTTCCATAATCCGTGCAGCTTTCGTAGCAATTAATGTTTGGAAGTTGATGATATTTAATAATGCTGTTTCTATTAATTGCGCTTGAGCAAGCGGTGCTTCAATTCGTACAATTGGTTCGTTGGCAAAAACAAGCTCTCCTTCAATCATTGAACGAATATTACCTGTAAAACGCAAATCCGCTAAATAATCAAGAAACGCTTCTGGATAGTGTAATTCATCTCGCAAATAAGCAATATCACTTTTAGAAAATTCGAACCCTTGCAGGTAATCAATGATGCGCTCAAGACCAGCGAACACGCCATAGCCATTCCCAAAAGGTAGTTTCCTAAAATAAATATCAAAAACCGCTTTTCTATCATGGATACCATCTTGCCAATAGGTTTGTGCCATATTAATTTGATATAAGTCTGTGTGTAATGCCATGCTGTCATCTGGATATGGCTTGTTCATACTATTTTATACCCCTTTTTCGTTATTTAACTATTGCATTCAGAGAACCACTAAAATGTTCGAGTGCCCATTTATGACCTATTTCGTTAAAACTTGCTGTAGCTCTTTCATAGACAACCATTGAAAACCCTTTGTTATAGGCATCTACAGCAGTGTGTAACACACATATATCTGTACAAACGCCAACTAAATGCAATTCGTTAATGTTTCGTTCTCTTAGTAAAAGTTCTAAATTCGTCCCGCAGAATGCACTGTACCTTGTTTTATCTAACCACTTTACATGCTCTAAACCCTTATTTTCCTCATAAACTTGTTTTAAATTACCATATAGCTCTCTACCTACTGTGCCGTTTATATTATGAGGCGGGTATAGCCTTGTTTCAGGATGAAAATGATCATTTTTTTCGTGTCTATCGATAGCCAAGATCGTTAAATCACCATTTTTGATAAAATCAGCTGTTATTCGTACAATTTCATCTTCAATAGCAATTGCCGGTTCCCCACAAGGTAATGCTCCGTTAACAAAATCATTGGTATAATCGATATTAATCAAAGCCCTTGCCACTAGTATCTCCCCCGTTATCTTTCTTGGTATCGACCTGTATATATAGGTTTCACTACTTCGACTTCATTAAACCTATATAATTGCGTTGCTTTTTTTGACGTTCTTTGCGTGGTTTTACCCTCAACCTTTTCTATAAAAGGAAGGGATTTAATTTTTCTAGCAAATGCTTGCTCATTTAGTATAGCGGGATCTTTTGTAACTGTTGATAATACGGCTTGTAATTCTGAATATGTAAATTCATCTTGTAATAAATTTTTTGCAGCTGTTGTTTGTAACAGCTCTCTTTTTATTACGCTCAATGCATCACAAATAATTTGTCGGTGATCAAATGCAAGTTCTAATTGCAGGACATCATGAATATTCACTAATTTAACGGCAGATGCGTCATCATTTGCATTCATTTCCCTTAAGTCTTCCTCAGAGATAATTGCATAATGCGCATTGGATATGATCCAACCTCTATTATCACGACCGGGTTCATCGTATATACCAAAATGCTTCATATGCACACAATCAATCCCAGTTTCCTCTTTTAATTCCCTAACAGCTGCTTGTAAGGCGTTTTCATGAACGCCAACAAAGCCGCCTGGCAGCGCCCATTTCCCTCCCTCTGTGTTTAACTCCCCTTCTTTATTCCACTTAGCTCTTTCAATTAACAAAAGGTTTAAGCTCATATCGGGTGGAGTAAATGGTTTAGATTCTTCTGTTACGATGGTAAAAACAGCAATATCTGCTGTATAGCCATCTGGTGTTCGATATTTTTTAGTCATAAGGTAATTGCCCCACCACCATGAATTAATTAACAACTTGATAATTGTTAATTATATTTTACCCTACTTTAAAGAAACTTCAACTCTAATGATTTATTTGATTGCAGGAGTTTTCTTTTTTCCTAAAGAATATATGAGAGGAGGAATAATACTTTTTTGGAAAGGAAAGAAACCATGATTGAAAACGTCTCGAATCATATACAAACAGTACGTTTATTAACAATCCAATCACTTGATAAAATAAATCCAGCATTCATTTCGACTGTACCAAAAGGATTTAATAATAATATTCACTGGAATTTCGGTCATATCGCTTATATACAGGAGAGACTTGTATTTGAACTAACAGGAGAGCGAATGGGGATTGGAAGTGAGTATGAAACATTTTTTGCTGCAGGTACTGCACCACATCTTTGGCAAGGGAATCCGCCATCTATTTTAGAAATCAAAGGTGTATTACAAGAACAGACAGAGAGAGTCATTTCCGTTACCAAAAACAAATTTACTAAAACCTTGCCAACCCCATTCACCAATAAAATGGGGATTACTTTTCAAACAGTTGGCGAATGTATCCTTTTTTCTACCTTTCATGAAGGGATGCATTTAGAAACAATTAAAAGAATATATAAAAGCACGATAAATAAGTAAACCAAAAACAAAACATAGTTGACATAAAAAACCCTCCAAATTATAATGTAAACTATATTATACATAAGGTTAACATTATAAATGAGGTGAAAGAATTGACGAAAGAACAATTACGATTAAGATCGCTCCTTACGACAGCATTATTCGCAGCTATTATTGGGATTATGGCACAATTAATTATCCCTTTGCCACTTGTCCCAATTACTGGACAAACATTAGCCATTGGATTAGCAGCCGTCATTTTAGGGTCGAAATATGGCACTTTTTCCGTACTCTTATATTTAGCCTTAGGATGTGCTGGCGTGCCCGTTTTTGCAGAGTTTTCTGCAGGTTTCTCAGTTATTGTCGGACCGACTGGTGGCTATTTAATTAGCTATATACCAGTAGTATGGATTATGGCTAAATACCTTGAGAAAACAAAATTCACATTTGCACATGCGCTTACAGCAAATATCATAGGTATGTTTATTACGTTAATTATTGGAACGGCGTGGTTAAAGTGGATGGCTGACTTAAGTTGGACCGCAGCATTTCTGTCAGGGTTCGCTCCATTTATTATCGGTGGTTTTATTAAAGCGTTGATGGCAGCATGGATTGGATTGCTAGTTAGAAAACGACTCATTAGTGCTCGATTACTTTTTACGAATCAATTATCAACTAAGGCAGTCGATAAAAGAGCCTCTTTTTAAAAAGTGAACGAATGCGCATACATCTAAATTGTGTGCGCATTTTACTTTTCAATATTATAATCTTACATTCCCTCTATATATACATTGGATTTAAACTGACACTGGTCTTAGTCCATTTCTCACTCCTAAGCTTACTACTTTCTCTTTGATTTTTTTCTATCTCCACAATCACATTTAATATGATTGATTAACACCGCCCTTTTTAAGCCCTCTTATCTCTAGTCTAACCAACTTTATATATTTGCCCACATTCCAGTATGCATGCAGTTTAAATCTAAATAGTCGATTTTTTATTATTTCATCCTTAGCTGAAAAAATTTTTTGTTTTTAAATGTCCACAAATAGTAGTCAAAACAACCGGTGTACCAACTACCGCAGGAATAAAGTAATAGCTAAGGCGATAAAACATTAAAACCATAAATGTTAATTCTGCAGGTATTCCGTGAGATTCAAAACCGATTAGAATAACTAAATCAAACGAACCAATTCCCCCCGGTAACATACTTATTATGCCAGCACAAGCAGCTACAATGACAATTGGGAAAACAGAAAATAAAGAAAAATTGACACCGACTATATTTAAAATACCCCAAATACAAATAACGACAAATATCCATTCAAACACAGAGATCATTAATAGTTCCGTTATAAACTCCCTCTTGATAGGCAAACTTTGCAGTTTTCTTTTAATAAAATAGACAAAAAGTAGTAGAGGGGTATAAAGCGCAACAATCCAAATAGCAAGATGAGCTAATCTTAACTCTGAGAAAAGTTCAGATCCATTGAATAATACAATCCAAGACAAGATGGATAAACCACAAAGATAAAATAATGACAGTTTAGCGATTACCTTAATATATGGGATATTATTGTCTAAGTAGGGGCGGTAATAAACCGTTCTTAATGTTGCGCCGGCTACCCCGCCAAACCCAATTAAGTTTGAGTAAGCATTTGCAGATAACGAATACCCTAACAGTTTTTGCATCGGAATTTTAACCTGCAGTAATCGATTTAAAATAACATCATAAAAAAACATTGGAGACAAACAAATTAATCCTAGAATAATAATGAAAAAAATCCGCCAAAATGAAAGCTCATCCAAATAATGCTCAAGTAAAGCCCAGTTGAAATCTTTAAAAAATTTATTTGCTTCCATTATTACAATGAGCAAAATAATACATGGCATAACATATTTTACTATTTGAATTAATTTTTGATTAGAAAAAATTGACACGATAATTCACCTTATTCACTACTTTTACAACCATTTTCATTCCCCTTTTGTTTCGATCCTATTAAATATGTATTCAATACTTGTCCATAAATGAACAACCGATTTATGGAAACATTATTAAGCCTAACATGAAAAGGGCTATCCCGCCTATATAAGTAACAAAAAAATATAAAAATGCCATCTTTTGTTTCTTCACAATTAATTCCACCATCTCCAACTGAACAGATGAAAAAGTTGTAAATGCCCCCAAAAAACCAACTACAAGTAAAGCTGATACATTTTCCCAATGTAGAAAGTGAACAACCACACCCATTAAGAAACAACCAAGTAAATTAACGATAACCGTTCCATAGGGAAAGAGTGAGTTGGTTTTGCTATTTATCAACGTTGATAAGGAGAAACGGGCTATTGCACCAAAAAATCCACCTATCATCACATAAAGTATTTCACTCATTTGTTCCCCTCACCTCTTTACGTTTACCAAAAACAATACCAAGATAGGCCATCACTAAACCTAGTGCGATATTAAATACGATATATACAAAAGCTTGAATGATAAATCCATTTTCAACTAATAAAACCGTATCCGCACTAACAGTCGATAATGTGGTAAATGATCCAATTACCCCTACAGTGATTGCTTGTTTAAGATTAGGATCAATCGGTAATGTGATGGACGATAAATAACCGAGAATAAAGGCACCAAACACATTAATTATCAAAATATCTAAAGGAAATGCACTCTGCCAAAACTGTCCGATGACAATTGTGATAGCAAACCTCATGCTTGCACCTATCATCCCGCCAATTCCAATATATAGATACTTCATCCTTTACCTCCTTGCTTCAAAAAAATTGTTTATGCATACTATCGATTAAATGAGCCAAGCTAACAGTGAAAGAAAAAAAGAAAGGATGTTAAAAGATGAAAGGTACAATCATTGCTGTTGCTCTTTCAAGTTCTCTACTATTAACAGCTTGTGGCATGAATAATGGACAAGATACGAACGACACTGCTTATAGAGCACCAGATATGCATGACCCCGCAAAAGTTGGATATGAAAGAAATGGTAACAATGATAGACCAAGTATTGACAACAATATTCATACTCGTAATGTCGATTATGATGGAACACAACATTCAATGAGGTTTGCCGATAAAACAGCAGATAATATTACACAAATGGACGAAGTTAAAAGAGCACGGGTTTTACTTACTGGCGACAATGCCTATGTGGCAGCAACCTTAGCGAATGGTAATGAATTAACACAAGATCTAGAAAAGAAAATCGCTGATCAAGTAAAATCAACTGACCAGAACATTGATGATGTCTATGTATCAGTAAACCCTGATTTCTACAACCGTGTGGACACATATGCAAAAGATGTTCGCAATGGAAAACCAATTGAAGGCTTCTTCGATGAATTTAGTGAAACAGTGAAACGAATGTTTCCTAATCATGAATAATGGTCAATTTATGGTCTGGTAGGGAATATCCCTATCAGTCCTAATTATACATAACAGATTTTGTAAGTATTAATCATAAAAAAACCTATTCCCATCCATTCAAGTAATGATAAAAATTCGGTTCAATGCTTTCCTCTATGGTCCCAGCTCTTTCATCACCTGCAAGAATTCTCAAAGGTACATTTTACATATATTATGAACTTAGCTATTTTATTGCACATGAAAAAGCTGTCAGTCAATCTGACAGCTTTTTGCCTTAAACTTCTTTAAAATAGTCTTTATAAAAACCACTAACTTTACCAGAGTTGTCAACAATGAAGAAAAACTCTTCTGTTTCATTTTTCACATCATAGATTTTTCCTTCAGTTAAAGCACGATTAACAATATATTTTGCTGCATTCGTATGTACACATTTTACCTTTTTTAACGTGTCACTTTCATGCCATGTTTGATGAATCATTTTTGCCACTCCTTATGTGTTCTCTTATACAGTGTAAAAAAATTAAATGTGTTCTGCAAGCTGTATAGTGATTTTTTTCTATTTAGGATGGTAAATACTTATTTGAAATGTGTTTTTATAGAAATACTTTTTGTAAAAAAGAAATTTTTTCCTTTTCAAAAGTATACATTTCACTTGTGAAAAAATCTTTAAATGTTATATATAGTATATCACAAATATAATCGACTCTAATCATTTCCAAGTATTGATAATGTTGCTTATCATAAACAATCTCAAAGAAGCATGTTTTCGTCAATTGTTTCATTTAGACGACCTTCTTTCATCTTTGGTGACATTGTTATATACCACCAAAGTAGCTTATAGTAAACTTCTTTGTTTAATTCACGACTCCAAGCTTATTTATCTCTTCTTTTAAATGCTGAACATATTTATAACTGAGTCTCCCTTCAGCTGCACGCAAAATCTCCCTCGCATAAAAGGATGGTGGTGAAGACTGGGGATTTTTATCATAAACATGGAAGGTTAACACATCTTTATATATTTCCCCTTCAATTGTCAAATTAACAAAAGTCGGTCGATAGTGACCAACAGTGACTCCTTCTCTTTGGAATAAATAATCTATTGCTTCTATCGGTAATTGATAAACAATACCTTCTGTTTCACCAGAACCTTCAATGATGTCCGCTCGATTCCCATCAGGTGCATAGAAATAATAGCCCATTTGATAGCCTTTTAATACACCTATACCGACGACATTTTTAAAAAAATGGCCAACTCCAGCTTTCATAAATCTTTCAGTATCCATACAAGACCCATATGCAAAATAGTAAAATGTCTTTGGGGAATTCATTTGCAGATTGTATACCTTCCAGTCTGAAACTTTAATTGCATCTTGCTGTAGACCTTCAGCGGGGGAAACATAAATAAAACCTTGTCGCACTCCCTGATCCGTATATACGTGTACTTTTTTTCTTACAGATAATGAATGCTTGTCATCTTTTACATACCCTTCTAAAACATCAATTGCCTCTAAATGTTCGGCACTTAAAACGTATAATTCTCCATATACTTTTTCAGCTAGTTTATCTGATAATTCGACTCTCGGATAACCATCACCCGTATCAAACATGACTCCATTTATCCAAGCTTGTTCGGCCACTAAACGAGCTTCAGTTAAATAATCATGATGGATCTCATTTTTTCGTAATGTGCCATACACAAAGAGGTGAATCGTTGCCATACCCATAAATGCGCTCCTTTATTGTCACTATAGTAATATACTTATTCTTCCTCCTCCTACAATATTCAACAATTCGAAAGTGATTCCCTCCATATTAACAATTTTTTACCATATTTTTACCTTAACTAAATATCACCAATATCCAATAAAGCTAAGCATTTGGGTGAATAAGAGACAAGGCAAACGATTTGCCTTGTCTCTTGTTCTTTACTCTCCACTTTTTATATTTGATTTCTTCTTTTCACTCATCATTTCTGTGCAGTAATAGATTGAATCGCTTGTTCCTTTAATTTGAATTTTTGTATTTTACCAGAAGCAGTCATTGGATATTCTTTCGTAAAAGTAATATGTTTAGGTATTTTATGCTTGGATATTCTGCCTTTACAATATTCTTTAACTTCTTCAGCCGTAATGTTGGCATAGTCTCTTAAAATAATCCATGCCATTACCTCTTCACCGTATATCTCATCAGGAACACCTACAACTTGAACATCTAAAATATCTGGATGACTATAGAGAAATTCTTCAATTTCTCTAGGGTATACGTTTTCTCCCCCTCTTATAATCATATCTTTCAGGCGACCTGTTATTTTACAATAACCATTCTCATCCATAATAGCTAAATCCCCAGTGTGCAACCATCCCTCTTTGTCGATAGCTTGTTCTGTCGCTTCGGGATTGTTATAATAACCTTTCATAACATGATATCCTTTTGTGCATAGTTCCCCTTGAGTACCAATTGGCACTTCATGTGCTGTCCCAGGTTCAACAATTTTCACTTCAACTTCTGGCAATGCTCGACCAACTGATTCCACGCGTAAATTAATAGGATCATCAGTGCGTGTTTGTGTAATAACTGGTGAAGATTCCGTTTGGCCATAACAAATTGTAATCTCTTCAATACCCATTTTTTCAATAACAGCCTTCATTACTTCAATCGGACAATTGGAACCAGCCATCACACCTGTTCGCAATGATTGTAAATTATATTTTGTGAAATTTTTGCTATTGATTTCAGCTATAAACATTGTTGGCACTCCATGAAGGGCCGTACATTTCTCTTGTTCAACCGTTTGTAAAACGGTATCAGGTTGAAATTCCTGTACAGGTACCATCGTTGCTCCAACTGACACACAAGCCAAGGTGCCTATGACACAACCAAAGCAATGGAAGAATGGTACAGGAATACATAGTCGATCATCTTTTGTGAGCTTCATACAAGCGGCAATATTTAATGCGTTATTCACGACATTACTATGTGTGAGCATAACGCCTTTCGGAAATCCAGTTGTTCCTGAGGTATACTGCATGTTAATCACATCATCCGGCTGAAGTGAAAGCAAACGCTCATTTAAACTCTCATCACTACATCCTTCACCAAGAGCTACAACATCTTCCCAACTGTAGGTGCCAGCAAAGCGCTTCTCTCCTAACACGATGACGTTTTTTAAAAAGGGAAGCTTGCTACATTTTAACTGGCCCGGCTGCGATGTTTTTAATTCTGGTGCGATTTTATAGAGAATATCAATATATGATTGGTCGCGGTATTTTTCCATTAAAATAATAGTGGTAGCATCAGATTGTTGTAATAGGTATTCAAGTTCAGCGGCTTGATAATTCGTATTGACAGTTACTAACACAGATCCGATTTTACCTGTTGCAAACTGAGCACTTACCCATTCAGGTGTATTAGAAGCCCAAATCGCTACATGTTCTCCTTTTTCTAAGCCGAGCTTCATAAAACCTTTAGCAACTGTACGACAATACTCATTAAAGCTATGATATGTGTACCTCAAACCTCTATCTGCATAGACTAATGCTTCATGATTAGGATTTTCTTCTGCTCTTTTTTCTAATAAATCGCCAATCGTTATATTTAATAATTCAGACATTTTTTTCCTCCTCAGAAAATTAAAATTGAAACGCTTTCATTTTTTTTATGCGAATTTTGAATGTATTATTTTAGTCCTTATCATTTTAAAGTCAATTTCAAAATAAACCAACCCAAGTTTCTAAATTTTCATATTCCGATGGTGCTTTATGTCCAACAGTTAAAAACAAATGTAGATTTATTCTAATAAAAATAAAAAAGCTCGAATATTTATATATTCGAACCTTCTCGTATAATTTCCTTTATTTTTTTCTTACCATTATATAAAAGTTTGTACTTTTTCTTTGAAAATGGTGTTGAATTCTAAAACCGAGTTTTTCATAGAGATGGATGGCTCGTTGATTAAAGGAAGCCACTGTTAACCTTATTGGGGTGCTTGGGAAGAGCCCTTCTATTTCCATAAGGATCGTGGTTAAAAAACTGCTTCCCAATCCCTTTCCTGTTAAATCCGGTCTCATCCCTATGCCAATATCAATGCAATCATCTATATATAGATGACTGCTATTCACCGGTACTCTTGCTGATTCACCGTAACAAAAAAAACCAATCATTTCTTCCTGTTTATATATACAAAAGTAGTTTCCCGTTAGCCACTCTTGTTTACTGTCTTCTGTTTGAGCGTGATTATAAAAATCGTAAGGAGATGGATATGTCCAAGAACTGAGGATGACTGCCTCGTATTCTTTTACTTTATTAAACGTAGTAGTTTCCATATCATTTTCCTCCAGTTTATCGTTATTAAAATAATTTCAACTCATATACAAGTTCTTCTTGGCGAGTGTCTTCAAACCACTCTTTTCCTAATAACGTAAACCCTAATTTTTCCATAATTCTTATGGATGCTTCGTTTTTTGGATCACATGAGGCTTGAATATATTTTACTTTTTTATGCCTTTTAGCTAATTTGATACAACCTGTGATAGCTTCTGTCGCATAGCCTTTATGCCAATACGATTTTCTGAAATGGGCAATTAATTCAATTCGTTTTACTGATGCATCAATATTAAACCCAGCCGCTCCAATAACTTCATTGTTTTTCTTATCTTTTAAACTATATACCGATAGGCCGTACTCTTTATGACAGTCTTCATACCATTTGACGATTTTAGGAATCTTAACGGAAGCAACTGCTCCTCCACTTCTGGCCATCACTTCCTGATTGCCCCAAATTTCATTCATTTGCTTAATATACTCTTTTTTAAATACAAAGAATGACATTCGTTTCGTTTCATATATGTGCATATGACACCCCTCTTTCTATAACGAATGATAAGAAGAGCCAAAGAGTTGTATTGTTTCCTCGTTGTTCAAAAAAGGTTGTAATGTGATATGAACGGGACGGTTCTTATTAGCGTATTTTTTGTTATATGCTGCAAACTCAAAGGATACGTCTGCAATCATAACGTTTGTACCGTGTTGTTTTCCTTGAAACAACTCACGCCATTCTGCAGCTGTTTCTTCAGGTGACTCTACAATATACTTAATGTCCTTTATTTTTGTATGGATAAGTTGTTGATCTATCATACCTAATGATTTGAATTCTTCATATCTCGTATGGTCATCTTGTTCCCATTGAATAAAAAAAGGAAAAGGCACTTCTCGTTTTGCTTGCAAAAATAGCATCTTCCATTTAATCATTTGCCCATCTGCCCTCATCCGTTCACCAGGAAAGATCGGATAGGTTTTATATCCCTTTTCATTTAATTCTTGCTTTAACGCTTCAATATTTTCTGTGCGAAAACATACTTGACCTAACCCCTCAAAAGTAGCTAAATCCTGTACAGCTTGTTGTACTAAAGGGTTATCTGATTGCATAGCAGTCGCTTTATTTTCTATTGCTAAAAATTCTATATAAGATGAGTTTAAGTACAATAAACTATTATATGTTCCCCATTTTTCATGCCTACCACCCTGAACCGCTTTTATATTCCTAACAGATAAGTAATCGATAATCTCTTGCGGATTTCGTTTAATAAAATGAACGATATGATCAAGTTGCATTGAAGGATACCCCTTTCATCAAAAGAAAATTCATCCAACTTTACCTTAGCTAAGATTAGTTTACCATAACTTTTCTACTTATCTATGAATGTTTTTCACTCAACTTTTACTTCTTAAATGAATTGTGTGTCCTTTATAAACATTTTACATTTCCTTAACAATTAAAATTTTTATACATTTCTCCTTTTCAAAACAGGGGATAACGTTTACAATAAATAAAAGAATATTCAATCCTTTACCTAGGAGGTATGTATCAAATGAAGATAATGAGTAATGAACAGTTGGTCGTCTCGTATCGTGATGCATTAAAGTCAGGTTCTGAAAAGGAATGGATTCGGATACTTAAAGATGAAATTCAAAAACGGGGATTAAAACCATTTAAAGAGTAAAGCATAAGGCGAGCAAATATTTGCTCGCCTTTTTATTTTTATCCTTTCGGTGACGCGGAAGATATCCATCTCATTTTAATTATCTTTGCTTTATTTCCTTAGTGGTTTGAATTTCATTATTTTGTAGTATCTGTTTATAGTCCATATCAGAAATAACACCTAGCTTTTTGAACAGTACGGAATATTTCAATATCCTATTTTTCCTTCCTCTCATAGTAATCACTCCTGCTTTTCTATCATAATATGCATTTTATCAATAAAGTTTCCTTCACGCAACATTTTTACATATCTAAAAATCTTTTTATCAAGTACATATCCCTTACTATTTCCTATAGTGCTTGAAATTATGATTAATAGTGAAGAATACATGATCTTTTTTTTAATGCAACAATAAAAGGTGTGAGTAGCATGTTGAAGAATGATATAGGAAAATGTGAATATTATTTGTTACCATCACCAATCTTGTTTTACTGCTAAAGGGCTGTGATTCTTCCTTTTGTGACAGGATCAAAGCTTTGATTTCTTCTCTTATAGAGGGATATTCCCCTTTTACAATACCCGTCGAGATTCAGATGAAGGCTTCAACCAAGGGTGACTTACAACAAAAAGCGAGGAAGTGAACAATAAATCGCTTCACTTCCTCGCTTTAAACCCTTTTGAGTATTAGTTTATTTTTTATTTTAAATTAAGCTTCAAATAATAAAGACTCAGGGTCTTCAATTAATTCTTTCACACGTTTAAGGAATGTTACTGCTTCTTTACCATCAACAATACGGTGGTCATAAGAAAGTGCAACATACATCATTGGGCGGTTTTCCATTCTTTCAGCATCAATAGCTACTGGACGAGTTTGGATAGAATGCATCCCTAGGATACCTACTTGTGGTCCATTAAGGATTGGTGTTGATAATAATGAACCAAACACACCACCATTAGTAATAGTAAATGTTCCACCTTGTAAGTCAGAAATAGCTAGTTTATTATCTCTTGCTTTTTTACCAAGGCCCATAATATCCTTTTCAATTTCTGCAAAGTTTTTACGGTCAGCATCTCTAACAACTGGAACTACTAAACCTTCATCTGTTGAAACAGCGATACCAATGTCATAGAATTTTTTAAGAACTAGTTGGTCGCCGTCAATTTCAGCGTTTAATAACGGGCTACGTTTAAGTGCTGCGACAACCGCTTTTGTGAAGAAAGACATAAACCCAAGTTTAACATCATTTTCTTCTTGGAATTTATCTTTACGTTTTTTACGTAAGTTCATTACATTTGTCATATCAATTTCATTGAATGTTGTTAACATAGCAGATGTTTGTTGAACTTCTACAAGTCTTTTCGCAATTGTTTGACGACGACGGCTCATACGGATGCGTTCTACTGGTTTTTCACTATTGGCATCAGTTGCTGCTGGCTTAGGAGCTGGCTTAGATGCAGCTTGTGGCTGCGCTGCTTGTGTCGCTTGATTTGGATCGTAGTTCGCAACATCTTGTGAACGTACTCTTCCCATAGGATCTGTTGTTGGAACTTCACTTAAATCGATTCCTTTTTCACGCGCCATTTTTCTAGCTGCCGGTGAAGCAATTGTGCGTTGTTTATTATCTTCCGCTGGTTTGGAATCAGCTGGTTTCGCTTCTTCTTTAACCTCTTGAGGTGCTTCCTCTTTTTTCTCTTCTGCTTTAGGAGCAGGAGCTTCTCCACCTTCACTTACAACTGCGATGGTATCCCCTACATTCACAGTGTCTCCTTCTTCTGCTTTTAATTCTGCAAGTACACCACTATATTCAGAAATGATTTCTACATTTACTTTGTCTGTTTCAAGCTCAACAACATAATCACCTTTATTGACTGTATCACCAGGTTGTTTTAGCCACTGAGCGACCGTACCTTCTGTAATTGATTCTGCTAATTCAGGAACTTTAATATCTGCCACAATAATTTCCTCCTTATTACTTACGTGTTAAAGATTCTTCAATAATTCTCTGCTGCTCTTTTTTATGCACGACTGGATCGCCTTCTGCTGTGCTTGAGCGGCGGCGTCTACCGATATAATTTACCTCTACTCCGTCAGGGGCAATATGTTTTAACCTTGGTTCAACAAAATTCCATGCGCCCATATTCTTCGGTTCCTCTTGCACCCAGATCATTTCTTCAAGATTTGGATAACGTTTTACTACTTCCGTAATGTCAGCAAATGGGAACGGATAAATCTCTTCTACACGTACAATATGGAACCACTCTTTATCTTCAATATCTTTTAATTTATCTTCTAAATCAATAGCCATTTTTCCTGATGTGAAAACAATTCTTTTCACTTGCTCTTTTTTCTCACCAAGGCCAGATTGCTCGAGAATCGAGTTAAACTGTCCTTCTGATAAATCTTTAGCAGTTGCAGCAACTGTAGGGTTACGTAAAAGACTCTTAGGTGACATTATGACCAATGGTCTTACTTCTTCCTGATTCAAAATCGCTGCTTGTCTTCTTAAAATATGGAAGTACTGTGCTGCTGAAGAAAGGTTAGCTACTGTCCAATTGTTTTCAGCTGCCAGCTGCAGGAATCTTTCTAATCTTGCACTTGAATGCTCTGGACCTTGTCCTTCATATCCATGTGGAAGAAGCATTACTAGACCAGATTTTTGTCCCCATTTCGCGCGACCAGCAGAAATGAATTGATCAAACATAACTTGTGCAGAGTTCGCAAAGTCACCAAACTGTGCTTCCCAAAGAACTAAAGTTTCTGGAGCTGACACATTATAACCATATTCAAAGCCTAGAACAGCCATTTCTGACAACGGGCTATTATGAACAGCAAATGAAGCTTTAGCTGTTGAGATTTGATGTAAAGGTGAGAACGATTTACCTGTCACTTCATCATGTAACATGATATTTCTATGGGCAAATGTTCCACGCTCTGAATCTTGACCTGTAAGTCTTACCGGCGTTCCATCTGAAATAATTGAAGCGAATGCTAATGTTTCAGCGTGACCCCAATCAATTTTCCCAACCTCTTCTAGTCCATTTTTACGACGTTGTAATATTTTACTTAGCTTTCTAAAGACTTTATATTCTTCCGGCCATTTTAGAAGTTCTTCATTCAATTGCTGTAAAGACTCTAATGGCACAGCAGTTTGAATGCTTGGTATACCATTTTCCACTGTCTCAGGTGGATTTAATTCAGTTGCATCTTCTTGTTTATCCGGCACTTTATCGTAAGCTTGCTGAAGTTTTTCAGCTACTTCCGAATGAATAGCAGTAACCTCTTCTTCTGATAAGTATTGATCTTTTTTTAATTTCTCACCATAAAGCTCTTTAATCGTTGGTCTTTTATGGATAATATTATACATCGCTGGGTTTGTGGTCATCGGCTCGTCCATTTCATTGTGACCAAAGCGGCGATACCCAATTAAGTCAATTAAGAAATCTTTATGGAATTTATCTCTATATTCAATAGCTAATTTAGCGGCATTGATGACTGCTTCGGGATCATCTGCATTTACATGCACGATTGGAACCTCATAGCCTTTGGCTAAATCACTTGCATATCTAGTCGATCTAGAATCATAAGATTCTGTTGTAAAGCCAATCGTGTTATTAGCAATAATATGGATGGAACCACCAGTATTATAGCCATTTAATTGACCAAGATTTAATGTTTCAGCGACAACACCTTGCCCTGGAAAAGCAGCGTCTCCGTGAATAATGATGGAAAGTGCTTCGTCGTAATTAACTTCTGGGAAACCACCAGTAGTACGTTTATCTTGAGCCGCTCTTGTATATCCTTCAACTACAGGACCAACGAACTCTAAATGGCTTGGGTTGTTCGCGAGTGTTAAGTTTGCAACTGTTGTATTTTCAGCCTTGATTTGTTTGTCTAATCCCAGATGGTATTTTACATCGCCTGTCCATCCATAGCTGATACCAATAGAACCTTCAGATGGGACAAGATCTTTGTTCGGCGCATGCTGAAATTCCGCGAATATCATCTCATAAGGCTTACCAAGTACATGAGCAAGCACATTTAAACGTCCGCGGTGTGCCATTCCAATATTTATTGTTTTTGTGCCATTCGCCACTGAACCTGATACAATTTCATCTAACATTGGTACCATCGTATCTAAACCTTCAATAGAGAAGCGTTTTTGACCGACGAAAGTACGGTGTAAGAATTTTTCAAACTCTTCTACTTCCGTTAATCTTTTGTACACTTTCGCTTTTTCAGGTTTTTGCAAGTTAAGTTTAAGGCTATTTGTTTCAACCTTGCGACGAAGCCAATCCTTTTCTTCTAAATTGTCAACATGAGTGAACTCAAATGCTAACGTATCCATATAAGCATTTTTTAAGTATTCAAATGCTTCTAATCCATCTCTTAACGGAATATTCGCATCTGTACATATAAGATGAGCTGGTATTGCACGTAAATCTGCTTCTGTTAATCCATAATTACTTAAATCAAAAATAGCAACATTCTTTTCTTCCCTATTAACTAGGGGATAAATATCAGCAGCTTTATGTCCGTTTGAACGAATAAAATCGGCAAGACGAATAGCTGATAAAGTTTTTTCAATTTGTGCTGGACTTACGCCAGTGCTTTCTGCTCCTAAACTTACAGGAGCTACCCCTGTTTGTTGCAATGGTGAACCATTAACCTCAAAATACTCTCTCATTTCTTGGTCAACTGATTCTGGATTTTCTAAATACATCTCATAAAGCTCGATTACATAGCCAAGGTTAGGACCATAAAAACTTTGTTCTAAAGGTCCGCTACCCTCTGAAGGCTTCTTCATGGAAAATTACCTCCACAACTCTTTTTTAAATATATTTGGATAATTTATTTCCGCCCCATATCCATTCTAGGATAGTAACAATATTATTTCGTATATTAAAATTCCGAATAATGTTAATTTCCAGAGGACGAAATGTTTCCTAAGCCATTTTACCACGTTAAAGGCGCATATACAAAGGGAAAAAAGAGAAAATCACGAAAATACAGCTAATATTTTTAGAAAAAATACTTATATTAAAAAAGTGAATTAATTTAATTCCTATATCACGCCTATTAGTGTAATAAATTGGAAAGATGAACTAACGTCTACAAGTTGATAATCATTCAACTTCTAAACCGTTTGCCTATTTAAGTATATATCAAAAGCCTTATTATTGGTAGAATTGTGCACTAAATATTCAAACTGAATAAAATACTACGAGAGAGGATGTGAACTTATGGATTTAGCTAGAGCGAGGGAACTACTAAAAAGTCAAAACGAATATGAAGTAACTTTCGATGGCGTAAATATCGTCATTGTCGATCTCTATGAATTAACTAAAATGGCAAGGGTGTGCGAAAGAAACAACGTAGATAAGAATCAAGTTGTTCCACTCGCACAATTAATAGAAGAAAATACAATACGTTAACGGTCCGTTTTTTTCGTTAAAATACGGACGATTTTCTCCGAATCTTTATCATATTCAATAAACACATAGAGCCCATATTCTATCTCCTGTTGACGCATCCAAAGTTTAAACTTTTCTATTTCTGTCTCATCCTTTACTTCTTTTCCAAGATGCTGATAATCAACAATATCTGCTGATGGATATTTTTCCTTTGCGATCATCATCGCTTCTTTACCCCATTTCGCATAAGAAGGTGCATCATAAACGGCAAAGCTTGTTTGAGGGCTTGAAATAAATATATAGCTAAACAACACTATGACAATTGAGAGAAACACTCTTTTCTCCATTTTCTCCTCACCTCTTCACTTTTATTTTTTGATGGAAATATTTATAGTTTTACTATCTTTTCAATGTTTATTCTTTATGAAAGTTTTTTTGGGAAATGGGTTATATAATGAAAGAAAAATTCAAAGCAAAACTTGCTAGTGCAAAAGTAAATATCAATAGATAAAGAAAAGCGGGCAAGTTAATGGTTAAAACTTGCCCGCTTTTCTTTATCTATTGTTCCATTAACCCTTATATCGTAAATGTCAACATAGCCTTTAAAAAATATAAGAAAATGTTCATTATTATTTCATTTGATTAGTTTTAGATATGATTATTTTAATAAAAGTAATCGTACAACATCTAAAACAAAAAGTGGAAGACATAAAGGCCTATTTTGTTCTCTCAAGTAAATCATCTATTTCAATTATTTCTATTAAATGATGAATATCATCAGTCGGGTTATATACACCGTCTAAAAATTGATCAATATCAAATTTCTTTAACAAGATAACCCTCCTCTTTTTTCATCCGTTTCAAAACCATTCGAAGACTTCACACTTTTTTTGTGGGTACTGTTAGTCAAATACACAACATCATTTATATTAATATAATAAATAAAGAAGCAACCTTTAAAATTTATTGAACGATGCAATATTCATTTTTCAGTTTTTTCTTAAAATAGAGTATTTAAATAATATTATTTTTTCTTTTTACTTTCAGTTTCATGAACATTTTGTGACCAAATTCATCATTTGTTCATGAACATTTTGTGACACCTATCACATTCAATTGTTTTTAACCATTTATGATACTAACATAGGGTTACAGGCGTGATATTCACGTTCAAATAAAACAATAGATTTTTAGAAAGATAGAAAGGGGTACATCAATGAAATTGAAAAGGGCTCTTTTATTGGCTATAGTTGCCATTGCCGCTGTACTTGCTGGGTGTGAACCACTTACTGTTCTAAATCCTAAAGGTCCACAGGCCGAAGTCCAGGCTAACGATATTATGATGTCCATATGGTTAATGTCTGGTATTGTTATTGTAGTTTTTGCAATGCTTGCATATATGCTCATTAAATTTCGTTCATCTAAACAAGGAAAAGATTATGAACCACCTCACATCGAGGGAAATAAATGGGTGGAGGCAGTTTGTGTCGGAATACCTGTACTAATTGTTGCTTATCTATCATTTGTTTCTGTCCAAAGTAACTATAAAGTTGAAGCAACACCACCAGGGTATGAAGATAAGGAGCCATTAGTTGTATATGCATCATCATCTAACTGGAAATGGCACTTCAGCTATCCTGAAGAAGATATTGAAACAGTAAATTACTTATATATACCTACAGATCGAGCACTTGAATTTAAACTTTACTCATTCGGTCCAATTACCAGCTTCTGGATTCCACAACTTGGCGGACAGAAATATGCAATGGCCGATATGGTAACAACATTACATTTAGCTGCTGATCATCCTGGTGAATTCATGGGTAGAAATGCAAACTTCAGCGGAAAAGGTTTTGCTGAAAATACGTTTGATGTAACAGCAATGTCTCCAGTTGAATTTGAGGAATGGGTAGATGAAGTTCATCAAACAGCTGATCCAATTACTGAAGATAAATTTGAAGAGTTACTAGAGCCAGGTCACTTAGGTAAGATGACCTTTACTGGCACTCATTTAGAGTTTAGCCCAGCACCTGAAGGGCATGAACATCATCAATCAAATGATGAAGATTCAGAAGAAAATCATGAAAATCATGATGAGCACGAAGGTCACACTGACCACAGTAGCCATTAATTAGATGAAGTGTCTATTGACATCTTCTGAAAGGAGTATACAGGATGGAGTTCTTTGAACGTTTTGCCATACCACATCCAAGTCCAGCTATTTATGCTTCAATGGTAGCAATTGCAATTGTTTCTATTGCCATTGTAGTTGGGATAACATATTTTAAAAAATGGGGTTATTTATGGCGTGAATGGTTAACAACTGTTGACCATAAACGATTAGGTATTATGTATATTATTGCAGCGATCCTCATGCTATTCCGAGGAGGCGCTGACGCAATTATGATGCGTGCGCAATTATCAGCACCTGAGAACAAATTGCTTGATGCACAGCATTATAACGAGATATTCACTACACATGGTGTTGTTATGATTCTCTTCATGGCTATGCCATTTATTATCGGGTTTATGAACTTTGTTGTTCCACTGCAAATTGGGGCTCGCGATGTTGCGTTCCCACGTCTTAATGCACTTAGCTTCTGGTTATTCTTTGCCGGTGCAATGTTATTTAATATCTCTTTCGTTATCGGAGGATCACCAGATGCGGGTTGGACATCTTATTTCCCGTTAGCAGATAATGAATTTAGTACCTCTGTCGGTACGAACTATTATATGATTGCGATACAGATTGCCGGTCTAGGTACATTAGCAACAGGTATCAACTTTATGACGACAATCTTGAAAATGCGTGCTCCAGGCATGACATTAATGAAAATGCCAATGTTTACTTGGTCAGCATTAATTACGAACGTTATTATCGTATTTGCTTTCCCTGTATTAACAGTTGCGCTTGCAATGGGTACATTAGATCGTTTATTCGGTACACATTTCTTTGCATCAACAAATGGCGGTATGGATATGTTATGGGCCAACCTTTTCTGGGTTTGGGGACACCCTGAAGTATATATCTTAATCTTGCCTGCATTCGGTATTTACAGTGAGGTAATCTCTACTTTCGCTAGACGTAACCTATATGGTTATAAATCAATGGTTGCTTCAATGGTAATCATTTCACTATTATCATTCGTTGTATGGGTTCACCACTTCTTTACAATGGGTCAAGGCGCTTTCGTTAACAGTATTTTCTCTATTACAACGATGGCAATAGCAGTACCTACCGGTGTAAAAATATTCAACTGGTTGTTAACACTGTATAAAGGTAAAATCGTGATGACAACGCCAATGCTTTACTCAATGTTGTTTATCCCACTTTTCACACTTGGTGGTGTAACAGGGGTTATGCTTGGTATGTCAGCAGCTGACTATCAATACCATAATACAATGTTCTTAGTTGCTCACTTCCATATGGTAATCATTCCTGGGGTTGTGTTCGCAATGCTAGCTGCCCTTTATTACTACTGGCCAAAAATGTTCGGCTTCATGTTAAATGATCGTCTTGGTAAAATCGGCGCTTGGATTATTGCGATTGGTACATTAGTTGCCTTTATGCCAATGTTCATCTCTGGTTTAGATGGTCAAGCTAGACGTATGTACACTTATTCTGAAGCAAGTGGATTTGGTATTTGGAATATGATTTCTATGGTTGGCGCCCTTATGTTAGCAGCTGGATTTGCGTTAATCGTTTATAATATTTACTATAGTTTCCGTTATGCACCAAGAGATATTGGATCAGATCCTTGGGATGCACGTACACTTGAATGGGCTACACATACGCCAGTTCCTGAGTATAATTTTGCAACTATGCCTAAGATCGATTCCTATGAAACATTCTGGGATTCAAAGAAAAAAGGCACACCGTTATTCCCAGATAAAATTGAAAAGATTCACATGCCGAACAACAGTGGTATTCCATTCATTATGGGAATTATCTTCTTCATGTGGGGATTCTCGTTCGTCTTTGCAATGTGGATTCCGTTAATTATTTGTACACTAGGTATTTTCGCTTGTATGGCTTATCAATCATTTGAAAATGATCATGGAAGATATATTTCTATTGAAGAAATAGAAGAAACAGAAAAAGAATTGGGAGGTAAAAGATAATGAAGATTGATCACTCTCTCCCTCTTGAGTACAGTACTGATGAAAATCGCTTAAAGATTCTTGGCTTCTGGATTTTCCTCGGTGCGGAAGTTATGTTATTTGCAACATTATTTGCATCTTACTTTATTTTGTCAGGTGGTACAGGTGATGGCCCATCGGGTGCTGAAATTTTTGAAATCACACCTGTATTAATTGAAACTCTTGTTCTATTAACAAGTAGTTTCACAATTGGCCTCATGGTTCACGCGATGAGACTTGGTCGCCAAAAAGCAATGATGGGATTCTTTATTGCAACAATCGTACTTGGGGCTATCTTCCTCGGTGTTGAAATTTATGAATTCGTTCATTATGTTCATGTTGGCGCAGGACTACAAACAAGTGCATTTAGTGCAATCCTATTAACCACTTTAGGAACACACGGCGCGCATGTAACTTTCGGGTTATTCTGGGGAACATGTATCCTAATTCAAGTAAAGAAATATGGCTTAACACCAAGAACAACGAATAAGTCATTTATCTTCTCTCTTTACTGGCACTTCCTAGACGTTGTTTGGATCTTCATCTTCAGCTTCGTCTATCTGAAAGGAATGATGTAATGATGAAAGAATTATTCCCGATGAAACAAGTGATGGGATTTATCTTTTCACTCGTGCTAACAGCTGTTGCCCTAATGGTTTACTTCTTTGATATGTCATTTGCAGTTGGAATGACAATCTTACTTGTAACTGCTTTTATTCAAGCAGGGTTACAATTAGTACTATTCATGCATGCTGGTGAATCAGAAGATAAAAACGCCATCTATATTACAATTTACTATGGTGTATTAATTGCAATCTTCACCATTCTTGGTTCCCTACTAACAATGGTTTGGACTTACCAAATTCAATAAATAAAAAAGGAGCGTCCTCTTTCGGGCGCTCCTACTTTGTTTTAATAGATGTTGCTGTTACTTTTGCTAATGTATCTAGTTTAGATTTTCTTCTACCTGTCTTTTCTAATACTTCCTCTGTAGCTACAAAAAAGACGCCCATTAAAAAGACAAAAATGGCTCCCATTACCGTACCAATACCAATACCAGTTAACGTACTGGAAACGTTTCCAAAGAATCCGATCGAAAAGATGATGATTCCGGCAATCAATAATGTACCTCCATAATACTTAACTGCTTTTAACATAGCTTTTGATGTATTCATTTCCATCATCCTCCTTTTCATCCATTATCCACCCTGTTCACAATTATGTCAATATTTTTTCGCGAATTTGACAAAATTATCTCTTTTTTCGGGTTGACTTTTCGATTAATTAGTTATTTTTTATTATATTATGCAAATAATTATAGTTTGATTTTACTTTTAGCCTTATTTTTGACAAAAATAACGGTTTCACCACTTATTTTCTTCACAAATTATGCATTATATTCCTATGTTAACAACGTTTTATACTAAAAATAGCTTTTCTCTCCCTTTATAATGGACATATATTTACATTACCAAAACATGTTTGATATTAATTTTTTTGGGGGTTATAAATTTGTCACATAAAATAAAACGTGCAACTCTCATTCTTATATCACTGTTATTTATGTTAGCTATTTTTATCACCTATTATTTGATGAATAAACCAACCACTCATACAATCCCCTTCTCTCAATTAGAAGCCAATATACAAAATTATTCCCAAGCTGACATTGAAATGAAGGAATATAAAAACGGAAAAATAGAAGTGGTAATAGACGAGAAAAAATTTATTTCTCATATCACACCTAATAGTGATAAAGTTGAAAACCTTGTCGCTACTTATCCAATAGAATATAAATATTCTGCGACTAACTCATATAGTATATGGATTATTATTGCTTTCTTATCATTATTAATTGCAACAGTTATTTAT
This sequence comes from Cytobacillus sp. FSL R7-0680, assembly GCF_038009245.1. Classification (NCBI taxonomy): domain Bacteria; kingdom Bacillati; phylum Bacillota; class Bacilli; order Caryophanales; family Bacillaceae; genus Cytobacillus; species Cytobacillus sp. FSL R7-0680. Next base: position 1,398,548 of record NZ_JBBPAO010000001.1, read on the forward strand.
TTGTTTAAATCAGGAAAAATGGGTGCAACCAATCAACTAAAACAATCTGTATCTAAAGCGAAACCGCTCCCCTCGACAACATTAAATGATGTTGGAGGCTTGCAACCAGAAATGAAGGATGAATTATTACAAACCATATCATCCTTAAAGTCGCCAGCTAAAGCAGTAGAATTAGGGATTAAGCCTCCTAAAGGGATTCTTCTTTATGGCCCTCCTGGCACTGGTAAAACATTGCTTGCACAAGCAATAGCTAAGGAATTAAATGCGCAATTTTACTCTTCAAGTGGTTCTGCTTTTAATGAAATGTTTGTTGGTATTGGTGCTGCAAGGGTACGTTCACTTTTTCAAAATGCCCGCAAGAATCAACCTGCTGTTATTTTTATTGACGAGGTAGATGCTTTAGCAGGCAAAAGAAAGCCTCATGGCGGGGAAGAAAGTGAAAAAACATTAACGGAATTACTCGTTCAATTAGATGGTGGGCTATCAAATGATGGTATTTTATTTATTGCAGCAACGAACAGAAAAGATATGCTAGATGATGCCTTTCTTCGACCAGGCAGAATTGACTTCAGCTTTCATATTCAGTTACCTGATTTGAAAGGAAGAAAAGAAATCATTGATATTCATGCAAAAAATCGACAACTTGCCAGTGATGTCTCAGCTTCACTTACTGTTTTAGCTGAATCAACATCCGGTTTTTCTGGAGCTGATCTCCATTCTCTGTTTGAAACAGCAAGTAGAAAAGCAATACTCAATAATCATAAAGAAATTACAAAAGATGATCTCAATTTTGCATTGGACCGAACTATACTAGGAAATAGCAGCCTACCTTTACAAGATGTAAATATTAAGCGAAGAGTAGCCATCCATGAAGCGGGCCATGCCCTCATTGCAGCTGTGACAAAACCGGGTTCAGTTAGAAAAGCGACCATTATTCCTCGTGGCCAAGCATTGGGTTATGTTGCACCTATTCAAAAAGAACTCCATTTATCTACTTTTAGCGAACTGCTTGATCAAGTGGCAATGATTTTAGGTGGAGGAGTAGCAGAAAGACAACTATTAGGAGAGCATAGTATCGGTGTTAGCGGGGATGTCCAACAAGCAAAGCAACTATTAGAACAGATGGTTGAAAACGGTCTCTTAGAAGATGGATTCACCCTTTCTTTTGAATCAAAGCGTAAAGACGAATTATTACAATCACTTTATTTTCAAGCATTAAAACGAGCAGAGTCCTTACTACTCGAACATAGTAAGGCACATGCAGACATTGTTCACGCCCTCATGTCTTATGAAACATTAGATGGAGATGTAATTGAACAATTAGTACGAAACAAATGAAAATGCCAACACATATAAATGAACACTTTCAACCGCCTGTTGAAAGTGTTCATTTTTTAGTTCTTCCCTCTCCTCAACGATTCTATTATTCGACAAAATGAAGCAGGAATATCCAACTAAATGTATAATGTTTATATATGAATATATAACCATGTTAGGAATGATGCTTTTGTATGAATTCATCACAAATATTATACTGCATTTTTTGATTTTAATGATTATACCAATAACAAAAATAATTGTCCCTTCTAAATATCATCATAAAAAGAAAGTTGGCATTTTTTTTGTTTCTATTTTACTTTCCTTAACCTTAACTATTCTTTTTCCAGTGCATCTTTCTAACCATACTGTTTTTGATTTAATGTACATACCCATTTTTATTTGTTTTTTCTATGTTCATAAGTATACCGGCTTATGCTTATTATTTTTCGCTCTTATTTACCGTTTGATTGAAAGCGATACTAGCGATGTATTTCTCATAGTCAATTATCTCGTCCTCGCTTTCATATTTCATTTACTAACAAAATTTTACCAAAAAAGTTCTTTAAGAAAGAAAATATTGATAGGATTATTATTTTATATTCCTATCGCCAGTACTAGAATGATTATATTTTTTAAGAATCAAGAAACGCAATTTTTTATTCAAGCATTATTTCTTGTCTTCGTTTACGCTTTAACATTAATATTGATTATTTATATGATTGAAATGCACCAATCTCATTTATTAATGAGAGAGACGATCCAAGCGGCAGATAAACTCAATGCGATTAGTCAATTAGCTGCATCCATCGCTCATGAAATAAGAAACCCAATGACTACTGTAAAAGGATTTATGCAATTAATGCACGCTGAGCAAAATCTTACTAAGACACAAATACAGTACATCGAAGTCTCTTTAAAAGAACTAGAACGAACCAATCAAATGATTAATGATTTTCTCACTTTATCAAAACCTGCTAATAACACTGTAATAACATTTGATCTTATTCCTAACATTCAAGATGTAACTGAATTTATGAAATCATATGCCCATCTGTCTAATATTCAATTGCAGTGTAAAATAACCCACTACCCCATTTATATAGATGGAAATGCTAATGAGTTAAAACAACTGCTAATTAATTTTATTAAAAATGCTATTGAAGCCATTAATGAAAATGGTACGGTAGAGATTGAGGTTATTTCCTTAAAAAACAAAGTAAAAATTACGGTTCGAGATAATGGGAAAGGAATGTCAAAAGAGGAGTTATCACGAATCGGACAACCGTATTTTTCAACAAAAACAAGGGGAACTGGCCTTGGTTTAATGATTGCCTTTGATATTATTAAAAAAATGAATGGGAAATATGAAATAGAAAGTAATGAGAACGAAGGAACAGCCATTCATTTGTATTTTTCTACATCAGATTCTGTCTAACGATGTCGCATTTCCCTCAATGAAGAAGGAATATGTCACTTCTTGCGCTTGCCTAGGAAATAACAAGAGAATAAAGTCCTTATTTCCTTATGTATTAGAAGTGATAATCGCTTCATCTAAAATTATCACTTCTAATATATCTTTTCATAAGTTAGTTCTTAACTTCTCGGAACCATTCTATTAACGAAGCCATTCACTTCCTTCAATCTGTTCAGATAAAGGAATGATATGAGCCTTTTCTTTCAAATGCTCAATATGTCGATTTAATACGGTAACCATCATTGGTCCCGAAACGCCAACATGCCCTATCGCAATTAGGCGGTTTTCAGTTTTAAGTCTATTCTCCAGTCTCTGAGTTTGTTTTTCAATGTGACTGACGGAATAAGTGTCATCAAAAAAAAGATTGTTCTCTAGATAAGGTAAGTGTAGCTCTTCTGCTATTTCTGGTATGACACTCTTGCCAGTGGTTTTACTATCAAGATAATATAATCCCCTTTCAGCACAAACCTCTAGCACAATTTGCATAATTCTTTTATCTTCAGTGATTTTCGACCCCATATGATGATTCATTCCAACAGCATGTGGTACATTCTCAATTGCGTCCTCTACCCTTTTGCGAATTTCTTCATCACTCAGATCAGCAGTAATCGCTCCTGGACCTAACCAACTTTTTTTCCCTACTTTGGGCTCCATCGGCATATGAACGATTACTTCGTGACCTTTTTCAAATGCTGCATTGGCATCTGCAGTTGTTGAAGGCATAAACGGCATAATCGCAACAGTTAACTTTGCCTGTAAATTAAGAATATCTTCTGTTCCATTCATATGGTTACCTAAATCATCAATCACAATTGATAAAGAAGGCTTCCCCCCTTCATCAACTTGTGCGAAACTGCCTTTACTCATTAATGGAAATAACATGATATGAACTAGCAAGCTTATGAACAATAATCGTTTCATCTCATCACTCCTCAAAGTTAAATTTCCCATAACTTTGAAGAAAATTGCATTTGTTTTTTATAAAGCTGATTTTTTTTCTACTTGCGTGTAGGGCGTTTTTCTATTTCGAACCCACGCTATGATTACAGCAGCAATAAGAACTAAACCTAAATAACCAGTAATCGGATACAGGATACCAACTAAGTTAGTAAATCCAAAGAAACTAGAGACAAAAGATGTCAAACTAATGGCAAGAACTGCCCATTTAAAGTGTTTGCTTTCTCTTTTCACTATCCTTGAAGTAAAGCTATAGATCATTCCAACGGCAGTGTTATAGATCATTCCTAAAAGAATAATTGTCATCAACACACCAATGATTGGAGAGATTTCATTTGCTAAATAGAGCATCGGAATATCGAGTGTTGCCACATCTTCTATTCTTGTGAACATTCCGACATTAATGAGTATTAGCATAAGACCAAGACCCAGACCACCAAGAACTCCGCCCCAACCTGCTTGTTTCGCGTTTTTAGTTGTGCCACCCATAACCGCTAGCATCGCCACTCCACATGTAATGTTATAGGAAACATAAAGTACTGCACCTAGTAACCAATGTGGTGCTGCTGGACTACCTTCTTGAGCTACGAGACTCAATTGTGAGAAGTTTGCATCAGCTGTAAATAGAGCATACGCTGAAATAATCATGACAAGCATGAGAAGAAAAGGAGTGATACTACCGATTATAGTCATGACTCGATTCACGTTTACAAAACAAGTGAACACTGTTAACAGGACCATGATTAAACTTCCTATTTGACTCGCAATACCAAATTGTTGTTCAAATGTTGAACCTGCACCTGCAAACATAATTGTTGCCACACCGAATAAAAAGAAAGTAATAATAAAATCCACTACTCTTCCTATATATTTTCCACAAATATAGTGAACAACATCTTTGTGAGATTCTGTTTGTAGCCTACTACCTATTTGCGTAATATTCATACCGAGAAAAATGAATAAAATCGTAGCGGCTATTGTACCAATAAAACCTAACCAGCCAAAATTAGTGAAAAATTGCAATACCTCTTGTCCAGATGCAAATCCAGCTCCAATGATTGTACCAATATAAGCACCTGCTATTTGAATGATTTTTCTCATAAAACCTCATCCTTATATTGAATTTTCTGATATTTTATCATAATGAAAGCAGCTGCCTATATACACACAGCTGGCTTTCTTATTAGACATTATTGATATGTTTTTTCCATTATTGTATATTTTTCAATGACCGCTAAATCTGGGGCGTAACCTATTCCGTCGTTTTCAGGTACGGTAATATATCCGTCTTCGACAACAACCTCAGGTGTTATGATATCCTTTTCCCAATATCTTGAGGAACCTGCAGTGTCACCAGGCATAATAAAATTGGCTAAAGTGGTTAAAGCAACATTATGAGCTCTTCCAACGCCTGACTCTAACATTCCTCCACACCAAACAGCAATTCCTTGTTCTTGACAATAGTCATGAATTTTCTTTGCTTCTGTTAAGCCGCCTACTCGTCCAATTTTGATGTTAATGATTTTGCAACTACCCAACTCCACAGCTTTTCGTGTATCCTCCAACGAATGGATGCTTTCATCTAGACATATCGGCGTTTTCATTTCAGCTTGAAGTTTAGCATGATCAACAATATCATCCGAAGCTAAAGGTTGCTCAATCATCATTAAATTGAACTCATCTAATTGTTTAAGATGCTGAATATCTGATAAACGATAAGCAGAGTTTGCATCAGCCATTAGTAGAATATCAGGAAACTTCTCTCTCACTTGTCTCATCACATCTATGTCCCAGCCCGGCTTAATTTTTACTTTCATTCTTTTATAGCCTTCATTTACATAGCCCTCAATTAATTGTAGTAAATCTTCTACAGATTTCTGTATGCCGATACTGATACCTACTTCAATCTTCTTCTTTTCTCCACCAAGTGCCTTAGCCAAAGGGATTTGATTTCTTTTTGCATATAGATCCCAAACAGCGCCTTCTATAGTAGACTTGGCCATATTGTTTTTTCTAATAGAAGAAAAGATTTCATTTACTTCATCAGGATGAGTAATTTCCTTATTTAATAATGCTGGAATGAGAAAATCCTCAAGCATATGCCAATTCGTTTTAAAGGTTTCTTCATTATACCAAGGCACCTCAAAAGCAACAGATTCTCCCCAACCAGTATTACCTAATTCATCAGTTGCTTCTAATAAGATAAACTCTTTATCTTGAAAAGATCCAAAGCTAGTGGCAAATGGTGCTTTCATTGTCATTTTTAGATGGCGTAACTTTACTTCCTTTAATTTCATTGATCTCTTCTCCTCACATCTAATAGTAATTTTTGTCTTTTGATAGTGATGATATAGCTTACGTGATTATTTTTTTGGACATCATACGCGGTGTACCCATGCTGAAATAATTGCTGAAAAATTCTTCTTGTCACCTGTCGCCATTCCTTAGCTAGTGAAGGATTATGTTTTTTAATTTCCATAAACTCCGCGGGAATGGGGACAGCAATACTCATTTCATTATAATCAATGGTTTGTAAAGTTTGTTCCATATCGTTTATCGCAGGAAAATCGTTTCGATTCAAAACTTCAAATGGATATATCGGTGTCACATCATAGTTAAGTTGTTGTTTGACATGTGAACTGCTGATTCGCCACTCTATGTTGAAACGATCGCTTGGTAAGCCTTTATTAATTCCATCTACCATTTCACCATAACAATTCACAAGATAATCATTACAAATACCATTTAGTTTTGATAAATTCAAGTAAGCATTCCTGCTTTGTAAAGGATCAAATGTCCAACGAATCAGATTGTATCCCATTTCCTCAGCAGCTTCCCTCTGTGCAACTTTTAGTAGAGCACCAATTCCTTTATCACGATAGCTTTGATGGATACCGAGCATATGAGAACAAAGAAAAGCTTCTCCATTTGCATAACCAGGAAAGCCATAGCTAAACCCAATCAATTCATTTTCATCAAAGGCGCCTAGCATGAGACCACCGTTTTTTATTGCTGTTGCTGTTTGATGAACAGGAATGGGATCCATCCCCCATACGTCTCGCTCTAACTTTTGGATTGTTTCCATCTCTTCTATCGTGGTCAATTTTTTTATCTCTAAGCTAGTGAGCATGGGTTACGCACCTTCTTTTTCTAACGTATTTAAGACGGTTTTGACAAGAATTTCGATACCCGTAAATATCGCTTCATGGTTAAAATTCATTTCAGGATGATGTAAGCCAGGAGATAATCCACAACCAAGTCCGAGCATCGTTGCTTTCAATTCAGGTCTTTTCAAAGTATAAAAATGAAAATCTTCTCCTCCAGATGTGATAATTGGTGGAATCATTTTGTCTTTACCGATTGTATCAACAATTGCCTGACTCATTAATTGCACTGCGTCAGTATCTACTTGTGCAGCAGCAATATCAGCCGTTGTTTTATAATGAATTTCTACCTCGTGAAGAGAAGAAATATGGGCAAAAATTGCTTCTACTTTAGTTGCTAATTGTTGCATCACTTCATTTGTTTGTGCCCTTAAATCTAAACTGAAATGTGCTTTACCTGGGATAATATTACTTGACTCACCACCGGCTTGGAACTTCGTCATTTTAACTGAATGCGGAACCATAGGATTTAATTTAATCCGATTTAATTCTTGAACAATCGCTGCACCTATTTCAATCGCGCTTTGCCCGAGGTGAGGTCTCGCTCCATGGGCATCTTCACCAATAATTTCTCCAGTAACGAACCGTCCAGCTCCGTGCATAATTGCTGGTGAACATTGACCATCTCTCAACTCTTGAATCGGCCTTAGATGTACACCGTATAAATAGTTCAGATCGTCTATTAATCCCTCTTCAATAAACTTTAATGCACCAGTACCTTTTTCTTCAGCTGGTTGGAATAGAAATTTAACCCTGCCTTTTTTATGAGCATTCAAACGATGTAGTACAAGTAATGTACCAATCGCCATGGTCATATGTGCATCATGCCCACACGAATGATTGGCCTGCATTACTCCATCGACTTCCTGCCACAATGCATCTATATCAGTTCTAACGCCAATGGCATTTTCACCGCTACCTATTTCGGCAACAAGTCCTGTCGTTTTTGGCAAGGTTTGAAACAGGATCCCTTCTTTTTTTAAAACTTCAGCAATAAATGTTGTCGTTTTTGTTTCTTGCCAACTTATTTCCGGATTTTGATGGAGATGATTAAATATGTTTGTTAATTTTGGCTTTAGTGCTTCAAGTTCCTGCAATTCTTTCACCTCTTTAATCTGTTAACTGGACTCAAAATAATCATGGAATACTTTATCGTAGTAATCCTTTTCTTCTTTAAATGACCCTTTATTCTCTGTCATCATTGCCGCAATCAACGCATTCAAGAATGAAAAAAGCACTGGAGTAGAATCAAGTGTAGGTTTCTTTCCTGAAAAAAGTGGAATGAGAATGTCGACATTGTTTTTTAATGGAGATAGTGGCGTATCAGTAATGCCAACAACTTTGGCATTTCTGCTTTTTGCTTGCTTTGTAAAATCAGTCGTGCTTTTCACATAACGATGAAAGCTGATTGAAACCACTACTGAAGTTTCATCCATCGAATGGAGGATTTTCAATAAATCATCGGACTCTGTTCGAATAAGATGGACATCATCCTTCACAAGCCCTAATGTAAATGCTAACCAGCTTGCAGCAGCAAATGATGTTCTTGCACCAATAATATAAATCTTTTGGGCTGATTTTAATTGCTCAATAGTCAAATCAAATTTCGCTTCATCTATTGTCTGAATGGCTTGTGTGATTCGCTCTGCATCCATGTTCATCACTTTTTCAAGAAAATGTGGTTCGCCAACAAATGGTTGCTTCATTTGAATATAAGAATCCAAACTGCTTTTATCATGAAATAATTGCTCACGAACTTCTTTTTGTAATTGAGTATATCCTGATAATCCTATTCGATAACAAAAACGGATGACAGTGGTTTCGCTCACACCTGCTTTTTTACCTAATTCACTTGCAGACAATACGGCTATATCTTGATAATTGTCTAGTAAATAACTTGCTAATTTCTGCTGGGTTTTCGAAAGTTTTTCATAGCTCCCTGTAATAACTTCTTTCAGATTCACCTGAACACCTACCTCAAAATGAAGTCTGTACTTTTTATGCAATATATCAGAAGTGTTAACTTCTTATTTATAGTAAATTATCACAATTTTTCAGTTATTTCAATGCTTTATAGAGAAAAAGTTTCAACTGCCATATATTTCTTTTTTATTTAGAGTAAGTTCTTTATTTTTTATCCAAGCATGGCTAACTCTCACGTCCGTTACCCTTCCTATAAATTTAACTGCTCAGCATTTTTAAATGCCACCATTGTTTTGGCCAAAATAATCATAAAGTACGAACAGCATTTGTTGCTTATAACATTTCATTGTACTCTTCCATTAAAAAAGCGGACAAATTCCACCATTGAAATTTGTCCGCTTTTCGGCTGCTATGACGATCTTTTCTAGTCTTTTTTATTTTATTGTTTATTTACGATGCATTTTAAATTCAAGAAATAGTTCGTTATAATAAGCAAGCATTTGTTTACCTAGGTTCTCGTATACCTCTAACTTAGCTGTTTGCTCTTCATCTGGATAGAAGCGCTCATCACTCGTTGTTTCCTCATCCATATGAGGAAGAGCTGCTTTATTCGGTGTTGAGTAACCTACATATTCAGCGTTTTGCGCAGCAACTTTCGGATCTAGCATAAAATTAATAAATTGATGAGCCGCTTCTTTATTTTTTGTTGTTTTTGGGATGACCATGTTGTCAAACCAAAGGTTCGATCCTTCTTCAGGAACCATATATTCCAGTGATTCATTTTCCCACATCGCATCTTGGGCAGTTCCAGACCATAAAACAGCAACGGCCGCTTCATTATTTTGCATTAATAATTTAATTTCATCACCAACGATGGCTTTAATATTTGGTGTTAATGTATCCAGTTTATTCTTCGCTTCCAGTAATCTTGCTTTATCTGTTTCGTTTAATGAATACTCGAGACTATTCAATCCAAAACCTATGACCTCTCTCGCTCCATCAACAAGTAATACATCATTTTTCAAGCTTGGATGCCAAAGATCGTCCCATTGTTTAAAATCAATTTCATCACTTACTTTATCAGGATGATAGAGAATACCTACTGATCCCCAAAAATAAGGAATAGAATATTCATTGTTCTCATCAAAAGCTAAATCAAGAAAACGTGGATCAATATTTTTCAAATTCGGCAGTTGTGCATGATCAATGGGGAGAAGTAAATCCTCCTGTTTCATTTTGTCAATCATGTATTCTGAAGGTACCGCTATATCGTATGAAGTTCCACCTTGTTCGATTTTTGTTAACATGGCTTCATTTGAATCAAAGGTTTCGTATATTACTTTGATACCTGTTTCATCTTCAAATTGGTCTAATAATTCGGGGTCTATATAATCTCCCCAGTTATAAACAGTAATCGTGTTCTCACCTGTATATCCTTGTGCAGTATTTAAGCGGTGAACGATATACAACAAGACAAAAGAAACAATTAATACAAGTGACAAAGCACGTATGAGGTTTTTCATTTTCTAACCCCCATTCGACCTATCTTGCTCGTTTTCTTTGTTATAAAGTAATAACCAACAACTAAAAGCATGGTGAATAAAAATAACAAGGCTGATAAAGCATTAATACTTAGAGATACCCCTTGTCTCGCCAATGCATAAATTTCTACTGAAAGAGTTGAAAATCCATTACCGGTCACAAAAAAGGTGACAGCGAAATCATCCAAAGAATAAGTAAGTGCCATGAAGAAACCAGCAAATATACCAGGTGTAATATAAGGTAATACAACCTTTGTTAACACATCTAATCGACTTGCTCCTAAATCCAGTGCCGCATAAATGATACTCGTACTCATTTCTTCTAACTTAGGTAATACCATTAAGACAACAATTGGTACACTAAAGGCGATATGTGCCAATAAGACGGAAATAAAGCCAAGCTTTATACCAATCATTGTGAAAAAAATGAGAAAAGATGCGCCGATAATAACATCTGGACTAACAATTAAAACATTATTTAACGACAATAAAGTATTTTTTGTTCTTCTTCTTCTTGCATAATAAATGGCCAAAGCGCCAGCTACCCCTAAAACTGTTGATATAGCTGATGAAAGCAGGGCAACAATAATTGTATTTAATACTATAATGAGTAGCCTAGTGTCATTAAATATTTCTTTATACCAATCCAATGTAAACCCTTCAAAGTGATACATGTCACCGCCACTATTGAAAGAATAAAAAATCAGATAAAAAATCGGTGCATATAAAACCATAAAAACAATGATTAAATAAAGAGAGGACCATTTAAATTTCTTCATCTCATTTCGCCTCTCTTTCTTCTACCAGTAAGAAGCATAATGACAACCATAAAGATAATTAAGAAAACAGCAATGGTTGCTCCCATTCCCCAGTCTTGCGTCACGAGAAAATGTTGCTCAATTGCGGTTCCTAATGTAATCACTCGGTTTCCTGCGATTAACCTTGTCAGCATGAACAAAGAGAGGGCAGGGATGAATACGATTTGACATCCTGATTTCACCCCATCTAAAGTCAAAGGGAAAACGACACGAGAAAAGGTTCGCCAGCTTGAAGCACCTAAATCTTTTGAAGCATCAATAAAAGATGGGTTCAGTTCATCTAGTGCATTAAATATTGGTAAAATCATAAACGGTAAAAAGATATAAACAGAAACAAACACAAAACTAAAGTCAGTAAATAAAATTTGCTTCCCACCTACACCCATCACTTCAAGAAATTTATTCGCTGCACCGTATGTGCCAAAAATACCAATAAATGCATAAGCCTTTAATAATAAATTGATCCATGAAGGAACGATAATAAGGAGTAACCATAGTTGTTTATGCTTTGTTTTTGTTAATAAATAAGCAGTTGGATAAGCGATTAATAACGTGAAAAATGTAATTAAAAACGCGTACCAAAAGGAGCTAAGTGTCATTTTTAAATAAACTGGTGTAAAGAATTTTTGGTAGTTCTCTAAGGAAAATTCACCTTCTATATTAAAAAAAGAATAATATACGACTAGGACAATTGGTGTGATAACAAAAAGAGCAATCCATAAAACATAAGGAATTAAATAATAATTACGAGATTTAGCTTTCATAACTTCCCTCTTCATATGCTTCAAGACGCTTATCGAATTCCTCTTCTGTTTCACCAAGACGCATGACGTGTATGTCTTCTGGCTCAAAGTTGAGACCAATTTCACTTCCGACAATTGCTTTTTTTGTCGAGTGAACGAGCCACTCATTGCCATCTTCATCATAACAACTTATCTCATAATGTACGCCTCTAAATAATTGTGAGTCTACTTTCACCTTTAACTTACCTACATTAGGACTAGTAATTTCTAAATCTTCGGGGCGAATGACAATCTCAACCGTTTCATTTGGATTTAAACCGCCATCAACACAATCAAATGTTTTGCCTGTAAACCGAACGACATAATCTTCAACCATTACACCTTCGACAATATTAGATTCACCGATAAAGTCGGCAACAAAACGGTTAATCGGCTCATCATAAATATCATTAGGCGTCCCACTCTGTTCTATTTTACCGTTATTCAGAACAAAAATTTCATCGGACATCGCTAATGCCTCTTCTTGATCGTGTGTCACAAAAATAAAGGTGATGCCTAAATTTCTTTGTAATTCTCGCAATTCATATTGCATTTCTGTTCGCAACTTTAAATCTAGTGCAGATAATGGTTCATCAAGAAGAATAAGCTCAGGTTCATTAACAATCGCTCGCGCAATCGCAACACGTTGCCTTTGCCCACCTGACATCTCTTTTATCTCTCTTTTTTCATATCCTTCTAAGTTTACAAATTTCAAAGCTTCTATTACTTTTTGATTAATCATTTCAGATTTTAATTTTTTTATTCTAAGTCCAAATGCTACGTTTTCAAAGACATTCAAATGAGGAAAAAGTGCATAATCCTGAAAGACAGTATTCACTTGTCTTTTATTTGCAGGTACTTCATTTACCTTTTTATTATTAAAATAAATATTACCTTTTGATGGCGAAATAAATCCGGCAATTAAGCGAAGTATGGTCGTTTTTCCGCATCCAGAAGGACCGAGCAAAGTATAGAATTTCCCACGCTCTATTTCAAATGAAACATCATTTAAGACAGCCGGGTCATTGTCATATTGCTTTGTTACGTTTTCAAAACGAATAATAGTTTGGTCTGACATTTCAATCTCCTTCTTCTATAAGATATTCCTTAGTAATTCTAGATTAAAAAAAACTGATAATCAATACACAATAATAAATATATATAGATATTTTTATCTACGCATAATAATTGGAATTGCTGAAACAATAAGGAAAAAAACAGGTGAGTAATTGTGAATCAAAAACTAAGCTTTATTAGCATTGCCTATATTATTATTCTCGGCATCGGTTTATTTGCTCATGTTGAAATTATTCCTGCTGTATTGTCTACTTCTAGACGCGATACATGGATCAGTATGTTACTTGCCATTATTCCTTTGATTCTATTCACCCCTCTTATTTATAAAGTGGGGCAAACAGTTAAAGGAACACCATTTATTCGAATTATTAGTGAACAATTAGGGAGATTCAAATTCTATATTTTATTCTTCCCTTTACTCGTATATTTAATAATTTCTGCCTTTGTCTCTACAAAAGAAATTATCTATTGGTCACAGCTAAGTTTTATGCAGAATTTCTCCAGTATGATCATTGGCGGTGTACTATTAATTGCCTGCTTCTATTGTAGTTTTTCCGGTGTAGAATCAATGGCCATTATTAGCCGCTTGTTACTACCAGCCGTCGTATTTTTAGGATTTTTTGTTTCTTTCGCCAATATGAAGAAAAAACATTATGAGTTGTTATTACCCATATTCCAAGAGGGTGTACTAGATATTCTAAAGGGAATGCTTTACACAAGTTTACCGATTATTGAGATTGCTTTTGTTTTGTTTTTCCTACCCTATATGAAAAGAATGATTAAAATTAAACATTTAATCATTCTGGGTGTACTTATTATCGGGTTAATGATTGGGCCTGCAATTGGAGCGATAGTGGAATTTGGTCCTAAATACGCTTCCGAATTTAGGTACCCAGCATTTGAAGAGTGGCGAATAATATCTATTGGAAGATATATTTCTCATACAGACTTTTTTGCTATTTTCCAATGGCTTTCAGGTGCTACGATCCGAATTGGATTTTTTATCTACCTCACCTCTCAAATTCTTACGAAAGGGGGGAAAAACAGAACACCCATCTCTATCATTTTTATTTTGTTATTCATTGCAGTTGTTATGCCGTTAGATCAAGACCAATTTTATAATTTTGTTTTTCGTTACTTCTTACCCATATCAACTATTGTTCTTCCTATTCAATTTATTATGGTTTCTATATATATCTTTAAGAATAAACAATTATTCCTAGGAGGATGAAGAGCTTGTATGAGCAATCCCTTTTTACTAAAGAAAAGTTAGCAGAAATCTTTAACCATTCTGCAGATATACACATCAAGAGCATCCCTGTTCGTCATACTCCTAAGGGAGAGCTAATTATTATCTATTGCCGTCCCATTGTAAATATAAAATTAGTCCACTCTCTTGTGATTCCTTATTTAATGGATGAGGAAAGGGAAAGTGAAAAACTTTATAACTACATACAAAGTGACTACAGTTTAAAAGCTAAATTAACAAAAGAAGAATTAATTAACCAAGTATTTTGTGGTAAATTAGCTGTGATATCAAACTTCCGTGAACGCATTTATTATTATGATGTAAAAGAAGAACCAAATAGACAACCAGAAGAATCCGTTATTGAAGTATCAGTAACTGGGCCGAAAGACGGTTTCATCGAAAATATTGACACTAACCTTGGGCTTGTACGTAAAAGGTTAAAAACCCCCTCGTTCGTTAATGAAGAGTTTGTAATTGGACGTCGGTCAAATACGAGGGTTGCACTTCTATATATTAAAGATGTGATGAATGAACAAGTAATTAACGATGTCCGAGAGAAACTAAATAACATTGATGTCGATATTTTGCAAAGTCGTGATGAATTGGAAGAGTTACTAGTAGATAATAAATTCTCACTACTACCACTTACAAATTTCTCAGGACGGCCTGATTTTGTTGTTGAATCACTCAATCAAGGAAGGTTTTCAATTATTATTGATGGTGCCCCAACAGTGATTATCGCCCCCATCAACTTGAGCTTTCTTGTTAAAACAGCCGAAGATAGTAATATTAGCTTTTATTACTCCTCTGTAGAACGAATGATACGTTTACTAAGCTTATTCCTGACGGTGTTTTTACCAGGTTTTTATACAGCACTCGTTATGCATAATGTTGGACAATTACCTTTGCCGTTTATTGCCACTATTACGTTTGCAAAGATGGGTTTGCCGTTTTCTACATTATTAGAAATGATTACAATCTTTATTATGTTTGAGTTGTTTAAAGAAGCGGGTGCAAGACTGCCAAAAGGAATTGGACAAACAGTTGCTGTTATAGGGGGATTAATCATTGGTGATGCAGCAATCAGAGCTGGTATAACCTCGCCGACGCTACTCATTGTTGTAGGAATAACGGCAATCGCAGGGTTTACTCTTGTCAATGCCAGTCTTACAGGTAATGTCTTCTTCTTAAGAATTGCTGTTTTATTAATAAGCTATTCTTTTGGTATTTTTGGTTTTATTCTTTCGTTAATTTGTGTATTTATCCACTTATCTACCCTCAAATCCTTTGGTATGCCTTTTTTAACTCTAGCAAGGCAAAGAAAGTGGTCAGAAGAACTAAAAATGTTCATTACACTTCCTTTTAGCCTGCAGAAAAAGAGAAATCTATCTTACGGTGTTAAAGACAAAACGCGAAAAAATAGTGACAATGATTAAAGAAGGTGTTCATTCACAAACATACTACTTGTCTGATTTTTAATGGTTACCAAAGTAAAGAAGTTCAGCATCGCGTATACACTATAGATATCTGACCCGATTACCAAGAAGAACAGTATATTATTTACCGTTTTAAAACTTATCAAAATTAAGGAAAACGAAAACTACAACAATAGCGATTAAAATGCAGTAACTAGAGCCATCATTCCTACAAAATGAGACGAAGAAAAAAAGGAGTTTTAAACTCCCCAACTTTTAACTGAAATGCTTCATATATTTTCTTTATTATATTTTGATTTTCATTTGTCATTCTTCCGTTTACAATCAATGCGCGTGCCACTTGCGGAAACTCTTTAACTCTTTATAGGGCCTCTTTATTAATGCCTCTACTTGCTTATCTTTAGAAACATTAGGTACTTTTTTTCCTTTAACTTGCTTATAAATTGGGATTACAGAAGTAGCTCCTCCTTCAATAATCCACTTATTTCCATTTCGAGTTAACTCAAGTTCTATTCTTCCTAAATGATTTCCCCAATGCCCCGCTTGAACAATGAATGGTGTTGTCTGAGATTGAAACCATTCATTCGGTTTTTCTGGAAAAATATTATGGCTATGTCCAAATAGAATCACATCAATATTCTCAATCGATTTTAATTCATTGACACTATTCCCTTCATGCGCAGAAAGGCCCTTATCGGCATTCACACCAACATGAGCTAAAGCAATGATGATATCTGCTCCTTTTGCTTTCATTTGTGGAATATACTGATTAGCCGTTTCAGTGATTGTCCTCATTTTTAGCTTTTGCTTAAAATAATTACTATTCCAATCGGCGACAATAGGGGTTAAAAAACCAATCACACCAATTTTAATTGCACGTTCATCCCCATTGGCATCGACCAATGTCCGATCAAGAATCACATATGGGTTCATATATGAAACATCATCAAAGATGTTTTTCGTCATATCCTCATTGTATATATTGCTACTTATAATGGGAAAAGTCGCATCTCTTAAGCTTTCTGTTAAAAAGCCGATACCATAATTGAATTCATGATTTCCGAGTGTCATGGCATCATACCTTAGTGTGTTCATGACATTAATAACCGGGTGAGTTTGTCCTAAATGCATCAATCTTGTTTGAAATATATAATCTGCAAAGGCATTTCCTTCTAAGATATCACCAGTATCAAATAACAGGACATTTTTGTTTTCATTACGTTCATTTTTAATTAAGGTTGCGGTTCTAACAAGTCCAAAATCGCTAACAGATTCGCCTTCATCGTTTTCATCCATTAAATGACCATGCATATCTGTTGTCTGGAGAATCCGTAATTTAACCGGAGCTGATGAGGCATAAACACTAGTAAATAGCGATAACCCGAAGAGCCATCCAATGATAGGAAGGATAAAGAAAACGACAGTTATCTTTCGCATATGACTTTTCATCATTTCACCTCAACACATTTGATGAATTCTTATTTTGTCATGACTTACTTAAAATCATTCGATGGAAAGTAGAATTGTCCTAAACCACTTTATTCCAATTAGCACATTTATGACAAGTATTGTGCATATGTTAGAACAAGCTATTATATTTTTTATCTAAAGAAAAATATATGAAATTAAAAAAAAGTAGGATAGAATAATAAATAGAAGGAAATACTGAGAGGATGTAGGTTTTGTATAAGATATGTTTATCAATGATGTTCATTTGCTATATGTTCATTACGCCATTTTTTACTGAGGATATAAACGAACATCGTTCTCTACATTATGATGATGATGTTCAATTAACGGCTACTATTGCTACATTTAAAAGGCCTACGGAGATTGTTATACCAGAAGAAAATAATCCTATTGTACATAAAATCAATGATTTTGTTCGCTTAGAAGAACCCCATAGCATCATTCAGGAGAACCAACAATCAAAACAGGATCGATTTCAACTACCAGTCCAGTATCAATCCAGTTATTTATCTAATCTCCTTATATAAAAAGATGCTTTATTGTTGAAGATTTTATAGGGGGAATGTGAAAATGGAAAATTTAAAGAATTGGTTACAAAGCAGCGGGATTAAAAGAGTTATTATTTTTGCAATTCTCGTATTCGCATTATTTTTAATGAGAAGTATGATTAATGTCATCCTTATTACGTTTATTATTTCCTTTCTAATGGACCGCTTAGTAAATCTTGTCTTGAAGAAAGTGAACATAAATCGAAAATTCACAGTAATCGGTCTTTACTTATTCATTATTGCGATATTTACTGTTGGAATCAGCAGATATTTACCAGTTATTATTTTTGAAATCTCGCAACTGATTGGACAAATGCAAAGCTTCTTTAGCCAAAAGCACGACAATATTATCATGAACTATATTACTGAATTATATGAACGAAATGAAATATCATCTTATTTAGAACAAGGGGTCACGGTTCTACTGAAATACTTCTCTGATATAAGTTCATTTGGCATACAATTTTTGATTTCACTTATTTTAAGTATTTTCTTCGTTTTAGAGAAGCCGAAATTGATGGCCTTTACAAACAAATTCAAATATAGCAAAGTTGCACCATTTTATAATGAGATTGCTTACTTTGGTTCTAAGTTTGTTCAAACTTTTGGCAAAGTAATTGAGGCACAATTTATTATTGCCCTTGTGAACTGTGCATTAACAACATTTGCACTATGGATAATGGATTTCCCCCATTTAATGGGACTATCTATTCTTATTTTCTTTTTAGGCTTAATACCAGTTGCGGGCGTGATTATATCATTGGTGCCATTAAGTTTAATCGGATATACGATTGGTGGATTCATGCTAGTCATTTATTTATTAGTCGTTATTATGATTATTCACGCAATCGAAGCATATATACTTAATCCAAAGCTAATGTCATCAAAAACCAATTTACCTGTCTTCTATACTTTTATCGTATTGATTTTTGGCGAACATTTCTTTGGCGTATGGGGACTTATTGTCGGTATACCAGTGTTTGTCTTCTTACTAGATGTATTAGATGTGCAAACGACAGGAAAAAAGTCGGTAAAAGTGTAAATATAAGATAAACGCCGTGCATATAGCACGGCGTTTATCTTCATTTTTCTCCTGAAACTTTTAGCTGTGAATGACGACATTATCGTCAGATCAGTTGAATTTATACACTCCCGATTAATGTGGTCTATTCCATTATTTATATTGCTTCAACACGATTTATTACTTTAAATTGATCTCAATACCTAGTAACAATCGATAAGAAATATAAAATAGAAACCTCCTAGGTAGTTGTTCTCGTGAGGTTTCCTTACTGTTGATTTTGAATGGACTTTAAACCCGTTATAATTAAAAATAAAGCATAAATAAGTAAGAAAACACCTGGAACAATTAATAATAACGCGCTTCCCTCCCTAGACTGTGCGAATTGTGTAAAATAGCCTGCGTAAGGGATAGTAAAGCCGGTATACTTAGCTGTTACATTGTCGGAAAGTACGAGATCTTTATCAATTGTATTATTATTATCTCCTTTTGTTTCATACATAGTGTGCACGCCACTATGGATAACATTATGAATACGATGGGTAACAGGAATGCCTTCTTCACTTTGAAAAGTGATAATATCTTGCTTTTGTAAAGATTGCTTTTCATCCTGCTCTAATGGTTTAACGGCAATAACTGCACCTGTTTGAAACGTTGGTTCCATAGAACCAGATAACACAGACTTTAATTGGTACCCTAAAATTGTTGGTTCCCCGCCTGATGCTTTAGCAGCAACAACAACAACCGCTAACACGATAACTATCACCATTAAGAAAACTGTCAAAGCCGTACTAAACCAATTAAGTACCTTTCTCATTTATTCAACTTCCTCTTCTTCCAGTGTTTGTTCAATTTCGTCATCAGAAGATGGTTTTTCGTTACTAACTTCCTCTTCTTCCAGTTCTTCTTGGTTATGTTCAACATCGACTTTTTTTTCTTCTTCTTCTTCAGTACTTTCGTTTTGCTCCTCCTGCTGTTGCTTATCTTCTTTTGGCATCTTTTCATCCTCTTGCTTTTCTATCCCTTGGTCATTTTCCTTTTCATGCTCATTTTCTGTCTCTCGTTTTTTCTCACTATCGCCTACTTCTGCATTAGATGACCAGACTTTACTCTCTACATTTACATCAACGGAGGTTGAATATGTATAACTTGCTTTTGTTTGTCCTATTAAAACTGAATGGAAAGTCAAAATGAGAGAATAGATAGACAGAACAGAGAGTAATAAAACAATTTTTCCATTGCGCTTCATGTTATATCCCCTTTTCTTTCAAGGGCTGGGGAACAAAGATCATTTCCCCAGCATGTTTTAATTACTGAACGCCAACAGCGTTATAAGCTTGTTCAACTGCAGTAACTGCCGCTGAATCTTCACCATAGAGATCTTCTGCAGCATCGATGGCAGCTTGTCTCATCATGGCAAATGTTGAATTTGGTGTTAAATAAACCGATAAGGCCCGATAATAAATTTGTTCTGTTTTTTCTCGGCCAACACCAGTTACTTCCACTCCGTAATGCTCTCCCCCTTCAGAGACAAGGTAAGCAGCTTTATTATTAATACTACTATTAATATGGACACCACCATTATCAAGAGAGCCTGTATACCTTCTATCCCAATGATCTGGATAAGGTTGTTGTGTTCTATTCTCAATTAAACTAGCTGGGTCTTCCATAGAGCGTAATCCAATCGCCCCATTCGCCATAATATCTTCACCGATAATCCAATCATCTCGATCGACCATAGCACCGAATATATCAGCAAATGATTCATTCAACGCACCTGATTCATTGCGGTAAATTAACCCTGCTGTATGTTGAATGACACCGTGAGACATTTCATGTGCAGCCACATCGAGACCACCAGCTAGCGGATGAAATCTAATACCATCACCATCTCCATAAGACATATATACACCATTCCAAGAAGCATTGTTCCAATTATCCCCAACATGTACACGGGAGAGTAATCTTTGCCCTTGATCATCTACAGAGTTGCGATCAAAGGTTTTTTGGTAATAGTCGTATGTCTTTTGAGAATTGGCATGAGCATCAACTGCAGCACCATCGGTAAATAACTTACTTCTACTAACAATATCTTCATTAATATTATTATCATAATCGTATGTAATGACCCCATCACCTCTTGTTTGGTCATACATTTTAAACAAACCATCAATGTAAGATGCCTTAAACATTTGTTTATCTCCGAATACACCATAACCAAATGCCGTTATTTCATTTGCTGCATTAAAGGAATCAATAATCTGCCCATTCTCTATATTTACAAAGTAATGCCAATACCCTACTTCCGGAGAGGTGGTGGAAGCTTTCACAAGATAAACAGGATAATAGTTATCATTAAACTTGTAAATGAATTTTTCTGCTGTTACTTCACTATCATATTGTTTTACTTCGCCAATTGATGCTTCTATTCCTGCTGTTGCAATGGAAATAGCCTTTTTTTCACTTATTTGTTCGGATGAAGTTTTTATTTCAACATCGATGTCTGAAACGACTTCACCGTAAAAACTAACTTTATCGCTATCTGTTCTAATATTAAAAGTTTGTTCTGCTCCATATATAGGAATACCTTTATATAATTGTTGCAAACGATAGTGATGAAAGTTTTCATTTTTGTCAAACTCATAATCTTTTACTGTAAAACTTTCGCTTATTTGTTTATTAGATAAATTAAATTGCTTACTTTTAGAAAGAAGATAGCTTTCAAGTACTTGTTTAGGCTGAACAATTTCACTTGCCTGCATATGTTCAGTAAGATTAGATGAGTGGCTATTCAGTTTGGTTTGTGATTCATTTGCATAAACTTGTCCTTGAATAGGACTCGCTAGCATTCCTAAAATGAATGCTGTTGATAATACTTTCGTTTTTATCGACATGCAAAAACGCCTCCCCATTGCTTATTTTAATTTACTTCTCCTCACCAGCTGTTTGTGAAGCATTAAATACCCATTCTAGATTTAACTGGTCCCCTTGGAATTGGTTTTGATCTTCACCGTTTTCAATAAATTCGAATTGTACCCATATTTCATTTGTTTCTCCTGGAGCTAGGCCACTATTCTGCTTCCATAAAGGATCCCATAGGTCTCTTTGAACGATATCAGGGTCCATATTTTTCAATTCATACAAAGTTGTCTCAAAAATAGGTTCAGACTCTTTCTCCCAATTCCACAAAAAGTTCACACGAATATGTTTGCCAAAATCTTCTGTATTATCAGATAATTCATCCGATACTTGGTAATTTGTAAGCAGGTGAACGGATTCAATTGGCAACGAACCACTATTACTTAAAACAAGCTCTCTCGTGACTGTGTCACCCGGTTTTATGTTCTCAACTTGAAACACAACCTCAGGATTAATTGATAAGTCTAGTGTGCCAGCAGCAAATACATGATTCGTCGCTACTTCATCGGAAAAATAGGCAAATGTCCCTCCTCCAACCAGAGCCAATCCAAGTGCTGCTGACATCATCCCAGATGCAAGCTTTCTTTTCACTCCCATAGTAAATCTGCTCCTTTCAACCCTTTATTTTGACTTTTCTTCATTTGCTGAGACTTATAAGAAAAGCTTACGTCAAACATAAAGGAATCAATGGTTGGAATTAAGTTTCCTATGCCCTATTTAAATATAGTCATATTCCTTCATTTTTCACATTTTTAGTAAAAATGAGGTATTTATTACCATTATTATAGGCGGAAAAAGTGATTTTTCAAGCTTACTATTAGCAACCCTGTTATATGCCAAGCTTGTTATTCCCTTTGCCCTTCTCCTACCTATAGTACTTAGGTATTTGTCTCATCCAACACCAAAAGTTGAGATTTAACTATGCCGTTTCTCTATTATTCTATGATTGTCACAAAGAGTTGTATATAGGGTTATTTAATATCAAGTGGACAGATTTTTAAAAAACAAAAGGGGATTGGACCTCATAAAATGTTCCATATGAGAAAATCCATTTCCCCTATAAAAACTTTTTACTTAATGTGCTTAACAGTTTTATACCGCCAAACTCCATTTTCCATTCCCTTCTCTACTTTGTTCTTTTCTTCCAAATAATCTAAGTGACCAATCACCTCTGACATTACAAGGCTGAACTGCGTATAATATTTGTCAGGGTAAAAATGTTGGGCAAGTGCACTCGCTGTTTTTTCTTCTTCAGAAATATAGGACAGGAATTTTTCAGCTTTTCTTTCTATCCCTTTCAACCTTTTATGTATAAGTAAATGTGGCTCCGTTATACGTTCCCCATGCCCACTATAACAATAGTCAATATCATAGGTTAAACATTTTTGCAGTGACTCCACATACTCAAGGACCGTCTTTCTTCTTTCACCATTCATATAAGGTTCAATTAAAGCATTACTTGATATATGGGCGATAAGGTGGTCTCCACCTAACATCACATTGTTTCTTTCATCTATTAAAGCGATATGATCAGGGGCATGTCCTGGTGTTTCAATTACTTTTCTATTAATAATATAATCATTTTCACTTAACGTTCTATAATCAGCACGCAATCCCTCGTATTGTTTTTCTATGACGATATTCTTAAGCTGCTGTACTCTTTGTTCACCTTCCGTCCCACAACCCATCTCACGATATAACCTTTCATAAAAAGAAGTTCTTTGTTCAAAAAATGACTTTTCCCTCTTTAACCGAGGAATCGCTTCAGCATGAACATAGACGGGGATATTATGCTTTTCAATGATTCTAGGAATCAAGCCTATATGATCCTCGTGTGAATGAGTAAGGATGATTTCATTGATATCCTCTAACAGAAATTGATGGCACTGTAGTGTTTGAAGAAATTGCTGCCAACATGCTTCATGATTAATTCCAGCATCTATTAATGTTAACCCTTTACTGCCTTCTACAATAAAAAAATTAAAAGACCGCAAATCACTGTTTGTCGGTATGGTTATTGGATAAATCATGACCTTATTCCCCCTACTAAACTATTTACCTAAAAATGATTGAGTGAGCACTCAATCAAAATGTCTTATTTCTCTAAAAATTTCACTGGCAATGATTATCTCTTAAGTTTTTTTATACAATATAGTATAATAAGTATGATTGTCAAACCGACCATTGCCACGCGAATATTGTCCATACTTGAGGTGATAGAATGGAATTTCATGCAGAAACAACAAAAGATAAAGTGTTATTTTTATTAAAAAAAGAGTCTTCCATGTCTGTCAACGACCTTAAGGAACGCCTGAATATTAGCCATATGGCGGTGAGAAAACATTTAACCGGATTAGAGAATAGCGGTTTAATCGCATCTATAGAAACGAAACAAGCGCTAGGTCGCCCGACTCAATTCTACTATTTAACAAGTAAAGGCGAACATTCTTTTCCGAAAAATTATGAAGGTCTATCACTTGAATTTCTCAATGATATCGAAGAATTGTATGGCAGTGAAGCAATTGAAAACTTATTTATGAAACGGGAAAAGCGACTAGTGGAAGAGTACGAAAATAGATTACTAGAACAAGCGCCTGATATGAAAATGCAAACATTATTAAACATTCAAAATGAAAAAGGCTATATGGCATACTTGTCAAAAACAGGAACAGACGAATATGAGCTCACAGAGTTTAATTGTCCCATTCTTTCCATAGCCCAATCTTATAAAACAGCTTGTCATTGTGAAACCCAATTGTTCAAGCAAGCATTAAACACAAATCAAGTCCACCGTGTAAGATGCAAAACAGAAGGGCATGATCATTGCCAATTTAAAATTAAATTTAATTGACTGAACTATTACTTGATGGAGTAATAGTTTTTCTTTTTTATTGACACTGGTCGGTTGATTGTTTTGTGGATTTTTAGGGCCTCCCTTTTTGTATGTATCTTCTTTTTATGACATGTCGAATAGGAACAACAGAGTATATTTTTTACTTTGTGTTTGTGGTTTGTGTATATTTTCTATTTGTCCCCTCTTTTTCCTAGATTCCTCATAGGTTGTGTGCTTTTTGTTTTTAGCTTTTAAATGCTTCTACCTCTCATTATGTATATAAAAAAGACCCAAAATCAAATTTTGGGTCCCTCATCAACATCCTTATTTTGATGCTGCGAATAATTTGTTTACTTCATCCCAATTCACAACATTGAAGAATGCTTGAACATAATCTGGGCGTTTGTTTTGATATTTTAAGTAGTAAGCATGCTCCCAAACGTCAAGACCAAGGATTGGTGTTTTACCTTCCATTACTGGGCTATCTTGGTTTGGTGTGCTTGTAATAGATAATTGACCATTTTCAGATACTAACCATGCCCAACCAGAACCAAAGCGTCCAGCTGCAGCTTTAGCGAATTGGTCTTTAAATGCATCATAGCTACCAAAAGCTTCTTC
Source organism: Cytobacillus sp. FSL R7-0680 (assembly GCF_038009245.1). Lineage (NCBI taxonomy): Bacteria > Bacillati > Bacillota > Bacilli > Caryophanales > Bacillaceae > Cytobacillus > Cytobacillus sp. FSL R7-0680. The sequence goes on from NZ_JBBPAO010000001.1 coordinate 1,423,698, forward strand.
AATTGCACCAGCAACGTCACCAGTTGGTGCACCGCCACCGTTTGGAGAAAGAAGTGTCCAGAACAAGCTGTGGTTTGCATGTCCGCCACCGTTATTACGTACAGCTGTACGAATATCTTCAGGAACAGCGTCTAAGTTAGCAATTAGTTCTTCAATAGATTTGCTAGCTAACTCGTCATGTCCTTCTAATGCAGCATTTAAGTTGTTTACATATGTTGCATGGTGACGATCGTGGTGGATTTCCATTGTTTGCGCATCGATATGTGGTTCAAGCGCATCGTTTGCATAAGGTAATGCTGGTAATTCGTGTTTAGCCATTTTGAATTCCTCCTAATATGTAAAATCTATTTACACTCTATATTTTAGAATACCTTATCTACTTTTTCAACTAATAAGTATAAAAAGTAACTAGAAAATAAAACTCCTTATTTCCACCTTATTTTGTTAAACTTGGGATACAATGAGTGAGAGGGTGACTTTATGAAAGCAGTCCTCCATTTATTTCGATGGTACGTTAGCCAACACATTAAATTGTAACGCTGCGTTAAACAAGATGTTTAACATTTAATGAGCGTACACTTTCTCATCATGAATGCCAACCTATGTTAGGTTCATCAGAATCAGGGATTTCCGAAAACATCTAAAGCTTACCAAACGACGGAGTTTCAACTACAAGCAAATACCGAATTGGATGATTGATAAACATTGTGTAAAGCTTATCAAAGGGGATGAGATAATGAGCGACCAGTGGTTAACATGGGCGAGGAAAATCCAAGCAATCTCACAATCAGGCTTAGCTTTTTCAAAAGATATCTATGATATTGAAAGGTATGAGCAGTTAAAAGAACTGAGTGCTGAGATCATAGGTGAGTACTCAGGGCAAACAATGGATGAGATTGTGGCAGTATTAAGTAAGAATCAGGCTATCAAACACCGAAAATTGACGTACGAGGGGTTGTTTTCAGGAAAAACCAAATTTTGCTAGCGAAAGAAAATGTTGATAACAAATGGTCCTTACCAGGTGGTTTTTGTGATGTTGGCTTATCTGCAAGTGAGAATGTTATAAAAGAAATTCAAGAAGAATCAGGTTTTATTTGTGTTGCGAAGAAGCTCATAGCCTTATTGGATATGAATAAGCACCCACACCCCAAACAATTCTTCCATTATTATAAAATATTTATTTTATGTGAGATGTCGGGCGGACAAGCTGCCTGTGGTATAGAAACCGAGGCGATTGATTTTTTCACTGAAAACAACTTACCTCCTTTACCCCTTAATCGAAATACGGGAGAACAAATCAAAATGGCTTTTAGCTACCTTAAAGATCCTCATAAATTCCCCATCTTCGATTAATCAAAGTAAAAGGCCCATTACCATTTTTGGTTATGAGCCTTTTTCTTATGCATCAATGATTATCTTCTGTAATCGCTCTTGCCACGCTTCATCTGTTAAACCATTTTCTTTCACGTATAAATTATCAGGGTGTGTGCGGCATTCATCCGAACAGCTCCGTAAATATTTATGCTCGTTTTCTTCTGTCGTCATAAAACGTTTATCACATTCAGGATTAGCACAATTGACATAACGTTCACAAGATTCACCAGTGAAATAGTCTTTTCCGACAATGGTATGTTCTTTCTGATTAATTGGCACACTGATTCTTTCATCAAATACATAACATTGACCGTCCCATAGTTCTCCTTGAACTTCTGGGTCCTTACCATATGTGACAATGCCACCATGTAGCTGACTCACATCTTCAAAACCTTCTCTTACTAACCAACCAGAGAATTTTTCACAACGTATGCCACCTGTACAATATGTTAAAATCTTCTTACCAGAAAGTTGGTCTTTATGTTCACGTATCCAATCAGGTAAATCACGAAATGCTTCAACATCCGGTCTAATCGCCCCTCTAAAGTGGCCGATATCATATTCATAATCATTTCTTGCATCTATAACAACAGTATCCTCTGCTTGCATTGCTTCAAAGAATGCTTTTGGCTCTAAATATTTGCCTGTGATCTCATTAGGATTGAGATCATCCTCAAGTTTTAAAGTCACTATTTCATTACGAGGTCTGACATGCATTTTCTTGAATGCATGGCCATTCGTTTCATCAATTTTAAAGACCATATCACTGAAGCGTTTGTCGTTTTTCATCATATCTATATACGCATTTGTTTGTTCCACTGTGCCTGAAACCGTACCGTTTATACCTTCTTTGGCAACAAGGATTCTTCCTTTTAATCCGAGCTCACGACATGCTTTTAAATGATGTTTACTAAAGGCTTCAGGATGTTCGATTGTTACATATTTATAATAGAGTAAGACGCGGTATTGATTATTTTCTTCTGTCATTTCTTCCACCTGCTTATTTCTGTTCTTTCATTTGCGATAATAGTTCACTGGGCGTTTCACATTGTATAAACTCGCCATTAACTATTGCATATGGACTTTTCTTGCATTGCTTACAATGTGATTGGCATTCATATTGTTTGTAAGATACCTCTTTACTAGAAAGAAAAGGACCAAATAGCGTAAAGTCTTCATCAGTATAAAAACGATCGAGGTTCTTTTCACAAAATTCTATCGTAACTTGTTCTTTTTTCGAAAAAATTTTATTAAATAATCCCATTTACAACATCCTTTTTTAGATGTCTATTTCATATTTATCCGTAGAATACTATACCATGCTTTGACAAGCATTTTCAAATAGATTTGTAACCATTACCTTTCCCTAATCTCATTCACTATAACTTTTAAACCGTTCGTCAAAGGAGATTTGCTCATACTAGCAATCATTTCTGCTCTATCCAATTCCATTTGTCTTAACGTATGTAATAAGGAACCAATTGCTTCTTCCTCAACTACTTTAGCGAATCCTTTTTGTGCAAAAGACTCAGCATTTAACAATTGATCTCCTCTACTTTGTTTTTTAGATAGGGGAATGATTAACATGGGCATATTTAGTGCTAAAAATTCAAATAACGCATTGGATCCACCCCTTGTGATTACACAATGAGTAGCGGCAAGGATATGTGGTAATTCCTCATGAATATATTCAAATTGTTTATAACCTGCTTTCCCTAGTAAACTTTCATCAACTTGACCTTTTCCACAAATATGCACAACTTGATAGTTACCTAATAGATTCGGTAATTCCTTGCGAACTTGTTCGTTTATCTTTTTAGCACCTAAACTACCACCCATAACAGTAATAATTGGCTTTACACTAGAAAAATGAAGCAACTTTAGGGCCGTGTTTTTATCGCCGTTAAATATTTCTGGCCGTATTGGTGAGCCAATGGCAAACACTTTTTCTCGCGGAAAATAAGCTTTCGCTTCTTCAAACGAAGTGAACACCTTTTCAGCAAACCGCTGGGCAATTTTATTTGCTAATCCGGGTGTTAAATCACTCTCATGGATAAATGCTGGTATTTTTAGCATTTTAGCAGCAATTATTACGGGGACTGATACAAATCCACCCTTTGAAAAGAGCAAATCAGGTTTTATCTGTTTTATGATTCTCCTTGCGTCAATTACACCTTTCATGACGCGAAAGATATCCCTTACATTCTCTAAGTCTATATATCTTCTTAATTTCCCACTGGAAATTGAAAAATAAGGGACCTCGGTCTTTGCGATTAACTCCTTTTCAATGCCTGTTTTCGAACCTATGTAAAAAAAATCGACTTCGTTCTGTAATTCTGTAATAAGGGCGAGATTAGGGGTAACATGCCCCGCTGATCCCCCTCCTGTTAAAACTACTTTTTTCTTAGCCAACATAAATCATTCTCCTCATTCTCTTATTTAATGGTCTTACTGTTATTTTATTTTCCTAACCCCTCCCATGCAAATTTGATTTCTTCTATTTCAGCCTGAGCTCCTCCCTCATCATGAACATCAATAAAGCCAATTGCGCGGTTTAAACTTGTGCCTATTTGATTCAGTTCATTTTTCTCTACAGAAAACTGCACTCGCATCTGAACAGTTAAAAACCCTTCTTTGGCTCTATTGATTTGTTTTTTTGCACTTTTCCAATCACCTTCGTGAATTGATTGTTCAACTAAAGAAAGCGTCCCTATTACATCATCCCCATCAACAAGTGGTTGTTTAAGAAAATCTCCAGACTTCATTGTGAAAATAAAAATAGCCAATATAAGTAATGGAATCATTTTATAAAGAATAAACTCTTTCATTTACTTCAATCCTTTAAAATCTGTTATATCTACGGGTTTTTTCATTTTATCATGATAAGCGTCAATAAAGAGCATCCCGTTGCTATCAATAATTGCTAGAAAGATATCACTAATTTTTGTATATCCACGATTTTTTAATTCTTTCATCAGCCATTCCTCAGATTTTTGCAATTGCTGCAAATTATTGCGGACAAGCACACCATCATAAATTAATTCCGTCCCTATTCCTTTATATGTAGACTTTAACTGTAAATCTCTTGGGGTAACTGGTAAATAATCCGCTTTTTTTAACACGGATATTTGCCCATCTTTTTCTACAATTGCATAATCTACCTCTTTTAAATCAAATATCCCTTTTTCTCTTAGTTGTTCTTGGAGATCAGAGATACGGTAACGCAGTTTCTTCATAACTTCATCCATAATTTCCCCATCCATAATAACGATGACAGGCTCCCCATCGAAATAGATTGATGCTTGTCGCCACTTCATTGTTACTTTTTGCAGACATAATACAAGAACCGTCCATGTAAATAGCCCCACCCAATATGGCCAAGCATCTGTCGCGATGTCTGCTGAAAGATTTGCGGCCATAGAACCAATCGAGATACCTAAAATGTAATCAAAGAATGTGATTTGACTCACTGTTTGTTTACCTAAAAATCGTGTAAATATAAGTAATGTACCAAAAGCAATAATCGACCTTACAATAACGACCGATGTCTCATTCATTGACTTCACTCCTACAATCATTGCCTTTAGTATGAGCAGAACTAGAAAAAGTATCCAGAAAACCATTGAAGTTTGAGGGGAGTAAATAGATTTTTTACAAATGAAATTTTTTTGTATAGATACAAGGGTTCTTATTTAAAGAATCAAGATTCTCGCACCATCTTTACAAGTTTTGCTTGCTTAGTTAACATCTATTTAATTTTACATTTGTTAGTTGCACAATAGATTGCTTTATCCTTTGTCAATTAATATGCACAACACAAAAAAATGAAGCCTTATTAGACTTCATTTCATTTTCTCCCTATATATCTAATTCTAAGAAAATCGGACAATGATCACTACCCATTGTTTGACAGTGTGCACCGGCATCTTTGATTTGTGCTTTTAATTTTTCCGACACGATAAAATAATCAATTCGCCAGCCAATATTCCGCTCTCTCACTTTGGCCATGTACGACCACCATGTATAGACATCTGTCTTTTCTGGATAAAGGTATCTAAAAGAATCGACAAATCCTGATTCAAGGAGAATTGTCATTTTCCCGCGTTCTTCATCAGTAAATCCTGAATTTCCAATATTGGACTTTGCATTCTTCAAATCAATTGTTTGGTGTGCAACATTTAAGTCCCCTGTATAAATCACCGGTTTTTCCGCCTCTAACGAAAGCAAATATGTTTTTAATTCATCTTCCCATTGTAAACGATAGTCTAATCGGGATAGATCTCTTTTTGAATTCGGTGTATATACATTTACAAGGTAAAACGTTTCAAATTCCAACGTGATAATTCTACCTTCTTCTTGTTCTTCGTTTTCCCCTATGCCATATTTTACTGATAAAGGTTTTTCTTTCGTAAAAATAGCGGTTCCTGAATAGCCCTTCTTAACAGCATAATTCCAATATTGATGATAGCCTTTTAAATCTAATTCAATTTGACCCGCTTGAAGCTTTGATTCTTGTATACAAAACACATCCGCATCCACTTCTGCAAAAAAATCGAGAAAGCCTTTCTTCACACAAGCACGCAAACCATTTACATTCCATGACACAAATTTCATGTTGCTAAACTCCCCTTTATCTCTATCTGACCCTTCTTATTCTATAGGAAGTTTGTCTTTGATAAAAGCCTTGTGATTTGCTATAGTTTTTACGTATAGTTGAAGGAGGAATACTAATGGCTGATCATCAATTTCATTTAAAAGCACACTTTCCAGGATTACGAAATAGCATCGGAACAATCGAAAGTGGACAACTGCATACAAAAGTATCTATTCCACCTGAAATGAACGGTCCAGGAGTAGGGACTAACCCAGATGAAATGCTTCTAGGTGCTGCTGCCACTTGTTATATCATTACATTAGCTGCCATGATGGAAAGAAGTAAAGTGGAAAAAAATGATTTATCGATGGACTCAACTGCAATTGTTAACGAAACGAATGGCGTCTTAACTTATAAGAAAATCATTCATAAACCAACCATCGTACTTACTAACCGTGATAATGAACGTGACAGAGATCTTGCTCTGAGATTGGCTAAAAAAGCAGAAGCATCCTGCATGATTTCACGCGCCATACAAGGCAATGTAGATATTGAACTAGAAGTAACCATTAGATAAAAGTTTTGCTTTCAATCCACGTCTCTTACAGGTATTCACTAGAGGCGTGAGGATTTAATAAAACGACACCAACCACTTCTCCGTGATTTCTACAAATCTTTTGGCTGCTGGTGACAGATTAAACTTCATCGCTAATCCTAATGTGCGATAGCTTTCTTCCTTTAATGGCATTACCACACAATTTTTAGGAATGGTTTCTAATAATAATTCTGGCAATATGCTTACACCAAAATTATGAGCAACCATTGACTTAATTGAATCTTCTGCCATTAATTCAAAGCGAATATTTGGTTGGATCTCCGCTTTAGCAAATAAATCTTTTACTTCATGGTACCCCCCATATGTCGGCATGATAAAAGGGATATCCTTTAACTCTTGTACGCTTATTTCACTTCTTTTTGAAAAAGGATGATCTGTTGACACAATACAACGCAAACGGTCTTTTTTTAACGGAATAACATCAAAATGACTGGAGCTATCGACATTAATAAAGCCACAATCTAATTTTCCATTAAGAATCCAACGGTCAATCGCTTCATAATCTCCTTCAATTAATTCAATACGGATATGTGGGTAACTTTGCTCCATTGATTTAATGATTTCGGGTAACCAAGTAGATGAAACACTTGTAAATGTCCCTACTTTTACTGTTCCTTTCATCAAACCCGTTATTTTCGCTGCCTCTTGTTGTACTTGTTCGTCATAATGTAACACCTTACGTATACTTACAAGCATGCTTCTTCCTTCATTCGTCAATGTAAGCCCACCTCTTGAGCGATGAAAAAGCGTGAAACCTAATTCCTTTTCTAAATTAGCCATCGCATGACTGACTGCAGATTGTGTCATCCCTAGTACTTCTGCTGCTTTCGTAAAACTTTGAAGCTCAGAAACCTTGCTATAAATCTCATATTTAACTAAACTCATCTCGCTACTCCTTTTCATGAAATTATTTCATATAAACAATGAAAAAGATTCGTTTTATTAATGTTAATAGATTCATTATAATACATGTAGAAAATCATGAGAATGGAGAAATGGTTATGAGTATGCGCACGAAAGCAACGATTCTTTTAGTTGTGGTAAATTTTTTCTGGGGATTATCTTATATTTTTATGAAGATGGGAATCGCGTCGATTGAACCATTTAACCTTGTCGCATTAAGATGTTTAATTGCCTTTATAATTGCCGCTACCTTTTTTTATCGTTCTTTACGGCATGTAAATATCGAACTTTTATTTTACAGTTTTCTATTAGGCTTCTTATTATTACTTGTGTTCTCTTTAGTTACCGTTGGCTTAACGATGACAGATGCTTCTAATGCCGGATTTTTATTAAGTATGACGGTCATATTCGTTCCGGTGATCCAAAGTATTTTGCAAAGAAAGTTACCAATCGTGCCAGTTAGAATTGGCATCATCATTACATTTGTTGGTATTATCATCATGACAATTACACATTCCTTATCATTCAATTACGGCGATATTTTGTGTATGCTTTCCGCTCTCGCATACGCTATTCAAATTCTGATTATTGGAAGAGTCACTAAGGATCATGAACCTATTACAGTTGGTATCATGCAACTCGGCTTTGCTGGTATACTCGCTCTTGTTTTAAGTAGCTTTTTTGAATCACCAATCCTGCCCCAAAACACAGTTGCTTGGATGAGTATACTTGGACTAGCGATCCTATGTAGTGCCTTTGGCTTTATTTCCCAAGCAGTGGCACAAAAACATACATCACCAACACAAACGAGTTTAATGTTTTCGCTAGAACCTCTCTTCGCTGCCGGTCTAGCTGTTATTATTCTTGGTGAAGCATTTACCATTCGAGATATCATAGGTGCTTTTTTAATTATTTGTGGTGTGATTGTTGCGACATTAGGGAGTTATCGAGTGCCTGTTAAGGTAAAAACTGAGCAAACAATGGAACAAAAAACAGAAAAAATTCTACTTTAGTACAGCCATTAACTTAATATGGAAAGGAGGAAGTTTATGTTATCACTTCGTAGAGTCTTAAAATTACGTGATTTAGAAATCTTTCATGTATGGAAGCAAGAACATTTCTTATCTTATGTAATCATTGAAGATACTAGAAAACCTTTTACAATTGATGATAAAAAACTAGAGCCACTATGTTATATGGATGAAGAAGATATTGATGAGATACTAAATGTTTTCAGAATTTCTATCATTAATGATGAAAAGTTAAACGAAGAGGATTCGGAAACACTACGATTATATTTTTCGGACTTCGTTAACAATACTCACTTAACAAATTTTATTATGAAGGAATATATTCAAGAAGGTTTGTATGAGAACAAAGACGATATAAAATCCTTTAATAAAATCCTACAAAGTATTGGTTCAAATTATATAATAGAAGAATTTGATGAAAAAAATTGGATTTATTTATCACAAGACTAAGGTTTCTTATAAAAATAGAGCCGTTCACTTCGTTCAGAACGACTCTACTTTTTTAATTTTTTTAAAATGATTCTATATCAATAACCTTTTTTCATCAAATACACACATAATAAAAGTGAAAGAACGATAAAACTAATTAACGCCATAAAACCGCCTGTAAAAGAGCCTGTTGTTGTACTGAAAAAGCCAACAACCATTGGCCCAGCAGCTGCTACTAAATAAGATACACATCCGAATGTACCGCTTATTCTCCCCATCACTTGGGATGAAGCGACTTCATGGAGCATCGTCATGGTTATCGGTGCTGGCATGTATAATACACTTAATAGAATAATTGTAAGTAGAATAACGACTGTAGTATTCGTAGTGTATAAGAAGCCTACGAAGCAGCCTATGATGATGACACTTGCTACGGCGACAAACGCAGCCCGTTTCATCCATCTATCAGAAAGATAGCCACATACTAATTGAACGATGATGGCAAGAGCATAACCCGCTGCATTAATCATAGCTGAATTAACAAAATCAATCCCTTTTGCTTCTGTTAAATAGCTTGGCAAAAATGTAGAAAATCCAAAAAAACCGATGGAGACGCAAGCATATACTGTTGTTAATATCCAGAACAGAGGACTCGTTAAAACAGATTTAACACTTCCTGTATCGATGTTAGCAGTCTTTTTTACTCCTTGCCCCTTTTCTATATAGTTTACTTCTGCAGCATTAGTTGCATAATGTTCAGATGGTTTGTTTCTAATCATAAAAATAAATATGGCCAAACAAATAAAAGAAATAATCGCTAGTGCGAAATAACTTTCTCTCCACCCAAAAGAGGCGGCAATTAATGCGATCGCTGGAATACCAATAACTGGTCCGATTGCATTCCCTGTAAACCAAAAAGACTGTGCTTTCCCTTGTTCTTGTTGCGGAAACCACTTAGCAGTTAAGGTAAGTGCAATGGGGTATAAAACGCCTTCACCTACCCCTAGTAATGCTCTTGACCATAATAATGCCGTAACCGATGTAGCTACTCCACCGATAATCATCGCTATACCCCAAATGGCTATACCAATCATTCCACTTTTAAATGCGCCGATACGGTCGACTACAAACCCCCAGAAAAACTGCCCTAATGCGTATGTAATTAAAAAGACAGAACTTAATGTTCCCTTGATCACATTATCACTAATAGCTAAATCTTGTAAAAACTGTCTTTCTGCAAATAATATATTAATATTAGATTTATCGATCATTGAAACCGTGAACAGTAGCATTAATGGTAGTGAAATATAAATCCACCTAGCATTTGTTGCCTTTGTCATGTTTTCTTCGTGAAGTACATTTGCCTTTTGCATAGTTGAATCACTCCTTGTGAAAATTGGCATGTTAGTAGAAGAGTGATATAATAAATACACTCTTATTGATGGCTTTCCTAGTAATCTTTAAGATAGAACAGGTATCTTGCAATCAAAGGGATTTCCCACAAAATCCTTTGGAAGATACCTGTTTTTTCCTTTAATTTGTTTGTAGTGCTTGAAAAGATGCCTCTGCTTCCTTAATCCATGTTCTTAACTTATTTGGACTGATAGGTAAATCATTTGTTTTAATTTCTAATGGATGAAGTGCATCTACGATTGCATTTGCTATTGCAGCTGGTGGCGCGATGGCACCCCCCTCACCTACACCTTTTATTCCTAGGCGATTTCTTGTTGATTTGAATTCCTGGTGTGCTTTTGCCACCGTTGGTACTTCCATCGATGTTGGTAATAAATAATCCATATAAGTACCGGTAAGCAATTGCCCTGTTTGGTCATAGACGATTTCTTCGTAAAGAGCTGAACCAATTCCTTGTGCAATACCGCCTTGCACTTGACCATCAACAATCATCGGATTAATAACCGTACCACAATCATGTACAACACTATATTTCTGTAAATCTACAAAACCTGTTTCTTTATCAACCTCCACTTGTGCCATATGAATCGAAGCAGCAAATGTAACCGTTGGAGGGGCAAAATAATGTGTTACTTCTAAGCTTGCTTCCATGCCTGCTGGTAAATTCCCTAATTTAGCAGGCAGCGCCGCTCGCCCAACATCTTGATAGGTGACAAACTTTTCAGGAGAAGTCTCTGCATATATTTTCCCTTCATCAATGACTAAATCTTCATCCGTTTTTAGCAAATGTGCGGCGATTTTTAACACTTTCTCTCTCATTTTTAATGCTGCCTCATAAATAGCTGAACCTGCATTTACTGCGCTTCGGCTTGCGTAAGTTCCTTGGCCCATTGGCAACACAGTTGTTTCGCCAACTCGAACAGTAATATTTTGCGGGTTTACACCCAATCCGTCTGCTGCAATTTGTGAAAATACTGTTTCATGCCCTTGTCCTTGAGGGGTACAGCCTAAATAAGCTGTTACATGACCAGAAGGGTCAATAGAGATATGTGCCCCTTCATAAGGTCCTGCGCCCGTACCTTCTACGTAAGAAGAGATGCCGATACCAACTAGCTTACCTTCTTTCTTCTTCTCTTCTTGTTCTTTTCTAAAAGCATCATAGTCAACTAAATCAACTGCCTTGCGTAATGCATCAGGATAATCGCCACTATCATAAATAAGCTGATGGCCATCTTTTACAAGAATTCCTTGATCATAAGGCATGTCTTCAGCTTGGATCATATTTTTCTTCATAATTTCGATTGGATCTACTTTTAATTTTCTTGCGACGATGTCGATAATTCGATCCATTACAAAGACTACTTCAGGTCTACCTGCTCCCCTAAATGGCACATTAGGTGTTTTGTTCGTTAAGATGACTTCACATTCACTATCATAATTAGGGATTTTATAAGCCCCTCTTAAATGATAAGCACTATTATAAGCACAAGTTAAGGCGAAGAAATTAACAGCACCACTATCAATCACAAAAAAATCCTTAATTGCCGTAATCGTTCCATCCTGTTTAAATGAAACTTTCACATCATGGATTTGATCCCTCGATTGCCTTGCACTTGTTAAATGCTCCATTCGGTCCTCTACCCATTTTATCGGCCTCTGCAATTTTTTAGCCAAGTAAGGAATAACAATTTCTTCTGGGTGAACTCCACCTTTTGGTCCAAATCCGCCTCCAACATCAGGTGCTGTAACACGAATACTTAGATCGGGTAATGACAAACAATGTGCTAAAGTAGATCTGATTTCATAAGGCATTTGCGAAGAAGACCAAACTCTCAGCTCTTGATTTCTTGTATCAAATTTCGCCACTACTCCTCTTGTTTCTAACGGATTTGATCCGAGTCGGGGGGTGCGAATTTTTTCATTCATTATATAGTCCGCCTCGGCAAATGCTTGCTCAACATTACCTGTTGTCACATGAAAATGGGACTGAATATTATTTTCTAAATGTTCTTGTATAAGAATTGCATCCTCTTTTCGCGCCTCATATGGGTCAACAAGGGGTTGTAGCGGCTCATAAGTTACTTCAACTAGATCAGCTGCATCTTCGGCGATGTAACGGTTTTTCGCCACAACAATTGCTACAGATTGGCCAACATATGTAACTTTCTTCTTAGCTAAAATATCTTCATAGTTAAAGTTGATTGTTGGCGATATAGCCTCAACCAAATTGGGTGGTAAAAAACAATGTGATTCAAATTGCGTCAATGGTTTTAGGTCTTCAATATCTTTTGCAGTAAATATCCCATAAACACCCTTTAATGCTTTTGCAGCCTCTATATTTATGTCCACAATCTTCGCATGTGCATGAGGGCTTCTTACAAATACTGCCTCTGCCATATTGGTTAAACTAATATCACCTACAAACATGCCCGTTCCAGTTAAAAGGCGATAATCTTCCTTTCTGTGCATGCTTTTTCCGATATATTTATGCATGTTTCTCCCTCCTTTTATACCGTTTGATGTGTAACTTGCTTTACTGCTTTAACAATATTCGCATAGCCTGTACAACGGCAAAGATTTCCTGAGATGGCTTCTCGAATTTCTTCTTCTGTCGGATTCGGATTTTCTTTCGTAAATTGCGTTAATGTCATTAAGAACCCTGGTGTGCAAAATCCACATTGGAGGGAATGGCAATCCGTAAATGCTTGTTGAAGAGGATTTAATTGTCCATCTTCACCAGCAAGCGATTCAACCGTTTCAATTGTAGCCCCATCTGCTTGAACAGCTAGCATTAAACAACCTCGAACCGCTTCACCGTTTAAAAGTATTGTACATGCCCCGCATACGCCATGCTCGCATCCGACATGTGTGCCTGTTAAAAATAATTCTTCTCTTAAGAAGTCTGTTAATAAGAGCCTAGGTTCTATATCTCTTTCCACTTTTTCACCATTTACATTTAAAGAAATATTTACTTTATCCAACCTTCTCTTCTCCTTCCCATGCTCTTGCTATTGCTTCTTCTATTGCACGTTTTAATAGGGTACCAATAAGTTCCCTGCGATAATCAGCACTTCCGTGCAAATCTCCTTCTGGGTCCACACACTCACTCGTTAATTCAGCTATTTCTTTTAATAAAGCTTCTGTCACTTCTTTTCCTATTAATAATTCCTCAGCTTCTTCTATTATAAGAGGAACTGGATTGACACCTCCTACAGCTAGTTGTGCCTTTTGAATAAGTCCTTGGTTATCAAGTTCAATTACTGCTGCAGCAATTGCTAAGCCAAAATCTCCATGTCTCCTCGCCACTTCTACAAAAGAATGCCCCACTCTCTCTCCTTGTGTCATAATTGGAAAGCGGATTTCTTTCACTAATTGATTTGTTTGTAATGACGTCAGGAGATAAGTGAGAAAAAAATCTTCAGGACCGACAACTTCCTCTTCATCCACTGAAGCAATCACAATCTCACCTCTTAATGTTGTCAATACACACGGTAGTTCTGCCGAAGGATCACCGTGAGCTACACTGCCACCAATTGTCCCACGATTGCGAATTTGTTTATGACCTACCCACTTAATTGCATCAATAAGCAACGGACATTTTTCTTTAATTAATAGTGAATTTTCCACTTCCACATGCCTTGTCAGTGCACCAATGGCAATATATCCATCCTCTTCACGAATATAATTTAACTCCTTTATTCCGCTCACATCGATTAAAAAGTCAGGGGTGGATAGCCTCATATTCAGTACAGGTATTAAACTCTGTCCCCCAGAAATGATTTTACAATCATCTCCGTATTCTTCTAGATAGGTTAATGCCTCATTAACACTTGACGGTTTTAAATATTTAAATTTTGATGGTTTCATGCTTGTGCCACCCTTTCGTTACGCCTTTTGTAAAGTGATTTGTTTCTCAACATCTTTAAAAAAGTTTCCAGCAATAAATTTCGCCACACCGCTCATTACTCTGCTTCCTACACCAGCAATCATGCCGCCAACTTCAGCATCACATTCCCATTTCACTTCACATTTTTCTTCATCAATTGCAGTAATATAGCAATCCATTTTTGCTTTAACAAATCCTGGTTTCCCACTCCCTTCTGCTATTAATTGATAGTGTACAGGTGCTTCGATATCTTCAAGTTTTACATTCCCTTTGTAATCCCCTTTAACTGAAGCGATGCCCAATTTCATTTCAACATCATAGGTTCCGTCTTCTTTTAACAGTAGGCTTTTGCATCCTGGAATAGCTTTTTCTAATATTTGAGGGTTATGAAGTGCATCCCAAACATCTTTATTATTTTTTTTCATTTTCACTTGACCTGATAAGATCATTATTTTCTCCCCTTTACACTTTTTGAATTGTGCTAATAGTAATAATATTAATTTTTTCAAAAAATTTTGTCAATAAAATGCGGATGTTTTTGTTTTGTTAACTAAATAACGTTTATTATATAAAACATAAATGTGTAAATAAGTTTGTTTTAGATAAAGAAATCTGTTTTTTTGTTTTGAATGTAAAACTACAATATTATTTTAGCTTTTCATACTCTTTTATTGTGTCTATATCTAATAGAATACCGCGATCATTCACTGCTATTTCTTCCTTATATGGGATGGTCTGAATAAAGTTCTTTCCACTTTGTTGTTGAATCGATTGAATCATTGTATTATTGATGTTTGCAAAATAAACAGGATGGCCAGGCGTTTGATCACATGATGGCCTTATAGATATTGGATGATTTTTATCTCTCGCTAACTGCTGCCCTCTGTGAATAATCATTTCACTTGTTTCCTTTTCTATAAAGGGGGTGTCTCCTAAAAATACGAGTGCATCTTCCTTTGGAAAGGCAACTTGGGTAAGTCCTTTGTACAGTGAAGACGATTGACCATTGGCATAATCCGAATTATAAGCCCAAGAAAAGGAAGGGTCGTTTATCTTTATTTCTTCCATAATGGTAACTGCATCATGACCAATAACAGCTATCACTTCTTTACAATGTAACTTTAATACTTGTTCAATGACATAATGAAGCATAGTTACCCCTTTAAACGGCAGCAACTGCTTCGACCGCCCCATTCGCGTAGATAATCCTGCTGCGAGAATAATTGCTTTTATTGGACGTTTATGATGATTGGTGGATAAATTCCGCACCTTGTAGAAAGCCTCCTTTATGTCTTGTTCTAACTGCAATCACTTCAGCAACAATACTAATAGCAATCTCCTCAGAGGATACGGCTCCAATATCAAGTCCAATTGGACTATGCATTCTTTGTAAGTTTGTATACGTGAAGTGACAACCTTCCAAATAAAGCTGATCGAGGATTTTGATACGTCGTGATTTCGGCCCTAAGACGCCTATATAAGGAGCCAGTGAAGATAAGGCAAATTTTAATGTCTGCTTATCTTTCTCAATATGATGATTCATAACGACAATATATGTACGATTTGTTACACGAATAGAACCTGAGAAATCCTCTGGTCTAGCTATTATTCTTTCGGCATGAGGAAACCTTTCTTCATTGTTATAAAGGCTTCTTTGATCAATGACAACCGTTTTCATCCCGCATTCGGCTGCATATTTAACAACTGGTATCGCATCATGTCCTGCACCAAACACCATCAAAGTAGGTGATGGAACAAATACATCGAAGAATATGTCTACATCTAATTCATTCTCATCTTGTATCATTAAACTTTCTGATTGCGGGTTGGATTGCCCTAACTTTTCTTTAGCAATGGATAAAGCAGCCAATTCCAATGCTTGATCATAGAAAGATCCAATTGGGGGTTGATTTTCTAGATAGCAAATCCGATAATTTTTTTGTGACAAGCTAGCTTCCGTAATGGTCATTAAAACAGCAGCTTGTTGTTGGTCAATGGCATCTAGCCAAGCATCAAAAGGAGGCAATTTCTTTTGCACATTCATCCACCTCCTCAATATTCTGTATTGTATACATTAATGGTTCAATATAGATATGAACCGTTCCTGGACAGCCAAGACCTAACCCCCATACCTCGTCTTCATCTAATTGATACGTTTTAATTATTGGGGTTTTTGTCTCTATTACTTCCTTGGCTATTTCTGCTACATCTGCTTCTAAACAGCCCCCCGATATTAATCCGACAGTAACTCCATCCTCATCGATTAGCATTTTTGCCCCTTCTTTTCGATAAGCCGATCCTTTTACTTTAATAACTGTTGCTAGCGCACAAGGAAGCTTCTTAGCTTTTAGTTTTTGTATTGCCCTCATTACTTCCAGCTGTTCATTTGTCATCGACATCACCCTCCAATGCGTATATATTTAATAGTAAAGATGAAAATTGGAATGTTTTACCTATAAAACAAAGTTTCCGATATAGAATAATATAATCGTTACTTCTTGACTATGTCAATTAAATTTTTAGAAAATTTACAATAGATTACTATTTGAAATTTTTGACTTTTTATTATGGAGGTATTCATTTGAAAAATCCTACATTATCCAATTATTGGCTTTCTCCTCACTCCCCTGAATGGTATAGGCAAATAAGCAAGAACGGGAATGCATACATTTATCCATGGCAATCTACAATTGATTCACCTATTGCAGAGAATATCTTTGATCAACTCGTCTGCTTACATACAAAAGATAAAGTCGCCCTTGATTTTGGCTGCGGTGAAGGAAGATTCACAAAAAAATATGCTTTATATGCCAAGCAAATGATTGGTGCCGATTCTTCTACGCAATTTATTCAGACGGCAATGAAGACAAAGCCCGATAATATATCCTTTATTGTTGCTCATTCAAAACATGTACTTCCTTTTAAACGAGCATTCTTTGATATTGCTATTATCCGTAAAGGGCCTACTTCCATTTATCATCATTTACCTCTTTATGTAAAAGAAGGAGGGCTCATTTTAGGGTTGCACCCTGGTGAAAATGAAGGAAAAGAGTTATCAAACTGGTTTCCTAAACTTTTTCCAAACAACCAACATAACATACCCATTCAACAACATCTCACAAAGATCTTTACAAAGGCTCCTTTCAGGAAATTTGAAATTCACCCGTATCATACGATTGAATATTTACATTCACCCCTTGATCTCATCCACTATCGTTGCTTTGGACAAAAAAAAGAAATCTATGAAGTAGTTAGCTCCGACATACGAGAGATCACTAACATTTTCAAGAAACATCAAACAGTTAAAGGATTACCTATCACCTATGAACGATATATAACAATAGTACACGTGTAAATCCCTTACAATTCTATGGATTAAAGTCATTATTAGAGTAAATATTGGCCTCCCTGCAAGTAGGTAGACCCAGTTTTTATTCTCTAAGGGATAAAAGTATGATTCTTAGGTATGTGTTACTTATAACTCTAGCATGTCTTTTATTTTCAACTTTTTTTGCGGTGGTCATAATTGCTGGATTCTTCTAAAGACAAGATTGGTAACCTTATATAACACGATGACTGATCTTTGATGGAATATAAGATAATAAAAGACTAATCAGTACCTTGTTTATACAGCAAGGTACTGATTAGTCTTCTTCTTTAAATATTTCATGTAAATATCTCTCTCTATTTTCCAAGAAGTATTTCGTTATTTGGTAATGATCTGTTTCTTCATACGTTGTTTCCGCAATGCTACCTTCATCGAAATTTAAAATTGTTGCTCCTGGAAAGCCAAGTAGTATCGGAGAATGGGTGGCAATAATTAATTGGCTTTCTTCTGCTGAGACAATATCATGCATGATTCTAAGAAAAGCAAGCTGCCTTGCAGGCGATAATGCCGCTTCAGGTTCATCTAACAAATAAATACCCTCTCCATCAAAACGATTCAGAAAGAGTGATAGAAACGATTCTCCATGTGATTGTGCATGTAATGACTTGCCACCATAACCACTATATCCTGTTGGGCATTCCCGTTCTAATTCATCAATATGTGAAGAAAACTGATAAAAAGATTCGGCTCTTAAGAAAAAGCCATTTGTTAACTTCGGCATCCAAGAAAGCCTAATGTGGGCAGCTAAGGAAGATTCGGAGGCATGTAATTCATAACTATTACTTCTACTCCCTCCAGCCACATTAAAACCGCATTGATGGGCAATGGCTTCTAATAAGGTTGACTTGCCAGAACCATTATCACCTACAAAGAATGTTACAGGTGACTTAAATTGAATTTCATCCATTGATGCAATCGTGGGAATGGATAAAGGATAGGTATTTTCATGACTACTACTTATTTTCTTTATTTTTCTTAGCAAGGTCTCTCCTCCTGTTTTTAGGATGTCTCATCTAAGCATTTACTAAAAATATGCCATTGTCTATGGTATGATAAACATATCTTTCCAGAATCGAAATTTCTCATAAGAAAAAGAAGGTCTGCACATGAACAAAAGCTATTCACTATTGCTAGCAGTTATTATTGCCGTAGCAGGTGGGGGCATCTTCACCCTACTTCATATCCCTGTAAGCTGGCTATTAGGATCCATAACAAGTATTATGCTTTATTCTATAATATCAAAGAAGACGTTATACTGGCCAAAATCTTTTAGAAACATCGGGATCTTTATAATTGGATACAGTATGGGCCTTTCATTAACAAAAGAAGCGATGGTGTTCATCTTGCACCAACTACCCTCCATGTTATTTTTAACAGTACTTATTATTGGGTTCAGTTTAATCACTTCATTCTTCATAGCAAAATTAACCGGTATCCATTATCCATCGATATTGCTTGGTAGTATTCCTGGCGGTTTGTCACAAATGCTCGTATTAGCTGAAGAAACAAAAGAAATGAATGTGACTGTTGTTACTTTCTTACAAGTAGTAAGATTAATACTTATAATCTTTTTTGTTCCTTTTCTCATATTTGGTCCGTTCTTCCATAATGGCGGTAATATTTTACCAACCTATGAACATACGGCTAGTTGGCAGCAGTTACTACCTGACATTATTCCATTTATGATTCTATCATTTATTTTAGCTATTATTTTTAAGAAATGGAACGCACCAACCCCATTTCTTCTCGGTCCTATTATTGCAACAAGCCTCATGACACTGCTTAATATCAATGGTCCTGAATTACCTAACAGCTTACTTGAGATTGCACAAGTTTTTATTGGTATTAACATTGGTCTCATGATGCATCCAGAAAAACTTGAAAACAAATGGAAATTATTAAGCTTAGGTGCATTGAGCAGCGCTTTATTAATTGTCATTTCGATGGTTCTCAGCTTTCTTCTTAGTCATTTTTATGGGTTTTCCCTTGCTACAAGCTTCTTAAGTTTATCACCTGGCGGAATGGATCAAATGGCTATTATTGCCCATGAAGTCGATGCACAGTTAGCTGTTGTAACCGGCTATCAACTCTTTCGTGTATTTTTCATCTTCTTTATTGTACCACCTTGTTTAAAATATCTATTTTTTCGATATAGGAAAGAAAAAGGGTAACCAGTTGGTGACCCTTTTTGCCTATCCCAAATGATCTACCCTCATCTCAGGACCATTTACCCATTCCTTCCTAAATCTGTTTATTATCTACAAAATTCATTGTCAAAATAGTCAATTTCCTTATAAAGTGCCTACATTTGTGGAATAACGTCTTGTTTTGATATCTTTTGTCAGCAGGCAGGAAAAGACGGGCTACAATGCGGAATAGCTAATTATACGGAATTTATTATGTAGTTCGGAATCCCCTTCCGAAAGATGAAAAATTACACTATGATGAAAGGGAGTTATTCATGAATCAAATTATGCAAGCATATACCATTAATGAAGTATCTAAACAATTAAATATTCCGCCGGGAACACTAAGACAGTGGGAAAAAGATTTAAAGGATATATTAGTTATTCCCCGATCTAAAAATGGGGCAAGATATTATACAGATGAAGAAATTAGCTTACTAGACACCGTGAAAAAGATGCGTAATCAAAATTTAAGTCAAAAAATGATTCGCAGATTACTTAAGCAACATCTTGATTCAGAGTCAATAGCAGACCAACAAGAGAACCCCTTAGAAACATCATTGAATCCTATACTACATGAAGCAACAACTGAGCAAGATCATCATCCTCTCAATATCGAACAACTATCTATGGTCATGACACAATTCCAGGACCATTTATTACAAGAGATCAAGCAAGAATTAAAAACGAACTTTAAAAAAGAAGTTGTAGAAGAAATGAAAATGGAGCTTTCCAAAAATTCTCTTCATACTGTTAAAACCATTTCAGACTCCATCTATAAATCCAACGAGAAGACGAAAGCAGAAATTCAAGAAATGACTGACGAATGGAAGCATGCTTCAAAACAAAGCTCCGGAGCGCTCGAAACCTTGTCAAAAAGAGTTGCGAAACAGTCGAAGCGAACGACAGACCAGATGCACTATATCACGAACAAAATTACCGAATCCTCAGAAGCATCCTCTGAAGAGTTCAAAACAATGATTCATTATATTTCTAGCTCGCAAGAATTAACAGGTACAGAATTTAGCAATGAAATAAATGAATTAAAAGAGAGCATGAATGCCGATCGTGATATTTATGTCGAAACAATGAGAAAAGAACATGAAGAATATTTACATCGATTACGTGAGCGAGAAGACGCATTTCAAGATATGATGCTATCTTTCCGAGATGCTGCAGCGAGTAAGCAAGAAAAAAAATGGTGGCAAAAGTGGAAAAAATAAATTCGTAGGGGCGAGTATCCCCTCAATATAAAGGGGTTTTTATCAAATGAAAAAACAGCAAAAAGCGCATCATGTGGATGAATTATTAGTTACAATGGACAATGATCATCATCGTGTAGATTTTCGTCTAGATGAACTGGAATCGAAAATGGAGATGTTAAAAAGAAAACTTGAAAAATTTGAACACAAAATGCAAATGCTTAAAGACTAACACGCCTGATAATACCCTCTAAAAGAAGCTGGGACATATATATTCTAGCTAAAGATTTATCCGAATGAACAGGAGTATACAACTTCTAATCATTCGGTTTTTTTGTGTGATTTATATCCTATATGAAAAGAATAGTGGAATGGAGCGGAAGACACTCGACTCCTGCGGAAAATAGAAGGAAAGCTGAGACCCGGCAGGCAATGCCGAGGACGCTCAAGCCCCTCCCCGCGGAAAGCGAGGGTCTGTTTGTGCAATGGAACGGACTTGTTTTCATCTGATATTTTATAGATCCTAATTTGTTATTGTTCGTTTTTGAGGTTAGGTCATTTAGTTATGTTCCAGCCCTTTTTTAGTTAATCTTCTTAAAAGCGGTCCCATCCCCCATTTATTCAGGGTATTATCTCTCCATTCAATGACTTCTCATACTATTAGAAAGCCAAAACATTTATCCTTTAAAACAAAACTATATTTTCATAAACAGATTATGTAATTCTGTAAATAACAGGAAATACACCCTTGATGGATAATTATGGATAAGTCGAATGAGTTGTTACCTATGTTTAACGAGACTATAATTTAGGCAATAAAGAGTAGTATCAAGGTTAGAAAGGAATTCTATTTTGAAAAAGATTAGTATATTTTTCTTAATATGTTTACTTATTTATATAAGTTGGCCGTCAATTCGTGAAGCTCTAGGGGATAAAACCAACGAACACTTGAAAGAAATTCAATCATCTATTGAAGAAAAAGATGTTCAAGGCTTTACAGAAGATGCTGTTACTGCTTTTAATCAAATGATTATCAATTTTGAACAATGGATCCAGCCTTCACCTAATGACTCTCCTCCGGCAGAAGATGAATCAATCGAGAAGCCCGCATTATCTAAACCTGATAGCCAAACAATCTCAGTCTATAATTTTGAAATCGGTGAGAAGAAAGCGGAAGTTGAGAATTCATTAGGATCCCCACAAAGAATTACAGCAAATGAATACGGTAGTAAATGGCATGCTTATCATGATAATTATCATCACTTCATCATGATTTCCTATGATGAAAATGAATTAATTAATGGCATCTATACGAATCAAGATTTAATTACTTCTAAAAACGGCTTTCAAATGAATATGACAAAAGAGGAAGTAACAGAAATATTCGGGGAACCGATTAGCGCGATTCGTAAAGGTATAACCAATTATCAATATGCAACCGATAGTAATTATGCACTTTATGAGGTCGATGATAGTTATTTAACCGTTTTCTATGATATTCATGAAAATAACCAAGTAACTGCCATTCAATTAATTGGTAAAGAGCTTGAACTTAATAAAGTTGGTTTCTATGGTGAAAAAAGTGCAGCTTTAAAGGAAGGTTTTGAATTCCAGTTATTTGATTTAACAAATGCTGAGAGAGTTAATTATCGTTTACCTACATTAACTTGGGATGATCCCGTGAGACAAACAGCTAGAGATCATAGTGCTGATATGGCTGTTAATAATTATTTCGGTCATGATAACTTAAAAGGTGAATCACCGTTTGACCGGATGAATGCGGATGATATTCTGTTTCGAACAGCTGGCGAAAACTTAGCCTATGGCCAATTTAGTAGTATTTTTGCCCATGAAGGCTTAATGAATTCTGCTGGACATAGGAAAAACATCCTTAAAGAAGATTACCAGCTTCTTGGTGTTGGGGTGGCATTTAATGATGATAACCAGCCTTATTTCACAGAAAATTTTTATACGAAAAGATAAGCATGCAGAACTGCTCTGACATGCTCTTTTTCATACTGCAAACCATTTAATATAACTATTCACACTTAAGACAAACGTTTAAATGAGCTTTGCTTTAATGATCATATCAGGTAACATTTTATAACCGAATCATTCATTTTAAAAGCAGATAATTTCATTCATGTAATAGAAGTTGCTACAATATGTACAGATACTAAAAAGAAAGTAGCTGAAAACGATGTCAACGATAAAATATTCTGTTTTAGATTTAGCACCAGTCCTTGAAGGTGGATCACCTAGTGAGTCATTAGCGAACTCGCGCGATTTAGCCAAACATGCAGAAAAATTAGGTTATACGAGATATTGGCTGGCCGAACACCATAATATGCCGGGCATTGCTAGTTCAGCCACATCTATTGTCATAAGTGATATTGCCCGCGCTACCAATACAATTAGAGTAGGATCTGGGGGCATTATGTTACCGAATCACTCTTCTTTAGTGATTGCTGAACAATTCGGTACACTCGAATCACTTTACCCAGGAAGAATTGATTTAGGCTTAGGTCGTGCGCCAGGTACTGACCAACTTACTGCGGCGGCATTAAGAAGGACTCGACGAACAGATGCCGAAGATTTCCCTCAACAAGTGGAAGAATTGAGAACTTACTTTGATCCTTCACGCTCGGAACAACCATTACCAGTTAGAGCGGTTCCAGGAGAAGGCTTGAATATTCCAATATGGTTACTCGGTTCAAGTGGGTATAGTGCGCAACTTGCGGGTCAGCTAGGTTTGCCTTTCTCTTTTGCTAGCCATTTTTCACCGGACAATACATTACCAGCAATTGATCTATACCACCGGAGCTTTAAACCATCTGATGTATTAAAAGAACCTTATGTAATGGTTGGTGTGAATATCATTGCAGGGGAATCAAACGAAGAAGGACAATACCTAGCAAGCTCTCTTTATCAATCTTTCTTAGGCATGATGCGTAATAAACGTGGAAAGATGTTGCCTCCTGTTGAGAATATGGACGAAGTTTGGACACCTATAGAGAAACAATTATTACAACAACAATTAGGTTCTTCCATTATTGGTGGTCCTGAGAAAGTGAAAGAAAAGCTTGAAATATTCCTTGGTGAAACTGGCGCAAATGAGATCATCGTCAATGCTCAAATCTATGACCATGATAAAAGAAAAGCATCTTATCAGCATGTGGCAAATGTAATGAAGGAAATAAACGCTTAAGAACTTTGAACATCGAAAGCAAACAAAACTACTTGAAATCTAGTTTGCATGTTTGCTTTCGAACCCATTGTTCTCTTTCATATGCGATCGTACTTAGAAGTCTGGGTTACATGGTTTTAGTTGTGGTACGGAGCACCCTTCCTCATCCATCATTTTGATTCACTTCCGATCTTCTTCCCTAGAAAGTGAATCAATTTTTGCTTCAGCTAAGCGGCGATAAAGATTGCTCATATGAACCAATGAGTTAATCATTAATACCTCTTTCATTTCATTGTTCGGTTGGGGGATTTTTTCATTATAATTTTCAGCAATCGATTTCTCCATCCAGTCAACATTTTCATTAAATTGTTCTTCATTCTCATTTATCATGTCAACATACATATCATAAACGTCTTCTATATTCACTCCTTCTTTTTGCACTTCCTCGTTCAGACTCTCTAACGTTGTTTTAATGTCCTGAATCGATAATATACCTTTCAGTTGATAAATAAGGCTCATCGTTAATATATGTTCTTTACTGTAACGCTTATTTTTAATGGGTGGTAATAGTTTTCCTTTGGCATAATTATTAATCATTGTTTTTGTTAAGATTTTCTCATCTTCATTTCGTTTATAAGAATGGTAGTTTTGTTCAAACAGTTGTATGACTTGATCCATATATAAAGCGATAGACGGAATGTCTTCCATGCGAATAGGCTTTCCTTGTCTGATTTTTTCTTGTTTTTCCATCATTTATCCCTCATTATTTTTCTTACTATCATACATCCTATCATTAGAAATGTAAATGTTGACTATATATTATAGTTAGTAGTAATATTATATGTAGTATTAAAAACTACTTATAATATTATTAGGGGTGTTATCATGTCGTTTATAAGAGAACCCATCAATAGCTTAACTCATTTCGTTGGCGCAATATTGTCATTTATAGGTTTACTGGCCTTAATCATCAAAGCATCATTACATAACGGAACAAACATTGCCATATTCTCCGTTACTTTTTTCGGTATTAGTATGATGTTACTTTATCTCGCTTCCTCCACTTATCATGGGGTGAGAGCAAAACATACAGTTATTGCTTTCTTGAGAAAAGTTGACCATTCAATGATTTTCGTTTTAATTGCTGGTTCTTATGCACCTTTCTGTTTAATCGCACTTGATGGCGTATTAGGAATAAGTTTATTCGCTTTCGTTATCACGACATCCATTCTTGGTGTATTATTTAAAATGGTCTGGTTTAGTTGTCCTAGATGGTTATCCACTTTTTTATATATTCTTCTTGGTTGGGTTATCATCATCGCCTTCCTCCCATTAAGTAAAGCATTGAGCACAGCAGGTCTCGTATGGTTAATTCAAGGGGGCGTATTTTACACAATCGGTGGCGTTATTTATGCGGTCAAACCTAAATTCATGGAATTTAAACATATGGGGTTTCATGAGATCTTTCATATCTTTATCTTATTAGGAACGCTTTGTCACTTTATTAGCGTATATGGCTATGTTCTTTAATAAATTGATTGGTCATGGCAATATTATGTTTGTGTAAAAAAATGAAGGGCTAAGTGAGATAGATGTCTATTTTACTCATTAGCCCTTCTATTCTTTATTTAATTAACTTTTTTAATAGCTTTAATGACTTTTCACTCGGATACCGAAATGGAAAATCCACTTTTGTTGTTTGTTTTAAGATGCTTTTATAATGCGTAAATGCATCAAAACTTGCCCGTCCGTGATAAGATCCAATTCCACTATTGCCTACACCACCAAATGGTAAATGTGGGGAACTTAAATGCATGACTGTATCATTGATACAACCACCACCAAAAGAAATTGATTGCAAGATTTTTTGCTGGACTTTTTTATCATCTGAGAAAAGATAAAGTGCTAGCGGTTTCGGTTGTTCATTTATTTTGCTAATGACATCATCTAATTCCTTATAACACAATACTGGAAGGATCGGACCGAAAATTTCATCTTGCATAATCGGATCTTGCCAATTAATTTCAGTTAAGATGGTCGGTTCGATCAGATGATTTGATTCATCCACTCTCCCCCCATAATAAGATTGACCATTAGTTAAAAATGTAGAAAGCCTTTTAAAATGCTTCTCATTGACAATCTTTGTGTAAGATGTATTTTCTATTGCATTCTCTCCATAAAGACTTTCTATCTGAGCTGTGACTTCCTTAAGAAACTTGTCATGAATCTCTTGATGGACATAAACAAAATCGGGTGCTACACATGTTTGTCCAGCATTTAAGAATTTCCCCCATACTAACCTTTTGGCCGCATGGTTTATTTGGGCATCATGATGAATAATTGCTGGACTTTTTCCTCCCAGTTCTAACGTAACAGGTGTTAAATGATTAGCGGCTGCTTTCATAATGTGTCGACCCACTGCTACACTCCCAGTAAAGAAAATATGATCCCAAGATTCTTCTAACAAATTTTCACTAACTTCCACGCCACCTTCCACAACTGTAATATATTCAGCTGGAAAATGCTCCTCGATAAGGTGAGCAATTAAACGAGAAGTGTGAGGTGTTAATTCGGAAGGTTTGATGACTGCTGTATTGCCTGCGGCGATTGCACCAATTAATGGCGCAATCGCTAATTGAAAGGGATAGTTCCATGGTGCAATGATTAATGTATTACCATATGGCTCAGGATAAATCATATTTTTTGAACCGAACGTAGTTAAAGATGATTTTACTTTTGCAGGTCTCGACCACTTTTTCACATGTTTAATTGTAAATTTTATTTCCTCTAGTAAAACAGCAATCTCTGTTAAAAAGGAGTCAAAAAATGATTTCCGTAAATCTTTTTGCAAAGCCTCCGCTATGCTGCTTTCGTTCTCCTTAATTAAACTTCTTAATGTATATAATGCGTCCAATCGGTAGGTAAGTGCTTTTGTTTTACCCGTATGAAAGAATGCTTTTTGCTGTGCTAAAATATTTTTTTCCATGCTCTTCCCTCTTTCTATTTTCAATTTTATATACCTCCTGCAGGAAAATGGTTTTACACTCTTGAATATATACTAAAAAAATGAGGTGAATCCTATGCGAAAAAAACTGCCATATTTGATTCTTCTATTTGCTATTCTTTATATATTTTTTATACCTGAGGAACCGACAGTCCTAAAAATCTTTTTCAAATTAGTACCGATGATTCTTATTATTCTATACACCTATCGCAATCGGCAAGAAACTAAACCTACTCACTACTATTTTATTTTTTTAGGTCTTATTTTTTGTATGTTCGGTGACGGTCTACTCATTTGGTTTGTGGTTGGATTAACCGCATTTTTAATCGGTCATATATTCTATACGATTGGCTTCTTTAAGATCTGGGAATACTCTTTAGCTAGGTTTCTTTCTTTTATTCCTATTCTTGCCTATGGTATCTTTATGAGTTCTGAATTTGTGGAAGCTCTTCACAACCGCAATGAAAATGAATTGATTATACCAGTTATCCTTTATATCGCTGTCATATCATTGATGTTTTGGTCTGCTATTATGTCAGGGCAATTGTATGCCATCATTGGTAGTTTACTCTTTGTCATTTCTGATAGTGTGTTAGCTTGGAATAAATTTATTTCTTCCATTCCTTTCTCTGGAAGCATTATTATGATTACCTATTATTTAGCACAATTTTTAATTGCTTTTAGCTTGCTTCATACAGTCAAACAAGTGAAGATACAGAAACCAATTTCACCCATAGGAACAAAAGGATAATTTTTCAAATTTATGTTAAAATAAAGAAATAACCTAAATTGGGCATTAGCATAAAATAACAATAAGCAAATTTATTTCACTCTCCCTTTTAGGCTTAACTAGCTATACTCTATCTTACATTGTAAAAGGAGGATACCAGTATGAACAAGAAACAGCATTCTTTTCATTCACAAGATAATGGCGAAAATCATGAAAATGAATTAGAGACAGTTGAGACAGCTGCTGAAAGAATTGAAAGAAAACCAGAATTTGATACGTTCGGGACGGGGTTAAATGGTTACGGAAATTAAGAACAAAAAAATGATGGTGATTCATTTTAAAGATGAATCACCATCATTTTTTATGCCGTAACCTCTTCTTGCTCATTACTTTCCTGTTTCTTCTTCTTCACTGGCATTAAGCTTCTTTCCAACCAGCCCATTATCACATCTGCAATTACTGCCATAAATGCTGTTGGAATAGCTCCAGCTAAAATGATTGCCGTTCCGTCTTGCGCATTTGTTCCACGCATAATAATATCACCAAGTCCCCCAGCACCAATAAAAGTACCTATTGTTGCAATACCAATCGTAATGACTAGAGCTGTTCGAAGCCCTGCCATAATGACAGAAAGAGAAAGCGGGATTTCTACCATTCTTAATATTTGCCATTTTGTCATACCCATTGCTTTACCTGACTCTATTAAAGTATGATCTACATTCCTAATTCCTGTGTAAGTATTCTTAATAATAGGCAATAAGGAGTATAGGAATAGTGCAAAAACGACTGTATTTGTTCCAAGGCCCATCACAAGCATTAATACTGCGAGCATAGCGAGTGCAGGGATCGTTTGAATAACATTGGCTAACGAGAGAACTACACTACTCAAACGTGAATATCTTGCTATCAAGATGCCAACAGGAATACCTACTATCGCTGCAAATAAAACCCCGTAGGCTGACATTAGAAAATGTCTAAAGAACTGTTCCCATACATAAGAACCGTTATTTGTAAAATAAGTAATTAAGTCAGAAAACACATCCATTTAAGCCACCCCCTATTCCTTATCACGGAAATAATTATTTTCTTCTAAAAATTCTTCAGCAATGATTGCGGGTTCTCTTAATTCCCCATCTGCTGCATAATTTAATTCTTGCATTTTTTCTGTACTTATTTTTCCAACTAATCTCTCTAATAATGGATCAAGTTCAGGGTACTTCTCTAAAATTTCTTTACTCGCAACAGTAGAGGAATCATATGGAGGGAAGAAATTCTTATCATCTTCTAATACTTTTAAATTAAAGGCTTTTATACGTCCATCCGTCGTGTAAGCTAAAACGACATCCATTTCGCCCGATGCCGCTGCTTGGTAAACAAGTCCAATTTGCATAGGATACACATTCGAAAAATCAAAACCATATGTTTCAACAAAACCATCATATCCATCTCCTTCACGATTCAACCATGAAGTATCTACACCGAAATTTATTTCATTTGCTAATGCCTCTAAATCAGATACCGTTTCTAAATCCTCTGCTTCTGCTAATTCATCAGTTACGGTAAAAGCATACGAGTTCTCAAACCCATAAGAATCATACCATTTTTGATTAAACTTCTCGTCAAACTCTTCTTGGACAACTTCCATTGCCTTATCAGGGTCAAGTACTGGCTCCATTCCTAATGGTCCTGCGATATCTGTGCCTGTATAACGAGTAGCTGATATATCTACATCATTACTCACCATTGCCTGGTGAAGCACAATAGAAGATCCAAGATTATTAACCATATTTACACTGAGATCGGTTTCTTCTTCAATTAACTGTTTAATGATTTGACCGACAATTTGTGATTCAGAGGTGACCACAGTCCCTACTGAAATAGAATCTTCACTAGATCCGCTTAAACCAGGAAGTGAACAGCCTGATAATAAAAGAGTCATCGTTAACATCATCGTCATGAAAATTTTTTTGCTTTTTATCAAACTAATCACCACCTTATGCTGTTTTTTCTTTGTCACGCATTGATTTAGGCGTAACCTTAAATTCTAATTTTCCAAGTATTAAATCGACTATTAATGCGAGTATGGTGACAGGAATCGCACCTGCAATGATAAACTCAGTTTGATATAAATTTAACCCGCTAAAAATAAAATCACCTAAACCGCCTGCACCAATAAACGCAGCTAACGTAGCCCACCCAATTAAATATACTGTCGATACACGAATACCCGCCATAATAACAGGGATGGACAGTGGTAGTTCAACATATCGAATTCTTTCCCATCCAGTCATGCCCATCCCACGGCCAGCTTCTAATAAGCTTTTATTAACATCTTTCACACCTGTATATGTGTTTCTTAAGATAGGCAGGACTGAATAGAAAAATAAAGCAATAATGGCGGGGATTTTACCTATTCCAAGAATAGGAATAAAAAAAGCTAAAATTGCGAAACTTGGAATTGTTTGAATCATACCAAGCACTGCCATTACGGGTGATGCCGCTTTATCGAATCTTGTAAGAAGAATACCTAAAGGAACAGCTACAATGACACCAAGAGCTGCAGCAATGACTGATATATATAAATGCTCCCAAGTTTTGATCAATAAATCCGAACCGTTATTATTTAAAAAGTCTATGATGGCACTCATTTATATCTCCCCCTTCTACTGTGCACTTTCTAGCTCTTCGTCTCCCCAAATAGAGTCGTAAACGATATCGACTAAACTTGTTCTTGTCACAATACCGACAAGATGTCTTTGCTCATCTACAACCGGCACATATTTGAGCCCTTTCTTTAATATTTGCCTGATCGTATCACGTACAAGCGCATCTTTATACACAGAAAATGTATCAGGGATTAAGATATCGGCTACATCTTTTGCTTTTTTCCTGTTTTGATCAATGGCTTCCACATCAATATATCCTTCTAAAACTCCTTCTTGATCAATAACCAATAATGAGTCTACACGATTTGTTTTCATAACAGTTATCGCATTAGATAATTGCTCATCACTTGTAATCGTTACAGGATGCGCATTCATTATTTGCTCAACTGTTGTAATGTTTGGTTTTGCTTGCACTAATCTTTCTTTTCCAATAAATTCTTCAACAAATTCATCGGCAGGCTCACGTAAAATTTCGTCAGGAGTCCCACATTGTACAAGCTGTCCATCACGTAAAATGACAATCCTGTCTGCTAGTTTAAGCGCTTCGTCCATATCATGCGTAACAAAAACAATTGTTTTGTCTAACTTCTTCTGCAAGTTTTTAAACTCATCTTGGAGGGCATCTCTCGTAATTGGATCGAGTGCACCAAATGGTTCATCCATTAAGATTAACGGTTGATCAGCAGCTAACGCTCTCAAGACACCTATACGTTGCTGTTGCCCTCCACTTAATTCATGTGGATATCTCTCTAAATAATCAGGAGTCATATCAACGAGAGAAAGAAGCTCTTCTGCCCGACTTTTTCTTTTTTCTTCTGGCCATTTTAAAAGTTTAAGCACAAGTGAAATGTTTTCTTGAATAGTCATATGTGGAAATAGACCAATTTGTTGGATAACATAACCGATTTCTCTTCTCAGCTTAACCGGATCTTTTTCCATAATGTCTTCACCATTAATGAAGATTTTGCCTTCTGTTGGTTCAATTAAGCGGTTGATCATTTTCATTGTTGTTGTCTTTCCACAACCACTTGGGCCGATAAATACAATAAATTCACCCTTCTTAAATTCTAAATTTAAATTAGAAACGGCTGTTTTACCGCCTTTATATTTTTTTGATACATGCTCAAATTTCAGCATTTATAACACCCCCATTTTTTCTCTACCACAAACAATACCCAGTTCTCCGTAATATGAATCCTCTTGTCAGACTTTTTACTTACATAACGTAGTATATTATAAACTTCGTAAAATAAAAAGTTTACAAAGTGTACATATTTTATAAAAAATAGTTAAAATAAATATTGTATAATGTTTTTACTCGTTATATCTTATAATAGCTACGTAATCATACGAATTACTCCCAAAGGTGTGATTATGTAAATTTTTACAAATATGATACATTGACATTAACTAAATGATCCTTATATTGAAAGGGTGATTGGATTGAGCGAAAGTTTTGAGCAAATTGAATCTATTTTTATTGATAAAATAGCTGATAATATGAATACGTATGGTGTTTCCTCAACTGTGGGTAGAGTGTTAGGAATTATTTATATGCACAGAAAACCGATGACACTTAGCGAATTATCGGAAGCAACGGGCATGAGCAAAACACGAATGAGTCAAGTAGTAAGAGAAATGGTGGAGTTAAATATAGCGGAAAAAGTATTTGAGAAGGGCATCCGTAAAGACTTATACAACGTTGAACAAGACTATTACCAAACGTTCGTATCACTATTCACTTCCAATTGGCAAAAAGCGATACAAAAGAACAAACAATTTGAAAAGAAAATAAAAGAAGAACTACACCTTATCACATCAAAAAAGGAACTGACCGCCGAAGATGAATTAAAGATAAATGAATTATTAGCCGAAGCAAAGGAATGGATGGAATACTACAAATGGCTAGCTAATCTTGTGGAGTTTTTTGAAAGTGGGGAAGTATTTAAACATGTACCGAAGCCATACTAAAGAATTTGCTATACCCTTTCTTAAATATTTCTTGTAAAGTTTGTCCTATCTTCTCATATATATAACATATCCAACCGTTTCTAAGGTTAGGAAAAACAATTAAATGGGGATTGTTATATGTTAACTGGACTGATCATCATTTTTTTACTTGTGTTGTTTCTGCCCTTTAGTTCGAAAGTAGTCGAAGAAAATTTAGAAATATTTCTTTTCATTATGGGCGTTTTAGCTGTTTTTATTAGTCAAGTCTATACGGAAGCATTATTTTTTAAGGCAGCAATTGCACCAATTAACATCGCAATAGCGGTTTTTATAGCAGGTGTGTTATTCAAGTGGTTTCGACGCGGACTGCAAAATTCAATCGTCTATGTTAGTGAACGCGTACCCTTTTGGTTTTTTATTTTTTTCACAGTGATCTTTTTAGGACTGATTTCAAGTGTTATTACTGCAATTATTGCCGCACTCATTCTTGTCCTTATTGCTTCTTCACTTCCACTACATAGGCAATCACTAATCATTTTTGTTGTTCTTTCCTGTTTTTCTATTGGTCTAGGTGCATCTTTAACACCGATTGGTGAACCACTTTCAACAATCGCTATTAGTAAATTAAATGAGGATTTCTTCTTTCTTATCAATTTAGTTGGTAAAGAGATTCTAATTGCCTTGTTATTCTTCGGTTTCCTAGCCGCTATTTTTGTTAAATCACCCAGCCAAACAGATAAATTCAGCAAAATGGTGCACAACGAGGAAGAAGGCTATGGTGAAATAAGTATCCGTTCTTTAAAAATTTATTTCTTCGTAATGGGGTTAACATTTTTAGGTGCAGGATTTGAACCACTAATTAGTCAATATTTGATCAACCTATCGCCTTCTGCTCTGTACTGGATTAATACATTATCTGCAGTACTTGATAATGCGACATTAGCTGCTGCGGAAATTAGCCCTTCTATGAGTAATCAAACCATTCAAGCGATATTACTCGGCCTTTTAATAAGCGGTGGGATGCTTGTCCCCGGCAATATCCCGAATATTATTGCAGCCGGTAAATTAAATATTACGAGTAAAGAATGGGCGAAAATCGGTTTACCTATAGGACTAGTATTTATGCTTGCTTTTTTTATTGTGCTATTGTTTATTCAATAATTAATCGCCTTTAGATAATATAGCTTTCTTTAACATATACGATTGACCAGTTGTAGGTTCTATCTTATTAAACACTGATTATTTATATGAACAAAACTTCACATAATAGAGTAATAGCGGAGACAAATTGAATCATAAATGTCTCCGCTTCAACATTTGTAGTTTAATAAATAATGGTCTGATCATTTTTTGATTGCTGTATTATTCAACTAAATTTATTTCGAGGATTATTTTATGTATTCCTTTTTCATTTGTATAAGTATGAATAATGTCAAATCCACTTTTAATATTCACTCCTTATTTAAGCTAAATCAAATAAGGAGTGTACAACCGTTTCATTTCTTCCAATGGTCGTTTCAGCTTGGGATAATGAGTTCATAATTGCTTCTTCTGTTACTTCTGCTGCTGCTGCAAACAGCTCATTCATAATTGAATGATCTTCTCTTAAAGTTTTCATCGTATGCAAATAAGATGATTGTTTGTGCTTTATTGTATTTGCAGTAGAAAAAGCAATAACGATATCTCCACTACCATGACTATAATGGCTACCCGTCCTACCCAGTCCAATTCCACATCTTTTAGCAACTCGGTGTAATTGTCTATCACTTAACGGAGCATCTGTTGCTAATACAATTATAATTGATCCGTCAGCTGCTTTATCTAACTCTAAAGGATAATGTAGGTTGTTTTTAAAATAACGATTAAAAGGGAATTCAGGTTTTCCTCCAAAATTACTTAAGACAAGACATCCTACATGAAAGAATCTCCCGTCATTTACTGACAATTTTCTAGAAGAAGTACCTATCCCTCCTTTATAGCCAAAACATACCATTCCCTTACCTGCACCAACTGCACCTTCTTCCACTGGATTTGTTGAAGCGTTCAAGATGGCTTCTATAGTATCTTTAGGTGTAACAACCATTTCTCTTATTGAATTCAGTAGACCATCATTACACTCTCCAGTGACAATATTAATCGTCCCTGTTGTATCTCCAATGTCTTTATTTTCTTGTAACATATATTGCAGGGTACCTTGTGTAACGGCCGGGACTGAAAATGTATTGGTTAACATAATGGGTGATTCTATCTGTCCTAATTCATTTACTTGTACCAGCCCAGTGGTTTTACCAAAACCATTAATAACATACGATGTGGCCACTACTTTTTCTTTAAACAAATTACCACCATGTGGTAAAATGGCTGTGACACCTGTACAGGCATATCCTGTTTCCGTCTTTTCATCAATGGTTTTATGACCGACTCTCACCCCGGGAACATCAATCAAGCAATTATTTTCCCCTGTTGGTATACTACCAATGATTATTCCTCTTTCTCGTATTTTCAATGCTTTTCTCTCCATTTCTTTCAATACCAAAAAAGCAACCTTCCTTGAAGAAGGTTGCTTTTTTTTATTCATTCGTTAACTTATTTAATTCATCAGTTAATTCAATAAATCTCTCTTCGTTTCTTTCTTCAAGAGCGTTATCAATTTCTTGGCGGAGCTTTTTCATTCTGAAGTCAAGTATAGCCTTATTTAACACTTGTTCCGCTACGACTGAGTATTGGTTTTCATCGGTTTGGACTGTTGAGTTAAGCGTGTACTTTTCCATTTTGAAATCAACCCCTTGACCTTTTTTCTATTATAACAAAAAATTTCTGATAATTCAAACCTTAAATGAAATTTATCTTATACTCTATTATTAATTGTTGTTAATATAAATATTACCCCGTACTATCTTGATTTAAACCTTTTTAAAATATGTTTATTCACTTCCTTGCAAATATAATTTTCTTTACTATAATGGATATTTAGGGAATCAAAATATATCTATTGGTATATATATTTATAAATGAGGTGGGGTTTTGGATCAATCAACAAATTCATTACAAAAAGAAAGAATTTGGACTAAGGATTTTACATTAATTTGTTTTGCAAACTTCTTTGTATTTTTAGGTTTTCAAATGACATTACCAACATTGCCTTTGTTTGTCGAAGAACTTGGTGGCAATGACCAATTAATCGGGTTAGTCATCGGGATATTTACCTTTTCATCCCTTATTATGCGTCCTTTTGCGGGACATGCGTTAGAATCAAAAGGCAGGCGGTTTGTCTTTCTTATTGGACTAGCTGTATTTGTTCTTTCCGTTGGAGTCATTGGCTTTATTACGAGTATTGCCTTTCTCCTTATACTCAGATTAGTTCAGGGTTTAGGATGGGGATTCTCTACAACAGCTTCAGGGACAATCGCAACAGATCTTATTCCACAGAAAAGACGTGGCGAAGGGATGGGTTACTTTGGACTATCAGGTAATCTCGCTCTTGCCTTTGGTCCTACTTTAGGATTAGCACTCATTGGTAATATTAGCTTTACTTCCTTATTTCTAATCTGTTCTTTATTAGGACTCGCTGCTTTCATCCTTTCATCATTCATAAAATATAAACAAGTAGATTATACTGCTAGCGTAGTAGAAAAGAAAAAGTTTGATGTTTACGAGAAATCCGCTCTGCCCCCTTCCATATTAATCTTCTTTGTAACCGTTACATTTGGAGGGATTGCTACATTTCTACCTATCTATTCATTACAAAAAGGTATTGATGGAATTGAATGGTATTTCTTTCTCTATGCTTTAGCTCTGCTCATCAGCCGTACTTTTGCAGGTAGAATTTATGATAAAAGAGGGCATCAAGCTGTATTTATTCCAGGTGTGCTCCTTATTATTGCTGCCATGCTTCTACTCGCATGGTTACCGAGTAATGCGATTCTATTTACTGCAGCCATATTATATGGTTTAGGTTTCGGTACGATCCAACCAGCTTTGCAAGCTTGGTCTGTTAAAGAAGCACCGGTCAATCGTAGAGGAATGGCTAATGCCACGTTCTTTTCTTTTTTTGATTTAGGAATCGGTATTGGATCAATTATGTTTGGGCAAATCGCTTTTTACTTAGGATATAGCTCTATCTATATCGTTGCTGCCATTTCAGTTGTTGTTTCTCTATTCATCTATATTGGTATGTTATTACAAATGAGAAAGAACCGCTAACAATCTTGTAAAAAAATAAGCCTAATAGAAAGCCCGAAAAGACATTTTTTCATTGTGATTAAAATGTTTTTCGGGTTTTTAATTATGACTTATACCAAAAACTATTATCTCCAAGCTTCGAGATTAGACCACCTTCATAGGACTGTCTCTTTTATCTTCACACGGCCTCTTTCCTCACATTCAGTCGATCCTTTTCTTCAACCTTATTTATAATCATCCCAAATAAAGCTGCTAATATTTGTTGAAATAGCATGCCAATAACAACAGGCACGGCCACTGGCGGTGGGAAATAGGCAACTGCTAATACAGAGCCTGCACTAATGTTTCGCATACCACCATTAAAAGTAATCGCAATCACCGCTTCTCTATTTTTCCCTACTATTTTTCTAGCAATTAAAAAAGCTACTAAGTATCCTGTAAAGGCTATAAAGAAGACGGTGACAACTAATGCTAGTAAACGTAAATCGAAGGCAGTCAAGTAGGATGAAACAACGGCACTATTAATCATTACAACAGTCGCCATACCTATTTTAGAAAATGGAGCAAGTCTTGCACTAAGTATGTTTGAAACCTTCTCTTTTGCGATCGAATTAACAATCATTGCCAAAATAGATGGAATGACAATCATCATGATTAACCCACTCACCATGCTTATGACATCCATTTCCACTTTTGCTCCTACTAAGAGCTTTAGTGTAAGTGGCACAAGTATTGGTGATAATAACGTATCAACGAGAATAATCGTTAAAGTCAATGGAATACTGCCTTTGTAAATGGAAACCCATATCAGGCTTGAGATTCCTGTAGGTATTGCCATCATTAAAATTAGACCAGTAATTGTATAAGTATCATTTGGAAAAGTAATATGACCAACAGTAAAGGCCCATAATGGCATAAAAATATGTAGAACAAATAAGACAATAAATAGTGGCAAAGGATGAGTGATGGCTTCTTTCATCGATGTAAAATTTGCTTTCAAACTACCTGCGAATGTCATAAATGCAAAGATCCATGGGATAAGACTATCTAGATTTTTTAAATAGATAGCAAAGCATATACCCAATATGACACTAGTAGGAGTAATCAAGGGCATCATTTTATCTAGCTGACTGTTTATTTTCGTTAATATCATCCCTCACTCCTTTCTCTTTTTTATACATATATATTTTAACACTTTTTAGCAATGAATTTTTCGATAAAATAAAAACGTAATATTATGCCTTTATGAGCACAATATTACGTTATTCTTGATTATTCACCTAAAACTTCCCGTAAGGTTACATGATAGTCGCCAATTTCACCTTCACGATACAGATTTGTTACTGATGTATAATATTGAGTTATTGCGGCCTTCATTCTAAAATTATTCGCCGGAACTTGCACATCAAAATTTTCTTCATATAAAAGCACAGCAATATCATGATAGTTCTCACTCGTTACTTTAAAGTCAATGGCAATTTGTTTTAAACCATTTACTGAGGTTTCCTTATATTGATTAATAGGTAATGTATAATTGTTTAATTGTATCTCTTGAACCATTATCGTCTGCTCCTTCCTTACAAATTTATTCTAGCAAATAATGAGTGGATGTTATATTGATTTGCTTATTAAATACCAATGATACAACCTACATAGAAAAATGAATGGTGAGAAATATATTCTCATAACAAATAAAAAAACTAGCTAATGACTTCTTAACACCGTTCATACATACATCTATGGAAAAAAGCACTGGTTGCAATCAATGGCAAGCCAGTGCAGCATATATTTAAAGTTGGTTCATTTGCTCTGTTAATGTATCAATTAAAAAAGTGATATCACTATCAGTTATATTTAACGGTGGGGCAAGTGTAATAATATTATTATATCCAGCAACAGTTGCTCCGTTTTTACCTATTAGTACACCTTTCTCCTTACATCCGGAAATGATCTTATTCACATACTCCACAGCTAGCGGTTCCTTCGTCGCCTTATCCTCTACTAACTCAATACCTATTAATAAACCTTTTCCTCTCACATCCCCTACATAAGGGTGATGTTGCAGCTTTTGCAGTAATGTCCTCTTTAGCGCATCCCCAGCTGTTTTCGACCGTTCGTACAGCTTCTCATCTTCCATAATCTCTAGGTTTTTCAATGCTAAAGCGCAAGCAGCAGGGTTTCCTCCAAAAGTATTCACATGGCGAAAGTAATCATATTCTTCTGTTCCTTTGAAATAATCATAGATTTCTTTTTTCACTGCGGTAGCTGACAATGGTAAATACGCACTTGTTATCCCTTTTGCCATCGTAATAATATCTGGTGAGACCTCATAATTCATAAATCCAAACGGTTCACCCGTGCGACCAAAGCCATTAATAACTTCATCACTAATGAGCAATGCCCCGTGCTTCTCACAAACCTCTTTTACTCCTTTCATATAGTTTTCTGGTGGCATAATAACCCCGCCACCTGTAATAATTGGTTCCATTATGACAGCTGCAACGGTCTCGCTTAGCTCCCATGTCATTACTTTATCTATATCCTGTACTGATTGAAGCTTGGTAGATGCCAAGGTTTCATCTTCCGGTTGGCGATACATATCAGGTGGTGCGACATGAATAAAGCCAGGTGCGAGCGGTTCATATTTATATTTTCTTTGCGCCTGCCCTGTTGCTGCAAGTGTTGCCATCGTATTCCCATGATACCCACGATACCTAGAAATAATCTTGTAGCGTTCATGTTCTCCCTTTTGTTTATAATACTGTCTAACGATTTTAAATGCGGTTTCATTCGCCTCTGAGCCACTATTTGAAAAGAAGAATACATAGCCGCCACCGAGCATTTCATTTAGTTTTTCAGCTAATTTTATCGCTGGTGTATGGCTTTGTGATAAAGGAAAATAACTCATCTCTTTTAATTGTTCGTATGCTGCTTCTGCGAGCTCTTTTCTACCATAGCCTGCATTAACACACCATAAACCTGCCATTGCATCTAAATAGCGATTACCTTCATGATCAGTAACCCAAGCACCATCTGCTTTTTCCGCTATAATTGTGCTATTAGGGCTAAATGGTTTCATCGCGTGCCAAACAACCTCTGCATCTTTCTTAAGCAACCCTTTCTCTTCCTTAATTTCAGCCATGCACTTTTCCTCCTTATTAATAATCAAAACGTGAGGTAATCATCTTCTTCCGGGTATAAAAATTAACACCATCTTTCCCGTTTACATGCAAATCACCATAAAACGAATCCTTCCACCCAGAGAAAGGAAAAAAGGCCATTGTTGCTGGGACACCAATATTGATCCCTAACATACCTGCATCCGCTTCTTCTCTGAACTGACGGACAGCACGCGCATCTTTCGTATAAATCGTTGCGCCATTTCCATATCTTGATTGACTAATATAAGCTAATCCCTCATCTAAATCTTTCGCTCGCAATAAACTTAGCACTGGGGCAAATATCTCATCCTTTGCAATGGTCATATCAGGTGTGACTTGATCAAAAATTGTCGGACCTAAAAATGTGCCGTTTTTCATTTCAGACATAACAGCTCTACCATCACGTAACAGCTCTGCTCCTTCTTCAATGCCTTTCTCAATATATCCTAAAACTTTCTGACGATGAGAATCTCTTATAACTGGTGTTAGCAGGACTTCTTCATTAGATCCTTCACCAATAATTAATTCATCTGCTGCTTGAGAAAGCTTTTCAACAAACTCAGATCCATCACCTACCACAACAACCGCACTACAAGCCATACAACGCTGACCGGCACTGCCAAATGTAGAGCTTATAATATGGCTAATCGCTTTCTCCTTATCCGCATCTGGCATAACAATATGATGATTCTTCGCTCCTGATAATGCTTGCACTCTTTTACCGTAAGAAGCCGCTTTTTCATAGACATATTTCGCAACCGGTTGAGAACCAACAAATGAAATTGCTTTGACGAGGGGATGTTCCAGTAAGCCATTAACTACATCATGCGCACCGTGGACAACATTTAAGACGCCAGCTGGTGCACCAGCTTCCATAAACAACTTCGTCAACTCATTAGATAAAATAGGCGTTCGCTCTGATGGCTTAAGAACAAAAGTATTGCCACATGCAATGGCAAGTGGAAACATCCACAAAGGAACCATCATTGGGAAATTAAATGGTGTGATACCAGCGACAACTCCATGTGGGTAACGAAACATTTGTGAATCGATGTCTTCTGCAATCGTCGACAAAGTTTCTCCCATCATTAGTGTTGGGGCTCCAGCGGCAAATTCCACACATTCAATTCCCCTTTGCACTTCCCCATATGCTTCTTTATATGCTTTACCATTCTCTTCTACGATTAATTTTGCTAATCTTTCATGGTTTTCCGTTAACAAATGATGATATTTATAGAGAATTCTCGCTCTTTTTGGAACCGGTGTTTTTTTCCAAGTTTGAAAAGCATTTGCTGCTGCCTTTACTGCTTGATCAACATCTGATTTCGTGGATATAGGTACCTTTGCAATAATTTCCCCAGTTGCTGGGTTAGGCACCTCCATTGTTTCTGTAGATTGTGAAGGTACCCATTGGCCATTAATAAAATTCTGTAAAGTTTTCGTTTCCTGTTCAATTACGCTCATCATCAAACCTCCTATTAAAGATTGATTATTCTGATTTCATTATCTCTTATTTATTATCCCTTTTTCATTAGACATACTGTAAAAAGGATAACGGTCATTCATAAACAAACGGTCTATATGAAAGAATAGGGTAAATCTTGAAATCAGTGCCTCAAAGGAAATCGTAACAAGCAAAATAAACCGACTACTATAGAGACGGTTCATTCTTTTTTACTTTATTTGTTTTAAATCGATTGGTCGCTGGATAAAATCATAGCTTAATAGCATAAATTCCAATGCCAATCTTTTCTCATGACTCATAAAATCGGAGCCTAATAACTGCTCAATTTTTTCCAACCGATGATATAAAGTTTGTCTAACAATATACAATTTCTGTGCCGTATCTTTTTTTGAGCCATTACAAATTAAGTACATTTTTAATGTTTCCATTAACTTTGATTGATGTGCAGTATCATATTCAACAATCGGTCCTAAATATTCTTCGATCATTCCTTGTAAATTCATATGTCTACTGGCAACTGAGATAATACGAAATATATGTAAGTCATCATAAAACATACTTGAATACGAACGATGATAAAATTGTTGATTCACTTGGATTGTTTCTAATGCCGTTTGATAACTCTCATGCACGGCATTCAAATCAGAAACATATTTTCCAATTCCAAAATTAAAAGTCGTGTCTGATTGCATATCCGAAAATAATTGCTTCATTTTTTCAATTGCTTGTACTACTCTCCTCTTCCAATCAGTTAATCCTCTTTCATTAAATAATATAAATACAATTGCTTTGTGCTTCTCAACGGCTAAGAAAGAAAAACCTTTTTGTTCTAATATGGAGCGAAAATACAACTTGAAATAGGTTAAATTTTCTAACATTTCCACTTG
Source organism: Cytobacillus sp. FSL R7-0680 (assembly GCF_038009245.1). Taxonomy (NCBI): domain Bacteria; kingdom Bacillati; phylum Bacillota; class Bacilli; order Caryophanales; family Bacillaceae; genus Cytobacillus; species Cytobacillus sp. FSL R7-0680. Next base: position 1,465,952 of record NZ_JBBPAO010000001.1, read on the forward strand.
ATAGACACATACAACCGCCCCTCGAGGTGCTTTCGGTAAATAGGCAGATACATGGTTTAGTAATGAAGGCGTCGTTTCCTTACCTTCTAACCAAGAATTTACCCACTCACTTTCTTCTAACCTTCTTTTTTCCTCTACATATAATTCACGAATAAAGAATTGTGCTAGAGCGTTAGCTGTTCTGTCTACAATTAGCTGATCATATTCTGTTAAGTGATGAGATGAAGAAATGATGATAAGTTCAGCAAATTTCTCTCCTAAAAGTTCAATAGTAGCTCTTACGACAAAACGTGAAGGTTCTTGTTGGGCTTGTACCTTCTTTAGGATATTTTCTCTTTTTATTTCTGGTAGTACAGGATAAAACTTCGCACTTTCATCTTGAAATAATAATAGAATTTGCACTTGCAATTCTTCATAAATGACCTTCAAAAGTTCATCATAATGATTAATAGAAAGAAGTTTCTTATTTAAGATATGAGAGATTTTTTCTAAATTAGCTAACATATCATATTGCTGATTAATTAAAGATGTATGAATGTCTTGCGTGATTTCTACGAAAGGAACTTCCTTTAATATGAGTATAATGGGGAAATTCGCTTTGTTTGCCATAGAGATAATTTCATGAGGTATGCCCTTCGTATAAGTGCCATATTCAATACATAAGCCTGCTGCATTCGACTTAATTAACTGTTGTACAATTGAGATAAATAATTCCTTTCTCTCTCGCCATGCAACAGCGGTTGAAAGGATTAGTTCATTTCCTTTTAAAAGATTCCCTATTTTCGTTACCTCAACAATATGAACCCACTTCACTTGATCTACTAACCCATCTTTCCCTGCAACTATTTCTATTTGATCGAAATGCTTCCTTTGCAAGATATCATTGACGGTTAAATAGGATTTCATTCTCGCCCTCCTAAATTCTGAATATATAGAATATTAATAGATAACTAGACAAATTGTCAAATATAATAGAAATATTTAATACATTCAGTAAACATAAGAGGTCAACTCCCATGAAAATAAATGTTTATTCTTTTTACACATTTCTTAAACGCATTGCAACAATTCTTCTGATCAAACGCTCTCCATACTCAGCAAGATTTCTTTATGTATTCCGTCATATAAATGAGGTTCATAAAATGAAACCCAGCGCTTTATACTGTTTGTACGCTGGGTTTGATAATTTCTTCAAATGTGACAAGTTGTAGATGATGAGGAAGTTTTTCCTCGGGTGACAATGCGCAAATTGATAAGCTATATTGCTTTAGGAGGTTATATACCTTTACTTTTCCCCCTGGATACCGTTTTTGTTGATGGTTGACATCGAATTCACTCCGATTTTTTTCTTCGAGTTCTATTTCTTGGAGGTCTACAAGTAAACCAGTACCGATGGCTTTTAAATAGCTTTCTTTTATCGTCCAACGATTAAAAAAATCTTTCGCTCCCATACACTCTTCTTCCTCTCGAAACAAAAGGGAGTGTAACTCTGGCTTTGGTTTAGTTATTTTTTCTAAATCTATCCCTACCATTCCATCAGATCCAACGGCACACACACACCAATCACCTGAATGAGACAAGCTAAAAGGGGGAAAAGGGTCCGCGTTCAAAAAAGGTTTACCGTATTTGCTGAATTCGAGCTTTGTAAGATCAACTTTAGGTAACTTTTTCATAAGTATTTTCCTTAATAATAGATAACCTACTAACGTACGATATGCATCTTCTATTCTTCTATAACGGTGGATTTGTGTTCTTTTTAATGGTGGTAAATAGTCGCTATAATGATGTAAAGTTACCTCTGAATGTACTTGCGGTAATCGACAAGCAAAAACTTCAAGCATACCTTCCCCTCCTTCTTATACTAGCTTGCTTTTTTCATTTTTGGTGATGTTGACTTAATAGCGGTTTGACTATTGATCGCAAACAAGCACGCAGCAAGTAGAAGCATAGCACAAAAAATAATAGCCACTTGATATAATTGCTCATTTCCGATTGAGAACATGCTGATAATTAAAGAAATACTCACAATTCCCATTGCTGCACCCAAGCGGTTCTGCACATTAAATAATGTGGTTGCTTGTGACATCTTTTCTTTATTAATATGATGGAATGCCGTATACTGCATTGCAATCACGGCATGTCCTAACGTCAGTCCAATTCCAAATAAACAAATTTGTAAACCGATGATAGAACCAGTAGGGCCTATCCAACTGATGAGTAGGAAAAAGACACTGGATAATAAGAATCCATAAACAATCACACGATAAACGCCGAGAAGTTTTAATGTCAGGGGCATTACTCTTGATGCCACCATTAAACCAATCGCTTCAATAAAAATAGTTAATCCACTTTTTAATGGTGATGCACCAGTTGTATATTGATACATAATCGGGAACAAATACAAGAAACCTTGTAAGCCTGCCGCTCCAAGAAAAGAGAGCATGCTTATTCGTTTAAATGTCTTTTCCTCCAATAATTTTAAGTTCAATAATGGTTGATCTGCTTTTAATGCATGAAAAACATATGTAACAATCATTATTAGCCCAATCATCCCAAAAACGATTATTGGCAGACTCATTCCTGCTGTTAGTCGATTCAACGTATACATAAATAATGGAAAACCAATCACCATTAATAATAAGCCTTTCACATCTAGCTTTTTACCCATATACTCATGTTTTTCCTGTAAAAATAGTGCACCGATTATAACGATGAACAAGCCAATCGGAATATTAATTAAGAAGATCCACTGCCATGGTAAATAAGTAACGATTAACCCACCAATTATCGGACCAAGGGCAGGTGCTATAGCAATTGGAATGACGAAAGACCGCGACAGTTTCGGACGTTCTTCAATGGAAAACGTCCGAAAGATCATCGCCATGCCTATAGGGGCAAACAAGCCGCCTCCTAATCCTTGCAGAAACCGGGCTATGTTTAACATCGATACTGAATCTGCTAAAGCACACATATAAGAAGCGAATGTAAAAACGAGTGAGCTAACCATAAACATCTTTTTACTTCCAAAACGATCACCTAAATACCCTGCACAAGGTAAAATCATGCTAACCCCAACAAGATACCAGACAGTCAATCCACTTAACTGAGCGGATGTTACGCCCAGTTCAGCAGCAATCGAAGGAAGGGCAACATAGACGATTGTTCCGTCTAATGCCGCCATAAACATAGCTAGTATATACACTGTACATAATGCTCTTCTTTGGTATTTAACTTTTCTATCCATTGTCATTACAGTGATAGACTTTCCTTCTCTTTTTCATTTGGAAGTAGACTTTCCCAATGCTCTTCAATATATTGATGGCAGCTTGAAAGGGTAGTTTCCCCCCAAACCACTTGCCAGCCTGTAGGCACATCAATATAACTTGGCCATAATGAATACTGCCCTACATTATTCATTAAAACAAAATACAAAGAATCTTTTTGATCAAATGGGTTACTCATGTTTGTAGACTCCCTTCTAAATGCTTGTTTTCAATTAAACACTTTAACTCTCTTGCGATTCCTTCTCCTATTTCTGCTAAAGGTTCTGGTTGACACATATCTTTATGACGGCAAGCAATATCATATTGTCGCATCCTGCCATGAACATATGGTAACCATCTCGCTGGATCATCATTTTTAAACCACTCTGGAACAATTGTTGACTTGAAGAAAATCATATCTCCCTCATATACTTCTGGGTCATATTCTGACATTATACGAACGGAATTTTGATAGGTTTCTTTAAGATTTTCGATTGTTTCTTCATCCAATGATGCAAGTACACTCCCCTTTTCCTGAAGTAATTCTTTAACCGATTGTATTGTTAATTGATCGCCTTTCACTTCTTGAGGATCATAGCCCCCAAGTGCTAGCATCGCAATTAACGCATCATCTTCTGCTTCTTCTTCATTCATAGAAATGAAATGACCTGGATAGGAATCCATCATGACTAAAAACTCAATTTTCTCGCCCTGCTTTTGTAATTCAACTGCCATTGCATGAACAACGTTGCCTCCTAACGACCAGCCAAGTAAGCGATACGGACCTTTTGGTTGAACAGAACGAATCTCTTGGATATAATCCTTCGCCATTTCAACTAAACTTGTAGGTTTATTTTTCTTCTCTTTAATCCCTTTTGCTTGTAGGCCATAGATAGGAAAACGACTATCTAGTTTCGACATCAATCCAGCATAGCACCAGCTTAAACCACCTGCTGGATGCACACAGAATAATGGCGTCTCACTTCCTGTTTTTCGTAAACCCAATAATGACTGTAATGAAGCGCCTTCTTCTGCATCACCTTCAATCACTTTTGCGAGTTGCGCTGCAGTTGGTGCTTCAAATAACACACCAATGCCTAACTCTTTGCCGAATGTTGATTCTATTTTTTTCATTAATTGAACAGCTAATAACGAATGCCCTCCTAAATCAAAGAAACTATCATCAATACTTACTTCAGTTAAATGTAGGGTTTCTGCAAATAACTGCGTAAGTATTTCTTCTTGTGGAGTTCTAGGTAGATGCCTATCTCCCTGCATTGTCTCCATCTCTGGTTTCGGGAGAGCTTTCAAATCTAATTTCCCGTGGTTCGTTAATGGAATATCATCTGTTCTAACGAAGTGATTCGGAACCATATATTTAGGCAATCTCATTTGTAAAAATTGTCTCAGTTCTTTGTAATCAATCTCATTGTGAGAGATGAAATAGCTAACCAATTGCTTATCACCATGCATCGTTAGTACTGTTGTTACAGCTTGTTTAATTGCAGGATACTGAAGAAGTGCTGCATTCACTTCACCTAACTCGATGCGGAAACCACGAATTTTCACTTGATGATCGGAGCGACCAATATAGTCAAGTGAACCATCTTCTGTCCATTTTGCTAAATCTCCCGTTTTGTACATTCGACTTCCTGCTGATCCATATGGATTAGCGACAAATCTCTCCGCTGTCAGTGCTGGTTGATTTAAATAACCATGAGCGAGTCCATCCCCACTAACATACATTTCTCCTATTACACCTTTAGGAACAGGTTGAAGGTAATCATCTAATATATACACACCTAAATCAGGGATACCTTCACCAATTAAACTACTAGCAGATTGTCGAATTATGTCTTTCGTTAGTTCTAAGTAACTGACGTGAACGGTTGTTTCTGTGATACCGTACATGTTAATAAGCTTTGTTTTTGACATTGCATGCAGGTTATACCAACTTTCCAATCTTGGTAGTTCCAACGCCTCTCCACCAAAAATGATATATCTGATTCGCAACATATCCGATAAATCAATTCCTTCTTTTTCAGCTTCCATTAATTGATAGAATGCAGATGGTGTTTGATTTAATACAGTCACTCGTTCTTTAACTAATAATTGTAGAAAAGCTTGTGGGTTTCTAGTCGTCTCGTATGGGACAATAACTAGTTTTCCACCATATAATAATGCACCCCATATCTCCCAAACAGAGAAATCAAAAGCATATGAATGGAAAAGTGTCCAAACATCATCATGATCAAAAGAAAACCATTGATTCGTTGAGGCAAACAGTCTTACCACATTGCTATGTGGAACTAGCACACCCTTTGGCTTACCGGTAGAACCTGATGTATAAATAATATAAGCTGGTGAACTCGGATATATCTCATTCCCCTCAATTTCTTCTAAGTTAGAAGTATCATACAATGTCAATGTTTGATGTAATTCTAGATCAAACACAATTTGATTCCCTTGTTCTACCTGTTTTTTATCAGTAATCATCATAGCCGCACCAGCATCACGATGGATATATTGTTTGCGATCTTCTGGGTAATCCGGATCTATTGGTACGTAGGCTGCACCGGCTTTCAATACCGCTAAAATACTTGTAATTAACTCCAAGGACCGTGGTAATGATATGGTGATAAAATCATTTGCTTTTACACCTTTATCAATTAACATTCTAGCAAGCTGATTTGCTCTTTCATTTAGTTGTTGATAACTGATTGATGTCTCATCATATGTTACCGCTATTTCATTGCGGTATTGTTCTACCATTTGTTCAAAGTTATGAACGATATGTTCTTGTTTCGCTGTTACTTTCTTTGATTGTAGATGTAATAACTCATTTTTTTCTGTGTCTAATAGAATCGGTAACTTTCCAACAGATTGATTCGGCGTAGCAATGATTGAACTTAAGAGAGTCAACCATTGTTGCAATAAATGTTGGATTTGTTCATGCTTATAAAGGTCTTTTCTATATTCAATCGCACCTTCCAATGTATCTTGATTAAATCCTTGCCAAAATTCAAAAGTTAAATCAAATTTCGCTGTGTTCGTACCGTTAATTTGAATTTCTGCATCCACTCCCTCCACTTTAAATGACGGTTGTGGTGTGTTTTGCATAATAATCATTGATTGGAATAATGGATGAACTTTATTAGAACGGGTTGGGTTAATCGCCTCTACCACTCTATCAAACGGTGTGTCTTGCTGATCATAAATACTCATATTTTGTTTCTTCACGCGATGTAGTAACTGTAAAAATGATGGATTGCCTGAAACATCTGTACGTAGAACAATTGTATTAACAAAGAAGCCAACGATTGCTTGTAATGACGGCTCATTCCTCCCAGCTACTGGTGTACCAAATGGGATATCATCACCAGCGCCTAAACGATGATACAGTGTTGCTAATGCTGATTGTAGAACCATAAACAACGTAACATCTTCATCTTTTGCTAACTGATTGAGTTGTCGATAAAGGTTTTTGTCCATCTCAAAAGTCAATCGTCCACCTTCAACCATTCTTTTTTCTGGTCTTTCAACCCCAAGTGGTAGTGGGATGGCCTCAGGTATGTGGGCTAATTGTTTTTTCCAAAAGGCAAGCTTTTCCTCCATATCATCCACTAACATTTCCTGTTGCCAGAAGGCATAATCACCATACTGAATAGGTAATGAAGATAAAACTGGCTGATCACCCTTAACAAAGGCCTCATAAGCAGTTGATACATCTTCCATAAATGGTGCAATCGACCACCCATCAGCGAATAGATGGTGATAAACAATACATAATATATTCTCTTTTTCATTTATTCTAAATAGATAGCTATGCCAACCTAATTCATTTTCCCAATCGATTGGCATTTTGATCGCTTCATCAATCTCATGATTGAGCTCATTTCGATTAATCGTTTTTTCATAGTATTTCAATGTTGCTTCATCAACTGATAATACCCTTTGATATACTTCACCATCTTTTGTTTCTATGACAGTTCTCAACGCTTCATGCTTTTTCATTACCTCAACTAAAGATTCGTATAAAGCGTCCTTTCGGAGTGTGCCTTTCAACTTGACTACTACAGGAATATAATAAGTAGAACCTACATTTTCTGTTTGTTCGATAAACCATAATCTTTTTTGTTCATGACTCATTGGAGCATACTGATCTCTCTTATGTGGCTTTAACTTTCTACCTTCAAACTTGTTGTCTGATTGTTCTTTCACTTGTTCAACAATAAATTGGATTGTTGGGTTTTGATAAAATGCTGAGAATGATAAACTTAGACCGAATTCCTCACGAAGCTTACCCAGTAATTGGGAAGCAAGTAATGAATGACCGCCAAGAGCAAAGAACGAATCGGTTTCGCGTATTTCATTCAACATTAATATTTGGCGGAAAATATTATAAACATCCTTCTGCAAAGGAGTCCAACATTCGTCATCTGTATAGCTTGCGTTACTTTCCAGCGGATTAGGTAATTCACGCAAATTTAACTTTCCATTAAGCGTCAATGGGAAAGCGTCCAAATACATAAAGAAACTAGGAATCATATAATCTGGCAAAAACTCACGTAAGTATGAATTGAAATCTTCACTTGTTTTCTTCACGTTCTCTGCCGCTATTATATAAGCCGTAATACGTTGATCTCCCGGTTGATCTTCTCTTACAATCACTTTACAGCTTTTCACATTAGGGTGTGCTAACAAGTGATGCTCAATCTCGCCTAATTCCATCCGATGTCCACGGACTTTTACTTGATCATCACTTCGTTTCACATAATGAAGTTTTCCAGATAAATCTCTTATGCCAATATCACCTGTTCGATACATTCTTTGGCCGTTTTCAGTAAATGGATTAGCCACAAACCTTGAGGAGGTGAGCGCTGGCTTACGATAGTAACCGTATGTAACAGCCTCTCCCGCAATATAGATTTCACCTGGTCTACCCGGAGCAACTAGTTGCAGGTTTTCATCCAAAATGTAAATTTCTGTGCCTGAAAGGGCGTCTCCCAGTGGTGGTGAAGTAAAACCATCAACTGACGTTAATACATAATGTGTAGACCAAATTGTCGTTTCAGTTGGACCGTAAACATGATGTACTTCTTGACATAACGTTTGCATTTGCTTAGCTGTATGTGAAGGAAGTTTCTCTCCCCCAACTAATACTTTGACATCCTGTAATTCTTCTGTTATAAATGGCAGGATCATTTGCCAATGTGTCGGTGTTGCTTGAACCGCACTAATGTGCTTTTCCTTTAATTCTTTTACAATATTTGGCGGATCAGAAATGACTGCATTCTTAGCGATCACACATGTGCCCCCAACCGTGATGGGTAAAATCAATTCTAATATAGAAATATCAAACGAAATCGTCGTTAAAGCATAAAAGCGATCCATATGGTTTAACTGTAAATGCTTATTCATTGCCGATAAGAAATAAGAAAGTGACTTTGCAGGTACGAGAACACCTTTTGGATTACCAGTTGAACCTGAAGTATAAATCATATACGCTGGATCTCCACTATTTACGGGAGGTAGCAAAGTTTCACTCTTATCCTTAAAAACATCGATGGTCATAAGATATGGTTGGAAACTTTTTGGTAGTTTCTGCTTCCCTTCAGTATCAGTAAGAATTAGTTGTGTTTGACTATCTTTTAACATATAGTTGAGTCTACTCTCAGGATAATCGATATCAATTGGCACATAGGCACCGCCAGCTTTCCAAACAGCCAATATGGCAACCAAAATATTGGCAGAACGGCTTACAGCTATCCCCGCAATAAAGGGATAATGGTACCCCGTGCTAATCATTTCTTTTGCTAATGCTGAAGTCATCTTATCTAGCTGTTCATATGTCCATATTTCCCCACTATATTCTAATGCCGGATGCTGAGGATATTTCTTTACCATTTCCTTGAATTGAATAAGCGGATGAACGCTTTCAGCTGTCTCACACCCTAAATCTTTTCGCATCAATGCGTTTTCTTCATCTAATAATAAATTAATCTTCCAAATAGGTTGCCCGCCATCAATACTTGGTAGCCTCTTTAGCCAATGGATTATTCTACTTGCATGTTGCTCTACTTCCAATTGCTGAAACTTCGTACCATTTGCTTCAATATCTACTCTTAGACTGCCATCTCTATCTTGCTCAAACATATTCATATTCATTAAATCAATCGGACCTGTGGCTAATTTATAAGTAGTGGCAGCGACATCGCCAAAAATCGGTTGATACGTAAACGGCATAATATTTACTTGAAAAGAGTTCAAAAAACTGCTCTGTCCAATAGTTCCTAAATCTCTTTGTAATTGTTCTTGACGATAATGTTGATGTTTACTATTCTCTCTCGTTTCATTTACAACTTCTTTCACCAGACTCATAAAAGTCGAATCATTAGAAAATGATAGCAGTAATGGTAGAATATTCATTGTTGTTGCTGGAATATTCATCGCAACTGTTGAACGATTCATCATCGGTAATGTTAATAAACTCTTGCGATCCCCCGTTATCTTATATTGATAAACCCCCATAGCTGCAATCACGAGATGTGGCCACGCGATTTTCCATTCTTTTGCCTTGTTTTTTATCTTTTGAAACTCTGTGGCTGTTAATTTTTTAGCAATTTTTATCGTAGATGTTGCCTCAGAAGATTGAAGCTCATTCTGAGACAATGAAACGTCGTGTGTGACTCCTTTATATTTTTCCTTCCAATATTTTTGATCTTCCATATATAACGAAGATTCTTTATACTTGTTCTCTTCTTCAATTAATAGTGACAATGGTTTAAAAGCAGGTTCTGGCTCAAACTTTTCTTTTAGATATGCTGAATAAGTACTTGCCACTTTGTTTGTTATCAATGAAAATCCTAATGCATCACAAGCAATATGATGTATTTTCTGATACCAAAGATATTCATCACTTGCTATTTTAAAGAGAATTTGCTTATATATCGGACCTTTTTTCAAATCAATTGACAGGGATAAGTCATCATTCATGAGATCAATAGCTGTTTGCTTAGGGGTCTTCATTAGACTCACATCGATATATTGAACAGGCACTTCATTCGGTTTTTGAAGAACTTGATATAATTTTCCATTCTCTTCAAAAAAGGTAATGTGGAGGCTGTCTGCTTCTTGAACAGTACTCTTTATACTTTCTATTAATAACGACACGTTTATTCGCCCGTTTATTTCAACATATTCGCCAGTATTATAAGCTGTCTTTCTTTCATCTAATTCATGGGCGTACCAAATACCTGCTTGGGCATCTGTTGCTTGCAGTTTGGTTGCTTCACTGATCATTACATGCTCCTCCTTTTAAGAATAGACTTCGTCTGTTTGTGGAAACATTTCATACCAAGCTTGTAGAGTTGGATTTGATGCCATTTTCATAAAGTTTACATCTGCTCCTTCAGCTCGCCATTCTTCTACTAACGTCATCATCCTAATGGAGTCTAACCCTAAGCTCACTAAGTCATCATCATCCTTGATTTCACTAGGGGAGATATCTAGTATCTCTGCTACTTTTGCCTTTATTTCACTGTGCGCACGATTAGATGCGTTTTTTCCTGATAAATCATGAAGTAGTGCTTCTGTTAATAAAACCTTCCCACATCTAGTTGCTGTATAATTTAATGCCTGTACATGTTCCTCATAAGAGAAATCAGCTACTGCATCGGCAATTAGAAATGGTTGGATATCATACATAAATGCTTCCATTGCCGTAGCTAAACAACCTATATGTGCATACACACCACATATAATAAGTTGATCACGACCATCTTCTTTCATACGATCAAGTAAATTTGATTTCTTAAAAGCACTATATCTCCATTTTGTTTGAATCGTATCATTGTCTGTTGGTGCCAACTCAGGTACAATACCTGTTTGCGCTTCATCTTCGGTTAGTCCTGGTCCCCAAAAATCGGTTAATAAGGCACGGTCTTCATCTTTTTGATTACCTGGTTGTGCCGTATAGACAATGGGTATATTTTTACTTTGACAATAAGCTTTTACATGAGCAATATTTTCAATTACTCCCTCAATCAATTGAGAACCATTCTCATAATAGTTGATAAAATAATTTTGCATATCATGAATTAGCAGTACTGCGCGCTTATTATCAAGCTGCCAATCTACTTTATTTATTGGTAAACTATTTGCCTCAGGTAATGGATAGGTTTTGATTTTTGGTATTGACATAGGGAATCTCTCCTTTTATATTTTAGTAGCTAATTTTTCTTGGATGATTTCTCTTAAGCTTTTTTTACTTACTTTTCCAAGTGGTGTTTGTGGAAACTCATGTACAAATTCAAAACGGTCAGGTATCTTAAATGCGGCAATTCCTTTTAATTGTAGAAACGACTTCAAAGCTTGACCTGTCAGCTGTTCGTTTTGCGAGATAATAAATGCACAAGATCTTTCACCAAGGAATGCATCTGGCATACTGACAATTGCTGCATCTAATACATCTTCATGTGAGAGCAAATAATTCTCAACCTCTTCAGCAGCAATCTTTTCTCCACCACGATTAATTTGGTCCTTATCTCTTCCTTCTACGATTAAATAACCATCTTCCGTTTGTTTAACAATATCTCCTGTCCGATAAAAGCCATCATGAGTAAATGCTTTTTCGTTATGAGTCTCTGCATTGTAATAGGCAATTATCGTGTAAGGTCCTCTTACTTGTAAATGGCCCGTATCACCAACGGCAATAGACTGATCCTCTTCATCTACAATACGAATCTCATCAAATTCAGACATTGGTCTCCCTTGTGTATAAACGATTTTCTCATCTGTATCATCTAATCTCGTATAATTAACCAATCCTTCAGCCATGCCAAAAACTTGTTGTAGTGAACAGCCGAAGCTAGGTCCCACTTTTTTCGCTACTTCAGCACTACATTTTGCCCCACCTACTTGAATCACCTCTAAGCTAGTAAGATCATAATCTCTTGACTTCTTTGCCTCAATCCAAATAATTGCTAGCGGAGGAACGAGTGATGTAAAGTTGACTTTTTCTTTTTCGATTAATGGAAATGCCGTATCTGGACTAGGATCGGGACTTAAAATGATGCACCCACCAGCATATAAGACACCAAAAACACCAGGTGAACTCATCGTGAAGTTATGTGCTACTGGTAATACAGCTAGATATTTCGTCCTTTCACTTAATTCACAGATTTCTACACTTTTTCGAATACTATATAAATACTCATCATGTGTTCTCGGAATTAACTTAGGCAACCCAGTACTTCCACCAGATAATTGGAAAAATGCTAAGTCGCTACCCGAAATATTTGGTAGATTCACAGATTCTTCAGACATTAGTGCTTCAACGTTTAAAAACTCCTGCTCATCTCCTGCGACAATAATATGTTGTAATGTATTGACTTTTCCTTTCACTTCTCTGGCCATCTTCACATAATCATGTCTATCAAAAACATCAGGTATCACATAAGCAACGGCTTTTGTATGTTCACAAAAGTAAGTAATTTCTGTTTGTCGATGCAATGGCAAAGAGAAAATAGGGAGAGCCCCCATACGGAATAGCGCAAAACAAACTTCAAAAAAGGTAATGGTATTGGTAAGTTGCAATACTACTCGATCTTGCTTCTTTATCCCAAGATGGATGAATCCATGGGCTAAGCGATTGGCTCTATCATTTAACTCTTCATACGTAACTTTACGATTTCCTTCAATCAGTGCAATGGATGTCGGTGTTAATGTTGCCATCCTTTCTAATACTTCACCAAAAGTTTCACCAGTCCAGCATCCATTTGAGCGATATTTTGTTGCCAATTCATCTGGCCAAGGTGTATATCCTTGTAACATTTACAACTCTCCTTTATGAATTATTCAATACCTAATGCACTTAACATCGTTTTTAATTTTGCGGCCGTTTCATCACATTCTTCTTGTGGTACTGACTGAGCGACAATTCCTGCTCCAGCAAATAACTTCATTTTTCGTTGACTCAGTTCTGCACATCTAATCGAAATCGCCCACTCTCCATCACCGTTCCTTTTACTATAACCAATCATCCCTGTGAAATAATGACGATTATATGGCTCGAGTTCATTCAACAATTGAAAAGCTTCAACTGCTGGAGTACCACAAATAGCTGGTGTCGGGTGAATACTCTCGGCTAATTGAACAGATGAAACGCCTTCGTCATACAACTCCCCTTCTATTTTTGTTGAAAGATGCCACATCGTTTTTGTAGAAATAACAGAAGGTCGAGCGGGAACAGTTAGTGTTCGACAATATGGCTTAAGATTTCTTTCAATCGCTTCAACGACAAGGCGATGTTCATATAAATCTTTTTCAGAGCAACTTAATTCTTGGGCCATCCTTTTATCATCCTCTTCGTTCGCCATCCTCGGTCTTGAACCTGCTAAAGGATTGGTAATCACTTTTCCTCCCTCTTTTTTAATCAGCAATTCCGGGCTAGATCCTATCAACGTATTTTTTTCATCTGATAAATGAACCGCAAAATTAAATTTATCTTCATTATCTGCTAATAAATTCTGTAAAACATAACGAATATTCACGTTTTTACTAAACTCAATTTGCATTAAACGGCCTAAAACAACCTTTTTAAGCTCTGCATTTTTTATTCTCGCTACAGCCTTTTCGACCATCATCATATATTCCTGTGGTTGTGGATGAAAATTCACCTTATTAGGTAATGGGAGTCGATTTCCTTCTTGATATCTTGTACTAGTCAACGGTTTCTCCAACATCACTTCTTTAGGGATGAATAAGGTTGCCACATCCTTTTGATCGAAAGGAAAAGCTGCTATCATCAGATCATGATGTCCATATGTCCGGGGACACTTCTGCCAAAGTAAATCCACCCGTTCACTAAAGGATTTTCCTTCCTGTTCTTCCGTATGTAATTCAACTTCCTTTCCCTTTGCTAAAATATGTTTTGTGGGAAAACCAAGGAAACTATCGCCATTATTATATAAATCCGCCATTTTATTGACGCTTTTTTCTTGTAATATCGCCATTAATATTCACCTCTTTTTTCGTCATTGTGCACCTAAGCTCGCTCCACCATCTATCACAATATTATTCATAGTGATATGACTTGCCTGATCTGAAACGAGGTAAAGAATCGAATCAACAATATTTTCCGGAGTGGCAATCCTTTGTAATGGAATACCTACGCGATATTCTTCTTGAACACCCTTAATTCCTTGCTCAATAGCACCGTCCTTCCAGAAGTCTCTTTGCATATCTGTGTCAGTGGCACCTGGCGAAACAATATTGCAACGTATATTGTATTTTGCAAGCTCTAACCCTAAACATCTTGTAAACATGAGAGAAGCAGCTTTTGATGCACAATACGCTGACATAGATGTTCTCGGTACAGATGCTGCGTTTGAACTAACTGTAACAATTGCCCCAGATTGTTTGGCAATCATCACTTTACTCACCTCTTGGGATAGATAAAATACTCCATTTGTATTAATAGAAAAAGTATGTTCCCATTCATCCATTGTCATAGATTGAATCGGATTTACTGATATCACTCCAGCAACATTGACAAGAATATCAATCGTTTTATATTTTTCTATTACTAGTTGTATCGTATCTGTTACATGTGCTTTATTTGATACATCACAGATGTAGCCTTCAAATGTTTGATCCCGGTTTGATAACTCTTCCGATAGTTGTTTTAGTTTTTCTGCTTCGATATCTAACCCAACCACTTGGCAACCTTCAAAACAGAGACGCTTGACTAAAGCGGCACCCATTCCTTTTGCTGCACCTGAGATGACTGCAACTTTTCCTTTAAGCATCAGAACACCCTTTCTCAACAGATAATCATTCTCAATTAAAATTAAAAAAGAAAGCGTTCATTTCTTTCTTAGATTGTTAGAAAAAAAATTCCGCTTGAAATGATAATGATTCTCATTATCACATCACAATATTAACAATAGTATAGATTCCTAATATTCGTCAAGGAGGAAAAAAATCCTATTTCGATGAAAACGAATGGTTTTTTATCGGATTGATTTGTTTTTAATGGAAAATTAAGGATTGAATGACGATCGATTGAACCAAAAAATTTTATAAATGTAGGAAAAGTTATTTAAATATCTATAGTAAAAAATACAGGTGCTTTTTTGGAAATTCATTCATTTTTCTTTTAAAAAACCTTTATTTTCTATTAAACTCCAGATAAAAAAGAAACGAACTCTAAGTGAATGTCACTGTTAAGTTCGTTTCTTTGTTCATTCTATTATTTTACAAGTTCCAATACAGCCTCTAACATTACATTGACACCTGCTGCACAATCGTTATATGGAGTAAATTCATCTTCGCTATGGCTTTTTCCATTTATACTAGGTACAAATAACATAGCAGTAGGAATCATACTTGCGATAAACTGAGCATCATGCCCTGCACCACTGGCCATTTTTTTATATGGTAATCTCTGTTCTTTTGTCACACTTTCTAGTAATTGAACCATTTCATTATCAAAATGGACGGTCGAGCGATCCCAGAGTTTTTCAATGGATACAGTACATCCTTCACTATTTACGGTTTCTTGTACTTTTTTTATTTTTTCTTCTACAATTGCCATTACTTCAGGTTCCTTATGCCTTGCTTCTATAGTAAAGATTACTTCATTTGGAATAACCGTATGAACATTAGGAGAAACATCTAGTCTTCCCATAGTAAATACGAGGTCATCTGGTAAACTACTTAATTCATTTCTAATATCTTGAATAAAGTTATTGGTTGTAAATAGTGCATCTTTACGTAAATGCATAGGCGTCGTGCCCGCATGATTAGAGTCACCTACGATTTTAATTTCATAACAGACCATCCCTACTACACAGTCAACTACACCAATCTTCAACTCTTCATGCTGAAGAACCGGCCCTTGTTCAATATGTAGCTCTAAAAAGGCATACGCTTCTTTTAATCTATTGGCTTCAGAGCCATTGAAACCGATCTTCGCCAACTCTTCTTTAAAGACCTTGCCATCAGCATCTTTTTTGTTCAGCATCTTTTCACTATCGAACTTTCCACTTAAAACTCCGGAGGACATCATTGAAGGTTCAAATCTAGCACCTTCTTCATTCGTAAAATTAACTAACATAATAGGAATCTTAGGTGTAATATTATTGTCAACAAGTGTTCTCACAATTTCTAAACCTGTAATTACCCCTAAAACACCGTCGAAACGACCTCCGCATTTTACTGAATCAAGGTGGGAACCGATGACCACCGGTGGACGCTCTTCTAAACCTGGTAAGAGAGCATACATATTACCCATATCATCAGTTTTTACTTCCATTTTCAGTGCTTCACAGCAGGTTTTAAAATATTCTCGTGCTAAACGATCTTCTTCTGATAGAGCTAATCTTGTTACACCATTATTCTCTGTCCTACCAAAATTCGCGAAATGTTCAATCGTTTCTGTTAATCTCTCACTATTAATCCTTACTTTTTGTTTCTCCAAAATGTCATCTCCTTCAACTACTTATTTACGATTAATTAAATGGACAGAAAAATACTTGCGTGCATCAGCTGTTAATATGTGTAACGTTTCAGAGTAAATCGTTGAACCTGTAATTCTCTCAAACTCCACAAAGGCACCACTTAAATTCTCTGTAATGCTTTTAATTGTATAACCGTTATTTAACAGGACATCAATGCTTGTTTTTTCTTTCATATATTCAATGTGCTCAGACATTTGACCATCTCCTTTATTGGACTTTTTCTTTGACTTTAGTATTTACTATTTCCTGTTCATCAATAGATAAAACCCAATCTCTTCCGACTGTAATTCCCAAGTATTTCTCATCACTAGGATCATTCATTTCGCTTTGCTTGTATTTTTTAAACCACCAGTACTTCGCTAAAACATAATAGAGAACGGCTCCAACGACAAAACCTACAATGGAAGAGTAAGTAGACAATAGATTTGCACATATCCCCCCGACAATCCAAGCAATTAGTCCAGCACCATTAAAACCTGCAAAATATTTGAATTGCCCTTCATTCTCATATAATGCTGGCACATTTACTCTTCTTTTTCTTAATAAATAATAATCAGCAAATAATATACCAACGATAGATGTTAGGATTCCCCCAATGACTAATAGCGCTTGATTAAGCACATCAAACAAGCTCCATGGTTGCGCAAGAGTACCAATGATTCCTGCAAAAATGACCCCTACCCAAAAAGGTACTTTCGGCCCGCCTACATTAGAGAAAACAGTTGCTGCTGGTATAATGTTGGCCGAAGTATTTGTAGACCACTGTGCTAAAACAATCATTAATAGAAGAATGCCTAAAATAAATCCACTAGCTGATTCTTGTAATGCCACAATTGGATCTGATGTGCTAACTGCCATATATGATACAGCGCCAATCGCAATCATGAATGTATTCACAATTGGCATCACGATGATATTACCAATTAACTGAGATTTATTGCGTTTAAACCAATTCCTCTCATTTCTTGGGGCTTTAAAGAATCTTGATAAGCTTGGCATATCTGCTGCAAGGGTAGCCCAAAAGCCCATATTTGCCATAATAACAACCATAAAAGCTGTAAAAGCAGTTACACCTGTCGCAGGATTTTCCACCCAGGTCCAGACATCTTTACCTTGGCTTGTTGCATTATCTGATAATGTAATATACATCCAACATGAGATTATAATAATAATAGGGGCAGCTAAATCAGCAAACCTTTCAATCGATTTAATCCCTAATGCTGTATTGATTAATTGTGCAGCAGCAAAAAGAATAAAACATACGAACCACTGATCAAAGCCAAAAAGAAGATTAAGTATCCCGTTTATAGCGGAAGCACCAAAATAAGTGTTTATGCCAAACCAACATGAAGCAGTTATCCCCCTAACAACCGAAGGAATATGTGTGCCAATTGTTCCAAACGGCGCCCGCATGTATACAGGAAAAGAAAGTCCATGTTCCACACCAATATCACCAATTAAGGACATCAATATCCCAATGACCACTGAGCCGATAATGGTTGCTAACAGAACCATAGGAAGCGATAAATGAACAATTCCGCCACCACCAATAGCAAATGCTGCTAGCACAATCGCCATACCAATCCAAATAACTGCAAAACCAAAAGTACCAATTTTCCTTTCCTTATAACCAATTGGCATTAGGTCCGGTGATTTTAAATAATTATCTTTCTTCTCCAATATGGACACCCCCTTAATATGAACAACACATTTAGTAAAGTTCTTGAAGTTGGATACCCTGCTGAAATCATTTCAGCAGGGCGCAATAAAAGTTAAATCATTGTTGGTAGTTTTTCTAATGTTTCTCCGTATTTAGCACGCTTAATAAATTTACCCTGACCTGCTTCTCCTACAAATTGTTTATCTTTGATGATAAAGTTACCCCTAGATAACACTGAAATAGGTTCTCCTGTAATTTTCATGCCTTCAAAAGGATTGTAGTCAACTGCCATATGATGCGTTTTAGCCGACAACGTCCTTTCGACATTGCCATCATAGATAACAAGATCAGCATCAGCGCCAACAGCTATCGTACCCTTTTTCGGATATAATCCAAACAATTTAGCTACACGGGTTGAAGTAATCTCTACGAATTGATTAAGCGATAATCTCCCTTTTTTCACACCTTCTGAAAATAAAATACTTACGCGATCTTCAATTAATGGACCACCATTTGGAATCTTAGAAAAATCACCTTTTCCTAAGTCTTTCTGACCAACAAAATCAAAAGAACATTGATCAGATCCGAGCGTTTGTAATTGACCTGTCTTTAACGCATTCCATAAATGATCTTGATTCCATTTTTCTCTTAATGGCGGTGACCAAACATATTTAGCTCCTTCAAAATCTGGTTTCTCCAAATAGGTTTGATCCAAGACCAAATATTGCGGACAGGTTTCACCCCAGATATCAATACCTTGACTTCTAGCTTCAGCTATTTTTTTAGCCGCATCTGCACACGATACATGCACGACATATAATTGGGATCCAGCAAGTCCGGTAAGTGTTGCAGCTCTACCTGTTGCTTCTGCCTCTGCTTCAGGGGGACGAGTTAAAGCATGATAAATAGGGTCAGTATTTCCTTTTGCTAATGCGTCTTTTACTAAATAATCAATCACATCACCATTTTCAGCATGCACCATGACAAGTGCCCCAAGTTCTTTAGCGGCAAGTAAAGTTTTATATAGGGTCTCATCATCTGCTTGGAATTGATTTTTATAAGCCATAAATACTTTTAATGAAGTTATGCCTTCTTCCTCAACCATTTTCGGTATCTCTGCTAATACAGCGTCACTGCTCTCAACAATTTGCAAGTGAAAACCATAGTCAATGACCGCTTTATTTTTTGATTTTTGATGCCAAGTTTCAACCGCGCTACTGAGTGATTTCCCTTTTGTCGTTAAACAAAAATCAACAATCGTAGTTGTTCCACCAAATGCGGCAGCTTTTGTACCCGTTTCAAAATCATCTTTAGTGACCGTTCCACCAAAAGGCATGTCTAAGTGAGTATGGGGGTCAATCGCACCTGGGAAGACATAATGTCCTTTTGCATCAACGATTTCCGCACCACTCTCTTGAATATTCTCTCCGATTTGCATAATTGTTTCATCTTCAATTAGGATATCTGCTTTGTAAGTATCTGTTGCTGTAACAATTACTCCATTTTTTATGATTTTTTTCATAAGTAACCACCCTTTCTCACTCTTTTACTTCGCTGTACTATTTGCAACATAGCTTATATTTGCAATGGCTTCTTGCCTTTCATTCCAAGTCATAGGTGGTAGTTCATTTCGTTTTTCGACCATATCGATTGCTCCATCTACAGGACAAACAATCGAACATAAATTACAACCGACGCAATCTTCTTCGCGAACTTGGAGATAAGGCTTACCATCAGTTCCGGTCAGCATATCAATACATTGATGGGAGGTATCTTCACAGGCAATATGGCATTTATTACAATTAATACAAACATCATTATTAATGTGTGCGACAATTTGATAGTTTAGATCTAAATCGCCCCAATCAGAATATTTCGGTACAGACTTACCGATGATTTCATTTACCGAAGCGATCCCTTTACGATCTAAATAATAATTCAGGCCATCAATCATATCTTCTACGATGCGGAAGCCATGATGCATGGCCGCTGTACAAACTTGTACGCTTGTTGAACCCATGAGCATAAACTCCACAGCATCTTGCCAATTAGATATCCCACCAATTCCTGAGATTGGCACACCAATTCTACTATTACGGGCACATTCTCCAACCATATTTAGAGCAATTGGTTTCACTGCAGGTCCGCAATAGCCACCGTGGGCACCCTTCCCTCCAACATGCGGAATGGTATTCCACGTTTCAATATCTACACCTGCTAAACTATTAATCGTGTTAATCATACTAATTGCATCTGCTCCACCATTAACCGCCGCCTCAGCTGTTGCAGTTATATCGGTGATATTTGGTGTTAGTTTCACGATTACCGGTGTCTTCGCTACTTCTTTTACCCAATAAGTTTGTTGCTCAACAAGTGCTGGTACTTGACCTGAGGCTGCTCCCATTCCTCTTTCAGCCATCCCATGGGGACAACCGAAATTTAATTCCAGTCCATCGACACCTACTTCTTCCACCTTCTTGACAATTTCATGCCATTTTTCTTGTTTCGGTTCGACCATCAACGAAGCAATGATTGCATGATTAGGATATTTCTTTTTTGTTTCATAGATTTCTCTCAGATTTACTTCCAACGGTCGATCAGTAATTAACTCAATATTATTAAACCCTGCTACTTTTTGACCATTAAAACTCACTGCTGCAAAACGTGAAGAAACATTTAAAATGGGGTCACCTAATGTTTTCCAAACTGCACCTCCCCACCCAGCTTCAAAGGCGCGCTGTACTTGATAACCTGAATTGGTTGGCGGAGCTGAAGCTAACCAAAATGGATTTGGGGATTTAATTCCAGCTATATTTGTACTTAAATCTGCCATTATTTCACCTCCAAGATATTTAAGCAGTTTCTATCGTTTCTTTTAATAGAGTGCGGTGGATGCTTATAGCACTCGCTTTTCCTTGTTGTGCAGCAGACACAACCATTGCTTCACCTTGTCCTCTACCAAATATACAATCTCCACAGGCAAATACCTTACTGTTAGATGTTTGAAAGCTTTCACTATCTATTGTCACAACACCACCATCGTGACTAATTTCAAATTGTTCTATTAAATCAATATAACGACTTTGTCCGATCGCTTTAATCACTGCATCTACTTCAATGGTAAATTCAGAATCAGTTAAGGGTACAGGACGTCTCCTTCCATCTTCACCAGGTTCCGATAAAGTCATCTTGACACATTTAATACCTGTAACTTTCCCTTCCTCATCTCCTAAAATTTCAACCGGAGCTGTTAACCATCGAAATTCGACACCATCCTGCTTTGCAAATTCATATTCAAAATCATAAGCAGTCATCTCAGCCAACGTTCTTCTATATAAAATTTTGACATTATCCGCTCCTAATCTAACTGAACAAGTTGCAGCATCGATAGCCGTATTACCAGCCCCGATTACTGCTACCTTTTTTTTGTATAAGTCATCATGAATTGGTGCTGTCTTTGTTTCTTTTACAAATTCAATCGCATCATGAACGCCATTTAAGTCTTCACCAAGAATGCCCAATTCTGGTACAGATGACATACCAATGGCTAAAACAACAGCATCATTTTGTTCCAGAATTTCTTTAGCAGAGATATCTACCCCTACCCTCGTATTTGTAACAATTTCTACATTCAATTTTTTTACTTGTTCTACTTCCCAAAAAGATATATTCTGCGGTAATCTAAATGAGACGATTCCGTAAGTATTTAATCCTCCCGCTTCACTTTCTGCTTCGTAAATCGTCACTTTATAACCCATTCTTGCTAATTCTCTGGCTGCTGATAAACCGGCAGGACCACTTCCTATAATAGCTACTTTCTTTCCATTTGGCTTTCCAGCATGAAACAGGGTCGCTTCATTCTTAATTGCCCAGTCCGTAGCATACCTTTGTAAATTTCCTATTAAAATAGGTTTAGTAGAATGATTGAGTACACATGCGCCTTCACAAAGTTCTTCTGTCGGGCAAACGCGCGCACAACTAGCTCCTACAGGATTAGCAGACATAATTGTTTTTGCAGATCCAAATAAATTATCTGTGGCAATTTTTTTAATAAAACTAGGGATATCAATTCCCGTTGGACACGCTTGAATACAAGGAGCATCATAACAATACAAACATCGATTGGCCTCATCCAGTGCATCATGCTTAGAAAAAGGCGGTTCTACTTCTTCAAAGTTCAGCTTTAGTGTTGCTAATGTCTCTTTTCGGTCGCTTTTCACTATAGAGTAACCTCCTTAAAAGATAGCATCTTTGAATGTTAGTTTTTCTAACATTAATTAAACTGAATTGTTAGAATCTTATAATCATTTTACTGTGTTCTAATCGATTAATCATTATACAATTCGTAAAATAGTTCACTAGTCTTGCTTGTCAAAATGTAAAAAGCAAAGGTTTGTAAGCGCTTCACTTAATACTTGTTCCAAATAGTTTTTTCTTTCTAATTTTCAAATGTTATTTATCCTTACATACCCTGTAAATATTATTGTTCTTTTATATCCTTAAATGGCAAGCCGACGCAATTTATTATGTCTCACAAATAATAATTGAATAATGCTTGTTTTAAGATCTTGTAAGAAATAGAATCATAAACCTTAAATATTAATGTAAAGAATTATTAGGGAGAGCCTTTACAAGACCCTAGAGATGTTTTTTTAAGAGGATACGAGTGGAAAGGACTTTGCAATTCACTATAATGTTATTTCTATTTATTTTTTCTGTATGGAAAAACGAAAACAGTAGTGAGCTCATACAAAGCAAGTGTTTTTCAAAGATCATTTTTTACAGACTTCTTATGTTTATTAGGTATATACCTATTTCTTAATTATTGATCTACTTTAAATTAACACTGTTTTTCGTGACCTTGTTGTTTTTTACATAAATGAAAGAGAACCTCTCTCGTTGTTCCCTTTCTTACCAGACTTTTTCAAACTTTTATTGTTCCTTTGATCGTTTTAATACGTTCTTGCTCTTCTCCCTTATCTAAGTATTCGAAAAAACCAAGTCGATTTCCCCATGGGTCTGTGAAAGTTCCCCATTTCACTGGTACTTCAGGTCTTGAATGTATTTCAAACCTATTGATTTTTAAAACTTCTATAAGTCTGTCTCTTTCAGCCTCAATATTAGTAACTCCTAAACGCAGAGGTCCGTTACCCTCGGAAAGAGTTCCTTCTGCGACCTGCAACCAACATCCAGGAATGAGTTTCCACTCAGCGAACCCCTCATGTGGAGTAAAATCAGGCTTCTTATTAAGCAGTGTTTCATACCACTTTTGCCCTTCTTCAATATTGGCAACTCTAACTTGAGTAGTCATTTCAAAAATCATTTATATCCCTCCTAAATGTAAAATTAAATATAATACATCTTGTACTTTCCGTTATCACTATGAAAACGATTTTAACGTATAATAAGCTTATCAATTTCCTGGAAACAAGTCATTTCTAATAGCTTTAACAAGCACTAATTGTTCCTTTGAAAGTACATTTACCCCTTCTTACAAATTGAAATGCTTCCTTAACCACGATGAAGTTAACCCAAAATAATCGGAAACGGCGTAAATTAAAATAGACCCGAATAATCGATCGGGCCTAATGTTGAAAAAATTATTTCAAAGGAGATTATTGCATTACCTTACAGATATCATTTGTGAACGCTACCGGGTCTTCCACAGATAAGCCTTCAATAAGTAATGCTTGGTTATAAAGTAAATTGGTATATAAAGCTAATTTTTCATCATCATTATTATTAAATGCAGCTTGGATACTATTGAAGACAGAATGGTGGATATTCAGTTCAAGTACTTTATCTGCTTTGACATTTTGATTATCTGGCATCATACTTAATACTTTTTCCATTTCAATGGTTACTTCACCATCAGCTGATAAACAAACAGGATGAGATTTTAGTCGTTTGGATGCACGGACCTCTTTTACTTTACCAGTAAGTATTTCTGACATTTTCGTTAATATTTCTTTATTTTCTTTTACTTCATCTTCATTGTCTTCTTCTTTGCCTTCCGCATCAATTCCTAAATCTCCACTAGATACTGACTTAAACTCTTTTTCTTCATAATTAACAAGCATTTTAATCGCAAATTCATCAATATCCTCTGTAAAATAAAGAATTTCATATCCTTTATCGGCTACGATTTCTGTTTGTGGTAACTTGTCAATACGATCAATTGAATCACCTGTAGCATAATAAATATATTTTTGCTCTTCTGGCATTCTGCTTATATATTCATCTAATGTTACTAGTTTTTTCTCTTTGGACGAATAGAACAATAGTAAATCTTTTAATAAATCCTTATGTGTACCAAACTCATTGTACACACCAAACTTGATTTGGCGACCGAATGATTCATAGAACTTCTCATATTGTTCACGTTCATTTTTCAATAATGTTTTTAACTCGCTTTTAATTTTCTTATTAATATTTTTGGCAATCAATTTTAATTGACGGTCATGCTGGAGAATTTCTCTTGAAATATTTAAGGATAAATCTTCAGAATCAACCATCCCTTTAACAAAGCTGAAATGATCAGGTAATAAGTCTGGGCATTTCTCCATAATTAACACGCCATTTGAGTATAACTCTAACCCTTTTTGATATTCTTGAGAGTAATAATCAAATGGACGATTTTCTGGGATAAAAAGAATGGCATTATATCGGATGGATCCATCGACACTTACATGCACATGCTTTAATGGCTGATCAAACCCATACCGTTTCTCTTGATAGAAGTTTTGATAATCTTCATCCGTTAATTCATTTTTGTTCTTACGCCAAATTGGAACCATGCTATTAATGGTTTGTTCTTCTATGATCTCTTCAAATTCTTTGTCATTATCTTCTTTCGGTTTACTCGTTGTGACATCCATTTTGATTGGATAACGAATGAAATCAGAATATTTCTTAATAATTGATTTTAATTGATATTCATCAAGAAAATCATCAAAGTTCTCTTCTTCTTCATTTTCTTTTAATTTAAGTATGATGGTTGTACCTACTTGATCTTTCGTTGTTTCCACAATAGTATATCCATCGGCTCCTTGAGATTCCCAAAGATAAGCTTGGTCACTATGCAACGCCTTGGACAATACTTTTACCTCGTCTGCTACCATAAATGCTGCATAAAATCCGACACCGAACTGCCCGATAATATCATGACCATCTTTTGCTTCATTCTCTGATTTAAAAGCAAGGGAACCACTTTTAGCAATGACACCTAGATTATTTTCTAGTTCTTCTTTTGTCATTCCGATACCTGTATCAATAATGGTTAATGTGCGTGTTTCCTTATTAGGAATCACCTTTATGTAATAATCGTCTTGTTCGAAAACAAGTTGGTCGTCAGTCAACGCCTTATAATAAATTTTATCAATTGCATCACTTGCATTAGAAATTAATTCACGTAAAAACACTTCTTTTTGTGAATAAATAGAATGTACCATCATATCAAGCAATCGTTTCGATTCAGCTTGGAATTGCATTTTTTCTGCCATCTTCACAGTCTCTCCTTTATCATGAAATTTTCAAAGACTAAATTAGCACTCTATCTTATAGAGTGCTAATACTATTTTAATATCCTCTTTTTTCCCAGTCAATAGTTAATATTTATAAAGAACGCACCATTCCGCCATCTATTAAAATAGAAGAACCCGTTACGTAAGTATTAATATCTGAACATAGGAAAGTGACAAATTGAGCAAATTCTTCGGGCGTGCCATAACGACCTAACGGGATCGATTGTACTGATGCTTTTTGCACTTCTTCTTTCGAAATCCCCTTTCTATTAGCCGTTAATTGATCAAGATAGTCAATACGATCTGTTGCTATTCTACCTGGTGCAACCGTATTGATTAATATTTGATGCGGAGCCAATTCATCAGCAAGCGTTTTAGTCAAACCGACAATTCCTAAGCGAAATGTATTAGATAATAATAAACCTGGGATTGGTTGTTTAATAGATGTGGAAGCAATATTGATGATTTTCCCGCCATGTTTCTTCATTTCAGGCAATACACTTCGGATCGTTCGTACGTAGCTAAGTAAATTTAATTCGAACGAACGATACCAGTCATCATCCGATAAATCCTCAAATCCGCCACCAGGAGGTCCTCCAGCATTATTGATAAGGATATCAATGGTTCCATATGTAGCTTTTGTCTTTTGAACAAGTTCTGTAATATCTTCCTGTTTTGTAATATCACACGCTTGGTACTCCACTTCCATGAAACCACTTGATTTTAGCTCCTGTTGTACGACTTGTAGTTTACTTTCATCTCTACTCGAAATCATTACTTTGGCGCCTTCCTTAGCTAATTCAAGGGCAATCGCCTTTCCTAAACCTTGACTGGAAGCTAATACTAAAGCTACTTTACCTTTTATTTTTAAATCCATCGACTACTCCTCCTATTTCTTTCTATAAAATATATCAAACCGCTCCCATAAGTCTTCTAACTTCTCTAATCTTTCTTCTACAACTTCTGTCCGCTCTTTCCCTAAATAAACAATTAAAGCATTAATTAAACTAAGTGGTGCGGTAAAGGAGTCGATAAACGTTGGAAGCTTGCTAGAAGCAGTTAATACTACGTCTGCATATGGCACTAATGGTGACGTTAAATGATCAGTAATAGCAATCACTTTTGCTCCATGTTCTTTTGCATATTGCACTTGTTCAATTGTATTCATTGAATAACGAGCAAAGCTGATACCAATCACTACATCATGCTCATCCAACTTAAATAACTGTTCAGATACAGTGTCAGCAGCACCGATTAATTCACTATGTCCAAGGATGATATTTAAATAATATTGCAGAAATACACCTAATGACCGAGCACTACGATTGGCACTGATGTATATTCTTCTTCCCTCTAATATATATTGTGCTGCTCTCATAAATTGTTGTTCATCTAACTTTTCCATCGTCAATTGAATGTTAGCCATATCATCCTGGAACAGAGAGACAACCCCTTCTCTTTCGTGTTCATACACATCTGATGACATTCTCAATCTCTCTGTTGTAGTGAGTTGTTTTTGAATAGAGCTTTGCATATATTGCTGTAGATCAGAGTAACCAGTAAATCCAAGAAAAACGGCAAATCTAACAACAGTAGCTTCACTAACTTTCGTAGATTTGGCTAGTTTAGCGACAGTTAAGAATGGAATTTCATTTTTATGATCTAGCATGTATGTAGCAATTTTCTTTTGAGATTTACTCATTATCGGATATTGATCCGTGATTAACTTTTCGATATTCTCCATTTTGTAAGTCATACCTTTTCTTCAAAATTAACAGATTTCTTTCTCATACATTTTATTATACGTGAAAAGCTTAAAAATTGATAATCTGTATAACCATTAATGAATTATTTATTTCATTTTTATTAAAAATGAAATTAACACTTCACAAATAGATTTTTTCAGCGTATCATGTTCTATATATTTCTTATATTAATAAATATGAAATATACATTTCATTATAGAGGTGAAAAATACAGTGAAAACAAGTTCATTAGATGATGTACACGAACAATTAAAAGCAAAAACGAGTAAATCATATCAATTCTCTTTAGATGCCCAAAGCTATATGCCAGGCGGTGTAACAGCAAATATTAAGTACTTTGATCCATACCCAATTGTTATGCAAAGGGGTAGTGGCGCTTATTTATTCGATATTGATGGCAATGAATACATCGATTACTTATTATCTTATGGCTCTTTAATGCTTGGTCATGGTCACCCAAAAGTGCAAAAAGCATTAGCTGACCAAATGCAAGTGAATGGTACACATTTATTCGGGACGCCTCATCAACTTGAACTCGAAATGGCAAAAAAATTACAAGCACTCTATCCTTCGATGGAAAAACTTAGATATACAAACTCAGGTACTGAAGCAACTTTATTATCAATAAGATTAGCCTATGCTTACACTGGTAAATATAAGATTGCTAAGTTTGAAGGTCATTACCATGGCGGATATGATCAAATGCTTATTAGTGTTAATCCAAAAGTAGATCAAGCAGGTCCAGCATCAGAACCAAATGCTTTAATTGAATCTAAAGGTGTTGACCCCTATCACCAAACTCATACGATTGTTTTACCTTTTAATAATTTGGAAGCAACAGCAGAAATTTTGACAAAGCATAAAGATGAGGTAGCAGCTGTGATTTTAGAACCTGCTCAAAGTGGCTTTATCCCTGCTACACAAGAATTTATGACTGGATTAAGAAAAATAACGGAAGACTTAGGTATTGTTTTAATCTTTGATGAAGTAAAAACCGGCTTTAGATTGGGGCTTGGTGGTGCACAATCCATTTATCATATTTCACCTGATGTAACAACGTTAGGTAAAGTAGTTGGAGGAGGTTTTCCTGTTGGTATGGTTGGAGGTAAAGAAGAGATTATGATGTGTTGTGCCCCTTCTACCTTCTCAGATGTTTTTGACCATAGTACAGGTAAGAACTCCAGTGCCAAAGATGTTCTTTTCCATAGCGGGACATATAATGGTCACCCTTCAATCCTTGCTGCAGGGATGGCAACCATTGACGTATTACAAAATGAAATCTCTACTGTTATAGCTAGAACACATCGTTTAAAACAAGAACTAACAAGTCTTTTTGATAGAAAAGGATTAGCGATGCAAACCATTGGACTCGGTTCCATTTTTAACATCGTATTTACTGATAAAGAAGTATGGAATTATCGCGACTTACAGCAAGCGAATTTTTCCTTACGTAAAAGATTAGATCTATTATTATTAATTAATGGTTTATATACAAAACCAATGAATCGTTTCAGCCTATCTACAGCACACACTGATTTAGAAATTAATAGAACCTTAGAGATATTCGAAAAAGCTTTACAAGATTTATAATCATTAATTGTTTCCAGTGAATAAGCACAAACAAAAACTCCTAAAAATTAGTTTTTGTTTGTGCTATTCATAATTTACCTATTTATCGTTCTCTATCACCATCTGATGCTCATCAATGATTTATTAAATTTTCTCTCTTTTTCATTCTTTTTCCTCTCGTGCTAGACGAAAGTAGAATTCTGCGAATGACACCATTTATCCTTTTACTAGATTTATAGCATTTTGATTCAGGCTATAAAAACTGCAGCTCTGTTATGACTTAATCAGATAACTATTGATTGTATAATATGTAAAAATATGTGATAATGTAATTAGTTATGATATTTTGAATTCGAGGTAATGACAGATGCAGGTAACTTCTATAGATATTGAAAGTCAGATAAAAGATACAAGAGAAATGCTTTTAATTATCGGGGATATTTTTGGCCTATCAGACCCGTTCACTATTCAAATAAGCGAGGAACTCGACCTCTTAATCAATATGGTACAAAAAGAAAAGTACGCAGTTAATAAATAAGTAAAAGCCTAGTTTCCTACGGAAAGAAATTAGGCTTTTACCATTAAGAGACAACTTTATTTCCTGGTGTCGGCGATGTTGGGAATGGTGGTAGAAATTGTGATAATAAATATTGATAAATCGTTTGTTCAACTGATTTTCCTAGTTTATTTAATCCTTGATTCCCAAATAACACATTAAATTCGATAATATAGTATTTCCCTTCGCTCACCATGACATCAAACCCTGCGTGATTAATACCTAATTGACCGGCAATATCTAACACAAGGTCGATAGCTTCTTGGGGAATAAAATCGGCACATAGTTCTCCACCTTGTGCAATATTATGAAGAAACTCTCCTTCTAGTCCCACTCTCCAATAGGCGCCCAATACTTCATTCCCAACCACACATATACGTAAATCTTTTCCATCATTCGGTAAATATTCTTGGATATATAAAGCGTCCACTTTCTCACAATACGTTAGAAAGTCTTCTCTCGATTGGATGAGGAAAACACCTTTTCCCATAGAGTTTCGTGATTCTTTTGCTACAAAAGGAAAGGGAAAAGTATCTAAAACATACTCAATATTGCTCCTTGTATTAGCAAGGATTTCAGTATAGGGAGCATGCTCAGGACTCACCGACCAAAGGGCCCTTGTCATTTCAATTTTACTAAAACCTAGCTGCATTGTTTCTATGCTAGGAAAAATCTTTTTCTTCAACCCATACACAAGTGACGGTACTTGCCACGTTTCAGGAAATAACACGATGTCAGCTTGCTTTATTGCATCTATTTCTTTAAACATATGTTCTGGCTTTATATAGTGCACATTGGGCATACCAATCGTGCGAAATGCATTAAAAGAAACAATTTTCATTGATTCATTCACCTTCATTATTCAATTAGTTTTTCCGTATTACAGATGTTAAAAAATGTATTTAAAAGAATATAAAACTATTAATATCATAGCATTTTTGTAAAAAAATACAATAAATTTTTTCAAGAAATATTATTATTAAAATTTCTAAATATTTATTGTTATTATAAGGAAAAAGAACAAGGTATAATCAGAAAAACAGAACCAATTTTTTTAAAATGAAAAGAGTTGAATGCATTTACACTCACTTTCTTCATTTTTATTCATTTCGAATGCCAAATTTTAAAAACAACTGAGTCAAAAGATTCTCCTGTTTCAATTTCTCGTGTAAGACATCTACCTTAAATTAAACTGGATGGCCTGTTTTGTTAGTCCTTCTAAGGGAACCACCCTCTCATAAATTATTTACCCCATTATCTTACATTCGTTTTACTACGGATTCCAACTACATAACCACCTTCACTAGCAAGAGAGAGAGAGTATTTTTTTGCTTAAAAGATTCATCATATGTCACCATAAAAAAACACCCCGAGCGTTAGACTTCGGGGTGCATATGAAAAGCTCTATTCTATTTTATTTAAAGTTCTTCATTTTCTTCGCCTTTTTTAGTCTTCATTTTAAAATAAGCATCAAATACCTCATCAGCAATAT
This sequence comes from Cytobacillus sp. FSL R7-0680, assembly GCF_038009245.1. Taxonomy (NCBI): domain Bacteria; kingdom Bacillati; phylum Bacillota; class Bacilli; order Caryophanales; family Bacillaceae; genus Cytobacillus; species Cytobacillus sp. FSL R7-0680. The sequence goes on from NZ_JBBPAO010000001.1 coordinate 1,497,304, forward strand.
GAAGGTTAATCTTGGATTTATCTGAAGACAACCATGGAATGACAACTGAAATGGCAATTTCAGGATTATCATACGGCGCGTACCCGACAAAGGTTAAATTCCAAGTATCTGGATTCGATTGCACCTTAAGCGGCCCCCCGTAGTAAGCTTGGGCTGTTCCTGTTTTACCTGCAATCTTATACTTTTTATTTGTAATCCCACTATTTGCTGTTCCCTGCGGATGGTTGACTACTTGGATAAACCCATCTTGTACATGTTCAATCCATGCATCCTTCATCGTAATTTTATTCAAAACATTCGGCTCAATGGATTTATAAACCGCACCAAGTTGATTATTCTCAAGATTCGGTTCACGAATTTCCTTCACAATCTGTGGTTGCATACGGTAACCACCATTTGCTATCGTTGATACATATTGCGCCAATTGTAGCGGACTATAAGTATCGAATTGTCCAATGGCAAAATCAAGTGTATTCCCTCCATTAGGAGGAATTGGTGATTGTCCTGTTACTTCACCTGGTAAGTCGATACCCGTTTTCACCCCAAGACCGAACTGGTGAAAATTATATCGTAACTTTCTAATACCTTCATCTTTATCAATACGTAGTTTACCTCGCGGAATGTATTCTTGTTGTCCACCAATTCTCATCGCTATTAGAAACATATAAACATTTGAAGATTTCCTAAGGGCCGTTAGATCATTAATGGCACCAAATCCTGCCGTATTCCAAGATCGTTTAGGTTGTGTTCCGTCAAAATACAAAGGTCTATCTACCAAAACACTCCAAGGTGAGATTACTCCTTCTTCGTAACCTGCTAACACTGTTGCGCCTTTTATAGTGGAACCCATTGAATATTGACTTGTCATATTACCTAAGGCGTAATCCATGACTTCTGTTTCACCAGTTTTTTCATCTTTGACAAATTGTTTGCCAGCCATTGCGAGAACCTCACCTGTTTGTGGGTTCATCGCTGAAACGAAGCCACGATCTAAATAGTAATTACTTCCCCTCAGACTTCGAACATGCTTTTCAATGATTTTTTCTACCTCTTGTTGGAATTCGATATCAGTTGTTAAGACAAGGTCTTTTCCTGCTTGTCCTTCTCTTACCACATCTTGCTTTGTTACTTCACCCGTTTTATCTGTGTAATTTTTCATGATTTTCTTTTGCCCTTGTAAAACAGACTCGTATTGCAATTCTAAATAACTCTTGCCGACACGATCATTGCGACTATAACCTTTAGATTGATAATATTCGAGCATTTCACTAGGCAAGCCCTCTTTTGAACTTGAAACATTTCCAAGTACAGAACTTAATGTTACTTCTCCATCTTCGTCCTTTAAAGCATTATAACGTTCCCAGTCTACCGTTGTATCAATACCAGGTAGTAAATGAAGATTCTCACTAACAAGAGCAAATTCATCTTCATTAACATTTTTGTTCTTAATAAAATGAGGTGTCAACATTCGACTACTTGCCATTTCTCGAAATATCGCTAAAACTTCTAGTTCATCCTTCTTAAAAGCATTCAGTTCTTCTTCTGTTATTCGTTCCCGCGTTCGTTTATATATTTCTTCATCTACTTCTTTTGCTGACATATCACTTGCTTGCAATTCATCTTTTTCTTTATCCGATACTTTTTCTGCTGCTTCATTCGGATACTTTATTATCCAAAAGTCTTGTTTATCTCTTTCCGTAATCGCCTTCAAGTCTTCTTCCGTGTCTTTTTTAATCATTTTCGCTAAAAGCTCTGATGTCTGAATCATTTCTTCTTGAGTTGTAGATTGAGAGCGAGTATAACTTATGGCTAATTGAGGCTTATTCCCTACAACCAGTCTACCTTTACTATCATAGATCTGCCCCCTAGGTGCCGTGCTTGCTACTGGCACCTCCACTTCCCGTTCAATCTCTTTTTTATAATTCTCCCCGTAAACAATTTGAACAATACCTAAGCGGAAGATTAGAATCGAAAAGAGGATAAATACTGCAAAAAACATTAAATTAATCCGAAAAACCATTTTTTTATTTCTTTTCTTTCTTTTCTGCTCTCCCGCCATCATCAACACAACCAATCATCAAAGTATGAATGTTCTTAATTATTACTATATGTAACTATTATATTTCAAAAATATATTATCTATTAAAATTAGATTAATAATATAACCTATCTTACAACAAATATCCAATTTTTTCAATTGTTATGAAGAAATATTTGATAAAAAAAGATCAATTTTACACTTTCAGTAACATTTTCTAAAAAGGACGGTAGATGGTGATCAAATCAGGTATCCACTTGACTGCCTTTTAAGTGATGATTGTTCTTCATTTTTATTAGCTAAATAAAAAAATCGATTGTTAACCAACCGATTTTTTCATTTGACTCATTTGTAGTTTTTGACGATATACTACTGGCTCATATAACATGAATACTCCAATTAACCCAATAATCGCAAAGCTTAAAGGAATATAGAGTCCATATTGATAAGCGGTTGTAAGGTCAAAATTAGCAAAATGGTCCAATACTTTCCCAAAAAGAGCTGGCAGCAACACTGCGCTAAGAAAGCCACCCGTATTGGCGAAACCGGAAATAAGCCCCACTTCCTTTATATGAAAGGACTGTCTAACAACTGTAAAGGTTAGAGCACTCGCACCATTTGCATAGCCTATGATCACGAATAAAAGAATGAATAATAAATACGGTGGCTCTCCACCCAGCAATACTAGTGTGATCCAAGCAGAAACCGACAGCAACTGCACGATAACATACGGTAATTTGACACTGTCAAAAAAAGTAGATAGATAGGTTGTTAATGGCGCTCCGATAATGGCACCAAATAAGCCGTACATAATTACTTCACTTGCACTTGATCTTGATAAACCGTAAATGTCCATACCATAGGGAACAGCCCAAGAGCCAATAAAGCCAATATATGTGCCTACTACACCAAAATGACAAAGGAATGTCGCCCAAGCTTGGCGATTGACTAGTAATCTTCTTATGATGACTAATAACGGTTCATTTGTTTCTTTTTGATTTTTTTCTTCTTCCATTTGAAATTTCTTCTTAGGATATTTTATTAAAACAACATAGAGTCCGATACCGAGGGTGAATATTACGATGCCAACAATTAAAAATGGAAGTCTCCACCCTAATAGAGAAATGGTCGAACTAAAAGGAACTGTTGCCAATAAGAAACCTAAACTTCCTGTCATTCCAGCAAATCCCACTAGCATCGAAAACTCCTGCTGCTTGAACCAAATGCTCAATACAAGAACTAAATTGACCCAAATAGTAGCATCGCCAATTCCACATAATAGCCTAGCAAAGATAAGCATATAACTATTATCTACCGAACTATAGAGGATGGTACCTAGTCCGTTTAGCAGCGTTCCAGCGACTAGAAATACATTTGGACCAAATCTATCAGAGAATAATCCGATGGGAATTTGCAATCCAGCATAAGCAAAAAATTGAATACTCGTTATCAGCCCAATCGTTGCTGCAGTTAAATGAAATTCTTCCATTAATTGATCAGTAATTAAACCAGGTGCTGTTCTTTGACTAACCATAAATAAATAGGCTAAAAGTAAAACACCAAATACAACCCATCTGTACTTACTTTGTTGTTTATTCATTATTTAAACGCCTTCCTCAATTTAACATTCGTCTCTCATTATACGCTTATTGTCTTTATATATATATAGGAAGTTTATATGTCTATGAGGGTGGAGAAGTAGAAGTCATTTCTATTGACTAGATGAGTAGTTGGTGAAGATCTAACTTCTTTTTTAGGAAAATCCGATATGGCAAACTGTCTTAATTGCATAACAAACCTGATATTACAACGATTATAAAGGGTATGATGTTAACAGAATTGAGTTAGTATGAACTAACCTTATTCTGTTAACACTATTCCCGCTTTCATTTATGAAGTTTTATGCATATGTTTTATCACTTAACCACTTTTCTTGGGTATAAGCCATTTCCCAAAAAGCTAACTCATATTGACAGCTAATGGTAAATGCCATTTTCATTTTTTCTTTTTCTGTTTCAGATGCAATTTCAGCAAGCCGATCAAGATGATGAATTTGTTCCAGTACAAGTTTAACAAACCATTCTCCACCGTATGTATCAATCCAGGTACGATAGATTTCTTCTTTTGGTTTTGCCCCTTTAAAGCTCTGCCCAATATCATAATAAATCCAATAACACGGAAGCAAACTAGCGATGACCTCGCCAACTGTGCCTGTCTCTGCTACACGATATAAATGGGATGTATATGCATAGGCAGTAGGAGCGGGTCTAAACTGGTTTAACTCTTCTTCAGAAACTTTTAATACCTCCATAAATTTGTTATGTAACCCTAGTTCAGCTTCATAGGTACCTTGCGCATGCGAGGCCATTCTTGAGGTCATATATAAATTCTCTGCTTTAGAAGCAGCGATTGCTTGCACACGAGCAAAATGTGATAAATAGTAAGAATCTTGTAACACATAAAAGCGGAAACACTCAATTGGTAAATCTCCCTTAGCAATTCCTTTAACGAAAGGGTGTTCAAAATTCGCTTCCCATATATCATGTACTTCTTTCCTTAACGATTGTGTAAACGTTTCTTTTGTTGTCATCATTTCTACCTCTTCTCTTTTTTTATCGAGCATAAAAAATCCAGAAAAGCGAAAAACCACTTCCTATAAGAAAGTGGTTACTGTATACATCATTCATTTAGTTATAGTTATAACGTTAACTAAATTGATATACGCCACTTCCCTACGCTGGTATCAACCAGATCAGGTTCTAAGAGTCTTAAAGTTATTGCACTTTAATCTCAGCCTTTTAAAGGCACCCCTAGTGGATTTATTCAATTATGCTTTCAAAGTTATGTTATCATCTTATCAATAAATGTCAACCTAAATGGCAACTGTAAGTTTAGGAATTGAGCAATGTCAAGCTTCTCTTTCAGTAACGATTATGAACAAGTTGGATGAATGCTGTCGTTACCTAAACACTTCAACTGATCTAACACCGCGGCTTAAATTGGCATTGACTCAAGGATGGATAACTCCAAATATTCTCCATGCATTTACACTCTCCACCCTCTTCGCCTAGTGAAGTTTTTCTTTATAATGAAAGCTTACGACTTTTTATCAGCTAAAAAAATGTTTATACTAGAATTATGATTTTGGATAAAGAATGGGTGAATACTACTTGGAAACACATATTTTTTCAAAGGGAGAAGAAATCGCCAACGCGATCGTACACGGAATCGGTGCGCTATTAAGTATTGCGGCTCTCGTCATTTTAACTGTTTTCTCATCCTTATATGGAACAGCTTGGCATATTGTCAGCTTTGTTCTTTTTGGTACAACGATGGTTATTTTATATTTCTCATCAACTTTGCTACATAGTTTACCTGCTGGAAAAGCAAAGGATGTATTTGAGATTCTCGATCATTCTTCCATTTACTTTTTTATTGCTGGAACGTTCACACCGTTTCTATTTATAACAGTTAAAGGAACCTTAGGATGGACCTTATTTGGTCTTGTATGGGGGCTAGCAATTGCTGGAACAGTTTTCAAATGTTTTTTTGTTAAAAAGTTTTTAGTCTTCTCGACATTACTATATGTTTTGATGGGCTGGCTAATTATATTTGCCTGGGAGCCTCTGGTTACACACTTACCTACACAAGGAATGATTTTCCTCATTATCGGTGGTGTTCTATACACTGCTGGTTCAATATTTTATGTATGGAGAGGATTTAAGTACCATCACGCATTGTGGCATGTTTTTGTTCTTGCTGGTTCGATTATGCATTTTTTTGCTGTTCTCTCGCTTTTACCTTGAGCAAAATTTACCTCTTTATAAATGATCTGCAGATGGCTACTCTCACCACCTGCAGATTTATTAATATCAGTTTGTAGAGTTTTTATCACATTACTTGTTCTATATTAATAATAAACTACTACTTATAATAACTTCATTACTTCATAGCGAAAGCTCAATTTTTTATACCCTTGTTTACGATACATATCCTTTGGCGTGTCATTGCTGTCGGCTACAAGTATAACCCTATGATTGCTAAATCGCTTCATTACTTCATATTGCAAGCTTGCAGCAATCCCCTTTAATCGGTGAGCTGGTAACACACCTACATTATCAATTTCAGCTGTACACTTATTAAAAAATACTTGTAATGAACCTGCTGGCACACCATGATCATATGCGAGTAACTGTAATGTATCTTTTGCATTATGATGATAGGAATGCATGCTTCTATTAAGGTTCACATATTCCTCACCATAATCTAGATCAAAGTTTCTCTGCAATTGTAGATATTCTCCTAAATTATCATTTGTCACTTCCTCAACCACGATTTCGTTCTTTCTATCTTTATAGATAAATTGAAGAGGGTTAATTTCATATAACTCCTGACACCCGATCGTATAGAATTGTTGATAAAGGTATAATAAAACATCCTCTTGAATCATTTCGTCTGCTGGTAAATAAAACTTCAAATGTTCTTGTTTATGCTCTTTCTGATAGTCTTCCAAATACATTTGTGCCAGTTGAAAATCTTGCAAACTAGGATTTATTTTAAATTGGATAAAGTTTGCATCATATTTAAAATAGAACTGTTTTGTGCCATAGTGATCAAAATTGGCTTTTTCTGCTATTAAATTACCATCATGATGTATATCTCTGAAACTAACCACTGACCATCTCTCCCCTACTTATAGCCCTTAAGTATAACGATTAATTCCTTACGGTAAAAAAATACCTCTATCTATTTTATCATTTTTCACAAATAAAGAAGCCCGAACATTTATGTTCGGGCAACAACACCGCATTATTACAAATACATTTCGATACCGGGTCCAATCGGAATACCGAATAATCCAAAAATGAATAGCATGACTACCCAAATTACTAAGAAAACCATTGAATAAGGAATCATTAAGGAAATAAGCGTGCCTAAACCTGCTTTTTTATCGTATTCTCTCATAAAAGCAAGAACTACAAGGATATACGGATTTAGTGGTGTAATAATATTTGTAGTTGAATCGGCAATTCTATACGCTGCTTGGATAAAAGCAGGGTTATAATCAAGTAACATAAACAATGGAATAAAAATTGGGGCTAATAATGCCCATTGAGCAGACCCACTAAAGATTAATAAATTCAGGATAGAGACGAAAATAATAAATCCAATAATAACAGGAATACCAGTTAAATTGATGGAAGATAAGAATTCCGCACCATTGACTGCAATCCAAGTACCTAAATTGGACCAGTTAAAATAAGCAATAAATTGTGACGCAGCAAATATAAGGACGATATAGCCTGCCATATCTTTCATCGAATCTGCCATATACTTTGGAATATCAGCACTTTTTGTGATTTTCTTTACTGTTACTCCGTATGCTGTTCCCATCGTTATAAAGAATAATAAAACAATTGGGATAATTCCACTTAAAAATGGGGAAGGAATCATACCACCTTCTTCGTTTCTAAGAGGGGAGTCTGGCCAGAAGATAATTGTAAGTAAAATAGCAATATATGCTAGACCCGCTATAACGGCATTTCTTAACCCTTTTGACTCGATAGCTGAAACCGGTTCAAAATTCTTTTTCAAATCCCCATCATATTTTCCTAATCTTGGTTCAATTACCTTTTCAGTTAAGAATCCACCAACTAAAGTTAAGAGAACAGTAGAAATCGACATAAAATACCAATTATCAACAGGTGATACAACAAATGAAGGATCGATTGCTTTAGCAGCCTCAGTAGTAATTCCCGCCAATAATGCATCTGTTCCAGCGATTAAGACATTGGCTGAAAAACCTGCACCTACTCCAGCAAAGCCAGCTGCTAAACCAGCTAATGGATGCCTACCAACAGTGTAGAAAACCATCGCAGCTAACGGTGGTACAAGTACGAACGCCGCATCTGAAGCAATATTCCCCATAATACCAATAAAGAAAACAGCATAAGTGACTAATGACTTTGGTGTACTTAAGATCGACTTTTTAATGGCTGTTTCTAGTAAACCAACTTTATCAGCTAAGCCTACACCAAGCATCATAGCTAACACAAGGCCTAGTGGGGCGAAGCCAGTAAAGTTAGACAGCATCTCAGTTAATATAAACTGCAGTCCTTCACCAGAAATTAAACTTTTTATTGCCAACTCTTCCCCTGTTCCTGGGTGCTCAACAGTAACATCAAATTGATTAACAATGAACGTTAATATCATTACAAACGCTGCGAGATAAACGAAAATAAAAAATGGATCTGGTAGCTTGTTCCCTATCGTTTCAATGCCTGACAAGAACTTGGACATCAAGCCCTTCTTTTCTTGTTCGTTGTTTACATTTGCTTGCAAATTATTTCACTCTCCTTACTTCGAAATTTATCGGAATTTATCCTTAACATTTCCGTTATTATATCATCACATTTATATTGTGAATAGTCTTTTTTTAATCTTTTTTGTCTTTTTTATTAATTTTCTAATAAATATCATTTTTATTTACAAATAAAAGAATATATAGGAATTATATGGTTGATAATGATTCTCAATGTTCGTCTTTTATTAGGTGTTATTTAACTTAAACGATAATAAAAACCTAAACAACTGGAAATAATTGATATTTCTAGTGTTTAGGTTCAAATCATACGGATTTATTTTTTATTGTTTGGCAAACTGATTAAAGTTTATTTGATAAATTTTTCGTGGTCTCCCTCGATGACCTGTCTCTTCTCCTATAATTTCAGCTAAACCTATCTTTTCCATCTCCATCAATATTCTTCTCGCGTTGCGATCAGTGCTTTTTAGCCAATGAGATAAATCTTGAGAAGTAATCTTATTTTTTTGGTAGTGTAATGATAAAGACTCAATTTTTGCAACAATCTTACTACTTATACCTGCATCTTTAAATATTTTTTCCCAATCATTTCCGTAAATCCTTGAATGAAAACTTATTTCTTCTTTTTCATTATTAATAATTGTTAATTCTTTCTCTTCATTAACAGATATAACAATAGGGCCCTTAAATTCACGGGCATGAGAGAAAGCCATACTCACATTTTCCTCAGCCTCTAATACCGTTAAGCCAAAGCCTACACCTATGCGAACACGTAACCGACTATGAACAAAAATCTCTTCACTGATCGTCAACATCGATTGGTCTCTCATAAAGAGCTCAAGCTCTCCTCGCGTAGTAAAAATATAGTGAACGCCATCATCCATCTGGACTATCGAACCATTCATTTGTTCACCAACGTCAAGCAAGACTTTCTTTAGTTCTAGTTCTTGATGCTTTAACCGGAAGGATCGCCTTCTTTCTTCACTTTCAGAAGAAGCAACGATGCGTTCGACACCAATAATGACAAGCTGGGATTTCCGGTACCATGATGCTTGCCCCTTTTCTTTAATCGTTTCTAAAGAACGTCTGACCGTTAGTTCTGATTGCTCGATGCGATAAGTTGGGATATTCATCTTCGTTAATTCTTTATACACCTTATTCAAACAAGTAATAGCCACATCGACTTTGTTACTTTCATATAATTCTTTATGAAAAGCAATAATCTCTTCAGCCGGCATATATCCATCGTAAGAATTCATCTGGAAAAGGACTCGATTCCTCACTAGCGGATCGAGTCCTCTATCCATTTCTTCTTCTTGAATAGTGTCCAAGCTAAAACGCTTTTGCACTTGATCGCTATCTAAAAAAACCTTTACTAAGACAGCAAGCAGGCTCGCACCACTTAAAGGAATATAACTCGCTTCTTTTTTTGTAATCACTTTCTTGGATAATGCATAAAAATATGGCGCCTGTCCTGAAAAAAGCCACTGGTCAACCCATTCTCTATTTCTAATAATAATTTGCTCAGTTTCTTCAGTCGATTCATACACAAAGGGAATAAAGTGAAGTTCGCCGTAGTCCGCCCCTGTATCTATAATCATTTTAACTGAATCTTTTGGTCCAATAACCCCCACTCGAATTTTCATTCAACGCACCTGCCTCCAACAAATTAAACAATATAGCCTTATTTTAACATGACTGGTTAAGGTTCGTTCTTTTTTAACTTATTGCCATCCTAAAATCACACGACAAATTGATTCAACGGCGATAGGCAGTACCTCTTCATCATAATCAAAACATGGATGATGATGTCCAGCAGCGAGCGGTGTTCCAAATAACATATAGTTCGCCGCTCCCCCATTATTCCTCACCTTCTCTAACATAAAGGCAGCGTCTTCAGAAGCCCCTAGAGGTAATTTCGGAATCACATTTTTAATATTTGTACTTGCTTTCACTGCCTCATTAATAAAATCCACCCATTCTTCTTGACACTCTGCACTAGGCGCTTGGCCAACGATTTCAACATTTGTTGTGACATCATATAGTGCTGCACTAGCTTGAATTATTCTCATGGCTTCGAGGACCATGTACTCTTCATTAAGTTCAGTTGAAGCACCTCGGGTTTCTAATTGCATTTTCGCATAATCAGCAATAATATTTCGGCCACTTCCAGCCTCTAGTGTTCCTATATTGATGCGCGTCGCACCCCCTGCGTGTCTCGTAATACCATTTAAATGTAATGAAGAGGCTGCAGCGGCTAATAGAGCATTCCTGCCTTCATTTGGCTCTAATCCAGCATGTGCTGATTTGCCAAAGTATTCAACGTTTATCTTTGTACTCGCTAAGAACTGATCTGTTGTTGCAACGATGTCACCAATGTTTAATGAGTGGATCCCTATATGTCCGCTTAAAAAGACATCGGCATCATCTAACAATCCTTTATCCACCATCGGCTTTGCCCCTCGTCCGCCTTCTTCTCCAGGTTGAAATAACAAGGTGAAACGTCCGTTTAATTGATGGCGATTTTCATGAATAAAATGCGCCACACCTAAACCAATGGCGGTATGCCCATCATGACCGCACGCATGCATATAGCCCGCTCTGTTACTATGAAACCCATGCACAAAAGGAAAATGTGCTTCATCCTCTGCTTCATTAATCGGCAGGGCATCAATATCAAATCGTAGAACAATATGTTTTCCTTTTCGACCAGTGTCGAAATAAGCTTTAAGTCCCGTAAAAGCACCTTTCATTAAATATAAATACGCTTTATTTATGCCCGCTTCCATCGCTCTTTGTTCTTCTTTTTCTATCTGATCTTCTGTTGGCAACCCCATTCTTGTATGTGGATGGAGAATCGCTTGTCCCATCTCTACTTCAAAATCAAGCTTTTCTATCTCTTCAGCAATTTTTGCAGTTGTCACATACTCTGTCCACGCTACCTCTGGATATGCATGAAACATTCTTCTCATTTTAGTTAAATACGGGGTGATGTCTTTTATGAATGCTTCCATTGAAAAAAATTCCTCCTATAAACCCTTACTTTGTAATTGTTCAATTGTATCAATGGCAACTTGAGCCATTAATTCCATACCGATCGGCAAAATGTTTTCATCAAGTTGAAAAGAAGGGTTGTGAAGCGGCTTTTGATTATTTCCTATTGAACAACCTAGCCAATAATATACACCTGGATATTCTTTTAAAAAGCGGCCAAAATCCTCTCCTGCCATTGAGGGTGCGACTTCTGGGACATTTTCCTTACCTACAAATTTTGCCGCTGTTTCCTTTACTCTTTCAGCCCATTCCGGAGTGTTTACTGTGGAAGGATAACCATCAAGGTATGTGATTTCGACACGTCCACCTAGCGCCTTAACAGTGTCTGTTACGATTTGATGAAAACGATTCTTCACTTGTGTTTTTACCTTATCTGTTAAAGTCCTTACTGTACCTTCAATAATTACTTCTTCCGCAATGACGTTATGGGCAACACCGCCAGACACCTTACCAACTGTGACTACCGCCGATTCTAGCGGATCAATGTTTCGGCTTACGATCGTTTGCAACATTGTAATTACTTGATTCGCTATAATAATTGCATCTATTGTCGTATGGGGCATACTTGCATGCCCACCTGAACCAGTGATTTTCAAAGAAAATCGATCAGAGTTACCCATCATTGGTCCCGGTCTAACTCCTATTTGACCTGGCGGAAGGTCTGGCCATACATGCTGACCAATAATAACAGACGGTTTATATTCATCAAATACACCATCTTCCATCATGATTTTCGCTCCACCTATTGGAGACTTTTCTTCCGCTGGTTGAAATAAGAGCAAGATTGTGCCGGATATGTTGCCTTTATGTTTATTTAAAATAATTCCAGCTCCTAATAACATTGCTGCATGGCTATCGTGACCACAAGCATGCATCACACCTTTTACTTTCGAAGAATAAGAGACACCACTTTGTTCTTCAATCGGTAGGGCATCAATATCCGCTCTTAAACATACTGTCGGTCCCTGTTTTGCCCCTTTAATAATTGCTAGAATACCAGTTTTTGCAAAACCAGTTTGATATGGTATTTGATAATCGTTTAATTTCTGTTGTATTTTCGAAGATGTTTGTACTTCTTCGCCACTTAGCTCTGGATACTCATGAAGCTCACGTCTAAACAATGTTAATTCAGTAGCTATTTCTTTTGCTTCGCCTTTAAAAGAAACGGTCATAATGATCTCTCCCTCTATCAAATCATTAAGGAAAAATTCCTTATCAATTCCGATAATACACTAAAATGAATCAAATTTGAGGGAAATCCGAGAATTTTTTAAAAATTTACGCTAAATTTCTTTTGTGAATAGAAAAATATCCGTTAAGATACTCATTTTATTTCACTCTCTGTCTCGAGACGTAAAAGATGCTCCTTCCTTTCTATTCCTCCGCCATATCCACCTAATTTACCGTCTGCTTTAATCACACGATGACACGGTATTATAATGGCTATTTGATTGGCTCCGTTCGCATTTCCGACAGCCCTTACATAATTGCTACTTCCTAATAGCTGACCAATTTCCTGATAAGATACAGTTTGTCCATAAGGAATCTTTTGCAAAAGAGACCATACTTCGAGTTGAAAAGGAGTTCCTTGAAGGAAAAAAGGAATTGTAAATTGTCGAAGTTGTTTAGCATAATAAAGCTTGAGCTGCTCTTCTAGGTTTCTATTAATCTTTGTATCCCCTGGTAGAATTCGCGCATTTTGTTTGTTTCTTAAGTTTTCTATCTCTTTTTCAAGTCCACGTCTATCAACAAATTCCAATAAATATAAATATTTTTCATCACTAATACTGATCATCCGCCCTAGAGGTGTTGATACAATATTTGCATATAATATCGATAAAGAAGCTCTCTTAGGAGACCTACCAAAAATCTTTGAGAATGCATCATTAAACGCACTCGATGAATCATACCCGAGTAATACTTGTTGATCTATGACTTTTTTTCCATTTAATATTTCTTTAAAGGCGATACCCATTCTTCTTGAGCGGGCGTACTGCACAAATGTCATTCCATAAATTTCTTTAAACCTTCTTCTGGCAGTTGCTGAATGGATACCAATTTCTCGAAAATCTGCTTCCTTCCATCTTTTTTCCGGGCTTCCCTCAACGGCTACAACTAATTTCTCAATTTCTTTAGGAATGCTATTTGGATAGAATAATGGTGTACACCGCTTACAAGGGCGATATCCTGCTAATAATGCTTCCTCTGCAGTTAAGAAAAATTCACAATTCTCATACTTAGGCTTTCTTGCCGAACAGGTCGCGTGACAAAAGATACCGGTTGTTTTTATACCAACAAAGAAAATACCATCATATTTTGGATTTCTGTCAACTAAAGCTTGATAAAACTCTCTTGCCTTTTCCTCGCCTATAACCATAGTTGCCCCCTCCTTTATTTCGGTTAATCGCTACTATAATTATAGCGAGACTAAGCAAGATTTCTTTCGAAAAATGAACAACTATTTTTATTTTTGGTTTATCCCACTCTCTAAGTTATTTCAATCATATAGATGATGGGTTATATTATATTCTTTTATGAGCCAGTCTTTTTTCTTTAAAGTAATTGTATTAATACAACCATTTAATAGACGGTCTTTTTTTTGATGAATTTCTCCTTTTGAAAAATGATTTAGTAGTGTGCCAATCACCGCACCATGTGCAACAAGAAGGACTTTTTTATGAGGATATTGATAATGAATGGTTGATAAACCGATTTTTATTCTTTCCATTAATATTTTATCACTTTCATAACCCGGGATATTATGTGATGGAAACTGCTCTTTTCTTTCTTCATAAGTCATTCCCTCTGCTTCTCCAAAACATCTTTCAATAAATTCATCCATGACAACAATAGGTAATTGCAGCTTCTCATTTATAATTTCTGCTGTTTGTCGGGCTCTTTTCAAGGGACTTACAATCATTACATCTGCATCCGTTCCAGAAAAATAGTTTCCACATTGCTTCGCTTGTAGCTTTCCTTTTTCGTTTAGGATAATATCCGTTCTACCTTGAATTCTTCTCGCAGCATTCCAATCGGTTTCTCCATGTCTAATCAAACAAATCGTTGTCATTCTTTTCCCCTCCAAAAAGTTAACGCTTTTTTCATCTTGCGTTCATAGGTTATTCATATTTTATGTGTATATTAATAATACAGCTAGGACATAAACAAATTCCCCCCCTTTTGAAATAGGGATTGAACATTGTTCAATCCCTTTCTTATTGTTTTACATACCGATTTTTCTTATTTTTTTATTCGTATGATGCACATACTTGTCCTGATATCATAAGATATTAACGAATAAAAATTTCTTTCCCGCTAAAACCAGTTTGCTTCGCCTTGTGGCCCACCTAGTGACAAAGTCTGCTCGGTGGGCGAATTTATTAGTTTTCAATTTCAAACTCGTTTTATCTATCAAGCTTTTTCTCGTTTTTTTCAAAAAAAGCCAAAGTAATATGCTCACTTACTATCTTCTCGCCCACCAATTGAAAACAATTTTTTTTATAAAAATTGACTGCTGGTGTATTTTTAGTTGCTGTCGAAACCTTCAGTTTTTTTGACTTGTTTTCATTCTCAATAAAGTTTAATAGTGCTTGTGCAACTCCCTTTTTAAAAAAGTTTGGGTGGACCACTAAACGGCAAACCTCTATCACATGCCTATCAATATTGATTGATATAACCCCATATAACCGTTCTTCGCTGTAATAACCAAAAAAAGATTCCCCACAATTTTGCAGCGTTTCTATTGTCTCTTTTAATGGGGGTAAATCATATGAACCAATAATCGCCGCTTCTATTTTATATGCTGCGATTTGAATGGAGAACACCTCTTGAGCTGACTCAAAGTTAGTAATATCAATTGTTTTTATCATTTTACAAATCCCCCAGTCTTCCAACTCTTATGAAGCTTTCACATTGATTGATCATCTGTGGTGTGTATGGCCATTATATCATCAAGTTTTTAAACAAACGCTATAGTTAATATCAAATAACATCATATAAAATCTAGCCATAATCTGAATTTCTTTTCCTTCGATACTTGATTGTCTATAATAATAAAAAGTAATGAAAGGCGGAGAGGAAATTGGATATGTTAACAAAGTGGCTGAATAATGCACATTCAACAGTTGTTTTTACCGGGGCTGGTATGTCTACAGAAAGTGGGTTACCAGATTTCCGCTCATCTACAGGACTATGGAAGCAATTCGACCCAAAGCAATTAGCTAGTATTGACGCATTGAACAATCAACTCAGTGATTTTATGCAATTTTATCTAGAAAGAGTGAACAGTGTACAGCTTGTAAAGCCTCATCAAGGGCATAGCATTCTTGCACAATGGGAAAAACAAGGGTTAATTGAAGGTATTATTACGCAAAATGTTGATGGTTTACATCAAGAAGCAGGTTCTACACATGTAGCAGAACTGCACGGTACATTAAAAAGATTTCACTGTCAAAGCTGTGGGGAGACAAAGGATAGGGAAGATTTTATAAAGCAACAAATCAAATGTCACTGTGGTGGTAAGATAAGACCGTCTATCGTATTATTCGGTGAGCAGTTACCAAATAAAGCTTTCGAAGATGCGTCGCATCTCTCTTCATTTTGCGACCTTTTTATTGTTTTAGGTTCCTCTCTTTCTGTAGCCCCAGCCAATCAATTTCCTTTAATCGCAAAAGAAGCAGGAGCAAAGTTAATAATCATTAATGAAGAATCAACCGATCTCGATCATTATGCTGACTTAGTCATTAATGAGAGGAAGATTGGAGAAGTATTATCCGCTGTGGATCAACAATTACATAGCATTTAATTTAAGAAAATTCGATATAACTTATTAAACGAGCGTTATACATTCTACTTTGTAATAAAAATCATTCGTTCATTCCTTCTATTCAGAACACGTTGTTTTACCTCGGTTAAGCTCATCTTCGCGTTTGGATTCATGTAGGCATATAATTAATTTTTTCTTCATTCTCATAGAGAACTTCCCCACTATCAAAATTGTCATATTTCCATCATTTCATTTCTAAAATGACTAAATTTTTCAGACGGTAACCACAACGATCAAAAAAAGCCTGATAACAATAGTTATCAGGCTTCCTCCCAAGTGGGGCTTAGGATCATATACTTACTATATTATGATTCTTTTCGTTCTGCATTTATTTTGTTAAATAATCTAACATGTTTTTTTATTTTCTTTGCTAACGTTGGCTTAGGCTGAATCAAATGTCATCTAATGTTCATTCTCCGTTCAAATTAGCTAGATAGGATTGATTTTGAAGGAGATGAAACGAATAATGAAATCATTAAAAAAAATCGTGCAATTTTCCAGCAGTAAAAAAGGAGCTAAATGGGTCATATTCTTTTGGATCGTCTTTATGATCCTATTAAGTTTTACTGCACCTAGTTCGAAAGAATATGCTTCAAATAGTAGTGAAAGCAGTATATCTGGCAAAATGCCATCAGAAATCGCTCAAGACTTATACGAAGAAGAATATCCATCAGATGATGGATTAACTGCTTTACTCGTTTTCCACCGTGAAGGTGGTCTTAAAGTTGAAGATCGAGAAAAAATTACTTCTTTTAGTGAATGGTTAACAACTGATGACAAGCCAGAAGCATTTTCTTCTGTCCTCCCTTTTCATCAATTTAATGAATCTATACAAAATCAAATGTTTTCTAAAGATCAATCCACTTTAATTATAAATGCATCTTTAAAAGAAAATATAGATTCTGATGTCGCTAATCAGGCATTTGACTCTTTACGTAATCAATTCACACGGATGGGAGCAACAGATATTCAGTTCGAAATAACAGGACCAGCAGGTATATCCGCTGATACAGTGACCCTTTTTAAAAATGCAGACTTTGTGCTTATGATTACAACCATCTTACTAATATTCTTTTTACTGATGGTCATTTACCGTTCACCAATCATTGCAATCATACCAGTAATAATTGCCTTAATCGCATATGGTGTGATTGACCGCATCCTTGGTATAGCAGGAAAATGGGATTGGTTTACTGTCGATAGTGCCAGTATCTCTATTATGCTCGTCCTTCTATTTGCTGTCATAACTGATTATAGTCTTTTTATTTTTTCTAGGTATCGAAGTGAATTGAAGAAATATCCGTCTCATTATGAAGCGATGCACCATGCGGCTACACCTTTAGCTGAGCCTATTTTCTTTAGTGGCGGTACTATATTAATGGCAATGCTGACATTATTTTTTACTGTTTTTAAGCCCTATAATCATTTTGCACCAGTGTTTGCTGTAGCTGTCATATTAATCTTATTAGCAGGTTTAACCTTGATTCCCAGCATGTTTGCCTTATTTGGAAGAAAAGCCTTTTGGCCTTTTATTCCTCAAATGGATGCAGCAGATACTAATAAGCATCCGTTTTGGGAAAAAGCTAGTCAATTGATTGTGACATACCCAAAAAGAATGGCTGTTTTACTATTAATTATTTTTGGACTTAGTGCTTATCAATTCAGCACGATTAGTCCTTCTTATAATTTATTAAAATCGTTTCCCGAAGATTTATCCTCACGTGTAGGTTTCGAAATCTTAGAAGAGAACTATCCAGCCGGACAATTAGCGCCGTTAACAGTGTTAGTACATCAAGATCAAATTGCGACTAACAATGTTGCAGAAAATGTAGCAAGTTTGCAGGCGTTGGCAAAAAGTATAGAAGAAACAGAAGGAATATCAACTATTTCGCCTTCCATTACAGATGAGATGGTATCTGCACAAGTATCATTACCAAAAGGTTTTCAATCAGATTCTCTAAATAGTTTTTCCTTTCAAATTATACTAGATGATCACCCTTATGAACAATCGAGTATGGATACGGTGGAAAGCTTGTTGCAACAAAAAGATGAGTTAATGAAAAATGCTGGTTTTGATTCTGAAGAAACTCAACTATATTTAATCGGACAAACGGCTAAATTAGTTGATATCCAATCTATGAATCAACGGGATACTATCGTTTTGATAACACTTGTTACCCTACTGCTGATAGGGCTACTATCAATTCAAACCAAATCATTTAAATTGGCGTTCCTTATGGTAGCAACTATTTTACTATCTTATTTTGCCTCATTAGGCTTCAGTTGGTTGATATTTAAATACTTACTAGGGCTAGATGCCATCAGCTATCGAATACCCGTCTATACATTTGTTTTTATGGTAGCCCTTGGAATTGATTATAATATTATGTTGCTAGCAAGAATTAAGGAAAGAGCAAAAGAAGTTGAATGGATTCAAGCTGTGAAAGAAGGCGTGACGCTAACAGGTGGAGTCATCTCGTCTGCAGGGGTTATATTAGCAGCAACTTTTGCAGTGCTTATCACACAACCTCTACAGGAATTATATCTTTTCGGAATGACGATGGCTATTGGTATCTTACTGGATACTTTTGTTGTTCGTGGTTTCTTATTACCCACACTTCTTGTTTGGACTACTAAAAAGAGAAAGATTACTTCTAATTGTGAAGACACATTAAAAAAATAAAGTAGGTATATCTCTCCACACTTTGATGCAAACTAGTAGAAAAAGTAAGGAGGGACTTTCATGGGATTACTCAATGCTTTTAACGAGTGGCGTGAAACAAGATATGCTAATCACGTAGAGAAGATGAAAGATCTCGAAAAATGCCCTGATTGTCGTGGAAAGGGATTTCAATATTTTGCTGGTCAAGAATATATGTTTATGGACGACGATGCCTACTACTGTGCAAGCTGTAATGGCAGTGGTGAGTATGATATATGGGAAAGTAACCAAATTAAATGATATTCCTCCTGAATTTATTTAAATAGACAAACATAGGAAAACCATCTCCAGCATTATCTCTGGAGATGGTTTTTTATCGAAAATCTATTTCAATGATCATTACTTCTGATTGAGATCCTATACGTAGTGTTGGCCCCCATAATCCGAATCCTGAAGTAGTAAAAGAATGTAATTGCTCTTTTTGCATATAACCCCAATCATTCTCGAACAATTTCGCAGTAATTAAATTTGCTGGAAATAACTGCCCCCTGTGTGTATGACCAGATAATATCACATCTGCTCCAGCCACTTGTGCTTCTGTAATCTCATGAGGCTGATGATCTAATACAATAACGGGTAAATCTTTTGTTTTATTCGTAGCAATAAGTTCCTCTATGGTTTTTCTATTTGGGTTCGTTAAATCCTCTCTGCCAATTACTACAAATTGGTCATTTACAATTTCTGCTTCATCCATTAAATAATGAATACCGATTTCATTTAATTCCTTTTTCAACTGTTCATTATCACCACCATAATAATCATGGTTACCAGGAGAAGCAAAAACACCAAGTGGGGCTTCTAGTTTTGCCATCGTTTTATTCATTTCCTGTTCTACATATGGGGTAATATCATCATTAATAATATCACCAGGTATAAGAATAATATCAGGTTTCTCCTGGTTCGCTATTTTCACCAACTTTTCAAGATGATTATTTCCTATAATCGTACCCAGATGCAAATCTGCCGCTAATAAAACCTTTAACTTCCCTTCTTTTGCTTCTGTCGGTTGATCGATTGTTATTTGATAGTCTCTCACAATCGGAGTCCATGCATTATATGTACCATATACAAAGACAAACGTAAAAAACGCAACCATCGCCCACCCTGAGTAAGTGAAAAATTTAGCATTTTTCTTTGAAATAAAATAAAGCAAATTGATAATCGGTAATAGGAGAATACCATAGCCAACAATGACAAGCCAATATCCACCAATCCATTCAATGACCGGCAGATGAATCGCAAATCCAACAAAAAATGATATTGCAAGAAGAAAAACAACCACGATAAATGTTTTTTTGAATCGAAAAGAAAATGTTTTACTTAACCAACGCCATGTATTAAAGCCAATATAGTAACAAGTTAAGCCATAAATAAGTATCATTGTGATGCCAACGAACAATGTAAGCATATTTTTCCCCTTTACATTATGTATAAAGTATAGAACTGTAAAAAATATTATCAGAGACGTTTGTTGAAAACAACTAATTGCTTCTTAATTACAAAAATAATGTTAAATAACTTTATTACATATATAAAAAGAAAGAAGCCTCCACTTTTACTGTGAAGACTTTAAGGTGTGATTTGTTTTTTGATTTGCTGTAATTCTTTTAAAGATAAACCCTCTAAAGATTGTTTAATTTCTTTTGCAATTTCCTTCTTATGTCGTTCTTCATACTCATTCCACCACTGTCTCAGTCCTTCAGTAGAATCAAGAAGATAATCAAAGTCTATCTCCTCGACTGTTTCATCTGTTAAATAATTCATTACAGCTGCAAGCATAGAGTTGAGATGGTCGATTTCCTTACTATTATTTTCTTCCTTTTTAGCCATGTTTTCATACCCTTCATCTATTGTTAACGATAGTATGGTCGATTTAGCTTTTAATTAATAAATAAATAAAATAAGGTGCGCCAATTGCAGAAACGACTAAGCCAATTGGAATTTCTGAAGGTGCTAAAATGGTACGTGAAACAAGATCTGAAAAGAGTAGTAACACCGCACCGACTAACGCTGAAACAGGTAATAAAATTTCATTTCTTGGCCCTACGAGTTTTTTCGCTAGTTGAGGAGCCACTAAACCTAAGAATGAAATGCCTCCACCAACAGCCACACAAGAACCAGCTAGTCCAACAGCAAGTATTAATAACCATTTTCTTTGACGATTGACATTGACACCTAAGCCAGTAGACATCGCATCTCCTAGTGTAAGAACATTTAAATACCTCGCCTTGAATAACACAATGGGTAACAGCACAATTAACCATGGTAAAAAAGCATAAGTATAACTCCAACTCACCCCAGAAATATTACCCGATAACCAAACAGTTGCTTGTGTAAAGGAACGGGGGTCCATTTTTAATTGGAGGATAATAATTAAAGCAGAAAAAGCCGCATTAATACCTATACCTACTAAGATTAACCTTATAGGTGTAACACCAGAAGACTTTTTCCACGAGAAAATATAAATCAAAAATGCTGCAAGCAGCGCCCCACATAATGCAAATATAGGAAGAATAAACAGTTGTAATAACTCAGATTCAAATCTGATACCTTGTGTAAAAAAGATAAACAAAATTACAGCAAATCCAGCACCACTATTAATACCTAATATCCCCGGATCTGCTAGACCGTTTTGAGTCGCACTTTGTAATATCGCACCAGAAACAGCCATACCAATACCAATTAAAATGGCTAGAACAATCCTTGGTAAACGAAATTCGAAAAGAATTAAGTCATATTGACCAGGTGTAGAAGATAAAACACTATTGAAAATAGCAACGGGTGAAATAAAACTGGCTCCAAAGCTCAAACTAGCAATGAAGAGTAAAGCTAATAATATCGTTAGAAAGAATACAACCACTTTCCATTTTTGTTTCCTAGATTTATACATCATTATCTTCCCCCTTCCCTTCTTGCTAAATAAAGAAAGAAAGGTACGCCGATCAATGCCATGATGGCACCAACTGGTGTTTCAAAAGGAGGATTTATCATTCTCGCACCAATATCCGCTAACACAAGTAGTAGACCACCTAATACTGCTGAGCAAGGAATGATTAAGCGGTAATCTGTTCCAACTAAAAACCTAATCATATGTGGGATCACGAGCCCCACAAATCCAATCGTACCCGATATAGAAACTGCTGCTCCAGTTAAAAGCAAAACAACTATAAAACCAATTGTACGTATCAAACCTGTCTTTTGCCCTAGTCCGATAGCTACATCTTCTCCCATACTTAAAACAGTAATGGAACTGCTAATCATAATTGCTAGGATTATACTTATAATAATAACAGGAATAGCAGGAACTACACTTTCCCACTGGATACCAGCCACACCACCTGCATACCAAAAGCTTAAATCTTTTGCGACATTAAAGTGAATAGCAATTGCAGACGAGATAGAACTTAAAAGAGCCGTAATAGCAGAACCTGCAAGAGCCAGTTTAACAGGAGTCAGCCCATTTCGTGATAGCATTCCGACACCAAAAACAAGCCCTGCTCCAATGCTTGCACCGATAAAAGCAGCAAACATAGTTCCAATTGGACTTAAAGTGGTAAATAAGGCTAAAGCAACTGCAATTGCAAATGTAGCGCCAGAGGTAACCCCCATTATAGATGGTGAAGCTAGTGGATTTCTTGTCATCCCTTGCATAATTGCTCCGGCAATGGCAAGTGCAGATCCAACTAGTGCTGCTGCCACTACTCGAGGCACCCTTAAATTCATAATAATTTGATGTGTCGTTTTAGACGGGTCATATGATACAACACTTTCCCATACAGTTGAAAGATTAATATTCACTGCACCAAAAGCAATGGAAGCAGCCATCGATAAACAAAGGATGATTGTACCAAATGTGACGATCATAATCGCAAAAAAACGATTTCTACTCGTGTTTGTTCCATTAAGTAAAGCCATTATGTATCTCTCTTTCATCAAGTTGTGCAAGAAATATCTTGTAATCGATAGTGATAATTGTTATCATTTGCATAGGCTAATTATATCATAGTTCATTTAGGAGGTTAACATCTTGTTTTCATTTCACAAGAAAAAAAACTTATTATTAATTGCTACAATTACAACATCTCTTGCCCTTTTTGGTTGTGGTAATGAGGATGCTGAAAATAGTAACAATGACTCAAACCAAGCAGCTGAGCAAACCGAGGATCGTGTATTAACTGATGCATTAGGAAACGAAGTAACAATTCCTGCTAATCCTGAACGAGTAGTTGCTACATACTTAGAAGATCATCTTGTCGCTTTAGGCATTACACCTATTGTACAATGGTCAGTTGCTAACGGCAAACAAGAATACCTTCAAGAATATTTAAAAGATGTACCTACGATCGCTCATGATTTACCTTTAGAAGCGGTATCTAGTCAAAATCCAGATTTAATAATTATGGATGGAGCAGGTATGGTTGAAGGTGGTAAATATGATCAATATGCGAAAATTGCGCCAACTTACGTGATTGGTGAAGAAGAAAATAGTGATTGGCGTACAGAACTTGAAACAGTTGGTAAAATCTTCGGTAAAGAAGATAAGGCAACTGAAGTTCTTAAAGAGTACGAAGATAAAGCAGCACAAGTTGAAGAAGAGCTACAAAAAGATCATGCTGGTGAATCTGCTGCAGCTATTTGGTTAGTGAATAACAGTTTATTTGTCGTAAGCAAGGATCTTTCTGCAGGTGATGTAATTTATAATGATCTAGGTATGGCAGTTCCTTCTGTCGTTGAAGAAATTTCAGCAGATGCTACTGGGAACTGGTCTGCGATTTCTTTAGAAAAATTAGCAGATATGGATGTGGACCACCTATTCTTTATTAATAGTGATGGTGAAGGAGCAGAAGTCTTATCTGACCCTTTATGGGCAAATATTCCGGCAGTAAAAAATGAGAATGTGTATGAATTCTCTAGAGACACAGGGTGGTTATACACTGGAACGATAGCGAATACACAAATCATTGAAGATGTGGAAGAAACTATTCTTAATAAATAAGACAAGCAAAAAGGCTAAGTTTTCCTTTTGGAATCTTAGCCTTTTTCTTATGCCACGTGATCATGTCCACCTTGTTTATTATGATAAATATGAACAAAAAATGTGATAACGAAGGCTGCAATGATAATACTAAAAAATAATATATGTCCAATCTCTATATGGAACACACTTAATAACATTTTAATTGCAATGATTCCAATAAGAATAAAAGCTGTTGTCTCTAACTCAGGAATCTTATCAATTAGCACTAAAAATAACTTAGCTACTGTACGCATCATTAAAATACCAAGCATACCTCCAATTAACAAAATCCATACTTTATCTGAAACAGCAAAGGCAGCCAATATACTATCTACAGAAAAAGCTAAATCCATTAACTCTACTGAAATAACCGTTCCCCAAAAAACACCAAAAGTACGAATCATCCAACTGTCTTTCTTTACTCCGTCGATATCTTCTTCAGGGGTTTTAAACCAAAATTGTTTAATCACTAAATAAGCTAAATAAGCAGCTCCAAGTACTTTAATCCACCAAAATTTAATCAGCCACATACCTAAACCGATAAATAAAAATCTGAAAAAATAAGCGCCAATTAAGCCATAAGTAAGTGCTTTTTTTTGCTGCTCCTTCGGCAAATGCTTAACCATAACGGCTAATACCAATGCATTATCAGCTGATAATAGACCTTCTAGGACAATGAGTGTGCCTATATAACCCCAAGAAACAGGATCTGTAAGAACCTCTTTCCACATTGACCAATCAAAAAATGATGCATAGGTGGATAACAACTGATTTAATACTTCCATTGACAAGACTCCTTTAAATGAATTGAACCTATTATACTCTTCTATTATATCAAATAGATTCGCTACCCGAAAGTTTCGTTAATCTAACAAAATATTTTTCATTTCCTCTCATAAAGTATGAGCAAAAATAATTCTTTTTAATATAATAATTAACAGAAATGGTTACAAACTTTTGCACCCTATAAGATGTACGGGTATATTCAAGACCTTTCATAGTTGAAGCATGAAGTTTAACAGTAGTTTGTCTAGCATCACGACAATTTATCGCTTCATTAAAAAGCGATGCAGAGGTGAAGCCGATGAGTCTAGGTAAATCTTTTAATCAATGGAAAAATGCACGAGAACATAAACATTTAGAAAAGATGAAACGAAGTAATAGATGCCCAGAATGCTACGGACAAGGCTTTTTATTATATCCTAGCCTTATGTACTCCCTACATTCTGATACACTCTTTTGTCCAGGATGCGAAGGAAGTGGTCGTTTCAATGATTGGGTGACTATTCAAGAAAGAGAAAAGCACACAGAGGATGAACAAGTCGAATAACGAAACTTCTACTGAGCAACACAAGTCGAATGTTGAGTGCCTTTAATTATTTGGCAAAGAGTTTTGTATAAGTTACTGCCATTGCCTTTAACTGGAAAGCGTGAATGGACAGAGAAAAGGATGTTTTTCAGCTATATATTCCCATTTCATTATCGAAGTATGCACACATACTCTTTTTAGCTCTGCTCTAATTACTAGGTAACACATTCTCCTCACGCAATATCAATTAATTTTCAATATCAGTATAGAACAATAGACCAATCAAAAAGCCCTCTCCTAAAAATGAAGGAGAGGGCTTAAAAAAGGCTTATACTGTTTTCCAATCAGCAGCGAACTTTTCCATCCCTTGATCTGTCAATGGATGCTTCGTTAACTGCTCAATTACTTTATACGGAATTGTCGCAATATGAGCGCCTGCTAATGCAGCTCTTGTGACATGATCCGGATGTCTAACAGATGCAGCAATAATTTGAGCATCTATTTGATGAATACGGAATAACTCAGCAATTTTAGCAACAAGGTTAATCCCGTCTTCTGAGATATCATCAAGTCTGCCTAAGAATGGTGAAACATAAGTAGCACCAGCTCTTGCAGCAAGTAATGCTTGGTTCACAGTAAAGATTAATGTGACGTTTGTTTTAACACCTTTTTTGGATAAATATCTTGTTGTTTCGAGTCCAGCCATTGTCATTGGCACTTTAATAGTAATGTTCTTATCACCATTATTTATCTTAATCAGTTCCTCAGCCTCTGCAATCATTTGTTCAGCTGTTTCTGCGGAAGGAGTGACCTCAGCAGATACTGATTCTAATTCTGGAACAGCTTGAAGAATTTCCTCAATTCTTGTTTCAAACTTAATCCCTTCTTTAGCTACAAGTGAAGGGTTAGTTGTCACGCCTGAAAGGACACCTAACTTGTATGCTTGTTTAATTTCATCTAAATTTGCTGTATCTATGAAAAATTTCATTGTAAATACCTCCCTTTCTAGCTTCCTTTAACATTATACCATACTAAAGCTGGTAATCGTTTCTAGTTTCATTTGTTACTTTTCCATCCAATTAGTATGATACGTTCCTTCTTTATCTACTCGCTGATACGTATGTGCTCCAAAATAGTCTCTTTGTGCTTGCAGTAGATTAGCTGGTAATGTTGCCGTTCTATAGCTATCATAATAAGCAATAGCACTCGAGAATGCAGGTACAGGAATACCTTGTTCAATAGCAATAGAAAGAACTTTTCTTAATGAAGACTGGTAGCTTTCAACAATTCCCTTAAAATATGGATCCAATAGTAAATTTGCTAATGCTGGTTCACGATCATAAGCATCTTTAATTTTTTGTAAGAATTGGGCACGAATGATACAACCTCCGCGGAAAATCATGGCAATATCGCCATATTTTAAATCCCAATTCTTTTCATCAGACATTGCGCGCATTTGAGCAAACCCTTGTGCATAGGAGACAATTTTACTCATATATAATGCTTGTCTAACAGCTTCTATTAATTCCGCACGGTCTCCACTATAGGTGTCTTCTTTAGGTCCTGCAAGAATCTTGCTAGCATGAACTCTTTCTTCCTTCATTGCGGAAATGAACCTTGCAAATACAGATTCTGTAATAATCGGGAGGGGTACCCCAAGATCTAAAGCATTTTGACTTGTCCATTTACCTGTCCCTTTTTGACCCGCTTTATCGAGAATCACATCAACAAGTGGTTTGCCAGTTTCGTCATCTACTTTTGTAAAGATATCAGCTGTAATTTCAATTAAATAGCTATCTAACTCACCCTTGTTCCATTCTGCAAATGTCTCATGAAGTTCATTCGCTTCTAAACCAAGTACATGTTTGAGGATAAAATAAGCTTCAGAAATCAACTGCATATCACCATATTCAATCCCATTATGAACCATTTTCACATAATGACCAGCCCCATTTGGACCAATGTATGTACAGCAAGGATCGCCATTTACTTTAGCAGAAATAGCTTCAAAAATTGGTTGTACAAGGTCAAATGCTTCCTTCTTACCACCTGGCATGATTGAAGGTCCTTTTAAAGCTCCTTCTTCACCACCAGAAACGCCTGTACCAATAAAATGGTAGCCTTCTTCTGCTAATTCTTGATTACGGCGGATGGTATCTTCAAAATATGTATTACCACCGTCAATTAAGATATCGCCTTTTTCAAGATATGGCTTTAGCGATTCAATTGTCGCATCTGTCGCTGCACCCGCTTTAACCATTAACAAGATTTTTCTTGGTGTTTCGAGTGATTGAACAAAATCTTCAATAGTTTTAGCACCAGTAAAGTTCTTGCCCTTTGCTTCATTTTGTAAGAATGCTTCTGTTTTTTCATAAGAACGGTTAAAAACAGCTACTGAGAAGCCACGACTTTCTATATTCAAAGCAAGGTTTTTCCCCATTACTGCTAATCCAATAACACCTATTTGTTGTTTACTCATTTAATTGGTCCTTTCGTCTTTCATTTTTTCTTGACTGATACTTTAGTCAAGAATAGAATAACCCTCATCTGTGATTATACAAAACGATAAGGGTGATTACAATCAATCCTATTATTGAACAAACTGTGTGAACTTTCTCACTATATCACTCTAATGATAGTATAGTTCCATACCGTTTGAGTCTCCATTGACAATGAATTTCTTCATTAAATCCGATAGAATCATACTATATACCGTGCCATTGCCGCCATATGTGAGAAGATAATAGGCGTTTGAGTAATTCGGATGTCGTTTGATCATAGGTAAGCCATTATGAGTCTCTCCAAAAAAGCCTGTCCAGTAATAGACAGTTTCTAATTTACCCTCTAACGTGGGGAATAACAAAAATAATTGTTTTAATAATTGATCCCTTTTCTGGACTAACATCCCATCTCTTTTTTTAGAGTCTGAAGTTTTCTCATCAAGACCTCCAATAATGATTCTTTTATCTAATGTACGGCGCAAATATAAATATGGTCTGGCAGTTTCCCAAATTAACATATCTTCTGGCCATTGATAATCAACTGGGTTAGTAGCTAAAGCGTATGAGCTTACAATCATTCCGTTCTTTTCAGCTATATCACTCTGCGCTTCATACCCTGTAGCATAAATTACATATTTCGTTTCAATTACGTTTTTATTATCAGTATATAATTCGACCGTATTTTTCCCCCATTTTTGACCTACAATTTCACTTTCTTCAAAAACGTCCACCCCTTTTTTACTAGCCGCACTTAGTAAATAGTGAACATTTTTAAATATATTAATCTCAGCGTCTCCTTCAGTAACAATGGCACCTTCTTTTTCAAAGGACCAACTATCTCTCATATCTCTCCTTGACAAAAAGCGCACAGGAAACTGATGTGCTTGTAAATTGGCAAACTCTTTTTTCAGCATTGTTATATCTTCACTTTTAGAAGCAAAATATAAGCTTTTTCTTTTTAAAAAATCGGGATTATCTTCTAAAGTAGGCAAAATGGTGTTTTCATAATTAGATATTGATCGAAAGCAGTTCTGTAAATGCATTTTCGCTTTCCTTATGCCAAAAGAGTTAATATAAGATGTAAATGATTTATCATTACTAAATTGTAGTAATCCAGTATTTGCCGAGGAACTACCCATACCGATTTTTCGTTTATCAATGACGATTGTTCGGATGTTTTCTTTCGCTAATTGGTAAGCAAGAAAAGCCCCACTCGAACCACTGCCAATGATACACACGTCACATTTCTTATTCTCTTGCAAGCTGCCATACTTTTTCACGTTGTTCATAGTAATGGGCCAATATAATTTGCCAGTTTTTAAATTCATTGTCATTATCCTTTCATCAACCTATAGAAGGTCATGACATTACTTTCCCCATAAAATATGTATAAGAAACATGATAAGAAAGAAAGTAATGACAAAGAATGGCCATGTCATTACTCATTTACGAAGCTTTTCTATTATGAGATGGCAATAGCGTTAATTTGGTTTTTCTTCTTATATGAGCAACAAAATAGAGCAGAAAGATAACGACGGCGAGTAAAGAAGATAGGATGTACATAAAACCGTATCCCTTTTCGTTTGCAGCAATACCAAGCAGTAATGCGCCCATTGCTAAACCCATATCCATAAAACTTAAGCTCATGGCATTAGCCGTCGCTCTTTTTTCTTTTGGTACGAGTCTAACAGCCCAAGCTTGGAATGTCGGTTGCATGACACCATATGCAATGCCATAAAAAACAGCGGCAATAAATAATGTTGAAACACCTTTTGCAAATGCAATCAGTAACAACCCGATAAATGCTGCAATTGTTGCGCTATATATTAAATAAGCATGTCCAAAGCGATCGAAAATCTTCCCTGAAAATGGGCGAATGATAATGAGCATCGCCACTAAGATGAGAAAGAATAAAGAGGTTTGTTCCCCAACCCCAATAGAACTTCCTAAGCCTTCAATAAAATTCACCACTCCAGCAAACGTAAAATAAAATAATAATACTAAAAAACATGGTAAAAAAGCGCGTGAATCAAAAGCGGATTCAACTATTGACAATTTACTAACTGTCTGCTGATTTATGTTTTGAGAAGTTTTAAGCGCCAGACTACCAATTGTAATCACTATAATAAGAATAAGAGAAAAGTACAAAACGGATTCAAATGAATAGACATTAATCATTGAAATAGCTAAAAAAGGTCCGCTTGTTGTACCTACACTAGTAGCTAACCCAAAATAACCGATTCCTTCACCTAAACGGTGGTCAGGAATTAAATTTGTGGTTATAGTTGCTAATAAAGTAGTAATAAAACCGAAAGCAATTCCTTGTAGTATGCGAAGGATAGTGAATAGAACGATAGAGTTTGTGAATGTTGTCACAAAAATAAACACCAACATACCTATTAAAGATAGAATTAATAACGCTTTTTGATTCAAATACCGTAAGCAAAATCCTAAGAAAAGTCTAGATATAACAGCAGCAATCATAAATGCTGTAGTCATTAACCCTCCATACGTCGGGTTATCACTTAATGCAGTAACATAGATTGGAAATCCCCCTAACAAGGATTGTAAACTTAAAAAAAATAAAAAAGTAAGCATAAGGGCCATGATATACTGTCTGGTCCAAAGCTTGCCTCCTAACGTGTGCATGTTCAACCTTCTTCCTCAAAAAAATGAATATATTATATTTCGACTATCTAAGCAATTATAGCTTAAAATCCTCCAATAAAGTATAATCATTTTACTTATTTTTTTGTCGAAATAAAGTGAAAATTTTTTATTGTTTATGTAAGCGTTTTCATATATACTAAGTATTAGGCGGATAGCAAGTGTGGCTATCAACGTACTTGGCGAAGGTGGGGCCGGTATATTCAATGGTGATCATTTTATTTAGTACATATATAAAGGTTGTGATTAAGCTTGAAAAGAACTAACTTTTCGTATTTTGTTAAGAATAATGAATTTAACCTACAAGCCTACATCAATTATTTATTGTTGAAATATCATTCATCCACTATTCAAATTCAGTCGCATTCTCATCAGACGAAACTTTAATAGCTTAATAATCAAAGCCTATACTAAAAGGTTACCATTACACTTTTTGTAGGGAAATGGATACGTAAAGATGAATGGTTAAACAACATATCCCCCAGTAAAAATCACAGCCATCCGCCATTGGCTGTGATTTTTCATTGTTTAATGGTCTATTTTGAATTTGATTGTTTCTCCATCAACATCAAGATTTGTCATTTCTTCAACTTCTGCTAATGTAATGGTCTGGACAAGTAATGATTCTTGTACAAGCGCCGAAAACTTCTCTAACGCACTTAAAACCCTTTCATTGCCAAACATTGTTAGATGAATACGTAGTTCAACCGCTAACCCTTGCTTTTTTCGAGTGTTTTGCACTTCTCTAATTACTTCCCTCACTAACCCTTCCTGCAAAAGCTCTTCTGTTAATCCGATATCCAGTAGGACCGTACAATCTTTTCCTTCCGCAAATCTATATGGGTGTTTTGCTTTTTTCTCTACTAACACATCCTCATTTTCTAAAAAGAGCATTTCTCCATTTTTCTCTATGTTTAATATTCCATCCATCAGTAACCTATCTTTTTCATGGACCGTTAATCCTTTTATTACTTGCTCAATCATTTTTACTCTTTTACCGAATTTTTTGCCGGCAATTGCGTAATTAACTTTTAACTCAATCATCATGAATTTATTTACATATTTTTCATAAACAATGTCTTTTACATTTGTTTCATCTTTTATAATCTGTTCATAGGGTGACAAATTAACCTTTCCATTAACAGCACTTACGATTAATGTTTGAAGTGGCTGCTTTGTTTTGATATTAGCTGACATCCTGATCGATCTAGTGAGTTCAACAATTTGTCGAATAGCTTTCATTTCCGATTCTAATTGGATGTTAGTCTTCATTTTCTCTTGCTTAGGGTAGTCAGTTAGATGAACACTACTGCCGACTAATTGTAAGTGAATCTCATCGGTGACGAACGGCGTAAAGGGTGCAAATAATCGTGTTGATTGCTGAAGCACTTCGTAAAGAGTTGTATACGCTGCCCTTTTGTCGTGATCTAACCCTTCCTTCCAGAATCTTTGCCGTGATCGTCTTACATACCAATTACTCACATCATCCAAAAATTCTGCCAGTAATTTAGCACTTTTAAAAAAGTCATAACGCTCTAACCCTTCTCTTACCTCCGCAATCGTATGATGCAATCTTGAAAGTATCCATTGGTCAATGAGTGCAAATTCCTTGACTCGATGTTGCCTGAAGTCAAAGCCATCTATCTTTGCATACATATCATAGAAGGAAAAAACATTCCTCAACGTATCTACTATTTTTGATTTTGCTTGTTGAACGGTTTTTTTAGAAAATCGCTTATTATTCCAAGGGGCACTATCACTAAGAAGAGCCCATCTTAATGCATCTGCGCCAAACTCTTCAATCAACGATGTAGGATTTAGAGCATTCCCTTTGCTCTTAGACATTTTTTGTCCTTGTTCATCTAATATATGGCCAAGAGATAAGACATTTTTATACGGTGCAACACCTTTGTATAGGGTGGCTACGGCCAGTAAACTGTAGAACCATCCTCTCGTTTGATCTACTCCTTCTATTACAATATCTGCGGGAAATTGTTCTTTAAATGGCGTGGTCTGTTCGAAAGGATAATGATATTGGGCATATGGCATTGAACCACTATCAAACCATACATCAATGACCTCTTTCTCTCGCTTCATTTCACCACCACAAGAACATCTCAAATGAATACGGTCAACATAAGGTTTGTGCAGATCGATGCGATCATCTACTTTTTCAATCGCTCTTTCTTTTAATTGTGCAATGGACCCTGGGGCACTTTCTAATCCGCATGTTTGACAAGTCCATACATTTAACGGCGTTCCCCAAAAACGATTTCTTCCAATATTCCAATCAACAAGTTGGTCAAGAAAGTGACCGAATCGACCATTCTTCATATGCGTTGGGTACCACTCAACCATTTGATTATTGTCTATCATTTTTTCTTTAACATCAGTTGTTCGAATGAACCATCCTTCCATCGCATAATAAATCAGTGGATTGTCACACCTCCAGCAATACGGATAACTGTGCTCATACTTCCTCTTGCTATAAAGTAGATTTTGCTGTGCTAACATTTGAATGATTGTTACATCACTTTCTTTCACTCTCTTATTTGCTAGCGGGGCAACTTGTTGAACATACCTCCCTTTCTCATTCACGACTTGAAGAAAATCTAATCCATTTTCTTTTACAGCTTGGTAATCATCTTCACCATGTGCAGGGGCAATATGGACTAACCCAGTTCCTGAATCATCCTTTACGAAATCCGCAGCAATTACAATATGCCCCTTGTTGAGCGGAACAAATGAAAATGGTGCTACATACTTTATACCTATTAATTCTTCACCTCGTACAAACTCGATAACTTTGTAACCTTCTTTAAGTACAGTTGAAACCAAGCTTTCTGCAACAATCAATCGTTCATTATTTTGCTCGACTTTCACATAACGTAGCTTAGGGTTTACCGCTACAGCTACATTTCCTGGTAACGTCCAAGGGGTTGTTGTCCAACAAAGTAAGTATTCATTTTCAGCCACTTTAAATTTAACTGTTGCTGAAAGGTCATGCACATCTTTATATCCTTGTGCGACTTCATGCGAGCTTAGGGACGTTTCACAATGAGGACAATACGGGACAACTCGATGCCCTTTATATAAACGCCCACCTTGATGAATTACTGACAATATATGCCAAACTGATTCAATATACTCATTATCGAGAGTTATATAGGGGTTATCCATATCCACCCAATAGCCCAATAGCTCAGTAAACTGTCGCCATTCTTTTTCATATGTGAATACACTTTTCTTACACTCTGCGATAAATGCTTCTACACCAAATGCTTCAATATCCTCTTTGCTATGCAATTGTAATTTCTTTTGTACTTCAAGTTCTACAGGGAGCCCATGTGTGTCCCACCCTGCTTTTCTTAAAACTCGATGTCCCGTCATTGTTTTATAACGGGCAACAAAATCTTTTATCGTTCGACCAAGTGCATGACCAGCATGTGGCATACCATTTGCTGTTGGCGGGCCTTCATAAAAAACAAAGGATGGCGCCTCTTGCCTTTGCTGTATGGACTTTTGAAATATCCGTGTTTCTTTCCAATAATCAGAAATCTTCCTCTCCTTTTCCACATCTCGTTCTTTCATTTGTAAAGACCCCTTTCGATATCCATTCATATACGAAAAAAAACTCGATTCCTA
Source organism: Cytobacillus sp. FSL R7-0680 (assembly GCF_038009245.1). NCBI lineage: Bacteria > Bacillati > Bacillota > Bacilli > Caryophanales > Bacillaceae > Cytobacillus > Cytobacillus sp. FSL R7-0680. The sequence continues at coordinate 1,531,404 of NZ_JBBPAO010000001.1, forward strand.
TACGTAGAATCGAGTTAAAATATCCCCTCTAAAAAACAAAAAAAACCAACTGTAGTGGTTTGTATTTGCTCTCACTACGTACCATCATACGCGTCCAGGTTATCGGTTGGATGCCGTCAAAGCTTAGTTTCACTTCAGCTTTGCTTCTCAGAGAGGATTTTCATTGTGGTCTTAACGTCAGCCTCTCAGCAAATGGCTAACTCTCTTTGGATAAGATGTGCACAACTACTCTTTCTCGTCAACGAATTGAATAGAATTTAATTAATATGAAAGTATCATATGTTAATAATTATGAATTGTCAATAGAAATAAATATTTTATCATTGCAGGATGAAGAGAAGTAACCTATTATAATAATTATTAATAAAAACATGTTAAATAGACAATAAAGCTTGCCTAGAATAAAGGAGATAACAAAATGACGATTCACACCGAGAAAGAGGGCATTTTCACGTCCGTTTGTTCACTTGATTGTCCGGACCAATGTGGTTTACTCATACATAAAAAAGAGGGGAAAATCATTAAAGTGGAAGGCGATCCTAACCATCCTGTAACGCAAGGGAATATTTGCAATAAAGTAAGAAATATGGCTGAACGGCTATATGGCCCGAAGAGATCAACTCACCCTCTCAAACGAACTGGTCCAAAAGGTAGTCTTCAATTTGAGGAGATCAGTTGGGATGACGCACTACAAATAATTACAGATAAATGGAAAGATTTAATTAAAACACAAGGTCCCGAAAGCATTCTTCCCTATAGCTTTTACGGTAATATGGGTAGAGTGGCTGCCGAAGGAATGGACCGCCGTTTCTTTTCCCGCTTAGGTGCCAGTAGACTAGAACAAACAGTTTGTCAAGCAGCAGGTAAAGAAGGTTACCGTTACACAATGGGTGGAGGCTTTGGCACTGATCCGGAAGAAACAAGTGAAGCCAAGCTCATCATCCTTTGGGGAATTAATGCTGTCAGTACAAATATGCATCAAGTTATCCTTGCCCGAAAAGCAAAAAAACATGGAGCAAAAATCATCGTGATTGATGTCCATAAAAATCAAACAGGCAAAATGGCTGATTGGTTTATTCCCATTAAACCAGGTACGGATAGTGCGCTTGCACTTGGGATGATGCATATCTTGTTCGCTGAGCATATGGTAGATGAGAAATTTCTTGAAACATATACCATTGGACATGAGCAATTACGAACACATGTAAAAAAATATACGCCAGAAGTAGTCTCGTCTATTACAGGGGTATCTGTAGATGATCTTTATCAATTAGCAAGAGAATATGGTCAGAGTACCCCTTCATTTATCCGGATTGGCAATGGCTTGCAACATCATGATAATGGTGGGATGAATGTACGTGCCATATCTTGCCTTCCTGCTCTAACAGGCCAATGGCTGCATAAAGGTGGTGGCGCACTAAAATCAAACTCTGGTTTTTTAGCTTTCAATACCGCGGCTATGCAGCGTCCCGATTTATTAGCAAATAAACAGACAAGATCGATTAATATGAATCTCATAGGCGAAGCTTTAGTACAAAAAGATAAACCTATCCGCTCCATGTACGTTTATGGTAGTAATCCGGCTGTTATTGCACCAAATAGTAATCTAGTGAAAAAAGGGCTTGAAAGAGAAGATTTATTTTTAGTTGTTCATGATTTATTCTTAACGGAAACAGCTCAATTTGCTGATATCATCTTGCCGTCTACATCATCATATGAGAATACAGATTTTTACACTTCTTATTGGCACCATTATATTCATTTGCATGAACCTGTAATAGAACCGTATGGTGAGTCACGGTCCAATCATCATGTTTTTCAACAGCTAGCACATTATATGGGATATACTGAAGATTTATTTAAGGATTCCGAAGAAGATTTAATCACATCCGCTTTAGAGAATACAAAGAATGAATATATGAAGGAAATTAATTTTGAGCGTCTAAAAGAAAATCGCTTTATGAAAGCAGACGTACGTCCATTACTTCCTGGCAAACTTAAGACACCAAGTGGAAAAATCGAACTTTATTCTGAATTAATGGAGAAGGACGGTTTAAATCCACTGCCGACCTACAATCCAATTGTAGAAGAAGGCGATGCGCCATTTTTATTCGTTCCAGCACCAAACCATAATTTTTTAAATAGTACTTTTTCAAATAATGACAAGCATATTAAATTAGAAAAACAACCAAAACTCCACTTGCATAACAAGGACGCACAAGCTTATCAAATTGAAGATGGAGATCTAGTAAAAATCTTTAATGATCGGGGAGAATGTGAGTTAACCGCTGCTGTCGGAGAAAACGTACTTCCTGGGGTTGTTGTTAGTCAAGGTCTTTGGGCTGATGAGCCAGGTAAGAAACAACTCGTTAATACCCTCACACCTGATAGAGTCGCTGATATGGGAGGCGGGGCGACTTTCTTTTCTGGCAGAGTGTATATTGAGAAAGTCATTAGTAATTAATCCTTTTGAGAAATTGGACAAATGTCAAAAATTACAGAATGGCTAGGACAAACTGTTATCATTGAACGTTTGTTCTAGTCTTTTTATGGTTCTTAAGGGAAGAAGACCAATGATTAGGTTTACTTCTTTAGATTAGTTTCCGTTTTGCATCAACTAAATTGGAAGGTGACCTATTGTTATTTATGTTTAGCTATTTACATCGCCCATGTCCGAAATTGCTCACCTGTTGCCTGTTTCTCCCCTTTTGCGCTAATCTCACATCTCATTAGTTTGGTAGCTATGCATTTACTTCTTCCAATCATACATTTTCCCAAAGAAAAGAGCCGAACAAATCCCTATTTAATAATGGAAATTTGTTCGGCACCTAACGTTTATTTTTTTTAGCCGAATCTGCCAGTCACATAATCTTCTGTACGGCTATCTTTTGGCATGGAGAAGATTTGATCGGTTTGTTCAAATTCAATGACTTCTCCGTTAAGGAAGAACGCTGTCTTATCGGATACACGAGCAGCTTGTTGCATATTATGAGTAACGATGACGATCGTATAATCTTTCTTCAAATGAGCAATAAGTTCTTCCACTTTAAGTGTTGAAATGGGGTCAAGTGCTGAAGTTGGCTCATCCATTAATATGACGTCTGGTTTCATGGCAATTGCTCTGGCAATACAAACACGTTGTTGTTGACCACCTGATAAACCAAGTGCCGAAGATTTCAAACGATCCTTTACTTCGTCCCAAATCGCCGCTCCACGTAAACTTTCTTCAACAATTTTATTCAATTCTTTTTTATTTTTAATCCCTTGCATTCTAGGCCCATAGGCTACATTATCATAGATGCTCATTGGAAATAGATTTGGCTTCTGGAAAACCATACCGACTTTTGTTCTAAGTTCAATAACGTCTTTTGATTGATATATATTATTGCCATTAATGTGGATATCTCCATTAATTCTCACACTATCAATTAAATCATTCATACGATTCAATGTTCTTAAAAAAGTCGATTTTCCACATCCAGAAGGACCAATTAATGCTGTTACCTCTTTTTCACGAATATCTAATGACACTTGATAAAGCGCTTGGTTATCACCGTAGAATAAATCTAAGTCTCTTACACTAATTTTCACTGAACGCTGATCATTTTGATTTTCAACATTTGCAGACTCTTTTACTTCTTTACGTTCTAGTGTTGTATTCATGAATAGAACACTCCTTTTTAATAGTCAGCTTTATTAAGCTTTTTAGAAATAAATGTTGCAGCAAAGTTTAGAGCAAGAATCATTACAATTAACACAATACCAATTGCTGCTGCTAATTCAATATCACCAGATTCTTGTGTAACAAGATACGAGTGAACCGTTAATGTTCTCGCTGAGGAGAAAATCCCTTCAGGCATTGCAGCTACTGTACCTGCTGTTAAAAAGATCGCTGCTGATTCACCAATGATACGTCCCATAGAGAGGATAATCCCTGATAAAATCCCGGGCATAGCGCTAGGTAAAATGACTTTATATAGTGTTTGTAACTTTGTTGAACCTAATGCAAGGGAACCTTCTCTATAACTAGCTGGTACTGTTTTTAAAGCTTCTTCTGTTGTACGGATGATCACTGGTAAAACAATAATTGTTAAGGTCAAGGATGCTGAAATAATAGACATCCCCATCGCCAATGTGGTAACAAAAAATACAGCACCGAATAATCCGTATATAATAGATGGAATACCCGTTAAACTCTCTGTTGCAAACCGGATCATTCGAACGAGCTTTCCTTGTTTCGCGTACTCCTGTAAATAAACTGCTGCTAAAATCCCAATTGGAGTGGCAATGACTAGCGATATCACAATTGTATAAATGGTAGTAATAATCATTGGCCAAATTCCACCGCCGCCGACAGGTGAATAGTCACCAAAGATAAAATCAAGATTAATTAATCCGATACCTTTATAAAAAATATAACCAACGATAATAAGTAGGATAGCTACAGTTAAGAAAGCGCCAAACCACAATAAGCCTAATAATAAATTATCTTTAAACTTTCTCACTTTACTTCCCACCTTTCGAACTTATTTTTGCTAATACGAAATTCAATATTAGAATGAATGAGAATAATACAATTCCTGTCGCAAATAACATTTCTTGATGTGTACCATAAGCGTAACCCATTTCAAGGGCAATATTCGTTGTAAGTGGTCTTACACTATCAGTTAAGCTTGTTGGTATAATCAAACTATTACCAGCAACAAGAATGACTGCCATCGTCTCTCCGATTGCTCGTCCTAGCCCTAATACAATGGCTGCCATAATACCTGATTTTGCTGCTGGAACAACGACTTTAAATATGGTTCCGATTGGCGAGGCACCTAATGCTAAGGAACCTTCTCTATACGTTTTCGGTACTGCCCTAATGGCTGTTTCAGCAACGGTTACAATTGTAGGTAACATCATGATCGCTAATACGAGAATAACCGCTATTAAACTTTGCCCTTTTACTAAGCCAAGATTATTTTGTAAGAAAGGAACAATAATCGCTAAGCCGAATACACCATATAATACAGATGGGATACCCGCTAACAATTGTACAGCTGGTGAAATAATTTTTGCAATTGGTTTCGGGGCTATTTCCGATAAAAAGATCGCCGTTAATAACCCAATTGGTACTCCAATGACAAGCGCCCCAATCGTTGCATAAATGGAAGCGACAATCATCGGAAAAATGCCGTACTTATCTTCACTCGGTACCCAATCAGACCCGAAGATAAAATCAATAAAACTATACCCGTCTGCAATGAATGGGTTTGATCCTTTAAAGAAGACGAATCCAATAATGAGAAATAAACTAAGCACAGAGATTAACGCACAGATTAAAAACAATTTCTCTGAAATGAACTCCATAATATATTTTAATCGATTTGATTTATTTGTTTGTTTTACTTCTGATGGATTTGGCAAAACACATACCTCCAAAGTCACTTGCTAATTGTTTGATGTAGCGTTATTCTTCTATAATTGGTATAGCCCCTGCTTCTGCAGCGATTTCCTGCCCAGCTTCACTTAAAATGAAGTCAATAAACGCTTGGCTTTCCTCTGATAAGTCTTTATGCACGAAAAGGAAAGGACGAGATAATGGATATTTCTCTTCAATTACATTTTTAGCGGTTGGTTCTACCCCATTAATATTAATCGTTGAAATTGTATCATCTATATATTCAAAAGAGATAAACCCAATAGCATGTTCATTTGTTGCAACTGTCGTTTTTATATTTCCGTTTCCACTAGCGATAATTGAGCTCCGTACTAACTCACCAGAAGAGTAGTCAACAATTTCCTGAAAAGCATCTCTCGAACCTGACCCGTCTTCACGTGAAACGACAACAATCTCCATATCTTTACCGCCTACCTCTTTCCAGTTTGTTATTTCACCAGTAAAGATCTTTTTCACTTCATCCATTGTTAAATCTTTTACTTTATTGTTTGCGTGTGTAACGACTACAATTCCGTCAAAAGCAATGATTGTAGGTGATACTTCTTCTTCTTCTCCTGACTCTAAGTTACGAGAAGACATGCCAATTTCGGAAACTCCATTTATTGCATTTGTAATTCCTGCTGAGGAACCAATTTGATTGATTTCAATGTTCACATCTGCATTTTCCATATATTTAGCAGCTAGCTTTTCTGCTAGCGGACCAACTGACGTAGAACCAGAAATGGATATCGTGCTTCCGTTACCTGTACTAGCTTGTCCCTCTCCTTCTTCTTCACCACCATTGCATGCAGTCAAAATTAAAGTAAGTGACAAAAGTAACAAAATACTCTTCCATTTTCGAAGTTTTAACATAGAAAAACCTCCACTTTAGATTGCTTTTAGCTATTTTGTTTGTGTTAATCCCAATATAACGAATCATATTTAATTCTCTATTAACCTTTTGTAAAGCCTTTGTAAATTTCATCAATATACCCATAAATTTATGGAGAAATTGTAAAAATCAACCTAATAATATTATTAATTTTTCAAACTTTCATTTTTTAGAATACGTTTATTATCTCTCCATTATATGATTTAAAAACATTTAAAGAAAAATACGCGGAAGTATGGGCTTTTTTATGTAGGTTGTGGTACGATGATTGCTAGAATAGGAAGTGATTATTGATGATTAATATTGAAATACCTCATCCAGACTTAGTTATCACTAAAAAGAAGCCTGGCGGGGAACAAGGAACAACGGCCATCAGCCATTTATATGGTTTTACGGACTTTACAAAGATTCCAAGAGATAGAGGTGGAATGATTTTATTCTTTGACAAAAAAGAGAACCTTCTTTTTGTTGGGAAAGCACGTAAACTAAGACAACGTGTAAAAAAACATTTCGACGACCAAGTGTCTCCCATTAAAAATCACCGTGAACAAGTGTCTAAAATTGCATGTATGTATGTTGATGATCCTGTTGAGCGTGAAATATACGAAACCTACATTATTAATAAGTTAAAAGCAAAATATAATACTGAAAAAGTTTTCTTTTCAAGCTAATTTTATTTTAGTTATGGGATGAAGGAGAAACCTCCTTCATCCTTTTTTTATAAAATGATTTTTCTCTCCGAAAGACTCAATTAAATTCCTGACTTTATGGTTTCCTAACAACAAAAAAAAGACTCCCAAACTGTAAAATTCTTACTAGTCGGAAGTCTTATTATTTTGGTTCTTTTTAAAGCGGTACGCTAAATAGGCAATGTATAATGGAGTGGCAATATAAATTAAATAAGGATAGGAACCATATGTCCCTTTATAAAGAACAAAAAGCATACAGCCTAAAAAGATTGTCACAATTGTCCCGTACTTTGGTAATGGGATATCTTTTAAACTCGGAATACGAATACGACTGACCATTAAAAAACAAAGCGCGGTAAATACAACTGTCGTAATAATACTGGGCACCCAGTGACCAAACAATGTTAAAATAGCTAAAATACCACCAGCGGCAGTAATCGGAACACCGATAAAATAATGCATGGACTGCTTACTAGTACCAATATTGAATCGTGCTAAGCGATATGCACCGAATAGCGGGAATAACCCAGAAACTAATAATCCAATAGAACCAAATTGGTAAAAGTATGTATAATATACGAGAAATGACGGTGCAACCCCAAAAGTTACAACATCCGCTAATGAATCTAATTCTTTGCCTAGCGTACTATCTGCTTTTAACATTCTCGCTGCACGACCATCCATACTATCAAGCATCATACCGATAATAATCAATATCGCCGCATTATTATATTGGCCATGAGCAGCAAATCCAATAGACAAAAATCCACAATATAAATTGCCTAAAGTAAGCATATTTGGTATCATCTTAATAAATTTCACTTACAATCATCACTCACTTTTTTGTGATCTACGTTGCAAAAATAAACCTTCATTTAAACACAAATCACTTTTTAAGGTTTATCTATTATAACACTATATTCTAAGTTGTTACTATATATGTTTGACGATTATTAAGTTCTTTTGTCCCTATTTCTTTTTTTGAGGATTTCTCAAGTCAGAATATTGTTGAATACAAGACCAGTTATCATCATAAACGAAACTCCCTCTTTGTTGATGATAATTACTTTTGGGTACTTCATCGATTTCTAACACAGGTGTTAAGCAACAATCGACTTGCTCGCTAACACCTATCCAATCAGTAAATGATCGCTCCTTAAAAACTGCACAAACTTGTTTATAAACAGGATCACTTACCTTCATCATATGACATGCTATCCATTCGGGATGTTCAACAGCTAAACAAAAAGATTGCCAGAACTTCTTCTCTAATGCGCCTAATGCCATATAGCGACCATCACTTGTTTCGTATAAACAATAGTTAACAATGGTCCCTGCTAAAACCTCTACACCTTGTTTCATTTCTGTCACTTGATGAACGAGATGGTGGTTACCCATCAAAGCCGTCATTGTATCTGCCATACTTACTTGATGGTAGCTACCCTTTGCATTTATCCCTCTTTGAACAAGACCTGCTAAAACTCTTTCGCTTGCCACAATCCCTCCGACTAAATCAGCTATTTGTTGAGAAGGATGAATGGGACGTCCCTTATCATCCTTCCATTGTGCTAACATCCCGCTAATGGCCATATAATTCAGGTCATGACTTCCAAAGGTAGAATAAAAAGTATTTTCACCATACCCAACCAATGAACAATAGACAATTGTGGGATGGTATGTTTGGATCGTTTCATAGTCTAATGTTAAACGCTTCATCACACCCGGTCGAAAACTTTCAATGATTACGTCTGCTTCTAGTATTAGTTCCTTCACCTTATTTAAATCCGTTGTATCTTTTAAATTGAGGAAATGACTGTTTTTACCGCGATTATTACTCGTAAATATGACACCTTGGCCTTTGCCCATCGGCTCTAAATGTCGTGCAGGATCACCATTCGGTCCTTCTATTTTAATTACTTCTGCTCCAAGTTCTGCCAATCTAAGCGTGGCAAAAGGACCTGGTAAATAGTTTGTAAAATCAATTATTTTCACACCTGTTAACATATATTATCCCTTTCATTTACTGGCGGTTATTTTTGCAATAGTTCCTGATTTCTTAATACAAATTTTTGGATTTTCCCACTAGCATTCCTCGGTAGACTGTCCACAAATTCATATCTTCTTGGTCTTTTATAATTTGCAAGGCTTTCACTTTGCTTACAAAATGCATCTAAAATTTCAGCAGTAATATTCTCCTCTTTTTTGACAACGTAAGCAATAACAACTTCTCCCCAATGCTCATCTGGTACACCTAATACAGCTACATCTAACACGGAAGGATGTGCATGGATAACATCTTCTACTTCCCGTGGATAAATATTCTCTCCCCCTGAAATCACCATATCATCAACACGGTCTTTCACATAAAGAAAGCCTTCATCATCGAGATAGCCCATATCTCCTGAGTGATACCAGCTGTTATGGAGTGCCTTTTTAGTTGCTTCCTCTCTTTTATAATAACCTTGCATCATACTTGGTCCTCTCACAATGATCTCACCTACTGTACCAGTTGGAACGACTTGATCATCATATGAATGACCATCATCATTAGGTGTAACAATTCTTATCTCATGGTTCAAGCAAGCTTGCCCCGCCGAGCCTGCTTTACGAATCTGGTCTTCATCACTAAGGAACGTAATTGCTGGTCCCATTTCAGTCATCCCATATGCTTGAGTTAACTTAACACCCAATTTCTCCCGACAAGCAAATACGAGACTAGGGGCCATTGGAGCTGCACCATATAAACCTTTTTCTAATGTTGAAAGATTATACGCCTGTAAATCTTCTTGAAGCATCATATTCCACATTGTTGGTGCTGCAAAGAAAGCGGTAATTTTTTCTGAATCAATCAGTGATAATGCTTTTTTTGCATCAAACTGGTGGAGAATGGTACTCTTCGCTCCAATATGAACTCTTGGTAAAAAAGCACAATGTAACTCTGCACAATGAAACATAGGCGCAGCAACTAAACCATTATCATTCTGATGATAATTTAGTGCATGGATAACAATCAGACTTTGTTCTGTCATATCTTTATGGCGATGCAGCACGCCTTTTGGTCTCCCAGTTGTCCCACTCGTATACATAATCGCATATAGATCATCAGATGATAGTTTCACTTCTACGTTCTCTCTATTAACAGCTGTGATTTGCTCATGATAACTTTTGGCAAAAGGAGGATGGTTGCCATCAATTGACCAAAATTGAACTGTGGGGAAACTATTGGCCACTTTTTCAACAGCTGTCTGTAGAGTTTCTTCAAAAATAAACACCTTTGGTTCAGCATCAGAAATAATAAATGACAATTCTTCTGACATCAGCCGGAAATTAATAGGATTAAATACTGCACCTATTTTTGCACAGGCAAAAAACGTCGTTGCTAATTCTTCTGTATTATATAAATAGGTAGAAACTCGGTCTCCTTTTTTTACTCCTGCTACATGTAACGCCTGTGCTAATCTATTGACTTCGTCTGCCCACTCACGATAAGTAAACCTCAAATCTTTTCTGACATCATATAGCGCCTCCTTCTCTGGAAACTTACTTACCGTTAAATCAAAGATTTCTGCAATCGTCATTGTCATCTATTATTCCTCCCTTTTTTATTAAAAGATTTTTTCTATAATTGTTGCGTTTGCCATACCCATACCTTCACACATTGTTTGTAACCCATATCTACCTTCTGTACGGTCTAATTCACTCATCATCGTTAATAATAAGCGAGCTCCACTTGCACCCAGTGGATGGCCTAAGGCAATAGCACCTCCATTTGGATTCAGTTTATTCGCATTTGCTCCTGTTTCTTTCAACCACGCTAATGGCACAGAAGCAAAGGCCTCATTCACTTCAAATACATCCATATCTGCCAAGGTTAATCCAGACTTGTGCAATGCTTTTTCAGTTGCAGCTATCGGACCTGTAAGCATCAAGGTAGGGTCTGACCCAATAACGACGCGGGTAATTATCTTAAATCTTGGTTTCAATCCTAATTCACGTGCTTTCTCACCTGACATAATGAGCAAAGCACCTGCTCCATCACTTATTTGACTTGCATTTCCAGCATGTATGATGCCATTCTCTTTAAATGAAGGTTTCAATCCGCCTAACTTCTCTATACTCGTTCCTTTTCTTGGCCCCTCATCTTGATCAAAATTGAATGTTGCCCCACTATCGTCAACTAACTCCAGTGGCATAATTTCATTTTTAAAGCGATTTTCTGCTTGAGCAAGTAGTGCCTTTTCTTGACTGTGATATGCATACTCATCTAGTTGAGCACGAGTGAACTGATATTTTTCTGCTATTCTTTCCGCCGATAACCCTTGATGGATAATCTCATATTGCTTTGTCAATTGCTCACTCGGTTTTACACCCTGATAACTTGAACCAATTGGTATTCTCGACATACTTTCAACGCCACCGGCAATAACGATATCCATATCACCTGATGAAATCGCCTGGGCGGCAAAATGAACCGCCTGTTGACTCGACCCACATTGTCGGTCAATCGTTGTTCCTGGTACTGTAATTGGCAATCCAGAGATAAGAGCCGCCACACGAGCAATATCTCCTGTTTGTTCACCTATTTGTGATACACATCCTAAAATAACATCATCTACTAGTGTTGGATTTAACCCTGTTTTTTCTACTAAACTTTTAATGACTGCACCAGCTAAGTCATCAGGACGTGTATTTCTTAAAGAACCGTTCCTTTTTCCGACTGCACTTCTTATCCCATCAATAATAACTACTTCGCGCAAAAGAAATCCTCCCCTATAATCCTAAGTTTTTAGCAATAATTGATTTCATCATTTCATTGGTTCCTGCGTAAATACTGGCAACAGGTATGTCTCTATACCTTCTTGCTATTTCATATTCTTCCATATAGCCGTATCCACCATGAAGTTGCATGCATTCTGTCGCCATTCTTCTCGCATTCTCTGTGCATTTCCATTTAGCCATTGAAACTTGAGTGACAATATCCTTTTGTTTCATATGGTCATAAATTAACTTTTGAAGAAAGGCACGGCTCATCTCTACATCTGTTACCATCTCTGCCATTTTAAACTGCGTATTTTGAAAAGAGCTAATAGCCTTTCCAAACGCTTTTCTTTCTTTGATGAAAGCCATTGTCATTCTAATCATTTCTTCGGCAGCAATTTGGGCAGCAATAGCAACAATTAACCGTTCTTGTTGAAGCTTTTCCATTAAATAGTAGAACCCTTTACCCTCCTCACCGAGTAGATTTTCACTAGATACGACACAATCATCAAATATAAGCTCTGCTGTATCCTGACAATGTAAGCCAACCTTGTTTAGTTGCCTTCCTCTTGTAAACCCTTTCATTCCTTTCTCTACTATAACTAAGCTGATTCCTCTATATGGAGGGGTCACCTTCGTATCTGTTTTTACTGCCACAATAACCAAATCTGCATTCATTCCATTTGTAATAAAGGTTTTTTCACCATTCAGTACATAATGGTCATCAACTTTTATAGCTGTCGTCCTAATCGATGCCAAATCAGAACCTGCGCCCGGCTCAGTCATGGCAATCGCCGAAATGAATTCGCCTGTCGCACACTTTGGTAACCATCGCTTCTTTTGTTCTTCTGTACCATATGTTGTGATATAAGGGATAACAATATCATTATGAAGGCCGATACCAATCGTTCCGGATCCGACCCTTTCTAATTCTTCATTTATAACGACAGAATAGCCAAAATCAACACCACTTCCACCATATTCCTCGTCGATGTTTGGGCATAAGAAGCCTTGCTCACCCATTTTCCTCCAGAAAGCTCTAGGAATCATACCATCTTTTTCCCATTGTGAATAATAGGGATAAGCTTCTTTATCTAAAAATTTCCGTAAAGACTTTCTAAAGAGTTCATGCTCTTCTGTTATATATGTATCATTCATATTTACCTTTCCTCCTTTACTATATTTTATTATATTTTTCTTATTTTTTCGAATATTATTAATATAAATCCCGCACATAAGCAATATGTAATTATGAAATGGATTTCGTGAAGTTGATTTCGACAGATAATATCCGTTTATTGGAAATAACATCATAAAGCTACTAACGTTTGTTGCATGATTATTTTTTTTTGATATGATTACTGTATGAACGTAGGGAAGGACCTGGCATAAAATGAATGATCAAACTGTTTTTGAACTTATTCATGCGATGGAACAAGTAACCAACCGCATGATTATTAAATGGAATCAATCTTTTAATGAGGGATTAGGTATTTCTCATATTCTTCTGCTTAGTCATTTAAAGCGCGATGGAAAAATGAAACCTATCGATCTGGCAGAAAGCCTTGGTATCGCACCATCTTCTATTTCGCATCTTATTCAGAAGTTATCCAAACGGTATTATATTAAACGAATACCTGATTTAAATGATAAAAGGATTTCATATTTAGAAATCACTGATGAAGGCTTAGAAGTATTAAAAAAGGCAGCTGAAGACGGACATCAACTGCAAAAAAATACATTTGCACAGCTCACAAATGAAGAAATAAAACAACTATTAGCAATCTATCAAAAGTTAAATCTTACCCTCGATCAAATGTGAGCTACGTTTTCATCGCTCGTATCACTCGGTAGCCTAGATGGTTACTTAATTGTAAGTTAAGTTGGTAATGATCAATTAACACTTGTGATAAATCTTCTTTTAATAACTTAATATGTTGATGGGAACTATCGTCTCCCATCTTCACTCCTTCTGCAATCATCTCTGCAATCGTACTTGCCTTTAAAACCTCGACCTTTTTAAAGCCGGCAGTGTCTAAAGCCTTCGTCCAATCTTTTTCACTTAACAGTTTTTCTAATTGATAAAAAGCCTTCATTTCTTCTTCCATTTCACTAGTCATTGATGATTCTTTTGTCATCTCTATTAAATAGAGTCTCCCTTTGTCTTTTAATACACGTGCAAATTCCTTTAAAGTATTCGCCACGTTAGTAAAGGCGATAACAGATTCAGATAGGATCAGATCAAATTGTTGATCAGAAAAAGATAACTTCTCCACATTACCTACCGATACGTGAAAGGGTTTTGCTAACAAGCTCGCCTTTCTTCTTGCGGCCTGTACCATTTCTGCATGTTTGTCTATTGCTTCTATTCTCGCACCATATAAATCACTTAAAAGATAAGATGTACTTCCTGTTCCACAGCCTGAATCGAGAATAGTCGTTTCTGTTGTAATAGGCTCATTAATTAGTAACTCGCTCGTAAGTTGCTTCCCTCCAGGGTGAGCAAATGGGACCTGAAAATAGGCTAAAGCATCTTCATAAGAATATTTCATTGTTCCCCTCCTTGTATACTATCTATATTATTCTAACTTTCTAGTTGTTGACACTGGATAAAAACTCCGCTCTTCATATAGGACATGCACCTATTCAAAAAAGAAAGGTGGACATACCATAAGGAGAGAAAGCATTTTTATTTCCCGGAGGTGTTATTTTAATGAGTGGTTATTATCATCGCTGTTATAACGGAATAGGAAAGCCTGTAGAAATCAAAATGAATGATGGTAGGATTCATCGTGGAATTATTGAAAGAGTATCTAACGACAGAGTGTATTTACGTCCAATGAACAAAAATTATGGTGGTTACGGTTATGCAGGCGGATACCGCAGAGGTGGTTGCGGTCGTGGTGGTTGCGGTCGCGGCGGTTGGGGCTGGGGATTCGGCGCAGGGATTGCTTTAGGTGCTATTGCTGCCTTAGTCTTTCTTCCTTTATTTTTCTGGTAATTCCAACAAAAAAGTAACCGCTAAATATAGTGCGGTTACTTTTTTTGTTATTACTTTGAAATTGTTTGATTATATTGATGCAACGTATTAAGCCTTTTATTGTTCGTGGCTATAATATAAAATGCAGCCAAAATGATAAGAACAGCAATCAGTGTGCCGAGGTTAAATAAGCCTTTACTTGAATACCATACAATAGAGTACCCTATAGCACCTGCAAATAAAGCGTAATAAACAAATGGCAAAAGTGTTTTACGAATAACTTCTCCCTCTTTACCGACGAGTCCTACTACTGCAGAAGCAGCAACAACATTATGGACACAGATCATGTTACCCGCTGCTCCACCAACTGCTTGTAAAGCTACAATCCAGCTCGGATTTACCCCGATTTGGCTACCGACATCATACTGGAAAAGGGAAAACATCATATTACTAACCGTATTACTACCAGCGATAAATGCACCAATCCCACCAATAAAGGTAGCAAAGAATGGCCAGAATTCTCCAGCTAATGCCGCTGCCCCATTTGCTAATTCGATTGGCATTTGTTCATAACCGGCGGCTCCACCACCAGTATTGATGAATACTTGAACCATTGGAACGGTGAACACAAGTGCAACTGATGCTGCAGCTGTTGTTTTTGCCGAACTACTCCATGCTTTTTTATAGGAGCTAAAATTCATTCCATGGATGAAAAATGTAATAATTGATACTAAAATAAGAACTGTTCCAGGTGAATAAAGAATCTCAAAGCTTGCAGTAATACTTGAGCCGAATATATTTTCCAATTTAATAACAATAGATTGTAACCACTCTTTTAAAGGAAGCGTTTTCAATCTAGTTAAAACTAAAAAGACTCCCACTAGGATATACGGTGACCATGCTTTTAGTAACCCCATTTTTTTCCCATTGTTATTTAGTTGTACTTCGATTCTACCTGTCCACTCAGGATCCCATTTTGATTTCTCTTCAAAGTCCCACGTTTCATCTTTTGGAAGGAGAAAACCTTTTCTAGCTGCAAGTACAACTATCAGTAAACCAACTAGTCCCCCTGTCATAGATGGGAATTCTGGTCCAAGTGTATTTGCAACAATAACGTATGGAATCGTCATTGCAAAAGCTGCAAACAGCGCAAATTTCCATACTTTAATTCCTTCTGCAAAAGATTTATTTTTACCAAAAAAGCGAGTCATTAAAGCAACAACAAATAATGGAATAAAGGTACCGGCGATCATATGCAAGATTGCGGCATGACCACCAATCGTTGTTACAACATTTAAGAGATTGTCAGTTATACTTTGGTTAGCAGATAAACCTGTTTGTACACCTACTAATACAGGTGTACCCACAGCTCCAAAAGTAACTGGTGTACTTTGTATGACCATGCCAGCCACAACAGCTGCCATTGCAGGAAATCCTAAACCAACCATTAACGGAACTGCTACCGCAGCAGGTGTACCAAAACCTGATGCCCCTTCAATAAATGAGCCAAAGAGCCAAGCAATAATAATCACTTGAATTCTTCGATCTGGCGAAATATCTATGAAGCCTTGGCGAATGGTTCTCATGGCTCCACTTTCTTGTACAGTATTTAATAATAATATTGCACCAAAAATAATATATAACAGTGTAATGGCCACAACTAAACCATTTACACTTGCTGCAGCTACAGTATTGAATGGAACCTTCCATACAAATAATGCTAATGCGGCAGCAATTAGAAAGGAAATCGGCATTGCTTTACTTGCCGGCCATTTAAGTCCTACAAGAAAAATGGCAACAGCAATAATCGGTAATAATGAAATAACTGCTAAAACGCCTGTACTCACACACACTCCCCCTTATTATCTTTGTTGTTATATAACTAAAATATTTTGTTATACAACAAATATTATATATATTAATTATACTAATTTATTATGCAATTACAACAATATTTTGAAAATTATAAATTGATATTTTTTATTTATAATTAAAGTTTTTAAGAAGTAGAATGATTGATCAACAGATGAGGTAATAACAAGTGTTATTCGTCTAAAAAAGTAAAAACGCTCCCTTTTTTATAAGGGAGCGTTTTTACTAATTGAAAGATGACTATTCATCTAAATACCCTAACCGTATAGAAACACTCTTTCCAATATCAACCATAAAGGGAGCGAGTTCCTGCAAACGCTCTTGTGACATTCTTATTAATGGACCGGATACACTGATCGCAGCACATACATTGTTTTGATAGTCAAATATTGGAACAGCAATACACACAATTCCGTTTTCATTTTCCTCTAAGTCAAGAGCAAAACCTTTTGTCTTAATCATCTTTAAATTTTCTAACAATGCCATTTCATCTGTAATTGTATGCTCTGTATGAGGTTTCAACCCTTTTCTCTGTATAATATCTTTGACTACTTGTACTGGTTGATGTGCTAATATCGCTTTACCAACAGATGTACAATGCATAGGCGCACGTTTGCCAACAGATGAGTGCATTCTCAATGCTTCATTCCCATCGAGTTTTTCGATATAAACTACCTCGTCATTATCTGGTACCACTAGATGAATGACTTCATTCGTCTTTTGCTCCAAATCCTGTAAATAAAGCTTCGCTTCTGAGCGGATATCTATTGAATCAAGCAATCTAGTACTAATATTTAATATTTTGTAACCTACTTTATATTTGCCTGAATCTTTTACTTGCTCGATATAACCATACTTCACAAGAGTTGATAATATGCGGTGTACGGAGCTTTTATTGATATCCATTTCATTTGCAATTTCAGTCACACCCATACCGTACTTTCTTAAACTGATCATATCAATAATATCAAGCGCTCTACTTACCGATTTCACCATATTATCTCTTTCCATACCTTCACCTCAATCAAAACCTACAAAAATCATTTATGACTTTACTTCCGCTTTACTTCTTACGACTGTATTTGTTAACTGACCGATTGATTCAATCTCACATTCAATTATATCACCTTCACCAATCAATTCGGCGCCTACAGGGCTTCCAGTAAGGATAACATCTCCAGCCCTCAAAGTCATTACTTTCGATAGAAAAGCAATCATCTTTTGTATAGAAATAATCATTAACTCAGGTGGGCTATCTTGCTTTAATTGACCATTCAGATTGGCTCTAATGCGAGTTTCTTCTAGCTTAAGCTCTGTTTCTATAACTGGCCCAAGAGGAGTAAAAGTATCAAATGCTTTACCGACCGTCCAATGACCGTCTTGATGGAAAAATTGAGGAGCTGTTACATCATTACCAATCGTATAACCAAAAATATGATCAAACACATCTTCTTCAGCGACATCTTTTGTTTCTTTACCAATCACTACTGCCAATTCTGATTCAAATTTAACTTGATCAATCCCTTTAGGAATGATTATCTCTTCATTCGGACCGATTACGGATGATACCGGTTTAAAGAAAAACACTGGAACTGCTGGTAATTCCTCTGGTAGTTCTTGTTTATCACTAACAAAGTTTGCACCGATTCCGATAATTTGGGTGGGAACAATAGGAGAAACAAGTTTAACATCACTTTGATCATAATAGGTGCCTGTCTCTTCCCACTTATTGAATATATCACCTGAGATTTCTTTGATCTCCCCATTTTCAATGATACCTTGTAATAATTGATTATTAATCGTAAATCTTACAAATTTCATTTAAAATCCTCCTACTACAATCATTTAATTTTTAAATTACAATTTCAAGTCCCACTCTTCTTACTATATTTAGAAAGAGTGGCCACAAACGAACCACTCTTTTATTCATTATTTTTTTACTGTTTTACAGCAAACTTCGCTTTTGCCTCAATTCTACGACGGTGTAAAATTGGTTCGGTATATCCACTTGGCTGTTTAACTCCTTCAAAAACTAGTTCACATGCAGCTTGAAAAGCAACAGATTCCTCAAAGTTCGGTGCCATCGGATAATACAATGGATCATCCGCATTTTGTTCATCCACTACTTTCGCCATTCTTTTTAGAGTAGTCATCACTTGGTCCTTTGATACAATACCATGATGCAACCAATTCGCCATATGTTGGCTCGAAATTCTTAAAGTCGCTCGGTCCTCCATTAAATCAATATTATTGATATCTGGGACTTTTGAGCAACCGATGCCTTGATCAACCCATCTAACGACATATCCTAATATCCCTTGTGCATTATTATCTAACTCTGCTTGGATTTCTTCCCCAGTCCAATTAGTATCCTTTGCCACTGGTATGGCAAGTATCTCGTCTCTTAAGTCAGTCTTTTTCACTGATAATGATTGCTGTACTTTAGCCACATCTACTTGATGATAATGAAGGGCATGAAGTGTAGCTGCAGTCGGTGAAGGAACCCAAGCTGTATTTGCACCAGCTTTAGGGTGGGCCACCTTTTGTTCGAGCATGGCTGCCATTAAATCAGGCATCGCCCACATACCTTTTCCTATTTGCGCCTTCCCTTTAAAACCGGTAGAAAGCCCTGTTAACACATTAGATGTTTCATATGCTTGCAGCCATTTTGTTGACTTCATATCATTTTTACGAATCATTGCGCCCATTTCCATTGAGGTATGCATTTCATCTCCGGTACGATCTAAAAATCCTGTATTAATAAATACAACTCTCTCTTTTACTTCTTTAATACAAGATTTCAAGTTTAAAGAAGTTCTTCTTTCTTCATCCATTACACCTATCTTCAATGTATAACGATCGAGTCCCAATAAATCTTCTGTTCGGTTAAAAAGCTCATTGGCAAAAGCCACTTCTTCTGGACCATGCATTTTAGGTTTTACGATATAGATAGAATTATTTTTACTATTTTGATATTTTCCATTTCCAAGTAATGTATGTTTTGCTGCTAGTGAAGTAATCACACTATCCAAAATTCCTTCTTGAATTTCCTCACCATTTTCTGTTAATATCGCCTCATTTGTCATTAAGTGACCCACATTTCTGACAAACATGAGTGAGCGTCCATTAAGCGAAAAGGTATCTCCATTAGGTGCCAAATATTCACGATCATCATTCATAGCCCTTGTGATCGATCGGTCACCTTTTTTAAATGTAGAAGTTAAATCTCCTTTCATCAATCCTAACCAATTACGATATACAAGTACTTTATCTTCAGCATCAACTGCTGCAACTGAATCTTCACAATCCATAATCGTTGTAACTGCAGCTTCTAATAAAATATCTTTAATTCCGGCATCATCGGTTTTTCCAATTGGATGTTGACGATCAATTTGAATCTCAAAATGTAGTTGATTGTTTTTCAAAAGAATGGCCGTTGGTTCTGTTTCTGTCCCGCGATAACCGATAAATAATGCTTTATTACGAAGAGATTCTTTTGTCCCACTATTCAATGTAATAACTAGTTCACTGGCTTCAACAGTATAAGCAATCGCTTCTTTATGACTGCCTTCTTGTAATGGGATTACTTCATCTAAAAAGTTTCTACTAAAAGCAATTACTTTCTCTCCACGAATAGGGTTGTATGCACCTTCTTTCGTTGCCCCATCTTCAGTACTAACCGCATCTGTGCCGTACAAAGCATCATATAGACTGCCCCATCTCGCATTGGCAGCATTAATTGCATAGCGCCCATTATTAATTGGAACAACTAATTGTGGTCCTGCTTGAATGGCAATCTCATCGTCAATATTTTGAGTAGTAATTTCAAAATCATCAGCTTCTGGGAGCAAGTAGCCTATATCTTCTAAAAACTGCTTATACTGTTTCGCATCAAACGTTTTTTGTGTTGTATGCCATTCATTAATCTTTGTTTGTATGTCTTCTCTTTTTTGTAGTAACTGTTTATTCTTCGGAGTTAAATCGGCAATTAACTTTTCAAATCCTTGCCAAAATTGTTCTGAATCTACCTCTGCTCCTGGTAATGCCTCTTTTTCAATAAAATGAAATAATTCCTCCGCGATTTTAAGACTGCCTTTTTCTACATATTGCGTCATGATAATCCTCCTTGTTTGTTATTACAAAACACTGTTTCTATTATTCTAAAAAAAATATACCATGATTGACTGATCGCTTCAATGATTTTTAGATTATTCTTACGATTATTTATCCAATAATTTTCTCTTTTATTTCTTTTTTCACTTCTGCACATCTACTTGGAGACGGAAATAACTTGCCAGCATTCAAAAGATTATCCGTATTAAACACAGATCGAATATCCGTTTGTGCTGCAATTTCTTCATCAGTGAAAACGAACCGCATTTCTTCCCTCTTTTCAATACCTACTCCATGTTCACCTGTAATTGTTCCACCAACATCTGCACACACTTTTAGACATGCACTACCAGCTGCCAGCGCTTTCTCTGTTTCGCCAGGAACTCTCGCGTCAAATAAAACGAGCGGGTGTAAGTTCCCATCCCCAGCATGAAATATGTTGGCAATTCGCAAGTCATATTCTTCACTGATCTTATTAATTCTTCGAAGAACTTCAGGTAATTTACTACGTGGGATAACGCCATCTTGAACAAGATAATCAGGTGATATTGCCCCCATTGCACCAAATCCTGTTTTTCTATTAGCCCACCATGCTGCCCGTTCTTTTTCATCCTTTGCTGCTCTTACTTCTCTAACATTACGATGGCGACAAACCGATAAAATTTGCTCAATTTGTTCATCGATTCCTGCTGCAATACCATCTACTTCGATTAATAAAACAGCTGCTATATCTTTCGGATGACCAACCGGAAAGGCCGCTGCTTCTACTCCTTCAATAGCTGTCTTATCCATCATTTCAAGTGCTGCCGGAACAATACCTGCTGAAATGATATCCGATACTGCTTGACTACCGTCTTCAATATCATCAAAATAGGCTAACACGGTTTGTTTTCCTTCTGGATTTTTTAATATTCTGACGATGATTTTTGTTACAATACCTAATGTACCCTCTGAACCTGTAATAAGGCCTAATAGGTCATAACCAGGTTCATCTAAAATACCGTTTCTACCGATTTCAACTATTTCTCCATTTGGTAGAACTAATTCTAACCCTAAAATGTGGTTTGTTGTCACACCGTATTTTAAACAATGGGCACCTCCAGCATTCTCTGCCACATTCCCACCAATGGTACAGCAATATTGACTCGATGGATCTGGTGCATAGTAATATCCGCGTTCAATAATTTGATTTGTGAGTTTCAAATTCACATAACCAGGCTCGACAACTGCTCTCCTGTTATCAAGGTCAATGTCAATTAATCTTTTCATTTTAACCATGCTAATAATGACCTCATTATTAAGGGGAATCGCTCCACCACTCAACCCTGTACCCGCACCTCTCGCTAAAAAAGGTAAGGAATGATCATGACAATACTTGACAATACGTGCCACTTCGTCGGTTGAATGAGGAAAAACAACCGCTCTTGGTAATGATTTATGAATCGTAAACCCATCACAATCATAACTGATTAAATCTTCTTTATGATAAAGAATAGCCTGTTTATCATTTAACAATTGAGAGAGTCCATGAATATGTCGATCTTTTGTTTTTAATTTCCATTTCTTCATCCTCTACTCTCCTTTTGATAAGCCCAATCTAATAGTTGAACGGTATGAACAACCTTTTGACTGCGCCCATGATTTTTCACACCAATGGCCATTTGCAACATACAGCCGGGGTTCCCCATGGAAATCATCTCGACATCATCTGGCACGTTTTCCATTTTACTTGCTAATACAGCTCCCGCCATTTCAGGGTTGGTAATATTATAAATACCTGCACTCCCACAACAACGATCTGCATTCGGCATATGGACCATCTCTACTCCAGGAATATTTAATAACAAATCTCGTGGTTCCTCTCTCACACCTTGACCATGAGCAAGATGGCAGGCATCGTGATAAGTAATTCTTTTATTCAAGGAAGCTTTTGGCTTTTCATAACCTGTATCATAAAGGAACTTCGAGATGTCCTCCACTTTATCTGCTAACGCTTCTGCTTTTTCTCGCCACTCTGGCTCCTCTTTAAATAATTCACCATATTCTTTCATCATACAGCCACATCCCGCTGCATTGACAATTACTGTATCGTCGTTCTCAAAGGCAAGAATATTTTGTTTTGCCAGTTTTCTACCCATATCTCGATCACCTGCATGAACATGTAAAGCCCCGCAACAGGTTTGATTTTGAGGAATATGGACATCATTACCATTACGTGTTAACACGTTTATAGTAGATTCATTGACATCACTAAACATAACATCCATTACACAACCAGTTAACATCGCCACTTCACGTTTAGTTTCTTGTTTCGCTTTAATTACTGATCCGTTACGATGTTTTTTCTTTACTGATGAATGAATCTTTGGCATGACCCCTTCCATATCAACTAAATGTTTAGGCATTATTTGAATGAGTTTCGTTTTTCTAACCAATGTTTGCATTCCACTTTTTTGATAGAACTTCAGCAGTCCACCTAAAGTTTGCAGACGATTTTCATGTGGAAATATCCCATGTAAAAATAACTTGTTTACAGACTTTTTCCATCCTTTTAGAGGAATAGCTTGCCTTACTTGCCCACGTGCTTCTTCAATTAATCCACCAACATCAACATCAGCCGGACATGCTGTTGTACAAGCTCGACAATCTAAACATGCAAATACAGGATCCATAAACTCTTCGTTTACCATTAATTTCCCTTCTGCCACAGACTTAATTAAATAAACTCTTCCCCTTGGCGAATGCTGTTCCTGACCTGTTTGTTCATAGGTTGGACAAGATTCTAAACACATTCCGCAATGCACACAATCTGCCCATTTCGTTTCATCAGGCGCATCATTCCACAAATAATTGCTCACCCCGTCTTTGCAAGCTGGTTGCTTTGATTTTTGTTGTGAGACTGTCACCTATATCCCCCCTACATAACGTTTACGGTTTAAGATTTTTTTTGGATCGACCTTCGTTTTAATTCCTTCTAGTAAATAATGAGCACCTTTCGTTTCTCCCCATGTATCAAACACTAACCTTTGAGCTAGCGGTAAATGTTTTATGATACAATAACCACCATTTTCATTTGTTACTTCTCTCATTTTTGTAAGCGCTTCAATCATTTCACTTTCTTTCCCCTTGATATATAGTTGCATCAAGCCATGACCGACTCCTCCATGCGTATAAATATCAATGTTGGTATTTCTTCTAATCTCCATTACTTTTAGGAGAATGTCTATAACGTTTAGATTGATTGTACCTATTTTAGCAACAGCAAAGATTTTTTCACCGTTGTTATACTCATCCTCTTTATCAATAGGTAGATGATAAAGTCGGTCCCATAACTGTTTTTCCTCACTATTTCTAAGAATAGTCAGTTTCATTTCTTCTTCTATCAAACTTTGAATATACTTTATTTGATATTCCACCGATTTTTCTACATCTTCGAAGCTTACGAGTAAGGAAAGTTTATTTATGCCGCTAATATTATATGAAACAATAGGATCAAGTAACTCACAACTAATTGGTTCAATACTATTATTTAATAAATTTCTAGTAAAAGAATAAATCGTATTTCTATCTTCACCTTGAAAAGATATGATGCAAGTGGCTGTACTCTTTGCCAGTGGACGTAATTTAACCGTGACTTCTGTTATCACTCCAAGTGTCCCCATTGAAGAAATAAACAACTTATTCATGTCATAGCCGGCAACATTCTTTACTACTTTACCACCTGTACGAATCACCTTACCATCTGGGTATACTACTCTTAAACCGATGACTGCGTCTCTGGCGGATCCATAATTTAGTCTCTTCGGTCCACTATCATTACTTGCTATCACTCCACCAATTGTACTTACGTGAGGCATAAAGGGATCTAGTGCTAACTTTTGATTAAAATCCTCTAAATAACGTTGAACATCCTCAAGTTTCGTTCCTGCTTTAACGGTTAAAGTCATATCTCCACTATGATGTTCAACGATTCCCGTAAATTTTTCCATTGAAATAAGTAAATCAGCTTGATCAATTAATCCACCGTAACCCCTTTTAGATCCAGCACCTTGGATATTGACCGTGAATTGATGTTTATGAACAAAAGCGAATATTGCACTTAACTCTTCTTCTGAGGTTGGATATACGGTGTATTGTCCACTATTACCATACAAATCAGCTTGAGACATTTCATAGTCTAGTTTATAAGTTGTTAAATACTCCGCTATAGAAAGCACCTCATTCATCAATTTCCTTACCTCCTTATTGTTCGCTATTACAAAACACCGTTTTTTAAATAGCGAAAAATTTTTACTCCATAGTAGATGTCTCTTGTAACATATCTTCGACTGTGGTCAAATGCACCAGCATTTCTTCTGAAGCTTTTTTGCTATTTCGTTCCTTAATTGCTTGGAAAATGTTCCTATGTTGGGCTTCAATGATTGAACCTTTTTCTGTACTGTTCTGTATATATTGATGGAACTTTACTAGCGTTTGCTTCAATGGTGCTGATATGAAGTCTATAAATTGCATTAAAACTGTGTTACCTCCAATACAAGCAAGCTTTTGGTGAAATAAAAAATCCGATTCCCACCCCTTTTTTGCTGTAAGTATATAATGTAAATCCTCTACATCCTTTTCTGATCTGTGATTGGCAGCTAATTCCGCTAAACCTACCTCGACGATCTTACGTGCTTGAAAGAGTTCTTGTATATCCTTTTCATACAAATTCCAATACTTACTCCCCAGCAATGTATGAACATCAAACGCCTTCACATAAGTACCTTCTCCTTGTTTTACCTCAACTAATCCCTTCCCTTTCAATGCAGTGATTGCATCTCGAATCGCTGATCTCCCGACACCAAAAGACTCACAAAGCATGCGGACTGATGGAAGTTTTTCACCGATTTGATATTGACCATCGAGAATCATTTCCTCTAACTTCTCTTCAATAATATGTGAGACTTTCTTCGTCTCAATCTTTTCAATTGCCAAAATCATCACATCCTGTTATATATCACATATCAGATAAGTTAATTTTATTAAAACACCTAATAAGAATAATTGCAACTATTTTTAGAATTAACTGATAATTTTATAACTACTTATAGAAGATAAGTCAGATTTACAATTTTACTTGGAACCTATTTACATAGAGAATACGATAGCTGAGGAGAATAAAACAGGAAGTTTGAAAAACACCACAATCATTTAAGTGCTGATCTATTATTTGATGGGATAATACAACTTAGTACTAGCTTGTTCTCCTTTACCGATTATGATTAGGTTTCAAGATCCATGTTTAAGACGAGAACAGAATTGGGTATAAAATAAATAAGCGCCCTATTACATTCGTAACAAGACGCTCTTTCAAAAATTCAAATGATAGATTAGTTGATGCGGTTAACGCGGCCGTTAAATGCTTTTGCCCAATAACCACTTGACATATCAGCAATGGCTACACCTGTGCTGCTTTGTGAACCGATGAATTTACCGCCACCGATATAAATACCAACATGACCATCTGTTTTATACGTATTAAAGAATACCATATCCCCAGGTTGCATTTGGCTTGCTGGAACTGGTGTACCTTGATTTTTCAATGCATCCGTACTAGCACCTACACTATAGCCACCTTGAGCAAATGCCCAATGTACGAACCCAGAACAATCAAAACGACCTGCAGCGATATCAGATGCTGAGCGACCACCGCCAAATACATAAACTGAATTTCCGATGTATTTATTACCTGCTGAAATAACTGCTTGCATACCGCTACCAACAGTTGTAGATGCTGGTGCAGAAGATGCTTTTGCTGAAGACTTAGATTTAGAACTACTATTAGAGTTTGTAGTATTTGTTGAAGTTGAAGTTGATTCATTATTTGTAACACTTGCTTCTACAGGAGCTTGTCTCGCCATGCTACTCTCAATTTCAGCTTGCATTGCTGCTAGATCAACATCTTTAGCTTGTAACTTAGATTTTTTTTCAGCTGCAACTTCTTCTTTTTCTTTTAATTCAGCTTTTAGCTTATCATTTTGTGCTTCCTGTTCTTTTAGTTGCTCGCGCATACCTTCAAGATCAGTCATTTTTTCATTTAGTGTAGTTAACTCTTTATCTACTGTTGCTTTCTTTTCTTCTACTTCTTTTTTGTCTTTATCATGTTGAATTAATAATTCTTCGTCTGCATCGACAATTTTAGAAATCGCACCAACACGATCAACAAAATCACTGAAGCTAGTAGAACCTAGAAGGACTTCAATATAGTTAACGTTAGAACCACCACTATTTTGGATAGCCACTGCACGCTCTTTTAAGATTTCACTTCTTTTGTCAATTCTTTCTTGAATGACTTTAATTTCTTCTTCAAGTTTTTTTATTTTTGCTTTAGCTTCTTCAATTTCTTTTTCTGTTTCTTTAACAATTTTCTCGTTATCGGCTACTGCTTGGTCTACTTTTGCGATTTTCTCTTCTAAACCATTTAATTCTGTTAATACTGCTGCAAGTTCTTTTTCTGCTTTAGAAAGATCAGATTTGACATCAGAGCGTTCTTTTTTAATGTCATCCAGAGATTCTGCGTTCACTGCTGGAAGTGCGAAGGCTCCAAGGCCTAACATAATTGTTGTGTTTAATGCGATAATCTTTTTCTTCACTCATTTTCCCCTGCCTTTTTAACATTTTTCCTTTTTATGTATGTTTAATCTATATTGTCTATTTTTCTATGTTTTTTTTACTATAGTTCACTTTTATATGTCGGTATATTATCTAGTACAAAATGCATTATATCATCCCTTTTTGACATTCAGGTAATAGCAATGTTACAAATATATTACTAATCCGACATATTTCATCATTTTTTTATTACAAACTGAAACTTTTTCCTAAAAACTTGTATTTTTTTGCACCTTTCTCCTAATCTCTTTGGCCTAATAAAGACGGATGCTTCATCTGTAAAAATCTAGTTATTTCAATTATTTAATTCAGTCTCCATGAAAACATATTCACTTCAACATTTCAATGATTAACTCCTTTAGAATAGACACAGGTTAAATAAATACGTAAAGGTATTGAGTTATATTATTGAGTGAGCTAGCTAGCGAAAACTATAGAATTCCAATTTAAAATTGGTAGACTTTCTTCTTTATATACAAAAGTGAAATATTTGTATGATGAACAACATTAAGTGGATGAACTAGGAATATTACTTGCCTTTATAACACCTAAGCAAGAGACCAGAAACAAAAAAAAGAGACCCATTAGTCTCTTATATCTAAAAGATGTAATAGATCCTCTTCCGTAAGAAAGTCTTCTGTTTCCCGGTCAAGAATTGTATGAATTAAATCTTTTTTGCGATACTGCATTTCTTCCATTCTTTCCTCAATCGTACCTTTAGCAATTAATTTCACGACAACGACATCTTTTTTTTGACCGATGCGGTAGGCACGGTCCGCTGCCTGGCTTTCAACTGCTGGATTCCACCATGTGTCATATAAAATAACAGTGTCTGCACCTGTTAAATTCAAACCAGTACCACCAGCTTTTAATGATAACAGAAAAAGATTCTTTTCCCCGCTATTGAACCGTTCACACATTTCTACTCTTTCCTTTGCGGTTGTATGACCATCTAAATAAAAGAATTCTTTCCCTTGAAAGGAGAGTTCACTACTGATAATTTCAAGCATGCTCGTAAATTGAGAGAAAATGAGCACACGGCGATTCGCCTGTTTTGCTTCTTGTAATAAAGTCAATAAATGATCTAGTTTAGCTGAGCGTCCCTGATAGCCTTCTACAAATAATGCCGGGTGACAACATAACTGTCTTAACCTCGTTAGTCCTGCTAAAATTCTAATACGATTTTTCCTTAACGTCCGTTTATCTAAATGCTTTAATGTATCTTCTTTCAATTTGGCTAGATACGCTAAGTAAATTTTTTGTTGTTCTTTATATAAATCTATTCTTTCGATTTTTTCTTCCTTAACTGGAAGCTCTTCCAATACCTCTGTTTTCATTCTTCGTAAAACAAAAGGTTGAATTATTCGGGCAATCGCAGCGTTATTTAGTTCACTAAATTGTTGTAAGCCGAGAAATAAATCTGGGAAGATAATATGAAAGACAGACCATAAGTCCTCGATTGCATTTTCTATCGGTGTACCTGTTAGTGCAAACTTATATTGTGATGATAATTGTTTTACAGATTTATGTGTTTCTGTTAATGGGTTTTTAAAACTTTGTGCTTCATCAAAGATAATCGTGTGGAAACGTTCATTTTTCAACCAATGAATGTCTTTCCTTATTAACGTATATGATGTAATAACTACGTCTGCTACATGAATATCTTTACGTATTAATTGTCTTTCGCTCTGTTTGCCATCTAAAATCACAACTTTCATATCCGGTACAAACTTCATCCATTCTTGTAACCAATTGTAAAGTACGGATGAGGGGCATACAATAAGAGCAGGTGACTGTTTATGTCTTATTTCATCTATATAAGAATAGATGAAAGTAATCGCTTGTACCGTTTTCCCAAGCCCCATATCGTCTGCTAAAATTCCACCAAATTGGTTTTCTGCCAGCTTTCTCATCCACTGATAACCTTCTATTTGATAAGGCCTTAATATGGACGAAAAATTCCCTGGTAGAGGGTAGTCATCTTCGTTAAGATTTTTAAAATCTTGAAGAAAATTTCTTATAGATGCTTCAAAGGCAATCGTTTCTTCCTTCGTTTTTGCAATAAGCTGTAAGCCACGTACAAGTGTCGTTTCACTCCAATTTTCAGCTTGCAGAGGTACTTCGTTCAAAAAAGCCTTAATTTGTTGATAATCTTCTGTTTCTAATGATAATAATGCCCCGTTCTTGAGGCGATAGTATTTTCTTTTATGTTCAATTGCAGTTAGGATTTCTTTAATTTCTTGCTCAGGAATTCCTTCAATATCAAATTTAAATTGCAGCCAATTCATTCGATCTTTTTTCATTTTCACTCTAATAACTGGACGCGTTTTACCTTTATCAATCCTCATCTTTATGGCTGTAGTCGTGTATATACGTACATGCTCTTGTAAATCAGGTAAAATATGCATTAAAAAATGATATTCCAATTCTTCATTTTGAATATAATAACCTTCATCCGTTTTTGTAAAAGAGGCCTGTTCCATTAAAGAGAGGATTTGCTCCTCGTCTTCTTTATTTCTAAATAGAACCTTTTTAGCTTTTTCGTCATCTAATGGATTAAAACTTAATTTGCCGTAATGAAACTCCAGACTAGCTAATAATTTATGATTTAAGCGATCTAAATAAAGCTTTGCCACTAAGGGGGCTTGCATATATTGCTTTTTAATCGTATCAGCTATGGTTATGGTCGCAAGCCTCTTTAACCCAGGCACTACTTTATTTAAGAAAAATGAGATTTGTTCATCAGCAATCATCAATTTTTTATCTTCCTGCATCATCTTTAACAATTCAGTTAAACGTCTAAAGTCATGTTTAGGCCAATGATAAAAGCATCCCTCTTTATATACAGCTTGATAATATGGTAAAAGCTGAAAAGAATCATTATGATTGTAAGATAAAATAGCCATATTTTCTTCTTCGTTATAAGAGAGTTCAAAAATGATGGGTAAAGGTTGATCTGTTAATCTCATCGTTTGTAACTGTTTGTTCTCTTCTTTAAAGTGACTATTTTCTAACTGAATGATGTTCTCCATTACTTTTTCCCAAGTTAATGAAGGAATGAATAACCATTCGTGCTTTCTTTCTGCATTCTCTAATAGTTGCATAATATTGACGATTGGCTCGGCTAAATAATGTTTAGTAGCATCCAATAGAAATCCATTACTTTCTTTGTAAACCCTTCCTTCCATAAAGGAACGGAACCAATCGAGAGGGGACGAAATAGGTAGACCTTGATAGATAAATGATATCGCTAGCCTTGCTTCATTTTTCCATGTCACCGTACAGCATTGTATATGTATATCTAATTTTTTTCTATACTCAAAATGGGCTTGTTCATTTACTTCCGGAATCTCTTTTGCAAATAAGGAGAATAGTTGATTCGCATCTGAGTCCGCTCTCACTCTGTTCTTTTTTTGACAGGCAATATAAACAGCTGCTAGATGCTGACATTCTTTACGATAAGAAGAGAGTTGAGGGCAACTACACTTTGATTGTATCTCACCATCTATCCGTTCTACTTCTACATTGAAGTGTTCTCCGCTTTTAACAACTGCATAGATTTTGTTTTCTTCTTCTATTATAAAGTTGACTTTCCCTGCAGAGAAAAAAGCTTTACCGCGCTTATAAGAAACAGCTCCACATCTTTCAATAATCATCTTGTCAGTGAGGTTCAATTCCACAAATCATGCTCCTTTTTTCAAATGTTCTTCTATTATAACAAACCTATACATAAAGATTGTATAGCAAAAACTTTCTATTAATTGTTGAATTGATGTTTTGAAAGTGTATAAAAGGAAATATGAATAGTAGCAACAGAAAATATAAACGGAGGAGATTAAATGTTTAAGTTTATACTTTCCTTATCCGTCCTAACATTCGTCCTATTTCTGAACTTAACTGCGGTACCAAATGGGGAACCGGTGGCAGCAAAGGATACTACAGTTGAAAATGTGACTACTCAAGAACAAGCAAATATCGTTTCGACATTAAAAGATAAACTACATAGCGACCTGACAGAACAAGACGTAATCGATCAGTTTGGTCAGCCTGATCAAAAAATGAATGATGATATGTACGGCTTACCCTCTTTTCGCTATGATTTTAAACATGATGAACATTATTCATTAGATGCTGATTATCAGCTCGTCGATATGGATGCGTTAAAAAATAAACAATTAGAGGCCATTATATACTTTGATTTTGATGATAACAAAAATATTAGAAGTGCAGCACTCTATTATGTAAACGATGAGCAGAAAATTGAAGAATACCGTATATTTGCTGATGGTACAGAAAAAAAGATGGAGATTGAATAGTAGAGATAAACTTATAAAGACGATAGATAAAAAGAAAAAGTCAGTCCCGTTAACACTCATATACGGGACTGACTTTTTCTATCCTTTGGCACTCATATATATTCATTAAGTGTTTGCCCTTAATTGATTTCTCAGCACCACACTCGTAAGGTAGTTCGAACATAGAGCGAACCCTTCTAATCATTCTTCTTTATTCAATTCGGCTGCTTTCCTTTGAATTGTAATAATTAGCTTTATTAATACAACCGTACCTACGATATTAGCGATTAAACTTGAAAGCAATAATAGAATCGCTACGATTGGCGAAACATCTAGTTTAAAGGAAAAATAGAGTAAAACAATACCTATAAATATAAGAAGAAAGCCAGGATATTTTTTCACCACAACACCGCCTATCGAAACCATAATTTAATCCAATCCTATTTTTATCTGTTACTGAGTTTTAACTCGTTTGTTTATCTCAAGGTTCTCCCTAAATATGGACACATACTCACAGTTCTTAGTGGAAAACCAATGACATGTTCAATAATCCTATCTTGCCTTTTCCCAATCATAATATAAATCCGTTCTCCGGTCACGCCAAGTTGTAACAGATCCTTTTTTTCTTACTTCATCCAATAAATGAAGATCGATGTCTGCTGTAATAATCATATCATTATTTAATTCCCCCTCTGCTAAAACACCTTGCGGAGGAAAGGGTATATCGTTTGGTGTCATGATAGCTGCTTGTCCAAAATTTGCACGCATAAAATCAACTGTGGGAAGTGATCCCACCGTCCCTGCACCTACTACATAGATTTGATTTTCGATTGCTCTTGCGTGAGAAGTATATCTGACGCGATGAAAACCATGGCGGTCATCTGTACACGATGGGCAAAAAATAACATCTGCCCCTTTCGCTACTGCCATACGGACAATCTCAGGAAATTCTATGTCATAACATGTAAGAATCGCAATCCTACCTTTTTCTGTATCGAAAACTCTTAAGTCCTCACCCTTTGTTATGCCCCATTCATATATTTCAGTGGGTGTCAAATGAAGCTTTGCTTGTTCTTCTATCCTTCCATCCGGGTAAAAAAGATGGGCCATATTATAAAGACGATTATTTCGCCTGATTACGTGAGTCCCTGCAATAATATGCATATTTGTTTCAGCAGCTAATTGAGTAAACAGCGATTGATATTGTTTCGTAAAACCTGGTAATTCTGCAATGGATAAACTCTCACCCGTTTCACTACCAATTGATAGTAATTGAGTAGTAAAAAATTCTGGAAACAATACAAACTCAGAATCAAACTCTTTTGCAGTAAGAATATAGTGTTTGCATTGTCGAGCAAAATCCTCAAACGAACGAATCGTATGCAAATGATACTGCACACTAGAAACTCTCATCTTCATTGTCATCCTCCTTATCTTTTGGGCATAATAAAACCCAGAGAAAGAAAAGCCGCATTCTTTCTACCGGGTAAACAAGTCAAGTCTTTCTTTAATTTTCTCATAACTTTTATTATGATAAATATTTTTCACTTTGACAACCTTTATTTATTGGTACTGCACATGATGTAGGTTCGCAAATATCCCTTCAAGAGCGAGTAACTCTTCTTCAGTTCCTTCTTCGGTTATACCATCTTCAGTTACAACCATGATTTTATCGGCATTTTTAATCGTGGCAAATCTATGGGCTATAACAAGTGTCGTTCTGTCTTTAGATAACTCAGTTAAGGCCGACTGGATGAGTTTTTCAGTTTCGGTATCAAGTGCTGAAGTGGCTTCATCTAAGATTAAAATCGGTGGATTTTTCAAAAACATTCTCGCAATGGCTAAACGTTGCTTTTGTCCCCCAGAAAGTTTCAACCCTCTCTCGCCAACTTGTGTCTCGAAACCATCAGGTAACGTATCAATCCATTGCGTTAGGTGGGCTTTACTTGCTGCTAATATGATTTCCTCTTCCGTTGCATCCAACTTGCCATAAGCAATATTCTCTTTAATAGTGCCTGTAAACAAAAAGACATCTTGTTGAACGATACCAATTTGATTTCTTAAAGAGTTTTTCGTCATATCTTGAATGTTGATACCATCAATCGTGATGGCTCCTTTATCAACATCATAAAATCTAGGTATTAATGAACAAATCGTAGACTTCCCAGCGCCTGAAGGACCAACAAAGGCAACCGTTTGTCCAGATTGAACATAAAAATTCAACTCTTGTAAAACTTTTTGAGTATCATTGTACCCGAATGTGACATCGTTAAAGGTAATATTCCCTTGTAATGAATCAACTTCTATTGCATCAGGCTTATCATTTATATCTGGTTCTTGATCAATCATTTCGGTGAAACGCTTGAACCCTGCCATTCCTTTTGGATAGAGCTCCATTAACGCACTAATTTTATCAATCGGCTTTAATAAAAGATTAGCATACAATACAAAAGCGACCAACTCTCCTGGTGCTAACTGATTATTGAAAGCTAACCAAGCACCAAAAACTAAAACAGACAGAATTAACACTCTCGTGAGGAAATAGACGCCAGATAATGTGATCCCCATGACTTTATAGCCACGAAGTTTAGCCGAACGAAACCTTCTATTATCCTTTGTAAATCTTTCAATTTCAAAATCTTCATTCGTAAAAGACTGAACAACACGGGCACCAGAAACACTATCTTCAACCCTACCATTCACTTCGGCAATTTCTGTATACATTCTTCTCCAAGCTTTATTCATAGAAATATTACAATATGCAATGAGCCATACAAGGAACGGTACAATAAATATTGCTACTAGCGCAAGCTTCACATTAATTGTTAACATGATCCAAAAAGCGCCGACAAAAGTCATCGCTGCAATAAAAAGGTCTTCTGGTCCATGGTGGGCTAACTCACCAATATCCATTAAGTCGTTGGTTGTCCGGCTCATAATATGACCGGTTTTCGTATTATCAAAGAAACGAAAAGATTGCTTCTGCACATGTGTAAATAGTTGCTGTCTCATATCTGTTTCAATATTAATACCAAGTTTATGTCCCCAGTAGTTAACAACAAACTGTAGCCCAGTACTCGTAAAATAAAGAGCAAACAAACCCGCACTAACCGCAACAATCATCGACCAATTGTTGGTTGGTAGTAATTCATCTACAAACCAACTAACAGCTAATGGAAAAGCTAATTCTAGTAGAGCAACGATAATTGCACAACTAAAATCAATAATAAATAGTCTTTTATGAGGTAAATAATAAGTGAAAAATCTTCTAAACATGCTATTCTCCTAACTTTCAAAATATATCTTGGATTATATGCTTCGAAGATAAAAGTTACAATACCTTTTTCCTTTATTTACATTCCTGTTCGCTCATTACAATCACTTTTCCTGTTGAATCGTATATTGAAACTGGTAAACATCCTGTTGCTAACAATTCCCCTATAAGATAATCACTTACTGCCTGTATACTAGCTCTCGATTGACTAAATGTAGAAATAAATCCTTGTACAAATTCCCATTGTTCATAGTGATAAGGAGTTGTAGTCGAAATCACTATTATTGGCTTCTTTTCTTTTTGTAGGTTGTTATTCAATAACGCGTCTTTTTTATGATGTAAAATATAAATGAGTCGTTCTGCCTCTTCTTCTGTTGTAACGGTGATTCCCGCATTAACTAACATTTCTGTTAACAGTTTGTTCGATTGATGATTACTGCCATCATCTATGAATGCTACCCTCTCATTTTTTTGAATCGGGAGCGTTTCATCGCGTTTTATAATTGTAATCCCTTTTTCAGCCGCTTCTTTTTCTACCTTAAGATGTTCTTTAGATCGTATGACATCAATCGTGTTATGCTCTTTAAATAACTGTGCTTTCAATTTTAGAATCCTTAGCACAGATAAATCAATTCTTTCCTCACTAATAACCTCTGTTTTGACGGCATTTATTAGTGCCCGCTTAACAGTTAATGCTTCCGTTGGCATTAATAATATATCTGCACCAGCATTAACAGCTGAAATAGCGGCATCAGCTGCTGTAAAAGTGCTCGCTACCGCTTGCATATTTAGGGCATCTGTTATAACTACTCCATTAAACCCAAAACTTTGCCGCAGAAGATTCGTTGTTATAGCGTGAGATAGCGATGCTGGATATATTGACTTCTCAATAGCTGGAAAAGCAATATGAGCAGTCATAATGGATTGAATACCATTATCTATTAAAAATCGATAAGGTATGAGCTCATTTTTCTTTAATTGCTCGATAGATTTAGACACAGTGGGTAACCCTTTATGAGAATCAACCGTTACATCACCATGACCCGGGAAATGCTTTGCTACAGCAAATATTCCTGCTTCATGGAGCCCCTCCATAAAAGCTGCACTCATTTTTGCAACTAAGTATGGATTTTCCCCAAAAGAGCGGACACCTACGATCGGATTTAAAGGATTACTATTCATATCAACCACAGGTGCGAAGTTCATATTAAACCCTAGTGAATCCAACTCCTGTCCTAATACTGAGGCGACACGCTTGGTAAGTCCAAGATCACTACTAGCTCCTAATGCCATATTTCCTGGCATTTCTGTTAAGAAAGGGAGTCTATTCACAATTTCCCCACCTTCTTGATCTACACCTATTAAGAAAGGAATTCCACGATTGCGATGCTGTAATTCCATTGTAAATCGCTTTGTTTGTTCCATCGATTGAATATTTTCCTTAAAAAAAATGATCCCACCAGGTTGGATTTGGTCTATTACCCGAATAATTGAATCATTTACACCTATTTGTCCGCTCCCGACTGTTTGATTAAAATCTATCATCAACATTTGCCCTATTTTTTCCTCTAAACTCATTTCATGGAGTTGCTGTGGTACGTTCGCTTTTTCTATAGTTAGAGCTTGAACCCCCAATGCATTTTGCAATAGAAACATAAAACAAATACAAAATATGACACGCCTCATCCTGCATTCACATCTTTTCATTAATTAATAGAAAAGAGGTGCTATGCGCACCTCCTCTCTATTATGTGTTTCTGGACGTTATTTTATGTTTTGCTTTCATAAACAATTGAAAAAACACTTCTGCAATGACAAGTCCCACCGCAATCGCACCTGATATCATAAATGCCTTTGCTGCCAATTGGATGGCCATATTATAATCATTTAACACAAAATGTCTCATTGCATCATAGGAAATACCACCTGGAACCAATGGAATTATACCAGCAACACTAAAGATAATTATTGGCGTGCGATAGATTTTTGCGAAAATATGACTAATTGCTGAAATGAACACTGCAGAAATTAACGAAGCGGGGATCGCATCATAATGATTGTTCACAAGAATTATATAGATGATCCAGCCAATCATACCAACAAACCCACAACGCAATAATGATTTTCTTGGCGCATTAAAAATGACACCGAACGATGCTGCCGCAATAAAACTTGTAAACAAATGTGTAATAACCATTGTCATGTATTTCGCACCTCACTTTCATTTAACTCATTGTTGCAAAGACAACGGCCACCCCAGCACCTATAGCAAATGCCGTTAAAAACGCTTCTGCGCCCTTGGATAACCCTGAAACAAGATGCCCCGCCATCAAATCTCTCACAGCATTAGTAATCAGTAATCCAGGTACGAGTGGCATGACCGAGCCAATAATGATTTTATCCAGTTGTTCGCCTATTCCGATTTTGACAAAAAGCATCGAGATCACACCAATAATTAGAGAAGCAAGAAATTCAGAAAAGAAGCGAATTTGCACTACTCTCTGCAAAAAAATAAAAGAAAGGAAACCAACACCACCAGTAATAAAGGCAGGAAAAAAATCATGCCACTGGCCTAAAAACATAATCATAAAACAAGCACTAGCAATAGCCGCTGCAAGTACCTGTTGATAAATTGGAAATGTATAATTTGCCTTTTCAATTTCCATTAACTTTTCAAATGCTTCTTGTCTTGTCAGTTCGCCATTACTTACTTTTCTCGATACACCATTTACTAATGTCACCTTATATAGATCTGTAGATCGTTCTGAGATTCTGATTAATTTCGCTGGGTTGGTGTCATCAGTCGAAAAAACAATTCCTGTAGGAGTAACATAACTATGTGAATTAGGAATACCTAATGCTTCCGCTATTCTCGTCATTGTGTCTTCCACTCGATATGTCTCTGCTCCGGATTGCAGCATAATTTTACCCGCTAATAAACAAAGCTCAATTACTTCAAACACATGTTCATTATTTTTACTCAAAGAAATATCCCTCCATGTCGTCAAAACCTTATTCTGAAGGTCCACAATTACGCTTATCCATCGTATACGAATTCGTTAAAATAAGGAAGTATTGAGCAGAAATACAGAATTATTTTAATAATCCCTTCTAAAAGCAATATAGAGGGACAGCCTTCATTTCTCATAGAATATGTATTTATGTCATCATATATAACAGAATACCATTAACATCCTATTCTGTAACTTACGATATAAAAAAAGGGCTTTAAAAACGGAGACTACTTTCGTCATCCTGTTTAAAAGAACCCTGTCACCATCTATTCTTTTCAAATATCAATTAAATCTCTTTCCATTATTTTGCCCCATAAATCTCGCATTGAGCTGTCCTTGTATCATTTTCTTTCTTGTTTCGCGATCTTCTTTCACCTTTTCTTTTTTATATTCCATGCGAATTTCATCTGTTCTCACACCTTCTTCTCGTTTATTTGCAATATCTATTAACCTTTCTACATCCGAAAAAGAATATTTGCGATTACCACGATCAGACCTTGAAGGAAATATCAATTTCCGTTCTTCATAGTATCTAATTTGTCTTTCGCTTAATCCAGTAAGTTCACTAACAGCGCCAATTGAAATGACTTTTCTTTCCTTATATGACCATTCATTTTCCATCTGCAGACCACCCTATTTTTAAGGTTTTATTTCTATTATACAGAATTGTTAAAAAATTTCACTAGTTATGTTAAAAAAAATAACATAAAATAAACCATGTTAGATTATCTAACAATTCAGATGATTTTTTATAACAAACGTTTTAGAATGACATCATCATCAATTTAAAGGAGCAGATAAAAATGCAATATTTACGTAAAGCGGTAGAAAAGAAACGAAATTATTTGATTAAGTTATTACAAGAATACGGTTTGCACGATCAGAAACTTCAAAGCTTAACACTCTCTGAACTTGAGGGATTATCAAAAAAACATTTATCAATTAAATAATCAAAATTAATTGGGGGATTTAACAAATGGAAAATGAAGAAGCAGTTCAATTAGCGAAAAAAATTATTGAACTCGACTTATTAAGAGACGAGATATGGGAGTATTATGCG
This sequence comes from Cytobacillus sp. FSL R7-0680, assembly GCF_038009245.1. Taxonomy (NCBI): domain Bacteria; kingdom Bacillati; phylum Bacillota; class Bacilli; order Caryophanales; family Bacillaceae; genus Cytobacillus; species Cytobacillus sp. FSL R7-0680. The sequence goes on from NZ_JBBPAO010000001.1 coordinate 1,570,427, forward strand.
GCTCTTACAGGAGATGATGCTCATAAACTTCTTCGCCTTGTACAAAACAGTTAAAATCGGGCTATTTTGTTAAATTCTCTAACTAATTATGTAGAGATTATGGAACATGTTAATTATTTTATTCCTATTTACGTAACCATTTATATATAAAGAAACGAACTCAATTTCTAGTAATAGTCTTCGATTGAGCTCGTTTCTTTTTTTATTTATCCAGCCATTCTGTTTATATACAACCATGTTGTACGAAAAATATGATAAAATGAATATTAAAGTCATCTCAGATTTTCCTCATACTGATTAATATATTCCCACTATTAGGAGGGTTATAATTGCCAATTTGGTTAACTATTGCCTTAAGTATTTTAGTAGGATTAATTATCATTGAAGAAGTTATACATTATGTAGTTCATCGTTCACTTTTTTATCAAACCCGTGAAAATGATGAAAACACAACTCGAATCAAGAGATGGTCTCATTTCAAAGAGAAATTAATAAAATTCAGAGCGCAAAAAAACAGGAGTTGAGTAACTTGTTTGCAATTACAAAAGAGGCCACACAGGCACTCTTAGAATGGAGCGGTCAAGACAACGTAATGATTCGCTTTCGAATTACGACCCCTTGTTGTAACCAACGAAAATATGATCTTACACTAACCGATACAATCACAACACAAGACGCTATCTATACACATGATTCAGTGCAAGTCATATACCACCCTACAGATTTACCTTATCTACGGGATACAATGATTGATTATAACGATGGTGGATTCTTTATACGCCATCCACATCCTCTCGTACAACCATTCTAAAATTGTTCAAGAAGGAGCTCTTGAACAATTTTTTTAGATTATAAACTATTCAGTAGCTCAGGATAATCATTATGCACAGAATTCACCAATTCTGAGACTTTAACCATTTGCATTTCTTCACTTTGAAAAGGTTTGCATAATGATTTCAGCTGTTGTTTATCTTTGCTATACATCCACTTATCACCTTCATTACCTGTTAACATGACTGGCATACGATGATGAACAGACGACATGATCTCATTTGCTGCTGTGGTTAAAATACAACATGATGTAAAAAGTTCGTCCCCTTGTCTATATTCGCTCCAGATTCCCGCCATCGCAAACGGCTTATTTTCAAGCAATGTAAAATGAAAAGGCTGGCTTTTACCACCTTCTATTTTCTTCCATTCATAAAAGCCATCAGCTAAGACTAAACAGCGCCTTGTATGGAAAGAGTGCTTAAAGCTAGGTTTCTCATCCGCTGTTTCTGCACGTGCATTAATTAAAGTGCTATTACGTTTTGCTTTTGCCCACGGTGGTATGAAACCCCATGTCATTTTCCTCCCAATTTTCTCTCCTTGCTCCTCTACTATAGTTAAAATTTTTTGCCCCGGTGCAATATTATACCTGGGTAAATCCGCTTCATCATGATAATAAAACTCAAATGTTTTTTGTAGAATGAACACTTCTTCAGATAAGGTAAATCGACCACACATGATGACAACCCCTTTCTTATTAAAAGCATATACCACTCATATTCAAAACCGTATAAATATAGCTGCCTGAGCAATCCAAAGAAATCTATTTTCTACCCTAACAACCTTTTTTCATGACCTTAATTACGTGAGTAGTAACGCTCATAGTTACTTTTTAATTCCAATAAAATAAAAAGAAGGGCAACAAGCCCTCCTTTCATTAATAACGATCTGCATCATGCCCCATCTGTTCAGCATGTCCGGGTGCGTCATCGCCATCTTTATCACCAAGTGGACGACCTTTATGCATCCCTTCCTCTTTCCGAGCATTCGCTAAACCTTCTCTTAGCCTCTTGCCATATTCATCATCCGCTGATTCAGCTAATGTAATCATTTTATCTTGTAACACCTTAGCACATGTGGAAAGATCATTCACTAAGTTTGATATCAATTCATCTTTTTCCCAGTCCTCAAATTCACGGAAGGTATGTCCAGCCTGTTTTGTATTATCATTACGATCAATCGATTCTCGAACGAGCTCACCACTGATTTTTGGTGTATGCTCTTTACCGGATTGCTCTGATTCTTTTAAACCACCTAAACTAGAAGGTTCATAGTTAACATGCGGATTTTGACCAGGTGCTTTATCGACATAGTAAGACATCTGTCCTCCACGCTGATTTGTCGCTTGATTTGTTTTCGGCTTATTAATAGGTAATTGCAAGTAGTTAGGTCCAACACGATACCTTTGCGTATCTGAATAAGAAAATGTCCGACCTTGCAACATTTTATCATCAGAAAAATCAAGACCATCAACGAGTACCCCTGTTCCGAAGGCAACTTGTTCGACCTCATTAAAATAATCTTCCGGATTCTTATTTAACACCATCTTACCAATATGAAGCCATGGAAATTGATCCTCCGGCCATAATTTTGTATCATCCAAGGGGTCAAAATCTAATTCTGGATGCGCATCATCACTCATGATTTGAACGAAAAAATCCCATTCAGGATAATTCTCTTTTTCAATTTCGTCATATAAGTCTTGTGTAGCATGATTAAAATTCTTTGCTTGAATCTGTTCTGCTTCCTCTTGTGTTAAATTTTTAATCCCTTGCTTCGGTTCCCAATGATACTTTACAAGTACCGCTTCCCCTTCTTCGTTAACCCATTTATATGTATTCACACCCGAGCCTTGCATTTGGCGATAGTTTGCCGGTATCCCCCAAGGTGAATAAAGAAATGTGACCATATGGAAACTTTCAGGTGAATTAGCACAAAAATCAAAAAACCTCTCTGCATCCTGAATATTGGTTAATGGGTCTGGTTTAAATGCATGCACCATGTCAGGAAACTTCATCGCATCCCGAATAAAAAATACTTTTAAATTATTACCTACTAAGTCCCAATTCCCATCTTCTGTATAAAATTTTGTTGCAAACCCTCTCGGATCTCGAAGTGTTTCCGGTGAGTGACCACCATGGATAACAGATGAAAAACGAACAAACACGGGTGTCTTCTTTCCTTTTTCTTGGAAAAGTTTTGCCCTTGTATATTTAGATACTGGTTCGTCACCTGCCATTCCTGTCGCTTCAAAATAACCATGAGCGCCAGCACCTCTTGCATGCACGACCCTTTCTGGAATACGCTCACGGTCGAAGTGACTAATTTTTTCAATAAAATCATAATTTTCTAGTGTCGCTGGTCCTCTGTTACTTACTGTTCGTATGTTTTGATTATTAGTAACCGGATGTCCTTGGCGGTTAGTCAAGGTTTCTTCTTGTTCGAATTTTTCATTTTCACCATTATGATCATTATTCATAGAAAAAAGCCTCCTTTTACATACCTTTCCTTGAGTAATATGTACAAGTTAGACATTTTCTATGTATAAATTTATGGACGAACAACAAACAACTCTCCTTTATAAGCAAAAGAAATACGGCCAGACTCTTCTGATACAACTAAGATAACCGCATCTGTAAGTTCCGATAAACCAAGGGCCGCCCGATGTCGTGTACCTAGAACGCGCCCATCTACTTCCATATTGGTTAAAGGAAGAATATTTCCAGCTGAAATGATTATATCACCACGAATTAATGTTCCTCCATCATGTACAGGACCACCTGGATAAAAAATCGTTTCTATTAAAGCTTGACTCACCCTTGCATCGATTTGAATGCCATTATGGATAAAAGGCGTAACATCCACTTCGCGCTCGATAATGATTAAGCCACCGTGACCTTTGTTCGATAGTGTTTGCCCCGCTAATGATATGCTAGAAAAATGGTTTGTAAACGGTGATAAATAATGCTGCAAGTAATAAGTCGCAGTTAGATTATGGGCATCAGACACGATTTGTTGGAGCTGTTCAAACTCGGTTAAAATGCAACAATCAACGCCAATATTAATATTTGATAAGTGAGAAAGCTGAGCCTCGATATCCTTTATATATTGTTCAAGTGTGCTCTGGTAGTCTTCTAAACCATATTGCATTTTTTTCTCCTTTCGCGGGGATATTTTTTCTCTATATCATATTTTGATTTATCATTCGTTAATTATGTTCTTTTTCTGTTGTTAGTTTTAGGTAAAAAAAAGAGCCAATCGGCTCTTTTTCGTACTCCATTTTTCAAGCAATAGGTAGCTTGGTTGCGTTAATCAAAGCGCGGATCTGTTCATAATTATCAGCTTCCATTAGCTCTATAATTTTTGATCCGACAATGACACCATCACAATACTGAAGAATTTCTTCTACATGTTCTGGTGTGGAGATTCCAAATCCAGCTAAGACGGGTAGTGGACTTATACTTTTTATTTTCTCTAAATGACTTGAGAGCTGAGAAGCAAATTGTGCTCTCGTACCAGTAATGCCATTTACGGTAACAGCGTAGACGAAACCTTTACCTCGCTTGGTTATTTCCTCAATTCTTTCGATTGGACTTTGTAATGTCACTAAACGAATCAATTCGATCTTAACTTCTTCTAAGTAAGAAGTGATAATCTCTTCTTCTTCAATAGGTAAATCAGGAATGATTAATCCATCGATACCGGATGTTTGAATATCTCTCGAGAACCGCTCCAGCCCATAAGATAATAATGGGTTCATATACGTCATAAAGATCAATGGAATATGGATAATTGGTCGTATTTCTCTAATACAATCAACAATTTCTTTTAATGTTACACCCGTATTTAAAGCTCTAATACCAGCCTCTTGAATAACGGGACCATCAGCTACTGGATCAGAAAATGGGATACCTATCTCAATGGCAGTTGCTCCTGCTTCTTGTAAAAACACTAACTTTTCTTTCAAAGATGGTAAGCCACCGTCCCCAGCCATTACATAAGGTACAAATGCTTTTTTTCCTTCTTTTTTCATTGTTTGGAACACTTTTTCGATGCGGTTCATGCTTTTACTCCCCCTATTTTCGATCTAACAGCCTCCATATCCTTATCTCCTCTACCCGAAAGACAAACAACGATATGTTCTGTTGGCTCCATTTCTTTTGCAAGTTTTATCGCATAACTAATTGCATGGGCACTTTCTAATGCCGGAATAATTCCTTCAGTTTTCGAGAGCACCTGTAACGCTTCCAGTGCTTCATCATCGGTAATGGCATCATATTGCACTCGTTCAATATCATGTAAATAGCAATGTTCAGGCCCGATCCCTGGATAATCTAGACCTGCTGATATTGAATGGGCTTCTTGAATTTGACCATCTTGATTTTGGAGGAGATACATATAGGCTCCGTGAAGAATACCAGGTTTGCCTTTCGCTAATGATGCTGCATGCTTTTCACTATGAAGTCCTAAGCCAGCAGCCTCTACGCCATAAAGTTTTACTTCACGATCTTCTAAAAACGGATAAAACATCCCAATTGCATTACTCCCTCCGCCGATACATGCCACTATCGCTTCTGGAAGTTTAACTTCTTTTTCGATAAATTGTTTTTTCGTTTCCTGGCCAATCACACTTTGAAAATCTCTAACAATTTTAGGGAAGGGATGTGGTCCCATAGCAGAGCCCAGTATATAATGCGTATCTTCTACATTTGACACCCAATATCTTAATGCTTCATTAACTGCATCTTTTAAAGTTGCACTTCCAGACTTTACACTGATGACCTTTGCACCGAGTATTTCCATCCGAAATACATTCAATTGCTGACGCAATATATCTTCTTCTCCCATAAAAATCACACATTCTAAATTAAGAAGCGCACAAGCCGTCGCAGTTGCTACACCATGCTGACCAGCCCCTGTTTCTGCAACAACCTTTGATTTTCCCATTCTTTTAGTCAATAATGCTTGCCCAAGAGAGTTATTTATTTTATGGGCACCAGTATGATTTAAATCTTCGCGCTTGAGATAGATTTTTCCACCCCCAGCGTATTTTGTCAAATTTTTCGCGTAATAGAGTGGTGTTTCTCTTCCAACATAATCTCTTAATAAATCATTTAGCTCATTTTGAAATGCAGGATCGACTTTTGCTTTTTCATATTCTTTTTCTAATTCTAGGATGGCCTGCATAAGAGTTTCTGGTACATATCTTCCTCCATACGTGCCAAAATGTCCTTTTTCATCTGGTAGGGTAGTTGTTGTCATTTTTATTCCTCCTCTTAATTTGTTGCTTCTATAAATCTTCTAATTTTACTCGGACTTTTTTTTCCATCTATTTCAACACCTGAACTTACATCAACCATAAAGGGAGCAGATTGTGAAATGGCGACTTTAACATTTTCTGCTGTTAAACCGCCAGCGAGGATCAATTTCGGGTGTTTTCTTTGCATTTCTTGCAGCAATGTCCAATCAAAGCTCGTTCCATTACCGCCATGGTATTTACCTCTTGGACTATCAACAAGAATGTAATCATCATCGTATTCATAGATAAGGTCGATATCTTTTTCGCTTTTCATTTGTATCGCTTTAATTACCTCAAAACCTTGGGATTTGATTTCTGTGCAATAGGTTTTCGATTCATCACCGTGTAATTGCACATGTGTTAAGCCTACTTCTTTTGCTATAAGAAGAAGCGATTCTATTGGCTCATCAACAAAGACTCCGACCTTCCATACATTTATAGGCAAACCTTTAATAATCTTTTTCGCCTTCTCGGTAGAAATTCTACGTTTACTTACAGCAAAAACAAATCCGAGGGCATCAGCCCCATAGACTATTGCTTGCTGTGCAATTTCCTCACTAACAATTCCACAAATTTTCACTTTCATTTCGATCCACCAGCCAAATGTTGCGTCTTTTTCATTTGTCTCATCAATAATTCTAAGTTTTCAGATTTCATCAATGCTTCCCCGACTAAAATACCGTCTGCTCCAGCATTAATTACTCTTGCTACATCTTCCCCTGTTTTTAAACCACTCTCACTAATTAAGAACGCTCCTGATTCTTTTATAAGTGGAGCGAGTGATTCCGTTACCTGCAAATCCACACCAAATGTATGAAGATCACGATTATTCACACCAATGATTTCAGCTCCTAATTCTATTGCCCTTTCTGCTTCAGCTTTATTGTGTACTTCGACCAAAACCTCAAGACCCTCATTGATTGCAAAATGAAAGAGTTGTTTTAACTGATCTTTCGTTAATGCTGCAACAATCAATAAAATAACTGTTGCCCCATGATTTTTGGCATAAACGATTTGCCTTTCATCGATAATAAAGTCTTTACATAATAAAGGTAGCGATACCGCATCAAAAACAGTTGTTAAATCTGTAAAATTTCCTTTAAAAAATGGGGTATCGGTCAGAACAGACATCGCATCAGCACCAAAGCGCTCATATAAACAGGCTTGCTCGTCAGGTTGTAATAGATTATTTATGATACCTTTAGAGGGAGATGCTCGTTTAAATTCAGCGATAATCACAGGTTTATTTTTTTCTAATTGTTTTAATAAAGAGCGTGTAGTTCCGTTCCTTCGACTATTTCCGGAATAGGCTAAATTTGATAAAGTTCGTCTTTTTTCTGAAATGATACGATCTAAGATTGTCATGAGTCTATATCACCTTTTCTGTAGATTGAACACTTAATGTTTTTAGTTGCTCTAACTTTTCCATTGCTGCGCCTGAATCAATGATTTCTAAAGCAAGTTGCACGCCTTCCTTAATTGATTCAGTTCTTCCACCAACAAAAATACCTATCCCAGCATTAAGCGCAACAGTTTCTCGATACGCCCCTTTTTCTCCTTCTAAGACCCGAAGTAAAATTGCTGCATTTTCTTTTGCATAACCACCACGAATTTTTTCATTCGCATACACATGTAAACCCACTTCTTCAGGATGAAGCATAGTGGTTTGAATGTTTCCGTCTTTTAAAATAGCTAAATAGTTTTCACCTTGTAAAGAAGCTTCGTCCATATACCCTGCTCCATTGATAACGACCGCTCTTTTTCGCCCTAGCTTTTGAAGGACTTCAGCAAACATTTCAACAGCATCTCTTTTATAAATACCTAATAATTGATTTTCTAAATTCATTGGATTAATTAGCGGACCTAATAGATTGAATGTTGTCGGAATTCTTAAATCTTGTCTTACTTTCATAATCCTCTTGATTTGCGGATGAACATTAGGTGCAAATAAAAATGCGATGCCAATCTTTTCTAATATTCCTTCAATTTGTCGTGGGGATAAATCAAGACGAATCCCTAAATGTTCCAAGACATCCGCACTGCCCGTTTTACTTGATACGCTCCTATTTCCATGCTTCGCTACAGGAATACCGCTTGCAGCTATAACAAAAGCAGAAGTAGTACTAATATTAAAGCTTTTTGAACCATCTCCTCCAGTACCACAATTATCCATTAAATGAGGAATAGATGTATCAAAGGTTAACGCATGAGCTCTTAATGCTTTTACAAATGTTGCGATTTCATTAACCGTCTCTCCTTTTGCTTTTAAGCTAACAAGAAAGGCAGCAATTTCACTATCCGTAATATCTGGCGAAAACAGATATTGTACAGCTTCTATCATTTCTTCTTCTGTTAATGAAATGCTATTGGTTAATTGCAGCAGAATTTCTTTCATCATTCTCTCTCCTTTTAGTGTTTTCAATAAAATGTCTCAACATCTTTTGGCCTTGTAATGTACCAATCGATTCAGGGTGAAATTGAAATCCATATAAATCAAATGCTTCATGCTTAATAGCCATTATTTCGCCGTCCTCTAGTGAACGTGCTGAAATGTTGAAGTACCCTGGAAGGCTACCTGATTTGATGACTAATGAGTGATACCTCATCACTACCAGCGGTTGACTCATATATTGAAATACCCCCGCACCTGTATGCATCATGTTTGAGGTTTTTCCATGCATAATTTTCTTCGCTTCAGTGATTTCACCTCCGAATGCATATCCAATTGCTTGATGACCTAAACAAACACCTAAAATGGGATATTCTTGATGTAATTGTTGAATTAATTCCACACATATACCTGCATTCTCTGGGCGCCCAGGGCCAGGTGACAAAATGATATGAGTCGGATCTAATAAACGAATTTCTTCGACAGTTATTTGGTTATTTCGTTTCACTACGACCGTTTGCCCTAGTTCTCCTAAATATTGATACAAGTTATAAGTAAATGAATCATAATTATCAATTAATAAAATCATTTGTTTGCCTCCAGAAATGCCTTTAATTTATGAATCGTTTCTTCATATTCTTTTTTAGGAATCGAATCATAAACAATTCCTGCACCAGCCTGAATATATGCGTTCCCATCCTTTGCTACCATCGTTCGAATAGCAAGAGCAAAATCCATATTACCGTTTGTGGATAAATAACCAATGGCTCCGGAATAGATACCTCTTTTTGTTTCCTCTAATTCATTGATAATTTCCATCGCTCTTATTTTTGGTGCACCTGATACTGTACCAGCTGGCAGGCAAGAAATAAGTGCATCAATATTTGTACATTCATTCTTTAACTGCCCCTCTACTTCAGAAACAAGATGCATCACATGTTTATATTTTTCAATATTCATATATTTCCGAATGCTAATCGTCCCAAATTCACATACTCTACCTAAATCATTTCTCCCAAGATCAAGAAGCATTCGATGCTCTGCCACCTCTTTTTCATCTTGCTTGAGCTCTTTTGCTAACAAATCATCTTCTAAATTGTTTCTCCCTCTAGGCCTTGTGCCGGCAATTGGATTGGTCATTACTTTGTGCTGATTCACCTTTACTAAACTCTCTGGCGAAGCCCCCGCTACTTTGTAATCACCAAAGTCCAAGTAATACATATATGGAGAAGGGTTATCAATTCTGAGTTTTCTATAAAAATCAAAAGGATCTCCACTTATTTCTGCTTGTAACCGCTGGGATAATACTACTTGAAAAATATCTCCCGCCTTTATATATTCTTTTGCTTTTTCTACTTTTGAGATAAATGCATCTTCGCTCATTAGTGGTCTATATTGACTGATTCGCGCTTTTTCACCCGTTTTTTGCTCCATAGAAAATAGCTCTGCCTTACGCTTACTTAATTTTTCTTCTAGTTGCCTTTTATTTGATACGATTGGTACTCCTACTAAAAATAATTTTTGCTTTAGATGGTCAAAAACAATCACTTCTTCAAAGAACATGAAATGTACTTCGGGAATTTGCAAATCATCCTGTATTTCAATTCCTATTTCTTCATATTGTCTAATAACATCATAACCAGCAAACCCCACGGCACCACCGATAAACGGGAATTGTTGAGAATTGCGAATGCCAATTTTTTCCATTTGCTCTTTGACTACTTCTAACGGTTTATTTTTTACTTCTTCTCTTTCATTTTCTGAGAGTATAATCGTAGATCTTGCACTTCCTTGCACTTCTAAAACGGGATTGCAGCCGATAAAAGAAAATCTACCAGCGTCTTCATGTTTTAAAGAGCTTTCAAACAAAAATTTCTTTTTACCTGAAAGCTTTTGATAAATGGCAATTGGTGTTAATAAATCACCATCATTGACTTCTAAAATAACCAGGGTTTCTAAAGTCTGATTCATGTTCTCACTTCTCCTTATCAATAATAAATCGAATTTAAACGCAAAAAATCCCCTATACCATAAACGCTCAATAGCTTTAGGTATAGAGGACGTATCTATATAGATGCGTGGTGCCACCTCAAGTTCAGAATGTCCATGGGGACATTCTCTTTTTCAAGTACAGATGTCAAAATCGATACTCTATCCTTTTAACGGCGGAATCCCGTGTCCCTTACTTACATTTTTCAGGGTACCTCTCACAAGTCCATTCCATTTATCGATCACACCGGATTCCCACCAACACCAGCTCTCTTATGTGATTAACGATAAATATACTACTCTTGATCAACGATTTGTTTTATGAAATTAAACGAAAAAGGGCCTCTCTCCTTATTAAAAAGGACGAGAGACCCGTGGTGCCACCTTTATTAGCTGTAAATTACAACTCACTTAACAAATACGAATAACAAATTCGTATTTATCTCTTTTAACGATGAGACATTCGCCAGAGCCTACTAGTTATAAAAGGTTCGGTCTGGAAGCTCGGAAGTCCATTCACTTATATCACCCACTGATTCCCACCAACCATCAGCTCTCTAAAATGAGCATATATAAGATACTACTCTTCGTCATTGCTTACGTCTTATTTGTTACATATGATATGCCTGATTCTTTTAATTGTCAATAGGTTTTCGTTTAATTTTTAATCTTTTTTCTAATATTTCTGTCCACTCTTGCGATAACCCAGATACATTCAACAATTTTTCCATTGCTACAATATCTTTTAGTTTATGTAGTATAATATCAGTCGCATCCCATACAGACAGTTCCGATTGCTTTCTTTCGACTAATTGAATTTCTGACTGAAGGTCAATCGTTCCCTCTTTTAACACACGGAAAAAATAACCTGTATGATTCGTCTGAAAAACCTTTTTTAATAATTGATCTTCACCATTAAATTTTGAGATGGTTGAACAAGGAACTCTCCCTTGTGTCACTTCAACAATCGTTTCACCAATTGCAAACACATCACCAATATATATTTCCTTCTCAGTCATATTTGTTGTACTAATATTTTCACCAAAAGAAGGAAGCATAAAAGTACGGTTAAATGCCTTTTGCCATTTTTCATAATGTTCGTACGGATAAAGACATAATGCTCTGTCAATCCCACCATGAAAATCTGTATTAGCTACTCCGTCGCCTTCAATCGCATCTTTTTTTAAAAAGAGTTCTTTTACAGGTGTTTTACCGATAGCAGATGTTTCATGCTTTTCTTTCCATTGATAATCTCTAGGTTTACCTTTACTTAAAGATACAATTCTCAATTTCCTGCCCCCTTTATCTACCTTTCATTTTAGCTTTTATTACTAATTTTTACTAGTTAGGAAAAAACAAAATTGTAGCCATACTTTCTGTTCATTTCGTTTATATTAATAAATAGTGTTTGTGAGGGTAAAAACAATTGAAAGTGAGTTAACCATGGACCATATTGAACAAGCCATACAAAAAAAGACGAGTAAAAATAAAAAACAAAATAAAAAGAATAACCAAAAATGGGCTATTTTATCTATTTCTTCCATTCCGCTTGTCATGACCCTTGGAAATTCTATGCTCATACCTGTCTTACCAGTTATGGAAAAAAAACTATCAATTAATTCTTTCCAAGTAAGTATGATTATCACAATATATTCCATTGTCGCCATCTTTCTCATCCCGATTGCCGGTTATCTTTCTGACCATATTGGAAGAAAAAAAGTCATTATCCCTAGTCTGTTGATTGCAGGAATTGGTGGAATTGTTTCTGGTTGGGCTGCATGGAAGTTGGAAAATCCCTATACGGTCATCTTGATTGGAAGAGCCCTTCAAGGGGTAGGAGCTGCCGGAGCTCAACCAATAGTCATGCCATTAGTTGGTGATATGTTTAAAAATGATGATGATGTAAGTAGTTCGTTAGGTTTAATCGAGACCTCCAATACTTTCGGAAAAGTATTAAGTCCCATTTTAGGAGCTTTGCTTGCCGGAGTAATTTGGTTTTTACCTTTCTTTTCAATTCCTGTTTTTTGTTTATGTTCGATTATCTTAATGCTTTTTCTCGTAAAAACACCCAATAAGCGAGAAGAACCTATTCCTTTTAAGGAGTTTTTTCAGCATATAAAAGACATATTTACACAAAAAGGAAAATGGTTATATGCCATTTTTCTTATTGGTGCAATCCTCATGCTTGTTCTATTCGGGATATTATTTTATTTATCCGATTTATTAGAGAAAAGCTATCATATAAAAAATATAAAAAAAGGTCTGCTCCTGGCATTACCTTTATGTTCACTCTGTGCATCTTCCTATATTACAGGAAAGTTAATTAAGCAAAACAAAATATTGATGAAGTGGATGATATTTGTCAGTTGTTTAGGAGCAATGATCTCTGTAGCATTACTAAGCTTAAATGACCAGCTCTGGTTTATGATTATGCTGTTTCTGTTATGCGGAATTGGTATCGGAGCGGCGTTGCCCTGTTTGGATGCAATGATTACTGAAGGCATTGAAAAAGAGCAAAGAGGGACGATATCTTCTATTTATAGCTCTATGCGTTTTATTGGTGTCGCAGCAGGACCACCTATTACGGCATTATTGTTAAAGCATGCAGAAAATTGGATGTTCTATATCTTTAGTCTTATTTTACTGATAGCTGCATTAGCAACCTTCTTAGCAATTAAGCCGAAATCATAAGGAACACAGAAGATAAACCCGTGACAACTGAACACTCATATGATATGATTTTATTATATATTTCGTATAAAAATGACCACAAGTGTTGCAGCACCTGTGGCCATCTGCAATAGGTTCGTCCTAAAAGGGGACGGCCAAATAAGTTTGACGTAGACCTCACCCTAAAAGTTTAAAGGCTCAAGGGGGGTCTATTTTTTATGATTAAAAGCTAAGACCGCCATAATCAGTGTTGTAAATGAAATCATCAACATTAGAGATTCAAATACTGTCAAAAGGCCTCACCCCCTTTCTACGGGGTTAGCCGACCACCCTTGTGAACACTATCGCTCTTCCATTATAACATATTTTCACAAAAATATAAGAACACATGTTCTGTTTTTGAAAATTGAGCCTATCCACCTATTCTACATTAGGTTTTCTTTTGATGGTTCCTAGCAACAGTGCAGCAAAAAGACTACCTACCGCAATGGCCAACAAAAAGGAAAGAGAAGAACCGAACACAAAAGGTGTAACTAATACTCCTCCATGAGGAATCGCAATCCCTGTATGTGTTGCCATCGACAACGCACCCGCAGTTGCAGAACCAAGGAGAATTGGTGGTATATATGCCTTCTTATTCCGCTCGACAAAAGGGATCGCTCCTTCAGTCATAAACAAAAACCCTTTTACATAATTTGTACGATAATATAAACGTTCATTTTTAGAGAACTTCCAATAAAAAATACTCGTCGCAAAAGCAATGGCAAGTGGAGGAACCATTCCACCAACCATAATAGCAGCTAATGGTTCGTATACACCATTTAACATAAATCCAATACCAACCAAATAAGTCATTTTATTAATAGGACCACCTAGGTCAATGGCCATTAATAGTCCGAACATCGCACCAATCAAGATAGACAAAGGTGTCGTCATCGTTTGGAATAATGTTGTAATGAATTGTGTTAACCAGGTTAATGGTTGTAATAATACAAACATCGCCAATAAAGTCATCAAAATGCCGATGACAGGATAAATGATAATGTTCGACATCGCTGTGATAGAGGATGGTAAATAATTCGTCCATTTCTTTAAACGATTAATAATGAACCCACCGATTAAACCTGCACATATCCCACCAATCAAGCCTGAACCATTCATTGCAGCGAATAAACCACCAATTGCTCCTGGCGCAAATCCTGGGCGATCACTAATGCTTTTACCAATATAGCCAGCAAATATAGGCATTAATAAAACAATAATTGTTTGATCACCGAAAAAAGAGAGAATCTCCCAAAATTGATGACGGAAATCTGAACTAAAAATCGTTAATGACAATAAAAATCCAGCTGCAATGGCAAGGGGGAGCATATTAGATAACCCATTCATCACATGTTGATAAAGCTCTCTTGACCAAGTTTTACTATTTTTATTTACATGATTATGGTCATATATGTCACAATCTTGTGAAACAGCTTTTTCTAATAACTGAAAAGGTTTACTCATACCATCTGCAACAGAGGCTTGCACCATATGTTTGCCACTAAATCGCTCCAACTCTACTTTTGTATCGGCTGCAATAATAATGGCAGTTGCTTTTTCTATTTCAGCTTTTGTAATATGTTGCTTAACCCCAGCAGCGCCATTTGTTTCGACTTTTAGAGGAATATGCAAAGTGGCGGCAGCTGACTCTAAGGAATGAGCCGCCATATAAGTATGAGCAATCCCTGTTGGACAACCTGTAACTGCTAAAATAAATGGAGTCTCTTCATTCGTTTCATAAGTTTCATTTCTAGTATCATCTTTATCCAATTCACTAATAATCGAGAGTAAATCACTCTTTGACTCTGCCGTCATTAGTTTGAAATGAGTTTCTTTGTTCATTAAAATGGTTGATAACTTAGCTAATATATCCAAATGAAGTTCATCGGCGTTTTCCGGAACAGCAATAAGGAAGATAAGATGGGCTTTTTCACCATCTAAAGAGTTAAACTCTATCCCTCCATGACTCCTTGCTAAAGCAATACCAACTTGTGTGACTGCCCTAGATTTTGCATGTGGAATCGCAACGCCGTTGCCTATACCTGTAGTACTTTGCGCTTCTCGTTTAAGCACATCAGCAAGGAAAAGCCCTTTTTCCTTTATACCACCATCATTGTACAGCGTATCGACTAACGCAGTAATCGCTTCTACTTTTGTCACTTCCTCAAGTGAGAGAAGAATTGATTCTTCACTTAATAAATCAGTAATATTCAATACCTCTCTCCTTTCCACTAACAAAAAGTCTTTTTATCTTTCAATCATACAAAAAATAATAAGAAAATCAATCATTTTTTCTAGCAAATGATAATTGCTGAAATTGTTCATGTATGCTAGAATCGAAATAACAATATATAGTTAAATTCAACTTCACTAATCACTATATATTGTATTTTGCAAGATTATCCTCATCCATAGTCTCATTTTCCGTTTCTTGATAAGAAACGGCTTTTTTCTGTTTATCTTTTTCCTATTGACTATATCATCACCCAACGATTGGAAATAAAATGATACTTCCAGTATATCTAAAGTTCCTGTATAACTATAGATGTTTACGTATGCATTTCTTACTATTTTTATGACTATTCTGTGACCATTGTATCATTAATTAAAGAAATCATTATTTTTAAAATAGGTAAATAAAATAACTCCATATAGTCCGGTTACATGTTACAATATGAAAAATGCAATATATTACTATTGTTTTGATTCAATTATAACGAAGTGATTAAAATTTAGAGGAGTATGGATCATGGCAAAGCCATCTAGTGAAACAGTCATCTTTTATATTGCAGGAAGTATTTTCACTGTATTATCAATTGGTGGAATTACTTTTTTATTAACAGAATGTTATCAATCACAAACCCTCAATGGTGCAGAGCTATGGATTATTATGCTCGTTAGTTTTGCAGTAACCGCTTTATGTGATTTTGAGTTAGAACTTGAAAAACAAAGTGACACATAAATAATTCACTAACAGGCAGAGGTAATCGTTTTGATTACTGGAATTGCTTTTCTTGTTTGCAAATGGAACATAACAAAAACTTTTTCACTTGTTGCTATGATTTTTTGATCTCTAGTTGCCATTTGTTGAGAAATGACAAAACTCGTATGACCAACTCTCTTTAATGTTGTCGTAATCTCTAACAGTTCTCCCACTAATGCCTCTTTTATATACTCACTTTCCACTTTCTTTACAACGCAACCGATATGTCTTGATTGTAAATATTGATTCGTTAGACCAAGCGCTAAAAACCAGTCATCAATACCACATTCGAAGTAGTTGAAATATTTCAAATAGTTCATATGACCAAGTTCATCTATATCACTCTCACGAACAACAATACTTGTTTTAATTTTTTTCAATTTAAGCCAGTCCTCCTTTTTGTATGCTATTTCCTCTGAACAATATTGATAAAAATGGTGAAAGAAAAGTACTACCCATTCCTTTCACCAATTGAAAACCTAATGATTGATTGCCCTTCTTTTATGAGCAAACTCAATATACGTTTTAAGTATTTCTGGATTAGCCATTGAACCAACATTAATCACTTTTTCTGGCTGATGACCTAATAATATCCTTTTAATCGGTACTTCCATCTTCTTACCGGTCAACGTTCTCGGCACCTGCTCCACAGCAATAATTTCATTTGGAACAAACCGTGGTGAAACTTGTTGTCGTATGACATCTTTAATATGTGAAATGAGTCCATCTTCGAGTAGTTGATCTTGCTTTAACACTACAAATAAAGCCATATATGAATCTTCTTCTAGTGCTTCTAAATCAACTACTAAGCTATCGCTTACAATCTCTATACTTTCGACTGCTCGATAAATTTCACTAGTACCTATGCGAACGCCTTGTTTATTAATGGTTGAGTCTGACCTGCCAAAGATAATGGATCTCCCTTTATCATCAAACTGAATCCAATCTCCATGACGCCAAATTCCCGGAAAAGTACTAAAATAACTTTCTTTGTAACGCTTGTCACCTTCATCATTCCAAAAATAAATTGGCATCGATGGCATTGGATTAAGAATCACTAATTCCCCTACCTCATTAAGTACGAGCTTTCCATCGTCATTAAAAGCTTGAGCGTTTACTCCTAAAGCCTTTGTTTGAATTTCTCCAGCACGAACGGGCAAAACGGGAGACCCTCCAATAAAAGCTGTGCATACATCTGTACCTCCACTTACGGAGGCTAACCATACATCCTGTTTAACCTCGTTATATACCCATTTAAAACCGTCTATGCTTAGGGGAGATCCTGTGGAACAAATGGCTTTTAAATGGGGGAATGTATACTTTTCTTTCGGTTTAATTCCTAATTTTAAACTTGCCTGTATAAAAGCAGCACTCGTTCCAAAGAAACTTACTTTTGTTTTTTCGGCTAATTCCCATAAAACATCGGGTTTTGGGTACATTGGGCTACCATCATATAAAACAATCTTTCCACCTGTTAAAAGGGCACCAACAAGTAAATTCCACATCATCCAACCCGTTGTCGTAAACCAAAAAAATACATCTTCGTTTGTAACCCCTTCTTCAATGACTAATACTTTTAAATGTTCAAGTACAATGCCTCCTTGACTGTGTACAATTGGTTTAGGCAGTCCTGTCGTTCCAGATGAAAATAAAATCCATAAAGGATGATTAAAAGGCACTGGTTCGAAAACAAGTTCACTCTTTCTTTTCATTACTTCTTGCCAGTCGATCGTTTTCTGTGGATTTAACCGTTTATAATCACTATTTATGCTCTTAAACAACACGGTTCGCTTCAAAGTTGGTAGTGCATTCTGTAAGTGAGCCACTTGATCAACTCGGTCTGATGTTTTGCCATTATATACATAACCGTCCACTGCAATGAGTACATTCGGCTCAATCTGTTTGAACCGTTCCACCACACTTTCCATACCGAAATCAGGTGAACAACAAGACCATACTGCTCCAATACTCGCACATGCTAAAAAAGCAATAATCGTCTCAGGAATATTAGGCATATAACCAACGATACGATCTCCTTTTTTTACACCTATCTCTTTTAAATAACCTGCTAGTGAAGCCGTTTTTCCCCTTAATTCTTTCCAGGAAATTTCCTTTATATCTTCCATTTCTGATCGGAAAATAAGTGCTGTTTCATCACCTCTATCATTTCTGAACACATGCTCAGCATAATTCAATGAGGAGCCTTCAAACCATCTAGTTCCTGGCATTTTTCGAGATTGTAAAACATGTGAGTATGGCGTATATGAAATGATTTGACAATATTCCCATACATATCCCCAGAATAATTCTAATTCATCAACTGACCATTTCCACAAATGATGGACATCATTTAATTCGAGCTTCTTTTCGTTTCTGATCCAATGAAGAAATTTTGTTACCCCTGCTTTCTCTATCTCCCTTTCGCTCGGTTGCCATAAAAGTTGACCTTTTGAAACCGCTTCCATTTCCTTCGCCACCTTCATTCTCTTTTGTAAAATGGACGGGAATCTGAGATGAAATGATTTTCCATTTTATATATATTATCAAAAAAATCGTTATTATCATACTATTTAATATATATTCTCCTAGTATAAGTGGCTACTACGATTATTATTATTAAAAATAATTCTATTTGTTTATCTTCCTGTCTCTTCCCTTGACTTCTAAAATTTTAATAAATTCTAACATTTAGCTTTTTTCTAGAGATAACCTTTGACAAGTTGGATAAAATGATGTAAATTACGTAATGGGCGAACAATTAATATGTTAACCCAATATAATATTCGTATTTTGAGGTGCTAGCTATGGAAAACGTATTTGATTATGAAGACATTCAATTAATTCCTGCTAAATGTATTGTGACTAGTCGTTCTGAGTGTGATACAGCTGTAACGCTCGGAAAACATAAATTCAAACTCCCAGTTGTCCCTGCAAATATGCAAACAATTATCGATGAAAAAATTGCTACTTATCTTGCTGAAAACGGTTATTTTTATGTCATGCACCGCTTCCAACCTGAGACGCGTAAAAACTTTATTAAGGATATGCATGCACGTGAACTCATTGCTTCTATTAGTGTTGGTGTAAAAGAAGAAGAATATGGTTTTATTGAAGAATTAGCTTATGAAAAAATTGTACCTGATTATATTACAATCGATATTGCTCACGGGCATTCCAATGCAGTCATTCAAATGATTCAACATATTAAATTACATTTGCCTGATGCTTTTGTTATTGCTGGTAATGTAGGTACACCTGAAGCTGTCCGCGAATTAGAGAATGCCGGTGCAGACGCAACAAAAGTAGGCATTGGGCCAGGAAAAGTTTGTATCACAAAGATAAAAACTGGTTTTGGTACAGGTGGCTGGCAATTAGCTGCACTTCGTTGGTGCGCAAAAGCAGCAAGCAAACCTATTATTGCTGATGGTGGGATTAGAACACATGGCGATATTGCAAAGTCTATCCGTTTTGGCGCATCAATGGTCATGATCGGTTCATTGTTTGCTGGTCATGAAGAATCACCTGGTGAAACAATTGAAAAAGATGGTAAGCTCTACAAAGAATATTTCGGTTCAGCCTCTGAATTCCAAAAAGGCGAACGTAAAAATGTTGAAGGCAAAAAAATGTACGTCGAGCATAAAGGTTCTCTTGTGGATACATTAAAAGAAATGGAACAAGATTTACAATCTTCTATTTCTTATGCTGGTGGAAATAGGCTTGAGAGTATCCGCAATGTAGATTATGTAGTAGTAAAAAACTCAATCTTTAATGGTGATAAAGTTTATTAAACAACCCGATTAAGCCAAGAAAATCATTTATTTCATCCTGCCAGGGATTTGACCCCCGGCAGGATGAGTGCGTTTATTTTGAAGTGAAAACAGGTTTTCTTTTCTCCATAAAGGCCTTTGTTCCTTCCTTTTTATCCGCTGTTGCAAATAAAACTGCTTGTGCTAATTTCTCAATTATTTGTCCTGTTTTTTGATCGGTTTCTGCACCATATTGTACAGCCATTTTAGCGAGCTTAACCGCTAATGGACCTTTAGCTAAAATTTGCTCTGCTATCTCATCTACTTTATCCTTCAAAAATTGCAATGGGACAACTTCTGTTACTAAGCCATGTGTCATTGCTTCCTCAGCAGAAAGAAATTTTCCTAATAGAATCATTTCTAACGCCTTTCCTTTTCCAACAATTCGCGATAGCCTTTGCGTACCACCTGCACCTGGGATAATTGACAAATTTAATTCTGGCAAACCAATCTTGGCATGATCCGCCATCACTCGTATATCACATGCTAATGCCAGTTCACATCCTCCACCAAGAGCAAGACCATTAATCATGGCAATTGTCGGCATGTCATAAGCTTCAATTTCATCATAAATTTCTTGCATACTACCTGTTGCAAAAACATCTAACATTTCCTTCTCATTTAGTTGGGTAATGTCTGCACCTGCTGCAAATGCCTTGTCTCCTTCTCCTGTAAATACAACAAGCTGGGACACTCCATCATGTTTAATTTCTACAAGAGCATCCCTTATCTCACTAAGCGTTTCTTTACTTAATCTATTTCTTACTTCTGGTAGATTAATATATATATAGGCAAGTTGACCTTCTTTTTTTACAATAATGTTTTCATACATCAGATTTCCTCCTTCTTATTTTTGAAGGTTTTCAATCAACATAGCCATTCCTTGGCCGCCACCGACACAGAGAGAGGCAATGCCAAATCTTCCCTTCTTTTTTGCTAGTGCATGCATTAAAGTAACGACAATTCTAGATCCGGTTGATCCAAGTGGATGTCCGAGAGCAATTGCTCCGCCATTAATATTTATTCGTTCAGGTGGTAGCATCAACTCTCTTTGTACTGCAATGGCTTGAGAAGCGAACGCTTCATTTATTTCAAATAAATCTATGTCTGCGATACTAAGCTTTGTTCTTGCCAATAACTTCCGTATTGCCGGTACAGGTCCAATCCCCATGACTTCAGGTGAAACACCGACAGATGTCCAATCATGAATCATTGCTCTTGCTGATAATCCCCTTTTATCAGCTTCTTGTGCTGTCATAAGCAAGAGTGCTGAGGCGCCATCATTTCTTCCACACGCATTTCCTGCAGTTACGCTACCACCTTCTTTAAATACCGGCTTTAAGCTGGCAAGCTTTTCTCGTTTTGTCTCCGGTCTTGGATGTTCGTCCTGAGCGAAAGTGATTTGTTCTCTTTTGTTTTGTATTGTTACTGGGATGATTTCTTGTTGAAATGCGTTCATTTCTTGCGCCCTTTTATACTTTTGCTGACTTTCATATGCAAACTGGTCTTGATCTTCCCTAGCAATATTGTATCGCTCGGCAACATTTTCTGCTGTCATCCCCATCCCTAAATGAGCGCCATAAATTTCTTGCGGTTGTTGACCATTCTCTTTATTGGCATCCACTAGTATTGTTTGGTCACCTCCAAAGCGTGAGCCTCTAATAAAAATGGGGGAATTACTCATACTTTCCGTACCACCTGCGATAACAACATTTGCCTGTTTGGAATAGATTTGTTGCATACCTGAAGCGATGGCTTGCATCCCTGATGCACATAATCGATTCACAGTAAAAGCGGGGGAAGTTTCAGGAATGCCCGCTCTTAAAGCAGCTACTCTTGCCACGTTGGATGATTGCGAAGATTGTCTCACTTCTCCTAATACGACTTCTTCAATAGTCGATGGGCTCACATTGACACGTTTAAGTAAGCCAGATATAACATCGGATGCTAAGTAGCTAGAAGATATATTACGTAATGTTCCTCCATACCTTCCAATCGCTGTTCTTACGCCATCTACAATGACGATTTTGTTTAGGTCCATTTTCTTCCCCCCTTAGTTATATTCTTTATTTAATTGAGCAGCGATGATATTTTTTTGGATTTCTGATGTTCCTTCATAAATCCTCGTAATTCTCGCATCACGATAAAACCGTTCAATAGGAAAATCTGAAATGTATCCAATCCCGCCATGGACTTGTACGGCTTTATCAGCCACACGGTTATATACCTCTGAGCCGAATAATTTAATCATCGCTGCTTCCTTAATTACTTTCTTCCCTTCATCAACCATCGTAGCTACTCGGTACGTAAAAGATCGTAATGCTTCTATATCGACAGCCATTTCCGCTAACATATGAGCAACGGCCTGATGCTCAATAATTGGCACATTGAACTGCACCCGTTCTTTTGCATACGTCATTGAAAGATCTAATAATTTTTGGGCGGAACCTAAGTTTCTGGCGGCCAAACCTGCACGTCCGTTGGCAAGAATCGTTAATGCATTCACATAGCCTCTCCCTTCTTCACCCAGGACATTTTCTACTGGGACTTCACAGTCTTCCATAATTATTTCTGCTGAATGTGAACCACGAAGGCCCATTTTATGTTCAATCGCTCCTACTTGAAAACCAGGAAAACTTTTTTCTACAATAAAAGAAGTAATCCCTTTTGCACCTTTAGATGGATCTGTGACAGCCATAACCGTAAAAACATCTGCTTGAGGTGCATTTGTAATATAGTGTTTTAACCCATTTAAAATATATTTATCGCCTTTACGTACTGCCGTCGTTTTTAAATTAGTGGCATTCGAACCAGCCTGAGGCTCTGTTAATGCGAAGGCGCCTATTTTCTTTCCTGTAGCCATATCAGGTAAGTACTTCTGTTTTTGATATTCATTTCCCATTTCCACAATGCCCACTGATCCGATACCCGTATGACCACCAATCAAAGTTGTGAATCCATTATGCGTGGCACCAATTTCTTCATACAATGCACATTTGCCTACCATCCCAATGCCTAACCCACCATATTCTTCTGGAATACTTAAACCAAATAAGCCGAGCTCTTTTGCCATTTCTACAATTTTATCTGGGATGTGATCCTCTTTTTCGATCTGCATCGCAACCGCTTCCACTTCATTTTGCACAAACTCTCTAACACCTTTTTTCAACACTTCGATATCTTCACTAACTGTATAACTCATATCATCGGCCTCCCTTTATTTTTGAATATTCTCTATTTTCTTACCATGTTGATCGTATGCGTACCATCCTTTACCTGTTTTTCTACCTAATTCACCTTTTTCCACTTTTTCTACTACCGACTGTTTCGGGCGATCCACCTCTAGCCCTGTTTCTGCATATCTTTGCTTCCTTACAGCATAATTCACATCAAGACCAGTTAAATCCATTAATGCAAATGGGCCAATAGGATGACCTAAAGCCTTTTCGACTACGAAATCGATTTCTTCATAACTGGCATATCCATGTTCATATAAATAAATCGCCTCATCCATGAGTCTCGCTAAGATACGATTGGCGATGAAACCTGAAATTTCTTTTTGTAGAAGTACTGGTTTTTTTCCGATACTTTGAATGAATGTCATCGCTTGCTGTGCAACTTCCTTTGAAGTATGCGGACCTTGAACAACTTCGACAAGCTCCATCACAAGTACGGGGTTAAAGAAATGGATATTACATACACGATTTTGATAGGTTAACTTATCTATCAATTTAGAACTCACTATAGTGGAGCTATTCGTCGCAATGATACAATTTTCCGAGACAATCTTTTCTAAGGATTGAAATAATGTTTGTTTTGCCTCTAAATCTTCAATAATAGCTTCTATGATAATATCTACATCATGTAACTGATTAATTTCAGTAGTAAATGTTAAATGTTCGAAAGCTTTATCCACCTCATCACGCGAAAATCTTCCTTTTCTCACCCTCTTTTCTAACTGTGTTTCTAACACTTCTTTCGCTTTTATTAAACGATCGTTAGATATATCTTGTAACACGACATCATATTGATGAAGCGCTGCTACAACAGCAATTTGTGCACCCATTGCTCCCGCTCCAATCACACCAACTTTTTTTATATTTGTCATTCTCGTTTATTTCTCCTTTCTAATTCTTCTTTCACAAGTAATCTTTTCAATAATTTACCAACACCGTTTCTTGGTAGATGACTTCTTTCTTCGAAAACTCTCGGTACTTTATAAGGTGTTAGTTTCGTATAACAAAATGCTTTAATTTCTTCAAGATGAAGCGTATAACCTTCTTTAGCGACAAGAAATGCTTTCGGAATCTCTCCATTTTCAGAATCAGGGATACCGACTACGGCAACTTCAGCAATACCTTGATGTTCATAAAGGACATTTTCCACTTCTTGAGGATAAATATTAAACCCCGAGAAAAGAATCATTTCTTTTTTACGACCGACAATATAGAAATACCCATCTTCGTCTACTGTGGCTAAATCACCTGTAAACAACCAGCCATCTTGTAACGTAGAGGCTGTATCTTTCTCATTGTTCCAATAACCCTTCATCACTTGTGGACCTTTAATGACCAATTCACCGACCTGATTGATCCCCAAATCCTCCTGTTTTTGATCAACGATACGACAATCTACATCAGGAACAGGAATACCGATGCTCCCATGTTTATGTGTGCCATTTATTGGCGTACGGTGAGTCGTTGGAGATGTTTCTGACATACCAAACCCTTCTAAGATGGTACAACCAGTTAATTGCTTGAATTGTTTAATAACCTCTACTGGCAATGGCGCTGAACCGGATGAACATATTTTAAGAGAGTTTAGTCCTGCGAATCGTACATTTGGATGATGGATAAAAGAGAGATACATTTTAGGGACACCTGGAAACATGGTTGGTGCATATTTCTTCACTTGATTTAAAACCTCATCAACGTCAAATCGTTCAAAGAGCAAGATTCGCGCTCCTAAAAAGATGCCTACATTCATAGCACTTGTCATCGCATACACATGATAAAGCGGGGTTGCCGCTAATATCGTTTCATTTCCAAAAGCCACTTTTTGTCGATACATCACATAACTTTGGTAAACATTCGCAATTAAATTATGATGTGTAAGCATGGCTCCTTTTATCGTTCCCGTTGTTCCGCCTGTGTATTGTATAACGGCTAAATCGTTTTTAGGATCTATAGACGCTTCAGTAAATTTGATACTTCCATTTTTAAAAATATCTATCATATGATGAACGATTGAAGATACTTCCCTATTAATACTGACATTTGTGGCATACATAATATGTTCTAAATCATACACTTCTCTAATTTTCTGCAGTGCAGTGACTGATTTTTCACCAACCACTAGTGCGCGTAATGCTGTATCATGAAACACTTGCAATACCTCTCTTGATGTATAGGCTGGGTTAATTGGCACGATGATAAGACCCAGTGCAAGACTAGCATAATAGGCAGTGATATAATCTGGATGGTTTCCGAGCCATAACCCGATTCTATCCCCTTTTTTTAACCCACAACTCTGCCAATACGAAGCAAGTGCGTCCGTTCGTTTCTTCAGTTCCTCATAGGTAAGTGTTTCGTAATTAAAAATGATAGCCACATGATCTCGATAAGACTGCGCAGTTTCCTTTAGCATTTCATATAGGCCAATATGAGGTATGTGGAAATTTGGTAACCGATCTTCATAATATTTTTCCCATACTCTTTTTAATGAGAGATTACTCAAGACACATTCCTCCTTTATGTGTCACATATAGTCTTTTAATATATCTCTTGCGATAATTAGCCGTTGGATTTCATTTGTGCCTTCATAGATTTTCGTTATTCTTGCATCACGATAATACCTTTCAACAGGATAATCAGCGACGTAGCCCATGCCACCATGAATTTGCACTGCTTTGTCAGCCACTCGATTAAACACTTCAGACGCGTAAAGTTTAGCCATTGAGGATTCTTTCACAACTTTCTTGCCTTGATCGACTAAATGGGCGGCTTTTAATGTTAATGTTCTTGCTGCTTCTGTTTCTGTTGCCATATCAGCTAACATCCATTGTATTGCTTGATTCTTTGCAATTGGTTTACCGAACTGAATACGTTCATTCGCATATTTCGCTGATAATTCAATGAGTTTATCACAAGATCCAACTGCCCTTGCCGCTAACCCAATCCGTCCTTCACTTAAAATAGTTAGTGCAGCTACATATCCGAGACCCACTTCTCCTATAACATTTTCTTCTGGCACTTCACATTGATCAAATAATAATTGTGCAGTATATGAACCTTTTAAACCCATTTTTTTATCCTTTTTTCCTACTGTAAATCCAGGAAAATCTTTTTCTATTAAGAAGGCAGTAATCCCCTTTGCGCCTTTGTCTTTATCTGTAACAGCAAAGACCGTAAATACATCTGCTACAGGCGCATTCGTGATGAAATGTTTTGACCCATTAAGAATCCACTTATCTCCCTTTTTTTCTGCTTTTGTCGCAAGATTAGTAGCATCAGAACCTGCCCCAGGCTCTGAAAGGGCAAAACAAGCAATTTTTTCTCCTGATGCTAAAGCAGGTAAGTATTTTTCTTTCAAGTAAGGAGAGCCAAGCCTTACTAAACCTGTACTACCAATACCTGTGTGTGCACTAATTAAACTAACAAAACCATTATGCGTGCGACCTAATTGTTCTAATACAGCGGTTTTCCCAACCATGCCAAGACCAATACCCCCATACTCTTCTGGTATACTCATCCCAAATAATCCAAGTTCCTTCACTTGCTGAACCAAAGAATCTGGTATACGGTCCTCATCTTCAATTTGTTGTGCTAAAGGCTCTACTTCCTTCTCGACAAATTGGTGAACCATCTGCACGATTTGATCGATTTCTTGGTTTTGAACTGTGAACATAAGATCACTCCTTTGTTTGCTTTATTAATATAGATGCAAAAACCATGCCATCATTTTTAACTCATGATAAATCGTTAATGAATAGCTTTAACACAAGTTATATAGTTATTTTTTCCGCATTATTTAAATCAGCAAAAAAGTAAACGCTTACTTTTTTGATTCAAAAAAGAATAGAGTTGATTCACAAATGAATCAACTCTATTCCATACTTTTTAAGCTTTCTTGAAATTGTCGGCTGGCTTGTATGCAAAGCGGATGCGAGCTCATAGGTTGTTGTACATTTTTTTAAAGCTTTCATAATAGCTTTTTTTTCTGCTGCTTCTACTACATCCTTTAATGTCTCTATTTTTTCATTTTCATATGGAAAATCTATTTCTCGCTGATATTCTGGTGGAAGATCATTCATTGTAATGATAGACTCTTGTGAGACAATAACCAATCTCTCAATTAGGTTGGCTAATTCACGAATATTGCCTGGCCATTGATAATGATATAAAAATTTTTTTACATCATTATGTAGATCCTTGTTGAAATGATACTTTTCGTTCGTCTGTTTTAAGAAATATTCGATTAGAGGATAAATATCCTCCCGCCGATCCTTTAAAGAAGGGATTTCAATGGTAATCACATTTAATCGATAATATAGATCTTCGCGAAAAAGACCTTTATTCACCATCTCTTTTAAATCTCTATTGGTCGCAGCAATGAGCCTTACATTTACATTCTTCGTCTTCGTTCCGCCTACCCGTTGGATTTCCTTTTCCTGAATAACTCTTAACAATTTGACTTGTGAAGCCAACGGTAATTCCCCAATCTCATCTAAAAATAAAACCCCTTCATCGGCTAGTTCAAACATCCCTGGTTTCCCTTGTTTATCTGCACCTGTAAAAGCACCTTTTTCATAACCGAATAACTCAGATTCAATTAATTCTTCTGGAATCGCACCACAGTTTAATTTAATATATTTGCCCTTCATTCTTCTATTGCTTGTTTCGTAAATATATTTAGCAAGAACATCTTTTCCTACGCCTGTATCACCAAGAAGAAGAACTGTGGCATCCACATTAACAATCCTTTCAGCGGTTTCGTATACATGCTTCATTTTTTCACTTTCTATGACAATCGATTGCTGATGTATGTTAATGTTTTGTTTTAACCTTTCAATTTCTTGACGGTAAGAGAGGTTTAATTTATTCGCTTCTTTTAGAGCATTTTGTAGTTCTATCAACTGTGATAAATCTCTAATATTTGTGACAACACTTTCTACTTCACCCGTATCGTCAAAAACTGGACTTCCTGTAAGAAGCAACGACTCATTGCCAGCTCGATTAAATTGGACATGTGAAATCGTTTCTTTCTTTTCTATCACCCTTTTCGTTAACGAACTCTCGAGAATTCCTCTTTCAATTAAAGCATCGACCTTTTTGTTCATATAATAGTCTTTTGGTATCCCTGTAATTCTCTCCATTGCGGAATTGGTTAAAATGGTATTACCGTTTCGATCGGTTAAATAAATACCATCGTAAGAGTTTTCTATTATTGCTTCTAGTAGCGTATTTGCCTTCATCAAGTCACTTACTTTATTCATTAATTGAGACAATTCGGAAGATAGAATCCCTATATATAAGTAGTGATGTTGTCCTGATTGACTTCTGATAAACAGAAGAAAATCTTCATCCGTTAAAAAGGCAACCTTTATCTTTTCATTACCATACGCATTCCATCTAGGAAATAGGTCGTCAATATATGTAGAAGGCTTCCCTTTTATCAAGATACGTAATGATTCGCTCATCGAAATAATCTCACCAGTGAGCGTTGTCTCTACTGTCAATAAAAGATTACGATTCTTTACAATCATCTACTATCTTCACCTCTTCACATGGTAAGAAAATAGAGGAAATAATTTCACTATATTTCCTCCTAGCTTGGAACGTGGATTAACTATTCGTATCGGCGGTTTTCTTTGTGTGCTGATCAAAAAAAGAGAGAACTTCTTCAAACACAAGCTGCTCATTTTCTTTTTTAGAAAATCCATGTCCCTCATCTTGTAATAAAATATACTTAACTTCACGTCCTTTTTCCCTCAATGCTTGCACAATTTGATCAGATTCCTCTTTCACTACACGGGGATCATTTGCTCCTTGAATAACGAGCATCGGTTTAGTCATAGCTTCCAAATAAGTAATAGGGGAATATTCAGTGAGTTTTTCCTTATCTTTTATGGGATTTCCAACCCATTGATCCATAATCGGTTTCCAATCTTCTGGAACTGATTCTATAAACGAAAATAAATTAGAAGGTCCGAAGATATCGACCACCACTTTAAAATAATCTGGATGTCTACCATGTAAAAGTAGTGCCATATATCCGCCGTAGCTTCCGCCCATTAATAGAATGTCACCTTTCTTTGTATAACCTTTTTCAATGAGCCACTCTATACCAGCTATATTATCTAACCTAGGACCATCTCCCCAATCACCCTCTACCATTTTCATAAAGGACAGCCCATAACCCGTTGACCCTCTAAAATTAGGGGCAAAGATGCTATATCCATGATTGATAAGGAACTGAAAATAGGAACGAAAAGATTTTCTCTCTGCTGCTTGGGGTCCACCATGTGGCCAAAATATAACTTCGCCATTATTTACCTCTTTATTTGCTTCAAACCATAATGCTTCAATTTCTAAACCATCAAATGAAGGATAGTAAATCGTTGTCGGCTCGACAAGCTCTGATTCTTCCACACCTGGTACGTGATATTCAGTTAACTGCTTCCACTTTTCACCCTTTTTCAATTGATAAATATTGTGCGGTTTAATAGCGCTTCTTCCTAAAAGATATAAATTTCCTGAGTCATGAACAACTAATTTTTCAATGATATCACAAGGGATTTCTATCTTTTGTAAGGTATTATAATCTAATGAATAAGCATAAAGAAAATCCTCCACTCCTTTTTCAGAAGTTAAATAGATGATGTGATTACGCTTATCATAATGAATGGAAGAGAAACTTTCATGGTCAAGCCCGATGACTTTACGAAATTGCTTTGTCATGATATTAAATTCGGCCAAATAAGTGAAATTTTCTTTAAAGTTGGTGATCAAATAAATCGTGTCTTCCGTAGTAAACAAAGATCCAGTTACAGTATGCGCCTCTTCCTCTTTTTCAGTTAAACAAAGCTTTTCACTTTCCGTATGTACATAAGAGAGAGAATGCGTATTGGCATATACAGTAGATGAAATATAACTCTCTTCATTTGGACTCCAACTATCTAGAAAGGTCATACCTTCTTTACCCTCTAGGAAAAGTTCTTCTTTCTCCGTTTCTATATGATATCTATAAACATTTAAATAAGTTGGATTATCTTTACCCGAACTATAATATAAATATTGGCTATCTTTTGATAATAAGGGATTAAAATTCCTCGTTTTTTCATTATTGATTAGTTGTTTCAATTTCCCACCACTTGGATGGACTGCATAATATTGCGCACACTCATCCCCATCATGATCAAAACCCGCAAGTATAAACTTGCTATTTTTATCATAGAGGAGACCCATGCACACTTGATTTTTGAATGTTAACTGAACTGGAAATTGTTGCGGCAAATTCATTGCCCATAAATTATAGTAGCCATTTAAATTTGTACTAAACACAACTTGGGACTCATCGGAATTGACGACAAAATCATTAATGCTTAACGTTTTTAAAAACTGATCCATCTCAGGTTTTGGAAATTGAATCATAGAGTTGCCCTCCCTATTAATAGAGTATTCTTATTATTCAGTATACCATACTCTGTTTTACCAATTAAAACCAAACAAAAGCGAACATAGTATGACATTTTTATTTCAAATCTACTTGTTTGCAATAATTTCTCTATAACTGCCCAAAATACCGATAGGAGGAATTACAAATGAGCCTTCTCTTTTTTATATTTTTTTCTTTCTTGTGATTGAAAAAGGTTCAATTGGTCATTCTGTTAATGCAGCGTGTTTACTTAAACTTCCTTCATTATAAATGTAAGGCAAATAGAAAGAGGATACTAACTATGATCAGACTATTTGGAGGACGAATTTTCAAAACAGGCATTTCTGTCTTTATTACTGCATTTCTATGTCAGCTATTTACATGGCCACCAACCTTTGCAGTCATTACCGCTCTCGTTACGATTGAGCCTACGGCGAAAGAATCCATTCGCAAAGCACCAGCTAGATTTCAAGCTTCTTCTATTGCAGCTTCTTTCGCCGTTTTATTTACCTTTATCTTTTCAGATAGTTCGTTGGCTTACGCTCTAACAGCCGTTTTCACTTTGATGATATGTACGAAGTTAAAACTAGAAGATGGCCTACTTGTTGCCGCTTTAACCGGTATGGCCATGATATCAATTGTCCAAGAAGCTTATATGGCAACATTGTTAATGAGACTTGGAGGTACAACACTTGGTTTATTAATTTCAACTTGTGTAAATATATTTATTTTACCCCCGAATTATTTACTAAAAATAAGCAAAACGTCTACTCAGTTAATGAATCGTATGGAAAATATTCTTGTATATGTGACGAACAACATCAAACAAGGAAATAGCAGCAGAAACGAGATCAAACAAGTCATTGCAAAGATTGAGGAAGAAATAGCACATTACCAACAGCTGATACAATATCAAAAAGATGAATGGCGCTTTCATAAATTTTCTAGGAAGGATGTATTTTACCTAAGGCAGAAAGAAAGGCATTTAAATATCCTAAAACAAGCGTTCATCCACTTATTCCAGCTTGTAAACCTTTCTTTGAAAGAGCTTACACCATCACCTTACTTAATGAGATTATTGCAAGATACTATACTGCATCTGAAACAGCCATCAAAGCAACCTAATGAAGAGGACTATTTTCATTTAAGAACACAATATACATTGAATGACAACCACCTTAAAATTGAAGAAAATATGCTCGCCATACAACAACTCATCATGCAGTATCAAATGAATGAAGAAAAGTTAAGAAAACTAAATGAGAGAATAATTAATGTAGAAAATACGAGTATTTAAGTATTTTTTTGAGCGTAGTGTGTAGAAGAGGATTTTATTTTGCAGCGTTATTCAAAATTTGAGCTGTGGTTATTAACTGTTATTTTCTGTTTTGCAAAGGAACTATTACTTATACGGCGCTCTCATTCTTGGGGTTTCGTCTGAGAGCAGCGATTCTCTCATTTAGGATATTTTTATTCTGGGGGCTTTTTCTAAAAGCAAGAATTCGCCCTTATATCACTCTTCTTACAGTTTTAGAAACAAATGAAATTACATTTCAACAAAAAACCACAGATTACTTAATCTGTGGCACTACTTTTCTATATTTATATTGTTCAACATTCATTGCATAGTGTGTATCCTGACACCTTATATCCTTTTCTTCTAAGAAATCGAATGCTCATGTTTTTTTCTATTTTTGATGAAGCAATAACGTGTACGCTCTTTCCATCGATTTCATGATAAAAGCGATGGAGATAAGCAATTGGAATATGGAGACGATGATGAGCCTGATCTACTTTTTCATTATAGTCTCTCACATCAACAATCCGAACATCACTATCATGATTGTCTTGTAACACTTGTGCCTTCACACCTAATACCGGCAAATATCTACTATATATAAAAGTCAAAAGTAAAATGATTAAGAGTATACTAATAAACGTAAGCATTTTTCCCCCTAGGATGTTATATTCACCCTCATATTCTATACCCCTATTGGTATGAAGTCAACAAGAAGAACTCACCATCCACATATCAATTTCTAAGCGTCATTTATTTTTTCTAAAACCTATAGCTGAAAGCTATTTTTTAATATCACTTTCATGTTTTGTAAAAGTAAGTAATAAGAAAAGAACAAAGCTAATCAATAGGATACTTCCTCCAACAATATAAAAAACCGTATTAATCATCTCTGGCATAAAACCTGGCTTAAAGATAAACATAGCCATTCCAGTTGTTAAACCAATGGTGCCGATAATGGCACTAGTGACATGTAATTTTGCAAGGAATCTTAGCTTCGGAGTAAATAATTGATAATATACCGCCCATGCGAAAAGTGATAGCCAGCCAACAACTAAACTATGAGCATGGATGGGTTTGAAAGCATAACTACCTGCTCCGGCCATATGTGATCCTAGAAAAGCACCTATCACTGCAAAGATAGCAGAAAACCTGAGTAATATTTTGCTAAATTTATTCAATTGACACTCACCCTTTTCATCTTCATTCATTTGATTTTATTTTGTCATCATATGTCCTATCTCACCTTTTATGACTGACAAAATAAGGTTATAGAATGAATATGAACGGAGTATGAACAATGGTTTACAATAGAAATGTTTTACTAATTCGATTGTTTTGGTAGCATAATTGTAAAAATCGTTCCTTCTCCTTCTTCACTTTCAACTCGCACTTCTCCTTGGTGAAGATCTACGATTGAATAAACAATGGAAAGTCCTAAGCCAGAACCAGCAATGGAACGATTTCTAGAAAGGTCGGAACGATAAAAACGATTGAAAACCTTTTTCATTTCCTCCTGATTCATCCCAATACCATTATCCTGAAATTGTACTTTTATCCAGCCCCCTTCTTCTATAAGAATAATGGAAATATCCCCATTTTCCTTTCCATATTTAATGCTATTTGTGAGTAAATTTTCCCAAACAGAATAAAGCAAGGAGGGGTCCCCTTCGATCATACATTCAGGCAATGAATAACTTAGCATCATGCCTTTGTCTTCTAAATGCCACTGATATTGTTTAATCACTAACTTTAGTTGTTCACTCATATTAAATAAAACGATATTCACCATATCTTTCCTATAGTCGATAGAAGATAATAATAACAATTGATTTGTTAAAACAGACAAACGGGTTACTTCTTCTTCCATCATAGTCATTTGATTCATTTCTTCATCTGTTCTTTTCTTTTCCTTAAAAAGATGTAAGTAACCTTTTATATTTGATAAAGGCGATTGAATATCATGTGAGATATTTGTAATAAATTCTTTGCGCATTTCATTTGCTGCTTCTAATTTTTTCGTCATTTTCATAAAACTTTGAGTAAGAGAACCAATTTCATCTTTTCTATTAGTAGGTAACTCAATACTGTACTCTCCATTAGCAATTACTGTTGTTGCTTCATTTAACTTTCTAATCGGCTTTACAATATACTTTGTACTGATGAACACGAATAAAATACTTAATAAGAGGATACCAATCAATAACCAAGCAAACATAATGTGCATTTCGCTAAATAAAAGGGAAATGTCAGGTCTGAGAAAAAGAGCATACTCCCTTCCTTGATAAGTAAATGGTACACCGACAGTATTTTTAAGTTCGTTAGCAAAAAAACCGGTCACAAATGTAGCATGTGGAAAGAGATTAATACCGTGATAAATCCGACCATTCAAGACTTGTTGAACAGCAGCACTACTTAAATTATGTTCGCGATACTCCGCTCCATAAAAAGATTCCTCTCCAAGACCATCAGTTACAAATATTTGATAACCAAAAGAGCTGATATGCGTAAGATATAGTTCCTTATTGATTTGTGGATTCTCCTCCATGAAGGTAATAGTAGCTTTCGCCATTTCTGTCACTTTGGCATCGTTTTTGGGCTTTAATGTTTGTTGATAATATGCATTGCTCAAAATAAATGAAATGACACTGCTTAGAAGCATAATACAAATGGTTGTGAGAGCAATTTTTGAGTAAAGTGTTTTCATTTGGCTATCTCCAATGAATAACCGATACCACGAATCGTTTTTATTATTACATCCACCTCTAACTTAGATAAGCGGCTACGTAAACGTTTAATATGTACATCAACGGTCCTTTCATCCCCAGAAAAATCAATGCCCCAGATTTGTTCAATTAATTGCTGTCTACTGTACACTCTATTTTGGTTAGCGGCCAGAAAATATAATAACTCAAATTCCTTCAGTGGTAATAGATAGGTTTTATTGCTCACTTCAATTTCATAGCTTTTTTTATTGATATATAATCGGTCGAGCTTGATACTCGTTGTTCCTACCTTACCATATCTTCGTAATAAAGCATTGACACGGAATAATAACTCTTTCGGCTCAAATGGCTTTACCACATAATCATCTGTACCGACTGAAAATCCCTTTGCTTTATCATCTAATTGTCCCTTTGCCGTAAGCAGGATAATCGGGAGGTCAAAATCCCTACGAATCGTTTTTGTTAGTTGATAGCCATCCATGTTCGGCATCATTATATCCGCAATAACAAGATCGACTACTTCCGTTTCTAATATTGCCATCGCATCCTGTCCATCTTTTGCCTCAGTGGTTTGATAGCCTTCTTTTTGTAAACTATCCTTCATTAAATAGCGAACATGTTGATCATCATCAACAATTAAAATTTTTCTCACAAGAAACACCTCTTCTTCTTAAAGCTTATCATTTCTTCAATTATTAAGAAGAAATAATAAACCTTGCATATGATATGCAAGGTTTATTATAAAACTTATAATTCATCAAATCCATTATCGACTTGATTCACTTTTGTATATTGTCTTGATTTTTGTTCGAAGAAATCAGATTTGCCTTGATCTACCTCTTCATAAGCAACAATCCAACGGAGTGGATTTTTACGAAATCCTTCAAACGGTCGTTCAAATCCTAATTGATTACTGCGGACATTGGCATAAAATTTGATGTATGCTTCAAGGTCAGTAATAAGAATACCATCCATTTTATCACCGATTACCTCACGTGCCCATTCAATTTCGAGATCTGCAGCTTTTCTAAAGGTATCTTTTACAAATTGTTGCAATTCTGGTGTGTTTAATTCAGGATGCTCGTTTAAGATTTCTTTAAAGATTTTCACAAACAAATCAACGTGAATTTGTTCATCACGATTAATATAGTTAATCATCGTTGATGTAGATACCATTTTTTGATTTCTCGCTAAATAATAGAAGAAAGCGAAACCGGAATAGAAGAATAAGCCTTCTAATACTACATCATAAACGATTGATTTTAACATATTTTCCGCCGTCGGTTCTTTTACAAAATCTTTATAACCATTTGTAATAAAATCATTTCGTTCTCTTAATGTTGGTTCTGTACGCCAATAATCGAAGACCTCATCTTGCTTACTTTTTGAAACGATCGAAGAAAGAATATAAGAATACGAGTGATTATGAATAACTTCTTGTTGTGCAAGAATAATCATTAACGCTGAAAGACTAGAATCTGTTAAATAATCTGCTGTCTTCCCAGCATAGTCAGTTTGAATGCTATCTAGTAACGCTAGTAAACCGATAATCTTTAAAAAGGCTTCTTGTGCGTCCTCAGATAACTCAGGGAATTGCTTAATATCTTGAGACATATTAATTTCAAATGGTGTCCAGAAATTAGATAACATCTTTTTATATTTAGGGTAAGCCCAGGAAAATCTTACATCATCCCAGTTTAAAACGTTCGAACATTCTCCATTAATAATACCTGTTGAACGGTTTGGTGCTTCATGATTCATAATGGGACGTTTATTTAAAGTGTTCATTTATTTCATTCTCCTCTCGGTGAAATCAGCTAGAGCATGATTCACAATCTTCAATATCTGTGGAAGTAGAACGTAAATAATACGTTGTTTTCAGCCTGTTTTTCCATGCCGATACGTGAAGATCTAATAATTCTTTTGCTTTAATCGTATTTTTAATATAAAGATTAAATGACACTGCTTGGTCAATATGCTTTTGACGTTTCGCATTTTGAGCAATGCTCCATTTTTGATCGATATGGTAAGCAGATTTATAGTACCACGTAGTTTGAGCGTTTAGGTCTGGTGCAGTTACAGGAATACGATAGTCTTTTTTCTCCTCTGAGTATTGCTTGTTGAAGATTGGATCAATACTCGGTGTACTACCTGCAATTAATGCAGTTGACGCATTTGGTGCTACCGCTTGTAAATAGCCGTTTCTAATTCCTTTTGCTCTCACTTTTTCCATTAGTCCTTGCCAATCAAGTTCGCTATCAGCATTCAGGTAATCTCTTTTTTCGAAATAGGCACCTGTTTGCCAATCTGAACCATTGAATGCGGGGTAGGCTCCCTTTTCCTCAGCTAGATTCATAGAACTTTCAATTGTTAAGTAAGCAATTTTCTCGTAAAGTCGGTCTGCAAATTCTAATGATTCAGGGCTTTCCCAAACGACCTTATTAGTAGCTAATAAATGATGCCAGCCGAAAGTACCTAAGCCGATCGCGCGATATTTTTTATTCGTTAACTGCCCTTGGATAACAGGGATTTTATTAATATCAATTACATTGTCCAGCATTCTTACTTGAATAGGAATCAATCGTTCTATGACTGCTTCATTCACTGCTTTGGCAAGGTTAATAGAAGACAGGTTACATACGACGAAATCTCCAGGTGTTTTCTCGATGACAATTTTACCATCTTTTGTATACTCTTCTTCTCTTGTTGTTACACTTTGATTTTGAACGATTTCAGTACAAAGATTTGTACAATAGATCATACCTGCATGTGCGTTTGCATTCATACGGTTCACTTCATCCCGATAGAACATAAATGGTGTTCCAGTTTCTAATTGACTACGCATGATAGACTTCATAATATCGATAGCAGGAATTTCCTTCTTCGATAGCTCTTCATTATTGACGCATTCTAGATATTTCATTCTAAAAGTACCTGCACCAACTTCTTCATCATAATAATCTTCTAGTGAGAAGCCCATTTTTTGTCGAACCTCATGTGGGTCAAATAAATACCAGTTACTACGCTCTTCTACTTTTTCCATGAATAAATCAGGTAGACATACACCGGTAAATAAATCATGTGTACGTAATCTTTCATCACCATTATTTAACTTTGCATCAAGGAAAGAGAAGATATCCTTGTGCCAAACGTCTAAATAAACGCTAATTGCCCCTTGTCTTTGTCCAAGTTGATCGACACTTACAGCTGTATTATTTAGTTGTTTCATCCATGGAAGCACCCCAGATGAAGCGCCTTTGAACCCTTTAATCATACTACCTCTACTACGAATCTTACCTAAATAAACGCCGATTCCACCACCATTTTTAGATAGTGCAGCAATGTCTGTATTACTGTCATAAATTGAATCTAGACTATCATCAACTGTTTCGATAAAGCAGCTAGATAGTTGTCCCCAATTCTTACCTGCATTAGATAAAGTTGGTGTAGCTACGGTCATAAATAAGTTACTCATTGCCCAGTAAGCTTCTTTTACTAATTGCAGCCGATTTTTTTCTTCTTGATGCATAAGAATCATTGCAATAACCATCCAGCGTTCTTGAGGCAATTCAAAAATCCTCTTTTGGCGATCTTTTGCTACATAACGATCCGTAAGCATTTTGATCCCGAGATAAGTAAAGAGCTGATCTCTTTCAGGGACAATTTCTTTGCCTAATTCATCAATTTCTTCTTTTGTATAACTAGATAATAAAATAGGACTATAAATATCAATATCACTTAATTGTTGAATTAAAGAATGAAAATCACCATAAGCCTGACCACTGTACCCTCGGTTCTCAGCTGCTTGTTGATAAATCTTCTTTAAATATAAATGGGCAGCCACATATGTCCAATCAGGTTCATTAACATTTATGTAAGAAAGACATTCTAGTATTAACTGATCGTAGAAACTATCTAACTCTAAGTGATTTAATTGATCTGCACGCTTTTCTAACGCACTAATTGGTAAGTTGTTGAATTGTTGATATAATTGTTCAAAATTGACTGTCGTATCAATCATTGTTTTCAAATTCCTTCCTCCTTCAAACTATTTCTATCAAATTTAGGCATAAAAAAAACCGCCCCAGTTACACCTTGAGCGGATCAAACGACAGTATAAATACAAGTGTACAATACACTCTTTTCATCAACTGTCGTTTCATCTTCTCAAGCCCCGAAGAATTGAAACTTTTGATTAAGAAGGCAGGTATCCTGGCTTGTGTATCAATCTACTAAGAGCCTTCCCATTCTTTCAAAAGAACAGTGGTTTCCTCTTTTCGTCACACTTACAGTTGCGGGTACAGCTCCGGCTTATCCGGATTCCCATTTTAAGTCCATTTGGACTCCTTCAACCAATTACTATATGTAGTTGTTAAGAAGTAAAAAAATAACTATATATTGTATCTGAGATTGTATGAGTAATCATATCACATCATTTCATAGAATACAATTTATTTCTTTTATCTAAATCTAAAATATACATTTCGTTCTTTTAGCGGTAAATTTAAGACCATAATAAATAATAGCATTTCTTATTTGTGTAAAAAAGTCTTGAAATCCATTAAAAATTGTTCAAGCTGACCAACTCTACTTTTTTACCTTCAAACGAGTATGCTTAAACCAGAAAAGTAATAGTTTTTTGGTAAATAAATTAAAAAATCATAGAATTGTTGAAATAAATCAATGGTGTTAAAGTTGTGGGGCAAAAATTAATTAAAGGTATATTCCATATTAAAAGAAAATAATTTATCTTAAAGGACAAAATTTTTTTACCAATCTTCTTCATGTCTTCTATAAAAATAGAAAAACAAACTAACTATTTAAATTAGCTTGTTTTTCTCATTCAGTTTATTGTATAGAATGTTTTTTAGAAATTCATACGGAACTTGTTATTTTTATCTTACACGTTGCAAACGAAGTGCATTTAATACAACGGACACAGAGCTAAACGCCATCGCAGCACCTGCTAACCATGGTGCTAAGAAACCTGCAGCTGCAATAGGAATACCGATTGTATTATAGCCAAACGCCCAAAAAAGATTCTGTTTAATATTACGAATGGTTTTTTTACTCATCATGATTGCATCAGCAATACTATTTAGATCACCACGCATAAGTGTAATGTCTCCTGCTTCCATGGCAATATCTGTACCTGTACCGATAGCCATGCCGATATCGGCAGTTGCTAATGCTGGGGCATCGTTAATACCATCTCCTACCATCGCTACCTTTTTCCCTTGACTTTGTAGCTTTCTTACTTCTTCTGCTTTCGTTTCTGGTAAGACTTCTGCAATGACTTTTGATATACCTACTTCTTTAGCAATGGCTTGTGCGGTTAACTGGTTATCTCCAGTCATCATAATAACTTCTAACCCCATATCATGTAGCCTTTGAATCGCTTCGTTTGATGAATCTTTTATCGTATCAGCTACAGCAAGGAGGCCTTTTGCTCTACCGTTAATAGCCACAAGCATAGCTGTTTTTCCTTCACCTTCTAATTCTTTCATTTGTTTCGAGAACCAAGAGGAGTCTATCCCATTCTCTACCATTAATCTAACTGTACCAATCAGTACATCTTTTCCTGTAACTTTCGCAGAGATACCATAACCCGGTAGCGCTTCGAAATATTCACTTTTTACTTTTTCTATATTTCTCTCCTCTAACCCTTTCACAATGGCTTCAGCAAGAGGGTGTTCAGATGACTTCTCACTCGCAGCAACAATGGAAAGGAAATGGGCCTCATTTGTTCCAGGCTCGACTATGATATCGGTTAATACAGGCTGACCATTTGTAACAGTACCTGTTTTATCAACCACAACAGTTGTAATTTCATGTGTCATCTCGAGATGCTCTCCACCTTTAAATAAAACACCCATCTCGGCTGAACGGCCAGACCCTGCCATAATTGAAGTAGGCGTCGCTAATCCTAGTGCACAAGGACAAGCAATGACGAGTACAGCAATCATTTTTTCTAACGCACTAGCTACATCACCCGGTTGCAAGAAAAGAAACCATATACAGAAGGTAACAAGGGCAATAGCTACCACAATGGGAACAAAGATGCCCGAAATCTTATCGGCTAACCGCTGAATAGGTGCTTTTGACCCTTGTGCTTGCTCGACTACTTTAATAATTTGCGCAAGCGCTGAATCTTTTCCAACCTTTGTTGCTTCAACTGTTAAATGGCCATTTTTGTTTACAGTTGCTCCTATTACTTCATCACCAGCTTTCTTATCAACTGGCACGCTTTCTCCTGTTAACATTGATTCGTCAACTGCTGAATGCCCTTCAATGATTACTGCATCTACAGGAATTCTGTCACCAGGCTTAATGATAACCATATCGCCTTGCATTACTTGCTCAACAGGGACAATGGTTTCCTTCCCTTCTTTTAATACAACGGCTTTTTTAGCCTTTAAATTCATTAATTTTTTTATTGCTTCTGATGATCTTCCTTTTGCACGTGCTTCAAATAATTTCCCTAACAAAATAAGGGTAATAATAATCGCACTCGTTTCATAATAGAGCTCAACATGACGACCATGTGTTGCATTCATCGATTGTAATGTTAGAAACAAACTATAAAAGTAAGCTGCAGAAGTACCTAATACAACAAGTACATCCATATTCGCGCTACCAGATTTCAATGATTTATATGCACCAGTATAAAATTGCCAACCGATAATAAATTGTACAGGTGTCGCCAAAATTAACTGTATCCAAGGGTTCATTAAAAAATCTGGTAGAAAAATGAATGAAGTGAATTCAAAATGCCCAACCATCGTCCAAAGTAATGGTAGAGAAAGGATAGCAGCAGCGATAAATTTCTTTTGCTGCTTTTTAATATGCTGTTCCCTCACATCATTTGCACTGGCTGTTGTTTTTAGCGAAGCGCTATACCCAATCTTATCTACCTTTGCAATAATTTCTTCAACTGAAACCTGTTCAGGATTGTATTCTACAGTACCTGTTTCTAAAGCTAAGTTCACGTTTGCCTGCGCAATACCGGACTGTTTATTTAAAACTTTTTCGATTCGCGCAGAACAAGCAGCACAAGTCATTCCTGAAATATCAAACTCAGCTTTCTCTAAAACAACTTCGTAGCCTAGATCTTTAATCTTCTGCTGAAATGCATGTTCTCCTACTATTTGAGGGTTATAGGAAATGGTTGCTATTTCAGAAGTGAGATTCACATTCGCTTCGTTTACACCATCCATTTTACTTAACCCTTTTTCGATTCGCGCAGAACAGGCAGCACAAGTCATTCCCGTAATTGGCAAATGAATTTTTTGGTGAGAATCGTCTTGATTAGACATATGCTCCTACCACACCTTTCTTTAAATACTATACCCTACTACCCTATATAAACATTTAAAATAAATCGTGCAAAGCTGCACGATTAAGATTTAACTTCATAACCTTGATCATCAATTGTTTCTTTAATTTGATCAAGCTTTACAGATGAAGCATCAAAAGCAACTTTGACTTCTTTTCTATTTAAATCTACTTTAACCGTGTCTACTCCTTTAAGTTCACCAACACTACTTTCCACCGCTTTCACACAGTGACCACAAGACATTCCTTCTACATGTAAAATTACGTTTTCCATGTTTA
This sequence comes from Cytobacillus sp. FSL R7-0680, assembly GCF_038009245.1. Lineage (NCBI taxonomy): Bacteria > Bacillati > Bacillota > Bacilli > Caryophanales > Bacillaceae > Cytobacillus > Cytobacillus sp. FSL R7-0680. Next base: position 1,612,726 of record NZ_JBBPAO010000001.1, read on the forward strand.
AAATCCTCCTATTTTTTCATTAATTTTTGAATTGTAATAAGAAATTCATCTAACACTTCTTCGTCACCTTCATTTATCCGATCAATGACACACCCTTTTAAATGACCTTCAAGTAAAATCTTAGCGACACTATTTAAGGCAGATTGTGTTGCGGATATTTGTGTAATCACATCATCACAATACGTATCTTTTTCAATTAGACCTTTAATACCTCGAATTTGTCCTTCGATACGATTCAATCGAGTGACTAAATTCTTTTTTACTTTATCTGAATGATGACTTCGTCTATCTGCATGCTCTAGGCACATTGTTTCTTCTCTTACCTGATCTTCTTCATATCCCATTGAATCGCCTCCCTTACACATATTATATTATACCCCGGTACCCTATGTAAAGTGAAAGAAATTTTAAATATGGTTCATTTCTCCACTATAAATAAAAAGGTAGGTAGCAGTATCTACCTACACTCTAACATGTTGAATTGTAATTACACTTCATTAAGGTCTGAAATATCTACTTCTGTTCTTTCTTCTAAAGGAATTCCTCTTAAATGAACAGTAACTGTTTTATCATCTTCATGTAACTTATCTATCCATACAGAAGTTCCATTGTATTGAACTTCTACATCACTCGATGATGAAAGTATTTGTTTTATCCTCTTTGTTTCCATATGATTCACCTCTCATAATTGATAAATATATTCTTTAACATTTTAGCCTTTTTATACATTTCGAAAGGAACTCATTTGTTGATGAAGGACTTCTCGACAATATACAATTAAGGTTACTAAGAGATGAAAGGTCTTAACAATGGATTGATTTTAATTTATTCATTTATATCGTGTAAGTTGAAAGGGAAAAGGCAAAATTGAATAAACAGAAAAGAGATGAGTTTTCATCTCTTTTCTACTGAAATATTTCAAAAGCTCTTCTTTTACATATTGATCTTTTCTTTTAGAGGAACGGCTGGACCAAACAGTTCAAGATGAATATGCGAATTTTCCACACCTAACATCAATAATTGTTCCTTCATATTTTCCATAAAATTGATAGGACCACATAGATAGTACTCTGCTTCCTCACTAATATGTTGCATTAAATCCTCACTATCTAATCTGCCCTCGTCATCACTATATTTTACTAGGAAACGCCCATTTTCAATTCCTGCTATCAACGGCCTCACTTCATCTCCAAACGCATGTAAGTTTTTGTTCTTACAACTATGAAGGAAACTTACTTCTCGCTTTGTCCCTTCTAATGAATGAAGCATACTCAATAATGGTGTGGTTCCAACACCACCACTGATGAATACCACTGGTGTCTCTGCTTGGGATGATAATACAAATTCACCAGCTGGTGCACTAACATCCAAACTGTCTCCTATTTGCACATGGTCATGTAACCAGTTAGAGACTTTACCATGTTCTTCTCTTTTAACAGATATACGATACGTCTTTTCTGATGGTTTTCCTGATAAGCTATATTGACGGTTATGGTCGTATTTTTCGCCAGCTATATTTACCCGAATCGTTACATACTGGCCAGGTTGGTGGGTTGGTAAAGTAATACCATCATTTGGCTCAATATAAAAAGAAGTGATAAGATCACTTTCAGGTACCTTATTTACTACTTTAAAAGATTTAAATCCAGCCCATGCTGATGCATTGTATAGCTCTTCTTCTGTGGAAATAAAGATAGCGGCAATCACTCCATAAGCCTCTGCCCATGCCGTAATAATGTCTTCTGTTGCTGCATCACCTAGAACTTCTTTTATCGCTGCTAATAGATGTTCCCCGACGATTGGGTAGTGCTCCTTCTTAACCCCTAAGCTTCGATGCTTATGAGCAATTGTAGCAACTGCCGGCGCTAAATTTTCTAAATGTTCAATATGGTTAGCTGCTTGAAATAATACATTAGCGAGTGCTTTAGGCTGTCTTCCCTTCTCTTGATTAGCATGATTGAAAATGTTAAGTAGTTCAGGATGTTCAGCAAATAATCGTTTATAAAAATGCGTGGTGATAGCGGTTCCATGAATTTCTAATACGGGTATGGTTGATTTGATGATTTTAATCGTCTCTTGTTTTAACATTAATATCTCCACCCTTCAATTTTAAAGCAATATTTTAAATACATCTTTAAAATATACCGTTTCCAAATTTAAAGCAATATTTTAAATACATCTTTTAAAAAGTTGTCACAATTGGTTCCATAACAAGCAATATGTATAATAGAACTATTAATAGAAAAAAGGTGTGATTCATAATGCGTCTTACCAACTACACGGATTATTCATTAAGAGTTCTCATATATTTAGCAACAATTGAAAAAGACCAGCTTACAAATATTAAAGAAATTGCAGACACATATCAAATCTCTAAGAATCATCTGATGAAAGTCATCTATCAATTAGGGAAAAATCAATATGTTGAGACGATAAGAGGAAGAAATGGCGGCATTCGTTTAGCGATGTCACCTAAAGAAATTAATATTGGTGAAGTGGTCAGAAAAACCGAAGAAGATTTTCATTTAGTTGAATGCTTTGATACTAATAACAATCATTGTGTCATTTCACCTGTTTGTGGTCTAAGACATGTATTAAATAAAGCATTAAAAGCGTATTTAGAAGTACTAGATCAATATACATTAGCTGATCTAACGAAGAATCAAGCGGCATTAGCAGACTTTTTGTTTAAAAGTTAATTTTAGATAGCAATGCATTCTTTCCTACCAAGTAGGGAGATGAAATAATAAAATAGCGGACTTTAGTCCGCTATTTTTATTACAATCGAGAACCTAACGCTAAATTGAAGCGAAATTAACATTGATAGCAATTTCAATCATATTGCATCCGAGATACATTCTCAGCTCACCTCCTCCATTAGCTGACTTACGCAAAAAATGAGCGAACCACTAAAAATTAGGATTCGCTCATTTCGATTACATTGCTTTCTTTCTTTTCTCCTTTTCTCTGACAGGCCAAGCTTCTACTCCTGTTAGACCAGGGATATCCCCTTGATAAAATTGTGGTTCCAAGCCCGCTTTCCGTTGCTGCATATAGTTTTTCAACAGCTTAACTACGATAGGCGATAACATCGTAATGGCGGTTAAATTGACAAGCGCCATGATACCCATTGTTAAATCTGCCATTCCCCAAACAATTTCTAAATTAGCAATTGCACCAAACATGACCATTCCTAATGCAGCTACCTTATAAGCATGATGAAATACTTTACTCTTATGAATGAAATTTAAGTTTGCTTCACCATAATAATATGATCCGATAATAGAAGTAAAAGCAAATAAAAAAATAGCAATACCGAGAAACATTCCACCTATTGTACCAAAGTGTTCCGACATCGCAGCTTGAGTCAATTCGATACCTGTTAAGCCTGAAGCATAGCTTTCGGAGGATAAAATGATAAAAGCAGTAGCAGAACAAACCAATAAAGTATCAAATAATACCCCTAAAGCCTGAACAAAGCCTTGTTTTACTGGATGAGATACAGTCGCTGTTGCAGCTGCAATCGGATCTCCCCCCATACCTGCACCATTGGAGAATAATCCGCGCTTAATGCCATTAACAATAGCAGCAGCTATCCCTCCACCAATAGCCTGCTCAAATCCGAATGCACTTTTAAAAATAAGAGCAAACATTGCTGGTAACTCAGTAATATTTGAAGCAACTGCGAATAAAGCTAACAGAATATAACCAAAAGCCATAAACGGCACGATTAAAGAAGAAATATCTGCTATTCGCTTAATTCCTCCAAATACTACTAATCCTGTTAAGAAAACAAGAATGATACCAATATAAACAGGCTGAATCCCAAATGAGTTCTCCATTGCAACAGCTATCGTATTACTTTGTACAGCGTTGAATGTCGTACCATACGATAAGATAATCATAATGGAAAATAACACAGCCATCCAAGGACGTTTTAATTGCTTCTTGATATAATATGCTGGACCGCCTTTGAAGCCTATATTAGACTTAACCTTATAAGTTTGCGCTAACGTATTTTCGACAAATGAGCTAGCACTACCAATTACTGCAATTAACCACATCCAAAAGATTGCTCCAGGACCACCTAATACCATCGCAATAGCTACTCCGGCGATATTACCTGTACCTATTCTCGTTCCTGCACCAACAAAAAACGCTTGTAAAGGCGAAATAGTTTTTTTAGATTCTGTTGTAACGGTTTCTTTAACAAACAGTAACCTAACCATCTCACCAATATGCCTGACTTGAACAAACTTTGTTCTTATACTAAAAAACAGCCCTGCAATCACTAACACAAAGATAAGAACATAACCCCATAATACCTCATTACTCATATTCACAATGTTTTCAATAAACTCCATCAAATCCCCCTTTAATATAAATGAATACTTACTGTATTTATTAAAAAATTCTGTCTTTTCACCCCCTTAAGATATCTACATACCCGTTCTTACAATAAATAAACCTATATTGATAAAGTTTTTAAATAAAATAAAAAAGAGTGGTTATCAAACAACCACTCGTCTTATCCTGTTCATTCAATTACCCTTGACTTAACGGAAGCCAAAAAAATAACAGAAGAATATTATTTGTTATAAAGACTATTGTTATTAACTACTTGTAATTCTTTTGTTGTTGCTACCATTTCACTCTCACAAATTGGGCATTTTGGTGTACTTTTAAAGTTGTCTCTCACCCAAGCATTACATGTTTCTGAGGAACATTCCCAAATTTTAATCTCTTCAGTCTTCACTTCTTCCATGTTCTTTCTTCCAAATCCCATTGCCATTATCAGGCACCTCCTAAAGGTAGAACATATCATCCGAAAAAAATAAAAATCACTCGCTATGCCAAACCAGTATGGTCCTTTATAACAAGTGTGTGTGATATTTTTTACTTAACAAATATTAGTATAGCACATTTTTTTATCCGTGTCAAAACAAGGAAACTTCCACTTTAACATGTTGTCCTATAAAAAACAACCTTTATGTATGAATTATAGTGGAAAAAGTGTATAATAGAGACGCTGATTGCTTTAAAGAAAGGATGAAGACATTTGCATATTTCTAGTTATACGGTGGAAGAGATCAATGATCCAACTGGTATACTGTCTGGAGAGAGGTACGAATTCTTTTTAGATATTGATGTTGATGAAGATGATGAATTATATTCAGAACAAGGTATTCGCTTGCGCGTGTTATTTTATAAAGGTGAGGACGAAATGAAGATACTTAATTATCACTTCCAAGAGAATAATAATGAAGAGATTTTGGAATTTGGATTAGAGGAAGAAGAAGAAATATTAATCACTAAATTCTGTAGTCAACATCTCAATGCAAATGAAGAATAAATCATAAAATGCCTAGGGTTAGCTCCTAGGCATTTTTATGATTATTCCTCTACTTCTTTACCTTCTTCAATGATATGATACATTAAATGGGCAAGGTGATGTATTGGACCATACACTTCTTCATCCTCTTGCTCTTCTTCGTTAAATTCTAGATCATTTAAATGCAAGGCAACAAACTGGTAAAAATCCGGCAATGAAAAACTGTAACAAGCGGTTGGCTCTTCTTCTTCGCCTTCATAATGAAGAACCATATACGACTCTTGTCCATCCTTATTAAGACCATCAAAGTAAACAAAAAAGCCAATATTCGTATCTAACTCAAACAGGTGTCTTGTTCCACCTTCTGTCATTCGATTAAAATCTTCCTCTGATAGTTTGTTTACATTCATTTCATCTACTTGATCTTCTTTATGGAATTGTACTCTAAATGATTGCATACATCTCCCTCACTTTCTCTATATGATGATAGCATAAACACCTGTATTATCCTATTATTACCTTCGTAATAAAAAAGAAACTTCTCATTTTAATTTTTACAGATATAATAGCTTAAAGGAGTGTGAAGAATATGAATATTCACGAGATCTATCAGTTGCAAAAAATTTGTGAACAACATGATGATATCATTCTTAAATTAAACTTTGATATGATAGAAAATTCCCAAACCGAAACACCTTTGTACAAGCACTCTATTGATGGTCAACTTATCGGTTTTGTTGCACTTTATCCATTCGGGTCAAAACTTGAAATATGTGGTATGGTTCATCCTAATTATCGTAGAAAAGGAATATTCTCTTCATTATTTACAGAAGCTTTGCCGATGATTAACCACTATCAAGAAGTACTAATTAATATACCAGGTCAATCACATACGGGTACTACCGTTATGTCTGCATGGAAACAACCGTATGCTTACACAGAATATCAAATGGTCTATGAAGGAGACCAACCGACAAAAAAAGAGCAGCGAAATATTCATCTCAGAATCGCAGAATTAGCAGACTCTAATTTCTGCAACCGAATCGATCAACTATGTTTTAACCTTTCAGAAGAGGATGCTAAAGCGATCAATGGTGATTTCAACTTACATAAACAAGATAATCAATTACTAGTCATTTGCGATGGCAATCAGAGAGTCGGTAAGATACGTCTTCAAATAAGGAATCATCATTTATGGATATACGGGTTCGCCATTCATCCCGATGAACAAGGTAAAGGGTTAGGAAGTGAAGTATTGCGTCTAATCATTGAACAATACGAAGGGCATTATTCCATTCACCTAGAGGTTGAAGTTCAAAATAACCGGGCACTCATGCTTTATAAAAAGTGCGGATTTAAAGAGTGTGGCAGTCAGGATTATTATCATTTCAATAAAAACCATAGATAGGCAATCACATTCGTTTCCATCTGAATGGGTTTCTATATAAATCTCTTCAAATACAGCGGTGGAGTACTAATAACCATGAATCAAAGAAAAAGATCACTCCCCAATGGAAGTGATCTTTTTTCTTTGATTGAACATTTGTATTATAGCTTTGTCACATTTACAGCTTGAGGTCCACGTTGCCCCTCTTCTATATCAAAAGACACTTCTTGTCCTTCATCTAATGTTTTAAAGCCTTCTGTTTGAATTGCAGAGAAATGTACGAATACGTCATCTCCACTTTCTTGTTCAATGAAGCCAAATCCTTTTTCTGCGTTAAACCATTTTACTTTACCTGTTGCCATTTTTTCTTTTCCTCCTAAACATTTGAAAAACTCACAGGAATAATCTCCTGCATTTCCTAATATACCACAATTTACTTTATTTTAATCAATCGCGGCCCTTATTATTTTTTACACGACGTCTTTCGCGACCTTTATAGTCACGTCCGCCCCCTTTACGATCTCTTCCACCAGATCTCGGACGATCACCAAAGCGACTGCGGTTACGTCCATCTCTATTTTTAGGTTTTTTCGAACGAAGTGGCTCTACAGCTGTAATTTTTACAGGTGTGACATCTGGATCTTTTGTTAATAATTTTAATGCTGCTGCCAATACTGTCACTGAATCTGTATCTTCTAACAATGATTCTGCAATACGCTTATACTCATCGTAGTCATTCTTATCAATCGTATTCATTAAACGATTAATTGTCACACGTTGGTTACCTGCCACAACATCTTTAAACGTTGGCACTGGTTCTTTTTTCATTTTTGTCTTTGTTACATTTTCAATAATTTTCAAGTGATCGATTTCTCGTGGAGAAACAAATGTAACAGCTAAACCTTTATTCCCAGCTCTCCCAGTACGTCCAATACGGTGCACATAGCTTTCAGGATCTTGAGGAATATCAAAGTTATAGACATGTGAAACGCCTGAAATATCTAGTCCACGTGCGGCAACATCTGTTGCTACCATAATATCGATTGTTTGATCTTTAAAACGACGAATAACTTGATCACGTTTCGCTTGTGGAATATCACCATGAATACCTTCTGCAGAATATCCACGTTTAATTAATCCTTCTACCACTTCATCTACGCGTTTTTTCGTTCTACCAAATACAATCGCAAGTTCAGGAGATTGAATATCCAATAAGCTGCATAATACATCAAATTTTTGTTTTTCATGCACTTCGATATAAGATTGTTCAATATTTTTTACTGTTAACTCTTTTGCTTTTACACGAACAATTTGTGGGTCATTCATAAACTTCTCAGCTAGAGTTTGAATACGTCTAGGCATTGTTGCTGAGAAAAGAAGCGTTTGACGTTCATGCTCAATTTCACCAAGAATTCTTTCAATATCTTCAATGAAGCCCATATTTAGCATTTCATCCGCTTCATCTAGAACAACTGATTTAATATTGTTTAGACGAATCGTTCTTCTTTCAATATGATCAATTAGACGGCCTGGTGTGGCAGCGATTATTTGCGGACGATTTTTAAGTGCGCGAATTTGTCTACCAATATCTTGACCACCATATATCGGTAAAGTTCTGATTCCTTTCACTTGTCCAATACGATTTAATTCTTCAGCCACTTGCACAGCTAGTTCCCTTGTTGGAGCAAGAACCAAACCTTGAATGCCATCTTCTTTCGTTACTTTCTCTAACATTGGGACACCAAATGCCGTTGTTTTACCAGTACCTGTTTGGGCTTGACCAATCATATCCGCACCAGCTAATGCGATTGGTAGTGATTGTGCTTGAATAGGTGTTGGCTCTTCAAAACCCATATTAGAAAGAGCTTTTTCTAGCTCTGTACTTAAACCAAAATCCGAAAATTTTACCAAGATAAATCCTCCTTGTATTTCAAACATACTTCAAAATAATCTATAGTATGAGTGTATCCAGTTTCCATTAATTTTTATCAATTTATAAGCAATAAAAGTAAAATCATTGTAACGGTATAAGAACGGTTGGGGAGTAGTTCACATAAAAAGGTGATGCATGAAAGGCCATGCATCACCGCATTATTATGCTTTTACAACGTTTGCAGCTTGAGGGCCACGGTCGCCATCAACGATTTCAAAAGTAACTTCTTGACCTTCTTCAAGAGTTTTGAAACCTTCAGATTGAATCGCACTGAAATGTACGAATACGTCTTGTCCTTCTTGAGACTCGATGAAACCAAAACCTTTTTCTGCGTTAAACCATTTTACTTTACCGTTATTCATGATAATACCTCCAAAAAATAATCACTAAAAAGTCATAATTATATAAGCTTATAGAGAAAAGTGGAATGCCTCGTACTTTAATTTTCTTATGAAGTTAAAAAGGCCGTAACTGAAAGAAATGAAGAGTACAATCGCCTACATTTCTTGCAGTTACGACCACTTATCCAAATAATATATAACGAACTTTACAGCGTATATTTTATAATACATTGTTTTATCGCTAAATGTCAATAGTTATTTCTCACTGAACCGTTTTCTCTGCGGAAGCTACAGTGTGTTTTAATAACATAGAAATCGTTACAGGGCCCACTCCACCAGGGACAGGTGTAATGGCAGATGCTTTTTCATAACAGCTATCATAATGAGCATCGCCAATATTTCCTGGGTTGTATCCCGCGTCTAACACAACAGCCCCTTCTTTTAGCCAGCTTCCTTGAATAAAATTAGGTTTCCCAACAGCTGCAACAACAATATCAGCTTTGCTTAAATGTTCACTTAAATCCTTTGTTTTAGAATGACAAGTCGTTACAGTTGCATTACGATTGAGTAGTAATGCAGAAACAGGCTTACCTAAAATAGGACTTCTTCCAACCACAACTGCATTTTTCCCTTCAACAGGAATATCATAAAAATCAATAATTTCCATAATAGCAGCAGGTGTACAAGATGGGTAAACACCAAAACCAAGTGCTGTTTGACCATAGCCAAGACTGGTGACACCATCCACATCCTTTTCGATGTCAATCGCTTCAAATGCTTTTCTTTCATCTATATGTGCAGGTACTGGATGTTGCAATAGGATCCCATGTACATTTTTATCATTATTCAAATCCTGAATCGTTTCTATGAGTGTTTCAGTAGAAATACTTGCATCTAGATGTATTCTCTTTGATAAAATACCCAGTTTTTCACAGGCGTTACCTTTCATACGTACATACGTAGCAGAAGATGGATCATCTCCCACTAAAATAGTAGCTAGGCAAGGCGTTACTCCTTGTGCCGATAATTTTAATACTCTTTCTTTTAAGTTTTCTTTTACATCTTTCGAAACTTTTTGTCCGTCTAGTATCGTTTTTTCTTCCATGTCTATTCCCTCCGAAATAAAAAAGAGATAAGGAAAACTTACCTCTGCCCAGACGACCGGCTAAACATAGACGCAGCTCCCCAGCGGTTATTTCCGCAATGTCGTCAGTTACTGCGATTTCTTCAGCTTCCTCTTTATTATAACAGAAAACACATATGTTTCAATAAAAAATACGCTTATTGTTCGCCTTTTTGAATTTACGTCATAGGCTATTTTATTACTTTACATTTGATTATTGGTTGATTATTGCATAATTTTTGTTGAGAATCAAAGGTAATGCTGAGAACTACATAAATGAAGGGAATTTATCTTAATTAACGCTACACGACTTTATCTCTATTATAAAGAATAAATCAAAAGCGAACCGCTTCAATGACGGTTCGCTGGTTATATTTGAGATTATTAAATTTCAATAAGTTCTTTACCTAAAACAACGAAAGCCCTACCTCTCTTCCATCCTTGCAACCCCGAAGCTGCGCCAGTGAGAATCAGGTTAAATCTTCATTTGTTCTTGAGAAAAGTAACTCTTTGTTGAATTGTATATTGGGGTTTAATTATTGAAGTAACCATATAAAGTTCATTTATGGGTAAATAGAAGATGATTTAAGAAGAATTTCAACTTACTTATGAAGTTGTCCACAAAATAGTTCTTAATTATAAACCTTGCTTAGCGAACTTTACTCTAAAGAGTAACTTTCACATCAAGAAAAGCCGTATGACTACCGACTATCTTTCTATCTCAAATACCACAATCTATTATAGTACTTTGGTAGATATATGTCAAATTCATTGGTTTTATACGACAGGATATGAGAGAGGCTCACTATATCCCGTCGTCACCCACGATCTTTTCACCCTTTGTTTGTCGCCCATTTAATTACTTCATTTAGTTCGTTCGTATATGATCGTGTTTGTTCAACTGTCCAGTCAAGCTCATCTTCCATGATCTCAATGATAGCCTTTTTATATGTGAACACACACTTAATGTTAAACAACAATGCGCCTGTCCGGCGGAAAAAAAAGTCTACAGGCGAAACAACCATTTCATATTCAATTGCATATTTTAGCTCTAACCATAAGACTCGTGGGATTAGATGCTCTCCTTTATGATATTGCTTAACCAAAGAGAATAAAACCGGCGCATTTGAACCGTAACGCCTTAAGAGATAAAGAGACTCTTCTCCATTTAATCCAGCTTTTATCCCTTCCTGTTTCTTTGATTCAATAAAAGTAGGGAAATATTTTGCTCCGCCTACTCTTCCACCTGACAACGGTAGATGTTTTGTCATACTTTTTGAAAACAATAGTTGATATTCTTCTTTTAACATAAACGAAACTTTGTCTACAATTGTCTCGGCCATTTTCCGGTAACCTGTTAATTTACCACCAGCAATCGTAATTAAACCGTGCTCTGACACCCAGATTTCATCTTTTCTCGAAATTTCTGACGGTGACTTTCCTTCTTCATGAATAAGTGGACGCACACCTGACCAACTAGATTCGATATCTGCTTCTGTCACCTTCACGTTTGGAAAAATCCCTTTAATTGCGTTCAGTAAATATTGCCTATCTTCATCTGTTATCGAAGGATGCACAGGATCACCTTTATAAAAGGTATCGGTCGTTCCAACATAGGTTTTCCCTTCCCTTGGAATAGCAAAAATCATTCGACCATCTTCACTGTCAAAGTAAATAGCTTGCTCTAATGGGAAAATAGAATGATCGATGACAATATGAACACCTTTTGTTAGTTTTAAAGATTTATTTTTCATTTGCTCATCTTTATCTAAAAGCTGTTCCACCCAAGGACCGGTTGCATTCACGCATTTTTTTCCGAAAACTTGAAAAGACTCATTACTTAGTTGGTCTTGCACCTCAACACCAATAATCGTTCCATCCCTATAAACAAAATCAGTTACTTTAGCATAATTAATCACATCTGCTCCTCGATGAGCGGCTTCTTTCATCACTTCAATAGTTAACCGTGCATCATCAGTCCGGTATTCCACATAATGACCACCACCAAGTAAACCTTCTTCTTTCAATAATGGTTCTTTTATTAGCACCTCTTCTTTATTTAACATTTCTCTTCTTTCATCTCTTTTAACTCCCGCAAGGAAATCATAGACCTTCAACCCAATTGATGTTGTGAACTTCCCGAAAGTTCCTTTTTGATAAAAAGGTAAGACCATCCATTCTGGTTTTGTAATATGAGGGCCGTTTTCATACACAATCGCCCGTTCTTTTCCTACTTCAGAAACGACATGAAATTCTAATTGTTTTAAATAACGTAGACCACCATGCACAAGTTTAGTTGAGCGACTTGACGTTCCTGCAGCAAAGTCCTGCATTTCAATTAAAGCTACTTTCATCCCTCTTGTCACAGCATCAAGGGCAATTCCAGCTCCTGTAATACCTCCACCGATAACAACGAGATCATACTCATTGTTAGTTAAATGCTGAATGGTAGTAGAACGATTTTTCACAGAAAATTTCATTTTCGTACCCTCCTGTTTTTTCAAATGGTGAAGTACCTTACTTAAATGCCATTGTTGCGTTGATTGCTGTTTGCCAGCCTTGATACAGTTTATCTCTTTCTTTTTCATCCATTTCTGGTTGAAATTCTTTATCTAGATCCCACTTCTTGGTAAGTTGCTTTTTGTTTTCCCAAAAACCAACAGCCAAGCCTGCTAAATATGCTGCTCCTAAAGCTGTCGTTTCATTAATCTTTGCCCGTTCAACAACTGTATCCAGTAAATCTGCTTGGAATTGCATGAGAAAGTTATTTTTTGCTGCACCGCCGTCCGTCCGTAAAGAAGTGATATCAATCCCCGAATCCTCAATCATCGCTTGTAATACATCCTTCGTTTGATAGGCAAGTGACTCCAAAGTGGCTCTTATAAAATGTTCCTTTTCCGTTCCACGAGTTAATCCAAAAATAGCTCCCCTTACCTCACTATCCCAATAAGGTGTACCTAAACCAACAAATGCAGGTACCATATACACACCTTCTGTTGATTGTACTTTTGTTGCGTAATCTTCACTATCCTCCGCATGCTTTAACATCCTCAAACCATCTCGTAACCATCCAAGAGCAGAACCGGCTACGAAAATACTCCCCTCAAGCGCATAGGTGATTTTACCATCTATCCCCCATGCTATCGTTGTTAAGAGACCATTATCTGAATGTACTGCTTTTTCACCTGTATTCATGAGCATAAAACAGCCCGTACCGTACGTATTTTTTGCCATACCTTCAGTAAAACATGCTTGACCAAATAATGCAGCTTGTTGATCACCTGCTGCGCCGGCTATAGGAACTGACTGACCGAAAAAATGATAAGGAGCCGTTTCTGCATATATCTCTGAAGAACTTTTCACTTCAGGCATCATAGAACTTTCTGCCCCAAATAAATCTAACAGTTCTTCATCCCATTTCAGGTCAAAAATATTAAACATTAGAGTTCTTGCCGCATTTGTATAGTCCGTGACATGAGCTTTACCACCGGATAATTTCCATATAAGCCATGTATCAATGGTCCCAAATAATACTTCCCCTTTTTTCACCTTTTCACGTGCACCTTCCACATGATCTAGGATCCACTTCACCTTTGTTCCAGAAAAGTAAGGGTCAATTAATAGACCAGTCTTTTGACGCACCTTCTCTTCCATTCCGTTTTTCTTAAGCTCTTTACAGATGTCGTTCGTTTGTCTAGATTGCCAAACAATGGCATGGTAGATGGGGTCTCCCGTTTCTTTGTCCCATAAAACTGTTGTTTCTCGTTGGTTCGTAATACCTATACCGGCAATTTGAATGGGAGTAACATTTGCCTCTGATAAAACACTAGCAATCACTGACAGTACACTTCCCCAAATTTCATTCGCATTATGTTCCACCCATCCAGGTTTCGGAAAATACTGTTTAATCTCTTTTTGCGCACTATGTACTGGTTCCCCTTCATGATTGAATAAAATTGCTCGAGAGCTCGTTGTTCCTTGATCTAATGAAAGAATATATTTTTCCAACCTTTTCCTCTCCTTTTATTTATTAAATATATGCTCATACATATGAAAAACCATAATTGAAAGCATTAACCAAATCGCTCCGACCAAAAAACCAGCCGCTACGTCACTAGGGTAATGGACACCTAAATATATCCTACTTAACCCAATCGACAAAATCAGTAACCCCATGATGATTGCTACAGCCCATTTCATACTTGTCTTTTTAGCTACATGAATGATGACAAAAGCAAGCGATCCGTAGAATATAAACGAGCCCATTGAATGTCCACTTGGAAAGGCATAGCCAGTTTCTTCAATTAATGGAAGGATATCTGGCCTTTCCCTTTTAAAATAGTGCTTAAGAGTCCAATTTAAAAGAGCCCCTACTCCCGATGTCAAACAAATATAAATAGCTAATGCATACTTCTTTTTTAAGACAAGAAGGACTATTACAACAACTGTGGCTATGACAAACCACAGCACAGAACCTAGGAAAGTAAAACGATCGATAAATGTGGTTAATGCAGGAGTTACATTTTGCTGGACAATATGAATGACCTCCATATCAAACCAAGCAAGATCATTGTTTGTGTAATCGAAAACGATAAACAAAAACATACCTAAAAATAGAATGAATAGTATGATGTTTGTCGTTATGTATAAGGTTGATTTTTTCATTGCCCATTCCTTTATATTTTTTAGGAAGTTGGAGAAGTCTAGACTTCTCCAATTGAATAAACAAAACTATGCTTCCTTCTTTGTCTTTGCAGCACTCGTTGATTTTTTCTTTTTTGACTTCGTCGTCGCTTTTTCTTTTTTCGGTTGTGGTGGTTTTGTTTGATCGATGGATGCTTGCAATGCAGCCATAAGATCAGTAACATTGGATGTCTTTGGTTGCTGTTGATTTGTTATTACTACCTCTTCCCCATTTTTCTTTGTTTCAATCAACTCTAGAAGTGCTTGGCGATATTCATCTGTATATTTCTCAGGTTCAAATGTTGTCGTTAGTTGGTCTATCAATAACAATGCGGTGTCTAATTCTTTTTTGGCTATTTTTTCTTCTGCAGGAATATTAGGCACATCTGCAAAATTTCTCACCTCATCAGGAAAGTGGATGGTTTCCATTACTAAAGTATTGTGAAAAACTCTAAGAAGAGCTAGCTGTTCTTTTGCGCGAATGATAATTTTCGCTATCCCCACTTTTTCAGACTCCTTCAAAGCTTCCCTTAATAAGGCATACGCTTTCGATCCACTATCTCCTGGAGATATATAATAAGATCGAGAAAAATATATCGGATCTACTTCATTGATTTTGACAAAATCTAAAATCTCCACTGCTTTATCTTCATTTTCTTTTTTTAACGCTTGTAATTCCTCTTCATCAAGTACGATAAATTTCCCTTTCGTGTACTCATATGCTTTCACTATATCACTTTGTTCCACAGGTTCATCACATACAGGACAAACTTTCTCATACTTAATAGGCGAATGACATTTACTATGCAAATTACGCAATTTAATATCTTTATCTTCAGTTGCCGCATGCAATTTGATCGGGATATTGACTAAACCGAAACTAATGCTTCCTTTCCACATTGTGTGCATCAGAAAACCTCCTCCATTCTTATTAATTGTATTTTTTCTCTGAGGATTATTCATATACACGTACAATGTTGGTAAGATTAGCTACATCTCTTTTATATGTCTTCATCTAACACTGTCTTTACAAAAAAAACAAGCAATAAAAGCAATAAACACCACAGCTGAATCTGTGGTGTTTGTGAAATCTGAGCCATTTTTTTAATAAACCGGATAAGGTGGGTATGGTGGGTATACAGGATATGGTGGATAAGGCGGGTACACCAGAGGTGCTAATAATGCGCCACCTAATAAACCTGCCGCTACACCACCTAAAAATGGACCACCAAAACCAAAACCAGGTCTCCCAAAGCCGGGGCCGCCAAAGCCTGGCCCTCCCCCAAAACCAGGACGACCACCATAAGGCCTTCTATATAAGTGAGTCTGTGTATATGCCGGGTAAAAGTGTTGATTCACCATTTAACCTCCTCTGTCGTTCTCTTTATATACTCCTTATAAACTATGTAAAACACCTAAATTTGCTGTAGGCAAAAACCTATCCGAAAACGATTTAAAAAACAAACGACTGAATGACTGGTTGCCTCATTGTATGATCTTTTGTCCACTCTAAGAAAGTAACCTTCACTTTTAAAATTGGAGAAAGCCATTCATGATTTTTCAATAAGCCGCTATAATTATGAAACGGACTTGCTCCCTGAAGTATTTGGTTAGTCACTTCAGTCACTTCACGCCAATCCTTTAAAGTAAGCTTGCTCGAGCCTGCACTGCCGATATAAATAAGCTCACCCTTTTCATTATATACACCTAAATCAATTGAACGAATAAGTGCTCCATTATAAGTTACCCCTCCAACAATAGCAATAAGGTCCTGTTCTTTTTTCTTTTTTAACCAGCGTTCATCTTTTCCTCCTAATATATAAGCACTATATAAATCCTTACAAACAATACCCTCTAATCCTTGCTCTATGACAGCATCATATAATGATTGACAGTCTCTAAAACTTTGGACGATTTGAATCTCATTTGTTGGCTGGATGATTTCCATCAACATCTCCTGGCGTCTATATAATGGGGTTTCAATCAGCCATTTACCGTTAAAATATAAGAGGTCAAATATCATATAAGTAATAGGAATTTCTGTCTGTAAATGATTGATTGTTACCGTATTCTTCCGCCGATCTCTTCTCATCACATCATAAAAAGAGGGAACACCGTCTTGAAAAGCGATTACCTCTCCATCTAAAATGAAGGAATTCCCCTTAATTAATGAGGGTAATTGATGTAATTCCGGATATTGGATGGTGCGCTCATTTCCTTTTCGATTAAAAATCCTTAAATTCTCTTTTTCATAATAAGTCAATATCCTTGTACCATCCCACTTTACTTGCGCTATCCATTGATCGCCATTTGGAATCTCATTTGTCATTTTTGGTTCAAAAGGAATAATTGGCTTCATTGGATCGATCCTCACTTGTATGTCTTTTTTTAATCTAACCATACTATGACCATGTGTAATAGGTTTTATGAATGTAAACCAAAATCTAGTCAAAGGATGGTTGAAGGTCATATGAGGAAAAAAGGTCGTTTCTTTATTACTGGCTGGAATGTTACAACTAATCAGTTTGAATATAGTATCGTATATCAAAATAAAGTAAAGGCAATGGGCGAATTTTCCGAAGGTCTAAATGAACAAGAATTGGCTATTTTAGTCAGCTTGATTCAAAAGAATGGAAAAAAAGTAAGTCAAGTAAAATACAGCATCTCCCCAAGCATTTGTATTCAACTTTGCTTTCGCGACATAATTGAGGATACCTTGATCCACCCTCAATTTATGCAATTCTTACCGACTGAGCAATGGGAAACATGTACTTGGGAGAGATTACTGATAGAAAATGCAAATATCGACTCTTCTATAGAAGTGACCCACCCAGAAAAACCGTTATGGGACAACCCAAAAATCAATAAAGAGCAGCTCATTGCATATCTTGTTTGCGTCGCTCCACGGTTGTTACCGTTTGTGAAGAATAGATTGTTAACAACCATTCGCTATCCACATGGCTATATAGGGAAAGAATGTTTCTATCAGAAGAATAAACCTGATTATGCACCGTCATTTGTGAATTCTTTTACAAAAGACGAAATCGACTATATCCTTTGTAATGATTTATCTACTCTTGTTTGGCTAGGTAATCAATTAGCACTAGAGTATCATACCCCTTTTGAAACAATTGGTAGCGACCATCCGCTTGATATTGTGTTCGACCTTGACCCACCAGATGAAACACACTTTCTACTAGCTGTTGATGCTGCACAGAAACTAAACAAGATTTTCGAAGAATTAAATATTATCGGCTTCCCAAAATTAACTGGTGGTAAGGGTATACAAGTACATATCCCAATTATGCATCATCATTTTTCTTATGAAGATACCAGACTGTTTACTTCGTTCATAGCTTCCTATTTAGTTGAAAAAAACCCAGATTTATTTACGACAGAAAGAATGAAAAAGAATCGCGGGAAAAAGTTATATATCGATTATATACAGCATGCAGAAGGAAAAACGATGATTGCTCCTTACTCTCCTAGAGGCAGAGAAGGTGCGATAATAGCAGCCCCACTCTATTGGGATGAAGTAAATAAACAACTGCAACGAAAGAATTTTTCACTAGACAACATTCGCAAGTATCGTTTAACTGATCGCTGCCCAATGGCAACCTTTTTCGAAACAAAAAATGACACGATTGCAAAAATTATAGATTCATTAAAAGGATAAAACTATACGCAAGCATATGCGATTTTTTGTGTTTTAGGAAGTGAAAGCTAAGCAAATCTGATATGCACGTTATCCAAAGCCAAAACGCATTTAAACGATTGCCTTTTCAGTTTACGTATCACTCAAAAGCTAAAACTGATTTGAACGTTTTGCTCATTCAGCATGCACGACATCAAGGAGCGAAAACACATATGAAACGACCTGCTAATGCAATTCCTGCGCGTTATTCAGATGAAAAAACAAAAAACCGAACCAACACTATTTACTCATAGTGCCGTTTCGGTCCAAAACCCTTTTTTCTTAAACATTTCTTAAGCATTTAATTGCTTGGTTAAAAAAGCAGAAGCTTCTTGTTGCAACTTCGCATATTGCATCATTTCTTCAATATATTCTTCGCTATTATCGACGGTAAATGTCCCTGGATGATTTATATCTATCTCAATTGTACATTGATAGACAAAGCTAGCATTACCAATAAGGTCGATTGTAAAGCTATCATTTTGCTTATGAACAATGCAACGGACCTTACCACCATTGTTATAAACCTCAATCGGCTGCTCATAGGTATTGATACTTTGCAGACATGTGACTAAACTTGAAGCCGACATCGCTGTCCCACATGCATTCGTAAAGCCCACCCCTCTTTCATACGTACGAACAAAAATCCCACCTTCTGGTAGTGGTTTGACGAAACTCACATTTACACCATCAGGAAAGTAATCATTTTCTCCGTTGACATACAAACTTATTTCTTCTTGAATATCTGATTGCATCTGTTCTTTTTCGACAATAGCAACAAGATGGGGATTAGGTACAGAAAGAGCAGTAAAAGCGATATCTTCCGAAAGGTCTTCCATCTTTTCATTGACTAATTGGTGCTGATTGATGTGAAGTGGTAAAGTAGCAACATCAAATGACACCGGTGAAATTTCTACCTTGTAAGTAGGGATATCTTTATAAATATCGCTTTCTTTACTAACATGAAGGGTTACTTTCATCGTATCAATTGTCGCCTCTTTGATTTTCAGTTTCTCACAAACATACCTCGCGACACAACGAAGACCGTTACCACACATGGAAGCTTCTGAACCATCTGCATTAAATACGCGCATTTTTGCATCAGCAACTTCACTGGCTAATATAAATAAAATCCCATCCGCACCGAGCTCACTGCCACGATTACAAAGACTAATCGTTAATTTCGCTCGTTCTTCATCACTCCACCCGAAGGACTGCTCCATTTCATCAATAATAAAAAAGTCATTTCCCGAACCGTGACATTTAATTAATTCTAATTTCATCATAAACCCTCTTTCTCTTTTAGGCTCTTCATTTATCTTCTATACATGTTTTTACCATTGTTCATGTGAATATAAACGTAATATTATTATAACGAGAAAAAGAAAGAGGGAGCAAAGAAAATTAATTTTTAACGAAAATGTTTATTAAAATTACTCATTTCAATCGCATTAACAGCTGCATCCCAGCCTTTGTTGCCTGCTTTTGTACCCGCTCTCTCAACCGCTTGTTCAATAGAATCAGTTGTTAACACACCAAAAATTACTGGAATGCCAGTTTGTAATGAAGTTGCTGCCACTCCTTTGGCTACCTCTGCATTCACATAATCAAAATGTGGTGTTGCCCCTCTAATAACTGTTCCAAGGGCAACAACCGCATCGTATTCGCCACTTTCCGCAAGTTTTTTCGCAGCTAGAGGAATTTCAAACGCTCCTGGTACCCAAGCTACCGTAATATCCTCTTCAGCCACATCGTGACGCTTGAAGCTATCTAATGCACCATCTAATAATTTTTTTGTAATAAACTCATTGAAACGTGATACAACAACAGCTACCTTTATTCCCGTTCCAATTAAATGTCCTTCTAGTATTGTATTCATTCTACTTCACTCCTAAATTAGATTAGTTTAATAATAATTGTGATTGCTTATAAGATATTAATTGTTCAATCGTAATCATCTTCAAATCATATTTTTCTGCTACTTTCTCTAACTCTGCTACTCTAGCCATTTCACCATTTTCTTTCATAATCTCGCATATAATCCCGACCGGACTTGCCTCAGCCAATTTTGCTAAATCTACTGCCGCTTCCGTATGGCCTGAACGCTCAAGGACGCCACCATCCTTCGCTATAAGGGGGAAAATATGACCTGGACGATTGAAGTCTGATGCTTGTGTTTTGTCGTCTAACATTTTTTCTACGGTTAAAAACCGTTCAAATGCACTTATACCAGTCGTTGTCTCTTTATAATCAATACTTACAGTAAAAGCAGTTTGATGGCTGTCTGTATTATTAGTTACCATCGGATGCAAGTCTAATTTTTTGGCGATTGACTGCTCAATCGGCACGCAAATAAGCCCTCTTCCCACTGTCGCCATAAAATTGATTGTTTCAGCTGAAGCATACTCGGCAACAGCGATAAAATCACCCTCATTCTCACGATTCTCATCATCACAAACGATAATCACTTTTCCCATTTTCAAGTCAGCAATCGCTTCTTCAATTGAGTGACTCATATATTCCCTCCTAACTTAAGAATCCATTATTCTCTAATAACTGTTCGAAATTTCTTTCACGTTTCGATGTGTCTGAAAAGGCAAATACATATTTAGCAAATAAATCATATTCGATATTGACAGTATCATTTGGCTTTTTTTCACTAATCACCGTTTCTTCAGCTGTATGAGGAATTAACGCAATCGTAAAATAACCATCCCCTACCTCCATCACTGTTAATGAAGTGCCATCAATAGCAACAGATCCTTTAGGTAGAATTAGATGCTGATACTTCTCTGATAGTGAAATTGAAAGATAAATCGCATTTTCTTGTCTTTGTTTTTTTAAAATTTTTCTCGTTTCATCCACATGACCACTTACATAATGGCCGCCAAATCTTCCTCCTGCTAACATCGCTCTTTCTAAATTCACATTGCTTCCTACTTTTAAAGAGGAAAGCGATGTCGCATGAAAAGTTTCTGGCATCACATCTGCTGTAAAACTTCTTTGTTGGAATTCGGTCACTGTTAAACAAACACCGTTCACAGCGATGCTATCACCGATATGGATATCATCCATAATCTTTGTAGCATTGAACACTAATTGAATAGTAGATCCACGATGAATCGTTCTTTGTACAGTACCGATTTCTTCGATAATACCTGTAAACAGAATGATCAACCTCTCTGCATAAGATTTATTCGTTTAAGTAAAAGTTGAAATTTTCCGCTCGGGGCAAATACGCGGTATCGGGAGAGTTTGTTGAAAATTACAAAAAGAGTTGGACTCACACTTATCGTTATCCCATATCATCACCACCCTTTTTAAAATACTCATGAATAAATAAACCCGTATACGAATACGTATACGGGAAAAGTAATCATGGCCAAATAAACGTCAAAATCAACTGTTTTTGAACGTTTTTACACACACGCATCCTTCTCCCATCCAGACTATACTGTCGGCTTTGGAATTGCACCAAATCCACCGTTCTCATTCCTGAGCCCGGGTCACGGACTAAGAGGTCACCCTCATCACCGCCGGTTGGGAATTTCACCCTGCCCCGAAGGATATTCTATTAAATTGTTGATACTATAGAGAACAGACAGTATCTAATACTTTTAAAATAAATAAAGATTCCCCTGCTCTTATTACAGTATCTAAATATAGGATAAATGTAAATAAGTAATTAATCAATAGAAAGAGTGTTAAATAGGAGATTATACATAAAGAAAACTAAAATAAACCATCACCCTAACATTTGAGACAGAAAAAGGATAATAGTTATATATCTAATATTATATTTCAAAACCCTACCTCAATTTTTTCTTTACTCCTTAAAGTTGTCAATTCATCTATGTATGATATAAAATACAGTTAAATACAGTTAAATACATTATTTCTATTAAATTACATAGAAAAGAAGGTGTGTTTTTGTAAATAACTATTCATCAGGACATAAAGATAACATAAAAATTACAAAATCCAACTATAAAAGGAAGCCCATCTATGAATAGAAAATTAATTATTATTTTCATCTTTCCTTTAATTTTAGTGTCTTGGATGATTTATTCTTGTAAGCAACCAATTGTACTAAAAGGAAAGAGCTCCGATGGAAATTGGAGAGCGGAA
Source organism: Cytobacillus sp. FSL R7-0680 (assembly GCF_038009245.1). NCBI lineage: Bacteria > Bacillati > Bacillota > Bacilli > Caryophanales > Bacillaceae > Cytobacillus > Cytobacillus sp. FSL R7-0680. The sequence continues at coordinate 1,635,347 of NZ_JBBPAO010000001.1, forward strand.
TATAGCCCTCATCATTCTCCTAACCCTAAAGGGATTTGGAAAGGAGAGGCAACTTGGTTAGGAGGGACCAATCTCCCTACTCTGAATTTTTTGGTATTTAAATCTGGAGAGGAAATGGTCACTTTATACGATAAGCCAAGTGATTTTCCTCAGGGAGATGTTATTGAATTTGTCAGTATCGAAGGCGCCCCGTTGGATGCGAATTACTCTTTACAAATTAAATGGACATACGAAAATAAGGAATTTGATGAGGAAATAAAACTAGAACGAAAGAAACACTTTTTCATCTTACCGTTTTAACAATATTAACATTATGCATAAAGCTAATAGCGCTATTAATATTGCTGACAGTATTTTTATCTGAAAATAGCTCCAATTCTTTCTATAATAAATTCATCACACTCCATAAAGTTTGCTTCATTCACAATATTTCAGTGTTCTACTATCTGCAAGAAGGTTTACAAACCGTTCATCATTGATTTGCACACTATTGGCTTCAATAAAAAATGAGTCTTTATTATTTACTTGAAAGTAAAAATTAGTTTTAGCATGTAATTTTTCGATTTCTTTCAAATCTGATTCTAAACTTTCAATTTTTATATGACCAAAACCATTCTTGTGATAACTAATTTCGCTTAATAAATTCGCATCAGTAAAACTACGGTCATTTAAGCGTATCGTTCCTACATTAGGCTCTTGATAAACAAAGAACGACATCACTTCCTTTATGAAGATGTAGGTTCTCTTAATTTGTTGTTTATGACAACTAAGTAATTTTAATGTAATGGATTCATTTAAATAATCAATCTGTAAATCATCTAAATCCCAGTATTCTGCTTTTTCGGCAAACAAAGTATTTATTCTATTTGGACCGCTAGACATCTGATCACCCCGTTTACTTTTTTCTATTACCTGTGGAAAGCACACAATCTACCGGCGATATTTCAGTCAAACATCTTCTTTTTGACAGTTTATTCCCCTTTGTTTTCGAGTATTTCAATATACCTTTCAAAATTGTCATTGAATCTTTGTTGTTCATAATGACCATCATTCGCTAAACTATTATCTAGTAGACTCTCAATCGCTCCAGCAATAGTACAGGATCCCAATATAAAGCAAATTCCAATAATCCAAGCAGCATTAAGTAAATCTTTCCTGTTTATATTCATCATTTTTCTCCTATCCTTTAATTGTTAGACATCGAATTACATTTACCGTTTTTTCGGTAATTTCTTGATGACGGTAACACTATTTGCTAATCCGTCTTACAGAAGATTACTCATCTTCGTAGAAAGTATCATACATTTCAGGGAATAGATCTTTTAATCTCCTTATCGTATGCGCATTTGCAACTATATCCAGTACATCAGAACTAATATAAAATAAAAAAGCACGATGCACAAAACAAATATAGAGTGACGTGTGACCAACCAATCATTTAAGGGTATAGCGAAAAAACGCAGATGATTTGACGTTCTTTACTGTTGAAAAGACAAAATAACTGCTCATTTCTTCTTCCCAAACTACTTCATTAGACCAATTATTTATCTTAAAAAACCGTCGTAAATTTAACTTTTCTCTCCTTACCCTTGTGCTATCAATATCTTGATAACCAGAAATAAAAGTCATATCTAACTTTTCCTCTATAGGAAATAGATGATGAAATAAGCTTTTCGCTAAACCCGGATGTTGTCTGAATGTCTCTAAACCGAACCGAATTCGATTGTCTTTCACTACTTGAAAATAAGGCGTTGCGGCGTTCGTCATATCAACACCGAAAGTATTTGCAGGGATCATTCTACCACTCGCTTCTTCACAAAATATAATGATTACCATAATTATACACTCATTTCATACTAACCGCTTATATATTTCTTTCACACTTCTTTCCTTAACCTGCGTTCACTTAGAAAATAAAAAAGCACGTGCTCATTCCACCTTTAAGCAGAATCTACACGTGCTTCATTCAATCATTTCCTTATTTAATTAACTCTAACTCAACAGGGATAAATTCTTCCACCGTTTCACCATCGAGTACTTTTTTGGCTGTTTCTACAGCTTGCTCGCCCATTCTGTCTGGTTTTTGAGCGACTGTTGCTGCCATATCGCCACCTTCAACTGCAGCAATGGCATCATCTGTTGCGTCGAACCCGACAACAATGACATCTTTCAATCCAGCAGCCGTTAATGCTTGATAAGCACCAAGTGCCATTTCATCATTATGAGCAAATACAGCTTGGACATCTTTATTGCTTTGGATGATGTTTTCCATTACTGTTAAGCCTTCTGCACGATCAAAATTCGCAGATTGTTTTGTTGCTACTTCCACATTGTCAGATGCTTCAATGGCTTCATTGAAACCCGCACCTCTTTCGCGTGCTGCCGATGAACCAGGGATCCCTTCAAGTTCAACTACTTTTCCTTCGCCATCAAGTTGTTCAATGATAAATTCTCCTGCCATTTTACCGCCTTCTGCATTATCAGAAGCTACGTGAGCGACAACTTCGCCACCTTCTGCACTTCTATCAACAGTAATAACCGGGATATCTGCATTATTAGCTGATGTAATGGCAGAAGCAACCGCTGCTGAATCAGCTGGATTAATAATTAATAAGTCAACACCTTGTTGAATTAAATCCTCAATATCACTTACTTGTGTTGCTGGGTCATCTTGTGCATCTACTGTTTTAATCGCATAACCAAGCTCTTTTGCCTTCGCCTCTGCACTATCACGTAGTGTAACAAAGAAAGGATTATTTAATGTAGAAATCGATAGACCAATTGTTTTTTCTCCTGATGCTTTTTCATCATTATCAGTTGCTTCATTATCATCAGCCCCATTATTTAATGAACATGCACCTAATAAAGCGACTACTAAAACCAAAGTAAGAAGCTTCCATATTTTTTTCATTTGAGTATTCCTCCTTCATAGGTTTGCAAATCATATATGTTAAGCAGCTTTCTTTCTATCAATTAGTACAGCTAATAGAATGACGCCGCCCTTCACCACTTGTTGGTAGAAAGATGATACATTTAATAAATTCAAACCATTATTAAGTACACCAATAATCAAAGCACCAATTAATGTACCAAAGATCCATCCGCGTCCGCCTGAAAGACTTGTCCCACCAAGAACAACTGCCGCAATGGCATCTAATTCGTAGCTTGTACCAGCTGTTGGCTGTGCAGAGTCAAGACGAGAAGTTAACGTAATTCCGGCAACTGCAGCAAATAATCCTGAAATCGCATAAACACCCATTTTCAAGCGATCCACTTTTAAACCAGAGAGCTTAGCGGCTTCTTCATTCCCACCAATCGCATAAACACCGCGACCAAAAGTTGTTTTCTTTAGCAAGAAGTATAAAAATAAATAAGCTAACAGCATCGTAACAACAGGAAATGGTACCCCGAGAAAATAACCTTTACCAATCATTTGAAAGCTAAAAGCATCAGATAGACCAGTTATTGGTCGACCTTCTGTATAAACAAGTGTTAACCCTCTGAAAATTGTCATTGTCGCTAATGTTGCAATAAAAGGAGCGACTTTACCTTTTGCAATAATTACGCCGTTGACAAGTCCCATTAAAGCACCTGCTAATAAACCGAGAAGAACCGCAATTACCGGATCCATACCACTAGCTAACATACCTGCAGTAAGTGCGGAAGATAGCGCTAAAATCGAACCGACAGATAAGTCGATTCCCCCTGTCAAGATAACAAATGTCATTCCAAACGCAATTAAAGCATTGATTGAAACTTGTCTTAATACGTTCAGTATATTGTCAGCTGTTGTAAAGCTTGGACTCATAACCGATAAAATAATAATGATGAGCAGTAAGCCTAAAACCGGTCCTAGCTTTTGAATGGAGCCGATGCCTTTACTAATTTTGTTCATGCTTTGTCCCTCCTGTTGCTGCTTCCATAATTTTTTCTTGAGTCGCATCTGTTTTTTCCAGAATGGCGGCTACTTTCCCTTCATGAATCACCATAATACGATCTGACATACCTAGTATCTCTGGTAACTCAGATGAGACCATAATAATGGAATGGCCCTTCATTGTTTCTTCATTCATAATCGTATATATCTCTTTTTTTGCTCCTACATCCACACCACGAGTAGGTTCGTCCAAAATTAACAGTGTTGGATCGATTCCAAGCCATTTTCCAAAGACCACTTTTTGTTGGTTCCCACCACTTAAATTCTTAACTTCTTGTTCAGGACCGGCTGTTTTAATTTTTAACTTGTCTATCATTTCTTTGGAGAAAGCTTTTTCCTTTTTAGTAGACATAATGGCACTTTGCGAAAGCGCTTTTAAATTAGGAACGGCTAAATTCTCCCTTACACTTAATCCAAGTATAAGACCTTCATCTTTACGGTCTTCTGTAATGAAACCGATACCGGCAGCAATTGCTTGTTTTGGTGCACGAATGTGTAGTTCTTGACCATTCAAAAATATCTTCCCAGACGATTTCTTTCGTGACCCAAAAATCGCTTCCATGATCTCCGTTCTTCCAGCTCCCATTAAACCGGCGACGCCAAGTATCTCACCTTTTCTAACATCAAATGAAATATTAGAAAAATGATCTTTCACACTTAAGTTCTCGACTTTGAAAAAAACATCACCAATTGTTGCCGTCCGAGCCGGGTAACGCTCACCAATTTCTCTACCAACCATCATTTTCACGATTTCATCGAATGAGGTGTCTGTGGTATATTTCGTTCCTATTGATTGACCATCTCGTAAAACCGTAATACGGTCACACATTTTAAAAATCTCTTCCATGCGATGAGATATATAAATGATTGCCACATTCTCTTTTCGCAATTGATCAATAACGGAAAATAATGTATCAATCTCTCTATCTGTTAAAGCGGCTGTTGGTTCATCCATGATAAGAACTTCAGAATTGGCAGCGATTGCTCTTGCAATTTCAATCATTTGTTGTTGTCCAACGGAAAGTTCTCCAGCAGGCTGTTTTACATCCATTTCAATGCCTAAGCGCTTTAAATGCTTTTCTGCTTTTACATTCATCTCTCTCGTCTTTAATAAACCGAAAGTACTTAATTCTTTACCTAAGAACATATTTTCAGCCACTGTTAAATAAGGAATAATATTTAACTCTTGATGAATGACAGCAATACCATTTTTTTCTGCATCTTTCGGTGAAGAAAATACGGCCTTATTCCCTTTATAATAAATCTCACCTTGATTGCTTTCATGAATGCCTGTAAGGATTTTAATTAAGGTCGATTTCCCTGCCCCATTCTCACCCATAAGCGCATGGATCTCCCCAGCTCTCAAGTCAAAATCAACGCCTTTGAGTACTTCCACCGAATAGAAGGATTTATGAATATTCTTCATTTCTATTATTGATGATTGCTTCATTAAAATATCACTCCTGACGTTAAAATGATGTTAGCGTAAGGGGAAGCTTCTCCAGTTCGTATAATCGCCTTTGCTTTTTCCGTTTTTTTCTTAAATGTTTCATGCGAGACATAGCTACAATCAGAGAACTTGTCTTTAATTGCTAAAAATAACGGTTCATTATCTGTTTTAATTTCAGTTGCTAATGTGACACTCTCTATCATTAATTCTTTTTCAAGCTCATTTAAGACGTCTAAAAAGGAAGGTGTCCCTAGCTTTAGAGCTAGGTCAATTTTTTTTACACCATCTGGGATAGGTAGTCCACAATCAGCAATAACAATTGTATCTGTATGTCCCATATCACTGATGACTTTTGCTATATCACTATTCAGCATTCCTTGTTTCTTCATGATGATTCACTTCCATTTTTTCAATTTCGGCTTTTGTCGGCATTCCTACTTGTGCACCCATTTTCGTTACAGATAAACCTGCAGCCTTTATTGCGAACGTAATTGCCTGTTCTATTGTTAAGCCATCATCAAGGGCAACCGCTAAAGCGCCATTAAAAGTATCTCCTGCTCCAGTCGTATCAACCGCCTTTACCTTAACAGCAGGAATGGTCATAAGTTCTCCGTTTTCAAAGAACGCGGCACCTTTATTTCCTTTTGTAATGACAAGCTTTTGTTTCAGTAGTTCCGTTGCCTCTGTATCATTTGCATATGCTTCGAATAACTGTTTCGCTTCATATTCATTCGGTGTGAGGTAGGTTACTAACTCAAACCAATGAGAAGGAATATGATGGAAGGGAGCTGGATTTAAAATGACACCGACATTGCCCTCTGCCGCAATCTCTAGTACTTTTTCTACGGCAGACAATGGAATTTCTAATTGCAGAAGCACCCATTCACTCGCTAAAATATCATCGCGATATGCTTCTATAACGTCACTTGTCATTAAATGATTGGCACCAGGTACAACAATAATTTTATTATCATGGTGATACACTGTTATGCTTGCTGTTCCAGTACGTACAGATTTTTCTATTTGGATACTTTCCGTATTGATAAGCATGTCATTAAAATAATTCATATACTCTTGACCAAAAGGGTCATCGCCGACTTTACCAATCATTTTCACATTCGCTCCAAGCTTAGCTGCAGCCACTGCTTGGTTTGCTCCTTTACCACCTGGCACAGTAAAAAATGATTCTCCCATCACGGTTTCACCCATTGACGGGTCTATACTTGTTACCGTGACTAGATCCATATTGATGCTTCCGATTACTGTAATCATCTAATCACTCTCCTTCTTCTGTTTTAATGCGTTGTTGTTTCTCTTATTTTTAGTTCGGTCGGGAATACAATATGATCCTGACCTTCTTCCTTTCCGTTGATACGGTTCAAAAGCATGGTTGCTGCTTTTTTCCCCATCTCATATATTGGTTGAGCGATGGTTGTAATTTCTGGTGAAACAGTTTCCGTCCACTCAATTCCATCAAAACCAATGATTTGAAGTTCTTTCGGTACATTAATCCCGAGCTTTGTGCATGCCTTTAGGGCACCAACTGCCATCACATCATTACCAGTGAATATAGCATCAATGTCCTTCTGTTCGTGCAGGAGACGAAATGTAGCTTCTTGGGCTGTTTTCATTTGATAATGACCTTCACTTATATACACAGGTCTTTCTAGTGCCATCATGACATCTTGGTAAGCTTTTTTCCTCAGTTGGGAATTGATAATATTTTCTGGTCCACTAATATGGGCGATTTTCTCGCAGCCATTTTCAACTAAATGCATAACTGCCCTTCTCGCTTCCTGATAATTATCTATCGTCACTGAGGGAATACTTTCATGGAACACACGGTCAAGTGCAACTACCGGGATCTGTAAATTGGCGAGATGGCTTTCATTCATATGATTGGATACAATGATTACGCCATCAATATAGTTTTCCGCCATTTTATTTAAATACATCAGTTCCTTTTCTAAATTGTCATCACTATTACATAGAAAAGTAGTATACCCTTGTGCTACTGTCACATCTTCCACAGCGCGGACAAGTTGTGGGAAGAATGGGTTTGTAATATCAGGGACAATGTACCCAATCATTTTTGACTGCTTTTTAAATAGGCTACGCGCTACATTATTAGGTCGGTAGTTAAGTGCTTTGATCGCTTCTTCCACTTTTGTTTGCGTTTCCTTTTGGACATATCCTTTTTTATTTATCACTCGCGATACAGTCGCAACAGAAACATTTGCATACTTTGCTACTTCTTTAATTGTGGCTATATGAATCATCACCTTACATTTGTTAATACTGTTATTATTAAACTTATATTAAAAGGTAGTATGTAACCCGTTACATATTAGACACTCACTATCTGAAGCGTTATTCTCTCATGACTAGGAAAGGCATGTAACGGGTTACATATTTCAGAAAAAAACAAAATCTATTAATTACTATTTTATTTGATATGTAACGCGTTACACACTCATCTGTAACCGTTTACACAAATTTAGTTTACCATCTATTAAAATTTTGTCAACTTTATTTTATCCCTCCTTTTTATAGAGAGGATTTCTGTTCTATCACCACTTGTTTATACGGTCCTAACTTTCATGAGTTGCGCAGCCATATATTTAGCGGTATACGGACAATCATTTTTCAACCACCATATAATCACACCTAAAAACGCAGAAGCGTAGAAGCGTATGGCCATTTCTCTTGGTATAGTCAATAAGTCATCATCTGGTTGCATAACGGTCATGCCATCTGCAATAAATTCGCTCAACACAGCTGTTAGTTTATCACGAAAATGAGGCATTGTACTTTCAGACAGCAACACTCTATATATGTAATCATATGTGCCAATTTGCGCAAATAATTGAATAAAGCTTTCATTTGGTGATTCAGTATCATACGTCCCTTTACTTGCTACAAAAGAAGTCTTCATTGCTTCTTTTAACTCATCAATCATGTCATCTGTACTTTGCTCAAGCAAATCGTATTTATCTGTAAAATGGAGATAAAAAGTAGCGCGGTTCAGCATCGCTTTTTTTGTAATTGCCTGCACCGTTACTTTTTCAAAACCTTGTTCTTCTATTAAAGAAATAAGGGCGTCAGTTAACATTCGCTTTGTTCTTACTACACGGGGATCGACTTTTTCTTTTTTCGACATTTTTCTGCTCCTTGTATTAATTATTCTTATTTTTAAACAAATTTGTATGAACTGTTGAGTATACAACGATCTCAACTTTTTTGTTCATTGCTTCATTTTTTCATCAGTTGATATAATCAGATTATCAACGGTTTGTTGATAAAGCAACTAGTTGTATTAAAAATCGTACGATATTGTCTAAGTTTTTACCAAATGGGGGTATATCATGAAAAGGTTAGAAGGAAAAGTAGCCATTATTACCGGAGCAGCTAACGGGATGGGTGCAGCAGAAGCAAAGTTATTCGCGAAAGAAGGCGCTAAAGTAGTAGCGACTGATTTACAAATGGAAACTTTAAATAAAGTGGTTGCAGAGATAAAAGAAGCAGGTGGTGAGGCGATTGCCCTTGCCCATAATGTGACGTCTGAAGAACAATGGCAAGCAGTTATAAATGAAGCCATTGAACAATTTGGTAAACTAGATATCCTGATTAACAATGCTGGTGTCGCTTCTCCCAAAACTCTAGAGGATATGTCAATGGATGAATGGAATAAAATTTTAGAAATCGACTTAAATGGTTGTGTAATCGGCATGAAATATGTCATTCCCGAATTAAAGAAAAATGGCAGCGGTTCCATTGTCAATATTTCTTCCATCGGCGGTATAGTTGGCATGGCAGGGACAAGTCCATATACAGCCGCTAAGGGTGCTTTACGAGTATTATCCAAATCTGCAGCAATAGAATATGGAAAAGAAAATATTCGAGTCAATTCTGTACATCCTGGGATTATTTCGACCCCAATGACAGCTCCTTCAATGGAATCTGCCTTACCGTTCTATCAAACTTATACGCAGTTGCCTTATTTCGGCAACCCTGAAGATGTTGCTTACGGTGTCCTTTTCTTAGCATCAGATGAGGCAAGATTTGTTACAGGTACAGAGTTAGTGATTGACGGCGGTTGGACTGCCATATAATAAAGCCTAATCTAAAAACGAGCCGTGACTGATTTCATCGGCTCGTTTCATTTAATATACTTTTGTTTTATTTTGTTTTGAACTAAGACCAGCATCTACAAATAATAACAACGCTGTAATAATATGCATAATCATTCCAACTACCGGAATCCAACCAATAATAGAAGTAATGATACCTGTGATACTACCGTACTTGTTTTCTCCAGCTCTTACGGATAGTACAAGTGTGATTACATGAAGGAAAAACATAACAATAAGTGGCACCCATCCATTTGCGAGGATAAAAATTCCTCCTAGAAAAGGAATGCCAAGAAATGCTTCACATGCACCTGTTATCCATTTTAGTATTGTTGATGTACTCAATTTGCCACATCCTTATTGCTTAATCTAATATTATTATACATTTATACCCACACATTCGTTTTAGAAAACATCCTCTATGGTAAACGTAAAATTTCCTTTTCCAAGAAGTCTTCATTTAGCGCACCTAATACTTTATTTCGAATAATCCCATCCGAATCAATGAAGTAACTAGTTGGGTAGGCAATCACCTCATAGTTATCTAAGACAACGCCTTCAGGGTCCATTGGTATGATGAAGGATAGTTCATTCGCTTTCACGAAATCAGCGGCATTTGTTTCGTTTCTTTCCGTTTTGGTCATATTTACAGCTATGACTTCAAATCCGTCATCTTTATATTCTTTATAAACTTTTTCCATATAAGGCATTTCTTCTTCACAAGGTCCGCACCAGCTTGCCCAAAAATTAAGTAATATTTTCTTTCCTTCATAGTCACTTAGTTGAAATGACTCACCATTCAGTGTTTCCAACTGGATTTCAGGTGCCTTCTGACCAATTTCCAGGCCAACAGCTACATTTTCAGGGTTTTCTATTTCCTCATATTGGTCAATTTGTACTTGTGACAATAAACCTTTGTCCTTTAGAATGGTCCGATCTACGATTAATAAAATAATAAGTAATGAAGCCGCAATGATTAAAAACTTTCTCATAGAACACCTCAACTTAGAACACTTTTCAAAACTGTCTTAATCATACTATAGTTGAGACAACTTTAGCGAATCTTTTACTTCAATGTTGAATGTTTTTTACATACATGATCAATAAACTATAAAAAATTAATTGTTCATCAGCGGGCAAAGGTTGATTCATCATTAAAAAGGGGGTGTTGTTTACCTTGAACGATTCCATCCATTCTCTCGGAATCCATCCTTTTTGTAATTTCCCAAGCTCCCTTCCATTCTCAGATTGAACCAATAGATTCATAAAAGTCCGTTCATACCTTAGCGTATAAGCTCGGCTATCTTTTTGACAAATAAAGCGTTTATTATTGTCATTGTGGAGAAGAATCGTATTACTGTTATAATCAATCTGGATATTGTGTTTTCGCACTGTAATTATTGCAAGCACCCTTTGATCAACAACTAAAGCATAGCGATTTCTATAAATCCAGCGGTCGACAAATGTAGGCAAAAACCAGCGCCACTTATGAAAAGCTAAATCACGAATTTCAGCAGCCGTTCTACCATCTCTATTAAATAATAATAATCTTAAATTCGGTGCTGGTAAAAAACCTATAAGAAATTCCCTTTGTGAAAATATATTTTTTTGCTTGCTATTTGTTGATGCATATGAACTTATCTTTGCTTGATTATTTGCTAACACATAGCTTTGATAAGACATCCCACTATATAAAACAAAGGGTAAACACCACCAAAGAAGCCCGCTAATCTCCTGAAAGAAACTATGATATATGACTAATATCCATAGTGGTATACACGCAACTAAACTACCATTAAGAGAGGCTTGTGCTGATTGCTGATAATATTGCTGAATATTCATGAACTTCCTACCCCGATTCTCTCAATAAATGTATTACTACCAATCTATTATAGAACGAAGGAAATCATGAGTAATATTCATTTTCACCGCTAAAAACCAAAAGAGAAAGACATTTCTCCTCTTCTATGGGAGAAGAGAATGATCTTTTTTCACCAAACTTTCAATTAAAATATAAATCTTGTTAAACTATCTTCTGCATCCTTATAGCCTTGCTCATAAAAGGCAGATAATTTTTTTAAATCTCTTTCCATTCTTCCCACATCAACCTTCTCAGGTCTAATAATCATCACTTGTCCTTTTTTTTCTTGCTCCTCTAAATATTCAACGGTTTCATTATACATTTTGTAACGATTCATCATTGCTCTTTGGAGCCCTGGATATTGTGGATATTTTCTTCGCAATAAAAAACTCATTCTTGATGGTTTTTTTCGGTAACCTTTGGGTCGTGTTAAAACAACAACAGCTTTATCATATCCATCTGCTTGTGCTTTTCTTATTGGTATGGAATCAGCAATACCACCATCAAGTAACATTCGATTATTAAAAGAAATTTCAGGTGCAATAAAAGGTAATGAACTTGACGCTTTTAAAAGAAGCAACAAGTTTTCCCCATAGTCTTTCTTCCCATAATAAACAGCTTCTCCACTCAGACAATCGGTTGTACCAATTATAAACTCACTTTTCCCGTGAGAGAACGCTTCATAATCATAGGGAACCAGCTTATTTGGAATTTCATCAAAAATAAAGTCCATACCAAATAACTGTTTAGATTTTCGATAATTTCGCAAGGAGAAGTATCTAGGATCAGATACATACTCCACACTTACCTTCTTGTTACGGCCCTTTTGTTTCGATAAATATGAGGCAGCATTCGCGGCTCCTGCAGAAACACCAATTACATATGGAAAAGTAATACCTTTATCTAAAAATAATTCCATTACACCAGCAGAGTATGCCGCTCTCATTCCTCCACCTTCTAATACAAGGGCTGTTTGATGTACATTCATTCTCACAACGAATCCTTTCTTATTAAAGTCCTTGTTCTATTATAACAAGCTTGAGTTGTCTATTCTACGAAAGAGAGGTACGCGATGAATGATAAAAATGCTGAAAAAACGAAAATAGCATTGTGTGCTCTGTCCTAGTGAATGCATATAAAAAAGTTTGCTAAGAAGCTATCCCACTCCTTTTATTAAACACGGTCAGCTGTTCACGAATAATAATGTTATTTAATAAATAATAAAGTTATTTAAAAATGAAGAGCATACATCGTGATCTTGTCAGTTCTTCTTGAACTACCGGGCAGGTTAGTTGAACAAGGAATTTAAACTATGACTGAAGAAATAGTATATAGTAAGTAAAGTTTTTTATATTCCAAACGTATATTTTAAGGTTAATATTTTTTATTGCGGAGGGGTTTTATTGCAAACACTTTTTAAATATAACTGGATGATACGAAAAGATTGGTATAACTGGTGTGAAGATTTAAGTGAGGAAGAGCTTTTGCAAAATCGAACTGGTGGTATGGGCAGTATATTACATACACTTTTCCATATTGTTGATGTCGAGTGGAGCTGGATACGTCTATTACAGGGAAAAGCGGACTTTCAGGAGAGTTTTGATTATTATAACAGCTTGGACAAGGTTCGAAAATTGGACGCAGAATTTCATATGGAAGTAGAGAACTTTGTGAACAACTGGGATGCAAGTATGGAAAATCAATTATTTTACGATACCCTGCCAGATGGAAGAATTGTAACAGATACTTGGGGTGAAGTTATGCGCCATGCCATTGCTCACGAAATTCACCATATAGGACAATTATCAATTTGGGCAAGAGAATTGGGAAGGAAACCGGTTTCTGCAAACCTTATCGGGAGAGGACTTTCCTCTCATTCGACAAAATAATTTATTAAAGGGTTTGCAGAGGTAGCATCTGTTTTCTTGTTGTACTAAGGGGGCAGTATAGCACAATAACCAATACTATGAAATAATAATCAGAAAGTAAAAATTACTTAGTGAAGGTAAAAAAATTGAGGAATAAAGTTTACTTAGTTTTATTGTTTTCTTTAACACTTGTTGGCTTGCTCTTTATAACGAAAAGCACATTTAAATCTAATGTTGGATATACAACCTTTAAACCAACAGGAGTTAAACACGAATTTACTAGGGTTGATTTAGAACAGAAACAAGTGGTTGGTACGGTCTCATATAAAAATAAAACATATATGACTGTCGTTGTGGATGTAACCTCGGACACCTTTCAAGTCGAGGGAAGTGTTGATGAATTAGAAGATTTATCAATGAGCCAAGATTCTTACATAAATCTGTTCAAGCAGCAAGCTAAATATTTCATTGAAAAAAATATTGATAATCCTAAAAAGTATTATGAAGAATTAGAACATCAATCGTTTTAAACAAACGGGTGATTAAGTATAAGTAGGAGGGTTGCTGAGGCAGCTTTTTTCTTTGTCGTTATTAACATAATACGCAGGTTACTTGAAGAATAATATGGGTTATTATGGTAATGTAGATATAAATGAGGTTGTCTAAATGAAGATAATTATACAAGTATTTATTGGTTCAATTATAATTCATATAATCTATATAGTCGGTATGATGTTAGTCGGTTATATCAAAACAAGAAACTACAAACCAGATATATCAAGTGCGTGGGATAAAGTAGAGACACTTCAAAGTGAGTAGATTTTGGTAAAGCTAATTCTCCTTTTCTTTACTTGTTTACTTTTATAGGAGTAACAGTGATTTGCGGAATTATTATATTTTCTTATAAAAATAGGTCAACCAGAAAAATCTGGCTAACCTTAGATTACGAACGGGTGCAAGAGTTAAAGATGATTATCGCTGGAGCGTTCTTTTTTTCTTGTTTAACAAACAGGGCAGGCTAGTCGAACAGTGTTGTTTAAATTGTGTTTAACAATCGGCCATATTGAGAGTGACAAGAAAACAGAATGAGTGACTCAAGAATAAATGTTATTTACACTTTGCTGGGGAGGTACTTATGAAAACTCACTATTATTTAGGTTGGTTTAACAATTTTTTTTCAGAGAATCTGGGTAGGGCGTTACAGGAGGATATAACTGATAGAAAATCGCTTGCTATGATTAGCTCGAATCCATCTGTTTTTGAAGATGATGGTGCTACTGAACGGTCGTGGCTTGACCAGGCTGGCATTATGTTTAATGAATATTATTTAATTAATTATCGCTTACAGAAGGAAGATGCCCAAACGATAATTCAAAATGCTTCCGTCATTTTCTTGTTGGGTGGCAATATCCTTAATCAAAATGGTTTTTTGATGGAGTATGAATTATCGGATTCGATTAAAAAAAGCAACGCCGTTGTAATGGGAGCAAGCGCTGGGGCAATCAACATGTCCGCTAAATGGTTATGCTCGAAAAACTTTGGAGATAAAGTTGAAATGAGCTCTGTTTACGACGGAATCGGTCTTGATAATTTTTCCGTCCTGTCTCATTTTGATCTTGAAAATAACATGGCACTGGTTCAAAGCGAACTATCTCCCCTATCGGAAGAAATAAATATTTATGCGTCAAACAAAGATTGCGCTGTACGTGTAAAAGAAGACAAAATCGACGTTTTTGGCAATGTATACTTAATTTCCGACTCAAAGATTCAGAAATTGGATGAGACGCTCTAGTTCTAGCGAAACGCTATGGCTTAATTGAATTAATTTTTTGCACCGTCTCTATTTTAAATATTTTAAATATAGTGAAGGAGAACTGGCACGAGTGTTGAATTGCGTCCATTTTTCTACTTCACCCTTCTACAAAATATTTAGTTAAAGTAATTAAATTCTTATTGAACTAACGGATGCAAGAGTTAAAGATGAGGATTGCTGGAGCGTTCTTTTTTTCTTGTTTAACAAACGGGGCAGGTTAATTGAATACGAATGAATCAGAAGATCGTCATTAAAGTCGATCTTTTTTCTTGTCACTGTTTCAGATAAAAGAATAACTAACCGTTGGAATCAATTTATAGTAATAAATTTTATTAATTGGAAAATAATAGTACAAAGAATGAGGGAGAAAAGGAAATACAGGGGAAACTTCGCTCGAGTCGATACCCCCTTATAGAGTCATGAGGTTTGGGAAGTCTTGCTTCAGCTTTCGTGCCGTACACGGCACTGCTAAAACCAGTTAACTTTGTCCAAAATATATATTTTCCTTATGAATACAGGCTGATCAAGATAAGTTTTTTTTTTAATTCTGTTTAAAGGGTGTGTAAGATTATGGAATTTTTCACTTCGCAGGAATCCTTAACTATTGTCCAATGGATGCTCCGGGCAATTGTTGGATTTGTGTTTTTCGTCATACTTGTCAAATTAATGGGTCAGCGTTCCCTTTCCCAAGTAGGACTTCTCGATTTTGTTATCGTGCTGATTATTGGAAATATTATTGCCCATCCGCTGTCCGATGAAGGGTTAGGTCTGGAAGGGTCGATGATTACAATGAGTGTTATTTTAATCTTGTATATAATCGGAATCTACCTAAGTTTGCATTTTAGACATTTTAGAAAGTGGTTTATCACCGATCCGATTCCATTAATAGAAAATGGAATGATTAATAACCGTAATATGAAACGTGCCCGAATTTCACTTGATGAACTGCAGACCGAATTACGAATGAAGAATATTGAAGAAATCCAAAAAGTCGCACTTGCCTTATGGGAGCATGGTGGCAAGGTTTCCATCTTTCTGAAGACGGAACATTTGCCTTTAACAGCCGTCACATTTAGCAAACCAGTCAAACCTTTTTATTTTCCAAATACCGTTATAAAAGAGGGAACGATTAATTGTAAACAGTTGCATCAATTAGGCAGGGATGAAGAATGGATTCTTAAAAAACTTCAAGATACCTATCCAAATATAACCATCAAAGATATTCTACTTGGTACCTTAGATGGCAAGGAAAATCTAAGTATATTCCTATATAATTCCTAAGCTCCCTCATGGTATCTGCCTTAGTAATTCTACATTAAGTAGGTGGATTTAAGAAGTACATCATTCATATTTATTGCTGTTCCGTCCGATAAAGTTATTTTTTCCTTTGTACCTTGTTATACGAACACGCATAATGGAACGATATGCTCCATAAGTTAATGCAGTTATTTCTAATGTTAATATTCATCTTCTTACTCCTTTTTATAATAAATGCCACCCTTATTTTTGGAGTTTGGGATAACTATAATTGGAAAATTTAGGACATTATTATGAGAACCCGAATTATTAACAAACCAATAAAAAGATACGAGTGGAAATGTATCTAATCTCGTTAATCCCCTTTTGCAGATTCCTTCAGGTTTTCGCTTTTTTTCTTTCTATCATGTAGAGAAGCTTTTTTTGTCCAAAGGGAAATAACTTCAATATCAAATTCGAAGATAAGAATAATTATATTGATACAAAATTAAACAACTTTAAAAAATCCTTATTACAATAAATCGTAGTAAGGCATTTGTTTATTATTTCAAAATTAAACGGCTTTATTATCTCTATACATCAGCTACCCTATCATTGACACCCAAACCTACTTAAATCAAAGAATCCCCGAATAAGCATTCCTTTATGAATGAAGGAATCATTTACTTTGTTCCTTATTGGTAAATATATTATTCTATGAGCCAATAATCCGGCTTTTAATAAAAAGACCAAAAAGAAAACACGAATTATTATTCGCGTTTTCTTTTTGGTCTTTTATACTTACATAATTATTAGAGGATACGGATGATAAACGGGATGCGATACTCTTCCCCTTCAAACGCCTTAACGGCTGCAATAATGGTAAATACGATAAATGCAATGCCAAATATGGCTCCTAATAAATAACCAATAAGCACTAACATCAAGATCGTACTAATGATTCCATAAACAAAGTAAGTAATGAGGAAGTTAAAATACTGTCTACCATGATAGTCTACAAGCTTTGAGCTATCTTTCTTTATGAGCCAAATAACAAGTGGTCCTATAAATACAGTAAAGAAACTAATAATATAAATGCCAGCAGCAAGTATTCTGTCTGTTTGTGAATCTTTCATTGTTGTTTTCCCCTTTCTCTTATTCCTTCTTGTACTATATACCTATTTTACGAAGATTATTATAAAAAGTTTCAAAGTTTTTATTTTCAAATTTCGGTTCTTCTATTGGACAACTTGAATACATTTATAAAAGCGAGAGAAAACAAGTTGATACGTGAGTTCCCCTTATTTTACTACTATGAAAAA
This sequence comes from Cytobacillus sp. FSL R7-0680, assembly GCF_038009245.1. Taxonomy (NCBI): domain Bacteria; kingdom Bacillati; phylum Bacillota; class Bacilli; order Caryophanales; family Bacillaceae; genus Cytobacillus; species Cytobacillus sp. FSL R7-0680. The sequence continues at coordinate 1,652,964 of NZ_JBBPAO010000001.1, forward strand.
AATAAACAAATAGGTGATTTATATGATGTCAAAAATTGAAGCATTTATTCTTGGAATCATTCAAGGGATAACAGAATTTCTTCCTATTTCAAGCACTGGGCATTTGTATCTTGGAAGACATTTATTTGGTCTTGATGAAGCAGGATTATTTTTAGATACCATGCTCCATATTGGTACACTATTAGCTGTCCTTGTTGTTTATAAAAATGAGTTACTAGAAATCATAAAAAATCCATTCGGAAAGTTATCTATGCTGCTTGTCATTGGTACGATTCCTGCTGTTTTTGTTGGTTTATTATTTAATGATCTATTTGAGACGATCTCAAAAACCGGCGTCACCATTGGCTGGGAATTTATTATTACCGGAATCATTCTTTGGTTCTCAGATAGTATTAAAAATGGTGCGAAAAAAATGAAAGATATTAGCTATAGTGATGCATTATTTATTGGTAGTTTTCAAGCAATTGCGATATTCCCTGCTATTTCAAGATCAGGTTTAACAATCGCTGCAGGGCTCATCCGTAAACTTGATCGAGAAACAGCTGCATACTTTTCATTTTTACTATCTATACCGACCATAGCAGGAGGCATTGTACTGCAATTTGGAGAAATATATGCTGGCCATATTGAAGCTATTAGCTTTGGCAGTATGTTAATTGCCACACTTGCATCAGCCATTTTCGGTTATATTGCCGTTGTTTGGATGATTAATTTTCTAAAAAGAAAATCACTAAAGATATTTGCCGTTTATGTTTGGATTTTAGGATTAACAATCCTATTTATGCAAATGGCAGGCATTTTTTAAATTTATTCTCATGAGTAGGTTCTTGATTTCTACTCACTTTTTTGTCACTTTAACAGTGTATTTGCTAAGGATGAATTTTATTAGAAAAAGGACTGGATGCTGATGTCGACGATACTTTTTAAAAATGCCATTGTCTATCCCATTACTTCAAAGCCTTTCCACGGAGATGTATTAATAAAAAATCGTATAGTGAAAAAGATCGGAAAAGATATTCAAGATTTGCATGCACAAGTCGTTGATTGTTCTCATGGTTTTCTGTTACCTGGTTTTATTGATGTGCATACACATATTGGATTATATGACGAGGGGACTGGTTGGGCTGGTAATGATGCGAATGAGACAACACAGCCATTAACACCTCATATTCGGGCAATCGATGGCATCCACCCTTTTGATCCTGCTTTTCGTGATGCACTTAAAGCTGGGATAACTACTGTTCACGTAATGCCAGGCAGTGCGAATATTATTGGTGGCACCACATCCATCTTGAAAACGTACGGCAATAGTGTTGAAGAAATGCTTGTTAAAGAAACTGCTGGATTAAAAATTGCTCTTGGAGAAAACCCTAAAAAGGTTCATAGTCATAGCAATGAACATTCAATTACTAGAATGGGCATTATGGGGATGTTAAGAGAAGCTTTTTATAATGTTCATGCTAATCCAAATGAAGTAAACCTGCGCACATCCCCTATTATTAAAGCACTTACACAAGAAATACCTGTACGAATCCATGCCCATAGAGCAGACGATATTTTAACTGCACTACGATTTGCTAAAGAATTTCATTTAGATATTCGAATTGAACATTGTACAGAGGGTCATTTAATTACTCCTTATTTAGGAAAGAATCTACAAGTGAGCGTTGGACCAACATTAACAAGACGATCAAAAGTAGAGTTAAAAAACAAGACGTGGGACACTTATAAAATCCTCGATCAAGCAGGTGTCTCCGTTTCAATAACTACCGATCATCCTTATACACCTATTCAATACTTAAACATTTGCGCAAGTATTGCTGTTCGAGAAGGTTTATCCGAACAAAAAGCATTGGAGGGAATAACGATCGCTGCCGCTAAAAACTTAAAAATCGATCATATCGTTGGAAGCATTGAAGAAGGGAAAGAAGCTGATCTTGTACTCTGGAGCCATCATCCTTTTCATTTTCTAGCAAAACCAAAATGGACAATGGTCTCAGGCAATTGGGCATATACAAATGCGGTGGATAAATAAAATGATAAGGAGGCGATTTATCTTCAAATTGGAATTTCCGTCTCCTATCTTTGTCTAAATGATGATAAGGTTTCTTCACCATTTATCTCCAATCAATAAACTGTTTTCTATGTCCCTACCTCTCTTACCTCAATGTATGGTACCTTTTTCACCTTCTCATTTACTGGTTCCTTTTTGCAATTTTACCATTAGAATCCGGTATGCAAAAAATGGAGAAATTTGGCGAAAAATAATATTAAAAATAAGGTAAAAAATCTATTCCCTTTTTGCTATTTTTTTAGTATTATACTTTCATAAAATAATATTTTTAGTCGATAATATCTTTTGTTTTTGGATATTGGGAAGGCAAATGGTGCGCCACCAGTTTACTGGTTCTAGTGGGTTCGATTCCCACCCCGAAATTTTTTAGTTACATTACAAAAAATTTCGAGGGTGGGCCTTTTCTGTCTTTTTGGCATGGAGTAGGTTTACTCTCACGTGGAGGGATAACCAATGCTGAAAAAACGTGACCTAAATGATTGTCAAGTTTTATTCGAATTGATGACGCACCCCGATGTCTTCCCTTTTGTGCGTCATAAAGCTCAATCTTATGAAGAACTGTTATTTATTACGAAACAAACGCTCGAAGCTGAGGAACAAGAAAAGCTCATCTCTCGTACCATTACAGATGAATGGAATAATCCAATTGGCACAATTAGCTTATATGACATTGAAAACCAAGCTGGTTTTCTTGGCACATGGATTGGTAAACCTTATCATGGTAAAGGTTATAATCAATTAGCCAAAGATGCTTTCTTTAATGAACTTTTTTATGATTTAAATATTGAAACTATTTTTATGCGCATAAAAAAAGAAAATATTCGTTCATTAAAAGCTGCCCAGAAACTACCTTATGCCATTTATGCCAATGAATCACGTAAAAGTTTGTATGATAAAATAAATGAAACTGGCCAGATTTATGATTTATTTGAAATTCCTAAAGATCTTTATTCTCTTCATATGCTTAGAGAAGGACTTACAGTGGAAGATACAACTCATCTAAAAGAAGCTTAAAAAACAAGGGAGCTTAATAGCTACCCTTGTTTTTTATTCGCTAAAACCTGTTGATAAATTTTTCTGACTTCATAGGTCTTGTAAAGTTCTAATTTCCGTAACTCTATTGGATGTCTATTAACACCAAATTCTTTTAGTTTTGCAATATACCAGCCTTTTGAACCTTGATAAGCCATCCTCATCTCTCCCACAGTCTTTTTAACAATATATGTGATAAGAATCGGAGACATGCTTATTGATGAAGGTTTTTTCCTAACACATCTTTTGCTCCAGTTATGGGAATGACACTACCCGTGATAAAACTAGATGCAGGTTCAATAAGAAAAGCAATCACCCTCGCCACATCCTCCCCTGTGCCAGGGCGCCCGACAGGAGTTCGATCATCTTTTACTGTACAGGCATCGTCTATATCACTCTCTTTCCACTTGCCAATAATATCCCCTGGACAAACCATATTTACTGTTATGCCATTTTCTGCTTCTTCTAAGGCAAGCGTCTTTGTTAATGAGACTACACCTGATTTTGCTGCAGCAAAAGCCGAACGATACATCCATCCTGGGGCAGTTTCAGCGCGATCAAAACCTATTGTTATGATTCTCCCCCACTTCCCCTTTCTCATGAGTGGAATGATGGCTTTTCCTAATATAAATAAAGCTTGTAGATTTCCATTTATTAAATAAGACCATTCATCTAAAGAGTATTCAATCATTTTCTTTTTTTCATGAATATATGGGCCCGCGTTATGTATCAAGATATCAATTGAATCTGTTTTCGCTAATGATTGCTGTATGAGATGATTACATTCATCTTCATTCGTAATATCTGCTTTAATTGCAATATTTTTTGTCCCATATTTGTTAGTAAGGGCCTCACAAAGTTCAATTGCTTTTTGTTCACTATGTCTATAATTAATAATCACATTTACATTTTGCTCTGCTACTTTCCAAGCAATACTGCTACCGATACCGGTTGACCCACCAGTAATTAACGCTGTCTTTGTATTCACAAAACAACCCCTTTTAGTTAGAATTTTTAAAATTATTATTTAATTTTAATACTAATCACTATAAAGTAATGTTGCAAGTGTTTTGAATTGATGTTTTTTTAACGAAAATAGAAATGTTGCATAAATTAATGAATAGGCGATTATCATCATCGGAAAGATCATCTCTTTTTTTGGAAGGGTGAAAAGTGTATGTTCCCTTGGAATCAATTCCCATTTAATAAAGAAATGAAGTCCAAATTCGAAAAATTAAACCAAAAAGAAGTCAATGAGTATGTACAAGGGATGCTCGGAAAAGTCTTTCCGAATGACCTTCAATATTCAAACGAGCAAAAACAAGAAGAAACTCAACATACAACAGAAAATAGTCCATCACAAAGTAAATTAAGATTTCGTGTCTTGGAGACACATAAATATGTTTTTGTGCGAATAGAAATCCAAAAACGAGAATGGTTAAAGCAATTAAAAATGTATCATACAACCAATCAACTCATTCTCGAACATATTCCAAAAGACAGTGACCAAACACTTATTACATTACCGACTCTTGTAAATAAAAAAGGCGCTAAAGCAGACTACCAAGATGCCATTTTAGAAATCCAACTTTATAAGTTGATTGACCGGCAATTATCTGAAATACATGTCGATGACCATTAGTTAGGAGGGGAATATTATGTTACTACCTGAATACCCTAACGACATGCTTTCAATCATCAAAAATGGATTACCAAATATAAAAAAAAGAAAGAAGAAAGTCTTAATTGCAGGTGCAGGCATGGCTGGATTAGTTTCAGCCTCACTCCTTAAACAAGCGGGTCATACTGTCACTGTTCTAGAAGGGAATAACCGTATAGGGGGTAGAATCTACACGCTTAGGTCCCCTTTTACAAATGGAAATTATCTTGATATGGGTGCGATGAGAATTCCTCATACACATAAACTCGTATTACAATATATAGAAAAGTTTCAATTGCCATTATCCCGTTTTATTAATAGTCATCCAAACGATATTATTTATATTAATAATAGGAAGATTTCAAGAAAACAATACGAAGAAAATCCAAACTTACTTGATTTTCATTTAAATAAAAATGAGCAAGGAAAGACAGCCTTTACACTATTACAAGATGCCGTAGAGCCATTTATCACTCTCTATAATAATAGTACAGAAGAAGAAAAGAAAAAAATGATCTCAGAATACGACAAATATTCAATGGTCGATTTTTTAAAGTTTAACCCTTTAGCAACGCCTTTATCTTCAAATGCGATCAGATTAATTAGTATTCTCTTAGGTATTGAAGGGTTTCAAGAATTATCATTTATGTCGATTTTATCTAGTGTTCTCTCCCCACTCTTTCAACCTGATATCCAATATTTTGAAATAAGAGGTGGGAATGATCAACTTCCCTATTCCTTTCAAATGGAATTAGCATCGAACCTATTTTTCAATCAAAAAATAGAAAGAATCAAACAAAGTAGTAATAAAGTAAATATATACGTACATGATACATATCAACATACATTTAAAACGTATACAGGCGATTATTGTCTTATTACCTTACCGTTTACTACACTTCAATTTATAGATTTACTACCCAAAAATAGCATTAGTCAAAAAAAATGGCAGGCAATTAGAGAATTGCAAAACATTTCTTCTATGAAAATTGGAATTGAGTTTAGTAGCCCTTTTTGGGAAAGGTACAACTTTGGTCATGTCATAACTGATTTACCGATTCGTTTTAGCTATATTCCAAGTAGAGTAAATAATGATGCACCAGCGGTTTTACTTGCAAGCTATAGTTGGGGCAGTGACGCTTTATTATGGAATAGTTTGTCACAATCAGATATTACGAGGGAAGTCTTGAAATGCTTAAGTGAAGTATATGGCAATATTGTCTATAAAGAATACCTTAGAACCTTTACATTTAATTGGAGCAGAAATTCATTTTCTGCAGGTTGTTTCACGTTATATGCACCAGGTCAACAAAAACATTTCGGTGAGGAGGTAAGTAAACCCTCAGGCAAACTTCATTTTGCTGGGGAGCATACATCCTTATTCCCTGGTTGGATTGAAGGAGCAATCGAGTCAGGTATTCGTGCAGCGGCAGAAATTCACATGAGGGAATAGTCATAATAAAAAAACGGTGAAAAAGCCATAAATAATACAAAGACCTTTTCACCGTATATGTTATTTAAGTAACAGTATATCCACCGTCAACTGTTACAGATTGAACCGTAAGTAAGCTTTACCCATCTTTACGCTCATATCAGCAATGACAACGTTTGCACATTTTTCACTGCATGCCTTGACATCTAAATAGCCAATCACTGTAACACCACTCGTGATGATATGCTTTCGCGTAAGTTTATTTACAAATTAAACCGATGTAGCACCTTGTCCACCATCGATACGATAATATGAACCTGAAATAAATGAAGCTTTTTCTGATGATAAAAATACCATTAGATCAGCAATTTCCTCAGCTGTTGCATATCTTTTCATTGGTACAGAGCTTTCAAATTGTGTACGTGCATTCTCTGTTTGTTCAGGCATGGCGTTTGCTTCAATGGATCTCATCATTTGTGTATCTACACCAGATGGTGCTACTGCATTGACTCTAACACCATAATCTGCCGCTTCTAATGCAGCCGTTTTATTTAACCCGATTACCGCATGTTTAGATGCAACATAAAGTCCCATACCTGGTGCACCTAATAAACCGCCGTTTGAAGCCGTATTAACGATTGCCCCACCTTTTTGAGCTTTCATCACAGGTAAAACATATTTTAATCCTAAAAACGCACCGTAAACATTTACACCAAATACTGCATCAAAATTTTTCTTTGTTTGCTCATCTAAGATGGCAAAATCGCCATTGATCCCAGCGTTATTTATAAATGTATCGATACGACCAAATGCTTGTTGTGTATCTTCAACATATTTCTTTACATCTTCTTCTTTTGTTACATCAGCTGATAACAATAAAATCTCCTCAGCATCAATAGAAGCAGCAGCCTTTTCTAATGCTTCTTTAGATAAATCTACTAGTGCGAGCTTGGCACCTTCTTTAGCAAAAGCTTTAGCTGCTGCTATTCCAATACCACCTGCGGCACCTGTAATTAGAACTACTTTGTTTGCGAAATTCATCTCATATTCCTCCCTTTTGTCTCATACAAAATAATCATACTACTAAAATTGTATATTGTCGACAATTTTGTTTGCTATAATAGGATGCCCAAAAAGTGGCATCCTTATTCTAACGTTTCTAATAAAAGAGCTGGAACTATATCCTTCGCTTCAGTAATTTTATTTTCCATTAGATTCTTGGTGATTAATTTCATTTTTGGATGAAAACGATTCATCGTATTCGTTGTCCATTTCACTTGGGCAAACACTGTTAATATATAAACAGATTCATAATAAAATTTAGATAGTGCTTTATTATTCGCCACTTCAAAAAAGAACGTAGTTAAACCCGTGGACTTCATTTGATAACCAATGAGATCACCTGCAAGGAAAGCTTCTTCCACTGCATTGAGTTTTAATTTTAACGTATCTTTCGTTTCATCATGCCATTGATGCGAAGTCATATCTAGTGCCATTTGAATGAGTCCAACCATGACATGTGTATATTCTTTAATATCTTCTGTCGTAAAGGATTTTACAACTGTCCCTTTTCGATGAATACGCTCGACAATATTGTCTACTTGAAGTAAATATAATGCTTCTCTCACAGGTGCTCTACTCGTTTTTAGCTCTTCTGCTATTTTCTCTTCCACAATTTTATCTCCAGGAATATAAGAACCTTCCATGATTTTCGTTAATATGTATTTGGCAATTTGTTCGGGAAGCGATTCACCAAATCGATGCTCATTATTAAATAAAAAATCCTTCAAACCATTCACTCCGTTGTTTAATTACTCTTTATTTATCCATTATATCATTTAATTAGAACGATTTGGAAATTTAATCAGAATTGGATGAGTAAGCCGTCAGGTATATAGTTGTAATCAGATGGTTGTAAAATTTAAATTTGATATCCATCAAATTCATGTACACAAACACAAACTATATTGGTAAACATTCATGAATAAACCTTACTTTGCTACAATAAGTCAAATCATAAAGTCTGAATATGCATTTGTTTTATAGAGGAATAAGAAAAAGATGAGCAACGTCTGCATCATATGATACAGGTGTTGCTCATCTTGAAGGATAATTTAAGCATATTTATCCGATGATTATTTACCGATGAACATTTGAGTCCAGTAATTACCGTTCTCAACATAACCTACTCCAAGGTGAGTATAGCTAGAGTTAAGAATGTTTTCACGGTGACCTTGGCTATTCATCCAAGCTTGTACTACTTCTTCTGGTGTTTGTTGACCTTGGGCAATGTTTTCACCTGCTGAAGTATAAGAAATACCAAATTGTTTCATCATATCAAATGGAGAACCATATGTTGGGCTGTTATGATCGAAATACCCTTTTGCTTGCATATCACGAGATTTTTCACGCGCTACCTTACTAAGCTCCACATCAAGTTTTAATGCAGGAAGACCAGCATTTGCACGCTCTTTATTTGTTAAATCAAGTACTTGTTGTTCATATGCACTAACTTCAGATGAAGCTTCTTCTGATGGTGCTTGTTCTTCTTCAGTTACTTCTTGCTCTGGTTGTTTTTCTGGTTGTGCTGCTTCTTCAGCTGGTTGTTTTTCTGGTTGTGCTACTTCTTCAGCTGGTTGTTTTTCCGGTTGTGCTGCTTCTTTAGCAGGTTGTTTTTCCGGTTGTGCTGCTTCTTCAGCTGGCTGTTCCGCTTGCTCTGGTTGTGCTGCATGCGCTTTACCTTGTTCTAATGCTGCTTGTGCTTTTTCTTTCGCTTGACTTAAGATATTTTGAATATCCTCTTGATTCCAATTTACATTATATTTACCGATGCAATCTTGCATCACTTTATTAATATAATCTTGGTTTAACATATTAGAAGTTTGATAGACAAAAGCCTTTGTATCTACTTTTACTTGAGCTGGCTCTGCCGCTTCTGCCTTGTTTAAACCTGGTGCTGATACTAGTAATGCAGCTGCTGCCGCTACTGAAAAAATAACTTTCTTACTCATAATCTATTTCCTCCCTAATGGATGTTTTTTGTTGTTTCTTGCTGTGACATAATCATATCATAGGTTTTTTTGTAATATTTTTGGGAGGAAATAGCAATGAATTATTCTTGTATGGTTCTATCTAAAAATAGAAAGAAAAAACGTTATGATTAGTAGGTTTGTTTGATTTTTAGAGAATAGGTTTTTTTATCATTAATTGGTAATGACACTATCGTGTTTCCATTTATATACTAGAATACTATACTTGACAACTTAAAAAAGCCTTTTTCTCTTTTACGTTTATTACATGAAGGTAACATTCGTGATAATTATTATGCAACTATAATGAAATGATATCAAAGCCTAAAAACCTTGATATAAGGCGGTTTGTAGCATATAAACCTATTTTCATTTGCCTATTGAAGAGGAAGGGAAATACATCCCTATCCTTCTATATAAAAGGCCACTCTTCTTCTTATAGAAAGAGTAGCCTTTAAAAATTAATGATCATTTACCATCGGAAGTATAATTTGTATCGTTGTCCCAATATTGTATTCACTTTGAATAAGCAAGCGCCCTTCATGTAAATGTACGAGTTTCTCCACAATAGCTAACCCAAGCCCTGTACCTCCATCAGCTCTTGTCCTTGCTTTATTCACTCGGTAAAATCTTTGCCGGATTTTATCTAAGTCTTCTTCAGGTATCCCAATCCCAGAGTCTTCCAATTGAATACAACAGCCATCTTCTGTTTGGAAAAGATCAAGTAGTAATGTGCCCTCATCAGTATATCTAATCGCGTTATCAAAAATATTTTGCATAATTTGTTCGATTCTTCCTTCATCTGCAATAATAATGATATCAGGATCAAGATCTACTTCTATAGATAAGCCTTTTCTTTTAATTCGCGGACTATACTTTTGCACGACATCTTCCAAAAGCTGGGCTAGGGGTATTGGCGCCTTCACCAAACGATAGTCATCAGTTTCAAGTTTTGACAAATCTAATAAATCACCGACAAGTCTCTCCATCCGAGTTGCTTCCCGATAAATGAGTGCAAGGTATTTTTCGTGATCTTCTTCATTTGTTACAAGACCTGACTTTAGTGCATCACTATATCCTTTGACATAACTAATCGGTGTTCTTAATTCATGAGACACATTAGCAAGAAATTCTCTCTTTCTATCATCTTCTTTTTGAATAGATGTGGCCATTGAATTAAAAGCACTAGCCAGTTCACCAATTTCATCTTGTTGATTTGTCGATAGTTGCACATTGTAATTCCCTCTAGACACTTGTTCAGCTGCTAACTTCATTTCCATTAACGGGCTAGTCATTCTTTTAATGAGGAAAGTACCTGTCATAATGGCGAATAGAAGAAAGATGAACGCGGCAAGCATCCAAAGATAAGCGAAATCCTGTGTAATATCAGAAATTTTCTCTAACGGTAAATAAACATATATAATACCAGCGAGACGATTATCATCTAATAACGGGATAATGACACCCATAATACGAGTATCAAACCTTTCTTCAAAACCCGTTTTGTAAATTGGATTTCCTTTTAATAATTGCTCTCGTTCTTCTCCGTTAATGAGCGAATCATATTTCATTTCAAATGGAAAGCATGCGCTCAATTCCCTAGGATTATCTACCATGATGATATCGGTTTCTGATTTATCATTGTACCAAGCTACTTTTTCCTTTAAGTCTGTACTTATTTCTCCACCTTTGTAATCAGACGCTAAGGCTAATCCTTCTTCTAATAATGTATCTTCTACATTTTCGACATATAATTTCTCATAAAACAGATAAGATAATATGTAGGAATAAACAATTGTGATAAGTATCGCTATCGTCACCGTTAACCATAACTTTTTGGCTAATGTGTCGGTAAGGTACTTCATTTGTCTGGTACCTCTAGTTTATAACCTACCCCCCATACGGTTTGAATGTAATCTGCTATACCTAATTTCATCCTTAATGTTTTAATATGGGTATCAACCGTTCGTAGGCTACCATCATATTCAATTCCCCACACATGTTCAAGGAGCTGCTCCCTTGAAAGAGCCTGGTTAACATGTTGAATTAAATAAGAAAGCATTTCAAACTCTTTTAATGTTAAAGATATTTTTTCTTCTTCGACAAGGACTCTCCGCGCTTTTTTATCTATAGATAACTTTCCTATTTTTATTTGCTCTGATTCTTGTTTCACTTTTCCAGATCTCCGAAGGACTGCATGTATTCTAGCAACAAGCTCTCCTGGACTAAGTGGTTTAACAATATAATCGTCACCGCCTAATTGTAGCCCCTTCACTTTATCCCATTCTTCTCCTTTTGCTGAAAGAAAAATGATTGGAATATCTGAATTAGTACGTATTTTTTGACAAACTTCATATCCATCTTCATTTGGCATCATAATATCTAAAATGACTAAATCAATTTCAGCTTCCTTCAATTTCATGTAGCCCTCTTCACCACTCTCAGCTGTATAGCATTTAAATCCCGAATTCTCCAAATACATCTCAATCAATGTTCTCATATCTGGTTCATCATCAATAATTAATATATTTACTTTTCTCATGAATCCTCGTTCTCCCTAAGCAAAATTTGAAACGGACCTTCGCCTACTTCTACTGATCCTTTCAGTTTTATTGTTTCTGAATCGATAAATTGTAACTCAGAGCTATCATACCCTGCGACTAATACTATATCGCTAAAGGTTTCAATTGTGAAAGGGTTGGCTGTTACGCTCATTTCACCTATTACTTCACCAGCCTCATTTAACTTATACAGCAAATTGGTTCCATGGCTCACAACAAATATCGCCTCATCAGCTTTGGTAAAATCGACTGGCATCGAAGGAACACTAATTTTTCTTAATGCTTTTCCGGTCTCTCTATCATAAACATGTACATATTTTTCAATATCTAATCCTTCACCATGTCCACCAACCCATATTTCGTTATCTAATGGGAACAAACCTGTTGCATGTGTATGTATTTCATAGTTTTCTTTTATTTCCATTGTTTCCAAATCAATACTTGTAAGAAGATTTTCATCAAACCCTATAATGATGAGTTCATCCCGAGCTTCATCATGTTTCATCTCGAGTGGTCGATCAAAGATATCAATATGACTCTTTTCTTCTCCATTACTATTAAAAAAACGGACGCTATTTTTTCTTTCATCTAAAGCAACTATTGTATCAGGTCTTAGTTCCTCAACATCTACAACACCCTCACCAATTGTCCACTGATGAATCAGTTCCCCTTTAGATAATGAATAAAGATCAATGGTGTTTAACTTTTCACCATACAGTAACAGAGTGTCGCCATCTGATAGTACACTTCCTCCTGTGTATGCTTTATTGACCTTCCATGAACCAATGTTTTTTTGCGCCTGTATGTCTATAAATGATAGGCTCATCTCCTTAATATTTACTGTTATCGCAATATCCCGCTCAGCTGGTATATTAGTGAATTCTTCTTGTCTACAACCAGTTAAGAAAGAAGAAATCAGTAAGAAAAATATGAACGCCTTGTAATAACGCATATAAAGTTTCTCCCCAGTTTTAATGTTTTTATAACTCAAGGATACCGGATGGTTGTGTTAAAAGTGTGAAAACCTTCAATCGATTGTATCGAAAATTTCAAAATGTATATCAATGAGTGCGACTTTCATATCAGAAGAAAGTGAGGAGTCAATAATTCTTTTAATCGCAGCAATTAACTTTTTTTGTTTATCTTTTCTTACTCGTGGGTGAGCATTTTCATCTCTTAATTCTTTTTCTATTGCTATCATTAACACAATATCCGGATTTTCTTCATCTGTTGCCAGTGCTCTATTTTTCCATAATGAACGGTAGCTTTGTAAAAGATCCTTACTATTCATTTTAATTCACTCCTCTCATATTGAATCTACTTGATTCATACATAAATTTCAATTGAACGTTAAAAATAAAAGTAATTCATTAATAGGAAGGGGCTAGTCTATGACTACACCATATTGCTGTCCATCATGTAAAACTAATCGTTCACGCTTTAATATTATTGAACAACATCCGCGTTCAGTTAAGCTTGATCCACAATCAGGCTCTGTACTGGAAGAATACGCAGCAGAAAATTTAACTGCTTTCCATTTAAAATATAATGGTCCAACAGTAAGAATTCAATGCGGTACATGTGGCCTAATAGAAGATGAAAAAACTTTTATTAAGTTTGGAGAAAACCAATAAAAAATAAGGGTGTAGTAATGAAGAAAGCGTTCAAAATCGATACGATTAAGAACGCTTTTTTTATCTTGTTATTTCCCTATCTCATTTAAAGTCAAATGCGATTTTTCAACAAAAAATTCTTAGCATCGACCTGCCATGGATCAAGTGGAGAGAATCTTACTAAACGAATGGAACCCCGATAGCTCTTCTTGCCTTTATTCTTTATATACCAATCCACTTGAATGGGAAGATTAACTACTAATGCAGTATTTCCTTTCTCTAAGTGACCAATTGAAGTTAACTTTACATTTTCAATCGAACGAATCGCTTTGTCATCTATCTTGTTTAATGCGACAAGAGACAGGAGATAAGCATCTTGTTGTTTCAAGCCTGCTATAAAGGCAGCTGATACTTTTTCCGGATCAGATATTGCCATATACTCATCAAGTTTACCTGCAGCTTTGAGAATCATCAATTTATGAGATAAATCCATTGAATTGGTACGATGTGTCGTACTACCAAAAAAATGAATACAAAAATGACCTGGAAAATTATTCGATAAAGCACCTGCCCCGTGTGGCATCCCGTGCATGGAAGCAGCAATCCATTCTCCATCACTAATGACGATAATTGCTCTTCGCTTCCAACTCCATTTTCCATTATAAATTTCCTTCATTGTCTTTGTATCTTCTTTCGTTAATGGTTGAACATCTGCATGCTCACTACCAGCTCTTCGTTGGACATCAAATCGCTTACCAGTATCGACATCTAGCACAGTAAACTTCTTAAACTTCGGTAAATGTTCTTTCGCTTCTTTCCAAGGCAACATCTGGATAGGTAATCCAATTTCATCATCCACCATACTATACATCTTTATAGGGGACACTAAATAAAGCATTAAAAACAGGGAGACAATGCTCAACTTTTTCATCTTTTATCACTCTTCTTTATTAGGTTTCATCGTAAAGTTTGCCTAAAGATGAGCATTTATATGTATAGTAACTTTTGGATGGATTTGTCCATATGAAAAACAATAACAGAGTAGCTTCTAGAATTACACCTCTCGACTTGTTAACAGCTAAAGGCTTGGACTGTATTCCACAAAAAAACTGAGTAAGAACAAAATCCTACTCAGTTTATTTTTAATCAATTTATTCTTTTGGTTTTTCTAGAGATTGTAGTCCGCTTTCGATTTTATCCCAATCAATATTTTCTCCGATGAATACCATGTTTAAAGGAATATTCATATCTTCTTGAAAATATACAGGCATCCCGTATGAAAATTGGAAAAGCTGTGGATAGGCTAAAGATGAGAACTTAATATATCCCTTCATTCGATAGAGCGTGTCAGGTAATTCCCTCAAAAAATCCTCAAAAGCAGATCGATCTACAGCTCCTTTAAATTGATAAACAAAGGTGCTCAAATGTAAATCTGTGCCAATCCTGCTGCTAGATTGTTTTTCTTTCGGCAGTAAGGACAATTCTCTTATTCGTTTAATTGGTACTTTTGCATTTTTTGTTAACAATGTAAAAGCTGTCGAATTAATACTTTGAACTTCTTGGATGACATTTGCTTGTTCATCTTCAGATAACAAGTCAATTTTATTAACAAGTAGGCAATCTGCATGTCTAATTTGTTCAACTAAAAGCTGTAGCACTTGCGGTGTCAATTGTTTTCTGTGTAGCCATCTTGCACTATCAAGGATTGAAATAATACCTTTAGGGACAATTGAGTTAGCAAAAAGTGGTGAAAGCACAGCATCTAAGACTTCCACTGGATGTGCTGCTCCTGTCGCTTCGATATAGATGACATCTGGTTTTTCAAGCGTTAATAAACCTTGTAACTGTCCTTCTAATTTGTCTTGAATGGTACAACAAATGCAGCCATCCAATAATTCTCTTAATGGAATGTCCTCATCTATTGCATCTGAATCAATTGATACTTTTCCTAATTCATTCATTAAAACAGCCACTTTTCTACCGTTCTCTTTTTCATCCTGTAGCAACTGCTTTAACAGTGTTGTCTTTCCACTCCCTAAAAATCCAGCTAATATATAGATCTCTGTACTCATGTTTATTTTTTCCCCTTAAAGTCTATTCTGCAATTGTCTCTTCAATCATATTACTGAGTTTGTTTTTTATTATTTCATACGTATCGTCGGTGATATAACCTATTTTTTGGAACTCTTCTTGCTTACATTTCCATACGGGAATATAACCATGTGGGAAATATTCATCCTCTTCTTCTAATCCTACTTCAATAAAAGATTGGTAGTCGCTTTCTAAACATTGATCATGTTGTGCTTCTTTTCCTTTTTTACAGCGAATGAATTCAATCACCAAGTGTTCATGTTGTTTGTAATGTCTTAGCATTTCAGCGATTAACATTTCACAAGTTTGTTCGACCTGAACGACCTCCTTCTTCATATTATCATTCATTTGAACAATCTGCCTCATGGAAACCACCTCTTTCATTGAACCATTGTAAAGGATAGAAGAGAATGGCACAAATATTACGGTCGCCCATTGACCTCCGTGACATTCTTCTCTTTGAAAAACTGCCTGAGAGCGGAGATATTTTCTTCATAATCCATATCTAACACAGCGCCAGCATGTGGAGAATTTTTGTCAACAAATGAATCGTCTACCGGAATCCGCATTGTCTCTATATCTGTTATTGGATTCAATAATACAGAGGTCGCCATCGCAAACATCTGATCAATATGTAAATCTGTATCAACATTTGCCATAATCATTTTCATCATTTCAGGTGATTTGGCGATTCCTTCAATAGATGTCATATGGTTTTTTAGTTCTTCCTTTAATAAAGCAAGCACTTCCTGTTGTCGCTTTACTCTTCCATAATCGTATTCATCATCATGACGAAATCGAACGTAATCTAATAGTTGCTCACCATTCAAAAAGTTTTTACCTGGCTCAATGTTCATATTCATATCTTCAATCATTGCTGCAGGAACATCAACTTCCAGTCCATTTGGAGCAACAGTATTTAGGATATTTGCAAATCCTTTAAAGTCAATGACAACTGAATGATCAATATTTATTTGAAAATTTTCTTCGATTGTTTGTGAAAGTAATTCCGTTCCTCCTAAAAAATAGGCATGATTCAATTTATGGTATCCTTTTTCATAATTCGGAATTTCTACATAGCTATCACGCATAATAGAGACTAGTTTAACTCTTTCTTCTTTTGGTTCATACCGAGCTAACATAATTGTATCAGATCTTGAATCTGTTTCTCCTCTAGAATCAACACCAACAAGTAAAAATGTTTTTGGTTCTGAATTGTTCCATGTTGTTCCCTTCTCCTTTTGACGGTTATCTTTCTCAGATATGCCAGATGAACATGCTGCTAATAGTAAAGCTAACAAAATGATGACATATTTTCTCACGGTTCATCCTCCTTATTTTTCCTTATTCATTCATTGTAGGGATAGATGAACAACTTTATACTTTAAAAAAGAGGAAATAGTTTTTTACATTTTTTCCTTCCTAGAGTAAGAGCGGTTTCTCATAAAAAAAGAACAAACTAACAACCCATATAACGCGTGTTGTTAGTTTGTTCGGTGCTTATCAACTTAATTTCTTTTCAACTGTCACAATCACTTCTTTTTTAATTCCTGCTGAAAAGAAAATGATGCTACATAAACAAATGACGGCTATCACAAAGAAGGCAATCGTTCCCCCGCTGATACCAATCAAGTATCCACCAATCATTGGGCCTATAAAACTTCCTGTATTCCTGAACTGAGCAGCACCAAAATACGTGCCACGTAATTCCTCTGAAGCTAATTGATCAATTAATATACTACTTGCTGGAAACGATAATATTTCTCCAAAGGTGAATAAGATTACACCGATAACTGCCATTATCCAATGAGTGGATATAGCAAAAAAGAATAACCCAATAGCTACAAGAGCCGAACCAATAATCATAGATTTTAAAGGGCGAACCTTTTCCATCAGTTTTGCAAAAGGTAATTGTAATATAACTACAAGGATGGCATTAATGGATAAAAGAAATGAATAAATGACGACTCCATTCTCCAATCGATTATCAAAGTGTTGTGGTAAGTTTGAATCCATTTGCGAATAACCTATCGCAAGTAAAATACCACCTAGAATATAATACAATAGCGACCTATCCCTCCTAACAATGTGAAAGGCAACAGGCAAAGTAACATTTTCTTTATTCTCCAAACGAGGAACAGGCTGAATCGTAAACAATAAAATGAGCATATATGCTAAATAAATACCCCCAGTAATATAAAAAGTGAGAGTCGCATTTGTTAATGCTAATACAGCCCCGATTAATGGGCCAACAGCTGCCCCAATATTAATTGCGACATATCTTAAGGAAAATACTTTCATTCTTTGTTCCTTTTTTGTTAAATCGGCCATCAATGCTTGTGCAGTTGGTTCAAAAAAGGAATTACACAAACCAAGTAAAGCATTGAGTAGCAAAAAAGCAAGAGCTGAGGCGGACAAAGCAAAGCCAAAATAAGCGGCTGCTGTACCAATTAATGCAACAAGCATAATCGGCTTTCTTCCAAATTGGTCAGATAAATGCCCCCCTATAAAACCACCTATTGTCGACATTAATGGACCCATCCCGATAATGAGGCCAATTAAAAACGAAGGATAGTCCTGATTCACTAAATATATAGATAAAAAAGGCAACGTCATAAATGCCGCCCCGCGAGATAAGATTGTACCAACTAGTAAAATCCATATCGTGCGATGAAACTGATTATAATAATCTTGTAATCGTTTAATCATGTTGGTTATCCTTTCGATTCTTTTACAATACGCCCTTTAACTAGAAACAAATAAGATAATAGAGCTAAGATTTCTGCACTAGCAATAATAAATGCCATTGGCCATGAAGAAGATTCACCAGCTATTCCAACTAACGGAGCAGCCATACCACCAAGCAAGAACGTCATTAAGCCAATTAAGGCTGAAGCACTACCAGCATTTTCGCCTTGTGAAGCCATTGCCAACGAAAAAGTTGATGTATTAACAACCCCAACAGCAGAAACAACTAAAAATAACGGAATAAGAACACCCCAAATACCTAGATGAAAAATTTCACTTAGAAGTAATGTAACCCCTCCAACTAAAGCAATCATCAATCCACCGAGTAATAAAGTTCCCTCATGTATTCGCTCTGAAAGTTTTCCCGTTAATTGACTGCCTAAAATAATGCCAATTCCATTCATTGCAAAACAAACACTAAACATTTGCGGAGAAAGACCATAAATGTTTTGCAATACAAAGGGAGATCCAGAAATATAAGCAAACATTGCAGCACCAACAAAACCTTGAGATAAAGCGTATCCCATAAATTTACGGTCTTTTACGATTTTTCCGAAACGGCTAAAGGAAACAAAAACGCCTCCATTTAACCTTTTCTCAGCAGGCAAGCTTTCTTGTAATGAAAAGATAACCAGTAATAAGCTAAGAAACCCGATTAATGTTAAAACAAAAAATACACCTCTCCAAGAGGTAATCGCTAATAGTTGGCCACCAAAAACGGGTGCTAAAATAGGGGCTGCCCCGTTTATTAAACTAAGTGTGGCAAAAAATTTAGTTAATTGTGTGCCACTGTATAAATCTCGAACTACGGCTCTTGATATAACAATTCCTACAGCCCCGGCTAATCCCTGAATAAACCTTAATATGATGAATAATTCAATGTTTGGAGAGGCCATGCAGGCAACTGAAATGAGACAATATAAAATAAGTCCAACTATTAACGGCCTCTTACGGCCAACCATATCACTAATTGGCCCGGCAAAAATTTGTCCTAAAGCTAAACCAACCATACATGCTGTTAAGCTTAATTGTGCATAGGATGCACTTGTTTGCAGATCATCTGCTAGATTAGGTAATGCCGGAAGATACATATCTAAGGATAGTGGCCCAAAAGCAGATAACAATCCCAGAATAACGGCCAGCATGAGGCGCTTACTTCTACTTTCCTCCTTATCGTTACTTAATTCACTCGTTTCGTACATCACACATCCTTCTTTCCATCTTCAATACAATTTTAGAATATTGCTAATTTACCATAAAACCTTTAAAAAAACATCAGTCTTTTTCAAATAAATTCGTCAATCGAAATAAATAATTTAAATTTACTCTAAAGCTCAACAACTAAAGCCTCCGTTTGCTATTTTCTATTTAGTACTAATCTCGGGTTATCTGAATGACATGTAAACCCTCTTTTGCGAGGCGTTTCACATAATTTGTCTTTCAATGAAGCGTAAACTCATCATATTCTTTCTCAGTCTTAAAATTAACTGTCAAAACTAACATCTCACAAAAAAAAGAAGCATATCAATTGTTGATTTTGATTAAAAAAAGAAACGACCATAACCCTTATAAAGTAAAGGGTTATGGTCGCTTAAACGATTTTCACATGTTGTATAGAAGCTAGAATGAGTTATTTTTTCATTTCTTCTTTTAAAACTTCTATTGCTTTTTTGATTTGAGTATCGTTCTCTAGAAGCTTTTCACGTAAAGCTTCCATTAGTTTCACGGTTGTTTCACCTTCAATGACTCCAGTTTCATCCAATTCATTATCCTTTTGGAATGCTTTCACTGCAGCTTCTGTCTCTTCATCAAAGAATCCATCATTTTTATCAAGCTCATATTCCAGTGCCTCTAACATCTGCTGTGCTGCCTTAATTTGACTTGATGATTCCGATTTTTTTAATGGTTTCTCAGGATTAATATAAGGCAAGGAAGCATATTCAGGCAAGGAAACTTCATAATCAGGCTCAATACCTTTTTCATGAATCCAATTTGCATCTGGCGTTAACCATTTTTCTGTTGTAAATTTCATATTTGAGCCGTCAGTAAAATCTTGAGCACGTTGTACAGTTCCTTTACCAAATGACTTTTTACCGACTAGACTTACATCAGCTGATTCATGAACGGCAGCTGCTAATATCTCAGAAGCACTAGCACTACCTTCATCAATAACTACTACTAGAGGCGTCTCCATTTGCTTGCCATTAGGAGCTTGCACGGCCTCCCTATTCCCATTACGATCTTCAATTTGGAATAAAATTTCGCCTTCAGGTACAAACAAGCTCGAAATTTCAATTGCTTGATCTAATAATCCGCCAGGGTTTTGTCTTAAATCTAAAACTAGACCCTTCATCCCTTTTTCCTCTAAATCATTTAATACATCAACGAGTTCTTGCGCTGTATTTTCAGAAAAAGAAGTGATCTGAACTTTGGCGATATCATCTTCTAACATTTCGCCATATACCGTTTCAAGAGGAATTGTATCTCTCGTAATTGTTACATTCATCGGTTCACTGTTACCACCACGAGCAATTTCCAGTTCTACTTTGGAACCTTTTTCGCCTCTTATTAATAGGACAGCTTCTGAAGAACTCATTCCTTGCAAGCTCTTGCCATCAACAGAGACAATTTGGTCATTTGGTTGTAGACCAGCATCTTCTGCAGGTGAACCTTTTAATGGTGAAACAATGACAATTTGTCCGTCTTGTTCTGTAATTTCAGCGCCAATTCCTTCAAAAGAAGAGGAGATGCTTTGATGGAAATTAGCAGCTTCATCTTCATTCATATAATCAGAATATGGATCATCTAGAGAATCTAGCATCCCATTGATAGCTCCATTAATTAATTCACCCGAATCAATTTCTTGGAAATAATTTTCGTTCAAGGAATCATAGGCTTTATATAACTTTGAAAATTCACTTCTTTCATTCGTTCCTACATTTACGGCCTTCTCATCACCGAAAGACAATGCTAATGTGGTGATTCCAGCTGTAACAAAAACGAGGATGAATACAAGCATAATAAACGGGAATAACTTCATTTTTATTAGCTTAGGCTTATCCTTTACTTCCTGTTTTTCTTCATCATTATTTACTTCATTAGACAACCCTTTCACCACTTTCATCACTGTAAGCTGTGATGCTTACTCAAGTTTAAGATTCTTTATTGGCGTTATCGGTATCAATAACTGTACTACTGTAATGAAAATTATATCTTATTTCTTTGGAAAAGAGGAAGATTTTTCTTATGTATTCCTTTCATCTCAAGAATTCAAGCTTCTTTTATTATGTATCGATTAAATGGGGAAAGTCTTCTTCTACAAAGTGAATCTCATTTGTTCACTTCTAATTTCCCCAAACCCCACATAATCATTACATAAATGATGAAAGGAGAATGAATGCATGATTCCTGGTATATTACTATGGTGCTGTTTTGCTTTATCTATTATCTTTCTTATCTCAGGAATATTTAATCATTCTTATGTTCAAGCATTATTAAGTTTCGTTTTATTCCTGCCATTGAGTTGTTATTTATTTCGTATTGATCATTTTTTTCAATACTTTTTTCTTTTCCCTATTATTCCATTAATCGCTTTTTGGTACATTTTTATGAAGAAGCGTACTTAAATTTCTTTTACAGACTCAAAGTATTCTTCTAATGTTAGATCTTTCTCAAAAATGACTTTCGCTGCTTCTTTTCCAACATAGCGAAAATGCCAAGGTTCAAATTTGTATCCTGTTATTTCTTCTTTACCTTTTGGATAACGTAAAATAAAGCCGTACTTATGTGCATTCTCTTTTAGCCATTTACCTTCTGTTGTATCTTCGTAATCTTGAGTTAACGTGTAATCGACTGAAGGACTTGAAATATCCATCGCTAATCCTGTTTGATGTTCACTACTTCCAGGTAGAGCAACTGCTTCTGAAGCTTTTTCCTCACCTACGCTATTTACCTCTGCTTGGAAAACTGCTTCCTGCCGATCATATGAACGATACCCCGAAACAGCAAATAACGCTATTTTTTCTTTTTTAGCTGCAGAGAATAATTCTTCTAATGCATCTGCGGCTTCTTTTCTAAGGTAACTTTTTTCAATATCTTGATCTCCGAAAGAATATTCAACATCTGCACGAACAAGATCTTCAGGAGCATAATCTGCCGGTAAAGCAAAGTCTTTATTCACCATTACCATCAAGTTTGTTGGGTTTGCTATTGTTGGTTTTCCATCCACATCTTCAATTTGATTAAAAAATTGAGAAGCTAATGTTAGGTCATCTTCATTTTGTTCATCTTGTTCGGGAGGTTGTTCAGTTGGATTGTTTTCTGTTTCTTGCTGATTGTCCTCTTCTTTTTCTACAGGCTCATCTACTGAAGTTGGTTCCGAATTAGATAGAAAAGGTATTTTTTCTAAATAAGGATCTAATTGACTGCAGCCTCCAAGAAAAAGAGCAACTGTAACTGTTCCTGCAAGTACTTTCTTCATTACTTTTCCCCTATTCTCTTTCTTTATGTCAACGTCTATCATAACACTTTATATAATAAATTGCGAAAGAAGAGAAAGGCATAATCTATGAACCTTACTATTAGTGATTCTACCAATAACAAATGAGAAGAGGACCACTTTAAGTAGCTACAGATTCACTAGAGAAACGAGGGAAATAACAATTCTTAGAAAAGATGTCTTCATAAAATACTTCCCTTCATACGGATGTACATCTGCTTTAACTTTTACCTTAAGGCAAAAGAAAAGCGAGTGACTATGAAAAAATAATCACTCGCTAACATGTACGATTTATGAAATTGCTGCTTCTAATGCTACTTCAATCATTTCGTTAAAAGTCGTTTGTCTTTCTTCAGATGTAGTTTCTTCACCAGTAATAATATGATCACTCACTGTAAGGACAGAAAGAGCTTTTCTTGCATGCTTAGCTGCTAACGTATAAAGTGCTGCTGTTTCCATTTCGATAGCAAGAATTTGGTACTGTGCCCATTTTTCATGTTCAGCATTATCATTGTAGAACATATCAGCTGTAAAAACATTCCCAACCTTCAATTCCAATCCTTTACTTACCCCACTGTCATAAGCTCTGCGCAATAGATCGAAATCAGCTGCTGGTGCATAATCAACTCCACCAAAAGTTAAACGATTCATTTGTGAGTCCGTGGAAGCAGTCATCGCAAGGATCACATCTCTTACTTTTACATCTTTTTGGATGGCTCCGCATGTACCAACACGGATCAAGTTTTTTACATTATAACTATTAATCAGTTCGTTCACATAAATAGAAAGGGAAGGAACGCCCATTCCAGTACCCTGAACAGATATTCTTTTACCTTTATAAGTGCCTGTATAACCAAACATATTGCGGACTTCATTATAGCACTTTACATCTTCTAAAAAGTTTTCTGCAATATATTTTGCCCTTAATGGATCACCTGGTAGTAAAACTGTTTCTGCAATTTCATGTTCTTTTGCTCCAATATGTACACTCATCATATTCCTCCATCTATTAATCGTTCATTATCTAAAATATAGCATAGGATGAGTGATGATGGAAATGAAAAGGGGAAGCTAAGTTTTTCACTACATACCATTCATATAGATAAATATGAACAAACATTTTATTACCTAACCATTATTCGGTTCACTAAGGCCCAACCACCCGACTTTAATTGATAATAATATTGCCCTCTTCTCCCTTCATCAATATATAAAATATCTCCCGTTGATAAAAACCTCCCTTGGAAATCAAACGGCATGCGATCAAGGACATTAAATTGCTTAAATACAGTTGATAAACATTCTTCATGATTTGCACCTTCAATAAGTGTTCGATAAACTTCTCGATAGCCCCGAGTTTCTCTATATTTTGGAGTTTGAAAAATGGTAACATCATATTCTTTTGTTCTTGGTTTTACAAAAGTCTTGATCATATATACCCCTCCAATAAATGATTATTTTAAACAATATATTAGCTTTTTCTACGTTTATTTCCTTCAAAGAAATTCGCCTATTTTTGTCGATTAAAGAGAAATTTTATTATGAAAACGCTTACAATTTTATTTTTCTTTCATAAACTAGTATTAAACATAGTGGTGGTACAAAAGGGAGGGATAATTTGAAACGAGAGAAGATTCACTTCCATAAATTCTTTTTGTTGTTTGTTTGTATTTCCATCATATGCAGCTCATTACATTGGGTATTCCCATACAAAAACTATACAAAAATTGCACATCGTGGAGACGTTGCTTCAGCACCTGAAAATACAATGGCCGCCTTTCATTCTGCGCTAAACAATGGTTTTGATGTTATCGAATTAGATATCCATTTAAGTAAAGATAAAAAAATTGTCGTCATACATGATTCATCTGTTAACCGGACCACAAATGGTGAAGGTTTAGTGAGAAATATGTCAGTATCAGAGTTACAAAAACTCAATGCGGGCGGTTGGTACAGTCAACGTTTTTCTGAAGAGAAAATTCCATTATTACAAGAAGTGTTAGATGAGTTTGCTGGAAAGATCGTTCTGTTAATAGAAATAAAACCTGGCACAGAAACTCCAGAAATTGTAGATCAATTGGCAACTCTGCTAAAACAAACTGTAAATGCTGGTGTCCCTGAAAAAATGTTACAAATCCAATCCTTTCATATTGATACATTACAGCAATTTACACAACGCGCTCCTGACTTTCCCATTGGCCTTGTCTTAACCGCGCCTATTAATCTTATTCAAATGTATACGTATAAGACAGAAATTAGTTTTTTATCGATTCATTATACGAATTTAACACATTCATTCATTCAACAAGCACAACATTATGGATATACGATCTATGCCTGGACGATAGTTACCCCATCACAGTTCAAGCAAATGCAATTATTAGGTGTAGATGGAATTATTTCGAATAGTTTGGAGCGGAGAGAAGAGAATAGATATTATGCATTTCTACAATCATTTATAGAAGGTCATAAACTATTAGAAAGATTCTTTGTATAAATATAAAAACCCAATCAACTATAGCTCCATAAAGGAACATGAATAGTTGGTTGGGTTTTTGTTTATCTTGTTTCTTACTCTTCCGAATCAAAACTTACATCTTCATCGATAATACACTTTTTGATTAAGTATTCAAATGTAATATCAGCTAATTCATCTACTTCTTGCTCTACAGGAACGAACCCTCTTTTAGTCAACTCATGAAAGAAAAATTCAGCAATTTCTTCAGTATCAATAAAAACTTCAATTTCCTTCATATGCGACTCCCCCTTTGTACAAATTGTATGTGACACATTAATGAAACATGCAACATTTCAATAGAAAAATATTTTTTTATTCTTTTGTCATTAAATCTAGTAAAAGTACATAAATATTTTCTATCACTAGTTTTGAAAGGTTGATTAGATGGAAAAATTCACAGCAGTCTGCGATCGTTTTGTAGAAGATATAAATAATGAAGAAGGAAAATGTCTACAACTATTTGATCGATTATTACATTTTTTATTCATCGCTGTTTTACTAGTAGGCATTCCTGTCATGTCAGTGGCAATTATTCAACTGTTTCATCTTTTGTAAGATTAACTTTTTTTACTTTTGTTGTGATGGTTTCTAGCTTTTTCAAGATGATTTTCATTGCTTTTTTATATTCTTCATCTTGAAAAAAGTTGTACAAAAAAGAATAGTCATTATATATGTCTAGCAAACCATCTATGATTTGTTTCTCTTCGTTAGTACGATCCATTAGATTTGAATCAACATCTTGATAACAAACATCCTCAGAATTCTTTATTTCGTTCAATGCTTGTTGGTTAATAAGAAACAACATCCCTAATTTTTCTATAAATTCGTCAGCCTGTTCGGCATCAGATAATAAGGAAAGTTCCTCTTCACCAGCCTCAAGCCACTCTCCGTCAGATATTCGAGATAACTCATAAATGACGTCTTCCCATGCATCTTCTTTATAACGCCAAATCTCGGTACGGAAGCCGACTACTTTAAAAATCTCAGTACCATATCCTTTCACTTGGACAAGGTCCCCAAAAAAGTATTGGTACTCAATATCTACATGCTCCTTATCACTTACATCTCCTTCAAACTCTGAAAGAGGCTGTAAACTTGACTCCAAATAGAGACCATCACTTTTATTCACTTCATAAACATACATACCATCAAGCCATTTTACATCTGTTACTTTCCCTACCGTTCCATAAATTGTAATCACGACTGTATCACCAACTTCATATTTCGGTTTTTTACGATTAACCATTGCCCTCATCCTTTCCAATATAGTCGTGACTTTTAATTAAGATAGTATATGCATGAAAAAGCATTTTCGCTCGTATACAGGGCCGTCCAAATTTTTTTAGGGCCATCTTCATCATATGTTTATTTACGCAAAAAAACTGAATAAGATTTTACCTCACTCAGCTTTTTTATTCTTTATCTATTTTGAATTGCACTACTACCTATTTGTTATCTACTTCAAGTTTATAAGCTTATCATCATTTCTATTTTTCTTATCTTTTGTTTTCTCATCGTCTAGGGAAACAAAAGAAGATTATACTGTTTTGATTAAAGCCTTCATAACTATTTACTCTCTTCACAAGTGATGAACAGTCTTTCACCTCATATATAGAAAAGAATCACCACTTTCCCGTTGAGCATAAAACTTTATTTGTTTATCTTCAAGTAATTGTAATATAGAGATATAGCTAAGCTCTTTTGCAAACTTCTTTGTCCATCCTGCTTTTGCTGCCGTATCTCTGATGGGTCCTTTCATACCGACAAAGTATATAGAAATCCCCTTTTCATGTTTTAATTGTTCTATCATTTCTTCTAAGGATTTAAAAGAGTGTGCATCTATATCATTTACTCCTGAAAAATCAACAATGACTAATTTAGCATTAGGTTTTATCAATATAAGCTCATTTAATTTATGCTCTAAATATGAAATATTTGAAAAATGTATAGAAGAGTCTATTCGTGCAATAATCAAATCATCTCGCGTTTTTGCATTTGGAAATCGTTTTATATCTCGAAATACTTTCTCCTTTTCTAAATATCCCATTTCTATGACCCTAGGTCTAGATATCTTAATTAATAAAAGGCTGAAATTAAAAACAACCCCAATAACTATTCCCCATTGAATGCCAATAACTAATGTCGCAGTAAAAGTAACTAACCAGCTCCAACCATCAATTGCCTTTATATTAAACCATTTCCTTATTTGCTTGAAATCTATTAGTTTATAGACCGCTACGATGATAACTGCAGCTAATACTGCATTAGGCAGATAATAAAAATAAGTAGTAAAAAATTGGAGGGCAATTATAACAAGTACGCTTGTAAATATGGATACCATTTGTGTAACTCCACCACTTTGATAGTTTACTGCACTCCTTGAAAAACTACCATTAATTGGTAATATTTGAAAAAAGGATCCTAAAAAATTGGCAAATCCTAAAGCGGTTAGCTCTCGATTAGGATTTATTTTATAACCTTCTTTTTCTGCAATTGTTTTTCCTATAGAAAGTGACTCCATAAACCCTAATAGCGCAATGGTAAGTGCAGGAAGGATTAATTGCCTAACTGCATCTAGCGTAATTGTTGGAAAAACCGGAATAGGCAAGCCACTTGGTACCCCTCTGACAATTTGAACACCTCGTTCATGTAAATCAAAGGCATAGACACTTATAATGGAAAAAACAATTAATAGTAACGCACCCGGAATTCTAGTATTTATTCTTTTTAGTACAAGTAAAAATACAATGCTGCATCCCCCAATCAAAAGTGTTAAAAAATGAATCTTCGGAATCGCATTGATTAAATCCATAAATATTAGGTGTATTTGTAAGTAAGTTCCTAATGTTATTCCCAATAAATGCTTTAATTGACTTAATCCAATAATTATGGCAGCAGCAGAGGTGTAGCCTCCCAAAACCGACGGAGAAATATAGTTTACAATCATCCCCATTTTCAACACAGCTAAGAGAAGTTGAAAAATCCCAACCATCAAAGCTAAAAAGATTACAAGAGTGATATATTCATAGGTGCCCGGTTTTTCAAGTAAAGATACACCTGAAAAAACCAATAATGAGGTTATAGCAGTTGGCCCAACGGATAAATGCCTAGAAGAAGCAAATAATGCATATATGATTAATGGTAAGGTTGATGCATATAGACCCATTATTAGTGGGAGTCCCGCTAACATCGCATAAGCCATTCCTTGGGGGACCAGCATGACAAAAAGAGTGATTCCTGAAATGAAATCTTTTTTTAGTGTTTGTAATTTGTATGATCTAATCAAAGTGAAAGGATTATATTTTTTATCTAACATATCAACCTATCCTTTTTGAGCTTTCTATACATGAGATTAGAGAGATTACCTTGGTACTGCCTAAGATAAGAAATAGGGCATTTCTGCCCTATCCATTAAGGAGTTACAATATTAATAAACTGATCAAAATGATCGAGTAGGTTTAAAAATTCATCCAATTTTGTTTGGTCTCCAAATAATTTTAGTTTGTTTGAAGTAACAGCTTCCCTTGGGTCAAGGATTCCATTTACAATCGCATAAAATGTTGCCTTATTACTAATGAATGAAAGATCTGGATTATCATCTAGTTTATTTCTCTTATTTAATACACAATTTTCGAGATAAATGGTGTATTTCTCCTCTACATCTGATAGAGAAACATTCATGATCATTTTTTTATCTGCTGCTTTCGGACCATTTAATCTTACAGAAAGTAATTTAAAGAATTCATCAAACGGCATTTTAAGCATCATTCCCGAATGACCTTTTGCTATTGCTCCCTTCTTCCTAGTCCCATTTCTTAGTTCTGACGCACCGATAAGATAAGCGTTACGCCAATTAGCTGATTCGGCCTGATATCCTAATTGTTCAAAGGTGTCTGCTAATAACTCTTTTGCTTCCTTATTGTCCGGTTCTGCCATCACTACATGTTTTAATACTTGAGCAACCCAACGATATTGCCCGTTTTCAAAATCTGCTTTCGCTTGTTTGACCACATGAGCAGAGCCACCCATGTAACTTACATATTTTTGACCTGATTCAACTTGGGGAAGTGGATCCAAATCAGAAGGATGGCCACTATAATATCCTAGATAGAAATTATAAATCCCTTTAGAATTATGCTTTAAAGTACCATAGTATCCTCGATTACCCCAATATTGGTCCAACGTCTCAGGTAGCTTGAGCTCTTCTGCTATTTCTTCCATTGTATACCCGTGATTGGCTAGACGAACGGTTTGATCATGGATATATTTGTAAAGGTCACGTTGTAATACTAAATGTTCTAAAGCTTGCTCTTTTCCCCATACTGGCCAGGCATGTGCCATGACTAAAGCATCAATCTCTTTACTCATAGTAAGATCAATGGTTTTATCGATTGCCTTCACCCATTCTAGCGTATCGCGAGTTTTTGCCCCTCTAATCGTATAAATTTGATGCATTGTTTTATTAACATTTTCTGATACAAATAATACTTTGTAATCCTGAATATAAAAGTGCATTTCTGCTGGTGCTTCAGTATTTGGTGTTAACAGGAATTCGAAATTAATACCATCTATTGTTAATTGCTCAATCTCTTCTTTTATTTCTCTATTAGGCATTTCAAAACCATTACCTGAGTGGAAAACAGTTCCGATGCCTGCGGATAAAAACCCTTTTTCTCCCACTGGTAACCCTATACCAAACTGATAGGATGCACGCCTAGACATTATTGGACCTAATAGGACATTTTCACTGAACATCTCTTGTGTAAAATGTTCAGGGACAATAATTGGAATTGTGGATGTCTCAGCATATTGAAGAATTGAATGTGTACCCCCAAAATGATCAGCATGGCTTTGGCTGATGATAATTGCAGTAACTGGCCTTTTAGGTCGATAACTAAAATATAATTCAATGGCCGCATCTGCAGCAGAATTACTAGATGAAGTATCAATGACAATGACTCCGCTTTTCCCTTCAACAAAAATCACGGTAGCTAACGAAAGTCCGCGAACTTGATACACACCTTCTACGACTTTATAAAGACCTGATTTTGCCTGTAATTGTACATTTCTCCACAAGCTTGGATTTACAGTTTCAGGAGATGGCTGATTTTGGATATTTAAATTTTCTATCCTATTTTCATACGGAGCAATTAGACCCCTATCTGCATCTTCATAATCTTGCTTGTTTTCAAAATTTAGGGATTCAAAAAAATCCTTGTTAGCTTTTTTTGTCACAGTAGTAGCATTCTTTGGGAGCTTGGATAAATGACTTGTCGGAACAGTACCTGACATTTAATATACCTCCTAGATTAAGAGATGAGATATGATTTCTCATACTTTTTAATTTATTTGTCTTTCTTTATCTTTCCAGAAGTCCTTTTTCAATTCTTTTTTATCAATTTTTCCTATTTGAGTTAATGGTAAATTTTCTTTAAAATAGACTTTTTTAGGTACCATATAACTAGATGTCCGCGCTTTACAGAACTCAATAATTTCTTCATCGGAACACTTCAGCCCATCACGTAAAACAACAAAAACTGTTACTAGTTCGCCCCAATCTGGGTCCGGTACGCCAATACATGCACTCATAACAACTGAAGGATGTTGATTAACAACTTTTTCAACTTCAACAGAATAGACGTTCATTCCACCTGAGATGATCATATCTTTCTTTCTATCAACAATATACAAAAAACCTTCTTCATCAAATTGTCCAATATCTCCTGTATGAAACCAGCCATCTTTGATTGCTTCTAATGTTAAATCGGGCCTTTTATAATAGCCTTCCATTAAGTACGGTGATTTTAAAATCACTTCTCCTTTTTCGTATGCTTTAACATCTTGACCTTCCTCGTCTATTATTCGAATCTCGGTCATTAAACAAGGTTTTCCACAACTCTGGAGAAACTTAGCACCTGTCTCTAATGCTCGTACGTGATCGAATTTGTGCATTCTTGTGATAAGAACGTTCGCTTCAGTTGCTCCATATTGCTGCACAAATACCGGTCCAAACAGCTCCATCGCTTCTTTTAATCTTTCGGAAGAAATTGGCGAAGAACCGTAGTGAATGCTTCGTAAAGAACTAACATCAAATTTCACCTTTTTCACTTTGTCGATGATTCTGTAAATGATAGTTGGCACCGTGAATGTAACTGTAATCTTTTTTTCTTGCACCGTCTTTAAAAATGTATCCGGCTTAAAATTATCAATATAAATATGCGCTCCACCAGCTAACGCCCGTAGCATTAAACTTCCCGCTGAATGCTGAAGCGG
This sequence comes from Cytobacillus sp. FSL R7-0680, assembly GCF_038009245.1. Classification (NCBI taxonomy): domain Bacteria; kingdom Bacillati; phylum Bacillota; class Bacilli; order Caryophanales; family Bacillaceae; genus Cytobacillus; species Cytobacillus sp. FSL R7-0680. The sequence continues at coordinate 1,684,493 of NZ_JBBPAO010000001.1, forward strand.
GGTTGTTAATAACACTTTATCGCGATCATCCATTGGAAACTCTATGAAGCTCGCAATAAGTGCAGCAGCTTTTCCTCCTTGAGAGTGCATAACACCTTTTGGCCTGCCTGTTGTCCCCCCGGTATAGGAAATCATAGAGATATCCTCAGGTAACATGTCTGGGAATGACGACACATTTTCGACCTTTTGAATCTCTTGTCTGCTTACCGTAGTAAATTCTTCAGGGTATTGTAGATTAAAACCCGCCAATCCCAGTACTTTTACGGATTGATGTTGCTCTTTTTTATCATTTACATATTTCAATACTGTTTTCATATGCATTTCCGTTGCCATAATGACAAAATCCGTATCAGAATCATTTAAAATAAAGTCAACTTCACGAACGCCTAACTTAACACCCATTGGAATTGAAGTTGCACCGCAGCGAGCAACAGCTTGGCTAAATAGAACGAATTCTATACTATTTGGAATGAGATAAGCAACGTGCGACCCTTTTTTTACACCTAAATGAACTAAAAAACTGGCAATTTTGTCTATTTCTTTCCGTAATTCACGGTAGGTTAAGGTTTCATTTGTTGACATGAATGTTACTGCAGGATGCTCTTCAAATCGTTTTAATGCTTTATTCATATAACCTTGAATAGTCTCTATACTCATCAGAATCACCTATCCTTTATTTTATTTTTACTTTGTCTGTAACAATTCTTTCGCAATTGTATTTCTCTGAATTTCAGAAGTACCAGTTAAAATTCTAAACATTCTTACCGTACGATACATTTGTTCAATTGGATGGCCCTTCAAAAGCCCCTGGCCGCCGAAGATTTGCACGGCTTTGTCCAACACACGTCCAGCCACTTCAGATGTAAACAGTTTTACCATTGAGGCAGTTGCTCGATTATCTTCCCCACTCTCGATTCTGTCGATAGCATCGTACACCATACACCTTGCAGCATAAATCTCTGTCGCCATATCCGCTAGCATATGTTGAATAGCTTGAAACTCACCGATTGACTGTCCGAACTGCTTTCGTTCATTTGCTCTTTCAATCGATAAATCTAATGCTCTTTGAGCCACCCCAATATATGTAACCCCCCAAATGGCTCGATTTTGACTGATCCTTTTTATTCCAAGTAAAAATCCTTTCCCTGATGCTCCAAGAATATTTTCAGAAGGTACTCGACAATTATTAAAAATCAGTTCCCCTGTTCCACGTTCTCCTGAAATGGGAATTTGTGTCTCACCTAATTCATAACCCGGTTTTTCATTTGTTTTTTTATCAACTAAAAAGGCCGTTATGCCAACAAATTTTTCTTCAACGACTTCTTTGCAGATTACAATAGCAAAATCTGAATATGGTGCTGCACTAATAAAGTGCTTGATACCATTTAAAATGTATCCATCTCCATCTTTTACGGCAGTCGTTTGGATTGCTCTTGCATCTGAACCTGCTCCTGGCTCGGTTAGAGCGAAACAGCAACTCGTTTCCCCTCTAATTAATGGATTAACATACTTCTCAATCTGTTCTTTTGTGAATGATTCAAGCATCTGCCCGATTCTAAGGACACCGCCTTTTTCACCTAAAACAAATCCCCATAGAGCAGACCCTGACCGAGCTAGTTCTTCTTTTAGCAAACATAACTCTTTTAAACTTACATTTTGACCACCATATTCGTGTGGTAGAGTAATCCCATAAAAACCTAATTCAATGGCTCTATTTCTCACCCATTGAATAGCTTCGTTCGGAATGACCTCTTCCGTCTTAATATTCATTGCTTTTTCATATGGAAGTAGCTCATTATAAATAAAGTCACGCATTTTAGTAAGTAATTCTTGTGATTCACTCGTTATCACCATATATACTCCCTCCTGATTATGTGTAGACATCTATATACATCTTATATAAAACCAAACGATGACGATTCCTTATCCTATTTACATGTTTTTAGTGGAAGAATCTTTTTCTGTTTTATTTTTCCTTATATGTGGAAGTACTAGAACGATAGCTGTTGCTATTAGGAAAAATAGTGAGATCGGGCTTTTAAAGAATACGGTTAAATCACCTGTGGCAGTCAAGATTGCTTTCCTAAGATTATCCTCAAGCATTGGTCCTAATATAAATGCAAAAAAGAACGGTGCTAAAGGGAAATTCGTTTTTCTAAAAAAATAACCTAGCAGTCCAAAAATGATCATAAGCCAGATATCAAAAAAACTATAATTAATCATATAAACACCAATAAAACAAAATGCAGCAATAAATGGAACTAGGAACAGTTCAATTTTTTGGATTAAAAAGGCAAAGGCAGGCACAAAAGCAACGTTTAATATTAACAGCAATACATTTGCAATGAAAAAGCCTGCAAATGATGCCCACACGATGGTTGAAGAATTTTCAAATAAAAGCGGCCCAGGCTGTAAGCCAACCATAAGGAGTCCCCCCATCAATATGGCTGCAGAAGCGGAACCAGGTATACCTAAAGCAAATGTAGGAATAAGTGCACCACCTACTGACGCATTATTGGAAGCTTCTGGACCACTCAATCCAGCAGGGGCACCTTTTCCAAATTCCTCAGGTTTCTTCGACAACTTTTTCTCGACAGTATAAGACAAAAACGTGGATAGAAGACCACCGGGTCCTGGCAAAACCCCTACGATAAATCCGATAATTGATCCTCTTATCATCGAACCCGTGTTACTAACAACCTCACTTACTTTTGGAAATAAAGAGGAGAATTTTATATCTGTCTTCATCCCTCTTGTAGTTACTTTCTCTTCAAGCCTAAACAGTACTTCTGAAATACCAAAAAGCCCAATACCGATGACAGCGATATTCATTCCATCCCATAATTCCACAAAGCCAAAAGTTAAACGTTCCTCACCTGTAACCATATCTGTTCCGATAGTTGATAGTAACAGACCTAACAATGTAGCGATAATTGGTTTTAATGGATTTTTCTGCGTTAACCCACAAGCTACAATCAACGTAAATAAGATGAGTGAGAAATATTCCGTGGGTCCAAACATGAGTGCATATCTAGCAAGGATGGTGGTTAAAAATACCATACCCGCAAACCCAAAAACGCCCCCAACAAATGAAGCAATCGCACTTAATGTTAAGGCATACCCGGCTTTTCCTTTTCTCGCCAATGGGTAACCATCGAATGTTGTCACAATGGCGCCACCATCTCCAGGTACGTTGATTAAGATTGAACTAATCCGTCCCCCATACATCGATCCTAAATAAATACTCATTAATAAAATTAAAGAACTTAACTGGTCCATCTTAAACGTTAAAGGTAACAGAAGGGCCATGCCGGTAATAGGACCCAAGCCAGGTAATGCACCGATGATTGTGCCTAAAGTTACACCAATTACACACCAGAGCATTGCTTCTGGACTTGAAAGCATCGTTGTAAATCCAGTTAATAATTCCGATAACAAAATCTCACCCCCAGAAATGAATTATTTTTCATCCAAAAATACCCAATGGTAGCGGACTATCTAACCACAATTCAAAAATCAAATACATCAAAATCAAAACAACAATGGTAAAGGTAAACGCTTTAAACCAAGGTATTTTCTGCACAAATGCTAAAATGGTGAACATAAACACCCCTATACTTGCTAGCATGCCAATGAAGTGTGATAATCCAATCGTCACTGCAAGAAAGAGGATAATGAAAACTTGTTGAAATCGGATTTTTTTATCGACTTCTTCTTCTGACTCTTTTTTCTTTAATCTCATTATCTGCATAAGGTGGAAGCAAAGAAGCAGGAATAATAATATGGAAATGATTCGTGGAAAAAAGCCTGCTCCAACCGCACCCAGATTAGTCGAATATACTTGTAAACCAAACGACATGATGAGAAAAACAATACTAATAAACAGTAAAAACAATCCAAAATAGCGCTCAACGAACATACGAAACCTCCTTTCGAGAAATGAAATTTAATAATTACAAGAAAATTATTTTTCTAAATCTTCCAAATATTTTTTAAACTCTATTCCTTCTTCTTCAATTAATTTTGTATATTCTTCCGTATTTAGATAATAAGGAGACAAACCACGGTTCTTTAAAAATGTTTTCCAGGTATCTGTTTCTGTCATTTCCTCTAGGTTTTCTGCCCAATAATTAACAACCTTAGCTGAAACGTCCCCACCTGTCCAAATTCCTGTATATCGATGGAAAGCAACTTCCACTCCCGATTCCTTTAAAGTCGGGACATCTGGTAAATCTTTAGAACGTTCTTCTGAAAGGACAGCTAACACTCGCACTTCACCTGTTTTGATATAGTCATTAATTAATGGAAGTACACCTAAGGTTGTATCAATTTGGCCACCGAGTACAGCCGTCAAGCCTTCAGAAGCCCCTTCCATTGGAACGAAGTTTAATTTATCAATACCTGCACCTTGTTTGATTAGATCCCATTTAAAGGCTTCACCCCCATCAATTGGACCGAGTGTACCAATAGTTACATCTTTCTCCGATTTTAATGAACTTAACAACTCCTCTATCGTTTCATATGGGGAGTCTTTATGGACATAGATAAATAGTTCACTAGTAGCCAGGGAAGCAATAGGTTGGAAATCAGAAAACTTTAAACTAAGTCTTGGGTCCCAACCTGGACCATATTCAGGAATCACTATTAACTTGTAAGGATCACTATTTTGCCTCGCTAATTCTTCACTTGCAATACGACCTCCAGCACCTGTTTTATTAGTGACGACAAAAGATTGTTTTATTATCTCTGCATCATTTAAAATTTGTGCCGTTGTACGCATAATTAGGTCTTGACCACCACCAGGAGCAAAACCAACAAGTGCATCAATAGATTTATTAGGATAATTCTCTGGTAAGCCTTCATTTTCTTCTTTTGCTTTTTCAGACGAAGATGCAACATCTGATGAATTACACGCGGATAAAACTAGCATTACTAATGTAACTAGCAAAACAACAACGAATGAACGCGCTTTCATTTTTTTCATATTAAAATATTCCCCCCTAATTTTAAATTTATTTTTTATCAGTAAATTGATAACATCTCTAAAGTCGGCTTATCATTATTATCTTTACTGTTACTTCTAATAGTGAATTGATAACAGTCTGTATTTAGATACATGAGCCCTGCTACAAGAGGAGAAGCATCTTTATAGTAAAATACTCGGCTTAATGTCATTAGAGGCTGGTTATTAGGGACGTTTAGCCTATTTGCTATTTCCTTCGAAACAGGACGTACCCCTATTGAACATCTTATTTCCTCAAGACCCAGCAGAGAATTATCTTGGCTTGTTTTTAACAATGTACTTAATGGTTGGTGCTCCACTTCATCGATCATCTTTTCTGTAAAAACTAATTCAGGGGATAAATAGGTAATGTTAAAAGCGATCGGCATATCTTTCAAATAAAATATTCGGTATATTGTACGTATTTTAGTATCCATCGAGCATTCTAGTGCTTCGGCAATATTTTTTGGTATCTCTTCTTCGCCGTATTTGACTAACTTTATTTTCACGTTTAGACCTTGACCTGTTAAAGTTTCATAAAATCCTCTAAAGTTTTGCACGTCTAATACATCGTTCATAATGTCCGTTTGAATGATTGGAAATTTAACATACATACCTTTTCCTTGTTGAATGATAATTAGGTCTTCTTCCAATAAAAGTTTTATTGATTTTCGAACCGTTAATCTGCTTACCCCATATTCTTCTGTTAATTCATGTTCACTAGGTAATCTCTGTCCTGGCTCAAAGATGTTATTCTCAATCTTCCTTTGAAGGTCTTGAGCAATTTGTTTATATAAAGGTATATAACTTTCACGATTAATAGTCATCATAACTCTCCTCACATATATACATGTATATAGATGTTATATATAAACTTAAAAAAATTTTTTCAGGAAAACTATTGGGATAAGCTCTTTAATAAGTCTCATTTCACCCTTAGTTTAAATTCCCAACTTCTTTTGGTTTAGAAACTTCAAACTCCCCCATACATTTATACATGTATGTAGACGTTATATAACAAGTTAAAAAAATACTGATATATTCGCCCTTATGATTAAGGTATGGCAAACGGGCGTATAAACACCAAGCTATTCCTACAGCTTTTTCTAAATATATCTCTTTTCTATTACCCCTCCTAACGAAGATTTGGGCGTATGCCTAGCTTATTAACTAACATTTTATTAAAACTATTTGTAATTGTCAATTTATTCTTAATATTATATTTCCATTATTATAGGCAATTCATTAAATAAACATGTCATTCACTTCATATGAAGATTATGGTCCTTGATCCTATCAAAGATATTATGTTACTAGCTAGGGAGTATAAAACACGGCGGTCATACCCAAGTCAATTATAAATAAAAAGCACCTTTAGGTAGATCTTTTACGTATCTACTCTATAAGGTACTTTTAAATTTACTTCCTACTCTCTTATATAAAACGTAAGTCTACACCATATTAATAGAATCATAGGCGAAGAAATTGAGTAACACTAAGCATTTATCCCTTATGATTATATAGTTCCCACGCTTCATCAAAGACAGTCATCGTTGCTAAATAAGATCCGTTTAACTCAAGGTAAGAACTGATTTCTTGATAGTTCTTAGACATTTTAGGAAAACTATGATCAAGGTAAGCATCGTTTGCAAAAATACTTATTTCATCCTTTGGTTCAGGATGGCGGTAGGTCATTAAAAAATGATAAAAAGATTTTGCCATCGTACCAACTTCCTTTAATCCGTTTTTCTACATCATGAAGGAAAGTTAATAACAAATCAAGCATTAGGTTAATCTAAATGAGAGAAATCAAAATAATTTCTCTTAAGCAATCGTGGTCTAGCCATCAATTCAGCAAAAGAAATCTCCTTATCTATTGTTTTCGTATCAATTAAAAAAAGTTGATCTTCAATTTCTTTAACTTGTTCATCAGGTTGATATTCCATATCACAGTCTTGGCACAAAATAGATGGTGTTTGGGTAATTTCTATTGCTCTCGTGCCATCTGGGAGCTCCCAAAACACACTGGCTTTTGTCTCTTCAATATGCTTACTATCACACCATGTACAATGGCTATGCATTGTTATCACCTCACTCATTAGAAGCTGCCGTTTCCGACTCTGACCTTTTCTTTTGTTCTGCTTGGTATTTCTTTTCTTTTAACTCGTCACGTTTTTCCCTACGATTCTTCAAATTACTATGAGATGGATCATGGTCATAATTATCACGACGATTTAATCTTGATAATCCTTCTGGGACAAGATTAAATGCTTCATCATTCAATAGGCCCGCAATACCTACTTTTGATTTCATATCTTCCATATCTCCATATACACCTTGGAAATAATCATCAGCTTTACCTGCGACATAGTTTTCAGGCTCTGGATAAGTCGTAATTACTCCCTCAAAGTTTCTTAAGACTACTTTATCAGCACTTTGTGAGATCAAGTAATTCGGCTGAAGAGAAATTTTCCCTCCTCCTCCTGGCGCATCGACCACAAAGGTTGGCACAGCATATCCTGAAGTATGACCTCGCAAGCCTTCAATAATCTCTAACCCTTTTGAAACAGGTGCACGGAAATGGCCAATCCCTTCAGATAAGTCACACTGATAAATATAATACGGCCTTACCCTAATCTTAACTAAGTCATGCATCAGTTTCTTCATAATTGCTACACTATCATTGATTCCTGCCAAAATAACTGATTGATTACCTACTGGCACACCAGCATTTGCTAACATTTCACAAGCCTTTTTCGATTCTTCAGTAATTTCAATCGATGTATTAAAATGGGTATTTAACCAGACTGGATGATACTTTTTCAAAATATTACATAGATTCTCCGTGATTCTTTGCGGGAATACGACAGGTGCTCTTGTACCAATTCTAATAATTTCCACGTGATCAATTTCTCGCAAGCTTTTTAAAATATACTCAAGTATTTTATCGTTGATTAATAGACCATCTCCTCCAGATATGAGGACATCACGAACTTCAGGTGTGTTTCTAATATACTCAATTGCATCATCTAATTGTTTCTTCGGCACACCCATGCCAATTTGACCGGAAAACCTTCTCCTTGTACAATAACGGCAATACATAGAACATTGATTAGTTACTAAGAAGAGGACACGATCTGGATAACGATGAGTCAATCCAGCAACAGGCGAATCCTCGTCCTCATGAAGTGGATCTTCCAAATCATATTTGGTTTTATGAATTTCTTCTGAAATGGGTACAGATTGCATGCGAATCGGACAGCGTGGATCATCTTGACTCATAAGTGAGGCATAATAAGGTGTAATATTCAATGGAATGGTTTTCGTTGATATTTTAACCCCTTCTTCTTCTTCAGGCGTTAAATCAATAACCTTTTTTAAATCATCTAACGTTCTTATCGTATTGGTTAGTTGCCATAACCAATCGTTCCATTTTTCCTCAGGTACGTCTTTCCAAAGTTCGATATCCTTCCAATGCCTTTTTGGCTTATACAAAAACTGTTTCACATGATTTCCCCCTTCAAAGTAGTCGTCAATTTTATTATGCAAAAGCCATGCCAACTATTTCATTCTAAGAATAAGATATGCGAACACCTACACAGTGGATACAAATGGAGGGAACAGCTAATAGAAGGGCTCTTAACAAATGGTGGTCATAAAAAAAATGCCGATTATTCGGCACTTTAAGAAGAACATTTATTATGTCAAAGCTTAGTCATCCCCTATCATTCTTTAGCACCTGATATCACTTCAAGCCTTTGTAGTTTATATTGAAGCGTTTGCCTTGGAATTTGTAACAATTTAGCTGCTTTTAATATATTTCCCTCTGTCTGGTTGATGGCTTCCTCTATTAATTGGTTCTCCAATTTGGCTAAAGCGGGACGCAGGGCAAAGTCAGTTTGTTTAGTAGAGTCCTTCTTTTCTTTTACATATTGTTTAAGCATTAGAGGGAGATCTTGAATAGTCAGGGTTGATCCATTACACACATTCATCATATATTCAATCGTATGCTTAAGTTCCCTGACATTTCCTGGCCATTTGTACTTGAAAAAAAACTGCTGTACTTGTGGGTGTAGACCTGTAATATTTTTTAAAAATTGCTCGTTATATTGCTTAATGAAATGTTCAGTTAAGAAAACAATGTCTTTTTTCCTTTCTCTTAAAGGTAATAATTCAAACGTGAGTACATTTAAACGATAGAATAAGTCTGCTCGTATTTTCCCTTCTGCCAGGGCAATTTGAGGGTGAATATTCATTGCCGCAATGACGCGAAAGTTCACATATGTGTTTGTTGTGCTTCCTAGTCTCCTCACTTGACCATCTTCTAACACACGTAATAGCTTCGCTTGTAGCTCTATAGGCATCGCATGAATCTCATCTAAAAATAATGTGCCCCCATCAGCCAACTCGAATAATCCTGGCCGATCCATGGCACCAGTATAGCTTCCTTTCGTTGTCCCAAATAAGACACTTTCTAATAAAGATTCTGGAATAGCAGCACAGTTTTGTGCAATAAAGGGAGCATTTGCCGAGAGTGATGCATCATGTATTCCTTGAACAAATAATTCCTTTCCGCTTCCACTTTCCCCAATTACAAGCATCGGTGACTGTGAACGGGCTAGTTTTTTTGCTTCGTTTTTTACCGCTATCATTTTCTCATCTTTTGTTAATAAGCTATCAAGGGTATATTTGGTTGCATGTGAATGACTTGTTGCTGTTTTTCTTTTGCTTTTTACTTTTGATCTTAAATCAATCAAACTATCATTCAGTTCTTTAATTCGCGAATAATCTTTCGCAATTTCAACCGCACCAGCAACTTTCCCATCAAGCTCGATCGGTAAAGTAGTATTGACGGTCTCAATCTGTTTTCCATATAAGTTCACATAACTTTGCTGTTCATTGATCATTGGTTGCTGAGTTTGCATGACATTAAACAATGTGCTCGTATTTTTGTTTAACGAGGGAAAAACGTCTAAAAGTGGTCTTCCTAACACTTCTTCTATTTTTAAACCATCATGTTTGGCCGCTATCTCATTGTAGTAGATCGTATAGCCATGTTGATCAACAACATGAATCCCTTCGTCTATGCTATTTAAAATTGCTGATAAGACCTCTTTAGAAATACCGTACTCACTTGTCAATCTCATTCCCCCTCTATTCCATAAATACAGATGAGGTGCCGAAAATTTGTCATACACTGCCAACTTTTGGGCAAATTATTTTAAAATCGTTGTTGATAAATCTTTTACCCAAACATTCATATCCTCGAGTTTATTAAAAATATAACAATTCTTTCCTAACCTTCCACGATAGACGTAGTCTAATTGGTGTAGGGCTGCGTTCATACCAAAAGATAAAGAACGAGCAATCGAATAAGCACAAAAGATTCCATCATTTGCAAGTTCCTTCTCTAATCTCTGTAATAACACTTTCATTAGTCCATGCTTACGATGTTCCACTAAAGTAGCACAATCCGTTAGCTCTGCGTTTTTATACTCATTATTTACTTCTGCTGAAGCAGCGCTTACAATTTCATCTGCATAAACATAACCAAAATAAATCGTACCATCATTCATTGTTTTCTTAATATACTCGGGGTCATGAAGAGGCGTTGGATATACTTCAAATATAGCCCGATAAAGTGTAGCCAACCCTTTGGCATCATTTTCTGTCATTCTTCTTAATTGATAGTCTGCGGGTGGGATATTTATTTGAAACCCCTTTGACAATTTAGAAACATTTTCAACAATCTCATCTTCTTTTATCCAGTCATCACTTCTTCTTCTTTCTGTTTGATAATACTTACAGAAAAAGAATAAATCAGACCCAAGAAAATAGCGATTTATGGTAGCTTCACATAGAAAACCATTCTGTATCAGCGTTTCAAAATCCTCCTTTCTTGCTTTAATTATTACCTTTTCAATCTCATGTTCATCGGAAACTTCAGTTATTTTTTTTATGATTGCGCACATATCACCACGATAATCATCAATCCTTATTCGTTTATTATAGAAATCCTTTACAACGTCCATTACATAATGATTTGTACACAGTTTTTCCTGTATGATTTCAACCATTTTTCGCCCTCCATTATAGAAAAAGCCCGGCTATCGCCGAGCCTTCATATTCTGTCACTCATTTGGTTCGTTACGCTAAGCGAAAGCTTACTAGTTTCATTTCAGTCATTTCTTCCACCGCATATTTTATTCCTTCTCTACCTGTTCCACTTTCCTTCACGCCTCCATATGGCATATGATCTACTCTAAATGTTGGGAAATCATTAATCATCACACCACCAACATGCAGCTTTTTCGCAGCCTGAAACGCTCTTTGCAAGTCATTTGTAAACACACCAGCTTGTAACCCATATTTAGATTGATTCACCCAATCAAGTGCAGTATCAAATGAAGCAAACTCATTAATATGAACGACCGGGGCAAAGGCTTCCTCACAAGAAACTTTATCATCCAACCTTGTATTTAATAATATAGTTGGTTGCAGTACACCCTCTTCTTCTCTTCCTCCATATGCTAACTCAGCACCATTCCTTATCGCTTCATCAATCCATGCTGAAGCCCTCACTGTATCGTCTTCAGATATCAAAGCTGATACATCTGTTCGGTCATCGAGGGGGTTTCCTAAATTAAGCTTTTTGGTTTCAGCAACAAAGGCTTTCACAAAAGAAGCAAAAACATTTTGATGAACGAAGACTCTTTGTACGGAAATACACACTTGACCTTGAAAATTATAAGCTCCAGCAACAATCCGAGGTACGATTCTTTCAATATTTGTATGTTCATCAACAACAACAGCTGAATTGGATCCTAATTCAAGCGTCACCCTTTTTAAACCAGCATTTTCTTTAATTGATTTTCCAACTGCAGGCGAGCCCGTAAAAGTAATCATCGCAATTCGTTCATCACTGGTGAAAACATCGCCAATTATACTCCCGCTCCCTGTAACAACATTGAGCGCACCTGCTGGAAGACCTGCTTCTTGAAACATTTCGGCGATTTTATAGGCTGATAGCGGAGTTTGACTTGCTGGTTTAAGCACAACAGCATTTCCAGCTGCAATTGCAGGACCAACTTTATGAGCAACAAGATTCATAGGGAAATTGAAAGGGGTAATCGCAGCAATAACTCCAAGTGGTTCGCGAACAGTGTAAGCCACCCTTCCCTCTCCTCCTGGAGCCGCATCCATAGGGATTGTTTCACCTTGGATATTCCTTGCTTCTTGAGCGGCAAATCGATAGGTCATAATGGTCCGCTCTACTTCTGCTAATGCCGCTTTTATCGGTTTTGCTGCTTCTTTTGCAATGATCTCAGCACAATTTTGTCTTTGCGCCTTTAATTGTTCAACAACAGATTCTAAAATCTCTGCTCTTTGATAAGCAGGCATTTCTCTCATTTTTTTCGCCGCTTCATTTGCTGCTTCTATCGCCTCTTCTACTTCATTTGATGAAGCTTGAGCGATTTCTGCTATTACCTCTTGGTTATAAGGACTTTTTAGTGCTTTTAACGTTTGCGTATTTTTATGTTTTCCGTTAATCCATAATAATTGCTGCATCTAAATTGCCTCCTACTAATCTTTTAATATTGTTTGTTTATCTATTATTTACCCTACTGCAATCAACAACTAACCTAAGCAACTATCTATTTACTCTTCAACTATGCCACACCATGAAACAATGGAGAGGGCAATTACCTCAGCAGCCTCAAATACATCATCTAAAAAAATATATTCATTAGCATCATGAGCAGAAGCTGTGACACCTGGACCAATGACAACAACCGGTGTATGACCAACGTTTGATAAGATGCCTCCGTCCGTTCCCCACGGAGAGGCTTCAATGATTGCTTCTTTATTTGTCACCCTTTCAAAAGCTTTACCGACAGTAGTGATTAATGGATGATCACTTTCTAGATTCCCCGGTTGCCACCTGCCTCCAAACCATTCAATACTTGGTATATTTTCTGATAGCCATCCATCTTTCACACACACCTCATCAATGGCCGCTTCTAATTCTTTTTCTACGTCTTCCATTCTCTCATGAGGAGCTACACCGATTCTGCCCTCAATTATAGCTATATCCGGTACAGAAGATGGCCAATCTCCACTCTTAATTTTGCCAATATTCACTGGCACAGGGATGGGTATATTTTCATATAAAGGATCGTCAATTCTCGCATTTCGCACTCTCTCTAGCTGCTGAAGTCCTTCTATGACTAACATCGATTTTTCAATGGCATTGATTCCTTCATATCTGGTGCCACCATGTGCTGATTTACCTTTCACAGATACACGAAACCACATTGACCCTTGTTGCTTTGGAAATACTTTCATATTAGTAGGCTCTGGTATGATTGCGCCGTCCGCTTGGTAACCTCTTAAAACAGCTGCTAATGTTCCTGCTCCTCCACTTTCTTCTTCTATCACACTTTGAAAGATAACATCACCTTTCAGTTTAATATTTGAAGCAATAATCGCTTCTAAAGCGAGTAGTAATGCGGCTGTTCCACCTTTCATATCTGTTGTACCTCTACCGTACATTTTACCTTCTTGGATATGCCCACTAAACGGATCATCTGTCCAGTCATTTATATCCCCTTCTGGTACAACATCAATATGACCATTTAAAATGATTGATTTGCCGTCTCCTTTGCCCTTTAGAACAGCCACTACATTTGGATTACCACTATAATCCTTTCTATCAGAACAATAAGCAGGATGTTTAAGCAGCTCTTCATCTCCAATTTCCCATATATCGAGGGCAAGCCCTAATTTACGGCATTTTTCAATAATAATTGCTTGTGCACTACTCTCGTTTCCACGCGTACTTTTTTCTTGAACAAGCCTTTGTAAAAAACGTGTACCCCTCGCTCGATTTTCATTTAACCAGTCTTTAAGTTTTAAATCTTCATTCATCGAAGCCCCACTCCTTTAAAGATATCGTCGATGGTGAAAAAGGTTGAATCATGTGGAAAAAGTGCTTTCTTTTCAGTTATTCGCTAATGCTAAGTATTTTCCTTTGCCCTATGAAAAAATAATCTTGTCATGGAGTGACACAGTTGCATCAGTAAGTTGTAATACTTCATCAATAGTATGAGGTTTAAAGACCTCATGAAGAACTAATCCACGATTTTTCTCAACCGAAAAAACTGCCATATCTGTAATAACCATATTGACACAAGCAGTTGAGGTTAAAGGAAGACTACATTTTTGCACAATTTTCGATTGACCGTGTTTATCCGTTTGATTCATGACGACGATCACTTTTTTCGCTTTTTGGGCTAGCTCCATTGCCCCCCCCATCCCCGGTACCTTTTTACCCGGGACAATCCAATTAGCTAAATCACCGGTTTCACTCACTTGTAATGATCCTAAAATAGTTAAATCCACCTTACCCCTACGAATCATGCCAAAAGCGAGCGCGCTATCAAAATAAGAACCACCTGTAACTAAAGAAACAGGAAATCCACCGGCATTGCATAAGTTTTCATCTTCTTCGCCATGGATGGGGCTCGGTCCCATCCCAATAATGCCATTCTCGGCATGAAACATGACGGCAAAATCTCTAGGGAGATGATTAGGTACTAATGAGGGTATACCTATGCCGAGATTCACAACCATTCCAGATTTGATTTCTGCAGCTGCTCTTTTGGCCATACGATTACGCTTTTCTATTGCCAAGCCCATTTCCAGTCAACCCCCTCAGATTGGATGATATAATCAACAAATACACCAGGCGTAATTATTTCTTCTGCCTGTAAACTTCCAACTGGAACAATTTCTTCTACTTCAGCAATGGTAATGTCTCCTGCCATCGCACAAAGGGGATTCGTATTTCTTGCACTTTTATCAAAAATGAGATTACCAAATGTATCTGCTTTCTTAGCATAAACGATACTAATATCCGCTGTTAACGCCGTTTCAACCATATAGCGCTTTTCAGCGATTTCACAAAAAACCTTGCCCTTTTGTACGATATCATTATCGATTGCAATATCTGATAAAATCCCTGGTAACCCCATACCGCCAGCTCTGATACGCTCTGCCAGTATCCCTTGTGGAGAAAATTCAACCGCCATCCTCCCATCTGTCATTAATTGGCCTGCAATCGGATTAGAGCCGATATGAGAAGTAATTATATGAGACACACGGCCGAGGCTAACGATTTTTCCAATACCAATATGAGGAAACCCAGTATCGTTACCAATAAGCTTTAACTGTGAGACCCCTTTTTGCTTAATCGCTTCAATCAGTGTCGGCGGTGATCCTACCCCACCAAAACCACCATACATTAATGTCATACCGTCAAAAAATAAGTGATCCACTTCTTCAATAGATGAAACTTTATTGAGTGCCTGTTTCACTCTTCATCACCTTCTAACTTTAACTCGACTTCTTTTAAATAAAAGTTCGTAAATTGCTGTAAGGTTTCTTGCAAGCGTTGAATTAAGTCATCCATTTCTTTAAAAGTAATATTCAAAGGGGGGGCAATCATAACTGCATCTCCATTCACACCGTCTGAACCTGCTCCAGCAGGATAAACAAGTAACCCATGATGTTGAGCAATACTAATCATACTTTCGGTTACTTTCATCGCCCTAGGGAATGGCTTCTTTTCTACAAAGTTCTGGACAAACTCTATCCCCAGCATTAAACCTCTTCCCCTTATATCCCCGATAAATGAAAAACTTTTTTGTAGCTGTAATAACTTTGCTTTTAAATATTCACCTTTTTTCTTTACTTCAGGTATAATTTTATTCTTTTCTAAATATTCTATGACAGCGAGTGAAACGGCACAGGCTTGAGGGTTAGCACTCAAAGTATGCCCTCCCATAATTGTCTTAGAACCTGAGACAATCGGTTCCATCACATGATCACCGACTAAAGTAGCAGCAATCGGCGTGTATCCTGCCCCCATCCCTTTACCTAATGTAACGATATCTGGTTCAACACCCCACTGCTCACAAGCGAGCATTGTACCTGTGCGTCCAAATCCCGTCATTACTTCATCAGCAATAAATAAGATTTGATGGCGCTCACAAATCTCTTTAATAATCTTGTAATAATCTTGCGGTGGAGTGATAGCTGCCCCCGATGCCCCAATGATCGGCTCCGCTATAAAAGCAGCAATATGCTCACTCCCTATCCTTCTAATCATATTATCTAACTCATTTGCACAGAGGTAACCACACTCAGGAGCTTCTTTATTGTACGGACACCTGTAACAATAAGGAGGTTGAATTACTGGAAAATCTTCTAATAGGGGAATAAACCGCGCTCTTCTCCCAGTATGCCCTGACATAGAAAGTGCACCTAAAGTGATTCCGTGATAACTCATCCATCTAGATAAAACCTTTGTCTTGGTCATCACACCTTTTTCTTGCCAATATTGAATACTAATTTTCATGGCAGTTTCTGTTGCTTCCGACCCGCTATTGACAAAGAAACACCAATTCAACTCTGGGAAGGATAAACTTGCTATTTTCTTGGCTAACCTTTCTGCTGGCTCACTTGTGAACTGTGAGCGATATACAAAAGATACTCGCTTAGCCTGTTCTGTCATTGCATCAATAATTTCCTGAACTCCATGACCGATATTTGCCGTAATCGCTCCAGATGAAGCATCGAGATATTCCTTCCCCTCACTATCGTACAAATATACACCCTTGCCATAATCAATCATTGGATACTCTGCATCTATTACAGGTTTGATTAAATATGTGCGGTCCATCCCCATCCCCCTTACTAATCGAGCATTTAAACGTACATAAAGAAAACCCGCTAAAACCTACCAATAACATGTGAGGTAAACGAGCAATGAAGTATTATTATTTTTTTGGAGCGGGCGAATCAGATTGATTTATGTTTTTATTTCAATTGTATGTTTGAGAAATGTAAAACTTTCTTAAAGATTTAAAAGAATATTTTAGTTGCCATTGTTATGAATTGAATGAGGGATTTGACGGAGGCTCTAAGTGTGAAGTCAGCTTGATTTGTGTATTAATGACTTAACGAATAAAAAAACAGTATACCCAATTTCATGAGTACACTGTTTCCCTATCTATTCACCTACAAAAATCTCCACATCTTCTTTTTCCGCTTTAATGGTAGCATACGACCCAAACGGAATCGTCGCTGCTTGATTTGTATGTCCAAAGTCAATATTAGCAATAATTGGAACACCGCTAATTTCCTTTTTCGATTCAATCATTTTCTTTAAGAAATAATCTGTAACCTGTGATTCCTTTTGAAATCTCCCGATAAGTATCGCTTTTATCTCATTCGCATCTTTTTGCTGTAGCAAAGATTGCAGCCCCCGTTCAAAAAGAAAGGGATGTGATTCTTCATTATCCTCTATAAAGATAATCGCACCTTTCAATGAAGGCATATATTCTGTCCCTTGTAATGACGTTAATGTTGATAAATTTCCACCTATTAATTTTCCGCTTGCCTCTCCTTCTTGAAGAACAAGATAGCCTTCGGATGCTATATACTGCTTTTCATCTTGCTCCAGATGCCATGGATCATCACTCCATTTATCCGAAGGTTCAATTTCATACATGCCATCAGTCGTTACTGCTTGAAGGAAGCTATTGAGTGTATATTCAAACCCATATTTTATACCAAAATCAGCAAAGAAAGGGCCGGAGTATGTAATTAAGCCCGTTTTATGATGAATGGCAGCTAGCAATGCTGTTATATCACTATACCCACAAAAAACCTTTGGGTTGTTCTTGATTAATGAATAATCAATTGATTTTAATAATTGATTGGTATTATAACCACCTATACCAGCTATAATCGCTTTAACATTCGGGTCACGAAACGCATCATGTACATCTGCCACTCTTTGCTCAATACTTGTACTAAAAAAATCATCATGTTCGAGGACATATTGACCATATGTTATTTTAAATCCTAAATTAACTAACCGTTCTTCTGCTAATCTTCTTTGTTCACCCTTTATGACAGCCATACTTCTTGAAGGAGCAATGATTCTGATTTCATCTCCTGATTGTAATCTCTTTGGAAACATCTATGTACACATCCACTTTTTTCTTTCTATTTTACCGTAATTTTCATCTAATTTCGACAAGATACATAAAATCTTGTTTATAATCACTCAACGATTTTCCACTTGTTATTCACTGACAAATATGTTGATGAAAAAAAGAGAGACTCCTAAAAGCCCCTCCTTATTCTTTATTATTACCAGTTACCACACCAGCTAGCACCGATGATTACTAACAAGATAAATAATACTACAATTAACGCAAAGCCACCGAATGCTCCATTTCCACAACCACCGTATCCACCTACTGGATAGCTATAATAAGGTTGAACTTGTTGAGCACAAGGATCGCATCCATATCCGTAATTCATAATCATTCCACTCCTCTTTTTGTTTTAGGCATTTTCAAAATCATCATATGACATAGGTTCTTGTCCTGCATGTGTTTTTGCCCAATTTTTTTAGAATGTCAGTTTTTTTCTTTTTCCTCTAGACGTAAAGCGTTTTCATCTCATACAATTTAATTACAAGATAAATTGGGTAATCTAAAATTGTCATATTTAAAGGAGTACAAATAATGAAAAGAAAATCACTCCTCCTATGTTCCATGTTATGTATTGGATTTATATTTTTATTTCAATTCTTTCAAGAACCTAAAGTGGAGGGAGATCAATCAGTAGAGAATTTTTATGAAAAAGTAGGAAGCGAAAAAACAATTAACTATTTAATCATCGGTGATAGTATTGGTAGAGGATCAGGGGCATCAGAGCCAAATAAAAGATGGTTTCAAATATGGGAAAATAAAATGAAAGATACATATGATGTTGATTTTAAACGTCATATGGTTGTACAAAGCGGAAGCACTGCTTTTGAAGGGTTAAATAAGCTGAACGCCACTCCGCACCTAGGAAGCATCGATTTAACTTTTATTGTGTTCGGGGAAAATGACCGAAAATATATGAATGAAAAGCAGTTTGCCCAATTTTATGAAGGACTTCTAAGGCAAGTAAAGAAAGATTATCCTGATACAGAAATATATACATTAACAGAATCACCTTTAGATAATGAATTATTCATTCAAAAGATCACAGATATCTCAGCCCATTATTTAGCTAAAAATATTGATTTACGACCTGTATTTAGTGAATCAACTTATTCTGCCTTTGAATTAACGACAGACCTTGTACATCCAAACGATAGAGGCTATCAACTTTATGCCGAAGCGATTTTTCAAGAAACACAAAATTTGATGAATCAGGATACGCAAATAGCTGTACTAGCTGCTCCTCTTCATGATGACGTAAATATCGCCTTACAACAATCTTCAGCCTACACACATGCCAGTCATCCATATAAAGGTATTTACTGGTATAGTGAAGATGCTGGAGAAACAATCAAATTTTCCTTCTCTGGAACTTTTCTCGGGATGAAAGTGAAGAGTCACCCTGCAGGAGGCATGCTCGATATTTATATTGACGGTCAGCCTGTACGAACATTATCAACGTGGTGGCCTTTAGAAAAAGAAAGATATCTATATATATCAAGCGGTTTAGAGAAAGGTATTCATCAAGTTACATTTACTGTGTCCAAGCAAAAATCCATCTTTAATGAGTCAGGTAAAGCGGAGATATTTCTTTCAACGATCATTACCGAGGGTACGAACTAGACCGTTTTTCAAAATAAGTGAATGAGCTCTCCTTCCTTTACACACATTAACAAAAAAAGGACAGGGAGAGTTTTTCTCATGTATCGATGTTTAGTATTACTCGTTTTCATAGCCTTCATATATTCCAATCATGTGCTTGCCTCTTTTGCTCCAACAGCGGCAGAATTACAAGAACAAGACTACATTCTTGAACAACTCAACCATATCTTAGATGAACCCCATATTACGAGTAAGGAAGAATCAGTTAAACTTGCTCATCAACTTTTCGAAAGTTTAAATGAAGAACAAAAAGAAGAAATGATCCTTCCACTAAATAAGGCAATTGCACATAAATGGTCTAATCTACCTATTAATCAAGCAAGTAGAAATGGCGTTCCCTTGTCTGAACTAAATACACAAAGTTTTATACTCGCCATGTTATTACTTCAAGCAAATCTCAGTCCACTTGGCTTTGAGCATATGACAGAAATCATTAAAGCTGATTACTTTTTATCAACAACAATCAAGAACCCTCCATTTAAATGGGGGGCACAAGAATATTATATCTCTATACATGGAAACCCTTCCTATACAAAACCTTGGATGATTCAACTAACAGGGCATCATCTTGCAAAGAATATTTTCATTAACCGTTCAAAAACGACGATTACCCCTGAGTTTACGGGGACGCAACCTCGTATTTTTCAAATAAATAATCGTACGTATCATCCAATGAATGCAAAAGTAAATGCTGTCCATGCACTCTTACTATCTTTATGTAATGAGCAAAAACAGCAAAGTAAACTTAATGATGAGTTTAACGACATTTTACTAGGCCCCGGAAATGACCAATCGTTTCCCACTCAAGAAGGTTTACTTATAAAAAATCTAAATACAGAGCAACAAATACAAGTAAAACACATGATTGAGGAATGGGTCGCTCATGCACCTTATGAAGCAAGAAAGGCATTGCTACACACGTATTTATCTCAGGAACAACTTCAGAAAACGACGATTGCTTGGGCTGGTTCAACTTCAATCAAGCGACCGGGTAGCTACTTTCGTATTGATGGACCGCAAATTTGGATAGAAATCTATAGTAAAGAGGGCGTTGCCAATAAAAAACAAGCACATGTACATTCTATATGGCGCGATAAATTAAATGATTATGGGGGGATATTGAAGTAAATAACATCAGTCTAATTTTTCTGTATCTTACCTGTTATAATCCTGGCTCCTTCAATGACAGTTTCAACTAGCTCTTCTTCTTCATAATCATCAATACGAACAGACGGGATGGTAATAGATATACTTGCTAAAATTTCATTTTGAGGATTAAATATCGGTGCACTATATGAAATCGCACCTTTCACTCTTTCACCATTGCTTTTGGCATATCCTCTTTGTTGAATAGATTGTAGCTCCTCATATAAGACATCTTTATCAATAATCGTCGTACTTGAAAGAGGTTCGAATTGGATTTTTGCTAAATACTCTCTTTGGATGTCTGCTGGGAAATAAGCCAATAATATTTTTGCTGAAGCGCCTGCATATAGTGGTGATTCTTGTCCCACCGTAATCATTGTTTGTAGTTGATGACTGCTTGCGATAAAATCTATACACTTTCTTTTTTCGTTTTCAATCACATTTAAACTAATGCACTCTTCTATTTTCACCCACATTTCTTTCATTACCGGGGCGGCTATGTTTAAAAAACTTGAGTTTTTTTCTACTAAATGACCTAAAAACAATAACTCTAATCCTAACTGATATCTTTTTGTTTCTTCATTTTTATGTAATAAGCCTTCATAAACAAGGGTAGAAAGCAATCTTTGCAAACTAGGTTTAGATAGACCCGTACGTTTATGTAATTCTGTTAATGACAAAGTTTTATGCTCATAAGAAAAAGATCGTAGAATTTGTAATGCTTTATGTAAGGTTTGCATCGAATAGTTCTTTTTAAACATTTGATCATTCATGGATGCATCCATCACCTCTTAAATAATATTTACTTTACAATAAATTTACCATTTTCAAAACCTTTCCACAAGCGGAAAAAGATTTCTTGGGAAATGAAAAGAAGGATTCAACTAAAGTGAATCCCCCTTGGTCTAAATACACTTATATTAAGCTTCTTCAGCAAATAATTTCAGATAACGCCCATAGCCTTCTTTCTCCATATCTTCATATGGTATGAATTTTAAAGAGGCTGAATTAATACAATATCTTAATCCATTCTCACCTGGCCCATCATTAAACACATGACCTAAGTGAGAATCAGCTTCCTTACTACGAACCTCTGTTCGAACCATATTGTGACTGTGGTCTTCTTTTTCTAATACTTCTTTCTCTTCTATTGGTTTGGTAAAACTTGGCCAACCACAGCCTGCATCATACTTTTCGGTTGAACTAAATAACGCCTTACCTGAGACGATGTCAACATAAATTCCCTTTCTAAATTCATCCCAGTATTCATTTCTAAATGGCGGTTCCGTACCATTATTTTGTGTGACATAAAATTGCATCTCATTTAATTTATTCTTCAAATCTTTTTTCTCACTCATCTTTTTTCTCACCCCAATTTTGTTTAATAAACCCTGCTCTACCTGAGCCTTGATGGTAAGCCTGGTAATGAGTTGGATTTTTCTTATAATAATGTTGATGATACTCTTCTGCAGGATAGAAAGCTTTTGCTGGTAATATCTTTGTCACGATTGGATCTTTAAAGGGCCCCTCTTTCTCCAATTTTTCTTTTGAAGCTTCGGCCAATTGTTTCTGCTGTTCATTATAATAAAAAATAGCCGTCTGATAAGATTGGCCCCGATCGTAAAATTGACCACCAGTATCGGTTGGATCAATTTGTTGCCAATACAGTTCAAGTAATCTTTCATACGGGAAAATCGTTGGATCAAACGTGATTTGCACCGCTTCATAATGACCAGTCGTTTCCGAGCAAACCTCTTCATAAGTTGGATTTTCTTTATCACCGCCGGTATAACCAGATATTACCGCTTTAATGCCCGGTAACTCATCAAATGGTTTAACCATACACCAAAAACAACCACCGGCAAATGTCGCTTTTTCCTCATTATTATTCGCCATCTTGTCACACCTCATTTTTATTTTCCTTAGCTCTTAAAGAAATAGCTTGTAACACTAAGATAAAGAAAAGTGGATGTAGATGCAAATAAACAACCTTCAATTTCTACTTATGGTCTCCGATACCCTCTTCTCTATAATTTTTTAGCGCATTAAACATTTCGATGAATACAATAATGAAAAATCATAAGTAAGGAGGTTGGCTTAACTAATGGTGCAGCAATCATCTTCAGAGCAAAAGGTCTTACAAAAAATGTCGTCACCTGCCAATCAACTACTGAATCAGAACTTAGATGCATTAGGCTATATCCAATTCTTTCATCTCTCTTCAAGTAGCAAAATGATAGATATCTTTATAAATGGTGTCAAGATATACAAACAAATTTCTTATAAACAATTGACTAATAAACTTGCATTACCTGCCTCTAGTTACCATATTGATATTTATCCAACTGACGTCATGGTCTCATCTTTACTTAGTAGAAAAATTGAAGTCCTCCCCGAAACATTGCATAATATCGCACTCTCAGGTGAAGCAAATGACATGAAATATACTGATACACCAACTAGTATCGCTATACCAAATTCACTCAATGCAAAATTTATTCATCTGGTAGCTGATGGTCCATCATTCAAACCGGTAATATTAGCACCCAAAAGTGAGGAATTGCCACTCATACAATACAAGCAATCGAGTAAATGGATGAATCTTTCGCCTAGTATGCTTCAAGGCTGTATTTACGGTTACCCTTATAGAGATTATCTCACATCGTTTCGCTTTCCCCTACAGCCTCAAAAGCAACATCTTATCTATATCTTTGGTTCTGTGACAGGAGATCCACCATTAGAACTAATGGTACTTATTCAATAACTGCCAGAACTTTTCTTATTCGTTCATATAAAAACCTGTAGCTGGTATATTACTCAATAAGAGTACTCGCTACAGGTTAATGCTTACTTTACCGGTACTAATAAAGTAAAGTCAATATCATCTTCTTCTAAATTGAATTCATTCACTTTTACTTTTATATCACTTTTTAAATCCATTTCTGTTAACGCTACATAGATTTTCTCTTCATTTGGTTGGATGACTACCCAATCTGGTGTTTTATAATGATTATTAATTAGTTTGAGTAAGAAGGAGATCGGTAAATCCATTTGGCCAATAGATAAATCCTTTTGTTCCAATACAACATCCCCGTTTGGTAATACAGAGGGTTCAAAAGACATTCTTAAACGCAACTGTTGACTGAATACCGGTAAGGTGCCGTATAAATTCACTTCATCATCCAACCTTACTTCATAGTCCAGTCCTCCGTCTAAAATTTCTTCCTCTAAGTAATGATTAATTAATAGGTTTAAATCATTTTTATTTGTTGATATATGAAATGGAGCGTAATCCGCCTCATTTAATTGCACACTTTCATAAGGGTCATCCTTCGCTGGAATACTAACCATAATAAATAAAATAAGCGCAAATAGAATGATTATACCCAGTAGCCCTAAGAAAAGCACTTTCCATTTATTCCCCTTCAATGAAGCTCCCCCTTAATTCTCTTTATTTTCAATGACAGACTTAATTCCTATTTGATCTAAAACTTGATAAATTCTCCCTGCCATTAATTCATATCCTCGATCATTAGGATGGAAATGATCTGTGAATAGTAGATTTTCTTCACTCGTTTCAAAAATATCATCTACATTTACAAAATACATGTTCTCATACTCACCTAGTACTTGTTGGCTGGCTATATTCCACTGACGCATGATCAAACTTAGCTCTTTAATGCTTGAAAACCATTCTAAAAAAGGGTTATATAATCCCACTAATAATACTGTACTCTTCGGATTATATTCGCGAATGGTATGTAGAATTGTATTTAAATTATCTTCAAAAACATCTTGTTCTTTTTCAAAAGCAGCTACATTTAATTTGGTAAAATTAGATCTGACTACCTTCATAATATCATTGCCACCAATAGTAATAATAACGAGATCCGATTCTGTTACCGCATTTTTTACTTTGTCCATATTAAGCCGTTCTAATAATTGGTTTGACCGATTCCCTTTTACACCATAATTAATAAAACTTGTATAATTAATCGACCGATGTTCCTCTAAGAGCTTCTCTAAATAGGGTATATACCCACCACTTTCAGTCGTGTCGCCTACACCTTGGGTCAATGAATCACCTATTGATACGACATTTAAATCAATGGGGAAAAATTCTGCAGGAATATCTTGTTTAGTTAAATCCTCCATTTGTTTTGCTTCAGCGGCCTCATTATCGCTTGTCATCGCATTGGTATTACAACCCGCCAATAGAACCATGATTGATAGTAATAAGGTGAATATTCTTTTCAATTCTTTCTCACCTCTTTATTAAAGTATGTTTCATTATATCATGTTGTGGTAATCACATAAAAAAGTGTGATTACTTAATAATATTAAATTATACTCTTTTAACCACTATTAAACTTAAATGAAGAGAATAATTTAAATAAAATACCATCTATGGGTACAGAAGAAACAATTTATCACTTGATACTCTTATGAAATGAAGTTAAAAGCAACACTTAAAGAGGTAAATATATTAGCACAAAAAAGAAGCAAGACCAAGCTTTGAGTTTACACTTTAGGCTTGGTCTTGCTTCTAAGATCTGTTGAATGAAATTATTGAATTTTTTTTATATCGGCAATGATTTCTTCATAAGGAACATCGGATACACCATCATAATCCTTCATAACCACACCATTTTGATCGACTAAATAAATTGAAGTCTGATGAATGACTTGATCATCATTCTTTGGTTTTTTTACTAATGACTTGAATGAATCAACAGCAAAGCTTTCAATCTCTTCTTGGGTATAGCCCGTTAAAAAATGCCAGTTTGAAAAGTCTATTTCATAGTTGTTCGCAAAATCTTTTAATGCCTCAGGACTGTCCACAGTTGGATCAACACTAAAAGAAACAAACTCTACATTTTCAATCCCTTCTTCTTTAACCTTATCTTGCAATTGACTCATATTATATGTCATTGGTGGACAGACCGTTTCACAGCTAGTAAAAATAAAATCAGCTATCCATACTTTCCCCTCTAAATCACTTAAACCTACAGCCTGATTTTCTTGATTAGTATAATTAAAATCTCCCACATCATAGTTTAGTGCATTTTCTATACCACTTTGGCCACAAGCGGCTAGAATAATTGTAAAAAGACCAATAACCGCGGCTAATTTTTTCAACACTTTCACCTGCTTTTATGTATTTATCAATTCAACATTAATGTACCAAACGAAATTGTTTGAATGAAGAAAAAAGTATGACATCTATGTGAACAAAGGAAAATAATGCAAATACCTCTTCTAATAATCGAATAGAAGAGGCATTTACTGCTTAAAGGTTATTCGATGTGATAACAAAAACCAATTGCGCCTTCACCAGTATGGGTACTAATAATTGGTGTTGTATCCTCTATTGTTACATGATTAAAGCCTGTTAATTCACTGATTACTTCTTTCAGTTTTCTTGCTAATTCTAAACCACCCGCATGGGTAATTCCTACACTTTTAATCGTCTTTCCTTTTGCATCTTCTACTAATTGTTTGGATAAAAACTTTATCACTTGAGAGTGACTTCGTACCTTTGTTATTGGTGTGTACACGCCATCTGCTAACGAAGCAATCGGTTTAATATTTAATAGAGAGCCAATTAAACCTTTGCCTTTTCCTATTCTTCCACCTTTAATCAGGTTTTCCAAAGTGTCTACAACAACATAAAGTTTCGTATTTTCTTGAATTTCTTGAATTCTCTGGATAATACGCTTGTAATCTTCTCCCTTATCTGCGAGTTCAGCAGCAGCTATGACTTGAAATGCCAACGCTTTTGAAATGAAGCGAGAATCAATAACAGTCACATTGGCCTCTGTTATGTCTGCAGCAGTTCGAGCAGAATCAACTGTCCCACTCATTCCTCCAGTCATATGGATAGAAATAATTTCGTCGTAACCATCTTTGTTTAGTTGATCATACAATTCTACAAATGTCCCTGTTGCAGGTTGAGAACTTTTAGGAAGCTCATCAGACTGTCGCATTAAATCCAGAAATTCTTGGGGCGTAATATCGACACGGTCCTCATAAGATTGTCCATTAATATTAATTGATAATGGTACAACAGCTATATCTAACTTTGTAATCATTTCAGCTGATAAGTCAACAGTTGAATCCGTTACAATTTTTATTCTAGTCATTCATTCACGTCCTATCATAGCAATTCAACCTTCATTATACATGTATATCACTGCGATTAAAAGATTTATGTTGAAACGTCTTTATACTGTCAAAATTACAATAAAAAAGATTATTATATTTATTTAATGTTTTTTTAGTTAGGTAAACTGGACAAATAATCAATAAACAAAACAAAAAACCTTTCAAAATAAATGTTAACTAAAATACATGATTTCACAGGCATATTAGCTTTTATAACTATTTGGACCCTTTTTATAACTTTCTCAACTTGTTCACTACACTAAAAAAAAGACCCCTTTACGGGATCTATCATGCATTGCTTTTTAATTCTTTTGTTTGAAATACCATCTCAACATCTGACCACTTCATCACACGTTTTAAATACTCTTTAAATGAGTACACAGTTGTCTTACAATGTTCCGTATGATAAATTTTCGTTACAAACTGCTGTAGTCGAATGTGTACTAAGAAAAAACAAGGACTATCCTTATCCACTAAAGGAATCTCTGTAATCTTCACCTTCTGTCCAAATACATTTCTGAACTCTAGGCTTTTACATATCAAAATATCAATCCTCATTTTCACCCGTTTAATCGTATTATACATCATTTCGTTTAATAATTCTTCTAGATTTTTTGTGCTTATTAAAATTATGATGAGGAGCTTTCCAATGCTTCTAATTGTTCTTTCTTTAACTTTCTGCGATAAACGATTTTTGATAAGGTAATACTGATTTCATATAGGACAAGAAGCGGAATACTGACGATAATATCTGACATTAAATCAGGTGGTGAAATAATAACAGAAATCACTACAAGAACAAAATAAGCGTATTTCCTGATTTTTGTTAACACGTATGGGTTAATCATCCCGAGGGATGTTAAAAACATCGCCACAACTGGCAATTCAAATAGTATTCCAAAAGGCAACGTCATATGAAATATAAACTGAAAATACTTATCTACCGTAAAACTCATTTCCATCATACCTTCACTTAACCCAGTCAAAAAGTTAAACAATGTAGGCATAATGACAAAATAACCAAAGCTTAACCCAACTAAAAACAATACAAAAAGAGCTGGAATGTAAGCTAATGTAATTTTTCTCTCTTTAGGCACAAGTCCAGGTTTAACAAATTGCCATAATTGCAATGCCACAACTGGTATTGTCCCAGCTATGGCAATAACAGAAGCAATCGTAAAATACACCCAAATGATATCACTTGGTCCAAGTACAATTAACTGCTCTTTCAAATCACGGACAAACCATTGGTAAATATGATCGACGAACAGAAAACCGACAATAAAAAACAATACAAATGCCACTATACAAAGAATTAACCGCTTTCTTAATTCCTCTAGATGCTCAATATAATTCAATTCTTCTTGTTTCATAACCTACTCCTGCTTCGTTTTCAATTTAACCTGTTGAATCTTGCTTCACTTTTGTCCACTATTTAAAGACGAACAAAATGGAAAACCTACACAAAAAACGAGAAACATGTGGTTAGGTCAAAAGTAGTTGATTACTTTGACTAATACATGTTTCTAATTTTCACAATTATTCATTTTCATAACTATATGTAGCCCTATCGATTAGGCCTTTTTATTCATTGTCTCTCTCTCAGCATCATCGTCATTGGCTAATTCTTTCGTAGATTTCTTAAACTCTCTTAATGTATCACCTAGCGCGCGACCAATTTCGGGTAATTTCTTTGGACCGAAGATGATGAGTGCCAGCACAAGAATGAGAATAAGTCCTGGAAAACCTATGTTTGAAAACATGAAAAACATCCCCTTAAACTGTTGTTCAAGCCATCCCCATTATAGCGTTATTTTAAAAGAAAAGTCAATTAATTCCTAACAATCATTAGACTAAAAGATGAAACAAATTTTCATCATTGTTAATTTCTTGGTAAGAGAATCCTTTTTTATTCATGCGCTCGATTAAACTATGATTATCACGTCGATTCTTTAGCTCAATACCGACTAGAGCTGGACCACTACCTTTATTGTTCTTCTTTGTATATTCAAATCTTACAATATCATCCGTAGGACCAAGCACCTCATCTAAAAACTCTCGTAATGCCCCTGCTCTTTGAGGGAAATTAACAATAAAATAATACAATAACCCTTCATACAACAAGGATCGTTCTTTAATTTCCTGCATTCTTTCAATATCATTATTTCCACCGCTTAAAACACATACAATTGACTTTCCTTTAATCTCATCTTTATAAAAGTCTAAAGCTGCAATTGATAATGCTCCTGCTGGTTCGGCAACAATTGCATGCTCATTGTATAATTCTAATATTGTTGTACAAACTTTTCCTTCTGGGACGCTAATAATGTCATCTACATATCGTTTACAAATATCAAATGTCATCTCACCCACTCTTTTAACTGCTGCACCGTCGATGAATTTATCAATTTCATCTAGGGCCACGACTTGATTTTGTTGAACGGATTCCTTCATCGAAGAAGCTCCTTCAGGCTCGACACCAATCATTTTCGTTAAAGGTGACACACTTTTAATGTACGTGGACAAACCAGACATCAATCCGCCCCCGCCAATACTTGCGAAAACATAATCAATTGGTTCATCGCAATCATGAAGCATTTCAACAGCAATAGTTCCTTGACCAGCTATCACATGCTCATCTTCAAAGGGATGAATAAATGTGCGCCCTTCCTGATTACAGCAAGCCTGAGCCTCAGCGAATGAATCATCAAATGTATCGCCAACAAGAATAATTTCAATTGAATCTTTGCCGAATAATTCAACTTGGCTTACTTTCTGTTTAGGTGTAGTTGCCGGCATAAAGATTTTCCCGTTAATACCTAATCGATGGCAAGCATAGGCAACCCCTTGTGCATGATTGCCTGCACTTGCACAAACAACGCCGTTCTTTATCCGTTCCTCTGGTAATGACATCACTGAATAATAGGCACCTCTTAGTTTAAAAGAGCGTACATGTTGCAAATCTTCCCGTTTAATATACACATTGCACTCATATCTTTCAGACAAGCGATTATTTTTTTGCAGCGGTGTATGGGCAACGATATCCTTTAAGTGCTGGTACGCAATTAAGATATCCTCCAATTGCACCATTTTCTCTTTCACTGCTCTCTGTTCCATTTGCCAACTCATCCCTTTTCCTTTTGTAATTTGTACATTATAACATGAGAATAATAGATTGATGCACAATTTTTTAAAAATTCATGTTTTTTTAAAAATGAAAACGGTTACTTTATTTCTGATTTTTCATTTCCGATATATGGAATAATAATCATTTACTTCATAGAAAAAAATTGATGAGGAGATTATAGTGAATCGGGCATAAGACTTGGAGTACATACACTTATAATTGTTCCCGAGCAATAATGGGTTGCACGATTTTTTAGAAGTAAAAACTGGGATGAACGCTTTTTCAAATGTGATTTTACGTTATTCATGGTATGAGGGCAAATTGGCAATGTCATGTTTACATGCAAGAGTCAGAAGAAAAAAGATGACAACTGGTAGAAATGATATTATTTTATAAGAATCACCAGAAAAAAGATAAATGTAGGTGTACCCACCCATAACATATAATTGTTTTTGGACATTCTTAAGTAATCAAAAAAAGAGATTAATAGCTTAACGTTTATAGTTACGCCGCATAATGCATTTTCTTACTCCTTGCCTGTTTTAGGGTAGGCAAATAGATAAAGAACAAATACTTCATAGGAGACCATGAAAAAAACACGAAGCCACTTCGTGTTTTTAATGGCTCATAAAGAAGCCGTCTATTTTATTTTCTAACATATACTTGAAATTCGTAATCGTAAGCATTTTTTTCGTCTTTGCTTCGTTTCTCGACGGACACTTGTTTCCATTCGGTGAGGTCGAATGATGGAAAGCTTGTGTCACCCTCGATTTCAGCATGAATTTTGGTAATATAGAGCTTATCTGCATAAGGTAAAGTAGATTGATAAATTTGCGCTCCACCAATGACAAAAACTTCCTGCTGTTTTTCTTGACTGTATGTAATTAATTGTTCAATCGAATTTAATACTGTTGCTTGCTCTGGAGAAAAATCTGTATTCCTAGTAATGACAATATTTTCTCTTCCTGGAAGTGGCCTTCCAAGTGAGAGCCATGTTCTTCTCCCCATCGCAACTGGGTGACCTAACGTCGTCTCTTTAAAAAACTGCAAGTCCCCTGGTAAATGCCACGGTAACTGATTATCTTTTCCTATCACTCTATTTTCACTCATTGCCCAAATTAATGAAATCATTTTCATATCCTCCAATCGGCACTAGCAATTAATTATAAGTTTAATATAATTCTCTGCACTTGAAAAGAAAATCCAATAATAAAGCTTCTCAGCAAAAGAAAAGCACTCATCCCATGATGAGTGCTTGGTCTACTTAAACGGCAACTGGGGCTTTAATTGTTGGATGAGGATCATAGCCCTCAATTGCTAAATCTTCCATTTCTATATCAAAAATCGAGGTTTTATTGTTATTAATTCGTAGTTGCGGCAATGCCTTTGGTGTTCTTGATAATTGTTCCTGTACTTGCTCAAGATGATTTGAATAAATATGCGCATCACTGATTGTATGAACAAAATCACCAACCTCTAAACCACACTCATGAGCAATTAAATGAGTGAGCAACGAATAGGAAGCCACATTAAATGGAATCCCTAAGAAGGTGTCGCCACTGCGTTGTAATAGATGGCAACTCAACTTACCATTTATGACATAAAATTGGAACATGGCATGACAAGGAGGTAATGCAGCTTTGCTTCCTTTTCCACCTGCATTGATCACATCTTCAGGGTTCCATGCATTCACAATGATTCGTCTTGAGTCAGGGTTATTTTTTATCTGTTCTATTGCATCTTTTAACTGGTCAAGCTCTTCCCCAGTTGAAGCAGTCCAATTTCTCCATTGCTTTCCATATACATTTCCTAAATCTCCGTATTTTTCTGCAAACTCATCGTTAGTAAGGATTCTTTCACAAAACTGTTGTAATTCTTTTTGATAGATTTCATTAAACTCGCTATCAATTAAACAACGTCTACCAAAGTCTGTCATATCAGGACCGTTATATTCATCTGATTCAACCCATTTTTTAAACGCCCATTCATCCCAAATATGGTTATTATGCTGCAATAAATAGCGAATGTTTGTATCACCTTTAATAAACCAGAGTAATTCACTTGCAATTAAACGGAACGGTACACGCTTTGTTGTAAATAATGGGAATCCTTGACTTAAATCGAAACGCATTTGATAGCCAAAAACACTTAAAGTTCCAGTACCAGTACGATCTTGTTTCTTTTGTCCATTTGTTAAAATATGTTGTAGCATGTCTAAATATGCCTGTTCTGGATGTTTCTCCATGATACTCACCTCTTAAACTTTATATCTTAATGATTATGGGCCATTTGTCTAATAAAAGAAAACGTTTTTGGCGCATTTTCATACAAGTAACTTCTCGTTTCTACATTCAAAAAATAAAGGGCAAAACTCTCAGCAAAATATTCTTCGGAAAACGTAGAGAAATAGGAGTCATTTGGAAATAATCGTGGTTGCTCTTCTTGCCAAATACGAATAAATTGGCTATTCGAACGGATTTCCTCAAAGATATAACGATCAATGGAATGTGCCAGCTCATGTAATTCCAAATTAACGGAGCCATGGTCCATCCCTTGGTCACTATAGCCTATTTTTACAAGCACTGTTTTCCCTCCACCAATGCCTGGAACTTGATCCCATGTCGTTGATGAAGTATATCCACGTGGAATCATTCCAGTTAGATGTTTTACGCTAGGATTCTCTGTCAACCTGCCTGAAAAAAGCTTAATCTTAATATTTTGATTGTCTATTTTTTGTAATAAGGTAGACGGTAATTGGTCCAAGCGGGATATGATGGCAGCTGCTTCTATTTCATCAAAAGATTCTGTTGGTAATAAGACAATCTCTCCTAACAAATCCGCTGATGTAAGATCAACTGCTTGCTTTAGTTCTGAAGAATATGGATAGTTCTTTAACTGAATCGCACCGATATCGGCTTGTGAACTTCCCATTAATGTTAAGGAAACAACTAAAAATAAGCCTGTAAATATCCACTTTTTCATAGCTGTTCCTCCCTTTTCTATCATTAATCGTATCATTACTAGTCTATTAATTATATCATAGATTTTCATTAAATATAAAAAGGACTAATCAAAGATCAGCCCTTTTAATCTAGCACAATTATGAATAAGAACGAACAATATCGCTTAAGCTAGCAGCTTGCGTACCATTCCCTACCGCTGCAAATTTCCAGTCTTGACCATGGCGGTAAATCTCACCAGCAACTAAACTTGTTTTCCCATCGTAATTTTCCGTTAAGTTAAAATGAATTAACTCTTGATGATTATTTGAATTGACAATGCGAATAAAAGCATTCTGAATCATACCAAAATGTTGTTTTCGTTTTACACAATCATAAATATTAACAACAAATACAAGTTTATGGATATGACTAGGAATACGACTCAAATCGATAAGGATTTGTTCATCATCACCATCTCCATCGCCCGTTAAATTATCACCGGTATGTTGAATGCTTCCATCACCACTTTTTAAATTTCCAAAATAAATGACATCTTTATTGTTACGTAATTTATCGTTATCCCCAAGCAGTATAACCGAAGCGTCACAATCGATATCGACACCCCCACCGCCTCCAAAGAGACCAGCTAATAGTCCACCACTACTTTTTTGCTTTACTGGATCCCATCCTAAACCAACAAGTATTTTTGAAAGACTTGGATTCCCTTTTGTTAAATCTACTCTTTGTCCCTTTTGTAAACTAATCGCCATTGTTTATCTCCCCTTTGTTTTTTTATCTCTTGTTTTTCATATTGCGAAAATTATCTTGCAACTGTTCTAATTTTTTCGTTCCTTCTTCTCTTAATTTGCGATTCTCTTCCTCAATCGACTTTGTTTCTTGCATCCCCTTCATGATGATATCCCAAGACTGTTCAATTGTTTCAATCTTAATACTTGGTCCACCAGCAAGTCTTGCAATGTCTGTACTTTGTTGTGATATATTTTGCGCATTTCTAACTAACATTTCATTTGTTCTGCGATCTAATTCACTCATCGAATCAGCAACGAGCTTTTGCCTTTTCGCTGCCATCGCTTGAATAAGTCCATTTTTAAAGATTGGAATCGTCGTCACAAAAGCTGAATTAATTTTCCCAATTAACTTCGTATTCCCTCTTTGAAGCATACGGATTTGTGGTGCCGTTTGTAATGCAACCATTTTCGCCATTTCTAAATCATACACTCGTTGATCTAATAATTCGACTGCATTTCTTAGAGTATCTAATTGCATAGAGGCCATTTGATCACCTGCAATTGCTTTTTGCTCTAATTGTGGCAATTGATTGGCTTTGAGTTCATCAGATTTCATCTGACCAGCAACAGCATACTGTTCAAGGGAAAGGTAATATTGATAGTTTTCCTCATACATCCTATCTAACGTAGTAGTTGCTTCAACCATTTCATTTTGATATTTAGAGATTTCAACATAAATTTTATCGATTTCCTTGCCCATTGTTTGGTATTTTCCAAACAACTTTTCAATAAGTTTTTCGCCCTTTTTGAAGAGTTTATCAAAGAAACCTGGCTTTTCTTTCTCAAAATCTTTCGGGTCAAACTGATCCATAATTTTTCCAAGCTGTTTCAATAATTCTCCGGAATCCTCTACTTTTGTTGTTCTCATATTGCCGAGAATTTGATCAGAAAACTTGGATATCTCCTCAGCTGGTTCTTTACCAAATTCCAAAATTTGGATTTGATCACGCTCGTCTATTGAGGCAGAGAGTTGTTGAACCTCTTTATTTTCTCTTAAAGCTAGTTTAATTTGACTCGCAGATGCTTCTGTTAACTTGTCTTCTGGGTTTGTTGAAATGACATCCAAATTCGTTTGCATATCAGATGAATTCATTTATTTCACTCCTTTATAACTTCTTGAAAAATTTAGTTAGTGCAGATTTTATGAAAGATGGTTCTTTATACTCTAATTCAAAAATGACATCTTCCAACCAATGAACATCATATAAACGCTCATCAATATAATTCTCAATATCATTATGTCCTGCTGGATTATAAACGGTGATATCCACACCGAACTGATTCATCAAAAGTAGCAATACGGCATCATGGCGACTCATTAAGCCATTTAATTCATTATTAAATAAGATAAGCTTAGGTACATCTTGTGAATAATCAAAACGTTGAATGAGTTGTAGCATCTTACCTTGGAGTTGCATACTTTGAGCAAAAATATAAACCTTTAAATCTTCTTCAGATTCATTTGCTTGTTTTTTTAATAATGATTTTTCACAAATTTTTCTTATCGCATAGGCTATCCCTTGCTGTAAGCCATTAGGTAAATGCTTGTAAGTCCAAAAATGAGCATTCATCACTTTATCTGGATCAACTAATCCGTCTTGATCAAGTGCATTACGATAATGGTAGCGATAATCGCTGCTCACCCCTTTTGAAAAAGGAAAAGAGCGGATTAAATAACTATGATCGTTTTCTTCAAGTGTGTGAAGCCTTTCCCAGTATTCTTTGCGGTCTCTACTGACACCTTGAATTTTTGCAAATACGTGCGGAATTTTCACAACCTTGTCTGCCACATCAAAATTAGGGCGAATCATCGCCTTTTCTTTAACAAGTAGAAAAAGTTCATCATAAGTTGTTTTCAACGTCAGCGACGCGGGCAAATATTCTCGTAATTGCCATGGCTTAAAAATACCTGATCCATCTTGATTAAGTATCGATTCTATTTCTTTTGATGCACGATAGGCAACGGTCGATTTTCTTCGTCGCTTTTCAGTTGGAAAAGGTTCAGCCTCATTCTTATTTTGAAAATGATGTACCGGAGTATTTGCCCAATCTAATTGAAACGAGGCAAACGCATCTTCTCCACTAGGTGATATGTAAATCACATCACAACCGAGCGAAAGTAAATAGTAAATAAAGTAAGCATGCGTTTTTTTATAAGGTCCATACCAAATAAATTTCGGGAGCTTTACTGTTAAATCAGCGTTGGTTAAGCTTTCTCCCAAATGGTTATGAGACCATTTAATAAGATCTGTTAAGATTCTACGCAAATCATTATGCTTAAGCCCACCTTCCTCTTTATCAGAGAAAAGTTGTAATGTTTCCATTAATGCTTCGCGGATTTTACGCTGAATAGCTGGTAGTTCTGAACGAAGTAGTAATCCTTCCCCATCTAAAAAAGCGACAAATCGATTAATTGAAAGCTGCTGATCTCTATGGATATTAATAACCTTTTGGATGGACTTAAAATGTTCATTATTCATCGATTTGTCTAAATAGTCTTCACCAATTACTGAAATATCGATCGTTGGATCATTAGCTAGGTCAAACAGTTCATTATAATAGGCATCCTCGTCTAATGGTACACCTAATAACCGGAGAAAGATTTGATTATAAGTAAGTGTACGATTGGCCACCTCATACATCGGCCTTTCATTTAGTGGCGTTTTTAATGCTTCTTTATACCCTTCATATGTAACTGCCATTCGGATATTTTTCACATGACTATGAGTGACATTCATTGACTGATCCCTTCCCTTTAATACATTCGTCTTACAGGCTCATTTTGTATATATATTGTTGTTTTAGAAACAATGATTATAAACACGTATCCATTTCATCTTAACATAAATAGTTACGATTTGAAGCTATTGAATAAGGGCTTCTGCCATTTTCACCATTTACTGTGGTTATGCATATAGTTGCATTACTAAGGATACCTGTATTTGCTTCAAACGAAAGGATAAATGTAATCAAAGGATGGATTAAAAATGAGAATGTTAGCGAAGCGTTCCAAGTTACCTAATATCGATTCAGAATTAAAAATACTGGAACGAACTTTAAACTCCTCAATATTTATAATGCTTGATTTACTCTTTTTGGCTGCCTTTCTTTCATTATTCACTTATACAGTTCACCAGTCCATTTTCTACACGAGCATGATCTTTATTTTCTTTATCACAGCTGGATTGGTTGTATTTTCTGTTGTAAATCGGATCTTTCTCTCCGGTCGAAAGGATTGGTAACTGTCTGAAGTATTTTAGTAAGGAATTCTTCTGTTGCCAGCATCCCTTTTTCCTTTGTTAACCAATGGGAAGACTTTTTTAAATGTTGAGCCAGTTCTCCATGAGCAGGAACAAATGATTCATCACAAATTTTTAAAAAGTCATAATCTAATAATGAATCGCCTGCTCCGAATAAATACTGGGCCCCTTCATTTTCTGCGATATACTGTAGTGCCCTACCTTTGCTTATCGCATTTGGTATAAAATATAATTTTCTACCTTGCAAAGAAATACGCCATCCAAGCCCTTCTGCCGTTAGGCGTATTTCAGCCAATTGGCAATCTGGCAATGTTTCCATTAGCACATAGTAGAAAAACCACCCATCTGCTTCACGCAATCTACCCTCTATCTTAAATGGGATTAAATGATTCAAGAGTTTCTCTTTCGTTCCACTCTTATCATAGACTTCTCGCTTGATACTTTCTTCCCAATTTAGCAAAGGCTGACCGTTATATAGAATTTGTGCGCCATTGGCAACAACTGCATAACGATGGCTAAAAAGAAATTCAATCCGCTCAAATTGTTGCCGTGTTCGTGTAGTAATTGGCACGAACAGAAGGGTATTGCGAATTTGTTGTAATAATTTTATGGCACGATCACTCATCACAGATAAAGCTTTATTATTTTTATATTCAACAACGGTTGCAGATTTACTTGGAATTGCTTCCAATTGCGATATCGCTGTCTCTGAATAGATTAATGTCCGATCTAAATCTGAGGCAAAAATTCCTCCTCTCATTGGATAACCTTCTTAATTAGCCCACAACATGTATAGCTCATTTGTGGATAATGAACCAATTCAAACTTTCTCTCCTCAGCAAGTGCAAACAAATGTTTTAGATAAGGACTATTTTTATCTTTAATCAGTATTTTCCAAGGTACCCTTCTTAAAGCTACTCTCGTCGTCTCACCTACACCTGGTTTAACGAAATGAGAAGATTCGATACCGAACTCCTTTTGGATTCTTAGTATTTCATTCATACCTGAAAAGGTCGCTCCGTAATTTTCATCCACTATTTTACTTGCTTCCTGCTTTGCAATAGATACAACTTTTTGAAATTGCTGAGTTATTTTGTCTAAATAGATGTTTGATAAATCTTCATCAATCATATGATGGTAATATTTCGCCCCATGAAAATCCTTTTCACCAATCCATTGATTATTTAAAACCGTCCTGCTGACTAGTCCAGAAACAGTCGAATTTAAGCAAGCACTCGGAATTAAAAAGTCTTCCCTCGTTCCAAATACGGTTGTACAATGGCCAGGGTCAGCTAAAACAGCCAATGTATCATCAATTTTCACTCCATATTTCTGAAAGAATAAGTGGCAAGCATTTGTTAATTCTATCGAAATGGCACCTTTTCCTGTCCAACCGTCTACGAATTGAATCATTCCCGTTGAATGTTTTTCTAAAATATAGTGAAGAGCATTTTCATCGATTCCTCTATCGCGAATAATAGAAATACTATAATGCGGCAAATCTACATGGTATTTAAAAAACAAATATCTTTTAATTAAAATGCCTATTGGTGTACCTGCTCTCGCTAGTGAAACCAAAACTGTCTGTTTGCCTTTAGCTGCATAAATCTGTTCTGCTACAACAGCTATACTTAAAGCCACTTTCTCTTTAAATTCGTCTAAAGAACGAAAGAAAAGATCGATATACGCTTTTGGTGGCTGGTATTCTATTGGTAAGGTTTCACTATAATGAGCACCTGATTGAATGGCATGTTCTCTGTTTTCTGTTGTATCTTCTAAATGGATATGACTTAAATCCTTTAAAAGAAAGGTGACCTCTCTTCGGTCATATGACCCAAACATAGGCTGTCTGGCGACAATAGTCAAATCACCTCACTCCTTTCAAAAAGACAACTTGAATACTTGGTATTTTTAACTGTTGTAAAAACTTGCTTAAAACCTGTTCATCTACTAATCTTTCAAAAAAGATAAATACTTCATCATATGTTTCCGGTGGTATATTATAGATATAGTTCACCACTTCTTCCACTTCAGGGCTAGGAAAAGTCATACCAAAGCGTGCGCCATAGGATGGTTTATTATGGACATGAATAGGGCTACGGGTTGTACTTTGATACTTTACACTACCCTCCATTAAGCTAGCTATTTTCATTGGCAAATACATAAACTCACCTGTGCCGATACATAAAATATGTTTACCCTTTCTTTTTTGATCAAGAAATGTTGCAACCTTCTCTGCTTTTGAGTTTAATAAAACGTTCACTTTACTATCCAACCCGAATCGACCACTTTCAGCAATATAAGGAACAGTGTTGAAGGGAGACTTTTGATTTGTCGTAGGATAATACTTAGAAGCAAATAGCATAGGTAATTCTTTTTCTATGTAAATTTCATTCATTTCTGTAGATGGACGGTAAAAGTCTACACTTTCTTCCTCCTTAATAACTGGGTTCCCATCTACTTCAACTTCGCCAGCAAGAAGGGATATATGACGTATAGTGATATCTAACGCTTCCTCTAATTCAATAAATGCATTCTTGTTGGTCTCATTTCTCCAATCAAGAATAGAAACAACAGTATAATGCTTCCTCGGAAACTTATCATGTAATGAAGTGATAATATTTCGCGCTGTCTTTCCAGTCGTCACCTCATCATCTACTAATATAATTTCCCGACTATTTTGCAACAAATTGGCGTCGATATAACAACGATGAGAAGTAGCATGTGAATGCTCTTCCTCAAAATGAATGATCGATTCAACGTTTAAAAGATCTTCTCTCGTTGTATGAAAATAATCTGCATTCTTAAACGCTTGAAAAAATGCCTGACCGAGCGCTGTCGCAGTTTCTGCAAAACCAATAATGATGGGGGAATATTGATCGCCAATAAATGCTGTATCACTAAATTTAGACTGCTTATTTTTCAGTACATCCACAAAGGGTGATGATGACGAAAGCTTTTTCCCTTCCACATCCTTAAGGTAGCTTTCTGCTAATAACAGTCCCGTTGCTAACCCTTTTGCCGGCGAGATAGGCAGATGTTTACCTAACACTTTACTAACGAATAAAAAGGATCTTTTTTTATTCTTTCTTGCTGCCATCTGGAATAATTCATCGAATTTAAAATGGTAAGGATTATAGTTGATATTTAGCTTCACCTGCATGGGCTCGATGACGTCTATCATGTGATAACTGTTGGAAGAAATCAATTGTGTTGTATTGTTCATTTAGCACCCCGTAAACTCTTGATTTTAACTCGATTTTTTTTGCCCAATAATAATGGGGCTTCATTTCGTTCATTTTGTTCTGACTCGCACTTTTCATCACACCACGGGCCCCATTTGAATGATTTAATATATCCATTGCATCATTGTATTCTTCATAAGTCACAGTGTTTAAAGCTTGTACCGGCGTAATTTGCGTGGGATGTATAATCGTTTTACCGATGATACCATTACTAATATCGAGTAATATTTCTGCTATGAATCCTCTCATCTCTTTCGGTAGTTTGTTCATAAATGACGATGAATCCATGATTTGCTCCGTTTGATTACTTAGTACGTTAACTTTTTCTTTAGAAACAAAATGCTCCCAAACAGGTCCAGAAAGTAAGTAAGTATTAGGTGCCCTTTGGAAAAAGTTCATAATGTCTGCTAGACAATCTCTCAATACAGCAATATCATATAATGAAGTGGATGTGTTTCTTCTGATTCCTAAAAGTCCACAAAAATCTGTCGCCCCTATCCGGATATTCAAAATAAAATGGGCGTACTTATCGAATATTCCTTTTAGTTTTTTTAATTCTTCCATTCTTGTTTCTTTAAATAGAACTTCTTTCGTTTCAAGAATTGGCATCGCATATAATTCATGGCCACTATTTCGTATATCACTTACGAGTTGCAGCATGTCTTCACCATCGATTGAAGAGAATTTTGGAATGACAATACCAGTTAGTAACTGCCATTCATCTTTAAATAAAGTTATTAGCCGAACTAACTGCTCTTTATTTCTTATACGAATAAAAAGTAATGGCAATTCTTCTAATGTAATAAAGCCTCTAGAAATATCTTGTTGAAGTTTATGTAATGAATGCTGTAATTCCTTTTCCGCTATTTCCACTTCTAGATCACCAATACTATCTTCTAAACAAATGACAACTGATGTTAGACCAGCGTGCTTTTTATTAATCAAATCTTGATGGATTGCAGGACGTGTTGCAGGCATATAAAGGGTGGCTGCTAATGCATATGCAAGCTCATTCTTCGGTGTATATTTATTAAATGTCGTCGGTTCTTTAAAAAAGTACTCATCTAGTGCAGCTTGAGATAAATCTGTAAATAACCTCATACGCCAACTCCTTTTTTTAATTTCAGAAAAATTTAATAGAGGGGACCCAGAAATAATTGCAATTATTATCAGATATTGGAAGATATTGATGGAGTGAAAAAAGAGGGATGAAGCAATTCATCCCCTTTTCTTATGAGCCTGCTGCTTCAGTACGTTTTCTCTTCGCATGTACAATAAAAGTAATTGCAAAAACAATCACAAGTACGCCAAAGAAATACATATGATCTATGTGAATACCTGCTGCACTTAACAACATCTTTAAAGAGATTAATAGAATAAGAATATAAGAGCTTGTTTCAAGTTCAGGTACACGGTCAATTAATTTTAAGAATACCCCTGCAACGCCCCTCATCATGATGATACCTAGCATACCACCAACAAGAAGTACCCATATTTCTTGACTCACACCTAGTGCTGCTAAAATGCTATCAATTGAAAAAGCAATATCCATTAATTCAACGGCAATAACTGTTCCCCAAAATGTCCCAAACAGACGAATCAATAAGCCTCGTTGATTGATTCCTTCCAACGCTTCTTCGTCTTCTGCTTCTTCTGCTTTCTTTTTGTCGATAAAATATTTAATAGCTAACCAGCCTAAGTAAGCGGCTCCTAGTACTTTTATCCACCAAAATTTAATTAAAAATACACCTACACCTATCGCTAAAAAACGGAAGAAATAAGCGCCAAGCAACCCATAAAAAAGTGCTTTCTTTCGTTGTTTTGGTGGTAGGTGCTTAACCATTACTGCTAAGACAAGCGCATTATCGGCTGAAAGCAAGCCTTCTAAAATGACCAATGTGCCAATTAGCACCCATGCATCTGGTCGAGATAATGCCTCAACCCACATATCCCAATCAAAGAAACTAGAATAGGTATGTAGGATCCCATCGATAATTTCCATAGTGAATTTTTCCCCCTGATCAACTTTATATACTATCGTTCCTCACCTAGTATATACGAATATGTACTAGAAAAGTTTCAATTTTTGAAATTAACTCATCCATTTTGGCGGGGTATTTTTATCCCAGTAGATAGATCCTAGTTCATGGTGAGTTTGGAATTGATCATAGGCAGTATGATAATGGAAATTAAACCAATAACCTTGCTGTGGTGGATGATCTCTTCTGACATGAAAACGAATGACATCTTTCTGCTTGGCCTCATCTGCTATATGAAAAATTCGTTCTGAAACGCCCGCAGAGGCCGTTTCAGTGATACTCAAATGATGCAGATTCTCCTCTGTATACTGCTCTGCAACTTCTGAAATCGCCTTTTCTATATTAGGTAGGATGACGATTTGAAATTCTGATTCAATGACCGGTTTAATTTTTTCACCAAACTTTTCGAAAGAATGCTTTTCCGCGGAAGTAACCATTTCCTTTATAAAATCCTCCCTCGAAACTTGTGAAGTTTCTTCTCCACTTACATCTGGTAAGCTTTCAGCTAAAACTGCTTTTCTTGGTGACTTATCTTCTTCATGCTGAATAGGTAATAAACTCGTTGGTGTTACCAATCCAAATGTAAAGATTGTCACCATCACCACTAATGATTTTCTTAACCAACTCGGCAAGTGTATCTCCTCCTCAGATGACTTTCATTATTTATTTAAAAATGCCACTTTTCTCAATACGGGAAACAACTTCTAATAATGTTTCTTCTGATTGGACAATACCCATGCGTACATAACCTTCGCCCCATTCACCAAAGGCATTTCCAGGTGTTACAACGACTCCCGCTTTTTCAATTAATTCAAGTGCGAATGGCTTAGATTTCATTCCATCCGGTAATTTCCCCCATACGAACATCGACCCTTTAGGTAAAGCCACATCCCAACCTACTTCTCGTAATCCAAGAACAAAAGAATCTCTTCTTTTTTTATAGACCGCTCTCAATTCATCTAAAAAGGAGGAATCATCAGCTAACGCCTGTACAGCAGCCATTTGAATAGGATAAAAAACGCCATAGTCAAGGTTAGACTTTAGATTACTTAAAAGAGAAATAACTTTACGATTTCCTGCAGCATAAGCCACACGACACCCTGCCATATTAAAGCTTTTAGATAACGAGTTCATTTCAATCCCTACATCCATCGCACCATCAACTGATAAAAAACTAATTGGCACCTCTTCAAAATATAATTCAGAGTAAGCAAAATCGTGGAGAATGACAATCTCATTTTCTTTCGCATATTCGATTGCTTGTCCAAAAAATTCTTTTGTCGCCAGGGCAGGAACCGGATTTCCAGGATAATTTAGAATCATTATCTTTGCTTTTTTACTAACTTCTTTTGGGATATCAGCGAAAGAAGGTAAGTAATCA
The DNA here is from genome assembly GCF_038009245.1 of Cytobacillus sp. FSL R7-0680. NCBI lineage: Bacteria > Bacillati > Bacillota > Bacilli > Caryophanales > Bacillaceae > Cytobacillus > Cytobacillus sp. FSL R7-0680. The sequence goes on from NZ_JBBPAO010000001.1 coordinate 1,728,338, forward strand.
TTTTCTTCTTTTAAAGGCATACGATACATTTGCCCTCCTGCAAGATTCACACCTGCTTCGTACGCTGTATAACCAGGATCTGGAACGAGTACTATATCACCAGGATTACAAAGCACCATTGGTAAATGGACCAAACCGTCTTGTGAGCCCATCAGTAACGTGGTTTCTTCCTTCGCATCGAGGGTTACGCCGTATTTTCTACTGTAATAATTCGCCACTGCCTCATGAAACTCCGGAATCCCTTTTAATGTGTAACCATAAAGCTTTGGATCACTTGCCATTTCGCCCATTATCTTTGTTATAATTGGAGGAGGTGGTAAATCGGGACTACCGACACTAAGATCGATCATTTTTATGCCTTCTTCTAGTTTCCGTTGCTTGATTTCAGCTAGTTCCGAAAAAATACTCTCTTGGAATTGCTCCATTCTCGCTGCCATTTGAATATTCATGTTCATTGCCTCACAAAATTTTTCTTTTATTCTACCATATTTTATCACTTTTTGGGCATTGGTTCATGATTAATTGCTGCTTTTTTGGGGGATATATACAAATAAGAAAATAAGAAGGGGGAAGGTACATAATGGATTCTAGTTGGATTGCGCTTGTTGGTGGTTTAGTACTACTTGCTTACTTTGTTTATATGTGTATCACTGATTAAAAAACGTTTGCCATTAGTTTCGATTGCTGTAGCCATTAGTAAGGCAACAGCAATCTTTTTATCTTTTTTCCCACACACCGTAGTGGAATTTCGCTGATTTACGTTTGATTTGCTGAAATGCAAAGGCTTGGAATCTTTCACTACGGAAATGATCCTTCAATACCACTCTCTCTTTAGACACGCGCTTCGCCTCAATAATCATATCCTCAGTCAAATCACCTTTGTATGTAATCGAATGTAATGCATTGATATTAGGCGATTCTTTTATCGTTGTTTCAAACATGGGGTCAATATAGACACATTCAAAGGAAGCATCAGGGACAGATTTCAAGTAATTGATGGCTAAATCATGAACTACTTCGATTCTTTCCATACTGCCTTTCATGATTACGTTGTCATTTGGCCATTCTTTCAAACCTTGACCAACGAAATACGCTATCACCTTACTTGCTTCTAACCCAATTACCTTCCCTGTCTCACCTACAGCATAACTTGCCACAATGCTATCTGAAGCTAGCCCAAGTGTGCAATCAAGAAAAGTAGAACCCGCTTTTAGTTGACAAATTTCTATAAAAGGATCATGTTCACCTTTTTGCAGACGCTTAAGGCGGAACATTGCTGAACTAGGATGAAAGAAAAAAGGGCTTTCCTCACCTACTTTATATAGTTCCATTCGCTCTTTTCCAACGACAATTCCGTTCGTTTCGTATTGATTGACCATACTCTTTATTGTTCTTTTTCTTCTATGTATAAAGGGAAGGTTCAGCGTCCTTGCTACCTGCTTTGCCTTATTGGTTTCGTCAGGATTTGTCCTCGCTGATGTTGTAACAAACATCAAAACACCTACTTATTTTATTGAAATTAAAAAGCAACAGTTAGGATAAGAATGCTCCTAACTGCTGCACTCAATCACCTTTTATCGTGTGATCCTTTTTATAATTTATTATCAAACGCTGCTAATAAATTGTGCATAATTTCTTCCATAGAGTGATCTTCAATATCATGACGTGGAATAAAATGTACCACTTCTTTCCCTTTAAGAAGGGCCATAGATGGAGAAGACGGCTCAATACCTGTGAAATATTCACGCATTTTTGCTGTTGCATCTTTATCTTGACCAGCAAAAACGGTCACTAAATTGTCTGGTTTCTTCTCTGCATTTAATACAGCCTGAGTCACTGCAGGTCTTGCTAATCCTGCTGCACAGCCACAAACAGAATTCACGACAACTAATGTTGTACCTTCTGCTTGCTCCATATAATCGTTTACTTCTTCTTCAGTTGTTAACTCGCTAAAACCGGCCTGAACAAGCTCAGCTCTCATCGGCTTCACAACTTGTTTCATATACTCTTCATAAGCCATAGACATAAATATTCCCCTCCTTTACTAATGATTGCACAGTAAGCATACTATATTTCAAGCCTATATTGCAAAGTTATCGTTCTCGGATAAAAGGAATAGCCAATGATAGACGATTGAATAATTGGAAATCCAAAATATTTATGACTGGACGGATGCTTCTAAGTCTATTGCAGGGTTTCGCCTTTTTTGAGGTGTTGAAGCATGTGTTTTTTTCGGATAATACCAAAAGTGCGGTGTTAGATCACGTCTCAAAGGGAGACATCCCCACACACATTAAGCTAACAAACACAAGAGCCCACAATTGAATAGTCCTACTATAAATTTTTGACTAAGGTTAGTCAATTAGCCATAAAAACTGCTACTAGCTGAAGTTACTATTGATTGCCCTTCCACTCTTTTCTAAGCAAACTATAAGTGACAATATTGTTATAACATCCGTTGATGAACTCAGCTTCACGGTTTATACCTTCTTGTTTAAACACTAGACGTTTAGGTATATTTCTACTTTTAATATTTGCTTCTGCACACTGAATCTCGACTTTATTAAGCCCTAAATCACAGAGAATATAGTCAAGCAGTGCTTTTACACAACATTGAAATTATCCCCTTACCTTCAATAGTATCCAATGCTCGTATGTTTTGTCTTCCAATTGATAAAATGAAGTGAACTCATCCCAACTAATCTACCATCGTAAAATATACCTGTGTTAAAACCTTGATTTCTGCAAATTGCTTAACCAGATAGGAACTCAATCTCTTTTGCGAATCTGAGTGACTTGCAAAACCTGTTTGCTCTGCTCTCAATCTCATTTGGGAAACTGAGTGACTTGCAAAAACTGTTTGCATTGCTCTCAATCTCATTTGGGAATCTGAGTGACCTGCAAAACCTGTTTGCATTGCTCTCAATCTTATTTGCGAACCTGAGTGACTCGCAAATCCAATTTGCTCTGCTCTCAACCTCATTTGGGAGCCTGAGTGATCTGCAAAACCTATTTGCACTGCTCTCAATCTTATTTGCGAATCTGAGTGATTTGCAAAATTTGTTTGCACTGCTCTCATTACTTTTTTTCGACCTGAGTGACTTGCAAATCCAATTTGCTCTGCTCTCAACCTCATTTGGGAGCCTGAGTGATCTGCAAAACCTATTTGTACAGCTCTCAAACTCATTTGTGGAATCTGAGTGACTTGCAAATCCAATTTGCTCTGCTCTCAACCTCATTTTCGAATCTGAGTGACCTGCAAAAACTGTTTGCATTGCTCTCAATCTCATTTTCGAATCTGAGTGACCTGCAAATCCAATTTGCTCTGCTCTCAACTTCATTTACGAATCTGAGTGGCTCGCAAATCCAATTTGCACTGCTCTCAAACTCATTTCCAAACCTGAGTGACTCGCAAATCCAATTTGCACTGCTCTCAAACTCATTTCCAAACCCGAGTGACTTGCAAATCCAATTTGCATAGCTCTCATTCCCTTTTTCTAACCTGGCCGACGTGCAATTCCGGTTTGCCCACTCTTTTTCACTCAACTCATGGAGGCACGCACACATCTCGACATAACACTATTCCTGCCAATGTAAAAACCTTCTATATCTATGTCTCTATCTCTACTTTTTGATCGAGTTTCTTTTGGACTGAACCCTGCTTATCCTCAGTTCTAACACAAAAAAATTACCTACGGGCTTCGTCGTATACTGGTTATGATTGAAAAAGGACACCTGCATGTTGCGCATGCAGGTGTCCTTCTAACTCATCCATTTTTCCGTGATTCTGTCATTTGCTTCCATACAGACCCTTTTGCTTCTTCGCCTTGCTCAATTCTTTCAATTGCTAGTTTAATTTGCAGACTTACTTCAAATTCATTATCATTTTCAGCTGCTTTTAAGGCAGGAAGCGCTTTTTCGTCGCCTACTTCGTATAAGAACATTGCTGCACGCCAGCGAACCAGCTTGCTTTTATCAGATAATGCTTCCATCATTTTTTCAGAAGCTTCAGGGAAGCCGAGATCTGATAAACAATCCCCCGCTGTTCTTCGCACTGTGACTGATTTATCTGTTAGCGCTTTATATAGATAAGGTAGTACTTGAACGTCTTCAATCATCCCTAAGTAAACAGTTGCTAATCTTCGCACAGACGCTTTTTCATCTTGAAGGGCAAAGTCAAGTACATCTAAATCATCTAGAGAAGGATCAGCCATTTGCTCAAGCTTTTGATAGCGTATACGCCAGTCTTCCACTTTTAAATCATCTGGGGTAAGTTTAAGACGGACTCTTGGTGCCAATGCTTCTTCTGATTCTGGACTTTGGGCTGCAGTGATGAGTGTTTTTACTCTTTCCTCTGGGTATGCAGCTAGAATCTCATCCACTACTTCTTTACCTACTTGTTCGAATTCACCATAACGCACTCCTAGTTCTTTCCACTTTCTCACCATGACTACATTATCATCAGGTGCTTGTGCATCACCTACAGCTTTAACATAAAGTTCCGGTAAGCCAAAGCGCTTTTCTTCTGTACCATCTGTTAATTTCACTTGCATCGGTATGCCTTTATACGTTTGCACAAAAGCTTGTACTTCACCAAAATGTTCATTTACTTCCGTTCCCCCAGCACTCTCAGCTTCTTCACCAAAGGCTGCTCTCACTTGAGGAAGTAAATCTTTCCAATCGAATTTCGCATTTCGTTCGACTGCAAGAAAATCGGCTACATGATAGACACCTTTAATTCCATCTATTTTTAAGATATCAACAATGACTTCCGGCGCTCCTTCAGCCTGACCTACTTTGTAATTATTGCTTGTCCCCATAGGCAGTTCTTTATCTAAGATCACCTTCATCGTATTCGGACTTGGTGTAGGTTCAATCGCTTTTATAATCAATGAAATCACCCTTTACTTTAATTGTTCTCTCATGATAATTATTCTAACATAAATCATCGTCTACTTTCATTTATCTACATTGATTAAGCATCTGCCCATTCAGACAGATAACTCCAACGTTCAATGAGATATTCTAAATCATGATTTAGCTTTTTTTGTTCATCCATGAGCTGTTGAGCTTTTTCGAAATCACTACCAATATTGTTCATATCCTCATCGATTTCTTTCAAACGACTTTCAATCGCTTCCATTTTGTCATCGATTTGCTCCCATTCTCTTGCTTCATTATAGGAAAGCTTTTTCTTTTTTGGTTTACTTTCTTCCTTTACTTCTACTATCTTTTTCTCTTCCGCTTTTTTACTTGATGCTTGTTTTGATTTCTCAAGGTATTCACTATAATTCCCATAATAACTTGTTATTTCCCCATTTCCTTGTAATACAAGTAATTGAGTGGCGACTTTATCGAGAAAATAACGATCATGTGAAACCGTTATAACCACACCAGCAAAGCTTTCTAGATAATCCTCTAGCACCGTTAACGTCTGTGTATCAAGATTATTTGTCGGCTCGTCTAAAAGCAAAACATTCGGTGAAGTCATTAAGATTTTCAATAAATATAATCTACGTTTTTCTCCACCTGAAAGTTTTCTAATTAATGTACCATGCATATAAGGTGGAAACAGAAAACGCTCAAGCATTTGAGCAGCAGATATCGTTTTTCCGTCAGTTGTTTCGATTACTTCGGCCGCTTCCTTTAAGTATTCAATCACTCTTTTGCTCTCATCCATTTCTTCACTTTCCTGTGTGTAATAAGCGATTTTAACCGTCTGACCGATGATTCTCTCACCTTGGTCTAACGGTAAATTGCCGGCTAAAATATTTAGAAAAGTGGTTTTTCCTGTCCCATTTTGACCAATAATGCCTAGTCGGTCACCTGGTTTCACTAGCAGGTCATAGTTTTTTAGGATGGCTAAATCACCATAGTATTTTGTCGCTGATTTCAACTCAAATACTTGCTTTCCTAACCGACTACCACTTAAAGACATGTCTAATTTTTCACTTGAAGTAACATTTGTCAATTTTTCATCTAATTGATCAAAACGATCTATGCGCGCTTTTTGTTTGGTTGTTCGCGCCTTGGCACCACGTCTCATCCACTCTAACTCTCTACGATATAAATTCCGTTGTTTATCGATTACAGCTGCTTCATTCTCCTCTCGGACCGCTTTCGCCTCAAGGAATGCTCCATAGTTACCTTTATAACTGTATAATTGTGCCGCATCAAGTTCAAACATCCGGTTTGTCACACGATCAAGGAAATAGCGATCATGTGTCACAAGCAGAATTGCTCCCCGGTATCGGGTAAGATACTCTTCTAGCCATTGAACCGATTCATGATCAAGATGATTCGTTGGCTCGTCGAGAATTAATAAATCACTATCTTGTATCAACGTTTGTGCTAACGCTACCCGTTTTTTTTGTCCACCGGACAATTCACCAACTTTTTTTTCAAAGTCGGCAATACCTAGTTTTGTTAGGATCGTTTTGGCATTTGTACTTGCTTCCCACCCATTATTAGCATCTAATTTTTTTTGTAATTGGAAAAGATGCTCCTGTACTTCGCTATGTTCTGGATGTTCATTCAAAGCGATTAATGCTTGCTCATACTCTCTTAAAAGCACGAGTAAAGGAGAATCGCCTGCAAATACTTGTTCAAGTATAGTCAATTGTTCGTCTAATTTAGGTTCTTGTTCAGCGTAGGAGACTGAATAATCCTTAGGCGCAATAATCTCTCCAGCATCAGGCAAATCAATACCAGCGACGATTTTTAACAGTGATGACTTTCCTGTTCCATTTACACCAATTAAGCCAACGCGGTCATTTTCTCCGATAGTAAAATTAATTTGCTTAAATAGCTCTTTTTCACCGTAAGTTTTTGTTATATTTTCTAATGATATATTTTTCATTTCATTTCGACCATCCATTCATTAATCTATCTAAACCAGCTATATTGCGGTTAGGCTATTAACTATTCTAATAGCTAATTGTAACATGAAAAATGGTGACCCGTGATATATTCATGCTTATCAACTTTACTCATAAAATTTTTTATAAAAAAAGTCGAGACAATAGGAACTGGATTGTTCTACTGAGCACCGCTTTTTAGCGTTGCCATGTAAGAATACCATCTCACCTATTGTCTCAAACCTCTAATATTGATCTAATACTATTAATGTTTGTTGTGTGTAGTCAATTAAATCAAGTAAGTCTTCTAATTGATCTTCTGTTATCAGTCTGTCAAAATTGACTACTATCTCTTGCGTCCATTCATTCTCTACCTTAGTTAATCGTTGTTGAATGGTACGGCGATTCCCCCATTGTTTAACGACTTGCTCGTAAGCTGATTCTAACTTATTTTTTTCCTGTTTTTGCAGGATAAAAGAGATGGATAGATGAGCACCGATTTCATTTGTGAATGGGTGCGCAGGCTGCAATTCCGCCGTAATTTGTTGCAAATTGGCCTGTAAGGTAATTTTTGCTGATAAAGTGTTAGCAACGGTTGTATCCGTAAATGAGATGTCATAGCGTCGGCTAAATTTCGCTAGATTCATCCAATCATTTCGATCGATTATCTTCATTTCACCCGTTAAATCAAAATCATAAATATGCCCCTCTAAAACAACCTTCATATTATCAAAAGCTATTGGGTCAAACAATGTATCAATTCCCCTTTATATTGATTAAAATAATCCTTTCGCTTGTCCTTGTTGATCCACATCCATTTGCATCGCTGCGGGTACTTTAGGTAACCCAGGCATTGTCATAACAGCTCCTGTTAATGCCACAATAAAACCGGCACCTACAGAGGGCTTTAATTCTCTTATAGTTATTGTGAAGTCAGAAGGAAGACCTAATTTTGCTGCATCATCGGATAATGAGTATTGGGTTTTAGCCATACATATAGGGAGCTGAGACCAGCCAAAGCGTTCAAAATCGGCTAATTGTTTCTTTGCTTTCGATGTAAACTCAACTCCGCTTGAACCATACACATTTTTAGCAATTGTTTCAATTTTCTCTTCTAAGCTGTCATGTAAATTGTAAAGTGGCGTAAACGATTGGTCTGTTTTTGCAATTTGCTCTAACACTTTCTCTGCTAACTGTAAGCCACCTGTTCCTCCTTCTGCCCATACTTCTGTTAGTGACCATTGTATATTTTGCTCTTCACACAACTCTTTAAAAGTCTCAATTTCATCTGCGGAATCACCATTAAAGCGATTAAGTGCAATAACGAACGGCAATCCGAAACTCTGAACTGTTTCAACATGCTTTTTCAAATTAGAAAATCCTTTTGCTAGTGCAGCCGTGTTCTCTGAGCTGAGATTTTCCTTAGCGACGCCCCCATGCATCTTAAGTGCACGAATCGTCGCCACAATGACAACTGCATCAGGACTTACACCCATATTTCTCGCTTTTATATGTAAAAATTTCTCTGCTCCTAAATCGGCGCCAAATCCCGCTTCTGTTACAACATAATCAGCTAACTTCAAAGCAGTGTTTGTCGCGATCACACTATTACAACCATGTGCAATATTCGCAAATGGTCCACCGTGTATAAGTGCAGGTGTATGTGCTAAAGTTTGTACTAAATTAGGCTTGATTGCCTCTTTTAATAAAAGGGTTAAAGCACCTTCAGCACCTAAATCAGCCACCGTAACCGGTTGTTTGTTAATATTATAAGCAATAATCATTTTGCCTAATCTTTTCTTCAAATCATGTAGGTCTTTCGCTAAACATAGTACTGCCATTACTTCAGAGGCCACTGTAATATCAAAACCATCTTCTCGCGGAATACCTTGAGCAGGACCTCCCAGACCAACAATGACATTTCTTAACGCACGATCATTTAAATCCATCACTCTTTTCCAAATAATTCTTCTCTGGTCAATTTTAAGATCATTTCCTTGTTGGATATGATTATCGATTAAGGCAGATAAGGCATTATTTGCTGTAGTAATCGCATGGATATCACCTGTAAAATGAAGGTTAATATCTTCCATCGGTACGACTTGTGAATATCCCCCTCCTGTCGCTCCACCTTTAATGCCCATTGTTGGACCTAGAGATGGTTCTCTCATGGCAATCATCGACTTTTTCCCTAACAGATTTAATGCATCACCTAAACCTACAGTAACAGTTGATTTCCCTTCGCCTGCAGGTGTGGGATTAATGGCTGTAACAAGAATTAATTTCCCATTTTCCTTACTCTCCACTCTTTTAAGTGTTTCGGCTGTAAGTTTCGCTTTATATTTACCAAATTGCTCTAAATCATCGGCCGTAAGTCCGAGCTTTTCCCTAATCTGGTGAATTGGTTTCATCGTTGTTTCTTGAGCAATTTCAATATCTGACTTCACATATTTCCCCATCGCTTTTCCTCTCCTCTATACCAGTTGTCATTGCAAGCGTTACTATTGTATCACTTCCTAAATCTAAATAATGATATGTGACAAGAAATTTTCAAATTAATGATAATTTTAAGGTTTTCAGGTTGCTCAATAAGTTAAACGTCTTTATAATAAGTTTATTGAAATTTCACACAGTAGGGGATGATCACTTGCCAATCACCATTCCACAAGGACTTCCAGCACGGGAAATTCTCGAGGAAGAGCAAATATTCATTATGGATGAAGGTCGCGCTAAGGGGCAAGATATTCGCCCATTAAACATACTTATACTTAACCTCATGCCGCAAAAAGAAAAAACAGAAACACATTTATTAAGATTATTAGGTAATACACCGCTTCAAGTCAATATTACCTTGTTGAAAACCGTTACACATCATTCAAAAAATACAAGCCACATCCATCTTGAGCAGTTTTATTCAACATTTTCTGAAATCAAACAAAAAAAGTTTGATGGCATGATTATTACGGGTGCTCCGATTGAATTACTCTCCTTTGAAGAAGTCGATTATTGGGAAGAGTTAAAAGAAATAATGGACTGGACAAAAACCAATGTCACGAGTACACTCCATATTTGTTGGGGAGCACAAGCAGCACTTTACCATCATTTCAATATTGATAAGTTTGAGCTACCGGAAAAATGTTTCGGCGTGTTTGACCATGATGTAGAAAATTGGTCAGAAAACTTATTACGCGGTTTTGATGACTCTTTTGTCGCACCCCATTCAAGGCATACGGATATATCATTAGAAGAGTTAAAGAATCATAGTAAGGTCAAGGTTCTTGCTGCATCACCTCAAGCGGGTGCTTTTATTATGAGCGCCAATGAAGGTAAACAAATTATGATTACCGGTCACCTTGAATATGAAGCAACGACACTTGCTGAAGAATATGAGCGAGATCGGGCAAAAGGATTGCCCATAGCCATTCCGAATCACTATTATCCCAATGATGACCCAACCAAGACACCAAAAAACAAATGGCGTTCGCACGCCCATCTATTATTCTCCAACTGGTTAAATTACTATGTTTATCAACAAACACCCTATGAATGGGATTAAAAATAGCCGATCCGTAGAATATACGGATTGGCTATTTTTTTATTTTGCATACATTGTGAATAGGAATTGATTTTGAAGAACTAGACAGTTGACAATTAAGAGGATTCTACTCGGACAAAAATGGTCACAATAGCAATTTCGGCAATAATTTTGATTACTCCGTTTCGAGCAATAGTAGAACTATTATTGAGAGATTCCTTAATTCCTCTCCTTGGGAAACAGTATTTTAAAAACTGAGTTTCATTATTGCATTATGATCAGGTCAGTTTCCATAATCAAAAGCGGTGTTTTCCCCCTTTTTGCACTACTCCCTATAGTCACTTTCATCGCCCATGAGCAGCGCCTCTCTTTTGAGGCCCTTTTAAAAAATTCCGCTATACAAACAACCAATACATGTACACTAATTCTGCTGCACATAGCCACCTTCTTCATACGGTTGGACAACGACAAAACCTTCACCTGAAAATTTCATTTGCACTGAGTCACCGCTACCACGGCCTACAAATGTTTTGAATGAGACATCCGCAACGAATTCCGGTTGCAAATGGCCAGACCAAGCGACCGTTGCATGCGGATCTGTTAATACCGGTTTATCAGGAGTTACCTTTAGTGTTAATGGTTCATAATGAGTCGTTATTGCCGCCATTCCCTCCCCTTCTAAGCGAATATTGAATAGTCCACCTGAAACGATGCCAGCTACTTTTCTCATAAGCTTGACGTCCCACTTCAAACTTGGTTCAAACGCTAATAAATCATTGGCACTCACGCATAATGTATCATTATGAAAGCGGATGATGGAAATCTTCTTTCCTTGATCCGCTAAATAGAGTTTCCCCCTACCTGTTGCCTTCATAAGAGCTGTGCTCTCCCCAGAGAAAGCACGTTTGAACATTTTCCCAATTCCATGTTCTAAAATCCCTTCACGAACAAATTTGATTTGACCTTCATACGCAATCATGGAACCAGCTTTTGCCCAAATCTGCTGTTGTAAGTTCACTTCTAATAACCGGTCCGTTTCTAACTCAAATAGGCCCTGACCCCTATCTTCTTGCTCTGTTTTCTCTACAAACTCTGATAATGAGTACCTACTCATAAGCTCACTCCTTTTGAAAAATAAAAATCCACATAAAAGATAGTGCTTGTTGCAATGGAAGAGGTAATCCTCCTTTAGGTAACGACTCTGCAGCCTTTTTATAAACACCTTGCTCTGCCACTTTTTTCATTGGGAGCCCTTGCATTAGCTGTTCAAACTCCCATGGCATCATCGTGTTGCAAATGACCTTTTCTCCTAGTAATCTAGGAAAACTATTGTTTCTAGGTCCCGCAGTTGGTCCCAGTATCCCAAAACATCCATAACCACCCGGCTTCAATATTCTCACAGCCTCTTTCATTGCATTATACGGATTTTCTGTCCATTCCATAGAATTTATTGCCAACACCCCGTCAAAATGATGCTCAGCAAATGGAAGTTCTGATAAATCCCCTTTGATAAATTGGTTATCATTCGTTTGGTTCACCCGGTTTGCTTTTATAAGCATTTCATCAGATACGTCGACCCCAACTACATTGATGGCATGTGTTGAAAGCTTATAAGCTCCCATTCCATCACCACAACCAAGGTCACATACCTGATTATTCGCCTTTAGGTACTGAAGGAAGAAAGGGATAATTTCCTTGCGGCTCCCTTCATTCCACATACTTTCTGATCTTTCATGCCAACTATCCGACCGCTTATCCCATTCTGTAGCAGATGCCTTTTTCCAATCAAATTCAGCCATCAAATATTCACCTAACCCTCTTTATACCTATTTTTACATTATGCGATATAAAATATTTAATTTTCTGTCTATATTAATGTAAAAAAAGCAGAGTTATCCACCCTCCATAACTCTGCTTTTATTCTTCTTCATTTTTTCGTTGCACCACTCTTAATGACTCTACTCTATCTTTATTCTCTTCGAAAAACTGTACTAAATCACCAATGCGGTCAATAGCATCCCAACTTAAATGATGTTCAATTCCTTCAACATCTTCATATATATGTTCTTCTTTCACACCAATAATTCGAAGCATTTGCTCTAATAACTCATGGCGGTAAACGAGGCGTTTGCCTATTTTCTTTCCTTTTGTCGTTAATACTAAACCACGGTATTTTTCATATACGAGATATTCATCTTTATCTAATTTCTGCACCATTTTAGTGACTGAAGAAGGGTGGACAGATAGTGCTTCTGCGATATCAGAAACGCGTGCATAGCCTTTTTCTTCAATTAATAAATAGATTTGTTCTATATAATCTTCCATACTAGGTGTTGGCATGTGGATCCTCCCAAAAAAGGCTAACATCTATGATAAACGATATTTGTTACATACAGTATAGCCGCTTACTTGATCAAAAAAAGCATAATGATAGTGGTTTCATAAGCTGTTATAACGCAAATGAAAAACCACTACTTAAAATATTACTATAAGAATCCTCATGAAACAAGGAAGATATGGGAATAGACGGAAAGACTTAGGTTGGAAACTTAAATTTAATTTTATTTTCCTTTTTATCCCACACCAATGCTGCTGCAAACAATTTGTCTTTCCCTTGGAAACCCTCCAGCACATCAGTCTCACCACTTTTCAACAGTTGTTTCACTATTTTTTGTGTCATTGACTTACCGAGAATTTTCTTAGATAAGGTAAATGTACAATTCTTTTTCTGATAGTTGCTGCAACCAAAAAATTTACCCTTGTCTACCACTTGACCATCACATAATTGACAATTGCCTAATGGGGATTGTCGCTTTTTCTTAAATGTTTTTGGGATAAATTGTTGTTTATCTTCTTCAGAGAATATCCATTCATTCGTTACTTCCTTCGTAGCGGCAATTAAATGATGGACCATTTGACTTGTTTGATCCATAAATTGTTTAGGCGATGCCTCTCCTTTAGAGATTTGCTTTAAGCGTTGCTCCCATTTCGCCGTCATTTCAGGAGATGCTAATATCTCTTTACCAACCGCGATAATGAGAACCTTAGCTTTTGAAGTAGCATAGACTATATTCTTTTTCACATCAATATAACCACGATCTTTTAGCATCGTAATAATGCCCGCTCTTGTTGCTTCAGTTCCAAGTCCTTCTGTCTGTGTTAATACTTGTTCAAGTTCTTTATCATCGATATGTTTTCCTGCTGTTTTCATCAACGTTATTAATTGACCTTCAGTGTATCTTTTAGGAGGCTGTGTTTTACTCTCCTTTACTTCTGTTTTTTCTGTTATTCCTTTATCTCCTTTATCTAATAAGGGGAGATTCACATCCTTATCTTTCTCAACTGGAGAAATCACTTGGCGATAGCCTTGATCAACAATTACTTTTCCTTTAGAAATGAACATCGCTCGCTCATCAACCTTAGTTCTAATTGTTGAGTACTCGATTATTGCTTTCTTATGGTGGGCAGCGATGACACTTTTCGCAATTAGGTCATAAAGTTTTTTCTCCTCAGAAGCAAGTTTGGAGAAGTCTGGAATTTGCTCAGTCGGAATAATGGCATAATGGTCAGTCACTTTCTTTTCATCCACATAGCGCTTATTCTGAATGATGGAGGAAAACGGTAAAGGAAAGAAATCCTCATAATCCTTTATTTTTTCATAACGAGCCAAAATTTGTGGCAATGTGTTGGCCTCCTCCGTGGTAATATGCCTTGAATCGGAACGAGGATAAGAAACCCACCCTTTTTGGTATAACTTTTGAACAATATCAAGTGTTTTCTTAGGTGAGAATTTATAACGCCGATTTGCTTCTGCCTGAAGTGCTGACAAATTATACAATTGAGGCGGTAGGAATTCTTTCTTTTCCTTTTTTATATCTGCTATTGTTGCTTCCTTCCCTTGGCAAAACAAAGCAATTTTCTCAGCTAATGCGCTGTCCATAATACGACTATTACCCTTATCTTCCCATTTCCCCTTATATTTTTTCCCGGTGATCTTGAAGGTTGCTTCTACTTCCCAAAAAGGTTCAGAAACAAAAGATTCAATTTCAAGCTCCTTTTTTACAATCAATGCTAATGTAGGTGTTTGTACTCTACCAACCGAGAATACATCTGAGAATCCTTTTTGTTGTAATAATAACGTATATAGTCTAGAAGCATTCATTCCGACAATCCAATCGGCACATGACCTTGTATAAGCTTCGAAAAAAAGGTTTCTCGTATCTTCTTCATCTAATAGCTGTTGAAACCCTTTTTTAATGGCATTCGGCGTTAATGAAGAAATCCATAATCTCTTCATTGGCAAATTTGATTTTGCTTGACGCAATATATTTCTTATTATCAGTTCCCCTTCTCTCCCTGCATCTCCCGCATGAATAACTTCATTCACCTCTGGATGTGATAAGAGCTTTTTAATGACCTGGAATTGCTTTATTTTATCTTTGGAGACTTCGTGCTGAAACTGGTTAGGTAGAAGAGGGAGTGTATCTAATGTCCATTTTTTCCAAGTTGTATTATACACTTCAGGAGGAGAGAGTTGACATAAATGCCCGATAGCCCATGTGATAAAGCCACCATCTGTCAAAATAGGATTAGGAAGAATTTCGATATAGCCTTGGTGTTTCTTTTTGGGGAAAACAGAAGCGAGTGTAGCTCCTTGGTCTGGTTTTTCTGCAATAATTAGTTTCATTCTTACTCTCTTTTCTATCAAAATATTATGTTTCTATCTTACTAAAAAATGTGAAGAAAGCAAGAAGTAAGAGGTCGATATCTTAAGATGGATTACTATAAATGATTTACTACATTCCCATTCGTAAACTTTTATTTAACAAAAGTAGAATAAAGGCTGCTATTTTAAATAACAGCCTTTATTACATATGAACACGATTTAAGGAGCAGTAGTTCCTGATCGAAAACGTTTATGATTCAGCTTTTTACCTAACAGTCCTTTTGTTGGTGAAAAGATAAACACGAGCGCGAATAGAACCCCACTCATCATCGCCATTGAACCAGAGATTGAACTGTCAATCCAGGTAGCTACATAATAACCACTAATCGCTGCTATTACTCCGAAGAATGCACTTAAACACAGCATATGACTTAGTTTATTGGTTAATAAATAAGCAGAAGCACCTGGTGCTATTAACATCGCTACGACAAGTATGGCACCGACACTATCAAATGAAGCGACAGTTGATACTGAAACCATGCCCATCAATAAGTAATGAATAAACATAACTGGAATACCGATAGAAGCAGCAAGTGCAGGGTCAAAAGATGTAATTTTTAGTTCTTTATAAAATAACATCATCAAAATAATATTTAATATCAGTATACTCATTAACATGATGAATGCTTTTGGAAGCGGTGGTAAAAAACCGATTTCCACCATATCGAATGGAACAAAGGCAATTTCACCCATTAAAGCATGGTCGACATCTAAATGAACACTATCAGCAAACACTGTGATAAGTATCACGCCAATAGCAAAAAAGAAGGTAAACACGACGCCAATTGATGCGTCTTCCTGAATGCCCTTATGATTAAGAAATTGGATAAGCATAGCCGTAAATAAACCAACTATTGCAGCACCGATGAGCATATAAATTCCATTCATTGATTGACTGATTAGAAAAGCAAGCACAATCCCCAACAAGACTGTATGACTAATTGCATCAGCAAGCATCGCCAACTTCCGTAAAATGAGGAAACAGCCGATTACACCACAAGTAATGCCCACTAATGATGCGACAATAATAATCCAAATTTCATAACTCATCTACTTCACCTGCCCTTGTTCACGAAGAAGCTTTTGATTGGTCATTCTCCGTTTGATTTTAAGTGTGATGATACCACGGGCAGGTGCAAATAGAATGGATATAAAAAAGATAATCGTAGCAGTTACTACGATAAAGGGGCCAGTTGGAATCCCTCTATCTAGTGAACTAATCAAAGTACCAATCACACCTGATATCGCTCCGAACATGCCAGAAATCATGACCATTTTACTAAGTGAATTCGTCCAATAACGGGCAGATATCGCAGGTGTAATAAGTAATGCCGCCATCAGAATGACACCGACTGCCTGAATACCGATTACAACAACAGCTACTAAAAGGGTCATAAACAAAAAGTTTAACGCGCTAACCGGTAAACCTAAGCCTTTAGCGAATTCCACATCAAAAGTAATTAGTTTAAATTCTTTAAAGAAAATAATGGTCACCATAAGTAATAATGCCGCTGCCCCTGCCATTAATTTCACATCACTACTAACCATTCCTGCTGCCTGACCAAAGATAAAAGAATCTAGACCGCTCTTATTGCCAGAAGGCATTTGCTGTACTTTCGTTAATAAGACAATACCTACGCCGAAAAACGTGGATAGAATTAAACAAATGGCCGTATCTTCTTTTAAAATAGACGCGGAGGCAATGTATTGAATACAATAAGCAGCTAGTAAACCTGTAAGGGTCGCTCCTATTAAAAGGATGATGAGCGACCGCTCTCCTGTTAACATAAACCCTATACATATTCCTGGTAATGCAGCATGTGCAACAGCATCTCCGATTAAGCTTTGTTTTCTTAGTAAGGCAAAACTCCCTAAAATACCGCTAGCTAACCCTAGAAGAAGCGTACCAATTAACACCCACTGCGTATTTGCTGCTAGTAGCATTTGCCCTATTTGTTCCATCACTCATGTCACCTCTTTTGTTCCACCATTACTTTTCCTTTATCTAAAAAAGCTAGCTTGCCCCCGTATGTTTGGTGTAATTGTTCTACTGTAAAAACCTCTTCAGTCACACCAGATGCAATGACTTCTTTATTTAATAAAATACAATGGTCAAAGTATTCTTCAACTGTTTGTAGGTCGTGATGAACAACAATGACTGTTTTCCCTTGATCTTTAAGGTCTGTTAATAATTGTATAATCGCTTTCTCTGTTGCTGCATCCACACCGACAAAGGGTTCATCCATAAAGTAAACTTGTGCATCTTGAACGAGCGCTCTTGCTAAGAATACCCTTTGCTGTTGCCCCCCGGATAATTGACTTATTTGCCTATTGGCGTAGGAATCCATTCCCACTTTCTTCAAACTTTCTTTTGCGAGTGCCGTATCCTCTTTACCTGGTCGTTTAAACCAACCGATATGGCCATACCTTCCCATTAAGACAACATCTAATGCACTTGTTGGAAAATCCCAATCCACTGACCCTCGTTGGGGCACATAACCCACCAGACGATCTTTTGCTTTGTAAGGTTTTCCGTATATTTTAATCTCACCTGACACTTTAGGAATTAGGCCCAATATCGCTTTAATCAAAGTAGATTTTCCGGCACCATTTGGTCCAACAATTCCGGTTAAACTGCCTTTTGGTATTGAGAATTGAATATCCTTTAGTACTGCCGTTTTATCATAGGCTACAGTTAAATTTTTTATTTCTATTGGATTTGTCACTATAATCACTCCTATATACACTTACATAAAAACAACCTTTATTTTAATGATTGAACAATCGTATCTACATTATGTTTATACATACCAACATAAGTGCCTAGTTCAGTGCCCTCTTCTCCCATAGCATCAGAGTATAATTCTCCACCTATACTTACCGTATGGCCCTTTTCCTTCGCTCCTTCAATCACTGCATTAATTGATCGTTCGGATATACTTGACTCTACAAAAACGGCATTGATTTCTCTATCTGCAATTGTATTCACTAAATGTTGCACATCCCCTAAACCATATTCAGCGTCTGTACTTAACCCTTGTAAACCCATAACTTCCATATCATAAGCATTACCAAAGTAATTAAACGCGTCATGAGCAGTGACTAGAACACGTTTCTCTTCAGGAATTGAATGAATTTGTTCTGTGGCATATGCTTTTAATTCTCTCAGCTCTGTAAAATAGGCTTCTGCATTCGCTTCATAATCATCTTTATTTTCAGGATCAACTTCAATCAATGCATCCTTTGCTGTAGTCAATGCCTCTATCCACAAATCAATATCGAACCAAATATGTGGGTCTACCGCATTTTGATTATCTTTATCAGCTAGTAAGTTGGATTCTTCTAATGAATCGCCTACTGCCACAACAGTAGTTTTCTCGCCCATTTTCTCTAACACTTCAAGCATCTTGCCTTCTAAGTGCAAGCCATTATACATAATTAAATCCGCATCTTGAAGCAGACTAATGTCACTTTGCGTAGCTTTATATAGATGTGGGTCTGTGCCTGGTCCCATCAGACTATTTACTTCCACATGTTCACCACCGATATGCTCAATACCATCAGCTATTTGAGCAATAGTCGTTGTTACTTTCAATTGATCATTTTCGGTATTTCCTGCTTCATTACTTGAACAAGCGGCAAGCACCATTAAACTAAACATAGTAACTAATATTCTTTTCATCTCTACCCTTCTCTCCCTTTATATTCCTTATTTGATTATATGCATACTTTTTTAATCGATACACTTTTTTTAACTAAATCTATAAAAGTTTCCTATGTGCAACATTTTAACTCATGGTGAAAAAACCGTCAATAAGTAAACATGACAAAACAGAAAAAACCCGCAAACAGCGGGTTTCTCAATTTCTATTATAAACTGCATCAAACTAAGGTTCGTTTATCAACTTCAGGAACCATTTTTTTCTCATAAGAGACTAAAGAATCACTAATGCTGATCTTTTTTCCTCGAAACGATGCCATTTTTTATTTGGAACCAATCGACTTCATTTATAATGTTAGCAACGGTGAGGATATATGATGGGATCGTCTCAATTGAAAAAATGATCGCACCGATATCTTTGTCAAATAAAATAAAGGAATCCCCATGATTATAGTGTAAAATCTCATGTCCCATTTTAACAATCGATTGAAAAATAATATTCTTTTCTATATCATCAGCATCCACATTAATAGCAAAACGCAAAATCCACTCCCTCTCATTGATGCGAAAACGATACATATGGCCACCTTCTTTGATTGATTTACCTATCATATGAATGCCGCGATTAATTATGACACTTTCTTCCTAATAACCATAATAGAAAAACATGTATCTAAGCTTGTCATTCTTACTTTGAACCAATCATTTAGGAGGGTTATATTCTTCTAAATAAAGCTACTTCTATCACCAAAATATCCATTTGATAACTCAACTTAGTAGCGCCACTCCACACCCTGGAGAAAAAACTGAAATTTTTACAATATTTTAAAGAAAAAACTTTCAGATTTCTTGACGGAATTCGATTAGTATTGTATATTTAATACATCATTTAACAGAATATATTTCCTATATTCCATGATAATATTGCAGTATGTTTATGTTGGATGAAAATTTTTTCTGAAGGCTTGGAGCCTTCAAAGTTTTAGGAGGAAAAGTTCACATGCAAAACGGTAAAGTAAAATGGTTTAACAATGAAAAAGGTTTCGGTTTCATCGAAGTTGAAGGTGGAGACGATGTATTCGTACATTTCACAGCTATCACTGGCGAAGGCTTCAAATCTTTAGAAGAAGGTCAAGAAGTTTCTTTCGAAATCGTTGAAGGTAACCGCGGACCTCAAGCTGCTAACGTTGTAAAACTTTAATCTGTATATAATCAAGGCTGGCAAAATTGCCAGCCTTTTATTATGTAAAATTTTTGCCAATACTTTGGATTTTTTCTCCCACAGTACATTTGGTTATACAAAATCGGTGAGCAAAGTTTCGTCCATATTCTTTACGATGATATTTGTATAAGAAACAATCCTCACAATAAAAATCAATGACTTGATCAACCTCTTTTACTAATTTCTTTTTCTCATCCACAATAAACCTTCCTTCCTATAACAACTGCATTTTACTATAGATTCTTTTCCCGTTTAAACTTTGTGTCGCTAACTTATGTGCTTCCTGATTATCTTTTCTTACAATAGGAGTGTACGTTACATTTAATGATAATAGGCTCAGCTTTTCCTCAATCCGATCTAACCAATCATTTAATACTTTCTCATAACAAGGCCATTCGCCAGCTAATTGCATTAATAGTCCTTTTGCATCTCCTCTTATTTCACAACTCTGCCGACTGACATTTAATTCTTCTAATTGTGAAAGAGCAAAGAAAAGGGCAGCATATTCCGCTTCATTATTTGATTCTAACTCGTGAAAACATTCATTGGCTCTTATACGATACTTTTTCTTTCCTTGTCGATAGTAGATAACAGCACCTAAGCCTGAGGTCTTCGTTTCGTCATGAAAGCCACCATCAAAATAAATCACTAAATCATGCGGTTCTTCCTCTACTTCTTCTAATAGCTTATTTAATTCTTTTATGGTCCAAGATGTACCGTTTTCATCCAAACACTTTATTTCTGTCCATTTAGGATGATGAGAAAACTCTTCTCCCATATCAAGAGCAGACTCACCATCTAACCATTCGGAAGAAAATAAATAGCTTTCGTTATTTTTTAGTTTATAAGCTGCAATCAATTGATATTTCATTTATTTTAACACGCCTTTTAATAAAATGATGATTCAAAAATAAGGTGCTTGTATGCTACACTTACTTGTAGTTTGTATTTTTCATCATATGTCTTTCTGTAGCAAAATATCTCTTTAATGTTATACGATTATTATGAACATTTCTCCTTCATCGCATTACAAAGAACTCCCACTATTTTATCACAAAAGGAGGAATTGCATTGATTGAAGTATATATAGACGGTGCAAGTGCTGGTAATCCTGGTCCGAGTGGTGCAGGAATATTTATAAAAGCGAACGGAATTGTAGAGAGGCATAGTATTCCACTTGGAAATATGGAGAACCATGAAGCGGAGTTTCAAGCATTGATTTTAGCATTAAGAATTTGCATAGAAAATAATTATCGAACCGTTTCCTTTCGCACGGATTCACAAGTGGTAAATGCGAGTATTGAAAAGGAATTTGCCCGTAATAAAAAGTTTGCTCCACTTCTTGATGAAGCACTTGAATTAAGTAAGCAGTTCGACCTTTTCTTTATGAAGTGGATACCAAGTATACAAAATAAACCTGCGGACGAATTGGCAAGAGCGGCTATTCGAAGAAATAAAAAATAATGTGGCAGTCAACTAAAACGGCAGACTTCTCTCTTCTACTTGTCGCGTTCATTTGGGGAACTACTTTTGTTCTTGTACAAAATGCTCTCCACTCTCTTAGCGCCTTTTCATTTAATGGTATCCGCTTTCTTATTGCTGCATTTTTCTTAACAATAATGGCGATTATTTTTTATAGGAAGCAGTGGGAAAGACTAACTAAACGTACACTAATGGCAGGTATCTTGTTAGGTTTATGTCTCTTTATCGCCTATACATTTCAGACAATTGGGCTTCATTATACTTCTTCAAGTAAAGCAGGTTTTATTACTGGTTTGAGTGTGATTCTTGTCCCTATATTATCAATTTTTATATTAAACATAAAGATTACTCGTAATGCTTTTATTGGCGTATTTGTCGCTACCTTAGGACTTTACTTACTAACAGCACAAGATATCTCTGCATTTAATAAAGGTGATGGTTTTGTATTCATTTGTGCATTAGGCTTTGCTTTCCATATTATATTAACAAATTTATTTGCACAGGCTCATTCAGCTATTATTTTAACTATTATACAAGTAACAACTGTGGGTTTACTCTCTATTTTATCAGGTTTTGTCTATGAGGGATGGTCTTACGATAGTGAATTATTATTCAGGCAAGAGGTTATATTCGCCTTACTCATTACAAGTATTTTTGCTACAGGGCTGGCCTTTTTAGCACAAACACACTTCCAGCAATTCACCTCTCCAACAAGAGTCGCTGTTATATTTGCAATGGAGCCTGTTTTCGCTGCACTGACAGGCTATATCTTTGCTGGAGAACGTTTATCGATCATCGCCATGTTTGGTTGCCTATTCATTCTACTTGGTATGATATTAGCTGAGTGGCCGCAAAAAAAATCGTTTTACTGAGAATTCAATCGAAAAAAAATGAACTGTACCTCCAATTGTTAGCTCATATGTCTAAAATTTGGGGCGCAGTTCAGCCTCTACATCATGCTTGTTCATTTTTTATTTTTTAAATAGATATATGCAAACTCGTTTTCATATAGTTAATTGCTTCCTTGCGGTTCGGTATATTATTTCCCATAAAACGCTCTAATAGTGATAAATAAAAACTGCCATCAAATGATTTTTGCGCCTTTAATGTCATCTCTATTGCTGTATTAACTAATTCATCTGGTGCATTTGTGTAATGTTTACCGAAGTATATAAAGCCTATACTATCTTCTTCAAGCTGAAATCCTTTACCTTCCAAATGGCATAAATATTCTTCTAACGATTTCAATGGTCGCGCCAGTCCCCTCTTTTTCTCCTACTCAATACCTATATTTTAGCTTATTTTCCGACAAGTTTCTACAATATTAAGTGAAGTATTCTAACTTTGCTTCAGGAAAGAATTTTACCATATATTGATAGAGCGTCTCCTTTATATCTTCCTCTTCTTCTTTTTTATAAACATATTTTCCAATTCCATACTTTCCCCATTTATATCGTCTTTTTTCCTCATCTAGTTCAAGTTTTGTCATTGGATAGTTTTTTTCAATTACTCGTTTCGCCGGCTTAGTAAAACGATGTTGAATAAATTCAAAAGTTAAATCTTTTTTTGCTTCAATTGGCAACTCGGCTTCTAACCGTTCAAACATTTCATAATATCCTTGTTGCCAACCGTCATGTAAATAAATAGGTGCCACAATAAACCCGAGTGGATAACCAGCTCTCGCCACTTTGCCAGCAGCTGCTATACGATCTTTCAATCTTGATGTTCCAGGTTCAAAAAACTTAATTACATAATCAGCATTCACACTAAAGCGAAAACGTGTTTTACCATTATGGTTCGCATCTAATAAATGATCGACATGATGAAACTTTGTCACAAACCGCAACTTACCATATTCTGATTGCCCAAAATGTTCAATCGCTCTTTTTAATGTGTGAGTAATATGGTCAATGCCAACAATATCAGATGTACAAGAAGCTTCAAATCTTGTTATTTCTGGTGCTCTTTCCGCCATATATTCATCAGCAGCAGTTAGAATCTCGTCTACATTTACATATGTGCGAATATAAGGTTTACTTCCCATTGTTGTTTGTAGATAACAATAATGGCAATGTCCCATACATCCAGTCGCGAATGGAATCGCATATTCTGCTGAGGGCTTTGATGTATCAAACTTTAACGTTTTCCTTATACCGACAACTAACGTAGATTTAGCAACACGATATTTTTGAAAATCATTGTCCCCTGGTAAATTTCTGACTTGATTATGGGATGTTGTATATCTAATTTCTACATCAGTATTTTCAAACCGCTTCTTTAATTGTTGGCCAAGTGGATAATCCAGCGCGTTCGGTTCAAAATAAACAAGTTTTGGCTCGAATGGCTTCAATCGTCTATCCCTCCTTGAAGGGTATCATCAAAATAGTTTCCATATGTTTCATATGCTTCTGCTTCATTTGAGAAAACAGCCACTTCCTCTGTTAATGGATAATAATTTTCATATAAAAACAATGCTAACTCACCTGGTCGCTCTGGGTTATTGACGACAGCAGCAGCCTGAATATTAGCTACATCTTGTGTATGCGGATTACGATAAAATACATAAACAATATCTCCAGCAGTATAATTCATCATAACGTCTCCTTTTAATGAATGATCTATCATACATTTTGTGTTAGTTTCCTAAATACTTGCTATAATAATTTTGGTAAATTTATTGAGAGGAAGTGCAATATACGATTAACTGGAAGGTTTAGTTGGGGAAAACGTAATTTAGTATAACAAAAAAAAGCCATCAGGAATGACCATTCCCAATGACTTAAACGTTAAATCACTGCAGGATGACGCAGTAATTTAGCAATACCTCTTAGTTCAATTTCTTCTAGCTTCTGATTAACTTTATTTACGTTATATTTCCATTCAGCTTCTACTAAAGTACATTCAACAGGAACATCACATTTAATTTCTGCTAATTGTCTGCTTAAATGTAGCATGTCCAAATCTTGCTCGATTTTAGTTTTTTGCCCTTTTGTTAGTGCTTCAATGTTCTCTAATACGCCTTCTATGTGCTCGTATGTTTGTAAGAGTTTTAGTGCAGTCTTCTCACCAATCCCCTTTACCCCAGGATAATTATCGCTTGGGTCACCCATAAATGCTTTTAAATCGATTAACTGCCTTGGTTGTATCCCTTTCTCTTCATAAAAGCTATCTGGTGTGTGGACTTCATAATTACCCATCCCCTTTTTCAAAAGGGCAACCGATACATTCTTATCTAATACCTGTAAAATATCACGATCCCCTGTAAGAATCACAACCTCTGCTTCTTCTTTTAAAACCTGTGAAAGCGTGCCGATACAATCATCTGCTTCATAACCTGTAACACCGATATTTGGAATATCAAAGCTCGCTACCATATCTTTCGCCAGCTCAAATTGTGGGACCAATTCAATCGGTGCTTCCGGTCGATTTGATTTATACCCGTTATACATATCTGTTCTGAATGTTTTACTGCCCATATCCCAACAAACGGCAACATGGCTAGGGTTAAAATGGTTCACACCCATTAAGAAATGCTTCATAAATCCATATATGCCATTCGTTGGCGTTCCTTTAGAGTTATACATAAATTGACCAGTTACAGCTGTTGCAAAATAAGCTCGAAATAATAAAGCCATCCCATCTACAAGAAGGAATCGCGGGTTTTGTAGTTGTTGATTTTCGTTCAAAGTTGTTCCTCCTCCATCTAAAGTATCATTATTATAACATAGATATAAAAAATGTATGGTTTTCGCTCTGTAACTGATTTATTGCTGAAAAAAAAGAGGAAAATCCGTTGTCATCGCAACCAGTTAAGGTGACAAAGAGTTCGGATTTCCCTATAAAAATTATTTCTCTTTCGTTGCAACCGAATGCTCCTCATAAGAAATCCAGTCACTAAAGCTACCAGGATAAAGCTTTACATTTTTGTAACCTGCTTCTTTTAATGCTAAATAATTGGGGGAGGCCGTAATCCCTGAACCACAATAAACTATAATC
The DNA here is from genome assembly GCF_038009245.1 of Cytobacillus sp. FSL R7-0680. Taxonomy (NCBI): domain Bacteria; kingdom Bacillati; phylum Bacillota; class Bacilli; order Caryophanales; family Bacillaceae; genus Cytobacillus; species Cytobacillus sp. FSL R7-0680. The sequence goes on from NZ_JBBPAO010000001.1 coordinate 1,753,817, forward strand.
TGCTTGTCTTTCTCAATTTCTGAAAACCGTTGCTTTTGCTCAACAATTGATTTAAACTTGCCTTCACTTAGAGTGTCCATCCAGACTTTATTCATTGCTCCAGGTATATGACCTGCTTTCTTATCAATCGGTTCAATCAAACCGAGATATCTCTTTTCTTCTCTTGAATCAATTAACACCACTTCATTATTCGGATGCTCAATTGCTTCTTTTACTTGTTTGTAATCGGCAACCATGTCCGTTTGAATGGTTGCTGTGAATTCACCGCGTCCAAATGACTGAACCTTGCTTTCAGTAGGATGACCTGAAGCTAGCCATTCTTTAAAGCCGCCATCTAAAATATATACTTTCTCATGACCAAAATAGTGAAACACCCACCAACAACGAGCAGCAAATGACCCTTCCCCGTTGTCATAAACGACAATTTTTGTATCATTCGTTAAACCGACCGCTTCTGCCTTTTCGACAAATTGCTCTGTTAAAGGCAGTGGATGTCTACCCCCATGCTTTTCTACTTTTGATGATAGATCTTGTTCTAGGTGAAAATAAACAGCGCCGGGAATATGACCGGTGCGATACTGCTCAAATCCTTCTTCAGGATTAGCGAGGTTAAATCTACAATCAATTACTCTCACATCATTTAGATGTTGGAAGAGCCATTCTACGTTAACTAAGCTGTTCATCCCCGTCACCCTTTCTTTTTTCAATGAGTCTTTTCACATGATCCTTAGGCTCCCAGCAATTAAACTGGTAATTAGGCTTCGTTTCATAACCTAAACGTTCACAAAAATATCTCATTCCATTTTCATTTTTAACGGCTAAGAAGTTTATACAAGTTGCACATACATGAAAGGTATTTACATCTTTCAAGCATGTCACCTCCAATGCCTTAATAGGCCCTCAGACGTTCTTCTGTTGCAACTAACTGTTCAATTGGGAAGTCTTGAGATAATGTTGCTAACAACCCTTTATAATACTCTTCTGATTCAGCAATTAAATCAGACAGTAGTTGTTGATAAACGGTTGAAAGTTTCTCATCATAATAATCTTTGAGTTGTTTAGATGATTCATGTAAATATACATCTGTTGGTTCTTGCAAGCTTTCCTCAAGACTTTCTGCCAGTAATTTTCTTTCATTCTTCTCAAAGAAGTTCTTAGGGTTTTTAAAATAACTCATTGCTTTTTTAAATGTAGTGCGATCCACGTTACTGAAAGCAGACTCAAAATTCACCCCTTCAAAAGAAGGATTTTCTGGACGACTAAAGGTTACATCGCGATTCAATTGGTTTACTTGGTTACTTCGTTTCTCGTATGTTTGTTGTAATAAATTTCCTATAAATACTTCTAGACGAATGGTCGTCGCTCGCAATTCTTGGGCAAAGTCAAATCCGAAACTTTGTAAAAAGTCCTCTAAAGCTACTTGGAGCGCTTTTTTCATATCACGGCCATCCTCTTTTAATTGTCCTGGATTAAAAGATTCTTTTAAGAAATCATTAAATCGTAAGAAAACTCTTTGTTTGATATAAAACACTAGTTCGTCCGCTTCTTGATTTAATGCTTGAGTTAATAAATCAAGATCATCTTTAGCAATCTTCTCTTTAATAATCGCTAGTTCATTCGTTAGAAGTTCTCTTTTTGCTAACTTTGCTTCTTTACTTTCTTTAGAAGATTCAATAAATGTACGCAATTGGTTCATTACTCGATTCCACTCAAGTTCAGCAGCAGATAATGAAAGTGACATCAAATCGTGATTAATGAAACGATAGAAACTTTCTTCAAAATCCTTCATTCCAGAAGAATGTTCTTCACCTGATTGTTTTTCGAATAATGCCTGTAAACTCGATAACCCATGTAAGGTTGGTCTTCTAATGCCGTATTGAATGAGCTGATCATGAACATATTGCAAGACATCGTTTTTCTCTTCTTCATCACTTGCAAGGTCAATAGCGTTGACAACAAAGAACATTTTATCAAGTTCAAACGCATCTTTAACCCGGCCCAACTGTATAAGGAACTCACGATCGGCTTTGGAGAAAGCATGATTATAGTACGTCACGAAAAGAATGGCATCTGAGTTTTTAATATAGTCAAAAGCTACTCCTGTATGACGTGCGTTAATGGAATCCGCACCTGGAGTATCAACGAGTGTAATGCCTCTGTCAGTCAATTCACATTGATAAAATACTTCAATCATCTCAACAAAACATGATTTTTCTTCTTTAGCAACATAATCTGCTAGTTCTGTGAGGTCTGTAATCACTTCTTTACCAAGCTTTTCTTGAAAATTATTATACCCTTTGGCAAAGGCCGCAAGAAAGGCAAAGTGCGTTTTTTCATGCGCATCAAAATCATGATGCTCTTTTAAAATCACATCTATCTTCCCTATAGCTTCAGTAAATGATTGTGCTTGTTGATTAAAGACTTGTAGCGAACGATTAATATCTGCAAACATGACTTTTTCACTTTTTACAAATACCTTAACGGTACCATGAGGGTACTCTGCAGTAACAGGCATAATTTTATTAATGGCAGCAGTTGTTGGATTTGGCGATACCGGCAAGATTTTTTCACCAATTAATGCGTTGGCAAACGAAGATTTTCCAGCACTAAAGGCACCAAACAAAGCAACAGTGAAACTGCGTGATTGTAGTCGGTCAGCTTTCTCTAATAGCTCTGCTGATATTTTGTGGAAACCTGGGATATCTCGTAACTCTTTTGCGGTATGCTCGAGCTTACTAATTAGAGCCTCGATATCAGCTTCATGATTATTTTCTTGGTTCATTTCTTTTTCAACAATTGAATGAGTACTCACTACTTGTTTAGTATCAACAAACTCTTCTTCACCTTCACGAATAATTTGGACATCTTCATCCTTTGGTCTCATTAACTCTTGGACGGAAGCTGAAACTTTTTTATGGTCTAGCTCTCCTGCCAATAGTTTCTTAATTTCTGCTTTTTGCTCTGATTGTTTTGCTTTAATTTCCTTTAATATACTAAGTGCCTCACCGAAACGAGCATAAGCATCCCATTCATCTTTCATTGCGAGAATTTTTTCATTAGCTAACTCTTCTAACTCTTTCAAATACAACTCTTTCCAGTTGATTATTTGTTTCTTCGTTTCTTTTTTTACAGCATCAGACACATCCCGTGTATATTGCAAAACATAATCACCTGAGAGCCTCGCCCCTTCTTTAATAGCTGTCTTTAACAGGCTTTCTGGTATATTGATATTAATGTTTTGAGCTTGTGACTGTAACTCATTATGATGTATGTGATCATCTTTTAATTTTTTTAAGAATAACTCTTTCACATGCCATTCAATTTGCGATTGGACTTTTTCCTTTAAATCGTTATATAAAAGACTTAGCCTTGTACTTCGTTCTTGTTCAGTTTTAGCCTTCGCAAATAATAGGCCCACTTTAAAGCCAGGTTGCATTGATTCTAAATAATTCTCAGCTAATTCTCTCGTTTGAAACGGCATTAAATAAGCATTATTTAAGATATCTTCCATATCATGATTCAAATCAATTTCTGCCTGATATTTTTTTTGCTGCAATGCTTGTTTATGTGACTGTAATTGTTCAATCTTTTCAAATACGAGCGCTCGTTCATCTTCAGGCAGAGCTGCTAAAATTTCCTCATTAGCTGCTATGTCATGAGCGTCTTTTTCTTCTAAGAAAATAAAATGTTCTTCAGTTAATTTCTGTAATGAGTGAAGAACAGATTGTGGTAAGAGCCTATCTCTTTGGCCAATTTGTTCGTAGATGAACTTCTGAAGAGAAGAAAAATCATTATGTGGTAACTCTGGTTTCTTCAACGATGTATAGAAGATTCTTTCAGGTTGAACGCCCCACGAGGCGAAAGAATCCTTTACACTTTCAGTAAAATGTTGAAAACTTAATTCTTCTTCTCGATGCTTATCTATTTGATTGATAATTAAGTATACTTGTTTACCCGCTGCAGTTAAGTCTTTAGTGAATAAGAAGTTGAGTTCTGATTGCACATGATTATAATCCATCACATAAAAGACCATATCAGCTAAATGTAGAGCCGACTCAGTAGCAATTCTATGCGCATCATCTGTTGAATCAATTCCTGGTGTATCCATAATAACCGTATCTTTTGGCAAATTTGTTTCCGAATGGCTAATTTCTACAGTATGAATGAGGTCTCCATCTTTACTATATTTTTTAATTTTTTCATAATCATAAGGTGCAGGATAGAGCTTTGGCATCCCTTCCTTAAGATACACCTTGGCATAATCCTCTCCAGATTTCACTTTAACTAAATTCGCACTTGTTGGGATAGGGCTGGATGGCAGTAAGTTTTCTCCCACAATTTTATTGATCATGCTCGATTTACCCGCAGAGAAATGTCCACAAAATGCAATCGCGTATTGTGAATCTCGTAATTTATAGACGAGGTCTCTTGCTCTTGAAGCAGAAACATTATCTCCATTTTGTTCAAAAAACAATGATAATGCTGCTATTCTTTCAATTAATTCATTTTGACTAAGTTGTTTACCCACTGTTTGAACCATAATTAATCCCCTTGTCACATCAATTTACTACTATTATAATTGCGCAAGCTTTTTTCCTATATAGGTATTAATATATTATAAATATGGGGTAAAGTGAACCTTTCGTTATGAAAATTGGTATTTTCACCAAAAAAAAGAAGAAGCCTCACTCACTAAGGCTTCTTCCTATATGTAATAAAGGGGTAAACGCTAATTTAAGATTTTGCTTCTGACTTTGTAACACCATTCAACACATATTTCATTACTGCACCATAAACAGCGATAGTGCCAACCACAAAAAGAGCTGTCAAATGTATCACGCCTTTCATTAATTGAGAATAAGTATCATCTTCAATTAATAATTTATCATAATCGAGAATGATTTTCAATACTAAAATAAACCTTTTTCAAATTTTTCCTATTTCTTCATCTCTCTTCATAGGAAACGCTTCTTCATATTTCGTTAATGCTTTTAATGCTTCTTCCTCAACTGGAATACGAATGGCTAAAATAAAGAAATTTAACAGAGTGAAAACCAGGGCAGTATAGTAAGCTTGAAACAATAGAGGCATAATAAGAAACTCCATTGCAACGACTGTATAGTTTGGGTGCTTTAGCCAACGGTATGGTCCTTTAGTTACCACTTTTGCTTTGGGTAAAACAATAATCTTTGTATTCCAGAACCTCCCTAAGGAAGATAACGCCCATATTCTTATCACTTGTGTGAGTATAAATAACGGCAGTAAATAATACCAATAAGGAGATAATCCTTTACCGAACACAATTACCTCAACTGTTAAAACAATAAAAAACAAACTATGTACCATAACGATTAGTGGATAATGACTTTGACCAAATTCAATGCCACCTCTTTTTTTCATCCAATCCTCATTGAATCTTGCGACGATTAACTCGATACACCGTTGAGAAATAACAAATAGAAGAAAATAAAAAAACATTTAATTCACCTCCATTTTAATAAAAGTAATTCCGAGCTAAAACCCGGCCCTAAGGCAGTTGCCAAACCTATATCATCCTTTTTTCCAAGGAGAAAAAACCTTCGCAAAACATATAATATTGTGCTTGATGACATATTGCCGAACTCCCTTAGAACGTCAAGTGAAGTGGCGGTCATCTCAGCAGGAATTTGTAAAGACGCTTGATAAGCATCAATCACTTTTTTTCCACCTGGATGAGCAATAAAATGTTGCAAATCGGTTATTTGTAATGAGAATTGATTTAAGAATGTCTGTACATTTGGCTTCAGCCAGCCTTCAATAATTGTGGGAATATCTCTTGAGAATATGACATATAAACCATCATCCTTTACGTCCCAACCCATTACATCAAGCGAATCCTTTTTTGTCGTTGATTGTGTCCCGTATATATGGGGGATGGCAGGCAATTTCTGATATTTTTGATAACCACTTTCATCACCAGCGATTAATGCACAGGCAACACCATCAGCAAATAAAGAAGTACCAACAAGATTACTCTTAGAGCGATCATTTCTTTGAAAAGTTAAACTGCATAATTCAATTGTTAATACTAAAACCTTTGCTTTTGGATAAGCTAAGCAATATTCATAAGCCCTTGATAAACCCGATGCACCACCTGCACAGCCTAAGCCCCATATTGGGATCCTTTTTGTTTGCTCAGAAAAGGGTAATAGATTCATTATTCTTGCCTCAAGCGATGGTGTAGCTAAACCTGAGCTAGTAATCGTAAAAATCGCATCTATCTCTTGATACTTAATAGGTTGATTTAGAAACTCCCTCGTTGTTAAACACTTTTCAATCGCCTCACACCCAAGTTTTACTCCCGTTTCAATGAAGGCATCATTTTTATCAGCAAAGCTATGGTCCTCTTTAAACCAATCTAGTTCTTTGGCAAAATGACGTTTTTCAATTTGTCCGTTTTGGAATACTTTTAATAAACGATCGATATCTTTGAAAGATTGCCCAAATAAGTGGCGTGCAAATGCTACCACTTCATTTTGAGTAATTTCATTTGATGGGGGTACTTCTGAGATAGATAAAATAGCTGGCATAAGGAACTCCCTTTCTGTCTATGTACGGGTATTTTTTCCTTAATAAGGATATTTATGCATTGATTGGTTTTTAATCTTTCTCGTTCATTTTTTGCATAAAAAAAAGCCGAATGAGTTATCTCATTCGGCTCAGAAAGATGTGTTTTGAAGGAGTTGCTGTGCCCTTTTATCATATCTTAAAGTGGCTCTCTTGGCATTACGCAAACTTTACCAATTATAATTGCTTATTTATTGCCTTGCTTATGCACATCAATGATAATCGTTTTATCAATGATTTGACCACAGACACGACAAACTCCTTGTTCTTTATATAGCGTTTTACAATAATCACAATAATATTGCTGCATTTGCTCACATCCAATATCTCTAATAGATTATTTTATGTAAGCTATGATGAATGTGCTTCTATTATGAAGCTTTTTTCAACTGAGATTTTGTTTCATTTTTTGGTTTATAAGAGACAAAGTAAGCTAGGCCAACAAACACAGCCCCTCCAACTACATTACCTAAAAAGGCAGGTATGATATTGCCAATGAAATCTACCCAAGTAAACGAACCTGCAAAAATCGCAGCTGGAATAACGAACATGTTGGCAACAACGTGCTGGAATCCAATCGCAACAAATGCCATAACCGGGAACCAAATAGCCAAAATTTTACCTGCAAAATCATGAGCACCATAAGCTAACCAAACAGCTAGGCATACGAGCCAGTTACAACCAATCGCTGAAACAAATGTTTGTAAGAATGTATCATCAATTTTTGCACCAGCAATCGCTACTGTTTTATCAAGGTATGGACCTGTCTCTGTTAATCCAACGACATGTCCAAAGAAATAAGCAACAAACAGTGCCCCTACAAAATTGGATAATAACACCCAAAACCAATTATTCAATAATTGCCCAAGACTAATTCTCTTTGAGAACAAAGCACTCGCAACTGACATCATGTTACCTGTAATTAATTCAGCCCCAGCCAATACTACTAATACAAGGCCTAAAGGGAAAACTGCTGCACCTAAAAACGATCCGAAACTTCCCCACTCTGCCGGTAAATTCCCAATAACACGAATGTCTAATAAAAATCCTAGTGCAATAAATGCCCCACCTAAAAAGCCTAAAACCAACAGCGACAAAAGTGGTATTTTCGTTTTTGCAACACCTGTTGCAATCGTCTGTTCCATAATTTCTTGCGGTTTACTAAATCCCATTCTAACTACCCCCTAAATAAAAAAGGCAGCACTCAGACATCCCTTACTTTTGTAAAGGATTTCAAAGAATGCTGCCTAACCCTTCTGCAATCCCCTACAGAAGTATCAGTCATCATATTTATATTGTTTGTAAAAAGAAATAAAACAGTGCTTGCCTTACTTCCATTTACCCATTGCAAACTATATGCTACCAAAAAACAAAAAATTTTACTAGACTATTTTTTATTTTTTTCGTGTAGCGAAGTATTTCTTTTTATAATAGGATTCGTTCAGGATAAGTATATATATTCATGTTGCCATTACGAATAAATCCAACAGTCGTAATTCCTAATTCCTCTGCTGAGCGCAAAGCAAACTCTGTTGGTGCAGATTTTGAGAGAATCATTTCACAACCAATTTTTGCTACCTTTAAAAGTATTTCTGAGGAGATTCTTCCTGTGAAAACAATAATCTTCCCTTTCATGCTGATGCCCTCTCTTAAACTATAACCATATATCTTATCAAGCGCATTATGCCTACCAATATCCATTCTGCTTAATAATATCCCATTTTTGTCACAAAGCGCAGCGCTATGTACACCACCTGTTTGTTTAAATGTAGTCGCAGACGCTTGTAATTGTTCCATTAACTGATTACATTCATTGACAGTTAATCGAATATTAACATCTTCCATTTTCTTAGCTGTTAATGCATCATTAACAAAAACAAAGCCTTGTCTACTCATACCACAACAAGAAGTAATATATCTTTTATTTTGGAAGTTTTGTATATAAGGATTTGTACGATCTGTTGTAACATGAACGAACCCTTCCTTTTCTTGTACCCATATATCTTTAATATGCTTGTAAGATCTTATGATACCTTCTGATGCAAGATAACCTATCACCATGTCCTCAATATATTCTGGTGTACATACCATTGTGACTAGCTCTTCTCCATTCAGCTTAACCGTTACTGCATATTCGGTAACAATGGTATCTTCCATTTTTTCAACTTTATTTCCAGTCACTCGTATGATTTTACGACTCGTTTCCACTTGCTTCATCTTTTCTCCTCTTTCTATGAATCTATGATATTTTTATCGAATACAAATACAGATATCGCCATATTCTCTTCCACTTTAATATCAGAAAACAAATGTAACAGCGTCGCACCGACCAATTCTTCCATTCCTTCTGGCGTACCTTCTGCATATACATCTTGAATCATTTTTGTTCTTGCTGAATGCACCATTTCTTTGCCATCTTCTGTACGAGAAATAAATTGTTCTGTCGGTGTGAGATTACCGTATAAAGTCGAAACGGCCATATTCTCTACAAACACTGTGTGGATTTTCTCCGGTCCCTTACCAAATAAGTCTTTTCTTAATTTACGAATGATATCATTAAACTCATGCACCATTTTTGACATCTTCTTTACCCCTTTATATAAGATTCTGTCTCAATTGTATAATCATAGTACATGCTTAAAAAAAATGAAAGGGGCTGCAAATAGGAAAAAAATTGCACGATGATTGCTTCACTGTTTCACAATACCAAAATTACCCTATTGGACTGTAATCGTTATAAGATTAAATTCATTATTGTTAAATTTAATTTTTAGCGCTATAATAACTAGTGGAATTGTTGGAGGGGTAATATTTTCATGTTGTCTCTCTATCAATGGTACTTTCTACATACTAAAAATGGTATGGATTGGTATAATAGCAAGCGTTGTTATTTAACTATTCCACCATGGATTATGCTCGCTTTTTGAAAGCGGTATAGTACATGGTGGTTTTTTTATTGGTTTAAGCAGAAACACTCACTTTATTCTCTTTAAACCATTGTTTGATCAAGTGTAAGGGGGAAACAAAATTGACTTCCAATGTAAACATTACAATTAATGGTGTGGATTATGAGGGGCATGAGGGGCAAACCATTCTCCAAATCATTAATCAAAATCAAATTGAACATCCACAGATTTGTTATTTACCAGAGGTTGACCCAATACAAACATGTGACACATGTATTGTAGAAGTAAATGGTCAACTTATGCGCTCATGCTCGACTGTAGCAGAAAGTGGTATGAGTGTTAGCTTAAGCTCCAACCGTGCCAAAGAGGCACAAACAGAAGCAATGGACCGTATTTTAGAAAACCATTTACTGTATTGTACAGTTTGTGATAATAATAACGGCAACTGTAAAGTCCATAATACAGCTGAATTATTAGAGATTGAGCATCAAAAGTATCCTTATACGCCTAAAGAAGATAAATCGGCTGTCGATATGTCGCATCCTTTCTATCGTTATGATCCAAATCAATGTATTGCCTGTGGACAATGTGTTGAGATTTGTCAAAGTCTACAAGTAAATGAAACACTTTCAATTGATTGGGAAAGAGAAAGACCAAGAGTTATTTGGGACCAAGGTGTATCCATTGATGAATCGTCATGTGTTTCATGCGGACAATGTGTAACGGTTTGTCCATGTAATGCCTTAATGGAAAAATCAATGCTCGGTAATGCAGGTTTCATGACAAAGATTGATGATGAGATCATGACACCAATGATTGACCTTGTAAAAGAAGTAGAACCGAACTATGGCACGATTTTTGCTGTATCAGAAGTTGAAGCTGCGATGCGTGAAGAAAGAATCGAAAAAACAAAAACCGTTTGTACTTTCTGTGGTGTAGGTTGTTCGTTTGAAGTATGGACAAAAGACCGTGAAATTTTGAAAGTGCAACCAAGCCACGATGCACCAGTAAATGCAATTTCCACTTGTGTCAAAGGTAAATTCGGTTGGGATTTTGTTAATTCTGAAGAGAGAATTACAAAACCATTGATTAGAAAAGAAGGTCGCTTTGTAGAAGCTAGTTGGAACGAGGCATTAGACCTTGTAGCTAGTAAACTAGGAAGTATTAAAGAAGAATTCGGCAAAGATTCAATTGGCTTTATTTCTTCTTCAAAAATTACAAATGAAGATAGCTATTCATTACAAAAATTAGCTAGACAAGTATTTGAAACGAATAATATCGATAACTGCTCTCGTTATTGCCAATCACCAGCCACTGATGGCTTATTCAGAACTGTAGGTATGGGCGGTGACGCTGGAACCATTAAAGATATTGCTGAAGCAGGTCTTGTCATTATTGTTGGTGCAAACCCAGCAGAGGGTCACCCTGTTCTTGCTACACGTGTAAAAAGAGCCCATAAATACCACGGTCAAAAGTTAATTGTCGCAGACTTGCGTAAAAATGAGATGGCTGAACGTTCTGATATATTTATAAGTCCGAAACAAGGAACAGACCAAGTTTGGTTAATGGCTGTAACCAAATACATGATCGATCAAGGTTGGCATGATGCTGAATTTATTAAGGAAAATGTCAATTACTTCGATGATTTTAATGAAGTTTTAGAGAAATATACGTTAGCATATGCTGAAGAAACGACTGGTTTATCACAATCACAAATCATCGAAATTGCCGAAATGATTCGTGATGCTGACGGTACTTGTGTCCTTTGGGGTATGGGCGTTACGCAAAATACTGGTGGTTCTGATACTTCAGCTGCTATTTCTAACCTGTTATTAGCAACAGGTAACTATCGTCGCCCAGGTGCTGGAGCTTATCCATTGCGTGGACATAACAATGTACAAGGTGCATGTGATATGGGTACCTTACCTACTTGGTTACCAGGCTATCAACATATTACCGATGATATCGCTCGTGCGAAGTTTGAGAAAGCTTACGGAGTTGAAATCTCAGGTACACCAGGTTTAGATAATATTCAAATGTTACAAGCGATTGAAAAAGATGAAATGAAAGCAATGTACCTTGTTGGTGAAGACATGGCACTTGTTGATTCGGACGCGAACCATGTAGATAAAGTACTTTCTAGTCTTGACTTCTTTGTTGTTCAGGATATATTCTTCTCTCGCACAGCTCAATACGCTGACGTTATTTTACCTGCCGCACCATCACTAGAAAAAACAGGTACATTTACAAATACTGAACGTCGTGTACAAAGATTGTACCAAGCGTTACCAACATTAGGAGACTCTAAACCTGACTGGTGGATTATTCAAGAAGTAGCTAATCGCCTAGGGGCAAATTGGACATATACACACCCTAGTGAAATCTTTGCTGAAATGGCGAGTCTTGCACCACTATTCTCTCAAGCAAGCTATGATGTACTAGAAGGTTGGGGTAGCTTCTTATGGGGAAGTCTTGATGGAGCAAGCACACCATTGTTATATGAAGATGGTTTTAACTTCCCAGACAAAAAAGCGCGTTTCGCCTTATCTGATTGGGCAGAACCTGCATATTTCCCTGAAGAATATGACCTCCATATTAATAATGGGCGTATGCTTGAACACTTCCATGAAGGAAATATGACCAATAAGTCAAGAGGCCTGACTGCAAAAGTACCAGATGTATTTGTGGAAGTATCAGAAGAACTAGCACAAGAAAGAAAACTTTCAGATGGCTCGACAGTAAGACTCGTCTCTCCATTTGGTGCAGTTAAATTGAATGTTCTAATTACAGACCGAGTGAAGAAAAACGAACTGTACTTACCAATGAATTCAGTTGATAAGGATTCTGCTATCAATTTCTTAACTGGTCCTTTATATGATAAACGAACGCGTACACCGGCTTATAAACAAACGAAAGTTCGTATGGAAATTTTAAATAACAAAGCCGGCGACAAACCATTACCAAAAACGAACCCGCGTAATAAAAAACGCAATCCACAAAACGGTGTGGAAGTTCAACGTAAATGGAATCGCGAAGGGTATGTTCATTTAACAGATCAATAAAGATTGGAGAGGTGATTCATTATGGCAGCGCCTATTACTGAAATTCATCGTGAGAGAAATGAAGCACTTGAACAAGAGCAAAAGCTTAACGAATTAAAATCATTACTCACTGAAAATGATCAAGCAGTACAAAGTATCATGGCTCTTATTGGCGAATTACAACAAGCAGGTATGCTTGATGCAGCCAATTCCATGTTAAAAGGGAAAGAACAAATTGCTAAAGTAGCACTTGGTCAAGTCACAAAAGAACCTGTAACCAACTTGATTAACACATTAATGGGTGCAACTGGTGCACTTATGCAAGCTGACCCTGAACAAACAACAAAACTCATTAAAAGTGCAGTATCAGGCATGGACGAAGGAAAAAACTTCTTACATGAAGAAAAGAAAATTGGTATTATGCAATTGGCCAAAGTTTTAAATGACCCTGATATTAATCGCGCTATTGGATTCGGTATTCATTTCCTTAAAGGCATGGGTAGGGAATTAAAAGAAGATAAATAATGCAGTAAACCTCCCACTCGATTGTTGTGGGAGGTTTTTCATTATCATTCACCCTGAGCAATATAAGTTATACAAAGAAAGATTCTCCCCCCTCTTCCTCTGGCTACATATAAAACCTAACTTATCGAGATAGAGGACTTCATCATCCTCCTTTCTTTTCTAGTTAATCGTTCACTTCCTAAAGCTATTCTTATACCATGACTTAATCTCATAGATGAGTGTCTATTTTGGTGCTCGATCTTCATTTCTGTTTTTTTCCTAAATGCTGCTAAGATTATCTACCTTATACAGCTTTGATGATCTATCATTAATCAAATACGACCGTTAGTTATCCCCCACGCAACCTCAACAAGCCCGTAAAAAAGGCTAACCCTATCAAGCTTTCAAGCCTGATTCTCTCATATGGAATCAATCCCCTTCAAATGTTTGTCAAGGTCCGTCACAGCAATGGTGGCCTTCTAAAAGGAGGTTTTATACGAAACGGGGTTTGCGCTATTTATCTTGTTGGTTCTTCTCTTTTATTGCGGGAATTGGGTTGCCCTACTTATCTTGTTGGTTCTTCTTTTTTTAGTAGCAGGGGTTAATTTCGCGCTACTCATCTTGTTGATTCTCCTCTTTTTAGTAGCGCTTTTTGGGATTACCCTACTTATCTTGTCTCTTCTTCTCTTTTTAGTCGCGCTTTTTGATTTTGCCCTACTCATCTTGTTGATTCTTCTCTTTTTAGTCGCGCTTTTTGGGGTTACCCTACTCATCTTGTCTCTTCTTCTCTTTTTAGTCGCGCTTTTTGATTTTGCCCTACTTATCTTGTCGCTTCTTCTCTTTTTAGTCGCGCTTTTTGATTTTGCCCTACTTATCTTGTTGGTTCTCCTCTTTTTAATCGCGCTTTTTGATTTTGCCCTACTTATCTTGTTGATTCTTCTCTTTTTAGTCGCGCTTTTTGATTTTACCCTACTCATCTTGTTGATTCTTCTCTTTTTAGTCGCGCATATTGGGGTTACCCTACTCATCTTGTTGATTCTTCTCTTTTTAGTCGCGCATATTGAGGTTATCCTACTCATCTTGTCGCTTCTCCTCTTTTTAGTAGCGCATTTTGGAGTTACCCTACTCATCTTGTCTCGTGCCCTTTTTTTTAGTAGCTTAAATTGATTTACGCTACTCACTTTACCCTCACATTTTAAGTAGCTCAGCTTGATTCTAATTATTGGCTTCCAAATCCAATTTACGAGGCGCTCAACTCTATTTTCTAATTTGAGTGACTTTAAAAGATACCCCCATTTTTTATCCCTACTTGGATATAAGAGCAGTTTTGTAACCTTCCATTATCTCTACTATTTTTATATCCACAATTAGTTATTTTTTTATAAAAGGCAAAATTGATAGTCTTAAATTTAGCATATCTCTCTCTTTTTCTTCATAAGCATTTTAATAGAAAGGATGGATGATATGCAAAAATCACAAGGCTATCAGTTATTTCTATTTATTAACACTACTGCTCTCTCCATTACTATTGCTTGCATTTTTTTAGCAAGTACCGTCGCACTCGTCACAATAAAGATGTCTTCTGATATTGCTAGTTCTGTCATCAATGGACCTCAATCGCATTCCATTTATCTACACTTATTAAAAAGTGCTAACCAAAGTTTTATTAGTGAGGATGCGATTGAAGAAGTGGCTATCTCTGACCTTGCTTTTAAGTTTGCAACAAGTATTACACCTGAGGATCCAAGAACATTCCTTGGTAGAGAACTTCCTTTATTCTCCTTTTTCGATGGCAAAATTCACATCGCTGGAAAAGGAACAGATTATACAACTTTACCAATTGAGTCAACAAACGTACCAATGGATAAATTAATAAAAGACAAAGAGACTATCGGAAACGATGATGATAATAACGATGACGAGCAGGAAGGAACAACTTCACCTAAAGAAAAAAATGTGTATATTTATCATTCACATAGCTATGAATCTTACCTTCCATTTATAAAAGAAGCACAAACAGCAGACGACGCTGTAAGTAATGATGAAAAGTATAATGTGATCTCAGTTGGTTCTAAACTACAAAAGGATTTACATGCTGAGGGTATCGGCGTTGAACATAACAGAACAAATATGACAGAAGCATTGCATAGTCAAGGATTACAGCATAATGATGCTTATACAAGGGCAAGAGATTTCGTTTCTGAGGCATTGGCTAGTAATAAAAACTTAACTTACATTATTGATATTCATCGAGATTCACAGAGAAAAGATGTCACTACTATTGACATTAATGGTAAAAGTTATGCTCGACTCTTCTTTGTTGTCGGTGCAGAGAGTAAGAATTACGAAAAGAATTTAAAACTGGCAGAAGATCTTAATAAAGCTGTAGAGGAAAAATACCCTGGTCTAAGTAGAGGAGTCTTAAAGAAAGATTACTCAGTAGGCAATGGTGTCTACAACCAAGACTTATCCGATCGCGCCATCCTTCTAGAAGTCGGCGGTGTCGACAATAACCGTGAAGAACTTGATAATAGTACAGATGCCTTTGCCGATATTTTTAGTGAATATTACTGGAAGCAAAAAGAAGTAGAATCTCAGTAATTAAACAGCGACTATTCATTTTGAGTAGTCGCTTTTTACTGGGGATATATTTAACTGTCACATTTCACCCTACTTACAATTGATATAGATAAAGAAATCAAAGGAATTTATAGTAGGGTTGATATAAACTTAATTATTGGGGAGATTATAAGATTCAAGTTCCGATTGGTGCAAGTGGAACGAACTCGAATTTTTAATTAAGTTGGTTAAGTAAATCGCTATTAAGCATTAATTAGTTTCTTTCATTCTTTTTTCTTAATTGACTTCATACTTATTTTAAATTTTACAAATCTGTGATGCAAATCTAATGTAATATCCCTTATAATGATAGTTGGAAACAATCGACTAATTATATTACAGAGGGGCGTATTTGAATGTTTAAAAAAATTGCTTCAGATGCATTAGGCTTATCAGATATCGGAAAAATTATAAAACCAGAGGATTTTGATAAAACACAATCAGATGATTTTGTACGTCATGAAGATAATGAAAAAATCTATTTTCTTATCATGACGAAAAGTGATGAATATTGCTTTACTAACTTAGGTTTAATTCATATTGATGGACAAAACGCAATCTCTTCAAAAAGAGTCATGAAGCGTTATCCTTACTTCCAATTTGACGTCAGTGACGTAAAGTTAGAAACTGCTGGTAAAATTGACTTAGATGTAGAGATTAAATTTAATCTTGGTAGTATCCCATTCAGTATTGATGTTGATAAAAAACAAGTAGATGAATTGAAAGATTTATATAAAGCCTTATTATATATTGCTGAAAAAGTGTATGAAAACAAAATTATGTTAAAAATGGCCAATGATAGTCTTGATAAAGCTGTGCAAGTTCTACATAATTCGAGAATCGGTGAACAAGATCTAGCAAAACAATTCCAAGCACTCACGGAATTTTCATTTAATTGGCTTGACTCAAGTAAAAATCAACTACATGAAAAAGACTTCGGTTCAGTGTTCGAAAAATACATTAATAACTAAACAGAAAAGGTTCTTGCCGATTATAGATGAAACAAAAGGCAAAGGCATGTCGTTTATACTTTCTTATGTATCAGCAGTTCGTAGTACATATCTAATAAAACGAGTTTTGCTCGAATATCTTGCATTTCCTTTAGATGTACGAGCAAATCCCTTTTGACGATTTCTCTCTCGATGAACGAGCAATCCTTTTTTCCTCTGCTATCATCCATTTTTATATCAAAGACGAATAATCAAATCGACTTTTAATGAATCGGATTTGAACCGCCTTTTTTTGAAGAAAAGAAAAGCAGCTGACTTGAATATCAGCTGCTTTCCATTACCTATTAAGAAGCTTTCGCTTGCTCAACTTCCTCTTCATTTACTCCATTCTTTTTGCCAAGCATATTAAAAACGATATTTAAAATAATTGCCGTTAAACTCCCAACCACAATTCCGCTTTCAGTAATTATACGGATATTTTCTGGTAGATTCGCAAAGATCGTTGGAACAAATGTAACCCCTACACCTAGCCCAACAGAACAAGCGATAATGAGTAGATTTTCTTGTGAGTTAAAGTCTACTTTGCTTAACATTTTAATTCCTGATGCTATAACCATACCAAACATAGCAAGCATGGCTCCACCCAGCACAGAAGATGGGATAACTGTTGTTAAGGCACCGATTTTAGGTACTAACCCTAAAATGACTAAAAATGCACCAGCAACATAAATAACATTTTTGGTCTTTACACCTGATAATTGAATTAAACCTACATTTTGCGAAAAAGTTGTGTATGGAAATGCGTTAAAAATACCACCAAAGACGATCGCTAATCCTTCTGCACGATAACCGTTTGCTAAGTCTTTATCTTTTAATTTTTTATTCGTAATATCACCTAATGCGAAATATACACCCGTAGATTCGACAAGGCTGACCATTGCCACGAGAATCATTGTAAGAATCGGAATCAAATCAAATGTAGGCATTCCGAAATAAAATGGCTGTGGCATATGGAAGAATGACGCCTCGCCAACCGCTGAAAAATTCACTTTCCCCATGATAGAAGCAATAATCGTTCCGACAATAATACCAATTAAAATCGAAATAGCACGTACAAAGCCTTTTGTAAACTTATACAAAACTAAGATAACAAGAAGCGTTGTAAAAGCTAAGATAACATTTTCCGTTGAACCAAAATCTGGGCTACCTTCCCCGCCAGCCATATTATTCATAGCTACAGGAACTAAAGTTAATCCGATAATTGTCACAACTGATCCTGTTACAACAGGAGGGAAAAATCTAACCAATTTACCAAAGAAAGTAGCAACCAATATTACAAACAATCCAGAAACAAGAATGGCACCATAAATGGATGTAATACCATAGTTTCCGCCGATTGTAATCATCGGCCCTACTGCTGTAAATGTACAACCTAGGACAACAGGCAAACCGATACCAAAAAATTTATTCTTCCAAACTTGCAATAATGTCGCAATCCCACACATCATAATATCAATTGATACAAGATAGGTTAATTGCTCTGCTGTTAAACCTAGGGCACCACCAACAATCAATGGGACAATAACTGCTCCAGCGTACATGGCCAGCACATGTTGTATTCCTAGGGAAGCTAATTTCAACGGATTTTGATTCATTTTGAGGATTCCTCCATCTCTTCAACTTGTGTAAAAGTAACCTTGCTATTCGCAAGTGATTGAACAATTGCTAAAGATTCAACTTTATAACCTTTTTCGCGTAATTGTTTTCCTCCATCTTGGAATCCCTTTTCAATGACAATGCCCATACCAGCGATAGATGCTTTCGCTTGGTCCACGATATCCGCTAAGCCTAGAGCTGCCTGCCCATTTGCTAAGAAGTCATCAATAATTAACAGACGGTCATTTTCACTTATAAATTTTTGCGATACTGAAATCTCATTGGTTTCTTGTTTTGTAAATGAATACACCTCTGCAGTTAACAAATCATTAACCAATGTCAAGGATTTTCTCTTCCTAGCAAAGACAACAGGTACATTCAAATATAATCCAGTCATGACAGCTGGAGCAATTCCTGAAGATTCTAATGTAAGTATCTTCGTCACGCCTTCTTCTTTAAACCGAGCTGCAAATTCTTTGCCTATTTCTAACATAAGCTCAGGATCAATTTGGTGATTAAGAAAAGAATCTACCTTCAAAACAGTATCTGAAAGTACTTTTCCTTCTTGTTTGATTTTTTCTTTAAGCAGCTCCATAATTATCCCCCTTGGCTATAATACAAAAAACCTAAAAGTCATCCGCTTCACTTTCAACTTGAGTGCAGCAAGGACCTTTAGGTTTTAAAGGTGTGGAAACAAGAGCAGATAAAGACTACTCCTCCACTTGCTCACCCATAGTCAAATAATTTACGGTTATTCGGTAGAAACTCGCGGACCATATTTCCGCTATTATATGAATGACAACTATTAAGTTATTTAATTTGAATTACTATCATTATATCATGCGACTTCAAAAATTCAATAGGATAATGATAGAAAAAACGAACAATAGAGAATTTCATGTAATTATCATTCGTATATTATTGGTAATTTTCTAAAATCTCATTTTCCGTTACTCCGTTTATATAAAGAAATAACCATGATAAAAATGTTCCCTTCCCTTAAAATCATCTTTACTCTTGATATTTCTGTAAACAATATCATTTCTAACAAAAAAACATCTAAGCCTACTTCAATGAATAGGTTCAGATGTTTAAATATCTTAATAATCGTCATTATTGGGTGATTTCATCGCTTGTATAGCGCTTCCTTTTCTTTTGCGGTAAGTTCACCACAACAACTGAACTGAC
The DNA here is from genome assembly GCF_038009245.1 of Cytobacillus sp. FSL R7-0680. Lineage (NCBI taxonomy): Bacteria > Bacillati > Bacillota > Bacilli > Caryophanales > Bacillaceae > Cytobacillus > Cytobacillus sp. FSL R7-0680. Next base: position 1,773,287 of record NZ_JBBPAO010000001.1, read on the forward strand.
AATAAACAGGGCACCCACTACTTGTAACCAAACAAGGCTTTCATTAAATAATAATACACCCATTATTGTAGCAACCACAGGTTCAACTGTGGAAATGACTGCGGCTGTACTTCCTTCTGTTTTCTCTAACCCTTTTGTATAAAGAATATAAGCAAGTACTGTTGGTATAAGCCCTAGGCCAACACTTAAAAGCATGACATCAGTTTGCATGAAGAGTGTACTTTTCTCCCACAAACTTGTTATTGGTATAAGCACAACAGCTGCGATAATAAAAGTAAAAAATGTTACGGCAAACGGAGAATAGCGGTTGAGCGCAAATTTACCAAATATTGTATAAAGCGCATAACCAATACCTGAGCCTAAACCAGTAATTATACCTAAAATGGTTATTTGACTCTCTCCTAAAGCTAAGCCTGCAATTAATATACAACCTGCCATTGTCATAATAACGGCGATAATTTTATTTATTGTCATTTTCTCTTTTAAAAACATAAATGATAGAATCGTTACAAATGCAGGTGCTGTATAAAGAAATATAACTGCCATGGAAATACTCATCTCACTCATTGTCGTGAAATAACAAAAATTGAATAACACGATGCTACAAATGCCTGTACCCAGGAAGTACCGTACATCACCTACAGCGTGTAACTTCATCTCTTGGCGATAATGGATAACACCTATCAGCAATAAAAATAAAACAGCAAAAATAGCGCGAATCGCTACGATTTCCATTGAAGTGAAACCAGCAGAAGCTAATCCCTTCACAAATAAGCCAATAATTCCCCATAAACTTGCTCCAGCCGCAATCATTATAAAGGGCAGAATACGTTTCATCTTCCACTCCCCGTTTCTAGCGATATCTAGTTTAGTTGATAAATTGCACGATACTTATCTGTTAAATAATCAATAAGATATTGTACATTTAAGCCTTCTCCAGTTGCTGATTGAATGATTTCTAATGGCTCTTTCATACGCCCGTAGCGATGGACATTCTCAGTTAACCACTCTCTAATAGGGGTAAGATTGCCCTCTTCTAATAATTGATCAAACTCAGGTATACTCTTCAACATACTTTGTTTTAATTGTGCTGCGTACATATAGCCTAACGCGTAAGATGGGAAATATCCAAAGCTTCCGCCTGCCCAATGAACGTCCTGCAACACACCCTCAGCATCAGTTTTAGGGGTAACCCCTAAATATTCTTCATATTTTTCATTCCATAGCTGTGGTAAATCCTTCACTTCTATTTCATCATTAAATATTGCCTTTTCTAATTCATAGCGAATCATAATATGAAGTGGGTAGGTTAATTCATCCGCCTCAATACGAATCAAAGATGGCTTAGATTCATTAATTGCACGATAAAATTCATCTAAGGTAATGCGGTCAAATTGGTCTGGGGCATATTGATTGAGCAGTTCAAAATTATGTTCCCAGAACCCTTGATGACGACTAACAAAATTTTCGTAAAACAGTGATTGCGATTCATGGATTCCCATTGATGCGCCATCACAAAGAAGTGTATCTACCAACTCCTTAGAAATATTTTGCTCATATATGGCGTGTCCACCTTCATGAATCGTACCAAATACAGCCATGCGAAAATCATTCTCGTCATATCTCGTTGTAATACGGACATCTCCAGGATTAATACCAGTGGCGAATGGATGTACCGTATCATCTAGACGACCTGCATCAAAATCATAACCCATTTGATCAAGAATTTGCAGTGTGAATTCCTTTTGTTTTGCCTTCGGGAAAGTATCATAAAGGAAATCTGTACTTGGTTTATTCAGTGAGTCAGCGATGTCTTTCACTAATGGAACAATCGATTGACGTAACTTACCAAACACTTCATCTAAGGTTTTTACTGTCATCCCTGGTTCATATTGATCTAATAATGTATCGTATTTATGTTCTTTATATCCCCAGTAACCGATAAAACGTTTATTATAATACACAAGTTTTTCTAAATAGGGTAAAAACATTGCGAAATCAGACTTTTCTCGCGCTTCTTCCCAAATCGTTTCTGCATGTGCTTGAATTGTAACATATTCTTTATATTCATCTGCAGGTATTTTCTTGTTTAAGTCATACTCTTTCTTACATTCTTCTACCAATCTATTTGTCCGTTCTGAAAGACTCTCTTTTGCCTCTTTATTACTTAGTTTTCCTATGTATGCTGCCATCTCCTCGCTCGTTGACATTGCAAATAATTCAGAAGATAACATACTGATCGTTTCAGATCGTTGCTCGGCACCTTTTCTCGGCGCACCGGTTCTTAAATCCCAGTACATGAGTGAAACAGCCTCTTTATAAGCCATCATTTTTTTAACAAACGCTAAAAACTCTTTTTCAATGCTTAACATCGTCGCATTCATCTTCGTCTTTCCCCCTTCTTATTTCTAGGTTTATTTTAGCATATTCCTTTCTATAAAACTTGTTGTTTAATATCACTATATTGGCCTAACAGCGCTTCATTCTCAATTAACCATTTGTTTTTTCGCTTAATTTTAAGAAAAAAACTATTCATATATAATAAAAATCAACCAGTAGAATCAAAAAAAGAGAGACCAGACAAGTCTCTCCTTTTTCATTTTTACCGTATATTCACTTCCACAGGAAGTATTTTAAACACTTTATCTTTCACATCTCCAGGTTGATCATCTTCTAGTAATATATGCACTGTACCATGATCCTCATTTGTACGAATAAGACGGCCAATTCCTTGTCTCATGCGCAACAACATATAAGGCATGTCCACCTCTTCAAAAGCCTTACTTGTTTGTTCTCTTTTTGATTGGAACACTGGGTCATTAGGTGGAAAAGGTAATGAATAGATAAAGACATTTTCAAGCGATGCACCAGGAATATCCAGCCCTTCCCATAAATGAACCGACGCAAGAATGGACTGCTCTTCATTTTGGAATTTTGAAACGAGTGTACTGATTTCTGCTTCACCTTCAAAATAAATCGGGTAGGTAAGTTTTCCTTCTGCATAGTCTTTAAACAATGCTAACTCTTCTTTCTTTGAAAAAAGAAGTAAACTACCACCTTGCACTTTATTTAATTGCGCAATCATATAATCCATTTTTTGTTGATGGTCGCCTGTCTCAAAGAATGGTGCCAAGGCAGTCATATTATTTTCGTAATCAAATGGTGATTCTACTGTGAAGGAAAGAAAATCATCCACACCTAAGCTTTTCGCAATATAGTTAAACGATTGGTCTTCAGATAAAGTTGCTGATGAAAAGATAAAAGGAATGTTCTGAGAGAATACTTCCTCTCTCATAATTTCTTCTACCAATCTCGGCATAATGATCAATGTTCTTTCTTCTTTTTCTTCTTCAAACCAGGCGATACCACTTTGGTCTTTAATAAATAGTGATAAAGAATAGGATATCTGCTCAAGATACTCTTCAACAACCTTTAGTTCGTATTCATTAATGACATACATTTCACTCTCAAACACGAGTTCTTCTTCTAGCTGACTAATATGGGCAAATAGTTTTTTCGCCTCGTCTATTAAAGCTTTCTCTCGTTTAATCATTTGTTTTTCAGAGCCTGTAATTTTCTCAGTCGTTTGTGATAGTATGCGAAAGAACATTTCACTTTGGTAAATTGTATCTTCAATTGTATGCAATGTTTTTTCACGTACATCGTTCGCCATTAATCTCGTTAATAAAGACTCTAAAATTTGTTCAGTTAGTCGATAAGTTAAAGCTTTTTGAGCAGCATATTCTAACAAATGTCCTTCATCAAAGACAACACTTGAAGCTTCTGGCAATAGTGGTAGCTGTCCTTCTCGCTTCCTTGATTCCTTTGTCCAAATATGTTCCATATAAAAATCATGCGAGCAAATAATGATGTCTGTTGATTGGCGATAATGGTCTCGATGCAATGTTTGTCCACAACGGTGACGTTTTTCACAAGTGAAACAATCTTGCAAAGAGTCCCAACCAATCTGCTCCCATTGATCATCAGTCAGCTCCGGATAGCTTTTGCGATCACCATAAGGAGTAAACTTTTTCATCGAGACATTTTCCTCAACAAAAGATGGGAGGCTTTCGTGTACATCCATAAAGATATCATCACTATCAATCGATGCTAGCTGTTTATCCAGCTTATTCAAACATAAATATTGCTCTCTTGATTTAGCTAAACGAACATCGATATTTAAATTTAAAGCTTTCTCTAACTTGGCAATATCTCCTTCTGGCTTTACTAACTGTTCAATTAACGTTTCATCAGCACAAGCAATAATCGCAGGCTGGTGGCGGTACCGCGCGTAACAAAGGGCATATAATAAATAGACTATGGTTTTTCCTGTTCCCACTCCTGCTTCAGCAAATACGACCTTTCGATCTTTCATCGCATTTTCTAATTGGAAGGCCATATAAATTTGTTCATCGCGTATATCAAATCCACTCTCTGGAAGTAGATCATAGAATACATCACCAATCCAATCCCCAAGTTTCTCGTAGAATGATTCTGTTTTTTCAACCGTAAACGGCATCTGACTCTGTTGCATGACGTTCCCCCGTTTTCTTCTTTTATGAACCCTATTGTAGCAAAAAAAAGTCGAAACCCCTCAATCATACAAGGTTTCGATAAGCGATTACTATCTCTTTAATTTATTTTTGATAATGAATACGATAATGCATGCCTAATTTCTTGTTGGGCAGATTGCAATTTTTTTAGTGCATCACTATCTTTCATTTGATCTGTTGATATCGCTTGTATAGATCCATCAATTGCTTGCATTATTTTGTGAAAATCAATTTGCGTATCTTTCATTATCATGACCTCCATGAACCATTCGATATATGTATTCTATTCACTTTTATGGCATCATATACCTGCTTTAAAAAGAGAAATACAATCATAAATCTCATGGAGAGTCCATTAATTATTGCGTGGAGGTCGCTTGCCCCAATATTGATAGTAGTCTGTTTTAATAAACCCATTAAAAAGTTTTCTTTTCTTTGTTGCAGGTTTTCCAAACACTTGTTCAAATTCTTCATCAGAAGTAAGGATATAAATAGACCATGTATCAAGTAAAGACAAAGCTTCACCCATTTCTTTATACATTCTTTGGACTGCTGGTTTATCACCTAACCGCTCACCATATGGCGGATTTCCTACAATGACACCGTAGTCCTTTGTTGTTGTAAAATCACGTACTTGCATCTGTTTAAATTGCACAAGATCGCCAAGTCCCGCTTCAAAAGCATTCTCTTCAGCAATTTTCACCATTCGATGATCGATATCCGTTCCAGTAATGTCTAGTGGTTGATCATAATTAGCAAGATCTTCCGCTTCCATTCTTACCTCATCCCAAACTTTAGTAGGGATAATGCCCCAACCTTCTGAAACAAATTCTCTGTTAAAACCAGGAGCGATATTCTGACCTATTAAAGCAGCTTCAATAGGTATCGTTCCTGACCCGCAAAAAGGATCGACAAATGGTTTGTCTGGATGCCAATTAGTAAGCATGATCAGTGAAGCTGCTAAAGTTTCCTTTATTGGCGCTTCACCTTGTCCAGTTCGATAACCTCTTTTATGCAATCCACTTCCACTCGTATCGATTGTTATTGTTGCTACATCCTTAAGAAGAGCCACTTCAATCTTGTACAATGGGCCATTCTCATCTAACCAACCATTTGTTTTATAATGATGCCTCAATCGTTCGACAATCGCTTTTTTTACAATTCCTTGACAATCAGGAACACTGAATAGTTTGGACTTAACGGATTTACCCGAAACAGGAAACTCTGCATTTTCCGGAAGAAATGCTTCCCATGGTAAAGCCTTTGTTTTCTCAAATAATTCATCAAAAGTTTTTGCTTTAAATTCTCCCACTTTGATTTTGATACGATCAGCAGTTCTTAACCACATATTGCTTCGTGCAATCGCATGCGCATCACCTTCAAAAGTGATTTTTCCATTATCAACTTGACATTCATAGCCAAGCGCACGAACTTCCTTGGCTACAAGTGCCTCTAGCCCCATTGCAGAGGTGGCAATCAATTGAAATTTAGACACAACGTTCATCCTTTTATCTCTTATTCGGTCTCGCTTAACAGCAAGTTTATTAAGTCTAAGCATATAATTTCGTTTATTAAAGTACACCTAATTAACTGATTTCTATTCTTTAATTGAAAGAAAAGCTCTCCTTATAATAGGAGAGCCTATAATTTCTTTTTTTACATTAATTCCGTTCTGTAAGCCATGTTTTGTTCTACGTACTACAAACGGCAATGTATTGCCTCGTACATAGTGGTAATCATCTATCTACAGACGAATACGCCTGTCCTTCCTATCAGTTCATTTCCTTTAGGAAAGTGCCCCTACCATAATTTGGGTTTCTCACTCGCGGGGTTTACCTCGTTCCACTCTTCTCATTTCTGAGAAGACTTCGTCACTGTGGCACTTTTATAGGTATTCATACCCTATCTTTAAAAAGACTTAGGTATTTTCCCTGCCGTCAACTGTTAAAGTTGCCCTAGCTTATGTCTTCGCCAGGCACGAACACTACTGGCATCTCAGCCTGTGTGAGCATGGACTTTCCTCTACAATTTAAAAAATTGCAGCGATTACCCGAACGTTATTAATGATACAACGAATATTATATGTAATATTCTTATGAATAGCAAGGGCTTTTTTGAAAGTCACTAATGTTTAATTAATCGTACAATTTACTCCCAAATACATGCTTCTCTAAATTTGATAACCTTTTAAGGATATCAAAATTTGTTGTACCAGCTGGTTGAGAAGCTGCTTGAGGTCTTTTATTATTAGACTCCTCAAGTTCTTTTCTTAATTTCAAGTTTTCATGTTGTAATTCTTCAATTTCAGTGTGGAAGGTTTCATAATCTTTAATAATTAAATCTAAAAACTTATCTACATCTTCAGGTTTGTAGCCTCTCATGGCGGTTTTAAATTCTTTTTCTAATATATCCTTACTCGTTAATTTTACTTTATCAGATAGCATTATACTCACCTCTAGTATCGCCAATAGTATTCTTTATTTTTTCAAATAACAACACTTTTGTCAATTTAATTTATCGGTTTCACGCGTTAAAATCCATCTTGGGTCATTTGATCTTCTTCTACTATTAATTGTATATCATAAAACGAGATTTGATGTATGGAGTAATTTTTTTTATTTTGATAATTAAGTGCCTCTTCAAATAAATATTTGGGAGACCCTTCTTTTTCCGTATCATAAAAAAGGATAAGACAATCACTCTTCGATAGATGAAAAATGTTTTTCATTTTAAATTGATTAGGATTTTCATAAGGCTTACGCGAAACTGCATCAACATAATCAGCACTTGCTACAATTGATTCATACCATTCCTTATTATCTTCTTTCCAATTCCCCTCTACATTTAAAAAAGGCGTAATCACACCTAACTGTAAGTGTTCAAATCCTTCCTCCTGCAACTCGTACACGACCTCTGCAGCCCATAGCTCCGTTCCAAGCTGTCCACTAATGAGCACCCACTCTAATCCTTCATCAAGTAATGAAAGCAATTGTTTTTTTATGGCTCTTTTAATATACGTCACTGCTTGTTCATCTTTTTTAAAAATTCCTAATTCGAAAGGCTTATAACCTGATACAGTGGTTACTTTTACCAATTTTAACTTCTCCTTGCGTCTATTTCAAATACTTATTAGCCTAATTTTAACATATTCCCTTATTTAAATCGAAAGATTATAAAGAGAGGACAAGATATCTTTAGTTTTAACGTGATGATACCTGGAAATGATAGAGTTTCTCTTCCCTTATATGTCGAACCAATCTTTTCTAATAAGTGAACTTTTTAAACCAGCTTTATTTTTATTCCTACATTAATCGTATATTTACGAGCAAGTTTCTCAGCTTTCTTTCCTCACTTTGCTCATTATTGAGAAAGTTCGGATAGCAAACCGAAATTCAATCATAATATGCCCTTCAAATACATGTTGTATATTCTTTTTCTCACGCTATTAGTGAATAATTAAAAAAGGACCCATACAATATTATGAGCCCTTTAGTGATTCATGTTCAATATCTTCTAAACCTTCTGTTGAAAGGATGAACTGGCAAAGGGCGATACGGTACTTGCCCATGTAAAGCCGGTACTTCTGAAGAAGGATGATTGAAATGTACATGCTGATAATTAATATGTTTCACTGTTGTCGTATGACTGGGATGAAAATGTGGAATAATGATGGTCTCATAAACATGGTTAACATGATGATTAGTTGGATGAACAATCGGTTGCAAGTCATTTGGTTTAGGTGGAAATTGGTGCATAAAAATCTCTCCTCTCAATCGATAAAAAAACCTTTTTTTCATTCTATGAGAAGTTAGGAAATCTGCCCTGAGAAATTCACCTATAATCGCACCCAAATTATTTCATTATATAAATAGTAAACTATAAAAACTATCCTTCATCGTGGTCATAAACACGGCTGTAATAATAACGACAAAAAAGAAAATATATAAAATAGCTCTGTACATTTAAATATCATCCTCGCAATTAGCATTCATTTCATACACGGAATATTGTACAAGGAAATATCTTATAAAACAACTAAGAAAGTTGTCCTTTTTAGTGGTGTTTTTTTACAAATACAAATCCGAATGTCGCAAACGAAGTAAGTCTAAAGTCTTATAAAATTTCAGACAGCAATCTGTCGGCAAAGAACCTTTCCTCTTTCTATAATAGGATTGAAGAAAGAAATGGAGGTTTTCCAATGACAAAGATATGGTCAAACGGCGCAGCTGTTGCTCAAGTAAGAGTCGCACGTCCGACAAATCAACTAACAGAAATAGAACGGTTTTATTGCAGCGGTTTAGGGTTACAAAAGATAGGGTCTTTCCAAGGTCATAGTGGATATCAAGGTATAATGATTGGTTTACCAAATGCTAGTTATCACTTAGAAATAATCCAACACGAATCTGGACAGCCTGTTCCTTCACCTACAAAAGAAGACCTATTAGTTTTTTATATTCCTCAATTATCAGAAATCCTAGAAATAAAAAATAGGTTGCATAGCTTGGGATACCACTCTGTTTTACCAGAGAACCCGTACTGGGAGGAGAAGGGTTTCACATTTGCAGACCCTGATGGCTGGGGAGTCATTTTAATGAATACTTCAGGTATATAAACAAAGCTTTCCACCGGGACAATTACTCATCCTGGTGGATCCTTTTCTGTAATTTCCTTAAGAGTCTTTCACGCCGTTTATACAGACTCTCTTTATGCTTTTTATATTTCTCTTTCGTTTCAATTTGCTTTAACGCCTTATCTGTATATTGTATCGCTCTCATGAGATCAGGCAGCCTGTGTTCATATATTTTTGCCAATTCAACACATGCACTAAATTTTTCTTGGTCATCACCATCAGAGGAAACCATCTGCCATAACTCTGCTGCTTTAACCCATTGCTTTTTCTTTTTTAACTGCCAAGCCAGCTGATGTTTCGCTTTTATACCTGCCACATCATTCATTTGTGCTAATTCTTCATACCCCTCTTGCGCTTTTTTGATTTCACCAATAGAGCTAAACCACCTTGCTGTCTCATAGGCTTCTCTTGTGGTTTGCTCTTTATCTAACCCTAGTAATTGGTTAGACAAGTGGATATATAATGTGATCAGTGAGAGGATGTCTATTTCATTATGTTTCATTATACCTAGCATGCCTTCAGGGTTTTTAGTATCTAAATAATCAAAGTAAATCATCGGCGCAAGATAACCTGGGATATCATCCTCTCTTTTTACTCCTAATACTTCTCTTTCAACAATAGATAACTTCGTCCGCTCAAGTTTATGTTTCCATAACCTTCTTGAAGCATGATATAAATCAAAATGACCGAATGGCGGTAGTTTGGGTAAATGTTCTCGAATTAATGTATGCCGTGTTTGTAACTGGGGCCAATCAAACGCTTTACCGTTATAGGTCACCATGGTTGTATAATCAATTGATTCTAAGAAGCTTTTATATAGAGCGATTTCTCCTCCAGGGTCAGGTAATATATGTTGTTTTAATGTGACGCCTTTTCGACTCACGCTCGCATACCCTAATAAGAAAATCGTATTGCCTACTCCACCTCCAAGCCCTGTCGTTTCAGTATCAAAAAAGAACAAATCCTCTGCTTGATGGCCTCTCGCTGTTAATGGGTGACTCTCGGTAGTTTCGTTCCATTTTTCAATGACCTTATATAATTCTTGAAAGCGGTAATTTCCATGTAAGTAATCTAAGGGATAATGAATTTCTCTAATGAGACAAGTACTACCTTCTATATCATGATAAGGAGAAACATGGTGTTGTTGCCATACGTCTTGGAAAGGGAAAACGGATGGGGATTTCTGCTCTACTTCTACTTTTTTTTCGGTAGTATGAGACATATGTGATTGTAAACGATTCAATTTATTTTTTAATGACACACTTCTCACCTACTCCTTATAGCCATGTTTGAAATAACTTTAACACATCACCTTTAGCCGTCTCAGAAGAAAGATCTGTTCCAATACAAGAAGGACAACCTGAGTCACAAGGGCATCTCTCAATCATTGAGATGGCTTCTCTTATTAGTTGATCAATTTCATCGTAGACTTTCTCACTTAATCCTACACCGCCAGGGTATTTATCGTAGAAAAATAATGTTGGTTTTTCATTATGAATAGCTTTTACTTGCGGAACGACATGAACATCCGTCTGATCACACATAACGAATAATGGCACGATTGCTTTAAGGGCATGAGCGGCACCTATTAAACCTTGCTCCAGTCGTTCTTTTCCGAACATCAATCCTTCTGCAAAAAAGGTCACCCACGTAGCACTTGTATGCAATTCTTCTTCTGGTAAAGAAATGGGTCCAGAGCCGATGTTATCATGCGTATCAAATTTAATTTTTTTGAATATCGTTGCCATTGCCGTTACACTCACATCACCATAGCCAATCTGTTCGTTTCCTATTCGCTTTGTTTTATCTTCCTCTAATACTTTTAATTCGACGGCTAAGTTGGCGTCTGTATAATAATCGACTGCCACTTCTCGTACAAAAGCTTTTTTCTCTTCCCAATCTAAATACTCAACTTGAAATTGAGTACCTTGGTGGAGATAGATGGCTTCATCATGTAACAATGTCATCGCAGAAAAACGGTCCATCTCACCAATCACCTTCACATTCGCCACATCTGATTGATCGATTATGACAACATTCTCTTGCGATGCGGACCGTAAACTGACATTATGAGCTGGAAAAGAATCATTCATCCAATAATACTTGTCTAGATTTTCGTGCAGTACCTGTTCTTCAGATAAATATTCTAATACTTCTTCAGTTTCAAAGCGACCAAATGACTCTCCTTTCTTAAAAGGCAATTCATAGGCAGCACATTTAATATGATCAATGAGAATGATTAAGTTATCTGGATTGATTCTTGCTGTTTCTGGATTTCGTTTAAAGAAATAATCAGGATGATCAATGATATATTGATCTAATGGGTTTGAGCTAGCAACCATAATAACGAGTGATTCACTATGTCTACGCCCAGCTCTACCAGCTTGCTGCCAAGAACTAGAAATTGTCCCTGGATAACCAGTCATAATACAAACTTGCAGCTGACCAATATCGACGCCAAGTTCGAGTGCGTTTGTACTGACAACTCCATATATCTCTCCATGACGCAAACCCTTTTCAATCGATCTTCTCTCAGATGGAAGGTAACCGCCACGATAACCTCTGATTGCTTTCGGTCCAATCTTATGCTTGACTAGCTCTTGTAAATACTTAAGTAATACTTCCACTCTCACACGGCTTTTAGCAAAAATAATCGTTTGTACTTTGTTCATTAGCATTTCACTTGCTAGCCTTCTTACCTCGAGTGTCGCACTTCTCCTTATATTTAATGGCTTATTGACAAGCGGTGGATTATAAAACACAAAATGTTTACGGCCGCTCGGCGCACCATTATTGTCAATTAATTTCATATTTGTTTCTGTTAGCTCCTCTGCAAGTTCAAGGGGATTGGCAATAGTCGCAGAAGTGCATATAAAAACGGGTTTACTTCCATAAAACTCACAGATTCTTAATAACCTCCGTAGAACATTGGCTACATGAGAACCAAATACACCGCGATAAATATGTAATTCATCAATAATAATAAAACGAAGATTTTCAAATAATGATACCCATTTCGTATGATGTGGAAGAATTGCTGAATGAAGCATGTCCGGATTAGTCATAACAATATGGCCAGCTCTTCTCACTTTTTGTCTAATATTTGAAGGCGTGTCACCATCATATGTATAGCTATTAACGGAAAGAGATGACTCTTCAATCAATTCATTGATTTCCATTTTCTGATCCTGAGCAAGTGCTTTTGTAGGAAATAAATATAAGGCCCTTGCTTGTGGATTATTTATGATAGTCTGCAATACTGGCAAATTGTAACATAAGGTCTTTCCCGACGCTGTTGGTGTAACAGCAACAATGGACTGATGAGCCATAACGGCATCGTAACTTGAGCGCTGATGAGTATACAGACGGGATATTCCTCTTTTTTCTAAGGCGCTCATTAAATGAGGATCTAGTCCAATCGGCATATCCGCTACTTGCGCTTCCTTCTCTTCCAATGTATGCCAATACGTTATTTGTTCTCCAAATTTATCGGATTGTTTGAGCTCTTTAATCAGTTCTTGTAAATTCTTTTTCACCTTCACGTTCTTCACCTCATCACTTTATTCTAGCGAATAAACGTTCGCAGAAAAAGGTTTTTTTACGATTTATTTATTAGAATATTATTCCATCTAGCCTATTTGAGTTTTAAAATCACCCAAACTTTATCGAGTGCATAGAATAAAAGGAATGTTTGATTTATTTGGGAGGGAGTTACATGAGTGAAAAAAGAAAGGAGCCGTTCGGAGATTTAATGAAATCCATGAATCAGTTTTTTCATGATAAACCTGTAAAAAACTTCATGCAGACAATGGACGACTTTTTTAAAAATCCGTTTCCTTTCGCTACTTCTTTTCATGTAGAAGTAAATGAAAACGCCGATGATTATATTATAAAAGCGGAACTACCAGGCATAAACCGTGAACAAATTGAATTGAATGCCATTAATAATTATATTAAAATTACGATTCACCGACTCGATATTGAGACAAGTGAAGATGACTTACAACAAATATATCAAAAAAAACAGGCATTCCAACAATCAACTAGGACGATCCCTTTACCTTTTATTATCGATGAAAGCACCATTCAAGCTTCTCACACAAATGGCTTACTCATCGTAAAAGTGCCTAAACCAAAAGGTAAAAGGATCAGCTTACAATAATATAATGACTGTAAAGCAAGTAGTAAATCTATTTTCTACTTGCTTCTGTATTTAACCACTGATTAAAAGCTCCTGAAGGTACACTGAAGTAGTCTCGTGTAAACTGAAGGAAAATTTCAGTATCTACTTCTCTTCCGGCAAACTGTTCGTAAAAGGAAGATAAATATTTCTCACCTACTTCTTCGGGACTAATCCCTCTATAAGCGTAATGTTCTTCGATTAATTCGATTATTTCCCAAGCAGGTTGTGCATTTAATATGGCTTCATGTTCAACCTCATTGATATTGGTATTGGATACTTGGCTTCCATTCACATGCTTTTCTAATGCCCCTAATTCTTCTTGTAAGTAAGCCAAAGCCTGTTGCTTACTTTCCTCACCTTGATCAACGCCGTATTGATAAGCAGCTAAATGCGATAGACCCGATCCAATCCAGCTATCATTTTGAGGATCCTGACTGATAGCCGATGCATAATAGAGAGCAGCCACCTCTTTAGCTAATATATATGGATTCCGAGCTTCTTCTGGATTCAGCATGACCATACCAGGCACACTCTCAGTTTCCAAGGAATCGCTAATAAAAATATCTGCTTGCTTAAATGGTAGAGGTGCTATCGCCTCTTCAAAATAATCAAAAACTGCCATGATCTCTTCTTCAGCTAAGTCCTTCCGTGATGAAGATTGATGCAAAAAGCTAACCTGCGTATCCTTTTGTGTAATCCTTCCACTTTTCTCCCAATTATCAGATACAATAGAAAAGGAGAAATTCTTCACATCATCGATGGAAACCTCTTCCTTGTCATTCTCAATAGCAGAAGATATAAATGTATATCCTGGTTGAAGGTCATAACTCACTTTAAATGAAGACAATAATGCATGATGATGATGAATATATGGATTATCTTTTGTCGCTTCTGCCCATCTTCCGTTTTTATATGGTGCTAAGGTAAAATACCAGTCTTGGAAAATATCAGCATCCTCTATTCCTCTCATTCTATAGTTAAATTGCACATCAAATTGACTCTCGCCTTGCCATTTTTTAGGTAACGTAATGTAATAAACGTCATCCTTTATTTCATATGGTAGATTTTCCTGGTTTACAATGATTTCATTCAGTTTTAATTGAGCTAAATTTCTCGGTGCAAAAAAAATGAGCTCTTTCCATTTATCTTCTGATTCGTTCTTAACTGACACTTCTTCTTTCACTGTAAACTCATTTGCACTTTCCATGGAAAGCTCTAAAGAATAGTCTCCTTTATTTTCATTTGTTACACCAATTTTCGAATCACTATATTGATTAACAAATATACCACCTAAAACAAATAATAGTAAAAGGATAGCAAAACCTACTTTATGTAAACTAAAGTTTAAAAATCGCTTTTCTCCTAATCTTTTTCGTGTTGGTCTCCCTTTTGGTTTAATTCCAGTTTTGATCCAAGGCATTCTAGCATAATCTGTTTGGAATTTATTTTTTAACCCCGCGGTTAATAAGCTAAAAGATATCGTGGTTATTAACAAAATGATAAGTGGCACCATTAAAATATATTGATTGCCCATCAAATTCTCTCTCGCTTGTCCAACAAGACCAGATAATTCTTTTGTAACCGATAAATAGATAACAGGATCATTTCTAACAATCGTTCCACCGATAAAAATATTTAATAAAGCTAACTGTCCCATGATTGTAATCACATAAACAATTTCCATTGTGAACATCACAAGTAAAGATTCTTTTAATTGGGGAAACACGTTACGCCATAACAGCCTCCACCTCTTTGCACCAAGAGTCATTGATGCCAAAACAAAATCTCTTTTATAAATTTCAGCTGTTTTTTGCCGAACAGAAGATACGATACTAGGAGTACCAATAAGTGAGGCAATAACGATGAAATATGCTATAAGAATAGGCGTTTCCAATATAGAACCAAAATTAATAGGCAACAAGCAGAAATATAAAATTAAAAATGCAGGTACATAACTCCAAGCTCCTTCAAAAGCGATAATGAAAGACGGTATTTTTTTCCATGTACCAATAAACATCCCCAGTACTGTACCGATTATCATCTTTATCGTAGCAACTGCAATGGCAATCCACACCGTATATCGCAAACCATAAAGTATCATTGATAATAAATCGTACCCCCACCGATCAGTCCCTAAAGGGTAAGCCATTGATTCAAATGGTTTTAATGGTGGTGAAATGACATCGCCATCAATATACTTCACCTCTAAGGCCATGAAGATGGAGTGTGGTGCTATTTTCGGACCAAATACCGTAAAAAATAAGACAATCGTTACACTAACTATACCTAAATACAATGCGTAATTTCGATTATATATCTTATTCATAAATAAACCCTCGTTTAAATAAATAAAGTAAAAGTCTAATAACTACAAAGACAAGTAGAGAAATGAATAGCATGCCAAATAGCCCGATGGCAATAGGCTGAGGATCACCAAAACTTTGAAAAACAAACTTGGTTAGACCTGACACGTTGAGCAAATATTCCACAATAAATAAATTACCGATGGCAAGGGATAAAACTTTCACCAAATCAGCTACGAGAAACGGCTCAATATTTTTATACACATGCTGAAAATTAATACGATCAACTTTCAAGCCTTTTGCTACAGCTGTACGAATATAATCTTCTCCAGCTATTAAAAAGTACCTCTCAGAAATCAATTTAAATAGATAAATAGAAGGAGCAATCGCAACAAGAACCATCGGGAACCAAATATTCAATGCACCTCCATTCGGTAAAAAGGAGACGACTCTAAAGCCCGTCCATTTATAAATATTCACCGCAAAGAGTAGAGCAAAAATAATAAAAATAAAATCTGGAATGGTTGAGATAATATTCATCATGACACGGAAAATTTTTGTTAAGTAAAATCGACTTAAGAAAATACCGAATAATAAACTTAATAGAATTGAAAGTAATACACCCACAAAAACAATATAAAAGGAAGTGAAAAAATTATCTCCAATTTCTGAAGCAATCGACCTTTGCTCCATCCCTACATAATATGTACCTAAGCTGCCGGTGCTCAACTCTTTAAAGAAATTTCCTACCATTGATGGAAATTGAGCAAAATTCAAACTAACCGTACCATTAGTAGGGTTAACTAAAACGATTGATGGTAAAGTTGCTAGAAATAAAATAAGAAAGATGACGATAATCATTTGCTGGATATAACGAACCATTTCTTTCCCCCTTCTGCTTCTTTCGTCATGCTAACTATTTTTCATCTTTCCTACATTATTGTCAATATTTTTTTGATAATTCCCCCATTTCCGAATACAGGACTTTTCATTCAGATTTATATTTATTAAATAGCCTTTCAAATGGAAGAAAAAAGGGCGGCCAAATATTACTTTGTATTACCTCTTTTTTATGATGACATGTCTGAAACAAGTCATCATAAAAAGCCATGTGATTTTTTGCGGTCACATGGCCAAAGTAAGTATATGTCTGCATTAATCCAATTAATAATTGCCACCTTAAAGAACATTGCCGTTTACTTATTCATCAATGAACCTTATGATCCTCTTTTTAGTATTTAAACCCTACACCTTAAAGAAACCACCGACCCCTTTTACCATTGACGAGACTTGGTTTACAGCATTCATCATTTGTCCCGCTGTATCCATCATCTTATTAAAATCAAGTGAACCATCTTGTGACTTAAAGCTATTCATAATCGATTGAACATTACTAGGTTGTTTCGCAACAAAAGATTGTTTTGGATAAGGGTTCATGGTGTTATATTGGCTTTGCATATTATAAGATTTATTTACCGGCTGTTCATTGGGCTCGAGTGGATTGTGAAAATAATTCGGACTATCCTGTAAAGGGTAGTTTGGTTGGTGATTATTTACATCATGTTGAGGTGGATACATATTCCCATATGGAATTGTCTGATAGGGATAATTATTCGTGTAAGCATAATTCATTTGAGATTGATTCCATAATGGCTGTTGTTGTCCATTCATTATTGGGTGTGGAACGGACTGCATTACCGGCAGTTGTCTTATTTCAGCAGGGTAGGACATATTAGATTGGTAAGGTGCATAATATGGATTAAAGCTCCATGCAACAGGCATATTTCGTTTACTTTTCTCATTTCTTTTACGGCCAAACATGGGCAAACATCCTCCTTATTCATCATCATTATACTGTATGATGAATAGGCGAATTAGGTGATTATCCTCAATAATATTTCCATTTTAGAAAAGATATCCTTACTTTTCAATCTGTCATTAATTGTTGAACTTTGTCGGAAGTTTAAATTTTTGAAAAATAAACAATCTATTTATTTCGTGTTACTATAAATTTAAAGATTTGTTTTTTCCTACATTTCTTTAAAACTTCATATTTCATCGCATGATTGGATGAGTATCCTTTTAAGATTATTTCATTATTTGGGGGAGGAAGATTCAAATGAATATTCACGAGCTAAAGCAGAAGTTTCAACAAGTGAAGGAAGTTAAGCCAGATCACGCGAACCAACTACTAGATTTCTCTAAACGAGCTTATATCCACAATGAAATTTCCATTTTGGATTATCGAAATCTTGTTCGTGAATTAGAATCATTAGGTGCTGTCATTCCTGAAAGTTTTTTTAAAGACGGATCCCTAATTACTATGAAATAGGAAAAAACATTCATAACTCAGAAGGAAAAAGGAGTCACTTTTTTAGTGACTCCTTTTTCCTTCTATAATTTATACTGAAGCTGGCTCTCCCTTTCCACTCATTCTGTGTAAGAAAAAGTCGCTCAATTATTTCATTCGCCCGAAGTTAGGAGCTTTAAATCCTCTGTCTTAGGCTTGTTCACATTTCACTTTCTTCTACGATTCTTAACAACGTCTCAACAACATATTTTGCAGACTGCAATTGATTTGTAAATCTCGATTTACTTGTTTCAGGGTAAAAGGCTTGAATGGAGCATGTTTCAATTTGGTCATAGGCGGAATTAATTTGCATCGGCCACAGCTTCTTTGTTGCTTTGGACTGTAAAAAATGAAGTGCTTCTTCCTTCCATACATCCAACTCTTGTTTCACCTTGTCTGCATACGGCTTAACTTCGCCGAAAAAATCCGCTTTTTTATTTTCTTTTCTACCATCTATATAGCGCTTCTCTATCCATTCCAAATGCATTAACATCTCTTTTGAGTGTTTGGCTAGCTTGTTCATCATGTTCATCTCCAGTCATTCTGTAAAAATCATAGATGAGCTAACCTTATTGTAGCTTACGACTATACTACTCGTAAATGATTAGCGATAACCAAGTTTGTATTTCACAAAATGTGAATCCGTCGTATCTTGTTGATGAAGCTCGTCCATCGGAAACTTTTCTAATTCCTCTAACTTTTCATGACACGCTTCTACTTTTTCTATTTGTTCTTCTTGTTGATTGAACTTTAATTGTTGTAGATTCTTTTGCACAGCTGTCTCTAAAGCCTCCAATTGATTATAGATATCCTCTAGCATGAGTAACAATTCTTGTTTTTCTGTCATATTGGGTTTCATTGACAAGTCATGCCTCCTTTAAGGTCGCGTCTTTGATATAATGTACATTCGCTTTCCTATTTCTTTCTCCTTTGCGATTGACAAAACTAGAACTGATTCGGCAAAGAAAGAAGGATTTTTTATATAATGACCTTCTTTCGACAGCATATGAATAAACGTTTGAAAATATGACTAAACGGCAACACTGAAAAGAAAATGAAACATTTTTGCCTTCTATTACGTCAAATATTACAAAACAAGTACACCTTGTTGGATTAGTGCTTTTTGACCACCCGATTACATCTTGCTTCTGGTATGATAAGGTATAGTTTGTGAGGTGAAGTCTATGGCATTTCATTACCCGAACGGGAGGAAATACGTACCTGCAGAAAAAAGCACATTAGAAAAAAGTAAACGCAAGAATCCGTCATATGGTAAAAGAGGTATGACATTGGAGGACGATATTAACGACAGCAACCAATATTACTTAGATAGAGGGATCGCGGTCATACACAAGAAACCAACACCAGTACAGATTGTTCAAGTGGATTATCCTGCAAGAAGTGCAGCCGTTATTAAAGAAGCATACTTTAAACAGGCATCCACAACTGACTATAACGGCATTTATAAGGGTAAGTATATTGATTTCGAAGCAAAGGAAACTAAAAACACTACTTCATTTCCTTTTAATAACTTCCATTTACATCAAATTGAACATATGAGGAACATCATTAAACAAAGGGGCATTTGCTTTGTCATTTTACGCTTTTCGACAACTGACGAGTTATTTTTACTAGAGGCTAAGGAATTACTCGTTTTTTGGGAACGTATGGAAAATGGTGGAAGGAAATCGATGACAAAGGATGAAGTGAGAGAAAAAGGGCATCGCATAATACTTGGCTTTCAACCAAGAATTGATTATATTAAGATATTAGATAACATTTATCAGCTTGATAGCTCAACATAAGGTTTGAGATAGAAAGGAAGGACTTATATGTCAGAACAGTATAAATCTAGGGAGGAGCGCCGAAAACAACAACAGCAATCACCTAAACCGAAGAAGAAAAAATCAGGGAAAACGCTATTCAAGAAGATTTTTCTCACATTAATTGCACTCGGTATTGTTGGGATGATTGCAGGCGCAGCTACATTTGCCTTTATGGTTAAGGATGCTCCCGAGCTAGATCCAGCACTATTAAAGGACCCTATTCCGTCGGTACTTCTCGATATAAATGGAGAAAAAATTACGGAAGTCGGTGCTGGAAATTTAGATTATGTTGAATATGAAGATATACCCGACCTTGTTGAAAATGCTTTTCTAGCAACAGAAGATGTTCGCTTTTATGAACATAATGGCATGGATTTAATTCGATTAGGTGGAGCAGTTATCGCCAACGTAACAAAAGGTTTTGGTTCTGAGGGCGCTAGTACGATTACACAACAGGTCGTAAAGAACTCATTCTTAAATAATGAAAAAACAATTAGCCGTAAAGCACAAGAGGCTTGGCTTTCATTCCAATTGGAACGAAAATATACAAAGCAAGAAATCTTTGAAATGTATGTGAATAAAATTTACATGTCAGAAAATAGTCACGGTGTTTTAACAGCATCACGTTTATATTTTGGTAAAGATTTGGATGAACTGGAGTTACATGAAGCCGCATTACTTGCAGGGATGCCGCAAAGTCCAAACAACTATAACCCGTTTACTCATCCAGAAAATGCTGAAAAACGACGTAACATTGTTTTATCTTTAATGAACCAACATGGATTCATTTCCGAAGAGCAAAAGACTGAAGCACAATCTATTCCTATCACTGAAGGGTTAGTTCCTGAAGGTGAAAGAGAAATAGAAGATGATACACCATATGATTCATTTGTCGATGTTGTCATTGATGAAGTAACTGAAAAATACCCTGACCTCGATATCTTTTCCGATGGTTTAACAATTCATACAACAGCAGACAAAGATATCCAAAAATATGTTTCAAATATCTTAAATAGCGAAGATGTCATACAATATCCAGATGAAGAATTCCAAGCAGGGATTACTTTATTAGATTCAAGTAATGGTGAAGTTCGGGCGATTGGCGGCGGACGGAATCAAGAAGTAAAACGTGGCTTCAACTTTGCCACAGACCAAAAACGTCAAGCAGGTTCAACATTTAAACCGATCGCCGGATATGCACCTGCCATTGAATTTAATCAATGGGGCACTTATCATACACTTGTTGATGAGCCATATAAATACAGTGAAGGAACCGAAGTAAATAACTGGGATAACTCGTTTAAAGGGACGATGACTATGCGCCAAGCATTGGCAGAGTCACGGAATATACCTGCTGTTAAAGCTATTCAAGAAGTGGGCACTGAGCAATCAATGGAATTTGCTAATCGACTAGGCTTTAACTTTAAAGATGAGTATTATGAGTCATCTGTACTTGGTACAAAGGCCGTTTCTCCAATGGAAATGGCAGGTGCTTATAGCGCATTTGCCAATGAAGGTTTCTATACAGATCCTCATACTGTCAAAGCCATTGAAATGCGTGATGGTACGAAGATTGACACCACACCTGAAAGTGAAGCGGTGATGAATGATTACACTGCCTTTATGATTACAGATATGCTGAAGACAGCTATCTCAAGCGGTACCGGTACAACAGCAAATATCCAGGGATTACCTGTAGCTGGAAAAACAGGAACAACAAATTATACAGCAGAAGAAAAACAAAAGTATGATATCCCTAACGGTGCAACACCAGATGCCTGGTTTGCTGGTTATACAACGAATTATACGGCAGCAATTTGGACCGGATATGAAAGTAGGAAGACTTACCTACCATCAAACGGTTACGATCAGAAGATTGCCCAAATGCTCTTTAAAAACATTATGCAATATGCTTCAGAAGGGAAAGAAACAGCTGATTTCAAAATGCCTAACTCTGTTGAAAAAGTGGCGATTGAAAAAGGTAGCAACCCTGCAAAACTAGCAAGTGAATATACACCAAGTGATCAAATTATTACAGAGTACGCTGTCAAAGGAAATGCACCAAAAACAGTCTCTGAAAAGTTCGATAAGCTTGAAGCACCGAATGGTTTCAATGCCAAATATAATAAAGAAGCCAATACGATCGAACTCGTATGGAAACATAAAGACAAAGATAATACTCAGTTTGTGGTAACCGGCGCTATTAATGATGGCGGAGCCCAAGAGCTCACGACAACATCTGAAACATCACTTACGATTGAAAATCCTGAAC
The DNA here is from genome assembly GCF_038009245.1 of Cytobacillus sp. FSL R7-0680. NCBI lineage: Bacteria > Bacillati > Bacillota > Bacilli > Caryophanales > Bacillaceae > Cytobacillus > Cytobacillus sp. FSL R7-0680. The sequence goes on from NZ_JBBPAO010000001.1 coordinate 1,795,404, forward strand.
CTGATAGCACATATACCTTCACTGTAAAAGCGGTTCAAGATGGTAAGGAAAGTGATGCTGCCCAAACATCTGTTAACATACCGGCCAATGAAGAAGAGCCAGAAGAAGTCGAACCACCTGAAGAAGAAACGCCAGGTGATGGACAACAACCACCTGGAGACGAAGAAGGTGGCAATGATAACGAGAATGGCAATGGTGACGGAAATAACAGCGAAAATGGCGATGGTAATGGAAATAACAATGGTGAGGGCAACGATAACAACAATGGTAATGGTAATGGTAATGGTAATGAAGATAATAGTGAAGAAGAAAATCAATCACCTGAAGAAGAACCATCACCACCAGATGAAAATCCTGAGGAATAATCGTTATTTTAAAAGCAGAGAAGATATCTTCTCTGCTTTTATCTTACCTGTGTGATTTTCTTCAAAATATTCAAGCAGGCATTTACTTAAGTTTCTGCATAAGAAAAAAACACTCTTCGCATTTTTATTGCTTCGAGTGTTTTTTTCTTATCCTATTCTTAGCATCTAATTTAATCACTTCATTTATGAGTTCAATTAATTGAATAAAAGCTAAATGAAGTGCAGGTTGCCCCATAATAAATTGTAATCGATCGGCAAAGTTGAATGGGAGATGTACCAAGCCATCACCTATTTGTTGTTCATCCAATGATACTGGTTTTTCATTTAACCAATAAACATATTGAACTAAAAGGGCAACTCCCAAAACCATGAGTTGCTCTGCTTCCTGCTTATTTCTTTGTTGATGGGCTGATTTTAGCCTGATCTTTAATTGATCCCATTCTTTAAGAATCATTGCGATGAATCGCTCTGACTCTTCCCAAGGTTTTTCAGAAGCTATTCCTTGATACAACTTTCTTTCGTAATAAAATGGGACAAACTCTCCTACTTGATCCTGTATATTATTAAAAAAAGGATGCTGTAACCTTTTTAACCGCTCATTCATATTATTTTACGCACCTAAACTTTTCATTCTCTTTTTACCTTCTCTACAAATATCAAGAACGGGACATTCCTGACACTTTGGATTTTGTGCTTTGCAATGGTAGCGCCCAAAGAAAATTAAGCGGTGGTGGGTCACAGACCACTCTTCTTCTGGTATTTTCTTCATAAGTGCTTTTTCGACCTCTAGAACTGAATCCTTCCATCTACAAAAGCCAAGACGTTTACTTACCCTCTCCACATGTGTATCAACAGCTATTGCAGGGACATTAAAAGCCACTGATACAACCACATTCGCTGTCTTCCTTCCGACTCCTGGTAACTTTGTTAATTCATCCCGATCAGCAGGAACCACACCATCATAGTCATCTATTAACATCCGACATAGTTTTTGAATATTTTTTGCCTTATTTCTATATAAACCAATCGAGCGGATATCCTGTTGTAATTCTTCAATGGATACATTTAAATAATCCTCTGGTGTTTTGTACTTTAAAAAAAGCTTGCTCGTCACTTTGTTCACTAATACATCGGTACACTGCGCTGATAATGCCACCGCAATCACAAGTTCAAAAGGATTCTTATGAACGAGCTCGCAGTGAGCATCGGGAAACATTTCTCCCATCTTATCTAAACAATATCTAATGTCTTTCTTATTTAACATATATCATCACCATTCATACTATTGTTCTAACCAATTATAAAAAGGTAGCGACTCATTTCTCTTATCACTATTCTCTACACTTTTCATTCTCTTCACTTGGTTTTGTCTAAATTTCTTCCCTTGATTCGTTGCTTGTTCTACTGTTTTTATACCATTCTTTTTCCATTCAAACAAGATACGATCAATATAGCGGAAATTCAATTTACCAGATATGACCGCTTCTTTTAATGCTGCCTTAATGATTTTCACCTCATGATGGTCATCATCTAACCAAAGCGCTAGAGTTTCACATTCAAAAGGAGAGAGCGGCCTGCCAAATTCACTTTCAAACACTGAATACAAATCAATTTCGTCTTGCTGATTTTCTTTTGCTTCATTTCTTTTATCTGCAATTAAAAAAGCATCTGCTAATTTTTCCCAAAAATTATCTAAACAGTATTTTTCAAAGCGAATACCCTCTTCACTATAACCCTCATTTATAGTGATTAACCCTTTTTGTATTAAACGGCGAAGCATCCCCGCACAGTCCTCTGCTGAATAGGTCATTACTTCTGCAAGTTCAAAAGGTGTCGGGAAGTCATTTCCCTTATCACTAATTGAAATCAAATGGAGGATAAGGACTACTTCCTCTTCTTTTAGGTTCATTGCTTTGTACTGCGTTAATAAAGCTCCAGGAATTGTAATGTCTTTTTCCTGTAACCATTTTAATAATATCTTCTTTGGCATCATACACACCTCCATACAAGTATATCATGAACCCTTTTAAGAAAAGTATAGAAATGTATTCAAATAAAAGGTGTAAAAAAGTGAAAAAGAGCCACAAAATGACTCTTTTTCGTTTGTTATTGTGTGAAAAGCTTAAGGATATAAACGGTTTAGAAGTCTTGGGAATGGAATCGACTCTCTCACATGCTCCACACCACTAATCCAAGCAACTGTTCGCTCTAGACCTAATCCAAAACCAGAATGAGGAACTGAACCGTATTGTCTTAATTCTAAATACCATTTGTATGCATCCATGTCTAATTCATGTTCTGCCAATCTTTGTTTCAATAGCTCGTAATCGTGGATACGCTCTGATCCGCCAATAATTTCTCCATATCCTTCTGGCGCTATTAAATCCGCACAAAGGACAACATCTTCTCTTTCAGCATCTGGCTGCATGTAGAAAGGCTTGATTTTTGTTGGGTAATGTGTAATAAAAACGGGTTTATCATAGCTCTCGGCAATCGCTGTTTCGTGTGGCGCGCCAAAGTCTTCTCCCCATGTAATATCATCAAACCCTTTTTCTTGTAAAAATGTAATGGCTTCATCATATGAAATTCTTGGGAATGGTGCTTGAATTTTCTCCAATTTAGACACATCTCGGTCTAATGTCTTCAATTCAACTTGGCAGTTTTTCACAACAGCTTGGACAATATAGGAGACATATTCTTCTTGCACTTTCAGATTGTCTTCAAACTCATAAAAAGCCATTTCCGGTTCAATCATCCAAAATTCGATTAGATGGCGTCTCGTTTTTGACTTCTCAGCTCGGAATGTTGGCCCAAATGAGAAAACTTTCCCTAAAGCCATCGCCGCAGCTTCCATATATAATTGACCGCTCTGAGATAAGTATGCATCTTCATCGAAATACTTGGTAGCAAATAATTCAGATGTTCCTTCAGGTGCACTACCGGTTAGAATCGGTGGATCAACCTTTGAGAAACCATTTTCATTAAAGAATTCATATGTAGCACGAATGATTTCATTACGAATTTTCATCACAGCATGTTGTTTTCGTGAACGTAACCATAGGTGACGGTGATCCATCAAAAACTCTGTTCCATGATTTTTCGGCGTAATTGGATAATCAGTAGATTCATGAATCACTTCTACATCTGTAACGAGTAATTCATAACCTAAAGGTGAACGATCTTCTTTTTGTACTTTCCCTATTACGTACACACTAGATTCTTGTGTAACCGATTTTGCTGCTTTAAATACTTCTTCAGAAACATCTGCTTTTACAACCACACCTTGGATAAAGCCAGACCCATCACGTAGCTGTAGAAAGGCAATTTTCCCACTGGAGCGTTTATTTGCAATCCATGCACCTATTTTTACTTCTTGATCAACATATTTATACGTTTCAGCAATTGTCGTTTTAATCAATTTAATACCCCTTCCAAAAACATTTACCAATTAGATTCAAGTCGCCTTTATTATACCCTTCTCTGATTCTCGAGGCAACTTTTCATCATACATAACTCTAGCATGAGAAAAGGAAGTGAAGGGCTCCACTTCCTTTAACGATTACTGCAGTTTTTGATTCACAAATTCATGTATTCGACGAACAGCTGCTTCTAATAGGTCAAGTGATGTCGCATACGATAAACGAATATTTTTCGGAGATCCAAAACCAGAACCAGGAATAACAGCTACCTTCGCTTCTTCTAATAATCCTTTTACAAACGCATCAACATCTTCATAACCTGTAAGCTTTGCTGCTTCTTCTACGTTAGGGAATAGATAAAAAGCACCTTGTGGTTTAATACATGTGAAACCTGGAATAGCTACTAATTGTTGATAGATAATATTTAAACGTTCTTCAAACGCATTTTTCATTTCTTCTACAGGTTGCTGTGAACCATTATAAGCTGCAATCGCTCCGTATTGAGAAGGAGTAGTTGGATTAGATGTACTATGACTTGCAAGGTTTGTCATTGCTTTTATAATGGCTGTATTTCCGGCAGCATAACCAATTCTCCACCCTGTCATTGAATGAGACTTTGAAACTCCATTGATGATAATCGTCTGCTCTTTCAATTCTGGACTGATTTGTGCGATCGAAATATGCTGATGTCCATCATAAGTCAACTTTTCATAGATTTCATCAGAAATAATTAAGATATTATGTTTCAAACAAAATTCACCAATCGCTTCTAGTTCCGGTTTGCTATAAAGCATGCCTGTTGGGTTACTAGGTGAATTAATGATGACGGCTTTTGTGCGATCTGTTATAACTGTCTCTAACTGCTGAGGCGTGACCTTATATTCATTTTCTTCAAGACCATCAATAAATACCGGCTTTCCGCCTGCTAGTTTAACTTGCTCTGGATAACTTACCCAATACGGAGTTGGAATAATGACCTCATCACCTTTATTCAAGATGACTTGGAATAAAGTGTATAACGCATGCTTAGCACCACTTGTAACAATAATATCCGACGCTGGAATATCAATCCCTTGATCTTGTTTAAACTTGTTAGAAATGGCTTCTTTGAGTTTAGGAAGTCCTGCAGCTGCAGTATACTTCGTATATCCTTCATTCATAGATTGAACAGCTTCATCAATAATATGCTGGGGTGTATTAAAGTCTGGTTCACCCGCACCTAAACCAATAACATCAATTCCTTGTGCCTTCATTTCTTTTGCCTTAGCTGTAATTGCTAAAGTTGTAGATGGTGTCAGTGATTGCACTCTTTGTGCTAGTTCAAAGTTCATTATCCTAATCCTCCAGAATGTGTAATCTATCTTTATATATATAAGCTGACCATGGAATAGTCAGCCAAACCACTTATTTAAAGATTTTCTAATATTTTTAATTCTTCGTTACCTGTCTCATAATCTATTACATAATAATTCAGAAGGCCTTCGCCAGTTTTATAGGAAATCTCCCACAGAGGGATAGATTTTTCCATTCCAAGGTTGACAGAAATAATATCATTGGGATTTTTTTTATTCTTTACCTTCTCGATTGCTTCTTCTTTTGAAATCCCATCTTCTTTATTTTTTATAATCACTTCATCCTCAGAATCGGCTGAAACCCATACATACACCTCTTCATCTTCTTGTGTAATGCCATCAATAATGTAATACGTTTCATTACCATTATATAGAGTTACTCTTTTTACGGTCTGTAGATTCGCCTCATTTTCCGCTTTTTCTTTTGCCACTTTTTCCGCTTGATTTATCGGCTCCATCGCTTTTATATAAACTTTTGCCGAAAAACCGATAATGACAACCATAATGGCTAGTACGATGATTAGTATTTTTTTCATTCTTTTCACTACCTATGTACGATATATTGTAAAAACAGCTTTGCTATCATCATCCTTATCCAATGCTAAGCCGAACATTAAATCTTTTTCTTTTAATGTTCTGTTTAAACTATCAACAACTTTGTATAAATCTGGACTATTTTGAATCGTTACTGTTGATAAGATCTCAATCTTGCTTTCCATCTGTATTTCCTCCTTGACAAGTAAGGCCGATTTTCTCTGTTACGTCTAATAGTATACCAGTAAAAATGGTTTGCATAAATATTAGACGATTAGTTTTTAAAAATTATAACCATTCTTCAATGATATGAATCGTTTCATTCAAATCACACTCTTTAGCTTCAACAGACGGTATCGATTGTAGAAAAGCTTTTCCATAACTTGCAGTTTTAATTCTTCTATCAAATACAATCACAACACCCCTGTCGGTATTCGAACGAATTAAGCGGCCAAACCCTTGTTTAAAACGAATCACAGCTTCCGGTATAGCGAGCTCTTTAAAAGGATTTCCCCCATCTCTTTTCATCTTTGCAGCTTTCGCACTAGCTACAGGGTCATCAGGCGGTGCAAATGGTAGGCGAACGATAATCAAGCATGATAAGTCTTCTCCAGGAATATCTACACCCTCCCAAAAACTACTTGCGCCTAATAATATCGCTTTATCAAACTTTTGGAAATTTCTCGTCAATCGCGAGCGACTACCTCCTGAGATTCCTTGAGCAAAGATCGCGTACTCACTAAGAAAGTCCGATTCCTTTATGAGTTGATACGTTTCTTTAAGCATTTCAAATGAAGTGAATAAAATGAGCATGCGCCCCTTGGTTACTTCAGCAACGGAAATAATTTGCTCTGCGATACTGGCAATATACTCTTCCATTTTCACCGCTTTAATATCTGGTAAGTCTTTCGGTATAATCATTTTCACTTGTCTTTCATATTGAAATGGTGAAGGGATTTGCTGACTAGTACAAGGTAAACCTTCTAGGCCTAATTCTTTCTCCATATATTGAAACGACTGGTTTACGGTCATTGTAGCAGAGGCTAAAACAACACTTTTTTTCTTGGTAAAAAAGGACTGACTTAGCCGTTCAGAGACATCTAATGGTTCCGCATAAATAGAAGTGACATTCTGAATTGCACGTAAATCAACTTCTACCCATGATGCTAAGGGAGAATCTTGGCTGTTTTTAAAAAAGAAGTCCAACGAATTGACATAACCTTCTAAGTCCCTTACAGCAGATGCGACATCTTCTAATAGAGGCTGTGACTTTTCCGCAATAGGAGATGGTCCATTTTGAATAGCATGTAGCCTTGCTGTCAACATTTGAATAACCTCTTTTAGAATAGAAGAAAACCTCTCCACTTGGATATCCATTTGACGCCCATATTTAGCGATTAGGTTTTGGACATTCATTTTCACTCGCACTAATTTACTCTTCTTAGGACTAGATTTTTGCACAAGCTTCGAAATTAAGTAAAAGAACTCATCCATTTCTGTATGTAAGCTCTCCATCATCTCATTTACCTCAAATGAATGAATAACCTCATTTGAAACACCGACTTCTTCTAGCAATTGCTCAAGCTGAAAGATCCACTCTTTTTGTTCGAATAATCCTAATTTATTAATCGTGAGCCGAACAGTCATAAAATCTAGCATGCGTCCAAAATAAGGAGATGCAGCTTTTACAAAATGATGAGCCTCATCAATAATTGCATATTGATATGATGGCAAGATATCATAATCACTGATTGTATCAGAAAGTAACATACTGTGATTCGTAATAATCAATTGTGCTGACTCAGCTTGCTTCTTTGCACGATTATAAAAGTCTTTTTCTCTAAAGTCCTTGTCGTTAATAAATAACATGCGGTTATTTTTAATTTGATTCCAATACAATTGACCGCCACTAGATAAATTAAGTTCGTCGACATCGCCTGTTGTTGTTTCCGTTAACCATACTAAAATTTGCATCTTCGTTAAGCATGTATCATAGTTATCATCATGACTTCTAAGTGTATGAATAAACTTTGCTAAACTAATATAATGATTTCTTCCCTTTAGAATACTTGCCTTTATTGGCATTGGTATCATTTGCGTTAGTAAAGGTAAGTCTTTCTGAAGCAATTGATCTTGAAGTTGAGTTGTGAAGGTACTAATCACAATTCTTTCGTTTTCCTGCAAAGAAAAAATAATAGAAGGAAGTAAATAAGCCAATGATTTACCTACACCAGTTCCCGCTTCAATAAGTGAATGTTGTTCGGAAATAAATGCCTTATAAACTGCATCCATCATCTGATATTGTCCCTCTCGTGATTCAAAAGGTTTGAACACTTTTTGCAAATAAGCTTCTTTTTCTTCTTTTGTATAAGGATACAAGATACCAGATTTGTTTAATTTACCTTCTTGCTTGTTTTGACTTTTACGAAGAGCGATTCCATGATCAATTTCTAAATTGCTAGGAAGGGATTGATGGCTCTCCTCTTTCCATTGAATCCAATCATCTAAATATAAATCTAAGTCACTTTTTAAGCCAAAGGAAATATCTTTTAATTGTTTCAAAGTAAGCAATGGTAAGCTTTTCATTTTCTGTTCTAATATTAAAAGTAATTCTGCCGTTACATAAGCATCGCTATCCGCTTGATGTGGTCTCACATGAGAGAGACCTAAGTTTAGCGATAAATCAGATAGCTTATAGCTATCCTCACTTGGTAAAAAAATCCTTGCCAGTTCAACTGTATCTATAATTGGCCCATAAAAACCGGCTAAACCAGCCATTTTAAACTCTTCCTGTAAAAACGATAAATCAAAAAGGACATTATGTGCAACGAAGTAGGCACCTTCAAGCATTTGCTCCACTTTCTTGGCAATCTCTGAAAATTTAGGTGCTGTGGCCACCATTTCGTCTGTTAGTCCGGTTAGTTCTTCTATAAATGGAGGAATACTGTGACTTGGTTGTACAAGTGAAGCGTACTGTTCAGTTATCTGTCCATTTTCAATCACTACTGCTGCTAATTGTATAATTTGATCACCCTTTTTAGGTGAATTTCCTGTTGTTTCTAAATCTACGACAACATATTTATTACTCATGGTTACACCTCGAACATTCTGTCACACAAAACGTTATCATAAAAAGGATAAAAGAGAAAGTTATCTTTCTTTATTTCGCAAATGAGGAGTTTAATCATCAAAAAGATACCCTTCGTTTATAGTAAATAATTCTAATAAAATTTGCATAACCCTATCAATTTACACCTAACCAAATGAGCTTTTCTTCTCTTCTGAACACTTTTGCAAATTGTACATTCTATCTTCTTATTCACTCACGTTTTTTAAGAATATCTCACTAATCTCTTCCCAGTTATCAAGAAATGATTCCCTGTTCAGTTGATCCAGTTCAAGATAAAGATTACGTGCTTCTTTATCGACTTGTAAATAGTATGCCCGATAGTTTTCATCTAAGCGTAAGAAAACATCGGTATCTATCTTGTTTTCCTCATTTAAATAATTGATAGCCAATTGTAGATTTTTACGCTCTCTATTCATCTTTTCCTGCTCTTTTTGATGCCAGTCATTTAATTGTTTTTGCACCGTTTTATTAAGATTATTAATGGCATCATTGCTATTTCTATGCCATTCTGACCATACTTCAGCCATTTCCGTGGTTCGTTTAAATTCTGCCTTTAAATCCTCTTGATTTTGGACATTAATAAACTGTCCATTTGCAGCCCTTGCCATTTCTTTCAACTGCGTTAAGCCATCGTTATTAACTTGATAGCCAATGATTTGAACGACTGGACTTAAGTTAGAATCACTCAGTTTTTCCATTGCCTGTACAGGATTTCCTCCACAAGTTTCGATTCCATCACTCACAAGATAAATAATATTCGTATTCTCTGAACCATCATGTGATTCTAAATTAACCATTGCTTGTTCAACTGCTTTTGTCATTGGTGTCCATCCAGCTGGATTAAATTTACCTAGAGCATTTGTAAACTCTTTACTATCATAGGCTGAAAGAGAATACACTTCTTCTACAGTACTGCATGAAACTTCTTTATCTGCTTCATCTCCTGTTCCTTTATGTCCATATACAGTTAATGAAACTTTCGCTTTTTCTGGCAAACTATCAACAAATTGATTAATCGCTTCTTTTGCAAGTTCCATTCTTGTTTTTCCATTTTCTAGGGCACCCATACTACCACTAGCATCAAGTAATATAGCTACATTATAATTTTTCTTTAATTGGCTTTCCTCATCTGTAACGGTTGGATCTGCAAATTTCATTGCTTGCCATTGATCAATCGGTACATTTGGCATACTTAAATTCTCTTTAAATAGGGAAAAGATGTCACGTTCATAAGCATCAATCTCTTCTTCTGTAGCCTCCATCGTAATAGAGGGTAGCTGATCAAGTGCCGACTTTACTTCATTGGAAAATTCCTTCATCGCCCATTCCCCTGTGTAACCATAGTCAACTGATTCCTTAAACGATTGGGGAATAGGTAACGAAGTTTGAGAAACTGGATTTTCTTCATCTTTTATATCATTTGCTTTATCTGCTACAGCCTCAATTGATTCATCCTCATCTAAAACTTCTTCTTTTTTTGTCTCTCCGTTACTACACGCAACAATGATGAATATCGACAAGACTGCTAATGCTAATAATAAAGCTGTTTTTTTCACCTTGACCGTCTCCTTCAATGGTTTATTTCTCTTTATCCCTTCATACTCATACGAATTATTTTACCATTATTAACTAAAACTGTTGTCATTTTGTGCAAAAAGAAACTATGAATATAACAAGTCTGCAATGACCCCTATCTGCTTAGTAACTATTTGTATCGATAAACACAATAAAAAGCACAAACAAATCCTTTTTTAAAACAGAATTTGTTCGTGCTTATTCACTCAAGCATTTTTCTCAAACAGTTCTATAATTTTACAAAATCGTACTAGCTGGTTCCTGGTGAAGCATATCAATGATTTGATTATCTGCTCCCATAATCGCTACTTTTGGTTGATGACCTTTGAGTTTTTCCTCCGCTACTTGAGCATATGAAATGATAATCACAATATCCCCTTGTTGAACGAGACGTGCGGCAGCGCCATTAACACAAATAACACCACTCCCTCTTTCACCAGGAATAATATACGTTTCGAATCTTGCTCCATTATTGTTATTAACGATTTGTACCTTCTCATTTGGTAACATATCAACAGCATCTAAAATATCACTATCAATCGTAATACTGCCGACGTAGTTTAGGTTCGCTTCTGTTACTGTTGCTCTATGAATTTTGCCATTCATCATTGTTCTGTACATATTAAACCCTCCTCTATGACCTCATGCTGTGATGATGATATTATCGATTAAGCGGGCCTTGGTAAATTTCACGGCCAACGCTATAATGATTACACCATTAACTTCATCGCTTGGTTGTAATTCTGGATAAGAAAGAACCTCAATATAATCGACTTCACCACTTGTCTTCTCATGGAGCATTGTTTTCATCACGTCAATGATACGTGCTGTATTTTTTTCTCCTTCTGTGATGATTGCTTCCGCTGCCTGTAAACTCTCAAAAAGCACAGCCGCCTCTTTGCGCTCTATTTCTGTTAAAAATACATTTCTTGAGCTCTTTGCCAACCCATCACTTTCTCTCACCGTATCCACTGCAATAAGTTCAATCGGAAAATTTAAATTTTTCACAAGCAAATCTATTACAGCAAGTTGTTGTGCGTCTTTTTTACCGAAGTAAGCTCTTTCCGGCTGAATTATATTAAATAATTTAGAAACAACCACGACAACACCGTCAAAATGTCCAGGTCTAGAAGCACCACAAAGTCTTTCTGTTCTTTCTTCAACATGCATTGTTATTGCTTGCTTCTGCGGATACATTTCTTCTGCTGCTGGATGAAACAGGTAATCTACCTTCACTTCTGCTGCTAATTGCATATCTCTTTCTAAATTTCTCGGATAAGTGGCTAAATCTTCATTTTCTCCGAACTGTAGCGGATTTACAAAAACACTCATGACGACTATATCATTTTGTGAACGTGCTTTTTTAGCTAATGTTAAGTGGCCTTCATGCAAATAACCCATAGTCGGGATAAGCCCAATTGATTTTCCTTCTCGTTGGAAGCCTTTGATGATTTTCTGCATTTCTTTGATGCTTGTCACTTTTTTCATTTCTTTCCTCCGTAGAGACTTAAAAGTTCTTCTTCTTTCATATTAAAAGAATGGCTATCCTCTGGAAATTGTCCACTCTTAACCTCTTTTACATACGAAGAAATGGCTTCTTCCATCATTTCTCCACTATTTAAATAGCGCTTAACAAACTTTGGTACGCGCTCCACGCCATATGTGAGAATGTCGTGGTACACAAGTACTTGGCCATCTGTATGCACACCCGCACCAATCCCAATTGTCGGGATATTTAAGATTAATGATACTTCTTTAGATAGCTGTTGCGGCACACATTCAAGAACAAGAGCAAAAGCCCCCGCTTGTTCACATTTTCTTGCATCATTGATTAGTTTTTGGGCTGCTTTTGCATCTTTACCCTGTACTTTGTAACCACCTAACACACCAACGGATTGTGGTGTTAAACCTAAATGTGCGACAACTGGTATACCTGCATTTGTCATTGCAGTAATTTTATCTATTACTTCATCTCCACCCTCAACCTTAACTGCATGAGCACCAGTTTCTTGAATCAGGGTTCTCGCATTTATGAGCGCGTCTTCCATGGAAATATGGTAGCTCATAAACGGCATATCTACCACGATAAAAGTGTCTTTTGCCCCGCGCTTCACAGCTTTAGCATGGTGAATCATATCATCCATTGTGACCGGAATCGTTGAATCATAACCTAATACAACCATTCCTAGTGAGTCGCCGACAAGAATCATATCGACATTAGCTTGCTCTGATAATTTAGCCTGTGGAAAATCATATGCCGTGAGCATGGCTATTTTCTCACCTTTACTTTTCATTTTCAAAAAATCAGTCGTTTGTTTCATCCTACTTCCTCCTTTTTTAATAGGAAGAGGTGATGAACTACTGATAATGAGAAAGACATAAAAATAACCTTCTACAAAAAAGTGCAGAAGGATAGTGTGTGTTCTCATTATTAAACTCATCCCTCTGTCCTGGTCCTAAATGGATCTAGGCAGATTTCGCGTATAAATGATGGTCAAACAGGTGCAGTTCTTACCGATACTGCCCACACAAAGTATATCAATAATTGTGTTAACTTTCTATAAAAAATATATATTATTCTAAATCAATGTCTGCAGAATAAATTTGATGTCGCACACCAGCCTCATCTTCTAAAAGCAATATGCCTTCATCTGTAATTCCTATCGCTTTGCCCACTATGGTACCAGATAGTGTACGTGCTTTTATATTCTTCCCTATACTAATGGCATAACTTTCCCATAAAATTCTTATCGGTTGAAAACCATTCTGTAAATACAGTTGATACAGTTTTTCGAGCTTGAATAAAAGGGTTTGAATAATCTGTGCGCGCGAGATTTCTTCTTTCTTTTCAATTGCAAGGGAGGTGGCGATAGGTTGAATCTCCTCGGGATAGTCTTCTAATTTCTGATTCACATTAATACCAATCCCCATAATAATAGAAACGATTCGATCTGCATCTGCTTGCATCTCTGTTAATATCCCTGTTACTTTTTTGCCATTAATCAACACATCATTAGGCCATTTAATTTCAGCTGTTAAACCGGTCACTTCCTCGATTGCCTGAACAACAGCAACAGCTGCAATAAGTGTTAATTGCGGTGCACGATGAGGAGGAAGCTGCGGCCTAAGAATGACACTCATCCAAACACCTGTATATTTAGGGGATATCCATTTTCGATCCATTCTCCCTCTACCGCTAATTTGCTCTTCTGCTACTACAATCGTACCTTCACATGCACCATCTGTTGCTAATTGATGGGCGACTTTTTGTGTGGAGTCCACTGATTCTTCATAATGGATATGACTACCAAGTATATTTGTTTTCAACCCATAACGTATTTCATCAGCAATCACTTTTTTGGGTGTAGCAACGATGCGATATCCTTTTCGTCTCACCGCTTCAAATTCAAACCCTTCTTTACGAAGATTCTCTATATGTTTCCACACTGCTGTGCGTGAACAACCGAGTAAATCTGCAATAGCTTGCCCTGACAAATAATCATCTTGGTGAGTCGTGAAGGCATTTAATAACTTCTTCCTTATTTCTGATTCCATTGAAACAGCCACTCCCTGATATCTTCTTTATTATTTTGTAATTCTCCAAGTATAATTGCTTCCTCCACTTTTGCTAACAATTCCTTTAGCCAAGGACCAGCTGATTGCTGACTCCAAGTGATAATATCATTGCCATTGACTGCTAATTGTTTTCTTGAAGTAATCGCCAATTTGCTATACATTTCTACTAAATGATCAGGATATTCTACTCTTTCATGATTGTAAACTTGATGAAGTTTTTCAGCACTCACTGCTACTGATAAACCACTTTGGTAAATTGTAGTAGCTTGAAAAGGTGTTGATAGTCTTTTTTGGAACCATTGATATAGATTGAGTATTTCTTTCATGTCTTTACTTGACATCTTCCATTCTTTTAATCCTATCTTTGCTTCATGCTCATTTAATTGAAAAACCTTTAAGAGCAGAACCCATATTTCAAGCAAAGATAATGATTGAAGAGGATAAGTGACGAGCTGATTAAGTCCCTTCTCCTTTTGCGAAAGCATTGGTAAATAGTGATGCAAGTTTGAGTCTTGCAGAAGCGTCAAGGCATCTACTCGATAGTCTCCTTGTAATAATTTATTAAATTCAACGAGCTTCCTTTCAACTGCCACATGTTGCAGTAGATGCACTTTCTTTTTTAATGCATCATATGTTCCTTCTTCGAGCAGGAAACCTAATTGACTTTTAAGGCGCAGCGCTCGCATCATTCTTAAGGCATCCTCATTAAAGCGTTCTTCACTTGAACCAACGGTCTTTATTTCTCTATTTTTGATTGCTTCCCTTCCAGCGAAGGGGTCAATTAATTCACCATTTTTATCCATAGCAATGCTATTCATAGTAAAGTCTCTTCTCTGTAAATCCTCCTTTAAATGACGGATAAAACGGACTTCATCCGGTCTTCTAAAGTCACTATACGTTGACTCTGCCCTATATGTTGTTACTTCATATGCTTCACCTTTTAGAAGAATAAGTATGGTACCATGCTCAATACCTACATCAACCGTTTTAGAAAAAATCGCTTTCATTTCAATCGGTGTTGCAGATGTAGCGATATCTACATCTGCTATTTCACGACCAATTAGAAGATCCCTCACTGCACCACCGACAAAATAGGCTTCATAACCTGCTTCCTCAAGCTTTTCAATAATCGGAATAGCTCTTTGAAATATTGGTTTCATCATTTCGCCTCACTTAATAGATCAAAATAAAGCTGCTCGTATTGTGAAACAATCTTATCGGCATGGAAACTTGTCAGTACAGATTCTTTTGCTTGTAATGATAATTTTGTATGTAATTTTTCATCTTGTAAAATATCTAATGCGACTGCTGCAATACTTTCAATATCACCCAGTTCACAAATATATCCATTTACACCATCTTGGATAACTTCCGGAATACCTCCAACATTAGTCCCTATACACGGTACATTGCATGCCATTGCTTCAAGTGCGACTAAGCCAAAGCTTTCCTTTTCGGACAATAAAAGCATCAAGTCACTAATGGAATAAAGTTCCGCTAAGTTGTCTTGTTTGCCAAGAAATATAACTTGGTGTTTTAAGGATAATTGGTCTACTAATTTTGAAATATCACTCATCTGTGGACCATCACCTACAAGTAGGAGCTTAGCTTTTATATGTTCGGCAATTTTAGCAAACGAACGCACGACGTCATCTACTCTTTTTACACCACGAAAGTTAGACACATGAATAATAACCTTCTCGTCTTCAGCTATTTGAAATTCTTCTTTCAAGTAATCTACATCTTTTTTTACATATTCACGCTCATCAATAAAATTGTATACGGGAATAATTTTTTTCTGTGGATTGATTAAGTCGTAAGTTTGTGCGATTAATGCATTGGAAACAGCAGTAACACGATCCGATTGTTCAATTCCAAACTTTATCGCATCAGTTAACGATGAGTCATAACCAAGAACCGTAATATCTGTTCCATGCAAAGTTGTAACGATTTTAACATCTCGCCCGCTCATTTGCTTCCCTAATATGGCACAGATCGCATGTGGCACTGCATAATGTACATGAAGTAAGTCAAGATTTTCTCTTTTAATGACTTCTGCCATCTTGCTTGCTAACGCGATGTCATAAGGCGCATATTGAAAAACAGAGTATTGATTAACCTCTACTTGATGGTAAAAAATATTATGATATATCTTATTTAAACGAAAAGGAATGCTAGAAGAAATAAAGTGAATTTCATGTCCTCTTTCTGCCAGCATTTTCCCGAGTTCTGTGGCAATTACCCCTGACCCACCAACAGTCGGATAGCAAGTAATCCCTATTTTAAGTTTTCTATTCATTCTTACACTCCAAATAAATCGTTTTCGATCATCAAAGGTTTTTTCACCTTAAAACCTTCTGCATATTTGACACCAACTTGCTGTCCAAATAGGCGTTCTCTAGCTTCAACCATTTCCACATAGCCATTTGTTAACGGAGTATCGACAGCTCCCTCCGTTTTTGTGAATTGACTTTGGTAAGCATTTAAACTGGCGATCTTTTTGTCTATTGTTGATGTAATATCTATCATAAAATCAGGTTGGTGAAAACCATTAATCATATAATAGTAAAAGCTTTTCACTTTATGATCCGTTTGATACTCATTTGTTTGATATTTACGAATACCTGCAGAGAAGACTGCTTCTTCAACAATTTTCGTTGCATTCGCATGATCCGGGTGCCTATCTATTTCATATGGTGCAAAGACAATTGTCGGCTGATACTTCCTAATCATTTCTACTACCTGTTTGATACGCTCACTTGTTAAAAATAACTGTCTATCACCTAAATGAAGTCCTTCTCTTACAGACACATTTAATATTCGCCCTGCTGCAATTGCTTCTGTTTTCCTCAGAGTAGGATTACCGTTAGAAGACAGCTCGGCTTCTGTTAAATCGCAAATCCCTACTTTATAACCTTTTTCCACATACTTCGCTATTGTTCCTGACATGCCGATTTCTACATCATCGGCATGCGCTCCGAAAGCAAGGATATCAAGCTTTATTTCGTTCATTTCTATTCACTCTCTTTTATAATTTCTCTCCAGGAAAAATCTCCTCGTTCAAGTCCTTTAATTAGGACTTCCGCTGTGCCCATATTTGTCGCTAATGGTACAGCGTAAACATCACATAATCGGATTAACGCCGTAATATCTGGTTCATGTGGTTGTGCGGTGAGCGGGTCTCTAAAAAACAAGACGAGATCCATTTTATTTTGCGCAATCATACTTCCAATTTGCTGATCCCCACCAAGTGGTCCAGATTGAAAACGATGCACAGTTAGATTAGCTTCCTGCTGTAACCTTAAACCCGTCGTACCAGTTGCAAATAATTGGTGCTGTGAAAGAATAACTTGATACGCTTTAGAAAAATTCACAATATCATTCTTCTTTTTGTCATGAGCAATTAATGCAATGTTCATCGGCACCACCTCCATACTTACTCGATAATATTTTCTAATCCGTAAACTAACGTATCAATTTTAACTACAGTATCGACAGCTAATGCAACACCACTCATGAATGATTCGCGATTGTATGAATCATGGCGAATTTGCAGTGTTTGTCCACTAGAACCAAACATTACTTGTTGATGTGCAATTAAGCCAGGAAGTCTAACGGAGTGGATATGCATTCCATCAAAATCAGCCCCACGAGCTCCAGCTAGCGTTTCCTTTTCATTAGGATGCCCTTGTTGCTTACTCTCTCTTACATCACGAATCATCTCAGCTGTTTTAACAGCAGTGCCAGATGGTGCATCTAGTTTTTGATCATGATGCATTTCAATAATCTCTACATCATTAAAGTACTTAGCTGCCATTTGTGAAAATTTCATCATAAGCACAGCACCAACTGCAAAGTTTGGCGCAATAATCGCACCTAAATTAGTTTCATGACATAAATCCTCTAGTTCTTGTAAGTTCTCTTTGGTAAATCCAGTTGTACCAACAACTGGTCTCACTCCATAAGTAAGCGCTGTTTTCGTATGATACATACCAACTTCAGGCGTGGTTAAATCAATAAGAACATCACAATCTTCATTTTTAAAACATTTTTCTATATCAGAATAAACAGGAACATCGATTCCCTCAAAGCCTTTAAAATCACTTAAATTACCACCATCATTTTTATGATCTACAACAGCTACTAATTCATATTTATCTTTTTTCTGAACTAACTTAACTGCCTCACTCCCCATTCTACCTCTTGGACCTGCAATCACGATCTTAATTGTCTTCATTATTTTTTCCCCCTTCTTCAATACGTGTCCATCTATCTTTATCGCGCGTTTGAAACTTATGCATCACTTGGTCATGCGCTTTTGCTAAATCTATATTTAGAGAATTAGCAAGACAAATTAAAACAAAAAGCATGTCTCCCATTTCTTCTTCTATTGCTTTTTCTTTTTCTGTACTCTTTTTTGGTTTTTCACCATATGTATGATTGACTTCTCTTGCCAGCTCTCCTAATTCCTCTGTCAATCTTGCCACCATAGCAAGTGGACTAAAATACCCCTCTTTAAATTGCCCAATATAGGTATCTACTTCCCTCTGTAATTCTACCATCGACTTACTCATTGTTTCTCACCTCATATACATACCTTTTCAAATCATTTTATTCACACTCTCCATGTTAGCTAAACATAACCATTTTTACAATTCCTATCGTTTAATTCTTTATTTCTGTCCCATAAAAATAGTCTATATATGCGAGAATCGGCTGCCATGCTCCCCTATTAAAGTGTGATTGCTTATCCTCTATTGAATCTATATAATGAGATGGCAAGTAATATATTTCATCATTTCGGAGGGCACAGTGAATGTTTGGATTGAAAATTAAGAATATTATCCTTATTCTGTTTGGCGCTAGTATATTCTCTTTCGGTATTGTTCACTTTAATATGCAAAACAACTTAGCAGAAGGTGGCTTTACAGGTATCACGCTCTTATTGTATTTCTTATTTGATTGGAATCCATCTTATACGAATTTGATTTTGAATATTCCTTTATTTTTCATAGGATGGAAACTACTTGGTAAAAAAGCCTTTATCTATACGATTATTGGTACGCTAGGCGTTTCTCTTTTCCTTGAAATATTCCAAAGATATCAAATACATATGCCATTAAAGAATGATCTTACTTTAGCTGCACTGTTCGCAGGTGTTTTTATCGGTGTTGGTCTCGGTATAATTTTCAGATATGGTGGAACAACGGGTGGCGTTGATATAATTGCACGACTCGTTAATAAGTATACCGGTACTTCTATGGGTAAAACGATGTTTGTGTTTGACTTTTGCGTGATTGCATTATCACTGATTTTTTACCTCAAATATTATGAGGCAATGTATACTCTAGTTGCCGTTTTTGTTGGCGCGAAAGTAATCGACTTTATCCAAGAAGGAGCTTATTCTGCAAGAGGTGCAATGATTATCTCTGAGAAAAATGAAGAGATATCAGCGAAAATTCTCTATGAAATGGAGAGAGGTGTCACAGTTTTAAAAGGTCGAGGGTCATTTACTAAGCTGGATCGTGAAGTATTATATTGCGTAGTGGCTCGAAATGAACTAACTAAATTGAAGAACCTTATCCATTCAGTTGATCCTAATGCATTTGTCACCGTATCACAAGTGCACGATGTCTTAGGAGAAGGATTTACATTGGATGAAAACAAAAAACCTTTAGAACGCTGAGATTACTAAAAAACTAACAAAAAGCAACTACCTCAAGTGAGCAGTTGCTTTTACATTTAAAATATATTAATCATCATTGTTCATGCCAATAAAAGCAAGAACAAAACGCAGTAATTCCATAACAGCGATAACTGTTGCCGCTACATAAGTTAGAGCTGCTGCATTTAATACTTTTTTAGCGCCAGACTCTTCATCATTTCTAATCACACCAGAGCTTACCATAACATTGAGTGCTCTTGATGAGGCGTTAAACTCAACCGGTAATGTAATTACCTGGAATAATACCGCTGCTGCAAAGAAAATGATACCTAGTAACATCATACCAGTAAATTGAAACAATAATCCTCCTAAGATGAAAAAGAAGGATAAGTTAGAGCCAATGTTCGCAACTGGAACAAGCGCATGTCTAAAGCGTAAGAAAGCATAGTCTTCAGCATCTTGAATGGCATGACCCACTTCGTGTGTCGCCACTGATACAGAAGCAATGGAAGATCCATAATAATTATCCTCAGATAACCTCACGGTCTTATCTCTCGGATCATAATGGTCTGAAAGTTGCCCCTTTACTGGTTCGATAGAGACATTATAAAGCCCATTTTCATCTAAAACTTTTCTAGCCGCTTCTGCTCCAGTCATATTTGAAGAAGTAGATATTTGTAAATGTTTCTTATACGTCTTCTTCAAGTACATTTGAATAGCAATCGGGACAATCATAATAATGATAAAGTAAATCAAAAACGACATAGGTGAACCTCCTAATAAAGTATAAGCTTATCATCTACATGTGCATCATGTAGACAAACACTGGAAGAAATATTCACATACTAAGTTAAAGCTTTTAGTTAGTCTCTTAGTATGACAGAATGGCCTTGTAAATAGTGAAAACACGACTTTACATGGATACTTGTTTCTAAAAAAACTTGATTATTGGTCCATTCTTGCTTACAAACAATTCAAAAAAAAATGGGTAGCTTCGTCTCTAGATGCCTCAAGATGAAAGTCCATTTTTCCTGCCATCTCATTCTCCCATTACCTTTTCCTTCTTTAATTTATCTAAAGGAAAAGCTTATCATGTTTATGCTTTGATTTTATTTTACCTTTTTCTTATAAGACAATTCAAGCGTTTAGCCTTAGCTCTCTGGATTTTTTTCTTTTTTCTTTCCGCCCTTATATTTTTTAAAACCGACATACGAAAGCGTTAAGATAATTATACTTCCAGTTGAAATAATTACCCACCATAGTGATGGATCAGCTTCATCATCCGTAATTGTATCAAAAATGTCTTCTAGCTCACTATTCAATAATTCTAGTTCCCTTTTACCTTCTTCTTTCACCATTACATCTCGACGATATTGATCAATATATTGAATGCGTGTATGCAATTGTTGAATAGTTGCTGGCTCTACTTCTAATTTTAATGAAGGATAAATCGTATCATAAAGAGAGAGAAAGGTATTATACTGTGTATGAAAGCTCTCGCTATCACCCGCTTCTATTGACTCCCTTACTTCCCCAAGTGTACTTAACATCGGACCTTTCATTTCATGCCACATCGGTTCTTTCGCAGGAGATAGGGCGTCCATTAATATCCGAAGTTTTGTTGCTTTTTGTACTTTCGTCTCATAAGAGCTTTGTTCTTTATTTATTTCTTCAACTACTTCTTGGTGAACAGATGTGACAGTTCTCAAACTTTCCCTCGTCATCGCAGTTGATGTGCTTGTAGCCAATACAAATTGGTCTGTGAAATAATTCAACATTCTACTAGCATCTTCATATTTTTGCGCTTTAACCAAGTGTAGAACTTCATCTGATAATAGATCCAATTGATTCATCATACCATCGTCATTTTCTGTCTCTGCTACTATCATGTAAGGGAAAATGAGTGCAATAACTAAAATAATAGCCACAACTCTCCATTTCATACGTACCTGTCCTCCTTATCGGATTGCTAATAGCATTGTATGACAATGTGGACAAGGTTAGACCATTAATCAATAGATTTATCTACGAAACACTAGAAGCAATATGGCAATAATGAGGAAATAAAGCTAGAAGGCTTCTATAAGGAAGTTCTAACTTTATTTTTTATTGATAGGCTATGTTAATCTTTGTTGTTGATATTTGTTTTTATCGAACAAACGAGCTATGAATAGCGAGGTTGGTGATGAATGTGAAGGTAACTGATATTTTAAAAGCAATCCATAAACTAAATCCAGCTGAGAAACACCGATTAAGAAAATATCTAATTGAAAAACCAACTGCATCATCTAAGGAGATAAAGCCTCGTAAGTGTGATGCTTCAAGGAAACGTGGCATAAGCAAAGAACAAGTATGTGTTCTAGTCGCAAGAGGCCGTGATAAATTAATAAATTTCACGTACATTGGGTATGGGTAGAATAACCAAAGGGAAATTAGATAAAGCAATTGGACATAAGCTTTCAAAAGGTAATATATAATGTACTGATGCCTGAAGAGCTTTTAAAGTTTACGCGAATAAAAAAAGAGGATGGAAATATATCAACTCAAATCAGATGGAAAAGTACGCACAAAAGGTCTTTATCATATTCAGAACGTAAACAATTATCAAGGAATGCAAAAAGGTTGGATACAACGATATCACGATAGACAATTACCTCTTGGTTTCAAGTCTTAGAAAGCATACAGTATCAGAACAATGTAGTTACTATAAAAGACTTGATTATCCAAGGGAACCTTACACAAAATACAGAAGCATATATATGATACATTAAAGTTAAGAAAATTCACGATATAGAAATTATTTTCATACGGCAAACGGCCTTTAAGGGAGAAAGGATTGTTTGTACTAATAATCGAGACTGGAGAGTGAAGGTGGTTTAATTGTTTAGGTCAGCAGTATATTTGGTACACGTATTAATATTCATATTAGTAGCTCTTATTGGTATAGGTCCAATGTTTAGCATTGCTGCACCAGACCCACACCGAGCCCCAATTTATAATTGGGGTTGGGGTTCATTGATTGGTATTTTTATTTTTCTTGTGTTGGTATCTGCTTATGTACAGTTAAGGATAAAAAAAGTTTGGGTGTTTTTAATATCCGTAATAGGCTTGATTGCTTTTTTTATTCTCACTTTACTATACTTATACCCTTTCGTTATGAATTTTTTTTAGAATTAACAAGGTAACAAGTGTTTGATTAAAGATTGCGATAATAGAAGAAGCAAATATTAAGCAAAAGAACTTCCATAAATCGGAAGTTCCTTTTTTCTATAAATATAAACATTAATTTTTAACATAGCTTATTGATAAAAGGTTATTGATGAATCGAAGGCATTTTCAGCTGAAATCGCCCTTTTCGAATACATAATAGATAGGTCAAGCCTAAAGAAAATATGCTAAGCCAGAAAGTAAAATAACCGATTTGAGGAATATATTCATTAAGTACAGAATATCTCGGTAACATAAAGAAAACGTAGTCAATCACATCATTATGCAAAGTCCAGATAGCAGCAATTATAAGATGCCAAGCCTTTATGCGATAAAAAGGGGCATAGAGCACACCTTGTACAGCCATAGCACCATGGGAAATAATAAGCATGAGCGCCGTTATCTCCACTTCACCAGTCACTTGAAACACAAGTAAATTCATCACAACTGCCCAGATACCGTATTTCACGAGTGTAACAATTGCGAGTGCTTCAAAAATAGGCCAATTTCTACCTAATAAAAAGGCAATAAGAACAATAACAAAAAACAAACTAGCAGTTGGACTATCAGGAACAAATGGAAGGAATATTGCTGGTGTATCAACTAATTGCCACATATACCAATCGTAACCATATACAGTCCCGGCAATATTGATGATTAATAGAAGAATTAAAAAGCTTCGATTACCCAATATCGTATATATTTGTTTCATAGACTACCTCACTTACTACTTTTTATGTACGATACGAAAAGAAGCTGACAACTGCTGGTCAGCTTCTTTTTCACTTTATTCAGATTCTATACTGTCGATAAATTCGACCACTTTATCAAGTTCTTCATCACTACCTGTGAATATACCTGCTGGCATAGCTCCACGGCCGTTTTGAATCACATCTTTAATTTCTTCAGGTGATAATTCAACATCGATTAAAGCAGGTGCACCTGCACCACCTTGCAATTCATTACCGTGGCAAGTTAAACAAGTATTCGCTTCCATGAGCTTATACCCCTCTGCCTCGGTATCGACTTCAGCATCAGCAACGATTTTCCCTTGTTCTGCTGCAGCCTCCCAGTCATGGTGAGCAACTGATTCCCATGTAAGGAAGGTAACCCCCGCCAATGCAAGTAACATAAAACCTGTGGCAAAAGGACGTTTTGAAGGTCTACGTTCAGGACCGCGATCGATAAATGGCGCCAATGCAAGTGCACCAAATACTAATCCTGGAATAATAAATGCACCAATAACATTATATGGTCCTGATGCATATGTGTATTTTAGCAATTGATATAAGAATAAGAAATACCAGTCTGGTAGCGGAATATAAGCTGTATCACTCGGATCCGCGATTTTTTCAAGCGGTGGTTCGTGCGCAATTGTTAAACATAAGAAACCTACTAGGAAAACGGCTCCTACCATCCATTCTTTCAGTAAGAAGTTTGGCCAGAAAGCTTCTGTTTTGCCTGGATATTCCGAATAATCTTTCGGAATGAAAGTCTTACGTTCAGCAGATATACGGGAATCACCTACGAATTTCATTCCTTTTCCGCGATGCATGTAATAATTCCCCTCCTTTTAATAGAAGATTTCATTTTACAATGGACCAGAAATACCTTGTTTACGAATCATAATAAAGTGAGCAGCCATTAAGCCAAATAATACTGCTGGTAGGAAGAAAACGTGAATGGCGAAGAATCGTGTTATCGTTTGAGCTCCGACAATAGATGCATCCCCAGCAATAAGTGTTTTTAACATTTCACCAATAAATGGAGTTGATTCGACAATTTGAATGGTAACTTTTGTTGCAAATAAAGCTTTCATATCCCATGGTAATAGATAGCCTGTTAATCCAAGTGCTAACATTACAAAGAATATTCCTACTCCAACGAGCCAGTTTAATTCACGTGGTTTTTTGTAAGCACCTTGGAAGAATACGCGTAAAGTATGTAAAAACATCATAACAATAACTAAGCTAGCTCCCCAGTGATGCATGCCACGAACAATTTGTCCGAATGCTACATGGTTTTGTAAATAATACACAGACTCCCAAGCATTTTTGATATCTGGAACATAGTACATCGTTAAGAACATTCCAGATAAGATTTGAATGACAGTTACAAAGAACGTTAGACCTCCGAAGCAGTAAACAAACGCCGAAAAGTGATGCGCTGGGTTTACATGCTCAGGTACTTCGTGGTCAGCAATATCTCGCCAAATTGGCGTAATATCCAAACGTTCATCAATCCAATCATAAATTTTATTGAACAATGATTACGCCTCCTTATCGCGGTTCTGCCTTACCTAAGTGTAAGAACCCATCTACTTCTTTTGTTGGAAAAACATCAAGTGCTGCAATTGGTGGTGTACCTGGAACATTTGTACCATCTTTTGTATAAAGACCTCCGTGACAAGGACAATAGAAATGATTTTCATTTGCCTTATCTCCATTCCAGTTAACTGTACAACCTAAATGTTTACATACAGGTGATAATGCGACAACTTTATCATTCTCATCTTTGTAAACCCATGCAGTTCCAGTTTCTTCCGAAGAATACCAGCCATCTTGTTGTTCAAACGAATAGTCAACCCTAGTAGGCTCAGTTGTTAGGTCAGCTACCTTCTGATTTGTTGCAATAAAATCGCTTTCACCTTTCTTTTGTAGGACCGGATCTACTGCAAACCGCACCATAGGTAACAACATTCCTGCTGCCATGAATCCGCCTACACCTGTGAGTGTGTAATTAAGGAATTGACGTCTTGTCACACGATTTTTGCTCATACTTTTCCCCCCTCTATTATGAAGTTAAGTCCAACGGACAAAGTTCAACACAATATAAAACTAGGACATACCAATGATATATCAATCTTTATGGAAGGTCAATATAATCCTTCACTGAATCATCACAACTATGAGATTTATGTGACTCTTCAATCATTATTCTGCCATTTTTTCACAAATACATTCAGTAATTGTTTTACCTGATCTTCTAAAATTGAAAGCTTGTACTGATCATCCATGTTATCAAGCGGAATTGAAGGCATCCAAATTAACCCTCCATCTAACTGTTCTTCTACAGTTTTCCAATCACTATCAGAAGTTATGTAAAAAATATGTTTAAAATCTTGAGAAATTAATTCTTTTTCCCATTCTATTAAATCCGCAAGCCGTTTTTCCTCAGAAATTGTCTTTAGATAGCTCATTCCTGGTAACATAAGAATTCTGCCTTTAAATTGCTTTTCAAGTTGCCCAGATAAGAGGTTAATAAATTCGGTCATTGCTACTGTTTGCTTTATATCATCTGCAAAAGATACCGGATAAAGAGGAAGTATGACTGTATCAATATAATCTCTTTCTTTCAAAAACAATTGTATATCCTGTGTATGCCACTTCATCCTAATCACTCCAATTACGCCTTAATATTCCTTATTTATCATACCACGGAAATGACCTTCTATCAAAAGGCAACAGTGTCTATTTTTTGAACATTTCAGAATTAATTAAATATACTTTTTATACTTAGACGACGATGGAAAAGGGATTATAAATATTCCTAAGATTCATTAGCCTCTTACATGCCCATTGTTTTAATTAAAACCTTAAAACTCTAGAATTAAACTCAAAAAGCTTGGTGCTTTATTAGGACTTTCCGCATTCGCTTTTCACAAGAATAATATGCCCCCTGTTTTCATTTCATCATCTATTCGTCTTAACATATAATGAAATCAAAAAAAAAGATATGACTCCCTTGAAAAACAGGAAGCATATCTTTTTTATCTGTACTTTTCTATAAATATAAAGAAAAAACCTATGTTTGAAGTTTATTCAATTTTGTTGTTAATTGAATAAATCTTTCTTTATCTTGTTTATCTAATGCCTCATCAATTTCTTTGAGTAATTTTTCCTTTTGAAAACGCGCTAAGCTCTCTGTTAAGAATCTTTCAGCTATCATACGGTCTTTTTCACTTATTCTTAATGTCTTTGGCATAAAAGGATTTTCTTCTAACACCGCTGCATATTGATGAGCTTTATTGGCAGCATGGAAGTTCAACTGAATAAATATATCTTCTTCTCTATTTAAGCGGATATCATGAAATGACTTTTCTGCGTCAGTTGTCATTACATTCTCTTTGTAAAAACGAAAAGGCGCTTCATCGACACAATGTGTAGACATAATTAATCCTCTCGGACAATACTGAGCCTGTTCCACAAAATGAACCTTCTCCATTAATTGATCATGACTCATTAAGTAGTTAAGAATCCAAACACACTCTCTTCTTTTTAACTGATAATGATTAAGAAACCAACGAATAAAGTCTTTCTTTTCATTGACAGATACAGGGGCCGTCATTTTGATTCCCTCCTCTGCTGCAGCTTTAATTTTTTTTACTTAAGCTTCAGGTAGACTTTCTGATGATGCAAACCTCTACGACTCATCTGAAAGCCGCTGCAGGATATCCTGATATTCTTCGTTGTGAGGTTCCAAACGAGTAAGCTTACTAAAAAGTTCGGCAGCCTCCTTTCGTTTTCCTTCTTCAATTAGAAAATATCCATAGTCTGCCAAGAAATCCGGCTGCTGTTTAAAATAAGTATATGCTTCATTGTATTTGTTTAATGCCTGTGAATATTCTTCTATTTCTTGATAACTTTTTGCTGCATCCCATAATAGTTGTGGATCAATCACTTCTGCGCTTTGCATTAATTCTGCAATTTCAATTACATCATTGAAACGCTCGTTATTCATAAAAACTTTATTTATCACAATAGCAGCATCAATATATTCTGGATCAATCGCTAACGCTTCTCTTAGGAGGTCAACTGCTAGTTGTTCATCTGGAATTTTCAAGGCTAGCTTACCACCATAAAAATAAAGTTCTTTATTATATTCATCTTGTTTAATTCCCAGTTTTACTGTTGCTAAAGCTTCTTGAACTTGTTCTTCACGTTCATATGCCTTTGCCAGATGCAAATACAGCGAGTGAAATTCTGGATCTATTTCTTTGAGTTCATTAAATTTCTCAATGGCTACTTGATTATAACCAGCTTGTAAAGCTGTGAATGCATAGCTAAATAGCGTATGTATTTCCAACTTTTCTTCAAGCGCTTTTTCATAATAAGGCAATGCTTCCTCAAAAGCTCCACCTGCACTTAAACTTTCAGCCATTCTTTGGTTAACGTTTACACCGCCAATAAGCTCCTTTTTTGTCAGTACTTTTTCATATAATTTAACTGCTTCTATAAATTTTCCTTGCTCTGCACTCAACTCACCTAAGGCAAAATCGATAATTGGCTCATCGGGAAGTATCGCTTTCGCATCTAATAACTTCCTTTCACTGACCTCATATAAACCTTCCATCTGATATAAGTCTGCCAACAATAATAAGGCTTGGGGATAACTAGCATCTTGTTGATTTACTTG
Source organism: Cytobacillus sp. FSL R7-0680 (assembly GCF_038009245.1). NCBI lineage: Bacteria > Bacillati > Bacillota > Bacilli > Caryophanales > Bacillaceae > Cytobacillus > Cytobacillus sp. FSL R7-0680. Next base: position 1,823,642 of record NZ_JBBPAO010000001.1, read on the forward strand.
CTCTAATACGAGCACTGCTTCTTCTTCATTTCCTAGATCAATGAAGATTTCTGCTTTCATTACAAGCAGTTCGCCTTCCTCAGGGTAGGCATCTAACAGCCTCTCTATTAGTTGGTGTGCCTCCTTTAGAAACCCATATTGCATCAGTTCTTCCGCTAAAACAAACCTTTCTTCATGTGTACCGTGAGAAAGTATTTCTTTATATTTTTCTAATGCCTCATCATGTAACCCATTTTCTAACAAGGCAATAATCTTTTTTACTTTATCCATATCTATATCCTTTCAATACTATTATGATAGCTGGTAGTATGATGGTGTCTTAATCATGACTCTCTTACCAAATCCTTCAAGCGGATGATGCCAATCACCTGCCCGTAAGACTCTCCCACGTAAACATGAGATGACCAGCCTCTCTCTATGATAATGATATACATCTAATTCTTCAATATTTGTGATTTCCCTGCCTCGTTTGTAAAAATTATAATTCGCTTCTAATCCAGGTTGTAATTGTGTTTTAAAAGGGTATATACCGATTGTTGCTTGCGTTTGCTCATTGATTAATTCACCATTTCTCAATGGATGAGCCACATATGGCAGGCGATGCTTTTTCATATAATACACCCACTTTTGTTGCAGTAAAGGGTAGTCTTTTTCATTATCAACATGCTTAAAAATAGGGATTAAGGTACTAAAGTAAGGAAAGAACGCTTCTTTCACCCATCCCCATGGCATATCGTCTAAATCATTGATTCCCGTTATTTCCACAAAAACAGCAGGAATTTTTTCTTTTCTTAATAATCTTATCATGTCTGGTTGCAGTGAAGCCAATGGCAATTGCACCCCTAACAAATAATCAATTGGAGAAATTTTCAGCTTATCATCCAACAGTTGGATAGCTGACTTTAATTGATGTTTATAGCTTATTTCCACCTTCGTCATAAACACTAGACATCCCTTTAAAATCAGCTCAGAAAGAAAGAAGTTAGGCATATCGTCAGGTATTGTCTCAACATACTTAACAAGGGGAGGAGAAATCACGTACGGATCTCCGTCTATTTTCATATACGTATATTGCCTAAAGGGTGCTTCTCTAACGGCAAGGATTTTCTCATTACCGATAACGTAAGAGGTAGGAACATAGGCGCCCTTGCTTTTATTCTGCCGATAAACGTTCTCAATCATATATACCATTTATCATCATCCTTATCTCATCTTTTTAGACAAGCTATGATGAAAACAAGAATATATGATTAGTTTTTACATTTCGCTCACAAAAAGAAAAACTTGTGGTGCATACCGTATGTCATCATTGGCATGTACCACAAGCGAATAGATATGATTTATTTTACTAATAAATGATCAATATGATCAAAGAAGCTTGGATATGAAACAGCAATAGCATCTGGCTGATAGAGTTCTATATCCCCGTCTGAAATTAGTGAAGCAATGGACAGCATCATACCAATACGATGATCACCATAGCTCTCGACAGTTCCTCCCGATAGAGAAGTTTGACCTTCAATAATCATCCCATCATCAGTTGCTTCAATATTTGCACCTAGTTTTTTCAACTCATTCACAACTGTATCAATACGATTCGTTTCTTTTACTTTTAATTCTTGCGCATCTTTAATAATCGTTTTCCCGGTAGCTTGTGTCGAAAGTAGGGCAATAATTGGTATTTCATCAATTAATCTCGGAATCTTATCTCCGTCAATTGTCACACCTTTAAGTTCAGATGTTTCAATAAAGATATCACCCGTAGGCTCCTCGTGACCGTTACTCTCATAAGGCTCAATCGTCATTTTTGCACCCATTTCTTTTAGTACATCAATGATACCTGTTCTTGTTGGATTTAAACCCACATTTTTAAGGACGATTTTACTATTAGGTACGATAGCTCCTGCTGCTAGGAAAAAGGCAGCTGAGGAAATATCTCCTGGTACAATAAGATTCGTTGCTGTAAATGACTGACCACCTTCAACTGAAATCGTTCCATTATCATTTGAAACATTTCCACTGAAGGCATGAATCATTCTTTCTGTATGATCTCTCGTTTTTTCAGGTTCAATAATCTTTGTTGTCCCTTTTGCTTGTAATCCAGCAAGGATGATGGCAGATTTCACTTGAGCACTAGCTACTGGTAAAGTGTAGGTGATTGATTCAAGCTCACCACCAGTAACAGATAAGGGAGTGAACTCACCTGATTGACGTCCCTCTATTTTAGCACCCATCTCCTTTAAGGGTCCAACCACTCTTGTCATAGGACGTTTACCAATGGACGAATCACCGATTAAAACACTATGAAAAGGGCGCCCAGAAAGGATACCCATAATGAGACGAATGGTTGTTCCTGAATTACCGACATCAAGCACTTCTTCTGGTTCTTTTAGGGCGTCAATACCTTCACCATGAATAATAACTGTTTGATCTTCATGCTCTATTTTAACACCAAGTTTTCTAAAACAAGCAATTGTACTAAGGCAATCTTCACCAGCTAAAAAATTCTTAACGACTGTTTTACCTTTTGCAATTGAACCGAACATAATCGACCGATGAGAAATCGATTTATCACCAGGGATATGAATCTCACCAGATAATCCATTATGTGTAAAATTCAAATTCTTTACACTCACACTTAATCACCCTTTTTTTTTTAACATAGTTACATGCCAATTGTATGTTCAAAAGATGTTTGTCTATTTATGCAATCTATTGCACGATCACGATCCTCTTCTGTTTGAAAGCTAATCACAAGCACGCCAGTTATTTCTTCTCTCGTTTCTCTAATACTAATATTTGTGATACTAATCTCTTCTTTTGCTAAATAACCAGTAATTTCCGAAATGACCCCTGGATAATCAGGGACATCGACAAATAGGTCATAAAAGGCCGGAATGGCTCCTTTTTGTTTTTGTGGCATTTCATCACGAAAGGTTTTGGCAGATTGAAAATATTGATAGATCTCTTCATTATCCGCAGTAGTAAGCATATCATAGACATAGTTCATTTCTTTTTTCCAGTCTTCTAATAAACCTAATAACACCTCATTATTTTGCAAGAGTATATCACGCCACATCGCTGGGCTACTAGAAGCAATTCTTGTGATATCCCTAAAACCACCTGCAGCAAGACGAGGAATGAGCTTTTGTGTTTGACTACTCTCTTCTGCTCGACGAACGAGAGAAGCAGCAATAATATGCGGGAAATGACTAATCACACCTGTTAAGTAATCGTGCTCATGTGGTGTCACTGTAATAAACTTAGCATTTGTACTTGTCAGCCACTCTTTTAAACGATCGATTTTCTCTTCCGTAATATGTGGTTCAGGTGTTAAAAGATAGAAGGCATTCTCAAATAAAAGTCGTCTGGCTGCAGATACACCACTCTTATGTGAACCGGCCATCGGATGACCGCCAATGAATGTAAAACCTTTTTGTTTTAAATAATTGGCAGATGATATAATTTCTTTCTTCGTACTTCCCGCATCGGTTATAATTACATCTCTTTTAAGATTCATGTGTGCGAGTTCTTCTACTATTCTTTTTGTCTCATTTACTGGTGTAGCAATAATAATCAGGTCAGCCTTCTCAGCACCTTCACGAATAGTTGAAACTGACTCATCAATTACACCCAGCATCTTACCGAGTTTTAACTGTTCTTTATTTACATCATAACCGCTACATTTGGCTTCAAGATGAGTATGCTTAATTGAAAGTGCAATAGAACCACCGATTAATCCTAGACCAATAACAAATACTTGTCCATTCATGTTTTAACACACCTCTTGTTAGAAAACTCATTGATTGACGAAGGTATGAGGGTAAACTATTAAATAGAAAAACACCACTACCCTACAAATACTTTTTCGTGTAAAACAATTTCAGAGACGAATTTCGCCTCTGAAATAAAAAATTCCTAATTAAGATACTGTCTTGATTTCAGATAGAAATTGAGACATCGCTTGTATAACACCGTCATTTTGTTCCTTTGATCCAACTGTTACGCGAACAGCTGTAGGAAACCCTAAGGCTTGACCCGATCTAACAATATAGCCCTTTTCTAATAGTGATTGAAACACGCGATTTCCCTCCACAGCAAAGTCGATCAAAATAAAATTTCCTTGGGATGGGTAGTAATCTAATCCGTTTTCCTCACAAAATTGATAAAATTGCGCTAATCCACTTCGATTTTCTTGTCTACATTTTTCAATGAACACATCGTCAGATAATGCCTGTATAGCTACCTCTTGACCGAAGCGGTTGGCATTGAATGGTTCCCTGACTGGCTCTAACGCGCGAATGAGTGGTGCTTGAGCAATCCCGTAACCAATACGTAGGCTAGCAAGTCCATAAATCTTAGAGAAAGTACGAAGAGCGATGACATGTGGAAAAGCCTCAACAATTTTAATGGAATCATGATAATCTTCTGCTGTCGTATATTCACAATACGCTTCATCTAGTACAACTAATACATCTTCAGGAACTTTACTTATAAACGCCACTAGTTCATCGTTGGGAATATAGGTGCCAGTTGGGTTGTTTGGACTACAAACCCAAATGATTGCTGTTTGCTCATCAATTTGCGCTAACATATTCTCTAGATCATGTTGCCCTTCTTTAAGCGGTACCTCACGTACCTCCGCTCCTTCAATGATTGCATTATGTTTATATTGAGGAAAGGTTGGTGTAGCCATAACAGTATTTGTTTCAGGACTTAATAATGCACGAGAAAGCATCATAATTGTCTCATCCGAGCCATTTCCAAAGATTAATTGATCCTGACTCACACCAAGATGACTAGCTAGGGCTTCACGCAAATTTGTAGCATAGCCGTCCGGATATAAAGCAAAAAATGCAGAAGGTTGCTGAATTGCCTCTGACGCTTTTGGTGAACAACCGAAGGGATTTTCATTAGAAGCAAGTTTTGTTATTTCACTTAGGCCATATTGTTTTTTAACTTCATCTATAGATTTTCCAGGTTGGTAAGGGGTCAAATTTAATATTTGCTGCTTCCACTTCATTTTCCTCATACTCCTCTTCTTTATCTATTTAATTCTTGTTGTAAATCCGGTCGTAATGATACTGCATTTCCTAAATAAATATGAGAAATTTTTTCTTGAGCAATCTCCGTGTTCACATGCATCATTACCCGAATACATTTTGTTAAACCTTTTGGAACAGGAATTTCTCTCATACACATGACTGGCACATATGTCCATCCCTCAATTGCCCGGAGCGCCTTTGCTGGAAAGGCTTCTGTGATGTCATCTGTTACAGAAATAAATACACTTACGACAGAATGTGCGTCTATATGATTCTCCTTAATCATTTCCCGTAGCAACTGCTCGGTAGCTGCCACTATTTCTTTTTCTTCATTCTTTTCAACAGTAACCGCACCTCTCACCCCACGTATCACCTTTATCCCCCCTTATGAAAGCTTGCCAATTCTTCTAGTATGATTTCATCGGAAATATCCTCTAAAACTGGTTTCCCGATTCTGGTTAACAACACAAACTTTACTTGGCCTGCCACACTCTTTTTATCTTGTTTCATTCTTTTTAATAGTTTTTCATGACTTATATGATCGGGAATCGTGGTTGTATATCCTAAAATCTGTAACCATTGTGTGAAATCTTCTACATTAAATGAAAGATTTAATTTTTTCTGACTTAATTTAAGAGCAAAAATCATTCCAACTGCGACCGATTCACCATGCGTCCAACCGCCGTAGCCCATTTCAGCCTCAATCGCATGACCTAATGTATGACCAAAGTTTAAATATGCTCGCACACCTTTTTCTTTTTCATCCGCTGCGACAAACTCTCCTTTTATTTCTATGCCTCTTGTTAAAAAGGATGAAAGTAACGTAGGAGAAAGTTCTTCTAGCGTATGGAGTTCACTACGCATCTGTGCATAAAACACTTCATCATGAATGAGTCCATGCTTAATTACTTCAGCGAACCCTGAGCGTTTTTCTTGCAAGGATAGTGATTGCAAAAATTCTAAATCATAAAAAACTGCTTCCGGCTGATGAAAAGAACCAATCATATTCTTTCCTAAAGGATGATTGATGGCTACTTTACCACCTACTGCACTATCGTGAGCAAGAATGGTAGTTGGTATCTGTATAAAAGGGATACCTCTCATGAATGTAGAAGCAACAAACCCTGCCAAGTCACCAATTGCCCCTCCACCTATTGCAATAATAAGCGATTTTCTATCGAGCTTTTTCTCAAGTAAAAAGCCGGTAATGTCATAATAGACATCAAAAGTCTTGGCATTTTCTCCGCTAGGTGCAATGTAAACGGAGAAGGGCAGCTCACTAAAAGCTGCCTTTAAGTCGTTCCAATAAATATCCGCTACCTTTTCATCAATAATGATGCCAATATTGGTGACTTCCTTCATATTTTCTTGAATGAATGCTTGTACACCATGAATAGCACCGCTACCAATAACGACTGGATAAGAGTGATGTTGAGTTGAAATTTGCAGCTGCACCATCTTTAAAACTCCTTTGCATACCGTTTTTGATCGGCAATTATATCCTTTAACGTCTCAAAGCGATCTGCATAGAATTGTTCAACAATCGCGCTTGCTAACTCCCAAGCAATTACATGCTCTGCCACTACTGCCGCCGCTGGTACTGCACAACTATCTGAACGTTCAATACTAGCATTAAAAGGCTCTTTCGTATCAATATCTACACTTTCTAATGGTTTATATAGTGTTGGTATAGGTTTCATTACACCTTTAACAACAATCGGCATACCAGTTGTCATGCCTCCTTCAAAACCACCAAGATTATTCGTTTTACGATAATAACCTTTCTCCTCACTCCAAGCAATCTCATCATGTACTTGACTACCTGGCTTTCTAGCGGCTTCAAAGCCAATACCAAATTCAACACCTTTAAAGGCATTTATACTCAACATCGCATAAGCAAGTTTTGCATCTAGTTTACGATCATAATGAACATAACTACCAACTCCCGAAGGCATACCTTCTACAACTACTTCAACGACACCACCAATAGAATCACCATTCTTCTTGGCATTGTCAATCGCTACCATCATCTCTTCTGCTGCTACACTGTCTAAACAACGAACTGGAGACTCTTCAGTTATTGTTTTTAATTCTTCCATTGAAGAATAACTTTTCACATTTGAGACGATTCCACCGATCTCCACAACATGCCCCACAACTTCAATGCCTAAAGATGATAATAACTTTTTCGCTACAGCACCCGCTGCAACTCTCACTGTTGTTTCTCGAGCTGATGAGCGCTCTAATACATTTCTCATATCTCTATGACCGTATTTTACAGCACCATTTAAGTCCGCATGACCAGGTCTCGGTCTTGTTATTTTTCTTTTTACTTCTTCTAATTCCTCCGGTTCAATTGGTGCTTGCCCCATAATCTTAGTCCAATGCTTCCAATCATCGTTCTCAACGACAAGGCCAACCGGTGATCCTAATGTATATCCATGTCTAACGCCGGATGTAATCTGAACAGTATCTTTTTCAATTTGCATTCTACGGCCACGACCATATCCTTTTTGCCTTCTTGCAAGTGACTCATTAATATCTGTTTCTAGTAATGGCAACCCTGCAGGCAAGCCTTCAATAATTGTTGTTAATTGGGGTCCATGTGATTCCCCAGAAGTTAAATATCTCATTACTCTTTCCCCCTTCAACGCTTTAAAGGATTATGTATCAATATAACATATGAACATCTATAAACATAGTATAAATTTAAAAATAATCTTTTATTTCTATAAAAATTATGTAACTAGTTAGGTTGAAAAGCCTATTTATTTTATTAACGGCAGTCCGCTTGTCTTTTTATAAAAAAAAGATTGCTGATTTTTCAAGTCATATAGAGAGGGATTAAATATTTGTTCCGTACTTCCGACAAATAAGTAACCACCATTTTTAAGTGCTTTACTAAATTTGCTATAAATCATTGCTTTTGCTTCTTCGGTAAAATAAATAAGGACATTTCGACAAATAATTAAGTCATAGTCTTTTAAAAAAGAATCGGCAAGTAAATTTTGCTTTTGGAAGACTACTGTTTGTTTAATCTCATCTGATAGAATATATTGTTTTCCTTCTTGAAAAAAATACTTCTTTTTCATTTCATCAGGTATCTCCTGAAGAGAACGTTCATGGTAAATGCCTGTTTTCGCTCTCAGTAGTGCAGATTCATCAATATCAGTAGCAAAAATTCGGATTTTTGAAAGAGGTAAATATTTAGATAAGATCATCGCTAGTGTGTATGGCTCCTCTCCTGTTGAACAGGCAGCACTCCATAGCTTCAATGGCTCTTTCTTCTGTAACAATGGAGGTAGTATTTCTTTTTCTAACACTTCCCACCTCTTTCGATTTCGGTAAAACTCAGAGACATTAATCGTCATACGATCTAAAAACTCAGCCAACAGCTTTTTGTCTTTAACCATCGCAAGATATAACTGGTTAAAAGATGTATACCCCTTTTTATCATAGAAAGCTTGGAGTCGCCTTTTCATTTGTGTTTCTTTATATTGAGCCAAATCAATACCCGTATATTGTTTAACCTTTTCAATAAATTGCTCATATTCATGTTCGTACATGAGGTGTACACCTCCCTTATAAAGCTACATTTTCTATCTAGTATAAAACAAAAGTGCAAATAATGTTGAAATTTTTTTGAATTGCCGTAAATAATTCGATCTACTTTATAAAAAGTATACAAAAGGTCAACGGAGAGTTTATCATTTTCTCTCTACTCTTGATAAAGCAGCTTAATGAATTGTCCTTAACGACTTTGCTCAGCTTTCTTTTTTCTCTTCATGGATGCGTTATTCCCTTTGGCACGCTATCTTTTTCGTTTTTTAATCCAGACGGATGCGTAATACCATTTTGCTACGCCATCTTTCTCTTTTTCACTCCAGATGGACGCGCTAATCCCTTCTCCTCAACTGTATATAAACACCAAAATTATTAGAGCCATTATTTAAGCAAAAAAACGCCTGGCAATTGCCAGACGTTTTTAGAGTGAATAGATTAGTTAGACCAATCGTTAATTAACTTTTTGTATTCGACAATCTGCTCTTCTTTAAAGAACAGACCGATTTCACGTTCTGCACTTTCTTTTGAGTCTGAACCATGAATAACATTCTTACCAACAGTTACTGCGAAATCGCCACGGATAGAGCCTGGTACAGCATCTTTAGGGTTAGTTGCACCCATCATTTGACGAGCTGTGGCAATCACATTTTCACCTTCCCAAACCATTGCAAAAACGGGTCCAGAAGTAATGAAGTCTACTAATTCACCAAAGAAAGGACGCTCTTTATGCTCTCCATAATGCTCTTCTGCAAGCTCAGTAGGAATACTCATTAACTTTGCGCCTTTTAGTTGGAAGCCTTTCTTTTCAAAACGAGAAACGATTTCTCCAATTAAATTACGTTGTACACCATCTGGTTTAACCATTAAAAAAGTTTGTTCCATTTTCAAACACTCCTCTTGCTCTATGTATTATTTATCATCCATAATCCATCAAAAATATTATCATTGTTTTGACAATTTAGCAACTTCCAATTGATAAAATGACAGTTTCGATTAAAACTTTCTTTTACCAATTGTTTTCGCAATATCTCGCAGTAAATTTTTTGCGCGGTTTTGTGGAAGCTCAGCAATCAATTTTAGCGCTTTTTCAAGGTATAATTCACTTAATGTTAGGCTACGATCAATCGCATCGGAATTTTTTATCAATTCTAATGCTCGCTCAATTTCTGCTTCTGTTGAATGGTCAGTTATTTTTACTAAATTGTCTTTAATAGCAGGTGTTTCCATAGCAAGTAATACAGGTAAAGTAATATTCCCTTGCTTCAAATCACCACCAGCAGGTTTCCCTAGCTCTTTTTCTGTCCCCACAAAATCAAGCACATCATCAATAATTTGATAACTCATTCCAATATAATAACCTATAAAATATAACTTTTTATGTAACTCATCCTCTACATCAGCTGCGATCGCTCCTAATTGACAGCTCGCTGCAATGAGGATAGCGGTTTTTCTTCTAATTCGACGTAAGTATTTTCGCAAATTTTGATTAAATTGAAATTTATCCTCAATCTGTTCAATTTCACCTAAACATAATTCCACAAGCGTATGAGCTAAAATTTGGTGCGCAATCGGCTTATTAATGTTAGAGAGAACATCCAGGGCTCTCGCAAAAATATAATCACCGGTATACATAGCAATCCGGTTATCCCACCTAGATTTAATTGTCGGCTGTCCGCGACGCAAATCTGCATCATCAATTACATCATCATGAACAAGTGACGCCATATGGATGAGTTCTAATGAAACTGCTACATTTTTTATGTTATTAATATCATAGTTGCCAAATTTACCACCAAGTAAAACAAATACTGGTCGTAATCTTTTTCCACCAGCCTGTAATAATGAAAGGGATGCCTCATGAAGCAAAGGCGATTCAGCCTGTATAGTGTCCTCTAATTCTTTTTCAATAATATTGATGTCAGCATTCAAAAAAGAATAGATCATCTTTAATTTCATATCGATACTCACCCAGCTTTAAATCCTTCATGCACATTCATACTTGTCAATGATGAATTACATTTCAGAACAAATTATTATTTATGTCCAATATGGACCGCCGCTACGCCACCAGTATATGGCTTATACTCAACATCACGAAAACCTGCTTTTTTAAACATTCCCGCTAATTCTTTTATACCAGGAAAATCTTTAGCAGACTCTTGTAACCATGAATATTCCTCATAGCTTTTTGCAAAGATTTTACCAAATGCCGGCATAATAAAACGGAAATAAAAACGGTAGCCTTGTTTAAAGCCAATCATTGTTGGTTGAGAAGTTTCTAAGCAAACAGCTATCCCACCAGGCTTCACTACACGATACATTTCCTTTAAGACTTGCATATAATCAGGAACATTCCGTAAGCCGAATCCGATTGTTACATAGTCAAAGCTATTATCAGGGTATGGTAATTCCATCGCGTTTCCATGGACTAATTCTATGTTCTTGATTGGGTGGTTGCTCACCTTCTCTTCACCAATCTTAAGCATATTTTTGCTAAAATCTAAACCAATGACTTCCCCATTTTCACCTACAGCTTCTGATAATGCTATCGTCCAATCGCCCGTTCCACAACAAATATCGAGCGCTTTTGCCCCAGGCTTTACATCCATTCGTTTCATCGTATCTTTCCGCCAGCGCAGGTGCTGTTGAAAACTAATGACTGAGTTCATCTTATCGTAATTACCATATATTTTTTCAAATACTTTATGCACACGTTCTTCTTTCGATTGTACCATGTATTTAACCTTCCTCTACAAATGATTGAACAGCTTCTTGTTGCTGGCTTTTCATCCATTTTAGTTTTTCTCTAAATAGCTCTGTATGTTCGCATTTATCAATGGATTGCTCAATTTCTTTAAAGGATAAGGAGACGTATTTATCACAAATATGAATAAGACTTTGTTTATTATTATGCAAAGTAAATGGTACACTTTGCTCTGTCTCAAATAATTTAGATAAAGCGTCAAATAAAATGGACGGTTTACCAGCTAAAAATTGCTTTTTCTCGAGTAACACTCTATTAATAAAAACAAGATTTGCTGCTAATTCACCAAGCTCACCTCTATTGTAAAAGTGAGTAATACGATCAAATAAAGAGGACTCCGTCTTTTTTAAAGACTCCATTAACGATTCTACAGTAACTCTGGCATGGCTATAAACAGAAACTTTATGTTCATTTACTTCCATAATTCCTTCAGCTAAAGTACGTATCATAAAAATATCATCTATTTCAGCTAAAATTTGGTAGTATAATCCACTATAATAAGTTCCTGCTAAAATGGTGAGCTGCCTTCCCTTTAGACGCTCTAATGGAAGAGGTTCATTTTGAACGCTTTCGTGTGTATCAAGGGCGATTTGCACAAGCATGGTCGTTATGATATATTTATCTGCTTTAGATTTCGGTATTTGCAGGTTATCGACAATAAACATGATTAAAAGAAGCTTGTCTTCGTCAATATATGGTTGTTGAATGATCTTTGACATATAAGGTTGACGCGTTTTTTTCTGAAGAACTTCCTTTAAGTTCATTAATCGTGTATTCATATCTTGTAGTTTGGCGTTCTTGTTTGCATTCATTATATATTCCCCCGATACGGGCAATCCTTATGATCGACATATGAACCAATCATTTACTAAAGATTATTTATAGTAGCACTTCCCTTTTACATTGCCCAAAAAGTGACTTAATTGTTCTCCCTTAGACATAAAAAAAGCCTCTCACTTTTATAAAATCATTGCGTCCATTCCTTTTTTAAAGCTTATTTAACTTGAATGGTAGAGCGCTTGACTTCAATGATAAGCCAGTGACAATTATATCATAAAACAAAGTGACTTGTTAGGGGAATATAAAGGAAAGGCATATAAATTCATGTCAATCGATCATACCTTTAAGCTTTCTTTTCACTTTCTACTTCTCCATATGCTGTTACGATGGACGCATGCCCCCGTATTTTAATAGCAGAAGTATGCTCTGTAAATTGAGCAATCATGACTTCTCCCTCATCTAATTTCTCCGAATGATGAAACCTCGTGTCTGAGCCTCTTGTTAAACCAATCACATTTACGCCATCTTCTTTTGCTTTAATGACGACATATTCATTGCCAGGATTTGTTCTCTCCATTTGAGTCACCTCTATCCTATTACCCTTTTATAAATGACAACACTTCTGCTCTTGTATTTCCATCTTCCGCAAAAACACCTCTAACCGCAGAGGTGACTGTTTTACTACCAGGTTTTTTCACACCACGCATGGTCATACACATATGTTCTGCCTCTACGACTACCATCACACCATGAGGATCTAATTTATGTAATATTGCATCTGCTACTGTAGCTGTAATGCGCTCTTGAAGTTGCGGTCTTCTTGCAACAGTTTCTACAGCCCTTGCTAACTTGCTTAATCCCGTCACCTTACCATTTCTAGGAATATAAGCAACATGCGCCTTCCCAAAGAATGGGACAAGATGATGTTCACACATTGAAAAGAATGGAATATCTTTTACAAGGACAAGTTCTTCATGGTCTTCACCAAAAACGGTTTCAAAATATTCTTCAGGGTCCTGGTGTATGCCCGAAAACACCTCTTCATACATTTTTGCTACTCTTTTTGGTGTATCTAATAACCCCTCTCGGTTCGGATCTTCTCCAATAGCGTCTAATATAAGCCTTACAGCTTCTTCAATTTGAGCGCGATTTACTTCTGACATTCAGCTACCTCCTATTACGGAACTATAAACTATTATCTTACATGCTAGCATAATTATTTCCTAACAGACAAAAAGTTATAGAAAAATAAAGGATAAACTTTCTTCCTTTTAGGATACTATTATATAAATGAACACAAGTACCGTCAAACTCCTATGATGGTTTTGAGAAAGAAATCTATATGTTAAGTACAAATAGTAGTAAAAAACATAGTTTTTTATAACTCATTCATAAAATGGTCATTCACTTGATATGGTGGAATGTGCATTGATTTTGTAAAGAGAATGAAGATCAAGAATCATTCATTTTGTTGTAAGTCAGTTATTGGGGTCTTCTTAATCATTTAACGAAGAGAAAAAAATCCGTAGTCTTTAGCCCCTTTACCTTTGTGGATTGCACTACTGTTGTATGGGACTAGGCAATATTTGAAATTAATCGTAAATTTATAAGAAAAACCGCGAAAAAATTCGCGGTTTTTCCTTAAGCAATTAATTATGTAATTAATTACTTTACTGCATCTTTAAGCGCTTTTCCTGGTTTGAAAGCAGGAACTTTGCTTGCAGCGATTTCGATTTCTTCGCCAGTTTGTGGGTTGCGGCCTTTACGTGCTGCACGTTCACGAACTTCAAAGTTACCAAAACCAATTAGTTGTACTTTATCACCATTTTTAAGTGCATCAAGCACTGTATCGAAAACAGCATCAACTGCTTTAGTAGCATCTTTCTTAGAAAGCTCGCTAGCTTCTGCAACTGCATTAATTAGTTCAGTTTTGTTCATTACTTTCACCTCCTCCCAAAAAATATCGTAAACCCAGTAAAATAAAGATTCCTTACATTCATTTGTAAACAAAATTACTGAATTCTATACGTTGTAACGCATTTTTGTTGAAGCAGAAACTTATCATATCTCAAAAAAAGAAGAATTTCAACTTTTTTGATGCAAAAAGCCTTATTTCATAAGGGTTCTTACCGTTACAACGTTAATTCTGCTTAAAAGATTATCATAATCAATTGAGCATATCAAGGATATTTCATGATTTGATGGCAATCTTTTCTTATTTGAAACAAATTTGTAATAAGGGGAGAGAAAACCCGTCAATCTAGGCTTAAAGCTTGACAAATTTGTAGAGATAAAAAATGTAAGCTCTTTCATTTTCATAGTGTAATTCTTTATAAAGAACAAACCAAAGTAACCATACTGTATTTTTATTCGTTTCTATGTTACGAAAGGTTGATTGGTCTTTTTATAGGGTAATTCAAATAAGACTTCTACCGAAATTCCACGCTTCTGTCATTTTAGATAATACTTTATTTATCAACAAAAGTATACTAATCCGTTTTATACTTTTATTACCCATAAAAAAAAGACAACTTTTCATCCGAATAGAATGAAAGTCGCCTTTTATTTCTACAAAATAATGGCAATGAGTCCCCCAGAGCCTTCGTTTATAATTCTTTCTAAAGTCTCTTTGAGTTTATATCTAGCATTCTCAGGCATCAATGATAACTTTGCTTGGATTCCTTCTCTAACAATCGAGCTAAGCGATCGACCAAAGATATCTGAATTCCAAATTGAAAGCGGATCATCTTCAAAGTCTTGCATTAAGTAACGAACTAATTCTTCACTTTGTTTCTCTGTTCCGATAATCGGAGAAAATTCAGATTCAACATCAACTTTGATCATATGAATCGACGGTGCAACAGCTTTCAAGCGTACACCGAACCTTGAGCCATGCCTTGTTATTTCAGGCTCATCTAAACTCATATCAGACAGTGATGGAGCTGCGATGCCATATCCTGTCTGTTTCACCATTCTTAGCGCATCTGAGATTTGATCATATTCTGATTTTGCATGGGCAAATTCTTGCATCAGTTCAAGAAGATGATCTTTACCACGTATTTCAACACCGACAATTTCTTTTAATACCTCATCATATAAATCATCAGGCGCATATAAATCAATTTCAGCGATCCCTTGACCCATTTCTATACCGGCTAAGCCCGCACGATCAATAAATTCGAAATCACTAAACTGATGTACAACACGATCAACATCTCTTAACCTCTTAATATCTTTGACAGTCTCTTTTACGGCTTCTTGATAACTCTCACGTAACCAATGATCTTCGTGAAGGACCATTACCCAACTTGGTAAGTTTACATTTACTTCTAAAACAGGGAATTCGTACAACGCTTCTCGCATCACGCTATATACATCAGATTCCCTCATTCCTTCTACACTCATAGCAAGTACAGGGATATCATATTTCTCTGATAGCTTCAAACGAAGGTCCTCAGTTGCCGGATGGTGTGGTTGCACACTATTGATGACCATAATAAATGGTTTTCCTACTTCTTTAAGCTCTTCAATTACTCTTTCTTCAGCCTCGATGTAGTTTGCACGAGGAATTTCTCCAATTGTACCATCGGTCGTAATGACGACACCAATTGTAGAGTGTTCTTGAATGACTTTTCTTGTACCGATTTCAGCAGCTTCGTGAAATGGAATCGGCTCCTCATACCAAGGAGTATTAATCATTCTTGGACCATTTTCATCCTCATATCCTTTTGCTCCTGGGACTGTATATCCAACACAATCGACAAGACGGATATTAACCTCCAATCCTTCATCCACATGGACATTAGCAGCTTGATTCGGCACAAACTTCGGTTCTGTAGTCATAATTGTTTTTCCTGCTGCACTTTGAGGGAGCTCATCCTGGGTACGTGCTCGATCAGCCTCATTGTCCATATTTGGGAGGACTGCTAGCTCCATGAATTTCTTAATAAATGTCGATTTTCCAGTACGGACTGCACCTACTACTCCAAAATAGATATCACCGCCTGTTCGTTCGGCAATATCTTTAAAAATATCTACCTTTTCCAAGTGATCCCCTCCTGAATCATGAGTTAGTGGGATAATATTATCCAATAATTTATATTTGTACACTATATATCTATGATGTTGTCCGATATGAATATGCCAACTTTTTAAAAAAATCCCCTTTCTCACTTTTTCTTTATGCAATCAATAGTTGCTTTTCATTATTGAATTAAAAGAGAAAAAAACCCTCCCTCTACAATATATTTTGTAGAGAGAGGGTTATGACTAATTCACTAAAAATATTGGTTCATTCTTTTTTTCATCTATTGTATACGGTAATGAATAAGATGGTACAAAAGGTGAATCTTCGACTAAATGGAAGCGTATATCATTGTTTTCAGCTTTAATATCCCCAGCCTCCATTAATTGCATTAAGTCGGTACGATAATCAACGAATACTTCTCCGTCGGTTGTCACCACATACGATAGTTCGTTACCACTAAACGGGCTAACAGCTTTCGGTTCATCATTATAACCGATTTTAGAGAAATCTAATGAGTATACATTTTCACCGATATTATCCTTATATGGTGGATATCCTTCCATGCGAATTCGGAGAGTAATATCTCTTATTTCATCAGCAATACGTAAATCAGACAATTTCACTTTCGGATCATCTTCAACATCAATCAGTACATATTGAAAAACGCCTCCAGATTCAAATGCATTGCTAGGATACTCAGCCATGTATTTTGGTACAAGTTTCTTAAAATCAATTGGATATTTTTGAAAAAGCGGTGTATCTTCTTCGGTCGTTTTTATAGGTAATAGACCACCTGTCTCATCTTGATATTGCTTGATGGCTGTTTGTACGCGATTAATTTCATCCTCGTAAGGAATTTGATTTTTTGCTCTTTCTTCTTCTGGGTACATACATCCAGATAAAAGAAGGGTAATGAGTATAAATAAGCTAGTTACATAGCTCTTTTTTTTCATATACATCAACCTTTAATTATGTATTTTCAGGGAGAAACCCCTTGCGATGTTCTATTCTGAAACGGGACCGCTAAATACGACTAGAAAAATAATGAGACCACTTACTACCATAAAACTATAGGCAAATAGAGCAGTTACCCCTTTCAATACCCCATTTTTCAACTTAAAACGACTTAAATAAATAAGTAAGATAGCAATAAACATAAAGCCCATTGAAGCAAGGGCAATCCACATTTTCATTAAACCAGGTGACATCTCATTCACTCCTTTTTCCGAATTGTATTATACCATACAGTTCGTTCGCTTTGACAGCATTATCAGATAATTTTATGTATTGCAGTAAAAGGCAAGCAATTATTGGACTACTCTAATATTCTCAATATCCATTTTAGGAATCCCCTAATTGACTTCTTATTCTCCATATTAAATGAATTGTAACATAGCAAGTAAAGTACAAAAAAATAACCGAGGAATAAGAAGGGGCTTCCTTATCCTCGGCAAATGACTAAAATACCCTATTCACCCTGTTCATTTTACCAGTTTGCTTCAAAGGCATTGTATGCAGAGGATAAGCCGCCCGTCTCCTCATATGCCTATATTTTTATAAACAGCACCAAATTATTAGTTAATCCTGATTTTGAGCCATAAAAATATCCGCAATATCTTCCATTTCATTTGTTTTTGTACGTGCCATTAGACGGTCAACTCCATCTTTAGCATCGATATCATTAAATAAAATGTCATATAGAACAGATGTTATGGGCATTTGCACATCGTATTTCTCTGCTAATTGATAGGCTGCTCTTGTTGTTCGAACGCCTTCAACAACCATACCCATATTTTCTAATACTTCGTCTAAGTTTTTGCCTTTGCCTAGAAGATTCCCTGCACGCCAGTTTCTCGAATGAGTACTTGTACAAGTCACAATTAAATCACCTATGCCAGCTAGACCTGAGAAAGTTAGCGGACTTGCGCCCATTTTTACACCTAGTCTTGTGATTTCTGCTAATCCTCTAGTTACTAGCGCAGCTTTAGCATTATCTCCATAACCAAGTCCATCTGAAATGCCAGCTGCTAATGCAATAATATTTTTTAAAGCGCCACCAATTTCAACGCCAACAATATCTGGATTAGTGTATACTCTAAAGTTTTGATTAATAAATAAATCTTGGACTTTTTCAGCTGCCTTCATATTTTTAGAGGAGACAGCTACAGTTGTCGGGTGGCGCAAACTAACTTCTTCTGCATGACTAGGCCCTGATAGTACAACCACATCTTTTAAAAGGGCTGTAGGTGTCACTTCTTCAATCATTTCGGAAATTCTTTTTGAAGTATCTGGTTCAATCCCTTTACTCACATGGACGATGGTCAACGGTTCTTTTCTCACTTCAGCTATGCTCTGTAAAACTTCTCTAATCGCTTTCGTAGGTACAGCTAAAATGATTGTTTCGATACCTTCTAATACTTGATCAAGCTTTGTATAACCTACAATATTTTTTGGTAAAGTAATCGCAGGTAAATATGCTTCATTTGTATGGTTCTCATTAATTTCTTTGATTTGTTTTTCCTTGTGACCCCATAAACGCACTTCATGGTCATTATCTGCCAGCACCATCGCAAGGGCTGTACCCCAACTTCCGGCACCAATAACAGCTATTTTATCTTTTTGACTCATCTTGCATTCACCTCATTTCAATTCATTTCGCCTATTTAAAAGAAGGAAAGGAACCGCCAATCTGAGAAAAACATTAGTCGAGCGGATGAATAGTCATTTTTTTACCTTTACTAATTGGCATATACTAAAGAACCGGTGGTCCCATAAAGCTAGAAACATAATTATGTAAGAGACAGCTTATTATGAAATGATGAGTCATCAAATCATACAGCTGTCCGCTTTTACTATGCTAATAGTGAATAGTTTATTTTCGTTCTCTTGCAATAATTTTAATTGGCGTCCCTTCAAATCCAAAAGCATCTCTAATTCTGTTTTCAAGAAATCTTTCATAAGAGAAATGTAGAAGCTCAGGATCATTAACAAACACAACGAAGGTCGGCGGTTTGATTGCTACTTGGGTAGCATAGTATATTCGCAGCCTTCTTCCCTTATCTGTTGGTGTTGGGTTCATAGCTACTGCATCCATTATAACATCATTTAAAACATTTGTTTCCACGCGCATCATATGATTTTCACTAGCAATGTTCACCATTGGAATCAATGTATGAATTCTTTTCTTTGTCAATGCTGATAGAAAAACAATCGGTGCGTAATCAAGGAATTGGAAATGATCCCTAATATTTTGTTCGAACTTCTTCATCGTTTTCTCATCTTTTTCAACAGCATCCCATTTATTCACAACAATAATGACAGCCCTACCAGCTTCATGTGCATAGCCTGCAATTCGCTTATCTTGTTCAATGATTCCTTCTTCTCCATCTAGTACAATGAGAACCACGTCAGAACGTTCAATGGCCCTTAAAGCACGTAACACACTATATTTCTCAGTTGTTTCGTACACTTTACCTTTTTTCCGCATACCCGCTGTATCTATAATGACATACTCATCACCATTATACTTAAGCTGTGAGTCAATCGCATCTCTTGTCGTTCCAGCTACATTAGAAACAATAACGCGATCTTCTCCTAGAATAGCATTTACTAAAGATGATTTCCCCACATTTGGTCGGCCTATAAGCGAGAACTTTATGACATCATCATCGTATTGATTTTCCTCATGATTAGGGAAGCTTTTAGCTGCCTCATCTAATAAATCACCCAAACCTAAACCATGTGATCCTGAGATTGGAAACGGTTCACCAAAGCCCAGGGAATAAAAGTCATAAATCATTTGTCTCATTTCTGGATTATCAATTTTATTGACCCCAAGAACAACAGGCTTTTTTGCTTTATACAAAATTTTCGCTACTTCTTCATCCGCAGATGTCACACCTTCACGACCGTTTACTAAGAAAACGATCACATCAGCCTCGTCGATAGCGATTTCAGCTTGTTGACGAATTTGTTCTAAAAAGGGCTCGTCCCCAATATCTATGCCACCTGTATCAATAATATTAAAGTCATGAGTTAACCATTCTGCAGAACTATAAATGCGATCTCTTGTAACGCCAGGAATATCTTCAACGATTGAAATTCGTTCACCAACAATTCTGTTAAAAATAGTAGATTTTCCTACGTTTGGACGTCCGACAATTGCCAGTACTGGTTTTGTCACGAACATCACCCCTCAATTTCATTAAAATACTTGCTTATATTAATTTAATGTAAGCAAATTTGATTTAAAAGAAACCCTTCAACTAATGAAGGGTTCAACTATAATATATTACCAAACAGCCACCTTCCTTACAAGAAGAAGCTGCATATTCATGATTAATGGCGGACAATCACGTACATTTCTTCAGTCAGCATATGAGCGATTCCGTCTAAAATAGCTTCTAAATTTGTAGCAATCACTTCCATTTCTTTTTTATCCTCACAATGAAACACTGCTGCACCACTAGGGACTTTCTTTGGGTTTGTTGTTATAACTGCAAGTACAAATTTATTGATTTCCATCATTTATCCCTCCCTATTATTTTGGCACATGCATTTCTTTTGGCATTTTTATTGCATTTTCCAGGGTTGGTACACCACCAATTACTTTAATTGCTTTTTCAACTGTTCTTTCCTGTGGAAGGATGAATACCCCTACTCGCCCATCATCTAAATCCCGTTTAGCTAATGGCACAAGTGCTGGGGCACCAGAATCCGTCACGACCCCTAGAGCCGTTGAAACATCATGTAATATCGCTTGTCTTTGCCCTAAATTTGCAATTGTCGTATTTACATTAAAATTTTTCGGAACCAGAATAAAACCCATCCCATACTTTAAAATTTCTTCTTGTCTTTCCGGAAGTCCAATGTTCATAATATAAATGTTGTCAACATATAATCCGGCTCCGTCGAAATGCGGCTTCACATATTTGATTTCCACAATATCTGATAACTTACCACCACTCATCATTACTTTTGATAACACGACGGCAATAGCAGCAGCGATAATTGCTACCCAAAGATTAAATAAGAGGTAAAATAATGTAGTAATAAGAGATGTAAACATGACTAAATAATTCCTGCTTTCAAAGGCAATAGCAATTCCTTCTATATAAGTCCTACCCCGTGGAACCATTTCATAACTATCTAACTCAGTTAACGTATTTCTTTCCATATTCCTAACCTCACGGAACTGTGAAGCAGCCACGGTTAAGAAGGTGATCGCAGTAAAATCCTCCTCCATGATCGACGGGATGGCCACACTGCCTAATCCAGCAGCAATAAAACCTAAAGCAATATGAATAATCTTCCCATGTAGATAGGTTGGGTACTGTCGATAATCTGTTCTTAACATATAAATCCTTGTTAATGTGCCAACAATTACACCTAAAACAACTGGATAGATATATTCATTCATGATAATTTTGCTTCTCCTTTACTAATGGATTTAAGTTTCTTTCTAGGTAAGCAGCCAAATATTCAATCATATTCCATCCAGAAACAACTACAAATGCCATACTTAGGACATCAAGAAAACGAAAAGATCCAATTTGGAAAGGAAATCCATACTTTTGAATAATAAGGGCAAATATTACCTCCCCGTTTAATGCAGCAAATATTAATATACAAATACGGCTTAACGCTTGCTTATGAAGAAGTATGACTAAACACGCTAACATACCGGCTAACATCCAGTCACGGTTAAAAACAACCCAGATTGGATCAAACATCTCAAAGCAGAGAAAAGCACAGTAAGCAAATGAGACAATGAGCATACATGTAACCAAATAGAGAGGATGACCACATTGCGATTTTACAAAGAGAAAACTAGCGGCAATGTAGAGAAGGAAGAAACTCACACCAATTTCTGTCGTTCCAATTGAAAAATGATAAGGCGTAATGATAATAAGCAATAATAGTGCGAATGACGCTAAATAACGGTATGTATTTGCTTTACTTACGAAAAATGTGACAATAATCCAAAGTGACCAACCAATCCAATAAAAGAAAAGACCTTCCAAATAAATACACCTCCTACTATCCCCATTATGGGTAGAAAATATGTAGTTTAATCTATTTGAATAAAAAATGTCTGATTTCTTATCTTAATAATTAGGAGGTGTAGATATGGGAAAAGATCGTCAGGAAAAAAAACTAAAAAGCAGTAAGAGAGTAGAATCAGATCGTGACCAAAGTATTCAGTACGACGGGGCAACAACAATGCAAAGTCCAGACAATGCACGCAAATTAAATAATAATAAATAACTTAAAAGAATTGTGTAAACCTCTTAGTAACGGGATTACTCTTTATTTAACTGTTTTACTTTAAATATTTTTGTCCTATTCGCGTGTTAGCGCGACTTTTGTTTCGTATTCAGTCAACAAAGTCGCGCTCTTCTTTTTATGACTTTTATTAATTATATAGTTTAAAAATCAATAGTTTTTAACGTAATAAAAGAGACTACCTTTGTAAGCAGTCTCTTATTTTAAAGATTATTTTGCATGAATCATTCTTGTACTGTATGTATGTGTATTAATTTGTCGCTGTTGCAGCCACTCAAGTACTTCTCCCTTAAAAATCAGGGGGGCAAGTTGTAATTCGTTAAGATTGCTTGCACCTATAGCTGTCATAATTATTTTTAATTCTTCATGAAGGGAAGTAACTTCTTTTACTACTGCTTCATAACCAGAATCCACTAATATCTTCAAGAAGTACCCTGCCATTCCTACACCGTTAGCACCAAGCGCAATAGCCTTTGCAATATCCATACTTGTCTGAATTCCACCAGATGCAAGTATCGTTATATCACTATTATGTGATTGTGCTTCGACAATTGAAGTAGCAGTTGGAATCCCCCATCCATCAAAGAATGACAGTACCCTCTCTCTTCGTTCGTTTTCGATTTTAGAGAAATTAGTGCCACCATAACCACCGACATCTACGATATTAACGCCAACACCTTTTAGCTTTTCTACAGCTTCGCGACTCATACCGAATCCTACTTCTTTAACGATAATTGGCACATCTAAGTGATTTACAATCTTTTCGATACGCATGAGGGCATGCGAAAAATCACGATCTCCCTCTGGCATCGTTAACTCTTGGACGACATTTACATGAATTTGTAATGCGTCTGCTTGTATCATCTCTACAGCATCTTTTGCTTGGTTTACCGTGGCTTCGCTACCTAAATTGGCAAATATCAATCCATCTGGATTTTCTTTCCTTACAATTTCATACGAAAAGCGTTCTTCTGAATTTTTTATTGCTGCCATCTGCGAGCCTACTGCCATCCCTACCCCTGTCTCTTTAGCCACCCGCGCGAGCAGGCGATTAATTTCAAGTGTCTTTGCACCACCGCCACCGGTCATTGCATTGATAAAAATAGGCGAACTGAGTTGTAGTTCGCCTATTTTCGTTCCCAAATGAATCTTTGAGAGAGATGTGTTAGGTAAGCTTTGATGTACAAAAGAAACACAATCAAATCCAGCGTTATTCGTTTGACCAGTTGTTAGCGCATATTGAATATGATCCCATTTTCTCTTTGCTCTCGTCACTATACTACCACCATTATTTATTTAATTTCTTTAACTGTTCACCAATCATTTCACCTAATTGGAACCCCTTAGACTCTTCAGGCAGTTCATAATCAGTTGGTTCTTCTTCTTTTTCAACAAGATCTTTAATACTTAGAGAAAGTCTTTCATCGCCTTCATTCACATCAAGGACTTTCACTTGTACTGCTTGACCTTCTTTTAATACTTCGTGCGGAGTGGCAATATGTTTATGTGCAATTTGAGAAATATGAACAAGCCCTTCCACTCCAGGGAATACTTCTACGAAAGCACCATAAGATACAAGTCTTTTCACTGTGCCTTCTAACACACTACCTTTAGGGGCTTTTTCAGCAATACCATCCCAAGGACCAGGCAAAGTATCTTTAATAGATAGTGAAATTCGTTCATTATCCTTATCTACACTTAGTACTTTTACTTTGACAGATTGACCTTCTGTAACAACATCTGAAGGCTTAGCAACATGCTCATAAGAAAGTTGTGAAATATGGACTAAACCATCAACACCACCGATATCAACAAAAGCACCGAAATCTGTAATACGTTGTACAGTTCCATCAATCACGCTTCCAGCTTCAAGCGATCCAAGTAACTCTTTCTTTTGTTTTCCTTGCTCCTCTTCAACAACTACACGATGAGAAAGAATTAAACGATTTTTATCTTTATCTAACTCTACAATTTTAAAAGCTAATGTTTGACCTTTATAATCTGAGAAATCTTCAACAAAATGTGCTTCAACTAAAGAAGCTGGTACAAATCCGCGAACTCCAAGGTCAACGACTAATCCGCCTTTAACAACATCTTTGATTTCAGCATCAAAAACTTCACCGTCATTAAATTTTTGCTCTAGTTGTTCCCAAGACTTTTCAGCATCTACTTTGCGCTTTGATAGTACAAGCGCTTCTTCTTCTACTTTTAACACTTCTAATTGTAGTTCATCACCTTCTGCAACAGCATCGCTAGCTGTTTCTACATGAAGACTTGATAGTTCACTAATTGGAATAATACCATCTAATTTGCTATTTTCGATATCGACAATCACTTGCTTCTCTTCTACTTTTGTCACTTTACCATTTACTTTATCGCCAACTTCAAAATTTGCTACTTCAATTTCATTCATTTCTTCTGACATATGTATTCCTCCTTAATCCAATGGCTAATTTCATTTTCCACTTATAAAATGCAATCTTACAAAGTGTAAATTGCACTAAATAAACTAGAGTTGTAAAACCACTTTGATCCTGAAATATAAAATGCCTTTTTATAAACTTCTTACAAATAGCACCTTTTGTCAAGTAAGAAGGTTTAGCGATTCTGTTCGATTAATTTTTTGATTTCATTCATAATGATATCCGTTGTTTCTTCTGCATTGACTTTGTTTGCACGGATTTCATCCATTGGGATAGGCTTTCCGTAGACGACTTTTAATTTCTTAAAAGGCTTATACGGGCCAATGATGGCACAAGGTACGACTGCAGCATTAGAACGAAGAGCAAAGAACCCTGCACCGGCAAGACCTTTACCAACTTCTCCGGTTTTACTCCTCGTCCCTTCTGGAAATAAACCTAAAACATGCCCTTCTTTAAGAACCTTCAACCCTTTTCTCAATGCTTCACGATCACTCATTCCTCTTTTTACAGAAAAAGCATTCAGATGTGGTAATAACTTCCCTAAAATTGGCACGTTAAACAACTCTTCTTTTGCCATAAAGTGAATGTCTCTTGGCGCTGTTATCCCTACAATTGGTGGATCCAGGTTATCAATATGATTGCAACATAAAAGGACGCCACCTTCTGCTGGGACATTCTCCCTACCTTTAACATCCATGCGATAAACGGGCTTTAATAAGCCGTATACTAAAGAGCGTGCAAATGTATATACACTCATATTATTGAATCCTTTCCTCAACCAACTTCATAATTCTATCAACAACTTCGTGAATGCTTAGTGATGTTGTATCCAATTCTACTGCATCCTCAGCTTTTTTGAGTGGTGCAACTTCCCTTTCCGAATCTAACTTATCTCTTTTAGCAATTTCCTCTTTTAAAAGAGCTAAATCTGAAGGAAAACCCTTTTCTAAGTTTTCAGCATGGCGCCGTGCTGCTCGTTCATCCACTGATGCTAAAAGAAACACTTTTACCTCTGCATCAGGTAAAACATGTGTACCAATATCACGGCCATCCATCACTACACCACCTTCTTGACCGAAGCGTTGTTGACGGGCAACCATTTCTTCTCTTACCTGCTTATGTTTAGAAACCGTAGACACTGAATTAGTTACTTCAGCTGTTCTAATTTCCGTAGAAACATCTATCCCATCTAAAAGAATACGTTGGCCTGATTCTCCAGGATTTAAGACAATCTCTGTCTCTTTTAACAAAGGAATTAATGATTCTTCATCATTTATATCTATTTCTGACTGCAACGCTTTAAATGTTAACGCGCGATACATCGCCCCTGTATCTATATAAATATAATGAAGCTTCTCAGCTATAATCTTAGCAACTGTACTTTTCCCCGCTGCTGCAGGTCCATCGATGGCAATTGATATTTTATTCATAAACCCTCCTGAAATACCTATACAAATATATTCTTTACGTTTTATATTCTATCATAAATTCACTTAATTAGTTGTAATGATTATGTGTTATTAATAATCCCCTCCCCTAATAGGGAGTCTTTTTATTAGTTAAAATAATACGATAATTTTTAAAAAATAAGAAGAAACACTAAAAAAGGATGTTCTCAGGAAGAACAATCCAAAAGGTCTGTAAAGCTATTATTTCTATTGGCCTGATTTTCATCATAAAATCAAGTTAAGGCCTCTTTATGTAGAATACCTCCTCATCATTGTTTTCTAAATGATGATTCACTCCTTCATATCTTGTCACTTCATTAAAATGCGGAAATAGGTGTAAATAATGAAAAACGGTTTGAAATAATAGTAACAACCCAAGATGAAAAATGATTAATAGTATGAGCGTGCGTTCGAATACTTTCATCCTCCCACCTCCATTAATCATTATGGAGACACAAAAGAGATTTTATGCTGTTCTGCTTAAGATTGTTTACTTTTCTTCATATGAAGTAACTGTTGTTCGAAGCAAAACCTCATCATTGCTTGTCTATCTTCTGCATTTATTTGTGGAAATCTAAATGATATAACGAGACGCCCATCTGCTAATGCCTCTTTCCTTACATATTCTGACGCTAAAACAAAGGAACGCTTTTTACCTTCTATCACAAGTGTAAAACGCAATAAATAGGGCGATGGTTTATACAAATAGGTAAAATTATTAACAACTACAGCTATTCCCCCTGCACTTATATTTCTACTTATCCCTATAATAGAGTGAGACATCCCTTCACCTACGGGTTGAATTTCAACAGATTCATTGAAATCAACTCTAACATACTCCCTCATTTGTTCCTTCTCATGAGTAAATTCTTTTGCATAAGCAATTTTCAATAATGGTGTGGACTGCATCATTCGACCGACCACTCTTCCAGAGAAGAAAAACATTTTCCCATTTGCATTGTAAGCAACACACTTAATTCTTCTTCCATCTACTAAGTACATTTTCCGATTCGTTTGTAAACAAACGGGATAATGAATATGTAATATATCCTCTTTAATTTCAGCAATTCTAGATATGTACTTGCCCTCACTTGATAGATAATGTTCTATATACAATTGATCACCTGGTGACAATGTATTCCCTCCTAATCTTTTCTACTTTTCCTTATTTTATCACTTAACTGTTACAAAAGAACTATATTTTTATTTGAATGAGATGAGAATTATTAACATCATGGTATAATCACATTACTCTATTTAGTCCTAATTTTTTTCTACATTTATATTTCATCTTCATGTCTTTATTTAGCCAATGATTTCCATAAAAAAAACCAAAAAGAACCCTTTTCGGGTCCTTATTTGCCTTATACCACATCTTCATAAATTGGTTCTGCATTTTGCAATTTTTCTACTTTTTCTTCTCTTCCATTTTCACTATTAATATAGATGCGATACGTGTCTTCACCTAATGTCCCAGTAAATTCATAACAAAGTACTTCTTCATTACTATCATTCAATATAATCGCTAACCGATCATCCATAATTTTTAGTTGACTATTGATTTTTTCTCTTGCTTCCTCTTTTGCTAACACAGCTTGAGGAATATCTCGCTTATGATGGGATTTCAAATAATCCTCTGCTGAAAATCCTAAAATTTGCCCATTATCTAATGCTACTTTCATCTTAATTGAATCTGGGTAAATTCTTACATCGTCCTGTTTAGACACAAATGTAAACACGCCCATTTGATCATATTGCACACTTTCAAATAGATCAAGATCTTCAAATTCATTATCTTTTAAAAATTTCACTGCTGATTGATGAGCATCTTCCAGACTAATTTTTTGTTGTTTTACATCTCTTGCCGTGATAAGCCAAATAGGATAACCGCCCTTTTTAGTAATATCTAAATTGGTTTCTATACTTTCTTTAGGAGACCTTAGTGATACACTAAAAAATCCATAATCCGATCCTTCGCCATTTTCTGCCACGGTTGCTTTAACATCATCAGGGGATTGCGCATATTTCTTCGCTTCTGATACAGCTTCCTTTTTAGATATTTCTTTTCCTTCTAAGTATTGATAGTTCTCATCTTTCTTTTGCATATTTACAAATGCGGGACCTAAATCCGTTTCATCGTATCCCTCAACTGTTTTTTCGACGGTTTGAAAGCCGTCTATAATTGTATTATCTGCTGCTTCATTATTTGTAGCAAGCGCTGTTTCTACATCCATCCATCTTAAGTCATTTTTGACGACCATATGCTGCACATTCCGTAATTCTGATTGAATATCTGCTGCCTGCTTGTATAATCCTTGTAAAGACTGATATTCTTCATCAGTCAATGGGTCTTTATCCAAGTCTCTAATCGCTGTCTTATAACTAAACTCACCAATTTGTGCTAAAAATTCTTCCGTCTTATTAAATGGTAAAAGTGATAGTGGCAGCTGACCTACATCTGAATGTGCTTGAGAGGTAATTCTCCAAACATCCGCAAGCGCAGGAGACAGTGAACTTCTAGAATTCATTGCCAAAGTAGATCCAATTTTATCATGTAATACATCGATTTCATAAGTGAGTTCATGAAATGCACGTTGATAATTGTTTTCTGCGTTAATTAATATCGCATTTTTCTCACGATGTTCTTGATAACCCCAGACAGCAGTTCCGATAACACCAACTGAAAGAACAGTTATGAGTATTCCTTTTAACACGTGACTTCACTCCTTATTTACAGAAAATATGTTGTCCAATTTTTTTAATTTGTGGTCTTGTCCAAATCCAAGGACTTGTTGCAGTATCTGGATTAAAGTAATAAAGGGCATCTCCACTCGGATCCCAGCCATTAATTGCATCTATCACTGCTTCCCTCGCTGTTTCATTAGGTGTTAGCCAAATTTGCCCATCTGCAACAGCCGTAAATGCTCTTGGTTCAAAGATCACACCATAAACCGTATCTGGAAAAGACGCACTTTCTACTCGGTTCAATATTACTGCCGCTACCGCTACTTGCCCTATATAAGGTTCGCCACGCGCCTCACCGTACACCGCATTTGCCATCATTTGTATGTCGTTTTCCGAGAATCCACTAGGAACATTTGCCGAAGTTGTACCACCGGAATTACCACTTGATGCATTACCATCATTTTGATTTGATCCACTATTATTAGCAGGTGCTTGTTGACTTAAATCCGTTCCGCCATAATGTGTAAATGAATTCCCTTGATTAATTTGATTCTTCACATATTGCTCATCATAATTTGACGCACTCACCAACTTTTCCTTCGTACCAGAACCAGCAAGCCCATCTATATCCAAGCCAAATTCATATTGAAAATTGCGTAATGCCCAATATGTGCCCCAACCGAAGACCCCATCGATTTTACCATTATAGAATCCTAAATATTGCAATCTTGCTTGTAGCTCAATGACATCATCGCCTATCGCTCCTTGTCTAATCACTTGATTCGAAAAAGCATTTGCCGACTTATCCAATTCAGCCATTGGAATAGTCGTCGCTATAAGCAGTAGTATTAGCATCACTTTAGTAAACATCAATAGTTGTTTCATCGTACTAACCTCCAAAAATACATCTTTTCATCTGTTAAACAATCAGGTAACCTAATATGGCGTTTTGCAGGTAAAAAATGATGGCTGTAACAGTTATTCCTCGATCTCTCTTTTTCACGTTTACTAATCAGCGAGGAAGCTAACAATACATCTATTTTTTGGTTCCAATTGGCTTTTTATACAAATTCAATGAGAAAATCATTTGGATAAATATAGCATTTACAGGGTGGCCATCAAATAGAGGCTCGTACGCTTGAAATTTAACGATTTTTATAAAAAATTCAACTTCTATGTTAGATGTTCTGATTACTTATTTTTCCTTTAGAAGGCATCCGTTAGCCGGAGGAAGCTTGGTGATTTGACAAAAAGAAAAGAAGGCGGATTTGAGTTTACTCAAATCCGCCTTCTTACTTTATCTGAACTGAAACTCATTACTTATAGCCTCTTTTAACCTATGTTAACCATAATTTGTTCTTGTATCTTCTAATGATTGATTATATTTAGCACTTAGTATTCTCGCTTGTTTGGCTTTCTTTAGCCCCATCCACCAAAGAAAGATCATAAATGGAACAATAAACAGCAGCCAATTTTCTAATGTTAACAAAATATAATCATATGTTCCATGCAAAAGGAAAGGAGTTGCTAGAGATAAGCATAGCCATTTCCCTCTAGATTTTTTCGAAAACTTTCCTTTTCCTAAATAATAGCCCATAATTACACCAAAAAGTGCATGACTAGAAACCGGGAATAATGCACGACCTAGCGCATGCTCTATTCCGAGTGTCAATAAATAAAAGATATTCTCCAATGTAGCAAACCCAAGTGATACTGCTGCGCCATAAACAATGCCGTCATACGGTTCATCAAAGTGCACATGGGGGTAAATAATAATAAGGAGGATAAACCACTTAAAAAATTCCTCAAGCATACTAGAAGAAAGAAAAGCAGAAACAAAATGAGAAGTAAACACTTGTTCTACTTCAAATACATATTGGATAAACATTATGGGAAACACAAGAAGTGCCCCAAATAAAAAGGTTCTAAAAACCATCGAAAAGGGCTCAGTCTCATATTGATCTTTTAAATAAAAGTAACTTAATAATGCCAAGCCAGGAGCAATGGCAGCAGATATTAATCCCAGCATGGGCTGTTCCTCTTTTCAAAGCTTTTCTTTAATCGTATCATGTATAGGTAAGATTGAAAATAAATTTACCAAAATAATTACATATTAAATGGAGGTACCAAGTTGGATAAAAAGAAAATACTCCTAATTCATACAGGTGGGACCATTTCAATGAGTGAGGATGTTGAAACAGGTGCAGTATTAACAAATGAAGAAAACCCATTAACAAGACAAACAAAAGAGTTAAATGAGCTTGCGCACTTGATTGTCGAAGAACCATTTCAATTACCCTCTCCCCATATTACGCAAAAGGAAATGCTTATATTACGAAACTTAATTCATTCTTACAAGGATAAGGTATCTGGTGTTGTCATTACACATGGTACTGATACATTGGAAGAAACTGCCTATTTTCTTGACTTAACAGTAAAGGGTTCTTTGCCGATCGTTGTGACTGGGGCTATGCGCTCTAGTAATGAAATTGGCTCAGATGGGTTATATAATCTGATTTCTTCTATTCGTGTTGCCATTTGCGATGAAGCGGATGGAAAGGGCGTTTTAGTAGTGCTGAATGATGAAATTCACACAGCTGAAAATGTGACAAAGACACATACTAGCAACGTCTCGACCTTTCAAAGTCCTCAATATGGACCCATAGGTATAGTCACAAAAAGGGGTGTACTTTTTCATCACCTCCCTGTTCAACATGCACATTTCGAAATCGAACAAGCAGATAAACAAGTGATGCTTATTAAAGCTCATGCCGGCATGGACTCTACCCTATTAGGAGCAATTGCACAAACTACATGCGATGGATTGGTGATTGAAGCGCTTGGACAAGGAAACCTTCCTCCAGCCATGCTTCCTGGTATAAAAGATTTACTTGCTAGAAAGATTCCCATTATTATCGTATCAAGATGCTTTAATGGCATTGCCCAAGATGTTTATGGTTATCCTGGAGGGGGCAAAGAATTAAAAGAGCTTGGCCTCATTTTTTCTAATGGATTAAATGGGCAAAAAGCTCGTATTAAACTATTAATCGCTTTGGAAAGCAGGATGCCCTTCGAAAAACTTGAAGAAATGTTTCAACTATAAATGTTTGATTTACTGACTTTCTTTATTCCATCTATTAGATGGGAAGTCTACTGAGTTGATCGCTCACTCCTTTGGCAGTTTATGAAGATCATAATGATAGTACGCCACAAAATTTCAACATATGGAAAAATCATCCTAGACAAAAGGCAAAAAATATTGACAAAGTGATGCAACATCATTTGAAAACCCGAACAAAGCAAAGCACCATTAAAGAGTGTTTTGCATAAAGTTCGGGTTTACTTAAGCTCATATTCTCGTCTGAACTTGTTTGATTATTGTTCTTTCTCTTTAATCGCTTTGGCAATCATTTCTCCATGATGCCTACCATTCTCGATAAATATTTCATTGGCATTATTACCCGCAGCAATCACGCCAGCAATATATATACCTTCTACATTGGTCTCCATTGTTTCAGGATGATGTTCAGGTTTTCCGGTCTCTTCGTCTTTTTTAATGCCTATTGATTGTAAAAATGGATGATCTGGATGATAACCAGTCATGGCAAAGACAAAATCATTCGCGATTTCCTTAATTTTCCCTTCTTTCTCATAGACAACAGAAGTTGCTCTTATTTCCTGGACATTCGCATTAAATTCCATTTGAATATTCTCATGGCGAACAAGTGAATCAAACTGCGGTAAAATCCACGGCTTAACGCTTTTTGAATATTCATCGCCCCGATAGAGAACCGTCACATTTGCCCCAGCCTTTTCTAATTCAATGGCCGCATCAACACTGGAGTTTTTCCCACCAATAACAACAACATCTTTATTAAAAAACGGATGGGCTTCTTTAAAGTAATGAAAGACTTTATCTAAATCTTCACCAGGGACCCCCATATAATTTGGTTGATCATAATACCCAGTTGCAACAATAACATAAGAGGATTGATATTCCGCTTTATCTGTTTGCACAGAGAAGTCATTATCTTTTTTCTTTATGATGCTTTCAACCTTTTCATATGCATTGACATTGATTGCTTTCCGTTTAACCACTTCTCTATAATAGGTAAGTGCTTGATTTCTATTGGGTTTATGTTCAACCGTTACAAACGGTATATTACCAATTTCTAATTTTTGACTGGAACTAAAGAAAGTTTGATGAGTCGGGTAACGATAAATGGCATTAACAATGTTTCCCTTCTCAATGACTAAAACATCTTTCCCTAACTCTTTTAAACAAATGGCTGCGGCTAATCCACATGGTCCACCACCAACCACAATCGCATCTTTTTTATTCATGATGATCCACCTCTTGGACTGACCCGTATGATATTTTATATATGTAGAATTGAAAAAAATCTCCTAATGTATATAATAGGAGATTTTTTACCTTCTTTCAAATGTAAGAAATTGCGAAAATTAAATCCAACCTCTAAATCTTGATGCTTCAGCCATTTTACGTACACCAACCATATACGCAGCTAAGCGCATATCTACTCTACGTGTTTGAGCGGTTTCATAAATATTATTGAATGATTTCACTAGAATTTTTTCTAATTTTTCTTCTACTTCTTCTTCAGACCAGTAGTAGCCTTGGTTATTCTGCACCCATTCAAAATAAGAAACTGTTACACCACCGGATGATGCAAGCACATCAGGCACAAGAAGAATATCTCTTTCTGTTAATATTTGTGTCGCTTCTAATGTTGTTGGGCCATTCGCTGCCTCTACTACAATACTTGCTTTAATATTATGTGCGTTTTCCTCAGTAATTTGGTTTTCAATTGCTGCAGGAACCAATACGTCACATTCGAGCTCGAGTAGCTCTTTATTCGAAATCGTCTCATTAAATAACTTTGTTACAGTTCCAAAACTATCACGGCGATCAAGTAAATAATCAATATCTAAACCATTAGGGTCATGAAGGGCACCGTATGCATCAGAAATACCCACAACTTTTGCGCCTTCATCATGCATAAACTTTGCTAAGAAGCTACCTGCATTACCAAAACCTTGTACAACCACGCGAGCACCCTTTAAATTAATACCCTTTTTCTTGACTGCTTCATGAATACAGATCGTAACCCCTTTAGCTGTTGCTGATTCCCTACCATGAGAACCACCAAGTACAAGTGGTTTACCAGTAATAAATCCCGGGGAATTAAATTCATCCATTCTGCTATATTCATCCATCATCCAGGCCATAATTTGTGAATTTGTAAATACATCTGGAGCTGGAATATCTTTTGTAGGACCAACAATTTGGCTAATCGCTCTAACATACCCTCTACTTAATCTTTCAAGCTCACGGAAAGACATATCTCTTGGATCACAAACGATACCGCCTTTACCTCCGCCATATGGTAGATCGACTATACCGCATTTTAAGCTCATCCATATAGATAGTGCCTTCACTTCTTTTTCTGTTACATTAGGGTGAAAACGAATTCCCCCTTTTGTAGGACCGACTGAATCATTATGCTGAGCACGGTAACCAGTAAAAATTTTCACCGTCCCATCATCCATCCTAACAGGAATTTTCACTGTTAATAAACGCATTGGTTCTTTCAACAGTTCAAAAACCTCTTCTGGATATCCAAGTTTCTCCAACGCTTTGTGGATTACGATTTGAGTTGACTTCAAAACATCCATTTTATCTTCTTGATTCGTATGATCAGTACCTTTATCGGCCACTATTTGAAACCTCCTAGAAAAATTCACATTCTTTAGTTGTCCGCTTTCAAGACATAGTATACACCTTTACTCTATTTATGCAAGGAGAAAAAGCAATTTTTTCTTATTTTTATGTAAACGCTACCAAAGCTATAATATTACGTATTTTCCTTATTTTCAAAAATATTTACATCTATTTTATTTTGCCTTTATTAGCTGATTTCATTCATAAAATACTCATATGTATTTATCGAGTTAAATTGAATTAATCTCATCGATAAGCTCCATATTACATCCTATTCCCAAAGAACTAATACGATAAACATCAAGGCACCTGAATATTCAAACAAATAGGATCACTTAAATCCTATTTGCTTGAATGTACCATTATTTAAAATAGTGTTCGATCTTTTCTAATGCATGGTCTCTAATTAATTCTTTTCCGTATTCTTTAATAATATATAAACTAACAAAAGAAACGGTACCATATTCAGCTAAAATTGAAATCAGTTTTTCTTCCGCTTGTTTTCTATTGCCTTCAATCAATACATAATAAAGTCCGTTATACACATATAATGAATTTACCACTTCTTCTTTCCATATTTTCCGGTGACTTAATGAAATAATATTCTCAAAATCATGAAATTCATATAAAATATAATCTTGTTTGTCTACATCTACTTGAAAATCAATGATTCCATCCTTAAGCCATTCTTCTTCTACTTCTTCTTGTATCGTTACAATCATAACCATTCCTTGTATTTGCATTGAAAAAATCTCGATACTGATTGTGCCATATATATCAAGGTCAAATTCTTCACTTGCTTCCTCAAGCATATCTTGAAAAAGCTGATGCCATTTTAAAGAGTCCTTCCAAATATCTTCCTTTGACAAGCCTCTCTCAAACAAATCATCTAAAGTAAGCAAAATTTTAATTTTATTATCATTCAAACGCTCCAATTGCATTTCTTCTGCCCCCTGCCCAGAACCGACTCTTGTGATTAGTGTATGGTATATACTTTAGTTGGTGAGTCGTCCTTAACATTTCCTTCTAAACTTGGATATAAAGAAAGAATATGTGTTTGTGCAGGTGCGCCTAGCCTTAAAGGCAAGGCTGTTGTCCCATAACCATTACTTACAAAATAAGGTATACCGTTCTTATATTTCATCCCACCTTTTTCATAAGGTCCCCAGTTTAAGATACGGATTTGCCCACCATGGGTATGTCCTGACATCATAAACGAAATTTGATATTCTGGTAATAAATAGTCAACAATACCAGGGTCATGGCTCATGAGAATACGACAGCCATTCCCAGCATCCTCAATTGCAAGATCAATCTGGTCTCTTTCCCTACTAAAATCATCTGTTCCAAGTAACACGATACGTTTACCATCTGAGCCTTCAAAACTGACTGCTGAATTATCAAGAATTTTCACTCCGAGATCTAATAGCAATGCATCTAGCTCATGAAAATCCACTTCATAATCATTATTCCCCCATACAAAATAAGTCGGAGCAATAGAAACAAGGTTTTCTATATTCCGTTTCGTCCTTGCCAAAGGTACTCCCTTTTCTGTTAAATCACCGCCTATGCAAACGATATCCACCTTTCTATCTTTAACAGCTTGAATCAACTTTCCTGATAGCTCTCTACGATGGATATCAGAAATAAAAAAAATGTTCAATCCTGCAAGACTCTCTGGGAAACCTTGTATGGCAACCTTTCTCACTTCAATTGTATCTTTATGTGCTTCCTTATACATATAAACGACGACCCCAACGGAAATAAACAGTAATGCACTTGCTAAAATAATATACATGACTCCACCTCATCTATATGTACTAAAATTTAAGTTAGTCAATAAAAAAAGGATGCTCTATAAACGAACAACCTAAATATCATTTATTTCGCTTCTACAAACCTTATATTTCATGTGAACTTGCCCGATTGTCGCTATGATGACTTGAATCACCGTTAGTTGTTCTGTAAGTTCTTAGATTTTCAAATGATTCATGTCATGCAATCGCAAACTGGGGTAGGTTTTAGTCAGCAGTTCCTCTTCATTTCTCTGCTTCTTCATTCGTATGAGATAGGTTTAAATGTCTTTACTCCCTATGGCTTTGAACTATGATTATTTGTTCTCATGAAACAGATTAATATCATAATTTTTTTTCATCATATTAAAGACATGATGTCTATTTTTCCACTCATCCTCTTTTTTCCACAAGTCCTTACTCTTATCGATGATCTCGCATCTAAGTGCATGATATTCTTTTTCCGCTTTATCACGCTTCTGTTGTAACAGGACCATATATCCATAAAAGCCAATCAACGTTACCATACTGTATAAATTGAATGGATGATTAATATAAACAGAAAAAACAGAAGCAAATGAATAGGAATAAGGTAAATAAAATTGATAATACACAAAAATCACATAAGCAAATGATAGAAATACAACTAGCCACATAATAACCAAATGCCACTCTTTCAAGTGATCATATTTCGCTTTTCTTTCAACTACTTTTTGAAGCATTTGTCTCGTTGCTTGGTCTGTTCTTTCATCTAGTTGATTAATTGCTGTTTCCATAAAATCCCCCCAGTCATAGCTATGCTTGCCCACATTATATGATTGGAGGAGTGGATTCATGACTAGTCGAGGGGAATCCTTAATACTTGGCCAACGTAAATTTCCTCAGATGGCAAATTATTAGCAGCCTTAATTTTTGCAATCCCATCAGGTGACTTATAATAATTCATAGCGATTCTATACATTGTTTCTTGTGATTGAACCGTATGCTGAACAACTTTTGTTGCTTGTTTTTTTGCTTCCTCTTCTTTCGCCTTTTGTTCTGCTAATTCCTTCTCTTTTTGTACAGCTTCTTCTCGTGCTTTCTTTTCAGCCTCTTCCTTTTCTTTTTTGGCTGCTTCTTCTTTTGCTTTCTTCTCTGCTTCCTCTTGTTTTTTTCGTTCAGCTTCTTCTTGTTCTTTTAATTTTGCCTCTTCAGCTGCTTTCTCCTTTTCTTGTTCTTCCTTATCTTCTTCCTTATCATCAGGGGCGGCTGCAACATTTTGTGATGACCCATTATTACTGCTATTTGATATACCAACAGTTTCAAAATCTTCTTTTTCTGCTGAAGTTGAAGACTGATCAGCTAGCATAGGAACAAGATAATAAACAGACAAAGCCACTATTGGTACCATAATAAAAAATGCTGCAAGTAAACGAATGAGTGGGTAGTCCAACTTTTTATCCACTGTTTGTTTTTCTTTAGTACTGCTGATCTCCGCCATTGACAACTCTTCACTAACATTTACTTTTTGTAATCTTTGGCGATCTCTCTTTGCCTTCTCCCGATATGATGCCTCTCTATTCATCTATCTTCCCTTCCTGCTCTTTGACTTTTATATATATATAACCCCAATAAACAATCAATAATAAAGTGCATAATAATTGTCGCTAACAAATTACCAGTTAATTCATATATCCAACCAATGAAGAAACTCAATAAAACGACATTTAAAAATAAGAACCATTGAAATAAATAACGATAATGGACAAGAGCAAAGATTAAACTAGTCACTATCAACCCAAAGTGAGTTTGCAGCACACCTCTAAATAACACTTCCTCACTAAAGGCAATAATTAACGTAATTACTACGATATGGGCTGGTGATAGTGAGCTGAATATCCTTATATTTACCCCACCATCATTATAATAGGAGGGAGGTAGGACCCGCATCCCTATTATATCAAGCATGACAATGACTAATCCTGATAATATACCAATCGCAATAGATGGTCCATCCCATTGAAATAGCGCAAAAAAAGAATCCCATGAATGAAAGAGAAATAGGCCAATAACCAATGCAATGAAAAGTAATAACACTTGTGTTAAATATAAATGAAATCTTAATTCTTTATCAGATAACAAACGAATGGTTTCTTCATATTTACTCTTCATTTTTGGATGTCTCACTTAATAAAATGTCTTGTAGGATCTCTTCCCAATTTTCATATAAAGGCATTATCCCTAGCTCTTCAGTTTGCAGATCAGGGTAGTTGCTACCATTACAATGATCGCAGCATTCTCCTATATTTAATGTCGGCTCTTCACCAAAATAGTGTAAGATTTTTTCTCGCCTACATGTGGAACTATGAATATATTGATAAACAGTTTGAATGGCTCCTAATTTAAGCTGGAATTGTTTATTCATAATCACCTTTAGTTCATCTAAGGAACTTGCCTCCTTATGATCAAGGATAGCATTACGATGAAAATCCTTTAATATTCGCATAGATGTTTCACTAAGATTAGCAATTACTGTTAAATCCTCTTCGTATTTTTCTAACTCCCACCACCTTAGGGAATCTGTTAAAAAAAAACGTTTTAAATTCTCCATTTGACTATCATTAATTAGTTCTGATTCTACCAACTGCATCGGCAGCTGTTCATCAAAAGGTGCATATAACAGTAAAGCAAGACTAGGCTTGCCATCTCTCCCAGCTCTACCAATTTCCTGTAAATATGATTCCATATTCATTGGCATATGAAAATGAATAACATAACGAATATTTTCTTTATTAATCCCCATGCCAAATGCACTTGTTGCACATATCACATCGAGTTGGTTATGAATGTATTGTTGCTGAATAAGTATTCTTTCTTCATGATTCAATCCGCCATGATAGATGCTCACTCTTTTTATCCCATTCTCTTTTAATGATTGTGCACAAACTTCTGCCGTTTTTTTACTAGAAAAATAAATAATACCTGGACCATGTAAAGCTCTTACCCTCTTAATTAACACATCGATTTTCTCTTGATAGCTTTCAACTTTCTCAACATGTAAAGAGATATTTGGTCGGTCAACTGAATAAAGAATATCAATACTGTTTTGCATGTTTAAAGATTGTTTAATATCCTGTTTCACCTTATCAGTTGCCGTAGCCGTTAACGCCAATATAGGCGGATGTCCTAACTCCTTCATTACAGAGCCAATAGCTAAATAGTCCGGTCTGAAATCATGTCCCCATTGAGAAATACAATGAGCTTCATCGACAACAAGTAATGTAATATGAAGCTCACTCAATCTCTCCATGAATAATTTTGATTGCAGCATTTCAGGTGAAGTAAAAATAAACTTATACTGGTGCAAATTTTTAAGTGCATACATTTTTTTTTGGTAATTTAAAAAAGAATTAAATGCGATAGCCCGTTTTTCCCCAATCAATAGTAATTGGTCTACCTGATCCTGCATTAAGGAAAGAAGTGGAGAAATAATTAAAGTTGTGCCTGGGAGCATAAATGTTGGAAGTTGATAACATAAAGACTTCCCAGAACCAGTTGGGAGCATGGCTAACGTATGCTTACCGGCCACTACCGCTTTTATTGTTTCTTCTTGTCCATCTCTAAAAGACGTATAACCAAATTTTTCTCTCAGTAATTGTTTCATTATACGCTCACCGCACTTTTATGTTTAGCTAGTACAAGCCGTATCTGAAAATAGCTTGCTTCAGGAACTGATTGACGGATATATTTTAGCTGCTTTATTCCGTTCGTTGAAGTTTTTATAATGTTTCTTTGTACTTCTGGTGGAACATATACATCTATATTA
Source organism: Cytobacillus sp. FSL R7-0680 (assembly GCF_038009245.1). Lineage (NCBI taxonomy): Bacteria > Bacillati > Bacillota > Bacilli > Caryophanales > Bacillaceae > Cytobacillus > Cytobacillus sp. FSL R7-0680. Next base: position 1,864,004 of record NZ_JBBPAO010000001.1, read on the forward strand.
AAAGACGAATCAACAATGGCCAATTCCACAATATGATCTTCAATTGTTCCTTGTTTTAATTTTCTTATTTTAATAATATCCTCAATATCGTATCCTTGATTTAAATAGATAGCTGTTTTTCTTGTTGATTGTGTTAGCTGTAACCACTCATTTGTCTCTTTTGTCTCTAATATTTGCTCGAGTAACGGATAAGAGGTGTTATTTTCTTTTACTTCAGTTAATATCATGTGAATCACATTTGTAAAATGTAACTGATAGGTTAACATTGACATTTGCAACTGTTCGGCTGCCTGCTGCTGTGTTAAGCCAATTCGATTACTTCCTGTTAACCTTAGAATGAGAATAAGAGGGTCAATTTTTTTATTCGTTAAAATTTGTTGTAACTCCTTAAACAGTTGTGTTGCCAACTCATGGCGATTGATTCTATTCCTTTGAATAAAGTTCTTTAACCAATCAAGATCAGGTTTATTATTTTGAATAGGGAGATACCTTCCGTTATATGCGACTAGGTTAGAAATTACTTGAACCATAAGAGAAAGGCGCTCCCAAAAAAGTTTGTCCATCCGGTTATATGACCAGCCATTGAGATAGCTAGGTATGATTGGTTCAGCAAACTCTTGGAGATACATATCCCCTTTTTCCGTCATTCGATAAGACCCCTCACCAAGACAAGTGACATATTTCTCCTCTAAAAGATGATCTAATATTTGATTAAATTCCTCTCTTGCCAAATGGGGTAACACATGAAAGTATTGCTTCAAGTGAAATAAATGAGCATCTTGTATTGTTTGAGATGACTTTTTGCCATTAAGCAAATGTAAAATGGCATAAGCAGTTCTCTGATTCTCAATTGATTTTAGACAAAATAAGACCAATTTCTGAATAACGCTCACATTTCTCTCCCCTTTATTCATTGACTAATTAGTTTTTAGAATAGCATTTCCGTGGTGAATTTGCAGACTTTTTCGACATTATTTTAATTTTTTTTGTTGAATTTCATTGTATCATGAAACCGTTATATACGTGATAATATCAGTCAATTTTTCATCATGAACAAGATGAAAAGTCCCACCATAGACTATTCTAGATGGTAGATTTTTATTGAAATGTTTACAAGACAGATTTACAATAGAACATGTGGTAAGTGTTTCGGCAGATATTTTCGTGCTTTAACATGAAAAAGATTTTAAATAGGAGGTTATTCCATGGCGAAGTATACAATTGTTGACAAAGAAACATGTATTGCTTGTGGCGCATGTGGTGCGGCAGCTCCAGACATTTATGATTACGATGATGAGGGCATCGCATTTGTAACACTAGATGATAATGAAGGAATTGTTGAAATTCCCGATGTTCTTATAGAAGATATGATGGATGCATTTGAAGGCTGTCCAACTGACTCAATAAAAGTCGCAGACGATGCCTTTGATGGTGATCCGTTAAAATACGAATAGAACAAAAAGAAATCTAATTGTAAAAAAAGAAAACGAGTAAATCCTATTTTAGGGATTTGCTCGTTTTTTCTATGAGCTACAGGGAATCACATACTCGTATACTCATTCGAATAAAAATCGTTCCCTTCATCAATTATCCAGTTGGAATTAAAATAGTAGTTATCGAGGATTGCATATGAGTTCATTGGTGCTTTTACGAATGATGTAATATGATGGATAAGAGTGACAATTCTACTTAAGCGGCATAAAATTATATATTAAAAGGCATCTAACTTTTCAAAGTTAGATGCCTCCTTTATAAATTAAGCAATCGTATTTAGCGATCTTTGTTTATTAATCCAATTACTCATCTTAGCAAATACAAGCATAAATACCGATGCCATTAAAATTCCTTTAATAAAGTTAAAAGGTAGAATAAACATGACTGCAGTTGAACGCATTTCTGGTCCTGACATAGCGGGCATATTTAAAAACATTGTATAGGCAGGTAAAAAGACGAAATAATTAAGCAAACTCATGGATACAGCCATTACACTTGTGCCAATGATTAATCCTATTGTCATACCTTTTTTGGATTTCATCTTTGTATAAACATAATAGGTTGGCAAAATAAATAATAAACCTGCTACAAAGTTAGCAATATGACCAACAGGTACACCAGTAGCACTTCCCGTCATAAAATAATCCAACACATTTTTAAACAATTCGACCAGTATTCCCGCAATCGGACCAAATATTAACGCAGCCACTAAAGCAGGGATATCACTAAAGTCAATCATCAAAAAGTTCGGAAACGGTGGTAATGGAAAGTTTAACAACATAAGAATATACGCGATACTACTCAACATACCGATTGCAACAAAAGCTTTGACATTTAACTTCTTCAATTTTCCTCTCTCCTTTTAGGCTATCTCTCCTATAGAAGAAAGGTTCAGCAAATAAGCGTCTTTGCATAACAAAACCCTCAAGTAAACTTGAGGGAGAATTGAACAAAGACATTCTTAATAAACGTTCTTGTAGTGTATACTTTGAACGTTAGCAGAACCTCCATCTTCTCCCATCCAGACTTTACTGTCGGCTTTGGATTCTCACCAAATCCTGCCCAATACAAACGCTTCGTGCTAATTGCACTCCACTTTTAGGCTCGCGGGCTTAAAGTATAAATACTTATCACCGCCGGTCGGGAATTTCACCCTGCCCCGAAGATAGACCATATTTATTTGACAACTTCATTATACTGAAAAATAATTCATTTGTGAAGCCTAAAATAGTAAATATCTCGAATTAAAAACATTCCTTTCATTATGCACATTTGTCTTCAGGAGATAAAATTTTCTTTCCACGAAGATCGTTTTATTTTACTACATTAAAGCGTTTCCATTTTAAACACAAACAATAAATCCAATTGACAGAATAATATTCGTCTTGTAAAATAATCAGATAATTAAGTAACCAACTTAGGAGGGTTCATACATGTATCAAATATTAGTGGCTGATGCCATTAGTGAAGAAGGCTTATACCCTTTACTTAACGACACAAATGCTGAAATTATTCAAAAGAAAACCGACGATCCCGAGGTTGATTTATCAACTATTGAGGCTTTGTTAGTACGGAGTGCCACGAAAGTAACGGATGAATTAATGGCGGAGATGCCAAAGTTAAAAATTATTGCAAGAGCAGGTGTGGGTGTCGATAATATTGATGTTCCAGCAGCAACTAAAAGAGGCATTATCGTCATAAATGCACCAGACGGAAACACAATTTCTACGGCAGAGCATACTTTTGCTATGATGGCCTCCCTTATGAGAAATATTCCTCAAGCACATAGCTCAGTTAAGAATTTGGAATGGAAAAGAAATCAGTATGTAGGTACTGAACTATTCGGTAAAAGTCTTGGTATTGTTGGTATGGGAAGAATCGGGAGTGAAATCGCCAAGCGAGCAAAAGTATTTGGTATGAGTGTGTTAGTATTCGATCCCTTTTTAACGAAAGAACGTGCAGCAAAACTCGGTGTAGAATCTAGTACATTAGATGAAATACTGCAAAGATCTGATATTATTACGGTTCATACTCCACTTACACCTGAAACAAGAGGGATTATCAATGAAGAGGCATTGAAAAAAACAAAAAAAGGCGTTCGCTTACTTAACTGTGCCCGTGGTGGTATCATTGATGAGCAAGATTTAGCTAAATATGTGGCTAATGGACATGTTGGAGGAGTTGCATTAGACGTATTTGAAACTGAACCACCTGGTGAACACCCACTTTTGAAATATGAAAATGTCATTGTAACGCCACATTTAGGTGCGTCAACAAAAGAAGCACAATTAAATGTAGCAACACAAGTTGCTCAAGAAGTTCGGACTTACTTTGAAGGAAATCCAGTATCTAATTCAATTAACTTACCAGCTATCTCCAAAGACATTTATGAAAAAATACAACCTTTTTACCAAATCTCTAAACAAATCGGAAATATTTTAACTCAATGTGTTAAAGAAGGGGTACATGAACTCTCTATTACTTACTCTGGTTCAGTGACAGATTTAGAAACTGCATACTTAACAAAAGCAATGCTGTCCGGTTTCTTCAAAGGTAGAATTGACGTTAACGTGAATGAGGTTAATGCATTACTCACTGCAAAAGAGCGTGGTATCACTGTTGGAGAAAAGATTTCCACCGATGCATTTGGCTATGACAACTGCATTTCGGTCACAGCAAAAGGAGAAGAAAATGCATTTACAGTTAGAGGAACCTTTATTGATCATTATGGGCCAAGAATTGTCTATTTAAACGGGTTTAATATTGACTTCTTACCAGAAGGTAACCTTCTTTATATTCAACATATGGACAGACCTGGTGTTATTGGCCACGTAGGTCAAGTCCTTGGCGATCACCATATTAATATTGCCACAATGCAAGTAGGTCGTAAACAAGCAGGTGGAGAAGCGATTATGGTGCTAGCTTTTGACAAACCACTAAGTGACAAAGAGCTTTCCTTATTGAACAACTTAGATGAGATTGTTTCTATTAATCCTATTATTTTATAATTCCTTTTTGTAGAGAGTGGCCCTCAGTCGACCACTCTTTTTTATATTTAGGATAAAAGTAAAAGTCATTCACAACACAAACAGATTCCAATTAGAACCTGTTCATTTTATGAATGACTTTTTTAAATTGAGCACTATTCATCATTATTCCTAGCCTAAAGGGTATTCTTTACGTTCACCTTTTGAAAAAGTCATGATGGATGAATATCCAATTTCTTTTGCTAATGCAAGCGATTGATCAAAGTCTGCACCAACATGCTCGGGAAAATGAGCATCAGACGATAGAACGATTGGTATATTCTTCTCAAAACATTTTCGTAATAATCTTGGATCTGGATATAGCTCACCCACAGGTTTTCTTAAACCAGCACTACTAATTTCCACGCATGTTTTTGATTGTGCTAAAGCATCAGTTGCTCTTTCATATTGTTCTAATAGAAACTCTTCATCCTGAGGAACATACTTAAAAATCTTCACTAAGTCAATATGGCCGACAATATCAAATAGATTAGATTGAGCCAAAGTAACTATCTGATCATAATATTTACGATATACATCATAAAGATCGCGTCGTTCCCATTCCTTTTTGTACTCAGCTAAATCTATGCCAAAGTCACCTACCCAATGGACAGAGCCAATCACATAATCAAAATCATATGATTGAATGAATTTCTCCATTTCCTTATGCTTTCCAGGTGTATAATCCATTTCAATGGACATTTTTACATCTATTTCTTTATTCCATGCTTGGTGAAATAATGATACATAATCCTTCATATCATAATATCGTCTTTCATTTACCCATTTATTTTGCAGAATATCTGCCGTTTGGTAAAAGTGATAAGCATGTTCAGAAATACCAAATGAACCAATATTTTTATTATTAGCCGCGTTTGTAAATTGTTCTAAATAGTCTAATGTAAGTGTACCGTTCTCTAAATGATTATGATAATCCGTTAACATTTTGCCTGCCTCCTCAATTGTATGTAACAATTATACGCCTTAAAAGAGGCATGGACAATGAGATTTAACTATTTTTTTAGAATAATCAATACTTAAATGGCGTCAAATTATTTTGATTGAAAAAAGATGCGATTTTTTAAAAAAATACAACCTTTTCATTTATTTTCATATTACATGTACGTACCTTGTATGTATTCCTTTCAATTTAGGGAACCTGTAATATTTGATTAGGATATATGTTTTCTGTCCGCAATCCATTCTTATTTACCAATTCTGCTACCGTCACATTATACCTTTCACTAATCGACCATAACGTATCTCCTGTTTTCACTTCATACGTATCCATATGAGGTCCGTTCATTTTTCCTGAAACAAGTATCGTATCCTCATCGTGATTAAATACTAAAAAAGGATCAAGCGCATTCTCCTTAGAAAAGGTCCATTCGTTTGCGTGAACTTCAAAATGCAAATGAACCCCTGAGGAATCACCGGTATTCCCCATCTCTCCTATTGTATCGCCTGCTGAAATCACTTCACCTTCAAATACTAAACGCTTTTTCAAATGAGCATAAATGGTTTCTGTATCGTTATGATGCTGTATAAACACAACATTACCATATGTATCAGAGTAATATGATCTTGTAACTACTCCACTATCCACTGAGTGAATAGGTGTACCTATCTCTGCAGCAATATCAATCCCTTTATGATGTCCTCCTCTAGTTCCATATGTATCTGTGATGACCCCTTCTACTGGCCATACCCAATTTTTTGTTTTTTCTGGCCAAGAGTCTGCTAAAGCATTTTTTTCACTACTGAATATTAAAAAAAGAAAACATATACTTCCGAACATGAATAAACGGCTTACTTTATACTTCAAAACTTTGCCTCCTATAGCGGTTATATTATATAGACAAATTAATTACTCTATGATTACGACAAATCCTGCCAAAAAACACATCCATTACTATGTACGAGTTTTTTAAAAATATGTATATAAAAATAAATTTTTCTTTTTTTAATGTAGCACCTTATTTTAAAATTATAGTTATGAGTGTTTTACTTTTTTCAATATTACCTTTGTCAAAAACGCAAAAAAGTTGGTAATATTAGACTTTTACAGTCATAATTACCAACTCTTTATTCTTTCTTATGGTAAATCCCTTTTATTAGGTGCTACCGGCACTTGAATTTCTTTTTCTAAATCAAACCGACCAATTTGATCAATTTCGGTATTTTCCAACTTAACCTCATTATATTCAAATTCCTTGGCTGTTAATAGAATCGCTTCAATCGTATATAAAGTTTCCTCATCATTCTTTATATCGGCATCATCTTCAAAAGTAATTAATAATTGTTCATCGGAAACGACTTCCGTTTCAAAGTCTATGTCATTAGGTATAGAAGCTTTCAGGTTATAAGTTTCAATCCCTTTTTTCATTGCTGCAAAAGCATCTGTCACTGAGTTTATTTTTTCTCTAAACGGAACAAGGAAAGGCGTTGTCCATTCTTCGTTAGGATAGTAAAAATAGTAAGCAGATTTATTAGACGTATCAACTTGATCTATTTCTTCTGTAAAGCCTTCATTTCCCATCTCTAGCCCTTGTTCACCATCTGTTAATAAATCGATTTTCTCTATATTAAAATCAGCCATCATATCCGTTAATATTTCTTTTATTGCTTCTGATTGACTGCTTGATGAAATATTTGTTGCAGCAGGAAAATCAACTGCAAGCACTTGATTTGAAGTATCATAATGAAAGTCCGCATTAAATGGGTTTAGCTCCCCTAACCCCCATTCAGCTTCTTTTAAATCTGACATATGATTAATGAATAATTCCATTTTAGAAAGATCTGCTTCTTTATTTACCATCACACTAATGGGAATAAAATTTTGAACATTATGATCCGGTATAGAATAAGTTAAAACTTCCTCTTGATCTTTAATATCTTCCGCATAGACTGCAGTTGGTTCAATTTGCTGTGTCACTGGTTGCTCATTATTATCATTGGCATTGGCCTCTTCTGACTGGTCATTTTGAGCATAAATTTCATCCGTCTGATCTATATCTTCTTGCGGAGTTACTTCTTCATCCTTTACTATGTCTTCCGTATTTTCTTGCGTATGATTACTCTCGTCATTTGTTATCTCATCGTTTACTTCCTTTTGTTGAGTCGCATTCGATGCCAATTGATTCTCTTGCTCGCTATCATCTATATTACTTCCGGCTGAATCTTGAAAATTGATCATGGTCGGAACGAGAATACATAACAATAAAACAGCAACTGCAGAAGCTACAGATGGGGTTAACCACCTTTTTCTTTTCTTCTGCACTTTAAATATCATCATTTGTTGATACATATCTTGCTTACTTATGTGGTTAGTAATTTTAGGAAGTTGTTTCAATAGTTCTTCGATGTGATCATCTTTCCAATCTTGTTTTTTCACTATTTAACCCCTCCTTTTCCCACATGTCAGACATGTTTTTCTTCAGAGCCTTTAATGCTCTGTGTTGCGTAGTTTTCACTTTACTTTCCGTCCAGCCTAGAGTTGCTGCCGTCTCAGCAATGGATAGTTCTTGAATATATCTCATTATAATAACCGTTCGTTGGTCCACTGAACACTTCTCCATGCACCGATATATCATTTGGATTTCCTGACTCTGCATAACTACTTCCTCTGGCATAGGGTGTTCATCTTTAATCTGTTGCTTTGACCAATCAAATTTTTCAATTATTTTTTGTTTCCAGCCTTTTTGTTTTCTAAATGAATCAATGGCCACATTCCTTGCAATTGAGAATAGCCATGTTTTTTCACTACTCTTGCCTTCGAATTTATCATATGACTTCAAAACTCTTATATATACTTCTTGCATAAGATCTTCTGCCAGCTCTCGATCTCTCACCATATAGAATAAGAATTGAAATACATCCTGATGGTATTTTGTATATAATTCATCGAAAACGGAGTCCAATAACTTCCCCTCCCCGTTCATAAATAATAGTCGTTATTAGAATTAAAAAAGTTACACTCTAACTATAGTATTAATGAAATTAAAATGGAAGGGTTTCTTTAGGAAATCTCTTTTTGCTTATTTCGCTTCTGTTTTCTGACATGAATGGTTTGCCAAATGCACATCGATTGTCTGAATCATCACATATCCAGCTCTTTTATACTTGTTAGAGATAAAATTCAAAAGAAGGCCTTATATTAATCCCATGTGGTATTGACATTCATACGTAAACAGGAATAAAAAAACCGAACACGCACTCTTAATTAGGAGTTCATGTCCGGTTTTTTTGAATCGCAGTTACTATATTTCATTTTTATGATTGGAATGTTCCTTATGAATCAAGAGAATTCGTCAAGAATAGCGCTGACTATTCATGACTTTTCGGAAGAAAGATGGAAAATGTCGTACCATGTCCAATTTTACTCTGAACAGTGATTTGACCTTTATGGGTATCGACAATATTTTTGGCAATTGCGAGGCCAAGCCCTGTTCCAGATCTTCCTCTTGTTCGTGCTTTATCTGCTTTATAAAACCTTTCAAATACAAATGGCAAATCTTCTTCTGGAATTCCAGATCCAGAATCAACAACCTCTATCATTAGCCCTTTTTCGTTACTACGTTGAACGACAGTGACTTGTCCACCTTCAGGAGTATGTCTAATAGCATTATCTATCAGATTGGTCAAGACTTGCTCCATCCGATCAGGATCAAAGCTTGCCCAAACCCCTTTATCTTCCAATGACTCAGCTAATATAATTTTCTTTTCAGCCGCCAGTCTTTGAAACTTTCTAGTAACTTTTAGAATAAATGATTTTACTTCTACAGCTTCACGAATAAGCTGAATATGGCCAGCTTCCATCCTTGCGATATCTAGTAGTTCATTCACAAGTCTACTCATTCTTAACGATTCATCATAAATAACTTTAGCCATTTCTTTCTTTTCATCCTCAGTACCAGCGATGTCATCGACAATTGCTTCACTATACCCTTGCATTAAAGCAATTGGTGTCCGTAATTCATGAGAGACGTTGGCGATAAAATCTTTGCGTAATTTATCAAGTTGTCGTTCCTCTGTCATATCACGGATAACTGCAACAGCACCCCGAATATAGGTTTCATTATATAAAGGACTAATAATCATTACCCACGTTCGCCCTTGAATATTTACTTCACCTATACTTTCACTTTCTGTATTTACAGCTGTTTGGAACAACTCCATTACATAAGCAGGTACACTATTAGTGAGACCATCTTCACGTTCATAGGACCAATTACGCAGAAAACGGTCTGCGGGTGGATTTGTTATCACAATTTCACCATCTTTACTAAAGGTGAATACACCATCTGCCATACTGCTTAAAATACTAGATAATTGTTCTTTCTCTTGACTTAAAGCATCAATATTATATTTCAACTGCCGGCCCATCCGATTAAAGGTAATCGCTAAATCACCTATTTCATCTTTAGAAAGATAAGGTACTTTTGTATCAAAATTCCCTCGTGATGCTGCTGTGACGGCTTCTTTCATTTTTCTAAGTGGTGCAGTAATCCTCGTTGACAAGAAGAAGGCAAAAATAGTTGTTAAAATAATCGCTACCCCAGCGGCTAATAAAGTAAACTTAGTTGTTGACTCTGTTGTTTCTTGCATAACCTCCAAAGATTGATATATAAATACTGCACCATCACTTTCATTTGAAGGCGGAAGTGGGACCCCGCTAATCAGTATATCAGGATTATCTATATTTCCTTCTCCACCATTTGTTAAATAAGAAGACACCTTAGTAACTGATTCATTTTTTGTAAAAACAGCTTTTAAATCTGGGTCACCATGTAAATAGGATAGTGGCAACTCGAATGTTTGACTTTCATTGGGAGAATAGTACACTTGATCATCAGCAATAATAATTACTTTTGTCACTTCATCCACTAGCTCCCAAGCAATTTCCAGTCCTATTTCACGATCATGTTTTTCCAAGATCATTGCTATTTTATTGGCAGTTGCCTTCAATCCCTTTTCTGTTTGATCAATATGATAATTCTCAAAGAATTGCAGCAACATAACCGTTAAAATAAATAAGACAAAGGAGACCAGTATAAGAAAAGTTGCCCATAGTTTCCCTACAACACTATGCCATAACCTCATTCATTTACAACCTCAAACTTATAACCCACTCCCCAAACAGTAACAATCATTCTAGCGGCTTGCTCTGATACTTTGTTTAATTTTTCTCGCAACCTTTTTACATGTGTGTCTACTGTACGCAAGTCACCAAAGAATTCATAATGCCATACTTCTTTTAGTAACTGTTCACGATCAAATACTTTATCTGGTGCTTTAGCCAAAAAGTAAAGCAGCTCATATTCTTTAGGAGTCAAGCTGACTTCTTTACCATCTGCTAATACACGGTGAGCATCATTGTCTATTGTTAAATAAGGAAAGACAATGATATCTTTAGCAGTTGTTTCTGGTGGGACGTAAGAAGATTTAGACGACCTTCTTAGCAATGCCTTCACTCTTAAAACCACTTCTCTAGGACTAAAGGGCTTGACGATATAATCATCTGTACCTACTTCAAATCCTTGGACGCGATTTACTTCCTCACCTTTTGCCGTAAGCATAATGATTGGTGTTGTTTTCTTTTCTCTTATTTCTTTACAAACTTCTATCCCATCTTTACCTGGCATCATTAGATCTAAAAGAATGACATCATATTCATTTGTTAGGGCTTTATCTAGTGCCTCGTCACCATCTTCTGCTTCTTCAATAACATAGTCTTCTCTCTCTAAATACATTTTTAATAATCGGCGAATTCTCTCTTCATCATCAACAACTAAAACTTTTACTTCATTATCCATTTATAGCACTCCTTTAGAATGAAGATTATTTTCATAGAAAAAAGCCTTCACTCCACTACATGTGAAGTGAAGGCATAAAATCTAGCACTACCTTAATGCTCAATTCTATTTTAGCAAAATTTTCACGATCCTGCATAGGAATGCAACCCGGCAATAACTAAGTTGACAACAATTAAGTTAAACATGATAATAATAAACCCAATTACACCGAGCCAAGCAGATTTTTTACCATGCCAACCTTTTGATAATCTGAGGTGGAGGTATGCTGCATAGAATAACCAAGTAATTAATGCCCACACTTCTTTAGGATCCCAGCCCCAAAATCGCGACCAAGCGATCTGTGCCCATATCATGGCAAAAATTAACGCTCCTAATGTAAACACCGGAAAACCAATTAGGACAGATCGGTAACCTACTTCATCGACTAAATCTAAATTTACTCTCTTCGTTAGTGGTTGCAAGGCTAGCGTCATTCGTTTTCTAACAAATAACCTAAATAGCAAATAGAGAATTGCTCCTGTAAACAATGACCATAAAACAGTATTTAACTTTTTGGCATTAATGATACCAGGAGTCTCCACCAATGGGCTAAATTTATCCGGCGTTAAATGTTCACCTTCATGAGGCCCAACGAGAGCAGGTAAGTGATATTCTAACGTTTCTTCTACATTATTATTATCAACCCAATGAAACTCTGACTTATAGCCTGTTGCCCCAAATACGGAAGAAATGATAATAAAACCTAGTGTACAGACAACTCCAAAGAGAACAACTTCTAACCAGATTGCCTCTTTTGTTTTTTTCGTATGATCCACTGCTTTGATTAAATAGATTAAGCCAGCAACAAAGCTAATCGCTAAAATCGCTTGTCCTAACGCTGCTGTTGTTACATGGATATGAAGCCAATTACTTTGAAGAGATGGGACCAATGGTGTAATGTCCCTTGGGAACATGGCAGCATAACCAATAAGGAGAAGTGCCACTGGTAATGTAAATAACCCAAGGGCAGGAAGCTTATAAACAAAATAAATGACAATAAACGCCCCAACTAAACACATGCCAAAGAATGTTGTAAACTCAAATAAATTACTTACTGGTGCATGTCCAGCTGCTATCCATCTTGTAATAAAATAACCTACTTGACATATAAATCCGGCAATCGCTATCGTAACACCTATTTTTGCCCACTTATTTGGTCCATGATCTTTTTCTCTTGCTTTCTTGTCCTTAATCGAACCGGCAAAAAAAGCCGTGCCTACTAAATAGAGCAAAAAGGCGATAAATAATAAATTTCCACTTAATGCAACCATTATTACTCCTCCTTACCCTTCTTATTTGTTGTTTCATCTGATTGGTCAATCGGTTCTTGAATACCACTACCATCAAATACATGGGTGATCTCTCTCTTAAGTCCGTGCCAATTTTTATTTGTATGACCCGCAACTAAAACTTGATCTCCTAACCTTCTAACCCATATTCTGCGATGGTTCCAGTATGCACCTTGCACGACACCAATCATGAAGATGAGACCACCTATAGCTAGAATAGGAAGTGTTAAGTCTTTTCTTACGGTCAAAGCACTAACATTTTGCGTGTCTACTCCTTTAAAGGCCATCTTTAAGTCATTATCACCATATGGTTCAATCGTTTGTTGTATAGCAACGAAGCTAACTTCTCCATCAGGATGTTCGGGTGAGAACATTTTAAAGATAAACGCTGGGTTGTTCGGCACGCGTGATTTCGTGACTGGCTCTGAATTTTCATCAAATTCAAAATCAGGGAAATAGCTCATTAGCTCAACACTGTATCCATTTTCAAATGTATATTCATCTTGTGGGTTATGTAAATCAATCGTCATTTGACCAAATTCTTCATTTGTTTCTTTATTCGTTAAAGCAAACGACATTTCGCTTAGCTCACCTAGTTTATAGCTTTGTTGATAAAGAGCAAACTGTTCAAACTTTAAAGGTTCATTTACCCTTAATTCATAGTCTTCTAGCTTTTCTAGTTCTGGGTCTTGCCCTGCAATTGTTTCTCCAGATTCTTTGTAAAGACTCACATTTGTTTGAAAGTTCTTCGCGACTGTACCATTGTTTTCTATCGCTGTTGAAAACGCTTCATTTTCTTTTTCTTTTTCATAAGTTTCTAGAATAAATTCGTGATTTTCCAGATAATACTCGCCTTTTGTTTCTGGGATAACGACTGTTTCACCTTCACGGATCCATAGCAATTCGTCAACATACATTCCTGGCACAAAACGCAACATGCCTCCAATTAAAAAAATGATCAACCCAATATGGTTTATATAAGGGCCCCATCTTGAAAATCGATTTTTCTCAGCAAGTATACTCCCATTCTCTTCTCTTATGTTGTAGCGTTTTTCCTTTAGTTTCGCCTTGATTTTCTCAAATGAATCCTCTTCTACAGAAGCCAAGGTTGTAGCTCTATATAATCTTTGGCGTTTTAAAAACCCTTCATGCCGATCGACTCTTTGTTTTTTCAAGGCACGGTATAGAGGTACGACACGATCAAGACTACATATAACCAGAGATACGCCAATTGAAGCAATGAGCAATAAATACCACCATGAGCTATACAGGTTGTGAAATCCTAACGTATAATACACTTCCCCAGCAAACCCGTATTGATCCTCATAATAAACGGATGCATTTTCTGTAGGCGGTATATACATTTCTTGCGGGAAAATGGTACCAATTGCTGAAGCGGCTAATGTAATAATGATTAAAGTTACCCCTACTTTAACAGAAGAAAAGAAGTTCCATATTTTATCAATAATTGTTTTGTTGTACGTTTGTGACCTTCTCGCACTGCCCTCATAACGCATATCAACGAGCTTTTTACTTTTCTCTTCTTCTACTAACACACGACCGCATGATTCACATAGGACTGTACCATGAGGGTTTACATGGCCACATTCACACTTTACTTGTTTCATCATAAAAACTCCCCAATAATTACGGTTTGATTTGCGTCATAAAATCTTTTACCATTGGTTCTGTCAAAGTCCCCGTATGATATTTCACGACTTCACCTTCAGGATTAATGAGAAAAGTCGCAGGCAAAGGACCGATTCCATATGCTGCCTTTACATCTTCATTTTTATCAATGACTACCGGAAAAGTCATGCCATGTCTTTCAATAAACTTATTCACTGCTAGATTCGATTCACTTATGTTTACTGCGATTGTTTGAACCCCTTGATCTTTAAATTGTTCATATTGATTGTTGATAAATGGCATTTCTTTTTCGCAAGGCTTACACCAAGTACCCCAAAAGTTCAAAAAAACGCCTTGGCCTTTATAGTCAGATAATTGATGCTCTTTTCCATCCATATCGACTAATACAAAATCAGGAGCTTCTTTACCTATTTGTACTTTATGCACATTATCCTTATTAAAGTTTGCATATAGCGTGTAAGCAACGGCTGCAAATAGAATCACTAATATCGCTGTCCTCATAACGAGCCGTCGTTTTTTCATGAAAAATTCCTCCCAAAGTTAAGACACAAATTTTTAGCATTATTTTAACAATTTGGTATTTATTATATCACTAGTATGAAAACAGTCCTTGTAAACGGTGTGAAGGAAATGTGACAACTCTATGACTTTTTCATTTATTTACCTGTACTCTTTTTAGCTAATGCCCTAAATTGCTTTACTTCATGTGCTGTAAGTTCTCTTGCCCCGCCCGCTGAAAGTCCGTTCAATTGAAGGAATCCGTATCTTTCTCTTTTAAGCTTTTGCACTTGATGACCAACAGCCTCAAACATTCTTCTCACTTGACGGTTTCTGCCTTCGTGAATCGTTAATTCGATTATCGCTGTTTGTTTTTGTTTATCACTACTAAGCACTTTTACTCGTGCAGGAGCCGTTTTTCCATCTTCCAAGCGGACACCTCTTTGTAAATGATTTAAACTTTCTTTAGAAGGAATGCCCTTTACCTTCGCTACATATACTTTTTCAATTTCATTTCTTGGATGCATAAGCAAGTTCGCGAATTCACCATCATTCGTCAATAATAATAATCCTGATGTATCATAATCTAATCGACCCACTGGATAAATTCTTTGTTTCACATGTTCAAAGTAATCGGTTACCACTTTTCTACCTTTGTCATCCGCAACACTTGATAATACACCTCTTGGCTTATATAGAAGAAAATAAACCGGCTCTTCACCCTCAACCGGGATACCATCAACTTCGACTTTATCAGAAGGTGTCACTTTCAACCCTAATTCTTTTACAATTTTACCATTAACCTTTACACGGCCATCTACAATAAGTTGCTCCGCTTTTCTCCTAGATGCAACCCCTGCATGGGCTATGACTTTCTGTAATCTTTCCATTATCAGTCACCTCAAAATCTCTATTACTGTCCATATGAATTATGCCATAAGTTCAAGTTTTTTCAAAGAGCGCATTTTTTAACCAAATTGTACATTTTTAAACTAAGTATACAATAGTCATTCCCTTCTCTTTGAATTTGAACAGTTAGTAGGCAATTCTAACATAAAAGAAGCATTGTAGTAAGCTGTTATCACACTGCACAAAAAAAAGCCAAACAAATGATCCAAATTTGTTCAGCTTCCTCTTTTATAAATAAAAGACTACATTATGAAAAGACAAGTAATACAATAAGGATGGCAGCGATAAAACCTGCTAAGTCTGCTAATAGGCCAACTTTCAACGCATCACCCATCTTCTTAATACCGACTGCTCCAAAATAAACAGTCAATACATAAAAGGTTGTATCTGTACTCCCTTGAATGACAGATGCCATTCTTCCAATTAATGAATCTGGTCCGTGTTCAGCTATTAAATCAGTTGTCATTCCTAAGGCAGCATTACCTGATATTGGACGAATAATAGCGAGCGGGACAACATCTGCTGGAATCCCGATAGCCACAAATAATGGTCTGATGAAATCAAGAAAGTATTCTAATGCACCTGATGCTCGAAAGATAGCAATAGCTACCATCATACCTACTAAGAAAGGAATGATTGAGATAGCAATTTTAATGCCATCTTTCCCACCTTCTACAAAACTCTCATAAGTCGGTACTTTTTTAAACGTCGCGTAGACTAATATAAAACCTATAAGTACGGGAATAAACCAAAGAGAAATTAAAGATACTATTTCCATCTATCTCATCCTTTTCGTGATCTCCTGTAATAAAAGTATCTATCAATCAAAATAGCGGAAATGGTCGAACAAATTGTCGCTATAAGGGTAGGACCAACGATGTCAGTTGGACTAGCTGACCCGTAATTCATGCGGATGGCGATAATTGTTGTTGGAATTAATGTAATACTTGATGTATTGATGGCAAGAAATGTGATCATAGAACGACTTGCTTCTGTACTTTCACCATTTAATGCTTTTAATTGTTCCATTGCTTTAATCCCTAGAGGTGTAGCAGCATTCCCTAAGCCGAACAAATTGGCCATCATATTCGATAATATATAGCCCATTGCCGGATGATCTTTCGGTACATCCGGAAAAAGTCTTGATATAAATGGTTTAAATAGTTTAGCCAGCTTGTCTAATAGACCTGCATGTTCGGCTATTTTCATCATTCCTAGCCAAAAGACTAATATGCTGATTAAACCAATACATAATGTGACTGCTTCTTTTGCCCCTTTAAATATCGCTTCATTTACATCACTTATAGTTCCATTAATCATGGCAAAAACGATACCAATGATCGCTAACCCTGCCCATATAACATTAATCATGTTGTTGTACTCCTAATATCCTTATAAACAGATGTTTGAAGTAATCAAAAAATTTTCCTTTTTCTTCTTTAACTCCAGCCTGATTATAGTGAATAGGCAAAGTTTTAATTGCTTCATCATTTAAGTAAACAACGGCTTTTCCTACTATTTCAGGTGATTTTTCACCTTTTCTCCAACTCTCTTTCGGTTCAATGAAATTATATTTAATCCGAAAAGATTCTTTCTCTTTTTCTGTTACCGGGTATGAAAAGGAGGAGTGCAGTGATACCTTATCTTTGTAGAAAGCATATTCTACCCCCTTAATTCTCCCTTCACTCAATACTTCAACTTGTTCATATTGATCGAATGCACCCTCATACATAGCAATATGATCATTCCAATCATCCGGTCCATTTAACGTAACAGCAATTAGATCAAGATTGTTTTTTGTCGCTGTTGTTACTAAAGTCCTTTTTGCTCTTTTTGTATAACCAGTCTTTCCACCAGTTGTATATTTATAAAGCTGGGTCAATAAACGATTTTTATTATTCCAGCTGTAATCTCTGTTTTCAGATCGATAAGATTTTGTCCCTGCTATTTTTTGATACGTCTCATTTTTCATTGCATAGCGAGTAAGTAACGCCATATCATAGGCAGTTGAATAGTGATTTTCATGATCGTCAAGCCCATGTGGATTTTCAAAATGCGTATTTGTCATGCCTATTTCTTCAGCCTTCTGATTCATTAAATACACAAAGCCATCTAAGCTTCCGCCTACATACTCTGCAATCGCAACTGCCGCATCATTACCCGAGCGAAGCATTAAGCCATAAACCAAATCTTCTAGTTTGATTTCTTCCCCCGGTTTCAAATAAATGGATGAGCCTTCTGCTTTTAAAATCGTATCAGTTACTTTCACATCTTCTTCTAGCTTATTTGATTCAATCGCCAATATTGCTGTCATAATTTTTGTTATACTAGCAATCCGGTTTCGATCATTGGCTGCCTTATCATAAATAATTCTACCTGATTCCTGTTCGATTAATACTGCATTTCTAGCACTAACAGAGGGCTTCGCCTCTACTAGTTGTGGACTTAAACTAAGCAATAAGGTGGACATTATGAGAATAGTGATTAGGTTTTTCCATTTCTTCATCGCACAAACCCCGTCTCATTTTATGGTTTGTACAATTCTATGCAGGACAAGTTTTGTTATGACAGATTCATGGCGATCGGTTCATAAATTAGTAGTCTGTATTTTATCAACCTTCATCGAAAGGAGTTGAACTTCATTCAAATTGGGGTAAGGATACGGGTATTGTAAACTGTTGGATCACTTGGACTTTGTTGACTGACTATGATTGAGGTTCCGCAAGAGATGAGAGCTCAATACTCTTGCGGGGTGTAAAAAACATAAGCAACTGCCTGTTTTCTTGTACTATTTTCTTAAAAAGGCTGCCATTTCATTTCATGTGCTTTTTGAAACCTTCTTGAAACATTGTCCCAGTTTACAATATTCCACCAACTTTCAATATAAGCACCTTTGTCATTTTTATATTGTAAATAATAGGCATGCTCCCATACATCTAACACTAGTAACGGGATCGTGTCCCATTGTGTTAAGTTTTGATGTTTTTCAGATTGTAATACTTCTAAATGTCTAGCTCTCGGAGACCAAACAAGAATGGTCCAACCTGAACCTTCTACTTGCTTTGCCGCTTCTGTAAAATGTTTTTTAAAAGCTTCAAAGCTACCAAAGTATTTGACTATTTCTTTTTTTAATTCCCCCGTAGGTTCTCCACCACCTTGCGGACTCATATTTCCCCAAAATATCGTATGCAAATAATGGCCTGATCCATTAAAAGCCAATTCTCTTGACCAATGTTTAACTAGAGAAAAATCGCCCGAATTTCTCGCCTTTTCTAATTCTTTTTCTGCTTTATTCAGTCCATCCACATAACTTTTGTGATGCTTATCATGATGTAATCTCATGATTTCTTCTGAGATATACGGTTCTAAAGCATTATATCCATAAGGTAAAGGTGGAAGTTCATGCTTTCCAGCTTGAACACTTACTTCATTAACATAAATTTGTCCAAGTGATAATCGGTGATTGAAATACTGTTCCATCTCACCGTGAAGTTCTTCTACTTTTTCGTGAATTTCTTCTATTTCCTTGTCTCCCATACTATGATCAATTGTCTCCATAATGGCTGTCATATGATCAAGTTTATCCCATAGCTCATTGCTCTCTTCAATATTTTCACTCTCCAAAAAAGCCCTCATATCTTCATTCCATTGAAACACATTCTTTAAGTATTCATTCATACGATGATTCAAGCTAAATCCCTCCTCTTCACTACATCATATGTATAGTAATGATAAATAATATCGTTTTTTAGCCATTCTACATGATGCTTATCATTTTGAACGCTATAGACACAAAAAAGCACGAACAAATTTGTCCGTGCCTTAGCTCATTCTAAAGTATTTCAATATTTATTTTGATTGCATCATTTTTGTACGATAATCTGTTTCGTAGTATTCTAGTTCTTCTCTTATCTTTTGGAAATCGCTTTCTAATCCTCTAAATAGGTTCTCAAGGCGAACGGGTACTTCGTGATGAAAACGAATTGAATTCTTTCCTGTATACGCTGAACGACTATTCTCATACCACGCATCATTTTTAGGTGAGAAAAACTCTTCAATACAATGATGGTAAAGTTTATACAATGTTTGCTCAGCTGCTCCCCGCTGAAATTGATCACTCATGAGTATGATGCGACATGCTTCATGACCTTCCTCGCAAAACACTAGAAGCTTTCTCAAATTCGATAAAATGCTTTTATAATATCGCTCATCACCCTGTCCTTCCTCTTTAAGTACCGACAAGGTTGTTTCATTTAAGAAGTTCTCAAAAGTGCTTACCGTATTACTAAGGAATTGTTGCACATCTTCCATTTGTGATTCAACTATAGAATTTCCCATCATTTTCCTCCCGTATATTTAGCTACTCTTTTATCCATTTCGTTCTTCAGCCAATTTGTTTATATCAGCTCTTCATTTATTCTGCATCATTGTTTCTATTATGTTAGATATTTGCTTAAAATCAAATCCCTCAAATAACCGTATAAAAGCGGTCTCATCACTTATAAATAACCGTTTTCTCAGCTTCAATTCCGGATGATTGAGAAGAGAAGCTAGCGCTGCAATATCCTTAAAAGTACTATCACTTACTGACTGTTCATATGATGTCAATTGATCAAGCTTTTCTTCAAAGTACTGCAAATAAGTTAATGTGAATTTTCTTTCCTCTCCATCTTCCTCATAAACGACTTCACTTTTATTAAAAAAATCTTCGAAGGAATTAGGAAGAGTTTTTTCAAGCGACCATCCTTTCGATTGCAGAATGAACAATCAGAACCCTCCTTCAGATTCAATCTACTTTTTGATAAGCATCGTGATTGATAATAATGAAGTTTGCTGATGACATAAATTTATTAAGGGAAATAATTTTCTTTTGTACCATCTGACATTATGTATATATGCCTTTGGTGTTTAATTATGCTAAACAAGTAAATCACCCTTAATGTTTTTATATTAACATAAATGAGCTGTTGATTGTTCAGAATTATTTCACTTATACATTATTTAATGTATCAAAGAACAAATCTGCTTCTGTTTGCTCAAACTCTTCGTCTCCTTGATCAGGTAGCTTTGGCAGCTCTTTTAAACTTTTTAATCCAAATGTATCTAAGAAACCCTTTGTCGTGCCATACAAATATGCACGACCATTACCTTCAGCTCTTCCTACTTCTTTGATTAATGCTTTTGCCACAAGTGTTTGTAATGGTCTTTCTGTCTTCACTCCACGAATTTCCTCGATTTCAATTCTTGTAATGGGCTGCTTGTAAGCAATAATTGCTAATGTCTCTAAAGAAGCTTGCGATAAAGAATGGGAGGAAGGAGCTTCCACGAGTTTCTTTAAATAGTCAGCTAATTCCTTTTTAGTCGTTAATTGATACGACCCACCAATTTCAATGATTTGTAATCCCCGTCCTTGGTTATTTGCTAACTCAGTCATTAATTGATTCATTCTTTCACTTGCCTCTTGATCACTCACTTCAAATACCGAAGCAATCGATTTCAAATTAAGTCCTTCATCTCCTGCTGCAAATAAAAGCCCTTCTAAAATGGCTTTCCAATTTTCTTTCTTACTCACTTACTTTCCCTCCGCTACTTCTACATACAATTCTGCAAAGTTATTATCTTGTGTAACGAGCACAGCCTGTCTTTTCATTAACTCTAGAACAGCTAGAAAGGTTACAACAACTTCTTCTCTAGAATGTGCAGTAAATAAATCATTAAAGTTTTTACGGCCATTACTTTTTCTAAGTGTACGTATAACTTCGTCTATTCTTTTTTCAATCGGAATTTCCTGCCTGGCTACTTTCGTTGCAAGTGGTTCTTTCCATTTTTTTCTTCTTAATAACTTTTGCAGCGCACCTAACATATCGTAAAGCGATACGTCGACTTGGGTCTGTTCCATTTTCACTTCTTTTGCCATGTCAGAAAGGTCACTCGGTGCTTTTGTGTATAATAAGCTTCTTTCTTGTTCAAGTTCCTTTAAGTCCTCGGCTGCTTCTTTAAAACGACGATACTCTATTAATCTTTCAACGAGTTCATCTCGTGGATCTTCTTCCATTTCCATATCAATATCTTCGTCATAGTTATCTTCTTCGTGCTTTGGGAGTAGCATTTGACTCTTGATAGCGAGTAACGTGGCAGCCATAACCAAATACTCACTTGCTATATCCAGCTCTAATTCTTGCATAGTATGTATATAGATTAAATACTGTTCAGTAATTTCTGCTACTGGAATATCATATATATCAATCTCGAGCCGATTAATTAAATGCAGTAATAAATCGAGCGGCCCTTCGAAGGCGTTAATCTTTACATTATAATGCTCCATATGTTCCACCAAAATTTCTATAAAATTATTTCTTTACTCTATACAGTATAGATGATTCAACGTAGCGAATCCAACATAATTCTTTCCTTCAACAACGGACTCTTTTTTCAACTTTTAGAAACTTACTTTTTATTTTATCCTAAGCCCAAACATGAGACAAACTACGCACATACAATGAGAAGGTAATGACAATTAGGTACTAATGGAGGTATAAATATGTCCAGAGAAAATTATGGTGACAATCATCATAGAGAAGAAGAGTGCTATGGTGGCGGTTTCGGTGCAGGCTTTGCTTTAATCGTTGTTCTCTTCATCCTACTTATTATCGTAGGCGCTTCTTGGTTATTTTAATGTAAATAGACATTGCCTGGCATTGTAATTTGCCAGGCATTTCTTTTTTCCATCATTATTATATGATACCATGAAATTAATCAACTGTATGTTTGAAGGAGGAGTGTAACTTTGCATCCCCAAGCTTTTATTGACTATTTAGCTCATTATCACGGCGATCGTGATTATTTTGAATGCCACGAAATTTTAGAGGAATATTGGAAAGAAGTAGACAATCGAAACAAGCAATCCATCTGGGTTGGCTTGATTCAAGTCGCCGTGTCTAATTATCATCATCGTAGAGGGAATTTTCATGGTGCTAAAAAAACATTGCAAAAAGCAGCATTTATTCTTTCGTCATATCCAAAAGAAGTAAAACAACTTGGTATTGACCATCAACAACTGTTAAATGATATACACACAATGCAAGAAGAAATTGATAAGGCCTTTCCTTATAAAAGCTATTACTTCCCTATAAACGATGTTTCCTTATTAGATGAGGTCAAAAAGACATGTAATTCTAAAGGATTCCGATGGGGACAGGAAAGCAATCTTGAAAACGAAGAAATTGTTCATCGACATATGAAAAGAGATCGGTCAAATGTCATCGCAGAAAGAGAGAAAGCCCTCCAAAGACATCGCTAAAAGGCAGCGAAAATTATTCGCTGCCTTTATTTATCTCTTCACATTTCTGTAAAAAGGCTTCTGTAACATTGTCCGCTGTTAGTTCTTTATGTGGATAAGTGTCATTTAATGCTTTTATCATCGACTTACCGACTCCTTGCTGACGATGAGAAGGGTTGACTGATATATGACGAACTTCAATATGATGATCAGATAAGCATACACCAACTAGCCCAATAATATCTTCGTCTTCTTTCCACAAAAACAATTGCAGATTTTCTTCACTTTCATACTCTTTAATCGTCTGTAACAACTGCTTTAATACTTTTTCTTTTGGCATAAAAGATAAAAGTCCCATAGCAATCTTCTCAAAAGACTTTTTATAGCGTATTAACATGATAACCCCTCATTATTAGTAAAACCGTTTATTTGCTATTATTTCCATTTCACAACTAACATAAACTATTTTATCATATGTATCTATAGATAGAAATGGAACTAGTTATGATTGCGGGGCAATAAATAACCAATAAATAAGCCCCCATATAAAAGCTATACCTAAAATAAAGACAAATAACATAATATTACTTTTTTTATCCATACTTTCTTCAGTAGCTCCCCTTTTGATATACATTCATCTTTATTGTACATGAAAGGTTTCTACATTCCAATATGTTAAAAGAAGGAGTTCGCCAAATAAGTAGAATAATAGGTGAGTCCCTTATGAAGATTCTGAAACCCACCTAAGTTTCTTGGTTCATGTTAATTACTGATTAACCTTGTTTTTTAAAGGTAAATCTAGCCGTGCCATATCTTCAAATGATTCTCTTTTAATGACCAATCGATCTTCTCCATCTTCCACAAACACAACAGGTGGACGAGGGATACGATTATAATTATTTGCCATTGAATAACCATATGCACCTGTACAAAAAACAGCTAACAAATCGTTGTTTCCAGCCTTCGGAAGTGGCAAATCCCAAATAAGCATATCTCCGGATTCACAACATTTACCTGCGATAGAGACTTTTTCCTCTATATCATCTAGGACACGATTAGCAAGAACAGCTTCATATTGTGCCTGATAGAGAGCAGGACGGATATTATCACTCATTCCTCCATCAATAGCCAAGTATTTTCTTACATTCGGAACATCTTTTGATGAGCCAATTTGGTAGATGGTTGTGCCAGCATCACCGACAAGTGATCTTCCAGGTTCAATCCATATTTCAGGTAAAGTCATCCCGTGATGGCTTGTTTGTTTTTTTACTTCCTTGATAATTTCCTCTACATACGTTTCTGGGGCGAGTGGTTCATCTTCCTCTGTATATCTAATCCCAAATCCTCCACCTAAATTAAGAACTTCAGATTCATAATCATATTTTTGGCTCCACGTTTTCAATTTGGCAAAGATTTTTTGTGTGGCAAGGATAAATCCAGTTGGTTCAAAGATTTGTGAACCAATATGACAATGGAACCCAAGTAAATGGATGTGTTGGGAATTAAGGGCGATTTTTAATGCTTCCTCTGCCTGTCCATTTTGTAAATCGAAACCAAATTTAGAGTCTTCTTGCCCAGTTAAAATATAATCATGTGTATGCGCTTCTATTCCTGGAGTAATCCTTAGTAACACATCGACGCGCTTATTCATTGATATAGCTACTTCTTCTAATAAGTTCATTTCATGGAAATTATCTATGACGATACAACCAATATTATAGGAAAGCGCCATTTCTAATTCTTCACGGCTTTTATTATTCCCATGAAAATGAATACGTTCAACTGGAAAATCCGCCCTAATGGCAGTGTATAGTTCTCCTCCAGAAACAACATCTAAAGACAATCCTTCTTCTTCCACTAACTGAATCATCGCTACAGAAGAGAAAGCCTTACTTGCATAGGCTACTTGTGCCTTTATATTATTTTCCTGAAACATTTTCTTAAATCCACGTGCTCTTCTTCTTATTAACTCTACATCATAAATATAAACAGGCGTGCCATATTTACTAGCTAATTTTACTGTATCAACACCGCCAATTTCTAAGTGTCCTTTGTCATTTACCTTTGATGTACCGTGAAAAAACATGCTTTCCCCTCTTTCGTCCATTACTTCTCTAATCAAAGAATTGATGCTTATTTTTATCGGACTAAAATGAAGAAATAGACAGAATCCTTAAGAAACTGTCTATTCTGTCATCCTTTAACCCTTTATTCAGTTGAACATACTTTACCATAATTCCCATATGCCTGCAATCGCCATTTACCCAATTATTTTGGTGGCTGCTTAAAACGATTGCGAGAATGGGTAATACTTGGTCGGATTTTTGACCCTGGGACGGCTCTTCTAAAAATAATATGAACGATAGCGCCAGGGCAAAATGGAATGAATGGCCATAAATATGGTGTTCTAAATGAACGCATGGATACAAGAAAAAGAATAAATAGCGTAATTCCGACAACTAAACCTGGTGTATGAAAAATTGCAACTAATATTAACAAGAGCATACGAATAAGTTTATTTGCCACACTTAATTCATAGCTCGGAGTAGCAAAAGTTCCAATTGCCGCAACAGAAACATAGAGAATAACTTCAGGTACAAACAATCCAACAGTGATTGCAATTTCTCCTATTAGTATTGCAGCTATTAGTCCCATTGCCGTTGATAATGGGGTCGGTGTATGGATAGCAGCTAATCTTAAAAACTCTATCCCTAAATCCGCTAATAATAATTGAATAAGAATAGGTATATTTGATTGTTCATTCGGCCCGATATAATCAATGGCATCCGGAAGCAAAGACGGTTCTAAGACAAATAAAAACCACAATGGTAGAAAAAATAAAGAAGCAGCAAGTCCGATAAACCTCATAAATCTAACAAAAGTACCGACAGCTGGGGCTTGCCTATATTCCTCTACATGCTGCAAATGATGAAATAAAGTCGTTGGGGCGATGATTACACTGGGCGATGTATCCACAAAAACCACGACATGACCTTCCATCAAGTGAGTGGCCGCTACATCCGCTCTTTCAGTGTACCTTACAAGTGGAAATGGATTATAACTTTGATGAAGGATGAATTCTTCTACCGTTTTATCTGCCATGGGTAGCCCATCGATATCGATTTCATTAATTTCTTTACGTAACACTTCTACTAGGTTGGGATCAGCTAACCCTTCAATATAGCCTAAGGAAATATCAGTTTTTGACCTTACACCAACATGGAGCATTTCAAACCTTAAACGTTCATCACGAATTCTTCTTCTTGTTAGAGCTGTATTGACAATTATATTTTCTACGTAACCATCACGAGAACCTCTAATTACCTTCTCCGTATCAGGCTCTTGTGGTGTTCGTCCTGGATAACTTCTTACGTCTATTACTAAAGCGGTACCTTCACCTTCCATCACAATAACAATAAGCCCTGATAATACTTGGTCAACGAGCTCATCAATTGTCTTAATGCGATCAACTGCTTGATGAACGATACGGTTCTCTACAATATCAAAGAGATGGGTCGATAATTTTTCTTTATCATTAATCCCTACAAGCTCTTCAACAATTTCAATGATAAATTGTGTCTCTGTTAAACCATTAATAAAGTATAAATGAACATCCTTTTTTAATACTTTAAGCTTTCTCACTCCAAGGTCAAAACTTGTTCCAAGACCTACATGGTCCTGCATGTACGCTTCAACTTCCTTGACGGATGTGGGTAATGGTCTCTTTCTTATTTTTTCTTTTTCGCTCATAACATACCGCTCCTTTCCAGTATAAGTTCAACAGCTTGTTTCGTAATGGGTGAACCGGCTTCTATTGAATCAATTCTTGCCATTTTACCAATATCACCAATACCGACGATAAAAGGGATATTTAACATCTCAAGACAATAAACGGTATCACCTACTATTCTGCCTTCATCCATATCTGCTATCCCAGATTTATCAACACCATATTCTGTCAATTCACCAAAGCGATCAATGCTTACATCTACTTTTGTCCATTCCTCGTGGTGAGTCCTTGATGCTACAGCTATTGCACCAATGACTTCAATATCAGGGTGATTGGCAACGAAAGTCATCGCTTTCTCTCCTGGACCTTCTCCGATATAACCACTATCATCAAACATGATATAAACAGGATCTGAATGAGCTTTTTTAATTAAATGCACCATCTCTTCACCAGACAGTATAGTTGGATTTCCTTGAGAAGCAGAAATACAACTACCACCAATATCATGAGCAATGAGCTCTATTGTTCGCTTTGCAAACTCATCTCCATCTGTAATCAATATGACTTTTCTCCGTTCTTTCATCGCCATTTCCCTTTCTAAGTGAGCAAACCTACAGATTGACATAATATATCCATTGAAATAAAGATCCGATAATTTTCCCAAAAACAAAAGCCATTAATAAATAGACAATTTTCCCTTCTACACCAATGCGTTTAGCTAATATCGGGAAGACATTTAGAACTTCCGTAAGTGCAGCTGCAAGCATTCCTACAAAGATTCCACATAACAGGCCAATCGGAATAAGTATAAAGGGCGGTGCTTGTAGTACTGGCTCCCACATGGAAGCTACAGCTCCAGCAATCACCCCGCACACCGCTGCCCATTCATAAGCATGGATCATCTTCATTGTTTTTGTTAGTTGTGTAAGCCTTGGAATAATTCCTAAGACAGATAAGAATGCAACTACTCCACCACCTACAGCTATACCACTCGCTAAGCCTATAAAGATGGCAAAGATAATTTTACCGCTCATCAATATTCTTCATACTCTCTTTGTTTTCGTGTAGGGAAACATAGTTATCCAAATCCATTTGATAATTAAACATCTCTACCTCTAAAGGACTAGGCTCTTCATTTAAACGCTTTTTAAATACATGATTGAAGAAGAGAATCATTCCTAAGCCTAATCCAATTGAGTATGGGATTTGAAAAATCAATGGCCGACTATCTACTTCACCTGTAATCAATGTATAAATCTTTTGTTGAACTTCTTGCATACTAACGTCTTCATGAAAATTCATGATGGTGAGAGCAGCACCAAAAAATAATAAAAACCATATTAGCATAAACAATGGAAGTGAGACTTTTCTTCTTTTCACGGCAACTTCAACAATAATCTGTGTCGGCCCAACCGTTTGGATTTCCAAACTCGGAAAACATTTTGTAATATGCTTAATTACCTGCATAACATCAATAATGATAATATTTTTATCTTCCTTAGACACACGGTATAACAGGAGATTAGCTAATTTATCATAAACTTCGTCATCTGCAATCAACTGCGCAACATCCGATAAAACAATAGTTTCGTGCGGTTTAACCTGCAATCGATGTCGCAAGCGTAAATAAACGATACGTTCCATCCTTTCACTTCCCACACAAAGATTTCCTTGCATATAGTATGAGTAAAGGTATTTCACTTCATGAAATCCAATAATTTCCTCACACTGATATTACTTTCTTGGTTATTAGTAAATACATAAACGTCGACTTTCTTCGCTTAAAAGAAGCAAATGAAAGAGCATATAGACTATAAGTCCATATGCTCTTTCATTTGCTTCAATATTTTCTTCTCAAGCCTCGAGACTTGTACTTGTGAAATGCCAAGCCTGACTGCTACTTCTGATTGTGTTTGGTCTTTGTAATAGCGCAAATAAACAATCAGTCTCTCTCTTTCATCTAATTCATTTATCGCTTCTTTTAATGCGATTTTATCAAACCATCTCCCCTCATCCCCATCATCTATTTGGTCAAGTAATGTAATAGGGTCACCATCATTTTCATACACGGTTTCATGAATTGACGAGGGGAGTCGACTAGCATCTTGGGCCATGATAATATCCTCTGTTGGGATATCAAGGAATTCTGAAATCTCTGATACGGTTGGTACCCTACCTAATGATTTCGATAACTCATCTTTTGCTTTTCGAATTTTATTTCCGAGTTCTTTAAGTGAACGACTGACTTTAACTGTTCCATCGTCTCTTATAAAACGTTGGATCTCACCAATAATCATAGGAACAGCGTAAGTAGAAAATTTCACATCATAACTCAAATCAAATTTATCAACCGATTTCAACAATCCAATACAGCCAATTTGAAATAAGTCATCTGGTTCGTATCCTCGATTGAGGAAGCGCTGGACAACTGACCATACTAAGCGCATATTCTTTTGGACAATCAAATCTCTAGACGCTTGATCACCATTTTGACTTTTACCAATGAGCTCTTTAACTTCATGATCTTTTAAATATTGCGTCTTTCCTGTTTTAACCTCCACATCCATAGCAAGACTCCTTAATTACATAGCATTTTACTATTTGATAAATGCTTCTTTAAACGAACCTCTGTGCCTTCACCTGGGTGTGATACAATACTAATTTCGTCCATAAAATTTTCCATAATCGTAAAGCCCATGCCTGATCTCTCTAGCTCTGGCTTTGTTGTATAAAGAGGCTGTCTTGCCTCTTCTATATCCATAATACCGAGACCTTCGTCTTTAATGGACAGTTCGACTATTCCTTCCTCAATGGTTACTGAAATGTGTACTATGCCATCTGGGCTCATATCATAGCCGTGAATAATAGCGTTCGTTACAGCTTCTGAGACAACGGTCTTAATTTCTGTTAATTCATCCATTGTTGGATCAAGCTGAGCAATAAAAGCTGCCACTGTCACTCGAGCAAATGATTCATTTTGACTGAGAGCAGTAAACTGCATTTGCATAACATTTTTCACTTACGCCACCCCCAATCGTTGCAGGGCAAACGCTTCAGTAGGTTCTAAGCGAATAATTTTAAATAAACCAGACATATCAAAAAGTCTTTTTACAGATGGAGAAATTGCACATACAACCATTTCTCCATTTTTTTGTTTCACTTGTTTATATCTGCCAAGAATTACTCCAAGTCCAGAACTATCCATGAATGTTAATTGTTCCAGATTAAGAATAATATGGTGGATATCGTGTTCCTCAATCGTTTTTGTTGCTTTTGCTCTTAATTCATCCGCAGAGTGATGATCAAGCTCCCCGCTTAAACGAATACATAATACGTTGTTTTTTATTTCTAAATTAATTGCTAGACTCACTAACCATAGCCTCCTTTGTAATCAGTTGTCTCTATGGATTAGACAGGATTGACACCAATAGAATATCAACCTGCCTTTAGTGAGTCCAATTCTATACTATGAACTGTTTTTCCTTCATGAAGACAAAACTAGTGTTTATTCGCTAAAACAGGACTTGTCTTCACTCGATTCGACATATTACTCTGAGACTTTCGTAAACATTCCCATTGAACGCTTAAACAATGTCCATACGTTGGCTTTTTTACTATCTTGACTTGCGACTAAAGGACTTTCAACCATTGTTTTTCCGTCTTTTTCAAAAATAATCTTGCCGACTTCATCACCTTTTTTAACAGGAGCCTTCATATTTTCATCGAGTACAACCGTTTGTTTCACGTTTTTAATATCTTCACCTTTTTTAGCTAATATTGAAATGGGTTCGCTTGTTAATGCTTCTACTTGTTTCTTTTCACCTTTTGACACTTTCACTTTTGCCACCGATTGATTCCTTTTATACATGGCATGAGTTTCATATTTATTAAAAGCATAGTCTAGCATTTTCGTCACTTCTGCATTTCTCTCTTTTGAGCTAGGTGCACCGAAAACAACCGCAATGACACGCATGCCGTTTTTCTCAGCTGTCGCCGTTAAACAATACTTTGCTTCTTGAGTAAATCCAGTCTTAAGACCATCTACCCCTGGATAAAAACGCACTAATTTATTCGTATTTACTAACCAGAACTTTTTATCGGTGTCTTCACGCAAATAAGCCTCGTAAGTACCGGTAAAGTTTGTAATATCTTCATACTTCAGTAATTCCTTTGCCATCATCGCCATATCATGAGCCGTACTAAAATGATCCGTTACCGGGAGGCCTGTAGGATTTTTGAATACAGTGTCCTTTAAACCTAGCTCTTTTGCTTTTGCATTCATCATATTGACAAAGTCATCTACCGTACCCGCTAATCTTTCTGCTACAGCAACAGAAGCGTCATTTCCAGAACCGATTGCAATTCCTTGTAACATTTCTTTTGTTGTCATTTCTTCTCCAGGCTCAAGAAAAATTTGTGAACCACCCATAGAAGCAGCATATTCACTTGTCTTAATCTTTTCATCCCATTTAAGTTTGCCTTCATCGATTGCTTCCATAATTAAAAGCATCGTCATAATCTTCGTCATACTTGCGGGTGGTAATTGAACATCACTATTTTTTTCATACAGAACTTTGCCTGTATCTCGCTCAATTAAAATAGCTGACTTTACATTTTTCACAACTTCTTCTTCAGTCATTTTTTCACTTTCACGTGCAAATACTTGTGGTGCTATGGTAGAAACCATGAGAATACATATAAAAAATACGCTAACTATTCGCTTCATCGCACAAACCCTCCATTCTTTATAGTTTCCATGATTACCATTTGTTGATAATTTATACCAATGAAAATACCATAAACTACATTTTATAAATGAGAAATTCCGTGTTTTACTTTGAAAAAAGATCGGGAAGGTGAGAGGTATGAAATGAGACCTTCTATGCTTTGATGTGGGAATTATTCGAAGGAAATATTTTAAGAATGAGCATCTTTCAGTTAAATTGTACTAAAAAAGCTTAAAGGTTTTATTTCCTTTAAGCTTTTTCTAGTATTTTTATTCTGTGATGACTTGATGTATCAATGTTGGTGCTGTTACTTCTTCTGACACTATTTTAATATGATTAATAAGGATATCTTTTACTTCTTCCACATCTTCCATATTGCTATGAATCGTTAACAACGCTTCTCCTTTTTGGACAGAATCGCCAACTTTTTTATGAAGAAGGAGGCCTGCTGCGAGATCTATAATAGAATCTTTTGTTGCTCTACCCGCACCAAGCATCATTGCAGCAGTACCAAGTTTTTCTGCAGCAATTTCAGAAATATATCCACTTTGTGCAGCTTCTACCTTTATTTGATATTTTGCCTGTGGAAGTAGAGATGGGTCATCAACGACTGCAACATCTCCTCCTTGAGATTGGATAAATGTTTTAAAAGTCTCTAACGCTTTACCACTACTGATTGCTTCTTGTAATAGCGTGCGCGCACTTTCTAACGTATCGGCCTTTTTCGCTAATACGACCATTTGACTTCCAAGAGTTAAACATAAATCAGTCAAATCTTCCGGGCCTTCTCCTTTTAAAGTATTTATCGCTTCTTCTACTTCTAAAGCATTACCGATTGCTAGGCCAAGGGGTTGGCTCATATCTGAGATGACAGCCATTGTCTGTCTACCAACATGATTCCCGATTTTCACCATTGTTTTTGCTAAAGCAATTGCTTCTTCAATCGTTTTCATAAATGCACCTGAACCCGTTTTCACGTCTAAAACAATTGCATCTGCACCCGCAGCAATTTTTTTACTCATGATACTTGATGCTATTAATGGGATGCTATTAACAGAAGCGGTCACATCTCTTAACGCATAAAGCTTCTTATCAGCTGGTGTCAAGTTTCCACTTTGACCTATGACTGCTAATTTATTACGATTGACTAAATTCATAAATTCATCATTATCAATCTCTACATGAAATCCATCTATAGCCTCTAATTTATCAATGGTCCCACCCGTATGGCCCAGACCTCTTCCGCTCATCTTTGCAACTGGTACACCTACAGCAGCTACTAGCGGCCCTAATACGAGCGTAGTTGTATCTCCTACACCCCCAGTAGAATGCTTATCGACTTTGATTCCATCAATGTTTGAAAGATTAATTTCATCGCCTGATTTAACCATTGCCGTTGTTAAATCAGCTGTTTCTCTTTCATCCATTCCTTGAAAATAAATAGCCATAGCAAGTGCACTTGCTTGATAATCAGGGATTGTTTCATTTGTGTAGCCTTGAATAAAATAGTTAATTTCCTCTGTCGTTAAGCAATGACCATCCCTTTTTTTCTCAATGATGTCCACCATTCTCATCGTATCGTTCCCCCCACTAAATTTAAATTTTTGTCACGATTCCTTTGACAAAGCTTAAAAATTGTTGTTTTACTTTCTCCGTTGTTTCTATCACTTCTTCATGATTTAATGGTTGGTCTAAAATACCTGCAGCCATATTAGAAATACAAGAGATTCCAAGTACATTCATACCAGCATGATTCGCAACAATAACTTCCGGAACAGTTGACATACCAACTGCATCTCCACCACAAATTCTAAGCATTTTTACTTCTGCAGGTGTTTCATAAACTGGCCCTGTATTAGCTACGTATACACCAGTTTGTATGTTTAATTGTTGGTGTTCTGCGACCTCTTTTGCGACTTGTATCATTTCTTTATTGTACGCTGATGACAAATCTTGAAAACGCACTCCAAAATGGTCGTCATTAGGACCTATAAGTGGGTTTACCCCCATATTGTTAATATGGTCTGTGATGATCATTAAATCACCTGGTGAGAAAGTTTCATTAACGCCTCCAGCAGCGTTGGTTACGATTAATTTCTGTACTCCCAACTCCTTCATTACACGGATCGGAAACGTAACTTGCTGCATAGTATAGCCTTCGTAATAATGAAATCTTCCTTGCATCGCAACAACCGCTACACCGTTTAATCGGCCAATAACGAGTTGACCTGCATGACCGGCTACTGTTGATTGCGGGAAACCCGGTATATCTCTATAAGGTATTTTTATCGCATTTGTTATCTCTTCAGCAAGAACCCCAAGTCCAGAACCTAATATAAGTCCTACTGTTGGTGTTTGGTCTATTCTAGATTGAATTAATTCTTTCGCTGCTTTTACCTCATGTAAACTAGTCATTATTTCCCTACTCCCTTGACATTTTTAAGAAAGCTCTCTCCAATCAATGGCTTCTTTACTTGGAAATTCTCTGCAATAGTCGCGCCAATGTTAGCAAATGTCTTGCCTTGAGGCAGTTCTTCTCCATGAGATAAGCGCTTAGAATAAACAAGTAATGGCACATATTCTCTCGTATGGTCTGTACCATGATGGATTGGGTCATTACCATGATCCGCTGTAATAATCAGAAGATCATTTTCATTTAACTGCTCGAACAGTTCAGGTAAACGAGCATCGTATTCTTCTAATGCTTGACCGTATCCAAGTGGATCTCTTCTATGTCCATAAAGGGCATCGAAGTCTACTAAATTCAAAAAGCTCATGCCTGTAAAGTCTTTTTTTGCTATAGCTACCATCTTGTCCATGCCATCCATATTTGAAGTGGTTCTAATTGCTTCTGTTACGCCTTCTCCATCATATATATCATTAATTTTTCCGATGGCTATGACATCTAGATTGGCATCTTTTAACTCATTCATTACTGTTCTGCCAAATGGCTTTAATGCATAATCATGTCTATTCGCTGTTCTTATAAATGCCCCCGCTTTACCAACAAATGGTCTAGCAATGACTCTACCTACCATGTATTTTTCATTTAAAGTCAATTCTCTAGCAATTTCACAAATACGATACTGTTCTTCAATTGGTATGATTTCCTCATGGGCGGCGATTTGTAGCACCGAATCAGCCGACGTATAAACAATAAGAGAACCTGTCTCCATATGCTCTTCCCCTAATTCGTCTAAAATCACTGTTCCACTCGCAGGTTTATTACCAATCACTTTTCGACCTGTCTTTTCTTCTAGTTCTTGAATTAACTCCTCTGGAAATCCATTAGGAAATACTTGAAAGGGTTTTTGAATATGAAGGCCCATTATTTCCCAATGCCCTGTCATGGTATCTTTCCCAACAGAAGCTTCTTGAAGCTTTGTATAATAAGCCTCAGGTTGTGCGACTTTTGCTATCCCTTTTATTTCATTGATATTACTTAATCCGAGACGTTCCATATGTGGCATATGCAAACCGCCCATTTTCTCGGCAATATGGCCTAACGTATGAGAACCTTCATCACCGAAATTTTTCGCATCAGGTGCTTCTCCTATTCCAACAGAGTCCATTACAATAAGGAAAATACGTTTATATGTAAATGTGTTCACAATTAACACTCCTTTCTAACTATTTCTTTACTACAGAAATCCTTACTTATCATACCCCAAAAAGGCTTTCATCAACAGCGAAGGATAGTGTAAAACGTCTAGAACCTAACAAAGAGGAATGTCATGAATATACTTCACCTTTAAGAAAGATTTCTTTCGTCAGAAGTCTGACATCTATATTGTACTGAAAATAAAAAAAGAAAAACAGTCTTTTATATCACTTTTCACTGTTTTTCTACATATTTCCTGTTAAGCCCTCGGATGGAATTGTTTATATACATCTTTTAATCTCGTTTTTGACACATGTGTATATATTTGTGTCGTAGAAATATCTGCATGGCCAAGCATTTCTTGTACAGCTCTTAAATCTGCTCCATTTTCAAGTAAATGGGTGGCAAATGAATGCCTTAAAGTATGAGGCGTTAACTCTTTTTGAATATCAGCTACTTGTGCTGTTTTTTTTAAGTTTTTCCAAAACCCTTGCCGTGATAACCCTTTACCGTGATGATTTAAAAATAAGTATTCTGTCGGGTGTTTTGGTGATAACAACTGTTGTCTACCCTTATCTAAATAATCTTGAATAGCTGCTTGTGCTGTTTTTCCTAATGGAATGATTCTTTCCTTATTTCCCTTACCAATACATCTTAAAAAACCCATGGTTAGATGAACATCATTT
This sequence comes from Cytobacillus sp. FSL R7-0680, assembly GCF_038009245.1. Classification (NCBI taxonomy): domain Bacteria; kingdom Bacillati; phylum Bacillota; class Bacilli; order Caryophanales; family Bacillaceae; genus Cytobacillus; species Cytobacillus sp. FSL R7-0680. The sequence continues at coordinate 1,899,747 of NZ_JBBPAO010000001.1, forward strand.
ATTGTTAAATGGATTAATTCACTGACGCGGATTCCTGTTGCATAGAGTACTTCTAGCATGGCTTTGTCCCTTAAATAAAAGCGGCTGCCATTGTTCGGGAGGTCTAGCAATCTCTCAACTTCCTTCATATTTAAAACCTTTGGCAAAGATTTTTCAGCTTGCGGTGTTTCAATATGAATAGAAGGATCGTGATCTGCTATTTTTTCACGAAGTGCAAATTGGTGAAAGGAACGAATAGACGCTATATGCCTTGCAATTGTTTTAGCAGACTTACCATCATCCTTAAGCTGAGCTAGAAACTGAACAATATGAACACGTTCAATCTCATTCATCGATTGCTTCATCATCTTCTTCTCAATAAACAATATATAACTTCTTAAGTCTCTTTCATATGACATTATCGTATTTCTGGCTAGCCCTTTTTCAATCATTAAATAGTGGATAAAATCCTGCAGATGATCATTCATAAAATCATTACTCCCCATTTAAATAAAACAGAATCAACCGATCCAACCAAGAAGAGTCCGTTGCATTCGCACTTGCTGCTACCTTCACGGCTGCCCCACTCGGTTCATCATAACGATGATAATCCTGATACTCTTCATTTAACCACATAATACCATAATAAAAAAGAATTGTGCTTCCTGTAAAAAGAACAAAAACCTTAATGGTTTGATAGACTAGTTTGATCCATGCACTCATCATTTCTCCCCCAAATAAAACGTCTTATTAGAGGGTATGCCATTTTGGACAAGATTTATACCTGTTTCCAACGAGGAATCATTTAAGTTCTGTGAGCTTCTATCGAACAAAAACCTTAATTTCGTTCGCAGCTTGAGACAGAATTAGAGAAAAATAAGAAAACCCTTTCCAATGAAATTAGAAAAGGGTTTTGCCTTATGCTTCTGGCTCTTCATCATTTTTTTTATCTTGACATCGATAGCAGATGCCATGAAAAGTAAGACGATGGTCTTTTATTTTGAAATGCCAACGCTTCTCAACAACTTCTTCCACATCTTCTAGTAGATCTTCTTGAATTTCATCTACTGCACCGCATTCTATGCATACAAGATGATGATGGAAGTGAGCAGCACCTTCTTGACGTAAGTCATATCGGGAAACGCCATCACCAAAATTAATTTTATCAACAATTTTTAATTCAGTTAGTAATTCAAGTGTTCGATAAACAGTTGCTAAACCGATTTCTGGCGACTTTTCTTTAACAAGGAGGTATACATCTTCCGCACTCAAATGGTCCTCTTCATGTTCTAACAAAACGCGAACCGTGGCTTCACGTTGTGGTGTTAGCTTATAACTGGATGAATGCAACTGTTTTTTGATTCTGTCAATTCTGCTTTCCATACCGAAAGTCCCTCCCTCACCACTAACATTCTCATTATAACAGATAGATGTATAGAATCAAACTAAAATCATTATAAAGAGACCTTTATAATAACTCTTATATTAGAATTGTTATAATAGCTAAAACAACATAAAAGTACAGAACCTAACGTAGGCTCTGTACATGATAATTTATCCAAGTAGTCATTATTACTAAACTCATATGATAAAAGAATTATAGCATTCAAATCTTATATAAGCAATCGATGAGTTTAGAGGACTGAATCAATGACTGACTTCATTAACACCGGTGAAATATACGCCTCAATAGCTGATGCACCAGCTAATATAATAATGGCAATAAGGAAAGAAATTAAGTATTTACCTAGCAACGGCATAAATGGATTATTTACTTTCTTCATAAACAACCGACGAATCATCTTCATTGAAAATGAAATCGCAAAAGTAGATGTAATAATAAAAATTGGAATGATAATCATATTTTGTGGCAAAATGGACACAAAAGATAGTAAAAACCCATGCCACTTTAATTGACTTACTAAAAAACCGACAGTAAATCCAACGACCATCCCTTTCACAAATAATAAAACTAAAATAAGCGGTAATCCAATAATAGATATCCCCAATAGCCATATCACGCCTATATATTTACCATTATGAAGTAAGCTTTGTTCAAATATGTTAGCCGGTGTCGCCATTTCTTCATTTGAAACATGACCAAAAAACTGAGTCAAGTATTGAAATAAATCCTCTTTTTGCGTCAAACTTAAACTGTTTACGACCACCGCTCCAAATATGACACCCATCAAAAACAATATAATAACAAACAAGTAGATTGAGGAATGCTCACGGAAATGATTTGCTACGACGTTCTGGTACATTTTTTTTATCATTGCTCTTCCTCCTGAAAATGATTTCACTTACTAGAATGTATGCTAGACTTGCTGAGATCATGACAGAAAGATACGAAATAATATAACTAATCTATTAAAATTTTTATTGTCAATAAGATGTTATTTATTTACACTTTAAGAAAGTTACATTTACTATATGTAAAAGGGTATGATAGACCGGCGATAGGCGCTATTAAATTAAAAAGGAGAATAAAGAATGAATCCCATCTTAGTAGATTTTCCAGAGAAAATAGAAACAACACGTTTGTATTTTAGACCATGTTTGCCTGGTGACGGCAAGATAGTGCATGAAGCCATTGCAGTGTCGCGAGATTCTCTAAAAAAGTGGTTGCCTTTTGCTGTAAAAGAAGAGACTGTTGAAGAAGTAGAAGCTGGAATACGCGCATCTTTTGCCGAATTTATTAACCGAAGCGATTTCCGTCTACATATCTATCTGAAGGAGAATCATCTTTTTGTTGGCTCAATCGGCCTTCACCGGATAAATTGGGATATTAAAAAATTTGAAATTGGTTATTGGTGTGATAGCCGCCAAATTAAGAATGGCTATATAACAGAAGCTGCAGAAGCTTTGACAGCTTTCTGTTTTGAGCATTTCAAAGCGAATAGAGTTGAAATCCGCTGTGATGAAAAAAATATAGATAGTCGGCGAATAGCGGAACGTCTCGGTTTCCCATTAGAGGGCATATTGCGTAACGATAGCTTAGCAACCGATAACATATCCCTAAGAAGTACATGTGTGTATGCAAAAGTAAAAGTTGATGACTAATTGATATCCTCATACAAAAAGGTGAGGGCCTTGTCAAAATCTTAAACAAAGCCCCCACCATCTCAAGAAAAAAATAAACATATCCCCGATTAATTAACTCGCCTTTGACGACTGAATGAGGTCGTGGTCCTTTTTTGTTTTATGAGCCACATTACCATAAATAATCCCTAAAATGATAATACAAACCCCTAACCACTGAAGCGGGACAAGTTCTTCCTGTAAAACCAGTACAGACATTAGTAAAGCAACTGGTAATTCTGACGATGTCAATATTGTACCTAACCCAGCACCCACATGAGGCATTCCGATTGCAAATAACAATGGTGGTAAAGTGACACCAAAAAGACCTAAAAACAATCCGTACGGCATAAGTGCCGTTACAGTTGCTGCATCAGCTAAGAAAACTGGCGGGAAGATGACAAAAGTAATGAGTAATCCACCAATGGCAAAGACAGCGCTTCTTTGGATCGGCGGTACTTCTTTCCCTACCGTGCTACTAATATAGGCGAAGATGGAGAAGGATAATGCCGCAAGCATACCCCATCCTGCACCAACTAGAGAAAAGTCATTAAATCCTTGTGACAAAATACCTGTTGCCAAGAAAGAGCCAATAAGTAACAGCAAAATCGCACGTAATTTTTTCATTCCTGGTTTTTTTCTATCAACAATAAACTCAATAGCCGTACCAATCCAAACAAACTGAAATAAGAAAATGATGGCTAACGACGCATTTAAAGACTGTAAGGATTGATAATAAAATATTCCCGTTAAACCAGTTGGCACACCACATAATACGAGAAAGCTAAAACGCTTGAAGCTTATCTTCTGTTTTTTTGTAAACAAGAATATAAGCCAAATCAGTAACGTCCCAGCTAAAAATTGACTTCCAGAAACTTCAGCAAGTTCGAACCCCTCACCGTAGGCAAGCTTGACAAAGGTTGATAATACACCAAAGCAAGCACCTCCGATAAGGACTGCTAAAGGATACATTGATTGTTTCATCCGTATTTCCTCCTCAATCTACCGGTTGACAAATATCGTTTTAATAAAGATAAGAGCATTTTTTTAAAATACAAAAAGCCACACATCGATGCTACTTGCATCAATGTGTGGCGAAAAAAGAGTGTCTACTCTTAAAAAGTCCACAAATCCGTACCGGTTTTGGCATTCAATTATTTATACCACTGTATCTTATCCCCGACATGGGTAGTCTGTCAAGTCTAGTATTTAATCAATGCGAATTCTACCATATCTTCCTCCGCCACCTACGTCAAATTGTAAACTCCCTGATCTCGCCTGCTCAATCAGAAGCGCTGCTTGTTCAGGTATGACTTGTTGCAATGAGGCAAGAGGGACATCATGGATGATGGCCATTTCTGTGCCATAATGAAGAAGTAGCTTTTCTAATGTCTTTACCCCGATTCCGGGAATAAACTCTAAAGGAATTTGATGGATATATGGTGGTCGTTTCCTCCCTTGAGCCATTGAAGTTACATTTGCTAACTCTTGAATACGATTTTTTACCCCTTTAATGATTTTCTTACTAGCACAGTTACTGCATAGTACTGTCCCTTGTGGTTGGGCCACACCACATTGAACACAGACCGTCTCATGATATTTACCCAGAAGCGGATCTAATCCATAATTAGCTTCAACTGCTCTTCCATCCATTTGTTGCAGTGCCATAGTTAACTCCTTAAAACTTAATTCTTGGAGGGAGATTTTTTGGTATTCTCTTGCAATTTTCGCTAATGAATGCGCATCAGAGTTTGTTATAAATGGATAGTCATGTAACTCAGCTATCCTGTCGGCCATTTCTGTATTAGCGCTCAATCCTAATTCAATTGCATCAATCGAATGAGGGTCAAATACTTCCTTAAGTGAATGCTTTACGCCCTTTCCATATAAGCTTTTAAAAGGTGTAAACACATGGGCAGGAATAAACAAACCTTCTAATTCCTTTACCTTTTGTTGAAGCATACGTCCTTCTATATAAACACGCTGTGAACTCAGTTGAATATTCTTCATTAAAACTGACAACCAGTTTGAAAAATCTTTCATGTGGCTAAGTGTTGGGAAAAACGATAGAACATGGATGGGCCCATGACAATATTGATCATAAATCTCGAGCTCTGAACCAAGAATAATCATCATATCATCAAATAATAATCCGCCATCCTCATGTTCTTGTAACTCACCCTCCTGAAGTAAAGCCTCTATTTCAGTTATCACTTCTGGAGAATGACAATCGATAATCCCAATGATGTCTAACCCTTTTTGATTTTTTGCATGATGAATAATGTTTGTAAAAGTCAAGTTTTTTGAACCTGTGATTTTAACCGGCTTTCCAGTAGCGGTTCTCCCAATATGAATATGCAAATCTGCATAATAAGATTTCATTTTTCCTGCAATGCTTCTTTTAGTTGCATATATTGAACTGCATAAGCGGTTTTCGCATCATAGATTTTTTGCTCTCCTATTAATTGGACAGCTTCTTGAACAGTGACTTCTTTCAGATTAACAAATTCATCTTCATCAAGATTGGCCGAATTTTCTATCACATGTAAACCTTTTGCCATATACAAATGAACAATTTCATCAGCAAAACCAGGAGAGGTATAAAAAGAAATAAGCCACTCTATCTCATCACACCCATACCCTGTTTCTTCTTCTAATTCTCTTTTTGCACATTGTAGGGGATCTTCGTTTCCTTCTAATTTACCTGCTGGTATTTCAATTATCGTCTTCTCAAGTGCTTTACGGTATTGTTCAACCATAACCATTTTTCCTTCATCTGTTAGTGCTAATATTGCTACTGCACCTGGGTGCTTGACTACTTCTCTTTTCGACAATTGTCCGTTCGGTAGTTCAACTTCCTCTACTTGGAGTCGAATAATCCTACCGTCAAAGATTTTTTCCGTTTTTAACGTTTTTTCTTCTAGGCGACTCATTTTCTCTCGTCACTCCTGTTCTATCCGATTATTCTGCTCATACATTTTAACATACTTATGTTTAGGAGAGCTCTTGATGAAAATTTACGTTCATGAAAAGGGTATTACCTTTGTTGGTAAGGCATGGGAAATTAAAGAAAAACTAAAGGTTTATCAGAAGTCATTTACTTATGTTAGAGAATGGATAGATGGAACAACAAATGATGATTATTACAAGGAGCCCAAGAATAGCGAACGTGACTCATAAATTCTCCATGCAATGAATCAAAAGATTTGTTTAACCTCTCTCAGTATCGGTAAAATAGATAAAAAATACTCAGAGAAGAGCGGAGGTTCACAAATGAAAAAAGTACAGTTAGGTAAATCACCATTAATGGTTACTCCACTTGGTCTTGGTTGTATGTCACTTGGAACAGATAAACGAAAGGCACAAGCGATTATTGAAACAGCACTAGAAGAAGGTATTAATTATTTTGATACAGCCGACTTATACGACTTTGGTTTGAATGAACAGCTAGTTGGAGAAGCGTTAAAACGCGTACGAGAGGATGTCGTTATTGCCACAAAAGTAGGTAATCGGTGGACTGAAGGAAAAGAAGGCTGGCGCTGGGATCCGTCAAAAGCTTATATAAAAGAAGCCGTAAAACAAAGCTTGAAACGATTAAGTGTAGAATATATTGACTTATATCAATTGCATGGCGGGACGCTAGAAGATAATATACTAGAAACAATTGACGCGTTTGAAGAGCTTAAACAAGAAGGTTTTATTAAGGCATATGGTATCTCCTCCATTCGTCCTAATGTGATTCGCGAATATGTTAAGCATGCCTCTATTGATTCAGTAATGATGCAATATAGTTTACTTGATCGTCGTCCAGAGGAAGAAGTTTTACCACTATTAGCTGAAAATAACATTAGTGTCGTTACGAGAGGTCCACTCGCTAAAGGTTTATTAAGTGAAAACTGGATTGATAAACTATCGGAACAAGGATATTTAGATTATAGTGAAACTGAATTGCGTGCTCTTCTGACTGAGCTTAAAGCAAAGTTTACTGAAACACGCCATCTACAAGAAGCGGCTATACAATATAACTTGGCACATAAAGGGGTTACTTCTATTATTGCCGGTGCCTCTTCTATGGAGCAGGTTAAAGAGAATGTTGCCGCCGTTCGTGCAGAGCCATTATCTAAGTCAGAATTAACTTTCATGGAACAATTAGCTAAAATGAATAAGTACGAGGCACATCGTTAACACTTACTTAAATCAAAAAGGATGACGTACCTTTGGATACGTCATCTTTTCTCGTAATCTATTATTTAAATTCTTTCCAATTTAAGTTACTTTCGCCTAAAAGCTCTTCAAAGCTTTTATTTTTCTCACGTAATTTACGCTCTTCTGCTTTTCTACGTGATTCTTCCTCAAACTTTATTTCTTCCGCTTTTTTTAGCTCATTTTTCTTCACTTGCAACCCTCTGACAAGCTCAGGATTTAACATATCTCCTAAAGTAAGCGGCTTATCTTCACTTATTTTCTTTGATTGTGCTCGCTGTTTTCTCTGCTTCATGACTGGTGTCCTACCCCCTCATTCTTTTGTATAGAATGTATGGTTATTATAGCATAGAACCCTCTCACCATAAATTATTCTGCAAGCTCTATTACAGTTGCCACACCTTGGCCGCCACCAATACACAATGTTGCTAAACCTTTCTTCGCTTGGCGTTTTTGCATTTCATGGATGAGAGTAACTAAAATTCGTGCGCCACTTGCACCAATTGGGTGCCCTAGAGCAATTGCGCCACCGTTTACATTTAAGATGTCTTTCTTAAAGTTCAATTCACGATCAACCGCTAGGGACTGGGCCGCAAAAGCTTCGTTTGCTTCAATTAACTCTAATTCTTCCAATGTAGTATTTGCTTTCGTTAATGCTTTCTTCACCGCTTCTACTGGACCAATTCCCATAATACTCGGGTCAACACCAGCATTCCCATTTCCTTTAATTGTAACAAGTGGCTTAATTCCTAACTCTTCCGCTTTTTGTTTACTCATTACTACCACTGCCGCTGCACCATCATTGATACCAGATGCATTGCCTGCTGTCACACTTCCTTCTTTTCTAAATGCTGGGCGGAGTTTACCTAATTTTTCTGCCGTTGTACCTGCTTTTGGATGTTCATCTTGATCAAAAATGATTGGCTCTCCTTTTCGCTGCGGAATCTCTACCGGAACGATTTCATCTTTAAAGCGACCAGATTCGATTGCTTGCGTTGCTTTCTCTTGGCTCTCAGCCGCAAATTGATCTTGTTCCGCTCTAGAAATCTCATATTTATCACATAAGTTTTCAGCAGTTACACCCATATGATACTGATTAAATGCACATGTTAGCCCATCATCAATAAGGGAGTCATATAAAGTAGTATTACCCATTTTAAACCCATCACGTGCACCTTTTAGAATATAAGGTGCTTGGCTCATATTTTCCATGCCACCAGCGACAATAATGTCTGCATCTCCAGCGACAATTGCTTGCGTTGCTAAATGAACGGCTTTCAAGCCAGAGCCACACACTTTATTAATAGTCATTGAAGAAACACTTTCAGGTACACCTGCTTTTATAGCTGCTTGTCTTGCTGGGTTTTGGCCTAATCCTGCTTGCAGCACATTCCCCATAATAATTTCGTCAACTGCCGATGCTTCTACCCCTGATTTTTTTAATGCTTCCTTAATAACTACTGCTCCTAGATCTATCGCTGATACCCCTTTTAAACTCCCATTAAATGTTCCTAACGCTGTTCTTGTAGCGCTTACAATAACGACTTCTGCTCGTTCCATACTGTTTTTCCCCTCCATGGTTACCTTGTTATGAATCTACCTCTCTATTATGCCACACTTTACTTAATTCTTGCATTTCTGAATATTAAACCACTACAATAAAGTAAACGCTTTCTATAAAAGGAGGAATATAATGTTTACACTGCCAAAAGAAGTGACGATTATTGAAGTGGGCCCGAGAGATGGACTACAGAATGAAAAAAACTTCGTTCCAACAGATATCAAAAAACAATTTATTCAAAAATTAAAAAGTGCTGGTGTAAAAGAAATGGAACTTACCTCATTTGTTTCGCCAAAATGGGTACCGCAAATGAGTGATGCAGCTGAAATTGTTGCTGATACCCTCACATCACATACGCGAGATATGGTGCTTGCTCCCAACCGAAAAGGGATTGATCGTGTTTATGCTACTGATTGCCAGGCCGTTGCTACTTTTGTTGGTGTTAGTCAAACGTTCAACAAAAAGAATATTAATAAAACAACCGAAGAAAGTGTCGCTGAAATTGTGCCAATAATCAAAGAATTAAAAGGAAATGGATATTTTGTACGTGCTTGTATTTCCACAGCTTTTTATTGTCCGTACGAAGGAAAAGTAGATGTAAATGATACATTAAAATTATGCCAAGCCTTTGTCAATGCAGGAGCAGATGAGTTAAGTGTTGCTGATACCATCGGAATGGCGGCTCCGCATGAATCATTTGATGTATTTAAAAAGTTAAAAGATGCTTTTCCTGAAACACTCATTACCGCTCATTTTCATGATACACGAAAATTAGCTCTTCCTAACATCCTTGCTGCTCTTCAAGCTGGTGTCGACCGTTTTGATACTTCTGCTGGTGGGCTTGGCGGCTGCCCTTTCGCTCCAGGTGCAGCTGGGAACGCTGCTACGGAAGATGTGGTATATATGTTAGAGAGAATGGGTATCTCAACCAATATAGACTTGCAAAAGTTAGTTGAAGCCATTCATCTCGTTAAGCCACATATGACAAGGACAATTGAAAGTAGTTATTTTCAACTAAATGCTTAAACAATCCGTCCATCTTATGACACGAACCGGTGTTTTAAGATGGATATTTCTTTTGTCCAAATGGTAAAATAAAGGAAAACACCATGGAGGGAAAAAATGAAAAGAATCCTGCGCTATAGTTTATTACTGCTAACTGTTATTCTCTCTATTGGCACCTATTTCACAAATAAATTAATGTATATTCGTAAAAAAGATAACGCGGTTATCGTTGAAAGAGAAAGCATCGCTGGCAGATTAAATGTCTCAGCCTATGATCAATTAGAAAAGGAAGAACATTTTATCCATTCTCCTTTAGGATACTCTCTTAAAGTTGTCGTTGCTGCACCTTATCCTAGTAATAGATACGTCATCATTTCTCATGGGGTGACAGAGAATAAAACGAACTCTATAAAATATATGAACTTGTTTTTATCTCGCGGGTTCAATGTTGTTATTTATGATCACCGAAGACATGGTGAATCTGGCGGGAAGACAACGAGCTATGGCTATTATGAGAAATATGATCTTAAAGCTGTGGTAGATTGGCTCAAAAGGCAGAAAGGTCCTGATGTACTCTTAGGTATTCATGGTGAATCAATGGGGGCAGCGACAATGCTCTTATACGCTGGGAGCCTTGCTGATGATGCTGATTTTTATATTGCTGATTGTCCTTTTTCTGATTTATCTGGTCAACTTACTCATCATTTGCGTACGACCTTTAAATTACCACCTAAAGTAATCTTGCCAATAAGTAACGTTTTTCTTAGATTGCGTGACAAATATTCCATCCATGACGTGTCACCACTCGCTGTCGTATCTTATATCAGTAAGCCTGTTCTTTTTATCCATAGTAAAGATGATACATTTATCCCACCTGTTATGACGGAAATGCTGTATGAACAAAAAAATGAACCCAAAAAACTGTTCATTGCTAAAAATGGCGCACATGCTCAATCATACAATGAAAATAAAGAAGCCTATGAAGCAGCCATCGACTCTTTCTTTACGGATAATGGAATCCCCTTTCAAGTGGAAGATTCACCTGCCCATAAATTTGAGCGATAGCCTACCATAAGCTGATTTTTAACCAAATTCCCACCCTCTATCATTGACTAGACTGAAGCTTTTGTTTTTACTTGTTGCTCATTTCTCTTTTTAGCGCACACAGCTCTTTATAGATGCCCTCAACCAAGGCATAGAAAATCAAATTTGCTTAGCATAACTTTTCTAACCTATTATTCCTCGGGTTTATGGTGATAGCCTTTGTCATCATAAGCCTCTTCTTTAAGAATCCATTCTTTTCTCTTTTTTTGCAGTTCGAACTTCATATCGTTGATCTCACTTTTATCCTTCTGCCAGAGTACTTCATAACTAAACACTTCTTCACCGTATTTATGCCAATCTTCTTGTAATTCTTTGTTCATATGACGACCATCATTTAAGATCATTTTAGAAGTAAGCCAACGATTTTTCACATTTGGTACAGCATCAATAAATTTTTTTCCATTGCTTTCGTTTTTTATTCTAATCACACCATAATAGGTTTTCATCTCTTTATACTGTTGTTTTAATTCTTTCTTACGATCGGGTTTCAATAGTATTCCTCCTTAATCATTTACCCAATAGGCTTTGCCATCTGGCGTCCTGTTCATATATCCATAATCGATTAAATACCTTCTTATAGTGACATAATCATCGTATATGCCTACTAGTATTTCTTTTATTTCATCTTCTCCGTATGTGCGCCCAGTAACAAATTCTTTGATGATGCGACTTAAAATCGCGATTTTCTTTTTCTCTTTTTTCGGTAATCGTTTTAACTTGAGCGGATGGAGGCTCTCGAAATTTTCATTTATGATTTGCTCTCGTTCTTCTATTGTCATAAAGTAGCGTTCATCCACCATAGTCGCACCGTTATGAATAGGGATGATTTCTTCCTGAAGATGACCTAGAAACGCATTTTCATATATGGCTAAGTATAGCTTTGCTTGCTTTGCCTTTTCACGAAATGAAAACTTTTGATGGCGAATCGTTGAGTGAGATACATTCATCTCTTCTGCAATTTGGGCATCTTTTTTACCCGATTGAAAGGCGCTTAACAACTGCTTTTGTTTATCTGTTAGCGTATTATATTTACTCTCGTTTGAAAGTAGCTGCAGAAAATTCCCTCCGTGCTCTTCGGATATATGCCACTCTACTGCTTGTTTTCCTAAAAACATTTCTTCGGCAAATTGATAAACCCGCCCTGTTTCAAAAGTCTGTTGGCAATAATTACATACGTAAACAGCTTCTTGTGATCGATATTGATATCCTTGCTTTAGTTCAGTGACAGTTAATGATTGAAAGTCCATATTACCCTCCTTATATAAACAAATTTTAAATATGTTTACTAAATTAGTCAACAAAAAAAAGAGAAGATTTCTGTTTCTTCTCTTTCTCATTTCGTATAATCCATAAAAGCCATACGTGGATTCAAGTATTCATAATTATTTTTTAATTGAAAGCATCTTGCCTTATCACTATAATCAATCGTTACCTCTTCTGATAAAAAGACTTCCTTAGAAGGCTCGATATAAATAGACATGAAATCTGTTTGTACTTCGCTGTCATCTGGCTCTAGTTCTTTCACAAGCCACAAAGCAGTTACACCGCTTACAACACAGCCACAACCTTCAGTATCATATTTTAATTTTAAATAACCATCTTTATTTTTTAATTTTTCTGTTAGTTTCATTATGGCTCTTGGTGTAATTGTTATCTTCAACTTTACCGCCCTTTCTTCCTATGTTAATCATGATTATAACAACGAAAATGATTGAATAACAGCTTCAGTCCATTAGGTACCATTTGACAACCATCCAACTGCCATTATCTAATTATTATTTAATCTTTCTATTTCCAATCTGAGCTTTTCTTGGCTTTTAATAAACCAAAGTTCCTCTGGATATTGCGCCATAATGGCATTTGCAAATTCAACAGGATCATTACCCATAATATCCTGTAATGGAAGTTGCTCAATTGAACTTTCTTTAAATAATTGAAGCATATTTTCTAACACTTCCATAAAATTTTCTCCTTTGGCGAAATTCCACATATACTGTTCTAACGCATGAAGGGCGTCCTTGTAACTTTGTGGCAACTGCTCTTTTTCAGCTTTATAATCGTTATACCGCTTTTTACTGCCAATTAATTTTTCAAATAGGTTTTTCATTTACTATCATTCTCCTTTATGTCATTTAATTTTCTAGAGAGAAAAAACCATTTCTCCCAAAACTTATCGAGCTCATACTTTCCGGAATCATTTAACGTATAAAACTTCCTTGGTGGACCAAGCTCCGATTTTCTTTTTTCAACATGTAACAGCTCTTTCTTTTCAAGTCTAAGCAACACAGTGTACACAGTTCCTTCTGCAATATCTTCAAAGCCTATGTTTTGTAAATACTGTGTGATTTCATAGCCATAAGTCTCCCCCTGCCCTATTTTCTGAAGCACAATTCCTTCTAACACACCTTTCAATAACTCTGTTAACCCTTTCACTCGTTAAACCCCTCTTTCATTCTTAACTAAGTAGTAATACTAGGTAGTATACATAAACAACTTGTTCTTTAACATAAACGATATTAACTATATAGTAAAACTAAGTACTACTACATAATATGACTAAGTAGATAAATTGTCAATGGTTTAAAAAAATAAAAAACCACCTGAACTTCTTTTCTTAAAAGGTTCAGGTGGGAAGCACTTATGCTTACGCAATGATTGCTTGCTGTTTCTTTTCTTTCTTTTTATTTAAAAATAACACTAAACCTACAAGCCCAATACCGATAGCTGTTAAGATTGCTGCTGCGATATAAGCAGTCGTAAAGCTTCCTGTTGTTTCCTTGAAGTAGGAAGCGATACGTGGACCTACAAAAGCGCCCCCAGAATAGCCAAGAAAAACGATGGCATAGTTCATACCGAAATTCTTTTGACCAAATGACTGACTAGTTAAAGGCGGAAACACAACAAGTAAACCACCAAAAGCAAAACCGAGAATAATAATACAAATGGTGAAGTACACAAGTGATGTCGCCATCGTTAATAGTAATAATGCTGCAATCGTCATAACTAAATTAATTAATAGAGCGATATAGGAACCGAATTTATCATAAATAACACCAAACGCTAAGCGTCCAACAAAGTTCGATAATGTGCTAATACTGACAATGACTGCACCAACTGTCGCTGTTAACCCAACTTGGTCTTGAGCGATTACAGAAGCAGAAGATACCATCATTGTTCCTGCCGTACTCGCTGCCACTAAAGTTAAAAATAATAGATAAAACAGTGGCGTAGCAAGCATTTCCTTCCAATTTAGATTGATGATTGCCGCCTTTTTCTTTTGACTTTGTTCTTTTTCCGATGGTAATTTCCAGCCTTTAGGACGGAAGTTAGCTGGTGCAGTGTACATTAACCAACCCACAGCCCAAACACCGATAAAAAAGACGATCCCCAGTATACGAAATGATACTAGCACACCGAAACGTTCAATAATCATCGCCGCAATCGGAGACAATATAAATGGACCAATTGCTGCACTTGATAATAATAACCCTGAAATCTTTCCACCCTTATCAGGGAACCAGCGCATGGCTGTGACTAAGGCCGAATTATACATCATCCCCGCTCCACTCCCAGCGATTAGGCTGAAGGTTACATAAAGCATTGGAATGGTTGTCACTGAAGCAGTTAAAAACCATCCTAACCCAAAGAGTAACCCACCAATATACATCAGCCACTTGACCCCATAGCGGTCAGTAATCATGCCGGCAAATATGGCAACAATAGCAAAAATTAAAGTGTACAATGAGTAAGCTAAGTTATAGTCCGCACTTGACCATCCATGTAATTTTGTCATCGGTTCCGAAAAAACACTAAAAATCGCAATAGAGGCGACGAGAAAAATAATGATCCAGGCACTAGTGAAAATAAACCAGCGATTTGGTACTTTCTTTGATTTTGACATGTTTATCCCCCTTTTTCGAACAATCGCTTCATTTCTTATCTTTAAAGAAAGATAGCCATTAAGCCTTTACTGCTTAATGACTATCTTCAAAAAGTAATTATACGATTGTGTAGCCGCCATCAATTGGTACGACTGCACCGTTCATAAATTTCGATTCATCTGATGCTAAAAATACGGCTAGATCAGCCACTTCATAGTCATTACCGAAACGGTCTAACGGTATTTTATTTGTTGGACGTGTTTTTAACATATCTGCTGTTAATGGCGTACGGATTGTTCCCGGTGCAATCGCATTAATTTTGATACCTTTTGAACCATAGACTGCAGCAATATGCTTCGTATAACCGACTACCGCATGTTTTGACGCCGTGTAAGCGGCTCCACCCATTTGTGCAACAAGACCTGCAATGGAAGCAATATTGACGATTGTTCCTTCACCGCGCTTTATCATATTTGGTAATACAAGGTTTGTAATTTTATAAATGGCTTTCACGTTAATATCAAATATTAAATCCCATTGTTGCTCTGTTGTTTCTAAACTGTTCGTGTATTTATCAAAAATTCCAGCATTATTGATAACAACATCAATCTGACCGTAGTTATCCATAGCTGTTTTTACCATATTTTCTAAATCAGCTTGTTCTGTTACATTGACTTTTACCGCTAAAGCTTCCCCGTTGTTTTCCTTTATTTCTGTTACTACTGCTTCAGCACCTTCCATATTTAAGTCAGCAACAATTACTTTCGCTCCTTCACTAGCAAAACGAAGGGCTTCAGCCTTGCCCATACCAGATGCTGCCCCTGTAATAATAGCTACTTTATTTTGTAATCTCATAACTGTCTCCCCTTTGAAAGTAAATTAAATTAGGATAAGTGATTGCCTATTCCTTTGTCCTACGTTTACTATTGTAAAATAGTCTTTTAATAACGTATAATACATATTTATCTATAATTTATAACTTTGAAGTTATGAAAGAGGTGGATAGTTTTGGAGCTTTTACAGTTACGCTATTTTCAAAAAGTAGCTCATTTAGAAAGCATCACAAAAGCAGCGAATGAATTACATGTATCTCAACCAGCATTGAGTAAAATGATTGCAAGACTTGAACATGATTTGGGGGCATCTCTTTTCGATCGTCAAGGACGAACCATTCGCTTAAATGATTTTGGTCGCTCTTATTTAAATAGAATCAATCGTGTGTTTTTTGAATTGGAGGAAGGCGAGCGTGAAATAGAAGAAATGGTAACGACACAACATCGTATCACTTCGGTTTCCATTGCCCTGCCACATATCTTACCCTTCTTTATTGGAGAGTTTATGAAGGAGCATCCTAATGTTCATATTAAACAATACACCGGTACAGCAGCAGCGATGAAAAAGCAATTAGAGGATGGAGATATTGATTTTTGTATTTCTATGAGGCCTATCGAAGGGACAGAAATTGAGTGGATGACCCTCCTTGATGAGGAAATCTTTTTATCTGTTCCACCTGATCACCACCTTGCCCACCGATCTTCGGTTCATTTAAATGAAGTATGTAACGAGGTATTTATTAATCGTCCGATGGGCTATGATTTTAGAGATTTAACGGATCAGTTTTGCTCTGAAGCAGGCTTCACTCCCCATACTCCGCTTGAACTTGAAGAAGCAGGGGCTATTTTACGATTGATTGAGCTCGGTTTAGGGATTTCTTTTACACCACAGTTATCATTATTGCAAGAGAATTTACCGAAAACAGTGCAACTCCCGATCACTGCTCCTCGTTGTCGACGTAATATTGGACTCGCCTGGCATAAAGGACGTTATTTCTCTCAGGCTGCGACTGATCTCCATCAATTTACGGTGCGTTTTTTCAAACACATCGCTCTTACTTATTTTGACGATCAGAGTGTTGGCGATTGATACGGGGTATAGTTAACTTAACTTTCTTCTATATGAATGATTTCTGGTAGGAAAATGATATCAATACTGTCATCCTCCTTTACTACTCGAAGCGATTGTTTGAATGTATCTACATAATGAATGCGACCGGAAATAGTCACTTGTTCTCCTCGACGGAACAAGGTAAATGTTAACAAAGTATGAAACGCCATGGCCTCGCTAATCACCTCATCGAACTGTTCATATTGTTGTTCATCTAACTGAGGTTTAGTTTGTTTATGGTGACTTTCATCATACTCTCTTAAAAGCTTGACATGTTCCGGTAGCATCATTGAAACCCATTTCTTATTCCCACGATCACGAAGCATCACTTATTCCTTCTTTCTCATTACTATTTTTTATGGCCACCGACAAGTGTTGCTCTATGTCTCGCTGTACCTGCATCGGTATAAGAAACCGCTCGCAATAAGGAAGCAGATCCGAAGCGGGCACGAATGCGATCGACGGTATAGCCGAGCTTGCGCTTGTTAAAGCCGTTTTGATCAAATAAACTAAGCTGATACTCGTGATCATCGGTTATTTGTCCAAGAGAAATAGTAATCTTCCGAACCGTTTTGCCGTTATAATGTTCATCTAATAAAGCTAAACAAACATGATAAATGGTCATTGTTACATTTGTCGGCTCCTCCATTGTCCGAGAACGATAAAATCCACCACCAAACTCATCCTTGCTATATCCAAGCCCAAAATGAACGGTTCTTCCAGCCTTACGATGTGTGCGCGCCCTTCTTGCAACCTCCTCACACATCTCTAAAACAACATGCTTGATTTCTTCTCTATCAGTATAATCTCGAAGCAAGATTTGACTTTTCCCAAAGCTAATTTGACCTTGTAAAATCGGAGCACCGATTTCTGACAAATCTATTCCCCATGCGTGATAATATAGCTGATTGCCCATAATACCAAACTTTTTTTCTAGTGTAGTTAGATTAAAATGGGCAAGCTGACCAACCGTGAAAATGCCCATACTGTTCAAATTTTTCTCCATTCTACTGCCTATACCCCACATTTGACTTAATGGAGAAATCGGCCAAAGCTTTTCTTCTATCTGCTCATAAGTCCACTCAGCAATACCAGCCTTCTTTGCTTCTAAATCAAGACAAAGCTTTGCCATTAACATATTAGGACCAATTCCAACAGATGAAGGTAGTTGAAATTCCCTTTCGATATCATCTTTTATCTTTTGGGCAATCGTATAGGCGTCACCCCATATATGTTCTGTTCCGTCAATACGAATAAAACTTTCATCGACACTATAAGTGTGCACAGCCTCTTTTGGTACATAGCGATGAAATACACGTGTAATTTCCATAGAGACACGTAAATACGTAGCCATCTTTGGCTCTTCAATAATAATGCGCGGGTCATTGGGTACTTCAAATAGCCGCGACCCTGTTTTTATGCCAAATTCTTTCTTCATTCTCGGTGAAGCAGCAAGAATGACACTACCTTTACGATCATGATTTCCCGCCACTACAAGATAGCATTCCATTGGATCTAATCCCCGTATAACAGCTGAACAACTGGCATAGAAGCTCTTCATATCTATACATAAAATTTGTTGTTTTGGCATTACACTATAATCAACCATTAGATTGCCTCTTCTCACTATAAAATAAGAACTTATGTTCCGTTTATTTATACCCATAATATTAACCGAATATACGTTCTCTTTCAATGGAAATTTTACGACGAATTTCTTATATTCGACTGCCTAGACAAAAGCTGGGATTAAATAAGAATAGCTCTATCATTAGATGAGATGGACTATGGGTAAAACAAACTCTTGTACAGCAGAAGGCTGCTCCTTCCATTATTCTATGTATAAATATTCGACATATTATGATATTTTACCTAAATCTATAATCAAAAAAAGTCCCAGCTTTTCCTCTTTTATTTGACATGCCTGTTATTTAACGGGAATGTTTAATGGATAGTCGAAAAAATCAGTGTTGCTCCGCTTCTTTGGCGGTTTGTACGAGCAAATCTCTTTTGTAACCAAAATAAGACACAAAAAAAACATGAACAAATTGTTCATGTTCCTGTTTTCTAAAGATTCCTAGCGAGTAAATGGGACCCAACCTTCTGCAGCTAGGATCACTTCCCATAATCCGTTCGGAATGTCATATTTATCTCTTTCTTTTAAATTCAGGGCATATTCTATTTTCTCAAGACGATCTTCTTGAATATATGCAGCCCATCTTGGTGAAATGAGCAATTCTCTACCTATAGCAATAAGCGGTATATTTCGTTCTCTAACAGCTAATGCATCATCAGGTGAATTCACTTTTCCAACGGCCATCAACGGAACGCGTCCGTTAATTACTTCATTCACCAGCTCAATTCTTGTGCGCTCTGTATCCGCCCCGCGGTGAGGAGTAGATAGTGCATGCATAAGGGAAATGTGCAAATAATCGAATGGAAGATTTGATAAGGCATCCACTAGTTGAAAGGTTTCAGTCATTGTTAAACCAGGTGTCGACGGCTCTTCAGGTGAGAAGCGATAACCGAAAATAAATGGTCTCTTTGCATGCTTATCAATCGCTTTTTGGCAAGCTTCCGCAACAGCCAATGGAAACTTCATCCGATTTTCTACGGATCCACCCCATTCATCCGTACGGTTATTCGTATAAGGGGAATAAAACTGCTGTACTAAATACCCGTTTGCACCATGAATTTCTACTCCATCAAAACCTGCTTCAATTGCTCTTCTCGTTGCTTCTCCAAAAGCTTCGATGATTTCTTCAATTTCCCCTGTCGATAGGGCACGAGCCTTTTGGTTATCACGATCGATATTTGATGCAGATACAACATCACCATCGGGAACAAGTTCAGAGGGACATGAAATGCCGCCGTGATGAATTTGTATCACCGCTTTTGCCCCTTCTTGTTGAACCGTCTCGGCTAGTTTTTTTAAACCAGGAATAAATTGGTCATCGTAAATAGCCGGTTGACCAGGAAAAGCTTTACCATTTGGTGTTACATTGGCGCAAGCAGTAATAACTGTACCTAAATCCTTTGCACGGGCCTTAATAAAGACTAATTCTTCTTCCGAAATAGAGCCATCTTCATTAGAAGAATAATGTGTCATCGGTGCGAGTGCAAGT
The DNA here is from genome assembly GCF_038009245.1 of Cytobacillus sp. FSL R7-0680. Taxonomy (NCBI): domain Bacteria; kingdom Bacillati; phylum Bacillota; class Bacilli; order Caryophanales; family Bacillaceae; genus Cytobacillus; species Cytobacillus sp. FSL R7-0680. The sequence continues at coordinate 1,919,630 of NZ_JBBPAO010000001.1, forward strand.
CGATTTTTAACTGTCACACCGTTAGGAAATGTATAGGATTCAAATAATGGTTCAAATTTTGCTTTCATACCTATCACCTTTTCTCTATAAATATCTTCACGATTTCACCATATAGATAAAAACAGCCCGATGCAAACCATTCAACTTGAAACATTATTTTTTATTAAACACACCGCGTCCAGCCCATTCAAATAATCTGGGAGCAATGGCAAATACTTTACTTCCTAAATTCATCCACCTTGGGAGATTGACCTCTCTTGTTGGCGTCAACATCACATCAACAACTTTTCGCGCAACATACTCCGGCTTTAACATATATCGCTGAACATTTTTCACATATGTGCCTTCTTTATCGGCAATATCAAAAAAATTCGTCTCAATTGGACCTGGGTTCACTGTTGTAATATACACACCTTGAGAAGCAACTTCCATCCTTAGGCTATTAGAATAACCTAATACTGCATGTTTGGTTGCAGAATAGGTACTTGATTTCGGCGTGGCAATTTTTCCAGCTTGTGAAGCGATATTGATAATATGCCCGCTTTTGGTCGCTAACATTTTTGGCAATACTTGCTGAGTGCAAGCAATTAAACCCAGTACATTCACATCGAACATGCTTTTTACTTCTTTCATATCTGCATCATGAGCATAAGTGAAAATGCCGTATCCCGCATTATTCACAAGGACGTCGATTACCTTAAACCGTTCGAGAATCAATGGGAAAACTTCCTCTACCTTTTCCATATTAGAGACATCTAAAGAAAATGTATAAATATCAATAGAATAGCGTTGCTCAAGCTCTTCTTTCATTGCAGCTAACTTATCTGTCCTTCTAGCCACTAAAGCAAGATTGGCTCCTCTTTCCGCACAAAGCCTTGCCATCTTTTCACCTATCCCACCTGATGCACCTGTAATAATAATGTTCTTTCCATGTAAATCTTTTACCATTTTATCACCTCATTTGGCTACTATAGAAAGACACACCGTCCTTCTTATACTCATTTACTTCCCCCATCGCAAGCAAATAGTCGAGCTGACCGATTGTTTCAGATACCGTAAGAGGTAATTGCATTTTGTAAGCTTTCGGAAAAAGGCGTTTACATATATCAAAGACCGTCATTGATTCTTCCATGAGCCATTTCTTGACCTTCATCGCACGTTCATGCTGTGCTTTTTTTCGTTGAGGAATGATTTCATTTACATTTGTGAAGACTTCCCCATGACCTGGCAATACAAGTGCAAGCGGATAACGGCTTAATTTATCAAGTGATTCGTTATATTGCAACAATGATTTAGGACGCTCAGATTGCCCCGGTAAAGGTGGCTCCATTAACGGATTCGGAGAAATATGAGCCAGCAGATGGTCACCACCAATATAAATTCCGTCACTTTCTCGCAATAAACCAATATGACTTTGCGCATGACCCGGCGTTTCAATAACACGCCATCCCTTTAACCCTGGAGGTTCGTCTCCCTCACAAATCTCTTGAGCTAATGAGCGATCACAGAAGTAGGCAAGCTCACTATGTAGTCTTGTCATTACTTTATCGTAATACTGAATCAAGCCAAACTCAGTGAGAACATGCTGATAAAAATCATTATTTTGCTGTAGGAAATCCTCTGTCCGATTGAGCCATCGCTCATTTAAGGGATGACCAATAATTTGCATATCAGCCGGAAAATAATCAAGCAGACCAACGTGATCTGGATGATGATGAGTAAGAATCACTTGCTCAATATCTGACAGTGTTAAGCCTAATTCATTTAGTTCTGACTGCAACGCTACCCAAGCTTCCTCTGTTTTAGGTCCAGCATCTATAAGGGTTAGCTTCTCTCCTTTGATGACATAAAGGTTAACATCACCTACAGGAAAAGGAGTAGGAATCACGAGTCGACCGATATCATTAATCCATTGTGCCATTTTCATACCCTCCAACAATCATTATATTTAAATAAAATATGTGTAGAACAACCTAATCTTTAAACATATATATATTTAATCTTAGCTTTATTTCTCAACAATGTCATTATTTTCACATAACTTTTAACAAATTATCTCTAAAAACGAATGAAAATGTTATTGACAATTTCCCTTGTTATCCCTCATAATCACAATAAATTAATGATTTAACGCGATGAATAAGAATAGTAGATGAACATAAGACGAAAAGAGAGTGAAACTCAATTAGGCTGAAAGGTTTCACCGTCCACTAGTCCATCGAACCTACCTTATGAGTGTTAGCAAAACTAACCGTAGCCGGCGTTAACGGATTCGAGATTGTCTGTTCTAATTTAAAGAACATGACAAATGAAGGTGGTACCACGGAAGCACGTCCTTTCGTCCTTTACAGGATGAAGGGGCTTTTTTTATTGACCTTGACGGAGTTTGCAAGTACGAACCTTATCAACATTATCAAGGAGGAAAAAAAAATGAAAATCGCATTTATTGGCGCAGGTTCGATGGCTGAAGCTCTAATATCTGGCATCATTACGCAAAAATTAGTAAGTGGAAACAATGTATGGGTAACAAACAAATGCAATCAAGAAAAACTCTATGAATTACAACAATCTTATGGTGTCAACATATCTTATGACATAAAAGACATCCTCTCTCATGTCAATATCGTCTGCTTAGCTATGAAACCAAAGGATGTTGGAGAAGCGATTCAAAGTATTCGAGCTTATTTACGTAAAGACATGTTAATCGTCTCCGTCTTAGCAGGGGTATCCATTACTTCTATTGAAGAAATGGTAGACACAGACCTAGCTATTGTTCGAGCCATGCCTAATACTTCAGCAACAATTGGTAAATCTGCCAGTGCATTAGCCATCAATCATAATGTAAACCATTTACAATTAGAAACAGTTAAAGGAATGTTTGAAACAGTTGGTTTAACGACCATCGTAAAAGAGGAAGACTTAGATGCGGTTACAGGATTATCTGGAAGTGGTCCAGCCTATATTTATTATCTAGTTGAAGCGATGGAAAAAAGTGCAGTAGAAATAGGGCTCGAAAAAGAGGTAGCGAAAAAGTTTATTATTCAAACCTTAATAGGTGCTGCAGAAATGCTTGAGAGATCGTCAAAGGAATCTGCACAATTACGAAAAGAGGTCACTAGCCCTGGAGGAACAACAGAGGCAGGATTAAAGGTACTCGAAGCACATGCGGTACAAGAAGCATTTGTAGAATGCATTAAAGCAGCGACAGCACAGTCTAAAAAACTTGGTGAGATTTTTGCTAATAACATGAAAGTTTAACCTAATAAATTGGTATCAATATTTACACTGCTGCACATTCATCATTTTTTTGCATTCTTTCTTGATTATAGATAGGGACTGGGACAAAAAAATACGAACAAACAGGATTACCACCATTTGCTCGTATTTCTATCACTCGATTAGCAGCTTGATATTGTCTCAGTCTTTCAATTGTTACTTGAATAGATCAAATAAACCAGAAGAATCTAAGAACACAATTACAATAATGATTGGTACGATATATCTCATCAAAAAGAACCAAACATTAAATACCCCTGTCAGCGCCGTAGAGTTCATGATAATTTCGCTTTTTAATAAGTCTTTTTTCATTCGATATGATACGAATAGAGCAATCAACAAAGCACCAAAAGGTAAAAGAATATTACTCACTAAGAAATCAGCACTATCAAAAATAGATTTACCAAAAATAGTTATGTCAGATAGTAAGCTATAAGAAAGATTAGAAGGAATTCCGACAATGAATATCGCCAAACCAAATAACCAAGCGATTTTACCCCTATTTTTTGTCGCTCCTTTCGTAACCGAAGCTACTGCAATTTCAAGCATTGAAAAGGCAGAAGTCAGTGTCGCGAATAAGAACAAAGCTAAGAATAACAACAAGAAAACTTTTCCAAAAATAATTTGATCAAATACAGCTGGTAAGACGATGAATAGTAGGCCAGGGCCAGCAGTTGGCTCAAACCCTAATGAAAAGACGGCTGGAAAGATGGCCAAACCAGCCAGTATAGAAATGAATAAGTTCATTGCGACAACAGAAAGTGCCGGTTGTAACAAACTTTCTTTCTTTGATAAGTAAGAACTATACGTAACCATTACAGAAATCCCTACACTAAGAGAAAAGAATGATTGCCCCATCGCATATAATAAACTTTCAGAGTTTAATAAAGAGAAATTGGGTTGCAAGAAGAACTTTATTCCCTCTGAGGCGCCTTCTAATGTAACAGAACGAATAATAATAATAATAAACAAGATAAATAATGCTGGCATCATAAATTTACTTACCTTTTCAATCCCTTGCTGTACACCCTTGGCAACAACGAAAATTGTAATGATGAGGAATAACGCCTGTGCACCTAAAGAAATATACGGATTAGATACAGTTTCATTAAACAGACTCTCATACCCCGACATCCCTACACCTTTATCACTTGTTACTCCATAAAATAAATATTGAATAACCCAGCCACCGATTACACTATAAAAAGAGAGTAATAAGAAAGAAGTAAATACGCCTAAGTAACCAACCCAATGCCACTTTGTTTTAGGTGCAATCGTTTTATAGGCAGTAATCGCTTCTTTTCCTGTACTGCGTCCGATAACAAACTCAGCCAGCAGTAATGGAAAACCAATAAATAAAGAGAACAAAATGAATAATAAAATAAAAGCGCCACCACCACTTTCCCCAGTCACATAGGGTAGCTTCCATATCGCGCCTAAGCCAATTGCTGAACCTGCAGAAGCAAGAATAAATCCAAGCTTAGAAGACCATTGTTCGTTTTGCATGATTTTTTCCTCCTTTTTTAACCTTTATCTATATCTTCCCCATTATTTCATCCCTGGAAATTAGGACATTTGTCAACGTGAATTTTGCTATAAAAATCCTCTATTCCTTATTGAAAATAAAACAAAAAAGCCGCAAAGCTCATAAAGGGACGTGTGACTCACGCGGTACCACCCTTTTTGAAAGCTTGCGACTTTCCACTCGAATTCATAACGGTATTGATAACCGTCCTTACTGTCTTCGGCCGAACATGACAGCAAAGAAAAAGCTCCAAGAATGAAATTCATCTTATTTATAGTTCAGCTCACACCAACCGCTGACTCTCTTTACTAGGGAAATAAGGTTTACTAGTTTCTCTTCATTGCTTTATAAAATATAATTTTAAAAGTATAAATGTGATTATAGTACGATTACTATCTATAAGTCAATAACTGTTTTTTTAAATTTTTAAGATAAAATGAAACAGATATTTCTCCCTATGTCCTGAGTTGGTCCTACTGTCGCATTTGGTTAAACCGATAAACTACGCAATTATTTCCTAGGGATATCTATTTCTTTAAAATCTTCAGCAAGGACTGCTGCAGGAAAATCTACCTTTGCCTGCTCTTCTAGCTGTGACCACTCACTACGTTCATAGCGTGAACTAATATGTGTGAGACATAATTGTTCTACACCCGCTTGCTGGGCTACAGCAGCTGCTTGGGCAATTGTTGAATGGTAATAATCATGTGCGAGCTGTTCCTCACCATTCGCAAAGGTTGCCTCATGAACAAGTAAATTTGCATTGCGTGCTAATTCAATTGCCGCCGAACAAAAACGCGTGTCACCTAAAATAGTCACGATTCTCCCCATTTGTGGTGGCCCAACATAATCTTTAGGATTAATTATGCGACCATCCTCAAGAGTAATTGTCTCACCCTCTTTAATTCTTTTAAAAATAGGACCTGGCCTTACACCATCTTCTATCAATTGATCAGCCATTAAAGTTCCCGGCAAATCTTTCTCTACAACCCGATAACCGAAAGATGGTATACCATGGTCAAGTTTCTTCGCTGTCACTATGAATTGATCATCACAACAAACGACCCCCTCGTCTATTTCAATAATCTCCAGAGGGTACTGCAAGTAAGTTTGACTAACCGAAAGAGACACTTCGATATATTCTTTTATTCCCTTTGGACCATACACTGTTAGCTTTTCTTTGCCGCCTTGATGTGAACGACTAGCTAAAAATCCCGGCAAACCATATATATGATCGCCATGAAGATGAGTAATAAAAACTTTCTCTATTCTTCTTGGCTTGATTGTTGTATGTAAAATTTGATGTTGTGTGGCTTCTCCACAATCGAACAACCATATGGCTCTTCTTTCATCTAAAAGCTTTAAAGCGATACTCGTAACATTCCTTGCTTTCGCAGGGACACCCGCACCTGTTCCTAAGAAAAAAACTTTCACTGCCTTTTCTTCCTTTCTCCTCATTCATTATTATCATCATACAGAAAAACACCATAAAGCTAAAGCGCTACAGTTATTTCCTTTTAAAAAAGGTTGCTGTTTTTCACTTTAAGCGATAAAATTTTATACTTGAGTGGGTATATATTTCATCGTTGAGATGAACCTAAAAAATAGAACTTTTTTACATAGAAAGGAATATCATTGTGAATAATTCAGAAAATCCAACTGCTTTGATTATGATATTCGGTGCAACAGGTGACTTAGCGAAACGTAAACTATTTCCATCACTTTACCGATTGTTTAAAAGAGGAAAACTATCTGAACGCTATTGTATCATTGGCGTTGCTAGACGAGAACTAACGAACAGTGCTTTTCAAGAAAGTGTGCGACAATCTATTGAAGAAGCTGAGGGGCATCATGATGACCTTAATGAGTTTATCACACACTTTTATTATCATTCCCATGATGTTACAGATTCCAGTTCTTATTTAGCGTTAAAAACACTAGCAAATGACTTAGATACACATTATCAATTAGAAGGTAATCGCATTTTCTATTTAGCGATGGCACCAGAATTCTTTGGCACAATTGCCGATCATTTAAAATCAGATGGACTAACAGATGTTGACGGTTTTAAACGTTTAGTGATTGAAAAACCATTTGGTCATGATCTACCTTCAGCAATAGAATTGAACAATCGCCTTCGCCAAGCGTTTGCTGAGGAAGAAGTTTATCGGATAGATCATTATTTAGGAAAAGAAATGGTCCAAAATATAGAGGTCATTCGCTTCGCCAACGCCATATTTGAACCACTATGGAATAATCGCTACATATCTAATATCCAAGTGACATCAAGTGAAGTATTAGGTGTTGAAGAACGTGGGAGATATTATGAGAATAGCGGTGCCCTTAGGGATATGGTGCAAAACCATATGCTGCAAATGGTTGCCTTACTTGCTATGGAACCACCAATTAAACTGACAGACGAGGAAATCCGTTCTGAAAAAGTAAAAGTGTTCCGTGCTTTGAAATCACTTGAAGGAGAGGCTGTAAAGGAGAATTTTGTTCGTGGCCAATATGGACCAAGCAACAAAAATAATGAGCCAATTAACGGTTATCGTCAAGAACCGATGGTCAAAGCTGACTCCAATACCGAAACTTTCGTTGCCGGAAAACTGATAATTGACAATTTCCGTTGGGCCGGTGTTCCTATTTACATCCGTACAGGAAAAAAGATGGCAACGAAATCAACAAAAATAGTCGTTCAATTCAAGGATATTCCAATGAATTTATACTATCAGCATGAAAAGACGTTAAACCCTAATTTACTCGTCATTCATATCCAACCAGATGAAGGAATTAGTCTTTACTTAAACGCACAAAAATCTGGTGACACAATGAATGCCACACCAGTAAAGCTCAACTTCTCCAACAATAGTGTCGATCACATGAACACACCTGAAGCTTATGAGCGACTCCTTTATGACTGTATGCGCGGAGACGCAACCAACTTTGCTCATTGGGATGAAGTAGCTTTATCTTGGAGCTTCGTCGATAAGATCTCACAAGTTTGGGAAAACCAACAAGCAGAGCAATTTCCAAACTACGAAGCGGGAACAATGGGTCCAAAAGCGGCTGACGAGTTATTAGAAAAAGACGGCTTCCACTGGTGGCCGGTAGAAAGTGGCGACTATCGTTAATATGAATGTACAATATAAAAGCATGGCATAAGGGAAAAAAACCTTATGCCTTGCTTTTATTTTTAGTTCAATTTTTAAGATTTAAAAAACACCACAACAAGATAGTTTGTGGTGTACATGTTTTCGCTTATTCTTTCTCTTTTTTTAATCGCTGTAAAAAATCTTTATTAAAGCTGGTTGATGTACCGATATTGGCTTTTTTCTTTTGTATAGACTCAAGAGACGCTGCCTGATCAACAATCGATGGGCCATACTTTTTCCTCAAACTTTCAATGGTTTGGTAAAGAGGCTCTTTTTTGGCGTCTTCTTCATAATGAAATAAATCTAATTGTTTCACAGCTTGTCCTTTTTCGACAAGATCCGTACCAGTTATGCCAAGCAACCTCACAGCATCACCACTCCAGTGTTTCATAAAGAGATGCTGAGCCTGATTATAGATTTCTTCCACTGACTGAATAGCAAAACCAATTTTTTTGCTTCTCGTAATCGTATGGCGGTTTTTATAACGGATCATCACGCTTATACCAGTAGCATAGACTTTTTTTCGTTTTAGCCTCGTAGACACTTTAAAAGCGAGTTGATTCAACACTTCAAAAAGTTCTTTCTGCTTACTCATATCCCGAGGGAGTGTCGTTGAGTTACCGATACTTTTAAATTCCTCGGCAGCTTCTGGATCAACCGGACGTGAATCTATGCCATTTGCTCTATCTTTTAAACGCTCACCATTAATGCCTAATGAAGATTTTATCATGAACGTGTCTGCCTTCGCTAAATCACCAATCGTATAAATACGCATACTTTCAAGCTTCTCACTTGTCTTCTGACCAACACCATGCATTTCTTTTACAGGAAGAGGCCACAATTTACTAGGCACATCCCTTTTTCTTAATATTGTAATGCCAAGAGGCTTCTTCATATCAGAGGCCATTTTGGCTAAAAATTTATTTGGTGCAATGCCAATACTACAAGGTAAATCTAACTGCTCTTTTATACGGTTCTGGATAATTGAAGCCACTTCAATAGGAGTGCCAAACTGGTCGCTAGCAGTAATATCCATATACCCTTCATCAATAGAGACAGGCTCTACAAGATCTGAATAATGATTAAGCACCTCAAACATACCAATTGACGCTGCACGATACCTTTCAAAATTAGGGCGTAAAATTATTAATTGCGGACATAACTTTTTCGCTTCCCACAATGGCATCGTTGTTTTTACGCCAAATCTCCTTGCTTCATAGCTGCAAGTAACAATAATCCCTCTACGCTCCTCAGGATTTCCAGCAATAGCAATAGGCTTCCCCTTTAATGTCGGATCATAGGCCATTTCTACAGATGCATAAAAACTATTCATATCAACATGTAAAATCACTCGGCCTGCTTTAGGATACATTGAATTCACTTAAAGCACATCCTTTAGGTTTGTATCCTCCAATTATAGCAAATAGATTATAAAGCTGCCTCTGCTTCTTTAGATTCTGTAATATATTCAGCAATGGAAACATTACCATCCAATGAGCTTAAGAAGCGATGGCTGTCAATGATAGAAATTAATCTATTTTTAAAATTAGCAATCCCTTTTAAGTAGTCTAGACGAATATGTAAAAGAAGTCCTGGCTTTTCAATAAGACCTTCCGCTATATCAATAATCTCCTTCGTTTCCGCAACAAGTAAACCGTATTCAAATTCTTCTCCTTGAATGATGATGATTCTTCTATCGTTACTTTCTTCAATCGCTCGATCATAAAATATCATTTCAATATCAAGAACCGGGACAAGGTGGCCCCGAGAACGTATCATACCTTTTACATAATGCGGGAGTTGTGGGACTGATGTAAAACCTTCTGCCCGTTCTATAGCAATGACCTGATCAATAGTAATCGCATACTCTTCCTGCCTACATCGAAACACAATATATTTATCCAAAAGATTCACTCCTTCTTTTGTTCATAGTAAAAATATATCATATAATTAGTAAAAAAGAAGAGAGAAGAGTAGGGACTATTTTCCTAATGGAGAATTATATCTTTGATAGGGTTCTATCATGTTCTTCACAACATTTCCACTGAATTCTATTGGGATCATTTATGTAAATGTCAATTCTAACGATGTACAATTTTGGTTATTTAAGAACGTACAAATATGTACTACGGGAATAAATAATCGCAAATTCATCTATTTTCTAGTGCTTTTTGTACGAAAACGTGACTTGTGCAACCCTCTGACTTATCCTTTTGTCTTTTGCACGTTAACATGATGTACTTCCAATCTTTCTTCTTTTGAATTGAACGAGCACACCCCATTTGCTCATATACCTTTCTAATAATTAGCAAAAATTCGCTGTGTATGAAGGTTATCCGTCCAACTCATTCTCCTACTTTTCTTCTCATTTATGTTCACCAAAACCACTCTAAGAATAATTTTTCATCAACAAAAAAGAAAGCCGCTAGCACAAATTAAAATGTGCTCTGCGACTTTCAAGGTTGGCCTTACTTGAGCTGTAGCTATGCTCTAACACGAGGATTTAAGCTGCTACTTCCTCGATAATTGCTATTACCATTTCAGCTAACTTATTGAGCTCTTCGATAGACATTCTTTCGTTCGTTGTGTGAATTTCTTCATAACCTACTGCCAAGTTTACTGTAGGAATATCAAATCCAGCAATAATGTTGGCATCACTGCCACCACCGCTATGCAATAATTCCGGTTTACGCCCTACTTTTTCCGCCGCCTTTTTGGCAACTTCAACAACATGGTCACCGTCTGCAAATTTGAATCCTGGGTACATCACTTCAATATTAACTTCTGCTCTGCCACCCATTTCTTCTGCTGCACTTTCAAATGCCACTTTCATTTGCTCAACTTGCGCTTCCATTTTTTCAGCAATGAGAGAGCGTGCTTCCGCAAGAACGTCGACATGATCACATACGATATTTGTTTGTTTTCCGCCTTCAAAGCGACCGATATTGGCTGTTGTTTCTTCATCAATTCTACCTAAAGGCATTCTAGAAATCGCTTTTGATGCCATCGTAATTGCAGAAATACCTTTTTCTGGTGCTACTCCAGCATGTGCCGTTTTGCCAATCATCGTTGCTCTCACTTTCGCTTGTGTCGGAGCAGCAACAATAATATTACCTACTTTTCCATCGCTATCAAGAGCATAGCCGAATTTTGCTTGAATGAGAGAAGAGTCTAATGCTTTTGCACCAACTAGTCCAGATTCTTCACCGACAGTAATTATAAATTGGATTGTACCGTGAGCAATATTTTGCTCTTTAAGTACTTTGACGATTTCAAGCATTACCGCTAACCCAGTCTTATCATCAGCACCTAAAATCGTTGTGCCATCTGTAACTACATAACCATCCTGAATTGAAGGTTTGACCCCGATACCAGGCACAACCGTATCCATATGAGATGTGAAATAAATAGGGTCAACGCCTTCTTTATTTCCTTGAAGTGTACAAATTAAGTTGCCCGCTCCATGCCCTGTCACCGCAGTCGTATCATCTTCAAATACTTCTACTCCAATGTCACGGAATTTCTTTTTTAATACTTTTGCAATCTGTGCTTCATCCTTTGTTTCAGAATCAATTTGCACAAGTTCTAAAAACTCATTTAACAGTCTTTCTTCATTAATCATCCGTCAATAACCTCCAAATATCACGAGCCTTATTATGCTTTTAAACAGTTCTCTTCAACACTAATTAGTATACTCCTAACGAAACTTATCAGCAAATAAAGAATGTTTTATTCTATAAAGGCATATTCCCATGCTTTTTAAACGGGCGTGTTTCCTTTTTATTTTTTAACATATCTAACGCCTGGATGATTTTTATTCTTGTTTCTCTTGGATCAATGACATCATCTACCATACCCCGACTGGCTGCGACATATGGGTTGGCAAATTTTTCACGATACTCTTCTATTTTTTGCGCTCTCGTTTGTTCAGGATTTTCACTCGTGGCAATCTCCTTAGCAAAAATAATATTAGCTGCACCTTGAGGGCCCATGACAGCCACCTCAGCGTTTGGCCAAGCAAAAACCAAGTCTGCCCCAATAGATTTACTATTCAGCGCTACATAAGCCCCTCCGAACGCTTTTCGCAGTATGACGGTTAACTTAGGTACCGTTGCTTCTGAATAGGCATAAAGAATTTTTGCGCCATGACGAATAATTCCCCCATGTTCTTGCTTAATCCCAGGAAAGAACCCAGTTACGTCCTCAAAAGTCACTAATGGGATATTAAATGAGTCACAGAAACGAATAAAGCGGGCTGCTTTATCAGATGAATCAATATCTAACCCGCCAGCCATCACTTTAGGTTGATTACAAACAAGTCCAATTGATTCTCCCTTTATCCTCGCTAAGCCAACAACAATATTCTTGGCAAAATCAGGTTGCACCTCTAAGAAAGAATCAGCATCCACCACTTGATCAATTACTTTACGAACATCATAAGGTCTAATTGCATCAAATGGAATGATATCCGTTAAATCTGGTCGATAATCATCTGTTGATTCATCTGCTTTTCTTGGTGTGCGTTCTTCATTGTTTTGCGGGAGATAACTTAATAAATCCCGAACTTGCGCAATGACCTCTTCCTCTGTCTTTCCTTTAAAGTGAGCATTGCCACTTATCGTATTATGTACGTTTGCTCCACCTAAATCTTCTGCCGTAATTTTTTCTCCAGTAACGGTCTCAATCACTTTTGGTCCTGTAATGAACATTTGGCTCGTATTCTCGACCATAAAAACAAAGTCAGTAATAGCTGGCGAATAAACAGCCCCACCTGCACACGGACCTAAAATAACAGATATTTGTGGGATAACACCTGAATAAATTGAATTTCTATAAAAAATCTGTCCATATCCATCTAAAGAAACGACACCTTCTTGTATACGGGCACCACCAGAATCATTTAAGCCAATAAACGGAGCTCCGTTCTCTGCGGCTAAGTCCATAACATTCACAATTTTTTTTGCATGCATTTCCCCTAGTGCACCACCAAAAACCGTAAAATCCTGTGAGAAAAGAAAGATCGGACGCCCGTTCACTTTTCCATATCCAGTAATAACCCCATCACCAGGCCCTTTTTGTTTATCTAAACCAAAATCATTGCTACGGTGTTCAATAAACGGATTTAATTCCACAAATGTACCATCATCGACTAATAAAGCAATTCTTTCTCTTGCTGTTAGTTTTCCTTTTTCATGTTGTTTTTCAATTCTTTCGTCTCCGCCACCAAGCTCTACTTCTCTTCTACGATCATAAAGTTCGTTAATTTTTTCATAGATGTCTGCCATTAGCTTGTCATTCCCTTCTTTTCACATAATTCATATAAAACACTGCCAGTTGATTTAGGATGCATGAAGGCTACACTCGCTCCACCTGCACCCAATTTTGGCTGATCTTGAATCATTTGAATGCCTTTTGTTTTCATTTCTTCGATTCTCTCTTGAATAGAATGGACGCCAAATGCCACATGATGAAGACCTTCTCCCCTTTTAGCGATAAACTTCGCTACAGCGCTTTCATCTGTTTGCGGCTCTAATAACTCAAGTTTCGTCTCCCCAATTTGAATAAAGGCTACTTTAATGCCTTCACTCTTCACTTCTTCAATTCCTAACAAAGGTAATTGCAATGTTTCCGTATAAAAAGGTAATGATTGCGCTAATGATCGAACAGCGATACCAATATGATCAATTTTTTTGATCAACGAAATCCCCCCTATTCTATCTATTTAAAAATATCATTATTTTCTAACTATATATAATTATAATAATTTTCCACGAATATGTCGAATATACGAGAAAAAAACTCTATGTTGTTCAAATGAGAAAATCCTAGTAAAATAAAGAGGAATACCACTCAAGGGAGAGGGTGAAAGAAATTGCCGAAAAAAACAATGAAGATCATAGTCTATTTGATGATTTTCGTTATGCTTGCATCAACACTTCTAATGGGTCTAACGATGTTCTTCTAATATAAAATTAAAAAAGCATGGAACTACTTGAAGCTTAACAAGAAAAAGGACGGCTCAGCACTCGGAAATTCCGAATGTTGAGCCGTCCTTTTATAACGCGCCATATTTTTTCGCTAATTGTTCTGTGGTTTCATCAGTTGAAACAATTAATATTTTCGTTCCAATAGGAATTCTCTCAAATAAAGCTTCAACATGGTCATTCTTCAGGCGAATACAACCATTAGAGACATAATGACCTATCGAATCTGGGTCATTGGTGCCGTGAATGCCATAAATTCTGCCATCTGTCTCCTTCGCATCAAACCCCATCCAGCGTGTGCCTAACGGATTATTTTTCTTTCCTCCTGGAATGTCTTTTTTTCGATAATAAGGATTTTCCGCTTTTACTATAATTGTAAACATACCCTCTGGTGTTAAGCTATCAGTCTTTCCTGTAGCAACATGAACAACCTGTTGAACCTCCCTATTATCAATAAAAGTTAGCTCATTTGTGCGCTTATTTACAATCACGAAAGGATCTCCCGGTAACGGGTTTGGGCCAATGGGCCAAAGTGGAGAAATCATTAACACTAGAAAAAGATGACTCATCACATTTAGCAATAGAATCACATCCTTTTTCCCTTTATTGTTCTCCAGTGGCTGTATTTTGATACAAACTCTTGCTTCCTTTTAACCCCGCAAATTGACTTTTGATAAAGAGATATTCTTCCATTTCTTTAATAAAATAAAGTAAATCCGCGCGTGCTTCAAATTCTTCTCTTGTTTGTGGTAATGGCATTTCAGCGAATTGGGCCCGCATTTGTTGTAACTTATCGATGAAGAGACTGGCCGTGTTTCCTGGATGAATATGTTCGGATAAATCCTCTATAAAATCAGCTATCATCTCTGCTTGCTCAACATTTTCATCTATCGCTGTCACCACTGGCAAAACATGCTCAATGATTTCAAATTGTTTCTCTCTCATTTTGAAATAACTATAATAGAGACTCTCGTTCCTTAATACATGATTTTCCACTTCTCTGAATGCTAATGCTTTTGCTTCTTCAATTAATTGATACGTCTCCGTGATTTCCTTACCATCCCAAGTACTTTCATTTGTTCTTAAATATATGACAATCTCATCAAAAATCAGTTTGAAATTTTGTTCAATTTCTACTTGATATTCCTTTAATTTCACGTCAAGGCTAGGCATGTATAAATTGGCTAATAATGCAATTCCAACCCCAATGATAATAATTCCTACCTCATTTAAAATCAGTCCCACTGTCACTTGTTCAGCTGAATAAATATGTAGAATAATAACGGAACTTGTAACAATTCCATCGCTAGCTTTGAACATCACCGCTAATGGAATAAACACAAGTAAGACGATACCAATAACTAATGGATGATAGGCAAGTATTTCAAAGAGTAGAGACGCAACAAATATAGCAATGAAACACGCGAATATCCGATCCCATGAAGCACGCAAGGAATCTTTTTTTGTCACCTTCACACATAAAATTGTTAAAATACCGGCGGAGACATAATTCTCCAAACCAAGCATTTGCGCAATCATAATAGCAAGAGTTGCTCCGACTGCCGTTTTCACTGTTCTATAGCCTATTCTAAATTTCATCTTATTACTCCTCGTATGTTCATCATGCTAGTGCATTAAGAACGAATCAGTCTCGTATTCTAAAGCGAAATGTATCATTCAACATCCTTCATAACCATTCCCTACAAAATATATGATTATAACATATCAACCATTCATTTAACAGAGATTGTCCTCTCATCCCTCATACAATGCTATGTTTTATTATTATACAGTATTCACTTTTCAATAATGAAAAAAAGATGATCAGTTTGACCATCTTTTTCCGCTTTTATAATACTTTTTGTAAGAAATCTTGCGCACGCGAAGACTTAGGGTTGGAAAAGAATTCGTTAGGCGGGGCATCTTCTACTAGCACGCCACCATCTAGAAATAATACTCGATCCGCCACCTCACGCGCAAACCCCATTTCATGGGTAACAATAGCCATTGTCATACCTGAATGTGCGAGTGTTTTCATTACATCTAACACTTCTTTTACCATTTCAGGATCAAGTGCTGAGGTTGGTTCATCAAATAGCATAATTTCTGGATTCATCGCAAGTGCGCGAGCAATCGCTACCCGCTGCTTTTGACCCCCTGATAATTTGTTAGGATATTCCTGTGCTTTTATAGCTAATCCGACTTTTTCTAGTAATTTCATAGCGTTATTTTCCGCTTCTGATTTTGTTATTTTTTTTACCTTTAATGGTGCATAAGTTAAATTCTCCAACACGGTCATATGAGGGAATAAGTGGAAATGCTGAAACACCATCCCTACATTTTGTCGGACTTTTAATATATCTGTTTGTCGATCGGTAATATCCGCATCTTTAATCCATATCTTCCCGTTTGTTGGCTCTTCCAATTTATTAATACAACGCAAAAAAGTGGATTTACCTGAACCGGATGGACCAATAATAGCAACAACTTCACCATTATTTATCTGTGTTGAAATACCTTTTAGCACTTCATTCTTCCCGAAGGATTTATGCAATTTTTCCACTTTAATCACTGGATCTCAACCGCCCTTCAACTAGTTTGCCTAAGAATGTGAGTATCGTTACTAAGATATAGTAAATAATTCCGGCAAGAAGGAGTGGTTCCATAAATTGATACTGATTCGCTCCTACTTGATACGCTCGTCTCATCACATCCATTACCCCAATTGTGGTCACAAGGGCAGATTCTTTCGTTAATGTAATGAATTCATTCATAAGCGCAGGTAAAATATTCTTCATTGCTTGTGGGAGAATAATATTTACCATTGTCGGACGATACGGAACGCCTAAAGCCATTGCCGCTTCTTGCTGTCCTTTATCAATTGCTTGTATGCCTGCACGAATAATCTCAGAAATATAAGCGGCCGAGTTCAATGCAAATCCGATAATGGCTGCTGTTACACCCTCTATTTGAAAGCCTAATACTTGTGGTGAGCCAAAATAAATAATCATCAATTGTAAAATTAATGGCGTACCTCTAAAAACGGAAGTATAAGCATTCGCTAACCAATTTAATAGCTTAATTTTACTAATCTTACATAAAGAAAGGATAATTCCTAATAAAAACCCTAAAATACCCGCTAAACAAACAATCTGTAGTGTGACACCGAGCCCTTGTAAAATGAAAGGTAGAGAAGGGAGGACAGAGGTAAAATCTAAATTCATATATTGCCATTCCTCTCAGTAATTAATATTTGAAATTCATTTGATCCACCCATTGAAGGGAAAAAACGCCCAGAAGGTTTTTTCCCTTCTGAACGTTGATTTGGGTTTACTGCTCAGAGAACCACTTTGTGATAATGTCCTCGATTTCCCCGTTATCAATCATTTCTTGTAAGGCTTTATTAAATTCTTCTGTTAGCTCACTACCTTTTGGTAAAGCAATCGCATAGCCGCCGTCAGCATCCTCAATCGTTACACCAGCTAAATCTTTCTCTTTTTCAAGAAAGCCTTGTGCAACTGTATCTTCAATAATGGCTGCTTCAAAGCGACCTGCTTTAATCTCTTGAATGATCTCAGGAATACGATTACGGCTTTCAACCTTCATATCTATCCCTTCAGCTAAATCATTTGCTTTTGTCTCTTGAATAGAACCTAATTGTACACCAACTGTTTTTCCTTCTAAATCTTCAGCTGTTTCAATACCGCTACCTTCTTTAGAGATAATCATATGTTTAGAAGTATAGTAGATTTCAGTAAAGTCAACATTCTCTTTTCTTTCATCCGTTGCAGACATGGCTGATGCAACAAAATCAACTTGTTCGGAGTTAAGTGCTTGAATCAGTCCACCAAAATCCATATCTTTAATTTCTAAATTGTATCCTAGCTTTTCAGTCACTGCTTTTGCGATATCAGCATCAATCCCAATAATTTCCTCTCCTTGTGCTGTATCGATATATTCAAATGGTGGATAATCTGCTGACGTACCCATTACTAATGTTTTTTTATCGTTATCGCCGCCCGCTTCTTCACTTGATCCACATGCAGCTAAAAATCCTGCAATTAATACCAATAACGCACTTAAAAGTATCCATTGTTTCTTCACAATCTTTCCTCCTAAAAATTATATAGTATGAAAATAAATTTCGTTTTTAATCAATTAATATTTATTCATCTAGATGTATTTTAACACATTCACATGAATATGCAATGATATATTTGCATAATTATATTTTTATAATATTTTTTTGATTTTTCTAACTAATTTTCAGTATAAAGGAAGGAATTGTATATGAAAAGAAAAAGTTTACTAGTTTTCAATTCTCTATTAAAAAATGGTAGAAGTGTTAAATGCAAAAAAAAGAATAACCGTACGGAACGGCTATTCTTTCCATGATAAAATAATGATATTATACTTCTTCACAATGTTCTTCGAATGATGCTTGAAGCTTTTGAACAACTGCCATTGGATCGTGTCCCTCAATATCATGGCGTTCAACCATCGTAATAATTTCTCCATCTTTTAACAAAGCAAAGGAAGGTGAAGATGGTGGAAAACCTGTGAAATATGAACGTGCTTCAGCAGTTGCTTCTTTATCCTGACCAGCAAATACTGTTACTAAATGATCAGGGCGCTTATCATAATGAATAGAGTGTGCTGCAGCAGGACGAGCAATTCCCCCTGCACACCCACAAACAGAGTTAACCATTACGAGCGTTGTTCCTTTTTTATCTAATGCTTGTTTCACATCTTCTGCTGTTCTTAACTCTGTATATCCTGCATGAACGATTTCTTTACGAGCTTGTTGCACAACATCATTCATAAACAAATTAAAATCCATACTCATGATTTCATTCCCCCTAAAGAATAATTAGGATCAAAGTGTCCTTATACGTTTTATTCGTTTACGTATAATTATATCATACCAAGGTCGTGAGTTTTTTTACAGTATAGAAACTTTTATCTTTTAGTTTTAAAAGAAAAACTTTGGGGTAACATACAATATATAACCCTCCCCCTGGGTGTTCCTGCTAGTAAAGCAGGCTTATATATACTAGAACTGCCCCTATCACGGTGAAGGGGCAGCTTTTTTTATTCTCTTGTATACCGCCTAAAAAGTTCCTCGACAACCGCTGTTACGGTTCGGTTACCTGCAATCACATCATTTTCAATTTTAGGCAGCATTTCTTTCACGACAGGTGAACCAAAAAAACGATAATGAAGTTGATCTGTGATCATGGAATAAATCCATTCTTTCGCTTGTTCTCTTCTTCTCTGCTCGAAGACACCAGAAGTTTGTGTATTGGCAATAAATTGTTGAATCACTTCCCACACTTCTTTTATACCTTCTTCATAAAGGGAAGAACAAACATAAGCCCTAGATGGCCATCCTTTCGTTGCAGGTTGAAGGAAATGAAGAATTTTTTCATATTCAGCTTTCGTTTTTTTGGCTGCATGTTTATTTTCCCCATCTGCTTTATTAACGATAATCGTGTCTGCTAACTCCATAATTCCTTTTTTCATTCCTTGCAGTTCGTCACCAGCTCCAGTTAAAACAAGGAGCATGAAGAAATCAACCATATCACGTACAATCACTTCGCTTTGACCAACACCGACCGTTTCCACTAAGATGACATCAAAACCAGCCGCTTCACATAAGATCATCGTTTCTCTTGTTTTGCGATGGACACCACCTAGTTTTCCTGATGTTGGTGATGGACGGATAAATGCGAGAGGATTTCTGGCGAGTTGCTCCATTCTCGTTTTATCACCAAGAATACTACCACCACTTAATTTTGAACTAGGATCAACAGCCAAAACAGCTACTTTTGCCCCTAACTCATTACATAAATACGAACCAAAAGATTCTATAAAAGTACTTTTCCCTGCACCAGGCACCCCAGTAATGCCAATACGAATAGATTGATTCGCATGTGGTAAAACTCTATGCAATAACTCTTGAGCTCCTTGAAAATGATGCTCAGCATTACTCTCTATTAAAGTAATGGCACGAGCAAGTGCACTTCGGTTACCTTCTAATAAGCCTTTTTCCAGTTCATCAATGGGTGGAGAGGTTTCTTTTTTCTTTTTAAAGTTACTTCCTCTTGTCAGAGACGAAAAACTGGATGAGAAGTCACCAGCCTGAACAGAATCTGTAAAAGCTTCATTAGACGGCCTTCCACGCTTCTTATATGTGTCCATATTAATTCGTCACTTCCTCATAGCCTAAACGATGATAAATCTCTCTTATTACCTTTTGCGCAGCCACTGGAATCACTGTTCCTGGTCCAAAGATAGCTGATGCACCATTAGCAAGCAAATACTCATAATCTTGCGGTGGAATTACGCCTCCTACGACAACTAAAATATCTTCACGCCCTAGCTTTTTTAACTCAGCCACTAATTGTGGTAACAATGTTTTATGACCAGCAGCAAGAGAACTAAACCCAACCACATGCACGTCATTTTCGACTGCTTGAATCGCTGTTTCCTCTGGCGTTTGAAAAAGTGGTCCAATGTCCACATCAAACCCTAAATCTGCAAAGGCTGTAGAAATGACTTTCGCTCCTCTATCATGTCCATCCTGTCCCATTTTAGCAATTAAAATACGAGGTCTTCTCCCCTCATTTTCTAAAAATTCATCAGCCATTGTCTTTACTTCATTAATTTCCTCTTCATTAGAAAAATGGGAGCTATATACACCACTAATAGAGCGAATCATCGCTTTATGTCGTTTAGCTACCAATTCAATACTATCAGAAATTTCTCCTAAAGATGCCCGCACTCGTGCCGCCTGAACGGATAAAGCTAAAAGATTCCCTTCACCTGTCTCAGCTGCTCTCGTAATAGCTGCAAGCGCTTCTTTCACCTTATCTTCATCTCTTGTCGCTCTTAAATGCTCTAAGCGTTCTATTTGCTTTAACCGCACTGCAGTATTATCAATATTTAGAATATCTAGAGGCTCCTCCTGCTCAAGCCGGTATTTATTTACACCAATGATTGTTTCTTTATTCGAATCTATCTGTGCTTGCCTTCTTGCAGCCGCCTCCTCAATCCTCATTTTTGGTAATCCTGTTTCAATCGCTTTAGCCATTCCGCCAAGTTCTTCAATTTCCTCAATATGCGCCCAAGCTTTCTCTACCAACTCATTTGTTAGACTTTCTACATAATAAGAACCGCCCCAAGGATCGATTACATTGGTTATGCCTGTTTCCTCTTGTAAAAATAACTGTGTATTGCGCGCAATCCTTGCTGAGAAATCGGTTGGTAAGGCAATCGCTTCATCTAGTGCATTTGTGTGTAGTGACTGTGTATGTCCCATCGCTGCTGCATGCGCTTCTATCAAAGTTCTTGTCACATTATTGTATGGATCTTGTTCTGTTAAACTCCAACCGGAAGTTTGCGAGTGTGTTCTTAACGCCATCGATTTCGGATTTTTTGGTGCAAAGTTTTTCATCATCTTTGCCCATATAAGTCTAGCCGCTCTCATCTTTGCCACTTCCATAAAATAGTTCATCCCAATTGCCCAAAAAAAGGACAATCTAGGAGCAAAAGAATCGATATCAATCCCTGCTTTCATCCCTGTACGCACATATTCAAGTCCATCTGCGAGCGTGTATGCTAATTCTATATCTGCCGGCGCACCTGCTTCTTGCATGTGATAACCAGATATACTGATACTATTAAATTTAGGCATATAATGTGACGTATACTCAAATATGTCTGCAATGATTTTCATTGACATATCGGGTGGGTAAATATAGGTGTTTCTCACCATATACTCTTTAAGGATATCGTTTTGAATCGTCCCCGCAAGCTTTTCCTGGCTCACTCCCTGCTCTTCAGCCGTGACAATATAGAACGCCATAATCGGTAAAACTGCTCCATTCATTGTCATGGAGACTGACATTTGGTCTAAAGGAATGCCATCAAACAATATTTTCATATCTAAAATACTATCAATGGCTACGCCTGCTTTTCCGACATCGCCAACCACTCGCGGATGATCGGAATCATAGCCACGATGTGTAGCAAGATCGAAAGCGACTGAAAGTCCTTTTTGCCCCATCGCTAAATTACGACGATAGAACGCATTACTTTCTTCCGCTGTTGAAAACCCAGCATATTGCCTAACAGTCCAAGGTCGATTAACATACATCGTTGGATATGGACCTCGTGTGTAAGGTGCGATTCCTGGCATATCATCAAGATGTTCCATCGACGTTAGATCATTATGGGAATAAATTGATTTAATATTTATACTTTCATTTGTTTCAAACACATCATGATGGATTTTATCAGGATGTTGCGCTTTGTCACCCTCATCAAATAATTTCACTTTCGTAAAATCAGGTTTGGTCATTTCACTTCACCCTCCCAATCTTCCACAATGGTGCTTAGTATATGGTAGCAATCACTTTTCATATGGAGAAACTCGGTGATGCCCGCCTCTTTCCAACATTTTTGTTCCTCTACTGTAGGATGACCAGCCAAATATAGTTTAAATATGCTTTGTTTCTCTGTCATTACTAACTTCACAGCAGTTAAAAGATCATCATCATATTGATCGTTTGCACCACAAATCACGTAATGAGATAAAGGATTATTTTCTATTTGTTCCTTTAGGTTCTCTGTATGCATAATTGGTATAAAATGAGAACGAATACCACCTGGAGCTAAAAAGCCGGTTACAAAATCCATACGCGGCTTATGCTTTTTTAAATCTCCAAGACATAATAAGCCCACCTGAATATCAACGCTACTCGCCTTCATCATTTCTACTTGATAGCGCAGCTTTTCATATGGAATGGATAAACGGTTGCCTAGGGTCACTGCATTCTGCAGCGGTGATTCATCTAAATTCGCATATTTGTTCGTGCCAACAATACTTTGCTTTCGCGTATAAATATCAGCTAACCGCTTTTTTTGCACTTGCGTAATCTGTTCTTGAATCCAACCTGTCTCTATGGCAACTTCCATACCACCTTGATCTTCTATTGCTAAAAATAAATCCCAAGCTCTTTCAGCAATTTGATTCGTGATTGATTCAATATAATAAGACCCTCCTGCCGGATCAATGACTTTATTTAGATGCGCTTCTTCCCTTAAAATCAATTGGGTATTTCGAGCAATTCGATTCGCAGTAAAAGAGGAGGCTTCACTAGGTTCATCAAATGGTGACACGTGTAAATAATTGATCCCACCTAGTATGGCTGCAAAGGCCTCATTCCCTGCCCGTAAAAGATTGACATAGGGGTCGTACAATGTTTTTGTAAATGGTGAAGTTTGAGCAGAAATGGTCATGTTCATTAGCTTCTCATTTAGTCCGTATGCTTCTAAAACTTTAGACCATAGGATTTTTGCCGCTCTTAATTTACTGATTTCCGTAAAAAACTGAGCGCCAATGGAAAAATGAAATACGACCTTATCTACTATTTCTTCTATAGAGAAGTCTTCGCTGAGCAAGCGCTCAATATGAGAAACAGCAGAAGCAATGGCAATTGCCAGTTCTTGAATAGCATTTGCACCTAGTTCATGATATATGGTCGTATGAATTAAAATGGTTTTTAGCTTAGGTGAGGACTTTTTCGCATGTACAATTGCTTCTAACCAATCATTATCGTAACCTTTACTATTATTCATTAAACTGGCTAACGGATCTTTCCCAATAAACCCCTTCGAATTTTGCTGACCAATCGTTTTGTATAAATCTAGTGAAGAATTTTCCGTCATTAAACAAAATGGATATTCTTCTAAGCCTTCAACAATCGCTGCTACTTCTGAAAGCTTGTAAAGATCAGGGTTAAATGAAATGGCTGATTGCCCTTTATTTAATTCTTCTAATAATTGTTTTTTCATTTCTTTTGCCGATGTAGAAGAAAGCCGTTGCGAGACGTTCCATGGTTCTTCAAGATATCCTGAAGAGGTATATCCTCGACGAAAGTCTGAACTTCCTGGAAGTGGATTTTGGATAGGTGATGGTAAATCTTCTCGTGAATAAAGCGGTTTCAATTTAATCCCTTCATAAGTGACTGTTGATAAACGATCGATGGACCCACCCTTTAATGATTCCTCTGCTTTCTCCTGCCAATCGCGTAAAGTCGGCTTTGTAAATGTCTCATTTTTCATTTTATTTAAATTCATAAAATATCTGTCTAAAAAGACAGGACCTCCCCTCATCATAGCGATCAAAACATTAATAAAATTCTAATAAATCTTAATTTTATTGTAGTATAGATAGGAAAAAGCTGCAATCTTTTGTAGAATTCCATCAATTTATCATCTAGAAATACTTTATTTATGGGGTAATTTATTGTGGTTCTTGAAACTTGATATTTATTTTCATAAAAAAAAGAGAGGCGAATGGCCTCTCTTTTTTTACGATCACTTCTTAGTATACAGATGTATTTTCTTTAGAAGTATTTTCAAGAATTTCTCTTACACGTTGCATGAATTGACCACATACTAATCCGTCTAGTACACGGTGGTCAAGTGACATACAAAGGTTAACCATGTCACGAACAGCAATCATACCGTTGTCCATAACAACTGGACGCTTCACAATAGATTCTACTTGAAGAATCGCTGCTTGAGGGTGGTTGATGATGCCCATTGATTGAACAGAACCGAATGAACCAGTGTTATTTACAGTGAATGTACCACCAGACATATCAGCACCTGTTAATTTACCAGCACGTACTTTACCAGCTAACTCACCGATTTCACGCGCAATACCTTTGATTGTTTTTTCATCAGCATTTTTGATAACTGGTGTATAAAGAGCGTCTTGAGTTGCTACTGCAATATTCAAGTTGATGTCTTTTTTACGTACAATTTTGTCGCCAGCCCACATAGAGTTGATTTGTGGATATTCTTTAAGTGCTTGCGCAACTGCTTTTACGAAGAAAGCAAAGAATGTAAGGTTGAAGCCTTCTTTCTTCTTGAACTCACCTTTAATTGAGTTACGATACTCAACAAGATTTGTTACGTCTACTTCCATCATTGTCCAACCATGAGGAGCCTCATGTTTGCTCTTAAGCATGTTAGCTGCAATTGCTTTACGTACACCAGTCACAGGAATTTCTTCATCTCCTGGTACAACTGGTACATTTGTGCCTGCTGCTTTTGCTGGTTTAGAAGCTGCCGCTTTTGGTGCTTCTTGCTTAGGTGCTTCTGCTTTTGCTGGTGCTTCTGCTTTTGGTGCATTATCAGCAGTTGGAATATTACCAGACTCAATAATTTTGTTTAGATCTTTACGTGTGATTCTTCCGCCTGCTCCAGTACCAGCTACTTGGCTAAGGTCAATGCCATGCTCTTGAGAAAGCTTAAGTACAGCTGGAGAATAACGTCCACCTTTAGGTGCATCTGCTGCAGGTGTAGAAGCGACTGATTTGCTTTCTGATTTTGGCGCTTCTTCTTTTGCTGGTGCAGAAGTTTCTTCAGAAGCTTGAGGCTCGCTGCTTCCGCCACCTTCAGTTTCAATTGTTAAAATGACTTCTCCTACTTCATATGTGCCGTCTTCTTCGGCAATTAGCTCTTTAATTACTCCATCAAAAGATGAAGGAACCTCAGCATTTACTTTATCAGTCATTACTTCTGCAAGTGGATCGTACTTATTTACTTTATCTCCAACAGATACTAACCATTTACTAATTGTACCTTCTGTTACACTTTCACCTAATTGAGGCATTTTTATTTGTTCGATAGCCATTATTAAAGTGACCTCCTTATTACTTATCAACATCTATTTGGAATGTGGCAAAAAGAGTCGGATTTCCGCTCTCATTGCCACTTTTGATTAATATTCAGCTAATTCTCTCATTGCTTTTTCTACTTTATCCGGGTTAACCATGAAGAATTTCTCCATTGTTGGTGCATATGGCATTGCTGGTACATCTGGACCTGCAAGGCGCATAATTGGTGCATCTAAGTCAAATAGGCAGTTCTCAGCAATAATCGATCCTACTTCACCCATAATGCTTCCTTCTTTTGTATCTTCTGTAAGAAGAAGGACTTTACCCGTTTTAGAAGCTGCTTCGATAATCGCTTCTTTATCTAATGGATAAACCGTACGTAAGTCTAAAATATGAGCAGAGATACCATCTTTCGCTAGTTTTTCTGCTGCTTGAAGAGCAAAGTGTACGCATAATCCGTAAGTGATGATTGTAATATCTTCACCTTCACGTTTAACGTCAGCTTTACCAATTGGAAGTACATAATCATCTTCAGGTACTTCACCTTTAATTAAACGGTAAGCACGCTTATGCTCGAAGAACATAACAGGATCGTCATCACGAATCGCTGCTTTTAAAAGTCCTTTTGCGTCGTATGGTGTAGAAGGCATAACAATTTTTAAACCTGGTTGGTTTGCAAATACAGCTTCTACTGATTGAGAGTGATAAAGGGCACCATGGACACCGCCACCATATGGTGCACGAATAACCATTGGAGCACTCCAGTCGTTATTTGAACGGTAACGAACTTTTGCTGCTTCTGAAATAATTTGGTTGACAGCAGGCATGATGAAATCAGCAAATTGCATTTCTGCGATAGGACGCATACCGTACATTGCCGCACCAACACCAACACCAGCGATTGCAGATTCTGCAAGTGGTGTATCTAGCACACGGTCTTCACCAAATTTTTCATATAAGCCGTTTGTCGCTCTGAAAACTCCACCTTTACGACCAACGTCTTCTCCTAGTACAAATACTTTTGGGTCTCTTTCCATTTCTTCGCGCATCGCTAAAGTGATCGCGTCAATATAAGACATTACTGCCATGTGTTATTCCCCCCTACTTATTCTGCGTACACATATTTCAATGCATCTTCTGCATCTGCATATGGTGCATTTTCAGCATAATCAGTTGCTTCATTCACGATTTTCATAATACGATCGTTCATTTCTTTTTCTTTTTCATCATCGAAAAGACCAATTTCTTTTAAGTAGGCTGCAAAAGTAATAATCGAATCTTTTTCTTTCGCTGCGTCTACTTCTTCACGATCACGGTAGCTGCGATCATCATCATCAGAAGAGTGTGGAGTTAAACGATAAGAAACTGTTTCAACTAATGTAGGACCTTCACCTTTACGTCCACGATCAGCTGCTTCTTTAACTGCTTGGTACACTGCTAATGGATCGTTACCATCTACAGTTACACCAGGCATACCGTAACCGATTGCACGATCTGATACTTTCTCACATGCCAATTGTTTTTCAATTGGTACAGAGATCGCATACTTATTATTTTCACACATGAAAATAACTGGTAATTTATGAACACCTGCAAAGTTTGCTCCTTCGTGGAAATCTCCTTGGTTAGAAGAACCTTCACCGAAAGTAACAAATGTACAAAGATCTTTATTTTCCATTTTCCCAGCAAGTGCAATACCTACTGCGTGAGGAACTTGTGTTGTAACTGGAGAAGAACCTGTTACGATACGGTTTTTCTTTTGCCCAAAGTGACCTGGCATTTGACGGCCACCTGAGTTTGGATCTTCCGCTTTAGCGAATGCTGATAACATTAATTCTTTCGCAGTCATACCGAATGCAAGAACAACACCCATGTCACGATAATATGGAAGGGCATAATCTTTCTCTCTGTCTAATGCAAAAGATGCACCTACTTGCGCAGCCTCTTGTCCTTGACATGAAATAACGAAAGGAATTTTACCTGCACGGTTTAAAAGCCACATACGCTCGTCAATACGGCGTGCTAAAAGCATGGTTTCATACATTTCTAATACTTGCTCATCACTTAAACCTAAAGCTTTATGACGATTTTTAGTTTTACCCATTTCAAAACCTCCTAAATATATATAGAAGAACGTGGAACGCTCTTATATTCTCCACTTAATGAAGTGAGGCTTCTAGATTTCCAACAAAATCTAGAAGTCCACTTTAATAAATCCTAACGCTTATCCGTGAATTGCTTTTCCGTCTACTGCTAATGCAGCTTCTCCGATTGCTTCAGATAAAGTTGGGTGAGGGTGAATCGTATGTGCTACTTCCCAAGGTGTAGCATCTAATACTTTTGCAAGACCTGCTTCAGAAATCATATCTGTCACATGTGGTCCAATCATGTGTACACCTAAGATGTCATTTGTCTCTTCGTCAGCAATAATTTTAACAAAGCCGTCAGACTCACCGAATACAAGCGCTTTACCAATCGCACGGAACATGAATTTACCGACTTTCACTTTATAGCCTTGTTCCTTCGCTTGATCTTCTGTGATACCTACACTTGCAGCTTCTGGTGAAGAATAGATACATTTAGAAATAAGATCATAATCCATTGGCTCTGGATTTTGGTCTGCGATATGTTCTACTGCATGAATACCTTCATGTGAAGCAACATGTGCAAGTTGAAGTCCACCAATTACATCACCAATTGCATAAATATGAGACTCTTTTGTTTGGTAATGCTCGTTCACAACGATGCTTCCTTTTTCTACTTGAATATCAGTATTTTCAAGACCAATACCTTCAGTATTTGCTTGACGACCTACAGATACAAGAAGCTTTTCAGCTGTGAATTCTTTTGTTTCGCCTTTTACTTCAGCAGAAACCGTTACACCGCCATCTTGTTTCAATGTTTCAGGAAGTACTTTCGCTTTAGTAACGATATTTACGCCACGTTTTTTCAGTAGACGTTGCATTTCCTTACTTACATCCTTATCTTCAGTAGGGATAATACGGTCAGCAAATTCTAGTACAGTTACTTCTGCACCGAAATCAGCAAGCATAGAAGCCCACTCGATACCGATTACACCGCCACCAACGATAATAATTGACTTAGGAATTTCCTCCATCGATAATGCTTCATCAGAAGTCATTACATTTCCGCCAACTTCTAAACCAGGTAATGTTCTTGGACGAGAACCTGTTGCCACAATAACATTTTTAGGTACAAGCATTTCATTCTCATCACCATTATTCATTTCAACAGAAATTGTTCCTGCTGTTGGAGAGAAGATGGATGGTCCTAAAATACGTCCAAAACCGTCGTATACATCAATTTTTCCTTGCTTCATAAGGTGTTGAACACCTTTATGCAATTGATCAACAATTTTGCCTTTTCTCTCTTGCACTTTTGCAAAGTTTACTGATACTTCGCCAGTAGAAATACCGAACTCATCACTATTCTTAGCAGTCGCAAAAACTTCCGCACTTCTTAGCAATGCTTTACTTGGGATACAACCTTTATGAAGGCAAGTACCGCCAAGATTTCCTTTTTCTACTAACGCTGTTTTAAGACCAAGTTGAGAAGCACGAATAGCAGCTACATAACCACCAGTACCTCCGCCAAGAATGACTAAATCATATTCTTGTGCCATTAATAAACCCTCCTATTACTACTTACTTAACTGTTGTTGTATTTAATTCATCAATAGAGTAATTCTTAGCTTCTTCTTCGCCACGAAGAACACGAAGTGCACCTTCTGCAAGCGCTTGAAGTTCATCTTCACCAGGTTCAATGATGACATCTGCAATCCAGTTAACATAGCTTGAAATATCATTTACAAATGCTTTCCCATAAGCTAGTCCACCTGTTAAAATGATCGCGTCTACTTTACCTTTTAATACCGCACTTGCAGTACCAATTTCTTTTGCAATTTGGTAACCCATCGCATCGTAAACGAGCTTCGCTTTTTCATCGCCAGCTTCAATCATTTTTTCCACTTTAACAGCATCGTTCGTACCAAGGTAACCTACAAGTCCACCTTCACCAACTAACATGCTCATGATTTCTTCACGGTAATATTCACCAGAGAAGCACATATCAATAAGGTCGCCAGCTGGAACAGTTCCTGCACGTTCAGGACTGAATGGCCCTTCACCATGAAGTGCATTATTCACATCAATTACACGGCCTTTTTCATGAGCGCCAACAGAAACTCCGCCACCCATATGTGTAACAATTAAGTTTAAGTCTTCGTATTTCTTACCTAATTTTTTTGATACTCTTCTTGCTACTGCCTTTTGATTTAATGCATGGAATATGCTTGTTTTATCAATTTGTGGGAAACCAGTAACGCGGGCGATCGGTGCTAATTCATCAACAACAACCGGATCGACAATAAAGGAAGGAATATTTAGACCTGAAGCAATTTCGTAAGCCAAAATCCCACCTAAATTGGATGCGTGCTGACCAGCATAACCAACTTTTAAGTCCTCAATCATCTCATTATTAACCGCATAAGTACCACCAGGAATTGGGCGTAAAAGTCCTCCGCGACCGACTACTGCGCTTAGTTTTGAAATGTTAATTCCTTCAGCGTCTAAAGTTTCTAAAATAGCGTTTTTACGGAATTCATATTGATCGAAAATTGTTTTAAACTTTTTAATCTCGTCTGTATCATGTCTTAATGTTTTTTCAAACACAGAACTATCATTATCGAAAACACCGATCTTCGTTGAAGTAGATCCTGGGTTGATGACGAGCATTCTCTTGATTTGATCTTGCACAACAGACCCTCCATTATTTATCCATTTTTGAAATTACATAAGGAAATAGCTAGCGCCTTATGAAGGCGCTCGCCACTTCAATATGAACCATAATTACTTACGGCGGCTTAAGATGTGATGACCATTTTGAAGGAATGTGCTGCGAGATTGTTTCATTGTCGCAATTCTTTCTTCTGCCATACGGTCAGCAGCTTTATAAGTTGGGATATTTTCTTCTTTAGAAATTTGCATAATACGGTCAATTGTATCGTATAGACCTTCAACTTTTTTCATTGCACGTTCAGCATTGTAACCATAAAGTTCGTCAGCAACGTTAATAACACCACCAGCATTGATTACATAGTCAGGAGCGTATACGATACCCATTTCGTGGATTTGATCGCCATGACGTTCTTCTTTTAATTGGTTGTTAGCAGAACCTGCGATTACTTTTGCTTTAAGTTGTGGAATTGTATCATCATTTACAGTTGCACCTAATGCGCATGGGGCATAGATATCACATTCAACACCATAAATGTCATTAATTCCCACTGCTTCTGCACCGAAATCATCAACTGCACGTTGAACAGCTTCTTTGTTAATATCAGTTACGATTAATTTTGCTCCTTCTTCATGAAGGTGTTTACATAAGTGATATGCAACATTACCTACACCTTGAACAGCAATTGTTTTACCTTCAAGAGAGTCAGTTCCGAATGCTGCTTTTGCTGCTGCTTTCATACCTACGTACACACCGTAAGCAGTTACAGGAGAAGGATTACCAGAAGAACCAAATGCTGGAGAAATACCAGTTACATAATCAGTTTCTTCATGAATTAAGTCCATATCAGCTACAGTTGTACCAACATCCTCTGCAGTGATATAACGTCCGTTAAGACCTTGAATATATCGTCCGAAAGCACGGAATAATGCTTCATTTTTATCTTTCTTAGGATCACCGATGATAACTGTTTTACCGCCACCAAGGTTAAGTCCAGCTGCAGCATTTTTATAAGTCATACCTTTTGCAAGACGAAGAGCATCTTCAATCGCTGCCTCTTCTGACTCATAAGTCCACATACGTGTTCCGCCTAATGCAGGTCCTAAAGTTGTATCATGAATAGCGATGATTGCTTTTAATCCTGATTCTTTATCTTGGCAAATAACGACTTGTTCGTAATCATATTTCTCTAGATATTTAAAAATTTCCATGGTTGTAAATCCTCCTTGTTTTTAAAAGAAAATATATTATTTAGCAGAGCAAATAGCTAAAGCAAGTGAATATAATTTACTCTCTGCTGAGTCTGCTCTGGAAGTTAAAACGATTGGTGCTTTTGCACCTGCAATCACTGCACCAACTTTTGCTTGAGCAAAGTAGATCAATGATTTGTATAAAGCATTTCCAACTTCAATAGTAGGCACAAGTAAGATATCTGCTTGTCCAGCAACATCACTTGTAATACCTTTATGCTCAGCAGCTTCAATAGAAACTGCATTATCAAGTGCTAAAGGTCCATCAACGATGCAGCCTTTAATTTGACCACGTTGATTCATTTGCGTTAATGCCGCTGCATCTAATGTTGCTTGCATATTTGGGTTTACTACCTCAACCGCAGCAATTGGTGCAACTTTAGGCATTTCCACCCCGATACTCTTAGCAATACCTACTGCATTTGCTGTTATTTGCGCTTTTTGACTTAAATCAGGCGCAATGTTCATCGCAGCATCAGTGACAATCGTAAATTTGTCAAAGTTAGGAACTTCAAAAACAGCAACATGTGAAAGAACGCTACCAGTTCTCAAGCCATATTCTTTGTTAAGTACGGCTTTTAGAATAACTGCTGTAGGAACATTTCCTTTCATAAGTACGCTTGCTTTTTTTTCTTTGACAGATTTAACCGCCATTTCAGCAGCTAAAGCAGCTGTTTCAGCATGCATAATTGTTAGGTGGTCGCTACTAGCGACATCTGCATGGTTTGCATTCAGTATTTGCGTAATCTTTTCAGAGTTACCGAATAATAGAAAGCTTGCCATGTTCTTCTTTAGTGCACCAGCTACAGCTTCTAAGACTTCTTCGTCTTCTGCTGCGGCAACTGCAACTACATTGCCTTCATATTGGGTTGCTTTCTCTATAAGCGAATCCAATTTCATCTGTCTCAACCCCTTTACTTCAAAGTGCGTGCAAGTAAAAAGTTTTTTTGCTGCACTCATATTTTTATTATGCAATTACCGTGCCAAAATTAAAATGCGATGAAAACGCTTTATTGCTCAAAATCTACCGTGAAATTTATTGCAAACCATGCAAATTATTGCATGCTTTTATTTTCAATTTGATATTTTTCCAATTTATAGTATAAATTCCTTACAGATAGCCCTAAATGTTTGGCTGCTTGTGTCTTATTACCATCCGCTTGTTTCATTGCTTTCGTAATAATTTCTTTTTCAAAACCTTCCAGTTGCTTTGCTAATGGCTCTCCTTGTTGAATAGATGCATGCATTTCAGAATCTACGAGAACTGGACTGTCACTATTCGCTAATGTAGATAAATGTTCACTGTCAATATGTGTTTGATAGCCCATAAATATAATCGCTCTTCCAATAATATTATCTAGTTCACGGACATTACCTGGCCAATCATATGCCATTAAAACCTTCATCGCTTCTTCTGTTACACCTTCTACATTACGGCCATATTCAATATTGATTTTTTCAATTAAGCGGTCCACTAGTAAAGGGATATCTTCTTTTCTTTTTCTCAAAGACGGAATATGAATTGGCATTCGATTCAAACGGTAGTATAAATCCTCTCTAAATCCGCCGTTCGCAATGGCTTTTTCCAGATTAACATTGGTTGCAGCAATAATTCGGACGTTAATCTGAAGAGGCTTTGTACCACCTACTCGGGTAATCTCTCCTTCTTGTAGCACCCTTAATAGTTTAGCCTGTGTGCTGGCAG
The DNA here is from genome assembly GCF_038009245.1 of Cytobacillus sp. FSL R7-0680. NCBI lineage: Bacteria > Bacillati > Bacillota > Bacilli > Caryophanales > Bacillaceae > Cytobacillus > Cytobacillus sp. FSL R7-0680. The sequence continues at coordinate 1,952,973 of NZ_JBBPAO010000001.1, forward strand.
TTAACTCGCCAATTTCATCCAAAAAGATACTTCCTTTATCCGCTTCTTCAAATAAACCCCTTTTTCCGCCTCTTTTCGCGCCAGAAAAAGCACCTTCCTCATAACCAAATAATTCACTTTCCAGTAGTGATTCCGATAAGGCAGCACAGTTTACACGAACAAATTTATTATATTTACGGTCACTTGCATTATGAATGGCATGTGCAAATAATTCTTTACCTGTTCCAGATTCACCTCTCAATAGAACGGTTGCTGGCGTTTTTGCTCCAAGTTTAGCTTGTTCAATTGCAATGGCCATTTCATCAGACTGACCAATAATATCTTCAAAAGTATACTTAGCTTCTAAATTTCGAATAATTTGTCTCGCGCGGTTTAATTCGCGACTCATACTTTGTAGATCTGAAACGTCATGCAAAACCCCGACGCTTCCTTTTAAAATACCATCTACAATTACCGGAGCTACATTGACGACAACTTCTTTTCTCTTCGGACCTACACGCATTGGTACACCCCTGATGGCTCTGCGTGTTTTAAGCACCTTCATATGAACACTTTCACCTTCTGAGATATCAGCAGTTGCCGGTTTACCAATGACTTCCTCTTCTGCTAATCCAGTGATTTTTGAATAGGCCGGGTTAATAATTAACCCCTTCCCATCTTCATCTACTACAGAGATCGCTTCATCACTTGATTGTATAATAGCTTGAAGCATTGTTTTTAAATTTTTCAAATCAGTAATTTCTTCAGCTAAATCAACTAATTCCGTAATGTCTTTAAAAATAGAAACCGCACCGATTAATTGACCGTTATCACCGATTACAGGAATTCTCGTAGTAATAATTTTCAACCCACTACCTAAAACAAACTCTTGGTTTGTTTCCACTCTCCTTGAATGCAACACTCTCGGCAGTAAGCTTCCGCTAATTACATCTCCGATCTTTTTACCTATCGCCTGTTTCTTTTCTATTCCTGTCATCGTTTCTGCGCTTTTATTAAAAAGTATAATTTCCTCGTCAGGATTGATGACGATCATACCGTTATCGGTCGTATTAAATATGAGGTTGAATTTATATGTTTGATTAGAAAGTGCGGATATGAGCTCTTCCTTTTGAGACAAAAGTTTGGCCATTAAATAAGCGACACTACCAGGGATAAAAATTACCTCTTCTTTGATTGAAGATCTAATTTGTTTACTAACTTCTTCATCTCCTGTTACTTCAATAATAATATCAACAGGTTCTTTAATAAATTGGCGCCAATCATAACCAATTTGCACACCATCTTCACTCGCAAGTTGAAGTCCTTTTGCTTCGCGATTAATATCAACAACCGCTGTTACTATTAACATTTCTGTTTCTTTCAATAATCGATATATCGAGGAGCCACCTTGACCAGCCCCGATGATAATTACTTTTTGCATACTTTCACCTTACCCTGAATATTCTTTCAAATCTACTATGCAATTTCTTTCATTTATAATGTAACCTTAATTGTTCTTGTTGACAAATATCTTATACTGTTAGTGTTAATATTTTTTCTCATATGATGCACCTATGAAATCTCCCTTTAATAAACGTTTCCTATCATATATAATGAGTTTATTGAATATTTTAGCAGCGGAAGAAAGGAATAATATGATTAGACTAATTGCATTAATGATACTTGTACTTCCCGGTGTTTTAGCGGTATACGGAATTAAATTAATGAGGGATATGGTATTTGGCATTTTACAAAGCCCTTTCCCATCTTTACCTTTGCAGTTTGTGTGTGGATTATTATTTGTTATATTAGGAATTGGCTTTATTGCCGGATTTATTTTGCATCGTGATCGTAAAAGAAATAAAGTGCAAGACCGTTTTAAGAAAGAATCATAAAAAGCGTCAGCATAATAAAAATGCTGACGCTTTTTTGTTTATTCGTGTGGACGATATGTTCACACGCCTAGCTTTTTCAAGAAGCCTTATGCTCTAACCTTAACTTATCGGCAACCATTGCAATGAATTCTGAGTTTGTTGGCTTGGCCTTTGTCATGCTGACTGTATAGCCAAATAAAGAAGAGATAGAGTCAATATTTCCTCTGCTCCATGCCACTTCAATTGCATGACGAATTGCCCTTTCCACTCTACTAGCTGTTGTATTATACTTCTTGGCAATGTCAGGATACAGAACTTTTGTAATTGAGCCAAGTAACTCAATATCATTATATACCATTGAAATCGCCTCTCTTAAATATAAGTAACCCTTTATATGAGCAGGCACACCAATTTCATGTATGATACTTGTAATACTTGCATCGAGATTTTTGGGTTTTGTCTCTGCTTGTGAACGGTAATTGGTTGTAGAAGGTGATTTACGAATCATCGGACTTGATTTTCCGCTCACTTGGCGGATATGACTAGCCAAATTATCCATGTCAAAAGGTTTCAATATAAAATAAGATGCACCAAGATCAACAGCTTTCTTTGTCACGTCTTCTTGACCAAAAGCAGTTAACATAATAACGCTAGGAAGAGTTTTTAAGTTAAGTTCTCTCATTTTTTCGAGAACTGCAAGTCCATCAAGATGCGGCATAATGATGTCTAATACAAGCACATCTGTTTCGATTTCATCAAGAATATTTAAACAGTCTTGTCCATTATGCGCCACTCCGACTATTTCCATATCTTCTTGAGAAGAAATATACTCTTCAAGTAAAGCTACTAGCTCTCGATTGTCATCAACTACACATACTTTGATTTTTTTCACTAATTTTTTCCTCCTCAACCCATAGTTGAATCTATTTTCTATTTTTTTGTCTCTATTTGCTAAGTGACAATTTCGACAAAGGGGATAAAAATCCTTTACCAAATTTTATTTTTCTTTAAAAAACTAATAAAATCTTAAGTTTTCTTTGTTTTCCTCTATTTTTCGACTATAATCGATATCTTTCTTCTTCATTGTCGAAAAATCTTTGTTTCTTTGCTTATTTTAACATATATATGTTAGTCATGCTTTTTCAAATTGAATGATTTAAATCCACATTCACCTTATATATCTAAACAAACAAAAAAGCGGGCAAAACCGCTTTTTTGTTTAAGATGCTCGCTCTTCATGGTTTTCGTAAATATTAATGCCCGCTTCATTTAACATCCATTCAATATGCACACCATAACCACTGGTCGGGTCATTCACAAAAACATGTGTTACCGCTCCTATAACCTTGCCCTTTTGAATAATCGGGCTGCCACTCATACCCTGGACAATACCCCCTGTTTTTTCGAGCAATTCATCGTCAGTGACCTTAATGACCATTCCTTTTGTAGCAGGAAATTTTTGCGGGATCGTACTAACAATTTCGATATCAAACAGTTGAACTTTATCATTTTCAACGACTGTTAGAATTTTTGCTGGTCCTTCCTTTACTTGATGTGAAAGAGCAATTGGCATTGGTTTATCCATTAGCCCGTTAGCCAATCCACGATTAAGCCTTCCAAAAATGCCAAATGGACTATTTCGATCAATGTTGCCTATAACTTCTTTTTCATCTTTAAAGCGTGCTAATTTTTCTCCTGGATTCCCATTACTCCCCTTTTCAATGGAAGTAACAGTAGACCGTAGTATTTGACCATCATCAACGACAATTGGCCTTTTTGTATCCATATCAGAAATAACATGACCAAGAGCACCATATTTTTTTGATTGTGGATGATAAAAAGTCATTGTGCCTATTCCAGCCGCTGAATCACGTATATATAATCCAAGCTTAAAGTTTGGTTCATTTTTATCTTTCAATGGTAATAATTCTGTCTCAAATTTCCCTTCATCACGAGTAACTGATATTTTTAGGGGTTTACCACTATCTCCTGCTGCTTGTACAAATGGAGCAACATCAGACATTTTTTCAATTTTTGTTCCGTTTATTTCTGTAATAATATCACCTATTTTAATACCTGCTAAATCTCCCGGTGACATCTTTCCATTTATTGTATTAATTTGGTGATGTCCGACCACCAATACGCCAACTGTATTCAATTTTACACCTATTGATTGCCCACCCGGTATAACTTTAAAGTCCTTTAAAACTTCCACATCTACTTTTTTTATCGGAAAACCAGCCAAATCAAGAAACATTTCATTCTTGCCTGGTTCATTAGCAGAGAGTGTAATGACTTCTTTATCCTGAACAACCGCCAATTGTCCATCGGGTGCTTGTGTTGTTGCATTTACTGTTTCCGCCATATTATATCGTACTTGTTCACCCTCAAATACGGTAAGGTTTATAGGAATGTGAATATACTCTTGAAACGGTTTAGAAAATCCTATACATATGATTGAAACAAGGAGAATTCCACCAATTATTTTTCTCAATATATCTCTTGTCATTTCAACACTCTCCTCGCTTCTTGTTTCATGGCTACATATATAATTTTGCCTGCTTCAAGAGCAATTATAACTGGCAACTTAATAAAAAAAGCTACCCTCCATTGGATAGCTTTTCATGGTATTTTTACATTTTTGGCAAGGCTCAGTAATTCCTTCGCATGCTCCCTTGTCAGTTCAGTCATTTCCACACCAGAGATCATACGACCAATTTCTTTAATCTTTTCCTCGTCATCCAACGGCTTTACCGTTGTTTTTGTACGGCCAGCTTTGAGTGTTTTAGAAATAAATAAATGCGTATCTGCCATTGCAGCTACTTGTGGCAAATGGGAAATGCAAAGAACTTGCGAATCAATCGCTACTTGATGAATTTTTTCGGCTATAGCTTGTGCGACTCTTCCACTTACCCCTGTATCAACTTCATCAAAAATAATAGATGTTACCCCTTGATGTTTAGAAAAGATACTCTTTAAAGCAAGCATAATTCGGGATAGTTCACCACCTGATGCAATTTTTGATAATGGTTTTAACGGTTCTCCTGGGTTAGTGGATAAGTAAAATTCGACTGTATCAATACCTTTTTTATGAAAGCTTTCTTTATCCGTAATAAAATGGACCTCAAATACAGTCTTTTCCATATAAAGTGCTTTTAATTCACGATGAATCATTTTTGTTAATCGTTCCGCAGCATTTCTTCTTAATTCACTCAATTCCTTTCCTTCGACAAGTAAATCAGCTTGTAATTCTTTAGCCTGCTTGAGCAAGTGTTCGATATGAGTTTCTTTGTTGGTTAATGTTTCAATTTCTTCCTCAATCTTTGCAACATATTCCAATATTTCCTCTATTGATGGTCCATATTTTCGTTTGAGCATATTGATTTCATTTAATCGCTCTTCAATTTCATTCAATCGAACAGGATCAAATTCCATAAAATCTAATTTACTCCTTAAAATAGCTACCGTGTCCTCTAATTGATAAAAACTGTTGGCAACAACTTCTTGCAACTCAACTAACTCTTCATCAACTTCTGCCGATTGTTGAAGGTGATTCATAGCTAAACTAATCCAATCAAGCCCTTTTTGTTCTCCTTGCAAAGCATTATAGCTAATTTTTACGCCTTCATACATCTTCTCAAAATTAAGTAAGCGGTTTCGCTCTTCTAAAAGTGCATCATCTTCATTGAATTTTAAATTGGCGTTTGTTATTTCTTCATATTGAAATTGAATAAGATCCAGGCGATGAGCCATTTGCTGTTCATTTTCTGTTAATGTCTTGATTCTTTTCATTGTTTGCTCGTATTCTCTATAGACCTCTTCGTATTCTTGTCTGCTTTTAGCGATTTTGGTACCACCAAATTGATCTAATAAAGGCAAATGCAAACTTTCATTCATTAATTCTTGGTGTTCATGTTGACCATGTATGTCAATTAGAGTACTACCAATTTCTCGAAGAATAGAAATGGTTACAAGTTTTCCATTTATTCGACAGACACTTTTACCTGATTTAGATATATCTCGTCTTAGAATCAACATTCCTTCATCGATATCTATACCAAATTCTTGCGCCCGTTTGTAACACGGATGTTGTTCATCATCTAATATGAATAAACCCTCTATCTCAGCTTTCTCTTCACCATGTCTTACATACTCTGAAGAACCCCTGCCACCAACAAGCAGGTGAACGGCGTCAATAATAATTGATTTTCCTGCTCCTGTTTCTCCTGAAAGCACAGTTAGACCTTTATTAAAGGCAATTGTGATTGATTCGATAATAGCAAAGTTTCTAATTGATATTTCATTTAACACTGACATTTCACCCCAGCTTATAGCATTTCTAAAAATCTTTTGGAAATCACTTCAGCTTCTTCAGGTGTTCGACAGATAATTAAGCAAGTATCGTCGCCACAAATTGTTCCTAATATTTCATCCCAATCTAGGTTATCCATCAATACACCAATCGCCATTGCATTCCCTGGCAAAACTTTCATCACAAGTAAATGACCGGCAGAATCTAGACGAACAAATGCATCCATTAAGTTACGCTTTAATTTTTGTAAAGGGTTAAAGCGTTGATCAGCTGGTAAACTGTACTTATATCTTCCATCCAAAAGGGGAACTTTCACTAAATGTAGTTCTTTAATATCTCTTGAAACCGTTGCTTGTGTGACGTTAAACCCAGCATTTCTTAACTCTTCTACTAGTTCATCTTGGGTTTCAATATCATTGTTCGTAATTAAATCCCTAATCTTAATATGTCGTTGTCCTTTATTCATTCTTTTCACCTCTATGAATACAAAGCGCTGCCTGAAATCAGCAACACGATTCTTATTATCTTTTAATTCATATGTTAGCTGATTTTCTCTATATTGTACAATTTATTCTGCATAATTTGTGTTTTTTTGGTAAAAAAGATTGTTTCATAAGAGAATTTCAAATCTCATTTATATCCGTTATGATGCCTGACACAAAAGAACAGGCTGGAAAATGCTCCCCTAGCCTGCTCACTTTAGTCTGTGTTCATTCTTTCAGTTTTGCTTTTAATTGCTTGTGGGCTTCTTCTACTACTGATTGGATATCAAAATCATTGGTAGCATGCACTTCCTCTGAACCATGTGGCCACTGCAAATGAGCGAGGAATTCAATATTACCATCTCCACCTGTAATCGGAGAATAGGATAAGCCTTTAATATGATATCCTTCCGTTTGAGCGAAGGTTAGAATTTTATCAATTACTTGTTCATGTACTGACGAATCACGAACAATTCCCTTCTTCCCAACTTGTTCTCTTCCTGCTTCAAATTGAGGCTTGATTAATGCGATCACGTCGCTACCAGGTACGAGTAATGTTCGCAAAACAGGAAGAATTAGTTGTAAAGATATAAATGAGACATCAATGGAAGCTAAATTTGGCATTTGACCGACTAAATCAGCAGGTGTAACATAGCGAAAATTAGTCCGCTCCATTACAACCACACGTTCATCCTGTCTTAGCTTCCAGGCTAACTGATTATATCCAACATCTAGGGCATAAGACATTTGTGCCCCATTTTGCAATGCACAATCTGTAAAGCCCCCTGTTGATGCCCCAATATCTAATAGAATTTTATCTTCAACGGTTAAATCAAATACCTCTAATGCTTTTTCGAGCTTTAAGCCACCTCTACTTACGTAGGGCATTGCTTTCCCTTTGATTTGTAATGGAATATCACTCTTTACCTTTTCTCCAGGTTTATCTAGCCTCATTTCATTACTATAGACGATGCCTGCCATTACCGCTCTTTTTGCTTTCTCTCTTGTTTCTGCCAAGCCTCGTTCTACAAGAAGAACATCCACTCGTTCCTTTTTACTCATTATCGCTTCATGCCCTCTTTTGTTTTTTTTCAGCTAATCTACTCATGCGCTTTACAATTTCTTCAGATGTTAAATTTATCTCTTCTAAGAGTTTGTCCACACTACCATGTTCAATAAAATGATCCGGGATACCAAGTCTATCCACTTTCGCATGATGGTAATGATGATCATGAGCAAATTCTAACACGGCGCTACCAAATCCACCTTGTAAGACGGCTTCTTCAACTGTCAAAATAGGCATGTTCATACTAAAAATATCATGTAACATTGTCTCATCTAATGGTTTAATAAAACGGGCATTAACAACTTTTACTGAATAGCCTTTCGCTTCAAGAAGAGCTGCCGCTTCCATAGCCATTGGAATGGTTGTTCCAAATGTTAAAATAGCTGCGTCTTTACCTTCTTTTAACACTTCCCATGAACCAATTGGAAGTGCCGTCATCTTCTCATCAATCTCAACTCCAAGTCCATTTCCTCTTGGAAACCTCATTGCAATTGGACCATCATTGTATTGAATAGCGGTATATGTCATATGACGACCTTCATTTTCATCTTTTGGCATCATCAGTACCATATTTGGTAAATGTCTTAAAAAGGCAATATCGAAAACACCTTGGTGCGTTTCTCCATCAGCACCTACTAACCCAGCACGATCGATCCCAATAAAAACATTTAGGTTTTGCCTAGCAATATCGTGGACCACTTGATCATACGCTCTTTGTAAAAATGTCGAATAAATTGCTAAAAATGGCTTCATTCCTTGTGTAGCAAGACCTGCCGCTACTGTAGCCGCATGTTGTTCCGCTATTCCTACATCAAACATGCGATCGGGAAATTCACTTGCAAAACCTTCTAACTTAGATCCCACAGGCATCGCAGGCGTAATGGCAACAATTCGTTCATCTTCTCTTGCCAATTCTCTGACTGTTTCACTAACTAACTTACTCCATGCCGGTGCAGTATTAACAGGTTTCAGGAAGTCACCTGTTTCCGTTTTATAAGGGCCTGTTCCATGCCAAGTACCAACTGTATCACGTTCTGCAGGTTCAAAACCCTTTCCTTTTTTCGTAATTACATGTAAGAGAACTGGACCTTCTGTTTTCTTGGCATAATTAATGTTCTCAAATAATTCTTCATAATTATGACCATCAATTGGTCCAAGATAAGTAAAGCCGAGTTCCTCAAAAAACACGCCTGAAACAAGTAAATACTTTAAGCTATCTTTTAATCTTTCAGCTGTTGAAGCAATTTTACCACCGACAGCTGGGATCTTTTTCAGAAAAGCTTCTAACTCATCTTTTGCCCATTGGTATTTCCCCGCAGTTCTAAGACGACCTAAAACATTATGAAGGGCGCCAACATTAGGAGCGATTGACATTTCATTATCATTCAAAACAACAATCATGTTTTTCTGCTCGTGACCAATATGGTTGAGCGCTTCTAATGCCATTCCACCAGTCAAGGCACCGTCCCCTATTACTGGTATCACATGGCTATTTTCTTTTTTAATATCTCTTGCAATGACCATTCCCATAGCACCTGATAAAGAGGTGGAGCTATGGCCGGTTTCCCATACATCATGAGGACTTTCGATCATTTTAGGAAACCCGCATAATCCTTTATACTTTCTTAACGTATCGAATTGGCTAGCTCTACCAGTAAGGATTTTGTGAACATATGACTGATGCCCAACATCCCATAAAATTTTATCTGTTGGGCTATCAAACGCTTTATGCAGAGCAATGGTCAATTCAACAACACCTAGATTAGGCCCAATATGGCCACCAGTAACTGACAATTTTTCAATCAAAAAATGTCTAATTTCCGAGGCTAGATTCTCTAATTCCTCATTAGAGAGCTTCTTTAAAAAGCTTGGGTCTTTAATTGATAACAGATCCATAAGACGGATCACTCACTTTCATTACTTATTCATAAATTGAGTATACTTCTTCTCATTTCCTTTTCATGATTAGTACTAGATTACAGCAAAAATAAAAATAAGCCAAATGTTATCCCTTTTAATGGTTTCTTTCAGCTAGCATATCTGTAATTTTTTCCAAGTAATAAGTATTCAAACCTGTTTTTGCTAATTTTTCTTTCGCTAACTGTGTATGCTCATCAAGAGCTGCTTTTGCACCATTCATTGTTAATATGCTTGGATAAGTACTTTTCGCATTGACTTCATCACTACCTACCGGCTTACCAATTAGTTCCTCAGAACCTTCTAAATCTAAAATGTCATCTCTTATTTGGAAGGCTAGACCTAAATGTGTGGAAAATTCAAGTAAAAGCTGCTTTTCCTTATCTGAGGCACCAGCTAAAATGGCACCAGCCATGACACCAAAACTTAGTAACTTTCCTGTTTTATGTACATGAATGTATTCTAATTCAGGAAGTGTAAGTGTTTTCTTTTCACCCAACATATCAGCAACTTGGCCACCAACCATGCCTTCTGCTCCTGCTGATTGAGCAAATTCTTTAATTAAAGCTAATTTAGCTTCAGGAGAAGCAAATGCTTCATCCGTTTCTGCAATTAATTGAAAGCTAAAAGTTAAAAGCGCGTCCCCTGCTAAGATTGCATTGGCTTCCCCATACACTTTATGGTTTGTCGGCTTTCCTCTTCTTAAATCATCATCATCCATACTAGGAAGGTCATCGTGAATAAGAGAGTATGTGTGCACCATTTCAAGTGCGCATGCACTGTTAAGCCCTTTAATTGTTTCTTGTCCATAAGCAGCTAAAGTAGCGAAGAGCAATAAAGGTCTGATGCGTTTACCTCCAGCCGATAAAGAATATTGCATTGCTTCTTTTAGCACAGCTGGAGATTCTAATCTCTCTACAAAGGATGCCATTTTCTCTTCCAGTAGTGTTTTATGATGTTGTGAAAAAGCTTGTAGTGACTCACCCATTCTCCCTACTCCTCCTCATGTATAACAAACGGCTGTTTTTTTCCATCATCAGTAATCATTTCTGTTAATTGTTCTTCTACATTTTTTAGTTTATCGTGACAAAGCTTGGAAAGTTCCATCCCATTTTTATAAATGGAAATAGCCTCTTCTAGAGGGACATCCCCTTCCTCTAACTTTTCTACGATTTGCTCAAGCTGCTCCATTGCTTCTTCGAAAGTAGGTGTTTTCTCTTTAGCCATTACTTTTCACCTCGATTATCGATTATATTCTTTACTTCAGCTAAGATCGTTCCATCTTTTACCTTTACTTTTATTTCGTCATTTTGTTTAACTTGATGAATAGATTTGATGAGTTCTTCTTTTTCCGAATACAGTAAACTATAACCACGGTCCATAATCTTTAAAGGACTTAACGTCTCTAATTTTGATATAAGATGTGAGAATTCCCTTTGCTTTCGCTCATTCATGACATTCATGGAACGCCTTAACCGTTTATTCATATCTATATATAGCTTTCTGCTTTCTATGGCTAATGAGTGTGGTGGTGTTCTTAGCAAGCGTTTTCGTTGCTGATCGACTTGTTCCTGCTTATATTTTAATAAACGTATTGTACTTTTAATTAATTGTTCTTTCGTACGATCAACTTGTTCTAATTTTTGCTCATAAAGTTTTTGGGGGTATCGAAAAGCATAAGATTTCTCCACTCTATGAAGACGTTCAAACTGCCTTGTTAACCTCTCCCTCGTTGCTCGGATCATCCGTGCTTGTTGGTTATGGATCCGTTCACTTAGGTCATCTATATGAGGCACTGAAAGCTCAGCAGCACCGGTCGGGGTCGGTGCCCTTAAATCTGCGACAAAGTCTGCAATCGTAAAATCCGTCTCGTGACCAACCGCTGATATAATTGGGATAGATGAAGCAAATATCCCTCTAATCACTTCTTCTTCATTAAATGCCCATAACTCTTCAATTGAACCTCCACCTCTACCAACAATTAACACATCAACCTCTTTCCTTTCATTCGCTCGATTGATTTGTTGAGTGATGGAAGGTGCGGCCCCTTTTCCTTGTACAAGTGCTGGGTAAATATAAATAGGAACAGCAGGATATCGGCGTTTCAATGTTGTAATCATATCTCTGATTGCTGCACCAGTTGGTGAAGTAATCAGCCCGATCGCTTTCGGATACTTAGGAATCGGTTGCTTATATTTCTCTGAGAACAACCCTTCCTTTTCAAGTTTCTGTTTTAACTGTTCATAGGCTAGATAAAGGTCACCAATACCATCAGGGGTCATTTCTTTCACATATATTTGATATTGTCCACTTGCTTCATATAAGGACAAATCACCGGTAATAAGAACATTCATCCCATTCTCAGGGACAAATTTCATCGTTTGATTGTATCTTGAAAACATCACTGCAAGAACTCTTGATTTCTCATCTTTTAATGTAAAATACATATGACCACTCGAATGGCGCTTGAAATTTGAGATTTCACCTTTGACCATTACTTGTTGTAAATGTGGATCTCTATCAAATTTCCGCTTTATATATTTTGTTAATGCGTAAACTGTTAAATATCTCTTTTCTTCCATTCTTATCTCCTTCTTTATTACAACGAATTAATTGTAATAGGAAAGTTTAAGCAGCGGATTCAAATGATGTAATCGCATAAAATAGATGCTCTTAATTCTCACTATAATTTTCTTTTATTTTTGATAATACACTATTTATAAACTTTGGCGATTGGTCGTCTCCATACATCTTTGCAATCTCAATGGCTTCATTAATAACAACATTAACCGGTATATCATCCTCGCTAAAAGCAAATTCAAAAGTGCTAAGACGTAGTAAATTGCGATCCACGGTTGCCAAACGATCCAATTTCCAGTTCTCCAGATTGTTAGATATTAATTCATCAATCTGGGCTTTATGCTGAAGAACACCACTGACAAGATGGTTTAAATAAGCATCCTCTCGCTGTTCATCTAACACATGATGAATGGCCTCATTCATTTCCGTTCCACTTAAATCGATTTGAAATAGCGCTTGCAATGCTTTTTCTCTTGCTGTTCTTCTTTTCATTCTTATTTCTCCTTTGTCATTCAATCTATTATATAAATGTCCTCGTGGATTTCTTTAACGACACATAAAAAAACACATAAGAAGATAATAGCATAACTGACTATGATTCGCACAGTGTAGTCAATAATTTTTCCTCTATTTTTACTTACAGTCTGATGAACTTTAAATAATGAGAACATAGTTATTAATATGAATAGACTTATCTAAAATTTGTTGAAACAAACCTTTAAGTCATGAAGCGGATATATCAATACAAAAAAAAGACGACTAAAGACACCGATGTCTCTAGTCGCTTTTTTTGTCTTTTTATATTTCTTGTTCGTATTCATCTTCTTGTTTTTGGCTTTCAAAAAGAATACCAACTACATGAATATTAATTTCTTTCGTTTCAAGCGCTGTCATATTTAATAGAGCTTGACGAATATTATCTTGAATACTTTGTGCAACAGTTGGAATAGATACGCCAAATTTCATTAAACAGTAGACATCCACTTTAATGCCTTCTTCAGCTAATTCGACTTTTACACCTTTTCCATGGTTTTTCTTGCCTAATTTTTCAACTACACCTGATGCGAAGTTGCCGCGCATTTGTGCAACACCTTCCACTTCAGATGCCGCAATTCCTGCAATTACTTCAATTACTTCAGGTGCAATTTCCACCTTACCTAACCCTGTTTCCTCTTGGTTCATTTCTAGAATATTTTGATCGCTCATTTTGAAACCTCCAATTCTTATTCAGATTTCATAACGTCATTCAATTCCAGGAATTTCGTATTAAACTCCCCTGCAACAAAATTCTCATTCTCAAGAAGTCTTAAGTGGAACGGGATTGTAGTATGAACACCTTCAATAACGAATTCACTTAGTGCTCGTTTCATTCTAGCAATTGTTTCCTCCCTCGTATCACCATAAGTAATCACTTTTGCAATCATTGAATCATAATACGGAGGAATCGTATATCCAGGATATGCAGCAGAATCAACACGAACACCTAAACCACCTGGTGGAAGGTACATCGAAATTTTCCCTGCTGATGGCATAAAGTTTTTCGCCGGGTTCTCTGCATTTATTCGACATTCCATCGCCCATCCACTATAAGTAACATCCTGTTGGGTCATACCTAAACGTTCACCAGAAGCAACTTTAATTTGCTCTTTAATCAAGTCAACGCCTGTTACCATTTCTGTTACTGGATGTTCCACTTGAATACGTGTATTCATTTCCATGAAATAAAACTTACGGTTATGATAATCATAAATAAACTCGATTGTACCTGCACCGGTATAATTTACTGCTTCTGCAGCTTTTACTGCAGCTTTCCCCATTTCTTCACGTGTTTCACCATCTAAGGCTGGAGAAGGCGTTTCTTCAAGTAGTTTTTGCAATCTTCTCTGAATGGAACAATCTCTCTCTCCAAGGTGAATCGTATTTCCATAAGTATCTGCTAGTACTTGAATTTCTACATGTCTAAAATCTTCAATGTATTTTTCAATGTATACACCTGCATTACCAAAAGCTGTTAATGCTTCCTGCTGTGTAATGTTGATTCCTTTCGTTAACTCTTCTTCATTACGTGCGACGCGAATTCCTTTACCGCCACCGCCAGCAGTTGCCTTTATAATAACAGGATAGTCTATTTTTTGCACCAATTCAAGCGCTTCACTAATGTCTTCAATAATTCCATTTGAACCAGGTACGATTGGTACGCCTGCTTCCTTCATCGTTTCACGAGCAATATCTTTCGTACCCATCTTGGCAATCGCTTCTGGAGTTGGCCCAATGAATGTAATATGACACTCGCGACATAATTCTGCAAAGTCACTGTTCTCTGCTAGAAAACCGTAACCTGGATGGATCGCATCGCAATCTGTTAACTTCGCCACACTAATGATACTAGTGAAGTTTAAGTAACTATCCTTTGAAGAAACTGGACCAATACAATAAGCTTCATCAGCAAGCTGAACATGTAGAGCTTCTTTATCACCTTCTGAATAGACAGCTACACTTTCAATACCCATTTCACGACATGCACGAATAATACGTACAGCGATTTCTCCTCTATTTGCGATTAATACTTTTTTTATCATCGACAAAAGCCCTCCTTACTCAGGCTTCACTAAAAATAATGGTTGCCCGTATTCAACTAATTGACCATCTTTAACTAAAATTTCCACAATTTCTCCATCTACTTCTGCTTCGATTTCATTGAATAATTTCATTGCTTCAACAATACACAGAATAGAATCTTTGGTGATTTTAGAACCAACTTTTACATATGCATCTGCATCTGGTGAGGATGACTGATAAAAAGTTCCAACCATAGGAGAAACTACTTGATGCAGATTTGAAGTATCTTTATCTTCATTCTTTTCATTTACTTGTTCTACTTTTTGTACTTCCATTTGGACTGCTGCTGTTTTCTGAGGTTGTTCAGGAGGCGCTACTACAGCCTGTGCCTGTGGTTGAACAACTGGTACTGCTGCAGGTTGAATAGCAGTGACATTTTTCTTCATTTCTACTTTTGTACCTTCATGTTCATAAACAAATTCATCAATATTTGATTGATCAACTAATTTAATCAATTCACGAATTTCTTGGACTTTTAGCATTCTTACACCCCTGTTCTTCATTTACGCTTCAACTTTAATAGATGAAATACTAGTTATGTAAAATAATTATGACTAGCTACTATAATCATACGCTAAGACCTAATGAAAGTTCAACACTAACTTTAATAGTAAATATTATCCAAATAATAAATCTCCCTCTAAATACACCACTTATATCCCTTTCTTTCCTTCTGATTTATTAAGAGAACAAGTGAAAGTTGAAGTTCTTCATTTTTGCTAGGCTCGGATTATTTAACTATGTAAAATATTTCATCAGTCAAACACGTACAAAAATTATGCACTTATCAAAAACTATTATCTAACTATTGTAATTATTTTATCATTCCCCTATAAATAAATGCAAAAAACTGAGCGACTGTATTCATCGCTCAGTTTTCATACTACTTACTTACTTGAAATTCTACTGCTACCAAAGCTTGTGTGCCTAACTCATTCATTACTTCTCTAATAATCTTGTTTGCTTCAGCTTTTGATTGTTCTTCCGCCTTAACAACCACTTTTACATTGGCACCATCAGCTTTCACAAGAACATCTTCGTAGTTCATTGATTTTATCAAGTTCTCTAACATTTCTTCCTTAGCAGCTAACTCATTAAGTGAATCAAGTTGATCCTTCGCTTCACTTCTTTCCTCTGCAGGTAATTCTGTCGAAGCTGCGACTTCTGTTAATCTTTCTTTTTCCATACTTCTTTCGTTCATTTGATCAAGTCTCTCTTGGGCAAATTCTTCATCAGATGCTACATCTGAAATTACCGCACCACCGGTTTCTGCATTTTCATTTTCTTCTTGGTCATTTCCCGCAAGATTCATTTGTCCATCTGGAGAAGTTAAGTAATAAATTGACAGAACAACGACTAAACTCAACATAGTTAATAACCATACCGTTTGCTTTTTTAATAACATCATTAAATCCCCCTTAAACATTATTTTTTCTTAGGTAAAACAGAAACTTTATGTGCAGGTACATCTAGTACACGTGAGACAGCTTCCACAATCCATGTTTTCACTTGGATATTATCAGCACCTTTTGCTACTATGAGAACGCCTCTTATATTAGGCTTTTTTGTTTCTATTACAATTGGAACTTCTTTTTCTCCTTCACGGATGATGACAACCTGTTCTTCTTTCGATTGATCTTCCACCACCCTTTTGCCACCTTCTCTATCCGTCTCATCAGTAATTTGTCCTTGATTCGTTGTATTTTTTTCTAATACTTTTTTCTCTGTGGAATCAACATTTACAACAATAGAGACATCATCCACTCCAACTATTGTGTCAAGCGCTTCTTTAATCTGTGCTTCATATGCCTTTTCATAATCAGCAATTGAATTGGCTGATTGTGGTTTAGATTGTCCAAAGACTTCTTGCTCTTTCTCTGTTTGCTCACTCTCGGAGTTAAAGACAGAGACTTCATCAGACGTGTCATTATTAAAAAATATATTACTAATTAGCATAATCGCGGCACCAAATAAGAGAACGATCATCAAGTATTGAACTTTACCGGGTTTTTTTTCGCCATCTTTTTCTTTTGATAACCATTCTTTCAGTAATGTAATTGGTCCTTTTTTACCCATCGTTTTTCGCCATCCCCCCTTCTTCTAAAAATACTTCCATCACTTTTTCATCGATTTCCCAATTAGTAGACAGAAGAGAAGTAATATCACCTGGGACAGTAGTTGTTGCTTCTGATTCAATCGGCTTTCCTGTGTCTACTTCTACATTTTGGACAACTTCAACTGCTTCTTGTTCCCCTTCTTCTACTGGTTGTACTTGCACATAGACCTTTTGAAGGTTTTGAGGGAACTCAAGCTCGGACCTATCGTCTTCAATCATTTCTATCTTTGTAATTTCTAAACCGTACTTTTCTACCAACTCCTCATTCGCCGATGCTTTCATGGCTTTTTCTACGTTTTCTAAAGCATATGCACGAGAGGAGGCTTGTATTTCTTTTTTTTGCATTTCTATTGAATTTTCTATTTCTTCTTTTGAAGAAGTAGACTCAATTGATGGTAACGACATAATCGTTTGTTCGAAATCACTAGAAACAAATTTAAATATAGGAGTTAAAATAATCGCTATTAATAATAAGCCCGTAACCATTTTTGTGTATTTCTGTAGCTTTGAACTTGGAAGAATCATATCAATAACCGTTGCTAGCAAAATAAATATGATAATTGTTGTAATCCATTCTTTTAAAAATTCCATTAGCGACCCTCCCTATCTCACCATCATCGTGAGATTTCCAGCTACGATCACGACAGTAATACTAAGAAAAAACATAAGAGACACAATGGCTAATGCTGCAAATACATACATGACACTTTTACTGATAATATCTAAACATTTAATAATCGGCCCTCCGCCTAAAGGTTGAAGAACAGCTGCTGCAAATTTATATATAAACGCAATCATTAATATTTTGATTGCAGGAAAAGCTACTATAATCATCAAAATGGCGACACCAGCAATTCCGACAGTGTTTTTCAATAATACAGATGCTGTCACTACCGTATCCGTTGCGTCTGTGAACATTCGCCCGATTACAGGGATAAAATTACTTGTTACATACTTCGCTGTTTTTAGTGTGACACCATCTGTAATGGCTGTAGAAACTCCTTGGATTGATATCACAGCCAAAAACACAGTAAGGAAAATACCGAGTAAGCCCACACTCCAATTCCTCAAGAGGTTCCCCAATTGTGTAACCTTATATTGATCTGACAAAGTACTGACGATATGCAGTAGCGTGGATAAAAAAAGCAAAGGAAACACAACATATTGAATTAACACACCACTCGTATTCATTAAGAAGAGAATAACTGGATGAAAAAAGGCTGCTGAGATGAGTCCACCTGAGGAGGCAATTAATGCTAGCAGCAAAGGAATGAGCGCTAGAATGAATGAAGTCATCTTATGGACAGTATCACTTGCATACTCCATCGCGATATGGAAGCTATTCAATGCTAAAATAACCAATACCATCAAAACAATCGCATAAGCGACTTTACTTACTGTTCCGGATTCGAAAGCATTTTGCAATGATTGCAGAAACATGCTAAATACAGCTAGTAAGATTAAGGTTCCTAAAAGTTTTCCATTTACAACAAATTCATGAAAAACGAATTTAAGTATGCCTAATGCCCATTGATCAAACGAAAACTCTTTTTCACCTTTTATAAAATCGTAAATGCTGCCCTTTTGACTTTCCGGCAAAAAACCTCCATATTCATTGGTGATATCTTCCCAGAATCCCTTTAATTCATCCAAATGGAGTGTATCTATTTGTGACTCTACAATATCTTCCGGATTAAAAACTTCTTGAGCTTCTTCAGTTCGGTATTCATCTGGCTTATCTGCCTCTTCATCTGAGGCATGTACAATGTGGCTTGTCATGAAAATAAACAACATACTAAACAGCAATGTTTTCAATAAATAGTGCTTCATCTTTTACACCTCTTTATATAGGGAAGGTGCTACTCTCTTATGATGTTGTCATTTTCTATTCACACCGCATGGGTGGCTCCTTCTTTTTCTCTTTACACTGATTAACTTGGGATCATTTGAATAATTGTTTCAATCAAAACCGTTAATATCGGGATAGCCATTGCTAAGATAAAAATCTTCCCTGCCATCTCAATCTTTGCAGCAATTGCACCTTGACCAGCATCTTTCGTAATTTGCGAGGCAAATTCTGCAATATAGGCTATACCCACTATTTTCAGTATGGTCTCCAAATACACCATATTAATATTGGCATTAACAGCAATGCGCTCTATCATATGAATAATCATATATATCTGATCGACAAGATATAAAAAAATCGTACAACCAACAAAAACAACTAAAAGAAAAGCAAAGTTAGGTTTTTGTTCTTTGATAATTAGTGCCAAGAATGTAGCTATTAAAGCAATGCCTACTATTTTAAGAATATCAATGGCATACCTCTCCCTTCTTATTGAAATAAGAATACTGATTTGATTTTTTGAAAGAGGTTATCTACCACTGATGCAACCAGAAATAAAATATAGATAAATCCAAACAAAGTGACCCATTGGGCATATTCTTTCTTTCCCACTTGGTCAAGAATCGTGTGTAAAAAAGCGACGACTATCCCAACACCGGCAATTTTAAAAATAATCTCGACATCTAATCCCATTATTTTCTCCTCCTACACTCAAACATGAGAAATTTTCTCTACATTAATAAAATAATTAGCAGAAGTCCTGATAAAAACCCGAGGCTTTTCGCCATTCTTTCGTATTTTGCCTGTTTCTCATGCGCATCTACTTCTTCACGTTCCAGATGGGCTAATGTCAGCAAAATTTGCTTTTGTTGGGAGATGCGATCATGTCGCCCTAATGTCTCTCCAAATTGTTTCATGATTTCAAATTCACTGTTTTTCAGAGCCGTTTTTTTCCAAATGTGATTCAAGCTATTCTCCCAGGCCCTCATCACTGTCGTTTCAGTTTCTGTTAGCCGAGAAGCGAAATCAGCAAAGAATAACGAAACTGGTTGACTTAATTGAGAAGCGAGCCGTCGTGATGCCTCATGTAATGGAGTGTGGCCATACATGATTTCCGCTTCTAATGATTGCAAGGCACTCTTTAGCTGCCTTAGTTGACGTGGCCTTTCACTTAATCGTTTTGATATCTCAAATCCTACGAGAGTAGTTGCTACGATGATAAGTATTGCTCCCAATATTTTAATCATGGTCCTAATACCTCTTGCTTCCTATATAACCGCATACCATTACCGTCTTTGACAGCTTGTATATTTCCCGGTCCTGCACGTCTATTAAGTTCAACAAAACGTTCAAATATATCTAATTCAAGTAAAGGTGCCATTAACGGACGTTTTTTTATATCTTCATACGAGAAGCCGTGGGTAGTAGTAATTAACTTTATACCGGCATTAACTGCTTCTAATACGGCTTCTACATCTGCTTTGCTACCCAATTCATCGACCACAAGGACATCTGGGCTCATCGAGCGAATCATCATCATCATACCTTCAGCTTTTGGGCACGCATCTAAAACATCAACACGCGGACCAAACCTCATTTGTGGTATACCATGAATACTTCCAGCTATTTCTGATCTTTCATCGACGATGCCTACTTTTTTAGCAGTTGTGTATTTATTTTCACTAGAGACCATTCTCGCTAAATCTCTAAGCAAAGTTGTCTTTCCAGTTTGTGGAGGGCCGATAATAACTGTATGCATCCAACCATTCTGATAAATATGGTGAGCAATAGTTTCGGCAATCCCGATTTTTTCTTTAGCAATACGAATGTTAAAAGAAGCGACATCTCTAATCACTTTTACTTGTCCGCCTTCTAAAATAACTTTACCTGCTAGTCCGACCCGGTGACCGCCCTCTATCGTGATATAACCTCTACGTAACTCTTCTTCCAAAGTATAAATAGAGAAGTGACTCATCTTATCTAATAAATGAATCGCATCCTCTTCCGTTGCTTGATAAGGTAACAAAACATAGTTACCATGTGTAACAACTTCAATCGGGCGATGAGTCCTAATCCTAATTTCCTCTATTTCTGCTAACTGACGAGTTGGTAATTGCCGTAACTGTTGTGAGATTGAACGTGGTAAAAATGCTAGAATTGTTTCCACCTCGAAAGTCCTCCCTTTCCTTTGTCTCCATAGGACTTGCTCTTTTCTACTCTCAATGTATGCAAGATGAATCTAACGTATGACCAGATAACAAATAATTATTATTAAAAGAGAGACAATAATTCACATGACAATCTATTAAAGAGGATGTGAAATGAGTGAGGAAATTAAAGTACTTATCTATGCTATGTTTTTCTTTATTACTACTAATAAATACTTCGTCTGTTACGGCAGAAGGAAACAAACCTACAAACATTATCTATATGATTGGAGATGGTATGGGGGTGGGCCAACTAGAGATAGCGCGCGAATTGGAAAGAGGTAAAGAGGGGCAATTGTTTCTGACTTCCCTCCCCTTTAGTGCCCTTGTTCAAACCTATTCTGCTAATCGAGTCGTAACTGATTCTGCTGCTGCCGGTACTGCCCTCGCAACAGGAAGCAAAACCAATAATGAAATGATCGGAGTCACGCCAGATGGCAAGGAGGTAAAAAGCATCCTCGATTTATTTAAAGAGCAAAAGAAAAAGACTGGTATCATCTCCACCAATGCCATCACGGATGCCACACCTGCCGCTTTCACAGCAAGCGTTCTTAATCGTTGGGCAGATCAGGCGGATATTGCGAAGCAACAACTCACACTCGCCCCTGATGTCATGTTAGGTGGGGGAGAAGTTTTTTATGGTCCTGCCCTGTTAGAAAAAGCAAAGAAGTTAGGTTATACCATTGTCAGAAATAGACATGATTTATTAAGCAATCAGACAGAGGGTAAACTGCTGGGCCTTTTTGCTCCGTATCATCTGTCATTTAAAATAGACCGCAAATATACAGATGGCACAGAACCCAGCTTAAGTGAAATGACAAAAACAGCACTACAAAAGCTTAATAATGGAAATGGTTTCTTTTTAATGGTGGAAGGGGCAAGAATTGACCATGCAGCCCATTCAGCAGATATAGCAAGTGTTTGGAGAGAAACAGTAGAATTTGATGAGGCTGTGAAAACGGCCGTCGAATGGGCTCATAACCGTTCAGATACTTTGATAGTTGTTGTTGCTGATCATGAAACAATGGGTATTTCTGCGACCGAACCACTAAAGCGAAAGATGATAAAAAAAATTCAAGCTTCACCAGAATATGTGCTTGCACAAACGAAAAAGGGAGAGGATGGTAAATTCATTACCTCTCACATAGTAGACAATTTAGTTAAATATACTGGGATTGTTTTAACTGAGGAAGAAGGTATACAGCTCAATGCAAGATTAATGAACGCTCGGGGAAAAGTATACAAAAAAAATAAAGCTGCATGGGAACTTGGTAGCTTTATCTCAGAAAGATATAATACTGGTATCGTTAATCACCAAATCCGTAGTATAAGCAGTGCGGGTGGCCATACAGCCAATCCAGTTCCGTTATTTGCATACGGTGCAGGTGCAGAACATTTCCATGGTATGTTGGATAATACGGATATTCCTAAAAAAATGGCGGAATTATTGGGTTATCAATGGGATTAATGATGGAAGTATAATAGGTGGGGGAATTCCCACCTTTATCTTTAAGATGGTTGTAAAAAATTTTACTCATGCTTTTATAAAGTAAACCAATCGGGTTTATAAGACTTACTTGTTATCTTCATTTTATTGTAAACTTCGACTTACTTTAACCTCTCTTTGGAAGTCATTCTAAAGGTTGAAACGTAAAAAAGACATCTGAGAACCATCTCAAATGTCTTCATTAGTAAATCAAGTAGCCGCTGTTGCCGCCGATTTATATGGAGTTTCATACCTGCTCCACCAGGTGGGTGCTTGCAATAATCTTCCTAACGTCCTAAACAATGTAGGCATGTTATTTCAATTATGATCTTAAGCTCCCTAAATTAACGTAAAGGTTGAAACTTCATATACAAACGAACAACGCAGCAAGTTGATTATTATATTACTATAAGATCACGAAAATAACAAGTCATCAAACGCAAAAATTAAGCACGAGATACGTAAGAAGCATCTGTTGTGTTAATAATAAGCTGATCGCCTTGGTTCACAAAGAAAGGTACTTGCACACTTAAGCCTGTTTCTAAAATGGCTGGTTTTGTACCACCAGAGGCCGTATCACCTTTGATGCCAGGTTCTGTTTCAGTTACTTCAAGTACTACCGTATTTGGCAATTCAACACCTAATGTTTCACTTTGATATAACATAATGGAAACTTCCATATTTTCTTTTAAGAACTTCAATTCATATTCAATTGCTGAAGCACTTAATTCAATTTGATCATAAGATTCTGTATCCATAAAGACGTGTTGATCACCATTAGCATATAAATATTGCATTTTACGATTATCAATTTGTGCTTTAGCTACTTTTTCACCCGCACGGAAAGTTTTTTCTTGAATAGCTCCTGTACGTAGATTACGTAATTTTGAACGAACAAACGCCGCACCTTTACCTGGTTTCACGTGTTGGAAATCCATTACACGCCAAATCCCATTATCTACTTCAATGGTTAAACCTGTTTTAAAATCATTTACTGAAATCATGCAAAAAGTTCCTCCTACTATTCACTCATTAAAGAATAACTAATTCTTTTGTTGATGTATTAAGGTTTTCGTTACCCTCTTTAGTTACAATCGTATCATCTTCAATTCTAACGCCACCGATGCCTGGTAAATATATACCCGGTTCACAAGTAACAACCATTCCTGGTTCTAATACGATGTCAGATTTAAAAGAGAGTCCTGGTCCTTCATGGACTTCTAAGCCAATACCGTGACCGGTAGAATGACCAAAATATTCACCATAGCCTTTTTCTGAAATATAGTCTCTCGTTAAAGCGTCAGCTTGCTTCCCAGTAATTCCAGCTTTAATCCCTTTCATACCGCGTAACTGTGCTTCTAAAACAATATCATATACTTCTTTCATCTTATCACTTGGTTGACCGATGGCAACGGTTCTTGTTATATCGGAAACGTATCCATTATATAACGCACCAAAGTCAATTGTAACAAGCTCACCTTTTTCGATGACTTTATCACTCGCTACACCGTGAGGTAATGCACCACGAACACCTGAAGCAACAATCATATCAAACGAAGATGAAGTTGCTCCTTCTTTTCTCATAAAAAATTCTAATTCATTTGCGACTTCTATTTCTGTTTTACCAGGTTGAATAAAGTTAAGAATATGAGAAAAAGCGCTATCCGCTATTTTCGCGGCTCCCTTTAATATCTTAATCTCTGATTCATCCTTTATCAAGCGTAACTTTTCAATTTCGCCTGATACAGGAATTAATTCAGCATCAATTGTTTCATTAAAAGTTTGGTAAGAAGCATATGTAACATAATCTTTTTCAAATCCCAATTTCTTAATACCTAATTGCTTTACGATTGATGCCACTTCTTCAGGTATAGTTCCTTTATGTTGCACAACCGTATATCCAGTACATTGCTTGCTAGCTTGCTCAGTATAACGAAAATCAGTAATGAACAATGCATCTTTTTTGCTAATTAAAACAGCACCGGCAGACCCTGTAAAATGAGAAACATAACGTCTGTTATAAGCACTCGTAATCAAAATAGCATCAATACCTACTCGATCAAAACTATTTCTTATTTTATCTATCTTTGTCATAACTTCTACTCTCCCTCTTATTCATCTGTTAATGCAAATAAAGCAAGCTCATAGCCTTTCATTCCTAAACCAACAATTTGCCCCTTTGTTACTGCTGCCATGACGGAATGATGTCTGAATGATTCTCTTTTATGCACATTGGAAATATGTACTTCAATAACAGGGACATCAATGGCTGCAATGGCATCACGAATAGCAATACTATAGTGAGTAAATGCTCCTGGATTAAATATAATACCTTCATATTTCCTATTCGCCAGATGGATTTGATCAATGATTACGCCTTCGTGATTAGATTGCATACAAGTAAGCGCAACATTTCTTTGTTCTGCTATTTGTTTTAAATTATGTTCAAGCGACTCTAATGTGTCCGAACCGTAAATCCCTGGTTCACGTTGGCCTAGAAGATTCAAATTCGGTCCATTGATGAGCAATATTTTTTTCATGGCGCCACTCCTACGAATACTGAAATATTCAATATGGCTATTTTATCACAAAATAGAGAACACTCACTATAATAAAGCAAATAAAAGCAATCAATCTTCTAACAATTTAAGCTTCTTCCGTTTCTTGTGCTTCTTTCATCTTTTGTTGTTCTTCATTTTCATATGAAATGGAATAACCAACAAATACACCATACAATAAATATAAGCAAACAGATGTTATAATTGTATTTATTTTCAAATCTCCTACAGGGGCAATATTAGGAAACATCGGATTTAGGACAAAAAAAACAAGGGCAAATAAAACAAGTCCATAAAGGGCACCAAACCACATTTTCTTGAACCTTCTCATTGTCCAATAATAAATATAAGCGGCTACAACTGAAACAGCTCCAATTAAAATAATCGAAATCACTGTTCCAAGCCAACCATCCTTCCAATCACCTATTGTCCATGGTTCTAAAATGACTCTTGGTCCTACTTCTGTTAAATTAAGGACATAAGCGATGTAACCAATCGTACTCCAAAAAACACCTCCGACAAATCCAGTGATAAAAGTTAAAGATGTCATTGATAATGGTTGTTCCCGTTCGTTTTGTTCTAATTCATGTTTATCACTCATATGATTCACCTCCGTGCTTATTATGTCCAATGCAGGTAGAAACCATTGCATCTTTCATAAAATTGTTAAAATCCGTATTTTTTTCTTGTTTTTTATCTATTTGTAGAGGGTTTCACAGTGAAAATAGAGAAATTTATATATAAAATCTTATTGATTGTACAAGATAGTCTAAGATAATATTTTTCTTATATAAGTACTGCTTGAAATCTCAAATATTGGGTAAGATAACTTTAAAAGGGTACGATAAATTGGTTTTTTACTCTTTCGAAGTTTAAAAGCTTACAAATATGCTCATCATGCTCATAGGGAGGTGGCTTTCTTGAAGAATCGGAAATCCTTATATATTTTTGGCGCACTTATTTTACTTGCAATGATTGGGCTTGGTTCTCAATTAATTAAAGACCCAGCCGGATTATTTCGAGGTATAGCCATTATGGCGCTTGTTGGGGTCGTCATCTATTTTGTCGTCCAGAAACTTAGCGGGTCATCAAGTCCCAATAAGAGTGAGCGAAAAGCATTTGCGCAAGCCGCTAAAAAATCAAAAAAACGTTTTAAAAATAAAGAGAATCAAACTTCTTCAAACCGAAGAAGTAAGCCAGTCACTTTAACTTCTATAAAAAAATCAAAAAGAAATACCTCTGTACATCTAACAGTCATTGAAGGAAAAAAAGGCAAAAAGAAAAATCGGGCTTCTTTATAAGAGGTCCGATTTTTTCATGTCAGATTGCGTGATTAGTGACATTTTAGGCTTATTCTCAATAAGTCCATGTGGCAAGAAATTCCTTCGCTCTTTCCCTCCCAAGTTTCAGTAGATCTCTCTTCCCTTCTTCAGTTAACTCAAACTCTGTCGCTAATACTCCTTCTGTAGGAACAAAAATAACATTCTGTTCATGACTTCTCGAAATATAACGGGAATCATGAGCATCCTTCATTGTTTCAAATAATGCTTCAAACATTTGAATTGCATTTTTGATTCTTCTCGGTGGCTGTTCATTATTATTAATACTCAATTTCACTCCGAGAACCGGTCTCGTTTTCTTTACATTATCTTTATCAAACAACCACATTGGGAAGTTACTTAATACACCACCGTCCACAATGAGATTATTACGCTTGCCACGGCCACCAATTTTCACAGGTTCAAAAAAATAAGGCATACTACAACTCATCCTCACTGCCTTAGCTACGGAAAAACGATTTGGGTCAATTTGGTATTTCGGTAAGTCATCTGGCAGCACGAGTAATCTCCCATTCGTCAAATCTGATGCAATAATGCGTAGAGAAAGCGGGGGAACGTCTGCAAATGTCCGAATCCCCCTTGCTGCTAATCGAGCTTCTATCCACTTTTCTAATTCATTTCCCTTATATAATCCCAAACTCCAAAATAAAAATATCCATTTTGCTACAGCAATAGGAATAAGTGATTTTCTACTATCTAAAAACACTTTTAAATCTAAATCGTCCATCATTCTTTCTATCTCATCACTTGAATAGCCTGCAATAATTAAAGCAGATATAATTGACCCGGCACTCGTTCCAGCAACACGTTTGAATTGGAAACCTTGCTTTTCAATTTCCGCAAGAGCACCAATTAGAGCGAACCCTTTAATGCCCCCTCCTGAAAATACACCATCGATTTCCATGTATACAATCACCCCATTCTAATTTGCATACATCCTTTTGCAAAAAGAAAAAAGCATTATAATACATTTGTAATCACTTGAGCTTGGCAATAGTCCGATTTTTGCGAAAATCACAAAACTGGCATTTGTTATAAAAGAACTCGGTAAATCCCCTATTAAACTCTACTCTTCCAGAACAATTATGAAGCTAATAATGGTGACAGTGAAATTGATTGTTAAGTCCCTAAGAAGAGTTAAGGGGAGTTTTCATGTGGATGATTAGAATTTCTGGTGGTGCTGGCATTCTTTTTTATCCCACGTTTTATGATGAGGGCCGATGAAACTCTTTTGTTCTGCTATCTTTGGCGATTTCACTTTTGATGTACGAGCAATACCCCTTTGCTCAGCAATTTTAACGAATTCCTACAAAGTCATACGCACACACCTTGCCAAAAATTATCTTTCCATTTTTAACTAAATATGTACAAGCAAACTATCTTATGTCGAATGCACTTAACAACCTCCAACTAGAACCTTCTAGCTACTTTTCTTGATTATACAGACAGAAAAAAAAGCATGAACAAATTCGCTAGATAATTTGCTCATGCTTGTATTTTTATTTAGTGAGCTAAGCTCACTTTCCTTCCAGTCTTGCTACTTATAACCCACATTTTAATTGTGCATTACAATTGGTACATGTATTACAGCCACCGATTTCTTCCACTTTCCCTTGACGGCAGACAGGGCAAGTATTACCAACTTCAGATCCAATAGTGACATCAGTTGAACGTAAGTCATTAATTGTATCTACAAGGACAACATGCTGTTTATTGGATGATTTCTTCTCTAAGGTTTCTTCTTCAAAAGAATTTTCTTCGGCTTTTAAAGTTAATACTTGAGAGTCTCTTGAGCCATCCACGTATACAGTGCCGCCTTTTGCTCCACCTTTATATAAACGCTCATACACCTTTTGCACTTGTTCTACACTATAACCTTTAGGCGCATTCACTGTTTTACTAATAGAACTATCAATCCAACGTTGAATCACACATTGCACGTCAGCATGCGCTTCAGGAGCTAAGTCCATTGCAGCAATAAACCAGTTTGGTAAGTTTTCAGGATCCGCCTCTGGGTGACGATCTAAATATTCTTGAACAATGTCTGCTTTTACTTCAATGAATTTACCAAGTCGACCACTTCTAAAATAAGAGAATGAGAAATATGGTTCTAATCCAGTAGAAACACCAACCATTGTCCCTGTTGAACCTGTAGGAGCAACTGTTAATAAATGAGAATTACGAATCCCCGTTTCTAGAATTGCCTGTTTGATATCAGCCGGCATCTTTTCCATATAACCTGTTTCGATAAAGGCTTTTCTTAAACGGTTCGTTTCCTCCGTTGTTTCTCCGTTTAAGAATGGGAAGCTACCTTTTTCTTTAGCGATTTCTACTGACGCACGATAAGCCGTTGTAGCAATCGTTTCAAACACTTGGTCAATTAATACATTACCTTCTTCTGAGCCATACTCTGTTTCACAATAAATTAATAAATCATGCAGACCCATGACACCTAAGCCAACTCGACGTTCACCCAAAGCTTGTTTTTTATTATCTTCAAGGAAATAAGGTGTAGCATCGATGACATTATCTTGCATACGTACGCCAATCTCAACAGTTTTTGCCAGCTTTGCGAAATCAACTGTCTTATTTTCCTTGTCAGCCATTTCAGCTAGGTTCACTGCTGCTAGATTACAAACACTGTAAGGAGCTAATGGCTGTTCGCCACAAGGGTTTGTTGCTACTACCTTTTGGCCATAGCTTTTTGCATTGGTCATATCATTGGCGTTATCAATGAAGAAGATACCTGGTTCAGCTGAATAAGTTGCACAAATATTTATCAAGTTCCAAAGCTCTTTTGCCTTAATTTTACGATATACACGAACACCGTGACCTAACTTTTCCCATTCACGCACATCGCCAACTTCATGCCATTGCTTATTGTAGTTGTCCATCTGCTCACGATCGTAACTCTCTACATCTGGGAAACGAAGTTCATATTCACCATCATTTTCAACTGCTTCCATAAACTCCTTCGTTAAACAAACTGAAATATTTGCTCCAGTAAGGAATTCAGAATTATGAACAGCATATGTTCCGCCTATTAATAGTTTTTCTTCTGCATCTTTAATGATTTTCTCATTAAATCCACCTAAACCTGGAATGGTTTTATAATTGATTATTCCTTGATACATGGCAATCTCTTGCTCTGTAAATGGAGTGAACTTGAGTTTTTCCTTAGCGTAACGTTTAATTGTCTCATCTTCCGTATTTTCAAGTAAGAAACGAAGAATTCTTGGATTTTGCATTTTAGAAATAATAAATTCAATAATATCAGGATGCCACGTTAACTACCGTCCCTTTCAGGATATTTACACTGCTCTTAGCAGTCGGACTAGACTATATCATCACCCTTATGTATAGGGGCCGGGCGCTATTTGAGAGTTTATTGTTGGGGCTCACTCTCTAGTCGTTGAACCTTCACCACTACCTATGCCCAGTGGCGCTTGGCTGCGGATTGTCCCATGCAAAACATTTTTTATAGCGTTCACGCTCACCGTTGCCAGTCACGTTGTAGCAGTTTTGCCTTTAACAGGATATCCCCGCAATTCACCCGATTTTCTAGTCATTCATTGGTTTGAATGACGCGGACTACAGCATCAATTAATCCGCTAACATTATCATCTGCGCACCTCTTCTTGAACCACCTTGTTCAACGAGATGTGTTAACTTCGCAATATCATCTAACCAAGAAACAGAACCGGAAGATTTCCCATTCACTCCTTTCGCTAGTGTATTACGCGGTCTTAATGTCGAACCATTCGTTCCAACACCGCCACCTCTAGACATGATTTCCATGACTTGTTTACGATGCTCAGAGATACCTTCACGAGAATCTTGTACAAACGGCATTACATAGCAATTAAAGTATGTAACCTCAGTATCAGCACCGGCACCATACAAAACACGACCAGCTGGAATAAAGTTCAAATCAGCTAATTCCTGATAAAACTTTTCAAACCATTCTTTCTGTTTTTCTTCAGTCTTTTCAACCGAAGCTAACCCTGTGGCATTGCGCTTAGCAATTTGCTCATAAAATACTTCTAACGGCTTCTCTATAACGTCTAAAGAACGTACAATGATTCCCGTTTCTATCTCTTCTTGTGTATCGAGTACACCGCGATAATCTTGTTCAACTTGTACAACTGCTTTTTTATTTTCCCAATCAATCTCTACAATGTAGCCTAAACCTCGCGCAGGAAACTTCGGATCCTCCTTAATCGTTAGAACAACAAAGTCACCTTCAGATAACGTTACTTTTTCTGTATCTTTAAATGTATATCTATCAAGCATAACTAGGCGGGAAACACCTTTATGGGTTAATTTCATCTCTGGAGTAATAGGATGCACTTGTGGAAATAAGCGGATGTCCTCATTTAACCTCTCAACATTTAACTTTAATTCTTGTCCTACAGCAACAGACATTACGACAACTCCTTCAATCATTAAAAATTTACTTCTCTTTATGTTTACATCGTTTTATGCTTTTATATTGTTTTTAGAGAATACCCTTACGTTATCATAAATAAACCTAGATAATCAATATATAGTACCTACTTTATAAAATATAACACTATATATTGTGTTATTTTTATTTTGTCAAATGCAAGAAAGAGGATAAACACTCGAAAACAAGAGCAATTATTTATTTAAGTTAATAAAATAAATGATTTTCACCAATTTTACGACTTGCACTTTAAATCGTTTCTCACAAATCTAGTAGACAAAACAATTCGACTCTACTCTTTTAAAAATAAAAGAGCGAGTCGAAAAAAAATTTATTATCGTTTAAATGTCCATTCATCATTTTCATATCTTTCTTTTGCTAGCTTTTCAACATAAGTTATTTCTTCTGCATTAAGCTCATATGGTTCTAAAATGATGTCAAGTCCTTCTTCAAATCCCTTTTTAAAAGCCACTACTGCATCTTCATATGTAATTTTTCGATCCGTCAGTTCATTTATCGCTACCGCTTTACTACTAAATGCTCTTTGCATTCTTTCTTTCACGCGATCGTTAGAATATTTAAACAGACTAAATAATTTATCCTCATCTAAATCAAGTAGAATGGATCCATGTTGTAGAATCACACCTTTTTGCCGTGTTTGGGCACTACCTGCTACTTTACGACCTTCTACAACTAATTCATACCAGCTTGGTGCATCAAAACAAACGGATGAACGAGGATTCTTTAGCATTTCTTTTTCTTCCTTTGAACGAGGTACAGCAAAGTATGCTTCTAAGCCTAGTTGTTGGAAACCTCGTAATACCCCTTCTGAAATCACACGATAAGCCTCAGTCACTGTTTTCGGCATTTGTGGATGTTCTTCAGGAACAATTACACTATAAGTCAGCTCATGTTCATGCAGAACCCCACGACCACCTGTAGGCCTACGAACAAAACCTAATCCATTTTCCTTTACAGCTTCAAGCTTAATTTCCTTATCAACTTTTTGAAAATACCCGATAGATAGTGTGGCTGGGTTCCAACCATAGAAACGAATCACTGGTGGCATTTTCCCTTCGCTATTCCAATCTAATAAAGCTTCATCTAAAGCCATATTAAATGATGGAGAACCCATACCTGAATGGATAAATCGCCATACTTCCTTCCCCATAATAACCCTCTTTTACATCTATTTTTAGTAAACGTTTAAGCGTATTTTAGTCTATCAAAATTCGACCAGAAAAAAAAGCCATACATTCTTCTTTCCATATAGTCTAAAAAAATGATTTGTCCTTACAACTGATGAAGCATTAAAAAGATGAGCGCTTAATGGAAAGATTTTTCACCTTTACTAAATGTGCAAAAAAAGCGGGCTTCATTAAGTTTTCATTACAATTTTCTCGTTCTTGTCCTTTACTAAACCTATGAAAAACTTATATAATATATCTTGGCGTAAGCAATGTTTGAAAGGAGCAAATATTAATTGTCTACTCTATATTTTTTATTAATTATAATCGGTGCTATTATTGTTTACACAGTAATCACAAGGTTGTATCAAAAGAGAATTGTAAAAACATTATCAGAACAAGAATTCAGAGAAGGATATCGTAAAGCGCAATTGATTGATGTCCGAGAACCAAATGAATATGAAGGTGGCCATATTTTAGGTGCCAGAAATATTCCCTTATCTCAGTTAAAAACAAGACTTGTTGAACTTCGTCAAGATAAGCCTGTTTATTTATACTGCCAGAGCGGAATGAGAAGCGGTAGAGCGGCTCAACTATTGTATCGGAAGGGATACAAAAATCTTTCTCATTTACAAGGCGGCTTCAAAAAATGGGGCGGGAAAATTAAATCTAAAAAATAGATCTCTCCTACCACCCGCCTTAAAACGGGTGGTTTATTCTCATTCTTCACGATCCCTCTATTCCCTCTAAACTACCAGATTACAAACCTCATTAGACCATTTATATCCTACGTAAAGAGTCCCAATATACTTATCTTTTTTATTTTATTTAGAAGAATAAGTTCCGTTCTTAATCTACAATTATAAACTCCTATTAGGAGTGATTTTTGCGATAAAAAAACGCGAACAAATACACATAAATGAATTTGTTCACGTTTTATTTAGACCTCGTACATATTTGTAAGAGGGCGTTTTATATTAGTCCTTTTGATAACGTAATACTGGCTTTCTTGCTGCTAGCGTCTCGTCTAAACGGCCAATTACTGTCGTGTGAGGCGCTTCTTGGACGACCTCAGGGTTTTCCTCAGCTTCCTTGGCAATCTGGAGCATGGCATCAATAAAGCTGTCGAGTGTTTCTTTAGATTCAGTCTCTGTTGGTTCGATCATCATACACTCTTCAACATTTAACGGGAAGTAAATAGTCGGTGGATGATAACCGAAATCAAGCAAACGCTTCGCGATATCAAGCGTGCGTACACCTAATTTTTTCTGGCGTTTTCCACTTAGTACAAACTCATGTTTACAATGTTTATCATATGGTAGATCGAATGCTGGCGCTAGCTTACGCATCATATAATTGGCATTAAGTACTGCATTTTCAGTAACAGCTTTCAAACCATCTGGACCCATAGAACGAATATACGTATAGGCACGGACATTGATACCGAAGTTACCGTAATAAGGCTTGACTCTTCCAATTGACTGTGGACGGTCATAATTAAATGTATAACCTTCTTCTGTTTTCACTAAGATTGGTTTAGGCAAATAAGGAATTAAGTCTTCTTTTACCCCAACAGGACCTGAACCGGGTCCTCCTCCGCCATGGGGACCAGTAAATGTTTTATGCAAATTCAAATGAACAACGTCAAATCCCATATCTCCCGGTCTTGCTTTAGATAAAACGGCATTTAAGTTGGCTCCATCATAATACAGTTTCCCGCCTGCTCCATGAACTATTTCTGCCATTTCTAGAATATTTTCTTCAAACAAACCTAACGTATTAGGGTTTGTTAGCATAAGAGCAGCTGTATCATCTCCCACCACTCTCCTCAAATCTTCTAAATCTACTAAGCCTTGATCATTAGACTTAACTGTTAAGGTTTCGAAGCCCGCCACAGTTGCCGAGGCAGGGTTTGTACCATGAGCTGAATCTGGAACAATAACTTTTGTACGGTTAAAATCACCGTTTGCTTCATGATAGGCACGAATCATCATCAACCCAGTCCATTCCCCATGGGCACCTGCTGCCGGTTGTAGAGTGACTTCGTCCATTCCTGTGATCTCAATTAAATGCTCTTGTAAATCATATAACAACTCCATTGCACCTTGAACAGAGCTTTCGTCCTGTAATGGGTGTAAATGAGCAAAGCCGTTATAGCGTGCTACATTCTCATTTACTTTAGGATTATATTTCATCGTACAAGACCCAAGCGGGTAAAAACCAGAATCTACTCCGTGGTTACGCTTAGATAAAGCTGTATAATGACGCATAATATCAAGTTCAGATACTTCAGGTAAATCCGCGTCCTCTTGACGGATATATTCAGCTGGGAGCAAATCAGATAATTCTACTTCTGGGATATCCATCTCGGGAAGGCTATAGCCGATTCTCCCTGGTTTACTTAGCTCAAAAATGAGCGCCTGGTTTTCGTTATGCACGGTAATCCCCCATTTCTGCCACAAATGTATCAATTTCGTCTTTTGTTCTTAGTTCTGTTACAGCAATAAGCATATGATGAGCCAATTCACTATAATCTCTGCCTAAATCATAACCACCAATAATATTCTTTTTCAGTAATGCTTGATTTACCTCACGAACTGGACGATTACACTTAATAATAAACTCGTTGAATGAACCGCCATCAAAAGTAATATCAAAGCCTGCACTTCTAAATTGTTCTTTCGCATAATGCGCCTTTTGAATATTATCTATCGCCATTTGTTTAACACCGTTTCTACCTAAGGCTGTCATAGCAACAGATGCGGCTAGTGCATTTAAAGCTTGGTTAGAACATATGTTAGATGTAGCTTTATCCCTACGGATATGTTGCTCTCTTGCTTGAAGTGTGAGTACAAATCCACGTTGTCCGTTCTCATCAACCGTTTGCCCCACTAAACGTCCAGGTACTTTCCTCATGAGTTTCTTTGTCACGGCAAAGTAACCACAGTGAGGACCGCCAAAAGCTGTTGGAATACCAAAAACTTGCGCATCGCCAGCAACGATATCTGCACCAAATTTTCCTGGAGGTGTTAACGCTCCTAAAGATAGTGGGTTACTTGATACAACAAATAAAGATTTATGAGCATGGATAATTTCTTCTAATTCAGCGAGTGGCTCGACTCTTCCAAAAAAGTTAGGGTATTGCACGACCACTGCGGCAATGTCATCACCAATCATTTCTTTTAGTGCGCTCATATCTGTTAATCCATCTTTGTGTGGGATTTCAACTACATCGATGTATTGGCCTTTTGCATAAGTCTGAATTACAGCTTTTGATTCAGGGTGTACTGTACTTGAAATCAATACTTTTTTACGCTTTGTATGCCCAGTTGCTAACATAGCAGCTTCCGCAAGTGCCGTCCCACCATCATACATAGATGAGTTTGCTACATCCATTCCTGTTAGTTCAGATATCATTGTCTGAAATTCAAAAATCGCTTGCAACTCACCTTGGGAAATTTCCGGTTGATATGGTGTATAAGCGGTATAGAACTCTGAACGCGATAACACGTGATCAACAATAACTGGCATATAGTGATCGTAAACACCTGCACCTAAAAATGAAGTATTTGTTTTTAAATCTGCATTTTTTTGTGATAGAAGCATCAATTCTTTCATTAAAGCAGATTCCGTTTTAGCTGGTTTAATATTATATTCCCTTTTAAAACGAACGCTTTCAGGAATATCACTAAATAAATCATCAATTGTTTTGACTCCGATTGCTTCAAGCATTTCTTTTTGATCAGAATCAGTCATCGGTAAATAACGGTGTTTCATCGCTTCTCTCCCCCTGATAAGTTAGTTCTTTTTCTCTTTTTTATAAAACGGTGTTGCAATTACTTTGGCACGGACACGCTTATTACGAATTTCAACTTCCACTTCAGAATCTAGCGCTGTGTATTGATTGTCCAGAAGTGCTAAGCCGATATTTTTCTTTAAAGTAGGAGATTGTGTACCTGTAGTAACTTCACCAATCAGTTGGTCGTCAGCATAAACTGCATAACCATGACGAGGAATCCCACGTTCAATCATTTCAATCCCAACAATTTTTCTACTTAACCCATTTTCTTTTTGTGATTTTAATGCCACTTTTCCAATAAAATCTTCTTCTTTGTTCACTTTTACGGCAAAGCCAATACCTGCTTCAAGCGGAGAAATTTCAGCAGACAACTCTTGACCATATAAAGCTAAATTTGCTTCGAAGCGAAGGGTATCTCGGGCACCTAGACCACAAGGAAGAACTCCATCTTCTTTTCCTGCTTCTAAAATCGACTGCCATAAAAAGACTGCATCCTCATTTTGACAATAAATTTCAAATCCATCTTCACCGGTATAGCCAGTTCTCGATACTAATGCATTTTTGCCATTAATATTTACTGTTTGGTTAAATTTAAAAAATCCAATTTCACTTAAATCAACATCTGTAATCTTCTGTAAAACAAGCTCAGCCATAGGACCTTGCAAGGCCAATTGTGACATATCCTCTGAAAGGTTTTTAAGTTCAACATTTCCTTCTAAATGACTTTGTAACCATTGATAATCTTTTTCGATATTAGCTGCGTTTACGACTAAGAGATATTCATCTTCAGTCATTTTATAAATAAGCAAATCATCCACAGTTCCACCATTTTCATAACACATTGCTGTATATTGTGCACCAAACGTTTTTAGTTTTGCGACGTCATTTGTCATCATTTTCTGAAGATAACGTAAACTATCTTGACCTTTAACCTCAATTTCTCCCATATGTGATACATCAAACAGACCCGCTTTTGTACGTACTGCTTCATGTTCTTCTTTAATACTAGAAAATTGAACAGGTAGAGCCCATCCACCAAAATCAATCGTTTTTCCACCATACTGTTGATAAATGTCATGTAGTGGTGTTTTCTTCAACTGTGACATTCACTCATCCTCCTTTATATTTCTGTTTTTTTCTAAGATGAATATTTGCATACTAGCCATAGAAGTACTTGGCTTCTCGCCAAATGCTACGACGAAAGCTACACGCTCTCCACTTTAACCCATTAAAGAAGCTAAGTGTTCTAAAGCACACAAAAAGGACAGAGAATCTCCTCAAAACCGATCATTTGAGCAGATTCTCTGTCCTTTCACCTGAGAGTTTACGGCGATATTGCAGCCTTTCCCCTTTGGTGGCTCGCTTATTACCTTGAGCTCTCTCCAGAGTTGCGTCAAGCAAGTGTTCTTTTGCCTGAGAGATTCACAATACGATGATTGTTTGCTCCTTCGGCGCTGCAGCACTGCAGTCTCTCCCCTTGCTATCATTCGCGTTTATAATTTTTTCCATTTTTGCACATACTATAATTAACTGCTTTAGAGAGTCGAAGCTTACAAAGACGTATTGTACGTATTTGCAGATTTAGCGTTGAAAATTCACAACTTTCAAAGCTACTTACATCCTACCATCCTATCATTATTTGAGCAATATTTTTATTTAAAAATCTAATGTTTTTTCAACAAGACTTAAGCTTAATACGAACATTATATTTAAAAATTATAATAATGTTCGTATAAAAAGGAGAGAGCAAATGACTTTACAAATAAATTTTGATGCAACTTGGCAAGATGAATTTCAAAACCGTATTGATAATGATGGACCATGGGGAAACTGGGATTTATTCAAGCTTACCATTGAGGTTGAGAATCAAACGGTCATCCCTGCGTTTGATGGACTGCAAGTAGACAAACATTTATCAAACCTCACCCCACTACCACATCAACTAGAGGTTGCCGAACAAGTAGTGGAAAACATGAATGGTAAAGCAATTCTAGCTGATGAGGTCGGATTAGGGAAGACGATAGAAGCAGGGTTAATATTAAAAGAATACATGATCAGAGGGCTTGTAAAGAAAGCACTCATCCTTGTACCCGCTTCACTAGTGTCTCAGTGGGCAATTGAATTAAACAGTAAGTTCTTCATCCCAGCTGTCGCTCAAAAAAAGAGCTATGTGTGGGAGCAATGTGATGTTGTTGTATCATCAATCGACACAGCGAAAAGAGAGCCGCATAGGAGTTTAGTCTTTGAACAAAACTATGATTTGATTATTATTGATGAAGCACATAAATTAAAGAATAATAAAACAAAAAACTATGAATTTGTACAGTCTTTAAAAAAGAAATTTTGCTTACTACTTACAGCAACACCTATACAAAATCGAATTAGTGAGATCTTCAATCTTGTTTCTTTGTTAAAACCAGGTCACTTAGGAACAGAAACATCTTTCTATGAAAAATACAAAAAAAATGCACGCTCTCTCGATGATGATGAAGGTTTAAAGGAGCTAGTCAATAAAGTAATGATTCGTAATCGTAGACAAGATACGGGTATTGAATGGACAAAAAGACATGTCGAAACCGTTCCCATCCATTTCTCAAAAGAAGAAAGAGCCTTATATGATGCAATTTCTTCCATGCACAGAGAAGGTAATTGGATGACTGATAACCAATTTTCACTTATGACTTTACAACGTGAAGCATGTAGCAGTCGCGAAGCGGTATTTTACACTTTAAGAAATATGTTAAAGAAACAAGAACAACCCTCTGTTGCCTTTCAGCAAAAAATTGAGGAGTTAATTGGGTTAGTAGAAAATATTCAACAAAATGCAAAAGCCCAAAAAGCATTAGAAATCATTCAACAAATCAATGATAAAGTCATTATTTTTACAGAGTATCGAGCCACACAGCTATTTCTACAATGGTTCTTAAAACAGCATAACATTACGTCTGTTCCTTTTCGCGGTGGTTTCAAACGCGGGAAGAAAGATTGGATGCGCGAGTTATTCCAAAACCATGCCCAGGTGTTAATTGCCACAGAAGCAGGCGGTGAAGGGATCAACCTACAATTCTGTAGTTATATCATTAACTTCGATCTTCCTTGGAATCCAATGAGACTAGAACAACGAATTGGTAGGATTCACCGTCTTGGTCAAAAAAACGATGTCCATATTTATAACTTCGCTACAAAAGATACAGTAGAAGAACATGTACTCAAACTATTGTATGAAAAAATCCATCTCTTCGAAAAAGTGATTGGCGAATTGGATGATATTTTAACTAAACTACAATTTGGCAGTATTAATGATCACCTAATTGATATCTTCGGACAATCGGCTTCAGAAGGAGAAATGCGCATAAAAATGGATAATTTAACATCTATGATTGAATTTGCTGAGTCTGTAAAGGAGGAAAATCAACATGCAGCAACATGAAATCCACCATTTTCTATTAAGATACTTTCATGCCAACCATTGTGAAATCCTTGAAAATAAACCAGGCTATTTAGTCATTCAGTTGACAGTAGAATTAGACAAAGAATTAATGAACCGTCCCTTTTATTGGCATTATTTAGAGAAAACAGGCGGTGTTGCAAACCCAATGGAACTTACACTTATAACCAATCCGTCCTTAGCACCAGATGATATAAAGGGAGAGATCATTCACTTTGGATCACCTCGCTTGCATCAAATTTTTCAATCGACGAAAAACTTGGCTGGTTATATCCGTTTGTATGAAAATTACGAGGCCCCACCAGGAACGCAAACCGCCTTACGTCCTTGGCTAGGGCTAAATCTACGGATATCCTATCAATGTGATCGTAAAAGAGATTTGTTCAAGTCAATCGGCTTGCACTTAATTAACGGGCAGATGGTTGAACAATTCCATGATAAGCTCCTTCATTTATCACTTACTCCTAAAATACCAGACTTTAGCTTTACATTGTCACCATTTATCAAGCCTCAAAGTGGTGTGATGCGTGTAGCGAATTTTTTACAGTCGGAAATTGAAAAAGAAGATCACACATGGGCAGATGAAGCACGACTAAGATGGCAAAAGGACCTGCAACTATTAGAAAGATTCTATGAAGATGCGGATGAAAAAGGAGAAAGCTTCGAAAACGAAATGACTGCATTACAAGAGCAGTATGAACCCCAAGTTCATATTTCTATCGTTAATGGTGGATTATTTTATTTAACAGATGAAGCGATTAGTTAAGCATTAACAAACGTGGACGACTCATGAGATTCTTAAGGAAACACTAAGTACCTATGGCTTAACCATACTGCTAGAGTATTCCTCATTCTTCCTTTTAACAACGATGGCACCAATATTCTTATCGACACTAAAAAAAATATGAACAAACCCAACAATGGGTTTTGTTCATATTTTTTGATTGTTGTTGATTAATGATTTCTTTTTTTCGTTCCTTTCATTCCGTAAAACAAAAGATAAGGTACAATTCCAAACCACCTAAATAAAACAGGCGCTTTTTCTTGCTTTCTTTCTATTCTTTGTTTCTTTCTCTCAGACTTTGGTTGTTCCATATATTGAACGAATGTCTGAGTAATAAACTTGACATAATCATTAGAATTCATCTGGCATCCCTGCTTTTTTAGCTACTAGTCTTTCCCATTCATAAACCATTTATTCCTATTATTTTCTCTCGATTTCCATCCATTTGACCACTTCTTTTTCAATCAATGAATAATACGCAATCGCTTCTACGTTCGCAACACCGTTTATTTGTACTTCCAGATTGATTTTGATGAGGCCTCCTTCTTGATCTTCTAAATCATAATAAACCGTTCCATGATTGAATAAATACTCTCCTTCTATTGGTAGCTCATCATTCAAATGAAATTGTTCATCTAAATAAGTAATAGATTGTTTAAAATAGTACTCCTGTTGTAAAAGTATACTACTTAATTTCAAAATTCTTTTTTCTCTTATTAAAAAATCTGCTTGAATGGTAATCACAAAAGAAAGCAAAACAATGAGGAATAATACAAAAGGATAAAACAGCCCCTTCTCATTCATCTTCTTCGTCACCGTTTGTACTCCTTATTTTCATTTGATAAAAAGAAGACCGATACTCTTTTTGGAAAATATTTTTATAAATAAGCACCATGTTATCTTCCTTCACCTCAAATTGAACGGATTGAAGCTTTTGTAACACAACTTCATGGCCTGCCCCATTCACACGCCTTCTTAACTTATCACCATATTTTTCATAGCTAATAGATTGATTGTCTATTAATAAAATGAGCTCTCCTCGATTATCTAATGATATCTTCTCAGCAACACGTACTTCTTTTTTTAATTGCTGAATAAATACGAGCCATTCAATCTTTTGCTTTCTTTCATCAATATTCTCGTTAACGGAAATAACCTTAAACACAAGTGGCATAAAGCTCACAATGATTAAAAAGCAAGCTAAAGTTATAAGTGCTTCTATTAATGTAAATCCGTTACTTTTAATACTTTTCACAGATCATCACTTCTCGTTGATAGAGATAAGAAATACAAATATTATTAGCCTCACTGTTAAAAAGGTGAAATGACATTTCGTCTTTTCTCACCATTCTAGGTAGCACCCTATCATTGTCCATCATTTCCTCATATAGAATTTGAGTGGCTTCATATCTCAAATCTTCAATATGTGCGTACGTATAGAGATGAATCATAACAGGAATAAAAAGAGTGGCGATTAAAAGCATCGCCGATAACGTGAAGAGTAAATCAATGAGCATAAAACCACTAGTATGCTTCCACATAAAATCTCCCTCTGCCTATTTGAAAAACAAATTTGTACTGCTTAAGCGAGCTTTTGATTTGCAAGTAACCAAAACGGTTAATTTTCCCAGTATTTAAAAATTTGAAATGTAATGGCATTGTACCGCTAGTAATGAAATAATCCTCACTATATTTCTGACGAAAGAAAATATTTCGACCATTAGAAAAGATGTATTCATGCTCATCAGGTAAAAGATAAACACTAACCGTGGTTTGATTTACAATTGCATACTGCTGAGCATATAGAAGGTCACCTTCTAATTTGGCAAAGAAAGCTTGATTATCATACTCTTCAAATTGGTGCTGCATGCTTATAGCAGTAATAAAAAGAATAACACTAAAAACAGACCAAACAATTAATGATTCAATCAAAGTAAACCCTGACTGTAAATTTATTCGTCTCTCACCGCCGTCACAATGCCGTCTATTAAAACAAGTGTTTCTCCGGTCGGACATGTTGTTTCACCTTCATTTAAATATTCCTCCGCCACAAGCACATCCAATGATTCAGGAAGCTTATTATTAGCTAATTCATACGATTGCACTTGACTCTGAACCATTTTTGTATAAGCACTACAGCCTTTTTCGTTTATCGCTGATTGGTTTTTTGTGATGTTTGGGATTGTAATAATTAGGAGTACAGATATGACTAACAAGACAATCATCATTTCAATCATGGTAAACCCTTTTTCATTTTTTATGTTTTTCATCATACGCCCTCCATTAGTTGAAACATTGGTAACATTACTGCTAAATATAATGAAATAATTAGACAACCAACAATAAGATAAATAGCGGGTTGTATTACTTTCATTATCTGATCTATTTTTTCTTCTAACAACTGCAGACAATA
The DNA here is from genome assembly GCF_038009245.1 of Cytobacillus sp. FSL R7-0680. Taxonomy (NCBI): domain Bacteria; kingdom Bacillati; phylum Bacillota; class Bacilli; order Caryophanales; family Bacillaceae; genus Cytobacillus; species Cytobacillus sp. FSL R7-0680. The sequence goes on from NZ_JBBPAO010000001.1 coordinate 1,995,436, forward strand.
GCGGCTAAAGAATTGTAGTTCTTCTTCTAGCTTTCCATTTTGCTGCCCATGACGAATAACTGCCCTTAAATCTAATTCTAAAAAGGGAAAAACCTGAATCAATTCATCTAATTGTTCACCATTTTCTAGCTTACGACGCAAATATTGACCAACTTCCTTCATCAATGGTTGTTTTTCATCTTTAGCAAATAAGTTCAAGGAAGTTGTGATAGACATCCCACCTGCAAGTAAATAATGCAATTGGATAGCAAAGTAATGTGTATAAAAAAGGGCGACTAGTTTGCCAATAATCGGTATGCGAACAACAAGAGATACTTGTCTGATCATTGAAAACCGTCGAAAAATAAAGTAGTAATACAAAGAACTAAATAGTAACAGGGTGAACATTACAATTAAAAATAGAGGAGCAACAGAACCAATCCATTGAAGGAGCGCCATAAAGGTATTTTCATTGACATTCATCGACTGAAAAAGTGAGGTAAAGCGAGGAAGAATGATTTTATCAACGAGAAAAAACAGAAGAATGGTGATAATGAATAAGAAACATGGATACATTAATGCCTTTTTTAACTTTCTCATATCCTCTCCCCTCTTTTGCATCATTTCACTGCCATCAATAAAAGCTTGTTGTAATCCTCCATGCTGCTCAGCAAAAAAGACATAACCAACTAGATGTGAATTAAAGTTCATTGACCCTAGGGCAGAGTGCAGATGGAAACCTTCTTTTAACTGATATATAACCTCTTGTAATTGTAGCTTTTTCTCTAAGGTCAATTGTAAACTCGAGGACGCCATCGCTTCTGAGAGCGAATAACCCCTGGATAATAATTCTCCTACTTTCTTCAGGAAGTCGCATTGCTCCTTTAATGTCCATTTAACTTTTTTCATCTAAAATCCACCGATTAAACTCACTTTCTTTTACATACCCTAAGGCTACCCCTTTTTTCAAAGCTGACTTGAGCGAAAAATATGGTTCATAATTGTTCTCACTACTTTTCGCCGCCTTCAAAGCTTGATTCAATTCCCTTCCACTCAATAATTCAAATACACCAGCTCTTTTTAACCTGCCACAGCTATAACAGAAATCGGTGCATTCTCCTTCACAAAATGGGCAGGTTAATTCTACAAGCCTCTGTGCTGTTATGGCTACTAACGTTTGTTCTATTTGCTTCCATGCTACCCCAAACTCCACTAACCGATGTATGGCTCCAACAGCATTTCTCGTATGCATCGTCGTCAATACTAAATGCCCAGTTAAAGCTGCTCTTACAGCTATTTTAGCTGTTTGTGCGTCGCGTATTTCCCCAACCATAATTATGTCCGGGTCGTGCCTAAGGATAGCTTTTAAACCAGTAGCATATGTTACACCTGCCTTTTCATTTACTTCGACTTGCAGTAAGGAGTCAGTCTTTTTCTCAATCGGATCTTCTAAAGTGATAATACTTCGATTGAATAGGTTGGAATTGTCATTTAGCAGACTATATAAGGTTGAGGTTTTTCCACTACCGGTCGGACCAGTTAGTATAATCATCCCGTGCGCATGTTTAAGCATCGCAAGGATTTTTCGGGACATCGTTGGAAATAGTGAAACATTGTGAGAAGAAATATGAGACGATTGTGGCAGGATGCGGATGACAAGACTTTCATTGTATTGAGAGGGCAATGTGGAGAAACGTAAGCCTATCTCATATCCTTCAATATCTGTAGAATAGGCGCCATTTTGTGGCTTTCGTTTTTCACCAATATCCATGGATGCAATAAACTTGAAATGAGAAATTAAGCGATCAGATTCATAATGAGGGATGTAATGTTTAGGGACAAGGCGCTTGCCATAGCGGAAATAAATGATTGTGTGATTCTTTCTGGGGACAAAATGAATATCTGTTACTTCTGTTTTCACAGCTTCCCTTAAAATTAAGGTAGCCATGCGTTGCATTGAGACCAAGTAATTAGTCACCACCTTTTTTAAGATATTTTATTATTCGCCAAAAAAAGATCGTTTCCTGCATGATTTTAGTCCTTTTCTTTAACTTTTTTTTGAACATTTAAGAGATTCCCTCCACCCTCTCCTCTTTCCACATACTTTACTATATAATGGTATTAACAAATAAAACATTTAAAAATGACTGACAGTGCAATCGCATCTTTAAAATCCTATTCATATCAGAAAAAAAGAATAATGAAAACCATATGAGAGGTGAGAATAATGAATGAAACATTAAAAATTACGAATACATTATCCGATCCAACGAGATACTATATTTATCAGTATGTTCTTAAAAAACATTTCCCTGTCACTGTTAAAGAAATTGCTAAAGAGTTTTCTATTCACCCGAATGTTGCTAGATTGCATTTATCAAAACTCGCAGAAATCCACATGCTTGAAGCTAAAATAGAAAAAACCGGTCAAGGTGGCCGACCGAGCAAGCGCTATCACCTAACTGATAGCGAGATTGGACTACATTTTCCTTATCGTAATTATCAAATGTTATCAGATATTCTTCTCGAAACAATGATTACACTTGGGCCAGAAGGAAAAAAAGCATTATATATAACTGGTAAAAAATATGGCGAGAAATTGATGGAGACGGCATTACACAGGCAAATGGTTACATTAGAGGACTCATTTGAAAGAAAATTAGCTCTCGTCATTGAAGCAGCAGAAGTGGCTGGTCTTCAGCCAGAATTTAATTTTGATGGAAAAAAGATCATGTTTGAAATGTTTAATTGTCCCTTTAAAGAAACCGCAAAGAAAAATCAAGGTGAAATATGTCATATGCACTTTGAATTTTTACGAGGCATGTTTGAGACGGTTTTTTTAGATATAGAATTAAGGGAATTGGGTAATATGTTAAACGGGTGTATTTCATGTTCTTATGAAGCTGTCGCAAAATAAAAAACATACTGTTTACTTTTAACCAAGTATTACCTTATAATTATTGAGTAATGGACATATGTGTGTGTTAAAGGAGGGATACATATGGATCGCATGTATAGAGTGATGGGATTCTGGACTGCTATTTTTGCAATTATGTTTTATGTAGGTGATATGTATACACCAGCACTACTATTCCTTGGCCAAACTGGTTTCTTTGTGCTACTAGGCTACTTAAAGCTTACAGAGCGTATGTACATTTATATTTTTGGCGCATACTTGACTGTTGCCTTTATCGGATTCACATATTGGACTGTCTTTATGATGGTACCAGGTATGGGGTCACACTAAAAGCACACATAACAAACATAATAAAAAGAGGATGCAACGTCATCCTCTTTTTATTATGTTTTTTTAAAGGTTCTTTTTCTGAAGAACAAGCTGAAACGATTGGCTGATTCCACTATCCATTAATAATGTTCGAATATCACGATTTTTCTTAGCCTCATTTGAAAATAGGTCTCCACTATGATTGGATAATTCATCTAGAATACCTGATGCAATTAAAAACTCATCTTGCCGCCATTTCTGCATAAAAGTCAATCCATACTTCTCACCAAAACGGATCCACGAATCCCAGTGCACATCATGAGTAATATCCATCTCACCAGCGTGTGTAAGGATATTGGGGATAAGCTGATGTTTCCTGTATCCCCTCATGCTGCCATCTTTTCTCGTCGGTATTAACCAATCATCGTCCGTGTAACCATAATCAGCTGTCAATACAAGTCCTTTTTCTAACACTTCGCTAATCGATGCACTTATGCCATCCATAAATAATGGAATCTCCATTCTTTGGCCATTGTATAAAGAAATCGACATTTGCTCGATGTATGAAATGATTTCCTGATTTTCTATAGGAATATAGACTTCGGTTAGCCCATTTTGGTTGGAAGTAATCATTATTTCATATAAACAATCATCTTTTTTTTCTACTAAATGAACAGGTAGCGCATCAAGTAGTTCATTAGAAAAAACAAGCCCTGAAAACGTATGACATTCATCTAATGATTGGAGAAAATGAAGTTCTACACTGTGATGTTTACTTAATTTATCCTTTTGTAATCTTCTATGATGAGGGCTTTCATCAACTAATATATAAACTAGCGACTCATCGGTCATCTCTTCCCATTGATTTATAAAGACTTGAGCAAATGAACCATCACCTGCACCAATTTCTAACACGGCTGCAGGCAGTTGATTCACTCTCACCTGCTCTATAAACCATTTAGCGATTATTGTTGCATACATAGGTGTCATTGTTGGTGATGTATAAAAGTCCCCATCTACACCAATCTTTTTATCATCCTTCATATAATATCCAAAATCAGGATGATAGAGGGCTAACTGAATAAAATCGGCGTAAGTAAGCCGTTCCATCCTATTTTCTTCGATATAGCGGATGATTGGATTCATTATGAAAAGCCGTTCAAGAAAGGGTTTGTGTCCATTTCATTGGCAATGGTAGTCACTGGCCCATGTCCTGGTAAGACGAGTGTGTCTTCAGGTAAAGTGAGTAATTTATCATGTATGCTTTGCAGAAGCGTCTCATGATGGCCACCAGGTAGATCTGTTCGCCCAATACTGCCTTGAAAAAGGGCATCCCCACCAAACAGCAAGGCAATGTCTGCGAAATAAATGGAGACACTACCAGGAGAATGACCCGGAGTCTCTAATACTTTGAAGGAAAAACCTGAGATATCTATCTCTTGCTCTTTTACAAATAACTCATCGGCAGGTTGCAAACAAATCGCTGTGCCCATTTGAAATCTTGCTGAACCATTTAAGGCTGGGTCTATTAGCCAATCCTTTTCTTTTTCATGTATGTAAACAGGGATTTGGTACTTTTCTTTTACGTCATCTACTGCACCAATATGATCAAAATGTGCATGCGTTAAAAGTATCGCCTTCGGATTCAATTTTTCATCATCCATTATTTTGATTAGTTTTGTTGCTTCTCCTCCTGGATCAATAATTAAGCAGTCCTTGTTTTCTTTTATAAGAAGATAGCAATTCGTTTGTAATGGTCCTAATGGTAACTGTGCGTATTTCAAATGAATTCCTCCTTGGTTATTTTCTTTTATTGTACACAACTCCATAGTCTACGAGAAGCAAACATTGTTAAAAGACTTGATGTATCTTCCTTAAAATGTTATTATCTGAAAAGTTCGTAGAATACACCTCGACAAATTTTGAAAAAAAGTATAAAATATGATGTGAATGTAAAAATAAGTATTACATACGGTTCCAAACCTTTGCAAGGAATGAGCATAGACTCATTTGTTGATTGAATGAAAAGGGGGCTATAAACATGGGACTAGTAATTATTACTGGTTTAACAGCTATTTTAGCAATTTTCGGTCTAATCAGTGCACTACGAAACAAAAATCTCCTAGGGATTGTATTCGCTTTCGGGACAGCTGCCGTTTTCGGATGGTTTGCTGTGATGACATTAATTCATAGCGGATTCCCAGCTGTCCATTAAAAGGGGATGTAAATAAAAAGTCTGCCTCTTTAAGGGCAGACTTTTTATTTATCATTCATCCTCTTGTAGCAATGATTCTACTCGTTTAACTTTATCCGCCATCTGACGTTTTACATCTCTACGGTCATCAATGCGAATATTTGTTGCCACTCGCGCTAGTCCTTTTTCAAATGGAACTTCATGCATTGCTTGGATAACCTCGAATAACACTGGTAATTCTCCTTCAATGAGTGTATTCATCGGTGTCAATTGGTAATCAATTTTCCCAGCATCTTTATATTCTTTTAAAACCTTTTGAATATCTGCTACATAAGCTGATACACTTGGACTCTCCGTTCCTATTGGAATAATTGTTACGTCTACTATTGCCATCATGTCATCTCCTTTAAATATCAATATTAGTATGCACAAAATAAAGAGCGAAGAAAATTTATCTGCTCAAGATTCTATAAGTGAAATGACTTCTTTCTCATCTAATAAAATGATTTTATCTAAATAATGACCGTATAAACAAGCATTGGCATTATTAGAACAGGAAAGAGGTTCGTTGTCCATATCTTCTAATAATACGGTCTGTTCTCCCGTTTCCATATCTGTAGCCATGAAATCAAAGCTACCCCGATACGTATCTGCATCTGTACTGTACTCCGGCTTAAAGTATAAAAACTCTTTATCCATCATGGCATATTGTGGAACCATCCAACCGGAAAAGCTTGTTAAATGAGGAACTGAAAAAGATAACACCGATTCAAAGTCGTTATTCATGAATGTGTATTGTGCCTCTTCATCATGATTTTCGTTTACACCAATTGTCACCATTAAATCATTAAATGTATCAACAAAATACACGTTTTCTTTCTTCACTTCCGCCGTTCCAGTCTTTTTTTGTTCTTTTAACTGCGTCACGATTGAAGGTCCAACCGTACTCCAGTCCAAATAAACAAATGAATCAGTACTTAACCAATGGACAAACGGCTCCGCTATAGATATATGTTCCATATTTTTTGTTTCAGCTGATATCAAATAAGAAGTGTAAGACCAGTCCTCGGCAAAACTCGAAACCAATAACTTTGTCGGATCATATTGATTCCAAGAAACAGCTAGTTCGGTGCCATCTATTAACTCCTGCAATATGTAATCACCTTTATGATCCACTATAGCAATACGCCATTTTTGATTACTTGGTTCAGACTGGACAAATATATATTGTTGATCTGGGCTAATATAGACATTATTAATTGGTGCCTCACCTTCAAAAAATAACTCTTGTTCTCCGGTATAAATATTATATTTAAAAATTTTGTTCAATGTTTCATCTTTGTGATTGAGGAATAATAAGTGCTTGGCATCTAACCAGCCAAAGAAGAAAATTTGATCAGAATCTGAAACAGCAAGAGGTATAACTGATTGTTTTGAAGTTTGCTTCTCTGTCATATTCGTTTCTTTTACAGGTGGCTTATCACCTGTTTCATTCACTTGACAGCCAGCTATAATCATTGTGGAAAAAAATAAAAGCAATATGAGCATATAATCTTGGTGTTCCGCTTTGTGCTTCATAAACTTGGCTTGCCCCCCATCGAATTCCAATCTAGCTTCATTCTAGCGCACTTTTATCTGAATAGACGCGAGAAAAAGCCGTTTCCGGCTTTTCTTCGCTCTCTACGAAATTCTTCCTAATTAATTCCCAAAAACATTGTAATCAATAGTAAATTTTATACTGATTATGGAGGAAATACAAGCAACAACTATTTTTTATTAAAGATAAAGTGAAGCCAAAAAGACACCAAGCATTTCTTCATACATGTCTTCATACTGTGATAACGGCAGGGGGTTTACTCCTTTTCCCAGTTCCATCGTAAAGCCTGGCCGTCGATACTCTTTAATAAACCAATCTCTAAACCCAGCGAAACTATCTACATATTGTACTGAACGGTAACCGCTTACTCGTTCAAATTCATCAGCAATGACTTTTGAATCAGGCGGTTCAAGTCCTTCATATCCCCAGTAAAATTCTTCACCTTGTGTGTGAAAAGCTAATAATAAGCTGAAGTTGTTATTCTCAACAAGATTGGCCATCGCTATCGCTTCAGGCTCGGATAACGGTTCATATCCAGGAAAGTCTCGAGATGACGGAACATCTGGCTTTCTTTCTTTTTCATATTCCCACTTTGCGGGATATTGTTTATTCAAATCTACTCCTCTAATATTCGCCTTCCATAGGGAAAAATCATCTTTTTGTTCATTAATTGCTAATATTTCTTCTTTGTAGCCTTCTGGTGGTCCCCCTAAAACCAAGTCAACTCCATCAGGATTAACCATTGGAACAACGGATAACTCAACACGACTATAATAAGGTAAAGTCTCAATTCCCCTTAAAGGTTTTGCATTAGTCATAGATAACAAATAGGCATTTATTAAAGACATGAGGACAGGCGTTGTAATCCATTCATTTGCATGAAATGACGCATTATAATGAACTTGCTTTTCACCTGTACCTATTCTTATCTCATATAAAGGCTTGCCTGTCACCGAATAACCAATCTCATTTATTTTTATAAATGGATAAACTTCTTTTAATTGGTTGAGATCGTCTTGCAAAGTTTTAAAACTATAACTTTTTTTCCTATCCATTAAAGGCATAATCACTCTTGTTGGCACTAGGACTGTTTGATTTACTTGTAGATTTTGAGGCTGTAACTGCTGATTCAATAAAAGCAATGCATCGACAGGAAGATTATTCTTTGATGCTATTTGCCATAGTGAATCACCTTTTTGAAGTTTAATAGTAGATGTATGAAAGCCAGGAATTTGAATGCTTTGGCCAATCTGCAATGAGGAAGGGTCCACTTGTGGATTGCTATCAATGACTAAATTAATTGGAACCATAAACAGCTGACTGTAGTACCATAAAGAATCACCTGACCTAACTTTAATCTTCACCTTTTATCCTCCTCTCCATCAGTTCATACATATGATGAATGAGAAGAAAAGATGACTTACTCACTATTACTGAACCCTTACCCTATAATTAATTGCTTTGCACTCCAGGCGGCACCTACTACTCCTGCATCATTCCCTAAAGTAGCTAGTTTCAATAAAGTAGACCCTCGCATCTCAGGAAATAAGTTTTCGTCATAATAGAATTGTAATGGCTCTAATAATAATTTCCCGGCTTGAGAAACCCCACCACCGATTATAATCACCTCAGGGTTTAGTATTGCTGCTACATTCGCTAAGGCAATGCCTAATGGCTTCATTGTTCTTTGAACCACTTCCTTAGCAACTACGTCATTCTTACCTGCTAAGTGAAATATATTCTGAACTGATAAATGGTCAACTAATAATGTGTTCTTGTTAGAATGAATGATTTCCTTAGCCACACGTACTATTCCAGAAGCTGAGGCAATCGTTTCAAGACAACCCCATTTTCCACAATTACATCGCACGCCATAAGAAGAAACGGCATTGATATGGCCTATTTCACCAGCAGAACCCCCATTCCCACGCATTAACTGACCATTACTAATAATGCCACCACCGATACCAGTACCAATTGTTAAGAGTACAATGTCTTTGTAGCCAGTTGCGCTACCAACCCAGCGTTCGCCTAACACTGCACAATTAGCATCATTCTCCAATATCACTGGAAGCGCCATGTAATCTGATAGTTCTTTTTGTAAGCGGTAGTGAGGTGACAAATTTATATTTGTTGCTGAAAGTAAAATTCCATTTTTGCTATCAACCGGTCCTGGGGCACCGACTCCAACAGATAAAATCTGCTCTTTTTTTAATTGCGCCCTCTTTCTATGATGTTCAATTGAAGTTGTAATTTGCTCTGCTAAACTGTTGTCTGTATAATCCTGCTTCGTCATTTCTTGCCATTTTAAGTGAATGTCGCCATTCTCGTTAACAAAAGCAAATTTAATTGTTGTACCACCTATATCCACACCAACAAACAAAACAACACCCCCTAGAGAAGTAATGAGCAACTATTTTCTTGTTTTCTTTTTCTCTTTTTCTCTCTCAGCCCTTAAGACTAATAAAGCATCTCGATAGGTATCTACTTCAATTATTTTTGCTTTATATAATTCACTCACTTCAAGCTCCATCATTTCAATATCCAATAAACGTTCACCCATATAAATAATAGCACCATATGCTTTTAACAACTGTTGTACATCATAAAAACTTTTCACATTCATTCCCTCGATTCTTTCTTTCATAAAGCAAAGTATAAACGAAAAAAAACTCTTCCTCAATCATTAAAACATGAGAGAAAGAGTAATTCTAACGATCAAAAGAAAAGTGTTCTTTTATCTATCTGGATCTTTTGGATGCAACATTCTTGGACGTCTATTTTTCAAAGGCATTGGTGAACGTAAAAGGACATCTCTAAAGGCTCTTAGGTTAAAGGGAATAAACGGCCATAAGTAAGGGACTCCGAAAGACTTCATTTTAGACAACCAAATGACAAATAGTGTGATACCGATGATAAAACCATACATATGAAATACACTTGTCAGTAATAATAAAACAATACGAACAATTCGATTAGCTAATCCTAATTCGTAACTTGGTGTAGCAAATGTACCAATTGCTACAATCGCAAAATAAAGAACGACTTCACTTGTAAATAAGCCCACTGAAACAGCCAAATCACCTATCATGAGTGCCGCTACTAAGCCGAGAGCAGTAGCAAGACTCGAGGGGGTATGAATGGAGGCCATCCTCAACATATCAATACCTACTTCAATAATTAAGATTTGCAAAATCAAAGGGATTTTCCCTGCCTCTTCTGGTCCTATAAATGATAGAGAATCTGGTAATAAACTTGGATTCGCAGCAAATAAAAACCAAATAGGTAAAAGGAACAGCGAAGCCCATACGGAAATAAAGCGAACGAATTTTAAATAAGCACCAATAATCGGTTTGTTTCGATATTCCTCTGCATGCTGCAAATGATGCCAGAAAGTAGTCGGTGTTATAATCACACTCGGTGAACCATCCACTATGATACATACATGACCTTCAAATAAATGCGAAGCTGCTGTGTCCGGTCTCTCTGTATACCTAACCATCGGATAAGGATTCCAATGCTGACCAGAAATGTATTCTTCAATTGTCTTCTCGGCCATCGGTAAGCCATCTGTATCAATTTTAGATACACTATCTTTTATTTTATTGACCAACTCAGGGTCTGCAATATCTTCAATATAAGTTATGACAATATCAGTTTTTGAGCGTCTACCGATTTGTAAATACTCCATTCTTAACGTTCGATCTCTTATCCGCCGCCTCGTTAGTGCTGTATTAAAAACTAATGTTTCAACATAGCCATCCCTTGCGCCTCTTACAACCCTTTCAATATCAGGCTCTTCCGGGCCGCGGGCCGGATAAGACCTTGTATCAATTAATATCGCTTCATCTGCTCCATCAATGACCAATGCCGTTTGACCAGCTAATACAGCATCAACAATTGCATCCAGATCACTTTCTGTAGCAATTTCGATATAAGGGATATATCTCTTCATTAGCTTCGGAACAGTATCCTCTTCTAATTGTTCTCTTCCAAGCTGAGCAAGAAATTCCATTAACCGATTCATAATATCATCTTTAGCAAAGCCATCAACCAAATAGATTGCCATGTCTATCCCAGTATATTCCACATCTATTTGTAACACATCAAAGTTTTTTCCGACTGCTAATGCTTCTTTTAAATATGATGTATTGTTAATCAATTCCTTAGATACTTTATGATGTTTGTTTGTTTCCATGAGTTCACCTCATTCAAATATATTCCTAACAAACATCATAGACATACTAAAAAGGAATCATACCCTCCTAAGAGGTTGATTCCTTTTACATTATGTTAAACAACAAGTTTTTTAAGTTTCTAAGAAAAGATGTAGAATTTCCTAGGAAATATTCCCTTCCTGTCGAAATATCTTATTTGTTTTCATTTAGATTGTCTAGTAGCTGCCGATAGTCTTCTGAGTCATGTAATTCTACAGCTTGATCAAGATACTTTTTCGCTTCATCCGTATTGCCTTCCCTTAAATATAATAAGGAAAGATTATAGTAAGCTTCATGGAATTGTTCGTTTACTTCAATAGCAAGATGCAAATGACGCTTCGCTTTCTCTGTTTCTCCTAATTGAATTTCCGCATAGGACAATAAAAAATAAGTTTGTGCGGTTGCACCTTCTTTATCAAACGGAGTAAGCTCTTTAATCATCATTGAGTAATTTTCTTTTTCTAAATAAGTTTGTGCTTCAATCAAAGCCATCTCTTCTTGCGTTTGATCATTAGGGAAATGAAAGCCATAATAGAGACCTCCACTTATGAGAAGAGCCGTGAAACAAGCTATCAATAGTTGAGCAATCCTGTTTCTCTTCTTAGGCAAAAGAACGATTCCCGTTGCTAAGAACCCGCCAATTAAACCACCAATATGACCAGCGTTATCGATTCCTGGGATCATAAAGCCTAATGCAAGGTTAAACACAAGAACAACGATAATGTTCATACCCATTGTGCGGAAAAATAATTTTGGTTTCAATATCCCAAAGAAAAGCAACGCTCCAAAACAGCCAAATATCGCTCCGCTCGCTCCAGCCGATACGTTAGGACTAGTAATAAAACTAAGCAATGAACCCATAAAACCAGATAACAAGTAAATAACTATAAACCTTGTATTGCCCATTATTCGTTCAACAGCAGAGCCTAAATAAAAAAGAGCAAGAGTATTCATCAATAAATGCAGGAAACCAATATGTAAAATGATCGGTGTGAAAAAACGCCACCACTCACCTGCCAAAATAAGTGGATTATATTTTGCTCCACTTTCAATCAGCACCGAGGTATTTGTACTTCCACCTTTCCACTCCAGCCAAAGAAAAGCTAGGACTTGTAGCACAATAAATAGATATGTAAAAATGGGCTTACCTTGATTAAAAACCTCTGTTTCTTCTTTCGCTTTATTTGCTGCTAGCCATAATGTCTGTTTTTTTAAGTTTTCAATTACTTGTTCATCAATATCATCAGATGGTTCTTCTAAAAAGAGAAGAGGTTTCATAAAGTGTCGCTGCAGCTGTTTGGCCACCTCTTCCAGCCTATCCACAGTCATAATGACAGATTCAACCGTTGTCTTCTCCATTTTGGAATGCTGAAAGGGCTTATTAAGCTTATCCTCATAATCGTCAACAGGTACAAATGGTGAAATATATATATTGAGCACAGTCATTTCTCTATGCCTTACTTGTTTTCGAATACGCTCACCATTAAAGGCAACTGATTCTATATCTCTTTGTAACCAGTTACTCCAATCTAAATCCTTCCTTAGCAAACGAATGATTTTTGTCTGTTTATTCTCTAACTTCTCAATCCAGAGTTCATCTTGTTTTTCAGAAAGCTGAATGAAGCGATATTCTTCTTTATGTAGCAGATGATTGGCCAATGACCAAAATAAATAAGCCTCTTTACTATGCACTGTTTTCTCACTTCCTTACAGTTATATATCTTATTATAGTCAATGTTTCTTTTTAACAAAATAAAAAGCCCTTATATAAACAGGGCCAAAAAGTACATTGTTATAAACGTTCATCATTATATTGTGGTTGAGGAAAAACTAGCTTCATTGCTTTCTCTCTTAAAAAAGGGCAATTTAATACGGTAGCAATGATAAAATTTTGTCTCGCTAAAAGACCAACTAGGCGATAACGATACTGATAAATGAAAACACCTGACAATACAAACAGTATCAAAGTCATTATTTTTCCCATTTCATTCCCTCCTGTCTATCACTATTATGCGAATCATTCTCTGCAATTATCCACCTGCTACAGTCACAAAGAACAAAACACCTAATAAACTCGCAAGAGCACAAGATGAAAGGTTAACAAGGTCATTATTAACTATTGTGTTACCGCTTATATGTACCGTTTTACGATTACAATGCCATTTCGATTCGACCACCATCTCACAAGACGGACAACGATAAGTTACCTGTATGAAGGCACCTAATAAGGTATCCAAGATATTTCCGAGGAAACCAAAGACAAATATAATAAACATGGTGGAAAAAGATAATGAATAGGACAACATAGCAATAATAGCAATAGAGAAGGAACCCATTATTGCAGCAAAGGTTCCGAGGAAACTCATCGCTCCTGAAGTACCAGGTTCTACCTGCTTAAAATGCTGAATTGACAAAGGTCTTCTTTTACTTAATGAACCTATCTCTGAGGCCCAAGTATCTGAATTCGCACTCGCAATGGTTATTGTAAAAGCTATAAAAAAAATGGGAGATGGAAAAATAATAAAAAGCACACTAAATAATGCAGGTAACCCACCATTAGCAACCACTTGCTGCCAATCTCTAGTAGACCCTTTTTCATGGCGTGCTTCGATTTGTTGCTTCTGCTTTTTCTTGTATTTAGACAATAAGCTTGAACTAGTGAAAAAGAAGCCAAGCAGCAGCAGTCCCCTCCACCCAAAACCTAAGTTAATCAATACACCCACAACAATTGCTGCTATGGCGCCTGACTTTGTAAGAAGTTGAAGAAGGTAGCCTAAAAAGGCGGCAATGAGTACAAGAAAAATAAATATCAATTCTTTCACTCCGTTATTGTAATAATCTTTTGAACAGGTAGATCATGTTGGTCTAATGGTATTTTATTAACCACTTGCTGGGGGAAAGCTAATGAAAGTGTAAAGCCGTTATAATCCACTAAATAACGATCATAATAACCGCCTCCAAAACCAATACGATCACCCTTTAATGTATAAGCAACGCCTGGAACTATTAATAAATCAATTTCAGAAGGCTGAACACTCTTAGTTTTGTCTACTACTGGTTCTTGTAATCCAGAATAGACGACTTCAAGATTGTCATAACTTGAAAAAATCCTGAAATTCATTTCCCTCGTTTTAGGTAAGCATTTTGGAATAGCCACTTGTTTTCCCTCTGACCAAGCCTTATTAATAATTGGAAAAGTATCGACTTCTGGAAAGCGTGATATTGTAAGGGCAACTACTTTGGATTGTTGCCAATGAGATGTGAGGAATAATTGCGATGCTAATTTTTCTGATAGTGATGTATATTGTTCACTAGGCATTTCTGTTAATTGTTGCATAATCATCTTTCTCAGTTGTTTTTTATCCACCATTTAACTCTCCTATACCTCTATTTATAAAAAACACACTTATCTTATAAAAATATTAGTTTCAATCTAGACATATGAAGTAACAACCATCACTCGTAATTTCACCTCTTGAACCTTACCCGGTATCACCCCCGTGATGAAACCATAAAAAAAGAGACAAAAAAAGCAGCAGGAATCTACCTACTGCTTATTTTGTCTCACGGTGTGTTGTAGAACGCTTTTCTCTTGGGCAGTATTTTTTTAGCTCAAGACGATCTGGATTGTTTCTTTTATTTTTTTTAGAAATATAGTTACGATCTCCGCATTCTGTGCAAGCTAACGTAATATTTACACGCATGTCATTTCCCTCCAAACTACTAAGCACTAGTTCGTTTCATACGACTTTTATATAATATCACTTTTTAGTTTGAAATGCTAGTATGTTTTTTTAAAAGTGTTTGATTTACTTGTAAAAGCTGTTTTTGACAATCATCTGTAATTGACCAAGCTTGTCCGTCAATAGCAGATTTCCCTGTTATTTTAACAGTATCCCCACATAAACTAACTACCTTTCCTTTTCCTATTGGATTGTATGATAATGTTTGTTTTCCACCTTTGCCATATGACCATATTTTGTTATTATCCACTTGTGATTGTTGCATAACTGTGTTTTCCTTCATTTTCACCCCGTTCAAATGACCATTCACTAAGAATAATTGGCGATCAATCATGTGATATATCAAGTGTTCAATCGGAGATATAAAAGAAATCTGGTAGTCACACTCTCTTGGATTACTATGCGCCATAAGTACTTTTATCTCTTTACTCGTAGATAGTTCATTGTAAATGTTGAAATTTAACATAGAAATATGATGATCAATTCTCACCTTTTCTGTACGTATCGATAAACCTTCTACTTGATGTTCTCTTCCTTCCGCCATATCATTCATTTCAATCCAATAAACACTTTTACCAACGGCGATACCTAACGTTTGATGCAATAAGTTTTCCTGATTCGACTGATTCCAATATTCAGTTGTGTAAGGCGTTTGCTCAATTATTTTCACTTTAATCACCTTTTCTTTGGAATTTATTGACTCGTCCGTGAATTCTATACACCTTTAACGTTTGTTTCGCTACCGATTGCCAGCTAAATTCTGTCTTGATTCTTTTTTGAGCTGCACTGACGATTTGGCTTCTAAAGTTAGGTTTTAATAGTAGAGAATCTATTTTACTTTCAAGATTTACTACATCTCGAGGATCGAAAAAAAGCCCCGACTCATTTTCAATGATTATTTCACTGAACCCGCCAGTTTTAGCTAAAACTACTGGGAGTCCAGCTGCCATCGCTTCTAAAGCAACTATTCCAAATGGTTCGTACAAACTAGGGAAAATAGCTAAGCTAGCATATTCCATCCAGTTATCACGCTCATATTCGTCAACATAACCAATAAATTGAATCCATTCATCGATTTGTTTAGCACGAACTTTTTGTCTGTAATACGATAATAACGGACCTTCCCCAGCGACAATGATTTTTAAGTTTGTATTTTTTCTCTTTAATTTTTCAGCAAGAGCGATAAGAATATCGAACCCCTTCTCTTCTACCATCCTCCCCAGCGAAAAGAGGTATGGTCTATGTTGGGCAAAATGAAATTGTAGGTTCCTATCTTTTTTCATCGGCTTACTTACGCCATTTGGAATGATAGAAATGGTCGAAGATGGCTGTTGGTATTTATGTAGTAACTCATTTCTCATAAAATGACTACAAACTACAAGATGATCGGCATATGCCATTAATAATTTTTCTTGTCTATCGATAAAGCTTTGACTCTCTGTATGAATTCCATTATGTCTACCTGCCTCAGTCGAATGAATGGTAGCGATAAGCGGTATATCCATTCGCTTCTTTAAAATGATGCTACTCGCTGCAACTATCCAATCATGGGCATGAATCATCTCTATACCATTTTGCTCAATCAAAGCTCTTGCTTTCTCTTCCATTGCTAAATTCACCGAAGCAACCCAATGAAGAAATGATCCAGTTTGCATAAGCGGTGCCACACGATGAATGACTACATTATTTTGCACTTCAAATTCTTCGTCAACTTCATGCCTTTTCACTGTTAGCACATGAACGGACACCTTTTCTTGTGCGAGTGATCTCGCTAATTCACTTACATGGCGACCAAGGCCACCAACAATATACGGTGGGTATTCCCAACTTAACAGTAGAATACTCTCCGTCATTGCTTCACTTCATAATAACTATACCCACACACTTGATGGATCCAGTCAGCACTTATTTCTGATGATAATTTGACAGTTCCCACTCCACTACCTATCTCAGTAGTAAGTAAAGGGAGATAATTATCATCCATTAGTTTCAAACACAGGGTGATGCGGTAAGAATGATATTCTGTTTTAATGGCGTTTCTAATGACCCTCATCGATTGGTATGGTGGAATAAAAAACTCATATAGATCGGAATGATTTTTACTGTATGAATGAAGCTGAATTACTTGCAGGCAACTTCTTATATCTTTGTTGTAGTAGAGCGAGAGGATGTCATATTTTTCTTGCCTAACCTTCCAACTAATATAGATATCTTTGTTGATAATTTCTGTTTTTAAAGGTAATAATCCTGACGAATGTATTATGTGATTCTGTTTACTTTCCATTTTTCGAACCATTCCCCTTGTCAGATTATTCTATACATTAATGTTAGCACTGAATGGCCAAGCCCACAATAAACAGATTTTGTCGGTTTATGCTATCTATCGCTACACTTGTTATTATGATAAGCATTTTTTCTTCACCGACCTATTTCTTCATTCATTCGACAGAAACTATGATATCTTACTCGACAAATTCTATAGGAGATTCTTCAAAGTTAGCACGACTTGTCGATATTTATGGTAGAATAACTTTGATAATAAAGCTTTGAGGTGAGAATGATTATATATATATTTGCTGTTTTATTAGTTATCGCTTTTCTGCTATTTATTTTATCCTTTTTTCTTAAAGATCCTTACCGTTCCTTAAAGGATGAGATTGACCAACTATCTATTCAACATGTAAAAGAAACGTATCAAATAAAGAAAAAATTAAAGCTGTTAGAAGAAGAATTACTGATAGACGAAATCAAACTTCCGAATGACACTGGGTTATCTAGACCTAAGAAGAAGGAAGTTCATGATATTATAAAAAATCAAGTACTTTTACTTCATAAGCAGGGACTTTCCACAGAGCAAATCGCTAAGCAATCTTCTTTATTAGAAGATGAAGTATTGGCCATTATCACAGCTAGTCAACTTAAAGGTGAAAAAGTATGAAAAAATATGTTTTAAGAGGCTTTTCAGCTGGTGTTTTTTGTACAACCCTAATTCTTCTCATTGGTTATATGCTTATGAATGACGAGAACAAGCAAATGATTGATGAGACAGCGGCTCAAGCTTATGTAAAAGAACAAGGTTTTCATGTTTTGACGGATGATGAGATCGATAAACTCATTGAAGAAAAATTAGAACTTGATAAACAACAGGAAGAAGTACCTAAAGAAGAAACTACCATTACAACAGAAATTAAAATCGAAAGCGGTATGCTTCCACAAGAGATTGCGCAGCAACTTGAAGAGGCAGGCATCATCGAATATAGTGAGGACTTTACTAGCTTTTTAAAAGAATTCAATTATAGTCAGAAGCTACGTGTTGGTACATATCAAGTGAATAATCAACAGTCTTATAAAGAGCTTGCTGATTTATTTAGCAAATCATAAAAAACGAATCTCTATCTCAATGGATCTTACTTGGCTGCAATTACACTCTTAAAATAGAGTTAATTACAGCCTTTTTATTATTAAATTACCGAAGAATATAGTTACGATTACCGAACTTTGTTTACATCAGTCCACTTAGAAATTGACACTTAATTCCCCCGCTTGATCTAATAAATAAAAGAGTATGCTTATCACAAAAAGTTCCTACTTCTTTATTTCACTTTGCTAGTAAATGATACAGAATTTACCTTTACATGCAATAAAGATGTTAGTTGTTCAGATAAATAAATGGGCGATTCTTCAAACTCTGTATCAATCCAATGCTTAATAAGCCCTAAAACTGTATATGCCTGGTAATTTGTATATAATTGGTGATCTATCACAAACTTATCATTTCCTCCAAAGTCTATTTGAATATTATGAACATATTGCTTAAGTGCTTTTATAAACTTATTTTCAAATGTATAAGAAACATCACTTTGTAATAGTGACTTATAATAATGTCTATATTTAAATATATGGTTAAATAATTCTTTTGTAGAAGGTAAAACACTTTGGTCAATTTCATAATCTCGTTGATTTGCAGTACTATTTTCCATCTTGTAGATTAAGTCCCTAATTGCTTCGTCCATCACTTCTTTTAGAACTTCTTCTTTCCTATAGTAATGGTAATAATATGTGCTGCGATTAATATTTGCAGTAGTCGTTAAGTCAGTTATTGTAATTTTATGAAATGGTTTTAGTAGTAATAATGTAACCAGAGCATCTTTAATTCTTTGTTCAGTCATTAGATTTTTACTCATTAACTTAGCCACCTCTCCGTGTAACCCCAACAAATAAATACTTTTTTGTTGGTTGTTAAAGAAAACAAAAATAATTATAGTGGTATTGTAATCGATTACAACAATGTTTAAAAGCTATATTCTATAATTATTTAAAGGGGTCTTTTATATGGGTAGATTAACTGGAAAAGTGGCTATTATCACTGGTGCTGCTAGCGGAATGGGCTTGGCAGGTGCACAAATTTTCGCAAAAGAAGGTGCTCAGGTTGTAGCAACTGATATAGTTGAAGATGCTTTAAAAGTGAAAGTTGCAGAGATTATTGATAATGGTGGAGAAGCCATTGCCTTAAAATTAGATGTTTCAAGCCAAGAATCATGGTTAAATGTCGTTCAAACGACAATAGAAAAATACGGTAAAATTGATATTTTAGTCAATAATGCAGGAATTCATATGGCAAAAGGAATTTTAGAAGCAGAATTAGATGATTGGAATAAAGTGATGGCCATTAATACAACGGGTGTATGGCTTGGAATGAAATCCGTTATACCTTATATGCAACAGAATGGCAAAGGGTCAATTATTAATACATCTTCCATTGCAGCAATTGTGGGTGGTGTCGCTGATGCACAAGGTGCAGCGTACAGTGCATCAAAAGGCGCAGTTAGAGCACTTACTAAACATGGTGCTCAGTGGTTTGGAAAAGATAACATCCGAGTGAATTCCGTGCATCCTGGTGCAATCTTTACAGGTATGGTTGAGAAAGCTGGAATTAAAACACAAGAAGAAATGGGAGAGAATTATAAAGGTTTAGCTCCATTACCTCCTTATGCTGGAGAGTCATTGGATATTGCAAATGCATACTTATACCTTGCTTCAGACGAATCTAAATTTGTTAATGGAATAGAATTGGTCGTTGACGGTGGTTGGATCAGTAACTAATTTTTTTAATCAAATAAATAAGACTCACATTCATTTCATATAAATAAAAGAACGAACCTCTATGATGAAAGAGGTTCGTTACTTTTATCAATCATTCAAATCAAATTGCTTACCTTTCACTAAATAGAAGATATGCTCAGAAATGTTTGTGACATGATCTGCTGCACGTTCTAAATATCTACAAACAAAAGATAATTGAGTAATTTGCGGAATTCGCTCAGATTGTTCCCCACTTATTCTCAGTAAATCAACAATCGTTTGCCCATATAAATCATCCACTTCATCATCCATGTCAGCAACGGCTTTTGCTTTTTTAAGATCTTCTTCATTGAAAGCAGTTAATGAATCGTTTAACATTGTTAAGCAAATCGCATGCATTTGTTTAATATGAACAATTGGTTTCACATGGTCTTCTTTCCCAATTCTAATCGTTGATTTAGCAATATTCACAGCAAAATCAGCTATTCTCTCAATATCCGTTGCTATCTTTATTGCGACAATAATTCTTCGCAAGTCAATAGCTACTGGCTGCTGTTTCGCTATTAATAAAATGGCATAATCATTAATTTCTTCGTACAAAATGTTTGCTTTTGTGTCATTTTCCATGATCTCTAAAGCTAATTCTATATCATGATTCTCAAGTGCCTGAATCGATAAAGAAAGAGCATTTTCAGCAAAATGACCTAAATCTAATAATTTTTCTCTTAATACTGCTAATTCTTCATCAAACTTCTCTCTTACTGGCAATATAATCAGTCTCCTTTACTTAATTAGCCGAACCTGCCGGTAATATAATCTTCCGTTCTCTTATCAGTTGGATTAGAAAAAATTTTATCTGTTTCTGCAAATTCTACTACTTCACCGTTTAAGAAAAAGGCCGTTCGGTCAGATATCCTAGCTGCTTGTTGCATATTATGAGTCACTATAATGATACTATATTCTTTTTTTAATACCTGTACAAGCTCTTCTACCTTTAGTGTTGAAATCGGATCTAATGCTGAGGTAGGTTCATCCATGAGAATAACATCTGGTTCTATCGCCAAACATCTTGCAATACATAGTCTTTGCTGTTGACCACCTGATAAACCATAAGCGTTATCCTGCAATCTATCTTTTACCTCATCCCAAAGCGCTGCCCCTTTTAAACTTTTTTCAACAATTTGATTCAGGACTTTCTTATCTCTTATACCATGAATTCTCGGACC
This sequence comes from Cytobacillus sp. FSL R7-0680, assembly GCF_038009245.1. Lineage (NCBI taxonomy): Bacteria > Bacillati > Bacillota > Bacilli > Caryophanales > Bacillaceae > Cytobacillus > Cytobacillus sp. FSL R7-0680. The sequence continues at coordinate 2,016,700 of NZ_JBBPAO010000001.1, forward strand.
ATAAACAACATTTTCATAGATAGATTTAGGAAAAGGATTCGGCTTTTGGAACACCATACCCACTTTTGTTCTTAATTCTTCAACACCATAACGTTTATCAAAAATATTACGTCCACGATATTGAATTTCTCCTGATGTTTTTACTGATGGTACCATTTCAATCATTCGGTTCAACGCTTTAATATAAGTCGATTTACCACATCCTGATGGACCGATAATCGCAGTTACTTCATTTTCATAAATATCTAAATTGATTTGTTTTAATGCATGATTACTTCCATACCATAAATTTAATTCTTTTGTTTGATAAACTTTATTGTTATCATTAAGATTTTTATAGTTGTCAAGTGAATCGGCGGCTTCTTTTTTGGGTGCAACCAATGTACTCATATTCTCCACTCCTCGTTTAATACCTTTTTTGGAATTTATTTCTGATCAACACAGCAATAGAATTCATCACAATTAACATTACTAGTAATACAATAATGCCCCCCGCTGCAACGGCATGAAACTCTTCTTGCGGTCTACTCGTCCAGTTATAGATTTGCATTGGTAAGACAGTAAACATATCGAAAACAGATTGAGGTAAAAACGCTAAGAAAAGTGGTAAACCAAGCACTACTAATGGTGCCGTTTCCCCGATTGCTCTAGAGAGAGCTAAAATTGCTCCTGTTAATATGCCAGGTAATGCAGCCGGCATAACCACCCTTACAATTGTTTGCCATTTATTAGCTCCCATTCCAAATGACGCTTCTCTTAATTCCATCGGTACACTTCGAATCGCCTCTTGAGACGCGACGATTATGATTGGTAATACGAGTAAACTCATCGTTAAGCCTGCGGCCAATACACTTGTTCCTAAAGTTAATGCTCTCACAAAAACCGTTAATCCTAATAATCCAAAAACAATCGACGGGACACCTGCTAAGTTAGATATATTAATCTGAATCAGTGAGGTAAACTTATTTTTACTCGCATACTCCTCTAAGTAAATGGCTGTTCCTACACCAAGTATAAGCGTCACAGGGGCAACAACACCCATTAACCAAATGGTCCCTATTAAAGCTGTTTTAATACCCGCTTGTTCTGGATCACGTGAAGGTAAAGATTGCAAGAACTGCCAGTCTAAATAACCAATTCCTTGAGTGATAATGCGATACAATAATATCGCAAGAACCACTAATGCAAACGCAGTCGCCAACATGAACAAACCTTTAAAAACGGAATTTTTCCATTTTCGTGGTGACATTTTCTTTAGTACTTGATCATGATTAATTAATTTCATACTAGTATTCCTCCCTAAAGCGCTTGGAGATGAATTGGGCGAGCATATTCATGAACAATGTGAAAATAAACAATGTAAATCCAACTGCGTAGATACTATAATAGATGGTCGTACCATATCCAGCATCTCCCTGACTGACTTGGACAATATAAGCCGTCATTGTTTGAATACTACTTGTCACGTCAAAGCTTAAGTTAGGCGTGGAGCCTCCTGCAACAGCGACAATCATTGTTTCACCTATTGCTCTTGAAATTGCTAATACAATAGAAGCAACAATACCTGAAACAGCGGCAGGTATAACAATTTTAATGGCCACTTCAAGTTTTGTTGCCCCTAATGCATAAGCCCCTTCTTTCATCACTTTAGGTACAGACGACATGGCATCTTCTGATAATGAGGCAATCATCGGTGTAATCATAATCCCGATAACAATCCCTGGGCTAAGCGCATTGAATATTTGCAGAGATGGAATCATTTCTCTAAGCACTGGTGTCACAAAAGTGAGAGCAAAAAACCCATAAACGATAGTAGGTACGCCTGCTAATACTTCTAAAATAGGTTTAATAACTCTCCTTGTTCGGTCACTCGCATACTCACTCAAGAAAATAGCTACAGCGAGACCAATCGGGACTGCCACAACTGCAGCTATAAGAGCAACTTTTAACGTTCCTGAAATAAGCGGTAGGATTCCATATGAGCCTTGTGTTTCAGAAAATGGATACCACTTTTGTGCGGTAAAAAATTCTTTGATACTTACGTGACTGAAAAAAGTCGTCGTTTCCACAAATAATGTTACAACGATCCCAATCGTCGTTAATACTGACACAATCGCGGTTAATAATAAGATAACTGGAACAATCTTTTCTGACTTCAGTTTATTTTTACTTTTAGATTTTTTTTGTTGTATAAGTTCTTGCACAGAAAACGCTTTTTCTTCTTGTTGTATATTCATAGTTGATCCCCCCTTCATTACGATGATGATCTCTCTTCATCATTCAAACACTTATTTTAAATCTTCAATTGTTGATAACCCTGTTTCATATTCTTCATCTTTTAATTTCACATAACCGACATCTTCTGAAAGTGCCCCCGCATTTTCTAATGTGAACTTAACGAATTCATATGTTTCTTCATTCTTTAGGGAATCATTTTTCACGTAGATATATAAAGGACGTGATAATGGTGCATACTCCCCTGATTCAACCGTGTCATGAGTCGGCTCTACCGGACCATTCCCACCATCGATTGGAACAACTTTTAGCTTATCTTGATTCTCAACATAATAAGCAAATCCAAAGAATCCAATGGCATTTTCGTCCCCTGCTACACCTTGAACAAGGATGTTGTCATCTTCTGACAGTGTCGCTTGTTCTACAATTGGCTCATCCTCCAGAATGATTTCATTAAAGTAATCATACGTTCCAGAGTCTGTTCCTGGAGAATAAAATTTGACTTCCTCATCTGGCCATTCTGGTCTAATATCTGACCATTTTTTTGTTTCTCCCGTATTGATCCATAACTCTTTCAATTCTTCGATAGTAAGTGAATCGACCCAATCATTCTCTTTATTTACAACGATTGATAATCCATCGTTGGCTAGCTTTAATTCTGAATACTCAATTCCTGCTTCTTCAATTTGGGTTTTCTCTTCATCTTTAATTTCTCTCGAAGCGTTACTGATATCCGTTGTTCCTGCAATAAACTGTTTAAATCCTCCACCTGTTCCAGAAGAAGCGACTGACACTTGTACGCCTGGCTGATCCATACTGAATTCTTCAACAACAGCTTCCATAATAGGATAAACTGTAGAGGAGCCATCAATTTTGATTTCTCCTTGTAACTGTTGATTTTCTTCACTAGTTGTTTGCTCTCCATTACTTGAACTGTTCGCACCGCCATTTGCTCCACATGCCGTTGTAAAAGCAAGAACAGAACCAATCATTAATGTTGATGCCACATACTTGAATCGTTTCTTCATTAGAAATATTCCCCCTAGAAAATCAGTTGTTTTGTCCTACAAACCCATCATAAGACCTAAACGTTAATAGGAAATAAATGTCGTGTAAATATTCTGTAAACCAATGTGAAGAAATGTAAAGTGAAATTTAGGGAAAATCATATCTCATTTTTGGAGTGAGCATTACCTTGCAAACAAACAATGCTGTAAAAGCAAAGTAATGAACATGGGGATTGTCGAGGCACTCCTTAGTAAAAGAACGATAATATAGAGGTAGTTGTGTAGGATTGTCAGCGTTCTTTGCCTCTTTCACTTCTGATGTTATAAACTAAAACTAAAAGAAAAGCATAAAAATAACTCGGATTCCCCCTTTAAAATAGGGTGAATCCGAGTTTGATTGTTGATTAGTATCTGTTATGCTTGTGTTTTTCAAAACAAACAAGCTTATTCATCCTCTTCTTTGTTAACATCAATTACTTCTTGCTTCGTTAAATCTTCTGGTTTCTTACTTTCTTCTTTCGCACGTTCTTCTTTTAATTCAAAGTATTCATCCATGACGCGTTCGGCAATAATCATGTTTGCTTTATGGCCACTTCCACCTTCATAGGCCCAAGGGACCATGACAGCAATTGCCACTTCTGGATTATCAGAAGGTGCATAACCAACATAGCTGATATTCATTACTTCAGGTGGCTCATCATAATTACTACGTAGTGGTCCATCATAGAAAGCCTCTGCTGTTCCTGTTTTACCTGCAGGGTCATACTCTTTATCACCAAAGAAGGATAGTGCCGTACCTTGTTGTTCTTGTGCAACTTGACGGAATCCCTCTTTTACACGTTCAATCCAAGAAGCATCCATATCAAGTTTATTAAGAACTTTCGGCGATATTTCTTCTACAATAGGGCCTAATTCTTCATTTTCTAATAAAGGCTCCCTAATTTCTTTTACTACATGAGGCTCCATTCTATTCCCGCCGTTAGCAATCGTGGATACATATTGCACGAGCTGCATATTAGAGTACGTATCATACTGTCCAATCACTAAGTCCAACATAAATCCAGGGAGTTGACTCATTCCTTTAAATCCTGTTTGTTCATTTGGTAGATCAATCCCTGTTCTAACGCCTAAACCAAACTGAGCAAACGATTCTCTGATTGTATCAAACCCTTTAGGATCTAACGGCAATGATTTATTATAGCGATATGTGCCGCCTCCAATTCGAATGGCTGTTTCAAACATATACACATTGGATGAAACCCTTAATGCGTACAAATCACTAATTGGTCCGAACGTTTTCCATGATTTTTTTACAGGTGTACCAGCAATTTTTAATGGCTGGTCATTAATTACTGTACCAGGTTGAATCACACCTTCCTTATAGCCCGTAAGAATAGTAGCCCCTTTGACTACGGAACCGGCGTTATAAGTGGTCGTAATATTCCCTAACGCATCATCCGTCATTCTTGTTCGGCCTGTTTCCTCATCTTTCACAAGCCTTCTACCAGCCATTGTTAAAATTTCGCCGCTATACGGATCCATTAACACGACATAGGCTCTATCTAAAAGACTGGTTCCTCCAGTTTGTTTAGCCGCACGCAACTCTTCTTCAATGATTTTTTCTGTTGCTAATTGTAAATCCATATCGACACTTAATACTAAATCTTTCCCCCGCTGCCCTTCTGAAATTGTAACCGTTTCTAGAATCGTACCACCTTTATCAGTGACATTTTTCACTTTGGCTTTTTGACCATGGAGGACTTCTTCGTATTGATATTCAAGATAACTTTTACCTACACGGTCATTTCTTGAATAATCTCTTGCTAAATAGTAATCAAGCATTTCTTTCGGAATACCTTCTTCAGAAGAAGAAACAGAACCAAGGACAGATTTCAATGTATTATCAAAAGCATAGTAACGGTCCCAATCAGTTGTTGTATCAACCCCTGGAAGATAATCTAAATTTTCGCTTACTAGGGCGAATTCCTTTGCAGTTACTTCATCATTTTTAACAACTTGTGGTGTAAAGGCATACCCACTAGAGAACTCTCGATAAATCGCAAGCACTTCCAAGTCGTCTTCTGTCAGTTCATCCAATTCTTCTTCCGTAATACGATCTAATGTTAATTGATAGACATCTTTATCGTAATCGGCTTCTTCGTCCTCGCGAATATTTTCCTTTTCTTTCTCTGTTACCTTTTCATCCGCGCGATCAGGATTAATCATAATCCAATAATCTTTTTCATCTCGTTCCGTGACTTTTTCTGTATCTTTTTCAATTAGTTCCGCTAATTTCTCAGCAGTATCAAGCATTTCCTCTTGACTAGCTCCATTATTTGTATATGTAATGGCATTCTGCGGGATATTATCGACAATAATCTTTCCTGTACTATCAAACATCTTTCCCCTAGGTACAGGGTTATTTACAGTGATTTCTTCTGTTCGTTCTATTTCTCGCTTATAGTCATCACCGTAGACAATCTGAACAAACCCTAATCTAAAAATAAGTACAGAGAACAACACAAAGACAATTAAGAATAGCATGTTCAACCGAAAGGACACACGATTCTTCTTTTTCTTTTTATTCAATTGCTAAAACCACACTTCCCTCTTAATTACATATACTTATTTTAAAAGAAAACCAAAAATAATTCTATTCATAACTATAAGGAAATGATAGTTATTTTGAATATTTTTTTCACATCATTCGATATTCTTTATAAAGAAATAGATCATACTATGCCCAATCCCTAATATTACTAGCAATATCGGCAAGATCACATGATCATCAAAATAGATTACACCCACTATAAAGAACAACAAAGATAATATTCTACCGATGTTCAAGAATAATTCCCTTACAACAATATATTCAATTCTCATTTCTGCCGCTTTCCAGGCTGTGCCTATTACATCATAAGTCATTGAAGAATAAGGAACGAGTAATAAAGGATAAGCGATTGCAATTAATGCCGCATAGAGCAAAAGATTAACGTAGGTTATATGAAATACTAACAGGAAAATTGACAGAAATAATAACACACCTCCAGCTAACACTGCTCTTTTCCTATGCTCTTTCTTAATCCATCTTGAAGCAATATAATAACAAACTAATGCGATACCTGAATTTAATAATCCGAATGTACCAAGTGCTAATTCGCTCCCCGTAGCTATAAACACAAAGACAGAAACGACAAACGCATATGTACCTTCACGAAACCCTTGGAAAAAATGAGCATTTGTAATCCTCTTCCAATTCTTATTATACTTTCGTTCTTCTATAATCCGCTTAAAAAAATATTTTCCATTTGCTGGACGCCTTTTAATAGAAAAGCTTAAAAATACGGCAATCGCGAATAATGCTAATGAAATTCCAAATATGACTGAATAACCAGTATAAGCCTTCATTTTTGAAATAATTAAACCGGCAGAAATAGGACCAATCATACCACCAAATGATGAAAGTAACCCGAGAAAACCATTAAAAAAGTCTCGATTTTCTGGATCGGTTATTTCAAATGTTAATACATTAAACGCAAGCCAATAAAAACCAGAACCTATACCTAATAAAGAACCTAATAAAAGGAGATATGACGACGCTTTATCCCCTACAAGAAGCACAGAAATATAAAAGAAGGCAAGAAATATAACCCCTAACCTTAGAACAATGACACGATCTACTTTTTTCGCCCATTTGCCCGCAATAATAAATGCAATAGGTTGCAGAACAACAGCAGCGAGGTTATATAAGCCTAAATCCACGTATTCACCAGATTGCTTCCACAAAAAAATATTCACAAAAGTATTGGATAACGCAATACTTAAGGAATATAATCCTCCAATTAGCAGCAACAAAACAAGGTCTCTGGTCGGCTCAATATTTCCAATCACTCTCTGCAATTTACTCATAAAAAAACTCCCCTTCGATTCTACAAATAGTCTCCTTCAAAAACGATGGAGTTATGCAAGAAAAGGAAGATCCTCATTGAAAAAATATTTCATGTCACTTGGTCTTCTTACAAAGAACAATTATGGTTAGACAATCGAAGCCCATACATTAGGAAAGAGTGACATTTATTAGACAGCAATGTAAAAAAGCACTATTTCAATGAATAGCGCTTTTTTTAAGATTATAGATTTATTTTGGCTTTTACTTCGCTTCTTGATATCTTCTGCCTACTTCGTCCCAATTGACAACATTCCAAAACGCTTTTATATATTCAGGACGTTTGTTTTGATAGTTTAAATAATAAGCATGTTCCCAAACATCTAGCCCAAGAAGGGGTGTTTTGCCTTCCATTAATGGCGAGTCTTGATTAGGTGTGCTCGTTATGGCTAATTCTCCATTATCAACAACTAACCATGCCCAACCCGATCCGAAGCGACCAGTAGCTGCTTTAGCAAATTCATCCTTGAAGTCGTCAAAGCTACCAAATTTACTAGCTATCGCATCTCCTAAATCGCCTGTTGGTGTACCCCCTCCATTTGGTGAAAGAACTTCCCAGAATAAAGAATGGTTGGCATGTCCACCGCCATTATTCCTGACAGCTGTACGGATATCTTCAGGAATATCATTTATATGGGTAATTAATTCTTCTACACTTTTCGATGCGTATGCACTTTTTCCTTCAATTGCATTGTTCAAGTTAGTTACATAAGTATTATGGTGTTTCGTATGATGGATATTCATTGTTTCCTTGTCGATATGTGGTTCTAAAGCATCATAAGCATACGGTAATTTCGGTAGTTCATAAGCCATGTAAACATTCCTCCTACTAAAAAATATAATCATATGCAGACATCATTAAAATGTCTTCTTATATTTTCTATACCACTTTGCCATAGAATCAAACATAAAAATTAATTTTTTTATAGAACAACAAATAAGAAATAGATAATCATCACTACTTGAACAATTCCTTTAGTAATGATGCTACTTATGAATCCTACAAGTGACCCAAATCCAACTAAGACCGCTTCCTTAAATGGGCGACGATGTACAATTAATTCTGCGATAATTGCCCCGACTATTGGTCCAAGTAATATACCTGCCACCGGGATAACAAAAGGACCTACTAGTATTCCAATAGTGCTTCCCCATATTCCAGCTTTTGTCCCACCATATTTTTTCACACCAACCATATTAGAGATATAGTCGGCACCAAATAGTAATATTACAAATAAAATTTGAATGGACCAAAACAGTACACCAAAAGGTTCAAAGGAATAGAATAATCCATAAACAATAAAGCCAGCGGCAATAAAAAGTACACTCGGGATAATTGGATAAATCAATCCGATAAAAGCTATAACAAATAAGATGATAATGAGTGCCCAAGCTAAAATATCCATAACCGTTCCCTCCTATTCATAACAAAAACTTCTCATAGTCTCGCCATAATTAAAACATTAAAATGTTATCTTTTCCATCGAAAGATTTTAAAAAAAGAGGTAAGGAACCAACCCTTACCTCTTTATAATACTCAATCTTCGCCTAATACAGCCTCTGCAATATTAACTGCATGATCACCGATTCGTTCTAGATTACTTAAGATATCCACATATACAATCCCTGCTTGTCCAGAACATACTCCTTCACTTAAGCGAATGATATGTTGTTTACGTAATTTACGCTCCATTTTATCTATTTGATCTTCTTTTTGTACAACATGTTGTGCTGCTTCTTTATCATTATGATCTAGCGCTTCTAATGCTTCAGAAACCGTAGAGATCGTTAATTGGAACATATCATCTAAATCTTTCATAGCGGATTCCGTAATACTTACCTTATTGGCTTTCTTATAATCCATTAATTCAACGATATTTTCGAAATGGTCACCCATTCTTTCAATATCTCTAATCGTATCCATTAGAACCGTATGTTCAGCCGATTCGCTATTAGATAAAGAACTTCTAGAAAGCTGAATAAGATAATCTGTAATTTGTCTATCCAGATTGTTTATCGCACTTTCGATTTGATAAGCTTTTTCACCATGTTTAGGAGAACCATCTATTAAAAATGATCGTGTCTCATTTAATCCTTCAACAGCAAATTGACCCATTCGAAGTACCTCTTCTTTTGCTTGTCCAAGAGCAATTGATGGCGATTGCTGAATAAAAACAGCATCTAAATGTTTGGCTTTTTGCTCAATCACTGTATCTTCACCCGGAATAAGCTTCGTCACAATATAGGCCAGAACAGCCACAAATGGCAGTTGAATCAACGTGTTAGTAATATTAAATGTTCCATGAGCGAACGCAATTGTCAGCTCTGGATTCAGTCCAAGATTCGCTTGGAACATTTCAACCAATAAAGTAAAAGGATGAAGTAATATTAAAAAGATGGTAGCTCCAATTAAATTAAACGTTACGTGAACTAGCGCTGCTCGTTTAGCTGCAACTGTAGCCCCAAGTGAAGCTAATACGGCAGTTATCGTTGTACCAATATTATCTCCAAATAAAACTGGAAGAGCTGCATCTAAGTTAATTAACCCCTCAGAAAATAGGCCTTGCAATATTCCAATTGTCGCACTTGAGCTTTGCACAATTACTGTAAGCACAGTTCCCACAAGAACACCTAATACTGGAATCTCACTCATACTAACTGTCAAGTCATGAAAGCTTTGTAAGTTACTTAACGGTTTCATACCACCGCCCATTAACTCTAATCCATAAAACAATGCCCCAAAACCAAATATAATAGACCCAATGTTTTGCATACGGTTATTTTTAAAGAAGACTAAGCATAATACCCCAATCGCTAGGATTGGCAACGCATATTCACCAATATCTAGACCAATTATAAACGCTGTAAAGGTTGTCCCAATATTCGCACCCATAATTACGCCTATCGCTTGACGTAGATTCATAAATCCAGCGCTAACTAATCCTACTGTTAACACCGTCGTTGCAGAACTACTTTGAATAAGCATCGTTACTAACATTCCTGCTAGTACACCCATTAATGGATTTGTGGTGAATCTATCCAAAATATCTCTAAGACGATCTCCAGCTGACTTTTGTAGACCATCTCCCATCGTTTTAATTCCGAGAAGGAAGATACCTAATCCACCGACAAACTCAAATATCATCTTTTGAATATCTAATTCCAAGCTTTTCAACCCCTAGAAAGTATTTCAACACTAATGTAAACCCCACACTATTATTAAAGCTTTCTCTATTAATGTAAATAGTGTAACGGTTAAATTTACAAACCTTTAATATTTTTCCCTTATGTTACAATTAGATGACAAAGGATTAATTATTCAAAAAACTTATTATTCTTGTATGACGAAAGTATTGTCGTTAAAATAAGTAGAATAATGACAAGTAAGGACGTGGAAAATTTTTGAATATCTTCAAACAATTTATAAGAAGCATTTATTCTCCAAAAGACATTGCAACATTTCGTCAGCAGGGTATAGGAAAGACTATAGGTTATGTTTTTTTTCTCACTTTCCTATCCATTATCCCCACTATTTTTTTTCTCAGTACATCCGTCTTCAATGGTGTACAATCAATGGAATCAACAATAATGGATGATTTGCCTGAATTTGAGATTGCTAATGGGACATTACAAGCAAATGAAACAGCACCTATTACTGTTGAGAATGATGGTGTGACCATTATTTTTGACTCTAATAATATTGTAAAGAAAGATGAAATATTACAAACAAATGATACCATTGCCATTCTACAAGACGAATTGGTGTTCATTAGCGGAAACAATCAACAATCCTATAGCTATAGTATGCTCGGTGATATCAATATTGATAAATCAACCGTTATTGAATTAATACAAACGGCAGATTCTTGGTTAATCATTTTAATTAGTATCTTCGCTATTGTACTGTATTTATTTTCTGTAGCCATGCGCTTAATAGAAATTTCCATTATTGCCTTAATCGGTATAATGATTGTGAGAATTGTTCAGAAGACACTTCCTTATCGCTACATGTGGCGAATAGCCGCTTATAGTATCACGTTATCAACAGTATTTTTTATTATCATGGACACACTACAAACCGTTGTTCCAAATGGAGCACTTATTAACTGGTTAATATCCATCATCATTCTCATGTTAGCCATCAAAGAAATACCTCATCAGAAAAAGGAAATACCTGAACAATAATGGAATCATACTGTAGACGCCTATACCGTCTGCAGTTTTTTTATACATAATCTGTTCTAATTAGATATGTACATGCATAAGTATGATAATGATTATTCTATAATGACGGGAGCTTGTAAATATGAGAAGAATTTCAGCCTTCATCTTAATTATTATCATTGCATTTGCTGTATACGTCGATCTTTCCAAAGGAACTCTCCCTAAACATATTGCACCCGTTGTCGCAGAGGTCACAAATTTAGAAAAAGGCGAACAAGAGGTAGGCCTTACTTATTTCGAAAAAGAAGTGAATCGGGGAGATACCGTTCTATCCATTATTGAGCAGCAAAATATGAACATCGAAAATCTTCCAATTAATGTTATTGCTGAAGATTTCAGCACATTAAATAACGGAATAAAGCCTGAAGAAATTCAATACGGCAATACCTATAAATTTCCTTCATATAATAATGAAAACTAAATGCTTAGCATCTATTTCTTGTCAATTCAATCACTTCATTGATACAATAGTTGATGATAAGAGCTTACATTGAGAAGTTCAAATATATTTTTTATATATAAAGGAGCGAATCTCCATTGAGTGAAATGATACATCGTACGAAAACTCGTCCGGTAAAAGTGGGACCGCTAACCATTGGCGGAAGTAATGAATTATTTATTCAAAGTATGACTACAACGAAAACTCATGATGTAGAAGCAACCGTTGCGCAAATTAAACGATTAGAAGAAGCAGGATGCCAAGTTGTTCGCGTAGCATGTCCAGATGAAAGGGCAGCTAATGCGATTGCTGATATAAAAAAACAAATCGATATTCCACTTGTCGTTGATATCCATTTTGATTATAAGTTAGCCTTAAAAGCCATTGAAGGTGGAGCTGACAAGATTAGAATTAACCCAGGTAATATTGGAAAACGCGAAAAAGTGGAAGCTGTTGTAAAAGCTGCTAAAGCGAAAGGTATTCCTATTCGTATTGGTGTAAATGCAGGTTCATTAGAAAAACGCATTTTAGAAAAATACGGCTATCCTACAGCAGACGGAATGGTTGAAAGTGCACTTCACCATATTAAAATCCTGGAAGACCTAGACTTCCATGATATTATCGTCTCCATGAAAGCGTCAGATGTCAATTTAGCGATTGAAGCTTATGAAAAAGCAGCTCAAGCTTTTGATTATCCTCTACACTTAGGGATTACTGAATCCGGAACATTATTTGCCGGTACAGTAAAAAGTGCAGCTGGCTTAGGCGCAATTCTTCATAAAGGTATCGGAAATACGTTAAGAATTTCATTAAGTGCTGATCCAGTTGAAGAAGTAAAAGTGGCTAGAGAGCTGTTAAAAGTATACGGTTTATCATCGAATGCTGCGACACTCATTTCTTGTCCGACTTGTGGTCGTATCGAAATCGACTTAATTAGTATCGCGAATGAAGTTGAAGAATATATTTCAACAATTAAAGCACCAATTAAAGTCGCTGTTTTGGGCTGTGCCGTTAACGGCCCTGGTGAAGCAAGAGAAGCTGACATTGGCATTGCTGGAGCACGAGGTGAAGGTTTATTATTCCGCAAAGGGAAAATTGTCCGCAAAGTACCAGAAGATACAATGGTCGATGAATTAAAGATTGAAATTGATAAAATAGCTGAAGAGTACTTTGCAAAACAAAAAGAAGAAGAAGAAAACGCCAAAGAAACAGTTTAAATAAACAAAGCGCCTAGGGATACTCCTAGGCGCTTGTTGTTCATTATTTAAAAGAATGGCATAATAAAAATCCCTACTAAGAGCGATACTATACCGATACCAATCGCCCAAGTGCCAAATCCTCTAGCTCCTTTGCTATTTGCAACAATACCAAGTACGATCCCTGCAGCTCCAAGAAATATCGGCATAATGAATAGTGAAAGGATTGATAATACTAAAGCAGTAATACCTACTCCTCGGCCACCACTACGCGTTCCTTTTCTATCGTCAATATCCCTTCCCCTGTCCTCATCATAAGTTACAGGAGCAGCAATTTCGGCTGCAGTTTCTTCTGAATAATCGCTTGAGACTTCATACTGGTTCTCATCAACTCTGTCACGACGAAGCTGATCTTCATCATATTTACGCATCTGATCTGCCATCATGATCCCTCGCTTTAATGGTATCCACTTTTTCTGTGGTGGAGCATTTATTATTATTAACAAGCGTTACACTTTTACTTGTGTTAAGATTTTCTAGCAACAAAAAGGCTTTTATGGTTTATATAATGAAAAGTTTCAGCTAAAATTAGGAAGTAGAGATAAAATGAAGTGAACGGTTAAATGTTCAAGTTTTAAAGGAGAGCAATGAAATGAAAAAACGATTCGGAATTGATATCGATGGAACTGTCACGAGTCCAGCGGCAATGATTCCTTTTATGAACAAAGCATTTGGTTTACAACTTACTTTAGAAGACATAAAGCAATATGACTTGTATCCGCTTGTAGATATAGAACCTCAAGCATTCGATCAATGGTTTAAAGAAAATGAACCGGAAATTTATCGCCAGTCAACCATTGTACCTAACGCAAAAACAATATTAACACAATGGAAAGAAGAACATGAACTATTTTTTATTAGTGCACGCTCAACTCATTTGATGAGCGTAACTGAAAATTGGTTCATACAGAATGGCATTACTTTTGATCATATTGATCTTATTGGCTCTCATGATAAAGTCTCAGCAGCTAAACAATATGATATTGACATATTCTTCGAAGATAAACATGATAATGCTGTTATGATCCATGAGGCGTGTCAAATTCCCGTCATATTGTTCGATACACCCTATAACCGCTTACCGACTCCAGACGGCGTAAAACGGGTGACAAGCTGGAAGGAAGCAGCCACATGGGTTGAGAATTGGTTAAAAGTATCTGTGTAATCTTACTATCTTCACATAAAAAACCCCTCATATATGAGGGGTTTTTCCAATTAACAACATTCTGGGCATTTTCCGTAAATTTCAAATTTATGCCCAGAAACATCATATCCTTTTAAGTTTTCTGCCAGAGTATTCATCGGACAAGTTTCTATTTCTTTTGTTTTTCCACAATCCAGACAGATAAAATGATGATGATGATGTTCATGAGAACAAGTAAACCGAAAATGTTTTTCACCAGATAACTCGGTCATCTCAAGAATATCTAAGTCAACAAACAACGATAAATTACGATAAATGGTATCAAAGCTCAAGCCCGGATAATCTGGTTTCATTTCCTCTAAGACTTCTCTTGCCGTTAAGTACTTATTACTATCCGCAAATAGTGCAAGCATTTCTTCTCTCTTGCCTGTATGCTTATAGCCTCGATTTTTCAACAGTTCTAATGCTCCACTCACATTCATGACTGATTCACCCTTTTTTTGCAATTATACTTTAGCTGGTCTAGATGTCTTTACTTTCTTTAAAAGTATCGTTACTAATAATATTAACACAGCAATGATCACAATGGTTCCTCCAGGAGCAAGATCTAAGTAATATGCTAAAAATAAACCGCCAAGTACTGACACTTCCCCAAAAATAACTGACAATAAAATCGTTTGCTTAAAGCCCTTTGCAATCCGCATACTCGCAGCAACCGGTAAAGTCATAAGTGCGGATACGAGGAGAATTCCAACGATACGCATAGATGAAGCGATAACAAGTGCCACCATCACAATAAAAATAAAATGAACAATTTTTACTGGAATACCAGATGCTTGCGCATGCTCCTCATCAAAAGATAATAAGAATAGTTCTTTATATAAAGAAACAATAATGGCTATAATAATCACCGAAATGATGATAATAAGCCATAGATCTTCTCTACTTACTGCACTAACGCTACCAAAAAGGTAACCAAACAGATCTGAATTGAAGCCATCAGCGAGTGAAATAAATATTACACTTAGACCGGTTCCCCCAGAAAGTATAATAGGAATGGCAAGCTCCTGATAATGCTTGTATACAGACCTTAACTTTTCTATAAACACAGATCCTGTAACGGAAAAAGCCATCCCCATATAAACAGGATTGACTCCGCTAAAACCGGTTAGTTTCTTTTCAAGTAATAAGCTTGCTGCAATCCCAGCTAACGTTACATGACTAAGCGCATCTGCTATCAATGATAACCGCCTGACTACAATATACACACCAAGTAAAGGGGCAATAATACCAATAACCATACCAGTTAAAAAAGCATTTTGTAAAAACTCATATTCAAATATAGCAGCAATCATCATCTCACCCCTTCATGATGGTGGTGATGATCATGGGATAAGATATGAACGTCATGTCCATAAAACGTCGACATTTCAGCTTTATCAAGACGCTCAAATTCCTCTGTTTTCCCGTGGAAATGAAGAGTTTTATTCATACATGCAACATGTGATACCCGCTCAGAAACTGTCCCTATATCATGTGTAACCAGTAAAAGCGTAATGCCACGGTTTTTATTCAGATCTTCAAGCATATGATAAAATGATTGCACATGTTGTGCATCAACACCAACAGTCGGTTCATCTAATATAAGTAATTTAGGCTCACTAACTAACGCTCTTGCAATAAACACCCGTTGTTGCTGACCTCCAGATAACTCTCCCACATTACTCATTTCATATTCGCGTAATCCAACAGAATCTATAGCATCGATAACATGACGCCTATCTTCCTTTTTCATCCATTTAAATAGTCCCAGCTTTTTTGTTAACCCACTAGCAACAACCTCAAATACCGTTGCCGGAAAACCTGTATTAAATGAATTTGCCTTTTGCGAAACAAAGCCAATTTTTTGCCTGTCCTTAAATTGATTCATTTCTTCCCCGAAAAGAGTGATTTTCCCATTTTGTAATTTTAATAAGTTCAATATTAACTTGAGAAGTGTTGATTTTCCAGAACCATTTGGACCAACAATGGCTAAGAAGTCTCCTTCATTTACAATTAAATTTACCCGCTCTAATACATTATTCTTTTCATATCTAAAGGAAACATCCTCTATTTTAATCACTGGCTCTTGCAGTGTTTCCATCTTATTCACCTTCGTTTTAAGAATCATTACGATTTAGTACAAAGAGTAGTATACATGAAGTTCCTAACCTTGTAAAGGAGTGAAATGGGGCTTGTTTCATCAATTTTTGTAGAAAAATAGGCAAATTTTTCTGCACAGGTGCATACAGTTTAATGAGGAGTGATGCACATGAAAATCTTTGAGAACATCATTAATCACAAAGTCAATCACATTACCGCAGATGAATTATTAAAGTATGGAAAACAATTTAATATCTCAGTTAGCCGCTCAGAAGCGGAGCAAATCGCCCAATATCTTCGCGGTAAAAAGGTGAATATCTTTAATGAAAATGAACGAAAGAAACTTGTCAAAGAAATTGCCAATATTGCAGGTGTAGACACGGCAAAGTCAGTCAATCAAATATTTCTTATGTTTACCAATTCTTAAGTCGATTACAAGTGCCATTGACATCTACGATTTTAACAGACCATTAGAAGGGCAAAGAAGAAGCATAGAGGATCCCTCTCCTCCATGCTTTTTTATTGTGCTAAAATATCTTCTAAAAGATTTTCATTAAACGCTTCTTTACGCAACATATTAATTTCGAATTGATATGGCGGTTTCTTATTTTTCTTGTCCTCGCCAACATAAGGTGTTTCTAAGATTTTCGGTATTGTCGTAAGTTGTGGATGATGAACAATGTTGTTTAGTGCCTTAAAACCGATATGACCAAATCCAATATTTTCATGGCGGTCTTTCCTAGCTCCCTGAATGTTTTTACTATCATTAATATGAAGAACCTTTAATCGATCGATACCAATGATTTTATCAAATTCATTTAATACACCATCAAAGTCATTAACAATATCATATCCAGCATCATGAGTATGACAAGTATCAAAACAAACAGATAAATGTTCATTATGAGTTACACCATCAAT
Organism: Cytobacillus sp. FSL R7-0680; assembly: GCF_038009245.1. Classification (NCBI taxonomy): domain Bacteria; kingdom Bacillati; phylum Bacillota; class Bacilli; order Caryophanales; family Bacillaceae; genus Cytobacillus; species Cytobacillus sp. FSL R7-0680. The sequence goes on from NZ_JBBPAO010000001.1 coordinate 2,034,014, forward strand.
AATTTTCGCTAGTTCTTCAAAATCTCTTCCACATTCTGACCCTTTTCCAGCCATTGTTTCAAGCGCGATTTGCACATTTTCATCCCCATTTAGTACTTCATTTAAACCTTCAATAATCCTTGCAATACCGTTTTCTGCACCTGCTCCGACATGTGCACCAGGATGCAAGACAATTTGCTTTGCCCCAAGCGCTTCTGTACGATCGATTTCAGAACGTAGAAAATTCACTCCTAATTCGAATGTAGCTGGGTTCGTTGTATTCCCTATATTAATAATATAAGGGGCATGAACAACAATATCACTTATGCCATTTTCCTTCATATGAGCTAGGCCTGCTTCTATATTTAAATCTTCTATTTTCTTTCTTCTCGTGTTTTGGGGAGCACCTGTGTAAATCATAAATGTATTCGCCCCGTAAGAAGCTGCTTCTTCACTGGCTGCTAACAACATTTTTTTTCCGCTCATCGAAACATGGGATCCGATTTTCAACATACAATATCCCTCTCTCTTATTTTCTTTTAATCCTTCTTTCTCTCTTCTTTATCTTTTCCATTTCCCATTTGCGCTTTCTTTTGTATCCTGGTTTTACTTTTTTCGGTTTTTGTACAAGTGAACTAGCTTTTTTATCAATCTCATCTGTTTGACGTTGTCTGTTTTTTCTTTTATTACGATCGTCAAGTTTTACCCAATTTCCTTTAACAAAATCAATATGAGTAAAAGTAACGCCCATCTTCTCTAATTTATTTAATGCGTCTTCATCTGTTGGATCATAAATCGTTAAGGCAATACCTGAAGTGCCTGCTCTCGCTGTTCTACCTACACGATGAATATAAAAATCTAAGTCTGTAGGTAATTCGTAGTTAATTACGTGACTAATTCCTTTAATATCAATACCCCTAGCAGCTAAATCAGTTGCTACGATATATTGGAATTCGAGATCAACGATTTGCTTCATCATTTTCTTTCGTTCTCGTGGGTTCAAATCTCCGTGAATTCTTCCGACTTTCAAGCCTTTAGCCATTAAACCATCCGCGACTTCATCTGCCTTTTTCTTCGTATTCGTAAACACGATGGCTAAATACGGGTTAAAAGACTGTAAAGCATCAAACACAAGATTTACTTTGTTGCGGTGTCTTGAAGGTAATAATTGATGTTCAATTTTAGCTGCGGTTGGTTGCTTCGGCTCTACATGAACATATTTTGGGTTTTCCATATATTTTTTCAAAAATGGTTTAAGCTTCTCTGGGATCGTAGCTGAAAACACAAGCATTTGCAATTTCTCTTGCATATGTGAAGCGATTTGGTCAACATCTTCCAAGAAGCCCATATCCAACATTAAGTCCGCCTCATCCACAACTAATAATGAAGCAGTATGGATAAGCAATGCCTGCTCTTTCACTAAATCATTAATTCTTCCCGGTGTACCAACAACTATTTGCGGTTGCGTTTTAAGCTTTTCAATTGTTCTTTGTTTATCTGTACCACCGATAAAGAGCTTAACTGCGATAGCATCTTCACTATGGCTCGTGATTTTTAAAACCTCTTGATAAATTTGGTTGGCTAGCTCTCTAGTTGGTGCAGTGATAATTGCTTGTACACCTTTTTTATTTGTTTGAAGTTTTTCAACCATTGGCAGAATATAAGCGTGTGTTTTACCTGTACCTGTCTGGGATTGACCAATGGCACTTTCCCCTTTTAAGACAGTCGGTATTAATCTTTCCTGTATATCTGTTGGTTCATAAAACCCTAACTTCTTTACTGCTTCTATAATAAAAGGTTTAAACTCATACCTTTCAAATCTTGTTTCATTCATTTTTTTAACTCCTCATTATCGTTATGAAATGATCATAAGTACTTGCACACATGATCACTTAAAATCGCAAACATTTACTCCATCATATTATTATAATAAAATTCCAGGTAAATAACCAGTTATACTTGTTATTCCTTCTTATCCTTTTATTAAAGATAAACCCATTTCTCCTTTTTGCATACAATGAAAGTAAAATCCCCTTTTGAGAGGAGGAGATGTGATGTATCCAGGAATGGGACCAAATCGAGGGCAGAGACCAGGCTTCCCACCACCACACCAAACACCACAAATGATGCAAAACTTATCAGGTAGGCCACCATTTCCACCCGGTATGACTCCATACGGACCAACACAACCAAGAAATAATGGTGGCATGAGAAATAACGGATCTTCAAGAAGTGGAGGTCTATTATCCAAAATTCTTGGTGGTAGAGGTGGTTCCGGTGCGCAGGCAGCCGTTAACACTGCTACTAATGCTGCCACAGAATCTAGAGCCGCTGGTGGAGCAGGCATTCTCCAAACGCTAACAAACCCAACAAATATCAGCGGTTTTTTAACAAATACACAAAAATTCTTAAATACTGCAGGGCAAATCGGTCCAATGGTTCAACAGTACGGTCCAATGGTTAAAAATATCCCTTCAATGTGGAAGCTTTATCGCGGTCTTAAGAATATGAGTTCAACAACGGAAGAAAAAGAAGAAGAAAATGAATCTAGTTCACCATCTCCGATAAAGGATAGTCATCCTACTATGTCAGTAACGAAAACTAAAAAAGAGACATCAGTCACTATGAAGTCTTTAGAAGACCAGCCAACTCAACACCCCCCTAAAAAAGCTGGTGGTCAGTCTGTACCGAAACTGTATGTTTAATCATGTGCTTAGCGCTCGCCATTTTGGCGAGTTTTTATTTTATTTAAATCGCTCATTTCCTTCATTAAGTGAATTAAAAAAATTGTTATAGTCATCTCTTAAGTACCAATATGCAAAGTGTATCTATCCTATCACCTTCATTGTCTTATTTTCATTCGTCCTTACGGAACAATAGAATTGAGCTTAAATCACCGTGGATTTCTTTTATAAATTCTCCTTTTTGTGTTATTGCTTTATGTCTTATATAATAGATTAGAAGAGATGAGTAATTTCATTCATCCAATGTTTTATTTAAAATTATATAACACAAAATATATGTTTCAGATATAGGGAGGATATTCAATGAACGTCATCAAAATATCACCAAGGGGCTACTGCTATGGTGTAGTAGACGCAATGGTGATTGCTAAAAACGCATCACTCGATAAAACCTTACCGAGGCCAATTTATATCCTTGGCATGATTGTCCATAACAAACACGTGACTGATGCATTTGAAGAAGAAGGCATTATTACTTTAGATGGGAAAAACCGTGACGATATTTTAGACCAAGTCCAAAGCGGTACGGTTATCTTCACAGCACATGGTGTATCACCTAAAATTCGAGAAAGAGCTAAAGAAAAAGGGTTAGTAACTTTAGATGCTACCTGCCCGGATGTGAGTAGCACGCATGATTTAATTCGTCAGAAGAAAGACGAAAATTATCAAATTATATATATTGGTAAAAAGGGACATCCTGAACCTGAAGGAGCGGTTGGGGTTGCACCTGAGATCGTTCACTTAGTTGAAACGATTGACGATGTTCAAGCGTTAACACTAACAAATGAAAAAATTCTTGTTACAAATCAAACAACCATGAGCCAGTGGGATGTCGGCGATATCATGGAAGAAATCAAAGAGAAATATCCTCAAGCTGAATTTCATAAAGAAATTTGTCTTGCTACTCAAGTACGTCAAGAAGCGGTTGCAGAGCAAGCAGGGGCTGCAGATGTCCTTATCGTTGTTGGGGATCCGAAAAGTAATAACTCGAACAGGCTTGCTCAAGTTTCCGAAGAAATTGCTGGCACAAAAGCCTACCGTATTGGCGATATTTCCGAGCTTAATTTAGATTGGATTAAGGATGCTCAAACGGTTGCAGTAACGGCCGGTGCCTCTACACCAACACCAATTACAAAAGAAGTGATTTCTTTTATTGAACAGTATGATCCAAAAGAAGAATCAACTTGGCTTACAGAAAAGAAAGTACCATTATCTAAAATTCTTCCAAAAATAAAAAAGCCAAAAGTTGTACAAAAGTAAGCAAAAAGCCATCTCCAAATGGAGATGGCTTTTTCTATCTTCAATTATACAAATGTAAAGGGATCCGTATGTACTTTAGAAGCAATAAACTCCACCTCTAACCCTTTTTCAGCACATTTTTTCTTCATATATTCTGCAACACCTGATTTCATCACTTTTTCGACATTATGACCAGGGTCAATAATATTTAAACCAGCTTGCATCGCATCATGCGCAACATGATAATACATATCTCCCGTAACGTAAACGTCTGCACCTTTCATCTTCGCTTTTGCATAATATTTATTGCCATCTCCACCAAGAACGGCTACTTTTTTCACAACTGATTGTAAATCTCCTACCACACGCACGCTAGGCACATCCAACACCGCCTTCACATGCTCTGCAAACTGTGCTAAGGTCATTTCCTTAATTTCACCTATTCTACCGAGTCCGAGAACTTCTCCTTGATTAGCTAATGGATAAAGATCATAGGCCACCTCTTCATATGGATGAGCCGCAAGCATTGCTTTGATAACTTTCTTCTCTAAATTAGATGGGAATATTACTTCAATTTTATTTTCTTTCACCTTTTCAAGTGTACCCGGTTGGCCAATATGAGGATTTGCTCCCTTACTTGGTAAAAATTGTCCATTCCCTTCACTTGAAAAACTACAATGACTATAATCACCTAATGCACCTGCACCAGCATTACCTAAAGCTTGCTTGACTGCTTCCTCGTTCTCTACAGGTACATAAACAGCAAGTTTCATTAAAGGTATTTCATATGTTGGTACAAGGACTTCTGTATTTTTCATCTGAAGTGCAGTTGCTAATAAATCATTTACACCACCATTAGCAACATCCAAATTCGTATGAGCTGCATAAACGGCTATATCATGCTTAATTAATTTTGTATAGATTCTTCCTGCAGGTGTATCACTGTCTAATTTCTTTAAAGGACGGAAAATCGGTGGATGGTGTGCAATAATTAAGTTAACACCTTGGTCAATTGCTTCATCAACCACTTCCTCTAACACATCAAGTGCAACCATTACTTTGCTTACTTTTTGGTTCAAGCTACCGATTTGTAACCCAATAGGATCTCCTTCCATTGCGTAGGCTTTTGGTGAAAACTGTTCAAATAATTGAATGATTTCATGTCCATTTGCTTTCTTCAAGATAATACCCCTCCAACAATAGCTATTTTCTTCTGTAAAGCAACTATTTTTTCATTATTTTCATTTGATGATTTTGCTGCTTGGATTTGACTAATTATTCTCTCCCAATTCTTTCGTTCATGTTTCCATTTTTTAATAAAAACTGCCGATTTTTCAAGTAATAAATACGGTCCTAACAAAAGACCTTCTTCTAAATCGTCGTATCCTCGATTGATATCGCCTTTCTCAGCGATTAAGATCTCATAAATTTTTTCATCTTCTTCGATTATTTCTTCATTTATTAACGCCCATCCGTTTTCACGCAGCCAAAGTCTGATAGAGATGCTACTAATATTAGGTTGGAGAATTAATCGTTTTACTCCACCTAAGCGATCTGAACCTTCTTCCAAAATGGACGCAATCAATGTTCCGCCCATACCGGCAATTGTTATTACATCTACTTCATCGTCCGTTAAAACAGAAAGTCCATTTCCTTTTCTCACGGAGATTTTGTCTTCTAATTTATCTGCTTTTACTTGTGCTAACGCTGATTGAAACGGTCCTTCCACAACCTCACCAGCAATCGCTTCTTTTGCAATCCCTTGTTTAACAGCATAACAAGGTAGGTAAGCATGATCTGAGCCAATATCGGCTATTTTCGAACCTTTTGGTATATATTGAGCAACTGTTCTTAATCGATTAGATAATTGATTTGTGTTCATTCGTTTTTCCACCACTTCTATGTATTAAGTTCTGATTATAGTATAAAAAAAGTCCCTTGCATATGCAAAGGACTTACTCGTTTATTCCAATGTCATTAACCATTCAGCCATTTCTTGCTCTTTACCAGAGACAAGTCCCCCTGGCATTGCACCTTTACCATTTGTTAATACATCAACGATTTCTTCTTCTGAAAGTCTCTCGCCAACACCCGTTAGTGCGGGTCCTACACCACCTTGATATTGGTCACCATGACAGCCAATACAAGATTGTTGATAAATTTCCTCCGGTGACGCTGCTACCTCTTCTGTTGCTTCCTCGTCCCCTTCACTTGTCAGTTCTTTGTGATCACCTAATCCTTTAAATGAAACAAGGAACATTGCGCCAATCCCAAGGATAGCAATAAGAGCGAACGGTATTAACGGATTACGATTCAATGTTTAAACCTCCCTTATGTAAGAACTTCACAATATAAGTAAGTATATACAAACAATCTCTATTTTACTGTAAAAAACGCTATTGGAAAAGCCCTAAAACGAATTTGTTATCAGCAATTCAAAATTATTTTAATAAACTGGCAAAAAAGTTTACTTCCTATCATTTATTTTTTTACCATTTTACCCCTTTTCATTCCTTAAAAATATTTTATGTATAACATGTATTGTTTAAAAGAAAAACTATCTAAAAAATAGTTTTGGGTAATTTTACACACGTAAAGTCTCTAAAGATTCACCCTCTCTAACCATTCTTAGATAGCATTTTCCTTTAATGCAAAAAATATACTCCTATTAACAACCAATCTGTCTGGCAATCACCATACGTTGTATTTCTGAAGTTCCTTCTCCAATTTCTGTTAACTTACCATCACGCATATATCTTTCTACATGATATTCTTTCATATAGCCATAACCACCATGAATTTGAACGGCCTGATCAGCGATTTCCATACAAATCTCAGATGCATATAACTTACACATTGCCGCTTCTTTGGAAAACGGTTTTCCTTGATCTTTTAACCAAGCTGCTTTATAAACCATATTTCTCGCCAATTCAATTTTCATCGCCATATCAGCTAGTTTGAATTGTATAGCTTGAAAATGAGATAACTTTCTACTAAATTGTTCACGTTCTTTAGCATACTTTAGCGCCTTCTCATATGCTGCTTGGGCAATGCCCACTGCCATGGCACCAATGCCAATTCTTCCTCCGTCAAGAGTGATTAAAAATTGCTTAAATCCATCACCCTTTTTACCGAGCAAGTGCTCAGTCGGTACGCGCACGTCTTCTAATATCAATTCAGTCGTATTAGATGCATTAAGTCCCATCTTCTCATAATTATCCAATACAGTGAACCCGTTGGCATCGGTAGGAACAATAATCGCACTAATTTCTTTATCCGTACCATTCATACTAGTGATAGCTGTTAAGGCTAAATGTTTTGCATAACTCGCATTCGTGATATAGCACTTATTCCCATTGATGATATATTCCCCGTTCTCTTCTACTGCTGTTGTTCTTGTCCCACCAGCATCGGAGCCAGCATTCGGTTCAGTTAAACCAAATGCACCAAGACTCTCACCGGTACAAATAGGTGTTAAATACTTATGTTTTTGTTCTTCGGTACCAAATAATGACAGAGGTGCGCCACCCAAAGATATGTGGGCCGAATACGTTATACCTGTTGAGGCGCATGCTTTACTTAATTCTTCAGTTACGATTGCAAAACTAATTGTATCGGCTCCACCACCGCCATATTCTTCCGAAAAGGGTAAGCCCATCATACCCAGGTCTGATAATTTCTTGAACACTTCCAATGGAAATTCTTTCGTTCGGTCTCTTTCCAATGCACCAGGTTCCACTTCTTCCATTGCAAACTCTTTAATCGTTTTAAAAATCATCTTTTGTTCAGATGTAAGGTCAAAATTCATATAAATCCTCCTTCTTATGACTTTTGAATACGCTTTCAATTCCTATTATATAATCACCTCTCTAATATTCTCAAGATTTAAAAAATTTAAAATTGTACATAGTTATGTTTCAATAATGATTTAAACATTAGAACTAAATAAAACCGCTTTATGACTCTCATGTTTTGTTTCTCAATATAGTAATAATTATCTAAATAATAAATAATTTAAGAATTTTTTACAAAAAGTAATTTGCAATATAATTAACTATTCAGTAAAATAAATTGTAAATATAAGTATGGATATTACCGTACATTTGTTTATTTATTAATATATGGTATCATATACAAATAAAGGAATTATCCACACCACTAGAAGTGAATACTGCACTAAAAAAAGATAGCTTACCCATTTAGAGTAAACTATCCTGAATTGAATTCTATTCTAAAAAGTCTTTCAGTCTTTTACTTCTGCTAGGATGTCTTAATTTTCGAAGGGCTTTCGCTTCAATTTGACGAATCCTTTCTCTCGTGACGCCAAAGACCTTTCCAACCTCTTCTAGCGTCCTTGTTCTTCCATCATCTAGTCCAAAGCGAAGACGAAGTACATTTTCTTCACGGTCTGTTAAAGTGTCGAGTACATCTTCTAACTGCTCTTTTAACAGCTCGTAGGCAGCATGCTCAGATGGAGAAGTAGCGTCTTGGTCTTCTATGAAATCTCCAAGATGAGAATCATCCTCTTCACCAATCGGTGTTTCTAATGAGACTGGCTCTTGAGCAATTTTTAAAATTTCTCGTACTTTATCTGGTGTTAGATCCATGTCTTCAGCAATTTCTTCTGGAGAAGGTTCACGGCCCAAGTCTTGTAGCAATTGGCGCTGAACACGAATTAACTTATTAATTGTTTCAACCATGTGAACCGGAATTCGAATGGTTCTTGCTTGGTCAGCTATTGCTCTTGTAATTGCTTGACGTATCCACCATGTTGCATAAGTACTAAATTTAAAACCTTTACGATAGTCAAATTTCTCTACTGCTTTTATAAGACCCATATTCCCTTCCTGGATCAAATCTAAAAACAGCATGCCACGACCGACATATCGCTTGGCAATACTTACAACGAGACGTAGGTTAGCCTCCGCTAAACGACGCTTCGCTTCTTCGTCGCCTTGCTCAATTTTATTTGCAAGTGAAATCTCTTCTTCTGCTGTTAGTAGGTCGACACGACCAATTTCCTTTAAATACATTCTTACAGGGTCGTTAATTTTTACTCCAGGAGGTACGCTTAAATCATTTAAATCAAATTCCTCTTCATTTTTTGCTAATTCTTGCGCATTGGGATCTGCATCGTCATCATTATCACCAACTAGTTCCACACCTTGATCACCAAGGAATTCATAGAACTCATCCATTTGATGAGAATCCAACTCATAATGAGACAATCTTTCTGCTATATCATCATAGGCGAGAACACCTGTCTTCTTTCCTGTTTCTAAAATCTGCTCTTTTGCTTGTTCTAGGGTCAATTCTGTTTCAACCTCTTTCGAACGGGCCGATTTTTCAGCCATTTGTCCCCCTCCTTCCAAAAAATCACAAACCTCTGGGACAGCATAACACTTAAATGGTTATTATGGTAATCATTTGCTTTTGCTTATGCAGTCTATAATATAATTAACACGATGAGAGATTATCACTTTTCTAATGATTTTCTTAATTGTAGAATCTCCATCGCAATTAATGCCGCTTTGGCATAGTCCTTTTGACGTTCTGCTTCTTTTTCATCATGAATTTTTTCTTTTATTTTAATCATCTTTTGATGATTTAACACATGCTTAATATAATCAGATAATTCCTTTTCAGTAAAATCTTCATTGACAGGCATCATCACAATATCTGCTACAATATGCCGCAACTCTTTGTCTTTTATAAATTGCATAAAGTTACTTGTATCAGGCACATGACCACTTTCATAATATGCAAGAAGATAAGTATAAATCGCTTGGTGCTCATCCACATTAAATTCATTGCCACTTAACATTTCCTGAACCTTCAATGTAATATCGTGATTATTCATCATATGAGCCAACAACATACGCTCGGCATTTTGAAAAGCTGGCCGTAATACATTATTTGACTTTTGTTGTAATAAAAACGGTTCTTGTGGTAATGACTGTGGCTGATTTTTTGTATTTTTTTGCATTGAATAAAATATTTGTTTTTGTTGCTGTTGTAGGGCATCTAATGAAAGCGAAAATTCGCTAGCCATTTGTCTTAAATAATGATCTCTTTCTACTGCTTTCGTTAGACGACTGATTTCTGTTAGTACTTCTTCTATATAACGAAGCCGTTCTCCTTCATCATTCAACCTTTTTCCTAGTCTTAAATATCTCATTTTAAAGGACATATAAGTAAGACTAGCCTCAATAACCTCATTTTTAAACTTTTCTGCGCCATATTCCTTTATATAATCATCAGGGTCAAGCTCTTCCGGAAGCCAAGCAATTCGCACATTACAACCGACTGATTGAAGCATATCTAAGGCACGATTGGCTGCTTGAATTCCTGCTGTATCCCCATCATAGCAGATCGTCACATGGTCAGTACTTTTTCGAATTAATTGTACATGTTCATCTGTAAGCGAAGTACCCATCGTAGCAATTCCATTAATGACGCCAGCCGCATCAGCAGCAATGACATCAGCAAATCCCTCAAAGAGAACAGCTCTTTGCTCTTTTTTAATGTGCTTCTTTGCTCGATTAAAATTAAAGACCGTTTTGCTCTTATTGAAAATGGCCGTTTCAGGACTATTTAAATATTTTGGGTCTTCTTCCCCCAATGATCTTCCTGAAAAAGCAATAATATTCCCTTTTTCATTATGGATAGGAAACATGATACGATGGCGAAATCGATCAAAAAAGTTACCATCTCTCTCTCTTTTGATTAATAAACCTGCTCTTTCCATGAGATCCAAGGGAAATTTTCTTTTCTGCAAAAATTTACAGACAAAGTCCCATGAATTTAGTGAATAGCCAATTTTATACTTCTCAATTGACTCCATTGTAAATCCACGTTTTAAAAGGTATTCTAACGCTTCTTGACCATCCTTTGTGTTTACTAGTAAATGGTGGTAGAATTTACATAATAATTCATGCGCATCATACATTTGTTGCAATTCAGGTGACTGTTTCACGTTTTTGTCATGTGAAGAAACGTCAATATCAAGAGGGATATTTGCTTTCTCTGCTAAGTTGACAACAGCTTCTTGAAAAGAAAAACCTTCTAAATCCATTAAGAATGAAAAAGCGTTTCCTCCTGCATGACAACCAAAGCAATGATAAATTTGCTTATCAGGAGATACGGAAAATGATGGTGTATTCTCTCCATGAAAAGGGCAAAGTCCAAAATAATTTCGGCCTTGCTTCGTTAAATTCACATAATCTCCAATAACATCAACAATATCAACTGAATTTCGAATTTGATCAATCTTTTCTTCAGGAATACGTTCTGCCATAACGACAACTCCCCACTACATAAAGAAGTATTCTAGAAAAAAAGCTAAAATCCTTCAATTTTCGACAATATTTTTGTCAGTTCTTTCTTAAATCGCTGTCGGTCTTCTTCCTTGAACGGTTTTGGTCCTTTTCCATAAACACCTTGACGCCGTGCTTTCGCCGATAGGTATCGCATATCTAATGCTGTATGAATATGACCTTCCTCATATACATTACCCCTTGGCGATAAAACATGAACACCATTTAACAGGAGTGTAGAAGCAAGACCTATATCCTGGGTAATTACCACATCTCCTCGTTTGGAGTAATTTTGGATATATAAGTCGACAGCTTCTTTACTGGAATCCACGAATGTCCACTCATCTGAGCGATACTCTGTTTTCATATGTGCATAGGATGCAATGAACTTGTAAGCAACCGAATGAATATTGGCCAATTCGACAATTTCCTGCTTAACCGGACAGGCATCCGCATCCACTAAGATGGTTGGTTCGTCTGATGTTCTTATAATTCTACATCACTCCAGTATTTCCTCCTTATAAAGAAATTTCTTTATAATGGAAGGATTGTCGAATTTTTTTTATATAATTCCCTTGACTTCTCCCAATAAATAGTTTATTCGTTAAAAGTCAAGTCTAAACCTATTTTATCATTTTTTATCACGATTTTTTATTATAATATATAAAATAGATAATTTCCAGACATATGTTTTATATAGAATGTTTCTACTAGCGCTAGCCTATTTATTCAGCAAAATGGCAATGGCATACATTTTAATCTGGAATGTACAAAGAAAAGGCACATAATCAATTACATTATGTGCTAATCCTTTAAAAGATTTTTACGATAATGATCTAGTACAAGATTTGCTGTTTCTTCAACCGCTTTGTTTGTTACATCAATCACTGAACAACCTATCTGATTTACAATGCGATCAAAATATGAAATCTCATCTTTAATTCTTTCTATATTTGCATAACTTGCGCTATCACTAAGTCCTAAAGAAATAAGCCTTTCTCTTCTAATATGATTTAATTTTTCCGGGCTAATCTTCAAACCAAAACACTTCTCTTTTGGTACGAGAAATAACTCTTCAGGAGGGTCGACTTCTGGTACAAGCGGCACGTTCGCCACTTTTAACCTTTTATGAGCTAAATATTGTGATAATGGTGTTTTCGATGTCCGAGAGACCCCTATTAAAACGATATCAGCCTTTAAAATCCCCCTAGGATCTCTACCATCATCATATTTAACGGCAAATTCAATTGCTTCTATCTTCTTGAAGTAATCATCATCTAATTTCCTCACTACACCCGGTTCATACAATGGTTCATTTCCATAATTATTTTGAATTTGATCCATTATAGGCCCGATAATATCGTAGGCGAAGATATTTTCTTTTTTAGCTGTTTCAAGCATATAATTACGTATATGTGGCTTCACTAACGTATATGCTATGAATCCTTTGTCGAGTTTAGCTAAAGCGACCACTTCATCGATATGAGCTTGTTCCTCGACGTATGGAAAACGTTTAATTCTTACATCCCCATTATTGAACTGACTTGCAGCCGCCTTTATGACAAGCTCAGCCGTTTCACCAACAGAATCAGAAACTACATAAATAATTGGCATATTACCCATACTAGCATAATCAACTCCTTATTTGAGCTTTACTTATTCACCCGCTAGTGCAACAAATGCTTTTGTTAAATTAGTTTTTGTTATTCTTCCAATAACCTCAAAGCCTTTATCAGCTTCCTTCACAACGGGCATACCATCAATTTGCTTATCAATGAGTTGTTGCGCTACATCAATAAGTAAGTCTTCTTTCTTACACATTGTGATATTTGGCATCCTCGTCATAATGATATTTACTGGTAGTGCGCCGAGCTCTTGCTTTCCGATACTGGCTCTTAACAAATCTTTTCTAGATAATACACCTACAAGTAAAGAGTCCTTGTCAACTACAAATAATGTGCCAACATCCTCTAAAAACATTGTGACAATGGCATCATAAACTGAAGTATTTTCACTAATAACAACTGGAATTGATTGATAATCCTTCACAAATAACTTTTTCATATTCTCAGTTAAAAGTTGAGCACCCGTTTTTCCTGTATAGAAATATCCTACTCTTGGTCTTGCGTCTAAATAGCCAGCCATTGTTAAAATAGCTAAATCCGGACGAAGCGTAGCTCTTGTTAAATGTAATTGATCAGCGATATGTTCCCCTGTAATTGGACCATTATCTTTCACTATTTCTAATATTTTTTCCTGCCGTTTATTGAGTTCCATTGATCTCACCACCTTGAGTTGGAGCGTCTTCTAAGTAAACCTATGCATATGTAGACGTTTCCCCAAATAAGCAAATTATGAACGAGCAATAAGGTTATACTTTTATATAATTATTATATACTATTTCTCAGAAATGAAAAGAATTTGCTTGTTGAAGTAAATGAGAAAGGGTGGAAAGAACCATATGGCAGCATTTAACGGTTCTTTCCATTTAAATCATTTCACAAGTATATGATTCATTTGTGCAAACGATTGTATCATCGTTGCTAAATGGGCCATAAAGCTTAAACGATTCGCTTTCACTTTTGGATCTTCAGCCATTACCATTGTATGTTCAAAATACATATCAATTTCTGGTTTTAATGATATAAGATAGTTAAAATAAACCTCTGCATTCGTTGTTTCATCAAGGTTATTTCTTACTTCAATGTATTTATTATATAGCTTATGCTCATCTTCATTCTCAAATAGCTCTATTTGAACATCTTCCATACTTTCTGCTTTTTGAGCGATATTCAATACCCTACTTAATGCTTCTATTTCACCCTTGAAACTGTCATTATCCTTGTTTGAATGAAGAACTTTCGCCCTTTCAATAATCGCTGGGACCGATGTTAATGCACTGCCTAACACAGCATCAATTAAATCATAGCGAATGGCTTTTTCTTGTAATATATACTTTATTCTTAAGCGGAAAAAGGCTATTAACTCTTCTTTTATTTTCTCATTCTCTTGCTTATTAATGCCAGCATTTTCTGTAAGGTGGATAGCTTGATTAATTAACTCCTCAAACGAAATCTCCCAATTCATATTCAACAATGTTTGAACGATTCCAGTCGCTTGTCTTCTTAGCGCATACGGGTCTTGTGAACCACTTGGAATAATCCCGATTGCAAAACAAGAAACAATCGTATCTAATTTTTCTGCAATAGATAAAATCGCTCCAGGGACAGATTTTGCAGTAGAATCATGTGCGTTTCTTGGCATATAATGTTCATTAATAGCCTGAGCTACTACAGCATCTTCTCCTTTTTGCAAGGCATATTTCTCACCCATGAACCCTTGAAGTTCTGGAAATTCATAAACCATTTGTGTCACAAGGTCAAACTTACAAATTTCTGCAGCCCTGTCTGCTACTTTTTTATCCTCTGATGAAAGTGATAATAATTGAGCGATATGATTCGTTAATGCTCGTACACGTCCTACTTTCTCAGACATCGTTCCAATTTCTTCATGATAAACGATTTTTTCTAATTTTTTCAAAGAAGTTTCAATGGATGTTTTTTGGTCTTCATTATAGAAAAATGCTGCATCTGATAATCTTGCTCGTAGCACTTTTTCATTTCCTCGAGCGACATTATCCAAATGTTCGTGGCCACCATTTCTCACTGTTATAAATTGAGGCAATAAGTCTCCACTTTTCGATTTAACAGGAAAATAACGCTGATGTTCTTTCATCGAAGTCACAAGCACTTCCTCTGGTAATGATAAATACTCCTCTTCAAAACTGCCGAATAAAGCAGTAGGATACTCTACTAAGTTATTTACTTCTTCAAGTAAGTCTTCATCAATTGGGACGAGCCAATTTTGTTCTTCTTCTAATTTATCGATTTGCTTACGAATAGCTTCTTTTCTTTCCACAGCATCTACAATCACATATTCTGCAAGCAGAGCTTTTTCGTATGATTTAGGATTCGTAATAATAACATCTTTTCCTAAAAAACGATGTCCTCTAGATGTATTACCTGTTTGTACATCTGTTATTTCAAAAGGAACCACCTTTTCACCGAACATTGCCACTAACCATTTAATTGGTCTAATGAAGCGCATTTCTTTGTCTGCCCATTTCATATTCTTTGGGAAATGCATAGAAAGAATGAGCTCTTTTAATTCAGGAAGTAATTTCAGCGTTTCTTGTCCTTTAGTAAAGGTTTTAACATGTGCATATTCTACACCTTTAATTTCTTTAAAGAAAATATCATCAGGCGTCGCTCCTTGACCTCTACTAAAGCCAATCGCTGCTTTTGTCCACTCACCTTGGTCATTCAGTGCAATTTTTTTTGCCGGGCCTTTTGCTTCTTCATGGACATCTTCCTGTGCTTCCTCAACATCTTCTACAAGTACAGCTAATCTTCT
Organism: Cytobacillus sp. FSL R7-0680; assembly: GCF_038009245.1. Classification (NCBI taxonomy): domain Bacteria; kingdom Bacillati; phylum Bacillota; class Bacilli; order Caryophanales; family Bacillaceae; genus Cytobacillus; species Cytobacillus sp. FSL R7-0680. Next base: position 2,049,705 of record NZ_JBBPAO010000001.1, read on the forward strand.
AGGCGTAGAGTATGCTTTCATCCCTGAAAATTGAATACCTTTTTCTACTAACCAAGCCTTTACTTTATCCGATAATTGGTTCATGCTATCTGTTACAAAACGGGCTGGCATTTCTTCTAAGCCAATTTCTAATAGGAGATCTTGTTTACTCATGGTCTTCCCCCTCCTTTTCTTGTATCATCGGAAATCCTAATTTCTCACGTTCTTCATAAAAGGTTTTAGCAATTTTTCGAGCAAGTGTACGACATCGACCAATATAGCCCGTTCTCTCAGTGACAGAAATCGCTCCTCTTGCATCTAATAAGTTGAATGTGTGCGAACACTTAAGAACATAATCATATGCAGGATGAACGAGTCCCACCTCCATTTGGCGATGAGCTTCTTTTTCATAAATATTAAAGAGATTAAATAACATATCTACATCTGAAGTTTCGAATGTATACTTTGAATGCTCATATTCGGGTTGCCCAAAAATATCTCTGACAGTAAAACCTTCTGTCCATTCTAATTCAAATACATTTTCCTTATCTTGAATATAAGAGGCAAGCCTTTCAATACCATATGTAATCTCAACAGAAACAGGCTTACACTCTAATCCTCCGACTTGTTGGAAGTAAGTAAATTGCGTAATTTCCATACCATCAAGCCATACTTCCCAACCGAGTCCAGCACAGCCTAAAGACGGGTTTTCCCAATTATCTTCAACAAAGCGGATATCATGCTTTAACGGATCAATACCTAATGCTTCTAAAGAAGCTAAATAAAGCTCTTGGATATTATCTGGTGAAGGCTTCATTATTACTTGGAATTGATGATGCTGATAGAGACGGTTTGGATTTTCACCATATCTGCCGTCTGCTGGTCTTCTAGAAGGCTCTACATAAGCAACGTTCCACGGTTCAGGTCCAATCGCTCTTAAAAATGTATACGGGCTCATTGTACCCGCACCTTTTTCAGTATCATAAGCTTGCATCAAGATACATCCTTGATCTGACCAATGCTTTTGCAACGTTAAAATCATATTTTGAATATTCATAAGCCACCTCTTTCTTTCCTTTTCAGTCACCAAAGACCGGTATCTACATTAGATAAACACTTGCTTTTCGACAAGTATTTTTTCTTTTAAAAGCATAAAAAACTCTCGTCTCTATGCCTTTAATTAAGACATAGGGACGAGAGTTAACCCGCGGTTCCACCCTATTTGCTACTTACTTTTACGTAGCCTCTTTTACTTCACCTGTTGCTCCAGAGCGCCCTTCGTTCACTTTCTATTCCCTAGCTCACACTCTCCTAGAGTCGCTTGTATAGAGGGAGTGAAGTACTTTTCTCCTTCATTGCTAAACATAGCTATAATTTAATGAAATAATAGCTGAATTTCTTTCGAAAGTCAATAGCTTACTTTTACTTATTATTGCATGAAACCCTTCATATTGTTCATTTGATTTAAAAACCTTTTTGTTTTTAATTGCAAGCCTGCATACTCATCATAATATGTTTCTATTACCTTTTTCAATTCAAGTTTGGTTTGTTCTTTTACAGATATATTCCCAAGCCTTGACAAGTCCATGTAATAAAAAATGCGAAGTAATCTAACGGTAGCAGGAGAAAGCTTTAAATGATAGGGATCTTTATCCAAACAATGATGACAAATGAAGCCATTTTGGCTAATAGAAAAAGCAAATGTTCCTTCCGTTCGTTGACAGACGGCACAATGATTAAGCTCAGGATATAAGCCAAATAAGCCGAGCATTTTCATTTCGAAAATATGTGTTAGAATCTCAGCATCATATCCTTCATCAATTGCTTGTATGCATCTAAATACAAGTTCGAAAAGATAAGGATTAGGCTTCTTCTCTTCCGTTCCTTTATCCAGTAAGTCTACTATGTAACTTACATAAGCTGTAAGGAAAATATCTTCTTTTATGCTCCGCATCGAAAGTGAAATTTCACCTTGTTGAAGGGTCCCAAGCCCTCTGCTTCTTTGTATTAAGTAAGTGCCATAAGTAAAAGGCTGGGTGACAGCAGCAAGCCGACTATTTGGCTTTTTTGCGCCGCGTGCCATCACACCAACCTTTCCCCACTCTCTTGTAAAGAGTGTGACAATTTTATTTGTTTCGCCATAATTGACTGTTCTAATGACAATGCCTTCACATTTTTCAAGCATCGATGTCACCATCCTTATACGATGACAACCTATGAAATCGGAAAATCAAATTCTGCTAGTTCTTCATCTTGTTCTACGGGTATATCATGGTAATCTTTTTCAATTTCTTTAAAAAGAAGATATGTGTCAATATTACCTGTTTGGGAAAACACTTTCCAGGTAAAATCTTTCATAGATAACCCCACCTTTATTGTGTTTTTACTAGCAATTAAATCTATACTCTTATCATAGCCTGTCTTCTGAAAATCATAAGACGAAAAAATTGTTAATTAAATGGATGCATAATTCTTTGATTTCACCAATAACCTATGTTGACAGGTTTAATATTCATCTTCCCTAAATCCAAAGTCTCTTAACTGGGTCATTTTGTTACGCCAATCTTTTTGAACTTTCACCCATAATTCGAGGAAAACCTTACTTCCCATGAGATTTTCTATATCTACTCTTGCTCGTTGTCCGACCTCTTTGAGCATTTTCCCTTGTTTACCAATAACAATACCCTTTTGAGAATCTCTTTCTACAATAATCGTAGCCATGACATGAATGATATCCTTCTTATCTTGCCGCTCAATCTTATCAATTACAACCGCTAATGAGTGAGGAATCTCTTCTCGGGTTAAATGTAAAGCCTTTTCTCGTATCAATTCGGAAATAATAAACCTCTCCGGATGATCTGTTACTTGATCAGCAGGATAGTATTGCGGCCCCTCTGGTAAATATTCCTTAAGCTGCTCTAGAAGGCGATCAACATTATTTCCTTCTAAAGCGGATATCGGCACAATTTCACAGAAGTTATATTTCTCTTTATAAGATTCAATGACAGACAATAGTGCATCTGGGTGAATTTTGTCAATTTTATTGATGACAAGAAAAACAGGTGTTTTGACTGATTGGAACTTTTCTATAATGAATTCTTCCCCTCTGCCAAACCCTTCTTCAGCATTCACCATAAATATAATGGCATCGACTTCTTTTAGCGTATTTTGTGCAACTTTCATCATAAAATCGCCTAATTTATGCTTAGGCTTATGAATTCCTGGTGTATCGATAAAAATATACTGTGCATCATTTGTTGTGAGCACACCTTGTACTTTGTTTCTTGTTGTTTGTGGTTTATCACTCATAATCGCAATTTTTTGTCCAATGACACGGTTAAGTAGTGTAGACTTTCCTACATTTGGTCTGCCGATAATGGAAATAAACCCTGATTGATGTCCTTGTTGATTATTCATGTAAATCCTCCGATGAAAAAGCTCCTGGTAATAGTTGCTCTACTGTTAATTGTTGTGTATCTCCGTTTAAGTTTGTTAGAACCACCGGCATCTCTTTTGAACATAATTCAGAGATTACCTGCCTGCACGCGCCACATGGTGATACTGGTCTGTCAGTATCTGCAACAACTGCTAACATTTTAAATTCTGTTACGCCATCAGAATATGCTTTAAAAAGCGCCGTTCTTTCGGCACAATTACACATACTATATGCGGCATTCTCTATATTACATCCGTGGAAAACTGTACCATCTACTGCCAAAAGTGCAGCACCAACTTTAAATTTTGAATACGGTACATATGCCCGGTCCCTTGCTATTTTCGCTTCTTCGATTAGTTTATCAATGTTCAATTGTTTCTTCCTTTCTGAAATGGCCGATTGCCTTCTTTTATTTTACACTATTTTTTTTGTAAAATCATGGGTTGTTGTCATTTTGTAATAAAATAATTGAATTTTCAGTAAATAAGCCCATTTAATAAATTTCTTATGCTTTGTCATTTTAGCTTAATCATGCTTACTATACAAACGGTTTTATCTTCATTTCACTGAAATCAAGAAAATGAAAATCTATTTTTCATGAATCAAACTAATTTTTATACTATCTTGTACTTATTTAAAACAAATAAAGCAAATGGTTTTAAAAAACAAAAAAAGCATATAACCGCAATTGCGGCTATACACTTAAAGGATCTTTGGTAAAAAAATAGAAAGGCCAATGATCACGGTTAAAACGGCATAAATAAGAACTGCTCCAGCTGCAATATCTTTTGCTTGCTTCGCCAAAGGATGCTGCTCTGTTGTCACAAGATCAACGACACGCTCTATAGCTGTATTCATTAACTCAAGTGCAATCATCCCAGCTATTGCAAAACTTATCAACAGCCATTCTGTTTTAGTCAATTCAAAAATAATACCGAAAAAAATGACTAGTACTGTCATCACAAAGTGGATTTTCAAGTTTCGTTCCGCTTTAAAAGCGGTAATGACCCCGATAAATGCAAAATAAAATGACGAGACTAATGATTGTTTTTTACGTGAATTTTTATCTCTGTAATCCGAATTCATCTAAAATTTCCTTTTGCCGAGTAAACATTATTTTCTCCTCCTCGGTTGTTTCATGGTCATATCCAAGTAAATGTAGGAAACCATGTACAGATAAAAATCCTAATTCTCTCATAAAACTATGTCCATACTCTTCTGCTTGTTCCACTGCTTTAGGAATAGAGATGATAATATCGCCTAACATGCGAGGCAACCCTTCTCCGATAAGAGGGATTTCCCCTTCCCCCATTTCTTCCATTGCAAATGAAATCACATCTGTAGCCTTGTCTTTATTTCTATATTCACGATTGATTTCTTGTATGCGCTCATTTTCAACAAACGTAATAGAAATCTCCGTATCTTCTTCAACCACTTCTTTTACAGCTGCAAATTGTAGAAGGTTTTCAATCTCTCTTGTTTGCGTCTCTGTAAGTCCTTCTGTTTCATCAATAAAGTCAATGTGTAATGTCATGCTTGTGTCACCTTCTGATTCGTCATTTCTGGATATTCAATTCGTGAATGGAAAATACCATTCAATGTTTCATTAAATGATTTTGCTACAACCTCTAACTCTTTTAATGTTAAATCACATTCGTTTAACTGCCCATCTTGCAGTCGGTCAGCAATGATTTTACGAATAAGACCATCAATTTGTTCTGGAGTAGGATGAGACATAGAGCGCACAGCTGCCTCAACGCTATCAGCTATACCGATCACAGCCGATTCCTTTGTTTGTGCCTTTGGACCAGGATAGCGAAAATCCTCCTCTTTCACTTCAACTCCACTTTCTTTTGCTTTGTAGTAAAAGAATTTAAGTAAAGTCGTGCCATGATGTTGTTCAGCAATGTCAATAATTTCTTTTGGCATTTTATGCTTTCTTAACAAATCAGCACCATCTTGCGCATGTGCAATAATAATATTTTTACTCGTCAATGGTGGCAGCTTATCATGTGGGTTGTCTATGTTTATTTGGTTTTCGATAAAGAATTGTGGCCTTTTTGTCTTCCCTATGTCGTGATAATAGCAACCAACTCTCGCTAGAAGTCCATTGGCACCAATAGCTTCACAGGCAGAGTCTGACAGATTAGCAACCATTACACTATGGTGATATGTTCCAGGCGCCTCTGTTAAAATCTTTCTTAAGAGCGGATGATTAGGGCTCGATAGCTCTATTAGCTTCATTGCAGAAAGAATACCGAAGCCTGCCTCAAAAAATGGCAAGAACCCGATTGTTAAAACAGCTGCGGAAATGGCTGATATAAATCCAGAAACCATATAAAAACTGTACTCTACAAGATCCACTTGACCATTTCTTAGCAATAGCAGTGCTAAAATCACTAGAATATTTACAACGGAAACAAGTAAGCCAGCTTGTAAAATTTTTGATCGTTGGTTTTGTTTACTTAAAAATAATACGCCCGCTATTCCACTGCAAGTTATATAAATGGCAGCAGTCACATGAAAACTTCCAGTAATAGACCCATTAAAGATAAGGGAGCCACAAATAGCAATAATTACTGAATAATAAAGGGCAAGTTTTTCACTAATAAGTATTTTAATCAACATCGAACCCATTGCAGCAGGAAATATATAGAGTATATCAGAATACTCAAATGCCTGTATATAGCTAATCCCCTTCATTAGTAGTAAGGAAATGATGAAAACAATACTATAGACTAATAAGAAATTTTGCTTTACTTCTTGTGGCTTATCAAGCTCATAAAAATAATAATATGTGGCTGCTAGAATGATGAGAACAACTAGCGCTAGTCCAATAAATGGTTGGATAGAATTCTCATTATCTAACATGCCTACTAGTTCAAGTTGACGATAGACTTCCCTACTTATGAGTTGATTTTGCTCAACAAGTATTTGTCCTTGTAATATTTTGACTGGTTCAACAGATTCAACAGCTGTTTGTCGTTTCTCTTGCGTTTCCTCCGGAGCGTAAAATTCATTCTGGTAAATAGCATACCTACCAAGCTCCACCATCGCAGTTTTTAAAGTATTGTTGAGTGATGTTAAGCTAATTTGATCTTGCACACGTTTTTTAGCATTCTCTACCCCATCAGCAGGGATCCTTTGTTGCATAACGTGATTAATCTCTGTAATTGTAACATCTTTTGCAATTGATAATTGATTAGGGCTGGCTTCTAATAACGTTCTCAATACGCTATCTGAGATTTCCTTCGTTACTTCTTCTGTTAATTGTGATTTTGTGCGCTCAAGTTTCTCATCAAGACTAACAAGCTTTGGTTTTTCATCCTTTTCACTTTCTTTCGCCTTTTCTGAAGCTTGCTCGTTTTCCTCCGCTGCTTCTTCATTTACTGCAGAAACGGTATCAAAAATTGATGTTATGAGATCCACTCGGTTTTGTGCAATTTCTTTTTTTACAACATAAACGTCCTCAACCTGGTTTTCAGCTTCTTTCTTTTTCTTTTCGGTACTTTCTTTGTCTTCAATCGTAACCGGCGAACGAATCGTTTGCTCTGCTACAGAAAAAAGACTTAATTCCAATTTCTCTGGCCGTACATTTGAAAACATTGTTGCGTACATAATGATTCCAAGTAGAACAAAGAGCAAAACCCTCACAAATGTCATTTTTAATAAATTTCTAATTTTATGTATGTAGTGATGGAGTTTATCCATTAACGAGACCTCCAATCCTAAGTATCTCTGAGAAATTCTTTTCTTCCTTAATTATGTAAAATCATAACAGTTTTTTTTCAAAATTACACTAATATTTTTAATTGATGACAATATGTAATCATCCTTATCTTACCCTATTCTTCCATATACTCCAAATAACAATCACTCCTAGCTCGAGAGATTGTCAGCAGAAATCAAGAAAGAGCGAGTATTATTCCTTTACATATCGTCACATACACACTTTTGGCTTAAGCATTTCACCTTACAAGTTCTTCCCATTTATGATTATTTTAATAAGATATGTATCATTAAAATAATCATAATGTCGGATCATATATAGTTCACGATAAAAAAGAACAAACTCTGATTCAAAAAGCAGAATTTGTTCCTGATTGTGTTGCTAAAACAGCCATTTATTCAGCATTTTCTTCGTATGCTTGAATGATTTTTGCAACAAGCGGGTGTCTGACAACGTCACTTTGTTCTAAATGAATAAAACCAATTCCAGAAACACCATTTAATATTTGTTCACTTACCACGAGACCCGATCTAGCCCCACGAGGAAGGTCGATTTGGCTTTTGTCACCAGTAATAACCATTTTTGATCCAAAACCTAAACGTGTTAAGAACATTTTCATTTGCGCTTGTGTTGCGTTTTGCGCTTCATCTAAAATAACATAAGCATCATCTAACGTACGTCCCCTCATATAAGCAAGTGGGGCAATTTCAATTGTTCCTCTTTCAATTAACCTTTCTGTATGCTCTGCTCCAAGTATATCATGAAGCGCATCATACAAAGGACGTAAATACGGATCGACCTTTTCCTTTAAGTCACCTGGTAAAAACCCTAAACTCTCTCCTGCTTCTACAGCTGGACGAGTAAGAATAATTTTTTTCACTTGTCCATTCTTAAGGGCATTCACTGCCATTACAACAGCTAAGTAGGTTTTTCCCGTTCCTGCAGGACCAATACCAAAAACTAAATCTTTCTGTCTCATAGCCATAATATATTGGCGCTGACCTAAGGTTTTAACTCGAATCGATTTACCTTTTGCATTTTTCATTATTTCTTCTTCATAAAGTTCTTTGAAATATTCTAGTGTACCTTTCCTTGCCATCTCTAATGCGTAAATAATATCCCTACCACTAATTTGAATACCTTTTCTAATAACGTAAAGAAGTTGCTCAATTACGTCACCTGCAATGGCCACAGTTTCTTTCTCACCTGATACATAAACAGATTCGCCTCTTGTTACAATTGATACCGATAACTGTTGTTCAATTAGTTTAATATTTGTGTCACCATTACCTAAGAGGGCAATGGCTTCATTTGGGTTTTCAAATTGTACATTTAATGTCTTTAAATCTTCTGTCATTCTTTATCTCCTTGGATTATTGGTTGTTCCTCAGCAATATTCTCAATAATTTGGAAATGTATTGATAATTTAACTTTACCATTCTCTATCGTTTGGTGCAAAACATTTTCCCCTTTAATGGTGGCATCTTCATCTAGCTGCTTTTTAATTTTACTTCTAGCTAATTTCTTCGCTTCTACAATCGCCTCTTTTTCTGTATAAACTTGTGTCATCTCTTCTGCTTCTCTGTAGATGTTTTTTGTAACTGCAATCGGTAACTCCCATTTTAGAAATTTAACTTGCCGCTTGTCCTCTTCCTTTACATAGTGGTCAAAACCTATATTTCCAAAGCCCCAAAAAGGAATCTTTAATGATCCAAGCTCCAATATATTTTTCACTTTTTGATCACCAGTGTATACTTTGGACTTTTTCTCTAATGGATAAGCTACATTCGCTTTATACCACGTTTCCGCTAATACTTCCCCTTTGGCAGGCACTATCTTCTTTCTTTCATCATTTCCAATTAGGCCTGAAACTAATAATTGACCTGGTTTTACAAAGTCATTAATTTTCGCCTTTGCTTCTCCCTCTTCAATAAACATACCGATAATGGTTCCTTTTTTCTTTGCCACTAAATGCTGCGGACTTAATAACTCTGTTTTCTTTGGTTCATTTTTTTCTACCACTTGAAGATGATAGGTTGTCCCTTTCAACTCCACACCGACCCAAGTAATTTCATTCACATTTTCTGTTAAATACCGTTGTATACCTTCAGGTGTATCTATAAAGAATTGTAGCTTCCCTTTTTTTACACCAATTTTCTCTAACTCTTTTTCCATCTTATATTCTGTTGCTGGATTTGCTCCTTTAATTTCGATCCCCCATACCATGTTTGACAACAAAATAACTACAACTAAGAAAGCTATTGCCCCTAATAAGAATCCACTATTCCTTAGCATACGCTTTTTCATGAAGGGCAATCCTTTGCGGCCGACAAACTCAAATTTGCAGTCGGCACTTCTTGCATATTGTCTTAAAGTCGGTAAATCATCTAATTTCATTTGAAATGTAAGCACTTGGCTTCCATGGGCTTTAACATTCCAAATGGATACACCAGCTCTCGTTAAAGTATTTAAAAATCTTTCACTTCCTCTACCGCTTGTCCTAACTGTGACGATTCCTTTTAAAAAAAAGAGCCATTGATTTTTCATCTTATCCTCCTCATATTTGAGCAGGTGGAAATCGCTAACCTTGTAATAGAATAGCGACCCTTCCCACATCAAATTTACTCAGCTACAAAAAGAACTTGATCAATTGTTCCTTGCAATAAGATTTCTTCAGGCATAATTGTTTTAATAACAAAGTTATTCCCTTTAATGAGCAGTTGACCATGCTCTAATAACAACCTTACTTCTTTATCTGAAAAACCAAGTAAACCGCGGTGGTTCTCAATATAAATATGAATTTGTCCAATCATAGTAATGCGGGGCAAATCCATCATGACATCTTGAGGAAGTTCCATATTTTTTGTCATCCAGCTTCTTAGTCGTTCTCCCCATTTTTTTGCCATAAAAAAAGAACCCCCTTTCATCTCATATGTATGAGAGAAAGGATGGTTCTAGCACTGAATTCAACAGCAAATTTTATTTTCTTTTCATCGTTCGATGTGGGTTCCTTGATCTCGGTTGTCCGAGAATTTCTGACCAAACAACCGCGTCAACTAATTGTTTATTAGAGACTCTCATACTAGGTTGATCTACATTGTTATTGGCCACATTTTTATTTTTTGTTGCTGAAAGGAAGGCACTTGCTCGTTTTTGCGCTTCTTCTTTTTGTTTTCTTAAATCAGCCAGTCGCTCTTCTGCTTCTTTTTTACGATCCGAGACTTCTACACCAGCTTCTTGCATAGTAGCCTTCGCGTAGCGTTTTAACTTCTCTTCGTTGCGATCATAAACAGGTGGCCCTTCTTCTTGTTTCTCTGCATCCATCATCTGACGCCTAGCTTCTTCTTGCTCTTCGACAGACTTTCCACGTGGCTGCTTCTGTTTGTCTGACTGCTGGTCATTTACTTTCTTACCAAATAAGGAAGTAATGATCCCGATAAGAAAAACCAATAATAAAGGATTTTCCAACAAAAAATCAATCATGAGATAAAACACTCCCCTCTAGAGGTGAGTCCGATTAGGACATTCAATCTTTCTTCGGCCCTTGTTTTGAGTCATCTGATACTTTACTAATCGAGTCTCTCATTTCTGTATCAGCTTCAATATTTTGGATATTCATATAATCCATCACGCCAATATTGCCACTTTTTAATGCATCTGCCATCGCTAAAGGAACTTGAGATTCTGCTTCCACAACTTTCGCTCTCATCTCTTCAACTTTCGCTTTCATCTCTTGCTCTTTGGCAACAGCCATTGCACGACGTTCTTCCGCTTTGGCTTGGGCAATATTTTTATCAGCTTCCGCTTGCTCTGTTTGCAATTCTGCACCAATGTTTTTACCGATGTCCACATCAGCTATATCAATGGATAGAATTTCAAATGCTGTACCAGCATCTAACCCTTTAGCAAGGACAGTTTGAGAGATCATGTCTGGGTTTTCCAATACTTCTGTATGTCTTGTAGATGAACCAATTGTAGAGACAATCCCCTCACCAACACGGGCAATGATTGTTTCTTCTCCAGCACCCCCGACTAGTCGGTCAATATTGGCTCTTACAGTAATTTTTGCTTTTGCTTTCACTTCGATACCATTAATCGCTACACCAGAAATAAATGGTGTTTCAATTACTTTTGGATTAACACTCATTTGAACTGCTTCAAGTACATCACGACCAGCTAGGTCAATCGCCGCACTTCTTTCAAAACTTAATTCCATATTGGCACGATGCGCTGCAATTAAAGCATTCACTACTCTATCTACATTACCACCTGCCAAATAATGACTTTCAAGTTGATTGGTATGAACTTCTAATCCTGCTTTATGTGCTTTAATTAATGGATTAATTACGCGGCTTGGAATTACTCGTCTTAATCTCATTCCAATAAGGGTGAAAATACTTACCTTAACACCTGCTGCTAATGCTGAGATCCACAGCATAACTGGTACGAATGTGAAGAGTATGGCAAGAGCAATAATTGCTAATACCACAATTACGATCGTCATAATAGAAATAGGTTCCATTCAATTACCTCCTAAAATACTTGGTTATTTATCTAAATTTGTTAATTCACGGACGACTACTCTCGAGCCCTCTGCTTTTATGACTTCCACTTTTGCATCTTTTTTAATAAATCCACCTTCACTAACGACATCAATTCTTTCATTTTCAATGACAATCGTTCCTGATGGACGTAACCCTGTTAAAGCATAACCTTGTTTTCCAATTAGCTCTGAACGGGATTTATTTGAGATGTATCCTCTTTCAGTATTTGTAGAATCGCTTAAAATTAGTTTTTTGAAAAATTTCATTTTTTTACCAAACACCTTTACCATTAGAATAGAAACCGCAATAGATAATATAGCCGCAATCATAATGGAGGTTGCCATTTGTTGCACATCAGCCCCAGCCATGAATAAACTCCCAATTACTGCAGCAATCCCCAACACACCGGCGATACCACCTGGGAGGAAAAACTCTGCGATAATTAACCCAATTCCAATAATAAATACAATGAGTGATTCATACCCGGCAAATCCAGCAACCATATGACCATAGAAAAATAAACCAAGAGCTGTGAGTCCCATTATACCTGGAATACCAAAACCAGGAGAATAGAGCTCTAGCAATAATCCAATGCTTCCTATAGAAAGAAGAATAGGCACGATGATTGGATGTGTAATGAATCTAGCCAATTTCTCAGAAAAACTTTCCTCGATAGACCTTACTTCTGCATCTTCATAACCTAAATGTTCTAAAAGCTCTGCTTGCGTAGCAAATGTTCCTTCTGAATATTCTACCTCGTCTGCTTGACTAGCAGTTAATGTCAATAGCTTTCCTTTTGGTGCACCTAATTCAGGTAGATCGATTGAATCATCTGCCATTGCTTGAGCAATTTCTGGATCTCTCCCACTTTGTTCAGCAGCTGCAGTCATAGCAGATAACCATGCTGAAACTGCTTTTTTGTCAGCTGTGTTGCCTTCTTGGTCGATAATCGCCGCCGATCCCATTGTAGCCCCGGGCGTCATATAAATCTCATCCATGTTTAATGAAATATACGCACCAGCTGACAATGCTTGTTTATTTACAAATGAAATCGTTTTAATATTTGTAGATGTTAATACTCTGCCAATTTCCTTAGCTGCTTCTACTTCACCGCCAGGCGTGTTTACTTCGAAAATAATCGCACTTGCTTGATTTTCTTCAGCTGTAGTCACCGCTCTATTGATAAAAGCATGCAATCCTTTTTCAACAGTATCTTCTATTGGTACGACATACACAACCTCGTTATCAGCCTTGCTGATCGGTGTCATCATTACGAAAAATGCCCATAAAAATGAAAGGATGATTGTCGCTTTTCTCATTCTCTTCTCCCCTCCCCCCTTTTACAGAAATACCTATGATAGTTATACGGCTGACGCGTGAAAAGGTTTCATTTTTCTTTTCTTATTTTGATTATTTATAATTACATAAAGTAAAAAAGTGTGACTATGTAATATATATAAAAGAAACCTTACTACTAGTATGGCATCTTTTAGACAAAATAAAAAGACCGTAAGCTCGAAAGCTCCGGTCTTTCCGTACATCTTTTTATGAAAGGTGTTGTTGTACAAGTTTATTAATAAGTGCACCGTCTGCCTTACCTTTTAGCTTTGGCATAATGGCTGACATCACTTTACCCATTTCAGCTTTCGATGTAGCGCCTGTATCGGCAATGGTTTGTTTGACGATAGCAGATACCTCTTCATCAGAGAGCTGCTCAGGCATATATAACTCTACGTACTGTAATTCAGTACGAATTTTTTCAACTAGATCTTCACGACCTGCCTTGTCAAATTCATGGAGGGAATCCTTGCGTTGCTTTACTTCGCGAGAAAGGACAGTAAGTTCCTGATCCTCGGTAAGATCTTTTCCTTCCTTGATCGCCTCATTTTGCAATGAAGCTTTGATCATCCGAATCACAGTTAACTTATCTTTTTCTTTGTTCCTCATCGCTTGTTTCATATCTTCATTTAAACGCTCGAGAAGACTCACTTACATACACCCTCTCTTAAAACTTGCGCTTTCTTGCAGCTTCAGACTTTTTCTTACGTTTGATACTTGGTTTTTCGTAGAATTCGCGCTTTCTTGCTTCTTGCAAAGTACCAGTTTTTGATACTGAACGTTTGAAGCGACGAAGAGCATCTTCAAGCGATTCGTTTTTACGAACGACGGTTTTAGACATTCTCTTTCCCTCCCTCCGAGCACAACACACTTACATGTCAACATGGAATACCATGTACTTTGCAATTATAATATAACAGCGGTGTGAGGTCAACTGTATTTCACCTAGTCTTTCGCTGTTTAAAGATAAATGTACGTTTGTCTTATTTATTTTTATTATTTAATTTTTTGATTCTTCCTATGCATGTCCCTCAATTTTTCACCATATGCTTTCCTAGGAGGGACAAAGCATGACTTCATTACTCATTTTTATAATAATGATTGCTGTTTTTATTTTTGGCATGACTTTATTGCGGAAAGGGCTATTCTATTTATCAGCAGATTCAACTAAACGCTGGTTAACTAAGTTTACAAATACACCTCTTAAAGGGATGGTGGTTGGCATTATCTTAACTGCTATTATGCAGAGTAGCTCCGCAGTTATGATTATTACCATTGGTTTAGTTGCCGTACACTTACTTACTTTCCGCCAAACGATTGGTATTATTTTAGGGACAAACATTGGCACCACTATCACAACGGAGTTAATTACTTTCGATATAGAATCTTTTATTTTACCGATTGCTATAATCGGCATGTTATGTGCATTCATCAGGAGGCGATCCTTTCAGAGTATCGGCATTGGATTAATGGGTATTGCTTGCGTATTTGCTGCTATGAGGGGGTTTGAACATTTAGCTTTTACCATTAAAGAAACCCCATGGGTAAAAGATTTTCTTATTACATTAGATCAAAGTCTATTATTAGCCGTAATAACCGGTATTGTTCTTACTGCGATTATCCAGTCAAGCACTGCCACTACAGGTATTCTAATGGGATTTTTAACAGCAGGTGGGATGGACCTTAGTACAGCGATTGCTATTATGCTTGGTTCCAACATCGGCACATGCGCTGACGCATATCTCGCCAGTATCGGTGGACGTAGAGAAGCAAAGTTAACTGCCTATGCTCACATTTGGTTGAATATTATAGGTGTTCTTCTCTTCTATCCTTTTATTGAGCTGCTAACAAATTTCGGTATTGGTTCAGCAGACCAAATTGATAGGCAACTTGCTCATGTTGGTGTCCTTTTTAATGTCATTACTTCACTTCTCGTTCTACCTTTTGCCAAACCTTTTAGTGACTTGATTATTCGCCTACATGACCGTAAAAAGTAGTGAATATCGTTGTGCTAATATACACCACAGTTAAAAAGAGAGACGAACATTCAGAATGTCCGCCTCTCTTTCAACAACTAGATTAATAATCTGTTGTACTTGTTAATCCATTTACGATAGCAATGCCTGAGCTTGCACCGATTCTAGTCGCACCAGCATCAATAACTGCTTGTGCATCTTCTGCACTTCTCACTCCACCAGAAGCTTTGACGCCAATATCGGGACCTACCGTTTCTCTCATTAATTTCACGTCAGCAACAGTCGCGCCACCCGTTGAGAAACCAGTTGATGTTTTAACGTAATCCGCTCCTGCTTTAACAGCCAATTGACATGCAATTACTTTTTCAGCATCTGTTAACAAACTAGTTTCGATAATCACTTTTGTTAAAGCCTTACCATCTGCCGCTTCCACAACTGCACGGATATCCTCCTCCACAACTTCTAATTTCCCACTTTTAAGTGCGCCAATATTAATAACCATATCAACTTCTGTGGCCCCTTGTTTGATGGCTTGTGTTGTTTCAAAAGATTTAACTTCTTTATCCGATGCACCTAAAGGGAAGCCAATGACTGTACAAACAGCCACATCTGATCCCTGTAAAAGTTTAGCCGCTTGTGAAACCCATGTTGGATTTACACATACAGAAGCAAAACCGTTCTCTTTTGCCTCGTTACATAAAGTATTAATTTGCTCAACCGTTGCATCAGCCTTCAATAATGTATGATCAATCATTTTTGCTATATTATTTGTCATCAATGAACTCTCCTTTTTTTATAAAATGCTTTTATACTTAATTCTTCTGCTAGTTGTCCGTACCTCTGTTATCATATCATTTTATGAATGAAATATCGAGATTCTCTTTAGTAAAATGAGAAAAACTGTTTTAATTTAGGTTCCAAAAGATAATAAGACTGTTTTACAAGATGTTAAGGACATTATTTATTCCCAGGACTTTTATTATCCTTATATTGAAAAGCTATTATTCATGTAATATATATATTGAAAAATGTAAAATATATGTTACGTTTATAAAAGGAGTGATACAATATTTGGATAATAAGGTTAAGATTTCTCGTATACAAGTAGATTTAACACAACAACAACTTGCAGAAAAGATAGGTGTTACTCGCCAAACCATCAGTTTAATTGAGAAGGGTAAGTATAACCCTTCTCTCAAGTTATGTTTGGATATATGTTACGCAGTTAATAAAACTTTAGATGAAGTATTTTGGATAGAAAAAGGAGGCTGATAATATATGAAAAAAATCACAGATGAACGTTTAGTTCTACAAAATTTAAAAAATATACGTATTGCATTTATCATCCAGACCATTGGAATTCTTGGAATTTTAGGTTATGACTTAGTTACAGGTGGGTTAGATGAAATGAGAAAAAACCCACTATGGACAGTATTTATAATAACCGCAGTTGTTTCAGCCTATTTATCAATGAGTATTAGTGCAGACCATGAAGATAATAAGATAAACCCCCGGAAAAGTCTAATTATTTCATTAGTAATTCTTATTTTGATTACAACAGTTGTTGGTTTTTTTGTATCTCTCACACAAGGATTTTCTATCATGAATGGAGTAATTGTGGGTGCTATTCTATTTATTTGTGGCCTAATTCCAATCATTTATATCTATTACTTAAGAAAAAATCGACAAGATAAAGAATCCGAATAAAATTGAAAAATAACCTATTAAGGGATCACCTAAAATAAAGAATTACTTAGGGTTTCATTCGTTTTCCTAGATTCACCATTTACCTTACTCCGGCTATTTTTCTTACGGAATAAAAATGCAGTAAAAAAAGCTGACCGGTCAATGAACGGTCAGCTCTAATCGTTTATATTGCTTTTTCTTTCATCTCATCCATGACACGAATAAATTGCCCTTCGTTATATGGATAACCTGCTTTTGTTATCTTCACTTTGACTAATTTACCTACCATCTCTTCTGTTGCAGGCACAATCACTTTTAAGTAATTATCCGTATAGCCTACATACAAATTCCCGTCTGGCGCATCTTTGTATTTTTCTTCAGGGATGATCTCGAGTACTTCATCTTCAAAGCGACTTGCGTACTCTTTCGCTAGTTGATCAGATAAATGAATTAAGCGATGAACTCTTTCATTCTTAACTTCTTCATCAATTTGATCAGTCATTCGTGCTGCTGGTGTGCCTGTTCTACTTGAATAAGGAAAAACATGAAGCTCTGAGAATTTATGTTTTTTAATAAAATCATACGTCTCCATAAATTCTTCTTCTGTTTCACCAGGAAAACCGACAATGACATCTGAAGTAACTGCTAAACCAGGTAAGGCTTCTTTTAAACGCTCAATACGTTCAGCGAAAAACGCCATCGTATACTTTCGACGCATTCTTTTTAATACTGTGTCCGATCCTGATTGAATCGGAATATGCAGATGACGGACAACAACCTTAGAGTTTCTAATTACTTCAATCACTTCATCCGTAATTTGACTCGCCTCAATAGAGGATATACGAATCCGTTTAATGCCTTTAACCTGTTCTTCTAAATCCTTTAGTAGCATAGCTAGATTATAATCCTTAAGATCCTCGCCATAACCGCCAGTATGTATCCCGGTTAAGACAATTTCTTTGTAACCAGCCTCCACTAATTGTTGCGCTTGATGAATCACTTCTTTGGGGTCTCTAGATCTCATTAAGCCACGAGCCCAAGGAATGATACAAAAAGTGCAGAAGTTATTACAACCTTCTTGTATTTTTAATGAAGCACGCGTCCTATCTGTAAAGGCCGGAACATCTAGTTCCTCGTAAACCCGATTTTTCATAATATTTCCGACACCATTAATCGGTTGACGTTCACTTTTATATTGCTCAATATACCCTAACATTTTCTTCCTGTCTTGTGTTCCAACGACAACATCCACACCTGGGATGGCCATGATTTCTGCCGGTGATGTTTGGGCATAGCATCCTGTTACACAAATGACAGCGTCCGGATTTTTTCGAATGGCTCTACGAATGACTTGTCTGCTTTTTTTATCACCAGTATTCGTAACCGTACATGTGTTAATCACATACACATCAGAGGTAGATTCAAAACCGACACGATCGTATCCTTCTTCTTTAAACAATTGCCAGATGGCTTCTGTTTCATAATGGTTTACTTTACAACCAAGTGTATGAAAAGCTACTGATGGCATATATCTTCACTCCATTAATTCAAAATGATAAGAAACAGCTGAAAGTACATAGGAAGGTGCTGTTTCAGTTCTTAATATTCTTGGTCCTAATCCACAAGAAATAAACCCTTCATCCTCTAAAAGCGTTATTTCTTTTTCTGTCAGGCCACCTTCTGGCCCAAAAATAAATAATAAAGAGTCTCCCCGGGACATACCCTTGAGTACTTGGTGAAAAGCCGATGATTCACCTTGTTTACTACTTTCTTCATAAGCGACACATTTATAATCATAATTTTTACTTATTTCTAGTAACTGCTGTAAGGACTGTGGTCCATACACATGTGGTACTATGATGCGATGAGACTGCTCGGCCGCTTCTTTAGCGATCTTTTGCCAACGATCTTTCTTTTTATTCGCCTTTTTTTCGTCTAACTTTACAATGGAACGAGCTGACATAAAAGGGATAAACCGATGGGCGCCAAGTTCGGTGCCTTTTTGTATTATCCATTCGAGCTTATCCCCTTTAGGCAATCCGCTCACAATGGTAACATCAACAGGTAATTCGACATTTTTCTCTATCCATTGTACAACTTCTAACTCTACCACTTCAGAGGTAATGTTAACCAGTTTACATTGAGCTGCTTTTCCGTCAGGGTCTACACAAATAATTTCGTCACCTACATTCATCCTCATTACGCGGGTAATGTGGTGATAATCATCACCTGTAATAAAAAAATGATCATTTTCTCTATGATTCACAAAATATCGTTGCATATATATAACCCCTTACTAAACGAATAAATAGGGGGAATTCATGACTCCCCCTAGTACATTACTGCTTTTTACCTATAATGGCAACCCAATCTTCCATTTGAATTGTCTCAACAATGTCAAAACCACTTGAAATCATCGCCTCTTTGACAGCCTGTTTTTTCTGCTGAATAATGCCAGAAGCAATAAAATGACCTCCTGGTTTCACCACTTGCGCGACATCATCTGTAAAACTTACAATTACTTCTGCTAAAATATTGGCGACTACTACTTCAGCTTGTACAGTAATATTATCTAACAGATTACCTTGAGAGACTTCAACAATATCCTGCACTTTATTTAACTTGATATTGATTTTCGCTGAACGTACAGCTACTTCGTCCAAATCGAGTGCAGTAATATTCTCTGCACCGAGCATCGCTCCAGCAATACTGAGTACTCCTGACCCCGTTCCCACATCGATAATATGATCACCAGATGTAACAATATGCTCTAGTGCTTGAATACACATCACTGTTGTTGGATGAGTTCCTGTTCCAAATGCCATTCCTGGATCCAATTCAATAATGAGTTCATCACTACTTACTGGTGTATATTCTTCCCAAGTTGGAACAATCGTGAATCGTTTAGAGATTTTCACAGGGTGATAGTACTTCTTCCAAGCAGTCGCCCACTCTTCTTCGTTCACTTCACTAATACTGACCTCATTTTTACCAATATCAATATTAAACGATAAAAGGTTACTAATGGCATTCTTTATTTCTTCTACTGTTTCGCCTAAAAAGCTATTAATCGGTAAATATGCTTTAACGATTACGCCTTCCTCTGGATAATCATGTGGATCGAGCTGGTAGATTTCGCCGTATTGATCTCTTCGTTCTTTCTTCAATTCAAATGGATCTTCAATCACTACACCACTTGCACCTGCTTCATGAAGAATATTTGAAATCGGCTCAACTGCTTCGTTCGCCGTGTGAACACTAATCTCTGACCATTTCATCTTACTACCAACTCCATTTCACTTATTCACCCTTAAAGGCACGCTTTACTTTTGAGAAAAACCCATCTTCTTGTTCACCTTGAGGTACTTTGCCACTCACTTCTGCAAATTCATTTAATAGCTGTCTTTGTTTATCTGATAACTTCGTCGGTGTTACCACTCTAACAATAATATGTTGATCACCAGTACCATAACCTCTCACATTAGCTACACCTTTTCCTTTTAGACGGAACTTTGTACCTGTCTGTGTTCCTGCTGGTACTTTGAGCTTAACCTTGCCGTGAAGTGTTGGAACTTCTACTTCATCCCCAAGTGCAGCCTGCACAAATGTAACTGGCATTTCACAATAAATATCGTCGCCATCCCTCTCAAAGAACTCATGTGCACGAACGTGGAAAACAACATATAAATCACCTGCTGGTCCACCGTTTACACCAGGTTCCCCTTGAGAAGATACACGAAGTTGCTGACCATCATCAATACCTGCTGGAATTTTCACACTGATTTTGCGACGTTTTTTCACTTTACCGTCGCCACCACATGTTGAACATTTATGTTTAATCTCTTTGCCTGTACCGTTACAATAATTACATACACGACGGTTGACAATCTTACCAAACGGTGTATTTTGCTCTACATTTAATTGACCGGAACCATGACAATGTTTACACGTTTCAGGTTTCGTCCCAGGTTTCGCGCCTGAACCATTACATGTTTCACACGTTTCTTCACGTGGAATTTCAATTTCAGTATCTTTACCAAAAGCGGCATCTTCGAAAGATACCGTCATATTATATTGCAAATCAGCACCTTGGCGCGGTGCATTCGGATCTCTTCTTCTTGATCCTCCACCAAAGAAAGAACTGAAGATATCTTCAAAGCCACCAAAGCCTTCGAAGCCACCTCCACCACCAAAACCTTGGTTTGGATCTGTATGACCAAATTGATCATAATGAGCTTTTTTCTGATCATCACTCAATACTTCATAAGCTTCTTTCACTTCTTTAAACTTTTCATCCGCACCCGGTTCTTTATTAATATCCGGATGATACTTCTTCGATAATTTTCTGTATGCTTTCTTTATTTCATCCTTAGACGCACCTTTACTTACGCCTAGGACTTCATAGTAATCTCTTTTATCCATGATTACCACTCCCCGATCCATTTCACATAAAAATAATTGTATCATCCCACCAACCCAAAAGGCAATAAGAAAAGCGGAAGCGGCTTGCTCTGGAGCGACAAGCATAAGGCGAGGTTGGCTATGAGGTTGTTCTTACCTCATAGACAGCTTTGACTTATGACCTCGAGCTCCATGCCGCTGCAGCTAGACAATAAGAAAAGCGGAAGCGGCTTGCTCTGGAGCGACAAGCATAAGGCGAGGTTGGCTATGAGGTTGTTCTTACCTCATAGACACAGCTTTGACTTATGACCTCAAGCCGATGGCACCTGCAGCTAGATCATAAAAAAGCGAAAGCAGTTCGTCCACTTTATTTCACCTCTACGGGTGAGGATACATGATTTTTATGACTATTTTATGTTCTTTTCATTAACAAAGTGTGGTTTATAGTTTAGAAATAAGAAGTAAGCTGACGATTGCTTCCTTACTTCTTATTTCTAAAACAAATGCCACTTAAATAATGAACTTTTTAATGCAAAAATAAAGCCAAAGCCAAGTAATACCTGACTTTGACTTTTGTTAGGACTTTAAAATTATTTTTTATCGTCTTCTACTTCTTCGTACTCTGCATCTACCACATTATCGTCTGCTTTTTTAGATGCATCGCCTTCTGCACCTTGAGCTGCTTGTGCTTGTTGTTGTGCTTCTTCATATAACTTCATAGTCAAAGCTTGAACGATTTCTTGAAGTGCATCTTTTTTCGTGCGAATGTCTTCTAAGTCACCTTTTTCAATGGCAGCTTTCAATTCATCCTTCGCTTCATTTGCTTTTGTCACTTCTGCTTCTTCTACTTTACCTTCAAGATCTTTTAATGTTTTTTCAGTAGTGAAAACTAATTGATCTGCTTCATTGCGAAGTTCAACTTCTTCTTTACGTTGTTTATCCGCTTCTGCATTATCTTCAGCTTCTTTCACCATACGATCGATTTCTTCATCTGAAAGACCTGTTGAAGATTTGATTGTAATAGCTTGTTCTTTATTTGTGCCAAGATCCTTCGCACGAACATTAACAATACCGTTTTTATCGATATCAAATGATACTTCAATTTGTGGTACACCACGTGGTGCCGGTGGAATATCTCCTAATTGGAAACGACCTAGTGTTTTATTATCTTGTGCCATTGGACGTTCACCTTGAAGTACATGGATATCAACAGCAGATTGGTTATCAGCAGCTGTAGAGAATACTTGTGATTTAGATGTTGGGATTGTTGTATTACGTTCAATTAGCTTCGTGAATACCGCACCCATTGTTTCAATACCTAGTGAAAGTGGAGTCACGTCAAGTAAAACAACGTCTTTCACATCACCAGTGATGACACCACCTTGAATGGCAGCTCCCATCGCTACGACTTCATCAGGGTTTACCCCTCTATGTGGGTCTTTACCTGTTTCTTTTTTAATCGCTTCTTGTACAGCTGGAATACGTGTAGAACCACCAACAAGAATGACTTTATCAATTTCTGATGGAGAAAGGTCAGCATCTTTTAACGCTTGGCGAGTTGGTCCCATTGTGCGTTCAACTAAATCTGCAGAAAGCTCATCAAATTTTGCTCTTGATAAAGTAACTTCTAAGTGAAGTGGTCCAGCTTCACCTGCTGTGATAAATGGTAAAGAAACTTGCGTAGAAGTAACACCTGAAAGATCTTTTTTCGCTTTTTCAGCTGCATCTTTCAAACGTTGAAGAGCCATTTTATCTTTAGCTAAATCAATACCATTTTCTTTTTTAAATTGTTCCACTAAGTAGTCAATGATCACTTGGTCAAAGTCATCTCCACCTAGTCGATTATCACCTGCAGTTGCTTTTACTTCAAATACGCCATCTCCTAATTCAAGGATAGAGACGTCAAAAGTACCACCACCAAGGTCATATACTAAAATCGTTTGATCTTCGTCCGTTTTATCCATACCGTAAGCAAGTGCGGCAGCAGTTGGTTCGTTAATGATACGTTCAACTTCTAACCCCGCAATTTTACCCGCATCTTTTGTCGCTTGACGCTCAGCATCATTAAAATAAGCAGGAACAGTGATAACAGCTTTATCAACTGTTTCTCCAAGATAATCTTCAGCATAGCCTTTTAAGTATTGAAGGATAGCTGCAGATACTTCTTGTGGAGAAAGCTCTTTACCTTCTGCTTCTACTTTATAATCTGTTCCCATATGGCGTTTAATTGAAATAATTGTATTCGGGTTCGTAATTGCTTGTCGTTTAGCTACTTCCCCTACTTGACGTTCACCATTTTTGAAAGAAACAACTGATGGCGTTGTTCTATTTCCTTCAGGATTTGGAACTACCTTTGCTTCGCCGCCCTCAAGCACAGCAACACATGAATTTGTTGTTCCTAAGTCAATACCAATAATTTTGCCCATGATCTATACCTCCATTACATAATATGTAGTTATTGATTTACTTTAACCATTGCCGGTCGAATGACACGGTCTTTCAGTAAATAACCTTTTTGAAATTCTTCAACGACTACATTAGAATCGTAGCCTTCTTCTTCCACCTGCATAACAGCTTGATGGAATTGAGGGTCAAATACTTGGCCTACAGCTTCAATCTGTTCAACGCCTTCTTTTTTCAACGCCTCGATTAAACTGCGATAAACCATTTCCATACCTTGTAGCAATGATTGCACGCTACTATCGTCTGAATTAGATTGCAGTGCTCTTTCAAAGTTATCAAGGGCTGGTAATAAATCTGATACTAAGCTTTGCGCTCTATATTTTTCAGACGCTTCACGATCTAACTTCGCACGACGTCTGCTATTATCAAAATCCGCTTGTAATCTTAAATAACGATTATCGGCCTCTTCCACCTTTTTCTCAAGCTCTGCCACCTTAGCTTCCAGCGCAGAAACCTCACTATTTACTTCAGATGAATCACCTTCAGATTGAGTGTCAGCAGCTTCACCAAAAACTTCTTCTGGTTGAATGTTTTCTTGCTCGGATTTGTTTACCTCTTCTTGTAGAGTCTCTTTTTCTTCTGCCAACTTTTTCACCTCCCTTAAATGCTATTGGGTTCATAGTTAAAGGGGTGGAAGCGAATTCCACCCTTATTCAATATTTCCAGGGTTATTCGTTTTGATACAGCCTTGTCAACTCATAAGATAAGCCTTTACTTAAAAATTGTAGCAAACTGATGACTCTGGAATATTCCATTCTGGTTGGTCCTAATATAGCAATCGTTCCCAATTGTTCTGCACCAATAGAATAGCTTGCGGTAATTAAACTACAATTATCCATCGCAGAATTTTTATTTTCGGTACCAATTTTCACTCGAATACCTGAGGAATGATTACGTATTAAATCATATATTCCTTCTTCCTGCTCAATCATATAAAGTAAGTCCTTTACCTTGTCTATATCATGAAACTCGGGTTGACTTAATATATTCGTTTTCCCACCAAAGAACAATTTCTCATTTGCAGGCATTTGAATCGTATCGATAATTGAGTGGTAAAGAAAGTCATAATGTTGGATATGCTGGCGTAAAACTATGGCAACTTCTTTATAAATCGTTTGATTTAGATGTTCAATTGGTACACCCACTAAACGATCATTTAAAATATTTACCATCATTTCAATATCTGCTGGGTTCATGGATTCAGGAAAATGAAACATTCTATTTTCCACATGCCCAGTATCTGTCACAATAATTGCAATGGCTGTGTGATCATTCAATGGAACGATTTGAATTCTTTTTAACCTATTCTCCTTCACTGCCGGACCTAAAACGATTGAAGTGTAATTCGTCATTTCTGAAAGGATTTTAGCTGATTTTTGTACAATTTTTTCTAATTCGTACATCTTATCACTGAAAATACTTTTCATTTGTACTACTTCACGTTTATTTAGTCGCTGCGGGGATAAAAGATGGTCGACATAGTATCTATACCCCTTCTCAGAAGGTATTCGTCCTGATGAGGTATGTGTTTTTTCTAAAAAACCAAGCTCCTCTAAATCAGCCATTTCATTCCTAATTGTCGCCGAGCTAAAAGAAATTTCATCTTTCTTAGATAATGTTCTTGAGCCAACCGGCTGTGCCGTCTGAATAAAATCATCAACAATCACTTGGAATATCAACAATTGACGATCTGTTAACACAGTAATCACCTCTGTTAGCACTCTCATTTAATGAGTGCTAAATCTAATAATAAATTATCAAATCTAGGAGCGAGTGTCAATCATTTGCGCCTTATCTCCATCATAATTATTAAAAGAAAGACAACAAACCATCATTCAAGGAAGAATGTTGAATGTACCACTCGTTTGATCATTGTTTAGAATACAATGATTTCAACATATTTTGCTTCTTTCTACGTACCACCTGATCAACGAAATAGAGCGGTAGCTTTTACCGTTCTAATCATTTAATAAATGATTGAAAAACTTCATTGCCTAACAGTCGGCCTTGCTTTGTTAATTGAATAGAATCACCTTTTATTTCTAGTAAAGACTTCTGTTCATGTCCTAGTAATTCTTCGCGAAATACCTCCATAATATCTATATAGTATTTATCCTTAAACTCTTTCATAGAAACACCTTGTGTTTTCCGAAGTCCAAGAAACATTTCTTCCTCCATTTTCTCCTTCTTCGTTACTTCATGTTTATCCATAATAGGCAACTCATTTTGATCTAATGGTTCCATATATTTTTTTAAAGGACCGTAATTCGAGCGACGATAACCTTCCACATAGCTATGGGCACCAGCACCAAACCCAAAATAAGCTTCATTATTCCAATAGGTCAAATTATGTTTACTTTCAAAGCCAGGTTTAGAAAAATTACTAATTTCATACTGCTCAAAGCCATTCTCTTTCATTTTTTCCATTAATAACTCATACATGGCTGCCTCAACATCCTCCCCAGGGGTATGAAGTTTACCTTTACGCATAAGGTTATAAAATACTGTTTTTGGCTCTATGATGAGAGAATAAGCAGAATAATGCTGAACATCTAATTGAAAGGAAGTGGTTAAAGTTTCTTGGAAGTCTGCCATCGTTTGAGTAGGCAAACTATAAATAAGGTCTATACTCATATTTTTAAAGCCAGCTTTTTTTGCTGATTCCACTGACTGATATACATCTTTTGCCCGATGTACTCTACCAATTTTCTCTAACAATTGATCATTAAATGTTTGTACACCTAAGCTTAATCGATTGACCCCATAATCATACAAAAGCTTAAGTTTTTCGTATGACAAGTCCCCTGGATTAGCTTCAAACGTAAACTCATACTGACCAGCAAGAGGTAATCTTTTGCGAATTGACTCTAGAAAAGTTGCAAGTTGCTTTTCATTCAAAGCAGTCGGTGTACCTCCTCCGACAAATATAGTCTTAAAAGGAGCGTAGTCGCTGCTGTTCATCGTAATTTCCATTTCTTTATCTAAATATTGTAGATACTCATCTACTGGTTGTCCCTTTAAGAACACTTTATTAAAATCACAATAGTGACAGATATGCTCACAAAACGGTATATGAAGGTATGCCGCTTGAATCATTACTTTCACAACCTTACTTTTTTAGGTTTCTCATCATCTAGTGATGAGTTTAGCAAAAACAATCTTTAGACTTTCCAATTTTAGTCTCTTTGTTTCTGCTTCTATTTTAAAATTTAAAACGGAAAAAAATAGGCTAGGATACGCCTATGGGAAAGCATACCTAACCTATCCTAATAAAGCAATTTATTTTATTTCTTTGTATTATTATCATCCATTTTTAATACAGCCATAAATGCTTCTTGCGGTACTTCAACCGACCCCACTTGTTTCATGCGTTTTTTCCCTTCTTTTTGCTTTTCAAGCAATTTTCTTTTACGGGAAATATCCCCACCATAACATTTTGCAAGGACATTTTTGCGCATCGCTTTTATTGTTGAACGAGCAATTATCTTTTGTCCAACAGCTGCTTGAATAGGGACTTCAAACTGTTGACGCGGAATAAGTTCTTTTAATTTTTCAACTATCACTTTTCCTCGTTCGTAAGCAAAGTCACTATGAACAATAAAGCTCAAGGCATCAACTTTCTCTGCATTTAATAAAATATCCATTTTCACTAGCTTGGATGGGCGATAACCGATTAATTCATAATCAAAAGACGCATACCCTTTTGTATTTGATTTTAATTGATCAAAAAAGTCATAAACAATTTCTGATAAAGGAATTTCATATACAATATTCACGCGTGATTCATCCATATATTGCATATCAATGAAATTGCCTCGTTTTAATTGACACAGTTCCATAATCGCCCCAACATATTCATTTGGTGCCATCATCGTTGCTTTTACATAAGGTTCTTCTACTCTGTCAATTTTTTGTGCATCCGGCATATCTGATGGGTTATCAACTTTCAACTCTGTCCCATCTGTTAGCATGACATCATAGATTACACTTGGTGCAGTTGTAATCAAATCAATCTTAAATTCGCGCTCAATTCTTTCTTGAATAATCTCCATATGCAATAAACCTAAAAATCCACAACGGAACCCAAATCCAAGTGCCTGGGAAGTCTCAGGCTCGTACTGAAGAGCAGAATCATTCAGTTCTAGTTTTTCAAGTGCTTCACGTAAATCATTGAACTTCGCACTATCAATCGGATAAAGTCCACAATAGACCATCGGGTTCAGTTTACGATAACCAGGCAACGGGTCTGTTGCACCATTCTTTGCACTTGTAATCGTATCACCAACACGTGTATCGCCTACATTTTTAATTGCTGCCGTTAAGAAACCAACATCTCCAACGGAAAGCTCATCCATTGGTGTCGATTTAGGTGTAAACACGCCAACCTCGGTCACTTCGAACTCTTTACCTGTAGCCATCATTTTAACTTTGTCGCCTACTTTAACCGTTCCATCAACGACGCGGATATAAGCAACAACCCCACGATAAGCATCATATAACGAATCGAATATTAACGCTTTAAGGGGTGCATCGGGATCTCCAGTAGGTGCCGGAACCTTTTCTACCACTTGCTCTAGAATATCTTCAATCCCAATTCCCGCTTTGGCAGATGCTAAAACAGCTTCAGAAGCATCGAGTCCAATGACTTCTTCCACTTCATTTCTCACACGTTCTGGATCGGCACTAGGTAAATCTATTTTATTAATAACAGGTAATATTTCTAAATCATTATCTAATGCCAAGTATACATTAGCTAACGTTTGCGCCTCTATTCCTTGAGCAGCATCAACGACTAATACTGCACCCTCACATGCAGCTAAACTTCTGGACACTTCATATGTAAAATCGACGTGCCCTGGCGTATCAATTAGATGGAAGGTATAAATTTCTCCATCCTTAGCTTTATATTTGAGTTGTACAGAATTTAATTTAATCGTAATGCCACGTTCTCTCTCTAAATCCATAGAATCTAGGAGCTGGTCTTTCATTTCCCGCGCAGTAAGTGCATTTGTTTTTTCCAAAATACGGTCAGCCAACGTAGATTTCCCATGGTCAATATGAGCAATAATGGAAAAATTACGGATCCTAGATTGCCTATTCAGTCTCTCTTCTCTGTTCATGTAACTTTCTTCACTCCTATATAAAAGCGCAAATCACACATATGTGTATGGTTCACAACAGTTTTCACTAGTAAGTACACTAATTGTCTGGGCTCCACAAAGTCTCTATACGATACGATCCTTCTCTCAACGATTGCAATCATTATTGTTAGCCAAGTTTCTTAGCACTTAAAAAGTGGATGATATGTACTTCATTTATTTACTTGCTTCTCTTTCTAATCGAAAAGACATACATATTGTTGATTATAGCAGTACAAAATGGAAGATTCAACGAAATTCATGAATGGGTGTACAGATTCAATCGGAGTTTCATTTCTTGTGTAAGAATTGAAAAGCTAGTTGGGGAATTGTTTTATCTGATATTATTGAACTTTTTTATTAGGCCTAGGCGGATCCCTCGAATCCACCTAGGGAATGCTCTATTACTCCTCATCTTTTTCTTGTACCTTATCAACTACCATATCAATACCTGTTCTTGTAATGGCTTGAGTTCCTTCTGATATGGACTTACCTATAGATGAAAAGAGATTAAAGGACTTCATCTCCTCTAATTGTTTTTGCTTACCTTGTAAGTCGTGTGTGGATGCGCCCCTATCGTCCCCGACTGTTAGCGCACTCATCTCTACCATTGCATGATTCGCTTGCTTCATACCAAACAAAACAGAAATGAACATAAGAGATATAATTAATATAGTTGCGACCATGAATCTTTTCATTCGAATCACCTTTCCCTCATTCTAGTAATAGATTGTATGAAAAGAATAGAAAAGATAGAACCTTTTTATCGCGTATAAAAGCCTGTATTCTCTTGATTTACTTTAGAATGGAGAGCTGCATTTAATCCATTAGCTAGTAAATTAGCCATATCTTCTATAAACACATCTACTTCTTTTGGGGTCACCATCAAGTTATGTCCCAATGGAGATAATACTTCTCCGATTAATTTACGTTTTTCTTCCTCAGGTAAAGTACCCACAATACCCATAAATGTTTGTCGCTCTTTCTCCTCGGGTAAATCTTCTTCAGATAGCTTTCGCTTTTCTCCAAATGTCATTCCGGCCGGTATTAGTGAGCGAGAAGGCTTGTCCCCTTCTTTCAGTTCCTTTCCGAAATGCTTGAGGATAAAATCAATTGTGTCACTTGTAATTGAAACGGCATCAACAACAGTTGGTACTCCAATTGCAATAACAGGTACACCTAAAGTTTCTTTACTAATTTCCTTTCGTTTATTGCCTACACCTGATCCGGGATGAATCCCTGTATCAGAAATTTGGATAGTAGAATTGACCCTTTCAATTGACCTTGCTGCTAGAGCGTCCAAGGCAATGACAAAATCCGGCTTCGTTTTCTCAACAATGCCAAACAAAATGTCACTCGTTTCAATACCCGTTAAACCCATTACACCAGGCGAAAGCGCACTGACAGGACGATAGCCATCTTCTACACTCTCTGGCTGTAACTCAAATAAGTGCCGAGTAATTAGTAGGTTTTCACATACTTCGGGTCCAATCGCATCTGGGGTAACATTCCAGTTCCCTAAACCAACAATTAAACATGAATCATTAGGGCCAATACCTAGGTCTTTAATAAAGTAGGCCATTTCTTTAGCAAATAGCTTTTCCACTTGCAGTTGCGTTTCCGTATCTTGTTGTCTAATCCCCTGTACCTCTATTGTTAAATATTTACCTGGTTTTTTCCCTAGCATTTCACTTCCTTGTTCAGTCACTTCAACATAAGAGATTTTCATGCCCTCTTTTTCTTTTTCTTTAATAATAACGCCTTCGATTTGGGACTGATTATCTTCACCTTGTATTCCTTGGTTTTCTAATACGACCTCACGAGCTTCTATTGCTAAGTCCGTTCTTATCCCATATTTGCTTAGATCCAACTTCTCATTCAAAGCCAAACGACCACCTTTTTTGCGTATTATTGTAGTTTTAGGATGACCACCACTTGTTCAAATCATGCATGTTTTATATGTGAACAATATGTTTCTACAGTGAAGGAGAAGATGGATTTCCTCGTTTTGTATTGATTTATTGTCTCAGTTTTGATAGAATATCACTTGTTCTGAATTTATATTAATGATGAATACAAATATCGAGTTCATAAAAATTCGATGCCTTTTTTGTAGGAGGTGAATGGAATGCCAAATATTAAATCTGCTATCAAACGTGTTAAAACAAACGAAGCACGCTATGCACGTAACATTCAAGCTAAGTCTAACATGCGTTCTGCAGTGAAAAAATCTGAAGCTGCGATTGCTAATAACGATGCAAATGCTGCTGAAAGCTTTGCACTAGCTGCAAGCAAACTAGATAAAGCTGCTGCAAAAGGACTTATCCATAAAAATGCTGCTGCTCGTAAGAAATCTCGTTTAATGAAAAGAATGAATACTGCAAATGCTTAATTTGTAGAAATCATAAAAAGCTATCCGCATGATGGATAGCTTTTTTTCATTACATATAAAAGATTATTTATAGAACTTCCATATCCCGTTTATTTAATTTAAATAAGAATAACTCAATTAATAATTGCTTGTTCATTCCTCCGGTTTTCATTTGATAATCCGCATCTGCGAGAATATCCATGATTTGCGATAACTCTTCTTCACTAAAAAGTCTCGCTTGACCGGCGGCAAGTTTCACTCTAAAAGGGTGCGTTTTAATATATCCAGCTATCTGATTTTGTCCGTAACCTCTTCTAGACAATTCTTTCACTTGGTAAATGAGACGAAACTGATTTGTAATGACTGCCAAAATTTTGATAGGTTCCTCATTTAACTTCAATAAATCATAAAAAATTCTTAATGCTGCTTCTATATCTCTATGGACGACTTTTTCTACAAGTGTAAAGATATTTTGTTCTAAAGACCGCGACACTAATTGATCCACCATTTCAACCGTAATACGTCTTTCATCACTTCCATATAAAGCAAGCTTATCCATTTCGCTCGTTAACATAAATAAATTCATACCTGATAGTGTAAGTAGAAGATTGATTGCTTCTTCATCAATCTGTACGCCATTTTTGGATGCACGATCACGCATCCAAACATGTAGCTCTTTCTCATTCAATTGTTTCGCTTCTAACACTGCAGCGCTTTTTTTGATTTGTTTCGTTAACTTTTTACGCTCGTCTAGCTTTTCATATGCGCCTGAAAATACGAGAATCGTGTAAGGAGCAGGATCTTTCAAATAATTCTCAAGTGCA
Organism: Cytobacillus sp. FSL R7-0680; assembly: GCF_038009245.1. Taxonomy (NCBI): domain Bacteria; kingdom Bacillati; phylum Bacillota; class Bacilli; order Caryophanales; family Bacillaceae; genus Cytobacillus; species Cytobacillus sp. FSL R7-0680. The sequence continues at coordinate 2,081,591 of NZ_JBBPAO010000001.1, forward strand.
TTTAATTGATGCTCTACCTTCGCTTTCCCTTTATCCGCTGTTAGAAAATAGGGATTATGTAAAATAATAAGACGGCGCTCCCCCATAAAAGGAAACGTTTCAGCGTCTTCAAGCGCAACTTCAATAGGCGTTTCTTCTAAATCATAGGTAGACAAATTGAAGTCAAGTTCTTCTGGCAGTAACGCATGATTTATTAATAATTGTTTCGTTTCATTTATAAGGTAAGGCTCGGTACCGTATAATAAATATACAGATGAGAAGCTTTTTGCTTTAATTTGCTTCCATATATCAAAAACCACTTTTTCTCGCTCCGATCATTTTTTATAAGTACTATCTATCCTATAGAAGCAAATCGATTTTGACAAGTGGAATGAAAAGAATGTACGCTGCTTATAATACCAATAAATATAAAGAAAAGCGCTTTTTAAGGCGCTTCTCAAACAATCTATATAGAAACGCTTGCAAGCAAGAGGCCTAGGATACTCTTGCTGAAGCGGTGCACCCTTATACTTATAATATGTCATGACAGTCGCTGAATTATCGCTGTCAACTCATGTAAGTAAAGGAAAAGCATTTCTAGAAGTGTAGATTTTTTCATGGAAATCACTTATACTAATTAAGGAAATAGGAGGGTTGACTGTGAACGAATTTGAAAAAAATGTCCAATCGAAACGTCACGATATTGGTGACTCCGCAATGGGATTCGTTGCTTCTTTCGGATTCTTTACCATTCTATTTGTCATTGCGGTCGCAATTAAAGCAATCGGCGCATAACCCTTGAAGGCTCATTAGCAGATACATACTTCTGCAATTTTGCATTGACATCGAGCTTTCGGAAGAGACTGCATTACGCTTGCAGTCTTTTTTATTTTTTGAAAAGAAAGTTAAGTTGTTTTCTATTGTCTGGGCATAACATATCCTATGGTAGGACAGTTGAAAAGGTTCCGTTACCTTTGAAAAAAACATAAGTAATTCCGCCATGACGATCAGTTCTTACTATTGGAATTTGATGATTTCTTAACCTCTGCAACACTTCCTCTGTTGGATGACCGAAACGATTGTTTCTACCAACTGAAATAACTGCCAGTTTAGGTTTTACTCCATCAAGAAACTTCTCAGTCGTCGAAGTTTTACTTCCGTGATGTCCCACTTTTAATACATCAACAGATAACCTTTCATATTTATTGACTAGCTTCGCTTCCCCAGCTTCTTCTAAATCACCAGTAAATAACCATGTTAATCCTCCTATGACAGCATAAAGCACGATAGACCCATCATTTTTATTATTTGCTGTTTTATCAAACGGCATAAGAATTTGAAATTCCTCAGTCTTCATACGCCAACGTACTCCAGCACTTACCTGCCGTACATTAACCTGTTTTGTGTGAGCTATCTTTATTATCTCTGTTTCTAACGCACTTCTTTCCTTCGTAATCGGGAGTAATATCTCACTTACTTCAATCATAGACAAAACAGCTGGTGCACCACCCATATGATCACTATCACCATGTGTAAGAATCAGTTTATCAATTTTCCTAATGCCTTTACTTTTCAAAAAAGGCACAACGATATCTTCCCCAGGATCAAATGCGCCGGTTCTTTCCTGCCATTCCTCTTTATCAAACGAAAGTACTCCCCCAGTATCAATTAAATAATTCCCCCTGTTATGAGGTAAACGAATGAAAATACTGTCCCCTTGCCCTACATCAATAAAGGATACTTCACCTGTAAAATAAAAATAAGGAGTGAGATAGTGAATGAAAAAGACGAAAAAAGGTGCAATGCTTGCTAATAGAAAATTCTTTCTCCCCTCCCCTTTCTCCCATTGTAAGAAGAAAAGATTGATTGCAATTAAATAGAGCAGAATAAGCCACAAAGAGGGTCTTCCTAATGTTAATACAGCCTGGGGAAAATCCGCTATTGTTAAACTCAAATCATTCATTCGCTCTAGTAATGTATTTATCCATTGAATCGGAAACCAAGCCCAAGTTCCAACAATCATATGATAAGCCAATAAGAACAGAAATAGCGGGAGAATAACAAAAGAAAAAATGGGTACAAAGAGTATATTAGCGACGAGGGAGAAGATTGAGATTTCATAGAAGGAATAAAGTAATATTGGCGTTGCTGCTAATTGACAAATAAAGGATATTATAAAAAGAGATCTTATAGGAGAGGTACGTCTTTTGAGGAGAGAATAAGAAGACAAAAGTAAAACATAAGTAACTGTGAAAGAAAGCTGAAAACCAACGTCATAAAGAATAAATGGGTTAATTAATAAATAACAAACAAATACAATACATAACACATCTTGCGTTCTCATAGCTGACAAAAAAATCTTAAAAAGCGCTGCGAACATAAGCATTGCTACAGCTCGAATCACTGAAGGTGTTCCTCCGGCAAGGATGCCATAGATCGGTAACAAACCCACTAAAATCATCAACATATGCTGCCTTGTCACACCTAGCCTTAAGCCCACAAATAAGAGCATTCCAGCTAATAAACTTACATGCATACCTGAAATAGCTAATAAATGAATAATGCCTAATCTTTGATAAGCTGTTTCAACGGTTTCATCTAATTGCGATCGGTCTCCATAAACTAGAGCATTCACTAGTGGTGCGGTCTCATTTGGAAAATACTTACTCACGTATTGGATCCCTTTTTCCCGCAATTGCCAAATTTGTGTAACGATATTCGTATTGCCCATTTGGCAGCTTCGTAAATCAAATTGGTCAGTTTGAATTTGCCAGTGAATACCTTTGCGCTCTAAATATTGTTGGTAATCAAAGCTATGAAAATTTGTTGCTTTTTGCGGAGTTTCTAGTTTGCCCATCACATTACATATCAGACCTGTACTCGTTACCTTCTCCAGTGAGTCTTTCTCTTCCTTAGATGGAATATAGTATGTAAATACGAGCTTTTCATTTGAAGGTTGATCGATCGCTTGAGCAGAGAGATGATCTCCATCAATGACCCATCCATGAGTAAAGGTCAGCGTGAAATCAGTCCTTTCACTTCTTATATCAGTCCCATTATCATAAGAAGCAACATAACCTCTAATGAAAAATAACACACTACATAAAATAAATAATAATGTCAGTCTTCGAGAAAGATACCTTGTAAAAATACTAAAGAGAAAAAATAGGAAAAGGGGTATGAAATAAAAATAAGAGGAGAAAGAAGATAAGAGTGAAAAAATCGCGACAAGGGAGCAAAAAAACCATTTCCCTGGCAAAGAAATCTCACCACCCATTTAGAATAGTATTGTACACCAAGAGGATGAAACGGCTCGCTACCTAATAAACCGTTTCATCCATCAATTATTTTAAAATTGTTTCTACTTCTTCTTTTAATTGAGCATCTAGAGCGTTCTCACCTTTTAAGTCTCTAATTTCAACCAATAACTTCTTAATTAAGTCGTTCTTTTCTGTTGCTTTTGCATCTAACTGTTGTTGATCGAAAGGTACTTTCTTTAACGAGACTCCAGCTTGTTGAAATAGCTCGATCCCATATGGATGATTTTTATAGTCCTCTGCATAGTATACCTTTTTAATGCCTGCTTGAATAATCGCTTTACAGCATTGTAAGCATGGAAAATGAGTTACATAAATTTCTGCATTCTCTGTTGGTACACCAAATTTCGCGCACTGTAAAATCGCATTCATCTCCGCATGTATTGTTCTAACACAATGATTGTCAATGACGTAGCACCCTTCATCAATACAATGATCGCCACCTGTGATTGACCCATTATATCCACCTGCGATCATTCGTTTATCGCGAACAATTGTTGCCCCTACAGTTAATCGTGTACATGTACTTCTTAATGCTAGTAAATGGCTTTGTGCCATAAAATATTGATCCCAAGAAATTCTGTCCATTGTACGTCTCTCCCTTTTTTAAAAACATCCTCATATTTTAGTTTAATCACACCATACATGTATGGTCAAATCCATTTTCATCTAATCAATTAACACTTATTAGATCTTTTAGTTTTTCAAACGTTTTTTCTCCAATTCCTGATACTTCTTTTAAATCTTCAATAGCTTTAAAAGAGCCGACTTCCTCTCTATACGAAAGAATATCTTCTGCTTTTGAAGGGCCAATCCCTGGCAGTGTTTCAAGCTGTTCAATCGTTGCTTGATTCAAATTGATTTTCCCATCATTACCCTCGTTTAACGGCGGTAATGACGACACGCCCTCTTCCCCCACTTTTGGAATATAGATAACCATTTCGTCTGTCAGTTTCTGAGCAAGATTGACTTGTTTTTGATCCGCTTCACTTAGAAACCCTCCTGCAACTTGAATAGCATCTACAATACGCTGGGTGCTTTTTAATTCATAGACGCCAGGGTCTTTGACTTCTCCTTTAATGTCAACCATAACATCATCATCTGAATAATTCTCTTCTTCTTCTTGAGATATTTCCCCCCCTTCTTCAAAACCTTTATCATCAAGCAACCATTCATTTTCCACTTCAACCGTATTGTTTTGATTTAGAAGTGGGGAGAGCAACCACATACATAAAGCACCAACAATGAATCCAGCGGCTATTACAATATACAGGGCGTATTGCTTCACCCATTCCATTTTCATCAATTCCTTTCAATAGACATAATTTCAACTGGTGCTTCATATTTTTAATAGGAGTCATTTTTTGTTGGCGAAGGAGGGATGTATTTTGAATATCGGTATAATTGGCACAGGCAATATGGGGAGAATTTTGACAGAAGCCTTGCTTGATAGCAAAGCTGTTTCCCCTTCTTCCATTACCATTACAAACCGTACCATTGCAAAATCATTGGAGATAAAAAAAGCATATCCAGATATCAATGTGGCACGAGATGCACTGACAACTGCAAAGATGTCTTCGCTTATTTTCGTGTGTGTCAAACCGCATGATGTTTACGAAGTCATTCAAACCATTCAACCGAGTCTAAATAGAGACAAATGCGTCATCTCTATTACAAGTCCTATTGCAGTAAATCAATTAGAGTCTGTCTTGTACTGTTCAAGTGCAAGAGTCATTCCGAGTATTACGAACCGAGCATTAGCTGGTGTCTCTCTAGTCACATATGGAGATCATTGCTCAAAAGAATGGCGAGAAAGTATTCAATGGCTGTTTGAACAAATTTCTGTCCCTACCATTATTGAGGAGAATATTACAAGAGTGGCTTCAGATATCGTTAGCTGTGGTCCTGCATTTTTTAGTTATTTAACCCAACGATTTATCGATGCCGCCGTTAAGGAAACAAAGATAGATAATGATACAGCCACAAAATTAGCTAGTGAAATGCTGATAGGTTTAGGGGAATTGTTGCGCCAAGGACATTATACATTACCTACTTTACAAGAAAAGGTGTGTGTAAAGGGCGGAGTTACTGGCGAAGGCATAAAGATACTTGAAAAAGAGTTAGGAGATATGTTTGAACACTTGTTCCAAGCGACTCACTCAAAGTTTACTGAGGATATAAACCTGGTTAAAACGCAATATACAACTATTTAATAGTTCTATAAAAAATGCCATAACCCTTCTAACAAAAAAAGAGTCTCGGAATTTTTTCCGGGACTTTTCTTTGTTTATATTCTGTTTTTCAGCTTTTTACAAATAAAAAACAATCTTTCAGCATCGTTCATTTCTCTATTTTTCTCATTAAAATCAACGAAAAAAGTAGTTATTTCAAAACCTGCCTCTTTCAACCACTGTCTGTATACGTCAAATTCATACGTTCTCTGAAAATGGCATTCATCATATCGTTTGTATGTGCCTATTTTTTCATCAAGGACGAAGAATGACAAATCATGTTCCACACTATGAGGAAATTCCCCTTCAAAACTTTGCCAAATATAACTTACGTCTTCTTCATTCAGGGCAAACGTTTGATTAACAAACAAATCATCAATTTTATGAACGGTATGCACGTCAAACATAAACAAACCGTCATCAGCTAAATGTTCATATACACCTGAGAAGGTAGATTTTACTTCATCTTCTGATTGGAGATAGTTCAATGAATCACAAAAAATAGTAATGATATCATAGCAACCAATTTCATCTAATTGGGACATATCCTGCTCTAAAAATTGAATTGACAGGGCTTCGCTCGCTGCTTTTCTTTGTGCAACCGCAAGCATATTGTCTGATAAATCAGCCCCAGTCACTTCATATCCTTTTTTAGCCAATCGCAAAGACAGCTCACCTGTTCCACAAGCAAGATCTAGGAGGCGCTTACCTTTTAATTGATGAAGATTACACTGTGATGCAACAATGGATACCCACTTTTCATAAGGTGCATCTACCATTAATCCATCATAGAGATAAGCAAATTGCTGATAACTCATTACGGTTGCAGCTCACTTTTAATATCTTCCGTTTTTGCATCGCCCCAAAGACGTTCTAAGTTATAATAACTTCTTTCATCACGATGGAACACATGTGCAACGATATCCCCTAAGTCAACTAAAACCCAGCGTGCTTCATCAAACCCTTCCATTCTTTTGACTTCATAGCCGCTTTCTTCAGCTTTGTCTTTTACCTCTTTAGCAATAGCTTGCACTTGCTTATCTGAATTCCCGTGACAAATAACGAAATAATCCGCTATTAACGAGATTCCTTTCATATTTAGTGCCACAATATCTTCTGCTCTCTTACTGTCTACTGCTTTAACAACTGTTGTAAGTAATTGTTTTTCTGACATATCATCAACCCTTTCTATTCATCACTAAATCATTGTACATCGTTAATGTGAGCGGATAGACTGATTGATTTTTTTTCATTAGAAAAAGAATAGAGTTTTTCACAGCTTGAATTAATGCTTCATCCAAATCACGCTGTGCAAGTTCTCTCACTTCTTCAACACCAGGAAAATGCCTACCCGGCTCAATATAGTCCGCTAAATACACAACTTTCTCTAATAATGACATATTAGCTCGCCCTGAAGTATGATAGCGTATTGCCTCTAATATTTCACAATCAGTAATACCAACTTTCGTTTCGACTAAATATGCGCCCACTGGTGCATGCCATAACTCACTATTATATTCTAGTAAGTCTGAAGGCATGTCTTTTGCTATGATACACGCTTTCATTTCTTCCTTAGGATGAAATTTAGCATAATCATGAAAAATGGCGGCCATTTCAGCTTTCTTCACATCTGCTCCGAATCTTTCTGCCAATTCAATGGCACTGTTCATCACACCAATAGTATGTTGATATCGATGGTCTGTTAATTGTTCATTGACAATCTCTAATGCCTGTTCACGGTTCATATAGGTGATTCTCCTCCATGTATGTGCGGACATTATCTGGCACTAAATACTTAATTGTCTTTCCATTTTGCATGCGTTCTCTAATCAAAGTAGATGAAATGCCAATCTCAGGAATCTCAACATAATCAACGGGATATTTGGTCGTTAATTGATAATCTGGTCTCTTTACACCTACAAAAGTAACAAGATCAAGTAAATAATCTATATCACGCCATTTATGCAGATACTCAACCATGTCCGCGCCAATAATAAAGAAAAATTTTGTATCTTTCTCTCTTTCATGTAAGATCTTGATCGTATCAACAGTGTAAGAAGGACCTTTTCTTTCTAATTCTACTAATTCTATTTGAAATTGTGGATGATCACTAACCGCTCTTCTTAATAATGCTACTCTATCTTCATTACTTAAAAAGTAACTCTTCTTTTTATGAGGTGGCTCTTGGTTAGGCATAAACCAAATCTCGTCTAAGTCTTTTGCATGCAATACTTCATTAGCGATAATTAAGTGACCTAAGTGAGGAGGATCAAATGTACCTCCTAGGATTCCTATTCTTTTCATCCTTTTCCCCCCACAGGATCGTTTAAGGTAATTTAATTTGTTTATTCTCTTTTGATTGTTTATAAAGCACAATCATATTGCCAATCACTTGTACAAGTTCCGCTTTAGTTCCTTTAACTAACAATTCGGCTACAGTATCCTTATCTTCATCACAGTTTTGTAAGATGCTTACTTTTAATAGTTCTCTTGCTTCTAATGCTTCCGCAATTTGCTTCACCATATTATCATTTACGCCGCCTTTTCCCACTTGGAAAATCGGGTTTAAATGATGTGCTTCTGATCTTAAATATCTCTTTTGCTTACCTGTTAACATAATTTCCTCCTAATTGTTGCTCCACATTTCTTCTCATTCGTTCCGTGTCTGGCATTTGAGAAGTCCATAACTCAAACGCTAACGCTCCTTGATAAACAAACATCTCTAGTCCATTTTGTACACGGGCTCCCTTTGCTTTTGCTTCTGCTAAAAAGGCTGTTTCAAATGGATTATATATAATATCGCTAACAAAAACGTCTTCACGCATAAGATTAAGATTAAGTGGTTTTTCATCCATTCTCGGTGACATTCCAATCGAAGTCGTTTGAATGATACAATCATATTCGTCCAGTTTATGTGCTGCATCATCCAATGTCAATGCTCGCATATCTACATCATACGGACAATCAGCAATCAATTGCGCTGCACGATTAACGGTGCGATTGGCAATTGTGATATGGGAAACACTCGCTTGTGCTAAAGCATAGACAATAGCTTTAGCAGCCCCTCCTGCACCTACTACCAATATTTTATTTTCACTAAACTGTGGTTGATGGTTTTTCAGCCCCCGGAGGAAACCCGTTCCATCCGTATTATAGCCAATTAACTTTCCATCCCTGTGAATGACAGTATTTACTGCCCCTATTGCTTCTGCTAAAGGATCTAGTTCATCTAAATACGCCATAATAGTCTCTTTATGTGGCACAGTCACATTAAATCCTGCAATACCACATGCCCTTAAGCCCTTTATGGCATCCGATAGATTTTCCGATTGAATATGCAACGGTAAATAATGCGCATCCATTTCGTAGTACTGAAATAAATCATTATGCATCACAGGTGACATCGAATGTGCAATAGGATCCCCAATTACTGCATAAAACTTCTCCACTCTTCTTCTCCCCTTTGACAATAAGGATTATATCAGTGATTTTCTTAGTGAAACATTAACACCCTTAGGTACATATGCTGCGATTTTGCACCCTGCTGTAGGTACTGTTATCCAACCTAAACCTGAATAAACGACATCTGTCTTATCTTCTTTTATTGTAAATTCATGACGAATGAGTTCAGGAAACTCGTCTAATTCATCCTTACGAGGTGGTGTCAACATTTCTCCAGCATGCTTTTCGTATAATTCATCTGCTTTTTCTAATTTTGTCCGATGAATTTGGATTTCATTAGAAAAATGACAAATAAATGATGTCCGGTCACCATGAATAAAATCAAATCGACTTAATCCACCAAAATAAAGGGTTTGACCATCATTTAATTGGTATACTTTCGGTTTTATTTCTTTTTTCGGTGTAATGATTTTCAAGTCACGTTTGTCAATATAATGTGCCATTTGGTGATGATTAATAATACCTGGTGTATCGATGAGGGCTTTTCCATCCTCTAAAGGAATTTCAATCATATCTAATGTTGTTCCTGGAAAATGAGAAGTAGTAATGATATCTCCTTCTCCAGTTACCTCTTTTATTATCCTGTTAACAAACGTTGACTTTCCAACATTCGTGCAACCGACAATATATACGTCCTTACCTCTTCTATACCGATCAATTTCTGCTGCTATTTCTTTCATTTGTTGACCTTTCGCAGCACTAACTAAAAAGACATCTTCAGGTTTCAAACCAAGTTCCTTCGCCTGCTGTTTCATCCAGTGAATTAATTTATTATGATTCACTGATTTTGGTAGTAAATCTACTTTATTACCAACTAATAATACTTTATTATTACCTACAAACCTGTGCAATCCAGGCAACCAACTGCCATTGAAATCAAAGATATCAACAATCTTTACAATTAAAGCATCTTTATTTCCTAAGCCATTTAGAATTTTCAAAAAGTCGTCATCTGTTAAACTGACATCCTGTACTTCGTTATAGTGTTTTAGGCGAAAGCAACGCTGACAAATAATTTCTTCTTTTTTTAATGCTGAATTTGGCGCATAACCTATTTCATTCGGATGCTCAGTTTGAATATGCACACCGCATCCTATACAAACGTATTCTTCTTTCAAAGTTAATCCTCCCAATTAATCATACCTTTTTTCTTAAACCAGTTGAGTATTCTTCTTTCTATCGTACGATTGATTTTCGTAAAAAACCCATCTGTTTTTGCAACAGGTACTACTAAAATCGTGTTAAATCCACTTCTATTTCCACCTAATACATCTGTTAATAACTGATCACCAACGACAACAACTTCATGCTTTTCCAGTTGCATTTCTAGTAACGCGCGTTTAAAAGCTCTTCCCATCGGTTTTCTTGCTTGATAAATAAATGGTGTTTTTAAAGGATCAGAGAAATTTTTCACTCTGCTCTCATTATTATTAGATACAATCGTTACTTTAATATCACTTAAGCGCATTTGTTCGAACCAATTAATTAATTTTGGAGTAGCATTAGGTCGATCCCATTCAACTAACGTATTATCTAAATCAGTAATAATCCCTTTAATTCCTTGTTCTTTCAAGATATCTGGAGTAATTTCAAAAACATTCTTTACATGTTGATCCGGTAGAAAATTCTTTAGCACGACCGTTTAAACACCTCATTCTTCATTATTTCAAGCTATCATCTTATTCTGACCTAATATGACATATCACAATCAAATGGTCAATTAGCATTATTCTATATTCGAAAATGAATAATCGAATAAATAGAACTAAAACTTTTCGACAAATTCCAACATTACCCTTTTTGTGGATAACTTTATACACATTATACACTGTGAGATTATTTACTCGTACAGAGATATGAACAGTTTAATCACACTTTATCCACTTTCCACTGTGGATAAACGAACGATTGTTCTATCTTACTCATTCTGCTATGGTAGAAGTAACAACAAGAACTTCTTTTAAAATAGCCCTGTTCTTTAGATAAACGAGAACGAATGAGACGTAATGGAGGTGTGATCCTACATGCGAAAGTTATCTGATGAGCTATTAATAGAATCTTATCACAAAGCTATTCAACTTCAATTATCATTGGATTTCATCCGCCTTATCGAAACTGAAATTCACAGAAGATCCTTATCAAATAGAATAAAAGCTTCTTCCTAGCAGAATCATCGCCCTCCACAATTGTAGGGCTATTCTTTTTGTCTACACAATATGACCAATTACTTCTCCAACTTTTATTGGGGCTGGAAACTGTATTGTCGGTACCAATTGAAAGGCATCTTTTTGAAATAACAAAATCACTGTCGAGCCAAATGAAAAATAAGCAACCTCTTCACCTTTTTTCAATGAGTCATTTTGATACGTCCGCTCAATTGAATTGACAAACATGGCCCCTACTTTGACCATTGCTAATTCGCCACCGTCATATTGAATTTCTGATATTTTGCGATAATTTTTAGATAAAGTATCTTTACCAAGAGTTAAACCCCATTTATTCACTGGGTAAGATTTCTTTCCTAAAGTCCATTGCCTCTTTACTTGACCATCTACGGGACTATGAATGCGGTGATAATGACTAGGACTTAAGTAGAAAATCATATACGTCCCACCTTTATATTTCTCCGCTTCTTCAACCCCACCAAGCATTTCTGCAATAGAGTAATCTTTCTCCTTCACAGTAATCACATGTTTACTATCCACCATACCTATATCCTCAATCATAGCATCAACAGGGCTAACAATTGTATCCTCCCCTTGATGAATAGGCCGGGCATCTTCCTTCAATAGACGTATAAAGAATTCATGTAATGTATGGAATTGATCCAAATCTCCTTTAATTTCATCTTCGTTAATACGATACGTCTTAGAAAACGGTTTAATTAAAAATCTACTCATTTTAGATCTTGCAAATTTATATAATATCGATGAGGTCATTCGACCATTCGTTAATTCAATCAAAGTTCGATATATCGCTTGCTTCATCTTTAACACCTTTCTATACTTTTTTTCCAAGGAATAAGCACCTATTTCGTAAAGGTGTCTCTCTTCATTTTAAATTTCTCTAATTCTACTACTCGTTCTTCATTTCTTAAAGTTCATCTATCGTCACTGAATATTTATCATAAATAAAGTCAATTATGTTTATGTTTTTTCTTTATGCATTAAAGAAAGGGGTGTCTTTCATATATAATAAACCCACCCTCACCGACTGCTATTATATCACTAGTTAACAGTCCAGCCTATTAAAATTATCGTAAGGAATGATGATTGTAAAGAGGAAAGAATGAATATGTTGTAAACTTGAGATGATTTACATAGATAGAAGGCATCATTCTAGAGATTTTCGAAGATAGTGAAGATTCATCTTTTGATAGAGGCTAAGCAAAAATCGTATATTAATTGGTCATACTATCCCTAGCCTCTATTCTTTCTTTTATAATGAAGTAGTCAACTGCATAAACTCCTCAATATCCTTTATACAAAGGCTCGCAGCGTTTTCCCAAAAGTCAGGTTTTGTTAAATCCTCATTTAGATGCTTCATCGCAAGAGATTCAACGGTCATAGAACCAGTATCTTTTAATAAATTTACGTATTTCTTTTCATAACTTGGGCCTACTTCTTGTGCTTGTTTATAGATACCCAATGAGAAAAGATAGCCAAATGTGTAAGGGAATTGATAAAAAGGTGTATGGGTATTATAAAAATGCAATTTGGAAGCCCAAAAATACGGATGATAATGTTCTAACGAATGACCATATGCTTGTTTTTGCGCACTTGTCATCAATTCATTTAATCGCTCTCGTGTGACTGTACCTTTTTTTCTTTCTTCATAAAAAGCGGTTTCAAACAAATAACGTGCATGTATATTCATAAACATCGTAACAGTCCGACTAATTTTATCATCCAGAAGAATCACTTTTTCCATTTTTGTTTCCGCCTGCCTTACTGAAGCATCAGCGACAATTAGCTCCGCAAAAGTCGATGCTGTTTCTGCTACATTCATGGCATATTTTCGATTAAAGAAAGGGATGTCTTTCATTACAAAACTGTGAAATCCATGTCCAAGCTCATGCGCAAGTGTAGAAACATTACTAGGTGTCCCAGAATATGTCATAAAAATCCGTGACTGCCCACTGTCGGCAAAATATGTGTGAAATCCTCCTGGACGCTTATTCGGACGATTCTCAGCCTCAATCCAACGGCCTTCAAAAGCTTGTACTGCAAATGTTTTCATTAAAGGACTAAATGTACCAAATTGTTCAATGATAAACTTCGCGCCCGCTGTGAAATCTTTCTTTGTATCTACTTTACCGATCGGTGCATCTAAATCAAACCAGCTTAATTTATTTACCCCAAGTAATTTTGCCTTTCTTTCTAAATAACGCGTAACTGGTTCTTTATATTTCTCTACCGCTGCCCACATACTATGTAAGGTTTCTTCTTTCATTCGGTTATTAAGAAGCGGCTCTTTTAAAGGGCTATTCCAACCTCTTTTCTTATTTGCCATTAATCGATACCCTGCTATGTGATTTAATGCTTTTGCAAAGATAGGAGATTTCTCTTCCCATGCCTGTTCCATTTGATTAAAGACCTTTTCTCTTAATGCTGCATTTGACTGTCCCATTATATTATTCGCTTGTCCTACAGATAATGTTGTTTGGCCATTCTCATCTTCATATGGAATAGCAATCATACTAACAGTTGTATGATATAACTCTCCCCAACTGTGAAATCCATCCATACTTAATGATTGAATTAAATCTTCTTCTTGGATTGATAATTTTTCCTGAGCCATCTGTCGCCATTCGTCTAAAACAAAAGCTACCGGAGTAAGAGTTTTACTACTTACATATTGCTTCCATTCATCATTACCTATAAGTGCCAATTTATTTTGAAAGGTTAATAGCACTGTCGAAAAAGTGGATGATTGTTGCATGACTTGCATTTGTAACCGTTCAACCAAAGGATCTACCGTATTCTCAGCTTTTAAACAACTGACGAAGGCGCTTGCCTGCATGAGCTTTTTAAATACTTCTTCAGATGACCTTAAAACTTGTCCTATACTATTTATAGTATGTTCTTCATTTTCTGTTATTTGCATATCGTTAGCCAGTGAAGCGAATTCTTCCATCAAGATATCTATTTGCTCTAGATAATTTTGAAACGATTGTGATTGACTACCTCCTTCAAAAAAGCTTTCTAAATCCCAAACCTCAGTATAAGTTGTATGAGTCATTCTAATCTCTCCCTTCTAATATTTAAATACTATCAGAGGTTTCAGATTATTAATACTTTTTGGAACGGTTTATATGGCATAAAAATACTCCCTTATAAGTACCAAGCTTATTACTTGTCTACCTATAAGGGAGCGTATCCTAGTGTTTTTCCGTTTATTTTTACTTGACTATGCAAAATGTAGAAGGTTATTTTGCTTCGATTGCAGGTGTTTTAATTGTTTCAACATGATATAGACTGCCTTCAGTTTCTAGAATAAATTCAGGCTTTGGTTTTCCTCTACTTGCTTTATGTCCAGCAATGTGTGCTTCGCTTTTCTCCCAGTTCTTCCAATCCTGTTCCGATTCCCAACGAATTTGCAATATAACTTCTTCATTTCCTCTACGTACTTTTTTTACCATAACTGTGATGTCAATAATCCCTGGTTGTTCATCAATAATGCCTTTTTGGCTGAATTTTTCCACAAGGTGATGGGCATTACCTTCAGTTACAGTAAATTTTTTCATTTGAACGAACATATTTAAATCCACCTCTATATTTAATGATATAACTTCATTTTAATCGATAATGATTATCATCGTCAACCATATGATCTATTTCACTACAATCTTATCACTGTAGGTATAAGATACTGATTCATTGGTAAATTGTCTCTCTCTTTATAAGGAAAAGTTTTATGCATGTTGAGAAAATCCAGTCTGTGCAGCTCTCATTTGAGGTCTTGAACGCGCCGTTATTGCCGTTTACAGCATTCTGAGGAAAAAACGGAAATAAGTGCGCAGTCAACATTAAACAAAGCTTTATGTTGAGTTGAACATTCATAAAATAATCCAATCGATGCGGGGTTCCCTTGATAATCACACAGGTTACAGTGTTTCTTCATTTTGGGATACTCTCGACTTCCTTTACTCACTTGCATTAGGCAAGTTATATGCGGAAATCAATCATTAGAAATCCGCTTTTATGTGGGCAATCGATAATATTCACACATCTCAAATTCATATTATACTAGTAATTAAAAGTACTTGGTTTAAATTTATTGTGTCAATGATTAAACGACCCTTTTCTTCATAAAGCTCGTTCATTTCAATACTATCTTTTACATAGCTCTTACCTTACATTGCAGTCATTTTTCTATACTACAAAGAAACCACAGCATGGAAACTGTGGTAAATACATACGGTATTCTTAATTCTTCTTCTTCTCTTTTTCCGCTCGATAAAACTCATGAAACATTTTCATTAATGCTCGTTTTTCAATACGCGAAACATAGCTCCGTGAAATACCTAATTCTTTTGCTATCTCTCTTTGCGTCTTTTCCTTCTTTAAATCCAACCCAAACCGTCCCACAATCACTTCTTTCTCTCTTTCGTCCAATACATCAATGTATTCTCGCACCTTCTCAAGTTCCATATTTAGTTGAATCGTATTAATCACATCTTCTGATTCTGACTTTAGCACATCAATCAACGAAATTTCATTGCCTTCTTTATCCTGCCCGATTGGATCATGAAGAGAGACATCCTTCTTTGTCTTCTTTAATGCTCTCAAATGCATGAGAATTTCGTTTTCTATACATCTTGCGGCATAAGTAGCAAGCTTTGTTCCTTTGCCTTCAGAATAGCTTTCAATCGCTTTAATTAACCCTATTGTACCGATAGAGATAAGATCCTCAGCATCTTCTCCTGTGTTCTCGAATTTTTTTACAATATGTGCGACAAGTCGAAGATTATGCTCAATTAGCATATTGCGTGCGTGTGAATCCCCTTCTGCCATTTGCCTTAAGTATTTTTTTTCGTCACTTGAAGATAAAGGCTGAGGAAAAGCATTATTCTTCACATATGAGACAAGAAAAACAATTTCTTTAACTAAAAATCCAAGTGCTGTCATAATTCCAGACATAGAGCCACCCCCGCTAGTTTGAACTTTTCGCCTATTAACCATTTCTATGTAGTGGAAAAGCTGTTATTGTCTGTCCTAGCGTATTAATTTTCAATTACAGTGTTTATTGTTTAGTGGAATTGGACGAGGTGTATGCCAATCAGTTAATATGGAGATATAAGAAATGGATAGAAAGTGGGAACGCTAGTTTGGGAGTGAATCGTTTAGTATTAGGGATTGTTTTTCTTATCATCGCCATGGTTAGTATTGCTGAAATTATATTTGAAGGCTTTTCTTGGAAACCAGTTGTCATTTTTGTCATTGGTTTATTTTTAATTATGTTTTTATGGAAACGACCTGATAAATAAAATCATGATGGGACATCTAAAAGCTAGAGGTCCCATCAATTCTGTTTTTATATTTTTCACTTTTGATTTCTATATTTTTTTGTAAAATAAACTGTGAATAGAGTTATTTTTATCGCCACATACTCTCCCCCTACAAAACTACGTTAGGTTGAGTCCTTCTCAACCCAGAAATAAACCTTTCTTCCTTGTAATAAAAACATCATGATCTCCTCCACCTTTCTTTATTTCCTTTATCCTTAGTAAAAATTGCGATAGATTTCTTCTTGTCGTGCTTTATGGTCTTCAAGAAGACGGTTTACATATTCATCATGCATACGTTCTTCAACCGAGCGTTTTCTAGCTTTAATTGTCACCGTTAGAAAAATTAGATTTAATGTCATCCTGCAGCACCTCCTCTCTTTATCTATCCAAAAAATGCACACAAAAATGCCGCAAAGGGGCACTCACCCCCTTACGGCATTAAGAAATAAACATAAAAATGCCGCAGGAGATGACAATTCCTCCCTGCGGCATGGATAGACAAAAAATTAAATGAAGCGATCCATTCCAAATAGGTCGAAATTGATTTGTATTTGAGTTTCATTTACTGCTGTAGTTAAATTGCATAAGTTTTTCATTGTTTCCGACCTCCCTTTTCTTTAGAATATTTTCGCTTACATTGGTAAGTATATCCAAGAAATAGCCATTTGTAAACGGCTTTTTGCAAAAAATTTTAAAAAGGGCGAAAATAATTATTTTTCTCCCTAGAACGCCCTACCTTTCTTTGAGAACAGAAAAAAGCCCACCCCTTAGGTGAGCCTCAACTTTACTTTTCTAAAGCTAACTTTAAATCTTCAATTAAATCCTCAACATCCTCTAAACCAACAGAAATTCTTACAAGTCCGTCTGTGATACCTAGTTCATCTCGACGTTCTTTCGGTATAGATGCATGAGTCATTCTTGCTGGAACGGAGATTAAGCTTTCAACAGCACCGAGGCTTTCTGCAAGAGTAAAGTATCTCACATTTTCAAGTAGCTTATCAGCATTCTCTTCACTGCCAACATCAAAAGAAACCATTCCTCCAAAACCATCAGCCTGTTTCTTGGCGATGTCGTGATTTGGATGAGACTCAACCCCAGGATAATACACTTTTGATACTGCAGGATGCTGTATAAGAAACTCGACAATCGCCTTTGTGTTACTTTCCGTTTCCTCCATTCTGATTCCTAATGTTTTAATCCCTCTCATTAGCAACCATGAATCTTGAGGCCCTAACACTCCACCGGTTGAATTTTGAACAAAGTGTAGTTCTTCTGCGAGCTTCTCACTATTTACAACCACTAACCCTGCAACAACATCGCTATGTCCACCTAAGTACTTCGTCGCGCTGTGAAGCACGATATCTGCACCTAACTCAATTGGAGTTTGCCAATATGGTGTTGAAAATGTATTATCAACAATTGTTAAGAGATTATTTTCTTTAGCTAATTTTGCTGCTGCTTCAATATCCGTGATTTTTAGAAGTGGATTTGTTGGTGTTTCAATATATACAGCCTTTGTATTTGGCTTTATGGCAGCTGTGATATTGTTTAAGTTACTTGTATCAACAAATGTCGCTTCAATACCGAATCGATTAAGCACTTTCGTAATCACACGATAAGTTCCCCCGTATACATCATCAGTGAGGATGATATGATCCCCACTATCAAAAAGCATCACAGTAGCAGTGATTGCTGCCATCCCTGAGCCAAAAGCAAAGCCTGCATGCCCAGCTTCTAAATCTTTAATAAGCTCTTCTAATGCATGTCTTGTTGGGTTACCTGTACGTGAATACTCAAAGCCTTTATGATTACCTACTCCGTCTTGTTTATAAGTACTTACTTGATAGATAGGTACAGATACTGCACCTGTTGTGGGATCACCAGCAATTCCGCCATGAATTAATTTTGTTTTTCTTTTCATATCAAATACCTCCTTCATAAATCTTTTTACTTAAATAACGCTCACTGCCATCTGGAAAAATCACCACAATATTCGTACCTGCTGGAGCTTGTTCTGCTTCTAATAATGCTGCATGCAAAGCTGAACCAGATGAACTACCGACAAGCATTCCTTCTTTTTCAGCTAATTGCTTTACTCTATTAAAAGCGTTCTCATCACTTATTGTATGAATGCTATTAAAATAAGTGGTATCCATATAATCTGGTAAAAATTCCATACCGATTCCCTCTGTTTTATGCGGACCAGATTCGCCACCATTTAAGATGGAGCCTTCTGGCTCAACAATGACGGTTTTTATTTGTTCTCTTTTTTCTTTCAAATAACGAGCAGTGCCCATAAATGTGCCACCTGTACCTGCACCGGCTACAAATATATCAACATTCCCATCAAGATCATCCCATATTTCAGGGCCTAAAGTTCGGTAATAAGTATCCGGGTTAGCCGGGTTTGCAAATTGCTGTGGACAAAATGCATTAGGGATTTCCTTTAAAAGCACTTCTGCTTTGGCAATGGCACCTTTCATGCCTTCTTCTGTAGGTGTTTGAACGACTGTAGCTCCTAAAGCTCTCATCAGATCTTGCTTTTCAATACTAAACTTCTCAGGTACACAAACAATCACATTCACATCTTCTTTTAATGCTGCTAGCGCTAGACCTATACCTGTATTGCCTGCTGTAGGCTCAATAACTGTTCCACCTTTTTTTAACTTACCACTTTCAAAGGCGTTTCTTAATAATTCTTGTCCTAGGCGGTCTTTTACACTGCCACCGGGGTTCATGTATTCTAACTTAGCAAATAAACGCACACCTTCTGGTAAGTCAAACTGCGAAATTTCTACCATTGGCGTTTGTCCAATTAATTCATGAATGCTTCGGTAAACCTTCATAACTTCCCGTCCTTTGTTGATTATTTACTTTTGATTCCTTCTACTATTTTCATAACAAGATTTGCAGAGTGTAGTGCTGCTTTCTCTAGGAATTGATCAAAAGAAATATTAGATTCTTTACCAGCAATATCAGATAAAGAGCGAATAATCACAAAAGGTGTATCAAAGGCATGAGCAACCTGCGCAATCGCTGCTGCTTCCATTTCTACTGCTTGCAATGCCGTGAATTTATCTTGTATTAGTGCCGTTTGCGCTGGGTTGCTAATAAATGAATCTCCAGTCGCAATCAGTCCTCTTATAACTGTTATACCTTCTAACTCTTTACCACTCTCTTCAGCAATTTCCAATAACGCCTCATGTGCAATAAAGGCAGGAGGTTGTTGTGGTACTTGACCATATTCATAACCAAATACAGTTGCGTCGACATCATGATGTCTAACTTCAGATGAAATAACGACATCACCTACATTTAATTCAGGGTTGAATCCTCCAGCAGACCCTGTATTGATAACATAATCCGGCTTGAACTTCTCCAAAAGAATGGTAGTGGACATTGCTGCGCTCACTTTACCAATGCCAGAACGAAGAAGAACAACGTCTGCTCCGTTCATTTTACCTTCTGTATATTCACAGCCAGCAATCACTTGCTGTTGCTTCTCATCCATATGGTCCCTTAAAATTGTTACTTCTTCTTCCATTGCTCCGATAATAGCTATTTTCATTACTTTCCCTCTTTCTAAGCTTTGACACCTTCCATAATCCAAACAAAATCATTGCAGCGATTAAATGAAACTGTAAAACCATTCACCCGCATAATCTCTCTTAATACGGGGATTGTCGTATAGTATTCTCGCTTTAAATCTTCAGCTAGATTATGATAACCCTTTTCAGTGGCATCAGTAATAGCCTTTTGATAAGCATCTACAGATTCATACATTGTATCCGCAAACACTATTTTACCACCTGAAGGTAACATCTTTCCATACTGTTCAATCGCCAAAGACTTTTCTTCATCTGTTAAATGGTGAAAGGCATAAGAACTTACTATAGTATCTACGTTTTCATCTATTTGAAAGTTTAAGAAATCACCATCGAGCACTTTTGCTTTATCTTGTAACTTGTTGATAGCAATCTCTCTCATTGATTTCGACGGTTCAATCCCGATAACAGTTAAATTACGTTTTAATAATTTTGCAGTTAAATTGCCTGTACCTGGGCCAAATTCTAATACATTACCTGTTGCTCTATCTGCCACCTCTTGTAGCAATTGATCATAGTATAAGAAAACATCCTTATATTCTTCATCATGGCCTGTTACTGTATCATCATATGTTTTAGCCCACTCTTCGAATAATTCAATAAACTCTTTCCCCATTTTGCACCCTCCTGCACGTAATTACAATAGCAATAATTCCTATGAGTATACTATGAATTAATTTGTAACATGTTCCCAATCTACCACACCCCTTCTTAAGTTTCAAGAAAAATCAATATCCACTTTTCTCATTGCACAGAAAATGAAATTTACTTAAAATTAGGAGTGATAGCGTATGAAGGGATGATTAACTTGAACTTTCAATTAGATTTTATTGAGGATAAAGTAGAATTTTTCGAAGCAACAAAGCTGGACGATTTAGAAAAGAAAATAAATGACCAAATTGAAACAAATAAAGCCATTATGCTAGAAGTTCATCATGTCGCTCACCAAATGCATATAGATGAAAACGGCAAAAGGTTCTATTCAGCTGTTGTTCATTTTAAACTGAAGAAAAAGTAGAATAAAAATTGCATGCGAAGCAAATGATCCTTTGTGGCAAGTGGACACTTAGAATTCACCACTTTCTAATATGAAGCCATATGTTGACTCTCGATGCAAAAAAACGCGAACAAATGAATGTTCGCGTTTCATTCTGGCTAGGAAAACCAGTTTTTCTTATATACTATTTAATTCTTCTACCTTCGTTGGTTTCCATCCTTTTCCGTCTACCCATTCAATATATACACGATACATTTCATCTTTATTAGGTGAAGCGACTGTACCAACAGAACGATTTACACCGTCATTACCAAGGAAATAAACAGTCATAGCTGAACGATCTAATCCAGTAGCATAAGTGATTGCACGAAGCATTTCATCCCAATCCACATGACTCTGATCATACACAGCTGTCGGATGGTCGTCTTGTACTGTACCTACAGGTTGCCAAGCCGGATTTTCTACCGTTCTATTTACATCAGCACTACTGCCGCCTTCAGTGACAATCTCTTCCTCTTTTACTTTTTCTTCATTGTTTTCTTCTTCATTACTTTCTTCATCTTTATTCTCTTCATTATCTTTATTTTCTTCTTCCTCACTGTTACCTTCTTGACTTCCCTCATTTGTTGCATCATCTTTCTCATCACTGCTATTTTCTTTAGAAGTTTCTTCATTATTTACTTCTTCATTCGCAGCAGAATCCGCTGGTTGATCCTCGTCTTTTCCACCGGAGAAAATAATCGTACCAACAACGATGATGAGCAGAATAACGACGCCAATTAAGCCATTTAAGATTATGTTTGTTTTTTTCCTTTTCGATCTTTTATCATAACGGGATGAACCATTATCAGTATTATTCAAAGGAATACCTCCTAATTTAAAAAAGAAATATCATAGCTGAAAACATTTTAACATGTCTTTTAAAAAACTTGAAGGGATAACCATTACGTGGAATGATCTAATCTATGTATTTCTTTCACAATATCAGCGAATAAAGAAAGTGGTGATGGGTCGGTACTTTTGGCATCTAACCGGACGGTTACTAGTGCATATCTTGGGTTATCATATGGAAAATAGCCAGCAAACCATTTATTTTCTAGTTGCTGCCCATTCACTTTTTTCCCTGTTTCCCCTGTTCCAGATTTGCCTGCTACTTGATACGGTAAATTTTGTAGTTGCCTACCTGTCCCCAAATCATGATTGACAACTTCAAGAAGAAGCTTTTGTAATGATATGGCTGTATATGGCTTAATATTTTTACCAACAATTTTTTTAGACTGAAAGCTCTTTACTTTCGTCCCATTTTTATATTCTAGTTGTGAGGCGACACGTACCATCTGCTTTTCTCCACCTCTTGCGATTGTTGCCATCATATTCGCCACAGCTAACGGTGTACTGCGGACATCTAATTGACCAATGGATGTTAGAGCAATTAGATTTGTATCTTTTCTATTTCGCGGATCACTAAAGACCTGGCCTTGTTCTTCATCTGCCAATTGCTGAAAGCCTTTTAAATGATAGAAATCTCCTTGCCATCCTACTTTTATCGATAGGCCTAATTTATTGGCATAGCTATCCACCACCAATGGTTCTATAGACATCAGCTCTTTGCCGACCGTTGCAAATGTATAATTACAACTTTTCGCAAAACTATCTTTAAAATTAAGCATGCCGTATTGATAATTTTCATCGATTTCTCCATTGATTGACCGATTACAATCAAACATACGACTTTTTGCATCTAGCCCATAATCTATCGCTGCTGCAGCGATAACAGTTTTAAAAATAGACCCTAGTACTTGATTTTGTACCATAAAATTATTTGTACCTTCTTCGCCATGAGCGAAAGGGTTGACTGGGTTCACTTTCGGACGAGAAACCATCGCGACAACTGAATTATCCTCAATATCTATTAACACCATCCCCCCTTTGGTAACCTCGTTTTTATCGACTAGCATTTCCATTCGTTGCTGCCATTGAAAATCAAGCGTCGTTCTAATATTCAATGGATAAAAAGGGTTCGCAGGGTGAACATACTTTACATTCGAGCCAAATAAAGGCCTTCCTTTTCCATCAACATGATAAATGAGCTTTGTTTCACCTTCTCCAGACAAAAGTTCATCAAAGCTTTTTTCCATACCAGTTGCACCTAGTCTTGTTATATTAGATAAGTGTTTATTAGGATATCTTTTGGTTAGTAAAAAATCCCTATTGGCAATCCCTAATAATTGTTCTGCTGGTCTCTCATAAATCGGGTATGATTTTCTCACTGCAAATACACCTGGTATTTCCAACTGATTAATCTCCTCCATTTGTTCATTAGACAAAATGAAAGGTTCTCGCTCACCATATACAATAGGATCCTTTATTGCTTGAACTTTTTGACGGAGTTGACTATTATCAACTTTAAGAATTTCAGCTACACTCGAGACATCCCATTCTATATCTTTTAGGAACGGAAAAAGGATTAAGACCGTTTTATAGGCTACAGTTAATTGTTTGCCATCTCTATCAAGCAAATTCCCTCTCTCGGCATCTATAACTATTTCCTTAGAGCGTTGTGCGACACTTTGACTGATCAAGTTAATGTCTCTATTTGTAAAATGCTTTGTTTCAAACAACTGTATTTGAGCCAGTCTAACAATAAGTATTGATAAAATAATCATCATAACAGAAACAAACAGAATGACTCGTTTTCTTTGCATAAAAACACCTCGTCAAAAGTGTTGACGAGGTGTTTCTATTTCAAACGCTAAAACACAATAATTTTATTAGTTAATACTTGTTATCTTAACACTCATTTCTCCACCTGGTGTTTGCACTGACACTTCTTCGCCTACTTTTTTACCAATAAGGCTTTTAGCAATCGGAGAATCATTGGAAATTTTGCCCTCAAAAGGATCTGCCTCTGCACTACCTACGATAGAATAAGTCTCTTCTTCACCATCAGGTAATTCTACGAAAGTAACAGTTGAGCCTAAGCTAACTGCGTCGCCTTTCATCTCATCCTCAGTAATGATTTTAGCATTACGAATCATGTTTTCAAGAGTCGTAATACGACCTTCTACAAAAGCTTGTTCTTCTTTAGCAGAATCATATTCTGAGTTCTCAGATAAGTCACCAAAACTACGAGCTATTTTTATACGTTCAACCACTTCTTTTCGTTTAACGGTTTTTAGGTTTTCTAGTTCTTGTTCTAATTTCGTTTTACCTTCTTGTGTCATTGGAAATACTTTTTCTGTACTCAAAACACCCACTCCTTTACCATATATAACCAATTATTGGTCAAAAGTATGTATAAATTTTATAAACAATGCATTTACAGCGCGTCCTTTATCGAACGCGCCTATCTATGCAAACGTTTGTAGCCTTATTATTTTTCTATGCTATTGTGTCATAAAAAAGACTTTTCTTCAAGAATTGTTTGAATTTTTGTGACCATTAAATCAATCGCCACTTTATTTTGTCCACCTTCAGGAATGATAATATCGGCATATCTCTTAGTCGGTTCGATAAATTGATTATGCATTGGACGAACAACACTGACATATTGCTCAATTACTGAGTCAATGGAACGCCCTCGCTCCTTAATATCACGCATAAGCCTTCTAATAATTCTTAGATCTGCATCCGTATCGACAAACAGCTTCATATCCATTAAATCACGTAAGCGCTCATCTTCAAGTACAAGAATACCCTCTAAGATAATTACATCTTTTGGTTCAACAACGATGACATCATCTGACCTCGTATGAATAGAATAGTCATATACAGGCTTTTCGATGACCTCGTGATTCGTTAAAGAGATGATATGCTCAATTAATAAATCTGTGTCAAACGCAAGTGGATGATCATAATTGGTTTTCAAACGTTCTTCAAACGGTAGATGTGCTTGATCTTTATAGTAATAGTCTTGTTCTAACATAAGAATAGAATGACCTTGAAATTGATTATAAATCGCCTTCGTTACACTTGTCTTTCCAGAACCTGATCCACCAGCTACACCGATCACAATCGGTTTTCTCTTCATCTTTATCAATCTCCCTAACATCGTAGCTTTTTTGCTACTGTTTAACAATATACACCTTTTTGCTATGATTGCCAAACATATGGTACTTATACTAGTAATAATTCTTTATCACAACAAAACTTATTTCTTTCTACTAATCGCAACACCATCACCAATAGGCAAAATCACCGTATGGTAACGATCATTTTTCATAAGCCATTCATTAAATTGGTCAATTTTTTGCACTAGGTTGCGGATGCGTTTTTTTTCTATCTCTGCTTTTTCATAAACAAGGCCTTTAAATAACACGTTATCGGTAATAATTACACCTGTATCATTTAAATATTGACTATACATCTCGAAAAACTTCTTATACTGTCCTTTTGCTGCATCAATAAATATCATATCATAGTCACCTAATATTCGAACCTCATCTTCTTGCTCTAATGCATCGCCTTTAATTAAAGTGATTTGATTCGCCATGCCGCTTCTTGCAAAGTAGTTCTCTGCCTTTTCATAACGCTCCTGATCTCTTTCCAATGTAACAATATGAGCAGATGGACAAGCTTCAGCCATTCGTAAAGCGGAATATCCGATTGCTGTTCCAATCTCTAATATTTTTGTTGGTTGTTGAATTCGTACAATCTGTAACATGGCTTCAATACCTTCTAGTTCCATGATTGGCACACGATTTTCCCTAGCGTATTCTTCCATTTCCATGAAGAGGTTTGTACGATCCGGTATTAATTTTTGCATATATGTAATTAGCTCATCATTTAGCAATTACTTTCACCTCTATTAATTTAACTTCCATCCTTTGCATATGCAAGAAAAAAAGCGCTCACATTAGTAGATTGTCAACAAGAGCTTGGACCATCTACGCTATCTGCATGATACGCCACATAAAAAAATATATAAAATGCTTGTGCTATTTTACCACATAAAAAAGAGGAAAGCTATGAGATTTTATCATAAATGATGATCTAACATCATTCACACCTCTTTAGCTTCCTCTATTTTTTAATTATTACTAGTTATGTGCTCATTTTTCTTCACATTATGTTCATCCAATGTTTTAGAGAATAAAACTTCTCCTTCTGGTGTAGCTAGGAAATACAAATAATCCGTTTCTTCAGGATTCAATGCAGCTTCAATAGAAGTTGAACCTGCATTAGCAATCGGTCCAGGTGTTAGGCCATTGTATTTATATGTGTTATATGGGTCATCTATTTCTAAATGCTTATACAATGTCCTTTCCTTATGCTCACCATGTGCATATAAAACGGTGGGATCTGTTTGTAAAGGCATATCTTCATCCATACGATTATAAAAAACGCTGGCTATCTTATCGCGGTCCACTTGTGCAGTGGCCTCTTCTTCGATTAATGAAGCCATTGTGAGTAATTCATGGACAGACATCTCTTTGTTCTCCATTGCATCTGTGTACTGAGCAAGCACTTCACTTGTCTTCTTAATCATTGGTGTTACAATTTCTTCTAACGTTGCATCTTCTTTGTAGTAATCATATGTGGCAGGGAATAGATAACCCTCTAAAGGGTATTTAATATTCTCCGCAAAAACATCATCAGTAATGACACTTGGAAATTTCTCCTGCATTTCCTGTACAAATGCTTTATCATTTAATTCTGCAAAGACTTCGTCTGCGTCCATGCCTGCTTTTTCTGCTATAATTGCTGCAATTTGCTCCAACTGCTTGCCTTCAGGAAGTGTGACTTTAAACACGACTTCTTGATCAACATTTCCAGTTTTCAGCTCTGATATGACTTGACCTAAAGTCATCGCCGGTGCCAGTTCATAAGTTCCTGCCATAAAGCCTGATTCATTCTTTAGCTTCACATAGTATTTGAATACTCTAGCATCCTTTATTATCCCATTCTCTTCTAATACTTGTCCGATCCCTGAAACGGATGAGCCTATAGGGATTTCGACATTTTTGACTTTGTCGTTATCTGGATTAACAGGTTTTAAAGCAGAATTCACATAAAGGAACCCACCTAGCCCTCCAACACCTATGATTACAAATAATATTATGGCTGTAATTAACACGATTTTACGCACAACTTTCGCCTCTGTTTGCCTCTCTATCAACTGTTTTTTCATCTTACCTTTTTTATCATCTGTCATGGTAAACCTCCTTGCAACTATTTCCCCTTACTATTCATACTTCCTTTTCGCCTCATGTTGCTACTGTATTAATAGCTGGAAAATAGCTCTCATACATCTCGGATTATTATACTATACTTTCTGTCATAGGATAGCATATTTAGACAAAATTCTTCTACTATAGAACGAATCAGTTATACTGAAAGCGTTAATCAATAATACCTCTCCCTTAATAATGAATGAGTTAAGTTTATAGAGAATGAGATAGAAATGAGGACAATGCTGAAAGTGGAGGTTTTTTTTGAGATAGGTTATATTTTGCTAAGTCTTTTTTTACTTAATGTTTTTTTGTTGTGTGATATTAATCTGGGTTAGCCTTAGTCGCAAGTTCACCTGCGAAGAATGATAGAACATAAAAAAAAGACCCACTAAACAAGCGGGTCTTTTCAAATTTATTCTTCTTCATTTTCTAAAAATGTATTTAACATCTCTTCGATAAGGTCCCATTCTTCGTCCGTTTCAATTGGCATTAATTCACCATCAGTATTATCTTCACTTGGAACGAATGCAGATGCATGAATTTCAACCTCTTCTTCATCCTCATCTGCACCAATTGGATAATAAAGAACATAAGATTTGCCAAATTCTTCAGAGTCAAAAGTAAAAAGCACTTCGCAAAGCTGCTCGTTACCTTCCTCATCTACTACTGTGATATTGTTTTCTCCGTGATCCATTTCTTTCACCTCTTAATTCTGGCTATCTAAATAACCTTGTAAAATCATGACTGCCGCCATTTTATCAATCACTTTTTTCCTTTTTTTGCGACTGACATCTGCATCAAGTAGGACTCTCTCTGCAGCGATTGTAGTGAGACGCTCGTCCCAATAAATAACCACAACACCGAAACGTTTGTTAAGTTCATTACCATAGAACTGACTCGCTTCACCTCTAGGCCCTATTGTACCATTCATGTTCTTAGGAATGCCAACAACAACCTTTGTTACTTCATATTCTTTGAGCAGCTCACCAATACGTTTAAATCCGTACTGATTCTGTTCCTCATTTATTTTCACTGTTTCGATGCCTTGGGCTGTCCAACCAAGACCATCACTAACAGCCACGCCGACCGTTTTTGAGCCGACATCTAATCCCATTGTACGCATATTATCCCTCTCGTTGCTGTTTTAAATACGACTTCACAAGTTCTTCAATAATTTCATCCCGTTCTAACTTGCGAATCACATTCCTTGCATCTTTGTGACGGGGTATGTAGGCAGGATCTCCAGAAAGCAGGTAACCTACAATTTGATTAATAGGATTATACCCTTTTTCCTGCAGGGCATCGTGAACATGGAACAAAACTTTATTGACATCTTGTTCAAATGGTTCCTCAGGAAAATTAAATCTCATCGTTTTGTCAAATGAGCTCAATTGCTACACCTCACTATTCTGTTCTTAAGCGATTAAGCTACCTATTCAAAAAGAGAAGGATGGATAGCTACACCAAGTTCATGAAGAAGAGGTTATATAACCTCTTCTTTTTATGATTCGCTTTTGTTTACCTACATTTTACACTAAACTATTCGGGAATCAAACGGATTTTACCCATTCCTCTACAAATTGTAACGCTCCCTCTAATTTTGCTGGGTCTTTTCCACCAGCTTGCGCCATATCTGGACGTCCACCGCCACCGCCTCCACAGCGAGTAGCCACTTCCTTAATTAATTTACCCGCATGATAGCCACTTTTAATCAAATCATCTGTCACACCGGCAATTAAATTCACTTTTCCTTCATTCGCACTACCTAGTACAACCACTGCTGAAGCAAGCTTTTGTTTTAATTCATCTGCCATATTACGCAAGTGGTTCATGTCTGTCGCCTGAACTTTTGCAGCTAATACTTTTACACCGTTCACTTCTTTCACTTGGTCAATCAAGCTTCCAGCTTCAATATTACCCAATTTAGTTGCTAATGATTCATTTTCTCTTTGTAATTGCCTGATTTCTGCATGTAAGCTGTCAATTTTTACTGGTACATCTTTTATATTTGATTTTAATTTAGCTCCAGCCTCTTTTAATACAGAGATTTGCTCTGTCATCATCTTATAAGCACCTTCACCTGTGACTGCTTCTATTCTTCTTGTGCCTGCACCAATCCCGCTTTCAGATTGGATTTTGAACAAACCAATGACTGCAGTATTTGCCACATGACAGCCACCACAAAGTTCTAATGAATAATCACCGATTTGAACAACTCGTACAATTTTCCCATACTTTTCTCCAAATAAAGCCATTGCTCCCATTGCTTTTGCTTCTTCAATATCTTTCAGGTCAATTTGCACATTTAAGCTATTCCAAATTTTCTCGTTAACAATGGCTTCGATTTTCTCTAACTCATCTCCTGTTACTTGTCCAAAGTGAGAAAAGTCAAATCTTAGTCGATCTGGTTCAACAAGAGAACCTGCTTGATTTACATGCGTACCTAATACATCTTTCAATGCTTGGTGAAGAAGATGTGTCGCAGTATGATTTTTTACGATTTTATTACGATTAAAATAATCTACAGATGCTTTAACCGATGAATGAGCTTTTAATTCTCCTTCTGTGACAACTGCACGATGGAGGTTTTGTCCATTTGGAGCTTTTTGCACATCTTTTATTTCAACCCTCACGCCACTTGCTGTTAGAGTTCCCTTATCAGCGATTTGCCCACCACTTTCAGCATAGAAAGGAGTAGCTGTCAATATTAATTGAACCTCTTCGCCTTGACCAGCTTGGTCTACTAGCTCGCCACCACTTACAATTGCAGCTACTTCAGTATCAATCGTCAATTGTTCATACCCAACAAACCTACTGTCTACCGTAATTTCACCTAGGACACTATCCTGGACTTGCATACTATCTATATCTTGACGAGCAGCTCGAGCGCGATCACGCTGATTTTCCATCTCTTTTTCAAAGCCATCATGGTCGATGCTCATCCCTTCTTCTTCTGCGTACTCCTCTGTTAATTCAACGGGGAAACCATACGTATCATAAAGACGGAAAACATCTTTTCCATCGATTACAGTATGTCCATTAGCTTTTTCTTTTTTCATTACTTCTGAAAGAATAGCTAAACCCTCGTGTAACGTTTCATGGAAGCGTTCTTCTTCGTTTTTAATGACTTTTTGAATAAAAGCCGTTTTTTCTTTTACTTGTGGATAATAATCAACCATTATTTCTGCAACCACTGGTACTAACTCAAACATGAACGGACGATGAATATTGATTTGTTTCGCATAACGAACCGCGCGACGTAATAATCGTCTAAGAACATATCCTCTACCTTCATTTGATGGAAGAGCACCATCACCAATTGCAAATGCTACTGTACGAATGTGGTCAGCAATCACTTTAAATGCGACATCTTGTTCCGCAGTTTTTCCATATTTCTCAGCAGAAATATCTTCTGTTCCTTTAATGATTGGCATAAATAGATCTGTGTCAAAATTCGTCTTTACATTTTGCACAACTGAAGCCATACGCTCTAAGCCCATGCCCGTATCAATATTTTTCTTTGGTAGTGGAGTATATGTTCCATCTGGATTATGGTTAAACTCAGAAAATACAAGGTTCCATACTTCCAAGTAACGTTCGTTCTCTCCCCCAGGATAGAGCTCAGGATCATTTAAATCGTTACCATACTCTTCTCCCCTATCATAGAAAATTTCTGTGTTCGGTCCACTTGGTCCTTCACCAATATCCCAGAAATTCCCTTCCAAACGAATAATTCGTTCTTCTGGTACACCTACTTTTTCTCTCCATAATTTGTACGCTTCATCGTCCTCAGGGTGGATTGTCACAGATAATTTGTCTTCTTCAAAACCAATCCATTTTGGACTCGTCAAGAATTCCCAAGCATATAGAATCGCTTCTTCTTTAAAGTAGTCACCGATAGAAAAATTCCCAAGCATTTCAAAGAATGTATGGTGACGTGCTGTCTTCCCAACATTTTCAATATCATTGGTACGTATTGATTTTTGTGCATTAACGATCCTTGGATTTTCGGGAATCACTCGACCATCAAAATATTTCTTCAATGTAGCTACACCACTATTAATCCATAGTAGTGACGGATCTTCATGTGGTACTAAAGAAGCACTTGGTTCCACTGCGTGACCTTTTTCTTTAAAAAAATCTAAAAACATTTGTCTAATTTCTGCACCAGTTAAATGTTTCATAAAAAAACCTCCTAAAAAATTTATGTAACCATAAAAAAAAGCCCTCATCCCCAATACAGGGACGAGAACTTAAGCTCGCGGTACCACCCTGATTGTGAAAGAAAACTCTCACCTCTCAAAGCACCTTAACGCGGTGAACGGCAGTAGTTAACTGCACTCCGGATTAGCTTTCTGTTATCCTTCATCGAGAAATTCTCTCAGCCATGGAATTTCCTCTCTTTCGAATGGACTATAACATACTTCTTCCATCAACATCTTACATTATTTAAATAGATATAGTCGAATTATAGCTAGATTTTTGCTCTTTTGTCAATATCAATGTCTAACAGTATCAACAAATTCAGCTGAAACTATACCTTATCTGCCCTATGTCGGTTCATTAATAGTTTACGTGCATGTATAAGACTAATTTTTAGGATTGCCAAAATCGGAACAGCCATAATTAAACCAATGATACCGCCAGCTTCTCCACCAGCTAGTAATGAAAGCATAATAATGAGGGGGTGCATATGTAAGCTTTTCCCTACAATTAAAGGAGATAATATATTCCCTTCCACAAATTGCAATACAACTATAATAATTAATGTGATAATTACCATTTTGACTGACAGGGTCGCTGCAATAATCACCGCTGGGACTGCACCAATAATTGGACCAAAATACGGAATAATATTGGTTATTGCAATGATAAAACCAAGCAACAATGGATACTTCATACCGAACACCCAAAATAAAGTAGCTGAAATCACCCCGATTACTAAACATACAAGGAGCTGCCCACGAATATAACCTCCGAGTGACTTATCAACATCTCTTATAAACAAAACAGCTTCTTTTCTCCATCTTCTTGGCGTTAAGTACCAGACTGCTTTTTTTACATCCGTATAATCTTTTAAAAGGTAAAAGGAGATAAATGGGATAATAGCGATGATTAAAGCATAATTAAGAATCTCAAGCAATATATTAATTGCCTTTGTTAATAATTTATCTAATGCTGCTTCAATATTGTTAATCCCATCCTCTACACGTAATTGTAATGTTTCTGGCCATTCAGATGTGCGTTCTTGAATCAAAGCAATAAAAGAGCGATATTGCTCGGCAAACTCTGGCGCATGATCAACTAAATCATTTAGTTGATGAATAAAAGCCGGAATCCCTTTATACAATCCGTAGCCAACACCACCAAAAAATAATAAATAAATTCCTAAAGCTGCTAATCCTCTGTGCATACCCGTTTGATGTAACTTTTCAACAATAGGGTGTAAGAGATAAGTAAAAAATGCCCCAAGTAAAAACGGAATCAGCACAACAAGCAGTAATTTTAAAAGAGGGAGCCATAATTCTTTTAATTGAAAAAAGATATAAAGTAAAATGAGAACAAGCAAAACAAAGCCTAAACGGTACAACCATTTCATACGAACGTCCATGCACTACGCCTCCCTTTACTATCTTGAGAAGAGAGCATATGAATTATACATACAAGTTAAATAAGGGACGGAATGGATTCATTTATTGACATAGCACAGGTACGAAAAAACGTCCCCAATCTATTTGATTGAGGACGCCAAAACATTTAAAACATTTTCATTACTTTTCTTTGTATTTTTTTCATATCTCTTTTTGAGACGATGTTATTTTTCTGCATATAGCTATATGCGGCTACACCTGCGCCTATGACAGCTGCTGAGGTTAACATTTTATTCATCATATGACACCTCTCATAAGAATTTTTATGAAGAAAAACGACGCTCTTCTTCATCAAATAAGTCATCTAAAGAACTTAAAGACCCATCTTCTTCCACTTGGTGAGTGTGAATAATTCCTTTAGACAATGAGAGTTCGATAAAGCAATTCCAACAGTAATATTGATTTATGCCAATCTTACCGACATCTTTGCTTTGACAATTAGGACATTGAAGCATCATGGAAAGGACACCTACCTTATTCTACATTTACAATAATGGCATCCTTTCCAATCGCTGGTGCGCAACTAGCTTTAACTACTTTCTTTCCTTCAAGTACATCAGAAAAGAAGCCATCTGATAGTTCATACCCTACGATTGTGCCCAATTCTTCATTGAAATATACATCTTGAAGAAGTCCTAAGCGATCGCCCTCTCTTGTCATCATCATTCGGCCAGCCAGACGATTTTCACTAGCAATTGTAAAATCACTATGCTTTGGTATAGCTGTTAATACATCACAACTCTCAATCATCACACCATCCCAACCAAATGAGTACACATCTTTAATATCTAGAAAAAAGGATTTACGAATAAATGAGTGGTTCTTCACCCATAGTCCCTTCACTAATCCTTCGGGTGAGATGAAGAGATCATTCACTTCACCTATTGTCCTACCGTTATTCAACACGATTACCGACAAGCCTCTTAATAAGGAAAATGTTCGCAAAAGTTACTCCCACCTTCTTTGAACATTGTTATTTTGTTCAAAGATGGTGCGAGTCATTCTTTTTCCAGGTTGGCAATTTGTTTTATGTATATAGGTAAAAAAATAAGATGAGAAAAATCTCTCATCTTAGTCTAATCAGCCTCTAAAAAATCATAAGGTGTGATATTTTCCATTCCTATCAACGGGTCGACTTTCATCAAATAATCTTCATATGTTAATGATTCATCTACAGCTTCAATGGTCTCTCCTTCGAAGATTTCATCTTTTAACTTCAATCGTAAGTTAGATCGCCTCGATTGATCATCCAATCGTTGTATACCCATTTTTAACGCTTCTTCATCACCGCATAATATAAGGAACTGCTTGCTTCGTGTAATGGCAGTATATAATAAATTCCTCCGTAACATCCGGTAATAACTTTTAACGACCGGAAGAATAACAATCGGAAACTCACTGCCCTGTGACTTATGAACGGAACAACAATAGGCATGAGTGATTTGATTTAAATCCTGTTTTGTATACGTTGCTTCCACTCCGTCAAAAGAAACAATAACCATATCTTGTTTCTCTGTGTTCTCCTTTGCATAAAATATGGAAATAATTTCACCCATATCACCGTTATAAACGTGGTTTTCAGGTTGATTGACTAATTGCAACACCTTGTCTCCAATGCGATAGACAACATCACCAAAAGCAATTTCCTTTCTACTACCATCTTCATTAGGGTTGAAAATTTCTTGGATCATTTTATTAAGGCGATCAATACCTGCAGGACCACGATACATCGGTGCAAGTACTTGAATATCCTTTGCTAAATACCCCTTTTTCTTTGCATTTCGCACTACTTGCCCGATAACCGTGCCAATTTGACCTGGTTGGCATTGAAAAAAGGAACGGTCTTTTTGTTGCTGAGTAATATTTTGCGGCAATCTTCCCTTTTTCATTTCATGTGCTAACTCAATAATTGACGAGCCTTCCGATTGCCTATAAATATCTGTCAACATAACCGAAGGGATACGTTCAGAAAGTAATAAATCTCTTAATACTTGACCTGGGCCCACAGATGGTAATTGATCTTCATCACCAACAAGTATGACTTGCATTTCTTCAGGGATCGCTTTAAAAAGTTGATTGGCTAGCCATATATCAACCATGGAAGTTTCATCAACAATAAGAATTTTCCCTTCAAGCGGGTTTTCTTCATGATGGTCAAAACCCTCACTTCCATTCCAACCAAGCAATCTGTGAATCGTCACAGCTGGTAATCCTGTAGATTCTGCCATTCTTTTCGCCGCTCTTCCAGTAGGTGCAGCTAATAAGAAAGGAAAAGGCTCTTCTTTTTTATAGTCTTTCGGATTTAAACTACAGCCATGTAATTCACCATACAATTCAACAATTCCTTGAATAACCGTTGTTTTGCCCGTACCTGGACCACCAGTTAAGATCATCATTGGCGACATTAACGCTTTTTGAATGGCATCTTTTTGAGATGGCGCATACTGTACCGAAAGTCGCTCTTCTAATTGTCCCAAAGCAAGGAGGAATTCCGATTCAGGAAACTGTTCATTAAATTCCGTTTGATTGAGTATACGTTTGATATTTGTAACGATTCCCTTTTCAGAAAAGAAAAGAGAAGGTAAATATAACTGCTGTCCTTCTGCAATCACTTTTCTCTCTTCTCCGAGCTTTAAGATTGCTTCACTAATCGCCTCGTAAGGGATTACCTCAGTCGCTTTTTCCTCTAATAGTTTTTTGACAGCAGGGAGTAATTCTTCTGCTTCAGCATATACGTGACCTGCCTGTGCACTTTCACTATCAAGCACATACAAACATGCTGCTTTAATACGGTCAGGATGACTACCTGACATTCCCACTTGTTGTCCAATCTCATCTGCCCGATGGAAGCCAATCCCTTCAATATCCTCTACGAGTTGATAAGGTTTTTTTTGCAAAATATCTATTGCTTGATCTTTATATGTTTGAAAAATCTTCATAGATAGTTGTGGACCAAAACCAAGTTGATTGAGGTGAATCATGACTTGTTCAATTCCTTGATTCTCCACAAGTGTGTCGTATAAAACTTTCGCTTTTTCACTTGCTAATTTTGGTATCCCATCTAATAATGAAGGATTATTTAAAATGCTATTGATCGCATTTTCTCCAAGCTCGTCCACGATACTTTGTGCCGTTTTCTTACCAATTCCTTTAAAGAGGTCACCTGATAAATAATTAACGACACCTTCTTTTGTTTGAGGCATTTCTTTCTTGTACTGCTCTACATGGAATTGCAACCCAAACTTTGGATGTTCCTTCCATTCCCCTATAAATGTATAGGTCTCCTCTTCATGGATTTTCGGTATGTAGCCAGTAATGACCGCTTCTTTCTCTTCATATTGTGCATTTGTCTCTAGCACCCGAATACGTAAAACCGTATAAAGATTACTCTCATTATGGAAAATAGTCACAAGATGCTTGCCCTTTACATACGTTTTTTGTTCAGCAAATAAATCTAAAGAATTCTGCTCATCCATCCCATATGCTCCTTCCTTTTTAAGCGCATCTTGTTTTTTATCTTATGCTTGTTTTTCAATCATTTTCTTACCGTAGCCGGCAAGCATATGATCCGGTTGTATATCCAATGCACGATTAAAATGAGCGAGTGCCTTTTGCACGTCTTCTTTAAAACCATAAGCGACACCGAGATTATAATGAGCATCTGCATGTTCCTCATCTAATTCAATACATTGTTGTAGTTGCTTAATGGCTTCATCTATTAATTCTAATTGCGCTAAGCAAAGACCATATTGAAACGCCGCTTCTGCATCCTGTGGATTTAATTCAGTTGCACGTTGTAAGTATGGTAATGCTAATTTCCCTTGCTCTAATTGCATAAGGGAAATACCTAACATAAAATAATTGTCTCCATGGTCGATTCCTTTTTGCATCGCTTGTTCAAACATATTTTTAGCCTCGTCAAATTGTTCTTTTTCAAAAAGTAAATTTCCGACACTATAATAAGCAACACCCGCGTTTTCATCAAGTTCAATTGCTTTTAGAAAAAACTTCAATGCTCGTTCTCCGTCGCCAACGGCTGATAAAACATTACCAAAATTGATATAAGAAACCGCATCCTCAGGGTTTTCATCAATGGCTTCCATAAAAATCTTAGCTGCTTCTTCCCATTTACCTTCTTGCATATATTGAATACCTTGTTGGTTTTTATCCATTATTTATCGACTCCATTTCTATCTCTTTACTCTTCGAAATAGTATAGCATATTTTTCGTTATGACTTCATTCACAGGCTAAACGTTCAGGCATAATTTGTTTAGGTTTTTAGAATTGAACATAATATAGTTGGTACACGGCTTGATTTTCCAGCTTCTCCAAAGAATGAGAGGAGAAAAGTTAACTTCGATGATTTGCGGCATTTGTGCGTATCCATTCTAGACTCAGTAACTTGTTGAAGATTTATCATAAAAACGTGGGAAAAATAAAAAACCAGGCAATCAATTTGCCTGATTTTTTATCCTACATATGTGAGTTGACTACTATTAATATATACTTCATCAATTGTTGCTCCGCCTAAGCATTCGTCACCGTTATAAAAAACAACTGATTGGCCAGGGGTAATCGCTCTACTTAGCTCATGAAACTTCACTCGAACTTTATTGTCCGCTAAGCGTTCCACCGTTACATTATTGTCTGTCTGACGATATCTAAATTTAGCTGTACATTCAAATGTTTGTGGCATTTCTTTTTCAGATACCCAACTTACATTCACAGCTACAAGGGAATCGGAATATAATTTTTCATGATGAAAGCCTTGTCCTACATAAAGAACATTCCTTTTCAAGTCCTTACCAATCGCAAACCAAGGCTCACCTGCGCCACCGATCCCTAAACCATGTCTTTGACCAATTGTATAATACATTAAACCATCATGCTTACCGACTACTTTACCATCAAATGTCTCCATATTACCTGGTTGAGCTGGTAAGTAGTTACCTAGGAATTCTTTAAAGTTTCTTTCACCAATAAAACAAATACCTGTACTATCCTTCTTAGTAGCTGTTGCTAAATTTGCTTTTGCCGCAATTTCCCTTACCTCTGACTTTTTAATATTGCCGATTGGGAACATTACTTTTTTTAATTGATCTTGCGAAAGCTGATTAAGGAAATACGTTTGATCTTTGTTTTCATCAAGGCCACGAAGCATTTTTACTTCGCCGTCTCTTTCTTCTACACGCGCATAATGACCAGTTGCTAAATAATCAGCACCTAAATGCATCGCATGTTCTAGAAACGCTTTAAATTTTATTTCCTTATTGCACATGACATCGGGGTTCGGTGTTCTACCTGCTTTATATTCTTCAAGAAAGTAGGTGAACACTTTATCCCAATATTGCTTCTCAAAGTTGACAGCATAGTATGGAATACCGATTTGATTACATACGCGGATTACATCTTCATAGTCTTCCGTCGCTGTACATACACCGTTTTCATCGGTGTCATCCCAGTTTTTCATAAAAATGCCGATGACATCATAGCCTTGTTCTTTGAGAAGGAGTGCAGCTACCGATGAATCAACGCCACCGGACATCCCAACAACAACTCGCGTATCTTTTGGCGCTTTTGTCATTGTCTTCACCTCTCTTTGCTATACTTTATTTATGCCTGAAATCGTTGCACGATTTTACTTACTTCTTTTCCAGCTACACCTGCTTGTTCTAATGTATTACCATAGCCAAAGCTGAACCTTATAGAGTTAGCTAACCGCTCATCTCCTTTACCAAACATCGCGACCAGTACATGCGATGGGTCTATAGATCCTGCTGTACATGCAGAACCACTAGATGCGGCAATCCCTACCAAATCCAAATTAACAAGCATAGCTTCCACATTTGTTCCTGGAAAGCTTAAGTTTAATACATGAGGAAGTGTTTCAGCAAGCGAACTGTTTTGCTTAAACTTTATTCCATTTTCTATCAATGTTTGCAAGAACATTTCTCTTAATTGTTGAAAGTGCGTACTTTTAGCCACTCTATTTTGTTGACTTACTTTCACTGCTTCTAAAAAACCAGCAATGGCAGGTACATTTTCCGTTCCAGCTCTACGCTTTCTTTCTTGCTCGCCCCCAAACAATCTTGAAGGAAGGGAAATGTCTTTCCGGCAATATAGAAATCCAATCCCTTTTGGACCATTTATTTTGTGAGCTGAAACAGAAAGTAAGTCAATATGTGCTTCATTCACATCTATAGGCAATAGGCCATAAGCTTGTACCGCATCTGTATGAAAGACTGCTTGATGATTAACGAGCAGTTTACCTATCTCAGCGATGGGCTGAATGGTACCAACTTCATTATTCGCATACATGATGGTAACTAAAATTGTATCATCTCGTAACGCTTTCTTAACAGTGTCTACCTCAATGACCCCTTCATTGTTGACTGGTAAATATGTTACTTCAAACCCTTCTCTTTCAAGCTCTTCGCACGCATGTAGTACTGCATGATGTTCAATTTCTGAAGTGATGATATGCTTACCTTTATTTTGATTCGCTCGAGCTACTCCAAAAATAGCATGATTATCGGATTCGGTTCCACCACTTGTGAAAATAATCTCGTTTGCAATAGCTCCAATACTTGATGCCATTACTTCTCTTGCCCGATCAAGTACTTGTCTTGCTTCTCTACCAAAAGAATGAATGCTTGATGGATTTCCGTAATCCTCTTGCATCATTCGCATCATTACTTCAATTACTTGAGGATGCATCGGACTTGTTGCCGCATGATCCAAATAAATTCTTTCCACTTTTTTCACCTTCTTGCCAATCTGTTAAATATAAAACATATAAGCATCGGATTCACCATTATCTTTATGGTTTGCTAAATCCTCAATCGTTGTATTATCCAATACCTCTTTCACTGCGTCACGTATACGCATCCATAATTCTCTTTTAGCTGGTTCTTCATTTTCTATCCCTTCAACTGGACTAATCGGACCCTCTAATACGCGAATAATATCGCCTGAAGTGATCTTTGATGGTTCATCTCCAAGTATATATCCGCCATAAGCTCCTCTTATACTTTTCACAAAACCAGCATTTCTTAAAGGAGCAATTAATTGTTCTAAATAGTGTTCTGATAAATCATTTGCTTGTGCAATTGTTTTTAATGAAACGGGACCTTCCCCATATTTCTTAGCGAGTTCTATCATAATCGTTAATCCGTAACGACCTTTTGTCGATATTTTCATTCCCGACACCTCTATTCATCTTTATTCTCTCTATAAATTCCATCGTTACCTGTTATGAGGCAATCGATACTTTTCTTTCCTTCATTCGTGCAAGTAACTTATTCGTAAATCGTTGACATTGTGGTAATGCTGCACCGACTATTGGACCAGTAGCCAAGCTTAAAACGATTGTCCCCCAAAAAACAGGACCGCCAAGCTGCCAACCGATAACTAACACAATAATTTCCATACTTGACCTTATATAGGCAACTTTCCAACCTGTTCGATTCATTAATGCCATCATTAAACTATCCCGTGGCCCAGTACCTAAACGAGCTGATATATACAAGCCCATACCATAACAATTAATTAAAAGACCACCAGCAAACATAATGAACTTTCCCCAAATCGTTTCAGGAGTGGTCATAAACGGTAATAATAAATACAAATCAATAAAGATTCCAATAAGAATCATATTAAGATAAGCACCTGCTTTTGGCATCTCTTTACCAATGATTGCCGCAATGGCAAGTACAAGAATACCAACAATAATAGACCAGGTGCCAATTGATAACCCTAATTGATAATACAAACCTACATGCAATACGTCCCAAGGTGTTGCGCCTAAATCTGCAACAATAAGGAGTACAATTCCTAAACTCATTACTAATAAACCGAGTAAATAGATAATAAACCTCGGTCCTGTTTGCCCTATTTTATTATTATTGATCATTTGACAAGCCCTCACAGGATAGATTATTTTTAATCTTTTTTCTTACGCCCTCCATTAAATGGTAGAATACTCTTTAATAAGTAGTTGGATAGGTTAAAAACATTTTTCTTCACAACATATAAATAGACCTTGCTATTATAGCACATTTGCAAGCGTTAATCATTTTAGCTATTTTAATTTTATGATATGTTATCAAAAGGAACAGGATAAGCCTCTTATCTAATTAGGAGTGATATAGTTGAGTATCAAACCGTTAGCTTTTCGAATGAGACCAAGAACAATCAATGAAATTATTGGTCAACAACACCTCGCGGGAGAAGGTAAAATTATTCATAGAATGGTAAAAGCGAAACAACTATCATCGATGATATTATACGGACCACCAGGAATTGGAAAAACCTCTATTGCTAGTGCAATAGCTGGTAGTACTAAATTCGCTTTTCGCACTTTAAACGCAGTGACAAATAATAAAAAGGATATGGAAGTCGTAGCAGCCGAAGCAAAGATGTCAGGTAAGGTTATTTTATTATTAGATGAGGTTCATCGCTTAGATAAAGCAAAACAGGATTTTCTTTTACCTTATTTAGAAAATGGCATGATTACCTTAATAGGTGCTACTACTAGCAATCCTTATCATGCAATTAACCCCGCCATCAGAAGTCGATGTCAAATTTTCGAACTAAAGCCATTAGAAGTGGAAGAGATTAAAACGGCATTAAAAGTAGCTATTGCTGATGAAGATAGAGGGCTGGGTAATAA
The DNA here is from genome assembly GCF_038009245.1 of Cytobacillus sp. FSL R7-0680. Taxonomy (NCBI): domain Bacteria; kingdom Bacillati; phylum Bacillota; class Bacilli; order Caryophanales; family Bacillaceae; genus Cytobacillus; species Cytobacillus sp. FSL R7-0680. The sequence goes on from NZ_JBBPAO010000001.1 coordinate 2,123,189, forward strand.
GACAATAGACATAGAAGATGAGGCATTAACTCACTTTGCAACTGCATCTGGAGGCGATGTTCGTAGTTCGCTAAATGCGCTTGAATTGGCAGTGCTTTCAACTGAACCAGATGACTCAGGTACTATCCTCATTACACTTTCAGCTGCCGAAGAATGCATGCAAAAAAAGAGTATGGCACATGACAAAGATGGTGATGCACATTACGATGTTTTATCTGGATTCCAAAAATCCATTCGTGGAAGTGACGTGAATGCCTCCCTTCATTATTTAGGCAGATTAATTGAGGCAGGAGATATGGTTAGTATTACAAGAAGACTATTGGTTATCGCTTATGAAGATATCGGACTTGCCTCCCCCCAAGCTGGACAAAGAACATTATCAGCCATTGAATCAGCAGAGCGGTTAGGTTTCCCTGAAGCAAGAATTCCGTTAGCTAATGCAGTGATTGAGCTATGCCTTTCACCGAAATCTAATTCAGCTATTATGGCGATTGACCGGGCTTTATCAGATATACGTGCAGGCATTAGCGGTGAAGTTCCAGATCACCTAAAAGACGCCCATTATAAAGGGGCGAAAGAATTAGGTAGAGGCATTGACTATCAATACCCGCATGATTATGAAAATGGATGGGTAAAGCAACAATACTTGCCTAATAACATTAAGCAGAAAACTTATTATGAGCCAAAAACGAACGGTAAATTTGAACAAGCTCTTTCCAATGTTTACAAACGGCTACAACAGTAAGATTCTGGCTAAAAAAGATAGTAAATCCACTCAGTTCTAAATGTTTGAGTGGATTTTCCTCATTTGTTAACAATAAAATACTTGGCAATGCCTTATCTATCTCTTGTCACTCTGATAAGTAACGCAGAACATATCTTTTCATCACCACTTATTTCCACTCAAAAAAAGAGAAAACGTGTTATTTTGCATCGAAGATAGTTGTTGGAATCTCTTGTGAAAGTAAAATAAGCTCGGACACAGTTACCCCTTTAAATTCAATATTTTTCATTGTTTTCAAGATTTCCTCTAGTGCAAACACTGTCTGTGAACGATCACCACCAGCATCATGTAAAACAATTATATCTCCAGGTTTCATCGCAGTAGATACGTGATGAAAAATAGGATAAACACCAGGGTTCATCCAATCTTTAGGATCTTGATGCCAAGACCACATCGTTACTAAATAACCTTGTTTTTTAGCTGTATTCATAATAGTATCATTGTATATTCCTGCAACTGGTCGATATAACGTCATTGATTTAGAAGTAATGGCTTTCACAACCTCCTCTGTCTTTATAAGTTCTTCTGTCAATTTATCTTCTTTAATTAAGACATCATATCCGTGGTTATACGTATGATTAGCAATTTCATGACCTCTTTATTTATACGCTGTATCACCTCAGGGAAATCCTTTGCTTTTTTCCCCACGACAAAGAAAGTCGCCTTTACTTGATATTTTTTTAATAAATCTAAGATTTGCGGCGTGTATACAGGATCTGGTCCATCATCAAATGTAAGTGCTACATAATTTCCTTTCATTTGGCAAAAATCCCAAATGGCTAGGCCCAATTGTTCGTATTCATCTCTTTCCTTAATCGAAGCCTCGCTAATACGAAATGGTATAAATAAAATCATTATAAAAACGAGAAAAAACCACTTTATCCTCATGACCCCACACTCCTTCAATGATTATTTTGGCCATTTTACCCATAAAAATAAGCTGCTGGAAATTTCCAGCAGCTTCTAGATTTTATCCAGCTATATCTCTTTTCTTAAATATGATAAATGCAATGATTTGGAATATCAGAAAATAAACAATCAACATGATAACGGAAAAAGTTAACGTCATTCCTGGTAACATCGGTGTTCCTTCAAAGTACTGAAACAGATCGGTATTAGCAAATAAACTATATTTCGCCCAATCATACTTCATCGCAATGAGGTGAGTAATTTGTCCACCAGCAAACATAAGGAAAATAGATAAACCAATTGCTAATGAACTACTTCTGAATGCTGATGAAATCATAAAGGCCATCGTTGCTAGCATAATGTTTTGAATGGATGATAAACTATACACATTGATTAAATGCAAAATCATTGACTGTTCTTTTACTACTCCATCTTGATATAAGAGATACGGTTCACTACCACCTAAACCAAATAGAACGAGGCCTAATATGCCAGAGAACATGAAAAGTAAAAAGAGCAAACTGAAACCAAATAACAGCACAGTTATGTACTTGGAGAGAAGAATTTTACTTCTAGTAATTGGGCGAATGAGTAGCAGTTTAATCGTTCCCCAATTAAATTCACTTGCTACAATCCCTCCAGCAATAATAATCATAAACAAACCGGCAAAATCTATTAGCGAAGACATATCAGATATAAAACTCAGTGCCTCGTAATCTCCATTTGGTGATATATTGTTTTCGATGCGATACTCATTAATGGCAATGATCTTTTCATAGCTTTCTTTTACATCCTCTGGAAGCATATCTCCGGAATTCTCCAGCTCCTTCTCATAGGAGTCTATCTCCATTTGTAACCCTTTTTGCCATTGCTCATTTGGAGGGACTGATCCTTGTACATCTTGGTATTTCATAAAAGCACCTGCTACAGCGACGATAAAAAGAAGAATGCCAATCATTACATAAGTGCCACTTCGTTTAAAGATTTTCACCCATTCGTTTCTAATTAATGAGAACATCGCTTATTCCGCCTCCTTCTGTAGTGTTGTCACTTCAAGAAAGCGGTCTTCCAACGTTTTCGTCGTTTCTTGAATACGATATATATTAATTCCATCATGAACCCACTCTTTCACCAATAAAGGGATATCCTCTTTTTGTGCTCGCAGCATAAGCGTATTTCCCTTCACTTCTGCTTGCTGTTGTGGAATTAATCTATTGACAGCAAACATTGCTTCTGTTGGATGATCGACGTCAATTTCATATTCCTTTGCTCCTCCTTCTACTTGCTCATGGACAGACTGAATCGTAATTAATTTACCTTTTTGAATAATACCGACTCGATCACACATCATTTCCATTTCTGATAGTAGATGACTAGATACAATGACTGCCATTCCTCTTTCTCTTGCTAACTTCCTTACATGGTCACGGATTTCACGAATACCAGCGGGGTCTAATCCATTTGTTGGTTCATCCAGAATTAACACTTTAGGGTCATGTAACAAACATTGAGCTAACCCTAGTCGTTGCCGCATACCTAAAGAATAAGTCTTCACCTTATCATGTATTCTCTCAGTCAAACCAACAAACTCTACTGTCTCCATAATTTTTTCTTTTGTAATTCCCTCTGCCATTTTTGCGTAATGGAGGAGATTTTGATATCCACTCATAAATTTATACATTTCTGGATTTTCAACAATCGCTCCTACATGTTGGATTGCCTTCTCAAAGTTTGTTTGCACACTATTGTCAAGAATTTTAATATCACCTTCACTAATGCCAATTAAGCCAACAATCATCCGAATAGTGGTTGTTTTACCCGCACCATTAGGGCCTAGAAACCCAAAAACCTCTCCTTCCATTACTTCAAAACTTAAGGAATCAATAATTTTTCTCTTTTTAATGATCTTTGTTACATTTTCAATTTTAACTACTGCTTTCATTTCTTTTCCTCACCCCTTATATGTTTCTTTCATCCATTCTTTGATAGACAGCCCTTTTTCTTCTCTTATTGTTTCTACATGATACTGACCAAGAAATTTCCCATCTTCTATCATAATCAATTCGTCAAGGACTGTTTCAACTTCTTCTATTTCATGTGTAGCCATTAGCACTGTTTGTTTCTCAAAATCAATAAAGCTTAATAATCCTTGAACCAACGAATCCCGAACCATTGGATCTAATCCAGAAAATGGTTCATCTAAAAGTAGAATAGGTGCTCTTCTAGCAAGAGCCAATACTAATTTTAACCGTCCACGGTTTCCTTTCGATAATGACCTAATTTTTACTGAATCATTTAAGTTCATAAATTGAAGTAGTTCCATTGCTTTATCTTGTTCAAAATCAGCAAATTGGCTCTCATAAAAATTCAGCATATCTCTAACCGTAAAAGAAGGATAAAAACTGTCTGCCTCTGTTAAATAGATGACTTTGGACGCAATTCTTCTATTAGCAGGCTCGCCTAATACATTGACTTCACCACTTGAAGGATAAGTTAGACCAGAGATGAGTTTCAATATGGTGGATTTTCCACTTCCATTCGGTCCCACTAGACCGATGATTTTCCCAGGGCGTATTGTAAAGCTGATATCTTTCAAAACCTGATTAAAGCCATATTTCTTATTCACCTTATGAAACTCAATCATCATGATCCTCCTTCAGGAATTGAGATAGCCCTTGTTTCATTTCCTCATTAGAAAAGCCTAACTCTCGCAAATTATTTACATAGGATTGGATGATCTGCTTTTGCATATCTCTTTTTAAGTTCATTAACTTGGCTGTATCTTCTGTTACAAATGTTCCTTGCCCACGCTTCGCCAAGGCGACTTCCATCCTTTCTAGCTCTTGATACGTTCTTTGAATTGTATTTGGATTCACCCCAAATGTAAGGGCCATCTCACGAACAGAGGGTAATTTTTCCCCTGGAGCTAACTCTTTTCTCACAATCTGTTGACAAACCCGTTCCATGATTTGGAGATATATCGGCTGTGATGAATGAAACTCTTTCGCCATTATTACACCTCAACCTTCTTTTCGAGCAACCAAGTCGAGGTAATGAATAACAGACTAGCTGTAACGAGGTATAAAAGGATTTCTACAATGGAGATTGTACTATCAGCCATATTGAATGTGAACCCGTCTGATTGAACAAAAAAGTTGAAATGCAGCCAATCTACATTTAAATCAAGCTCACTCATATGGACTAATTGTTTGTACCAATCGCTTTCACCTATTAAACCAGAAATGAACATTTGCACAACTACTATGATAAATAAAGATACTGAGCGCACCCTTCCTAAGATTGGTACATTTTTTAAGCTATAGTAAACGAACCAATAAAAACAGAACCATAAACCAAAATAGAAAGACAAACAAGTGATAAATAATAATAAGTAAAGCGGAAGAACAACTGGTATGTTGTCATAGAATGAGACATTAGGATTATAATAATAGCTCCCTATTGCTAAGAAAATGGTAATGACTATCGACATTACAAAATAAATACTAATGGCCACTAGCTTACTACTCAATAAATAAGAACCCCGATTTGGGTTATGCAACCACCCTTGCGTCTTTGTCTCTAAATTTAAGGAATACAAAATAAAAATAGGGTAAAACAGAATATGCGCAAAAAATAAGAAGAACAGAAAAGCAGGTAAAATATTACCTTCCTTAAAATAATGAGTCAATGCTAAGCCTATTAACACGGCAAAGAACACGGTTAAAATTACGCCATAAAAGTGAGATTTCATTATCTTTAATTCTTTTACGAGCAAGCCACGAAAAGGATTCATTTTTTCCTCCTTTTTACATCTAGTGTATTAGTTAAATAGTACACCGGTACTTTGTTTCCGTCAAGCCTAATGTATGATTCTTTTTTTAAGGTAGAGGATAATAATAAATGTTTTGATAAGGAGGCTTTCGATGACACATGCATCTTGGCAAGAATCCGACGATCAACTATTAGAAGAATTGGTTAATGAGTATAGCCAAAATGGTGATTCTAAAGCAGATGCCTTTCGCATGGCAGCAAAAAAATTAGGTAGAACAGAATCAGCCTGTCAAACTAGGTATCACAATATGAAGAAGACTAAAGAAGACGCTACGAGCTTATCTATACAGAAAGTGATTGAATACTTAAAAACAACCCCTGACCTTTTATTATTATCTGAGAACAAGGCACTTTTACTGGAAAATGAGCAATTAGAGGAAAGAAATAAAGAACTTAATCAAAAATGGGAAGAAACTAGCCATCAATTAGAAAACGAGCTTTCACTTTACGAAGGACTAATGTCTGTTATGAAAGAATATCGCAAATAAATGAAGAAAGCTTGTAGTAACAATAACTACAAGCTTTTTTTTCATTTATTTACTTTCGTCATTTACACGACTAATAGGAATGTCGGCTAATAATTCCTTAACAACATAACTTGCCATAATAAGTCCTGATACAGATGGCACAAATGCATTAGAAGACGGCGGCATTTTCGCCTTACGGATTTTTGCATCATCTTTCCCAACGGTTTTTCTCACATCTTCACGAATAACGATTGGACTTTCATCAGAGAAAACGACGGGTATACCTTTACGAATGCCTTCCTTTCGTAAACGAGTACGAATTACCTTAGCAATTGGGTCAGTATGCGTTTTAGAAATATCAGCGATTTGGAATCTTGTCGGATCCATCTTATTAGCTGCACCCATACTAGAAATAATCGGTATATCTCTTTTCAAGCACTCTTTCATTAAGTGGATCTTATAAGAAATCGTGTCTGAAGCATCAATGACAAAATCAGGGTTATAACTAAAGAAATCTTCATATGTTTCTTCTGTATAAAACATTTTCAAAGCAATGACTTCACATTCTGGATTAATATCCATAATTCTCTCTTTCATTACTTCTACTTTTTGTCTACCGACAGTAGAAAGCAACGCAATAATTTGTCTATTGACATTGGTAATATCCACATCATCTTTATCAACAAGCACAAGTCTGCCCACACCTGAACGAGCAAGGGCCTCAGCTGCAAATGTCCCCACTCCCCCGATACCTAATACAGCCACTGTACTATTTTTCATTGTCTCTAAACCATCTTTACCAATGGCAAGCTCATTTCGCGAAAACTGATGTAACATGCTATTTCAACTCCATTCCATATCTATCCTACAAATAATCATACCCGTAAAAAAATATATCATACTTTCCGTTAAATACAAGTAAATCACTGGGATTTCTCATTCCTTCTTTTGAAAAAGGTGAACAGATTTTTATGGGCATATGATCTCTTTTGACCTTCCTGTTTTGGTACATATTTGTTGAGTTTTTTAAACCCTAAAAATAATGAAGTCATACGCATGCCAGGTTCTTTCTGAGGGACTTGCTCATTCATTTTGCGAAGCGCTCATACGCCAGCTTCCTGCTGAGGGACTTGCTAATACATTTTGCGAAGCGCTCACACACCAGAGTTCCTTCTGAAGGACTTGCTATTCCACTTTGCGAAGCGCTCACGCCCGGGATTCATTCTGAAGAACTTGCTATTCCACTTTGCGAAGCGCTCACACACCAGAGTTCCTTCTGAGGGACCTACTAATCCATTTTGCGAAGCGCTCACGCCCGGGATTCATTCTGAAGGACTTGCTCATCCACTTTGCGAAGCGCTCACGCCCGGAGTTCTTTCTGAGGGACTTGCTATTCCATTTTGCGAAGCGCTCACGCCCGGAGTTCTTTCTGAGGGACAAGCTAATCCATTTTGCGAAGCGCTCACACACCGGAGTTCCTTCTGAGGGACTTGCTAATCCATTTTGCGAAGCGCTCATACGCCAGATTCATTCTGAGGGACCTACTAATCCATTTTGTGAAGCGCTCACGCCCGGGATTCATTCTGAAGGACTTGCTATTCCACTTTGCGAAGCGCTCACACACCAGAGTTCCTTCTGAGGGACCTGCTCATCCATTTTGCGAAGCGCTCATACGCCAGATTCCTTCTGAGGGACCTGCTCATCCATTTTGTGAAGCGCTCACACACCGGGTTGTTTCTAACTTGCAAAACCCTTAAGTAAGTACACTATTATTCGACCACAGATAAAAAAACCTGATAACTATGATCAGGTTTTACATACAATTATAAATTGAAAGAGTCCCAATTATGCCGTCGTTATTGGTCCTTCATTTTGAACCCGCACTTAGCAGGTGGGTGTCCTGCTTCTCGCATCTGTAAGTCCTCTAGAAATGAGGCATTTACGCTTACGTAGAAAACTCCGGACTCCCGAAGGTAATATGTTCGGTCAAAATTAGGGTAGACGACGTACACATCAGGACTCTTTATGATTGAAGTAATCTTATCATAGCTAAGATATGAATTCAAGAAGTGACATATAGTTCAAAAATCACTTTTTTTACCAATTAATCTTGATTCTTTACATTCAAAGCGAGATGAAGATCATTTAATTGTGCTTCACTTACTTCCCCAGGTGCATCTGTTAAAACGCAACTTGCACTAGCTGTTTTAGGGAAAGCAATTGTATCTCTTAGGTTCGTTCTACCAGCAAGTAACATTACTAGACGATCAAGTCCTAGTGCAATCCCTCCATGTGGCGGAGTACCATAGTCAAATGCTTCAAGTAGGAAACCAAATTGCTCGACAGCTTCCTCTTTAGAAAAACCAAGAATTTCAAACATTCGCTCCTGAATATCTCTTTCGAATATACGTAGGGAACCACCGCCAAGTTCATAGCCATTAAGAACTAGGTCATACGCTTGAGCTTTTACTTCTCCAGGCTGATCAGCTAATTTTTCCAAATCTTGTCTTTGTGGCATTGTAAAAGGATGATGTGCTGCATAATAGCGACCATCTTCTTCGTCATACTCAAGTAGCGGCCAATCCGTTACCCATAAGAAGTTAAATTTGCTTTCATCAATTAATTCTAATTGCTTACCTAATTTTAGACGAAGCGCACCTAATGCATCAGCAACTACTGATTTTTTATCCGCAACGAATAGTAATAGGTCGCCAGCTTCTACACCAAGTGCTGACTGAATCGCTGCTTGTTCTTCTTCAGATACAAATTTAGCAATTGGGCCTTTTAAACCTTCTTCTTCTGCTTTTAACCAAGCAAGTCCTTTAGCCCCGTATACCGAAACAAATTCCGTCAAGGCATCAATATCTTTGCGGGAATAGGTGGAAGCAGCGCCTTTGACGTTGATTGCTTTCACTTGTCCACCTGATGATACAGCACCAGCAAATACTTTAAAGCTCGAATCCTTTACGATATCAGATAAATCCGTTAGCTCCATTTCAAAACGTGTATCTGGCTTATCGGAACCGTATCTTGACATAGCTTCATGATAGGTTAAACGAGGGAATGGGATATGAACTTCTTGTCCTTTTACATCCTTCATGATTTTAGCCATCATACTTTCCATCAACTCAATAATATCTTCTTGGCTCATAAAGCTCATTTCAATATCAATTTGCGTAAACTCCGGTTGACGGTCTGCGCGTAAATCTTCATCTCGGAAGCAACGAGCAATTTGATAATAACGGTCTACTCCACTGACCATTAATAATTGTTTAAATATTTGTGGCGATTGTGGCAGCGCGTAAAACTCTCCTGGATGCACACGACTTGGCACTAAATAATCGCGCGCTCCTTCTGGTGTACTCTTCGTTAAGATTGGTGTCTCTACATCGATAAAATCAGCATCATCAAGGAATCCTCTAATAGCTTTTGTTACTTGATGGCGTAGCTTTAATGTATTGGCCATTACTGGTCTTCTTAAATCTAGATAACGATATTTTAAGCGAACATCCTCAGATACTTCAGATTTTTCGTCAATTGTAAATGGAGGTGTTTTCGCCTCATTAAGAATCGTTACTTTTTCCACTACAATTTCAATTTTACCAGTTGTTAAGCTCTCATTAACCGTCCCTTGTTCCCTTTCAATAACGACGCCTTCAATATCTAACACATATTCGTTACGAATTTTTTCTGCTAATGCTAAAGCTTCTTGTGAAACTTCCGGATTAAAGACAACTTGGACTATGCCTGTTCTGTCACGTAGGTCAATAAAGATAAGACCTCCTAAATCACGACGTTTTTGCACCCAACCCTTTAATGTTACTTTCTCACCTATCGCTTTTTCGGTAATCTCTCCGCAGTAGTACGTTCTTCCAAACATCTATGATTCCTCCTAGTTTCTATATAGCGCAGTAAAGTCTTGGATAAATGAAGCAAGCTCCATTTCCTTTTGTTCCCCACTATCCATTATTTTTAAGTTAATCTTATTGTTTTTTAATTCATCTTCACCAATAACAGCTACATATTTTGCGTTCATTCGATCGGCTGCTTTGAATTGTGCCTTAATTTTACGATCAGAATAATCTCTTTCAGCAGAATATCCTGCATGGCGTAATTTGTGGAGCAAACCGACAGAATAATCTCTCGCCTCTTCACCTAATGCGACAATATAACAATCAATGGATTGATCAATTGGGAGTTCAACATTTTCGGCTTCTAAAGCAGCTAGAAATCTCTCAATACTTAGAGCAAAGCCAATGCCAGGTGCTTCCGGTCCACCGACTTCTTCTGTTAAACCGTTATACCTGCCTCCACCACAAAGAGTTGTTATTGCGCCAAACCCTTCCGCATCACTCATAATCTCAAAGGCAGTATGCGTATAATAGTCTAAACCACGGACTAGATTTGCATCGACTTCAAATTCAATTTCTAAGTCTGTTAAGTACTGTTGTACTTTTTTGAAGTATTGTTTGGATTCGTCATTTAAGTGATCAATAATTGATGGGGCAGTTTTCATCAATGGATGCTCACGATCTTTTTTACAATCGAGAATACGCATAGGGTTTTTCTCTAATCTGCTTTGACAATCTGAACAAAATTCATTAATACTCGGGCTGAAATGAGCAATGAGGGCCTCACGATGTTTTGCCCGGCTCTCCTTATCACCTAAACTGTTGATGACTAGTTTTAACTTTTTCAAACCCATTTCTTTATAAAGCGCCATGGCTAAAGCAATAACTTCTGCGTCAATGGCCGGATCATCGCTGCCTATCGCTTCTACACCAAATTGGACAAACTGGCGGAAACGACCAGCTTGTGGTCTTTCATAACGAAACATTGGTCCCATATAATATAATTTAACAGGCTGATTTGCTTGGCCAAACATTTTATGTTCAACAAATGAGCGTACTGTGGAAGCTGTTCCTTCTGGTCTCAATGTTAAGCTTCTTCCTCCACGATCATCAAATGTGTACATTTCCTTCTGGACGATATCAGTTGTATCTCCCACACTTCGTAAAAACAAATCTGTATGTTCAAATATCGGTGTGCGAATCTCCTGATATTGAAATTTATGACAAAGTTCTCTCGCTTTTTGTTCTATTAATTGCCATTTCTCTACTTGACCAGGAAGTATATCCTGGGTACCCCTTGGTAAACGGATTGACATATATACCAAATCCTCCTCTTTCCTAAAGCTTAAATAAAAAAACTCTCGTCCCTTGTATTTTTCAATACAAGGGACGAGAGTTGAATATCCCGTGGTGCCACCCTAGTTACAGCATAATAATTATACTGTCTCTTTATACAGATAACGCCTGCATACGTTCTTCCCCTAATAAATTTATATTTTTCAGGGAGAAACCTAAGAAGTGTTCTTTCATCAAATCATCATATAGAAATGCTTTCAGCCTATGGCATTTCCTCTCTTTTTATGTGGAGAATGATTACTCTTCTTCATCATTGGTTCAATTTATTTTATCATTTACTGTATTAAAATATCATTTTATCCTTCTTATCATAATAACCATTGTACAAGATGTCAAGTCTCCATATAGAATAGATGGCGATTTACGTTCTAGAAATTTTCTTTTTCAGTTTTCTCACATCTTGTAAGGAAATTCCGAATTCACTCGCAAGTTCAACCATCGTGGCATTCCCCTCAGCTTGAATAAAATCATGAAAGTCAACACCAAATAATTGGTTCTCGCCACTTTGCACATTCATCCCTTTTTCACCATATCTCACAGACAATCATCCTTTTACCATATAGTCTTTTACTCATGTTAGTATGGGCAAATCGAATGATATTTATAAAAATAATAAAGAAATAGACAAAAACCATGCAATTCTCCCGAATGGTTTGAAGTGGTAATTACGTTACAACTTGTTTACAAAACAGGTTGATAAACCGATATTAGAAGGGAAACGGCCACATAAAAAAGAAAGTATATATAACCTCATTTATCTTGACGAGAGAGGAAATATTTGCTTATCTTGATAAATGGCAAACAGGAAGGAGGAACGTGGTTGCAAGGCAAAAAACATCTTTGGATAACCATTTGTATGATTCTAGTGATAGCTCTTCTAATACCCATAAAAGAGGCAGAAGCTGAATCAGCAGGACAAAAGCTTCGAATTGCAACAGATAGTCTTAATGTTCGCACAGGTCCAGGATTAAGTTATGCAAGTCTAGGAATGGCGGCAAGAGACGAGACTTACACAATCCTTGATCAAGAAGGTGATTGGTATCAGATTGATTTTGAATCCGGCCAAAAAGGGTGGGTCGCCAATTGGCTTGTTGTAATGGAAACAGAAAATAAGCAAGAAAAAGAAAAACAAGTAAATAGCGGTAGTGAAAAAACCGTTACCATCAATGCTGATGGTTTAAGAGTTAGAGGTGGTCCTTCAACTGATTATCGCGTTGTTGGCGTTGTCTCAAAAGGAAAAGAATACAAAATCGTCTCCACCGACCAAGATTGGTTCAATATTACGACTGAGTACGGAAATGTATGGGTACACAAAGACTTTGTTCAAGTGAATGGCCAAACCCAAGAAGCAAGCTCTTCATCTAATGAAGAAAAGAAAACGGTGATTAAACAAGGGGTCATTACTGGTAATTCCCTCAACGTTCGTACTAGTCCAGATACAAACAGTAAAGTAATTGGTAAGTTAAATTCAGGTACGTCCGTAGATATTTTATCACAAGAAAATGATTGGACTGAAATCTCATTTCAAGGGACAAATGCATGGATAAGTAGTCAATATATCCAAGCAGGCAAAAACCAAGAAAAAAAGAAAGAAACTAATAATAATGGCACCATCACCGCTAGTTCTTTAAATGTAAGGGAAAAACCATCATTAAACGGGAACATTATCGGTTCAGTTGCTCAAGGTGACAATTTTCGTATTTTAAAGGAAGAAAATAACTGGACAAATATTGAGCTTCCAAATGGGACAAACGGATGGGTTGCTAGCTGGTATGTGAACAAAGATCAAAGTTCCTCAACGGAATCAAAATCGTCTTCATCTGTCAAAAATGTAACGATTCTGCACAATGGCTCCAATATTCGTCAAAGCGCAACGACTAATGCCACCATTGTAGCAAGAGCCAATCAAGGAGATACATTTGAAGTTGTGGGGACAGAAAAAGATTGGTATGAAATTAAATTAGGTGATGGACAAACAGGTTTTATTGCTGGCTGGATTGTTTCTAATGGCAAACAATCTCAACCAACCGACCAATCTTCTTCTACTCCAGGATTAAAAAACAAAGTGATTGTCTTAGATCCTGGCCATGGAGGAAGAGATAATGGTACAACTGGCGCATCCGGTACACTTGAAAAAACAGTAACGATTCGCACTGCTGAAAAATTGGCTGCAAAATTAAAAGCAGCAGGAGCTACTGTAATATTCACAAGACAACAAGATACATATGTTCCTCTCCAATCACGGGTAGGTATGTCTCATATGAATAAAGCTGATGCATTCATCAGTATTCATTATGATAGCATAAACGATCGAAGTGTAAGAGGCATGACTACTTATTACTATCACGATTATCAACAGCAATTTGCTGCTGATGTCCATCAAGGGATTATGTCGAAGATCGACTTAAATGATAGAGGTTATAGACATGGTGATTATTATGTTATACGTGAAAATAACAGCAAAGCAATATTACTTGAACTAGGTTATTTAAGTAACGCAACAGAGGAAATAAAAGTAACATCTGAACAATACCAAGAAGCTGTTTCGACAGGTATCTTCCAAGGATTACGTACACATTTTCAATAAGAATCTCACACCTGCCTTTTTGCTTTTAGGCAGGTGTTTTTTTATATTTATTGAACTAGCATAAATTAAGAGTTCCTTAGCCCAATAACAAAAAGAGAGTGTGTAATGTAGTTTTGCTCGTCTATGTTTGATGTTGTCACTCTAGATACACGAGCTCATTCACTTTCCTACGCTATCTTTAACGATTCCACTCTATTTGTACGATTAATCCTCTTCCTACGCTATCTTTGGCGAAATGTACGAGCAAACACATTCAACTCTCATAAACAACGCCCAATTATTAGAACAAAAAAACAACCTGATCAAATCCCCTTCAATCAAGATTTGTTCAGGTTGGGTCTTATTTTTTATTTACTTTCTAAAATGAGTGTAACGGGACCATCATTGGTGAGAGATACATCCATCATCGCACCAAATTCACCTTTTTCTACGTGGACACCTTTTCCCTCAAGCATTTCATTAAAGCGAAGATAGATGTCTAACGCTTTCTCAGGGCGTGCAGCATTCATGAAGTTAGGGCGTCTCCCTTTACGGCAGTCCCCATACAGGGTGAATTGAGATACAGAAAGAATTTCACCTTGTATATCAAGTAATGACCTATTCATTTTACCTTCTTCATCATCGAACACACGAAGATGAACGATTTTATCAGCTAAATAAGCAGCATCTTCAAACGTATCCTCATGGGTAATCCCAACAAGCAAAACAAAGCCATGCGTAATGCTACCAGTTATTTTTTCACCAACAGTCACTTTGGCTGCTTTACTTCTCTGAACAACAATTTTCAAAACTCTAGCCACTCCTTTTAGTTCATAATTCGACGAACCGCATATACATCGGGTATCTGCTTAATACGCTCTACCACTTTATGCAGATGGTTTACATTATGAATAGAGATCGACATATTGATTGAAGCGGCTTTATTCTTGTCCGAACGACCTGTTACTGCAGATATATTTGTTTTCGCTTCATTTACTGCCTGAAGCACTTCATTCAATAATCCACGTCGATCATAGCCAGTAATTTCTATTTCTACATTATACTCTTTCTGATCATTTAAAGCGGTCTCCCACTCAACAGGTATAAGTCTTGCTTTCGCATCATCTGTATTAATATTCGTACAGTCCGCACGATGGACAGAGACACCTCTACCCTTCGTAATAAATCCGACAATTTCATCACCTGGTACCGGATTACAACAACGCGATAAACGAATAAGCAAGTTATCAATTCCTGATACGCGTACACCTGATTCACGTTTTTTCGCTTGAGGAAGCTGTTTCAATTCGCTTACAGCATTGGATATATCTTTTTTACCTTCAAGGTCTCTTTGCTTTCTTAACTTTTCAGTTAGGCGATTGGCTACCTGTAATGCCGTAATGCCATTGTATCCAACTGAAGCATACAAATCTTCTTCAGATGGGAAATTATATTTTTCCGATACACGATTTAGATTTTCTGCGGTCATAATCTCTTTTACTTCAAAATCCATATTACGAATCTCTTTTTCGATTAATTCGCGCCCTTTTTCAACATTTTCTTCTTTTCTTTGCTTTTTGAAGAATTGTCTAATCTTATTTTTTGCTTGTGAAGATTGAGCTAATTTAAGCCAGTCTTGACTTGGCCCATAAGAATGCTTAGAAGTTAATATTTCAACAATATCCCCTGTTTGCAACTTATAATCAAGTGTTACCATTTTACCGTTTACTTTCGCACCAATCGTTTTATTACCTATTTCTGAATGAATTCTATAGGCAAAATCTATTGGTACTGAGCCTGATGGTAGTTCAATGACATCTCCTTTAGGCGTAAAAACATAGACCATATCAGAAAACAGGTCCATCTTAAGCGATTCCATAAACTCCTCGGCACCAACCGAATCATCTTGGAAATCCAATATCTCTCTAAACCATTTTAATTTATCTTCAAATGAAGAATTTTCATCGACCTTTGTTCCTTCTTTATAAGCCCAATGAGCAGCGATACCAAATTCAGCTATTCTATGCATATCAAAGGTACGTATTTGCACCTCTAATGGATCTCCTTTAGGACCAATAACTGTTGTATGCAATGATTGATACATATTTTGCTTAGGCATCGCAATATAATCTTTAAACCTGCCTGGCATTGGTTTCCAATGCGTGTGGATAATACCGAGAACAGCATAACAATCCTTTATGCTATTTACCACAATCCTTACGGCTAGTAGATCATAAATTTCATTGAATTGTTTGTTTTGTAGAGCCATTTTTCGATAGATGCTATAAATATGTTTAGCTCTACCAGAAATCTCAGGTTCAATGGTTACGTCGTCCAGACGATCTCTCATCATCGCAATAACATCTACTAAATATTGTTCCCTCTCTGCTCTCTTCTTCTTCATCAAGTTAACAATTCGATAATATTGCTGCGGATTCAAGTATCTTAAAGCTGTATCTTCTAATTCCCACTTAATTTTAGAAATTCCTAGTCTATGAGCAAGCGGAGCAAAAATCTCTAAAGTTTCGTTCGAGATTCTTCTTTGCTTCTCAGCAGGTAAGTGTTTTAACGTCCGCATATTATGAAGTCTATCTGCAAGTTTTATTAAAATCACTCTAATATCTTGTGCCATGGCAACAAACATTTTACGATGATTTTCTGCTTGCTGTTCTTCTTTTGATTTATATTTAATCTTCCCCAGCTTTGTTACACCATCTACAAGCATAGCAACTTCTTCACTAAAATGTTCTGCGATATCCTCTAAAGTGGATTCAGTATCCTCAACAACATCATGAAGAAAGCCAGCTGCTACTGTAGCTGGGTCCATTTCCAGGTCCGCTAATATTCCCGCTACTTGAATAGGGTGAATAATGTACGGTTCACCTGATTTACGGTATTGTTCACTATGAGCAGACTTAGCGAATTCGTAAGCTCTTTTGACGAACTGGGCATGCTCTTCATTCAAATATTCTCTTGTCCTATCGATGACTTGTTCGGCGGTCAACACCTGATCGTTCGCCATGGAATCACCTTTATCCCAAATTATTTTTAATAACCATAACCATGTGTAATATCTTCTTTTCCTTATACAAAATAAATATATATCATTAAGAAAAAAGAAACGATTGTTACTATTATCGAAAAAAATAACATAGATGTAAAGAGCTAGCGTTTTATTTTTACAAAAAAACGTAGAATTTGTCGAAATTACTAATAATTAATTCCAATTTCTCCTTAATTATCCTAAAAATAACTATTAATAAAAAAAGAGAACACATATAGTGCTCTCTAGAATCTATTAATAAGTCATTAAAGTTAAAACATCATAATCCTTTAATTTCTCTTTACCATCTAAATAGCTTAACTCGATTAAGAAGGCAATACCTGCAACAACTCCACCTAGTTCTTCTACTAATTTTATTGTTGCCTCAATGGTTCCACCTGTAGCTAGAAGATCGTCCGTGATTAATACGCGTTGACCAGGCTTAATCGCATCTTTATGGATAGTTAAGACATCTTTACCATATTCCAGACCATAATCTACTTTTACCGTTTCTCTAGGTAGTTTACCTTCTTTACGAACAGGTGCAAATCCTACTCCTAAAGAATAAGCTACTGGACATCCAATTATAAATCCACGCGCTTCTGGCCCGACAACAAGGTCAATCTGTTTTTCTTTCGCATAAGTAACAATTTGGTCTGTTGCATATCTATAAGCATCACCATTATCCATTAATGTAGTAATATCTTTAAATGTGATACCTGGTTTTGGCCAATCCTCTACTATAGTAATATATTGTTTTAAATCCATCTTCTTTCCTTTGCCTCCTCAATTCACATAGGCATTCTGAAGCAGCCCATCAAACCAATCTTTTAATTGACCTGCTTTTGAATAAAGCAATTCATTTTCTAACTTCACTTGTTGTTGCTTTATGCAAAAAGCCTGTGATTCCGATAAATCTCTCTTTTGTTTTGCATCACTAAGAGAAATCATCCCATTATCTATTTTAACAAATTCTAGTTCAAAAAACACTTCAGTCATAAAATCAATATAAGAAACTTGCCAGCCTTTAAATTTAGCTACCTCTGCTTTTCTTTCTTCAAGGTTAAAAGGCCCTCTCTTAGCAATGAGCGCATAGTACCATTTAAAATGGTCACGGTTTGGAGTCGCCATAGAGAATATATCATTTGTTTGATAGAAATGACAATAAATTCTTTCTGGACTTTTCCCACGCAAAATAGCCTCTAGTCTTTCCTTTTGTGGTGGTAAATCACAAAAAACCACATGCTTACCATCTAATATAATATTTTCTGCCTCTTCGTCAGACAGAACCAACGATACATTGGGATTATAAGGTAAAAATTTATCATGATTTTCCTTATTAAATACGATCCATTCAGAGGTTTCATGATGGACATGTGTGACAATTGTGTCTAAACGTTTAGCGCCTCTAATATCAAATAATTGCCATTCTTGTATACGTATATCTTGGATAAAGACTTGTGGCTTCTTTATATTATTCCATTCGTTAATAGAAAGTTCCCCTACAATAGCAAGACTAGCATCCATAGAAATTTGTTCTGCGTATTCTCCAAATCCAAATCCAATTCCATCCAATGTCACATCATTATCTTCTAATGTAATCTTCAGATGTGTTTTATTGGTCCCAATTCTCTTTAACAGACTGACATTCGCCTCTTTTAACATTACTTTCGGCTTAGGATTATCAATACCAAACGGTGCCAATTGTTGTATTTCAGCGATCATTTCTAAATTAACATCAGCTACCCTTAATTCAGCATCTAGATTAGTAATCGGTATAAAGTCATCTTCGTTTAACTGTTCCTTCGCAAGCTGGATAAGCCTTTGACGAAGTATGTCAACATCATCAAGTTTCAAGGTCATTCCTGCAGCCATTGGGTGACCACCAAAATGAGGAAGGATATCTCGAGATTGCGACAGATTATGAAACAGATCAAAGCCAGTTATACTCCTCGCAGATCCTTTAGCTATTCCTTGTTGTGAATCGAAACTTAGACATATAACAGGACGATAATATTTCTCTACTAGCCTTGAAGCCACAATTCCAACAACCCCAGGGTTCCAACCTTCTTTACCTACTACAATGACCGGATTTTCCTCAATTGGATATTCCGCCTCAACTTGTTGAATCGCTTCTTCAGCCATGGTATGAACAATTGATTGTCGCTCTTTATTCATTTGGTCGATTTCTTCAGCTAACGCTTCAGCCTCAAGCGCATCTTCAGTTAATAACAATTCCACTGCAGGGTCCGCAGAATCTAATCTACCTACAGCATTTAATCTTGGTGCAATCGTAAAGCCGATTGTCTCTTCTGTCATCTCTGCTAATTTGACATTAGCTAACGATATTAATGATCTGATACCAAGATTCTGTGTTGATTGCAGCTTTTTAAGACCTTTCTTCACAATTAACCGATTTTCATCCGTCAATGAAACAAGGTCTGCAACTGTACCAATTGCAACAAACTCTAATAAATCATTTGGCACATTACCTAATAGAGCATGAGCAAGCTTAAATGCTACACCAACTCCAGCAAGTTCTTTGAAAGGATAACGACTGTCAGGAAGTTTCGGATGAATGATTGCCAGACACTCTGGCAAGACAGGGCCTGGTTCATGATGATCCGTAATAATTAAATCGATTCCCATTTCTTTAGCCGCTTGCGCAGGTTCGATAGCAGCAATTCCTGTATCAACAGTAATAATTAACGAAACACCGATATCACTAGCATATTGAAATGCCGGAACATTTGGCCCATAACCTTCCGTAAACCGGTTAGGTATGTAAAATTGCACATCTGCTCCTAGTGATGTTAATGTTCTCATCATGACAGTAGTACTCGTAACACCATCGGCATCATAGTCTCCAAAAATCATAATCGATTCGTTATTTTTAATCGCTCGTTGTATACGCGAAACAGCCAAATCCATATCATTTAATAAGAAAGGATCGTGAAATTCTTTTTTTTCATCAAATAAAAAATACCGTGCTGATTCGACGGTATTAAAGCCGCGATTAACAAGTAATGTAGCCAACGCAGATGAAATATTTAATCCGTTTATGAGTTCCTCTACAGAGGCTTCATCTGATTGACGAACATTCCAACGCGTTTTAGAATGTAACATACGTTCACCCCTCAACTTTTACATTATACTAGAGCGTCGCATTCGTTTCAATTATTCTTTGTTGTTGCTTACCTTTAATTGTTTAACATCATGAAATTCACTTTTCACTTGATGAGTTTTATCTGCTTCTTTTTGTCCCTCATTTCCTTTAAGCGCTACTAACTGTTTTTTCAACGATTTGACTTCTCTTTGTAAATTAAAAATTTTTATTAAACCGACTGAACTAACAATGAGACCTCCCATTAATACAGAACTTAAAATAACGAGAATCAGCGGCCAACTACTTTCGCCGAATAGATAATTAACCGTAACAGGATCGACGTTAATAACAGCAAAAATAGCGACAATTAATGTAAAAACAATACTGAGTAATATAATCCATTGATTTTTCATTTATTCCCCTCCTATGTATGATCATATGGAATCATTTGAATAAAAACGTTTTGCACTTGATGAAAAGCCATTAGTTTTTCTTTTGCATTTTTTACAATGAGATGACCGTCTTCAACAGTGAGAGATGGGTCTACGGCTATCTTTAAATCAATAATTAAGTAATGCCCATGCTCTCTTGCATGCAGCTCTTCTATTCGTTTAATTCCTTCTACTTTATCGACAGCAGAAAATAGATAACTTGATGCCTCAGGGCTTAACACATGATCCATTGTATTATGAATGGCTTCCTTCCCTAGTTGAAAAGCCATATGGAGAATCATAAAAGCTACTACTAAACCAATGACAGGGTCCGCATATTCTAGCCAATTGAGCCCTAATTTTCCTCCTATAATCGCACTACCTATACCAATTAATGCAGCTAATGAGGAATAGACATCTGAGCGGTGTTCATAGGCATTTACAATAAGTGCATCACTATTTAACTCTTTTCCCAGTTTAAACTTATATCTAAACATTCCCTCTTTTACTATAATGGAAACAATCACAGCAATAATCGCGTATACCTTCGGAGCTTCAACAGGTTGAAATAATGATTGAAATGATGATATGAAAATCTCAATACCAACAAAGAATAGAAATACAGCAACAATAATTGCAGCAATTAATTCAGCTTTACCGTGTCCATATGGATGGTCCTCATCTGGAGGCCTTTTAGCTGCAATTAAGCCAATATAAACAGCGAGTGAACCTGCTACATCAGATGCTGAATGGATCGCATCCGCTATTAAAGCTTTACTACCAGAGTGAACTCCAATTACCCATTTGAAAATAGCTAGGGCAATATTTGCCCCCATTCCTAAAATTGCTGCATTCTCGGCCCGTTTAAACCTCACTTCTTTCTCAACAAGCATTTAAAAATCCCCCTCTTGATCATTCATCTACCTATTATTTCCATAACAACTAAAATCATAACCATAACTAGAGCGTGCCTCCTACTTTAACTAATTACTGACTCTAAATGGAGGGGATAAAAAACGAGAGCAAACAATAAAGACCTAGCAATACCACCTATATACCTTACTAAACCCATACTTGCGATTTAGCAATGAATATAGTGACATCTATGTTATGAAAGCGATAAAAAAAGCATCTGCCATTTTATGCAGATGCTTGATATCTTCTTTTAAACTTGTGGTTCGTCCGTTTTCTGTTTCTTTTCTTTATAAGTAATTAATACGCCATGCTTTTTCAGTTGCATACCTTTCCATGATAGCCACATTTGTGTCGCAAGGAAGATAGATGAATAAGTACCGGCAATTAACCCTATCAATAAAGCAATATTAAAGTTACGTATCGCTTCACTACCAAATATCAACAGTCCGAGTACAGCTAGTACGACTGTAATAATGGTATTAATTGATCGACCCAGCGTTTGCCGCAAACTTTGATTAGCTATTTGCGCAAGCTCCTCAAAGGTTTTAATTTTCTTCTTCCTAACCATATTCTCACGTATGCGGTCAAATGTAACGATTGTATCATTGATTGAATAACCAACAATGGTTAAGACAGCAGCTATAAATGTAAGATCCGCTTCTAGCCTTGTCACACTAAATATAACAACAATAAAGAAGGCGTCATGCAATAAAGCTAGTACTGCGGCTAAAGCCATCCTCCATTCGAAACGGATGGTGACATACAGAATAATTCCTATGGCCGCTATGGCTAATGCTTTTATTGCATTCATCGCTATTTCTTTACCTACTGTTGGGGTAACAGTACTAATGTTAGGAATACTTCCATATTCATCTTCTAGTTGTGATTGATACTCAGCAATTTGTTCTTTATTGAATACCTCGTCTTTTATACGGGCGACACCAATTTCATTATTATTACCGGAAATAACGATATCGTCCGTTTCTATACCTATTTCTGCTAAAGATGCTTGATAACCGTCTTCCGTTAACGGCTCATTAGACATTTGCTCAATTCTTGTTCCTTGTGAAAAGTCAATGCTCAAGTTTAAGCCGAATATAAAGAGCATAATAATTCCTAGGACGATCATCAAGCCAGAAAAACTATAGTATTTTTTCCGATGTTTAACGAAGTCAAAGCGGTCAAATTTAGTTGTTAAGTCTACTGTATCTAGGTTTTCATTTAATTGGTGTATATCTTTCTTATGAACACCGAACATGCCTGGCATGTTTTTAAACAGGTTACTATTTACACATAACCAGAGTAGTAATCTAGCTCCGTATACAGCCGTAATGAAACTCATCAAAATACTTAAAATTAAAGTCGTAGCAAACCCTTTTACAGAACTTGTCCCATAAATAAACAATACGCCAGCTGCTAACAATGTCGTTAAATTGGCATCAAAAATAGTTGATAAAGAGTTTTTACTACCTGCTTTAAATGCAGCTTTAATCGAACGGCCCACTCTTATTTCATCTTTTATTCTTTCATAAGTAATAATATTTGCATCTACTGCCATACCCACTCCAAGAATTAATGCCGCCACACCAGGTAATGTGAGTACCGCATTCATCAGATTAAATACGACTAATGTCAAATATAAGTAAACAGATAAAGTGATGACTGCAATGACTCCAGGAAGTCGGTAATAAGCAATCATAAAGATGAAAATCGCAGCAATACCTATTATTCCGCCAATAATGGTTTTATCTAATGCTGACTCACCAAATTGTGCACCAACAGAAGTCGAATAGACTTCATCTAACTTAACTGGTAATGAGCCTGCCGATAATAAATCAGATAAAGTTTTTGCTTCTTCTAAAGTAAAGTTACCTACAATTGAAACCGAATCTTGATTAAATACTTGACTCACTTGTGGGGCTGATAAGTATTTAGGATCTTCTTTTGTCGCTTCTTCGGCGAATGAATCTCCTTCTTCAAAATCTAACCAAATGACCAGTAGATTCTCCCCTGCTGGTTTGTTTACAATTTCTTGAGTAACTTCTCTAAACTTATCCGCACTCTTTAACTTAATAGAGACGCTCGGACGACCATTTTCATCGAATGTTTGTGATGCTCCCCCTTCAACAAGGTCACTCCCATCCATCAACACATTATCATCCACGTCTCTAAACGTTAGATTGGCCTCAGTTGAAAGCATTTCCCTAGCTTGCTCTTGATCTGTTACTCCAGCCAGTTGCACCCTAATGCGGTTGTCCCCTTCAATTTGAATATTGGGTTCACTTACACCAAGGACATTAATTCGGCGATCTAGGGATTGTGCTGTTGCTGACATTGCAGCTTGGTCAATTTCTTGGCCTTCTTTTGCAGGCGACACCTCATAAAGCACTTCAAACCCACCTTGCAAATCAAGACCAAGCTTTACATCTCCTAAAATATCTTTCGAAGTGAATCCCATCAAACTTGCAAATAAAATAATGATTAGAAAAAATGATAGAATTCTGCTACGCTTTACCATTATGTATATTTCCTCCTCACTTTCCAAACAAGCCCAAATATTGAGCTTTTTACCGTGACTTTTCTAACAGGATAAACGAAGTAAATATGATTATAACCGTTTAATGAAAACCTTTCTCAAGCGCAATATTATTATTATGAAACAAGAGGAAGGGACTGTCAATTTTATCAACATAGTTGTTGAGATAAACGTTTATGACTAGAGTACTAAGTGATGGATAACTAACTCGTTCTATTTTAGTAATTCCTTCATTTCCTCAGCATTTTCCAGAGAAAATTCTGTGTCCATATAAGCTTCAACAGTTGTATAGTTAATAAATTCTCCAACTTTTATCCCTAAAACATCTTCCACAATTTCAAATAATCGTATCGTTGATTTAGGTGTTTTCCACTTTTTCTTCTTTAAGTATTCCCATAATTGCGCTCTTGTCACATGTTCATATCCAAGAAAGCGAAACTCATCGATTTTTACATCAATTGCAGGTTCTACCTCTTCGAAAAAAATATCATAGGCATGCATTTTCAAATTCAACTCTCCTTTTTTTAAATATAACTCACTTTAATTACGAAAGCTTGTCATGCTTTGTCCATCTTCTTGCATATAGATTAATTGTATATGAATACCTTTCATTTGAGAAGGCAGGGTGTACAATGTCGAAATTTATTCAAGGAACGATTATTCTCTTATTTGCTGGACTTGTAACTAGAGTACTCGGGTTTATTAATCGGATTGTCATCGCAAGGTTCATTGGAGCTGAAGGTGTCGGTCTTTATATGATGGCTTTTCCTACATTTATTCTAGTCGTAACAATTACACAGCTTGGTTTACCCGTAGCAATTTCAAAAAATGTGGCGGAAGCGGAAGCAAGAGGAGATACGGAAAAAACAAAAAAAATCCTCATTGTTTCATTAGCTAGTACATTATCATTATCGATCTTATTTACACCAGCTTTAATTTTATTAACTCCCTATCTTTCAGAGCATTTATTAACAGATAACAGGACGCTATATCCATTATTAGCTATCGCACCTGTTGTGCCGATTATTGCCGTCTCTTCTGTCATACGCGGATATTTCCAAGGTAAGCAAAATATGAAGCCGGCCGCTTATTCACAACTTATTGAACAAGTTGTAAGAATCACATTAATTGCTGCACTAACTAAAGCATTTTTGCCATACGGGATTGAATATGCTGCAGCGGGAGCTATGCTTGCATCCGTAATTGGCGAATTAGCGTCACTCATTTATTTACTAGCATCATTTAAATTAAAAAAGAAGTTTAAGGTACGAAGACAATTTTTCCAACATATCCGTAAGGGCAAGGATACGTTTAAACAACTTATGGAAGTGGCATTACCTACGACTGGAAGTAGAATGATCGGTTCTGTCGCTTGGTTTTTAGAGCCAATTGTTGTAACTTATAGTCTTGCTATAGCTGGTGTTTCTACTATTGCTGCTACAGAAGGATATGGTGCCTTAACCGGATTTGCTCTTCCTTTGTTAATGCTACCATCATTCATTAATATGGCGCTCTCCACCTCACTCGTACCTGCCATTAGCGAAGCGAAAGCAGTAAATAACTTTCATTTAATTGAATATCGTCTGCAGCAAGCATTAAGGATTTCTTTAACCACAGGTGGTCTTTCAGTTGTAGTTATTTATATTCTGGCTGAACCATTAATGACTGTCATGTATGGTTCGACAACAGGTACCGACTTCCTAAAATTAATGGCGCCTCTTTTCCTATTCTACTATTTCCAACAGCCACTGCAGTCTGCGCTACAAGCCCTAGATTTAGCACGTGCTGCCATGATCAATAGCCTGATTGGTGCGGTTGCTAAAATTGCGGTTATCTTTATTCTTGGAAGCCAGCCTGCCTTTGGTATTACAGGAGTAGCGCTCGGGTTAATTGTCGGCTTTGTATTAGTTACTCTACTGCATTTCGCCACTTTGTTAAAAGCCATTTCTTATACCATTCATATGCGTGAATACTTAATCACATCGGGCGCTATGCTCCTAACCGGTTATATCGGATATATTACAATTAAGTACCTAAATTTCACCATCGTACCTACTATCCTATGTGGGGCAATGATTATGAGTTTACTCTATCTAATCATCATGATTTTCACAAAGCTCATTAGAAAAGGTGATGTACAAGGACTTCCGGGAGTCGGTCAGTTTTTAGCGAAATTTATGTTTAGATAGCCTTCATATAAAAAACTGAGTGACTAGATTTACACACTCAGTTTTTTCTACCCATGAACATCTTTTCTATTTCTCATCAATTAAATCAATATAAAATGTATTATTTTCAAAACTACATAAGGACACCCTTGAAATATCATGAACCCCTTTTTCCTTTAATTCTTTCTTCAACCATTCTTCATCCTTATTGATTAATGCTAAGTTTTCACTATTTATTCTCCCGTCCATGACAAGAGGAAGGGTAAATGTTGGGGTAAGGTCCGCTTGTGATGACTGATTGCTCTTTTCAATCACAGACAAGCTCCCGGATACCTCTAGTATTGCATATTCGACATCAGATATAAGTGAAATATCTTTTTCACGTAGTTGCATAAGGAGATCATCTAAATTGTAGCGCAGTTTTTTCATCGCTTTCTCATCAATCTTCCCTTTATTAATTAAAATGACTGGTTTTCCATCAACAAGATCCCTCATTTTCTTACTTTTTAAGGACCAATAGGCGGAAATAATCTGTACAACCATCAGAATAAGCATAGGAAGAATATTCCTAAATAATTTCTCGTCACTCTTCTCAATCGCAACAACTGCCAACTCAGCAATCATTATCGAAATGACTAAATCAAGTATACTAAGCTCACCAATTTCCCTTTTCCCCATGATACGATAGATGATAGTCATTAAAATATATAGTAAAATCGTTCGAAATATAACAATAAAATATTCTTCCAACATAGCCACCTCTTTATAAGATTAGCTTGTACAGGACTTCTCAATTTAATCAAATAGAGTAAGAAATATTTTATGATTTTGCTTCTATTTTGCCATCCGCAGAATATGCTTGTACAAAGGAATTTTATCAAAAGAGAAAGGGGAGGTTTCCAATCGAAGAATCGAAGGCATTAGGGACTTCCGTTTTACATGGCCTTATAGCCATTTTCACATTGGCAATTGTTAGTAGTTTTATTTTCGCTCTTATATTGAGGTTTACTTCCTTACAAGAGTCTTCTGTTCAATATGTAATGACAGCCATTTCTTTTATTGCCCTCTTTACTGGAGGTTTCATTTCAGGTGGGAAAGGAAAACAAAGGGGATGGATGCTCGGCGGGATAACTGGTGCGATTTATACAATCATTATTTTTTTATTCCAATATCTCGGTTTTGATAAACTATTTAATCCTCAACAAATCGTATACTTTATTTGCTATATTCTCATTGCAATGATGGGTGGTATTTTAGGTGTAAACATGAGTTCAAAATCAAAATAGGAGTTAAGTGAAAATGAAAAAAGCTGTTTGAAGTAGGGAAACTACTTCAAACAGCTTTTTCATTCTTAAACGGTACCGGGAGCTGATTCAGTTACTTCACGAATCGCTTGACGGTCGTATGTAAGACGGCTTCCATCGCCACACTTGATAACGACTTTGTCCTCATCGATTGCATCTACAAAACCATGTAAACCACCGATTGTAACTACTTTATCGCCTTTTTTCAGACTATTCTGCATTTGATTAACCGCTTTTTGACGTTTTTGTTGTGGTCTGATTAAAAGGAAATAAAACAGCACAAACATAATGACTAACGGCCCAATAGTAGCTAAAATATCCATATTCTCTTTTCCCCTCCTTTCAAGTATTAGAAGTTTTTCGCGTTCGGCTTATTAAAACCATATTTCTCGAAAAATTCTTCTCTAAAGTCACCTAGACGATCCTCTCTGATTGCCTCTCTGACCTTTTCCATTAATTTTAACAGAAAATAAAGGTTATGATAAGTTGTAAGCCTTATTCCGAAAGTTTCGTCACATTTTATTAAGTGTCTTATATAGGCACGACTATAATTTCGACAAGTATAGCAATCGCAATTCTCATCTAGTGGACCAAAGTCACGTGCATACTTCGCATTTTTAACAACTAATCTTCCTTCGCTCGTCATTAACGTGCCATTTCTTGCAATCCTTGTTGGTAATACACAATCAAACATATCTACCCCACGAATCGCACCATCAATTAAGGAATCCGGTGAACCGACACCCATTAAATAACGAGGCTTATGATTGGGCAGAAGTGGTGTTGTTTCTTCCAACACTCTATTCATTATATCCTTTGGTTCCCCAACTGATAACCCCCCTATTGCATAGCCAGGAAAATCAAGTGAAACAAGGTCTTTCGCACTTTGAGCACGTAAATCATTATATTCGCCACCTTGAACAATACCAAATAAACCTTGGTCGTTTGGTCGTTCATGTGCTTCTAAACATCTCTCGGCCCACCTAGATGTTCGCTCAACAGATTTTTTCATATATTCATGTGTTGCTGGGAAAGGTGGACATTCATCAAATGCCATCATAATATCTGAGCCCAGTGCGTTTTGTATTTGCATGGCCTTTTCAGGTGAAAGAAATAGTTTATCTCCATTCAAATGATTACGGAAATGGACACCCTCTTCTTCAATCTTTCTAAAATCACTGAGACTAAATACTTGGAATCCACCGGAATCAGTTAAAATAGCACGATCCCAATTCATGAATTCATGTAAGCCTCCCGCTTCCTTTATCAACTCATGTCCAGGTCGTAACCATAGATGATACGTATTACTTAAAATTATTCCTGCCCCCATGTTCACTAGGTCTTCCGGTGACATTGTTTTCACCGTCGCTAGCGTACCTACTGGCATGAAAACAGGTGTTTCAAATGAGCCGTGAGGTGTGTGAACACGCCCAAGTCTCGCACCTGTTTGTTTACATGTTTTTATCAATTCATAACGTATAGCTGTCATGACGTAACTCCTTTTCCATATGAAACTCTTTTATTTAATAAACATTGCATCTCCAAAACTAAAGAAACGATACCTTTCTTCTACTGCTTGCTTATATGCTTCAAGCACATGCTCACGACCAGCCAATGCACTAATAAGCATAATCAACGTTGATTTTGGTAAGTGAAAATTCGTGATCATGCCATCAATCGCCTTAAATTCATACCCAGGGAAGATAAAGATATCAGTCCAACCACTTGACTCTTCAAAACGTCCGTTAAAAGCAGTAGCAATTGTTTCAAGTGTTCTTGTTGAAGTTGTACCAACACTGATGATTTTATGACCACTTTCCCGAATTCGGTTCAACGTTTGAGCTGTTTCTTTTGTCATTTGATAGAACTCGGCGTGCATTTCATGATGATCAATGTCATCTACATTTACTGGTCTGAACGTACCTAAACCCACATGAAGGGTAATGAAAAGAATCTCAATTCCACGCGCTTTTATTTCTTCTAATAGTTCTTCAGTAAAATGTAAACCAGCTGTAGGTGCTGCAGCAGAGCCATTCTCCTTTGCATAAACCGTTTGATAACGATCTCGATCCTCTAGTTGTTCTTTAATATAGGGTGGCAATGGCATTTCACCTAATTGCTCTAATACCTCGTAAAAAATCCCTTCATATTTGAACTTGAGAACACGTCCACCATGGTCACTCTCTTCAAGGCATACCGCTTTCAGCTGACCATCGCCAAAGATAATTTCTGTCCCTACTTTCACCCGTTTCGCTGGCTTTACAAGTGTTTCCCATTGATCATTTTCAAGCTGTTTCAACAGTAACACTTCTAATTTTGCTCCCGTTTCTTCTTTCATTCCAAAAAGTCGTGCTGGCAATACTCTTGTATCATTCAATACTAGTGCATCACCTGGCTGTAAATATTCTACAATATGTTTAAACACGTCATGACGGACCGCTCCCGTCTCCTTATCTAATACCATTAATCGGCTACTTGTTCTGTCTTTAAGCGGTGTTTGCGCAATTAACTCTTCTGGTAAATTAAAATCAAATAAATCTACTTTCATTTTGTCTCGTCTCCAACTTTTGAATAATTTAACGTGACTTCCCAATAAAATAGACAATTAAGGAAAGTATCACACTAATAATAATTGACGTTACAATTGGGAAATAAACAGTTGTATTCCCTTTTCTAAATACAATATCTCCAGGGAGCTTTCCTAAATTGAAAAAATGCATAAGAAAACCAATAACAAATAGAAGACCACCAATAATCATGAACCATTTTGGCAATTGGATGGCACCTCCATTTGAAAATGTTGATAAACAAGCTGTGTCGCAATTCTGCCCCTTGGTGTCCTTTGTAAGAAACCAATTTGTAATAAATAGGGTTCGTACACATCTTCTATCGTATGTGCTTCTTCTCCAATGGTTGCAGCAATCGTCTCTAATCCTACTGGACCACCGCGAAAGCGCTCAATCATGCCCCTAAGTAACTTATGATCAATATGATCTAAGCCTAATCTATCGACCTGTAACATCTCTAATGCCTCGTTTGCAAACTGTTGGTTTACTGCACCATCCCCTCGCACTTGAGCATAATCCCTAACTCTACGAAGCAATCGGTTTGCAATACGAGGGGTTCCTCTTGAGCGTCGAGCAATCTCATCTGCCGCTTCTTCGTCTATTTCTGTATCGAGAATCGCCGCTGTTCTTACAACGATTTCCTTTAGTTGTCCCTCATTATAATATTCCAGTCTACTCATAACCCCGAACCTATCCCTTAAAGGTGCAGATAAAGAGCCTGCTCTCGTTGTAGCACCAACTAAAGTAAAAGGGGGAAGATCCAGTCTGACAGAACGAGCACTTGGGCCTTTTCCAATCACGATATCAAGACAAAAATCCTCCATTGCCGGGTATAATACTTCTTCTATTGCCCTTGGCAAACGATGAATCTCATCTATAAATAATACATCACCAGGCTCAAGTGAAGTCAAGACAGCCGCTAAATCACCAGGCCGTTCAATGGCTGGCCCTGCTGTTGTCCGAATATTAACGCCCATCTCATTACTAATAATCGTTGCTAAAGTAGTTTTTCCTAGGCCTGGTGGTCCGTAAAGAAGAACATGATCCAAGGTTTCATTACGCATTTTCGCTGCTTCTATGAAGATGCGCAAATTCTCCTTTACCTGATCTTGGCCGATATACTGTGCTAAGGTTTGTGGACGTAAGCTATATTCAAATGAGGTATCCTGATGATCCGCTTCTCCTGATATAATACGCTCATCCATTTGTTAACCATCCTTCCATGCCTTGCCTTCTTTCTTACTTAAGCAGCTTTTGCAAAGCCAATTTAATATACTGATCGGTAGTTAATGTTTCAGCACTTAAATCTTTCGTTATTTTCTTTAATTCTTTATCAGAATAGCCTAGTGCTTTTAACGCCAAAAGAGCTTCATCTAATTCATGGTTTCGATTACTTTTTATTTGTTTCTCTTCTGTAAATAAGTTCGGTAACAAGTCTGGTACAATATCAACTAGTTTCCCTTTTAAATCAAGAATCATCTGCCTAGCCGTTTTTTTACCTACACCTGGGAACTTCACAAGAAATGCCTCATCTTCATGCTCAATTGCATGAACAACCGCTTCTGGCTGACCTGTAGCAAGAACTGCCAGTGCTCCTTTTGGACCAATACCAGTTACATTGAGCAATTTCATGAATAAAGCTTTTTCCTGTCGTGATGTAAAACCATATAGTGATTCAATATCTTCTCTGACATGATGATATGTATAAATTTTCACTTCTTGATCGGTCGTATATCTAAATGGGTTTGGTGTAATTACTTGGTACCCAATCCCATTATTCTCAACTACAATGTATTCTGGCCCGATGAAGTCAACACGACCAATAATATATTCAAACAAAATTTATTCTCTCCCTCTTTTGCATACCTCCCACCATTATACTACAAAATCGTCTTGAAGAAAAAAGGATATCTATTTACGCTACGACTATCATTCCTTTCACCTGCAGACCACTGAGAATAGTGGACTAACCATTGCAAATTAATTGCACACGTTTGCAAGATTATCGCCGCTTAGGGAATAAAAGAAAAAACCAGCCATTAAGACTGGTCTCCTTCCCGATCTTTCCCTACCAATACTTTCTTTAACTCATCTTGAACAGTGACATCAGCCATTGGAACTTTTGAGCGATAAGCGGAGCGTGAGATGAGATGCGCTGATACAGGTGCAGTTAAAAAAACAAAGAAAATGACTAATATTAATCGAATACTAAAGACACCTTCATGAACAAGAAAAAAGATTAAAGTACCTACAAGCGTAAATAACACACCAATCGTCGAACTCTTTGAAGCTGCATGAGACCTTGTATATACATCTGGTAAACGCAAAATACCGATTGCACTAAGAAAACTAAACAATGTCCCTATAATAATGAGAATCCCTGCTCCTAACTCACTTGTTACGGTCAGATTCAATGACTTTCCCCCTCTCTAGGAAACGCGCAAAGGCTATCGTACCAATAAACGATAAAATCCCCAGTAATAACATGACTGAAAAGAACGCACTCGTCCGCATGAATATAGAAATAATCGCTATCGCCGCAATAATATTTACTCCTATATTATCAAGTGCCTGCACGCGATCCGGAATAGACGGACCCTTAATAAGCCGATATACTGCTGCTAAAATAGATAGGACAAGAAAACATAATGCAACTACTAATAAACTCTCAATCATCTTCCTGTCACCCTCTTAATAGACTTTTCGAATCGAACCTTGGACTTTAATAGCGATTCACTCGAAGTTGGGATATCAAGTCCATGAACATAAAACGTTTTGTTATCATTTCCTACCTCAACCACTACCGAACCTGGTGTTAAACAAAGGAGAAAAGAAAGCAATGCTAATTCGATATCACCTTCTAATTCTGTCTCCAATGTAAAAATGCCTGGCCTAATATCTAGTTTTGGTTTAATTACTTGTTTCACAACTTCCATACTAGATGTAAATAGCTCATGAATAAACACTAACAAAAGACTAAGGATGTTCATAAAAGTAACGATATAAAAATTATCATCAAAAAATCTTCTTATTAAAAATAAAATAAATATCCCTACAATATAACCACTAAAAAAAGATAAAAAACTCCATTCATCCTGCAAAAACATCCATAACGCAGCAATGAATAAATTGACTAGTACTTGCATAGCCATGCTCGCTCACCGCCCTTTCTATTAGAATGATATTAATCGCTATACCCTAGTAAAACGGCTTCAATATAAGAAGAAGGATTCATTAAAGATTCAACAGCTATATTCACGTAATCATATAATCCCTCTGCGCCTAATCCAAGTCCAACTGTTAACAAAACGAGTGTTACTATTGGAAACATGACACCTTTCGTGCTGCTCTTTTCCATATCTTCTGATAGAATCGTTTCTCCCCAAAAGCTGTTCATAAATATCTTCATGACAGAAAAGAGCACCATTAAACTCGTTATTAACCCAATTGCCCCTAGCCAGTAATAGCCAACCGCAAAGGTTCCTTCTGTTATATATACTTTGCCGATAAAACCGCTTAATGGAGGAATACCCGCTATTGAAAGAGCAACAATAAAGAACATCCATCCTAGGTAAGGGTGTGTCTTAATTAGACCACTAATATCATTCAGTTTGCTTGTACCTACAAGAGCAATAATCACACCGCCGATAAGGAAAATAACTGCTTTAATCACCATATCGTGTATTAAATAATAGATTGAACCAGTTAATCCTTCATGTGTATACGTAGCTAAGCCTGCTAATATAAATCCAACACCAACTATGACATTATATGTTAAAATCTTTTTAATATCATTAAAGGCAATGGCACCAATTGCACCGAGCAGCATAGTAATAGCAGCCATAATACCAATAATTAAATGTGTAACCTCAGGTTGATGATAAAAAATCAAAGTAAAGAATCTAAAGATCGCGTATATTCCTACTTTCGTAAGTAGCGCTGCAAAGATTGCCGCTACAGCTGTTGGAGGTGCACTATAAGAACCCGGTAACCAAAAGAATAAGAATAAACCCGCCTTTAAACTAAAGACAAATAAAAACATCATTGCCACTGCAGTAATAATCCCACTCTGCCCTACTTCTCCTACACGTTCTGCTAAATGTGCCATATTAATCGTCCCTGTTACTGAATATAAATACGCAACAGCTGCTAAAAATAGGAAAGATGCTAGTAGGTTGATTAACACATATTTGATTGACTCTCTTAATTGCTTCTTCTCTCCACCTAACGTGATTAATGCATAGGAGGAGATTAACATTACTTCAAAACACACGAATAAGTTAAAAACATCACCTGTGAGAAAAGAACCATTTACTCCTGTAATTAAGAATAGGAACAGGGGATAAAAGTAATGCCTTTCTCGATCCTCACCAATGGAACCAAAAGCAAAGATAAGACAAAGTAGACCAACAATACTTGTTGTCAATAAAAGTAGTCCCGAAAACATATCCGCTACCATACTGACACCAAAAGGCGCTTCCCAACCACCTAATTGTAATGTTTGAATACCATTATATTTCACCTGGTAAATCAAAAATCCTGAAATAACTCCCGTAGCTATTAGCGTAAACACACTTAAAATCTTATGGAAAAGTATTTTCTGTCTAAATATGACCATCACTAAACCAATAATAAGAGGTACAATGATCGGCATAATGACTAAGTTATTCATTCTCGTCACCTCTCATTTCTGCAGTGTTATCCGTCCCCAGCTCTTGATAGGCTCGGTAACTTAACACGAGAAACAAGGCTGTCGTTGCGAAATTGATAACTATAGCAGTTAAAATAAGAGCTTGAGGAAGCGCATCCGTAAAGGTTGTTGTATCTATCCCCAATAAAGGCGGACCTCCACTTTTTAAGCCCCCCATCGTAAGAATAAGCAAATGAACACCATGACTAATAATTGAAGTTCCTAAAATAATTCTTATCAAGCTCTTCGTTAATATTAAATACGTACCGATTGTAAATAAAACACCAATTAAGATCGACATTAAAGTTTCCATATTATCGATCCTCACTAATTGTCATAATAATAACCATTGCTGTTCCAATAACAGCTAAAGCTACACCTACATCAAAGAGCACAGCAGTCGCTAATTCGGTTTTCCCGAATATTGGTAAGTCGAAATAATCAAAAGCTTGGAATAGGAACGGCTGATCAAATAAGATTCCTCCCACTCCAGTAAATACCGCTATAAGCACACCAACAGCTGTTAAAACTTTAAAGTCAAACGGAAAGTTAACTCTAATTGAATCAATATCATATGTTAAAAACAAGAGCGTGAGAGCTGCTGCGAAAGCTAGCCCTCCAATAAATCCGCCTCCTGGATTGTGATGTCCAGCAAAAAACAAGTAAACAGCAAAGGTAAGAATAATGACTACTGCTACATTCGTTACAGCCCTTAAAATAATATCATTAGGCTTTTTCATTATTTCTCCCTCCTTGAAAATCGTAATTTAATCAGTGTATATACACTTAATGCTGTAATACATAGCACAAAGATTTCTAACATCGTATCAATACCCCTGAAATCAACTAATATCGCATTTACGATATTCTTCGCTCCTGCTAATTCATATGAATCCTCATAATAACTTGCTATCGGTTCAAATATTTGTGTACCATTTGCCGAAAACGCGAACACTGTTACCACTGCACCAACCGCAATCGATATAATTAAATTCAATGGCTTAAATGGAACACCTTTTTTATGCTTTTGCGTTTGCTCTTTGAATTTTGGTAAATGAAAAAAGCAAAGCAAGAATAAGGCTGTAGTGACCGTTTCTACTACTAGTTGAGTTAAAGCTAAATCTGGTGCTCTAAAAATGACGAAGAACAAGGATACTAAATAACCTAAAACACCTAGTGAGATAATAGCAGTCAACCTTGATTTCGCTAATAGTATTGTAAATGCAGCTACTAGCATGGAGAACATAATGGCTAACTCAAAAATGTTCACAGGGGCATCATTGGTCAAATCAATCGTAATAGAATTAGTAATGAT
Source organism: Cytobacillus sp. FSL R7-0680 (assembly GCF_038009245.1). Classification (NCBI taxonomy): domain Bacteria; kingdom Bacillati; phylum Bacillota; class Bacilli; order Caryophanales; family Bacillaceae; genus Cytobacillus; species Cytobacillus sp. FSL R7-0680. Next base: position 2,159,028 of record NZ_JBBPAO010000001.1, read on the forward strand.
TAATGTACCACCAATTAATAACACGAAGAATGTAAATATATAAGCAAGATAATCACGCGTGTACCCCGTCATATATTTATTTGTCACACTTGCTGCTATTCTTTGCGATGTTTCCAAACTATTATTGTATAGTGCATTAATGGTTAAATTTTGTGGATATAGACGATAAACTTTGGTCCACTTTTTCAACATTAGATACATGATTGTTCCTACAACAACGACGCCAATTGTCATATATAATTCGGCTGAAAATCCATGCCAAGCTGAAATATGGATATTCAGTACACCTTCTTCTATTAAAGAAGGAAGAATCGCTGATACGGCAGGAACTAATAATAAATCAGCAATCACATTAGGAAAGAAGAAAATAACAATAACCAATGACGCAAGGATAATAGGTGAAATAAGCATGCCTATTGGTGCTTCATGCGCCTTCTTCTCTAATCGATCTGGTTTATATTTCCCTCTAAATGTCTTAAAGACAAGAATCATACTGTATATAAAGGTAAAAACACTCGCAACCCAAGCGATAATTGGAAACAGTATACCTAATGTTTCCATATTAAATACATCCATTTCCGTTACTTTAACAACAGATGCAAAAAACATTTCCTTACTTAAAAACCCATTAAATGGTGGTAGACCTGCCATTGCAAATGAACCAATTAAGGCAACTGTAAATGTGATAGGCATAACAGTCATTAAACCACCTAGACGTCTAATATCACGCGTACCAGTTTCATGGTCAACGATGCCCACTACCATAAATAAGGCACCTTTAAATGTAGAGTGATTAATCAAATGAAAAATAGCTGCTGTAATCGCCGCTGCATACACAGCAGCTTCATTTCCGTAACCGAAATAAAGGGCAGCTGATCCAATTCCAAGCAAGCTCATAATCATTCCCAATTGACTGATGGTGGAATATGCCAGTAATCCTTTTAAATCAATTTGTTTCACAGCGTTGAATGAACCATACAATAGCGTAATTAATCCAACAATTGATATAATCCAAAACCATTCTGCTGTACCACCAAATATGGGGGTTAATCTTGCAACTAAATAAATTCCTGCTTTAACCATTGTTGCTGAATGCAAATAAGCACTAATTGGTGTAGGCGCCTCCATTGCATCAGGTAACCAAATACTAAAAGGAAACTGTGCTGATTTTGTAAAAGCACCTAGTAAAATTAATATCATTGCTGGTAAGAATAAATCATGAGCAATGATTGTCTCACTCATAGCAAACATTTCTCTAATGCTATACGTGTCCGTTATCATCGATAGCATAATAAAACCAGACAACATCGCTAAGCCGCCAAAAATCGTAATTAACATTGATTTTTGCGCACCATATCTGGATTTTTCTCTCTCATACCAATAGGCAATTAATAAAAAGGATGAGATACTCGTTAATTCCCAGAAAACATATAGAACAAGTATATTATCTGAGAATACAAGTCCTAGCATCGCTCCCATAAAAAGAAGGAGATACACATAAAAATTGTGAAGTGCTTCCTTTTCTTTTGATAAATAATAAATCGAATATAAAATAACGAGTGCACCAATACCCGTGATCAGTAATCCAAAGATCAAACTTAATCCATCTACATACATATCTAAATTAATACCAAACGAGGGGATCCATGGTATCGTTTCGTATATTGTTGCTCCTGAGGATATTTTAGGAATTAATTGAAGCAAATAAACGAATATAATAATAGGAATTAGAATAACAAACCAACCTGTATGCAATCTTTTATTGAAGTATTTATATAACAGCGGGACAAAAATCGCAAAAACAAATGGAATTAAAATCATGATGTGCAATATCGTCAACCGTAGTCCCTCCTCCTGAAATGACTGTGAATAGGTGAATATTAATAAAAAAAGCTTTTTAAAAATGGGGTGACATACTTATTCTGTCTTATGTTAATTTATCCATTACATTAATGTTTTAATTAGGGGAAAATAATGTTTCTAACTATCTTGCCACATTTCAAAAATGGCAGAATTCATTAAATTTCATTTTTTAATTGACTGTTTCATTCGCATAGGATATAGTCATACATAGTTTATTGATATTAAATGTAAATTTTTATGAATTTCACATCTATTTCGAGGTGACAAAACATGAAAAAAATTAAAGGACGTATGGACGAAAGCATTTTAGTATGCGTCTATTATGGACCAAATGGTGAAAGACTTATTCAGCGTGGATGCAAGATTGCAAACATGATGGATTGCCCTCTATATATTTTAACGATTGACCCTAAGCCTTTTGATGATATGGATGCAGAGAAGTCTCATTATATTACGAAATGGCAGCAATTAGCTGAAATGCACAGTGCTGATGCTTTCATTTTAAAAGATAATGAAAGAAGACCTGTTTCTAAAGTTATTGCTGATGTCGCTCGCGAAAAAAATATAACACAAATCATTCTTGGGCAAACGGCTCAAAGCCGCTGGGAGCAAATTGCAAAAGGGTCTATTATTAACTCTCTATTAAGAGAAGTACCTTTTGTCGACCTGCATATTATCTCAGTATCACGATCATTAAAAGATGAAGAAGGTCATTTTGAAAAAGGTGTTCGCGCTTATCTAATTAAGGACGGGGACCATTATCGACTCACTTTCAAATATTCTAATGATGTAGAATATGAAGGTATATTCTTCAAAGATCTCGGTACCGATTTTAATAATGGTGTGTTTAAGTTCATGAAAGATAAAAAAACACTGCAGGTTGAATGTACAGATGATGTCATAAAAGATTTCAAAAACGTTGATATGGCTCCTGAATTTGACGAGGAAGATGAAAAATAATACTTTCTTTCCTCTTAACGCCTCCAATTATATGGAGGTGTTTTTTTTATAAATTGACATCTACTTTTATTAGCTTTTTATCGAATTTATCAATCCCAATATACCTTAACGTTTCAGCTGGCGTATTGTGATTGTATATGTTCATTAGAATGGAAATGGCAATTCCTTTTCGATAGGCATGGTAACCAAAAGTTTTTCTTAATGTATGCGTACCAATTTTCCCTTGTACACCAACCTTTTTTGCCGCTTGGTTAATGATACGGTAAGCTTGTTGCCTTGTAATAGGTTGTTTGTTCTTTTTAGATTTAAATAAATAATCGTTGTCATTTAATTTAAATAACTTCATATAAGAAGCTAGTTCTTTCAAAATGCTGTTATTTAAATAAAATGCACGAGAATCACCATTCTTTTCATCCTTAATATATAAAAATTCTTTTAAGCCCTCTTCCTCCCATAAATCTTTAACCTTTAAAAATAATAAATCACTCACTCTTATCCCTGTATTAATCCCTAAGACAAACAGGAGTACATCCCTTTGTGAATGCAATCTTAATTCTGATTTAATTTTGTTAATGTCTTCTATATCCTTAATCGGATCCACAAACTCCACAGGATTTCCTCCTAGAAATTTTAATGTAACTTAATTGTATGTTATCAAAAATTAAGTTACATTACAACTTGTAAGTATACGGTTTAGCCCATTTATTTATATTTTTAAAATTGCTACCATTCTTGATTTTCCTCACTCCAAGACAAAATAAACTTTTACTCATTTAAAATAGCGACCTTTAAAAGGTCGCTACAGTTCATTTATAAAGAATAGCCGCTAAAAGATTTTAAAACTTCCATGTAATCATTCTTTGACTTAATTGGAATCCCTTGTTTCAACTGCTCGCATTTTTTACTTTCAAGCTTTCCTAAATCAATAGAAAAGAATGATTGAATAATTTGTGCCTTTCTAGGTTCTCCATTAAAAATGGTGAGTACACCATCTTCAGTAATGCCAAAATAACCATTTGCCTTTAATAATGGCGAAATATCATTTACTTGTTGACGAAAAACCATTTCTCCTTTTTTCATATCCATTAATTGCCACTCATCGTATTTTGCCCATAAATCTTCAAATGACCATATCGTTTCGCGCACTCGTTCCTGACTAATTTCCCCATCAATATATTCTCTTTCTAAAATAATATCTATTTGTTCTGGTTTAATTTCTTTTATTGTTTGGTTTTCATTCCCACGACTTACAGCTTGGACGCTATTATGAATACTAAAGGGAAAAGTGATGAGTAAGATAATTAAGGTTATCGCACTTAATTTCTTCATTATTGCCCCTCCTTCACCAAGTATATCCACCTCTTAATACTATATATTTTCTCCACTTTTTTTTTCCTTATACGCATACTCCCGATTGAGCCTATTCATAGGACTAAAATCAAATAACAAACATTAGGTAAATCATCTAACTCCAAAAAAATGCACGAACAAATTTAATTTCCAAACTTGTTCGTGCTTCATTTATATTGATTACTTTGAATAAAAGATTTCATCAATATTCTCATTTATTTTTTCCATTGGGAGACCTGCTTTTACATCATTATCAATTGTATTTAGGCGAAAGAATTGACTTTCGTTCGTAACAATTCTCACTTTTCTCTCTCCAACAAAGGATTTTACCTTTGAAAAAACCTCTTGTTCAACTTGCTTTTCATCCGCATCTTTATTTAGTCTTAAAGCAATTACTATCTTCCCGTCATGCTCAGCCGCTCTCGCTTCTTTTACTTGCTCTACTTCTTCTGCATCATGGATAACTTTTTCAATTAATTCTCCTTCATAAGATTGATAATAGTTAGACCGCGGTACATGATTATACTCAATATGGCCATTATAATTGACATCTGTTTTGCTGAATTTCCCATCTCTTGTTGTATCCGTTTCATCTCCTAGAGAATGATCCATCCACTCTGTTACTGCACCATCATCATCATTTAATAGCTTAAATTTCGATTTTTGATTATGCTGTTCATTCGTATAATAACCCATAGGTACCGTCCGATTCCGGTTCTCGTCTGTCGTCTCACTCGCATCGTTATTCGTACCACAGGCAGCTAAACTCATCGACATCACAACAGCAAAAGTGACAAATAGAATCTTCTTTTGCATTTAACATACCCCCACTGGTAATATTGGAGATTTTTCATCTCTTTACTATTTTGCAAAAAACAAGGGGCAGTCATACAAATTAGATTTATCCATCTATTCTTTTTTTCAGCTCTTCCACAAATAATTTCCTTTTCTGAAATTGATCAATGGTTAAGGATAATAATGGTCGCATTTTCTTTGGATAAATATAGGTTCGTTCTCGAATACACCTGTTCCACTCCCGAAAGACATCAGTTGGATAAGAGAGAGCGTACAAAGATTGGTTACTAGTAGTGAGTTCCTTTAATTGAGGGAACTTCTCCATTTCATTTAACTCCCAATCAAGCGTTGGCAAAATTCTGTTTGCGTACTGTAAATAATCATATTCCTTTTGGCCAATGGATATTAAGTCAAAATCAATTAAAAATAATTGGTTACTATCATCGCGAATAAAATTATGATGAGCCACATCACCGTGAAGTATCACTTCATTCGCTTCAATTGTCTGTTCTTTTCCCCCCATACCAGATAAAGACCAATCTGCCCATGCTAAATATTCAGCCATTATCTCTTTTGGTATAAAATACTTTAAAATACTTTCATTTTTTTTGAATTGCACAGTCCGAATTCTCCATTTATCTCGCTGGTGGTGGGGGGACAATAATGTAACATAACGATCCTTTAATTTTTTTGAGACATGATGAAATTTGTCAATGAGATCTAACCCTTCTTTACGGTTGGTTTCGTTTTGGTAAGTAAAAGGCTGTTCAGAAGGGAGGATATAAAATAAGCATCCAAAATAAATTCCATCGAAAAATAACGGTGGATCCTTTGCTAAAGGAAGAAAGGAATAAGTATGAACAAACCCCTCCTTTATTAATGAAGAGGTAAATGTTTCTTGAAGTTTAAACTTATGATAAGAACGAAACCCTTTTAATATAAATGGTGTGTGATTTGTTTCTACTTTAAAAACATTTTGCCTGATTTGATTAATTTCTAATATGGTCCATGGTATTTGCTTTTGTAAATAGGAGAGGAGACGATTATGATGATCGTCTCCTTTAACATTATCCTTCGAAGTCACTGCTTTCATCATAGCCTCTTGGCATTCCAAACGGTTGTGCGCCACCCATTGGTGCATAGCCATATGGGGAACCATGGTGCGGCATCGGACTATAAGGATAGCCAAAACCCTGATTCATCGGTGCTTGATATTGAGGGCCACCACACCCACAATCTTGTGTTCCTGCTACAGTTGGAGGCATTGGCATTTGACTGTGGCTAGGACTTAACGGCATCTGGCTTTGACTTGGACTTAACGGTAATTGTTCTCCTGACTCACTCACACCTTGCACCTGTGGATAGAACGGCATTACACCATGATGATGCATCATATGATGTGGCGGGCATGGCGGTGGACATGGTGGCGGGCATGGATAGCAAGGCTGCTGCATCGCCGGCATCATATAAGTCGGTTGTAGCGGTAATTGCTGATCAAACGCTCCTCCTACTTGTGGTGGAAGCTGTGCTTGTTGATCATAGGCACCACTCACTTGCGGCGGGAGCTGTGCTTGTTGATCATAAGCACCGCCCACTTGTGGAGGGAGCTGCGCTTGTTGATCGTACATACCTCCTACTTGCGGCGGGAGCTGTGCTTGCTGATCATACATACCTCCTACTTGTGGCGGGAGCTGTGCTTGCTGATCGTACATACCTCCTACTTGCGGCGGGAGTTGCGCTTGCTGATCGTACATACCTCCTACTTGTGGCGGAAGTTGTGCTTGCTGGTCGTACATACCTCCTACTTGTGGCGACAGTTGTGCCTGTTGTTGATTTTGATATGGTGACATATATGAAGAACTTTCTTCATGATAATTCGGACTCTCTACACCCGCTACCATACCTTGTTGCTGATAGGGGTTGTAAGCACCTTGATTTTGAGGATAGTAAGGCTGTTGCATGCCAGGTTGGAACATATTAGGGTTATAAGGATACATAAGTTGATCATAACCTCCTTGGATTTGCTCCTTCCCTTTAATAGAAGGAGATTGTGATGACTCAGTCGACTTAGGTAAGATATTGGTTGGTTTTGGTGGTAATTGCGGCATAGGTTTTAATGGCTTTTGTTCTTGAACAGGTTTTAATGGCTTTTGCTCTTGAACAGGCTTTAACGGCTTTTGCTCTTGAACAGGTTTTAACGGCTTTTGCTCTTGAACAGGCTTTAACGGCTTTTGTTCTTGAACAGGTTTTAAAGGTTTTTGCTCTTGAACAGGTTTTAACGGCTTTTGTTCTTGAACAGGCTTTAACGGCTTTTGTTCTTGAACAGGTTTTAAAGGTTTTTGCTCTTGAACAGGTTTTAACGGCTTTTGTGTTTCGAAATTCATCATATAGTAGTTGTTTATATCGATATCCGGCAGGATTTGTTTAGGCATTTTAGGTTTATACGGTTTTTTCACTTCTTTTTTTACTGCTTCTTTCTTTACTTCTTCCTTCTTTACCTGTTCTTTCGGCATCTCTTTTGGCATTTCTTTTTTAGAGCCTACGTTAATCTTTGTTCCTGATAGGGGTGCTTCCTTCTTAATCATCCCACCTGCTCCTGGTACTTTAATTTTCATACCCGGCATAATCATATCAGGATTACTTAACTGAGTATTCATCTTTTTAAGCTCTTCGAAATTCACGCCGTACTTCTTCGCAATCTTCCATAGGGTATCACCCTTTTGAACGATATGGATTTTCACGCTGGTTCCCTCCTATACAAAACAAACTTTCATTGATGAGAGCTTTATACCATCAATGATTATAACGAATCGGGATAAAAAGTAGCTGCCTAACACCTATAAATACGTGCGGGCTCATACCTACTTCTCGACGAGTCCATATATTCTATGAAGGAATGGGCAAATTGCTAATAATCTTCAAAAAAACTTATGCAGAAATCATGAAAATTATGATAAACATTAAAGGAAAGCACAAAAAAAGGATTTTTTTAATGAAAATTCTGAACAGACTTATGAAAATGATTTTTTGTCCACAGCAACATTTTTTGATTTACCCATAAAAAAACTACCTAATGAAAGGTAGCCTTATTTCAATTTATTTTATTACCAACATGCGTGCTAATGCTTGTTTTGCTCCTGCAGCGATTTGATCATCAACCTTGATTTGATTTATGGGCTCACCTTTCTCCAACATTTCTAAATTCCATGCAAAATGCATTAAATCAATGCGATTCATTGTCATACATGGACACATATGTGGATTTAATGAAACAATCTGTTTATCTGGATGTGATTGAATGAGACGATTTACTAAGTTCATTTCAGTGCCAATTGCCCACTGAGAACCTGGCTTACTCTTTTCGATTGCCTGAATAATATCATTCGTAGAACCATCCATATCAGACCGCTCAACAACTTCTCTTCTACACTCAGGATGAACAATGATTTTCATTTCTGGTCTGTTTTTTCGTATATCTTCGATGTTCCTCACTGTAAAATTCTCATGCACTGAGCAATGACCTTTCCATAAAATCACTTTGATCTGCTCATTTCCTCCATCAAATTCTAATCTATGTTGAATCGGATCCCAGACTGCCATTTCATCTAAAGCAATACCTAACTTATAGGCTGTATTTCTGCCAAGATGCTGATCCGGCAAGAACAAAATCCTTTCCTTTTGTTGGAGCGCCCATTTTACCACTTCTTCTGCATTGGAAGAAGTAACGGTCGCTCCACCATGTTCACCCACAAATGATTTAATGGCAGCTGTTGAATTTACATAAGTAAGCGGTAAAATGGTCTCCCCAAATCGCTCGGTTAATAGCCCCCATCCTCTTTCTGTTTGATGGATATTAGCCATATCAGCCATTGAACAGCCCGCTCTCATATCTGGTAAATAGACTTTTTGATTTTTAGTTGTTAAGATATCGGCTGTTTCTGCCATAAAATGTACACCGCAAAACACGATAAACTCAGCTCGGGTATTCTGCGCACAAAATTGTGCTAATTTTAATGAATCACCTGTACTATCAGCAAATTGTATCACTTCATCTTTTTGATAATGGTGGCCTGGAATATACAACTTGTCTCCAAAGGTACCCTTCACGCGACGCACAATATTTTCTAACTGCCCATTAGATAAAGAACGATATTTTTCTGGTAGTATCGTTTGTTTTTCAATCGTGTCAAATAGATTCATTTCGCTTCTCCTTCTCTATCATAGACATTCTCACACTAATATCAAGTGCGGAAACTGAATGTGTTAAAGCACCAATCGAAATATAGTCAACACCTGTTTGTCCATACTTATGAAGTTCCTCTAAACGGATACCTCCTGATGCCTCGGTTATAACACCTTTCGGCACATAAGTTAACCAATCTTTTATTTCATTAGGTGTACGATTATCAAACATAATGACATCTGCGCCAGCAGTAATCGCTTCATTCAATTGCGCTATACTCTCAATTTCGACCTCTATCTTAACCATATGTCCAATCTTTGACTTCACACTTTCTACTGCTTTACTTATCGAGCCTGCAAAGCTTATATGATTATCTTTAATCATGACCGCATCATATAATCCGTAGCGGTGATTATAACCACCACCTGTTCGAACTGCATATTTCTCAAGCATTCTTAATCCAGGTGTTGTTTTTCTTGTATCGACAATACGTGTATGTGTGCTATTTAATAAAGCAACCGCTTTCTTTGTTTTCGTTGCGATTGCACACATTCGTTGCACTAAATTCAAAATTACACGCTCTCCTTTTAAAAGTGCTGAGATTGGCCCATATACTTTAAGTAAGACTTCCCCTTGATTAAACCACTCACCTTCCTGTTTGAAGAATTCAAAATGGCATTCATTAGATAACAAAGGAAAGCCTGTCGTTATGATCTCTCTACCGCAAAACACACCTGTATCCTTCGCTAGAAAAGTAATTGCACCTCTTTCGTGTTCTCCAAAGATCAATTCTGTCGTTACATCTCTTTCACCAATATCTTCAATGAAGTAATGCTCTAATTGTTTGCGAAGTTTCAATGTATTCATCATGATCACCTTTCTTTTCATGCTTAATTTCTTTTTTCATCCATTCTTCCATTTCAATTGGAAAGTCCTCACGAAAATGTCCCCCTCTACTTTCATTCCGTTTAAGGGCTGATTTCGTAATGCATTTTGATATTTCCATCATAAAAACGATTTCAATTTCCTCTTGTGATAGATAATCTAATGATTGTGGGAGATGAAAATGATTGAGATAACGTAACTGATCTTGTAAGTTGGCCTTATTCCTTACTATGCCAACATATTCCATCATTCGGTTTTGAATATCTTCTTTTGCAGGTAATCTTCCTTGGATATTCTCTTTCTTAATTTCAAAACGATAATCGCTTCTTTTACCTACGTCATGATCCTTACTCTTATTTATTTGCTGAGCTACTTTTTTACCAAAATACAAACCTTCTAAAAGAGAGTTACTAGCTAAACGATTTGCTCCATGCACGCCCGTCCTTGCCACTTCCCCCATTGCATAAAGATGAGCAATACTTGTTTCGCCACTATCATTCGTCTTGACCCCACCCATAAGAAAGTGGGCACCAGGCGAAACTGGTATTAATTGATCTTCAAGATTAACACCATTAGCTTCACATAATTTACTAATAGTCGGAAATCGAGTAGTGAATCGTGCCACCTGCTGGATATTTAAATAAACTTTTCTACCTTGCTTCATAGTTTGATAAATTTCTTGAGCGACAATATGCCTCGGAGCCAAATCCTCAAGTGGGTGAACTCCCTTCATTATCGAAATTCCTTGTTCATCAACTAAAACGCCACCTTCCCCACGAACAGCTTCAGAAATAAGACCTTTCGTTTCACCACCCACGTATAATAAAGTCGGATGGAATTGAATAAATTCAAGATCCGTTAATATAGCCCCTGCCCGATGTGCAAGAGCTAAACCATCACCGGTAACAACAGGGCTATTAGATGTATATTGAAACAACTGACCACACCCACCAGTTGCTAAAACCACATGTTTGGCGAAAATGATATGGGTTTCGTCTTTTTTTTTCACTTTTACGCCATAGCAAATTTTCCGTTTAACGAGAAGCTCATAAACAAATGCATTTGTTATTACTTCAATATGTTTAGGTAATTGACTGATCATAAAATCAACAAGATGCTTCCCCGTCGCATCGCCGCCACTATGCACAATTCTTTTTTTACAATGCGCTCCTTCTAACCCAAGTGATAATTCCCCGTTTGTATTCTCATCAAATGGAAAGCCTAGTGCACTTAACTCATGAATTAAATCAGGTGCCTCCTTTGTTAAAGCTTCCACAACCCGTTCCTCATTGTGATAGCGTCCAGCATTCAAAGTATCTTGTAAATGGAGGGCCCAATCATCCTCTTTACTGAGCGAAGCAGCAACCCCTCCTTGTGCTAAATAAGAATTACTACTTCTCATATCTGACTTTGTGATAATTATCACATGCAAATCATTACGAATTTTTTGTGCTAATTGAAGAGCAGCTACACCACTCCCAATAATAACCACATCTAAACTTTTCATTGTGATCCTCCTGACAGTAAACTATACAGGTAAAATTAACATATGTCTTGACACTTATATTTACACAGATTTAAACTGATGACAAGAGTTTTTAACAATATTTATTTCCCTACTTGTAATAATTAGGTTAAAGCCTAGAAATGAATACAGATGATGATGGATAAGACCTTCATACATCCCCTTCTATTCAAAAACAAAGGAATGAAGCCATTTATGATTTACTTAGACTATGCCGCCACTTGCCCCTTATCAAAAGAAGCGGCTGATGCATATGTAAGAACTGCTACTGAATTTTATGGAAACACAGAAAGCTTTCATGATATAGGCAGTCGGGCACATGATTTACTGGAACAATGCCGTTTGACGCTAGCTTCTTTTCTACATGTACCGAGTAGTGGAATTTATTTTACGAGTGGAGGGACGGAAAGTAACCTTATTTGTATCCGATCTCTTTTAACCTTAACGAATACAAAAGGACATATTATTACCACATTAGCTGAGCATTCTTCTATTTCTAACTTTTTATCTATACTTGAAGATAATGGTTATGAGGTGACTTATCTACCATTTGATCATAATGGTCAAATTGATTCTAAACAATTCGCGGCCGCTATTAGGCCAGATACCATTCTTGCTATTATTCAACATGCCAATAGTGAACTTGGTTCAATCCAACCAATCGAGGAAATAAGCGCATTATGTAAAATGCATCAAATCTACCTTCATTGTGACTGTGTCCATTCCTTTACGAAAGTAGATATCACTCCTGTGAGCCAAGTCGTTGATAGTCTTGCAATATCTGCCCATAAATTTTACGGACCAAAAGGAGCCGGTTTAGCCTATATACATCCTGCACATCCCATTCGTGGCTTACTACCAAATACTTCACATGAAAAGGGATTGAGGCCAGGTACAGTCAATCTACCAGCTATAGTCGCTATGACAATAGCTGCAGATGAAAGTATGAGAACATGGAAACAAACAAGAACGCACGCACAAATCCTTCGCCAAGCTTTCATCACTCATTGTGTCCATTTTGACTCTATTATTTATGAGGCACCAAAAGAAAGACAAATCCCATCTACTATAGGGATGCGAATACCTGGAATTGAGGGACAGTATGTGATGTTAGAAGCGAACCGAAAAGGCTTTTGCATTGCTACTGGTAGTGCTTGTGCGACCAATGCGCAATTGCCATCCTCAGCTATGTCTGCCATCGGTGTTAATGGAAAAGCGGCGAAAGAATTTTTCAGAATATCTACTGGAACAGAAACCTCGAAAGAACAATTAATCGCACTTGCCGAATTGCTAGCAACAATAAAGGAAAGCATGGGATAACTTTATTTATACTGGTTTCCTATGGTAAAATTATTGATTATGGTTATAGTAGAGGGGATTAAGAATGAGCGAACAAAAAAAGGTGCTTGGAGAAGACAGACGGATGAAACTACTACAATTATTGAAGGAAAGTGAAGAGCCTATTACAGGTAGTGAACTAGCAGCAAAGTACCATGTAAGCAGACAAGTAATCGTTGGTGATATTACACTGTTAAAAGCAAGAAGCGAACCAATTATTGCCACAAGTCAAGGATACTTAAGGTTAAATCATACTTCACCACATCCGGTAGCTACAAGAACAATAGCTAGTAACCATTCACCTGAACAAACTGAAGAAGAGTTAAACTTACTTGTTGATCATGGGGTCACCGTAAAAGATGTCACAATCGAGCATCCAGTATATGGTGATTTGACAGCATCTATTATGGTTTCTGACCGCAAAGAAGTAAAACAGTTTATGAAGAAAATTCATTCTACTCAATCTAGTTATTTATCAGAATTAACAGGTGGGATTCATTTACACACGATTACGAGCAGCAGTGAAGCAAAGCTTGACGAAGCAGAAGAGGCATTGAAAAAATCAGGATTTCTTATCGAAATAGATACATAATACTTGCTAGGAAATGGTACTTTATAAAAAGAAAGTAGAGCATGTACTCTACTTTCTTTTTTGTTATTTATGAGTCAATTCTTCTATTTTCCCGAGTTGATATGAAGGATAACTACCTAAAATTTGCACTTTGCAACCTAATGCCTCTAATTCCGCCTTTACGCCTGGAATAAGGACATCATCTATTTTCTGGTCGATATCAATAATAAAGAAATAATTCCCTAATCCTGTTTTCATTGGTCTTGACTCGATTTTTGATAAATTTAAATTTCTCCATGAAAAGGCGGATAGCACTTGGTGAAGCGCTCCAGCACGATCATCAGGTAACGAGACCATAACAGTTGTCTTATATCCTTTTGACTTCTGCGCTGTCTTGAGGTGACAATCTTGCTTTGCCACTACAATAAACCGTGTATGATTATGTGAATAATCATGAATATCTTGGTGAGCAATGGTTAATTGATATTCTTCTGCTGCTAAAGCATTTGCTATTGCAGCAACCTTTTCGTCAGGATGGTCACTTACATATTTTGCAGCTGCAGCCGTTGATGTCATATTAACAAGTTCAACAGCTTTTAAAGTCGAATGTAGGAAGCGATGGCATTGAGCAATTGCATGAGAATGGCTATATACCGTTTGAATATCTTCTAGTTTTTGGCTAGGATGAATAAGTAAATGTTGTCTAATAGGGATGGTCATTTCACCCACAATTGGGTAAAGTGCCTCATGAACTAAATAATCTAAAGTAATATTAACTGATCCTTCTAATGCATTTTCAATTGGTACAACAGCTAAATCAATTTCATCATTTGCTAAAGAATCTAAACAAGCAGGAATGGTTGCTTGTGGAATTGCTCTATCTTCTGGAAATAAGCCGCGAACGGCTATATCTGTAAAAGTAGCAACTGGTCCTAAGAAGCCTATTTTTTTCATTGTGAACACCTTTCATCAGTAGCTTCATTCTATGTAGCCACAACAAATTTGAATTATGAAAAAACTCATTATACTATACTTTAACACTTTAGTTTATGGATGTAAAAGAGGTTTTTATCTTTTTTTATAAGATATCTTTCTTATTAAAATCGAGATAATTTATATGAGGTGTCGATGAGTAAACAAATACGGTTTGACTTGTCTATTATTTCATTGCCTCTGACTCGTTTCTACATGTATGTTTGAAACTTCACCATTTTATTTTACTAAGCTGTTTGAGTGATTCATTTTAGGTATAATAACCCTCTTTTTTAAAATGAATAAGACGCAAGAGTTTTAACTCATGCGCCTGAACTTAATACTTCTACTTTATCTACAAATTCTAGTTTCCTTAAATCGGATAATAAATGATCGATTCCTACCGCCATATCAGCAACATTTAGTGACAAGGTGACATTGGCACGACCTAAAATCGGAATGGTTTGATGGATGGTTAATACGTTACAACCTGATCCAGCCACAATACTTAATAATTGTGACAATGTGCCCGAACGATCCTCCAAATGAAAAAACAATGTAATAATTCTTTCCTTCACGATTGTATGAAAAGGAAAAACAGTATCGCGATATTTATAAAATGCGCTGCGACTCAAATCTACTTTATGGACAGCGTCCCAGACAGATTCTGCTTTTCCCCTTTCAATCATTTCTTTTGCATCCAAAGTCTTTTTCATAGCCTCAGGCAATACATCTTCTCGGACAAGGAAGAATTTTTTATCTAATTTATCCTGTTTCATCTTTCACCTCATTGATATTTTAAGGTTAGTCAATAAATTCAAATTCATAATCTAATAACTTGACGATATCCCCGTCTTTTGCACCTTTTTCGCGTAATGCTTCATCTACACCCATCCCTCTTAATTGACGGGCGAAACGTCTAACCGATTCATCTCTGCTAAAATCAGTCATCTTAAATAATTTCTCAACTGCATCACCAGACACAATAAAGTCACCAGCTGAATCTCTTGTAATCGTAAATTCTACTTGATCTGCTTCATGTTTATAAAGTACACGGTGAACTCCTGTATCCTCTTCTTCATGTTCAAGTGGGAATTCTGGTGTTTCTTCTACCTTATCTGCAATCGCAAATAGTAGCTCACGTAATCCAGACCTTGTAACTGCAGAGATCGGGAAAATTGGATACTCTTCTTCAAGCTGCTCCTTAAATGCCGCTAAGTGTTCTTCTGCATCAGGCATGTCCATCTTGTTAGCTACAATAATTTGTGGACGTTCTGTTAAACGTAAATTATATTCCTGTAATTCATTATTGATCGTCACATAATCTTCGTAAGGATCTCTGCCTTCCATTCCTGACATATCAATCACATGAACAATTACTCGTGTACGTTCAATATGTCTTAAAAATTGATGTCCCAGGCCCACTCCAGAATGAGCACCTTCAATTAACCCAGGTAAATCAGCCATGACAAAACTACGATTATCTTCTGTTTCTACCATACCCAAATTAGGAACGATTGTCGTAAAATGATACGCGCCAATTTTCGGCCTAGCAGCAGAAACGACAGAAAGTAAAGTCGACTTACCAACACTTGGGAATCCAACTAGCCCTACATCTGCAAGCAATTTCAACTCAAGCATAACTTCTCTCTCTTGACCTGGCTCTCCATGTTCTGATAATTCCGGTGCAGGATTGGCAGGTGTAGCGAACCGTGAATTTCCACGACCTCCACGGCCACCTTTTGCTATAATTGCCTGTTGGTCATGCTCAGTTAAATCCGCAATTACTTCACCAGTCTCAGCATCTGTAACCACAGTTCCCGGCGGTACTTTTATAATCATGTCCTTCGAGTTTCTGCCATGCTGATTTTTAGACATTCCGTGCTCACCACGTTCCGCTTTGAAATGTCGTTTATATCTAAAATCCATTAACGTTCTTAAACCTTCTTCAACAATAAAGACAACATTCGCGCCCTTACCACCGTCCCCACCAGCTGGACCGCCTTTAGGAACATATTTTTCACGACGAAAGGCTACCATTCCGTTCCCACCGTCGCCACCTTTTACATACACCTTGACCTGATCGACAAACATAAGATCTACTTCCTCCTATTCAAAAGATGCACATGAATATGAACACCCTTGACTCTCGCTGTTTATAATATCTTTTACTGACTAGCTTTTTACTATTAAATAAATCCATTTTACTTCTCTTCAAAAAGAACAAAGAAATCAAATGATATTTCATCTTCTGTTAAGCGTCTCACTGTAAGCCCCATACTTGTTGATTGCTCTAGTAAAAATAAGCGAATCTGCTGCATATAAGTAATTGTTCCACTAAAATCAAAAAAGAAACGGACACCCTGCTTTTCTGGATTAATTGATATAGATAAATGATTATCAGCAAATGGCTGTACAGCATCATTTAAGCAAGAGAAAAAAGAACTTGTCCAATCAGTTAAACTTTTATCATCCAGTTGATCACATTTGAATACTTCATAAACATCATACTCTAATTGAAATTTTGGATTTCGCCAATTGTACGTAAATAAAAGTGAAGCAAATTGAGGCATTTGTAGGTTTGATAACTTTGCCTCTTGTTGCGCCTCCACAACAATTTCATCAATAATTTCTTTTGCCCGTTCCACCTTATTTAAGCTTAAATTGCCTTTAATTAGTTGTATTTTATTTAACCAATCATGCCTTGCATGACGTAGCACTTCAACAATATCCCAATCTTTTTCCATAATTGACTCCTACATCTTCTTTTATGGTCCTCAGCCATTACATTGATATGGTGTTAGTATAACAAAAAAAAACCATAGCCGTATGTATCTTAGCAAAAAGAAAGGTAAGAATTTTTAAATCTGCCCCTATATTTAAGGTTCCATCAATAGAAATGCATAAAAAGTAGCGGACTTTTATCAAAAGAGGACAGTTTGAGGAGATATATGTGGGATGAATGACATGAAGAGAACTCTAACCATTAATGGTTAGAGTTCTCCACTCAATCTTATGCTTCTTGAGCTGCAGGGTATACGCTAACTTGCTTACGGTCACGTCCAAGACGCTCAAATTTTACAACTCCGTCCACTTTCGCGAAAAGAGTATCGTCTCCACCTTTACCCACGTTTACACCTGGGTAAATTTTCGTACCGCGTTGACGGTAAAGAATAGAACCACCAGTAACGAATTGACCATCTGCACGCTTAGCGCCTAAGCGTTTAGAGATTGAGTCACGTCCGTTCTTTGTAGAACCTACTCCTTTTTTAGATGCGAATAACTGAAGATCTAATTTTAATAGCATGAAATCCACCTCCTACTGTTTGAAGGTTATTTTTATATTTTCCGGATAGTTCTCAACGATCGTTTGCAATGAGACAACCATACCCTCAAGCAATAATTGGACTTTTTCTTCTATATCTTGAGCAAGATTGCTCGGAAGAATACAGGATAATAGTCCAGATTCCATTTGAATATGCGGAGTAACTCCCGCTAACTGATGGATGCTATTAACGCACCCAACTGAAACAGCTGATGCACCTGCACAGACAATGTCCTCACCATTATTAGCAAACAGGGCATGACCACTTATTTCAAATGATTGTATGAGTCCAGAACGATTACGATGAATGCTTACATCAATCATCAATCATCAACCTTATGCGTTGATTTTATCAATCACGACTTTAGTGTACGGTTGACGGTGACCTTGTTTCTTATGATAGTTTTTCTTTGCTTTGTATTTGAATACAGTGATTTTCTTCGCACGACCTTGTTTTTCAACTTTAGCCGTAACTGAAGCACCATCAACAACTGGGCTTCCAACTTTCACACTGTCTCCACCTACGAAAAGAACCTTTTCAAAAGTAACTGTTTCGCCTGCTTCTGCGTTAAGCTTTTCGATGTAGATTGTTTGACCTTCTTCTACACGGATTTGCTTACCACCAGTTTCAATAATTGCGTACATAACTGCACCTCCTCTTAAGACTAAGACTCGCCATCCCAGGTGTTCTGCCAAAGCAGAAGCTTAATGACCTTTTCTGCGCGGTTGTAGCATGGGCGCTACAAACATAACATCAAAATGTTATCATACACATACTGTACTGTCAATACGATTACACTTGCATTTCTTTCAATGGACCAAATCTTTTTATTTGATAGCTTGGTTTTGGGCGATCGATGAAATCGAAAACAAGGTGTTTCGCACAGCTCTCTTCTAATTGCTGTAACTCCTCTTTAGTGTATACAGCAACGACATCCCTTGTCACTTCTATAAGAACCGCTTCCTCATCACGGGTGCGATACGACCACAATTCTCTCTCTAAGCGAAAGGCAACCGTTTCTGCGCGCAATACCTTACCCGTCCCATGACAAACTGTACAATTCTCCTGTAAAGCTTCAGAAAGAGACACCTTCGTTTTCTTTCTCGTCAATTGTAAAATACCAAGAGGTGTAAATCCAATTACTTTTATTTGTCTTTCATCGGTAGCTAGCGCCTCTTTTATCACAGATAAAATATGTATTCTATCCTGCTCTTTTTCCATACTAATAAAATCAATTAGTATCATTCCTGCTAGGTCCCTGATACGTATTTGTCTCGCTACCTCCCTTGCCGCTAATTCATTTGTTTTTAAGACCGTATCTTGCAATTGGTGTTTTCCAGAAAATTTACCTGTGTTCACATCAATAATAGCTAACGCTTCTGTTTCATCAAAAATCAGATAAGAACCATTATCTAACCATACAATTCTTTTTAATGCTTTTTCAATTTCACGTTCAAGACCATAGGAAGTAAAGATAGCTTCTTGATCCGTATGAAGGTGAAATGTGACATTGTCTTTAGGCTGTAACTGCTTTTTGACAGTAGTATCATCCACAATTACTTCCCCACTCTTCATTTTTTGTATGACTTGACGTACTTTATGTAAAAATTGATCTTCCGTTTGAATAACACCGGGTCTTTTTATTAAGAGAGAGGCGGCATAGAGTTGCTGATATTTTACACGCAATTGCGTTAATTCTTTTTTAAGTACAGCCATATCAACATCTTTCGCAGCAGTCCTAATTACTAGCCCTTCCTTGGCTTCGAGCAACCTCGCACAGTTTTGCTTTAACTGTTCTCTGACACTCTGATTAGTAATTTTCTTCGATACAGCAAGATAGTTCCCATACGGCAAATAGACCATATAATTGCCTTGCAATTCTACGATCCCCGTTAACCTTGGTCCTTTCGTTCCCGTTTGATCCTTTTCTACTTGTACAAGTAACCTTTCCCCTTGATGGACAAAAGAAGAAAGGTTACGTTTTTCCTTCTTATCATCATCTTCAAGTGCATAACTTTGCAATTTATCCTTATGCAAAAAGCCACTCTTTTCTTCACCAATATTGACAAAGAGTGCATTTAACCCTGGCATAACCTTTTCAACTATGCCTAGATAGATATTCCCTACTTTTGTTTCGAGTTGTAATGGTTCAATATACAATTCTTCAACTTCATTTTGATCGAGCAAGGCATACCTTTTTTCTCTATTTATTGTATTGATCACTAATCTTTTCAATTCTACTTTCCTCGCTTCTAATAAACATACACTAAGTCACTTATTTGAGCTGACACATTCTTTTCCGCAAAGTACGCATGTAATAACTCATTTTCATCTAGCACACTCTTTTCTTTATTCCCCGTCTCAACAATAATCGAGTGTTTACAACCTCGTTGAAATTTCTCGAGCACTTTCATGATTGGTTCAGATTCTTGAACGACTAACGGTTTTAATTTACGTAGTTCACTATGCTTTCCATAGTATCGTTCCAATAAGAACCGCATAAATATATATCTGCGCTGTTTCCATTCATAGTATAAGGAAAAAAGTAAGAATGCAAGGATGATGCAAATATTAATATTAAAAGGGAGAATCCAAAGAGAAGCAATTAAAAACAATATGAGCATAAAAATAGACAGCTGCAACGCCTTCCTATGTGCATCACCAAATGCATAAAAATAAGACAGATACAAAAAGACTAATTTCCCACCATCCAATGGCCAAATCGGAAGCAAATTAAAAAGTAATATCATCAAGTTATACTGGACAAACAAAGAAAAGTACTCAGGTGTGATTAGCTGCCATTCAAAACATAGGAAGGCAGCAGCAATCATCCAAACATGCTGTATAGGTCCTGCTAAAATTACCATTAACTCTTCTTTTAATGGGCGATTACCATGTTCGTCCATCTCTGCCACACCGCCAAATGGCAGTAACACAATGCTTTTTATTCTCCAAGAAAAAAACTGTGCGGCCACAGCATGTCCTATTTCATGAACAAAAATAATCAATAGTAAAAGAAAAAGCTCGTTGAAATGAGAAGTGATAACAGCTAATCCGACTACCAACCAGAGTAAAGGATGGATACGTATCTGCTTAAAAAGTAATATCCATTTATTCAAAAGGAATCACCTGTGAAGGATCAACAAAGTCATCCCCTTTTTTAATGGCAAAATAAAACAAGCCTTTCCCATCCTCTTTAGTAGCCGCTTCTCCTACTTCTGCACTTTTTTCAACATAGTCATATGCCTTTACATCAATTTCAGCTAAATTGCCATACCAAGATTGACTTTGATCGGCATGCTGAATGATAACGGTTTGTCCAAACCCAGGTTTTTCGCCAATAAATTCAACGACTCCTCCATTTGCAGCCTCTACTTTTTCACCCATGTTTGTTTCAATCGAAATTTTTTGTCCATCTTGCTCAAACGCTTGTAATACCTTGCCTGTTGCTGGTAAGCTTGGTTGCGCTTCCTCAACAGATTCTTCTGTCTGTTTCTGCTTTGGCAAAAGGGCAAAGGTTTGTCCGAATTGCTCTTCATACCAATTAATAACAGTAGCAAACTGAAAATTCTTATCCATCGCCTCTACAACAAAGGCTTTCGGCTTTTCAAAAATTGCTCCATCATTTTTAAACATAATGGCTACTATGAGGAATAAGCAGGCTGATACGAGCACTTTAAATAGAAAAACCTCCTTTTTAAATAAAGGGTGATTCGTATTTGAATCTTTAGGAGGTGGACTATCATATGAGGGAAGTTGGTCAAATCCATGCCTCTCCTCATCTTGCAACCAATTCATTTTTTTCGATTTTTTTTGAACAGGCTTATTCTTCTCCATCTCTTTTTTTCTTTTAGCCATCCGTTTTCTTATATCATCAGCTCTTGAGCTCATCATAACTTCCCACCTATTCATCAGCATTTGTACAAGTCTATGATGTGAGGTTTTTAAGTATGACAGATAGATAAGGGAGAAGTATTTTTTATGTTGTCAAACACCTAGATGCAGTTGGAAAGCTACCTACTTATAAATGATCATTATATCTGTGTTTACTCTTAGACTATTGATAGTGAATCCTTTTATTATGAATGATCGTGCTCTTAGAGTGCTTTCTATAGAAGAAGATAGGGGTACTAACAGGGGTAATTGACTATACGTCGCTTTTTGATGAAAAGCTTACATTTCTGCAATTGAATGGCTTATTCATGGATGGTGCATTTGGACCGTTTGCTGTACTACTTATTACTATCAGCAGAATATTCCATAGTCCTATTTCTTTTCCCATGTCAAATATTAAGAAATCCTTAGTGACAACAGTTCACTAAGGATTTCTTTTGTTATTTTACTTTGAAGAAGTTCTTTATCTTTGTAAAAACACCGGTATTCTCTTCTTGAAGTTGTTGAAGTGGTACAGACTCGCCAAGAATTCTGCGGGCAATATTTCGATAAGCAATAGAGGCGATATTATTTGGATCCATTGCGATGGGTTCTCCTTGATTTGTCGCCCGAATCACTTGATCATCATCCGCTACAATGCCTAATAATTCTAAATCGAGGTGTCTCGTAATATCATCAATATCCATCGTATCACGGTTTTTCATAAGTTGTGGTCGGATACGATTAATAACTAACCTTGGACGTTCGATATGATCTTCTTGCTCTAACAACCCGATAATGCGATCGGCATCGCGTACCGCTGTTGCCTCTGGTGTAGTTACAACAATCGCTTTTGTTGCTCCTGAAACGGCATTACGATAGCCTTGTTCAATCCCCGCAGGACAATCAATAATAATATAATCAAAATCCTGCTTTAAATCGTCTATTAATATTTTCATTTCGTCCGGGTCAACCGCATTCTTATCACTTGTTTGTGCCGCAGGCAGGAGATAAAGAAGATCATCAAAGCGTTTATCCTTCACAAGGGCTTGCTGCATCTTACAACGCCCCTTAACTACATCCACTAAATCATAAATAATACGGTTTTCAAGGCCCATAACAACATCAAGATTTCTTAGTCCAATATCTGTATCCACAAGGCACACTCTTTTTCCTTGCAGGGCTAATGCTGTACCAATATTTGCAGATGTTGTTGTTTTACCAACGCCGCCTTTTCCGGATGTAATGACTATCGCTTCTCCCACTCTAGAATCCCCCTTGCAAATTCGATATATTTGGTCTTACATGTACCAATACTTGTAGTCTGTCGATAATGATTTGCTGCTCTTCATTCATATAAGCACATTCCATTTCGCGACTGTTTTCATCTTGTTTTTCATCAGGCGCACGAGTGATACTATCACAAATTCGAAGCTGTGTCGGTTTCATAATAGAAGCTGATATCACAGCCTCCTGGTTACCATAGTAACCCGCATGTGCAATTCCTTTTAGCTCGCCCATAATAAAAATATTGCCACCAGCTCTTACTGTTCCTCCAGGGTTTACATCTCCAATGAGCAATAAATCCCCCGGGACTTCAATCACTTGACCTGACCGAACAATTTTTGTTATAGAGACGATTTCATTTGCTTGCTTTTGCTTTTCAGCCTCATCCTTTGTCAGTACATTAGAAAGCACAGACTCCACAACAAGATTTTTCTTTTGCCTGATTAACTCTTTTATCTCTTCCTCTTGAGAGGAGGTTAAATAGCGATTACCTGTATGTACAAGGACAGATATCAATTTATCTTCTTGACTTTTACTACTCTCTATTAATTTATGATTTAATTCTTTTTTAAGTTCCTCATAAGAACAGGCATCATCAAGATGGAGTGTAATCCCATCCTTTGTGCCCTTCATCGTTACATTTTGTCTTTTATTCATTTCAAGATGTTCACCTCAAGAAAGACAAGAACAGATCCATTCTGTTATCTCGCCTCATTCTGATTCTCAATACATATTGTAGGAATAAATTCGACATCAGTTTGCAAAATCCTTTTTTCTTGCAAACTCAATCTTCACTCTGGTTGAAAAGAATAATTATATGGCAAAAGAAACCGGATAACCGGTTTCTAAAGTTGCCTGCAAACAGTCATTCAACTTTATTTCTTCGTTTTCCTTCATTATTGACTAGAACAGACTTAACATTATAACGATAGTCGTTCAACATATCTTTCAAAATATTTCTTCAATGGAAAAATGACTATGACGATAAAAATGAGGTTCAATATAAGTGTTGGAATGAATCTCATAAAGATAAAATCCGAGAATCCCATTGTTGTAATACTAATAATATAGTTGACCCCGAAAGATCCTAGCTCCATTAATGCTACACCAAAAAGTGTAATGATTGTCGTCACAATAAGATTATTCTGTAAGATCTTCATTAGTTGATACACAATATAAGTGACAACTGGAAATAAAAATAGGTTAATACCGATAATTTCAGTATAAACAATGTCAAACAGCAAGCCAAAAATAAAAGCGTAAAGTAAACCTAGCTTCCTCGAGCCAAAAATAACTAAAAGCATAATCGCTCCAAGTAAAAAATGAGGGATAAGCCATCTCTCATTTGCAAACATCTCTGTTGGAGCGACCATAAGGGCAAATGTACTTTCAATGACGAATAAGAAAATAAATAAGAGAGGGAGAAGATATTTTCTCAACTTTCTTCCTCCTCATTTAATTCTTCAAGCTCTTCTTGAATCTCTGGATTAATGCTGTTAAGTTTCGTTACCATTACATGTTGAATGTCATATAGGTCCGCATTCGGCTCAATATATGCAGTTTGTGTAAGGCCATATTCCGCAGGTGTAACCTCAACAACTTTTCCAATTGGCAAGCCTTTAGGGAATACTCCACCATAACCAGATGTCACTACCATTTGCCCTTTTTCTACTTTTGCATCATAAGGTATCTTCGTCATAAGCAAACGTTTTGTTTTTTCATCGTAGCCTTCAATTAAACCAAAAGTTTCTTCTTTTTTCTCACCATTTTGAACAACAGCTGAAATACGGTTCGTTGGATCTTTAGAACTCACCAGCTGAATCGTGGACGTGAAGGTTTGTGCACTTTTCACCTTACCAATGAGTCCATTGGCTGTAATAACCGCCATATTTGCCTCGATACCGTCTCTGGTTCCTTTATTTATGGTAAGCTTTTCTTCCCACCGTAAAGGATTTCTACCGATTACTGTAGCCTGTATAGGTTCATAGTTGGTTAGACTATCTTCTTTTTCTAGTATTTCACGAAGCTCAGCATTATCCTTTTCTAACAATTGTACCTCTGCCTCTAAAAATGCTAGTTTATCTAATCTAGATTTCAGTTCTTTATTTTCTTCATATGTATTTTGCAAGTCTTGAACATTTTCAAAGAAACCAGCAATGTACTGTGTTGGACCGGCAACAATGTTCTGCACCCATCCCGTCATATCTTTTAAAAACTGTTCTGGCCATGTAACACTATCTCTCTCTCTTAAAGAAAAGCCTATCAACGATACGAGAATAATGATACTTACAAGCAAAATAATCAGGCGTTTATTCAGAAAGAACTGTGGCATGCTAAACACCTCGATTGTTATATTTTATGCAATAAAAAAACTTGAAAAACAGGGCATTAATGACGGCCACTAATGCCTAATTTTTCTGTAGGTCACTATTCTTAGCGAGAGTCTTTAGATTTATTTTTAAACAAATGAATATGATCTAATGCTTTACCGGTACCAATCGCCACACAATCCAGTGGGTTTTCTGCAATAAGAACAGGCATTTTTGTTTCTTCACTAATCACTTTGTCCAAATTGCGTAACAACGCTCCTCCACCTGTTAAAACAATGCCACGATCCATAATATCAGCTGCTAACTCCGGCGGTGTTTTTTCTAATGTTACTTTTACAGCATCAACAATAGAGTATACCGTATCTTTTAATGCTTTTGAAATTTCATCACCTGTAATCTCAATTGTTTTTGGTAATCCAGTTAAAAGATCACGCCCACGGATTTCAAGGTTTTCTACACCTTCCGCTTCACTAGCAGAACCAATTTCTAATTTAATCATTTCAGCAGTTCGGTCACCAATCATTAAATTATAAGTTTTACGGATATAATTAATGACTGCATCATCCATTTCATCCCCAGCAATGCGGATTGATTGGCTTGTAACTATTCCCCCTAAAGAAATAATAGCCACTTCAGTTGTACCACCACCAATATCCACAACCATACTTCCTGTCGGCTCCCATACAGGTAAATTCGCACCAATTGCTGCTGCAAATGGTTCTTCAATGGTAAATGCATCCTTTGCACCAGCTTGTCTAGTTGCATCTACTACAGCTCTTTCTTCTACTGCAGTAATGCCAGATGGTACACAGACCATAACATTCGGTTTACCTGAAAAAATGCCCTTATTTTTATTCGCTTGTTTCATATAATATTTCATCATTGTTGCTGTCGTATCATAATCAGCAATTACGCCATCTTTCATTGGTCTTAATGCCACGATATTTCCCGGTGTACGACCAATCATATTTTTAGCGTCATTCCCAACGGCAACAATATGTTTCGTATCAGTTTGAAGTGCCACGACCGATGGCTCTCTAACAACGATTCCTTTACCTTTTACATACACAAGTGTATTTGCTGTTCCTAAATCTATCCCAAGGTCTTTTGTACCAAATCCAAACATTCCTGTATCTCCCTTTCTGATACTATACGATTTTTAAAATAAGGTTTATTTAATAGGGCATCTGACAGTCCCTCATTCTTAAAAAAATGATAGGTAAAATACTATACTTCCCCTAAAAAATCATAAACAATATTATATCGTATCGTCAAATAAAAACATAGTGCTAGATATAACCTTTTTCCTTTAAACTGACAAATTTCTTTTCACCAATGATAATATGATCGAGAATATCTATCCCAATTATTTTACCACATTCAGTTAGCCTTTTCGTCACATCAATATCTTCTCTACTTGGAGTCGGATCGCCAGAGGGGTGATTATGCAGACAAATAATCGAGGCGGCAGACTGTCTGAAAGCTTCTTTATACACTTCTCGTGGGTGAACAATAGAGGCATTTAAGCTACCAATAAAAATGGTTTGCTTGCTTAAAACTTGGTTCTTAGTGTTTAAATAAAGACAAACAAAATGTTCCTGAGATAGAAAACGCATTTCGTTCATCACATAATTAGCGGCATCTTCTGGTGAACGAATGCTGTATCTTTCATCGAAGGTTAAATTAGCCATTCTTCTGCCGATTTCTACAGCTGCCATGATTTGAATGGCTTTTGCCTGGCCAATACCTTTCACTTCGGTAATTTCGCTAAGGGAAGCATCCTTTAATAAACGCAATCCATCAAACTTTGTTAGCAAGCGATTGGACAGCTGCAAAACAGATTCATTTTTTGTCCCTGTCCGCAATAAAATAGCTATTAGTTCATGATTGGATAAGCTCTCTGGTCCACTCTGCATTAACCTTTCCCTCGGCTTTTCATCTTGAGGGAAGTCTTTAATCATTAAGCTTTCCGTATGCATCCCTTTCCTCCTTTTTCATTATCCAAACAAATGGTGAGGAAGTGAATAGCCCATTTTGCGCAACTCTCTAATCGTTTGTGAAATAGGCAATCCCATCACAGCAAAATAGTCTCCGTGTATTTGTTTAACAAGTGTTGCACCAATTCCTTGGATCCCATAGCCCCCCGCTTTGTCAAAAGGCTCACCCGTTTGGATATAGGCATAGATTTCTTCTTCTGAAAGCGGCCAAAATTCAACTTTTGTAACAACAGAAAAACGAGTTATTTTATTAGCTGTTAGTATCGCTACACCTGTGTACACTTCATGTGTACCGTTCGATAGGTTCTTAAGCATAAGATACGCTTCATCTTCATCAATCGGTTTGCCTAAAACCTCGCCTTTTTGGACAACAACCGTATCTGAGCCAATAACAAAAGTATCACTTTCGTTATTGTAGACTGCTCTCGCTTTTCGTTCCGCCAATTCTTGCACAATTTCATCCGGCTTTAAATTGGCTTCAAACTGCTCATCAACATGACTGCCTTTTACTTTGAAAGATAAATTTATTTGTTCAAGTAGCTGTTTTCTACGAGGAGAAGTGGAAGCGAGTATGAGGGTTTGTGTTTGCATGTGGTTCACCTTACTTTCATCGTATTTCAAATTGGGAGATACTTCTCTATCGTATCAAACAATCCACCTATTAACAATTTTAAATCATCTAATAATATGAATTTCCCACAAAAAATAGCCCGAAGAAAATCGAGCTAAAGAGAGGTAATCTGCTAAAAATAAATATAGACAGTGAAATCAGTGTTTCATAGATTCAATTAGAAATAAAATTAAATTATTCCCCAGAAAATAATATACTAAGAAACTTTTAAGTTTGAACGATGACCGTATATGATTGTAGGAAATTTAAGGCTGCCTGTTGAGCGTCCTTTCCGTTATTAGCTTTTAGAGCAGTAAGCATTTTATCCTTTAATGCTATTAGGTCTTCATGGTTCAGTCCTTGATTAATCTCATTTAACGTACTTGAATATGCATTAATTTGTTCAGGGGACGCTTCACCTGTCAATAATTGATACACTTGGGGTGAGAGCTCTAAGATTTTCTTTTCTTCTGCAGTTAAACCTTCTACCTTAGCACCATCAATCGTATACTCTTTAGCAAACACTTCTGCACCTTGACCTTCTAATTGGGTACTCATAGTCTTAGCCGCTTCACTTGTAGCTGCTACTCCGATGATAAGTGTATATTGTTCTTGATTCTGGTGGATAAATGTAGGAATGCCTTTTTCCTTATACGAAGCAGCGATACCCTCTGCACTATCCTTGGTAGTAAAAACACCTCCTTGGACGATAAACGTATCTAAAGCAGGTAATTCTGCCGTCTCACTACCCGCAGTTACTGCTCCTGATGCACCTACTTGGGAACTTGCTGCGCCTCCTTCTGCCGTTTCCCCTTTATCGAGAACATTTAACATTACCAACCCAAATCCCGTTCCGATAACAACAGCAAACAGAATGGTAAAAAACATCGACGGGTTTAATTGATATTTCATTTGTTTAAAACTACTTTTCTTAGCTGTGCTTTTACTGTATTTGTTTTTCTTTTTCGTCACTTTTTCTCTATCTGCAAGTTCTTTCTCCCAATCTACTTCTTCTTCTCCACTTGGTAAAATCCAATCAAATTGATCCTCCGCTTCATTTTCCTTTGTGGCCGCTTGCTCCTTTACACCTTCTTCTTTATGCTTCGGTTGCCCGTCCTGATTTAATTTTATTGTGATTGTTCTCGCCTTTCCATTATGCTTGTCCATCTTTGTCCACTTCCCTCCCTCTTACCTTTTACTATTATTTTCATCACTTTATCATAGGAGAAAAAAAAAATAACAAGACTTTTGTCGTCTTGTTACAGAATGATTTCGTCAAATTCCATCATGGATAAAAACTTTGTCAAAGAAAGGCATCAGTCTCTATCTTCAAAAGGATAGGACTTGCCAGCAGCTTGATCATTGACGATTTTAGGATCATTTTCTTTTAAATCAATAGCGGTAGGAAAATGATAAACTGATACAACCATAGTGTAATCTCTTATACCATCTTTCACCTGGGTGATTTCGATTGATTCAATGGTTGTATACCGCTCTAGATGCTGTAATTCCTCTGTGAATGAAAGCCAATCCTCATAGCTTTGAGATTGCAAGTGCATGCTAATGACGGTCTTTTCTAATCCATTGGGCAACTTTACTTCAACAATACCTTCTTCTGATGTTGTCGAAATATCATTGATTGTTTCACTATTTGCCGTCTCATCCGAATGAACTCTTTCAACATTAATGGCCATTTGTGTAAGCTGAATCTTATTGACCGTTGCCGCTTCATCTAATAATAATAAAAACTGTTCTTCTAATGGCTCGATAGGTAGATGTAGTTGAGCATCTTCCCATTGTTCTGTCTGTGATACCGTTGCGGAAGAGCCTTGTTCCTTTAAGCTATTTAACCGTGCTTCTTCTGTAATGACCCTTTTTTTTATGGCCGATTCCTCTAACTTGAGTGGGTATAAGTAAAGAACGTAGGTTAATACAACTGTTATAAGCATGGATAAAACAATTACCAACAACCAATATTTACTTCCTTTGAACACAGTCAACGTTTTTCCTCCTCTACAATTGAGAAATAAGAGGGATCAAACGTGAAGGAGTAACTTGCTTCAAAACGAGACCGTTCCATTTCAGCTGCCTGTTGTTCATTAATCGTTGCTAAAGACGCATCTATAGACCAATCAGCTTGTTTAATACTGTGCAATAAATAAGCTGCTTCTCTTTGTGTATCAAATTGAACAAGCATCTCAACCTCATTTTTGTTCGATAGCTGCAGCGAAAGAATATAGCCTCTTGTTGGCAAAAGAGCTGTTAATTCAGATAAAAACCCGGTGATATTCACGCGTTCTTGTTCTAGCCAAGTTGTTGCATTCATTAACTCTTCTAGCGATTGTGATTGCTCTCTCTCATTCGACATTTCTGTTTGCTCTATTATTTCAACTTGTATATACGCTAATTCTTCCTCACTTGATTGGATACTTCTTTTTATTTTGTAGGCTCCTACGAAAATCGAAGCTAAGAGTAGCAGCAGGATGACCAACAAGATAACTATAAAAGTTGGGTTAACTAAAGGCTTTTGCTTTTGCAACAAATTTATATTGACCGTCATTTAAAGCACATCCTTTAACGCTAACCCCAGCGCCTTATTCATCGAAGGTACAATCGTTTCATCATCCATTATTTTCCTAGCGTCAACAATAGCTATACGGCTTGTCATTCTACTACTTAAAAACAACTGAAAACTATGTATAATATTTTCACCACTTAATAAAACACTTGTAGTTGCATGATTGGTTTGTTGAAGGGTGAAAAAATGAAAATCTTGTAATCGATCCACTTCACGATACACTTCGGTAAATAAATAATCATCATTGGTTAATTCTATATTGTCATCATAGGGTAAATAATGAACAAGCATAGGAATGCCATGATGAATGATAGAGATATGAACACCTTGTTTTTCAAAATGAATGATAACAACACTCTCATTATCCTCTGCTAATCCTAAATAGGCGCTCAACCTCCATAAAGATAATGCTGTGATCTCTGCTTCTTCTGGGTAAACATTAGCTTGAGCGATTACTTGTTCAAACTGATGAACGAGCGTCTCCTCCGCAGCAACTAACAACACACGTTTCTCTTCATTCACCTCTTTATTAGGCATGAGGTGATAATCAAATACTGGTTGTTGAAATGGTAAATGAATGCTAGCCCCTATTTCCATATCCAAATATCCATGAATATGCTTTGCAGGCACTTCATCAGGAATAACTACTGACCTTACAACACTTTGTCCATCCGGAACTATAAATCTAACTTTTTTCCGATGAAGCTGCCAGTCTTCCACACAGCTTTGGAGGATTAAGGATAACCCCGTTTCATCTATTATTTTTCCTTCTTCAATGATTCCTTTTGCAATAGGTTTCACTGCTAGCTTTGTACCATAGGGAAACTGCCGCTTGTTCACTTGGCAATAGCGAATGCAATCATCCTCTATGACTATATTACAAAAGCCTTTTCTTAAGAAAGATAAAGCCATCATTTAAACTCCTTTGTCTAAACTAGAAGATTTGTAAATAATACAGCCATATTTCTTTGCCGAAAAAGTAAGCAGAAAGCGCTCCAGCTGCAATAAAGGGGCCAAAGGGGATGGGGTTGCCTCGTTTAACTTTGCCTACTAGCATAGCTAGTAAACCGAATACAGCGCCGTAAATCGTCGCAAGGAAAAAGGTTAACAAGACAAGCTTTGCACCAAGAGCAAACCCTAATAACGCAAACAGTTTAATATCACCACCGCCCATCCCACCATTACTCACAACTGCAATGGCAAGAAGCAAAAAGAAGCCAATAGCGCAACCTACTAAACTATCCCACCAAGGTGAAAGTGGCCAAATCAATCGTTCTATTATAAAAATGACTGCAAAACTTAGCAAAATACGATCCGGTATTAACATATATTGAATATCCGAAACGAAAATAATCATAAATAAAGATATCAACGTTAGAGCAAACAAAAGCTCTGGCGTCCAACCTAACGTGACAAGCGCAAGCACGAATAACAGCCCTGTTAACAGTTCAACAATAGGATATAAGGGCGAGATCCTCACACCACAGTGACGACATTTCCCGCGCTGAAATAAATAAGATAACACTGGCACCAATTCATACGCTTGTAAGTTATGGCCACAGTCAGTACAAGCTGACCGCGGTTTTACAATCGATTTTTTCACAGGTACCCTCAAACCGACAACATTGTAAAAGGAGCCGAGGATGAGGCCTATGATAAATAAGTAGATTAGTAGTATGTGATTGACCTCCTAACTTTATTCCTTAACACTTTCTCTAGATAAGTCAGATTCTAGAACGGCTTCATTATTTCCATCAGAAACTGATCTTTCTCCGTTTGTTAAGAAAACTTTGTATGTGATATTGCTTTTATCTTTTTCAACTTCAACATAGGAACCATTTTTATTTTTATTTCTTTTATATCCATTTTTAACTTTATCTGGATCATCCATCTTTTCCAAATAACCAGATTCCTCTATATCAGCTAAGTATATTATTTTATTTCCATTGTTCTCTTGAATAACATCCTCTGAAGCTACCATTAATTTAGCTGAACTAATCATCTGCCTTGCATTGGCGACGTGAGCATCCTTTTTACTATTATCAATCAATCCTCCGATACTAGGCACAGCAATGGCAGCTAGTATACCAAGGATGACAACAACTGCTAATAATTCAACAAGCGTTAGCCCTCGCTCATTTTTACACTGTTTTTTCCATTTTTTCAACATGTTCATCTACCTTTCTATCTTTTTATTTAAAATAGGTATAATTACCTAAGTATATTATACTATTTTTCTGAGAAATAAATAGATATTTTTTCCTCTAAATGGTAGATATTATTCAACATGATTAAAAATATCAAACATAGGCACAACGATACTGATAACGATTGTACCGACGATAAGTGCTAAGATGATAATCATAAGCGGTTCAAGCAGCGCTTTCATCCGTTCGGTTGTCTGATCGATTTCACTATCATATAAATCAGCTACTTTTTCAAGCATCTCATCTAAGGAACCACTTCTTTCACCAACGGCAATCATATGTGAAAGCAATGGAGGTAGCAGACGATTCTTCATCGGCTTCGCTAATGATCTTCCTGTCTCAATACTGAGACTTGCATCTTGTAGAATAGTTTTTATTACCGTTAAGGAAGCCATTCTTTCCACTATTTTAAGTGCTTCTACAATCGATACAGAACTGATTAACAAGCTTGATAATGTTCTCGTAAATAAAGCGACCTCTTTAATAATAAGCATTCTTCCGATAAATGGGGTACGTAACAATAACCAGTCTCTACAACCTCTAAGGAGTTTATGATCACGAAATAGTAAAATCGTGAGTACAAGCACGAATAAGAAAAAGAGAATCATATACCAGTTCATCGTAAGGTAGTCACTAATACGAAGGACAAATATCGTAATGGCTGGAAGTTCTGCATTGAAGCCTGCGAACATTTGAACGAATGTCGGCACCACTTGTAGCATTAAAAATAGAACAACAAAAATAGCAATGATGCTGACAACAATAGGATAGGCTAGGGCAGATAAAACCTTGTTTTTTAGCTGATTTTGTTTTTCGTAATAATCGGCCAGACGGCGTACGACATCATCTAGCATCCCCCCGGCTTCTCCAGCATGTATCATATGAATCATATAAGGCTGAAACAAATCAGGGTGTTCTTTTACTGCTTCCGATAGAGGCTTTCCTTCATCCAAAGTGTCTCTCATACTTAATAATGCTTGCTTTAAACGTTTATTTTCCGTCTGCTCTGCTAACATATCTGTTGCCTCAATTACTGTAATTCCAGCTTGTAAAAGGGCAGCGAATTGCCTCAAATACACTACAAGCACACTTGTCTTTAATCCCTTTTTTAAGGCAATATCTTTTGTCCAGAATGTTTCTCTCACTTCATTTAATTCGATAACCCGAAATCCTTTTTGCTCTAATTTAGTGACCGCCTCTTTTTTTGTCCAGCCATGAATGATTCCTGTCCGCTTTCCTTTTAAGCTTTTAGCGACATAGGAGAATCTAGCCATGACGTCTCCTTTCTTTTATAAAGGGAGAAGCCACCTCCGGAGAGATGAGCTGTTTTTGTAATAATTTCGTTACGCTTGTCTCTAGTGTATGCATGCCAATCTCTCTTGATGTTTGCATCACATTGATGAGCTGATGGATTTTCTCGTTACGAATAAGGTTAGCTACTGCTGCTGTATTCACTAATAATTCAGTAGCTACCGTTCGACCGGTACCCGTTTTTAAAGGCAAGAGTCGCTGTGAAAAAACCCCTACTAAGACGGATGAAAGTTGAAAGCGAATTTGCGTTTGTTGGTCAGCCGGAAAAACATCAATCATACGATTAATTGTTGAAGGAGCACTAGATGTATGCAATGTGCCTAGAACGAGATGACCCGTTTCAGCAGCTGTAATCGCTGTTTGAATCGTTTCAAGGTCACGCATTTCACCCACCAATATGACGTCAGGGTCTTGTCTTAATGCAGCCCGCAACCCGTTGGCAAAGTTTTGTGTATCAAAACCGACTTCTCTCTGATTAATAATTGACCGATGATGTTTATGTAAATACTCAATCGGATCTTCTAAAGTGATAATATGCTTAGAAAAAGTTTCATTCATTTGTTGAATAATAGCTGCTAATGTTGTTGATTTGCCGCTACCTGTTGGTCCCGTCACTAAGAAAAGCCCTTGTGGTTGCTCAACTAATTTAGCTAACACCGGCGGTAAAGAAAGCTGATTCAATGTTGGAATGCTGACTGGAACAACACGAATTGCGAGGCTTATACATGACCTTTGATGATAAGCATTGACTCTAAAACGGGATAAACCAGGAATGCCATATGAGAAATCTAATTCCCCTTTTTCTTTAAACTTTTGCCAAAGGTGAATAGGAATGATCTCTTTAGCCATCTCCTCTGTCGCCTGTGGTGTTAATATTTCCTCTGTGATTCTTTCTAGCACACCATTGATACGAATAATCGGTTGAGTCCCTACACTAATATGTAAGTCAGATGCCTGTTTGTTATACGCGCTCGTTAACAAATCTATCATTTTCATTTCCCAAACTCCCCCCTTCCTCTAACATCGTTACTTTTAACACTTCCTCTAAAGTCGTCAGTCCTTGAGAGATTTTATGCAATCCGTCTTCTAATAAGCTTCTCATCCCAGCTTTCTTGGCTGCGATTTTTAATGTAGTAGTATCATGATCAGTAGTAATAATTTTTCGCAAAACGTCGTTTAATGTAAAAACTTCATGTAAAGCGATTCTCCCTTTATACCCTGTCATCTGGCAATGACTGCACCCTCTCCCTCTTTGTAAGTTTTCAGGTTCAATTCCTTTGCTAGCAAATACCGTTTGCTCATACGAAGTAGGTGTAACGGTTTCCCTACATTCAAGGCAGACTTTGCGTACCAATC
This sequence comes from Cytobacillus sp. FSL R7-0680, assembly GCF_038009245.1. Classification (NCBI taxonomy): domain Bacteria; kingdom Bacillati; phylum Bacillota; class Bacilli; order Caryophanales; family Bacillaceae; genus Cytobacillus; species Cytobacillus sp. FSL R7-0680. The sequence goes on from NZ_JBBPAO010000001.1 coordinate 2,194,345, forward strand.
TTTGAGCAACCACACCATTTAATGCTGAGCTCACTAGGAAAGGTTCAATTCCCATATCGATTAACCTCATCACCGTTGACACACTATCATTTGTATGGAGAGTACTTAAAACGAGATGCCCTGTTAAAGCTGCCCTTATAGCGACTTGAGCTGTTTCTTGATCTCTTATTTCACCGATCATGATGATATTTGGGTCTTGCCTTAATATAGATCTCAATCCACTAGCAAAGGTCATCCCCACTTGCTTATGAACTTGTAGCTGATTGATTCCTTTTAGAATTTGTTCAACAGGGTCTTCAATCGTAATAATATTGACTTCTTCTTTATTCATTTCATGCAAGGCGGCATATAAGGTAGATGTTTTTCCGGCACCAGTTGGTCCTGTAATTAGTACAATACCTGCCGGTTGCTGAATCATCTGCCTTATTTGCATTAAATATTCTTTTTGAAAGCCAAGATGTTCAAACTTCATAAGCCGCTCTTGCCGATCTAATATTCTTAATACCGCTTTTTCCCCATGAACCGTCGGAATAATAGACACCCTTATATCGACCGTGCGATAATCAATTGGTATTTTGATACGTCCGTCTTGTGCTATTCTTTGCTCGGTTGTATCCATCTCTGCCATGATTTTAATTCTTGAAAATAGTTCATTTTGGATTGATTTCGCTAATTCCCTCTCTCGACGTAATAACCCATCAACGCGAAAGCGAATAACAACACTGCTTTCTTGTGCATCTATATGAATATCACTAGCCTTCATGGCAATGGCACTACTTAATAATTGATCTATTAACTGGATAATCGGTGCATTCCTTCTACTTCTTTGCTTTCCTTGCCTTTCATTCCCAGCTGCCACTTCTTCTTTAGGTTCATCTCGATAATAGCGATGGATCGTACGAACAATATCATCTTTAGCAGCAATGGCTGGATGAATTTTATACCCTGTTGTTAATCGAAGATCATCAATTGTATAGTAATCTAGTGGGTCCGCCATCGCCACGAGGAGATGGTCACCCTCAAGCTTTAAAGGAATGACAAGATTTCTCTTCGCCACTTCCATTGAGATAAATTGCAAAATTGAGGGATTGATTGGATAAGCCGTTAAGTCCACATGAGGAATGCCCAATTGCCATTCGAGCGCTTGAATGAGTTGTTTCTCCGTTATTAATTCGCTTTGTAGTAAGGCATCCCCGAGCTTTTGACTCTTGTTCTTTTCCCGTAATACCTTCTCTAATGCTTCATGGGTGATAACACCGGCATCTATTAATAATTCACCTAATTTTTTGCGCAAGAGATTTCCTCCTTTATTTCTCCATTTTTTCGCCCTCTATCCCCCATAAATCATCACGCGGTTCACTTTCTTCATTAGAATCCTTTGTTACTTTTTTGTTCTCTTCATCTTCCCTACCGTCACCTCTCCATTCAATTGTAGATATGGGGGGATAATAATCTTTCAATCTAGCAAATGTCTCTATAAACATACCTTTTCGCTTCTGGCGCTCAATGACAACCCGTATACCTACGGCACCCTCTTCAATCATTTTCACACCGTCTTCTAACCCTTCTTGGTTATATACCTTTGTCAGTGGCTCAATTTGCTCCGTCTCTTTTATTACGGCTTCATAATCATAAATAAATGGTGGCCCCATTAAAGTAAAATACATCCTCCCCCTGTTCTCTTCTATTTTGATTGTATAATTGACAGTATTAGGGTTGTAGAATTTGAAATCATGTTGTCTTTTTTTGTCCACGTAAGCTTCATATCCTGCCTCAGTAAAGCTTGGCTGCTTATTTTGAATGTATCTTTCTTCAATGGAAAAATTCGTATGTAAGGTAAGTTGATAAATGCCTGTTGCTATTATATGTAGATCATTTTCCTCACCGAATTGATCTAACACAGAGAAAAGGGAACGATTATCGATAGCAATGGATTGGGTATAGCCACTCCAATCAGCATCTACTTGTAGTACAACTTGAGCGAGTGGTTCTTGTACAAGTGTTACAGGTAAGTATTCCTCTATTTGCACATTATAGGATGTTTCTAATCTACTAACTTTATCTACAATGTCCTCATAGATTTTATTCATTTCTTCTTCATTCAACGTCAATTGTGAAAATAATTCTTCTACACGCTCATAAAATAATTGCTTATCATATTCAACAAAAAGTGGATTATTTGTTCCTTCTGTTAGTTCTTCAACAGTATTCTCCACGTTAAAGCGAAATAATTGCGGGTCAAGTATCCATTCTTCATCAAGGTAGGCAACCTTTATTTGTGCTTTATTTCGCCATTGTTCTATTTTTTGCAGTAACTTACTTTTTATTTCTCCTTCACTTAAACCTTTAATGACCACATCTGCCACTTTCGTTTTGCTTGAATGAATAGAAGGAGGAGTGGCATGAGCAACATACTGCCAAACGATGATGAGCAGAAGAATTAGTACAATACTTGTTAGAATTATTCTTGCTTTCATTTTTCTTCACCTTCATGTACGAATGCCATTGCAGATCCGCACTTATTTTTATAAATAGGGATTATACCTAACCCTTCTATATCCAATGCATTGTCACATTTACAAGCACTCGTCTCATCCTCTATCTCAACCCAAGATGTATCTGTAGCGAAAACCACACAGTGATGGTCAGATAGCGCGATCGCCTTGTTCCCTTCTTGGGTAGCAAATAGGGTTACTCCTACTTCAATCAAACGACGATGTTGGATATCAAATTGACTTTGTGTGATTTGTTTGGTTGATTGAAGGACACCTAACAAAAGCGGTGGGATGATAATAAATAGCAACAATATAAGCAAGAGAACAGTAACAAGTGCATACCCCTTTTCGCCATTTTCCTTTACTCGCACCTTGAACCCTCACCTTCAAGTTGTGATATACCATAGAGTTCCTCTAAAGGCTCATCTCCTTCCTTTCCAGTAGAGACAGTAACCTTCAGTATTGCTTTTTCTTCTACCATCTTCTGAATCACCTTAATAACATATTCTTGGTCGTTTATATCAACAGTTTCTTGACCGCACTTTCCCTCTATTAATGCTTTCTCTGCTAGTTGTAATGCAGTAAAATCATTCTCCGCTCTTGTTATTTGTCCGTTTGCATTGATAAAGACAGAAATAAACGCAGTAAGTACAATCGTGATTAACAAAAGAGAAACAATGACTTCAATGAGTGTTAACCCCTTTTGTTTTTTTAATAGTTTAAAAATTCCTCATTCACCTCCAGGTAATTATTATGTAAAATAAAGGTATGAAGGGGGTATAAAGAAATGGGTCAATATAACTATAAAAATAACATAGGTATGACATTAATTGAAGTACTAGCGACCATTGCTATCCTTTCAATTATTAGTTCTGTCATTTATGGTACTTTTATTTCAATAGAGAAAACAAAAAGTAAGACTTTTACTTCTGTCAATTTAAGGCAAGAATCTAACCTCATTATGGCTTATTTAAGAGACTTACATCAAGTAAAATATGCAACAACGCCACAATATTCTTTATCGCTACCTTCTTTACTATTAAGAAATGATATTCACTTCAAAGACATCTCGATTAAACCTGCTAATCAAAGCACAGCAGATCCTTATTGTAGTTATCATGAAGATGATGTGAAACCTCTTGAGGATTGCCTCATTTCTAGTGATGTTATTGATGTTCAATTCACTCTTGCAGGCGGAGAAGATACTTTCGGTGTTCATACAAAAATAAACAAACTGCTGATAGGAGATAAAGAGGACGATTCCGGAAACGTGGAGAATCCCGGCGACGGAGAAGATAATGGCGAGGACCCTGATGAAGGAGAGAATTCTACTTGCTCTGACAGCTTTTATCAATGCATGATAGAAAGTCAACTATTTCTCCATGGTTCCTCATTTGCCTTTCATGGTAACCGAATCAATGGTAGCGATGCCACCATATATATTGGAGATTCATTAAAAACTGCCCAGATCAATGGCGGCGCCTTAAGTAGTGTTTCTAATCTATTTATAGATGGAGATGTAAATTTACAAGGAGGTAGTGCAGGGTTAGGATCAGCTTCTAAGCCAGGGCAAGTTTGTATTAACGGCGACTTTTCAGCCTCAGGTGGACGTTCTATTTATGGTCATACCGTTGTGAATGGAAGGGCCAATATTAAGGATACGACTTTTTATCAACCTTTAACAATAATGAAGGATGCAGTGTTACCTGGAGGAACATATAAAGATAACGTACATATTGGTGGTGACACATACATCAAAGATGCTTACTTTGAGAAGGCGCTTTTTTCTCATCAAGACTTGACGGTTGATTGGACTCCATCCTTTTCTCCTTCCGCTTTAGCAACATATGTTGGAGAATTGTATCATCCGAATAATATAGATTTATCCGCTTATCAAAAAGGATCATCTTTAGAAAAGTTAACGAGTTGTAGCATCCCTTCTTACCCTCTTCTTAAAACCAAACCAGCAGGATGGTATGAAGCAAATGGCTATGGTTCCTCAGTAAAAAGTGAAAATATGAAATTATTTGGCGAAGATATTACCATTTCTCCATATCTTGACGAAAAATACCGTTATATAAACTCCTTTTCAAAAGCAGTAATTATTGCTACCGGTGATGTATATATCGGTTCACAAAGTCAATGGATTGAACGATTTAGCGGAGTTGTATTTGCTCCATATGGAAGTGTAACCTTTTATGGAGGAGAATTTAATGGCAGTATCATTGCTAAAAATGGCGTTTACCTTATGAGTGGGGGAACAACAGTGAACTACATCCCGATTAGTGATTTTTTTGCTCAAGAAAAGGATTTCCCTCTTGAATAAGACACATAATGAGAAAACGCCAATTGCTCTATTCATGTTGGTCAACTAAAAAGTAAAGGGCGATTCTAAAAGTATTTGACGCCCTTTACTTATACGGCTACAAGCAATATCCATCGTAACCAATCATTATTGATGAGCAAAAAAACGCTTTACTTCAGAAATAAAGTATAGGGAACCTGTAATCACTAAAACATCATTTTCACGCATCATTTCCTTCGTTTCTTTTATTGCTTCTTGCCAATCAGCTGTAACTAAATGATGATTCTTTTGACTGATTGCAGACAGTTCCTCAGCTGTTGCCGCACGAGGGAAATCAAACCCTACAAAAGTAATCGCTTTCGCACAATCCTCCATTCTTTGAATCATGCCTTGCAGTGGTTTGTCCTTTAATGCTGCAAAAATAAAATAAATATCACGATCTTGATAGCGCTTTTCTAATTCGTCACAAACAGCAGCCATTCCTTCTTCATTATGTGCTCCGTCTAAAATCGTTAGTGGTGCTGTTGCCACGCGCTCAAAACGACCAGGCCAATACATTTTTTTCAAGCCTCTCTCTATGCTTTCTTCTGAAATCACAAAGGAAAAATATTGATTCAGAAAATCAACCGCCATCAACGCCAAGCTAGCATTTTCTACTTGATGAACACCTGGCATCGATATTTCTAAATAGTCTCTTTGCCTAAATGTATTCTGAAAAGAAAAGGCCTCACCTACTTCTGTCGATACGATATGCTCCGCTTGGAATTGCTTATTTGCTTGATAAACTTTTGCATGTTTTTCTTTTGCTGTCTTTTCGATAACAGCCACTGCCTCATCTTGCTTAACACCAGTAATAGTTGGGGTTCCAGGCTTTATAATCCCAGCTTTTTCAGAGGCAATCTTCTCAATCGTATCACCTAATATCGCAGTGTGATCAAGACCGATATTTGTAATGATAGATAATAGGGGATGAAGGACATTTGTTGAATCTAGTCTGCCACCTAATCCTACTTCAAACAAAGCAATATCAACCGGTTCAATATGGGCAAAATAATGAATCGCCATTGTTGTTATAATTTCAAATTCAGATGGCTCTCCTAGTTCTGATCCTTCGAGCTCTACTGCAAGCGGATAAATATCATTTACTAGCTGGACAATATCTTTATCAGAAATCGGCTTGCCGCCTAATGTAATCCGTTCATTGAATTGCTCTATATATGGAGAAGTAAATGTACCTACCATAATCCCCTCTGCTTCAAGGATCGAGTGGATATAAGCAAGTGTCGAACCTTTACCGTTCGTTCCCCCTATATGTATAACCTTCAGTCTTCTTTCTGGATGATTCAACTTTTCCATCATCCATTCCATCCTTTGTAATCCTGGTTTGATCCCAAGACGAAGACGAGAATGAATCCAACCAATTGCTTCTTCATATGTTGTAAACATTTCTATCTGCCACCTTTATTAATATAACCATTATAAGAGGAGACGATATTTCGCCTCCTCTCCTATTATACCTTATTCACCTTTTAATTCGTTCATTCTTGCTTCAACTGCTGAACGTTTTTCGCTATAATCTTGTTCTTTCGCTTTTTCTTCAGAGATTACTTTTTCAGGTGCTTTCTTAATAAAACCTTCATTGCTTAATTTTTTCTGAACACGTTCCACTTCTTTATTTAACTTATCCCATTCTTTTTGTAGACGAGCAATTTCTTCATCAATATTAATTAAACCTGCTAATGGCAGAATAATTTCTGCTCCAGTAACAATTGCTGTCATCGCTTTATCAGGTGCTTTTGCATCAATCGCAATGGTTAATTGCTCAGGGTTACAGAAGCGTTCAATATAACCAACATTTTTACTTAAAACCTTCTGTACATTTTCATCTTTTGTTTTGATGAGCATATCAATCTTCTTACTCAATGGTGTGTTTACCTCTGCACGAATATTACGTACAGAACGAATAATTTCCACAAGCAGTTTCATTTCTTCTGCTGCTGCTTTATCGGAAAGCTCTTCATTCACAGTCGGCCAAGAGGCAACTGTAATCGATTCTCCTTTATGAGGGAGGTTTTGCCAGATTTCCTCTGTAATAAACGGCATGAATGGATGCAATAATCTCATTGTTTGGTCTAATACATAAGCGAGAACAGATCTTGTTGTCTGTTTAGCCGCTTCATCTTCACCGTATAATGGCAGTTTTGCCATTTCAATATACCAGTCACAGAAATCATCCCAAATGAAGTTATAGAGGATTCTGCCCACTTCACCAAACTCATAACGATCGGACAACCTTGTTACCGTTTCAATTGTTTCATTTAAGCGCGTTAAAATCCATTTATCTGCAACCGATTTTTCACCGGTTAAATCAATTTCATCATAAGTTAATCCATTCATGTTCATTAAGGCAAATCGAGAAGCGTTCCATATTTTATTAGCAAAATTCCACGTAGATTCTACTTTTTCAAAGCTGAAACGCAAATCCTGACCTGGTGAGCTTCCTGTTGATAAGAAATAGCGCAAAGAGTCTGCACCATATTTCTCAATAACATCCATTGGATCAACACCATTACCTAGTGATTTACTCATCTTACGACCTTCCGCATCACGAACCAATCCGTGAATAAGTACATCTTTAAATGGACGGCCACCAGTAAATTCAATACCTTGGAAAATCATTCTAGATACCCAGAAGAAAATGATATCATAGCCGGTTACTAACGCATCAGTCGGATAATAGCGTTTAAAATCAGCACTTTCTTCATTCGGCCAACCTAATGTAGAGAATGGCCATAACGCTGATGAAAACCATGTATCAAGCACATCTTCATCTTGTTTCCAGTTCTCACTATCACTCGGTGCTTCTGTTCCTACATATACTTCACCTGTTTCCTTATGATACCAAGCTGGGATGCGATGGCCCCACCAAAGTTGACGAGAAATACACCAGTCACGAATATTTTCCATCCAGCGTAAATACGTATTTTCAAAACGATCTGGAACGAAGTTGACTTTATCTTCACCCTTTTGTAACTCAACAGACGCATCCGCAAGTGGTTGCATTTTTACAAACCATTGGGTAGACAAATAAGGTTCTACAACTGCTCCACTACGTTCTGAATGACCAACAGAATGAAGATGCTCTTCGATTTCAAAAAGAATACCTTCTTCTTGCAAATCTTTAACGATTTGTTTACGACATTCGAAACGATCTAGCCCTTGATATTTGCCAGCATTCTCATTCATTGACCCGTCTTCATTCATTACTAGAATTCTTGTTAGGTTATGACGATTACCAATTTCAAAGTCATTTGGGTCATGAGCTGGTGTAATTTTTACTGCTCCTGAACCAAATTCCATGTCAACATAATCATCTGCAACAATCGGAATTTCTCTGCCAGTAATAGGTAGTTTCACCGTTTTACCAATCAAGTGTTGATAACGCTCATCTTTAGGGTGAACGGCAACCGCTGTATCACCTAGCATCGTTTCAGGTCTTGTTGTCGCAATTTCAATATGACCACTACCATCTGTTAATGGATAGCGCATATGATAGAACGCCCCTTGAACATCTTTATGGATCACTTCTATATCTGATAAAGCTGTTTGAGTAGAAGGGTCCCAGTTAATAATATACTCGCCTCTATAAATCAAACCTTTATTGTATAAAGCAACGAAAACTTCTTGTACAGCATCTGATAACCCTTCGTCTAGTGTAAAGCGTTCACGGTTATAATCTAGACCGAGACCAAGCTTAGACCATTGTTGTCTAATATGTCCTTTATATTCATTCGTCCATTTCCACGTTTCCTCTACAAACGCTTCACGACCAAGATCATAACGACTTTTTCCTTCTTCGCGCAGTTTTTGTTCAACTTTTGCTTGAGTAGCAATACCTGCATGGTCCATACCAGGTAACCACAAAACATCATACCCTTGCATGCGCTTCATTCTCGTCAAAATATCTTGAAGCGTTGTATCCCATGCATGACCAAGATGCAACCTTCCCGTTACATTTGGTGGCGGTATCACAATTGTATAAGGTTTTTTCTCCGGATCATCTTTTGCCTCAAAATATTTTCCTTTTAACCACCAATCATAACGACCTTGTTCAATAGACTGAGGGTCATATTTTGTTGGCATCGTGATATTATTCTCTTCCATCGCCTATTCATCCTTTCTCACATTCGCTTATCGTTAACAATCAAACAAAAGCAAAATAAAAAACTCCACTCGTCACAAAAAGGACGAATGGAGTTGCTTCCGCGGTACCACCTTTTTTTCAATTACCATAAACTTTAGTAATTGACTCTCGAATGGATAACGGCGTTCCCGTCTTTCGCTAATAATAGAACTACGTTCACGAAAGAAGCTCCAGGGCGACCTTCCAATGGGTTCGCTTAGAAAATCTCACAGCAATTGATTTTCCTCTCTTAAAGCAAAGCGCCAATGTACTCTTCCCTATCAAAGCTTTTCATTTGTTTGAATATAAAGTAATACTACCTAAAAATAGTCACTATAGTCAATAAGGATGACCAATTTTTTTTATTATATACATGATAATAAAAAAAGGGAACAAACCTGTAAAAAAAATTGCTCATATTTTGAGCCTGCCTATGTATGAGGGAATATGCGCGGGATGAGGATGCAAAAGAGAAATCCACTACCTAAATGTAAACTTTCGAGGAGGGGTAGAAAGGTATACCCTAAGATATAAAACTTGCTTTTACTGAGTGAGTTTGTTTACCATTTGGATTCTCTTAAAATGAATATAGGAGCCCAGGTTTTATCCATTTTGGGCTCCTTCTTGTTCTGCATTCGCCTTCTCAGCTGCTTCTTGTGCTTGTTTTTTCTGACGCTCAATTTCATCAATCCTCATAGCCACATATTCCGTATTTTTTAATAACCAAAATTGCCTTTGTATATGCTCTACATGCTTTCTTTCATTCTTTTTCGACTTACCATTATGATATTTTTCTGCTGCGCGAATGACAGGCCCTGGATGAGCAAAATAACTTTGAAATAACAGCATTTCATCTTCTCTAAACGGATAATGCTTAAAATAAGTGTAAATCCAATCGACAGCATCGTCCGCACGCTTCGGAAAGGTTTTTAATGACCTTGATAAGAACGGAAGAAGATCATGCATAGGTGAACTTCTCTTCGCTTCTTCAAAATTCAAAAAATAGCCATATCCGCGCTCATCATACAAGAAATGTTCGGTAGAAATTTTTCCATGTATAACAGCTGTACGAACTTTTTCCTCTTCCTTCGTTTTTTCGTACCAATCCTTTAATTTCTTCGTTGAGAAAGTTAAAGCTTGAGCGATATCATTATAATATTGTGTAAACATCAATTCATAAGGAGATAAATATTCCCTAGATTCACATGTTTCAATAAAACCATCCAAAAATTCACTCTGCTTTTCCCATTCTAGTAACGTATTTTCATAATGCTCTTCACGTTCTTCTTTGGAGACTTCCACTTCTTTCGTACTTAAGACATGCAAGCGAGCAAGTTCTCTAAACATTTGTTGATGCCGTTCAAATTGATCTTCTTTAATCTCATTAGCTAGCCAAGGCATTAAATAATACAGCTTTTGGTTGTGTAAAACGGCATACCTACCATCAACCGTCGGATAAATCGGGACGATCCGGTTATAACCCATTTGGTATAATTGCTGAATATAACGAATGAAGTCCGCACCATGATTTGCTTTTATTTTTTTTAAAGAAAAAACACCTTTGCTAGAGTAAACCTTTTGAACGCTACCAAAACTTTCGATGAAATTTGGCTCAAGTGCGTAGTGTTTTAAGATCGGACCATATTTTTTTAATCTATTTTCCTTTGCCACTTAGACCACTCACTTTCCTCGCTTACCTAAACTGTGTAAGTAAACAAGTGACACTGATAAAAATGCGAGCAGACCGATGAGATCTGCTCTTAATGTACTCCCCTTATCCGCTAGTTCGTAACAGCTACAGGGATATATAAAACTTGGCCTTCATGCACTTCTTGATTCAATTCTAGTTGATTGGCTCTCATTAATGTTTGTGGTGTCACATCATATCTTTCTGAAATAAGATCAATGGTATCATTAGGCTGGACAATACATACCTTAACCTTCGTCAATTGTTCTTCATCTTCTTTACGAGCAAAAAATTCCGTCAAACTCATGCTTTTCTTGCCCTTTACTTTTTTCTTTTGTGGTTTCACTTCTTCTGAAGAGGATTCAAGCTCATCTTTCAATTCTTCAAGCTCTTGAACTGGTTTTGTTTCTTCTACTTGCTTAACCTCAAAAATCTCTTCTGCTTCCTGCTTTTTCTCTTCATATCGATTAGCTATAAAAGAAACCTCTGGCATATCAATGGGTTCTTCTTCTTGGGGCTCAAGAATAGGTAAGGAGCGATTTAATACCGGTTCTTCTTCAACCACTTCTGGCTCCTGCTTCGCTTCAGCAACAAACACATCTTCATCTTTTTCATTCTCCTCTGGTAGGGAGAAGTTAATTTCTGTTGTTTGTTCTTCTTCACGACTGGTGTCTGTGTCTTCTTCTTCTTGATCCTGAACCGTTGAACGTTCTACCGTATCAAGTTCAAGCACATTATTCTCATCTTCAGTATATGCCACATGCTGTTGGTCACCATACAAACCAGATATCGTCAAATTAGCATGGAGTTTCATGCAACTTCTTTCAGGAAACATATAATCAAATGACTCTACTTGGACATCAATATCATCCAATCTCTCAATACGGTTATTCGGGATCGTAATATCTACAGGAAAGTAGTGTGTAAACTCACATACCCCCTCTTCCCTCTCTTCCACAGATTGGATAAACCTTAATGTAGATGGCGGTTCATTCATACTGTCCTCGGTTGATTCATCACGATGATATTCGCCTGTTAGTTCTAGTGCACCTTGAATCGTTACATACTGCTCACTATCCTGAATCGTTATATTCGGATCAAGTGAAATCGAAAGTAATTGTGATACTTCCTGTCCTTTTTGAAACCAAACGGATTCCTCTAATGAAAACCGCAAGTTCGACGGATTTCCTTGAGACATATTCGACTCCTCCTCCCATATCATCAAAAACAATAACATCTTTTCTCTTACACTTTATGAGGAGGAAAAGTGAATTATGATTACTTTACTTAGAAAGGAGCACGTCTTCGATAGAATAACTATATTGTTAAAGAGGAATAGATTAATTTAGGGGTTGCGAATTTAAAATCTCACATCTTTTCCAACAGAGAATTATTTTCTACATAAGTGACTATATCCACTTTGACTATTTTTCGATGTGAGCCTTTTTCTTTTTCATTCTGGCTACCGTTGTTCTTCTCTTTGCCCCTCTCTCAAAAAGATTGGCATCTTTCGATCGAGAATAAAAAAGCGAACAAATTCCGGAATGGAATTGTTCGCTAAAAACTTATTTCAATTTCGCAAAAGCCTTTTCTGCTGCGGCAATTGTTTGATCAATATCTTTATCCGTTAATGCTGTAGACAGGAATAAACCTTCAAATTGTGATGGTGGAAGGAATACGCCTTGAAGCGCCATTTCACGATAATAAGAGGCAAAGAAGTCAAGATTAGACGTTCTCGCTTGATCATAATTAATGACATCTTCATTTGTAAAAAATAGTCCAATCATCGATCCTGCCCGGTTAATTGTATGTGGAATCTCATATTTTTCTGCTGCTGTTCTCAAGCCTAATTCGAGTTTATCAGCTTTCTTAATAAAGTTAGCATACGTATCCGGTGTTAATTGACTTAATGTTGCATAACCGGCAGCCATCGCAAGCGGGTTCCCTGATAATGTACCTGCCTGATAAATGGGGCCACTTGGTGCAACCTGCTCCATAATTTCTCGTTTACCACCGTAAGCACCAACAGGCAGTCCACCACCTATTACTTTTCCTAAGCAAGTTAAATCAGGTGTAACGCCGAAGAAACCTTGGGCACAGTTATAATCAACACGGAAACCTGTCATTACCTCATCAAAAATAAGAAGGGCACCGTATTCAGTTGTCACATCACGTAACCCTTGTAAAAATCCTTCTACTGGTGGGACAACTCCCATATTACCAGCAACAGGTTCAACAATGATGGCAGCGATATCTTCACCAAATTGTTCAAAAGCGTATTTAACACCTTCAAGATCATTGTATGGAACTGTAATCGTATTCTTTGCAATACCTTCAGGCACACCAGGACTATCAGGCAATCCAAGTGTAGCTACACCAGAACCGGCTTTAATTAAGAGAGAATCTCCATGACCGTGATAACAGCCTTCAAATTTAACTATTTTATTGCGTCCTGTGAAACCTCTAGCTAATCTTAATGCACTCATCGTTGCTTCTGTACCTGATGAAACCATACGAATCACATCAATTGAAGGAACACGATCGATGACGAGCTGTGCTAATTCATTTTCAATCAACGTTGGCGCCCCGAAGCTTGTGCCATTTTCGGCAACTTCCTTCACCGCAGAAACAACTTTTTCATTAGCATGTCCTAAAATCAGTGGTCCCCATGAAAGGACATAATCAATATATTCATTACCATCAATATCATAGATTTTTGATCCTTGGCCCTTCTCCATAAAAATCGGATCCATATCAACCGATTTAAAAGCACGCACTGGGGAGTTTACTCCACCAGGCATCAATTTAACTGCTTCTTTAAATGCGGCTTGTGACTTTTCATATGAACGCATAAACATCCCTCTTTTCTTATTTGTGTGAGTTCATCCATTTGGCAGCATCTTTTGCATGATAAGTAATAATTAAATCACTACCAGCTCTTTTCATCCCTGTTAACATCTCAAGCACGATTCTTTCTTCGTCAATCCAGCCATTTTGTGCAGCGGCCTTTACCATCGAGTATTCGCCACTTACATTATAAGTAACAAGTGGTAAATTAATATTGTTTTTCACATCGCGAACAATATCAAGATAAGGCATCCCAGGCTTTACAATGAGGAAGTCTGCACCTTCCATTAAATCTGATTCTGCCTCTCTCATTGCTTCTAAGCGGTTTGCAGGGTCCATTTGGTATGATTTCCGATCACCAAATTGTGGTGTACTGCCAGCAGCATCCCTAAATGGTCCGTAAAAAGCAGACGCATATTTAACTGCATAAGACATAACAGGTATATGTTCAAAGCCTGCCTCATCAAGGCCCTCACGAATAGCGATTGTAAATCCATCCATCATATTAGAAGGAGCAATAATATCTGCGCCTGCTTTTGCTTGACTAATTGCTGTTTGCACAAGTAATTCTAATGAAGCGTCATTTAATATTTCGCCATTTTCAATCAAACCACAATGACCATGGTCAGTATACTCACAAAGACAAGTATCTGCAACGACCAAAATTTCTGGATACTTTTCCTTGATTAATCTTGTTGCTTCTTGGACAATTCCATGTTCATGATACGCCTGCGTACCACAAGCATCCTTTTCAAGAGGAACACCAAATAATAAAACAGATTGGATACCTAGAGATACAACCTCATCCATCTCTTCAGTTAAATGGTCTAATGATAAATTATAAATGCCTGGCATAGAAGGAATTTCTTTTTTTATGTCTTGTCCTTCTGCAACAAAAATTGGATAAATAAAATCCTCCACATGTAGATGTGTTTCTCTTACCAAATTGCGCATATTAGCTGTCCGACGTAAACGGCGATGACGATTAAATTGACTATCCATTGTACTACCTCCAACTTGATTAAGAAATGACTTTTACTACTTCCTTAATTAAATGTTTAAATGTATATATAGTTGGTACAGCATGTACCTTCAAACCGTAAAATTCTGCTCTTTTTGCAGCTATTGGTCCTATACAACCGATGATACTCTTCCTTATTTGATTCTTCAAATCATGACCCTCTACGATTTCCATAAAGTGATCAATCGTTGATGGGCTGGTAAATAATAGTATATCAATGCCATCATTCAATAAGCGACCCGTTAATAATTGTTTACTCTCATCAGGAAAAAAATTTTCATAAACGATTCGTTCAGTCACTCTATGCTTTGCTTCCATAAGCTTTTGCTTAATATAATCTCGGGCCAAGTTGCCCTTAGGCAAGAATATATTTTGTTCATCCCCTAAAATTGCTAAAAATTCAAGGGTAAAAGTTTCAGCCACAAATTCCGTTGGTATGAAATCAGCTTTCAAGTCATATTGTGATAACTTTTCAGCTGTTTTCTTTCCTATAACGGCCAACTTCGGTAAGTTTGTCTTCTGTGACACATATGTAAAAAACACCTCAACTGACACACTGCTTGTGAAAATAATCCATTGGTATTGTGTGAAATCATGGGTTTTTAAAGAATGGGCTTCTGTTGTTTCTCTAAACGAAATTAATGGGATAATTACTGGATGTCCACCAAGGGATCTGACCAAATCACCACTAGCCTCCGATTGATCTTTACTTCGGGGAATAAGGACAGACATTCCATGTAAGGCACTGTCCTCATGAATCATCCTTCGTCTAACTCCTCTTTGACAGCATCAATTAATGCTTTTGCACCTAATTCCGATAAGTTTTCTGCTACTTGATACCCTATTGTCTCAGGATCATCACCAACAACCATATCTTTATAAATCGTACGACCATCTGGAGAACCAACTAAACCAGTCAAACTTACTTCACCATTCTCAGTTAAACGTGCAAAGCCTGCAATCGGCACTTGGCAACCGCCCTCCATTTTATGAAGAAATGCACGCTCGGCAAGCACTGTTCTTTTCGTTTCCTCACAAGTGAATGCATCTAAAAGCCTTCTTAGTTCATGATCATCTTCTCTACATTCAATAGAGAGTGCACCTTGACCAACAGCTGGTAAACAAATATCTGGATCAATAAATTCTGTAACGATCTCCTTCGTCCATCCCATTCTTGATAGGCCGGCAGCAGCAAGAATAATGGCATCATATTCTTCTGTTTCTAGTTTAGCAAGACGTGTATCAATATTCCCTCGAATCCATTTAATTTCCAAATCTGGTCTTTTAGCCAAAATTTGTGAACCTCTTCTTAAACTACTTGTCCCGACAATTGCACCTGGTTTTAAGTCAGCTAATTTCACATGGCCTTTGGAAATAAGTGCATCTCGGTAGTCTTCTCTTTCCGGAATACAACCAATGGTCAATCCTTCAGGTAAGACAGCTGGCATGTCCTTCATACTATGTACAGCCATGTCAATTTCCTTATCTAACATCGCTTGTTCTATTTCTTTAACGAATAGGCCTTTTCCTCCTACCTTTGAAAGGGTAACATCCAGGATTTTATCTCCTTTTGTTACAATTTCTTTTACTTCAAAATCAACTGCAGGATTCAAACGGCGTAACTGATCAATCACCCAATTCGTTTGTGTTAACGCAAGCTTACTTCTTCTTGAACCGACAATTATTTTTCTCATGACAGCCTCCCTATTCTTTAAAAACATATTCCTTTTCTTATTCATACCAGAAATGGAAAGACGATAACCTTCCAAATAAGAAAAAATTAATTAATACAACAAGGAAAGCAGCCACATTCCAAGTAGCAAGTGATTTACCACTCATTCCTCTGCCAACCTTTAAATATAAGTAAATACTATACAAAATGAGTACCAATAAGGAACCAAGCACTTTTGAATCCAACCATACCATATTTGGTAATTTCATATAAGCCCATTGTATCCCTAATATTAAACTAATCACTAACATAGGCACCCCTATACTAGCAAATAGATAAGACATTTTTTCTAGTTGTGATAAATTCGCAATTCGAATAAGCCTTGAACCCCACTTTTTCCTCTTCAACAAATCATATTGAATCAAATATAAAAGAGCAAATACAAATGACAATGAAAAAGCACCATATGAGAGAATCGCACCAATAATATGAAAAAAGAGGAGCTCAGACATCAATTGATTCGCCAGCACATCTGATTCAATCTCAATAGGAGCAAATGTATGTAAAGCCATAATAAAAAAACCAAGTACATTTGTGAAGAAAACGATAAAATCGACTTTCATAATGCGATTAATAATTAAAGAAAATGTAATAAGTACCCATGCGTAGAAGTATAAACCTTCAAATATCGTTAATACAGGGAATCTACCCGTATTCCACATATAGAGTAATAAGAATACCGTCTGTAATCCCCATACAAATGCAAGTAACCAGAAGGCGACACGATTGGCCTTCCGGTTACTTGCTAAAAAGTCAATAAAGTAGAGAAGTACACTCGCTGCATAAAGAACGACAGTAAATTCATGCAGGCGTGCCATATAGATATCAAACATGGACAGTACCCCTTTTTATGATTGAAAGGATGTCTGTTGCACCTTTACACGATCTGATTTTGGTTGTTCTTGTTTTTCGATTTGCTGGACAACAAGATCTTCTATATTAAATATTTTCACGAACAATTCTAATGCTTTATCAGCATTTTTATGTCCTGCCAATTCTTTTGCTTGTAATACAGGGTCTTTCAACATTTGGTTCACAATACTCTTCGTGTGCTTGCTAACCACTTTTCTTTCACGTTCTGTTAGGTTAGGAAGCTTTCTTTCCAAACTTTTCATTGTGTCAGCCTGAATAGCAAGAGCTTTCTCTCTTAAAGCAGAGATGACAGGTACAACACCTAGAAGTTTAAGCCATTGTTTAAATTCAACGATTTCTCCTTCGATTAATAATTGAATTTTCGCCGCTGCTTTTTTACGTTCTTGCAAATTCGCTTCAACAATACCTTCTAGATCATCAATATCATATAAGAAAACGCTATCTAAATCAGCGAGTGCTGGATCTAAATCACGTGGAACAGCAATATCGACCATAAATAATGGCTTACCTTTCCGCAATCTTTCTACATCTGCCATCATCTCTTTTGTAATCATATAACTGTTTGCACCTGTAGAAGAAATCACGATATCGGCTTCCACTAATGCACATTGTAATTCTTGCATTAATTTCGCTTGCCCTTCATAGCGGTGTGCTAAATTTTTCGCTTTCTCAAAAGTACGATTAATAACCGTAACATTCGCACCATTTGCATGAAGATGTTGTATCGCTAATTCGCCCATTTTACCTGCTCCAAGAATAAGTACTTGCTTATTCGTAATTAGACCGAATATTTTCTTAGCAAGCTCAACTGCAGCATAACTGACAGATACAGCATTTGCACCAATATCTGTTTCGGAATGTGCTTTTTTAGCAAATGTAATGGACTGCTTAAATAATTGATTGAAAATTGTTCCAGTTGTATGTTCAACTTGCGCTTGCAAAAAGCTAGAGCGAACTTGGCCTAAAATTTGAGTTTCTCCTAGAACCATTGAGTTTAATCCACTACCGACTTTAAATAAATGCTCTATCGCACCATCATGTTCATAAATAAAAAGAAAGGGCGAAAATTCATTTTGATCTATTTGAAACCAATCGGCTAAAAATTCTTTAATATAATATCTTCCTGTATGCAGTTGATCAACAACCGCATAAATTTCGGTCCGATTACATGTGGATAGAATTACATTTTCCAAGATGCTTTTCTTTTGTTGCAATGCTTGCATTGCCTCACCCAATTGAGAAGGATCGAATGTTAATCTCTCTCTAATTTCCACAGGGGCTGTTTTATAATTTAGACCAACGACCACGATATGCATTTTTAGTAGACCCCCCAAAAAAATTGCATAATTACATACATATATTATAACATTATCTTTACAAGCTTTTTCGAAAAAATGTGAACAGAGTATGAACACATATGATATGATATTTGAGTAGTATATGATTACTTTAGAACTATTATAATTTGATATTTATTATCATAAACACTCCACTATGTACAATACCAAAAATCTGCCTAATATTCAAGTGTACCTAACTGAAAGTGGTGAATAAATGAAAAGTCAACGACTATTTGCCGGTATTATCTTAGTAGGCTACGGCTGTTTCTTTCTCATCCAGCAATTACAGGTTGAGAGTTTACAATCGTTATTGACCTGGCCAGTATTACTAGCTATTACAGGTTTGGCCTTTTTAATCCAAGCATATAGCGGTAAAGAATATAATGCTATATTTCCCGGTGTGATTCTCTTTGGGTTTGGTTTACATTTCATCATTGTTGATCGTTTAAGCATATGGCCTAATCATATTGGTGCCTTTGTCCTTATTATTGCCCTTGCCTTTTTATTATATTACTTAAAAACAGGCAACGGCCTCTTGCAAGGGTTTCTTATGTTAGTATTAGCCATTACTTTATTATTTTATGAAAAAATTTCGCAATATGCAGGTAGCTACGGTGAGATCATTTCATACATAACGAAATTCTGGCCTGCTATTTTTATTATCATTGGCCTCTTTTTCCTCATTAAAAGAAAATAATCTATTAGAAACTTCCATTGAAAAAACGAACATATCTGCAAAGAAAATGTTCGTTTTTTCGTTTTAATTATTAACTCTTTTTAAAGAACAGAATCTAGGAAGCTTTTCGTTCTTTCTTCCTTTGGATGATTAAATAACTCTTCAGGATGACCGACTTCAACGATTTTACCATCATGCATATACACTGCCCAATCTGCTACTTCCCGCGCAAATCCCATTTCATGCGTGACGACAATCATCGTCATTCCTTCTTCAGCAAGTTCTTTCATTGTTGCTAACACTTCACCAACTAATTCTGGGTCTAGTGCAGAAGTTGGTTCATCAAACAGCATTACATCCGGCTTCATCGCTAATGCCCTCGCAATGGCAACACGCTGCTTTTGACCACCCGATAGTTTAGATGGATAAACATCTTTCTTATCCGATAAGCCAACTTTATCTAAGAGTACTAGCGCTTGTTCCTCTGCTTCCTTTTTCGATAATTTTTTCACTTGCATCGGTGCTTCCATTATATTTTGTATGACTGTTTTATGAGGGAAAAGATGAAAGTGCTGAAACACCATTCCAACTCTCTGTCTAATTTCATTTAAGTCATGAGAGTCCTTTTCTATTACTTCACCCTCTAATGTAATTGTTCCACTATCTTTTAATTCTAGAAAGTTAAGACATCTTAGTAATGTGCTTTTACCAGAACCACTGGCACCTATTAGACAAACAACATCGCTTTCTTTTACTGTAAAATCAATATCTTTTAATACATGAAGATCACCAAAAGACTTATTTAATTTCTCTATACTAATCATAACTGATTCACTCATCTACATTCATCCCTTTCTATCGCTCACTATTAGACATTTTCTTCTCAACAAGGTTCACAATAACTGTAAATAGAAGAACAAGCACTAAATAATAGACGGCAACAATCAATAAGTAAGTCATATAATCATAATTGATTGATCCTTGTGTTGTGGCAATATTAAAGAGCTCATAGACACCTACAAACGAAGCTAGTGAAGAATCCTTTAACGCGATAATAAATTGGTTCCCGAGTGGTGGCAAAGCACGTCTGCTTGCTTGTGGTAAAATAATTCTTCGCATTGTTAAGCCTGCACTCATCCCTAGGGATCGACCTGCCTCCATTTGACCACTTTCAATAGATTGAATGGCTCCTCTAAAAATCTCTGCAATATAGGCACCATTATGGAAGGCTAAACCTAAAACAACGGACCAAAAACCGGAAATATTTAATGAAGTTAAACCGAAATAAAAGATAAAAATTTGCACAACGAGAGGTGTTCCTCTGACTAAGAAGATATAGAGGTCCGCAACCCACTCTAATACTTTCACTTTAGATATCTTTAACATTGCAAAAAAGAGACCGATAAAAATAGCAATAAAAATTGAGACTATTGTTAATTGAAAAGTTAGGAGCATTCCCTCAAAAAACATTGGGAAGGTGTCAACAAACGTTGTTAGTATGTCCATATTTCCTCCTTAAGGTAAAATGTATTTTCTCTTTAGATAGAAGAGGCGAATGCACACGCAATAAACGGAGATGCATTCGCCAACAGAAAATTATTCTTCTGATTCTACAGTAAT
The DNA here is from genome assembly GCF_038009245.1 of Cytobacillus sp. FSL R7-0680. Lineage (NCBI taxonomy): Bacteria > Bacillati > Bacillota > Bacilli > Caryophanales > Bacillaceae > Cytobacillus > Cytobacillus sp. FSL R7-0680. The sequence goes on from NZ_JBBPAO010000001.1 coordinate 2,215,124, forward strand.
ATCTTCGCCGATATATTCCTTGCTAATTTCAGTCAAGGTTCCATCTTCATGAAGCTTCTCTAATGCATCGTTAATTTTTTCAAGTAGCTCGTCATTGTCGTTGGCTACAGCAATCGCTTGCTCACTTTTTTCTAAAAGCTGTTTTCCCTCAATATTCATACCCGCACCGATCGCTTCTTTACCTGTAACAAAATCGGTAATTACAGCATCATGCTTTCCACTAGATAAAGCCTCGAGTGCTACGACATCGCTATCATAAAACTTAATATTATCTGTAACTTCTGATACTGTTTTTTGATACGTTGTTCCTTTAGCTACAGCTACTTCAAGACCCTCTAAATCTTCTAATGTTTCTACATCACTATCCGGTCTCACATAAATTTGTGGGCCTGAATAGTAGTAAGGAATCGAGAAATCAACAGCTTGTAATCTTTCCTCTGTTATTGTATGACTAGCAACAGCGGCATCAAAACGTCCTGATTTTACACCTTCAACAATTCCACCGAATTTAAATTTTTGCTGCACTGGTTCTAGTCCTAGCTCTTTTGCAACTGCTTCTGCTACTTCAATGTCGAAACCTGTCATTGAACCATCATCTTGCGTTACACTAAATGGATTAAATTCTCCCGATGAAGCATAAGTGAATTTCCCTTCCTCTGCTAAATCCATTCCTCCACTACTCGCTTCTTCATTTGAGCCACATGCAGCTAATACAGCTACAGATGCAGCAACAATCATTCCTTTAAGTATCTTTTTCACTAGTAAAATATCCCCCTTGTATGTTCTTTTTTCATATACGCTATCAACCTTACCACTCTTACAAATTATTCTCAAAATTCATATTTTATGATATTTTGAGATATAAAACTGTAAGAAAGTCTCACACATCCCTCTTATACTCTATCCTCCTTATTAAACATGTATCCTCCTATATCATCTCTATTACTAAGTATAGCGGGAAAAGGGCTCACTTGATTCACAAGTGAAATTATGTAAACCGAAATTCACGTACATAGTCTAATTTCCCTAAATTCAGAAAAATAAACGTAAACTTCTCAAAAAATGATTAACTTTTAACTTATTTTGATAACCATTAATACTACCAAGATGAAAGATATAGCGAATTAAATCTTTAACAAAAAAAAGCGAACAAATCCGGCTTTGTCCGGTTTGTTCGCCTTTTTAAATGTTTGTTTGATTTTAACCTTGAACCCGATTACATCAATCCTTTAATAACAGCCCATGCTTCCTCTTTCCCTTTTCCTGTTTCTGAAGAGAATAAGATAAGGGAGTCACTAGGGTCAACATCAAGGGTTTCTCTCGTCACTTTAATATGTTTCTGCCATTTTGATTTTGGCACTTTATCGGCTTTTGTGGCAATAATGATACAAGGAATCTCATAATGTTTAAGGAATTCATACATCATAACATCATCTTTAGTAGGCTGATGTCTTAAATCCACAATCAGAACAACCGCTCGTAATTGATCTCGAGAAGTGAGGTATGTCTCAATCATTTTCCCCCATGCTTCCCTTTCTTTTTTTGACACTTTTGCATAGCCATATCCTGGTACATCAACAAAATGTAAGATTTCATTAATAAGATAAAAGTTTAATGTTTGCGTTTTACCAGGCTTAGAAGATATTCTTGCTAATCCTTTACGATTCAACATTTTATTAATAAAAGAAGATTTCCCTACATTCGATCGACCTGCTAATGCGAATTCTGGTAATTCTACATCTGGATATTGCTCAGGCTTTACGGCACTGATGACAATATCTGAACTTACAACCTTCATTGTTCCACCCCGTCTACTAACGCTGCTTTAAGCACTTCATCTACATGGGATACAAGCACAAATGAAAGTTCCTCACGAATCGATTCTGGAATATCATCTATATCCTTTTCATTATCTTTCGGTAAGATAATTTTCGTTAATCCCGCTCGATGAGCACTTAGTGATTTCTCCTTTAATCCCCCGATAGGTAAGACACGACCACGCAACGTTACTTCACCTGTCATTCCTACTTCTCTTCTAATTGGTACACCGGTTAATGCTGAAACAAGTGCAGTAGTCATTGTGATTCCTGCAGATGGACCATCTTTAGGGACAGCCCCTTCTGGAACATGAATATGAATATCGAATTTCTCATGAAAATTCTCATCAATCCCTAATTCCTTCGCATTTGAACGCACATAACTAAAAGCTGCTTGAGCGGATTCTTTCATCACATCACCAAGTTTACCAGTTAAGACTAACTTGCCTTTACCTTTTGATAAAGAGACTTCGATTTGAAGTGTATCTCCGCCTACAGTTGTATAAGCAAGTCCTGTAGCGATACCGACTTGATCCTCTAATTCCGCTTGGCCGTATCTAAAACGTTTCTTACCTAAGAAATCTTCAAGGGATTTCGCCGTAACTACAACTCTTTTTTTCGTCTCTGATACAATAATTTTTGCCGTTTTTCTACAAATACTAGCCAGTTGACGTTCTAAACTCCTAACACCAGCTTCTCTTGTATAATAACGGACAACACCTTGAACAGCATCATCTCTCACTTGCAATTGAGATTTCGAAAGACCATGCTCTTTAATTTGTTTTGGCAGAAGATGGTCCTTGGCAATATGAAGCTTCTCATGTTCTGTATAACCAGCAATTGAAATAACTTCCATGCGATCTAATAATGGTCCTGGAATTGTACTTAAATTGTTAGCCGTAGCAATGAACATAACCTTCGATAAATCATACGTCTCTTCAATATAGTGATCACTGAAGTTATGATTTTGTTCAGGATCTAATACTTCAAGCATTGCTGATGAAGGGTCTCCACGAAAATCATTAGACATTTTATCAATCTCATCTAATAAAAATACTGGATTGACTGTTCCTGCTTTTTTCATTCCCTGGATCACTCTACCAGGCATTGCACCAACATATGTTCTTCGATGGCCGCGAATTTCTGATTCATCACGGACACCGCCTAAAGATACCCGGACAAAATTACGGTTGAGTGAGGAGGCGATTGATTTCGCGAGACTTGTTTTCCCTACACCCGGAGGTCCAACGAGACAGAGGATAGGGCCTTTTAAAGAGTTCGTTAACTGTTGAACCGCCAAATACTCAAGCACTCTCTCTTTTACTTTCTCTAAACCATAATGATCTCGATCAAGGATTTTCTCTGCTTTGTTGATGTTTAAATCATCGACCGTTTCTTTAGACCAAGGTATAGCTAATAACCAATCGATATAATTACGAATAACAGAGCTCTCTGCCGAACTAGAAGGAACCTTTTCGTAACGATTTAACTCTTTTAATGCAGTATTTTCTACATTACTAGGCATATTTGCTTCTGTGATTTTCGCTTTTAAATCTGCAATTTCTCCTGTTTTACCTTCTTTATCGCCTAATTCGGTTTGAATGGCTTTCATCTGTTCACGCAAATAATATTCTTTCTGCGTTCTTTCCATCGATTTCTTTACCCGATTACCGATTTTCTTTTCTAAATTAAGCACTTCTTTTTCGTTATGAATAATGCTGATCACACGATTCAAACGATCTTTTATATTAATCGTCTCCAAGATTCCCTGTTTCTCTTTAAGTTTTAAAGGAAGATGAGAAGCAATAATATCAGCTAAACGACCGGGTTCTTCAATATCTGTAACAGATGTAAATGTTTCTGTTGATATTTTTTTAGATACTTTTATGTATTGTTCAAAATGACTTAAAAGAGTACGCATTAATGCTTGGTCTTCTACATCGCGAGATTCAGGCTCTTCGAATGCTTCCACTTTTACTGAAAAATAGTCTTCATCATCTAAAACCTCTGCTATTTTTGCACGTTTAAGTCCTTCTACTAGTACACGAATCGTACCATTTGGCAATTTGAGCATTTGTTTTACCCGAGTAAGAGTACCTAAATGATATAATTCATTGCTGTCAGGCTCATCTATAGAAATGTCCTTTTGTGTTGTTAAAAAGATTAAATGGTCATCTACCATTGCTTTTTCAAGTGCTTGTACTGATTTATCACGACCTACATCTAAGTGCAGGACCATTGTAGGATAAACGAGCAAACCTCGAAGCGGCAGGAGGGGGACGATGATCTCTTTCTTATTCGTCATATACTTGCACCTCCAAAATGCATATGTATCAAGATTTCAATTCATTTTCTTTGTACAATTTTATCTTATTTACTTCACAGTGTCGACTTTTTTAATCTAGTTCCTTTGCTAAAAGAGTTAAAAAGTACAACCGTTTTGTTTGTTTTCTTCATTTCTCGCTTGACAATTACTTATTTCATTCCCTATTTATAGGACTTTAAAACGAAAGGAATAAAAACTCCGGCAGCTGTTGCCGAAGTTATTACCTTACATACTTTCCTTTTTAGCAAGATCAATCGTTGACGCATCTAGTGGTGAAATTAACGGCTTTTCATGTTGATATTCTTTGTGGAGGGCGCACTCGAACACCTCATTCAACGTTTTAACGGTAACAATATGAATTCCTTCCACTTCATTTAATATCGATTGCATATTCTCTTCAGGGATAATAACGGTTTTTGCTCCAGCTTTTTTAGCAGCTTTTACTTTTGGATATACGCCGCCAATAGGCTTAACGGCACCATGAATACTAATTTCTCCTGTCATTGCCACTGTATTGTCTATCGGATGTTTATAAATAGCTGAATATATACCTGTAGCCATTGCAATCCCAGCAGATGGGCCATCAATCGGTACACCACCAGGGAAGTTCACATGAATATCATAATCATCTGCAGGTACGCCCATTGAGCGAAGAACTGTAATCACATTCTCAATTGAGCCACGTGCCATACTCTTTCTTCGAATCGATTTTCCTTGTCCGCCAATACTTTCTTCTTCTACAATTCCTGTAATATTAATTGATCCTTTTTCTTTAGCAGGAATCACAGTAACTTCAATCTCTAATAAAGCACCAGAATTAGGTCCATGAACAGCCAAGCCATTAACTAAACCAACCTTTGCTGTTTCTCCGATTTTTCTTTCCATTCTCGGCACTAACTGACTTGATTGAATCACCCACTCGACATCTTCGTCCTTAATATAATCGCGCTCTTCTTGTATTGCTAGACTCGCTGTCGTTTGTACTAAGTTGACTGATTCACGACCGTTTCTTGCATAAGATGCTAATGTTTGTAAAGCTTGTTCACTTATTTTTAAGTTCACTTTATCGGCTGCTTTTTTAGCAACTTCTGCGATTTCTTCTTCTGTTAATTCCCGGAAAAACACTTCCATACAACGTGAACGAATAGCTGGAGGCAATTCGTTAGGTGTTCTTGTAGTGGCACCCACTAACCGAAAATCTGCCGGTAAACCATTTTTAAAGATATCATGTATATGAGAAGGAATTTGCATATTTTCCTCATTATAATAAGCGCTTTCGAGGTATACTTTGCGATCTTCCAACACTTTTAACAACTTATTCATCTGAATAGAATGTAACTCTCCAATTTCATCTATAAACAAGACCCCACCATGGGCATTTGTGACTGCTCCTTGTTTTGGTTGTGGGATTCCTGCCTGCCCCATCGCTCCTGCCCCTTGATAAATGGGATCATGTACAGATCCAATAAGTGGATCTGCAATTCCTCTCTCATCAAAACGAGCGGTTGTCGCATCTAGTTCAATAAAGACGGAGGATGGTTTAAATGGTGATTTTTGATTTTTCTTTGCTTCTTCTAAAACTAATCTGGCTGCAGCTGTTTTACCTACTCCAGGAGGCCCATAAATGATGACATGCTGGGGATTTGGTCCACAAAGTGCCGCTTTAAGTGATTTTATGCCATCTTCTTGACCTACAATATCATCAAAGGTCGCTGGCCTAACTTTCTCTGACAGAGGTTCTGACAGTTTAATTGACCTCATCTTCTTTAATTGATCCATTTCTTTACGAGACTCTCTATCAATAGAGACTTTTTGAGTACGTTGGTTTTTAAGTAAGTTCCAAAAATAAAGCCCAATAACAATCCCAAAAAATAGCTGTACAAACAATGCAATTCCCGTCCAACTCATCCTATTCCCTCCTGAACATTTTCTTGCTGTTAATGGATAGTATCTCCTGCGCAAAGTTGGAATAAACAAGAATTTTAAATTCAATAAGAGGAAGCTTATGGTTGTTTTAGCATTTATTATAGACGAATTATTTAGTAAAAAAGGAAATCAATGAAAATAATTTTACTTTTTGTTAAGCTGTGATTGAGCTACACAAAAAAGTGGTTGTTTTCATCTTCTACTTTACCTAGAGTAATAAACCTCAATCGTACGATAATTAACAAGTTTTACCATTTTTTATGAATTCCTATTTTACGTTAAAAGAACACACAGCTTATCTTGACTGAAAGGTATTTTTGGGGTCCTCTTTTTCGAGTGAGTTGTTTTTGCTCTGCTAGCTTTGTGGTTTTCACGTTGGATGTACGAGGAAATCGGCTTTGTTCTGCTATCTTTGGTATTTTCTTTTTGGATGTACGAGCTAATTGACTTTGTTTTGCTATCTTTGAACATTTCTACACGAGCTAATCGACTTACCCCTGCTATCTTTGCGATTTCCACTCTACAACTACGAGCAACTACCGTTTACTCCATAATGGGGCGAAATCACTTATCTTTTTTCTCTATCCCTTCAACCTTTTTGCTGGAGGTAATAGAAAAGGAACTAAACCGTAGTTTAGTTCCTTTCAAACTTATGCAGACGTTTTTCTTTCTTCTTTCACAATTGTACCGTCTTCAAGTAATAACTTTGGTGAACCATTCTCAAGGACTGTATCTTTTGTAATGATACATTTTTTAATGTCTTCACGAGAAGGTAAATCAAACATGACATCAAGCATAATTCCTTCAATAATTGAACGTAATCCACGGGCACCTGTTTTTCTTTCAATTGCTTTCTTAGCAATTTCAATTAGTGCTTCATCCTCGAATTCTAACTCAACATCATCTAATTCAAGCATTTTTTGGAATTGTTTTACTAAAGCATTTTTCGGCTTTGTTAAAATTTCAATTAATGCTTCTTCATCTAATGGTGTTAAGCTTGCAATAACCGGTAGACGACCAATAAATTCAGGAATTAAACCGAAACGCAATAAGTCCTCTGGTAAAACCTTAGATAGTAACTCATGTTGTTCAAGTTCTTTCTGCTTATTATCCGAACCGAAACCGATCACTTTTTGACCTAAACGGCGTTTAATGATTTGTTCGATACCGTCGAAGGCACCACCACAAATAAATAAAATGTTCGTCGTATCAATTTGAATAAATTCTTGATGCGGATGTTTTCTTCCACCTTGTGGAGGTACGCTGGCAACAGTGCCTTCAAGAATTTTCAATAATGCTTGTTGCACACCTTCACCAGATACATCTCTTGTAATCGACGGATTTTCTGACTTACGGGCCACTTTATCAATCTCATCGATATAAATAATTCCTTTTTCAGCTTTTTCCACGTCATAGTCAGCAGATTGGATAAGCTTTAGGAGAATGTTCTCAACATCTTCACCAACATAACCTGCTTCTGTTAACGAAGTCGCATCTGCAATTGCGAATGGTACATTTAGAATTCTTGCTAATGTTTGGGCTAGTAATGTTTTACCACTTCCTGTTGGCCCAATCATTGCAATATTACTTTTTGCCAGTTCTACATCATCTACTTTACTGTTCGAATTGATTCGTTTGTAATGATTGTAAACTGCCACAGCTAGGTTTTTCTTTGCTTGGTCTTGACCAATTACATATTCATCGAGAATGTCGCGAATCTCGGACGGCTTTGGCACATCCTTAAATTCAACTTCTTCCTCTGTTCCAAGTTCTTCTTCCACAATCTCGGTGCATAATTCAATACATTCGTCACAAATGTAAACACCAGGACCAGCTACTAGCTTACGAACTTGATCTTGTGTTTTCCCACAGAAGGAACACTTTAATTGACCTTTTTCATCATTAAATTTAAACAAATCCTTCACCCCTTGATCAAACTTCTAAGCGATATATCTTCTGCGAACTTTTGTTTATCATTAGCTAAATATTTGAGCCAATTCACTCGCCAGTTCTTATTAAAAACGCTTGATAAAAACTAACCTTTAAGTTATGTATTGCATTGTAACACACTTCAGCAAAAGACAGGAAATAATAACACTTACCTCTAAGTTATGTACGTAATACGTTATTCATGATTCGCAGAAGGAAATCACTCAATAAAACTTGTACTTCCATAAGCATGTCCATTTTTATGCCCATCCATAAGTGGAATTTTTTTCAGGCAGTTATGTATGTGATAAGGTATCCTGCTTTTGCCGTACTGCAATTATGTAATATCTTAAATTGTAGAAAACAAGGCACGATGTGATCGCGCCTTGTTATGTGTAAGTTCCGGGTTGCTACCGTTACTTTGTTATATTCATTTTAAACAGTTTTACTATTTTCTACAAGTAAATCGATTGCTTTTTTCGCTTTAATATCAGATTGTAAACCATCAAGGCTACCACCCAGCGCCATTTGAATATTTTCAGCTGTCATATTATACATTTCAGCCATTTTATTTACTTCTTCGTTTATTTCATCTTCAGAAACTTCGATGTTTTCTGCAACAGCAATTGCTTCAAGAGTTAAGTTAATGCGCACGCGCTTCTCTGCGTCAACTTTCATTTGCTCACGTAATGCAGACTCATCTTGTCCAGAGAATTGATAATAAAGCTCAAGGTTCATACCTTGCATTTGTAAACGTTGTTCGAATTCTTGCATCATGCGATCTAATTCAGTATCAACCATTGCAGCTGGAATATCAATTGTTGTGTTTTCTGCTGCTTTTTCTACTACAGAATCACGCACATGGTGCTCTGCTTCATGGTTTTTACTATCAACTAGTTGTTTCTTCGTTTTTTCTTTTAGTGCATCTAATGTTTCAACTTCTTCATCTACATCTTTAGCGAATTCATCATCTAATGCAGGAAGTTCTTTTGTTTTGATTTCATGTACAGTCGTTTTGAATACTGCTTTTTTACCCGCAAGCTCAGCAGCATGGTATTCCTCTGGGAACGTAACATTTACTTCTTTAGATTCACCAGCAGAAACACCAATTAATTCTTCTTCAAAACCTGGAATGAATTGTCCAGAACCAAGTTCTAATGAGAAGTTGTCACCTTTTCCACCTTCGAATGCTTCTCCATCAACGAAACCTTCAAAGTCGATAACAACTGTATCACCTTGTTCTGCTGTACCTTCTTCTTTAACAACAAGCTCAGCTTGTTTTTCTTGTAGACCTTTTAATTCGTTTTCTACATCTTCATCCGTTACTTCTGTATCGAATTTTTCTACTTCAAGGCCTTTATATTCGCCAAGTTCTACTTCAGGTTTTACAGTTACTTTCGCAGTGAAAATAAGCGCTTTACCTTTTTCGATTTGTTCTACATCGATTTCAGGACGATCAACTGGCTCAATGCCTGTTTCATCAATTGCATTTGCATACGCTTCTGGTAAAAGAAAATCTACTGCATCTTGGTATAAAGACTCAACACCAAAGCGTTTTTCAAATAGGCTACGAGGCATTTTACCTTTTCTGAAGCCAGGAACATTTACTTGTTTAACTACTTTTTTAAATGCAGCGTCTAAACCTTCGTTTAACTTCTCTGCATCTACTTCAATTGTAAGAACCCCTTGGTTCCCTTCTAACTTTTCAAATTTAGCAGACATACTATTATTTCCCTCCAAAATCTATGATCATTTCATTCACAGCAAATAGAATGAATATGTCTAATCGATTATTCATTTATATAAGGTGAATCAGCTTTCTATCCACATAATACAACCATTATATTATAACATAACGTCTCTAGCTTTCAACAATGAGACTATATTTTAGGATAAGAAAATTCTTCTATTGCTTCAATATAAGTAATAGCTGCATGATAATCCTCTTCTTCGACACAATATTTCTCAAGCATCTCATCCACAGCAAGGTCCATCCCTAGGTAATCAATCGCAAGAGTATGATAAGCTGCAGACCATGTTTCAATAGAAAAAGGTTCTAATTCTATCGGATACATGAGAAATAAATGACGGTTCACAAGAGATGCAGCATGTTCAAGTAAAATGGGGTCATCTTGCTCCATTTTCTCTTCTAACACTTTGAGCATTTCAATCCTTTGTTGGAAATGCTCAAAGTCAGGCAAGTGTGCAGGAACAAAACTTTTTATATTACCCATTTTTTCAACAATAACTTCCTTATTATATAGATGCTGTTTTAACACATCGAGAAGTAATGTCTTAAAAAAGGGATGTCCCTCCTCAGATCGTAAATAGGAAAGGATTTCTTTTACATTGTGCACAATATTCTTTTCTGCCAATTCTTTAGCGAGCATCATCTGCTCTTGTTGATCTTTTATTTCAAAAAGCTGTAGGTGATTTTCCGAGCCGTCCTCTACCTCACTGGATTTTATGTCTGCTTCAGCCATTCTACGGCTGAATTCTAATAACCGACTAAAATGTTCAAATTTTTCATGAGGTACTTTGTTCTCTTCAAATAAGTATTCAATAGTGGTCACAATTTCATCGTAGCGATGTAATTGTACTAAAATCATCAAATACATATCTACCACTTGAAGGTAGTCACCTATCCCATTATGGAGCATGTATTCCGCTTGTTTTTGCGCATGTTGTAATTGACCTGATTCAAAAAAGGCAAGCACAAGACCCGTTTGAATATCTTCATCCTTATCATTTAGCTCTGAAGCTTCTGTTAAGAAATCTACTGCCTCTTGAAACTCCCTACGGTGTAAAGCCTCTAACCCTTTCTCTAATAAACGTCTATCTAAAAAGGGAAAGGGAATCACTTTATTTTTTTTGTCATCACGATTATGTTTTGTCATTTTGCCTACGTCCCTTTAATTCCTTATTTAGAGGTAAGTGTAGCATGAAAAGAGAAAAATGCAAAAGGATTGTGCGATTGAGAGGTTCAGCGGAAAAACTTCATAAAAAATGAGCCCTATATACAATGCATACGGGCTCACAAGTAATGATTTATTTACTATCTTAATGCTTGTTCATATGCAGTGATGTGATCATCTAATTGCAAGGTAATTTCAATTTCATCCCACCCATTCATTAGCATCGTTTTCCAATAAGCATCAATTTCAAATGATACTTGGAACCCTGCTTCATCACCAATCGTTTGCTTCTCTAGATTCACTTCTAATTGATAAGGCTGTTGTTTGCCTTTTTCAAGTAATTGCACAATTTGCTCCTTTGGTAACGCAATCGGTAACACACCATTTTTCAGGCAATTTTGATGAAAAATATCTGCGAAGGATGGTGCTAATATCACTTTGAACCCATAATCTAGGAGGGCCCATGGTGCATGCTCCCTAGATGACCCACAACCAAAATTCTCATTTGCAATTAAAATCGATGCATTTTGATTTTCATCTTGATTCAATTCAAATGTTGGGTTTAAACTACCATCTGCCATATAACGCCAGTCATAGAACAAAAATTGACCAAAGCCCGTTTTTTCAATTCGTTTTAGAAATTGCTTAGGAATAATCTGATCTGTATCTACATTGGCACGGTCAAAAGCAATCGCTTTATCCTTTAAAGTTTTAAATCCAGTCATCTACTCCGCTCCCTATCTTACTGGTTGTCTTTCAACCATTTTTCTAACATCGACAAAATGACCATGAATAGCTGCTGCTGCAGCCATAATTGGACTGACTAAATGAGTTCTCGCTCCAGATCCTTGCCGACCCTCAAAATTCCGATTAGATGTGGAAGCACAATGTTCACCGCTAGGGACAATATCATTATTCATACTCAAACACATACTGCAACCCGAATCTCTCCATTCAAACCCAGCTTCTCTAAAAATTTCATCCAGACCTTCTTCTTCTGCAAGCGACTTGACCGTTTGTGAACCTGGCACAACTAGTGCACGCACATCAGGATGAACTTTATTGCCTTTGATTACAGAAGCAGCCTCACGTAGATCTTCTAGTCGTGAATTGGTACAAGAACCGATAAATACATGTTGAATCTGAATATCTTCTATTTTCTGTCCTTCCTTTAGTCCCATGTATTTAAGCGCACTCTCAAGTGATTTCTTTTCCACGGCTGTTTCATAATCACTTGATGTAGGAATTGAATCAGTAACTTTAGATGTCATCGCTGGGTTTGTCCCCCAGCTAACCATTGGGGCAATATTAGCTGCATCAATAGTAATCACACGATCATAAGTTGCATCTTCATCCGACACTAATGATCTCCATTTTGTCACTAGCTCTTCAAAGGCATCCCCTGTTGGGACATACTTACGTCCTCTTAAGTAAGAAAATGTTGTTTCATCAGGGTTCACTAATCCCGCCCTCGCGCCACCTTCTATCGACATATTACAAATCGTCATCCGCTCTTCCATTGACATATGAGCAATAACTTCTCCCGTATATTCAATGACATGTCCTGTTCCAAAATCAAACCCATACTGAGAAAGGACATAAAGGATAACATCTTTTGCTGATACACCTTGTTGCCTTTTTCCATTGATTTCGATTTTTAACGTTTTCGGTTTTTGGCGCCAGATGGTTTGTGTGGCTAACACATGCTCCACCTCACTTGTACCGATACCGAATGCAATCGAGCCGAATGCACCGTGTGTGGATGTATGACTATCGCCACATACAATTGTCATCCCTGGTTGCGTTAGGCCTAATTCCGGACCAATGACATGAACAATTCCTTGGTCTGGATGATCAATTCCTGCTAGTGGTACTTGGAACTCTTCACAGTTTTTTTCTAGTGTTGTCATCTGGTTTAATGCAATCTTATCATTGATGACTTTACGATTATCTGTTGGGATATTATGATCCATCGTAGCGAAGGTTTTATCTGGTCTTCTAACCGTTCTTCCTTTCATTCTTAGGCCAGAAAACGCTTGAGGCGATGTCACTTCATGCACTAAATGCAGATCTATATACAATAAGTCCGGTTTTCCCTCTTCTTGATGAACAATATGTTGTTTCCATATTTTCTCTATAATTGATTGCCCCATTAATATTCACACCTTTCTAAAAGAAACACGGACCCACAATAGGGCCGTGTCCCTTCTTCATTATTTAAGCGTACGCACCCATAATATGCATAATGGCTTCATTATCAAGTAGCATCGCTTTTACTTCCGCAATCATTTCTGTTGTCGATGTCACTTGTTGGCCGAACTCCGCAATATCACTCGTTCTAAAGCCTGCATCTAACACTTGCTTTACAGCACGTTCTACTTCATTCGCTTCTGTTTCTAACCCGAACGATTCACGAAGCATCATTGCAGCAGATAAAATCATTGCTAACGGATTGGCCACGTTTTTCCCAGCGATATCAGGTGCCGAACCATGAATCGGTTCAAATAAATATGGACCATTTTCAGATAAACTAGCAGATGGTAGCATACCTAATGAACCGGTTAAAACGGAAGCCTCATCACTTAAAATATCACCAAACATATTCTCGGTTACGACAACATCAAACTGTTTAGGATTTGTCACCATCTGCATCGCCGCATTGTCAACTAACATATGCTCAAGATACACATGGGGATAATCTTTAGCCACTTCCTCTGCTGTTTCCCTCCACATCCTACTTGATTCAAGCACGTTTGCTTTATCAATAGATGTGACTTTTTTTCTTCTCTTATCTGCTAAAATAAACGCTTTTTCGATTACTCGCTTCATTTCTGCTTTTTTATAAAATAATGTATCGACTACCGCAGACTCCCCGTTAGCATCCATGCGTTCACTCGGTTGACCAAAATATAATCCGCCAGTTAATTCGCGTACCATCAATAAGTCTACACCTTGGATCACTTCATCTTTTAGAGGAGAAGATTTCGCCAAACTTTCAAAATAAGTTGTTGGACGAAGATTGGCATATAGATTAAGCTCTTTACGGATTTGTAATAACCCTCTCTCCGGACGGATATCAGGATTTACTTGATCCCATTTAGGACCACCCACTGCTCCTAAAAGAATCGCATCGCTTTCTTTGCAAAGTTGAATGGTTTCTTCCGGAAGTGGTTTGCCTTTTTCATCAATCGCATGGCCGCCAATCATACCATAAGCAAATTCAAATTGGTGATTATAGCGCTCTCCGACTGCTTGGAGAATTTCAACTGCTCCCTTTGCAACTTCTTTCCCGATCCCGTCTCCTGGTAGTACAGCGATACGTTTTTTCATCTTTTATCCCTCCGATTAAAGTGTAAGTTAACTATTCTGCATAGCTGGTTCCGTTTTTTCCTTCATATATATGACTCGGTTAACTGCATTTAAATAGGCTTTTGCTGATGCTTCTAGCACATCTTGAGCGAGCCCTCTACCACTCGTTTCTACCCCTTGGTAAGCTAACTTAACGAACACTTGCGCAAGTGCATCTCTACCGGCACCAACTGATTGAATGCGATAATCGAGTAAACTAATCTCACCATTCACACTTGCTTCTAATGTGTTATATAGTGCCTCAATACTACCTGCACCCGTACCTGCTTCTTGTATCACTTGATTATCGCTACCGGATAATGTAACCGTTGCTGTCGGCACTTGATTCGTACCGTACTGAATTTGGATTTGAATTAATTCATAGAATCGTTGTTCCTTCGACAATTTTTCTTCTAGCACAAGGGCGACTAAGTCTTCATCTGTCATCTCTTTTTTGCGATCGGCTAAATCTTTGAATACGGTAAATAGTGGTTTGATATCTTCATCTGCCACATCTAAACCTAATTCGTCTAAACGATTTTTAAATGCATGTCGTCCTGAATGTTTACCAAGAACAAGAGAGTTAGATTGCACACCGACTAATTGCGGTGAAATAATTTCATAAGTGGTTACTTCTTTTAATACGCCATCTTGATGTATACCAGATTCATGAGCATAAGCGTTTGCTCCAATAACGGCTTTATTTGCTGGGACCGGCATTCCGGAAAGTTTGCTTACAAGGCTACTTGTTCGGCTAATCTCCCCTAGGTTTAACGTTGTTTGGGCATTATAGAAATCTTTTCTGATGTGAAGGGCGACAGCTATTTCCTCAAGCGCTGCATTGCCCGCTCGCTCACCAATTCCGTTAATCGTTCCCTCTATTTGTGTCGCACCATTTTCGATCGCAGCTAAAGAATTCGCTGTCGCCATCCCTAGATCATCATGGCAATGAGCAGATAATGCTACTTTATCGATAGATGGGACATTATTTTTTAAATATTTAAAAATCTCTCCGTATTCCTTCGGTGTTGCATATCCGACTGTGTCCGGGATGTTGATCACCCTCGCTCCTGCTTGGATGACTTTCTCCACGATTTCTGCCAAGAAGGGCAATTCCGTCCTTGAAGCATCCTCTGCTGACCATTGCACAATGGAGAAGCGTTCCGCCGCATACTTAACGGTGTTAACTGCCGTTTCCACTACTTGCTCTTTTGTCATTTTAAGTTTGTAATCACGATGGATAGGGCTAGTTGCTAAGAAGGTATGGAGCCTTGGTTCGGCTCCTCCCTTCAATGAGTCCCATGCTGCATCTATATCCGATAAAACCGCTCTCGCTAAACCTGTTACAGAAGCGTTCTTTACTGTTTCTGCAATAGATTTTACCGATCCAAAGTCTCCTTTAGACGCGGCTGGAAAACCTGCTTCGATGATGTTTACATTCAGTCTTTCTAGCTGTCTAGCAATCTCTAATTTCTCAGAGAAGTTCAAGTTGACTCCTGCTGATTGTTCTCCATCTCTAAGCGTTGTATCGAATATATTAATTTGTTGCACTGCTCACCACTTCTTTCTTTTTATTGTTTTGGACGAATGGCATCATTTTGCGAAGCTCTCTACCAACTCTTTCAATTTCATGTTCACTTTCTTTTGCATTAATAGCTGTAAACACCGGACGATTCACCTGGTTTTCCATAATCCAGCCTTTAGCAAATTTGCCTTCTTGAATATCTTTTAATACTTCTTTCATTTCTGCTTTTACCCGTTCATCTACAACCCGTGGGCCACTGACGAAATCTCCCCATTGTGCTGTATCAGAAATAGAATATCTCATTCCTTCTAATCCACCTTCATACATAAGGTCAACAATTAATTTGAGTTCATGGAGACATTCAAAGTAAGCGAGTTCCGGCTGATAACCTGCTTCCGTTAACGTTTCAAATCCTGCTTTAACAAGAGAAGTCAGTCCGCCACATAATACTGCCTGTTCTCCAAATAAATCTGTTTCTGTCTCTTCTTTAAATGTCGTTTCTAAGCCCCCGGCTCTTAGTGCCCCAATTGCTCTTGCATAAGCTAGTGCTAATTCTCTTGCTTCACCTGATACATCTTGGTGAACGGCGAATAACGCTGGTACACCTGCTCCCTCTTCATATGTTCTTCTTACTAAATGACCTGGTCCTTTTGGTGCGACTAATAAAACATCACTTTCTTTCGGTGGAACGATTTGATTAAAATGGATATTAAATCCGTGAGCAAACATTAATGCTTGATTGGTTAAATTTGGTTCGATTTCTTCTTTATATACTTTCGTTTGCAATTCATCTGGTAATAAAATCATTACGATATCTGCTTTAGCAGTCGCTTCTCCTACTGAGTAAACTTGAAAGCCATCTTCAACTGCTGTCTGCCATGATTTTCCCTGCCTTAAGCCGATTACTACCTCTACACCGCTATCTCTCATATTTTGCGCATGCGCATGACCTTGTGATCCGTATCCAATTACTGCTACTGTTTTCCCGTTTAAGTAGTTCTCATTTGCATCTCCGTTATAGTACATTTTAGCCATTATTCATTCTCCTCTATTCATCATTTATTTTTTTATACAATTGAAAAATTATGTTTTTGTTGCGACTGTCTTTGTGTCCCTCTTGGGAAAGCTGTTGTACCCGTTCTAGCAATCTCTTTAATACCGTAAGGCTTAATTAACTCTAGGAAAGCTTCGATTTTTTCAGATTCTCCTGTAATTTGGATGACTAGACTATCTTTGCTAACGTCAATGACAGAAGCTCTGAAAGGTTCAATTAAGGAATAAATCTCATTTCTTGAGTGCGGATTAGACTGTACCTTTATCAAAGCTAGTTCTCTAGCAACAACTGCTTGATTTGTAATATCCGTCACTTTCAGTATGTCGATCTGTTTATTGAGCTGTTTCGTAATTTGCTCACTTTGTTGGTCAGACTCAACATAAATTACACATGTGATTCTTGACATCCCCTCCTGTTCAGATAAACCCACTGAAATACTTTCGATATTATAATTTCGTTTAGAAAATAAATTAGTAATTCGATTAAGTACACCAGGTTTATTTAAAACAAGCAGCGATATGATTCTCTTCATTCTTTCACACCTACCATCTCATGAATCCCTTTACCCGGAGCGATCATTGGAAAGACATTTTCGTCAGCATCGACACGGAAATCTAGCAATACAGGCTCTCTTGTGTGTAATACTTCAGCTAACACTCTCTCCGCTTCTTCTTCTGTTGTTATGGTATAGCCTTTAATATCGTAAGCTTCAGCTAGCTTCACAAAATCAGGTTGAACTGGAATCTTGCTATGAGAAAAACGTGATTCATAGAAAAACTCCTGCCATTGTCTAACCATCCCTAATGATTGATTATTGAATATTGCGATTTTTATCGGTAAGTTCATTTCTTGTATAACTGCTAATTCCTGTGTTGACATTTGAAAGCCTGCATCACCGACAATGGCAAGCACACAACTATCTGGATCAGCAATTTGAGCGCCAATACTAGAAGGTAAACCAAATCCCATCGTTCCAAGCCCACCAGATGTAACCCACCTATCAGCATGTTTAAAGCGATAGTATTGCGCAGCCCACATTTGGTGTTGACCGACATCTGTCGTTACAATCGCTTCGCCCTTCGTGTTCTCATACAAGAGCTCCATTACTCTTTGCGGCTTTAACTTTGGTGAAGCTTTATCATAATGGAAAGGATGTGCAACACTCCACTGTTTTAATGTCTCCATCCATTCGCTATGAGCTGGTTCATTACATTCTTCTTGAAGAAGTGCGAGAAGCGCAGCCTTTGCGTCTGCTACAACAGGAATAACTGTCGGTACATTCTTACCAATTTCCGCTGGGTCAATATCGATATGAGCAACCTTAGCATTCGGAGCAAAGTGTTCCAAATTACCTGTTAAGCGGTCATCGAACCTTGCACCGATATTAATCAATAAGTCACATTGTGAGAGTGCCATATTTGCTGTATAACAGCCGTGCATGCCAGCCATGCCAATGAATAATGGATGATCACTTGGAAAACCACCAAGACCAAGTAATGTATGGACAACTGGTATTTTTGTTTTTTCTACATACTGTAAGAGTTCGTTTGCCCCCTTCGAATGAAGAATGCCTGCACCCGCTAAAATGACTGGTTTCTGTGCTGCTCCTATCGCATCTGATAGCTTACGAATCTGAAGGCGATTAGGCTTTAGTGTCGGTTGATAACCCGGTAACTCCATTTCTGCTTCTTCGGGCCTTTCGGTAATCGTCGAAGCTATATCTTTAGGAATATCAATGAGCACTGGACCGGGTCTGCCTGTCTTTGCAATATAGAACGCTTCTTTAATGACTCTTGGAATATCCTCCAATTGGCGAATTTGAAAATTATATTTTGTAATCGGTGTTGTAATTCCTAATATATCTGCTTCTTGGAAAGCATCTGAACCAATCACACTTGTTGCTACTTGGCCTGTGAAAGCTACAATTGGTAATGAGTCCATCATGGCATCAGCCAAACCTGTTACGATATTCGTTGCTCCAGGCCCGGATGTTGCAATGACGACACCAGGCTTACCTGAAATTCTTGCGTAACCTTCTGCAGCATGTATGCCGCCTTGTTCATGTCTAGGTAAAACATGAAGGAATTTCGCATCATAAATCTTATCGTAAATCGGCAAAACCGCTCCGCCAGGGTAGCCAAAGACGACTT
Source organism: Cytobacillus sp. FSL R7-0680 (assembly GCF_038009245.1). Classification (NCBI taxonomy): domain Bacteria; kingdom Bacillati; phylum Bacillota; class Bacilli; order Caryophanales; family Bacillaceae; genus Cytobacillus; species Cytobacillus sp. FSL R7-0680. The sequence goes on from NZ_JBBPAO010000001.1 coordinate 2,234,114, forward strand.
CTACATTTTCCCTTTCTAACGCATCCATTAATAAGTCTGCGCCTGTAATCGTCTCAAGCTTTGTTTTCACTTCTTCTGTTAAGGCAGCTTCCCGCACCATCGCTCTTTAACCTCCTTAATAAAATAAAATTAAATATAAAAAAGCCTCTCCATCCCTCATTGACCAATCATTGGTCAAGGGATGAAAAGGCTTTGATCACCATTCCACGGTACCACCCTTGTTCGCGTTTTAAATCTCCACGCGCACTCAGTAACAGCATAATAACTGCTAAGCTTAGATAACGGGTTCCTTCGACCCGGAAGACTCTACTTATCATTGTTCAAGTCTTCACTCCGAGGTGAGTTCATTTTAAGACTGGTTTACCGGTTTCCAGCTTGCCCGGCTCTCTGCAAAACCTACATCAAAAAACTACTTATCCTCATCAACGCTTTTAGTTTCTCACTTTAAACCACTAAAATTTCGTTTGTAAAAATAAAAGGAAAATAACGCTGCTTCCAATTTCATTTTCGATTTATTTTATTGTGCTTTGCTTTGTTGAGGACTATCTTACGCCCATTTTCAAAAGTCGTCAACACCTTTTTGGAAAATTATTTGATAATTTAGATTAGTCTGTTTTCATGTATCCGCTTACATCATTGATCTATTAACCTTTTAATTGGACAAAATTTTTTATTGATTTATTCATTCTGTGGCATGCGAGAATAGCAAGTGAAGTACTTTTAGGATGGGGGTATTTGAACAGCTCATGAGCAAAAGAACGCGACTAATTGAAGGCTATTACAAGATAAATCATGTGCGTTCATTTACGATAAATACTATACAAAGAAACTACAACCTTCAGAGACCATTTCATGTTAATCCATTTTTTTAATATTTAATCACATACAAACGTGATAACTTCTACCATATGCTGACTCATCGTTACATCATTCGATAAAAATCACCAGTATTTGAGGATGTTTTTATTCAGTGCATCTTATCACTATTATTTCAATATAGTATTTTTATAGTTGTTTCTTTGGGTTTTTAATTGAGGATGAAAAACAACAAAGGAAGATTACTTATGGAGAAGTCTAATATGAAATCGATCTCTAGCTGAAATAAAAAAAGCGCTAATCCAAGTTTTCACAGGAATCAACGCTAGTGTTGGTAGATAAATATGTAGCTAATGGCGTCCCAGGAGAGATTCGAACTCCCGTTCCGTCATAGTCACGTCATTTCACTCGTTATATAGAACGATTGTTGACACGGACATTGAACGTTCAACTGACCGATTGACTAAATATTAGCATTTTCTTCTATTATATACAAGCATTAGACGGATAATTATGCGCAAAATTAAAAATAATTTCGTCACAGACGCAATCTCAAGCATATGTATCGACCGCCCGAAGGCAGCCTTTGTTAATTAAGCATCTTATCTAAGTTCGCAAGGTCTTTGCTGATATCTTCGCGCGTCACACGGACTCTCGATGTATGCTCTTCGGACTTTACGATTTCCTTCTTATCAACTAGGCGCCCAGTCAGCTTCAGATAGAGTTCTAAAGCCTTCATGCTAGGAATACCGTTACTTGACCGCCCTTCTATGGATTCTTTTAGTTTTGCGACGGCCGTCGGCATAAAGTTATCGAGTTCGTGATCCGCTAAATACGATTGGTATAGCGTAAAGTACCTATCTCGGCGCCAATTATACAAGGTTCGCGTTGAGATTCCGAGCGATTCAGCTAAATCCTCGTAGCTCAGCTTCTTTTTCCCTAAAAACTCGTTCTCAACTATACCTTGCGCCACCTTCATCTGTTCCGGCGTTAAATGTGCCTTAATTTCGTTCAGTGTAATCATTTATTCATCCTCCTTAATTTTCGCATAATGTTCGCGCCACTTGGCTACTTCCGCTAAATACAGCGCTTCATCATCGCGATACCTCTGACATTCCTTTTCGATTGTTGCGTCGCTAGTAGGCGGTTTTCCTATCCTCGCTAGTCGGATGCACTTATAAAGCGATTGTAGCGCCAGATCTGGCGATAACTCTTCCTGTCCCTCGTTAAACTTCGCGATTTCCCTTAAGGCGCCGTATATACTCCTCGCCCATATAGACGTTTTGCTTGAATCAGCGCAATCCGTGTAGGCTAACAGGTCAAAGTCGCCATAATGCCTCTCAAACTTCGCACAATCGATTCCCGTCGGTATTACGTTAGTCTCGTCGATGATTTGCGCATATTTCACTATAAAAGCAAAGTAGTCCGGCATTCTTTCGGCTGTCACAATCGCTAACGGAAGTGGAAAGAACGGCTTTGGCGGATCGGCTGGCTTGCCTGCAGCTACGCGGTCACGACGCATCTGCTCGATTCTTGCTTTCAGTTCTGCGATTGTTGCTTGATGATTGCTCATGTTATTCCTCCTTAATAATTCCAACAATTGATGCGTTTTTACTTACGCGTATATCATCTTCCGATACTTTCGCGACAATTCTCTTTAGCATTTCCGCCACCTCTTGCGGATTGCATTCTGATAACTTCGCAAACTCTTCCTCGATCATATCGTTAGGACTCACGTAGGCGTAGCTTGATAGCCAACGCACTTCTCCCTCGGGAATGTCCGTTATATGCTGCGCGAAATTATCTCTATGCCCCATTTCTACGATCCGTATATTTCCGTTCTTATCTACGCCGCTCAATATTATCGTCAGATAAGCATCACTTGGCGTTAGTCCTTTTAACTTCTCGGCAACTTGCTCGATAGTAGCGTCTTGCTCGAAGTCGGCAAAACTTTTAACCAATTCCTCCGTTACACTCAAATCGCCGGTAAATCCCGCAACTACCTGATTATTTACGTTAAACACTTTAATTACTGCATCGTGGTAAATAGCATCGTCGCTAATATGTGTGCATCGATGGTCACCGGCGATAATTGCGAAATCCTGTGTCGCGATAGCTATAACAAGGCTCATTAAAAGCTTCCTCCTCCGCGTGATTGCATAAAGAACTTTAGTTGTTACTTGCGCGTTAATATATGCGAGATCGTTCGGCTCGATATCTATCGTATGCCAGCCTCTCGTTACTTTTCCGCTATCGTCCTTTTTCAAGTAATCTATTAAATCGATGTTAGTTCCGCTTATAGCAGTATGAGGCACCGTGTTACCATCAACTACAATTTTGCAAGCAGTTGGTAGTCGGTCCAGCGTGTATATGGCGTGCTCAATCTCGTGTGTATGATCGGGTAGTTCAATTTCGTGAGAATGATTTGGGATAGTTACGTCATGATGGTGGTTAGGTACATCGAAATTGTGCGTATGTGACGGAATCGTAACGCTGTGCGTATGGCTCCCTATCGTAATATCATGCGAATGATTAAACCTGTCCCCCGGTATTTGTACCTCATGCACGTGATAACTGCCGCTAACTGTCTCAGGTCCTAGCGTCATCAAGTTTAGCTGAGCGAAGCTTCGTGTGCTTGTTGTCGACTTCGTGCCTCCGCCAGCACTAGACGTTTGAGAACTACCGCCCCCACTTGCGGTTGATGTGCTTACGCCACCGCCTGCTGAACTTGTTGCCGTTGTTCCTCCCCCACTTTTAGTTGTTTTCACGAGTGCGCCTCCGCCTTTTGTTGCGCGACTATACATAAAATAAATCATTCGTTCCCTCCTAAAATTAAAAGAAGCGCCCAAAGGACGCCTCTATAAACCTTGTATTCTTCCCGCTTGCTTTAATCGCTGATATAAGCTCCGACCAGCCTCTTGACCGTCTGTCTGACGCGGCCTCCGTTTAGCTCCATTCATTGAAGAAGCTGGATCGACGCCTTTTACTTCCTTTTTTCGTTCTAGGCGTTCTGACACTTTTCGTTCGAAGTCGCTCATTTTACTGCCTCCCTCGCTTTTTCAACCGCAAGCATATTTGTGTATGCTGTTGCCGGATTCTGACTATCTTTTATTGCGCCAAGAATCTTAAATTGTAGTGCGGCAGCCTCTAGCCCAGTAGATTTTTTCAAGTCAGCTTCGATATCTTGGACAGCCCAGCGATTAACTCCGTTTTCTTCGAGCTTCTGCGATAACTTCGACCATTGCGTCAACAAGCCAACCTTTTCAGCATCAGAAGCGCTTGCGATAGCCACTTTCAACATATCCGCGACGTCCTGGCCGATGCCGAGGTCGAGCTGCAACGATACTGCGTCGGCAAACTTCACGCCCTCTTCATCCGGTCTAAACTGGAACGCTTTCGCTGCTGCCTCGCGATAGGTTGCTTCTAATTCGACCGCATAGTCATCGCGCTGTGTTGCTACGTCCTCGTCTAGCTTGCGTCGTAACTCTTGTAATTGATATTGGCGCTCAGCATCATTGTCAGCGTAGCGCGGGTTTTCCTTCAATGCGTCGCGTTGCTCTTTATAGCGCTTCATTAGACTATTTATTTCCGTTTCATAGGACTTCAACTTCGGATAGTCTACTTTAACGGCTTTACCTTTTTCGAGTAAAATCTTCGCATCTTGATCGCTATATTCGTATATATTACCGGCTGCGTTACCACCATCTGCGCTGAGTAAATAGAGTTGTTGTTTCTCCATTAAGCATCCTCTCCTTTGTGTAAGTGTGGTTGATTAGCATAGTCGGCAACTTCATGACCGAACGTATCGTGCAAAGTATCCATTACCAGTCCTCGCGTAAATAGGTCGCGACTATACTCGTTGTCAATCGTCTGCAATACTTGCTCTGCATGCTTTTGCTCATCCGTTTTTGCTTTGTCTCGTAGCGATTCCAAAAGTAGGCTTAATTCCGGTTTTATGTCCGCTAAGCCGTCGAACAAGCCGATAATATCGCTATAGTCATCGACTATCCTTTGCGCAAAGTAAGGTTGGTCGATTGTACCGACAAAAGATTTAAGCCTACCTAACGAAATCGAATCCGATCGACCCAGCTTCAAATCAAGCTTTAAACTAGCGAGATTTCGCTCGAATGTTTTAACCGAAGAATCTGACGGCGCATTCGGGACTTGATTAAGAATGTCTTCGGCGGCAACCTTAGCGGAGATTGATTCCTTTTGATACTCGTCTTTTAACTTCTTAGCAAGTTCCAAAAAGCCAGCGCCCATTGCCATTTTGGCTTCTTTTACTTTTTTAAGTTTTCCAGTAGGACTTAAATCGATATCGTCCTCAATAGGTTTTGTTTGATCTTCGACTAGCTTGCTGTAATCTAATACATTTTGAGTGACTCCGCCTCTAATTTCCTGCATTCTTTTCAATGAATTAACCATTTTTTCATATCTACTCATATTAATTGTCCCCCTTTAATTGTTTTACAACTGCGGCAATCGCTTCTTCATCATTTTTAGCGATATTACAGAACAAATCTGCGATATCTTTTTCAATTCCTGCGTTTGTTAGCTCGTTGAATAGTCGCGCGGAGTACGCCGATTTCTTTGCACTCTCGACCGCCTCGATCGTCTCTTTAAACTCGCTTGCTTTAATCATTTTCGGACAGCTCCTTTTATTTTTTGAATAATCTCCTGCGATAATAATTCCGATAAACTAAATCCCCTTTTTAATTCATTTCAATTCCTCCGTTATAGTTGATTTTCGTTGCAATGCATCTTTCGCCAAACACTTCGATTCGTGCAACCGTCCCTTATCGCGAATAACTATCGACTTATGATTAGGCCATTTGAATCGGCGATCAGATTTTGCGCTGATATCATTCGTAAAAATCATTGCTTTGTCGCCCGGCTCTAGTCGGTTGTTTATATGCTGATTCCAGGCGTTAAACGTTGCCGTTCGCGATAGTTTCCCATCGAAATATAGGCTCGCGATATAAACTGTTTCATCGTCAGGATGCTCGGCGATTCCTATTCCGGTTGCTACGTCCGTTTTGATTGCCGTTACGTAAAATACTCTTTCTATAGTTAACCACTCCTTTAGGCCTCCGCCATCGTTTGCGCGGTCTGATCAAGTGCTCGAAGCCTTCCGTATTGTTGACGAAATATTGCACAAAAGGCGTATACCAATCGTCGTAATAGGTTGGTAGCTTACTTTCTCTCTGGTCGCTGTTCATTTGGATTCCCTCTCTTTTTCTGAAATCATCTTTAAAACTACTTCTTCTAGTTCATTCACCAGCGATTCATCGCCACTAACAAACTTAATGTACCTATGGATTTCGTCGTGCTTTTCTTTAGCAAATCGAGCGCGTATCTCCCTATCGTGCTTCCGTTTATTGCAGCTCTGACATGCAACAACGATGTTCGACTGCGTATTCGCACCGCCTTTACTTAATGGAATGATGTGGTCCATGGATAGCTGTGATTGTTCGAACTTACCCTCGCAATATGCACACACGCCGTCAAAAAACTCAAATACTTCAATAATCTGCTCGACGGTTAGGTCGTCTAAAACTTCATAGCCTTGCTTTTTAATAGTTTTATGACTTGATTGAAGCGCCTGGCTAGCCTTTCCTCTAAGGGTACCGTTGTATTCTCGCATCCTTTTTGCAGCATCCGTACGCTCGCACTCTTTACAGTAAGGTCTCCCTTCTCTGTAAAATTCAGTATTTAGCTTCACTTGCTCACATTTAAAACACATTCTTTTCGGCTCATTATCAATTACAATCGTCATTAACGGTTCCCCCTATTGAATTAATTTGATGTTGTTTTTCGCCAACACATCGTCAAGCATATTTGCAAGTGTTGTATTTTTATTTTTCTCTTCGAAAAGCTCTCGGTTTAATTGGCGATGATTAGTTGTAAACTTAACTTCGCAATCTTCTACGTCATATAATGCGAATACTAACGACTTATAGGCAGCGTAAATCGAATTGCATCTTTCGTATGTTCGACTCCTTACAATCACATTTCCAGCCTTATCCGTGAATGTTGTCTCGGCTGTAAAAACCGCCGGATCAATTCGTTCAATTTTTTGTTTCAAATACATTGACAATCCCCCTTATAAAACTTATAATAATATTGACGATAAAATAAAATGGATATTATACGGAGTTTTTTGAGAATTGATTATAAAAATGATAAAACTCATCGGTAAATCCCATTTCAATTTTCGCAAGTTTGGCACGCATTAGGTCGGAAATACCACGTGTCCCTTTCTCGATAGCACAGACGGTCGATGTCGAGACTCCAAGTCTGCCCGCAAATTCTTCCTGCGATTCACCGAGATAATACCTAATTGATTTCGCTTTTCTAGCATCCACTATTAAAACCTCCTTTTTATTTACATTAGAACAAAAAATTAACGGGCTTCCTTGCCCATTCTTATATTTAACGGGGTTTCTTGGACGCTTTCACGACATATTCCTACTACTTTTTCATATAATTTAGCTTCTTTTTCTATCAAACTTGCACGATCTCTTCTCTCTACCGTTTCCCTATCGCGATATCCCTTATATGTCTCTGATTTAGCCCCTATTTCCAGTAATGTTTCAGGCTGAAATAAACGCTCATGCTTAAAATAGGCGTCGTCTTTTTCTGCTTGTCTAGCTTCGTTGTAAGCGCTAGGCGGCAAGTAAGTTCCCGTCTTATTAAAATTCGCTAACGATTCGTGCTCACGTTTTCTGCAATCATCCGAACAAAACTTCTGATCCTTACGACGCGGAATAAAGTAGTCAAGACAAAATCGATGGTCACACGGTTTGTACTTCGCTCTCTCGACTGAGTACTGTCCGCGAGTTAGCTTACCGCGTTCTAAACGAGTTAGTAGATAGTCGACCAAGTCCGGCAAGGTAAACGTTGATTTATGAACATACTGGCGTTCTAGCTCCGCCCATTCTGCGCGAGTCCTTCGTTTGATAACTTCCCGCTCAAGGTTCTCGCCCACCATGAAATAGATGCCGCCAAGTAGTGCAAGTTTTGTTTTCGATGGTTCCGGCTCCTTTTCTAGGTATCTACTAACATCGCGATTCAGTGCCTCTACGTCTGTTTGATTCGCTCTCTCATACTTCATTCTTAGGTCGTATAATGGTGAATTGGCTCTTTTCAATAACATCCTCTCCCTTGTTTTTAGATTTCGTATTTTGCCCAGGCTTCCAATAACTTTCTCATACGACTAGACGGAATATACGCTTGAATAGGCTCGCCATTTCTTATCCGTGAGCGCCATATCCATTGCAATAAATCCCCGACTGCGAGTAAATCCTCGTTAACAGTTACGTTATTATCCTGAAAGAACGCCTTTACGTGCGGATTTGGGTATCTGTTGAAAAGGTAAGCAATCGCTCTTGCTTCTGAGTAGTCATTAGTTGCTCTCGCGTTGATAGGTATTGCGCTACCTTTGTAACTTCTGGGCGCTAATGGAGTCTCTACCTCTTTTAACGTAGAATAGTAAGCCTCACTCTTCTTAACTTTCGCGATATTATAAAAGAAGTTATAAGTGTTGTTGCGTAATGGTTTAAGCATATCTACATCAGCATTCCTTAAATAAGACGCGCTCAACGCGTTTTTACGGTTGCCTACATCATTCAGCTTGCCATCATATAAATCTATGAGCGCAAATAACTCATCTCTTTTTTCTGCTTTTATGTCGTAATCGATTAATTCATACTTATCACCGTTTAATTTGACCGCGTGGTAATCGTACTCAAACTCAAACATATCGTAATAATTCCGCTGTAAACTTCCATCAAATAAATACGTCATAACATACACCGCACTTAGCGCCCTAAACACCGCAGGCGGAAACGCCCAAACTAGAAATTTGCCGCGGTAATAAAATAGATTGCCCGCCTGTGCTAGTAGCCGAATATCTGAGTAACGGCTGTCGTCGTTTGGATCACCCGTCCAAATAACTTTATTATTTTCTATCTTTATATCTCTGCTAGACTCAAGCTTCTTTATATCGCTTGCCTTGACGTTAACAGGTTCAATTACGTCCATTACCTCGTCCAAGATAAGCGTATAACCGGAGTCTGTCAGCAACTCGATTAGCTCATCGTCGGCAGCTTGGAAAAGTGAGTGAGTGGAAACAATATCGCGTCCTTGAACAATCAAATCTTTTAAACTTCTAAGTTTGCGTCCTTCATGGTTAGCGTTGTTAGGTTCGATGAAATCCCGCGCTACCACCCCTTCCTTTATCCGTTTCACTTCCGACAAAAACGGAGTTATATAGATAAATCGCTCTAATTTATCAGCTTCGTTCATATATTGAATTGCCCACGACGTCTTTCCACTACCCATCACACTATCTATCACGTTGATTTTTTCCACATTTACCCCTCCGATTTGTTTAAAGTTGACGCTACCCGACATCGTTTTTACGCTTTTAATTGCGTAAAATTTCGTAGAAACGTTGATATACCGCGGTTTGTAGCGCCTCTTCCTTAAAAGAAAAAGTACGTAGTTTTAAACCCTTGCGCCATTTATTCACTCTGTTCATAAATAACGCCAATATACTAATTAATAAACCTTTCGCGAAAGTATGAATATCTGCAGGAACGTTAGTGACTGCCAGGCTTCAGCCTGTTGCTTTTCCGTTTTTGATGTATAACCGTTTGAATAAATCGTAACCAACGTTATATCTTTGCGAAACCCACTCATTCCCCCCGCTGTCAGGATGCGCTTTCGCTCTAGCCTTTCTAAACGCTCGATCTATCTCACTTGTCGACGCAGTTTCATCTAGCCCTACCATCGAAGCAAAAATTTCCATACCGTTATCACCTCCTCTAAAGAACGCATTGGCTGCCTTCTCCGTATTTAATGCCCTGGTTAAGCGATTTATTTCGTCATCCTTTCGCTTATTATCAGCAGACGCTTCTTGTAGCTTACCTTTCAGCGTAGCAATTTCCGTCTCTAAGGCGGATACCTCTGTCCGCAGTTCTTTCTCAGAATCTATCGTGCTACTTTCCTTATGTCGCTTTGGTTTCTTAGCAGGGTACTCCTTGCCGTCCGAACCTTTCACGCGATTACCTGTCCCGCTTGGGACACCTTTTAACCAACGTTCAACAGTCGACTTGCTGACGCCTACCCATTCTGCAATCTGACGATAGGAGCGTTGTTCCGCTCGAAGCTCCCTGGCTCGTTTCTTTTTATCAGCCGTAGATATTGACCGAGCAGTTGCGTTAGATGTATGTGCCAGCTCAAGTTTTTCCTCTTCTGTCAAAGGCTGAGCAACATAACAATCAAGTTCAGTATAACCTAGTAATTTCGCTGCCTTTAATCGTTGATGCCCGTCCAAAACGGTGAAGTCCTCGTCAAGTAACAGTGGATAGATTACCATTTCTTTCGATTTAATATCTTCTACTAAACTTTTAAACGCCTCTTCATTCATGTCCGGCCACACTTGATAATGCTTAACTTTAATTTGATCAATTTTAATTTGCTGTGCCATTTGGGACACCTCCAAAAAGTTTGTTCATAAAATAGTACCCTGCTCATTTCCATTTCGCGCACCCTTCAATATATAATAAGCGCGACTTTCCCGTTTCGGACAATTTACCTTCATACCAAATGACGCATGTTCTTAAACTTTCGGACAATTTCCCTGTATAAGTAAAGATACATTTATAACACCTAATTTCGCGCAACAGTAATTAAAATAATCTCCTCCTTACTTATATAATGCAAAATTTAATTACCTCCGCGCACTTTTCCGCAAAATTTACGCCCTTAATTTATTTGACGCACCCGCTTATCTTACTGCGCATCCTTACTAATATATAAAACGGATGACATTCGCAAAGTGGATATTTTTTAAGCAAAAACATCAGGATATTCCGTCCTTACCTCCGGCTCTACATCCTCCCTAGATTCGAGCGTGTCGCGTAATATATCCGATTCCCTCAACGCCATATCCCGTTGTGCTTCGGCTTGTTTGCGGGCTTCATCCGCCTCTTTGAGCGCCTTCTTAACCTCGCGAAGCTCACGGACAGTCATTTCATCTACCGTTTTTGTTACGCCTGTTGACGGGATTGTGTGCGGTTGTTCAACGAAATCTAGTGGGTCAACGCCCGAAGGCAATGCTATTAATTCAAACAGTTTCCCTTTCCCTAATCGAGGCGACGTCGCCCCATTTCCGAATGTCTCGAATACCTTTATTATCTTATTGGCAGTGCTTCTATCCATCGAAAACTCTTCCGAGCACCACTTCCCCCAATTACCATATTTGTTATCTGCTAATTCTTCGTCTCTAACTTTTTTAAACCTCAGTCCAACAGCTACCGCGTCGTCCTCAATACGTTGAAGTAGTAGTTTAATTTCTGCTGTAAGTACGTTAATATCTCTGCTTAGTGCAGACGTAGCACCACCGCCTTTAATTTCGTTCTCTTCCATCGTTTATCGCCTCCATAAATTTGCGTAAGTTATATATCGCCTTGTGTAGATTTTGTCGTATGCGAAATTGCCTTCACATAATAATAAGCGCCAACTTTAAAAACCGCGCAGTCAATACGAAATTTTTTCGCTTTCATAAGATATGATGCAGTAGCGTTTAATTTCTGACATAAAATACGAAAACATTTTCGCGTCCTTACTTTAAATAACGATTCTAGCTCGAATTTCTGACAGGAAAAGCGCAAACTTTTTCGCATCTACTAGATATAATGCAATTCGCAATAGTTTCTGACATAAAATCCTAAACTTTTTTCGTCTTTCATAAGGAGATACATACGGAATATCATTTTCGAACAACCCTTACTTACTAATAGACCATTTTCGCTAATTTGTGGACCAACGACAAAAAGCCCGACTATAAAAGTCGAGCCACCTTTGACGAAGGAGAATCAGAACACAACGACGATATCTGCCACTATCACCGCTCCATTGCGAGCCTGCTCCGACTGCTCATGCGGCCTCCTAAACCGCACGAACGTTGTTTTATTTAAATTGCTGCCAGTAAATCGATAAGCACTTCTGGGTCATGACGCATATACTCTTCGCCGCCGTTATCCAGGTCAACCGTGACCACGCCTTGCTTGTCCGAAATTATTGCATTATAAAGTCCGATTTCGCTGTTGCCTGCCACGAATACTTTGCCGTTTGGGAATAGAATGCCGTTTTCGTTGTCCATTTTATCTATCTGCCCACCATAAACATATTGTACTATAACTTTTTCCACCGTAAATCCCCTCCGTCATTAATTATCAAATTAATCAGTAAATCGCGACTATAATCAACCGCTTTGCTTTCCTCAACAACCGCCAGACTGTCGACGTTTACTCCTTGCGCTATAGATTCCTTTGCCACTGTAAAGCTGACGGACCCAGCACCTTCATTCTCCGCCGTGATCCTTTCGCTAATGATGGCGACATTTTGAATTATTTCTTTATCCGTCGAATTAATGAACGTCACATCCTCACGCCTAATCATTGTCGCTCACCACCCATCCGATAAATGCTGCAGATACAATTCCAGCCCATGCAAACCAAACCGTTGCAAATAAAATTCCCATTTTGACGCCTCCTTATTTATATCTTAAACACATAATAACGTGTATGCGTAATTACGTCAATACATATTATGAAAATAATTCCGCTTTTTCGTAATTTCGTGTATAATACGTCTTAGAGGTGATAAGTTGATGAACATAGAAGATGAGCAATATGAAAGATTAGTCGTTGAGCTACGTTTAGATGTAGTGTTAAAGGAACGTGGAATGACTCAAAAAGAATTAGCAGAATTAACAGGAATAAGACCTGCGGCTATTTCACAGATAACTCGCGGATTTGTTGATCGCTTAAATCTCGATCATATAGGTAGGATAGCCACCGCATTGAAAATTGATGATATTAGAGAGTTAATGACGTTGCAGCTAGAGAGTGAAGTTTGGAATATGAGCACCGTTAAGGAACAAGGAGAGTATTTAAAAGAGAAGAATGAAAAAGAGCCTCCGAAATAAATCGGAAGCTTTTTTTAGTTGTCGCGCACCTTTTGTATATAATACAGTTCCGCCTAAACGGAAGAGTCGGCGCCTTGTTTGCGCCTTGCTGCGTCGACATTTCGCCTATTCTTTTCGTAATTCTGTATGGGAATTTTAATTGGTATAGTAAAAGGTATGGCGAACGGAAGCGCGATAGTAAGTGATAAAACCTTGCATCCTTTCAGTCTGCCGAGATTACTAGTGCATATTATTTTCGCGAAAGGTAATAATTAGAAAGAATATTGGCGCCGAGTGAGGGGTGTCTTTTACCCGAATGAAGGCGCAGGGGTTAAAAACTCCCTTATTTTCTTTTAAGGAATAAACGCTGAAACCCTTGGGAGAGTAAGTCTCGTTAAAAATTTTACGCAATTAAAAGCGTAAAAGCGATGTCGGGTAGCAGGAAGCGCCATTACAAATTAATCGACTCGAACACACCATTAACTTGCTCCTGCGTAATCCCTATATAACGCAACGTCTCGCGCTGGCTGCTATGATTCAGCACGTTCATCAACAACGCAATATCTACGCCTGATTTATAAGCGTGATACGCCATTGTTTTGCGTAGCGTATGTGTACCTATTTCAATATCTAGACCTACTCGTTTGGCCGCGTCATTAAGAATCCGCCAAGCCTGAACGCGACTAATTGCGTTGTTGCCACGTCGCGAAGGAAACAACGGTGCATCGTCCGGGGCATCATCCGGCACTAGTTCACGAACGGCCTTCTTAATAGCTGGATTCAATTTAAATCGCTTAGACTTGCGCGTCTTGGTCTCCTTGATTGCAAGCGTATCCATGCCGCGCACGTCGCCGACCTTTAGCTGCAATATATCCGATATACGTAGTGCTGAATTAATGCCGAAGATAAAAAGCAGCTTGTCGCGTGGATTGCCTAGCGCCTTCTTCATGCGTGCGATGTCCGCCTTGCTGCGGATTGGTTCAACCGTGTTCATACGTAACATACCTCCGATTATTCTCGTTTTGTTACGTAAATTATATAACGGAAGTATGCATAAATCAACCCCCGAAATTCAAAAATTTTCTAGCGCATTTTTTACCCCCCGAGTTAAAAGTTGATTCGCATAAGGTTAATATGCCAGGTGAGAGCGCTCAGCGACGGAGTACCCCCGCCCATCAAACGCGTTGCATACCACATTCAACAAAGCGCATATATTATGTAACACAAACGCATTTTGTTACGTTTATTCATTCGAACAAATCGCTTTATATCAACGCTTCTGCATATATTTTCTACGATTAATCTACGCGTTCGTTTATGCAGGCTTATAAACCGCGTTATAATAGCGTTTGTAAATTATATCCATCGCTATCACCTTGCATAGAAAGCTGCATAAACGATCAGCCTTGCGCAGCTCAACCATGATGATTTCGGACCCCCTCGTGCGCCAGCGCCTTTCGCCTGATAAATAGCGCTATGCCCTACAGATATTCTTATTCTTCGGCAATGCTCGGCAAAACTGCGTACATCAGACCGTCTAGAACGCGATCAAGCACACCATGATAATAACCGGTAATATTACGTATAGCCTTGCGTTTAGTCGCCTTAAAGGTAGTCATGACGGCTTCAATTCCGCAGTTTAATAGATCGATAGATTCGTGGCAATTCCGGAGGAATGAAGTATGTGCGAGATATATGCCGTATAGTTTATTTGTCAGCTTAGCGTCTTTAACATAGTATGCAACGGATTGCTTAAATCGAACGTAGGGCGTCGTAGGCGCGCAATACGTATTATTTATAATATTATTTTGATTAATAAAGTTAAAAGGTTTATTCTCGCTAATTGGCGTCTTATCGCTTGCTACGACTGGCTTAACGGCTTCTTCACGGTTGGACGATTCCGGTTGGTCATTGCGGGCATCAAACGGCAGTATCTGTATAATATTCGCACCATTACCTCCGGACACTGGGCGCATCATAACTACCTTGCGAATGATTCGTAGCTCGCATAGGCGGTTAATTGATCGACGGACAGTCTTATCGCTTTTACCAACGAGCTTCGCCAATGTAGCCGCCTTCAAATGTGAGGCTCCGGCATATTTGACTGAATAGCAGGCGATGGTATTAAGAACGGTGCGATCAGTTTCGGACAAATCGTAACGGTGCTCTGAAAGGTGCTCGGCTACGGCTTCATTCATTTCGTGCTTTGATTGGAACGTTTTATATTCGATTAAATAGTGCATCGTGTTTTCCTTCCGCGCGAGCCACACCGTACATATGTTCGATTCCAAAGACATAGTTAACCAACCTTGACTAACTACGTTTTTTTCGATAATATGTAATTAACTGTTTATGTGTGGGCGTTCGACTATTTGGCGTAGTCGGCGCTATTTTTTTTTGTCTATAAAAACTTTCGTAAACTCTCGGCTACTTCGTCTTTGTCTAAATGAAGGTAACGAGTTGTAATCGATAAATCGCTATGACCTAACGCCTTTGAAATCAAAGCCACGTTAGCCCCTTTTTTCAGCAAATTCTTCGCAAAACCCCGGCGGAGCGCGTGCGGATTAATGTTTTTCAGTCCGTACTCTTTTGCGTAAGTAGACAACCTTTTCGTTATATTGTTATTACTCGGACTCGTCTGGATGGCACCGCCGTTCTTCGATAAAAACAAGTAGTCATTATTTGTACGTTGGGCTTCTCTAACAAGCGCATTCTGCTCGATCAATGCGGACAATAGACGGGCCAGCGTATCGTCAATTGGCAAATAAATAGACTCGTGGTTTTTAACGATGCCACCGTCCACCATGAGCAGACGACTAGCGACTTTTACGTGGTCTTCTCGTAGTTGTGCAAGTGTACCAACACGGATGCCCGTTTGATACATAAGTAAAATCGCAGCTGCATCTCGAAGCTCGACGAATTTTGTTAGGTCTAACATCGCAAGCAGTATCTTAACTTCTCGGTCGGTTGCGCCCTCTTTAACTGGCGTGTCCACACGAATTTTAATGTTGTGCCAAAAATTATGCGTAAGCCACCCGTTAATGAAGCACTTAGACAAAAACGCCTTTAGACACTTTAGACGCGTGAGTTTCGTTTGGTTACTGACTTTCATAGACGATAACCAAGCGTAAATTTTCTCGGCGTTTAATTCTTCCATAACGCTAACGCCGGTAATTTGTATAAAATGATTAACGTGAAGTTCATAGTCACTGATTGTTCGTTCACGAAGGCCAGACGCCTCCATTTGGCGAATAACTACGGCTAATGCGTTTTGAATCGGAAAGCCTTCCGGTCGTTGAGGTGTTGTAATTTGAGGCGGCGCGTCAAAAATATCAGATAAATCCTGACGAACCGTTAGCGATGGTTTTCGTTTTGTCATAAAAAATAAGCCTCCTAGTGCGTCCGTTGATCGAATCATTGACCGTATCAACTGACGCCCTAGAAGGCTTATATAACGGGGCTTGCGCCCATTTAGTGGTAGATAAATATGTAGCTAATGGCGTCCCAGGAGAGATTCGAACTCCCGACCGACAGCTTAGAAGGCTGTTGCTCTATCCTGCTGAGCTACTGGGACTTAATATCAAGACAATATTTATTATACGCAGGATAAACTGAAGTGTCAATTAATTTTTAAATAAATTTATAATTGGCAGAGAACTGCTGTAATAATAGCAGTTCTCTGGCTACGCAAACGAAAAGGATTGCTGCCATTCCTCGAGCTCGACACCGTCTCTTGTCCAAATGGAAACGACCACTTTTTCCACTGTCCAATTTACCATCATATATGTTTTTTCTTTCGGCTGCCTTGGAAGCGAGATACTATTTGGATTAAGATAAAGGATTTGATCTACCATTTCAGCCCCCAGTTGATGCGAATGACCAAAGCACACAATACGTGCAGCTACTTCTTTTGCTCTTAAGCTTAAACCTAATAAAGACGATTTTACGCCATATAGATGACCATGTGTAATCCATACTTTGCCGTTATCCGTATCTATTAGTTCTTCGTTTTTAAAGCGAGCATCGGCATCGCAATTCCCTCTCACAGCGACATATCCAGTGATTTCAGCTTGGTCACTACTTAATTCAGAGTCCCCACAATGAATCATATAGTCGACATTTTGACTGTGACGTACTTTTAGTTCTTGCAGGATGTCACCATCACCGTGGCTGTCACTAACGATGAGTAACTTCATGTTATCCTCCTCCTTAAAGAATAGTTGGAAGATCTTTTTCTAATTGCTTTAATGCTTGTCCTCTATGGCTAATGGCTGCTTTTTCTTCTGATGTTAACTCTGCCATCGCCTTATTCTTTGCATTCGCCCAAAAGATGGGATCATAACCAAAGCCATTTGTTCCTTTTCGTGCATAAAGAATTTTACCTTCACATGTCCCCGAAACGGTGTATGTTTTCTTTCCAGGGATAGCTACCGCAAGTGCACAATAAAACCGAGCATCCCGCTTCTCTTCCGGTACATGTTTCATTTCTTCAAGTACTTTATCTATATTCGCTTCATCATTTTTATCTTCCCCTGCATAACGAGCGGAAAATATTCCTGGGCGTCCTTCAAGTGCATCAATTGATAATCCGGAATCATCAGCAATCACCGGTCGATTCATTAAGCGCGAAATCTCTTCTGCTTTTAAAACGGCATTTGCTTCAAAAGTCGTACCCGTTTCTTCCACATCTGGCATATCAGGATAATCATGTAATGTTTTCACTTCATAACCGAGTGATGCAAACATTTTTTTAAATTCTTCTGCTTTGCCTTTATTCTTTGTCGCAATAATAATCTCAGACATATAGCGTTTCCTTCCTTTTATGTTCGTCATAAAAAATAAAGAGAAGAGGAGGCCCCTTTCCTCACTCTTCTCATTTTACTATAAAAGGATGGTGATACCAATTAATAGCTACCTGTATTCACACTTTCAGGTCTTGAAACAGGCTCTAGCTTTTCGCCATCTTCATCAAGTAAATCAGCCTCGCCATTCACTGTAACAGCAACAGATTCCACTTCTGCTTGTTCTGTAAGTGATAACGCTAAAACTTTTAATACATTCTCGTTAATGACATTTTCTTCCCCACTAGAGAAAATCGATTCATCGAAATCGAGCGTAATCGTTCCATCTTCTACTTTAGGTTCACCTAATAAAGCAACTTCACTTGGTAAGACGGCAGAAAGTTTAGATCCTAAAGAAGGATTCCCTAACTCATCAATGATTGCCGTCACGTTATTGTCGACATTATTAGACACTCTTTTTGTTACTGGAACAAAGTATTTAGCATCTTCTTCGCCACCCATGTAATAAACGGTAACTGGTTTTGTATTTGTAATATCTGTGACAACAGAGTTATCATAATTGATACCGATAGAACGACTTACTTCTTCGCCAATCGGTGTACCATTGACTGGCATTTCTTTAATCGCATTCCCATTTATACTCAATTTCACTTGTTCTATTTCATCGAATTGGGTCAATGTCCATGTGACTGATTGCAGGATTCTTGCTTCATCTTCTGGATTATACTCAGCAAATTCCTTAGAAAAATCAACATGAGCCACTTTATCTTTCACATCAACCGTCATTTTTGTATCTGCTGGTAAGACTGCACGGAAATTATTTGGTAAGAGTTCAGTTACTTTTCCATCTACCACTAAATATTCTAACGCTTGTTTAGCAACAGAATTCGTACTTGGTAAATCTAATGTTTGTGATACAACATAACCATTATTGTCAATTAAGTATAATTCTGTTGGAATCGTTGTTGTTTCTGCCGCTTCATCAGCAGCTCCACTTTCCTCACCAGTCGTCTCTTCTGTCTCTACATTGGCATCTTCGTTATTAATGGACATTTCACTCGGTGGGTCAATTTTCTCTTTCTCCTCTCCACCAAATAATCCACAACCTGATAACAAAGCAGATGAAACTAATACAGCGGACACTGCGATGGTCGCTTTTTTATTTAAAGACATAACCTTTCCCTCCTAAGACAGTTTGTACTACATGTATACGAGCCTATTTACAAAATAGACCGCCTTTAGGAAAGAAAGTCTTCTATTCTTTTAGACAAATTTGGACAAAGCGTATTCAAACAAAACGATGTTTCGTTAGAACAGCCTTAATTTGAAAGTAATCAATTGTATCATCATTGATTTCATCTTTAATCGGTCTTAACTTTTCTACACCGACTTTATCTGCAGCTACAAGTACTTCCTCTTCTACCTGCTCATTGAAAACTTGATCCCAGTCAATCGGATGGCCCTCTGCTACCGCTCTAAAAATATGATTTTGAATCGTTATCGGTGAAAAAGAACGCTCTCTAGCAATCTCCGAAATCGTTTTACCTAATAGAAAGGCTTCATATGAATGGATATGACTTCCTGTCCCTTCAGCCGCTTTTTTATTTACTGGTGGTGTCTTCACATAGTGTTGCTCTTTGACCTCGATGTTATTTTTTTCAGTAAAAACTTTTATCTCTTCTAGAAATGCTTCCCCATATTTACTATACTTCATTTCACCAACACCTTTAATCGATAACATCGCTTCTTTAGTAGTAGGGAAATAAGTGCACATTTCTTTTAACGCTGTATCAGCAAAAACGACATAGGGCGGTACACCTTGTTCTTGCGCTAAGTTTTTTCTTAACTCTCTTAAGATAGCAAATAACTCGCTATTTTCTTCACCAGCTGGACGTTCTTCTAGCTCTTTATCTTCAGAGATTTTCATAGATACTTGGGCTTCTCTTTTTAAAACCGGGATAGCTTCATCAGCTAAAGTAACGGTCGGATATTGTCCATCTGTCATAGAAAGATAGCCTTCAGCAAGTAAATAATTAATCATATCAACAATTTGCTTTTCCGTTTTTTCTTTCATAAGCCCATATGTCGTAAGTGTATGAAAAGACAATTGCTTAATCCGCTTATTCGCGGACCCTTTTAACACTTGAGCTGTTAGCTTAACGCCAAAACGCTCTCCCATTCGTTTAATACACGAGAAAATCATCATCGCTTCATTCGTAATGTCAACAGATTGTCTTTCATCTAAACAGTTCGAACATTTATTACATGACGATACATCTTGATTGGCAAAATAAGCGACAATATAGGATTGCAAGCAACTTTCCGTATGACAATAATTCGTCATCTGCCTTAGTTTTTCATATTCTTGCTCGCGAAGGCTTGTTGACAGCTCGCTCTTTTCTATTAAAAATTTTTGTAGGAGAATATCTTGAGGTGAGTAAAGTAAAATACATTCACTTTCTTCCCCATCTCGCCCTGCTCTTCCGGCTTCTTGATAATAAGCTTCGATGTTTCGTGGCATATTATAGTGCACCACATAACGCACATCCGGTTTATCTATCCCCATCCCAAACGCATTGGTAGCAATCATCAACGTCACTTGATCATGGACAAATTTTTCTTGAGAGTGTTTACGATTATCCTCAGAAAGACCAGCATGGTATCTTTCAACTTTATAACCTTTCTTTAGAAAATGTTCATATAATTGATCGGTTTGTTTTCTGCTAGAAGTATAGATAATACCTGATTCTTCTTTTCTACTGGAAACATAGGCTTCTAAATACTTGCGCTTATCTCTTCCTTTTAACACTTGAAAAGAAAGGTTCGTTCGGGCAAAGCCTGTAACAAAAATATGTTCTTTTTCTATATGCAATAAGCGACTTATATCTTCTTCTACATTTTTCGTCGCTGTCGCTGTTAATGCAGCAATTACAGGCGTTTCAGTAAGAGAGAAAATCCTGTCCACTACCGATCGATAACTCGGTCTAAAATCATGCCCCCATTGAGAAATACAATGCGCCTCATCAAAGACAATCATTGATAAATGAATCTTCTCCATAATCGTTAGAAACTCCATTGACTCCAGACGTTCCGGAGCTATGTAGACAAGCTTATATTCCCCTGCCAACAGTCGCTCTTCTGTTTCCGAATATTCCTTGTAAGAAAGACTACTATTCATATAGGCTGCAGGAATTCCTGCTTCAAGAAGGGCATCTACTTGGTCTTTCATTAGTGAAATTAAAGGGGAGATAACGATCGTCACACCGTCATTCATAAGTGCGGGAATTTGGAAGGAGAGTGATTTACCACCGCCAGTTGGTAGAATGCCAAGTACGTTGTGGCCATGATTTAAATTGTAAATAATATCTTTTTGACCTGGTCGAAAACTTGTATAACCGAAATACTTCTGCAAATGCTCCTCTGCTGTTTGCATATCCATCCTCACCTCATTCTTATTGATATATATTTAAAAGCATAACGCATATCGTTTCTTTCTCGCAATCTATTCATTTAAAAAACACCAAATACAACCAATGATTGTTCATTGATTATATTTGGTGCCTCCATATTATCCGAGTTGTATGCGCTCCACATCGTTTATCTCTCTATGCAACCATTTTGTTGCAATGTCTTTGAACATCGCTTCAGAACCTGTTGTGAAAAAACGGTGCTGAGGATCTTCTTCACTCGTGTTTAAAAAGCCGCGATCATAAAGAATCGTGCTTGCTTCTCGAGCGGTTTCATCTCCGGAACTAATCACGTTAACACCTTCACCCATCACTTGCTTAACAAGATTCTCCAACAGCGGATAATGTGTACAGCCTAATATCAATGTGTCTAAACCTTTATTTGTTAATGGCCCTAACGTTTCTAGAACGATTTTTTTCGCAAATACACTCTCGTACTCCCCACTTTCTACTAGTGGGACAAATTTAGGACAAGCTAGGCTATGAACTACCGTACGATTATTGATCCCTTTTAATGCGAGTTCATAAGCACGACTCTTCACCGTTCCCGCTGTACCAATGATGCCAATGATATGATTTTCTGTTACTTTTAGCGCCGTTCTTGCTCCAGGAAAAATAACGCCAATGACCGGAATTGGTAACTCATTCTTAATATCATCTAATGCAACAGCAGTCGCAGTATTACAGGCAATAATGAGCATCTTCACTTCTTTTTCTAATAAAAACTTCGTCATTTGCCATGTGAATTCTTTTACTTCTTCTCCAGACCTCGGACCATATGGACATCGAGCTGTATCTCCTAAGTAAATAATATTTTCATTAGGTAACTGACGCATCACTTCCTTTGCAACAGTTAACCCGCCAACCCCTGAATCAATAATACCTATCGGTTGTTTCACTTTCTTCTCGCCTCAATCTCTTTTCATATCTTGATGCAATTTTCTTAGATTCTCCCTTAAATGAACGACCTCTTCACCGGAAAAATCCTTTAATACTTCTTGCAAATAATCTTGCCTTTTGTCGATCACTTCTTCTATAATTCTTTCGCCTTCCTCCAATAAGTGGATTCTTACAACGCGACGATCATTAGGATCTTTCACTCTTTTTACCAATTCACTCTTTTCCATACGATCGACTAAATCTGTCGTTGTACTAAAGGCTAAGTACATTTTATTCGATAATTCTCCAATTGTCATGTCCCCGTCCTCTAATAACCACTGTAAGGCAATAAATTGCGGGGGAGTAATGGTATAATTGCTTAAAATTTCACGGCCATGTTGCTTAATAATTCCAGAAATATATCGTAAATCCTTTTCTATATCTGCTACAACTTCATTAACATGTTCATTTCTATGTTCTCTTACGTTCATTCACTACACTCCTATATATATCATCGAAATATTCGGTTATTCCGTTACTTTTAATCCTAATTTTATTGTCACCTTTTTCGAAGGAAAATTCAAGCGAGAACTGTAAGCAAACTAAAAAAATATGTCAAGAAAAGAAAAACGAGCATTGCGCCCGCCTAAAATAATAAAATTCTATTACATTGATAACCGGCAATCCAGACGGACTGCCGGTCTAAAATTATAACTCTAGCTCTCCCATACGAAGGAGCTCTACAACAGCTTGTGAACGCCCCTTTACACCAAGCTTTTGCATGGCATTAGATATGTGGTTCCGAACTGTCTTTTCGCTTATAAATAATTCACCAGCGATTTCCCTAGTTGTTTTATCTTGTACTAGCAGCTCGAATACTTCCCTTTCTCGTTTTGTGAGTAACGGCTTGTGAGTATAATCATTCTCCTTCAAGTATTGTAACCCTCCTTGCCTTTCGCCAGCCATGAATCGCGGGGTGGGTGTGTATTAGTCATCATATCATATGTATGTTAAACAATGAGAGTGACTGAAATTCTTGAAGTAGAGAATGTTTATTTTCTAAATGTACGCCTGTCCCTATCTAAGATTGAGGTACATTTATTTTCTCATGAAAAGCAAGCTTCATATCATCAGTCCACTGCGCACCTTTACCAGTTAATTTAGATACCTGAACAATCGTTCCTCTTCCTGTAAAGCAAATGTCACCATTCTCTCTTTTACCCATGTAATGAATATCTACCGATGATTGTCCGATTCTGCCTGCTTTTACATAAATTAAGAGGTTCTCATCGAAGTAAACTTGCTTCATATAGTCACATTGAAGATCTGCAACGACAATAAATGTTTCGTTTTCTTCCTTCACCCAATCGTCCATAAGATTTAAACTTTTAAAATACTCAATGCGAGCCTCTTCAAAGTAAACAAATGGAACCGTATTATTTAAATGACCAAACATATCTGTTTCAGAAAAACGCACCTTAACAGGGTGAGCAAATATAAATTCTTCTTCCCATGTCACAAAATTTTCTATATAATCAGTTTTTTTCACTTTTAGATCCTCCTCGAAAATGAATGAGCATTCAGTCGTTCTTTTTCTTATTATAGCTTTTTTCACACAAATACTAAAGGAGAAATTCATACATAATCTTATGTTACTTTTTCTGATTTTGTAACTATAATTGCTTAATTGAGTCATTCATGTGAAAAAATGTTTAAGGCAGACCGTGTAAAACGTTTTTTTGGGTCATTTGAAAGGATTTCCTTTTCAAATGTAAAAAGCAGATAAAATGACTCAACAAATAATTTACCAACACTTTCTTATAAAAAACGAGAAATCTCAAAGATATGGAGTTAACACTACAATAAAAACCCCAGCACAAACTTTTTTACGAAGTGTGTGCTAGGGCTTACTTTAAATAGGTTTTATCCTAAAATCCAAACCATTTTTTAATCATTTCCCAAATCCATCTTGTGAATTCTCTTACCTTATCCTTCAAGTGATCAATGATTTCTTGTTTACACTCAGACCAGCTAGTATCAGGGCCAGGAATACAAGCGCTCGGCTCTTCAGGGTTTTCAGGTTCACCTGGCTCTTCCGGATCTGTTGATTTCACTTCTGCAATAATTCTTCCTTCAACTTCCGGAGCTACCGGATTATTGTTTTCCAAATAGGTGGAAAACACATCATAATCCACTTCAAATAGTTCAGTAATTCTGCCCTCATCCTTGGCTTTTTTGAACATATCATATCCATCTCCACCATCGGCCGTGAAAGCGTTGGTCGCAACCGTATAGGTTTCGTCTTCATTGATTGCTATATATTCACCGTCTACTTTCACGTCAACGCCATGGACACGTTCACCCACTGGCTGTGCTTGGTCAAATTTAAAGCGAAGACCTGCCACTTGCATAAACTGGCCAGCACCTTCTTCAATATTTGCTACACTATGTTCTAAAGCTTGTTTTATTTCTTCTCCTGTTAAATCAAGGGTGACTAACATATTACCGAAAGGCAACACAGTAAGAACATCGCCAAGCGTAATTTCACCTTGAGCAATGGATGCACGAATACCGCCACCATTCTGCATCGCAATTTGTGTTGGCACAGATTCATTAGCTTTAGAAAGCATACCATCTGCAATCAAGTTTCCTAAATTGGTCTCTTTCGTACGAACATCAGTACGTTCACCATTCAAGGCAACTTCACTGTACCCTACTACTTCTTGTTTTAATTCCTCCAGCGGTTCACTTAACTCATCAAGTTTATTACGCGCCCATTCATCTTCTTCATAAACATATTCACCGTTCTCATCTTGACTAACGAGATCAAGTAATTCACCATTCCACTCTGACAGTACGCCTTCATCATCGAAAACAATGTCTAAAGAGCCTAAATATTTATGATATTCATTGGCTTGAACGATTAAAGTTGGTTCTCCATCTTCATTTTTTACAACTGGCTCTTCTAATGTCGTATGAGAATGTCCTCCAACAATCACATCGATACCTTGAACAGCTTCAGCTAATTCCTGATCTGGCGTATAACCTAAATGTGAAAGTGCAATAATTTTATTAATTCCTTCTTCTTCAAGCGCTGCTACTGTATTGCTAGCCATTTCAACTGCATCTTCAAAAACAATGGCTTCATCTGGGTTCGCCAAAAATGAAGTGTCCTCTGTTGTTAAGCCAAATAATGCTACTTTTTCGCCATCTACTTCTTTAATAATGGCAGGATAGATCTTACCGTTTTCTCCAGGATATCCAAACTCATTTACTTTTAATTGGCTTAAAATCTCATCATTCTCAACATTCACATTTGCACTAACAAATGGAAAATCCGCATTGGATACAAAGTCAGCCAACACTTGCGAATCTTTGTCAAACTCATGATTTCCAAATGTCATAGCATCATAACCTAAACGATTCATAAATTGTAAGTCCGCTTGTCCTAGGTACATATTGAAAAATAATGTACCTGAGAATACATCCCCAGCATCAACTAATAGTGTATTTTCTTTTTCATCTCTTAGTTGATTCACTGCAGTAAACAATCTTGGAACATTTTCTAAATGAGCATGGGTATCATTTGTATGAAGGATACTCATTGAGAATGGCCCCTCATTTTCCTCTTCTACCGCGATGTCTAACTCAACTAATAACGGATCATGATCACTAGCTCTACCATGCTCCTCCATGTATAGAGAATTGATATTTAAAATATCTACTTTGGCAGCTTCTGCTAAATGATTCGATACTAAAATATGATCAAGTACTTGCATATTTCCTTGGTAATTATACGTATACTGTTCGTTTTCCGGTAAAGTATCAACCATATTCGTTAACTCTTCACCTTTTAATGTTTCTAATGTGGGAGTGAATTGAAAATCATTCATATCCCCTAATACAACAACATTCGCATCTGGGTTTTTAGACTCTATATCTTTCACAAACCCATTTACAGCTTCTGCTAACTGTATTCTTTGTGCTTCACTCACTAATTCCGGAGGTTGATTCTTCCCAAATAGTGGTTCATCACCTGACTTAGAATTAAAGTGATTAGCAACGACAATCACATCTTCTCCATTAAATTCAAACTGTGCTGCTAGCGATTTTCTTGTATCTTGGAAAATTTCATTCGTCGGATCGATGCGACCTGGGTTCAATGTTAATTGACCGTCTTCATACGTAACTGCGTCGTTAGCCCCGCCTTTGGGTGCCTCTTTTAAAGTAACTCTTTCTGGATTATAGAGATATCCTACTCGGATATTCCCACCCGGCTGACCACCATCTTGCTTGTCTTCTGGTGCAATATCTGCCCAGTCATACGTCGGACCACCATTTGCGGCAATGGCTGCAATTAATTTCTCATAACTAGCTTTTGCCGTTGTTATACCATCATCAGTCGGGCCATTATCATCTTGTACCTCTACAAGACCAATAATATCCGGTGAATTTAACTCATTAACCATTGACTGCGCTATTCTATTTGTCTTTTCTTGGCTTGTACCTTCATAATAATTTTCAATATTATAAGAGGCAACTGTTAATTTTCCTTCATCCTTGCCAAGTTCTGTCGTTACTTCTTCTTTTTCCGATTCAATAAAATCTGGTAAAGAATCCATATCCACTAACACTTTAAAGTTGCTATAACCATAACTAATTACACCGGTGACTGTACCATCAAAACGATCACCCGTTTTAGCTACATAATTATCCTCTTCTAATAAAAGATGCAGTCTTTCTGGATTTGCATTATCTTCCGTTAATAAAACCCCACCTTGATCCGTATAGAGTTTATCCTCTTCTTGATTCGCAATGACAGGTATTTCACCATATTTTTGAGGTGCAACAACTTGAGGATTCTCCACTGCGACGCGCATACCCTCTAGACTCTCATAAAAATCGATACCATCTTCCTCAGGGTCAAAAGATTGCATTTCATCATTATCAATAATATCATGAGGTAAAGGAAGATCTTTGCCTAAAACAATTGCTTCTGGCAGGTCATTTCCTGATGATTCAATGCTTACCCTCCCATTTTGGGCATTGATTTCAGTCATGGCTAAATCTGTTTCTAACTTTTCACTATATCCGTCAAGAACCCATTCTTTCACAAGCCCATCCACTGTAACCTTATCTCCAACTTTTACTTGATGCGTAGGCTTGTAGACGAGAATCCCTTCTGATGTATGGGGATTATCATCGGGTGTATCATCTTGCATATAAAAATTACTGTTATCTACTACTTTTGTTACAATACCTTGTACAGCTGTTACGTTCTGATTTACATAAGGAGACTCATGCCCCGCTCCTTGTATATCACCAATGCGCAGACCTTCAACACCATCAGATGGCTCTTCCTCTTCCCCATCATCAGGGTTTCCATCAGCAAATGTAAATGCAGTTGGATTTTTCAAGCCAGGTACGGTAAAATATGCTTCAAGATTGCCTGTTATTTGTACTTTTTCACCTATAATATCAGGGTTAGTCTGTAAGCCAAATGTCGCACGAAAGCTGCTAGACACTTGCACAGGTAAAATTTTTGACGAATCTTGTTCATTCGCATCATCAGCTATCGCAATATTATAGTCATTACTAAAAGGTGGATTAAAATTGTAATTATTCGTCGAAACTGTATGACCTACTATGTAACCTTCTACTGTTGCATTTCCTTCGTTATTTTCAATCGCTTCATTCACCGTCAATACATCTTCTTGTGCTGCTTGTCCCGCTAGAGGGCTGAAGCTAGAAAATATTAACATAAAAATCATCAATAAGGCCAACCATCGATTACTAGCTAATTTCATTCTGTTCCTCCTTCAAATTATTATTAATCTTTCAACAACTGAAATATACCAGTTTTTCTATGATTCGTGTTTATTTATAACAAAAATTCTACATTTTTTGCCAAAAATAAGCTGAAAGTACTTTCTTCATTCATCAATTAATAGGTATTTTGTTTTATTATTATGAATTTTCAGTACGAATTGCTTAATAACTATTAAAATATTGCTCCTTCAAACGAAGATCACACTCTTACCCTTTTACTGGATAAAAAAAACACTGAGGCTATAAGCCTCAGTGTTCTATAAAATCTATTACACACGGTCACTTCCAAAGAAGTTTTTGAAAGATTGTAATGTTGTATCACGGTTAAGCGCGGCAATTGATGTTGTTAAAGGAATACCTTTAGGGCAAGATTGCACACAGTTTTGTGAGTTACCACAGTTAGCAAGACCACCGTCACCCATAATTTCCTCTAAACGATCTGCCTTATTCATTTCACCCGTTGGATGAGAGTTGAATAAACGCACTTGAGAAAGTGGTGCCGGTCCGATAAAATCAGATTTGCTGTTTACATTTGGACACGCTTCTAAACATACACCACAAGTCATACATTTTGATAATTCATAAGCCCATTGGCGTTTTTTCTCTGGCATACGAGGCCCTGGACCTAAATCATATGTTCCATCAATCGGAATCCATGCTTTTACTTTTTTCAATGAATCAAACATGCGACTACGATCAACTTGTAAATCACGTACTACCGGGAATGTTTTCATTGGTGCTAAACGAATTGGTTGTTCTAATTGGTCGATCAGAGCTGTACAAGATTGACGCGGTTTGCCATTAATGACCATAGAACAAGCTCCACAAACTTCTTCCAAACAGTTCATGTCCCAAGTAATTGGTGTTGTATGCTCCCCTTTTGTATTTACCGGGTTTCTTCGAATTTCCATTAGAGCAGAGATCACATTCATATTTGGACGATAATCAAGTTCAAATTCTTCTACATAAGAATCTGAATCAGGACCATCTTGTCTTGTAATTTGAAATAATACGGTTTTAGACTTTACTGCTGCTTCTGACACGATTAATTACTCCCCTTTCATCGAGTTTTCTCTTAATGTTTCGTTGTATAGTCACGTTTACGTGGCTTAATCAAGCTGATATCCACTTCATCGTAATGGAATTGTGGCGCTGATTTGCCATCAACGAATTTAGCCATAGTTGTTTTTAAGAATTCATCATCATTTCGATCAGGGAATTCTGGTTTATAATGGGCACCGCGGCTTTCGTTACGGTTATATGCACCAATTGTAATAACACGAGCTAATTGAAGCATATTTTGTAATTGACGAGTAAACGCCGCCCCTTGGTTACTCCATTTTGCTGTATCGTTAATGTTGATATTTTCATATCTCTCTAACAATTCAACAATTTTAGCATCTGTTTTTAATAAACGATCGTTATGACGAACAACTGTTACATTATCAGTCATCCATTCACCAAGTTCTTTGTGAAGGATATATGCATTTTCTGTTCCATCAAGAGACATGATTTTATTCCATTTCTCTTGTTCTTGTTGAACTGCACCTTCGAATAATGAAGAAGATAAATCTTCACTTGATTTCTCTAATCCTTCAATATATTCAAGCGCTTTTGGTCCAGCAACCATACCACCATAAATGGCAGAAAGCAATGAGTTAGCTCCAAGACGGTTACCACCATGTTGTGAATAATCACACTCACCTGCAGCAAACAATCCAGGGATATTTGTCATTTGATCATAATCTACCCATAAACCACCCATTGAATAGTGAACAGCTGGGAAGATTTTCATTGGTACTTTACGAGGGTCATCACCTTGGAATTTCTCGTAAATTTCAATAATACCACCCAATTTAATATCTAATTCTTTCGGGTCTTTATGTGAAAGATCAAGGTAAACCATGTTTTCACCATTGATACCTAGTTTTTGGTTTACACAAACATCAAAGATTTCTCGTGTAGCAATATCACGAGGAACTAAGTTACCGTATGCCGGATATTTTTCCTCTAAGAAATACCAAGGTTTCCCGTCTTTATATGTCCAAACACGACCACCTTCACCACGTGCAGATTCACTCATTAGACGTAGTTTGTCATCTCCTGGTATAGCAGTTGGATGGATTTGAATGAACTCACCATTTGCATAATACGCGCCTTGTTGATAAACGATTGATGCAGCAGAGCCTGTATTAATAATAGAGTTAGTTGATTTACCAAAAATAATTCCCGGTCCACCAGAAGCCATAATGACAGCATCTGCTGCGAATGATTGGATTTCCATTGTTTGTAGGTTTTGCGCTACTACCCCGCGACAAACTCCGTCATCATCAATGACAGTTCCCAAGAACTCCCAACCCTCATATTTTGTTACTAACCCTGCTACTTCGTGACGACGCACTTGCTCATCCAATGCATAAAGCAATTGTTGACCTGTTGTCGCACCAGCAAAAGCAGTACGGTGATGCTGTGTTCCGCCAAAGCGTCTAAAATCTAATAACCCTTCAGGTGTACGGTTGAACATAACACCCATACGGTCGAATAAGTGAATAATTCCAGGTGCTGCTTCTGCCATTGCCTTAACTGGAGGTTGGTTAGCTAAGAAGTCACCACCATAAATTGTATCATCAAAGTGAATCCAAGGAGAATCCCCTTCACCTTTTGTATTTACTGCTCCGTTAATACCACCTTGGGCACAAACAGAGTGAGAACGTTTAACCGGCACTAAAGAAAATAATTCTACTTGTCCGCCAGCTTCAGCAATTTTAACAGTTGCCATCAATCCGGCTAATCCGCCACCGACAACAATAACCTTTCCTTTACCCATATCTGACTCACTCCCTTAATACTAATACCTCTAAAAAAAACCGAACAAATTATAGAAAAATGTATGTATTCATTACACGAAAGCAAAAATAGCACGAATACCTACAATTGATAATGCGATAAAAATGACTAAAGTTACATAAGTTGAAATCAATTGTGATCTAGGAGATACTGTAATTCCCCAGCTTACCATGAAGGACCATAAACCATTTGCAAAGTGGAAAATTGCAGATAATACACCAACGATGTAAAATGCTAACATGAATGGGCTAGACAAAATATCAGCCATCATATCATAATTTACTTCGGCACCGAACATTGCTGCAATACGAGTCTCCCAAACATGCCAAACGATGAAAATCAATGTAATTACACCGGTTACACGTTGAACTAAGAACATCCAGTTTCGGAAAAATCCGAATCTTGAAGTGTTATTTTTTGCTGTAAACGCAATGTAAAGACCGTAAATTGCATGATATAACAAAGGTAAGAAAATAATAAATATTTCTAGGAAATATCTAAAAGGAAGACTTTCCATGAAATGTGATGCGCTATTAAATGCCTCTTCTCCCCTAGTTGCAAAATGGTTCACTACTAAGTGTTGGATCAGAAAGACCCCAACAGGTATAACTCCAAGTAATGAATGCAATCTGCGATTTAAAAACTCTCGATTACCCGCCATAAGTTTACCCCCTTGAATTTGTAGCATGACACGCTGAATATGTACATAACAAATCCTTCGCATCACTAAGAAAATGCAAATCATTTTCAAAACATTTATATGACATGTCCATTTTACTCCCATCGCCCATTAGCGTCAAGAAAACGGATACAGATTTTGTCGATATTACGAAAATTTTTTCTATTCTAGTTTCACTCAAAAAACCAATGATATAGTTTTTTCAACCCTATTTGGCGGTATATTAAAATAGCTTAAATCACGCAATAATATTCATATTTTACGCATAAAAATGCATTTACATTAGATTATTATTAGTGTTAAGATTATTCCCATAATTTACACCAGTTTTACAAACTAAAAATTTTTCCCTTTTCACTGTACGTATTCGTTTTTTCCAAGTAAATTGTATATATTAGACTTTATGAAAGAGGGGAGATTTAGCATAATATGCCATCTCAAGAAGCCCAAATAGAACAAACCGAAAACATGGCAGAATCAATTGAACCAAACAAAGAAATGATTTCATCCTTTGGCTATGAATTAATTAGAGAAGAACTTTTACATGATTTACTAGGTAAAGACGCACCAGATATCTTATACTGGGCAGGCAAGAGACTAGCACGTAAATATCCTCTTCAAACAGAAGAAGACTTATTCAGCTTCTTTGTCGAGGCTGGTTGGGGAAAATTAACGAAAAACCTCGAAAACAAAAAAGAAATCGAATACGAGTTGACAAGCGAAGTCATTCAAAAGCGCTGTAAAGAAAATACTCACGCAACATTCCAATTAGAAGCTGGTTTTATTGCTCAACAAATCGAACAGAAAAAAGAAGTGATTTGCGAAACATTCGAGCACCCACGTAAAAAGGGTGGAAAGGTCCTCTTCACAGTCAAATGGGATAAAAAGGACAATATCCACACTTAATAAAATATACTCAACAGTAAAAAAGGATCCAAACATCATTCTATTAAGGCGTCGAATGATGTTTGGATTTTCCTGTCTTATACTACTGTAGTTCATTTAATTTTTTATTAAATCCCCAGCTAAATTAAACGTTTGGTGTAAAGCTTGAGCGGCATTTAACATATGCGCTTGGTCGATTACAGCCGAGACTTTTATTTCAGATGTACTGACCATTTTTACAACGATGTTATTAGCAGCTAATACATTAAACATCTCAGCTGCTACTCCAGGATTTGAAATCATTCCTGAACCGACAATCGAGATTTTCGCCAATTGTGATTCCCATTCAATCTGATCATAACTTAATGCTTCTCGATTTTTTTCTAGTATTTTTACAGTCTCTGTAAGATCTTGGTTTTTAATTGAAAAAGATAAGCCTGATGATTTATCATCTGTAATACTTTGTATAATAATATCAACATTTATATGTTCTTTCGCCAAGATTGAAAAGATGGATGAAAGGCTTATTAAAGGGTCTTTAATCCCTAGTACAGATACCCTTGTAATATCATCTTCAAAAGCAACCCCTCTAACAACTAAGTTCTCTTCCATTTCCGCAACCTCCTCTATAATTGTACCTTCTTCTCGTTCCATACTAGAACGTACTTCAAGCTTTACATTGTAATTTTTTGCAAACTCAACTGCTCTTGGATGTAGAACGCCTGCACCAAGATTAGCTAATTCAAGCATTTCATCGTATGAGATAGATGGAAGCTTTCTTGCATTTTTTATATAGCGTGGATCAGTTGTGAATACACCTGTTACATCGGTGTATATATCACATTTGTCCGCTTTTAATACTGCTGCAAGAGCTACGGCTGTTGTATCAGAGCCACCCCGACCTAATGTCGTTATTTGGCCAGTCTCACTTAAACCTTGAAAACCCGCTACGATAACAATTCTCCCTTTCTTTAACTCTTGTGAAACAGGTTTTGTGTCAATATCAGTGATTCTTGCGTCACCATGTACTGATTCCGTTTTAATCCCTGCTTGCCAGCCCGTATAGGAAGTTGCCTCATAACCTTTTGAATTTAGTGCAATTGTTAATAAAGAGATCGTAACTTGCTCACCTGTAGATAACAACATATCCATTTCTCTCTTACTCGGAGCGGGTGATAATTCTTTTGCCATACCAACTAATTGATCAGTCGTTTTGCCCATAGCCGACACAACAACAACGATATCATTACCATTATTTTTTTCTTCAATGACACGGTTGGCTACATTTTGAATATGATCAACCGAGCCTACGGAGGTTCCACCAAATTTTTGTACAATTAAGCCCACTTTTCTCCCCTACTTTCAAGTCATTCGTTTTTATTCCCTGCCGCCTGTATGTACAACCAACACATTTCTACCCATATTCGGCATAAAAAAAAGCAATGAGATGAAACCCATCCCATTGCTGTGTAGTCAAACGTATGAACAATCTACGTACACACAGTGAGATAGCCCTCCAAGACAGATAGTCTTGACAATCCTGCATTTATTCAATGCAGAACCAGCGAAGAAAATATTGAGTCTTTCTTCACTTCGGCGAATATTCCCTTTCAAAGTCCTTCAAACGAAGCTCAATCTTCTAAGGAACTTTTACTAATGAAACTCGCACCTCTACCTTCACTTTCAAGTTAAAAAGTGATTTGATATAAAGTTAAAAACACTATACCATATTTGTTTTTTTCAGACAATGTCTATTCATGTAACTTTTCATAAAGTTCTTGTGCAACTTTTAATGGTAAGCCAGATTCCCTAAGGTCTTCTACACTAGCTGATTTCATTTTTTTTACAGAACCAAAATCTTTTAATAACTGCTTTTTTCTTTTTTCCCCAATACCATCAATTTCATCAAGAAGTGACTGAAATGCACTCTTTCCACGAACTTGTCTATGAAATGTAATCGCAAATCGATGCACTTCATCTTGAATACGTTGTAATAAATAAAATTCCTGGCTATTTCGAGCGAGGGGAATGATCATTAATGGATTTCCATAAAGAAGTTGAGATGTTTTATGCTTATCATCTTTGACTAATCCTGCTAGTGGAATATCTAAACCGAGTTCATTCTCAAGCACATCTCGAACGACTTCAACATGTCCTTTTCCACCATCAATGATAATTAAATCAGGTAGGGGTAGCCCTTCTTTTAAAACCCGGCTATATCTCCGTCTCGTCACTTCCCTCATAGATTCATAATCATCTGGTCCTTTAACTGACTTAATCTTATATTTCCGATACTCCCTTTTTGCAGGCTTACCATCGATAAAGACAATCATTGCTGAGACAGCATCGGTACCCTGGATATTGGAGTTATCAAAAGCTTCAATGCGATAGGGTGTGTAAATTCCTAGCTCCTCACCTAAGCTTTCTATTGCATTCACCGTTCTTTTCTCATCACGTTCAATAAGCGAGAATTTTTCTTTTAAAGCAATCTTTGCATTTTTATAGGCAAGTTTCACTAGTTCTTTTTTTCTCCCTCTTTGAGGAATAAATATTTTTACATCCAAAAGCTGCTCAGCCATCGTCACATCAACAGAGTCTGGCAAGTAAATTTCCTTTGGTTTAAAATGATTAGCTTGTTCATAAAAACGGCCGAGATAGGTGAGCATCTCTTCTTCAGGCTCATTATAGATTGGAAACATAGATACATCTCTTTCAATAAGTTTCCCTTGCCTAATAAAAAATACTTGTACACACATCCAACCCTTATCAACCGCATAAGCAAACACATCTCGGTCAGTAAAATCCGTCATTGTAATCTTTTGTTTTTCCATCGTCGTTTCTATATGGATAATTTTATCTCTGAAATCCTTTGCTTTCTCAAACTCTAGCGCTGCGGACGCTTCTTCCATTTTCGTTGAAAGTTCTTTTTTGATTTCTTTATAACCACCATTTAAGAAACGAGTAATCTCATCTGTCATTTGTTTGTATGTGTCAGATTTTACTTCATTTACACAAGGAGCTAGACATTGTCCGATATGGTAGTATAGACAAACTCTATCTGGTAAGGTGTTACATTTTCTTAAAGGATAAAGGCGATCTAATAATCTCTTTGTTTCATTGGCCGCCTGCACATTTGGATATGGACCAAAATATTTCC
The DNA here is from genome assembly GCF_038009245.1 of Cytobacillus sp. FSL R7-0680. Taxonomy (NCBI): domain Bacteria; kingdom Bacillati; phylum Bacillota; class Bacilli; order Caryophanales; family Bacillaceae; genus Cytobacillus; species Cytobacillus sp. FSL R7-0680. Next base: position 2,269,452 of record NZ_JBBPAO010000001.1, read on the forward strand.
CTTTGTCTTTTTTTACTTTTCTCGTGGTAATTAATCTCGGATGTCTTTCATTTGTTAATTTAATAAAAGGATAACTCTTATCATCCTTTAACATGACATTATATTTGGGGTCATGCTTTTTAATTAAATTTAACTCTAATAATAATGCTTCCATATCGGAAGAGGTCACGATGTATTCAAAATCTTCAATTTCATTTACCAGCCTTAATGTCTTTCCATCATGCGAACCGGTAAAATAGGACTTAACCCGATTACGAAGCACTTTCGCCTTACCGACATAAATAATTGTCCCTTGGCGATCTTTCATTAAATAACAACCAGGTTGAGCAGGTAATAAAGGTAATTTATTTTTTATATTATCATTCATAATTAGCTGTCACATCCATACCTAAAAAGAATATCATTGCAGGAGGAAACCATACCCTTCTTACTGATTTTGCCATACTTGTACTGTAAAAAAACCCCGATCTTCTAAAAGTAGAAGCCGGGGTTTGTTTTTATGGTACTTCTTATGCACCATGTTTTTGAAGCAATTCAACTAATGCTTCTTTCGGTTGGAAACCAACCACTTTATCTACTTCTGCACCATCTTTAAATACGATGAGAGTCGGGATGCTCATAACACCAAATTTACCAGCAGTTTCTTGGTTATCGTCAACATCAAGTTTAACGATTTTTACTTTATCTCCCATTTCTCCATCAATTTCCTCAAGAACTGGTCCAATCATTTTACAAGGTCCGCACCATGGTGCCCAGAAGTCTGCAAGTACAAGACCTGAACCAGTTTCAGCAGTAAAGTTTTGATCTGTTGCATGTGTGATAGCCATAATATTTATATCCTCCTAATAAATAACTAAAAAATCTTATCGAAAGTATATCATCGATTAATAATGGATGCTATTATTTTGCTCGTATAGATTACCCATTTTTTTATTGTATCATACTGAACCTTTAAAAAGGATTCAATGTCTATTTTATTCAACATTAATCTTTTTGCCAACATAGTAAAGAAGCGGATAGTATAAGTCTACCCGCTCATATCAGATGTAAACGAAAATTATGCATTTACAAGTAATTCTTTAAACTCTTTCGTTAGTAATGGAAGGACTTCGAATAAGTCGCCCACAATACCATAATCCGCTACTTTAAAGATATTCGCTTCAGGATCTTTGTTGATGGCAACAATAATCTTTGAATTGGACATCCCAGCTAAATGTTGAATCGCACCAGATATACCACAAGCGATATAAAGGTCCGGTGTAACTACTTTACCTGTTTGACCAATTTGAAGTGAGTAATCACAGTAGTCTGCATCGCATGCGCCACGTGAAGCTCCAACAGCACCACCAAGGACATCTGCCAATTCTTTTAACGGCTCAAAACCTTCTTCACTTTTCACACCGCGTCCACCAGCAACAATAACTTTTGCTTCAGAAAGGTCTACACCTTCTGTTGCTTTTCGTACAACTTCCTTGATGACTTGACGCAAGTTTTTAATTTCTACAGATAAAGATGAAACATCTCCATTTCTACTTTCATCTTTTTCAAGTGGTGCAATGTTATTAGGACGAATAGTAGCGAAAAGAAGTCCATCTGTTACAATCTTCTTTTCAAATGCTTTTCCTGAGTAAATCGGACGAGTAAAGACTATGTTACCACCCTCAACTTCTAGATCTGTTACATCAGAGATAAGACCGGATTCTAACTTTGCCGCAATCTTCGGTGCAAGATCTTTACCTTGGGCAGTATGTCCGAAAATAATTCCTTCAGGATCTTCTTGATCAATAACGGCAAGTAAGGCTTGGGAATAACCGTCAGATGTATATTGTTTTAACAGTTCATCCTCAACTGTTACCACTCGGTCAGCTCCATACTGAATGAATTCAGCTCCTAAAGCGCTTACAGAATCACCAAACAAAACACCTACAACTTCTCCACCTTCAGCAGATGTTTTTGCTGCAGCAACTGCTTCAAAAGAAACATTTCGCAATGAACCTTCTCTTACTTCACCTAATACTAAAACTTTTCTAGCCATTATTATACCCCCAACGTTTTTATTCTTTTATGCTCACTATTAGACAACTTTTGCTTCGTTATGAAGTAGACTGACTAATTCTTTTACTTGACCCTCTAATTCACCTTCAAGCACTTTTCCAGCTTCTTTTTTCGGTGGTAGGGAGATTTCGATTGTCTTTGTTTTCGCTTCTACATCATCTTCGTCTAAATCAAGATCGTCTAATTCAATTTCGTCTAAAGGTTTTTTCTTTGCTTTCATAATCCCTGGTAAAGAAGGGTAGCGCGGTTCATTTAAACCTTGTTGTGCAGTGACAAGTAATGGTAGAGAAGTCTCGATTACTTCAGAATCACCTTCTACATCACGAACAACTGTAGCTGTTGTACCTTCAATATCTAACTTAGTGATGGTTGTGATATAAGGAATAGCTAATAGCTCCGCTACGCGTGGGCCAACTTGACCTGATCCACCATCGATCGCTACATTCCCACCAATAATCAAATCAACCTCTTTATCTTTAAGGAATTCAGCTAAAATTTTAGAAGTCGTAAACTGATCTCCTTCTTCAACGTCATCTTCTGTATTAATCAGTACTGCTTTATCAGCACCCATCGCTAATGCTGTACGAAGTTGCTTCTCAGCTTCTTCTGTCCCTACAGAAACAACCGTTACTTCACCACCATGTTCATCACGAACTTGGATTGCTTCCTCGATTGCATATTCATCGTAAGGGTTGATGATGAATTCTGCTCCATCTTCATTAATTTTACCGCCTGAAATCGTGATCTTTTCTTCTGTATCAAATGTTCTTTTCATTAGTACATAGATGTTCATGGTTTCGCCTCCTAATTTTACAAACATTCCATTGCTTCATAAGATTTTGACAAATAAAACTAAATTGTTGACTGAGCGTATGCTCAGTCTTACAATAACCTATTCCTAGAAATGCTTTTCAAATCGATTATTATTTAACAATTTAAATTATTAAATCTATTATAATAGATTATAAACAAAATTGGTAATGAAAACGTTTATATTTAAAAAATTATTTTCCTGAGAAAACTGGATTTCGCTTTTCAACAAAAGCAGAAATACCTTCCTTTGCATCCTCACTTACGAAAACTTGACCAAAAAGTTCTGCTTCCTTTTTCACCCCATCATAATAACGGTTGGATTTACTATAATTCAGTAATTCTAATGTTGCACCGACAGATACTGGGCTCTTTTTGGCGATTTTTTGTGCCATTGAATAGGCATTTTCTAACAGCTTTTCTTCAGGGTAAGCATGATTGGCTAAACCGAGTTGTACAGCTTCTAACCCCGTAATTGGATCACTCGTTAAAATCATTTCAGCTGCTTTTGCCGTTCCAACAAAACGAGGTAATCGTTGTGTACCAGCAAACCCAGGAATTAATCCAAGCTGCAATTCTGGTAGTCCCATTTTTGTATTCTCAGCAACTAAGCGAATATGACAACTCATTGCAAGTTCCAAACCTCCACCTAAAGCTGCACCATGAATGGCTGCAATAATAGGTTTCTTGAAGGTTTCTATTCTCTCAAAGAGCCCTTGTCCATTTTCTGCTAGATGTGAGAAACCTTCACCACTTTCGATAGAAGTAAATTCCTTAATATCTGCTCCAGCAGAGAAGAAGCGGCCTTCTCCATGAATGAGGATCACCCTAATATCTTGGTTTGGCTCAATCTGATCCAGTACTTCACCTAACTCCTCAATCAACCCAGATGATAGTGCATTGGCAGGAGGGCGATTAATGGTAATTGTTGCAACTTCATTATCAATCTTCCAATTTAAGTATTCCACTTTTTCTTACCTCCATTATTATTTTTAATTATTGGCTTTTGCACCCACTGATTAAAAGACGATGAACTTCGGGCGCTAACGCAGTTAAATCGTATTTTTGATCATTCATCACCCATGTTGTTGCAGTTTCATCCATTGTCCCAAAGATCATCTGTCTAGCTAATCGGACATCGAGATTACTAGCAAACTCACCCATTTTTTTTCCTTCGAGTAAGATTGAATCGATTAAGCCTAAATAACCTTTTAAGATTGCATTAATTTTTTGCCGTAAATCGATATTCGATTGCCTTAGTTCTAATTGTGTCACGATAGCTAAATGTTTGTCTTGAGATAAAATATGAAAGTGGGTTTCGACCATCATTAATAACTTCTCTGCTGCTCTTACTTTTCCTGCTATTTTCTCCTCAATCATTTCAACAAAGTGACCCATTTTGTTTTCAAAGAGGGAAATTAAGATATCTTCTTTGTTCTTAAAATATAAATAAATCGTCCCATCAGCCACGCCTGCCTGTTTGGCAATCTTTGAAACTTGTGATTGATGGTAGCCATTCTCAGCAATGACTATCACTGCCGCATCAATAATCTGTCTGTATTTTGGTTTGTTCTTCTTCAAAATCATTCTCCCCCTATATTACTCTTGCTCCTATCAAAGAGTATACCGGAATGGAGATACTCGTTTCCACCTAATCAACAGAACAACCATTCCGAATGATAAAAATGAATGAATAGTCATTCATAAAATTATATTATTATCTAATGATTGTTCTGTCAAGAAACTTTGCATAATTATTATGTTTTTAAGGTGGACAAGCTCTAGGTTTCAAAAAGAATGAGCCACTTGGCCCGATTATTTGATCGCCTCATTTTGCTCTTCAGCAAATTTCTTTTTATCTTCCTCAATTAAAGCTCTTCTCAGTATTTTTCCTACTGCTGTTTTAGGTAGTTCCTCACGAAATTCATAAATTCTCGGTACCTTATAAGCAGCTAAGTGTTTTCTAGCAAACTCATTTAATTCATCTTCTGTAATATGGACACCCTCTTTTTTAACAATATAAGCTTTAACTGTTTCTCCTCGGTAAGGGTGGGGCACGCCAGCTGCTACTACTTCCTGGACTGCTTCATGCTCATATAACACTTCTTCTATCTCTCTTGGATAAATATTAAATCCACCGGCGATAATCATATCTTTCTTGCGGTCAACCACATAAAAATAGCCATTTTCATCCATATACCCTAAATCCCCTGTTAATAACCAGCCGTCTTTTAATGTTTGTTCCGTATCATCTGGACGGTTCCAATAGCCTTTCATGACTTGTGGACCTTTTACACAAATCTCTCCAATTTCACCAACAGGTAAAAATTCGCCATTTTCAGTAGACATAATTTTTGCATCAGTGTCTGGCCAAGGAATCCCAATACTTCCCTTTACTCTCGGTTCATCCCAAAGGAAATTAGCATGTGTCACAGGTGAAGACTCTGTTAGCCCATATCCTTCTACTAATTTACCGCCAGTGATTTCTTCAAATTTTTGTTGGACCTCAACAGGTAGTGCCGCTGATCCACTGATACAGGAATCGATGGAAGAAAGGTCAAATTCTTTAATTTTAGGATGATTCAATAATCCAATATAAATGGTCGGAGCACCTGGGAAAAGTGTTGGCTTTTGCTTCTGAATGGTCTTCAAGGTTGTTTCAACATCAAACTTTGGTAGTAAAACCATTTTGTTAGCTTCCATAATTGTTAAGATCATAACAGTTGTCATACCATATACATGGAAAAATGGCAATATCCCTAGAATAACCTCTTCGCCCTTTTTCGTTTGATATAACCATGCTTTACACATTGCAGCATTGGATACTAAATTTTTGTGGGTAAGCATAACTCCTTTCGGAAATCCAGTCGTCCCACCTGTATATTGTAATAGTGCTAAATCTTCATTGAATTCTATATCATATGTTTGAACTGGTCTTGCTTCACCTTTTAATATTTCTGTTAATAAGTGATAATTGCCTTCATGTCTGACATTGACTGATAAGCCATATTGCTTTTTCTGAATAAATGGATACACAATATTTTTTGGAAATGGTAAAAAGTCCTTGATAGCGGTTACAATTACATGTTTCAATTCTGTTTGAGGTAGTATTTTAGTCACTCTTGGAAAAAGTATATCCATTGTGATAATCGCAATCGCTCCTGAATCCTTCATTTGGAATTCAAGTTCTCTTTCCATATAAAGTGGATTTGTTTGGACCACCACTCCTCCTGCGAATAGAACACCATAATAACTTATGACTGACTGCGGGGTATTAGGTAACATGATAGCGACTCGATCGCCTTTCGTTATTCCGATACTTTGCAGGTAGCCTGCAACTTTTAGAGCGGATTCATAGACATAACGATACGTAAATTCTTTCCCCATAAAGTGAATGGCTTTTTTTTCAGGGAACTCATTTGCGGCAGCAACTAAAAACTCCTGAACAGGCTGTTCTGGATAGGCAAGTGTTGATGGGATTTCATTAGGGTACAGCTTCAGCCACGGTTTTTCTTCAGACATTTACGACCCTCCCCAAATATTATATTTTTAGAACATTTAAAATTGTTCACTTTTTATTATAATATACACTTGTAAGCAAGACAAATGAAATTATATAAATCTGTGCCTTATTTCCTAAAGATGCCTCTTTATCTTATGCTAAATAGCACAAACCATAGCCACCATGAGGGAAGGAGAAAAGTTGTATGAGTAAATAAAGTATGGCGCTCTTTGACTTAAAAAAAACTAGACAACCATTCGTTGTATTCCACATACGAATAATTGTCTAAATCTAATTAATGAATCAATTCCTTTATATCATAAAGATGACGCCCGCTAAGATAAATAATACGCATAATACAAGTAATATTTTTGCTAATCTCTCCATTCAATTACGCTCCCTAAGATATGCTCGCACCAATAATATAAGAAATTCCGATAGATAATATCATAGATATCAGTCCAACAGCAATATTATTATTTTGTATTTCATCATCTACTTTTATTTTCGGACTCATGAATTCAAAAACAAAATAAGCGACTAACAATAAAATAAAACCGAACACACCCCAACCAATCATGACAAGTAAATGATCATTATGCATAATCGAATGACGAAACACATTTGCTATCCCAAAAATCTTACCACCTGTAGCCATTGCCACAGCAACATTTCCTTTTTTAATCTCTTCCCAATTCTTATATTTCGTTACAAGCTCAAATACTGCTAAAAAGACAATCATACATAGAATAACCACACTAAAGTAGGCAGCGGTATGAACAAATTCATTTTCCCAAAACTGATTCATTTTATGTTCTCCCCAAAAATTTTTAATGAATTCTTTTTGTGCTTACATGTTTTTTCATCCATGTGTAAGATAATCGCTATTTAAATTCTACCACAGTCACACCAGTTCCACCTTCACCAGCTTCCCCAAAACGAATAGATTTGACCGAACGGTGATTTCGTAAATACTCTTGCACACCTTGCCTTAGAGCACCCGTGCCTTTTCCGTGAATGATAGACACGCGCGGATAACCTGCTAGAAGAGCATCATCAATATATTTCTCGACTCTCAAAAGAGCGTTTTCATATCTTTCGCCTCTGAGGTCAAGCTCCAAACTAACATGATAATCTTTTCCTTTTACAGTTGCCATTGGTTTTGTTTCCACCGGCTTAGTTGTTTTAATAAACTCTAAATCTTTTTCTTCCACCTTCATTTTTAAAATGCCGATTTGGACACTCCATTCCTTTTCAGCTAGTTTTTCTAATAGCTGGCCTTTTTGACCGAAACTTAATACCTTTACTTCATCTCCAGGCTGGAATTGATGAGTTTGATTTGCACTTTTTTTCTTTTGCTTCTTCACTATTTCAGGTGCGGCGTCAGATAGACGTTTTCTTGCTTCAATCAGTTCATGCTCTTTAACTTCTGCATGCTTTTCTATGCGCATTTGTCTAAGTTCGCTAATAATGCTTTCTGCTTCTTCTTTCGCTTTCTCTACAATAGATGCGGCTTCTTCCTTTGCTTTTTGTTCTAGCCCATCTTTTTCTTCATAGTAGGAAACCATTTGTTTTTGCAAATCTTTATGAAGCTTCTCAGCGTTTTTTAATAATGCATATGCTTCTTCACGCTCTGCCTCCGCTTGCTTTTTACTACTTTCCAATGAGGCAATCATATTTTCTACTTTGTTACTATCAGCACTTATATATTCCTTGGCATTGGTAATTACACTTTCATTTAAACCAAGTCGTCCTGAAATTTCAAAAGCATTACTGCGACCAGGAACGCCAATCAATAATTTATAAGTAGGACTCAACGTTTCTACATTAAATTCAACACTGGCATTTACAACCCCCTCACGATTGTAACCATAGGCTTTTAACTCGGGATAATGGGTTGTTGCAATGACTTTAGCTCCTCTGTTATACACTTCATCTAAAATAGAAATGGCTAAAGCTGCCCCTTCTTGCGGGTCTGTTCCTGCACCTAATTCATCAAAAAGGACTAAACTATTACCGTCCACTTTTTCTAAAATATCAACTATATTGACCATATGTGACGAGAAAGTACTTAAACTCTGTTCAATTGACTGTTCATCACCGATATCAGCATAAACAGCGCCAAATACCGCTACTTCTGACCCGTCTAAAGCAGGAATTTGTAGTCCTGCCTGTGCCATCAATGTAGAAAGACCAACTGTTTTTAATGTGACTGTCTTACCACCTGTATTCGGTCCCGTAATAACGATGGAAGAATAGGCTTCTCCCATCGTTATATCGTTCGCTACGACTTCATTGGCTGGAATCAATGGATGACGAGCTTTGAAAAGCCTAATATGACCTTTGTCGTTTACAGATGGTTTACTTGCCTTTATGCTCTTTCCATATCTTGCTTTTGTGAACATAAAATCCATTTCACCTAAAACATAAACAATAGTTTGTAGTTCATTATTATACTCATTCGTTAATAATGATAGCTGAATCAGGATCTTCTCAATTTCTTGCTGCTCTTTTACCCTGATATTTTGTAATTCATTATTTAGTTGGACAATAGACTGTGGTTCTATAAATAATGTCTGCCCAGAAGAACTTTGATCATGAATAATACCACCATAATGACCACGATATTCTTGTTTAACAGGAATAACGAAACGATCATTACGAATAGTAATAATCGCATCAGAAAGCATTTTCTGTGCGCTGGACGAACGAATCATTGATTCTAATTTATCTCGTACCCGACTCTCTCTCGTTCTTAATTGTGTCCTTAATTGGCGTAAGTTTTCACTCGCACTATCAAGTACATCTCCATTTTCGTCAATGCTATTTCTAATCGCCGTTTCTAGCTCAGCTAGAACAATGATTTTTTCGCTATAGCTGAACAAGATTGGTATTTCATTTTCTTCTTCATCAGCAAAATCTTCAATGAAACGCTTCATTTGTCGACTTACATGAATCGTACTGGCTATTTGCATCAGTTCATGGGGACTCAACATTGCACCAATCTTTGTTCGTTTTAAGTGAGGAGTAATGTCAAAAATCCCCCCTAAAGGTACACTACCTCTCATACGTAACACTTGAGCTGCTTCATCCGTTTCGTTTTGCAACTTAATCACTTCGGAAAAATCTGTTGACGGTACTAAATCTTCCGCTTTTTTCTTCCCAAGGCTTGAGGACACATAGGTTAAAAGCTGTTCTTTCACTTTATGAAATTCGAGCATTTTCAAAATTCTATCTTGCATGAAGTAATCCCCCTTCATTTTCCGTATCTATCCGCTCTCTTTACTTACGATTCTTTAAAAACTGTAATAAATCATCGGCTTCAAATGTATTAAGCACCGTATCTTTTAATAACCATGCTTTTTTTGCTGCTGATACACCCACTTCCATATGATCGAGTGTTTCTGTTTTATGAGCATCCGTATTAATGACAATCTTCACATTAGATTCTTGTGCTAATTTTAATGCTTCTGTTGCAAGGTCTAACCGATTCGGGTTAGCATTTAATTCAAGTACCGTATTGGTTTCTTTTGCTAATGCAATTAATTTCTCAATGTTGACTGCATAACCATCCCGTCTCCCAATCAACCGCCCTGTCGGATGAGCAATAATATCAACATGTGGGTTTCTCATCGCATTTTCTAATCGGTGCATGATTTGCTCTTCTGATTGTGAAAAAGCTGAATGAATAGAAGCAATAACAATATCCATCTCTTTCAACACATCATCTTCATAATCTAGGGAACCATCCGGTAAAATATCCATTTCTATCCCCGACAAAACTTGAAAATCATCATATTTTTCATTGATTTCGTGAATGATTTCTTTTTGTTTTAATAACCGTTCTTTTGTTAATCCATTCGCTACTTTTAAATATTGCGAATGATCCGTAATAGCCATATAACGATAACCCTTTGTGCGACAGGCAGCAATCATCTCTTCAATGGAATTAGCACCATCACTCCATGTTGTATGCATATGAAGATCGCCCTTGATATCTTCGTTTTCTATAAGTGGCGTGTTTGCAGTATATGTCTCAACTTCCTTACCATCTTCACGAATTTCAGGAGGAAACAAAGGTAATTTAAAATGAGCATAAAAATCTTCTTCTGTTTGGAACGTTTTAATCGTTCCTTTTTCTATATCTTCTACACCATACTCACTGATTTTTTCTCCCCGTTCCTTCGCCAATTGACGCATGCGAACATTATGGTCTTTAGAACCGGTAAAATGGTGAAGTGTAGAAGCAAACTCTTCAGGAGTTACAATTCTAAAATCAACAGAGACATCATATTTTTCTGCAAGCACTACAGAAACTTTTGTTTCTCCTGCCGCAATCACTTCTTTAATCTCACCTATTTGTAAAAGCTGTTCTTTCACTGAAGCAGGAACCGTTGTTGAAATAATAAAGTCCAAATCTTTAATCGTTTCTCTCATTCTTCTAATACTACCTGCTCGAGAAAAACGGTCGATATCTATAAATGAAGATAGAAATCCTTCAATTTTCTCAGCAATCGGTAGCATAAAAGCAAGAGGCAAGCGTTCCGGTCTAGTACCCACATTAGCTAATGCTTCGAGAATTTTTTCTTCTGTTTTCTTTCCAAATCCGGCTAAAGCTTGTACTTGATGATCATTACAAGCTGTCCTTAAATCTTCAGCATTCTTAACCCCAAGCTCTTTATACAATTTAGCAATTTTTTTACCACCTAAACCCGGCAATTGCAAAAGTGGAATCAAACCTGCTGGTACTTCCTTCTTTAATTCATCAAGTGCACTAGTTGTGCCTTCTTCTACAAACTCTGTGATAACTGCAGAAGTACCCTTACCAATACCAGGTAACTTCGTATAATCCTCTATTTCATCCAACGTTAAATCACTTGTCTCTAACGCCGTTGCTGCTTTACGAAAGGCAGCCGTTTTAAAAGGGTTCTCGCCCTTTAACTCCATATAAATAGCAATCGTTTCTAATAAATGAACAACATCCTTTTTATTAATTGTCATAAGTGTATCGCCTCATTTACATTCATATTTTCTTAGTCTTTCCCGTTTTCTTACTACCTATAAAATCATACAATATTTCCACCGTTCCAGACAGTCCGCCTCTTATTGGTGACCTATCAAAAAAAAAGATTGGCTTTAAATAAAGAAAACTTCTCTTCCTAAGGTAGAGAAGTTAAGAAGCTACATAATCAATCCATAACTCTTTTATCTGCTGGGATAACACTGGTGTGTGCTCAATAATAAAGTTTGCCATAAACGAGCCGTCTAGAGTTGACTGCACACTATCTATTGGTAATAATGCTGCTATGTATAATAAGATAAACATGATAAGATAAACTTCTATAAATCCTAAAATACTTCCAGCCCAACTGTTTAATTGTTTTAATATCGGAAAACTTGCGAGAAAATCTAGCATACTGCCGATAATTTGTAATACAATCTTAACTGCAAAGAAAATGATTGCAAATGCAATTGCGCGATAATAAGCTGTCTCTAAGTCTGTGTTACCTAAAATCGTTTCAAGCTGTGAATTCCCGAAGTTCGGATATGGAATCCATAAGGTTAATTTAGGAGCTAAAGGCTCATAGTATAGTCTTGCCACAACGAAGGCGACAATAAAGCCTAATAGATGGATAGCTTGAAGAATTAATCCTCTTCGTAGACCTATGAAAAACCCGAAGATTAACATGATAATAATGGCAAGATCAAGCATAATTCGTGTCAGTCCTTTACTCTATTTAATTCTTCTTTAAGACGTTCTACTTCGTCTTTAAGTTTCAAATAATCGTTCATTGTGTTCACAGCTGTTAAAACAGCAAGTTTACTAATATCGAGCGAAGGATTCTTTGCACTAATATCTCTCATTGTTTCATCCACCATGGATGCAACTAAACGGATGTGGCTGGAGCTCTCCGTGCCGACAATTGTATACGGGATACCATATATATCAACCCTTGTCCGGTTTTTATCAGTATTTGACAACATACAAGCCCCCATTCTGAAGAATCCTAAACATTATCATAACACGAACCATTTTTTGAGGGAAGTCAAAGCTTGTCAAAAAGACAGAGGAATTGTCAAAATAGGAGGAATCAATTATGAGTCAAATAGTATTAAAAAAATCTACAGCAGAACTTCAACTAATGAAAACACATTACCAAGCTCTACTATCACCGAAACAGCCTCCCGGTAGTATTTTCACTGCCAAAACAAACAATTGTACAATTACTGCCTACAAATCAGGTAAAGTATTATTTCAAGGAGCAGGCTGTCAATCAGAAGCTGATAAATGGGGGGGCTCTAATAGCGAAGTCGCACCGAAAAAGAAAGCCAGCTCGCCAAAAGGATCCAAATTACCGGATCATTTTGCATCCCTATCAGTTGTGGGCTCAGATGAAGTTGGGACAGGAGATTACTTTGGACCAATGACTGTAGTAGCAGCTTATGTAAGTGCAAAAAACATCCCACTATTAAAAGAGCTTGGCGTGCAAGACTCTAAGAATTTAAATGATCAGAGAATTATCCAAATCGCTAAACAAATTAAAGATGTCATTCCCTTTAGTTTACTTACACTACATAATGAAAAATATAACAACATGCAACAAAAAGGAATGTCTCAAGGAAAACTAAAAGCTCTCCTTCATAACCAAGCTATTAATAGTGTGCTTGAAAAAATGTCTCCAGAGAAGCCAGACGCCGTCTTAATCGATCAATTTGCTCAAGAAGGAGTATATTATAATTATTTAAAATCTCAAGCCAATATACAAAGAGAAAATGTATATTTCAGTACGAAAGGTGAATCTGTACATATCGCTGTCGCAGCTGCATCAATCCTTGCACGCTATGCGTTTCTCCTTCGTTTCGAGGAATTAAGTAAAAAGGCTGGCTTTCCACTAACAAAAGGTGCCGGCCCTAAGGTTGACGAATGCGGTGCGAAATTAATACATATCCATGGTGAAGATTCTCTAACGCGCTTTGTGAAACTGCATTTTGCTAACACCGATAAAGCAAAAGCTCTTTATAGAAAGAAGTATAAAGCATAAAGCAATAGGGCTCCGCTCTTTTATGAAGAGCGGATTTCTACTTTTACTAGCGCCTCTCAAGCTCTCAGCTTGTGTTCTACTTCTAATACAGGGCGCTTCTTCTGGGACCAGTGATTCCTCATCTTACCACTATCTTACTCTTATTTCTTCCTATATTTATAGTCTCTTAAATAGTAATTTTTCTTTTCAACTACACTGTACAAAAAAAGTGATACTACCGAAAAATAACAGTAAGTATCACTTTGATGATTATTTATCCACGAAGGACAGCACCAGTTTTTTCTTCTAATGCTTTTAACACTTTGTCATGGGCTTTTACAACATCTTCATCTGTAAGAGTCCGTTCTGGATCAAAATATTTCAGTGAATAGGCAATTGATTTTTTACCTTCTTCCATTCGATCTCCTTCATATAAATCAAATACATGAACGTCTTTTAGTAATTTGCCGCCTGCTTCACGAATGACAGTACTTAATGCTTGAGCTGTCGTTGTTTGATCGACCACTAAAGCAATATCTCTCGTAATAGATGGGTAACGAGGAATAGCTTCATAGCGTAAAGGTTTAATTTCAGCATGTAATAATTTCTCTAATGATAATTCAAAAACATACGTTTCTTTTAAGTCTAATTCTTTTTCAACATTCGGATGAACTTGACCAATAAACCCTATACTCGTTTCATTTAGAAATACTTCTGCTGAGCGACCGGGATGTAGTCCGTCTTTCTCAAATTTGGCAAACGTGATTTGTTCTAACAAACCAAGTTTACTAAATAATCCTTCTAGAATTCCTTTCAGAACAAAGAAATCAACTGGCTTTTTCTCCCCTTGCCATTGATGTAACTCCCATAAACCTGTAATGGCCGCAGCTAAATGTTCTTTTTCCTCAGGCAACTCATTCTCAGCTGTACGTAAGAAAACAGAGCCTGTTTCGTAAATAGCAGTAGCGTCAATTTGTCTCGCACTATTATATTTAAGGACTTCTAGTAAATGCGGAGTTAAGCTAAGCCGTAACACACTACGCTCTTCACTCATCGGCATCGCAAGCTTAATTGGGTCTCTAGCTTCTAAGGAGTAGTTTTGCGCTTTATCTTCACTCGTTAATGAGTAAGTGATGGCTTGATATAATCCCGCCCCTTCCAAGTATTGACGAACGATACGTCGTTTCTTTTGATAAGGCGTTAAACTACCTGCTGAAGCCGTCCCACCGGGCAATGTTGAAGCAAGATTATCGTATCCGTATAGGCGACCCACTTCTTCTACAAGATCCTCTTCTATTGTAATATCACCACGTCTTGTTGGCACTGTTACTGTAATTTCATTCTCTTCAACCACTGTCGTGAATTGCAATCTTTCTAAAATATCTTTTGCTTCACTCACTAGTAACGATGTTCCAAGGACACGATTGATTTTATCAATGGTAATGGTGATAACAGCAGGTTCTACTTTTAACGTGTCAACCTCTACTGATCCCTCTAATACTTCTCCGCCTGCGTATTGCGTGAGTAATTGCGCTGCTCTTTCTGCTGCTGGACGAACACGCTGTGGATCAACACCTTTTTCATAACGCGCACTCGCTTCACTCCTTAATCCGTGATCTTTCGAGGACTTTCTAATCGCACCTCCAGTGAAATAAGCTGATTCAAGTAGTACGGTCGTTGTTTCATTACCAACTTCTGAATTCGCTCCACCCATTACACCAGCTAAAGCAACTGGTACTTCCCCATTTGTGATAACTAGGTGATCTGTTGTTAATTCTCTCTCAGCATCATCAAGCGTAGTGATTTTTTCACCTTGGTTGGCACGGCGAACAAGAATCTCTTTCGAACCTAGGCGATCATAATCAAACGCGTGTAAAGGCTGACCGTATTCAAGCAAAATATAGTTCGTAATATCAACAACATTATTATGTGGACGAATACCAGCTGCTGTTAAACGAGCTTGTAACCATAGTGGTGACGGAGCGATTTTTACATTTTTAATTACTTTAGCGACATATAATGGGTTATCATCTGCTGCTTCTACATTTACAGTGATGTAATCAGCGGCCCTCTCAGAAACAGTCTCTACCTTTGTCTGCGGTAACTTCACATCTTTTTCTAAAATAGCAGCGACTTCATAGGCAACACCAAGCATACTTTGGCAATCTGCACGGTTCGGTGTTAACCCTAGTTCTAATACTTGATCATCTCTGTGCAATTGCTCTAATGCATTGGTTCCAAGCTCTGTATATGCTGGAAACACATAGATACCTTCACTATAATCTTTAGCGACTAGCTTACTTTCAAAGCCTAGTTCTTGAAGAGAACAAATCATACCATTCGAAGCTTCACCACGTAATTTTGCTTTTTTAATTTTAAAATTCCCCGGTAATACTGCACCTACAGTTGCAACTGCTACCTTTTGTCCTTTATCAACATTAGGAGCCCCACAAATGATTTGCACAAGTTCGCCATCGCCAAGGTCTACTTGACAAATATTTAATTTATCAGCACTTGGATGTTTCTGTTTTTCAGATACATAGCCGACGACGACACCCTTAATTCCTTCATCAAGTGTCTCTACACCTTCAACTTCGATTCCGCTCTTTGTGATCTTCTCTGCTAATTCTTCTGGTGTAATCCCAGATAAGTCAACATATTCTTGTAACCATTTATATGAAACGTACATATCGTTGTCCTCCCCCTTTATTCATGAATTGAGAATTGCTTTAAGAATCTACTATCATTTGTATAGAAATGACGAATATCATCGACACCGTATTTTAACATGGCAATACGCTCAGCTCCCATGCCAAAGGCAAAACCTGTATATTTTTTAGAATCAAATCCTGCCATTTCAAGGACATTTGGGTGTACCATTCCTGCACCTAAGATCTCAATCCAACCGGTTTTTTTACATACATTACAGCCTTTTCCAGAACAAATCATACAAGAAATATCCATTTCTACAGATGGCTCAGTAAATGGGAAGAAACTTGGACGAAGGCGAATTTCTCTCTCTTCACCAAACATTTTTTTCGCAAATACTTCTAGCGTACCCTTTAAGTCTGTCATACGAATATTTTCATCTATCACAAGTCCTTCAATTTGCATAAATTGATGAGAGTGAGTCGCATCATCATTATCACGACGGAATACTTTTCCTGGACAAATGATTTTCACTGGACCTTTCCCCTCATGCTTTTCCATCGTTCTAGCTTGCACAGGCGAAGTATGTGTGCGTAATAAAATATCCTCTGTAATATAGAATGAATCTTGCATATCACGTGCAGGGTGACCTTTTGGTAAGTTCAATGCTTCAAAATTATAATAATCCTTCTCCACTTCTGGTCCTTCCGCTACGGTATAGCCCATTCCAATGAATAAGTCCTCAATTTCTTCAACAACCCTTGTTAATGAATGATGATTACCGGTATGTACAGGACGACCTGGTAATGTCACATCAATCGTTTCTGCAGCAAGCTTAGCTTGAATTTGCGCTTCTTCTAACTGCACTTGTTTTGCCGTTATTCCTTGCGTAATTTGATCACGCACTTCATTTGCTAATGCACCCATTTTCGGACGTTCTTCTGCAGAAAGTTTCCCCATTCCTTTTAGTACTTCTGTGATCGGGCCTTTCTTACCTAAATAAGCAACGCGGATATCATTTAATTCTTTTAAATCCATTGCCGCAGAAACCTTCTCTAACGCTTCTGCTTGCAATTCTTTTAAACGCTCTTGCATCTTGAAACTCCTCCTTTTAATACTTTTTTGACAAAATAAAAAACCTTATCCCATGAAAGGGACGAGGTTTGGAATCGCGGTACCACCCTTTTTAATACAACAATAAAAAACATGCTATATTCGCTTCATTTCGATAACGGCAAAAAGCCGGTGCATCTTTACATCGAAAATATTCGATGGTCCCGATGTCTGCTCAAGAGCTGAAATTTCGAGTAAGTCGCTCATAAAAATGCTTTCAGTCTCAGGCATTTTCTCCCTATTATGAACAAAACATACTTTACTTTGTCTCTATCATAGCTTTTAATTATTTCATTTTGCTATTTATTATATTACATTATGAGTCGACATTCAAATTGTTCTCACGATTTTTTTACTCATTATTCGTTTCTCAAATAATATAGCAATATACCTGCTGCTACAGCTACATTTAAGGACTCACTCTTACCGTATAAAGGAATATACAGATTGGCTGTAGTTTGTGTAAGTAACTCTTTATTTACACCGTTCCCTTCATTACCAACGAGCAATGCAAATTCATCCAGTGGAGCAAAGCTTTGATATTCTTTGCCTCCTTCTAATGCTGTACCGTATACAGGAATATTATTTTCCTTTAACTCCTTCATCCATACATCCAACTTGCCATGGATAATTGGTAGATGGAAGTGACTACCTTGAGCAGAACGTAAAACCTTTGGATTATAAGGGTCCACTGTGCCGTGACCGATGATAACCGCATCCATGCCAGCCGCATCAGCTGTACGAATCATTGTTCCTAAGTTTCCGGGATCTTGCACTTCATCTAATAGTAATAATTTCTTCAAACCAAGCGAATCGAAAGACCTCTCTTCTTCTTGATAACATACGGCCACAATTCCTTGCGGTGTTTGTGTATCAGTTAAGTCTCCAATCACATGTGGCGGTAGGATATAAACGGAACAGTTTCCTACATTCCAGCTTTTTGGTATATCCTTTTCCTCACTAATCATTAACTCTTTTACACGATTTTCTTTTAATGCTTCTTCAACAAGATGAAATCCTTCAACAAGAAAAGTACCTGTTATATCTCTTTCTTTCCTTTTGAGAAGCTTTTTCCACTGCTTCACCTGTGGATTTTTTGCTGATTGTAAGTACTTCATTTTTTCGCTCCTTCAATAAAACACGTGCCATTAATATTTCATTATACCGAAAAACACATACATAATAAATCTTAAATGAGAAACCCTATAATCGTAACGAATTCTAACGAAGGATGTGTTTACTTTTATGAACTTAAATTTACGTAATGCCATCTTACACAATGTTTCAGGTAATTCACAAGATGAATTAAAAGATACTATTGTTGATGCTATACAAACAGGCGAAGAGAAAATGCTCCCTGGCCTTGGCGTATTATTTGAAGTCATTTGGCAAAATTCATCTGAAACTGAAAAGAAAGAAATGCTAGAGACGTTAGAAAACGGCTTACAATAAGAAAAAAAACAGCCTTTCATCAGGCTGTTTTTTTCTATTCAAAAGTTATTTTTGCAACTGTATCGTTATCTAGTCTTTTAATAACAGCTGTAATCAGTTTTACTGCGTTTTCAAAATCATCACGATGAAGAATACCCGCATGTGAATGAATATATCTTGTTGCAATTGTAATTGAAAGCGCTGGCACACCTTTATATGTTAAATGTATGGAACCTGCATCCGTTCCACCACCTGGTACAGAATCAAACTGATATGGAATATTGAGCTCATCTGCTGTATTTGTTACAAAATCTCTTAAACCTTTATGTGACACCATAGAAGCGTCATAGAGAATAATTTGAGGACCATCACCTAATTTACTTAACGCATCCTTTTCTGTTACACCTGGTGTATCTCCTGGTATCCCAACATCAACAGCGATACCGATATCAGGCTTAATCATTTGTGCAGCTGTTTTTGCCCCACGCAAGCCAACTTCTTCTTGTACCGTTCCAACCGCATATACTGTATTTGGATGGTTCTCATTTTTCAAACCTTCTAGCACTTTAATTGCAATCGCCAAACCGATTCTGTTGTCCCAAGCTTTCGCAAGTAACATTTTCTCATTGTTCATCACAGTGAATTCAAAATATGGAACAACCATATCCCCTGGTTTTACGCCCCAACCTAATGCCTCTTCACGGCTAGAAGCACCGATATCAATGAACATATCCTTGATTTCAATTGTTTTCTTACGCGCTTCTGCTGGCAAAATATGTGGTGGCTTCGAACCAATTACCCCAGTCACATCTCCTTTAGATGTTACAATCGTCACACGTTGGGCTAACATCACTTGAGACCACCAGCCTCCAACTGTTTGAAACCGCAAAAACCCTTTATTATCAATACTTGTCACCATAAAACCTACTTCATCTAAATGACCAGCAACCATAATCTTTGGCCCATCTGCTTGACCAATTTTTTTAGCGATTAAACTACCAAGTCCGTCAGTTGATAATTCATCAGCTAAGGGTTCTATGTATTTTTTCATCACTTCACGCACTTCTCGTTCGTTACCTGGAACCCCTCTTGCATCAGTTAGTTCTTTTAGCATCGTTAATGTTTCATCAAGCTTAGACATATTTCGACTCCCTTAATATTATTTAAGCCCATTATACATGGTTAGTCCTTCTTTTGTAAAAACTTAAACTACTTCTTACTGTACTTCATTTCTATAGAACTTATACATATGTGTTAACAAGCGGGAAGACTTAAAGGTACTTTGAGGTTTAGACGCTCACTTATTTTCCGGATGAACCAAACCCTCCACTGTTTCTTTCTGATTGTGTTAAATCACTTACTTGGGCAAGCTCAACTTGAAAAACTGGTGCGATTACCATTTGGGCAATTCTCATATGTTTTTCTACACGGAATTCTTCTTTTCCATGATTAATCAAGATGACCTTCACTTCGCCTCTATAGCCCTCATCAATCGTCCCTGGACTATTTAAAACCGTTACACTATGTTTAAGAGCTAAACCACTTCTTGGCCTTACTTGTGCTTCCGTTCCTTTTGGTAACTCCATCTGAATACCTGTGCTAATTAAAGCTGACTGTCCTGATGGTATGATTACATCTTCAACTGAAAATAAATCTAGCCCAGCGTCCCCC
The DNA here is from genome assembly GCF_038009245.1 of Cytobacillus sp. FSL R7-0680. Taxonomy (NCBI): domain Bacteria; kingdom Bacillati; phylum Bacillota; class Bacilli; order Caryophanales; family Bacillaceae; genus Cytobacillus; species Cytobacillus sp. FSL R7-0680. Next base: position 2,289,705 of record NZ_JBBPAO010000001.1, read on the forward strand.
TCATTTGCACGGTAAGGCATTTTAGCATCATTGCGAATCAATTTAATGTTTAATATATTCGTCATTGTTTATCCCTCATCTTATTATAGAATGATGTTATTATCATGTTGCATAAAATTACTTACTAATGGGTATATAAACCGTAAATGTCCCTCAGTTTTTTCGATTAAAGAGCCAATTATTTTTTACATAACAAAAAAATTATAACAAATTTAAACAAAGTTGAAACCTTTTTCGTTTTTATTCGTAAACACTTAAAAAATGTACAAAGGGGTATTCTTAATGTTATTGATCATTCGCCTATTACTAATCATTTTGATTATTTTGCTCATATATAGTGCTGTTAAGTATGTTACAAATCCGATGCGTAAATTAGAAAAAGCTCATAAACAAAAAAAATATTTTTTTTATGACGACGCAAATAACGCTCAGAAAAATTTCTTCATTACTTATAAAGGGGTTATGTTTGAAGGTGAAAAATATCTAGGTACAACAGATAACTCCTTTGATGTGGTTTCAATTTTCATTTGGCCTCATCAGCCATCAGAGTTACAAGGACTTGTTGGCGAGGACTTTATGTTTATCGAAAGCAAATTAAAAAACCATTATATGAATGCAAAAATCGACTGGAAGAGCCCTGTGAAAGAGCTAATGGATAAAAAGCGTAACCAGTGAAAGATGAGCCCAAACTTTAAGCCCTAACAAACCTTTACAAAGTTTGTTAGGGCTATATTTATATCTCTAAGTAGCATTTGCTAGATTTTTATTACATCAGTATTTTCCTCTTTTTCTGCAATCAAATAATTCCCCTCTCAAAGTCAATAAACAAAAAAAGCCAGGATACACGACCCTAACCTTTCATTTATGAAACTTTTTTCACCTTTGTTGTTTTAAAAAATTCTTGCCATTTTATCACAGTCACTTTCTCTCTAATGAGATAGAGAAGAATGGACAAAGACAGTAGAATCATAACAATCATTGTTGGTGTAAATCTACTGATAAATTCACCAAAAACAGTATAAAAGATTGCTAATGGTATATTTGTTAACAAAGCACCTTTGCAGAAATCACGAAATTTCGGGTTTTTTTCTAGCAAGCAAAAGTTAAGTAAATGAAAATGAATAAATGGAATCAAACGAAGAATGGAAATTTGACCAATGGTTAAATTACGATATTCTCCAAACCATTTCTTTTTTTAAATGAGACAGTTTTTCATGAAAGGTAGGAAGTTGATAAATTAATACATAAAAAAATAAACAAGATAACATTAACCCTACTAGAGATAAAATACTACCAAATAAACTGCCAAACAATACACCACCAGCAATACAAACAAGTGGCACAGGGATAAAAAGGAACTGCCGCAAAATATGAAATAAAATAAATGCGAATGGAGCGAGAATACCTGCTGTCTCAATAATCCCCTTTGCAAGAGCAAGATGTTCATTCACCTGATAAACGCCCACCTTCCATGAACTATAAGATTCTTGGATGTTAGTACATCATATGGCAAGGGCACTAAAATTATGCCCACTCCATGATGAGGTAAACGAGGAATATCAACTGTAACACAGATAAGATAGGAAGACCAAATTTAAAAGAAAAATGCTTTGTCTTATGTCTATAACGCCTCATTCCCCAAGTCATTCCTATAGCTCCAAACAAAAGAGCAACCAGCCACAGATTTTGCTCACTAATGCGGTATTCTCCCTTTTGCGCTTTTCTTTTATCTATTTTCATCATAATTGCTGCAATGCCATTCATTATAAAAAAGACGATTATGATAGCAAAAATCATTCATTACACCCCTATTCTCATTTCGTTATCGAAATTATAGCTGATAAAGTAAATTAATCGTATTTATAAGTTCGTACTCGTGCCAAAGGTCATTAGTTTAATACGCTTGAGATGCTCACTAACATATACTTGAACTTTGCAGGAGTATATTTCGTTTTCTTCCACTTCAATAGACTAAAATCATAACAAAAAAAGCCACCCCCGAAAGAGCGACTCTTAAACTTTCTTATTTAGAAAGGTTTTGTTTTGCAACATTTGCTAATTCTGCGAATGCATTTGCATCAGAAACAGCTAATTCTGCAAGCATTTTGCGGTTTACTTCGATACCAGCTAGTTTTAATCCGTGCATTAAACGGCTATAAGAAAGACCGTTCATACGAGCAGCTGCGTTAATACGAGTAACCCATAACTTACGGAAGTCGCGTTTTTTCTGACGACGATCACGATAAGCATAGTTGTAAGATTTCATTACTTGTTGGTTAGCAACTTTATATAATGTATGTTTAGAACCGTAATAACCTTTAGCTAATTTTAATACCTTTTTACGACGTTTGCGAGTAACTGTACCGCCTTTTACACGTGGCATAATATTTCCCTCCTATTTTGCGAGTTTACTTAAGACCTACTAACATATTGCGGATACGCTTGAAATCACCAGTAGATACAAGAGTACCTTTACGAAGCTTACGTTTTTGTTTTTGAGATTTATTCGCGAACATATGGCTTCTGTAAGCGTGAGAACGTTTTAATTTTCCAGATCCTGTTCTTTTAAAACGCTTAGCAGAACCACGGTGTGTTTTCATTTTTGGCATGTGGAATTCCTCCTCTTACTTTTCGTTTTTAGGTGCAAGTATCATAAACATGCTTCGGCCATCCATTTTCGGATGAGATTCAACTGTTGCGACTTCAGAGCAAGCCTCTGCAAATCGAACAAGAACACGCTGTCCAATTTCCTTATGCGTAATCGCACGACCTTTAAAACGAATGGAAGCTTTTACTTTATCGCCTTTTTCAAGGAATTTGATTGCGTTACGAAGCTTTGTATTAAAGTCATGTTCCTCTATCGTTGGACTAAGGCGAACTTCTTTAACACTGATAATTTTTTGATTTTTACGTGCTTCTTTGTCTTTCTTCTGTTGCTCGAACTTAAACTTACCGTAGTCCATGATACGGCCTACAGGAGGCTTTGCATTCGGTGCTACAAGAACAAGATCAAGATTTACACGTGCGGCTATTTCTAGCGCTTCATTTTTAGATTTGATTCCTAGTTGCTCGCCATTCTGGTCAATAAGACGAACTTCACGGGCACGGATACCCTCGTTTAACAACATATCTTTGCTAATAGTTAGACACCTCCATGGTTTTATATGAACACAATGTTTGGGTCACTTTTCTAAAAGAAGCTTCCAGCTGCACCGAGTGATACAATTGAGGCAAATAAAAAAGTGCGGGTGAAGACACCCACACATTACGTACAATGTTAAAATTCACGTAAACCTGCTAACTGCCTAAAAGCGTCAATCAGGTGAGAAGCGGGCGCTTCTTCTTTACTCAAACTGTATTCAAATTACCTTAGAAAATATATCACAAAGCATAATATTTGTCAAATGGTATTGTTTTTTCACAACATAGAAAATGATATCAAAAGTTGCGGTGTTTGGCAACAACTTTTGAAATTTTTTTGTACCCACCTTTATCCAGCTTAACAACATGCATAAAGTGACGTTTTGAGTTAAGCATGGATAAAGACTCTGGGATACGATCATACACGTTGTTTGTAATATTTTTATCCTCTTTGAACTTCCTTCTCAATCAATTGTTTAAATTCATTAAAGGAGATGGTTTCTGATTTTTGTTCCCCATATTTACGTACATTAACCGCCTGTTCACTTACTTCATTATCGCCGACAACGAGCATATATGGGATTTTCTGCATTTGTGCTTCACGAATTTTATAACCCATTTTTTCATTACGATCATCGATTTCAACGCGAATTCCTGCAAGCTGTAAATCTTCTTTTACTTTTTTCGCATAATCAAAATGGATATCATTTGAAACTGGAATAACTTGGACTTGAACAGGAGCTAGCCATGTTGGGAATGCACCTTTGTATTCTTCGATAAGGAAAGCAACAAAACGTTCCATCGTTGAAACAACACCACGGTGAATAACAACAGGGCGATGCGGCTTGCCATCTTCCCCAACATAAGATAAGTCAAAACGTTCAGGAAGCAAGAAGTCTAACTGAACAGTTGATAACGTTTCTTCTTTACCTAGAGCTGTTTTTACTTGTACATCAAGCTTAGGACCGTAGAATGCGGCCTCCCCTTCGGCTTCATAGTATGGCAAGCCAATCTCATCCATTGCTTCTTTTAACATCGATTGTGCCTTTTCCCACATTTGATTATCATCAAAATACTTTTCAGTATCCTCAGGATCGCGATAAGATAGGCGGAACGAATAATCATTAATGTCAAAGTCTTTGTATACTTCGAGAATTAAATTAACAACGCGTATAAATTCTTCTTTAATTTGGTCTGGACGAACGAATAGATGAGCATCATTTAATGTCATACCACGTACACGTTGCAATCCTGATAATGCTCCAGACATCTCATAGCGATGCATTGTACCTAATTCAGCGATACGGATTGGTAATTCTCTATAGCTATGGATTCCTTGTTTATAAATCATCATATGATGAGGACAGTTCATTGGACGAAGAACAAGCTCCTCATTATCCATTTTCATTACAGGGAACATATCTTCTTGATAGTGATCCCAGTGTCCTGAAGTTTTGTAAAGTTCCACATTTGCCATAATTGGTGTATATACATGGTCATAGCCTAAACGCACTTCTTTATCCACGATATAACGTTCAATATTACGGCGAATTGTTGCGCCTTTTGGTAACCATAGCGGTAACCCTTGTCCAACCTTTTGGGAGTTCGTAAAGAGGCTTAATTCCTTACCAATTTTACGGTGATCACGCTCTTTTGCTTCTTCAAGCAAACGCAAGTGTTCGTTTAAGTCATCTTTTGTAAAGAATGCAGTACCATATATACGTTGTAGCATCTTATTGTCGCTATCTCCACGCCAATATGCGCCAGCAATACTTAAAAGCTTAAATTCTTTAATTTTCCCTGTAGAAGGAACATGAACCCCTCGACAAAGATCAAAGAATTCGCCTTGTTCATAAAGGGTAACTGTTTCACCTTCTGGAATGGCGCCAATCAGTTCAACCTTATATTCGTCGCCAATCTCCTCATAGATTTTTAAAGCTTCGTCTCTACTCACTTCTTTACGAACAATCTCAATATTTTCATTGATGATTTTCTTCATTTCTTTCTCGATTTTCGGTAGATCTTCAGGTGTTAATGACTCCTCCATATCGATATCGTAGTAGAAGCCACTCTCAATAACAGGACCTACACCTAATTTAACGTTTTTATATAAACGTTTAATCGCTTGCGCCATTAAATGAGCGGAACTGTGACGCATAATTTCAAGCGCCTCATCACTGCCTTGGGTAATGATCTCCACAGCCGCATCCTCTTCAATTGGACGACGAAGGTCGAATAATTCATTATTCACTTTACCTGCTATGGCTTTCTTTTTTAAGCCAGGGCTGATTGATGATGCGATTTCTTCCGTTGTTGTTCCTTTGGAGAACTCCTTTACTGCTCCATCTGGAAACGAAACTTTAATCATTTCTGACATCATAACTTCCTCCTTGTTTTTGAAAAATAAAAAACTCGCCCCTAATAAAAGGGACGAGTATCATATACACGTGGTTCCACCCTACTTCTCACTTTAAAAAAGTGACTCGTAGCAAGTTAACGGTCTTGTTGCCGCCAATACTTAATCGACGCCTTAGACATCTTTATGTATTGGAGTTCAAAGGTGGTAAGCATTCCATTCGTGTTAGGAAGATTGCAGCCTTGTCTTCCCTCTCTATAAACCGTAAAAGAATACCCATATCCTTATCATTACTGTTCATTGATAATTTCAATATGTAAGTATTATAGTTTTTAATTTACGGAAAATCAAGAGGGTTCACTTATATTTTTACATGCATGCTGTTTACGCATATTAAATTCACTTATATGAAGGATTTCCAATCTCTCTTCAAAAATATTTTTAATTGTACGAACTAAAGGTTGTTCCTCACTTTCACTATATAAACATATTTCCTGAGGAGCGATTGAGAGTAATGGTGCGATTGTAACTGAATCTACATAGACAGGGTGATTAATTAATAATCTTCTATCTATCATCGCCGTTAGGTCCATTCGAGAAAGCTCTTCGAAATGCTGATTAAAAAAGCGAACTTCTTCACCTAAATATAAATGAATCGTGGGTAACTTACTTTCTCTATCCTTAATAAAGTCTCTTAAGGTTTGAATAAACATTTGATATTCCTGTTCCATTTTATATTCATCAATAGACAACTCAACATACTTTGTCATATCGTCTAAAAGCGGTTTAAGACGAAACTTTATAAAAGCATCATAGGAAAAAGAGATATCATCATGCACTAGGCGATCTATAGCCGATCGTAATTGCTCGTGTATATCCACTCTATGTAAAAAAGTAGATAAATCTTCTCTTTGCCCTTCCAATATGGAATGAATGATTTCAAGAATTTGTTGTTGTTCTTCTGAATCTTGATAATAAAACTTTTCGGCCATTATCTTTCTAAACCAACTATCGCATTTACTCTCCATTAAAAAAGCAGAAAATGTTCGTTTTACTTCTTCAATAGATCGTCCACTGCATTGTTCAGGATACATTCTTACTATATATTGACCTTCATTATGAAGAATTGTCGTTTCGCCTTCCGTATAGTTCTGAATCCGGATTGCGTGCTGAAACAGCTCCTCGGCTTCATGCTTATTCCGGAAAATGATCTCTATCAACCAAATCCCCCCTTAACATCTATCTGATTCATATATATGGGAGACTTGGCCAAAATAGAAGTCATGAAGAAAAACTATTGAAAATTATCTTGCCTAAACCCTTCGATTCGGTCCTTCGACAAGCACAGGATCGGTTAAATACTTAATTCTCTCCATTACTCTTCTTGCCTTCATCCGCTCCTCTTCCCCTCGTTGACTATAGGTAAGATGATGTTCAAGTCCTTTATAATCAAAGTTTGAGGTAAAAAAGGTCGGTAACTTTTCAAGCATACGATATTGTAGAATCGGCGACAAAATTTCATCTCTTGTCCAACTAGACATCGTTTCTGCACCCATATCATCAAACATAAGTACAGAAGCTGATCGAATAGCTTCAAGTTTATCATTTAAAGTCGAATCACTAATTGAGCTTTTCAATTCCCTAAATAATTCAGGCACATAGACAATCATTGATGAAACTTGCTTCAGTGCAAGTTCATTGGCAATCGCACCTAATAAATATGATTTACCGACACCAAATTGGCCGTATAAATATAACGCCTTCTGACCATCACCCTTTTTAAAATTCATACAATAGCTAAGAGCTTTATTGACTGCTTCCATTCTTTTTCCATCATCGTTGTACACCGTATCAAAGGTTGCATTTAGTATGTCTTTAGGGACATATAAACTTTGAATCAACTTCTCATTTTTTCTTTTTTCATCATGGATTTGCTTTCGTGGGCATTTATCATATTTAATATCAATCAGTCCACGTTCAATGACGAGCTCTGGGTGGTAGCCTTGCATAAAATTGATACAACTATCTAGGCTCGGACAGCGATTACATTCCTTACTTAGCTTGCTATATTCATACAATTTAATTAAGCTTCTTTCAACCATATCTGCTGACAGTTCATCCTTATGTGCCGTCAAAAAGGCACGGACATCTGGATCATTTAAAGTCTCTGCTCGTTGCTTTTCATATCTCGTTTTAAAATCTTGATTTCCAGCAAGTTTTTTAAGCGTATCATTGATTCTTTCCATCTATTGTCCACCCCCGTTTCTTCTCTTCATTAGTTCTTGAAATTCTTTCATATTAAGATCTACATTATCATCTTTCTTATCCTGCTTCTGTTGGACGACAGTCTCATTTTTACTTGTTTCCTCGTCAAACCAATCAGGTAAAAGCTCTGTCCTCGTGACAGCTTTTTTCGTATTAGATTTGGATGAACGTTTCCCTACTTTTTTATTCTCTGCCCATTTCAAATATTGTTGGTGTTCTTTCTTCGCCAAAGCCATGGCATTAGCCGTAGTTTGAACGCTCTTTCTCGCCCAATGACTTGCGATTGTTTCCACATATGCCTTTGTCAGCTTTTTATCTGTTTTACGCATCACATAATCAATCAAAACATTCATCACACCGGGAGGCAACTTTTGGTGAAACATCACATCTTCAAGTATTTTCAATTCCGCTTTTGAAGGTTCCGCCCCCCCAGATAAATCTTTCAAAAATTGAATAGGCGAAGTTGTATCAAAGTATTGAATAAGCTCTTCTTCTTTACTTTTTGGCTTTTCAGTTATTGAGAGACTATGAACAGGCTGAGTTTGCGTAATTAATGATGGCAATTCGTCACGATGATTCATTTGATACCAATCCCTTGCCGATTTCCGCAATTCATCCATCTCAACTTCATCATCTTCGTTCATCGCGCTTATAAGAATATTCTTCATTTCCATAACATCAATATCATATAAAAACGCCAAATTACTAATGGCATCCTTTACTGTTTGCGTAAGTGCTTTTCGGGGAACAAGTGATTCACTAAGGCCCGCTTCCAATAACGAGAAATTAAATGTTTGCCATGGAATTTGAATTTTACCCGCTTCCATTCTATCTACCCATTCACCTTTAGGAGAAACAGATAAGTCATCATTATACTCTTTAGCAAGCTGGTGTCCAGATGTATAAACCTCATGAAAGGCTGTTGTTACATCCTTATAATCAAGATGGAGGTTTGAATACTCCTCATCACTAAAAAAACGCTTTAGTCTCGTATATTGAGTTTTACCGATTTTTTTATAAAGAAAGATATTGAGCATACCATCTAAGAAAAATGTACTTGGAGAAAGGGGTGGCTGTAATTGATAAATAAATTCACGATTTTCCCCTTCTTTCACATAAACTTTTAGCAAGCCAATTCCTTCAAGTTTTTTTCTTGCTTCATAAATTTCTTTTAAACTTAAGTCCATCATACTCATCAGACCATGATGGTTACGCGAAGATGAAGACCAAATACGGTTTTCCTCCACTTCCATCCATAAGGTCATATATAAACTGTACGCAATGGTCCCAATAAGTGGCTGATAAAGAAATACTAAGATTTTTCGATCATAGTCATGTAACAGCCCATTTAAAGCCACTGTATAATGATCACTAGGGATGACTTCAGTCCAATGCTGGGCCATGAAAAATACCTTCTTTCTTTCATATCTTGAAAAAAATGAGCAAAGAAGCTAAATTCACTTTAGCCTATTTGCTCACCTTTACGCTTGTTCCTTCTTCATTAACTCTTTTAGCTCTTCTATAAATACATTAATATCTTTGAATTGACGATAAACAGAAGCAAAGCGAACATAGGCGACATCGTCAACTTTCACTAGCCTGTCCATAACCATTTCGCCAACATCATCACTCTTCACTTCTGATACTCCGTTGCTTCTTAATTCCTTTTCAACTTGAAAAGTGATATCCTCTAGTTCTTTTAATGCAACCGGTCGTTTTTCACAAGCTTTTATTAGTCCACGCAATATTTTCTCTCTGCTAAACTCTTCTCTTGTTCCTTCTTTTTTCACAACAATCAAAGGAATTTCCTCTACCTTTTCAAAAGTTGTAAACCGATAACCACATTTTTCACACTCTCTTCGTCTTCGTATCGATTTACCTTCATCAACAGGACGAGAGTCTAGCACACGAGTATTATTATGTTGGCATGAAGGGCATTTCATACAATCAACTCCGTCTCATCTTTACGTTCCTAAAATGTATCTTTACTTACTATCATATAAAAAAGGAGTTGTTAGTACAAGTAGATATGTTTTTTTCATAATAAAAAGAGTGCAATTATTCGCTTGCACTCTTGAAGACTTCTTCTTTATTATAACACATTGGCTTTTGTTGCGTTCTTAACTTGAACAGGACCCATTCCACGAGGAATTTCTATATTCTCACGTGTATCAGCACCTAAAGCTTCTGCAATATAGTCAGCCGCGATATGAGGATTAAGATCACCGCAAGTATAAACATCGATGCTTGCATAGCCATGCTCCGGAAAACTGTGTATAGTTAAATGCGACTCTGAAATAATGACAACCCCACTTACACCTTGTGGTGCAAATTTATGGAATGCCACCTCTCGCACTTCTGCCCCTGATTTTAGTGCAGCTGCTACAAATGTTTGCTCAATAAATGACATATCATTCAATTTTTCAAAATCGCATCCCCAAAGCTCTGAGATGACGTGACGACCCATTGTTTCCATATTCAAATTTCCCCCTTTACTAATTGACATGAATTTCTACTGGGCAAAGCATATAACTACCACGGGGGAAAGTTAGTCCAAAGAGGTCCTAACCCTTTAAGTAGCCATTTAGCGCCTTACTCGTTGAGAAGTTCACGATTTTTAGTATACTTTGTTTAATGTTCTTTTGCAATAAATCCTAGAAAATTTATTTAAGTGAATTTCAATAATAATTACATTTTCACATAAAGAAAGGGGACTAAACATTGTTATCATCAGTGTTTATCCCCTCCATTAACCAAGGGAAATGTCACAATTTATTCAAATTTTCCAGAGACATCATTCAGAAATACGCAACGAAAAGACAAACAAAAAGCTTTTTTTATTTAAAAGATTGCCCCAACCTGTGATCATCTATGTAGTAATCAGTTTAACATTTCATTTTACCTACATAGTAAAAATGCAAAAAAGGCAATCCCATTAAAGGATTGCCTACATAAAATTATGCGTTCACTGCAGATTTATTTAGTTCTTCAGCTACATATTTCACCAAGTCAACTACACGACAAGAATAACCCCACTCGTTATCATACCAAGCTAAAACTTTTACTTTATTCTCACCAATCATCATTGTGGAAAGCCCATCAATAATAGCAGAGTGTGGATTTGTTGTGAAATCGATTGAAACAAGTGGTTCTTCTGTTATATCTAATATACCTTTTAATTCATTTTGTGCCGCATCTTCAAACGCAGCATTTACCTCATCAATTGTTACATCCCTCTTTAAATCAACAACTAAATCAACAAGTGATACATCTGGCGTCGGCACACGAAGAGCCATCCCATGTAACTTGCCTTTTAATTGTGGTAACACAAGAGACAATGCTTTCGCTGCTCCTGTTGAAGTAGGAATAATTGACTGCGCGCAAGCTCTAGCACGGCGAAGATCCTTATGTGGATTATCAAGGTTCTTTTGGTCATTTGTATACGCATGTACAGTCGTCATTAAACCGTTTTCAATGCCGAACTTATCTTCTAATACTTTTGCAACTGGCGCTAAGCAGTTTGTTGTACAAGAAGCATTAGAAATCACATCATGTTCAGCAATGTTAAGCGCTTCATCATTCACACCCATCACAATGGTTACATCTTCATTTTTCCCTGGAGCCGTTAAAACAACTTTCTTGGCACCTGCATTTAAATGAAGCATCGCTTTATCTTTTGAGTTGAACTTACCTGTAGCTTCAACAACGATATCAATCTCCATTTGTTTCCAAGGAAGTTCCTCAGGGTTACGATTGCTTAGTAATTGAACTCTTTTTCCGTTCACTACAAGCGCATCATCTTCGGGAATCACTTCACCTTGGAATGCACCATGAGTAGAATCATATTTAATTAAATGTGCTAACGTTTCTGGTGGATAACTAGCATTTATTGCTACTACTTCCAATGTATCATCAAGAATGGCCTTTCTAAACACCATTCGTCCTATTCTCCCAAACCCATTAATCGCTATTTTCGCCTTCATCTTACGGCCCCTTCCGTATAAATGTTATACTTTTTTAACCATTTTCATGCTAATAGTATAACATATTAACCACAAAATGTGATGAGCAAATTGCGGATATTTTAAAGTTCCACTATTCAGAAATATTGTGGATGTAAAGAGAGCATAAAACGCGTGACATTACGTGAAAAATGCATCTTTACGCCCTATTTCTTAAGTGAAAAAAAATAATCCACTTATTATTGTGGACGAAAAGGGTTGAAATATTACTAATGAAACGTAGAAGTCTAAGTAGTAATTGTGTTTTACTGTTTATCTTTTAATTGTAACAGTAAATCATCTAGTTGCTTCTCTGTACTAGCGAGATCGCCATTATTATCAATTAAAAAATCCGCTAGCTGTACTTTTTCTTCCAATAGCATTTGTGATCGAATACGCGCATTCGCTTCTTCTGCATCAAAACCATTTCTCTCCATCAACCGCTGAAGCTGATTTTCTTTATTAACATACACTAAAACGGTGTAATCCACCATATATGTGAGTTTACTTTCAAATAAGAGCGGGATATCTAGAACGACCATTTTTTCACCATTAGCAACTGCCTCGTCCTTTTGCTCGTTCATTCTCTTCCTAACAGCCGGGTGGACAATACTGTTGAGCTTCATTCTTTCTTCTTCACTATAAAAAACAATGGAACCCAATCTTTGACGGTTAATCTCCCCATTTTCTAGAAGAATCTCTTGGCCAAAATGAGAGACAATTTCATCATAAGCAGCCGCACCTTTTTCAACTGCTCGTTTCGCTTCAACATCTGCATCTATTACTGTAATTGCTCTTTCTTTAAACATGGTGGAAACTGTGCTTTTACCGCTTGCAATTCCACCAGTGAGTCCGATAATAACTGTCATTCTTACTCTCACACCTTTTTATCAAATTAAATTTTCCAGATTCCAAGTATAATTAAAATTAATCCTGGTATAAACGAACATCGTTGCATCCATTGAGATTTAGAAAATATCGAGCCAATACTCATCCCACCAAAAACAAATAATGAACTCATAACCGCAACACATATAGCTAAATAATATGGTGAAAACCCAAGCATAGCCGCTCCAATACCTGCACCAAACGCATCCAGTGACAAAGCAAACCCTAATAAAAAGGCTTCAATACCAGTAATTGTACCTGACTTATCAATATCGGCTACCATCGGTTTTCTTAAAATGTTAATAACTACACCCAAAGACTTGATTTCAAAATTCAAAAGAATTTTCTCATGTGGAAGAGCATCTTTATCCTTTTCCTTTTCAGGGCGGAAAAACTGATACAGTACCCAAGCACCTAATACAATAAGGATAATACCCCCAATACTGTTTGCAAAAGCAGGTGAAATAAACTTTGCTATTGTATGACCAATCCCCATTGAAATGAGAAGAGTAAAAGCTGAACAACAAGCAATAATTAAAATCGATTTAATTGGAATCTTCATTTTTCTTAATCCATACGTTAAACCTACACTAAAACTATCTAAGCTAACAGCTATAGCTAGTATTATAAGTGTCATCATCTGCGTCATTTAAAAGAGCTCCTTCCATGAAATGGCTAACATATTATATGGAAGAAGCCCATCCAATGTTATCTATAATCTAGGTTAAGATGACAAAAGAAAAATGTGGTTATTTTATTTCGGCTGACATTGTGGACAATAAACAGTCCCACGTCCTCCAGCAATGATTCTCTCAAGCGGTGTAGCACAAACTTTACATTCCTCTCCACGCCGCCCATACACAAATAGCTCTAACTGAAATAATCCTATTTGGCCTTGGGAGTTCACATAAGAACGTATCGTACTGCCTCCTCGTTCCACAGCTTCGGACAATGTTGCTTTAATTTCCGAATAAAGCTTTTCTACTTCCTCTTTTGTTAATGTTTTAGCAGAGCGCTCTGGGTGAATACCTGCTTTAAACAAAGATTCATCGACATATATATTGCCTAAGCCTACAATTAGTTTTTGATCCAAGAGAGCCGCCTTAATGGGCCGTGCTGTCTTATTCAATAAATTTTGTAATATCTTTGGCGAAAAGGCATCTGATAAAGGTTCTACACCTAATTGTGAAAGTGGTAGTTGACCAAGCTCATCTCCACGCTTAAATAAATGCATGGTGCCAAATTTGCGCACATCTTTATACCTTAACTCTGTTCCATCCGTAAAGGAGAAAATCACATGTGTATGTTTATCAATCGTTTCTGATTTCGGATAAACCCCGTATCTCCCTTCCATTCGTAAATGAGAAACAAGGGCAAGATCATCCGTATAAAGAATCAAAAATTTTCCGCGACGGGCAACCGCTTTAAATGTTTCCCCTTCTAGCGCCTTTGTAAATCGAACGACATCGTCCGGTTCTTTCACCATTTTCGGCCAGTGTACCAACACTTGGTCAATCGTCTTTCCGATAATCAACTCTTCTAAAGTTCTTCTTACTGTTTCTACCTCAGGTAATTCAGGCATCCATAATGACTCCTTTTTTCAATCCGATTGTGAACTCACTTACTTCGCATCAAACCATGTTGGGCCGTATGAATAATCTACTTTTAACGGTACTTTTAACTCTACGGCATGCTCCATTACATCTGGAACAATTTCTTTCAGTTTTTCTATTTCTTCTACCGGTGCTTCAAATATCAGTTCATCATGCACTTGTAATAAAAGCTTGGATTGTAATTGTTCATTCTCTAAGCGATCAGCCATGTCTATCATCGCTTTTTTAATAATATCTGCGGCACTTCCTTGAATGGGTGTATTCATAGCCGTTCTTTCCGCAAAGCTGCGAAGATTAAAATTCCGACTTGTGATTTCCGGTAAATATCTACGACGGTGAAGTAAAGTTTCTACGAACCCTTTTTGTTTTGCTTCTTGCACAATATCTTCCATATATTGTTTAACTGCAGGGTAGCTTGTTAAATAGCGATCAATAAATTCTCCAGCTTCTTTTCTTGTGATAGATAGACTTTGTGAAAGGCCGTAATCACTTATCCCGTAAACAATCCCAAAGTTAACTGCCTTTGCATGACGCCGCATATTTGCCGTCACTTCTTCTTTTGAAACATGAAAAACTTCCATAGCTGTCTTCGTATGGATATCTAAATCTTCCTTGAATGCGGAGATTAGCTTTTCGTCACCTGCAATATGAGCGAGAACCCTTAATTCAATCTGTGAATAATCTGCTGCAAAAATAACCCAATCTTTCTTTGAAGGAATAAATGCTTGTCTAATCTTTCTACCTTCTTCTAAGCGAATCGGGATATTTTGTAAGTTAGGGTCTGTAGAACTTAATCTCCCCGTTTGCGTTAACGCTTGATTAAAACGGGTATGCACTTTATCCGTTTCTTTATTGACCACCTTTAGTAAACCTTCAATATAGGTGGATTGTAGTTTCGCTAATTGACGATATTCAAGGATTTCTTTGATAATCTCATGTTTGGATTCTAATTTTTCTAATACATCTGCTGAAGTAGAATAGCCCGTTTTTGTTTTCTTCATAACTGGTAAACGCAGCTTATCAAATAAGATTACCCCTAATTGTTTCGGAGAATTAATATTAAATGCTTCTCCAGCATACGCGTGAATTCGATTCTCAATGGCCGCAAGCTTCTCTAATAGCTCTGTTCCCATTGAACGCAGGCGTTTCAAATCCACTTTAATACCTGCCGATTCCATATCAGCAAGAATCAATGATAAGGGTAATTCTAATTCGTAAAAAAGAGCAGACTGCTGGTTCGTTTGTAGCGACGTATCCAATTTTTCATAAAGCGAATCCATTGCCACTGCTTTCCTTACAATATGAGGAGCAAGCTCTTCTTCCTTTGGAATACTCCTTTTTGCTCCTTTCCCATAAAAAGCTTGATCGGATTGAACTGCAGAGTATCCGTGATTACGCGCAATAGAAGCTAAATCTTCAATTGTTTCAGAAGGGTTGATAATATAAGCTGCTAAAAGGATATCAAAGTGGATACCTTTTAAATGAATACCATGATGTCTTAGTGAGACTTCAGACCTTTTCGCATCATATACGACCTTTGGAGAGGCATCATCTTCTGCCCATTTTTTAAACACATTCGATTGACAAGCGTTTTTTGTTGAAATAAAGAAGTTTCCATTTTTGTTTGTGACTGCAATTCCAAGAATATCTGCGTAATGATAATTATCCTCTAACACCTCGATATATAATGCACTATCTCCATCCAATTGTTCCTCGGTAAAATCAGTAACAATCTCAAAATTAATTTCTTCAAGCTCGGCTGTTCCGTCTTCTGCTAAATCAAAGCTTATCTTTTCTAATAAAGAATTAAAACCGAGGTCTTTAAATAAATGATATAGTTTATCTTCATTCCATCCTTCATAAGCTATTTTATCTAGCTCTACTTCAATCGGCGCTTCTCTTAAAATTGTTGCTAATTCTTTACTCATTAAAGCTTGGTCTTGAAATTCCTCTAACTTCTCTTTTAATTTGTTACCACTCACTTGATCTATCGATTGAACTAATTGTTCTAATGTCCCAAACTCCTTTAATAATTTTAGTGCAGTTTTCTCCCCGACACCTGGCACACCCGGGATATTATCGGAGCTATCTCCCATTAGCCCTTTCATATCAATGATACGTTCAGGTGAGATACCATACTTTTCCTCGATATGCTGAGGGGTGTACTCTTCTATATCAGTAATCCCCTTTTTCGTAATTCCTACTGTTGTCTTTTCCGAACTTAGCTGTGTTAAGTCTTTGTCCCCTGAAATGACCTTTACTTCAAAATCATCTTGTTCAGCTATTAAAGATAACGTGCCAATAATATCATCTGCTTCATAATTCTCTAGCTCATACCGAGCAATTTGATAAGCATCTAGTAACTCTCTAATCACCGGGAACTGTTCTGAAAGTTCTGGCGGCGTTTTTTGCCTTCCACCTTTATATTCAGTAAACGTTTTATGTCTAAACGTAGTTTTACCGGCATCAAATGCAACAAGAATATGAGTAGGTTTTTCATCTTCCAAAATGCGCATAAGCATCATCGTAAATCCATAGACTGCATTCGTATGTATGCCTTTATCGTTATTTAATAATGGAAGAGCAAAAAAAGCTCGATAAGCAATACTATTTCCATCTATTAATACGAGTTTTTTCTTTGTCATCTCGCCACCAACCTCCTTCGCTTCTTACAAAGTCATTTCATTGAATACACTTCGAAAAAGCCATTATCTATTCTATATTTTATCATGTCTAAAAGAATAAAGAAAAATTAGGAATAGAAATTCATAGGGCTATCGTTCTTTAACGAAGAGATTTACAAAATTTGATGAAGTATATGGTATTTGTGGAGGTGGGAACTGTAGAAATTTTTAGGTGATGGCCACTTCTTTAGCGCATAGCAGCACCACTTACAATATTATAAATTGGAGTTGTTTAATATCATTCATTTGATTATTGTTTATCACAGACTAGAACTTCTTTCTAAAAAAAGAGAGAGCGGGGTAGCTCTCTCTTCTTCACATCATGTGATGAAGGGGTTTTACAATACTAATTGTAACCCCCTATTGTTAATGGCATAAAAAAACAATGTAAACTTTTTGTAAAACTCTTTATTCGCTATCAGGTAACTTCTTATAAAACGTAAGTAAAAAGGCCGTGCCCTTTCCACTCTTGCTTTCAACAGAAATCAATCCTTTATGTGCTTCTAGTAAATGCTTCACAATTGCCAGACCAAGACCTGTACCACCTGAATTTCTACTCCTTGCTTTATCTACTCGATAAAACCTTTCAAAAATTCGCGGAATCTCACTTTCTTTAATGCCTATCCCCGTATCAATTATTTTTATATACACTTTTTGTTGATCTTCTGTTACACGAATAGACACTTTACCTTCATTTGGTGTGTAAGAAATAGCATTGGAAACAATATTAAGGAATATTTGCTTGATTCTGTTAACATCAGCTTCCATTTCGATTATTTCATCTTCACATTTATAATCTATGGTAATTTCTTTTTCCTCCGCACGTCTTTTAACCATCATTACTACTTCATTTAAGACACCAATAATATTCACCTCTTGTATAGAAAGGTGAAATCCTTGTTGCTCAATTTTTGATAAATCAAGCAAATCTTGAATGAGTGTTTGCAATCGTTCACTTTCTTGGAGGATAATCGTTAAAAATTGTTTAAGGGCATCTTGATCATCCATTGCCCCGTCTAAAAGCGTTTCTGAGAACCCTTTTATAGAAGTTATAGGTGTTTTTAATTCATGTGAAACATTCGCAACGAAATCTCTCCGCACCTGCTCCAATTTCTTTATCTCAGTAATATCATGGAAAACCAAAAGTACACCTTTCCATACATCATTCGTGCCGATAATCGGAACACCGTAGACTTCGAAATGTTTTCGATGAATACCAATAAGGATTTGTATTTGCTTTCTTACCTTTTGTTCTGTCATAAATAATTCTTCAATAAGCTCAGTGATTTCTTTATATTCAATGACATTATAATACAGCTCGTCCATGTATTCTGTCACATCAGCATGAAAAACTTCTCTATATGTACGATTCACAAGGTTAATATAACCCTTACTATCTATTAAAATTAATCCACTACCCATGTTTTCAATGAGTGTACTGAGTCTATCTTGATGCATCTCTCTCGATTTCTCCATATCTTGCAAATTACGTGCAAGAATATTAATTGAGCTATTTAACTTACCTGCTTCACCGACATCATTATCATACGTTCTTGCCCGATAATTCCCTTTCGCTAACTCAATAGCGACTCTCGTTGCAGAATCAATCGGTCTTGTATATCTATTCGTAATAGCGGCCCCTAAGAATATAATCAAAATTAATGCTAGGCTAAGACAGATAATTAGGATCCACCAGATTTGCGAGTAACCACTTTTTACTTCATCTATTTCGGCACTTAAAAATAAATAATACGAATTCGTACCTTCATTTAATTCCTTCCAAAAGTAATGATAATCGTCGCCTACGACTTTACCAGCCTGCCCATCAGAGTCAGGTGCACCTAATATTTCACTTATTGTCTTACGGTTTTTCAATTGAATATCTTTATTCACGCTATCAAATATCACTTGATCATTTGCATCGGCAATAGTAACATTAACACCTAACCAGCTAGCAAACTGGTCGACCTTCTCTTGAGTAAGTTGTTCAATTCCACCTATTTCCTCAATCTGGCCTGCTACTAACTGAATCTCTTTAGATAAGCGTTCATCTATAACATTTATATAATAGGATTTAAATAGCTGACCTAATAACAAGCCTAAACAAAGTAAAACAGCGATAATCAACGTAATGATAGCAAAAAATAGTTTTGAACGAAAAGTTTTCATTCAGGCTTAGGCTCCTCTAGCTTATAACCAAGCCCACGAATCGTTTTAATATATGTTGGTTTTTTTGAATTTTGCTCAATTTTATCTCTTAAGTGACTAATATGAACATCTACAATCCTTGTATCACCCGCAAAATCATAATTCCAAACAGCACTCAGCAATTGATCGCGTGTTAATACTCTACCTTTATTTTTAGCAAGATATAATAGTAGTTCAAACTCTTTTGGTGTCAGCTCAAGTAATTCGTCTAGATAATAGACCTCATATCTATCTGGATAGATTTTCACTCCAGCTATACGTATACTATCATCCTCATCTTCTGAAACAGGTTCGTCAAATTGGGCTTGTGACCTTCTTAAAATGGCCTTTACCCGCGCAACGACTTCTCTCGGACTAAATGGCTTTGTCATATAATCATCTGCACCTAACTCTAGGCCAAGAACTTTATCGAACTCATCGTCTTTTGCAGTTAACATGAGTATTGGTGTATTCACTTTCTTTTGTCTAATTTGTTTACACACTTCAATTCCATCCAGCTTAGGTAACATCAGATCTAACACAATCAAATCTAGCTGTTCACTTAAAGCAAGATTTTTGCCTTCTTCTCCATCAGATGCTGTTAGTACTTCATAACCTGCTTGTTGCAAATTATATTGTAGTAACGTTACAATTGACTGCTCATCATCAACCACTAGAACTTTTTTATCCATAAAAGCCTCCGATAAATAGATTCCCCATTAGTATAAACCAATTACTTTAGTAAAACCCCTTATATAAATGTATTATAATATAAAAAAGAAAAAAAAGCGTGCCCACGACAAAAAACTAAGCAGTATAAATTACTTTTGCTTAGTTTTTTGGTCAACTATCCTTACAATTCATGATTAGAAGTTTTCTAGCACTTTACTGTTGAGACTCTCAAGTGGATAGGGTGGACATACTTTCATTCGGCCATATAATACTGTTTCATTTTCTTCATTCGTTGCTTGTACCTTCATTTCAATATTATGCTTCTCTTCATCCACATGAATTACTTCCATCAAGAATTCAATTGTAGAATAGTGATAAACAGGTTTAACATATTCTAACTCTTGCTTAAGTATGTGGCTACCCGGTCCAGGGAGATATTTTGAAACACTAGATGAGACCATACCATTCAGCATAATATTGGGTACAATTGGTTTTTTATAAGGCGTTTGTGAAGCATAGTCATGCTGTAAGTATATGGGATTGGCATCATCTGTTAACCCTAGATATAATAATAAATCCCTATCTTCTATTTTTTCCGTAAAGGTCAGCTTCTCTCCAACCGAAATTTCCTCAAGTCTTCTACCTATTTTTCTCTTCTTCCCTAACATGGATGCACCTCCGATTTTTGTAACCGCTTGCAAAAGATGAAAATATAAACTAATTTTTCTGTTTATTTATAATTATATTAACATTTTATTTTAATAAGTAAAAGAAAAATAGTAATAATAATTTTCTTTCTATTGTAAAGTTAACAAAAAATAAGCGAAGCTCAGGTAAAAGACGGAACTTCGCCAACAAGTACTTTCTTTATAGATTAGTTTTGTGACAATATCGATATCACCTGACGCACCGACTCAGCTGACTGATCTAATGCAACCTTTTCTTCTTTTGTTAAATCTAATTCGATGACTTTTTCGATCCCATTTGCACCAAGGATTGTTGGCACACCTAAATAAATGCCCTGATAACCAAACTCTCCTTCTAAATAAGCGATTGCAGGAAGTATTCTTTTTTGGTCCTTGATCATAGCCTCTACCATTTCTACTAAGGCTGCTGCAGGTGCATAGTATGCACTACCATTCCCTAATAAACTAACAATTTCTCCTCCACCCTTTCGCGTTCGATCGACAATTTGTTCTAAACGATCTTTGGAGATTAATTTTTCTAAAGGGACACCGCCTGCATATGAATACCTAACAAGTGGAACCATATCATCACCATGACCTCCGAGCACAAACCCTGTTATATCTTTTATGGAGATCTGTAACTCTTGAGCTACAAACGTACGGAACCTGGCACTATCGAGCACACCCGACTGGCCAATAACTCGGTTTTTAGGAAAGCCTGTTTCTTTAAATATTGTATAAGTCATCGCATCCACAGGATTTGATAACACAATAATAAGCGAATCGGGAGAATACTGTGCAATTTCCTTCGCTACATTCTTCATAATCGTTTCATTTGTTTGAACTAGATCTTCCCGGCTCATCCCTGGCTTTCGTGCAATTCCAGCAGTAACCACGACGATATCTGAATCTTTCGTATCTTCATAGTTTGCTGTACCTAAGATATTTGCATCAAATCCTTGAACTGGACTTGCTTCTAACATGTCTAAAGCTTTTCCCTTTGTCGGATTTTCCATTTGGGGAATATCAACTAATACAACATCTGCTAATTCCTTTTGTGCCAATAAAAATGCAGTCGTCGCTCCAGTAAAACCGGCTCCGATAACAGAAACTTTCTTACGCTTGAGTGTAGACACTTGCAACATCTCCTTATGTATTCATTTACAACTATTCAATTTATAACCGCTTCTTGTGAGATTAAAACATGAGGAAACAACTTAATTTCATATATGATGGAATTTATCTTCCACTGAATTTTACATCACAATCAATAAGGATGAGGTTTTTAAATAAAAAGAAAGCAGGCTCAATTTTTAAATTGAACCTGCTAGATCAAGTTAATTAGTCCATGTTTTTGATTAGGACGTCACCGAATTCAGAACATTTCACTTCAGTAGCTCCGTCCATTAGACGAGCAAAGTCATAAGTTACAACTTTAGAAGCAATAGATTTTTCCATAGATTTTTCAATTAAATCAGCCGCTTCATTCCAGCCTAAATGTTTAAGTAAAAGCACACCTGAAAGAATAACAGATGAAGGGTTTACTTTGTCTAAACCTGCATATTTAGGAGCTGTTCCGTGTGTAGCTTCGAAAATCGCATGTCCAGTTTCGTAGTTGATGTTTGCTCCTGGAGCAATACCGATTCCACCAACTTGTGCTGCTAACGCATCAGAAATGTAGTCACCGTTAAGGTTCATTGTTGCTACTACATCAAATTCCGCTGGACGAGTTAAGATTTGTTGTAAGAAGATATCAGCAATTGCATCTTTAACGATGATTTTACCAGCAGCTTCAGCATCAGCTTGCGCTTTGTTTGCTGCATCTACGCCACTTTCATCTTTAATGCGGTCATATTCAGCCCATGTGAATACTTTATCGCCGTATTCTTTTTCAGCTAGTTCGTAACCCCAATTTTTAAATGCACCTTCAGTAAATTTCATGATATTACCTTTGTGTACAAGTGTTACTGATTTACGACCTTCGTTGATTGCATAGTCAATTGCAGAGCGAACTAGACGAGTTGTTCCCTCTTGAGAAACAGGTTTAATACCGATTCCAGATGTTTCTGGGAAACGAATTTTATTGACACCCATTTCATCTTTTAAGAAAGAGATTAATTTGTTTACTTCATCTGTACCTTTAGCATATTCAATACCTGCATAGATATCTTCAGTATTTTCACGGAAAATGACCATGTCAGTATCTTGTGGGCGCTTAACTGGTGAAGGAACACCTTCAAACCAGCGTACTGGACGCAAGCATACGAAAAGATCTAATTCTTGACGCAATGCAACATTTAAAGAACGAATTCCTCCACCAATTGGTGTTGTAAGTGGTCCTTTAATGGCGATTAAGTATTCATTAATTACATCTAAAGTTTCTTTTGGTAACCATTCGCCTGTTTGGTTAAATGCTTTTTCACCAGCTAAAACTTCTTTCCAAGCAATTTTACGCTCACCTTTATATGCTTTTTCAACCGCTGCATCTAAAACACGAGAAGCAGATGCCCAAATATCCGGCCCAGTTCCGTCACCTTCGATAAAAGGAACGATTGGTTCATTTGGTACATTTAAAACACCATTATTTACTGTAATTTTTTCTGCTGCCATAATAATTTCTCCCTCCAATTTCCTTGTGTTAAAAGTAACACATCACAAACTTACCAGAATCAAAGGCTAGAAGGCAAACCCACTAACCTTTCAGTAGCTTGCTTATCTTTATTTATTATTATCATCTGTTTTGAAAAAACTCAATAAAAAGTTTACCCTCTTTGTTCAACAGGAACGTAAGCTTGCATTCCTGGACCTGTATAATCAGCACGTGGACGGATTAAACGATTATTAGAGTATTGTTCTAAAATATGAGCTAACCAACCAGAAACACGGCTAACTGCAAAGATTGGTGTAAAGAGATCGTGATCGATACCTAAGCTGTGGTATACAGATGCCGAATAAAAATCAACATTAGGAGGAAGATCTTTTTCTCCAGTCACAATTCCTTCAATTTTTGTAGACATTTCATACCAATGTGGTTCGCCTGTCAATTCTGTTAATCTCTTAGACATTTCTCTTAAATGTTTCGCTCTTGGGTCGCCTTTTCTATATACACGATGACCGAAGCCCATTATTTTATCTTTATTCGCTAATTTTTCACGAATAGCAGGTTCAACATTATCTAATGTACCGATTTCTTTAAGCATTTTCATTACAGCTTCGTTAGCACCACCGTGTAGAGGTCCTTTTAATGCACCAATAGCTGCTGTAATACCTGAGTACATATCAGATAATGTCGCAACACAAACGCGAGCTGTAAAAGTAGACGCATTTAATTCATGATCAGCATGTAGGACAAGTGCTTTATTCATTGCTTCAACTGCTACATCTTCTGGTTCTTCCCCATTTAACATAAACAAGAAGTTAGCAGCAAAACTTAATTCCTTTTTAGGAGCAATTGGCTCTAAGCCTTTTCTCACACGCGCAAACGCAGCAACAATAGCTGGCACTTTTGCTTGTAAACGGATGGCTTTTCTATAGTTCGCATCCTCTTCCATTACATCTGCTTCTTCATCATAGAGACCAAGAAGAGATACAGCGGAGCGAAGAGCTGCCATCGGATGAACTTGATCAATTGGATAAGTCTTAAAATGAGCAAGAACCTCTTGTGGCAAATTCATATTTTCTGCCAATTGTGCTTTTAATTCATCTAGTTGTGATTGTGTAGGTAATTTACCATGCCATAATAAATAGATGACTTCCTCAAAACTAGCATTTTCTGCCAAATCATCAATGTTATAGCCTACATATGTTAAAGTATCATCAATGATTGAACTGATAGCAGATGTAGTAGCCACTACACCCTCTAGACCGCGTGTCGCTGTCATAACAAACCATCTCCTTCTTTGAAATATTTTCCCCAAACCCTCTGTCTGCATGAATCTTATTCATTAAGTTGTTATCAGATAAACCTGATAGCTCTATTGGCTATTGTAGCCGATTTAATCCAGCTAATATGTATTAAGCTGGGAGACAGACTAAATGACATTCTTAGTCAGATTTCCATCTGACTGAACAATCTCTGAACGTATGCTCAGTACAAACATGTACAAACATTAATGAAAGAAAATGCTTACATTTTCTTTTTGGTATAAAGTATCTACTATTTTCATAGACTCAACTATCAAACCTATTTGTACATGTATATTATAAACAATTATCTGACTTTTGTGAAACGAAAAATTCATAAAAATACAAGTGATTGATAGCTTTCTACCAATTATTGAATATACTCAAATATCTTCATGAATAAATAGGCGATACCCGCTCCGATTAGCGGACCGACTGCTACTCCTTTAAATAATGTAATAGCTAGAATTGTTCCTAGAACAAGAGCAGTCGTAATATGTGGATCTTCTGATAGGAGGGTAAGCCCACCCTTTGCTAATAATGCAACGATAATGCCTGATATACAAGCAACCCAAGCATAAGGTGATTTAAATGCATCTGCTAGATCTTTGAACCCGATTGCTCCACTTGCAATAGGGGCTAAGACAGCAATCGTAATAATCGTTACACCCCAATTAATACCCTTACTTTGGATAAATGAAAACACTTTTAACTCTGTTCCGACTAATTTTAACAATAGGAGGACAGCAATCGCAAATATAAGAGATTGATTTTTAGCCACAATACTGATAGCTAAAAGCAGTAGTAAAAACAGGAATGACTCCATATTCTATCTCACCTTCCTGTTAATGATGTTATTTTAACATAATTTCGAAAAAAGATAAAATTAATTTCTAATTCGCTCATTTCGCCAGTAAAGATAATGAGGACAAAAGAGCATATTTTAGGTTAAAAGATTAAAATTAGCGTCTAGAAAACAATGTCAGATTATTCAACCTTTTTCACTTAAAATACATTAAGGAGGAGCGCCAAACAATGACAAGTGCCCTACATTACCAAATCATGAGATTCTTTTTTGTCTTAGTCATCATATTTACTTTATTATTTGCTAGTTTTTACTTGTCATCCATTGCTTATCCTTTTCTAATTGGGTTAGGTATTGCATACATCATTAATAGGACAGTCAATTTTTTTCAATATACATGTAAAATACCACGATCTTTTTCTGTTTTCATTTCTTTAACATTACTAATAGGCGTCATTCTGGGCGGCGCAGTTATTTTAATCACTGAATTGGTCTCTGGGGCAGCTCACCTATCAAAAGTTGTGCCAGCACATGTACAAGTGTTTATTACACATATAGAACACTGGATCGCCAATCAATTTATGCCTGTGTTAAATAAACTAACCAGTTTATTTAACCATCTAGGAACAGAACAACAAGCAAGCGTTATGACCAATATAGAAGAAATAGGTAAGAATATAGGACAATCATTAGGACTTTTTCTACAATCTTTTTTTGAAAAGCTGCCTGCGTTATTCTCATGGATACCTAATGCAGCAACTGTCATTATTTTTTCTCTTTTGGCTTCATTCTTCATTAGTAAAGATTGGGAAAGAATAAAACTATTTTTTCTTAATCTGGCACCTGAATATGTAAGACGCAGTAGCATTACCGTCTTCACTGACCTGAAATCTGCCCTTTTTGGCTTTATAAAGGCACAAGCAACTTTAATTTCAATAACTACTCTTATCATCTTGTTGGGCTTATTAATATTAAACATAGATTATGCGATGACAATCGCCATTATCGCCGGTATGGTTGATATTCTTCCTTATTTAGGAACAGGTATCATCTTTATTCCATGGATTATTTATTCCTTTTTTATTGGTGAAACGACCATTGCAGTTGGACTTTCTATCCTGTACGTGATTATTATCGTTCAAAGACAAGTGATGGAACCAAAGATTTTATCTTCCAATATTGGTTTAGATCCATTGGCGACTTTAATCGCTTTATTTATTGGCTTTAAACTATTTGGATTCCTCGGGCTGATTATTGGTCCAATTATTCTTGTCATCCTTTCTACTTTGTACAGAGCAAAAGTATTCACAGATATTTGGTTTTATATAAAAAATGGAAGAGAGGAGAAATAGAAGTCAGCCATTATAATAGATGCTAAATTTGAGGTACTCCTTTTTGAATCTCGACTACAAACCTACTTCTCGCCAATGTAAAAATCCGAACATAAACGAATTGGAATATGTTCGGATCTCTTTTTGTCTATTCTTTTTTTAATATATGGGATCACCTTTGTCTAAATGCTCACCATTTTATCACTTTGATGTTACCATGGTTAATACGTCTTCTAAGGAAGTGATACAAAATAATTTTTAATTTATTTCTTATAAAAGGAATTAATAAAAGAACACCTATGAAATCTGAAATAAATCCTGGTAACACAAGGAAAATACCTGCTATGAATATACAAAGACCGTCTAGCATGGAATCACCCGGCATTTCCCCACGGCGCGTTTCCATCTGTACCTTTTTCATTACTTCCATCCCTTGCCTTTTTGCTATATAAACGCCAAAAACGCCAGTCAATATAATTAGAAGAAATGTCACGGCCACACCTAAAGCCTTACCGGCAAGAAGCAGTACAACAATTTCAATCGCCGGGATTAAAATTAGCGGTAATAATATATAGCGCATTTAGCCACCTCATTATATTTTATATATATAATGATATCAAAATTATGGGCTCGCGAGAAACATAACACATTTCCATCATTGGAAATTCCCACTTTATAAATTTAAGAACAAATGCTACTTAAACGAATTCGGGAAAGTACCTATATCGATACCCCATGCAATTGGCATATAGAAATAAATCATTACACCAACAAAGATAATTGTAAAAATACTTAACCAAAAACCGGATTTAGCCATATCACCTATCTTTAAATAGCCAGATCCAAAGACAATTGCATTAGGCGGTGTGGCAACAGGGAGCATAAACGCACATGAAGCAGCAATTGCAGCAGCTACCATAAGCGCATACGGATGAAGGTCTAACGCTAATGCTAAAGATGCCATGATAGGGAACATCATTGTAGCTGTTGCCGTATTTGATGTAATCTCAGTTAAGAATGTCACAAGTGCTGTTACGCATAGAATGACAATAACAAGATGCACACCCTCAAGAACGGTTAATTGCTCTCCAATCCATGTGGCTAAACCTGAATCCTTAAAGCCTTTGGCGATTGCTAATCCCCCACCAAATAGTAATAATATCCCCCAAGGAATATTCAATGCATCTTTCCAATTTAAGAGCTGAGCATCCTTACTACTTTTCGATGGTAAAAGAAATAGAATAATCGCTGCAGCAATCGCTATAATCGTGTCGTCGATTCGGCTCATAAAATCAAAAGGAATGAACGATCTTGTAATCCACGCAACCGCAGTAGCAAGAAACACTACTAATACTAATTTTTCCTCAAAAGATATATTTCCTAATCGTTTTCTTTCAGAAGAAATGATTTCTTTACCGCCTGGAAGCTCCTTGATTCTCATAGGAAAAGCCATTTTAACTAAGTAAAACCAGGCTACAAGTAATAAAATAGCCGCAAAAGGAACCCCAAATAGCATCCATGTAGCAAAAGAAATATCAATCCCATAAATTTCTTTTACAACACCTGCAAAAATCATATTTGGAGGTGTCCCAATTAAAGTACCTAAACCACCAATTGAAGCTGCATAGGCAATCCCTAGCATTAGTGACTTACCAAACCGGTTAGCAGATTCTCTTTCCGACTTCATGGAATCGTTTACATGCGTAATAACAGCAATGGCAATCGGCATCATCATCATGGCAGTTGCAGTATTCGATATCCACATTGAAAGGAAACCTGTAGCCACCATAAACCCAAGAACAAGCCTAGATGTACTAGTACCAACCACAGTAATGATACCAAGTGCAATTCTTAAATGGAGATTCCACTTTTCCATCGCAATGGCGATAATAAAGCCACCTAAAAATAAGAAAATGGTATTATCCGCATATGAACTCGTAATTCCTTCTGTCACTGCACCAGTAACGGGAAAGAGAATGATTGGCAATAGTGAAGTTACTGGTATAGGTATGGCCTCTGTAATCCACCAGACAGCAACCCATAGAGTACTTGCTAGCACAGCTTGGGCTTCTCTTGACATTCCTTCAGGTGAAACAAATAGGAGCGTTAAAGCAAAAAGAATGGGCCCTAATAATAATCCTATATTCTGTTTATTCGTTCTTTTTCTCTGTTTCGGATTCTCTCCATTATTTTCACCTGATTGCTTCAATTCATTTGAATGGTTCTTATCAGACTGGTTCTTCACTGAGAATAACCGTAATAAGTCCTTTATTTGATCATGCAACCTCCACATTTCCATCCAAAACCCTTGCATATAATTCAGCATATCCTCACCACTCCCTTTAATTATGTATTTATTTTTTTTTTCAATATTTCTATTCAAAATAATTTAAGAGATATGTTATCATTATAAATGTGATACATTATATTTAATATTATGTTATACTAATATAACGATATTGGCAACAATTATATTCTATTTTGAGTTAAAAAATTAATTAGGTTATCTAAATATCTTTTCAACCTTATTTTTCAATCTTATATAAAAAAAAGAACTGCCGATTAATAGTATCCGACAGTTCTTCTATGTTTATAAGACACTCGCATGGCCGTTATAAATGACACCTCTTTGTGAGTCTACTGTAATGTCTTGACCGTCCTTAATTAATTTTGTAGCCATATCTAAACCGACAATAACCGGAATACCAAGGTTTAAACCAATTACAGCACCATGGCTCGTTAGACCACCTTCTTCAGTAATTAGAGCACTACATTTTTCAATAGCTGGGACCATTTCACGATCAGACCCAATTGTTACGAGTATTGAGCCTTCTGTAACCTTTTCCATTGCTTCTTTCGCATTGCGGGCAATAACTGCTTTACCAAATGCTGACTTTCTGCCAATACCTTGAGCTTTTGCAATGATATCGCCAACTACATGAATTTTCATTAAGTTTGTTGTTCCTGCTTCTCCAACAGGAACTCCAGCTGTTATAACAACAAGATCCCCCGAATGAACGATTCCTGTTTGTAGACTTTCTTCTACAGCTATATCTAGCATATCATCGGTTGTCTTAGCTTTTTGGCCAACTTGCGAATATACTCCCCATACAAGTGATAAGCGACGAGAAACGTATTCATGTGAAGTGACAGCTACGATTGGATTCACCGGTCTGAACTTAGCAATCATTCTAGCTGTATGTCCACTCTCTGTAGGTGTGATAATGGCGCTGACTCCCAAGTTTAGTGCTGTATGTGCAACAGATTGGCCAATGGCATCGGTCACATTATGTTTATTATTTTTACTTCTTTGAGATAAAATTTCTCTATGATTTAAGGCTGTTTCTGCACGAGAAGCGATATTATGCATCGTTTTAACTGCTTCTACTGGGTAAGAACCCGCTGCTGTTTCCCCTGATAACATGATTGCATCCGTGCCATCAAAAATGGCATTAGCAACATCACTTGCTTCCGCACGAGTTGGGCGAGGGTTTCTTTGCATGGAATCTAACATTTGTGTTGCTGTAATAACCGGCTTTCCAAGCTCGTTGCATTTTTTAATTAATTGCTTTTGTACAAGCGGTACTTCCTCCGCTGGAATTTCAACACCTAAATCTCCACGCGCTACCATTAAACCATCTGACACTTCTAGAATACCTTCAATATTATCAACGCCTTCTTGGTTTTCAATTTTGGGGATAATATGAATATATTCTGCATTATTTTCTTCAAGTAATTGACGAATTTCTAAAACGTCTGATGGTCGTCTAACAAAGGAAGCGGCAATAAAGTCAACTTCTTGCTCAATTCCAAAAAGAATATCCTTGGCATCCTTTTCTGTGATGCCAGGGAGGTTAACTGAAACACCTGGTACATTCACACCTTTTTTATTCTTTAACGTACCGCTATTTAAGATTTTCGCATGAATTTCTTTTTTCTCTTTATTGATAGCATTGACTTCCAAAGCAATCAAGCCATCATCTAAAAGAATACTAGAGCCGATGTGGACATCATCAATGAGGCCACTATATGTAACAGAGAATATGTCTGTTGTCCCTTCCACTTCATTCATACTCACAATGATATTGTTACCCGCTTCTAATTCAATCGCACCGTCTTTCATATCATTCGTACGTATTTCTGGACCTTTTGTATCTAATAGGATTGCAACTGTCTTTCCAGTTTGCTTAGATGCTTCACGGATATTAGCAATTCGCTCACCATGTTCTGCAAAATTTCCGTGTGAAAAATTTAATCTTGCTACATTCATGCCAGCATTTATTAATTCAATAATTTTTTCAATACTTTCACTAGCTGGTCCAATTGTACAAACAATTTTCGTTTTACGCATATTAATATATACCTCCTAATTATGTACGCTTAAATTGAAAGCTCTCTTGATAACTCGTATAGGTCTAAATCTAACCTATTATGTTGACTTAAAACATCACGCAAGCTATTAGCTACGACTTGGTTATTATTCAAACCAACTGCTTGTCCACCTTTTTCTTTGGCAAGTAATTCCACTGCATGAGCACCTAAACGACTAGCTAAAACACGATCAAATGCCGTTGGAGATCCGCCTCGTTGGATATGACCAAGAACAGACACTCTCGTTTCAAGTGAGGTTGCACTCTCAACTTGTTTTGCGAATTCTATACCACTACAAACACCTTCAGCCACAATGATAATACTATGCCTTTTTCCTCTATCAAGTCCACTTTTGAGTTTTGTTGCAATTTCATCTATATCGTAATTTACTTCAGGAATAAGGATTGTTTCTGCTCCACCAGCTAAGCCTGCCCATAAGGCAATATCGCCTGCATCTCTACCCATTACTTCTATAATAAAGGTCCTTTCGTGTGAACTCGCTGTATCCCTGATTTTATCTATGGCATCAATGACTGTATTTAATGCTGTATCAAATCCAATAGTATATTGTGTACCTGCAATGTCATTATCAATCGTTCCTGGTACACCTACACATGGAAAACCTGCTTCAGTGAGGGCAAGCGCTCCTCGATAAGATCCGTCTCCACCAATCACAACTAGACCTTCTATTTGATGTGCCTTTAAGTTCTCTATTCCCTTTTGTCTTCCTTCTTCTGTTTTAAACTCTTCACATCTTGCAGAATAAAGAATCGTACCGCCACGATGAATAATATCACCAACAGATCCTAATTCTAGCTTTTCTATATTACCATGAATTAGACCAGTATAACCGCCATAAATACCATATACCTCGATACCATCATGAATGGCTTTTCTAACAACTGCGCGAACGGCCGCATTCATTCCAGGTGAATCTCCTCCACTTGTTAATACACCAATTCTTTTCATTTTCTCTATCACCTCTATTATGGGAAAACAATTTGTATTCTATTAATATGAACGAACCTAGGGGAAAGGAAAAAAGAGGACCTACAAAAGGTTAATAAGCTTCTTCTACTGTTAAAATAGCACGAAAAAATAAACATCACAATTATAATTTATTAAGTTTCGTTAAAGAATTATTACTAAAAGCACATTCAAGCCAAATATGAACAAAGGTATACATTGTATTTTGAAGCATATCAGAGTTTATATAAATTACTTTATAGCTGCTCTCGTTTGGTACGGATTATTATAATCTTTTTTAAAATAACGTGGATAATAGGAAAAACGTGCAATTCGCACGTTTTTATTTTACCCCAATATAATCTCTTAAAAACGAATATTTCCCAATTGATTTATATTTCTCATAACGATGGTCTACTAATTGTTTTTCATCTAGTTGAGATAAATCCTTTAATGACTGATAAAGAATATCTTCAATTGCTAGTGCTTGCTGCTCAACATCCTTATGAGCTCCACCTTTTACTTCAGGTATGATTTCATCGATAACTCCAAGCTCCTTTAAATCTGGAGCAGTAATGCGCATCGACTCAGCTGCTGTTTGAGCTTTCGCCGCATCTTTCCAAAGGATAGAGGCAGCTCCCTCTGGTGAAATAACAGAGTAAGTAGCATTTTCTAGCATATGAATATAGTTACCAATGCCCAACGCCAAAGCGCCGCCACTTCCGCCTTCTCCAATTACTATGCATACAACCGGTACTTTCAAACTAGCCATTTCAAAAAGGTTTTTAGCTATCGCTTCACTTTGACCTCTTTCTTCAGCTGCCTTGCCTGGATAAGCACCTTTCGTATCTATAAAACAAACAATTGGACGGCGAAACTTCTCCGCTTGCTTCATTAAACGCAACGCTTTTCGATAACCTTCTGGATGTGGCATACCGAAGTTTCTACGGATATTTTCTTTTGTATCTTTTCCACGTTGATGACCGATCACTGTAACAGGATGTCCTCTAAACTTAGCTATCCCACTAACAATCGCTTCATCATCTCCGAATACACGATCGCCATGACATTCAAAAAAGTCATCAAACAAATACTCTATATAATCTAATGTAGTAGGACGATTAGGATGACGAGCAATTTGCACTCGATCCCATGGTCCTAGATTTTCATATATATCTTTTTCTAACTTGGCTAATCTTGTCTCGAGCTTATTAATTTCAGCTCCTAAATCAACATCTGCTGTCTTCGTAAATTCTTTTAACTCAGCTATTCTTTTTCTTAGTTCAATAATCGGTCTTTCAAACGTTAATTCAGTTACCATTTAAGCTCACCTCCTGGCTGATGAATAGAAAGAATGTTAGCAATCTCCTCTCGCAGCTTAGAACGATGAATAACGGCATCAAGCTGCCCATGTTTCAATAAGAATTCTGCTGTTTGGAAGTCCTCTGGCAACTCTTCACGAATTGTCTGTTCAATAATACGACGACCCGCAAAACCAATTAACGCTTTAGGCTCAGCAAAATTAAAATCTCCTAATGAAGCGAAACTAGCAGAAACACCACCAGTAGTAGGGTGTGTCATTATCGAGATAATTAAGCCACCATTATCACTGAATCGCTTCAGCGCCACACTCGTCTTCGCCATTTGCATCAAACTCAATACACCTTCTTGCATTCTTGCACCACCAGAAGCAGTAAAGATAATGAATGGCACTTTCAATTCATCCGCCTTTTCAATTGCCCTTGTGATTTTCTCTCCGACCACAGAGCCCATGCTTCCCATTCTAAAAGTCGAATCCATTACGGCCAGAACAATTTGAAAACCATCCAATTCTCCAATTCCTGTCATTACCGCTTCATTCATGCCTGTTTTCTTACGGTCTTTTTCAACTTTTTCAAGGTAATCTGGAAAAGCAAGCGGGTTTTCTGATATCATTTCACGATCTAGCTCTTGAAATGTTCCCTTATCTAGAAAGCTCTCAAAACGTTCTGCTGCATTCATTGGGTGATGATGACCACAATTAATACATACCTTCATGTTTTTCATTAGTTCTTTCGTATACATTATCTTCTTACATTCAGGGCATTTAGTCATGATTCCTTCTGGGACATCTTGCTTCGCTGCCTCAGAAGGAATAGTTGCATATTTTTTCTTCTTTGATTTTGTAAAGATGTCTTTTAGCAAGGTGAAACCTCCTTGTAATTACAAAGTAAATAACAAAAGTGAAATTTACCTTTCCTACTTTAGTAATCATTACCATTTCCCTAGGTGGCCAGACCACTGAGAAAAAAACAATTGCCTATCGACGCAAGTGCGAGAATACAGCTTGTCTCATCACTATACAATAATAGGCTTAAAAAAGATGGAAAACATTGTCGTTAAATGCTCGACAAATTTCTTATTAAACAATATTGAATTTTTGCTGCTTGTTCATCTTTCTCTATCATCGCATCTATTAATGACAGATAGGTTTTTTGATCAACAATAGCTGAACCAAAGTCTAACGAATTATAATAATCGGTTAAAATCGTCCATAGACGCTTAAATAAATGGTTATCTGCTATGAGAACGATGCGATAAAAATATTCATTCTCTTGAAACACCTCAGAAGTGACCCAATTTCTAAAAGCTTCAAGTTCTTTTGGAGTTGCTTTTCTCATCGCTAACCATATACAATCCCATTCTACCAAATATTTCGTTTCTTTAATATCAGTTTTTGCTTGTTTGTCTTGCAGAATAAATGTACTCAGTAATTGTACCAGATTATGACCACGAAAATCTTTAATAAAGGTTCCTTCGCCTCTTCTCGTCTCTATTAAACCTAGTAGCTCTAACGCACGAAAAGCTTCACGAACGGAAGAACGCCCAACATTTAGGCGTTCTGACATTTCACGTTCTGAAGGTAGTTTGTCACCTGTTTGATAACCTTCTTCTTGAATAATATTTCGCAGCTGTTTCACGATTTCTATATATAATTTCGTTGAATTGTCCAGCGAACTCACCGCCTATCGTTATTTATCTTTTCCGATAGCTGCAAGTTGTGCTGTTCTTTGCTTCACTTCTTCTGGGTCAACTTTAATTCTAGCTACGCCAGTTTCCATAGCTGATTTAGCTACTGCAGATGCTACTGCTGGTGCCACTCGTGGATCAAATGGAGCTGGAATGACATAATCAGAATGTAAGTCGTCTTCAGCAATCAATTCAGCAATTGCTTCAACCGCAGCAATTTTCATATGCTCATTAATATGAGTTGCACGAACATCTAAAGCACCCCTAAAGATTCCTGGGAATGCAAGAACATTATTTACTTGGTTAGGGAAATCTGAACGACCTGTACCAACAACAAGCGCTCCAGCAGCTTTTGCCTCTTCTGGCATGATTTCTGGTGTTGGATTAGCCATAGCAAAAATGATTGCCTTGTCGTTCATTGATTGTACCATATCAGCTGTCAAAGCACCCGCCACTGATACACCAATAAATACATCTGCATCTTTAATTGCATCTGTTAAACTACCTTTAACTTGGTTACGGTTTGTGAATCGGGCAACTTCACTCTTAATATCATTCATCCCGTTTGGACGCCCTTCATAGATAGCACCCTTTGTATCACACATAATAATATCTCTTACACCATAACGGTATAGTAATTTAATAATAGCAATACCTGCTGCACCAGCACCGTTTGCAACCACCTTTATTTCGCTCATCTTTTTACCAGCAAGTTTAAGGGCATTGACAAGTCCAGCAACAGTTACAATGGCTGTCCCGTGTTGATCATCATGGAACACTGGAATATTTGTCTCTTTTTTCAAACGTTCTTCAATATAGAAGCAATTCGGTGCTGCAATATCCTCTAAGTTCACACCGCCAAAAGTCGGCTCCATTAACTTCACCGTATCAACGATTTTATCAATATCATTGGTATTCAAGCAAATTGGAAAAGCATCAACACCTGCAAAGCTTTTAAATAACACAGCTTTCCCTTCCATTACTGGTAAGGCTGCTTCTGGTCCGATATTACCAAGTCCAAGAACAGCCGTTCCATCAGAAACAACCGCTACCATATTGCCTTTCATTGTATAATCATAAACCGTTTCTGGTTTATCATAAATTTCTTTACATGGCTCTGCAACGCCGGGAGAATAAGCTAAGCTTAACTCTTTCGCATTTGTAACAGCTACTTTTGATTTAGATTCTAATTTACCTTTATGAACCTTATGCATATTTAATGCTTCATCTCTTAATGACATGACCTACACCCCTTAGTGCTTTTCTTATAATTCTTCACAAACCCAACATACTAGCTGTCTCTTCTTTCTTAATATGTAAATTTTCTCTCTCTTATTCTTCAATACATATATCAAGAATGTGGCAAAAACAACCAAATACCTAGGACGTTACAAAATAGCAGTCGACCTCACAATAAACATATACTAGAAAAATGATTCAGTATTCATTAATAAGAATTGCTTCAGTACTAGAGAACAATTTACCTATAAATAAGGAAATGAAAGCAGCACTTAATGCAAATTCTTTAAAAATCAACTTCATGGTGGTCTGACCAGTTTATGATAACAATATAACATATCTGAAAAACTTGTAAAGGCTAACGCTTAAAAACAATATTCTCTCCTCCAAATAATTCTTTTAAGCGTTCAGTCAATTTTTCGCTGTATGATACATATTCATCTTGACTAAGTTTGATGGATCTACGATCATTTTCATAGAATAAAACGACAGGTGATTGCCCTACTTCATATTGTAAAATTTCTTTTAACAATGTTAATTTCTCATCTGATTCATTCTCTTTCGTAATCTTAATGTAAAGGGTAGGTGGCTTAGATTCCTCCTTTTCAATCACTTCTTCTACTTTTTCAACACTTCTAATAATCCATTGTTTCTTTCCATTCCTTACCTCTACTTCACCTTTCATAAAGACAATATCGCCAGCTTGCATGATAGAAGAATACTTATTATAGATTTTCGGAAAAGCGACTGCTTCCATATCTCCAGTTTGATCACTAAGAAGTAAAAATGCCATCGCTTCTCCTTTTTTGGTCCTAATCTTCTTCATTTCTGAGATATACACGACTGATTGAACAATTACTTTTCTCTCTTGACTCTCAATGTATTGTAGCGTTTGAGATTTTAACAGTGAAAAAAATGATTCATAGGTTGTTACCGGATGCGCAGAAAGATATAACCCCAAAGCCGCCTTTTCGTTAGCAAGTTTATCTAACAAGGGAATCTCTTCAACAGTTGCGTATTTTGGTTTAGGGAAAAATTCCTCTTCACTAAACATATCAAATTGATCATCATCTGGCTGAACTAACTCGGCATGCTCTAAGGCAATATCTAAGCTAGCAAGTAGTGTCGCTCGGTCCTCACCAAACTCATCAAAACTCCCGGAATGAACAAGCATTTCAAGCATTCGCCTATTGAATACTTTCCCTGACATACGGATACAAAAATCAAATAAATCTTGGAATGATCTACCTGCTCTCACTCGAACAATTTCCTTCCAAGCATTTACCCCGATCGTCTTCACTGCTGCTAAACTATAGCGGATTCCTTGATTTTCCACCTGAAAAGAAAAGATACTTTTATTAATGGAAGGAGGTAAGATCTCAATCCCCAATTGCTTCGCCTCATTTACATATTGGGCTACTTTCGCATCATTACCAATAGCTGAAGTTAACAATGCCGCCATGAAATGTAGCGGATAATGGGATTTTAAATAGGCAAGTTGATAAGAAATCATACTATACGCTACTGCATGACTTCTATTAAATCCGTAATTAGCAAACTTAACGATGTAATTATATATTTGATTGGCAGTTTCTTCTGTATATCCTTGGTTAATCGCACCATGCACAAAATGTGCTCTTTCTTTATTCAGAACTTCTTCTTGCTTTTTACTTACAGCCCTTCTTAATAAGTCAGCTTCCCCTAGTGAAAATCCTGCCATCTTTGCTGCAATCTGCATAATTTGTTCTTGGTAAACAATGACACCATAAGTCGGCTTCAATATATCTTCTAAATCTTGATGAGGATAGGTAATTTCCTCCTCACCATGCTTTCTCGCAATAAATAACGGAATATTTTCCATCGGGCCTGGGCGATATAATGCATTGACTGCAACAATATCCTCAAATGTAGTCGGTTGCAGTTTCTTTAATACATTTCTCATCCCACTTGATTCTAACTGAAAAATTCCTGTTGTTTCTCCCCTAGATAGTAATTCATAAGCTTTTTGGTCTTGAAGTGGCACTTCTTTTATTGGAATAAGTTTTCCTGTTTTCTTTTTAATAGACTGTAAAATATTTTCAATAAGTGACAAATTACGTAAGCCAAGAAAATCCATTTTTAATAGGCCACGATCTTCCAAGTGCTCCATTGAAAATTGTGTTAGAAAAACATCTCCATGTCCCCCGGTAATTGGTACCACTTGAACAAGTGGGCGCTCACTTATGATAACGCCAGCAGCATGTGTAGAAGTATGTCTTGGCAATCCTTCTAACTTTAGTGCTGTATTAAATAATCTTTTATATAACGATGATTGATTAATCAATGTTTGCAAAGAATGTGACTCTTGCCAAGCTGATTTTAAGGTAATACCTAGTCGACTAGGTACCGCACGAGATAGCTGATCTAGTTCCTTTGAGTTTAAGCCAAAGGCCCTACCAACATCTCTAAGTGCCGCCTTAGCTGCTAATGTTCCAAACGTAATAATTTGCGCGACATGTTGCTGACCATACTTGCTTGCCACATATTGGATTACCTCATCTCTGCGATGGTCAGGAAAATCAATATCAATATCAGGCATAGAAATCCGCTCAGGGTTTAAAAACCGTTCAAAAAGCAAATTGTAACGAATCGGATCAACATCTGTTATATAAAGCACATATGCTACAATTGAGCCGGCTGCCGAACCACGTCCAGGTCCAGTGAAAATTTTTTCCCTTCTACAAAACTGCATAAAATCCGCAACAATTAAAAAATAATCACTAAAATTCATTTTCTTCAAAATAGAAAGCTCATACATAAGGCGATTCCTAGCTTTCTCATTTCCATCAGGATATCTCTCACCCCACCCTTTCATACAGAGCTGCTCTAATTGCTGATCGGCTGTCAGATGGCCATCAGTGGGGAATTTCGGCAAGCTTTTTATTCCAAGGTCCATCTCCACATCACATTCACTGGCAATCATATTCGTCTTTATAATCGCCTCTTCCTCTTCTACAAAAAGGTCAACCATTTCTTTCACACGTTTTAAAGAATATTGATCAGATTGTAATCTTTCCCAACTCTCGTCTTCTAATTTTTCTCCATTGCGTATAGCAAGTGCACATTGTTGAGCAAAGGCATCTTCTTTATTTAAATAATGAACAGCATTTGTCACAACTAGTGATATATCACTTTGCTCTGATAAATCCTTAAGCAACGGCAATACTTTCTCTTCCTCTGTTAGCCCATGTCTTTGCATAGAAAGATAAAAATCACCAGAAAAAATCTCTTTATACATACGAGCATATTTTTCAGCATCCATAAACCGGTCTTCTAGCAAGTAATTCTCAATTACGCCTTCTAAACCAGGTGTTAAAGCAATTAATCCATTTGAGTAAGCCCTCAACCACTTGAGCGGGAGTCCGCCTTCTGCTGCCGTTTGCAGGCTACTCGTTATTTTGAGTAAGTTTTGATAACCTTGGTTATTTTTCGCTAGTAATACTATTGGGTTCGTCCCTTCTTCTTGTTCCTTTTCAATATCGACAGTCAACCCAATAATAGGTTTAATATTATTTTTTTTACATTCATTATAAAACTGTGCTGTCCCGTACATTACATTTCTATCTGTAAGGGCAATTGCTGGATACCCTTTTACTTTGGCATCTGCTACGAGTTGTTCAACACTAGCTGTGCTCATTAATAAACTATAGGCACTATATACTTGCAAGTGAATAAAAGACAACTTTCTCACACCCTCATTTTTCTTCTTCTTTTATTATAGAACGTTTGTTTCTTAATGAAAACTCTCATTGTACAATCCCATATGAATTCATTGAAGAATAAACATAATTTATGATGTTCGTCCATATGATGGAATAGAGAGAATTCATCACTAAAAGGCGGTTATGTAAATGAATGAGCAACCCTTCTTTTCTTCTCTTTTAGAAAGTTACTTTATTGCTCTTGGTGTTTTGATTGGCGGTTCAATCATCGGTGGCATTGCCGCGTTTTTCACAGGAAAACCTCCCTTAACAGAAATTTTCAATCTATCGAATTCTATTAGAATTTGGGCAATTATCGCTGCTATTGGAGGTACTTTTGATACGGTTTATAGTTTTGAGCGTGGAGTCCTTGATGGGCAAACGAAAGATATTATCAAACAATGTCTCTTAATTCTCTCAGCTTTTGGTGGGGCTCAAACAGGCGCTCAAATCATCATCTGGCTAACTCAGGAGCATTTACCTAAATGAGAATCCCCCCTTATTATCGCAGACCTTCTTGGCAGCGTTTTTTTGCTGGAATGGCTATCGGAGGCGTATTAAGTTGGTGTGTTTTCGTTTACATTTTTGGTGAATGGCAAGAGCGTTATAGTTTAGAAATCCACACACAGGAAGCTGAAATTAAGGAATTAGAAAATGAAAAGGAGATATGGCAGAAGGAATTTAAAAAATTGAATAAAGAAAACGAAGAATTATTAACTGTCCAAGAGATCGTTGTTAAAATCGACCAATCTGCACTCAAGAAATATAATTTAGACGAATACAGCCTCTATCAAACGGAGGATGCGATCAAAGAAGATATCAGTATTTTAATGGCGCGAGATATAAAAAGCGTCGGACAAAGTATCGAACTCGTAAAACGCATAATTGTGAATAAAACCCACCCCATTAATGGGAAGCGCTACCGAGCTGATATTCAATCCATTATTATAGATACAACACTTGTATTAGAGGTTGAGCTGTTATTAAATTAATTGCTCAACCTCTATTAATTATTAAATGGTCCACGATTCACATAAATCATTTAAGTCGGAAATCACTTTTTCAGCTTCATCCCAGCTATATATAGATGCACCTGCTGCAAATGGATGTCCCCCACCTTTATAGCACCGAGCTAGTTGATTAATGATCGGACCTTTCGACCTGAAGCGCACTCTTATTTGATCTTCTTCTTCTATAAAAAACACCCATGCCTTCAATTCTTTAACATGGCCGAGCTCTCCGACTAAAACCGACGCCTCAGCAGGTGTAGCCTCGTATTTTTGCAATAAACTACTGTCCATTTTCACCACTGCCGCTCCGCTATCAAGCATATGAAAATGTTGTAAAATATATCCCTGGAGCTTAATTAGATTGGGTGCTAATTCATACATTCTATCGAAAAGCTCTGTCCTTGAGAACTGATATTTAATTAGTTCTCCTGCATAAGCAAAGGTTTTATTCGTTGTACTTGGATAGATAAACCGCCCTG
Organism: Cytobacillus sp. FSL R7-0680; assembly: GCF_038009245.1. Taxonomy (NCBI): domain Bacteria; kingdom Bacillati; phylum Bacillota; class Bacilli; order Caryophanales; family Bacillaceae; genus Cytobacillus; species Cytobacillus sp. FSL R7-0680. Next base: position 2,331,051 of record NZ_JBBPAO010000001.1, read on the forward strand.
TATCACCGACAATGCCAGCGAAAATCAGCCTTGCTGCCTCATCTGTCATTATTAAACCATCATTTTGACCACTTAGAAAAAACTCATAAATCATTTCACTTACAGAGCTCGCCTCAGTATCTACCCAAAGCAAATCTCCATACGGATCCATATTAGGATGGTGGTCAATCTTTATTAATAGATCACCCTTTGTGTACCGTTGATCACTAATGCGCTCCGTATTGGCAGTATCACAAACAATCACTAAAGCTCCTTCGTAGACTTCATTACTTATCTTGTCCATTTTACGCAAATAGAGCAGGGTTTCGTCCTCTTGCCCCACTGTATATACTTGTTTCTGCGGAAAAGAAGCTTTTATTATTTCTGCCAACCCTCCTTGCGACCCGTAGGCATCTGGATCTGGACGAATATGACGATGGATAATGATTTTGTCATACTTTTTGATCGCGGACAGAATTTTACTCTTCATTGTATACTCCTCTCAAATAACACACAAGAAAGAAAAGCATCTTGCAATTATAATAATTATTCTCTCTCTTCTAGCAATTTCCTCTTATAGAAGTTAAAATAAAGACATATGTTCATTTATGGAGGTTTGTACATGCTTGTACTTGCAGTTTTTATTGCACTATCTTTTGCTTTGTACGTATTCTATAAAGTGAAATACGTACGTTCTAGACGTCCTGCAGAAAAAGAATGGATTTCAGCTAAATCACGTATGGCGCTAGGTGCCTTTATATTCTTTTTCGGTGTCAACCAACTATTTCTTTATAGCGGTACGATTACGTATGTTATCTCTGCTCTTTTTATCATTATTGGCGGAATCAGTATTTGGGCTGGTATGAAAGCCTATAAATATTTTCTCCCTCGTGCGATTGAAGAATCCGAATGGATTAAATCGAACCAAAACTAAAACCTTACAATTTCACCTGTGGTGGCTCCAATTGTAAGGTAGTAAGTAAATTCGGTCTAGTTGATGTTTTACTAGCTATTAGAAGATGTATCCATCAACTAGCCGATTTATGCTTATCTTTCTGTTAATTGACACATCATCATCGCTTTTCCAACCAATACCCCGCCATTGAAGACTTCTACATCTACTTTCCCAAACTTTCTTCCAACATCAAGCACTCTTGGAAAAATATCAAGCATACTCTCAATTTGAACTGGTTTTAAAAAGTATATGGTCATATTTTCAACTACAAGGTCACCTTTTTTGTACATTCGTAAAACGCGATTAGCAGCTTCTGTCACTATCGTCGTGAAAACACCGTACGAGATGGAACCAATATGGTTCGTCATTTGCGGTGTAACTTCACAGCGATACATCGCTTCATTCTTCGTTTTTCCATTCGCTAATACCAACTGATTTGTCACCGTATCATCAATTGTTTCACCAACTTGTGGTTGCCGCTGAATGACTTGAAGCGCTTTTAACACATCCTGTCGACTAATGATTCCCTCTAACTTATGCGATTGATCAACAACTGGGAGGAGTTCAATCCCTTCCCAAACCATCATATGTGAAGAAGAAGCCACACTTGTTTTACCACCAACTGTCATCGGGTTTTTCGTCATGACCTTTTCAATAGGTGTATCTGTTTTATGGCCCATAATATCTTTGGAAGTAACCATCCCTTGAACCTTCATATGTTGATCAACAACCGGGAAGCGACTATGACTCGTCTCTCGATTATGTTTTAAATATTCCTCAATCGTATCTGTTGTTTGCAAGCTAATCGTTTGAGTAACAGGTGTAAGTACGTCTTCTACTAAAACAATTTCTTTCTTAATTAACTGATCATATATTGCTCGGTTAATCATCGTTGCTACTGTAAAAGTATCGTAGCTTGTTGAAATCACCGGTAACTCTAATTCGTCAGCAATCCGCTTCACATCTTCTTCCGTATCAAAACCACCCGTAATAAGAACGGCTGCTCCAGCTTTTAACGCTAGTTCATGGGCATTCGTACGGTTTCCGACGATTAATAAGTTTCCAGCCCCAGTATATCTCATCATTGCTTCTAACTTCATCGCACCGATCACAAACTTATTCAATGTTTTATGGAGTCCTGCTCGTCCTCCTAGCACTTGTCCATCAACAATATTGACAACTTCTGCGTAAGTAAGCTTTTCAAAGTTTTCTTTCTTCTTTCTTTCTATTCTAATTGTACCGACTCTTTCAATCGTACTCACATACCCTTTATTTTCAGCATCTTTAATGGCACGGTAAGCTGTTCCTTCACTCACCGATAGTGCCTTTGCAATTTGTCTAACGGAAATTTTTTCTCCGACTGGTAACTCATCAATATAATGTAAAATCTGCTCATGCTTTGTAGCCAAGACATCACCCTCTATTTTCATCCTTCATAGCCTTATTATAGAATGAAAAGTTGTGATGTTCAACGAACGAGCAATATTATTAATGAGACCTCATTCGTTTGCGGTTAGATGTAACCACTTTTCGCCTTGTCCTTACATTTACCTTTGATTTCGGCTCATATAATAAGGCTGTCAAATTTCCGGCAATAACAATCAATGCAAATGCTAACCAAGTAATGGTAAAAACACCCTCAAGACCACTGCTATAAACATCTAATCGAGGGACTGCGTAAAAGAGCATAGCACCTGCAAGCAATAAACAAATAATATAACGATATCTCCTCATCTCATCCTCTCCTCTCATAATCTATATTTATGCAGAGAAGAAAGCGGACATGACCAGAATCGTCTTCAATACTAGTGTATTTATTATGTGAAAAAGTATTGATATGTACCCAGTTGCCTTTTCAATTCTAATCCCACTATATTAGAGGTTTAATCAATTGTATTAGCTTACGCACTTTTCCATGAAAAAGTGTAACTAGTTGGTTCACAAATTGAAATCAAAAATGCCACAGACAGTCATCTGTGGCATTATTTCAGTTTCTCTCAACAATATTTATTATAATTCAACAACTTCTCCAGCTTCCATTACTTTTACATCAGATCCTTTTACTAATTTAGCGAAAGCGTGTGGATCTTGTTTAATTGGTGGAAATGTATTGTAATGAACGGGAACGACTTGTTTCGGTTGCAGCAACTCTACAGCATAAGCAGCGTCCTCTGGTCCCATTGTAAAGTTATCACCAATCGGGATAAATGCTAAATCAATCGGATGTCTCTCTCCAATTAATTTCATATCCGAAAACAAACCTGTGTCTCCTGCATGATAGATTGTCTTACCATCAATTGTTAGTAAGACACCAGCCGGCATACCTAAATAAACAATTTGGTTATCCTCAGTTACGAGCCCTGTTCCGTGTAAAGCTGGAGTTAATTTCACTTTCCCAAAATCAAAATCATACGCACCACCAATACTCATGCCGTGTGCTTCAATACCATGGAAACCTAGATAATATGAAAGTTCTGCATTACATATCACTAGAGATTGATTCTTCTTAGCCAGTTCAATTGTGTCTCCTAAATGATCACCATGTCCGTGCGTCACGATAATAACATCCGGTTTTTCTTCTTCAACCTTAAGGTCTGTTAATTCATTCCCAGTAATAAATGGATCAAATAAAATTGTTTTATCCTCTGTTTTTACTTTTACGATAGAATGGCCATGAAATGATACTTTCACAAATGATTCTCCTTTCTGTTTTTCCTATGTAATTTTTTCAACATAAATATGAAGTTATCCTGTCTCTTCCCTTATTTCTTTCAATTTAAACAGTTCAAAAAGTTTACTTTTTCATATATAGTTGATACGCTTGCTTATAGCTTACTACATAAAGACCAGGAGGGACTACCATGAAGCAAAGAATGGATATTTTATCATCATGGATGAAAGAAAACAAAATTGATGTATCTTTTATTACATCAACAGAAAATGTATTTTACTTGAGCTCTTTTCATAGTGATCCTAATGAGCGTTTACTAGGATTAGCCGTTTTCCAAGATGCTGACCCTTTCCTTGTCTGTCCAAAAATGGAAATAGAGGATGCCAAAAACGCTGGTTGGAATGGTGATATTATTGGATATACAGATATAGAAAATCCATGGACAATGATTAATGATGCCATTGTTACACGTCTTTCAACAGTTAATAAAATAGCCATCGAAAAAGAACATATGAATGTTGAACGTTATGAAGCGGTGAAAGAACTTTACCCTCATGCAAGTATGGTATCTGCTGAAGAAAAGCTTCGTACATTACGAATGGTAAAAAGTGAAGAAGAGCTTGCGATTATTAAAGAAGCTACTGCTCTTGCAGATTTCGCTATTGAAACAGGCTGTGCTGCCATAGCAGAAGGAAAGACAGAACTGGAAGTTTTAGCTACAATCGAATATGAATTAAAGAAAAAAGGCGTTAATGAAATGTCCTTTTCAACAATGGTTCTAACTGGTAAAAACGGAGCATCTCCGCATGGTACACCAGGTATGACAAAAATTCAAAAAGGCGACCTTGTTCTATTTGACCTTGGCGTTGTTTGGAAAGGCTATTGTTCAGACATTACGAGAACGGTTGCTTATGGTGAAATAAATGAGAAACAAAAAGAAATTTATGACACCGTGCTCAAAGCGCAATTAGCAGCAATAGCAGCATGTAAACCTGGTGCAAAAGCATCAGAAGTTGACTTAGCAGCAAGAAAAATTATTGCAGATGCCGGATATGGAGATTACTTCCCACATCGCCTCGGTCACGGACTTGGTATTTCCGTCCATGAATATCCTTCATTAACAGAAACAAATGATTTGCTTCTACAAGAAGGCATGGTGTACACAATTGAACCAGGTATTTACGTACCAGGAGTAGCCGGTGTTCGTATCGAAGATGATCTTGTTCTAACAAAAGACGGTGCTATACCATTAACACAATTCCCAAAAGAGTTACAAACCATTAAATAACATAGAGAAGACCCCGTCATTATACTCGGGGTCTTCTTTTTATATCGTAATACCAAAGACGATTGGCATCCAGTAATAAACCGCTAATGTAATCACGATTACACTAACTGCGTTTAGCCAAACACCCGCTTTAGCCATATCGGCTACTTCCAGTTCACCCGCACTAAAAACAGCGGTATTCGGTGGAGTTGCAACAGGAAGCATATAACATGATCCCGCTGCTAAGGCAACAGCTGCCATCATAATTAAAGGATCGATCCCAATAGCAACACCTAAACCTGCTGAAATTGGTAAGACGAGGTTGGCAACAGCAGTATTTGACAGTATTTCTGTCATACCTAATACAATGACAACAAGTAGAAGAATAATGATAAACGGTGTATATGCTTCTAATCCTTGTAATGCTACGGCAATAAAGTCATTCACACCCGAATGCTCAAGACTTGACGCTAACGCTAAGCCACCACCGAACAAAATTAATACACCCCATGGTAGTTTCGCTAAATCTCCCCACTCTAAAATTCTCTCACCTTTTGTACTTGGTAAGAAGAATAAGAGGATAGCACCCATCATAGAAATGCTTGCGTCAGGCAATGAACCCAACCTTTCTAAGAATGATAGAAAACTTACTTGATCTGCAATCCAAGAAATAGCCGGCTTGCCGACCCATAAAGAAACCGTTAATAAGAAGACAGCAATAACAACCCACTCTTCGGTTTTTATCTTCCCAAGATTTCTTTTCTCTTCCTTAATAAAAGACACTTCTGTTTGGTTCTCAGCATTTACCTTAAATTTCATTTTTGTTAAATAGAAATATAAGAAAACAAACATGATAATCGCAACCGGACCTGCAAAGATTAACCATTGCAAAAAGGTGACCTCTACATCAAATTGAATCTTAGCAATACCTGCGAGTGCAGCATTTGGAACAGCCGCAACAAGCGTAGCTAAACCGCCAATTGTTGCTGTATAGGCAACAGCAAGTAAGATAGACTTAGCAAAAAAGTCAATATTTTGACCTTCTAAAATTTTCTTATCTCGCATTTCTGAAATTAAAGCTAATGCAACTGGTAACATCATTAATGCCGTCGCAGCATTCGAAATAAACATTGTTAACAATCCTGTGGCAAGCATAATACCGAGAATAATTTTATGGCTTGACGTTCCAATCATGTCAATAATATTGAGTGCAATCCTTCTGTGTAAATTCCATTTTTCAATGGCAATTGCCAAAATAAATCCACCCATATACATAAAAATAACGGATTCTCCGTAAGATCTTGAAACCACATCAATCGGGGCACCGCCAAATAACGGAATAAGAACCAACGGTAATAACGATGCAACCGCCATCGGTACCGCCTCTGTCACCCAATACGTACCAATCATCATAATACTAGCAATAACTACCCTTCCTTCATAACCAATCATATCACTTGGTAATAAAAAGAATACAATTAATGCAAGTATTGGACCGAGAAATAACCCAATCAATTTTCCTTTTGTATACCCTTGTTTTTTCACCTCATTCGCCAACTCATCTCACCTTCATTCCCAAAAAATAAATATTTTAAAATACTTTAACATATATATATTTAGAAAATATAGATATGTAAACGCATTCATATAAATACTATCACACTTTATTGCACCAACGTAATAATAAGATAATTCTAATAATAATTATTTTAGAAAACATTTTTCCTCTTGTGTTTTCATTTAGAATAAAAACACCGCAATGTATACCTTCACTTTTTTATTAAACTTGCTAAGAAAGAAAAAACCTGAACATACACAATTGGTTGTGTTTGTTCAGGTTTTATTTTACTTTGTTTCATTTAGAAAATAACTACTTTGAAACATACCAAAATTTATCGATAATCTCCTGTTGTTGAGTTGGTTTTTTATATTGTGTGAACAAACTAACAAGGACATAAAGTATAAAAGATAAAAACACTGGGACAACGACCGGGTGCACGCCTAATAAGTCCGGAAATAAACGGTCAATAATAATATAACTACTTACCCCTGTAATCATAGAAGCAAGAGCCCCATAGGCATTTCCTTTTTTCCAATAAAGCCCCATAATAATTGGCCAGATAAACGCTGCTTCTAATCCACCAAAAGCAAATAAATTAAGCCAGATAAGAAGATCAGGTGGCTCTATACTTACAATATACACTAGAATACCAATGATTGCTGTTACAGATAACGTCAACTTTTTAATAAACTGATCTGTTGCTTTACTGTTAATATAATTTATGTAAATATCTTTCACCAACGATGAACTGACAAGAAGTAACAATGCATTGACTGTTGAGATGACCGCTGCAATCGGAGCTGCCAACACAATCCCTGCTAACCATGAAGGTAAAATGGTTAGTGTCAATTGCGGCATCACCGTATCCCCGACTTCAATTCCAGGAATCACCACTCGTGCAAATACACCTGTAAGATGCATACCTAGCATAATAGCGCCTGTAACAAGTGTACCGATAATCATCGCCGTATGCATTGCCTTTGCGTTTTTGTAAGACATTGCTCTGACAGCAATTTGGGGCAAACCAACCACACCAACACCAACCAGAAGCCAAAAACTGGATACGTATAAAGGCGTTAATGAACCGTCCGCACCGAAGGGTGTAATCAAGTTAGGATTTTCTGCTGTTAATTTCTCGATAATATTCGGTACCCCACCACCAGCAATGATTGTTCCTACTAAAATAATAATTGTACCAATTAACATGATCATACCGAGAACTGTATCAGTGATGGCAACTGCACGAAAACCACCAATCACAACAAAAATAAGAACAGATAATGTAAAAATTAAAAGTGCTGATTGATACGACAATCCCATAAACGATTCTAATAATCGGCCACCACCAATCCACTGCGCAGACATAGAAGCGAATAAGAAAACAACTATACAAATTGACGATAAGATGACTACCCATTTACTTTGATAGCGTTCTCTTAAGAAATCATTTAAAGTAACCGCTTTTGTCTTCCTAGAGATAATGGCAAACTTTTTACCTAAGATAGCGAGTGTAAAGTAGCCTGTTACCACTTGTGACATCGACAATAACACCCAGCCAAGACCCATATTATAAGCAATTCCAGGTCCACCGATGAAGCTTGACGCACTCCCATATGTAGCCACCATCGTCATCGCCAATAATAAGCCACCAAGATTTCTTCCACCTAGAAAATATTCTTGTAAAAAATCAGGTCCATGCTTTAAATATTTTGTTGCATAAATCCCAAAAAAGAATAGTGAACATAAAAAAATAATTAATGGTATAGCTACTCCCCAATTCATTGTTCTTCCTCCTCAAAAGGTACATCAGAGAACAAGAACTTAACAACCAACCAAACGATGACTGTAATAATTAGAAACCCTAACACACAGCTATAGAAAAACCACGAAGGTAATCCAAAGATATATTGATACTCTTCAACAGGCTTACTACCTAAGCCGTAGGCAAAAGAATACCATATGAAAAAGTTGATCATCGCAATACCGACACCGATAAGCGCTTCTCGATTAGCAACTTTATATCTTGGATCAAGCTTTTTTTGCTCCATCTTCTTCTCCCCCTTAATAAACCTTTCCCCTATCGTTCTATTCTAATATAAATGGCTATCAATGGACATGACCTAAATTGCTTCCTGTAATCAACCGTTTTTTTACATCTTTTAACATAGTGGGGTAACTACAATATATCCATCACAAAATTATTTTAACAGTAAAGGTGTTTTTGTCTACTCTTATGAAGTTTTTTGAATACAAGCTCAAAAGGCGTTTTGTCATATGACAAAACGCCTTTTATATTACTTTAGCTTAATTCATCTTCATTGGTTTCGTTCGTCAATTGTTGGCGACTGACTGCACCACCGTTATATGCTTCCATTATTGAATCGCTAATAGATTGTTCTGCTTCATTTTCATCATACAATTGATTCCATTCATTTCTTTCTTCTTTTTTCAAGATTGTTCACTCCTTTGTCATTATTTTTTCCTCATTATTGTTTGAAAAATGGCTACATTTATTCATAAAAAGGGTATGTATAATAATAGGTAAAGGAGGAGATTTAAATGAGTAAACATTATGAAAACATTTTAGTCGCAGTAGATGGTTCAGTAGAAGCAGATGAGGCATTTAATCAAGCAATTGAAATGGTGAAGGATAGTGGTGCCAATCTCATTTTAGCTCATGTTGTCGATACTCGTACCAATGCTATTGAAGCTTATGATCACTCTACTTCTGTTAGAGCTACAGAATTTGCTGAAAACTTAATGGCACGTTATAAGGAAGTTTGTACTCAAGCAAACGTTACTAAAGTAGAGTATATAATCGAATATGGATCTCCCAAAATAATCATAACCAAAGATATCGCGAAAACAAAGCCAATCGACCTTATTATATGTGGAGCAACGGGGCTGAATGCTGTCGAACGCTTCTTAATTGGTAGTGTATCAGAATATATTACACGCCACGCACCTTGTGATGTACTTGTGGTCAGACCGAATAAATCCGCAAAGCAAAAAAGTGGGGAGGCAAACGTGGCAGAGAAGCACTCCTAAAAAAAAGCGAAGAAGAGCATGCGCATCTAGGCATGCTCTTCTTTATTTAACTTAGCTTTCGCTTTATCTATAGCGATTCTCACCTGGTCGAAGCCTGTTCCACCCGCGCTATTTCTTCTTTCAACAGCGGTATATGGATCAAGCACCTTATAAATATCGGCTTCAAATAAATCATTAACAGCTCTGTATTCCTCAAGTGTTAAATCCATTAAGAAACAACCTTTTTGTACGCAAGTAAGCACGAGCTTACCAACGATTTCATGCGCTTCACGGAATGGTACACCTTTACTTGAAAGATAATCAGCTAGTTCAGTCGCATTAGAGAAATCATTCTTTGTCGCCTTCTCCATTTGTGTTGTCTTCACCTTCATTGTTTCAATCATTCCAACAAAGATTTTTAGAGAACCAACGACCGTTTTGACAGTATCAAACATGCCTTCCTTATCTTCTTGCATATCTTTGTTATAAGCAAGTGGTAAGCCTTTTAAAACAGTCAACATCCCCATAAGATTTCCGTATACTCGTCCCGTTTTACCGCGTATTAACTCAGCCATATCCGGGTTCTTCTTTTGCGGCATAATACTGCTTCCTGTTGCGAAACTATCATCTAATTCAATGAATTGAAATTCTTGACTTGACCAGAGAATCAATTCTTCACTTAATCGAGATAGATGCATCATCAGTGTTGAACTTGAAGATAAGAATTCCAAAATAAAATCGCGATCACTCACAGCATCTAAGCTGTTTTCATAAATCCCTTCAAAACCAAGCAATTCGGCTGTTTGATAGCGATCAATCGGAAAAGTTGTTCCAGCCAATGCACCAGCTCCAAGTGGAGAAATGTTAATGCGTTTGAGGCTTTCTTGATAACGTTGTTTATCACGATCAAGCATCCAGAAGTATGCCATTAGGTGATGCGCAAATGAAATCGGTTGTGCTCTCTGTAAATGGGTATATCCTGGCATCACCGTTTCAACGTTCGCTTCCGCTTGTGTAAGTAATGCATTTTGCAGTTCTTCAACAAGCATAATAATGGTTTGAACCTGCTTCTTTAAATATAAATGCATATCAGTAGCAACTTGATCATTTCGGCTACGAGCTGTATGTAGCTTTCCGCCTACAGGACCGACAAGTTCAGTTAATGCACTTTCTAAGTTAAGGTGAATATCTTCAAGTTTAACTGAATACTCAATTTCTTCATTAGCAGCTTTTTCTTGTAATGTTTGCAAGCCAGATTTAATTTTTTCAGCATCCTCTTCGCTAATAATACCATTTGCAGAAAGCATTGTTACATGAGCAATGCTTCCTTGCAAATCTTCTTGTACTAGCTCCTGATCAAAGGAGATGGATGCGCCAAATTCATCGACCCATTCTTCAGCAGATTTGGTGAATCTGCCTCCCCAAAGCTTTTTCACACTGTCACCTTCTTGTTACCTTGCACCGCACTTTGTACTTTTGTTGGTAGACCCCATAATTTAATGAAACCGATCGCTGCGTTATGATCAAATTCATCATCAGAAGTGTATGTGGCAAGTTTTTCATCATATAAAGTATAAGGAGACTTTCTTCCTTCAACAATCGCATGGCCTTTAAATAATTTCACTCTTACTGTCCCAGTTACGTATTTTTGCGACTCTTTTAAGAATGCTTGGAGTGCTGTTCTTAATTGAGAGAACCACAGTCCGTTATAGATTAATTCAGCAACCTGCTTCTCAATAATTGGTTTAAAATGCGCTAATTCTTTCACAAGTGTTAAATCTTCCAGCTCTTTATGTGCTTTCATTAAAGTAGTAGCACCTGGCACTTCATAAATTTCACGAGATTTAATCCCTACTAAACGGTTCTCAACGTGGTCAATACGTCCCACACCATGTTTTCCAGCAATGTAATTTAACTCTGTAATTAGCTGAGAAAGCATATATGATTTCCCATTTAATGTCACAGGTACGCCTTCCTCAAAACCGATTTCAATGATTTCTGGGGTATCTGGCGTATTTTCGAGACTATTTGTTAAATCATATGCATCTTCTGGTGGTGCAGCCCAAGGATCTTCTAGAATTCCGCACTCATTACTTCTTCCCCATAAGTTCTGGTCAATAGAGTATGGAGAATCTAATTGAATCGGTACAGGAATACCATTTTCTTTTGCATAAGCAATTTCTTCTTCACGAGACCATTTCCAATCACGCACTGGTGCTAATACTTCTAAGTCAGGATTTAATCCCGCAATAGCCACTTCAAAACGGACCTGATCATTCCCTTTACCCGTACATCCGTGTGCAACTGCAACCGCACCTTCTTTTTCAGCTACTTCCACTAATTTTTTTGCAATCAACGGACGAGAAAGCGCTGATACTAATGGATATTTATTTTCATATAATGCATGTGCTTGTAAGGCTACAAGAGCAAATTCTTGCGCGAATTCCTCTCTTGCATCAATCACGTAAGAAGCAACCGCACCAACCTGAAGTGCTTTTTCTTTTACGAAATCAAGGTCTTTTCCTTCACCAACATCTAAACAACAAGCAACAACAGCGTAACCTTGATCTCCTAACCATTTAATTGCAACTGAAGTATCTAAACCGCCTGAATAGGCAAGAACAACTTTTGGATTTGACATTTTTATTTCCTCCTTGAAGTGGATACGTATAAATATTCAATAACTTATATTTTTATTCAACTGATTATGTTAATACTTTAACAACCTTTCCCTAAAATTGCAATAGGTTATCTACAATTTCTATAAAATATCCACAAATGCATAAATCCACATAAATATCCGTCCAACCGAAACAAGTGAAAGTGTAGAAAAGAGCAAAATTTCCAGCATATATTGCAAACCATTATAAAAAAAGATAAAAGCCTTATTGGCTTTTATCTTAGTTTCCTTACTCTTGTTTTTATTTATTTATAGCAATGATTGCTAAGAGATTATCGCCTTATAAATAAGGTCTATCACTTTCCCATAATTACTAATAACTGACTGATCGCCGGCAAAAACATTTGGATTCTTATAAGGATCGATTACATGTGAGTGTCTTTTATTTGTTAGTAAACATATGCCAAGTTGATTTTCCTTATCAATAACAGTCATCGTTCCTGTCCAGCCTGTATGACCAAGGACAGTGCTCGGTGCACTTTCACTAAAAAATTGATGCATATGATCGTCACTATTTATCCTCCAACCTAATGCAAAAGAAGAGTCAGGCGACGAAGGGGTTGTAAACTGATTGATGGTTGACTGATTAAAAAGTTCAAGATTCCCGTAGCCACCTCCATTTAACATCACTTGTAATAATACAGCCATTTCCCTCCCAGTAGAAAATAGGCCCGCGTGTCCTGATACACCTGCCATGCTATAAAACGCCTTTTCATCATGGACTTCTCCTTGTAATGTATGCTTCCTTATATGGGGAAAGGAAATAGCACCATCTCTTGTATTACCAAATAACTCAGTTGCGGCAAATTCATTTTGGCTTTCTCCTTTTTGTAGAGGGTTATACTTAGTATGAATAAGGCCAAGGGGTTTATATATTTCCTTTTCAACATAATCGTCTAATGATACACCTGTCACTTCTTCAATAATTATCCCTAATAACATATAATCAATATCACTATATATTTGTGCTGTATGGGGCGGATGCTTCAGTGGTGTAGCTATGACCATCTTTTTAGTTAACTCTCTATCTTGAGAATATAACACGCCCGCTTTTTTTGGATCGTGATAGTGAATACTGCTCGGTAGTCCAGCAGTATGCTGCAACAGATCGGTTACTGTTATCTTTGCTTTTCCTTTTATCTCGTCGTTATCACGATCTTTAAATGCTGGTAAATAATATTGGACAGATTGCTTCAAGTCAACCTTCCCTTGGGAAACTAACTGTTGCATAGCAAAATTTGTACTGAACATTTTTGTATTTGATGCGAGGTCAAAAATCGTTGTTGTTTTCATTTTTATTGGTTGCGACAATACGGAATGCCCATCATATCGTTTGGCGAATCCATACGCTGAATCCTTAATGATTTTTCCATCCTTAATGATTACTAATACAGCACCAGGAAAACCACGGGATATTTCCGTTGTTATACATTCATCAACGACTTTTAAACGCTCACTACTGATACCCACATCTTCTGGCAGCCCAATTTGTAATTTTGTATAATAGTTTTTTTTTGCTTGCATGGTGTTTGTATTCGATTTAGCATTAGAGGGGGATGGAGAAAGGCAAAGCAGAATAAATAGAAGAATCCAAACGATATTTTTCAACACTTGCCATTCCTTTCTCATTATAATTACTTTACTATATTCACTTGGCCAAGCAAACGGAAGGGTATATAGCTATGATTTGAAAAAGAAGATACACTTATAAATAATATAAATATTAGCAGAGGGGGCAAACAATGCATCAGCATTTTACGTTTAACCAAAGATTATCTATCGATTTACCGACTATAAAAAAGGATTGGGAGGCATTTTCATCTATTGAGCAACAACAAATTTTAGTTCATTGGGAAACCATTCGAGGGAAAATTCCAGACCGTATAAAAAGTATAGAAGTCTTGATTAATAGCAAACAAGAAGAGCTCTCTAATGAAGGCGACTTTGAAACTTCTTGTAAACTCAATCACGAAATCGCCGAATTAGCCTCACAAATTAATGAATTATGGCTTTGGTTCCGAACAGGTCAAGATGTAACACTTAAAGGTCACTATTAATGAATAGGCCCGAACGTAAATGGTTCGGACTCATTCTCATTAAAATAAATCTTTACGCAATTCTTTCACGACATGACTGATCTCAGGTAATATCAATTTATTCATCGCTAATTTGACAGCACCAGAGGATCCAGGTGTACAAAACACCGCTTTATGCTTAATCACACCTGCTATTGCTCTGGACATAATGGCACTAGAACCGATATCCTCTGTATAACTCAGCATACGAAATAACTCACCGAAGCCGTCAATCTCTTTATCAAACAAACGTTGCAACGTTTCAATGGTGACATCACGTAGAGCAATGCCAGTACCACCATTCGTTAATATAATATCAACATCCTCTTGGTTATATCCAGCTCGTACACTTTGTTCAATTGCGACACTTTCGTCTTTGACAATTTCATAGGCATTGACTTTATGACCCGCTCGTTCAAGTAATGCGATCATTAATTGCCCACTTTTATCTGTTTCCTCATCTCTTGTATCACTTACTGTGATAACTTTACAGCCAACAGTTAACGAATCTTTCTTATGTTCCGTTACGCTCATCGTTTACAATCACCCTGACTTATTTAATAGATAGCGATACTGATAATACTTATGAGCAAAGTCCGTTACATTTCTCGTTAATTGGTAATTAGTACCCGCTCCTATTGCCATACTAATGACTGGTATTCCTTGTAACGTTTTTTTTCTAAGTAAAACAATCGCTACTGCTTTAAACATTTGTTTCATCGGTTGTTCTAACCATGTAATATCTGTTAATTCTTCTTTTCCCTCATAAAAATATAAATCGTCATGCTGCTCTAGGTCATTCATTAAGTCCTCCCAAGCTTCTCCTTGGATTCTCCTTGGTAAGGTAGCTGCATGAAAGACTTTTAATGAACTCATCATTTCAAATGGTGTATTGACTTCGACACCATAAGTCATGGCAATTAACTGCACGACTCTTAAATTAATGACAGCCATTGCCGGAATATCACTCCCTAGCATCATAAGCCCGCCAGTTCCTGTTGCACCACCTTGTGCTAAAGAATACATTCGATGCCTAGCAATTTGCTGTTTAGCTATGTATGATAATTGATCAATCGTCAAAGCATTCATATCATGTAATGTATCAATATCTTTTTGAAAAATCCTCCCTGAAGACAGAATTCTTTCTTTTGCATCAAGCTGTAATTGTGATCCTTGAATGAGTGCATGTAAATGAAACATCCAACTATCCATCATAGAAAACACTTGCTTTTGAACATTCTCTGGTAATAATGCAAAAGAGTATTCTAAATAATGTTCATATGAACGCTCGATATCATTCGCTTCGTAGCTATATAATTGATTTTCCCATTCACGGATTTCGTTAAGTACCATTTGTTCACGTGCAGATAATGGCATCTCCTTATCCTCCATTCGCTACTATATTTTGTTAATAGTATAGCAAATTAACTGATAATAAGCACGTTGCTCTTATGATCAAAACTTACTATTCTTTTTACTAATACCATTATTTGTTTATGACTATAAGATTCTTTAGTGAATGATCGCTGTTAGTCAGACGAATAAGATTTTCTAGGCTAACAAGGCGATTTTCTAATGATAAATAGAGAATCATCCTGTGCAATCTTTCATTGTTTACTCTCTGTTTATATAAAATGATATTTCCTTACCCATTTGCTTATAAAAAAATAAAAACCGACTCCACCAAAAAGGCGAGTCGGAGCAAATGTTAATTCCATTATGATATTAATTCAATCGTATCTCTTGCAATCATTACTTCTTCGTTTGTAGGAATGATGATGACTTTTACCGGACTATGCGGATAATTTATAAACGCCTCACGACCCCGGACTTTATTAAGAGCAGGGTCCCAATAAACACCCATAAACTCTAGTCCCCTTAATACTCTTTCTCTTACAACGTCACTGTTTTCACCGATACCTGCAGTAAAGATTATAGCATCGACACCATACATTTTCGCTGCATATGAACCGATATATTTGTGAATATGGTTTGCGAATATTTCTAATGCTAATTCAGCTCGATCATTGCCCTCTTCCGCTGCCATCTCAATATCTCTTAAATCACTTGAAAAACCAGTAACACCAAGCATGCCACTTTGTTTATTTAATACATCTAACACTTCATCTGCTGACTTTTCGGTTTTTTGCATGATAAAGGGAATGAGGGCAGGGTCAATATCTCCTGATCTTGTTCCCATAGTTACGCCAGCTAATGGCGTAAAGCCCATGGATGTATCGATAGATTTTCCACCTTCAATCGCTGCAATACTCGCACCATTACCTAAGTGGCAAGAAATTAATCGTAATTGCTCAAGTGGTCTCCCTAACAATTCAGCTGCCCGTTCCGATACATATTTATGTGACGTTCCGTGGAATCCATACTTTCTTATACCATACTCAGTATAATAACTATACGGCAGACTGTATAAATAAGAGCTTTCCGGCATTGATTGATGGAAGGCTGTATCAAAAACCGCTACTGCTGGAACATCTGGTAAGACACGTTTGAATGCTAAAATCCCCGTTAAATTTGCAGGATTATGTAGCGGAGCTAAATCCGATAGTTTACTGATTTTATCCATCACTTCATCTGTAATCAACACAGATTGCGAAAAATCTTCTCCACCGTGGACCACACGATGACCTACACCAACGATTTCATCAAGTTCAGCAATAATTTCATGTGCTGTTAACTCATTTAAAAGCAATTGCACAGCTACTTCATGATTGGGAATCTCTAGTTCTTTTGTTCTTTTTTCACCTTTCACTACTATTGTAAAAACCGCATGTGCTAATCCAATTCTTTCTACTATTCCTTTTGTAATTACTTTTTCTTCTGGCATATCGAATAATTGAAATTTCAAAGAAGAACTACCTGCATTAATGGCAATAATTTTTGTCAAATGATTCACTTCCTTATATCTAATATCTCCTACCCTATTTATAAAATCATCGTTTATTGATTGAATTATATCTCATCAAAAATTCATTTAAACATGAGATTCATCATATTTCAAGAAATAATAACAGGAAATAGAAAATAGTTAAATTCTGAAATATTGTATTACATAAAATAAGACTTCCTTTTTACATGTCTGAATAATTATAATCGTATACTAATGAAGTTTATAATCTGCAAAAATGAAAAAGGACCTCGGTATTTTTTACCGAAATCCTTTCATCATCATTAGGAACCTTTGTTTTCTCTAATCCAATTACTCACTTTTGTTAAGACACGATCAACGTCATCTGCTTTTGACAAGGATGGCAAATTAACAAGTAATGATTCTTTTGGAGGTTTGACAGCTTCACCTTTTTTCTGAAGGATAAATATACTTTTAGCTGCTTGTTCATTTTTGAATAAATTCAATGGTAAATGTAATAAACCTTGAATAATTGCGTACTTCTTCAAAAAGTCATGTAACTTTGGTGCTTGTGGACTTTCAAACAGACCGTTAGGAATTAATAAGAACAGAAATCCGCCCTCTTTTACATGTTTAAAGCTTTGTTCTATAAATAAGTGATGGGCATAAGCATGACCTTCATCAGCTTTAAGCTCATAATCTTGCGCGCGTAAATCGTTTGGATAATAGCCAACTGGTAAATCACTTACAACCACATCTACTTCATTAATGAATAATGGCTCTAAGCTATCTTGATTGTAGAAGCGGATAGGATGCTCCTGCCAGTTCGCATTCACATAAGCAAGTTTAATTAAGAGATCATCAATTTCCACACCTGTTGCTTCTACCATTTTACCAGATTGTGCATTCATCACTGTTGTGATGAGGTTACCGGTTCCAACCGCTGGATCTAATAAGGAGAAAGAAGATTGATCAATAAACTTATTAACTAAATAACCCATTAACAATCCAATAGAATCTGGTGTCATTTGATGGTTAGGTTGAACATTTTCTTTCATGCCTTTAAGAATAGCCAGTTGAAATCCCTTTCTTAAATCTTCTTTTTCAAATTTACTTATATGAAAGGATTCATAACTTTTCTCAAGACGCTTAGTTGTCAGTTCGCTTAGTTCCTCTTGAAGTATTGCTCCTTGAAATACATTTTCTCCCGTTTCTGCTAATGCCTCAAGATATGTAACATTTAATTCTTCCTTCAATAACTCAGCCGTTTCATTTAATAATGTAAACACTTCTTCCACCGGCAAAACTTTCATTGTTCATCATCGCTCCCGTTCCTATACTCTATCTCCTTATTGTACCTAGCTTTATAACCATTCACAAGTAATGAAGTTTATTTCATATTTTCTAACAAATTGATTTCAATAAAAAACGAAGTAAAACATATCATGTATAGCTTTTTACTGGGGGAGAGGTGCAAAGAGACAACTGATAGGACAACGAATTGGTGAGAGAAGGATTGTACTAAAAAGCACAAGCAACTTCTGAAAATGATTCAGAAACTGCTCGTGCTTATTATTTATCCTACTTACTTTGCTGATTTTGCTGCTTCAATTGCCGCTTCATAGTTTGGATGATCTGTTCCTTCTCCAACATATTCTACATAAACCACTTGGTCATTAGAATCTACAACAAATACCGAACGAGCTAACAAACGAAGCTCTTGCATTACAACACCATACGCTTCACCAAAAGATAAATCTCTATGATCTGAAAGAGTTTGCACATTTTCTAATCCGGAAGCAGCACACCAGCGTTTTTGAGCAAATGGAAGGTCCACACTAACGGTTAATACCTCTACATTATCTAGTCCAGATGCTTCTTCATTAAACTTTCTTGTTTGTGCATCACAAACGCCTGTATCAACTGAAGGAACCACACTAATTAAACGGATCTTCCCTTTTGTATTAGCTAGAGTAACTTCAGATAAATCATTGGCTAAGACAGAGAACTGAGGCGCCTGATCCCCAACTTTCACTTCACTTCCTAGCAGTGTAACAGGATTCCCTTTAAATGTAACTGATGCCATCATTACTTCCTCCTTTATTTATAAGTATGTACGTTTAAATGATAGCTTTTCAGAATCTTTTTTGCAATTGAAATGAATCCAATGAAAAAAAGACAGGCACAAAGAAAAATCCGAACGATTCAAACCTCCTACAGTCGAATTTGAATATTGTTCAGATTTTTAATTGAGAAACATATTTGTTTAAAAGTCTAGATTATTTTTCTCATGATGCTCTTTCTCATTAGATGATTCTTCTTTATGGTCCTTTTTATTAAATAAATGTTGGATTTTATCTACTGCTTGAGGTGCTAAATCTAAGATCTTTTCATATAGATGAGTGCTCTCATCTAAGTGAACCATTTTTACTTCATGAGAGTTAACGATAAGAAATGCGATTGGTGTGATAGAAACACCTCCACCGCTACCTCCACCAAAAGGATGACCCTTGGATTCACCATTATTGCTATCTTTTTTGCTTGCATCCATCATAAACTCCGAGCCTCCAGCAGCAAAACCAAAGCCCACTTTTGAAACTGTAATAATCACACTGCCATCGGGTGTTTCTACTGGGTCACCAATTATCGTATTTACATCTACCATTTCTTTCAGGTTTTCCATTGCAGTTGTCATCAAGCCTTGTATTGGATGATCAGACATTCTCAATCGCCCCTTCTCATCTAGTATGTTTTAGGTTTATCACCTGATAAAACAGAAAGCTGACTCGTCTTAAAATGAGCTTTGCCACCTTTCCAAAATTTAATCAGTTTAAATCCTGCAAGCATAGCATGCCCGATACGAAATTGAATCATACATATAAAAGAGGTTTGGGCAACCGCAAATTGAAACTGTGGAGAAATAGCAATATCCGGTCTTGTCTTTAATTTCATATAATGGCTTAACACACCAATTATACTTCCTTTCACAGACCAAAACCCACCAGTTAAGACACCCGTTACCGCTGCATTACCTACACCAATAACTGTATGCCAACGCAGCTGACGAACAATGACCTTACTCATGAAATGACGAATAATATGATACAGAGAAACAACATGCTTTAAGAGCTCATCCATATCCTTAAAACTATTTAACAAATCTTCTGCAGTTATATTCTTCGAGTCCTCTTTCGTCTCTCCTCCTGATGCTGTTTTTTCTTCCTTTATTTTAATTTCAGCATTTTGCGGGTCAACTTCCATCAAAGGTATATCAATTGTATACTTAAGCCATTTCCAAAATTTTAACTTTATACTGAGGTGACTTTGTTTATCATAATGATAAAAGTGAACAGTAATGGAGAGTTTTGAAAATAATATAACTAAAATAAGAAGTAAAAATAAAAGAATAAGACCAGCAATTATGATGAACCAAACCATATAAGCACCCCTGCCTTTCAAGCAATTAGTATGGTCATTTTTACCTTTTGTTAAACTTTAAAACCAATTAATATGGGGTATCATATAAAATTTTTCAAAATAGCATTCCTTAACTTTTAAGCTTGGATAAGAAAATATGATTCTGCATCAATCTCATACACTGATTATTTCACATAACAAAAAAGCCATCCCTTAAAGGAATGACTTTTATATGCCTAGCTATTCAATTATCTCTCATGGACAACTGTTGTATCAGCAAACAGGTCATGTATGCCCTTCTTTTTTGGATGAAAGGCAACGACAAGGTAAGGAAGCATCATCACTGTACCTGAAATGAAGCGACCAATCCACTCTCTAAAAAGAATCGTTCCCCAGGAAAGCTTGCCTCCGTCTATTTGAATGACTCTTAAACCGAATACCATTTTTCCTAAAGTTTGCCCGAGGTATTTCGTCATAAGAACAAAATACAAATAGAAGGTCAACGCGGTTGCAATGGCGACAGCAGAAAAGTAAGATGAGTTATTTAAAGAAACATCTAACGCTCTAAAAACAGGGTAAATAAGGATACCATTAATGCTACCAATAATGATCCAATCTAATAAATACGCCCAAAACCTCATCCAAAACCCCGCTAACCGATATTCTTCAGTCATTGTTATCAATTGCCCAGGTTGTTCGGAAAGCACCGCTTCTTCAGAACCTTCTTGTTGGAACAATTCCTTATTTTTTGGTTCGTCTTGATTATGCATCCTAAAGCGCCTCCTTTCTATTCAGCATATAAATACATTAGGCGTGGGGAATTCGGCTGTGTAAGAAGCTTCATTACACCTTCCATTTGCAGATCATTCCCAGCAACTTTATTTGCTGCTACACTAAGAAATGAGCCAAAACCAACATTATCGCTATATTGAATAACAGCAGCGTCTTCTAAGCCCACATCGTTTTTCATCTCATTAATAACATCTTCTGCATAGCCTAACCCGTCAATCAATTGATTATCTAATGCTTGGCGACCATCATAGATACGACCATCTGCTAGTTCACGGACTTGATTTTCTGACATCTCTCGCCCAGAAGCAATCACTTCTACGAATCCTTGATAAGCATTATCTATCATATCTTGTAAAATATTTTGTTCTTCTTTAGTCATTTCTCTCGTTTGACTCATAATATCTTTAAATTCGCCACTTTTAATTGTATTAAATTCAATGCCTATCTTATCTGCAAGCTCAGTAATATTCACCCCTTGCATGATGACACCTAATGATCCTGTCATTGTATCTGCACTAGCGAAGATTTTTTCCGCCGGAGCTGAAATATAATACCCACCAGACGCAGCCATAGAACCCATAGAAATATACACAGGTTTATTCGCCTCTTCTTGAATTTCAACAATTTTATCGTGAATTTGCGCACTCTCAACAACGCCCCCACCTGGTGTATTCACTTTTATTACAACACCTTTAACAGTGGAATCATCTTTCACATGGTTTAATAATTTCATAAAACGATTGTGGTTATATGTAGAAGTTGCTAATAATGAGCCACTCTCACCCGTATCCTGAATCGTCCCATTTAAATTTAATACAGCAATTTTATTTAAAGAGTCTCCTGTTTCGATCATTTCTTCAGTAAAAGAATCTTCGCCTGTGGCCATCAAGTTTGAAAAGGTATCTTCAAAATTCGTTGACGCCAAGTTAGACATGAAATTAATTCCTACCGAAAAAACAAATAAAACAGCAGCAATTCCCAAAGCAGCCCATCTCTTTGCTGTCATTCCATCATTCCTCCTTTGAATTATACATCATCTTCCCATAGAATAAGAATGGAGAAGAGTAGGTTATCTCTTCTTATGATAGCAAAAAATGTCACTTCTTCAAATCATAAGCACCTTTATTCATTCTATCTTTCCAACACATTTTTTATGAAACATTAAAGGAGGTTTTTTCATGCATCAACGACTTTTATATTTCTACCATAAACAAGACGCCGAAACACTTGTAATTGTTGAAAATTTAAAACAACAAGCAACCCATCATGGATTCACTATAGTAACAGATCCGAGAGAAGCGACCATTATTGTTAGTATTGGAGAAGATGGGGCTTTCTTACAAGCAGTAAGAAAAACGGGATTCCGTGATGATTGTCTATACGCTGGAATTTCGACACATGGGCCATTAGGTATTTACTGTGACTTCCAATTAAATGAGCCTTCGAAAATGCTAGAAGCAGCACAAAACGAAAATATAGAAGTCCGTAAATATCCCACAATCCAAGTTACAGTTGATGGTGAAACCTCATTTCAGTGTTTAAATGAATTCTCCATCCGTTCTAGTATTATCAAAACATTAGTGATGGAAATCTATATTGATGGTCAATTATTTGAAACATTCCGTGGAGATGGAATGATTGTTTCCACTCCTACTGGTAGTACCGCTTATAATAAATCTGTCAACGGTGCAATTGTAGACCCCATGCTACCTTGTCTACAAGTAAGCGAGCTTGCCTCTTTAAATAATAATAAATATCGCACACTAGGTTCTTCATTTATTTTAGGAGAGCAAAGAACCTTAACATTAAAGATTACACACGAGGGAAATGATCACCCTATCATGGGGATGGATAATGAAGCGTTAAGTATCCAGCATGTAGATGAAATAAAAATCACCTTAAGTCCACACAGTATAAAAACCGTTAAGCTAAAAAACAACTCCTTTTGGGAAAAAGTGAAGAGAACCTTTTTATAAGAATTGTCAGGACAACAAATAAACGCTATGTAATAAGTGTTTGAATCGAATGGTAATATCGAAATGAAAAGCCGTTGAAATTTTATAATCTTAAAATTTCAACGGCTTTATTCAAAATGGTATACACAATAGTTAAGTTTGCATCCACCAACTTAAGTGACCTTTATTTAAGAAAATTGCCGATATCTAAGGAAAAGATATTAGACAAAGGTGATATCAGCCGAATCTTCACATTCCTATTTGTTTTCCTCTGGCTATTTTACTTTCCCATAATAAAACCCACTTTGTACGGGATAAAGAATAGATAGTCAGCGAAATCCATATAAACAAAAAGGATAAGAAATGTGCTTTGGAGAAATATTCACCATATACAAACACACCTAAAATAAGCATGATTGTTGGCGCAATGTATTGTAAAAACCCTACCATTGAAAGGGGTATTCTTTGGACCCCGTTAGCAAAAAGGAGTAATGGTACGGCTGTTGCTACTCCAGCACCTATTAACAATAAATCTAAACCTACATTTTCATTAAACAGCATCTGTCGTTGCTGCACAAACAAACTACCCATATATAGTAAAGCAATGGGTGTAATGACCATCGTTTCAAGTGTAAGACCAATGGCTGCATCTACTTTTACCATTTTTTTCGCTAACCCATACATTGCGAAGGTTAAAGCAAGTAAAAAGGAAATCCAAGGAAATGAACCATACGAAACTGTTAAGATAATCACACCAATGGCTGCTAGGGCAAAAGAAACATATTGAGAAACAGATAACCGCTCTTTGAATACGACCATCCCTAGTAGTACACTAATCAACGGATTAATATAGTATCCCATACTTGTTTCAATAATTTGTCCATTATTTACAGCCCATATAAAGATAAACCAATTCGCACTTACTAATAGAGAAGCTATAATTAATCCGTACAACTGCTTCTTTGTTTGCCATAGTCCTTTTACAACAATCATAAAAGCACGCAACTTACCTAATAATAGCAATAGAATCAGCATGAAAACAAAGCTCCAAATGACCCGGTTAGCAAGTGTTTCTAAAGCACTAACCCCACTTATCAACTTCCAATAAATCGGCAGTATTCCCCATAACACATACGACAAACCTGCATAAATTACACCTTGCTTAACATCTTGCGCCATTTCCCATCCTCAATTCTTTCTATTATCGAAATAAAATGTATTATACGCCTAAAAGAATGGAATAGACAATAGTTTTTCAACTTTTTGTATAAACAATTTCCTCTGCCACCACAGTCATTTCTATAGAGATGTTGGGAATTTCTTGCACAGGAATGTTAAAGATATCTTCTTTTAAAATCGTAAAATCCGCTACAAACCCCTCTACAATCATCCCACGTTCATGCTCATGACTACATGCATAAGCACTTCCTCTCGTGTATAACCATACCGCCTCATAAGATGAAAGTGTTTGGTTGATATCATAAACGGTTTCATTCGGATCATTCACATTTGTTCTGGTAACTGCTGCATGTATACCTAGCAAAGGGCTTAGTGGTTCAATAGGTGCATCCGATCCACCTGCACATATTACACCCTCTTGCATAAGAGTACGCCAAGCATAGCACCATTTCATATACTCTTCTCCTATTCGATCAATTACCCAAGGAAAGTCAGATGAAACAAAACTCGGTTGAATATCAAGAACTAATGGTTGTTTTTTCGCTCGCTCAATCAGCTCTTCCGTTAATATTTGCGCATGGATGATTCGATCTCTATCTTTAGTATGTTGTGGATGTGCCTCTATTGCAGTTAAGGCCATTTCGAATGCTTGATCGCCAATCGCATGTATGGCAACAGGCATAGAATACGAACGAGCTTTCTCTACTAAGTTATTTAACTCCTCTTGTGTAAATATTGCTACTCCACTTGTTTCCTTATCATCTGCATATGGGTGACTTAATAAAGCAGTTCTTCCGCCAAGTGCTCCATCTGCAAATATTTTCATCGCACCAAATTCAATAAATGGATGTGGAGAAACCGCCTTCGCTTGCTGTTCATCGACCACCTCGTGATGAACGAGTAAGTGCGCTCTAAACGGAAGATTGCCCTCTTTTATCACCTTATTAAAAGTTTGATAGGTCTGTTCAAATCCACCGTAATAATTCAGGTCTTCTGTATGTCCCCCTGTAAGACCTAATCGGTGTGCATCACGAATAGCGGCTTTCATAGCCTTCAGCATATAAGCATCAGTTACTGACGGTATGACAGTTGTAATCAGCTCTTGTGCTTGATCCTTTAATAACCCATTCGGTTGTCCACCCTCATCTTTTTCAATTACACCACCTGAGGGACAGACTGTCGTTTTTGAAATGCCTGCAAGCGCCATTGCCATTGTGTTCACACTAATTGCATGCCTACATACTCGTTTAAGCATAACAGGGTGATCATTTACCCATTTGTCTATATCACTAGCAACGATAGGTTCTGCTTCATCCCAGAGATTCTCATTCCAACCCTCTCCAATAATCCACTCCCCAGGGTTGGCATCTTTACTATATTCTTTTAGAGCTTGTAAGCTCGCTTCTTTTGACGTGAATTGCGATAAATCAAGGCGAATAAGTTTTTCCCCATGACCAATTAAGTGCATATGACTATCAACAAAGCCTGGGAGCATTACACTACCTTTTAAATCCACTAATTTTGTCAACTCATGCTGATAGAGATGTCTCAACTCAGCTTCATTCCCTGTTGCAATAATTCGCCCTTCTCTTGTAAAAACAGCTTCAACATAATCATTTACTGCTTGCATTGTATACACTTTTCCGCCAAACCAAAGTGTTCCCATTCCATTTGACTCCTTTTATTATTTTTCTTCAGTATAACAAAAAAAGCACATTCTTCTATATCACTCAATATAAAAAAGACAGAAGATTTTTATTTTCTTCTGTCTCTTTATATTTAGTTTGCGGTCGTTTTTGAAGCCTCTTGTTTTCGTAACTCTCTTCTCATAATTTTTCCTGAAGTTGTTTTTGGTAAATCGCTGACAAATTCAATTTTTCGTGGATATTTATAAGGAGCCGTGAGCTCTTTTACATGATGTTGTAAACTTGGAATTAGATTAGCATCATTTTCATCGACGTCGTCTTTTAAAACGATAAAGGCTTTAACTATCAAACCTCTTACTTCATCTGGACTACCTACAACTGCACACTCTTTGACGGATGGATGCTTCACGAGGGCATCTTCAACTTCAAATGGTCCAATAGTATAACCAGAGCTAATGATAATATCATCACCTCGTCCTTCAAACCAGAAATACCCATCTTTATCCATTTTAGCTTTATCCCCTGTAATATAGTAATCCCCACGGAATTGCATGGAAGTTCTTTCTGGATCTTTATAATAATTCTTAAATAATGCTGGCGTATCAACATGAACAGCAATATCCCCTACTTCACCCACTGAACATGGCCTGCCGTCTTCATTAATAATCTCTACTCTGTTCCCTGGTGTTGGTTTACCCATTGAACCTGGTCTTAACCCCATACCTTTCGTGACACCTACAAGCAATGTATTTTCCGTCTGTCCATATCCGTCTCTTACTTCAAGCCCGAAATGTTTTTCAAAAATATCAATGACTTCTCGGTTCAAAGGTTCTCCTGCTGAAACAGCACTATGAAGCTTTGATAAATTATATTGACCAATACGATCTACTTTTGCCATTAAACGATATTCTGTCGGTGTACAGCAAAGCACATTCACTTCATAATCCTGCAAGAGCTGTAAATATTTTTCCGGTTCAAATTTTCCGTTATAAACAAAGCCTGTTGCGCCTGATCCTAATACGGAAAGAAATGGGCTCCATATCCATTTTTGCCAACCTGGACCTGCAGTTGCCCATACAGTATCCCCTTCCTCAATACCAAGCCAATGTGTAGCTGCAGTTCTTAAATGAGCAAATGCCCACCCATGGGTATGAACGACACCCTTTGGGTTGCCAGTTGTTCCCGAAGTATAGGAAAGAAAAGCCATATCGTCTTTCTTCGTTTCTACTATTTTAAACGACTCATTCGCTCTTTCCATTTCTTCATCTAAAGAAATCCACCCTTGCGC
This sequence comes from Cytobacillus sp. FSL R7-0680, assembly GCF_038009245.1. Taxonomy (NCBI): domain Bacteria; kingdom Bacillati; phylum Bacillota; class Bacilli; order Caryophanales; family Bacillaceae; genus Cytobacillus; species Cytobacillus sp. FSL R7-0680. The sequence continues at coordinate 2,358,409 of NZ_JBBPAO010000001.1, forward strand.
ATTTCCTCCAATAATGAATTTTGGCAGATTTTCCGCTTCTTTTATCTCGTTGAATTCAGATACATAAGGTGCATAACTAATAATTGCTTTGACATCACCATGGTTAATACGATATTTTAAGTCTTTAGTTTTTAACATTTCTGAGCTAGGGATGACAACCATTCCTGCTTTAAGCGCAGCTAAGTATGTTTGGTAAGCTTCTACAAGACGAGGAATGATTACTAGAACAACATCGCCTTTTTCTAAGCCTTTATCCACGAAAACGTTTCCAATTCTGTTCGCTTTGTTCATTAATTGCTTATATGTAATTTCCTTTTTCTCACCCTGCTCATCTTCCCATTGAATCGCCAGTTTATCACTATTTTGCGCATAGTGCTCAACCTCTGAGACTAAGTTATAAACCTCGGGTGCTAATAAATCCTCTCGTTTCATCCAAAAATCTCTCCTTTTTCTCAAGATCTATGCGGAATTCAAGATGTCACTAATAATTATACTAAATTATTTAAATAATTAAAATAATTTATCTTTCTCTATCTCAATAGTTAGTTGATAAACACCAACTTCCCCTCTCTGAAATATGGGTAAATATCCCCCTTAACACTATCTTTTCTTTTTCACTTTAAATTCTCTTAATTACCAATATCTGAGTCCAAATTAAATTTATCAAAAAAAACCGAGCTATATTCTCATCCCCTGAATGGAATAATTGCTCGGATTCTTCGTACAGTATGTTTGTTTAAGATAATAAATTGATGCTCGTAATGATAATCGGCATAGCAAAGACATCTATGAGAAAAGCCCCTACAATTGGTACAATTAAAAACGCTTTTGGGGATGGTCCATATTTCTCAGTAATGGCAGACATATTCGCCATCGCGTTGGGTGTTGCCCCAAGACCGTGACCCGTAAAACCACCGACCATTACAGCAGCATCGTAATCTTTTCCAAATAGCTTAAATAGAACAAAGATAGAGAACAATACGATAAAGACCACTTGAATAAATACAATGAATAGCATCGGAAGAGCAAGATCAGCAATTTCCCATAGTTTAATGCTCATCAGCGCCATTGAGAGGAATATACCTAATGTAATATCACCAATGAAATTGATTGATTTCATATCAATGATGCGTCCATTTACTTTATCGACAATATTTCTTACGATTACAGCAACAAACATTGCTCCAACATAGCTTGGTAATACAAAACCTGTTGCATTGGAGAATAACTCTCCTAATAATGATCCAACCGTCATACAAAAAGTAATAATGAGAACTTGTACCATAAAATGATTAGTAGAAGTTGGTGAATGATCTTTTTCCTCTTCTAATGTTGGAGCAATTTCACTGGCTGAATCACTTGATTGTTTAGGTGTTAATTTGTATTTATTGATTAAATACTTAACTGTCGGCCCCCCAACTAAACCACCAGCTATTAAACCAAACGTAGCAGCAGCTAATCCAGTGGATAGTGCAGACTCTATTCCTAATTCCTCAATGGTTCCGCCAAATGCCGTTGCAGCACCATGTCCACCTTCCATAGAAACAGCCCCCATCATGACACCTAGTAACGGTTCCAGACCAAGAGCGGTTGCTAGAGAAATACCAATTGCACTCTGACACAAGGCAAGTACGCCACAGGCAATCCAGTAGAAGATAAGTAGCTTGCCACCTAGCTTCACTAATTTAAAACTAGCCCCTAAACCAACCGTCGTAAAAAAGGTAAGCATAAAAATGCTTTGTAGTGATGTATCTAATTCAATGTTCATTAGCCCTGTTTGTTTTAAAATTAAAATAAGTAGAGCAAATAATAATCCGCCCACTACTGGTGCAGGTATACAATAACGATTTAACCATGTCACCTTTTTTATTAATACGCTACCGATTAACAAAAGGGCGACAGCAAGAAACAATGTTGAAATTGAATCTAAAGTGATGTTCATCTCTTTGTCCTCCTGTGAAATGCGCTGATTGCTTCACTCACCAATTGAGCTGCAACTGCTGCTGTTTGTCCATCTCTGTCTAATGAAGGATTAACTTCGGATATATCAAACGAAACCGTCTTATCATTATTTGTAACCAATCGAACAATTTCCCTTACCTCAAATGGAGTTAAGCCAAATGGAGATGGTGCACTTACACCTGGTGCGTAGGCAGAATTAACTGCATCCATGCACAGAGTTAACAGGCACACATCACATTCTTTAATAAAATTATTTATTACTTGTTTTGTTTCTTTTAAACCTTCCGCATGAATGGTTTCTTCTAGAATATAGGTTACACCTAGTTTGGAGGCAGTCTCGAAAAGAGAAGCAGTATTTCCTTGTTTTTGTATACCAAGGCATAAATAATTTGCATTTTCGTCTTGATCTAATATTTGTTTAAACATCGTACCCGATGACGGCGCTTCATCATATGATCGTAAATCAAAATGTGCGTCAATATTAATGATACCTAATTTCTTTTGTTTACCTATCGACTTCCTAACACCTAAATAATGACCGTAAAGTGTCTCATGACCACCACCTAATATGATAGGTGTAGATTTTTTATCGAGAATTAAGCTAACAAAATCCCCTAATTCTACTTGTGCTTCTTCCAACTGCTGACTATCACAAACCACATTACCAAAATCATAAATATTGGTATCAACATCATATGGAAAAGGTAATTTAGCAACTGCTTGTTTTATAGCATTTGGTCCCTCTTTCGCTCCTAGTCTACCGTTGTTTCTTCTTACTCCTTCTTCACATTCGAATCCGATAAGTCCATAGCTAGATATTTGCGTTTTATCACTCGGTGTGAGAAGATTTTCCGTTTTAATAACCTGATGGTATCTAAAACTCTTTCGATCTTCTAAAGAGTCAATTCTGCCTATCCATTGATCTTTCCTTCCTTGACTGTACATTGCGAACTCCCTCATTTTTATTAAATTTCTGAACTTTCTGTGTAGATACATTTAGAAACGTTTCGTATAAAAAAAGTATATAAAGAGTTATGCTATAATGACCAATACCAAATATATATATATCTATAGCTTTTAACTATAAGCAGGTGAAAAAATGGAAATAAGGAAATTAAAGTATTTTATTACAGTAGCTGATGAGCAGAGTTTTTCTAAGGCAGCACAAATTTTACATATATCACAGCCATCATTAAGTAATGCCATTATAAAATTGGAAAATGATTTAAAGATGGCGCTATTTAAACGAGATACAAGAAGCATTTATTTGACAGATATCGGAAAGGTTTTTTATCAAAGAGCTCTACATATAGTAAGACAATTCGAACATTTTCAACTAGAAGTTGCAGAAATGGCCGAAACAGGTGACGGTCATATTAATATTGGCATTATTGAATCTGCCAAGTTTTGGCTATTCAAAGTCATAAAGGAATTTAAAAATACCTATCCTGATATACACTTTCAATTTAATGAAGTACTTGGCCAAAAAGAAGTTATTTCTTGCATATTAGAAGGGGATGTTCATTTTACGATTACCAATCAGCCTATGCATAATCAATTAATAACTTCACACCCGCTTTATCATGAGCCTTTTATGTTAGCAGTTTACGAAACACACCCACTTGCTCGTAAAAATTCTGTAGAGCTCACCGATATTGCTAATCAGGCATTTATTATTAGTCGTGAGGGTTTCCAAACGAGAGGAGATGTGCTGCAAGCTTTTATGAAGGAACAGCTTTATCCAAAAATTGAATATGAAATCGAGCGCTTAGAAACTGCTTGTAAAATGGTTGAAGAAGGTTTAGGGGTGACTATTTTGCCTAAAAGCTATTTAGATTATAATCCTACACCTCATATTATTGGCTTGCCAATCACTTCTATTTTTCTTAATAGAACTGTTTACCTTGCTTATTTGAAAGACAGATCAATGACGCCTGCCATTCAAAAACTTTTAAACAAAATACGTCAATTTGAAGTTTTTTAAATATAAAAAAAGGGCGAAGTGAGTACTCCGCCCTTTTGTAGCCATCATATTAAATTATTTTTGGTAACCACCTAATTGTTGTTCAGCCATTTGAACTAAACGTTTAGTGATTTCTCCACCAACTGAACCGTTAGCACGAGAAGTAGTTTCTCCACCAAGGTTTACACCAAATTCAGTTGCGATTTCGTATTTCATTTGATCAAGAGCTTGTTGTACACCAGGTACTACAAGGTTATTTGAGCTGTTGTTTGCCATGTGATTTCACCTCCTTGTGAGTATAGAATGTGTAGAATCACATGGCACTATGCAATAAATATTTGGTAATTGTTTCATTTAAATTTCTTTTTGTAATCTTTTTGTAATAAAGGTCGTTTAAAAAAGATCTTCCATCTCTTTTTCTATGTTTGAATTCGGCATAATAACAAGTTTTTCTGTATTTTCAACTGCTTTTTGAATATACGGCTCGAAGTCTGTATAGCTTTCAAAGTGTTGAACTTTTTCAAGCTTCGGCTTCGTTTTAGGTGATGAAGGTACAAATACGGTACAACAATCCTCAAATGGACGAATAGAAATATCATGCGTATCAATAGTTTGAGCTATGTCGATTATATCCGCTTTATCCATCATAATCAGAGGTCTTAAAATGGGTGTGCTAACCACCTCATTAATAGCATACATACTTTCCATCGTCTGACTGGCAACTTGCCCAAGACTCTCACCAGTAATAATGGATAATCCTTGATATTTTTCTCGTAGCGCGTCTGTTATTCTAAGCATTAACCTTCTTGTCGTTGTCATTGTATAGTTATCAGGAATTTGTTTTTGTATCAGCTGTTGTATTTCAGTAAAAGGAACAATATGAAGCGCCACGCCACCATTAATTCGAGAGAGCTTTTCCGCTAGATCAATGACTTTTTGTTTTGATCTTTCACTTGTAAATGGAGGGCTATAAAAATGAACAGCCTCGACTTCAATTCCTCTTTTCATGGATAAATACCCTGCAACAGGGCTATCAATCCCACCAGATAACATGAGCATACCTTTCCCACTTGAACCAGCTGGTAAGCCAACAGCTCCTTTAATATTCTCACATGAAATATAACTTGCTTCTTTTCTCACTTCAATGACTAAGTTTATACTTGGTTTTTTCACATCAACTGAGATAGAAGGCATATTTGTTAGTATATGTGCACCAAATGCTTGGTTAATACCAAACGTATCTAATGCAAAACTTTTATCTGCTCTTTTCGCAGTGATTTTAAACGTATCGCCTTCTTGATAAACCTTTTGAATTAATTGTAATGCCTTTTCCTTCATTGTATCTAAATCTTTTTCCACCTTCAAAACCGGACTAAAAGACTGGATACCAAAGACACCCTTTAATCTCTCAATAATCTCTTCATGTGGTTGGTCATTAAGCAGAACAAACATGCGATCTCTTTGCCCCTCGACCTTGATTTCAGGAAAATCATGTAGTACTCTCTTTACGCTTTTTCTTAATTTATCTATAAAATTTTTACGATTTCTTCCTTTAGTTGAAATTTCTCCATAACGAATTAATATTCTATCGTATTTCATTAAGCTTTCATTACCTTTCTCAGTTGAAATATAGTGTGTTTCACTTCATGAATAAACTTTTCTACCTCATCAGCCGTTGTATGATAACTTAAACTCACTCTAACAGCACTCAAGGCAATTTCTTCTTTTACACCCATAGCAAGTAATGTACTACTCGCTTGAGCATGTTTAGATGAACACGCACTCGTGGTAGAAATATAAATATCATTCTCTTCCAAGGCATGAACAAAAACCTCTGACTTAAAGCCTTTAACAGAGAAATTAAGAATATGTGGGGCTGTCGCCTTTATTGGCGTATGGATAATGACATCTTCTATTTCACTCAATGCTATTCTAATTTCATTCATTAAATGAGAAAGTTTAGAGCTAGAGTTGAAATAATCATTTGTCATCCTCAACGCTTTAGCCATCGCGACAATTCCACCAGTATTTTCTGTGCCGCTCCTTAATTCACTTTCTTGGTTACCACCTGCAAGGAGGGGCATTAGGGTTACTCCTTGTCGTAAATATAAAATACCCGAACCCTTTAGGCCATGAAATTTATGGCTTGACATTGTACATGCATCAATACCAAATTCATATAACTCCAGTGGGACTTTGCCTACTGATTGAACAGCATCGACATGAAAGAAAACCTTAGGATATTCTTTTAATAAAGTTCCAATAGCTTTAATTGGTTGAATGGTCCCTATTTCATTATTGACATGCATAACAGAGACAAGAATCGTTTCTTCCTTTATAGCTACTTGTAAATCATCTAGAGAAATTCTCCCATCCCCATCTACAGGTAGATAAGTCACTTCAAATCCTTCTTTTTCTAACTGCTTCATTGTCTCAATTACAGAAGGGTGTTCAATGGTTGTTGTAATTAAATGATTGCCACGATGCTGATATTGTTTAGCAATTCCTTTAATTGCCATATTATTACCTTCCGTACCACCTGAAGTAAACAGCAATTCTTTTTCTTTTACTTTAAGCAATTGTGCTATCTGTCTCCTCGCTTGTTGCAATAGTTTTTCAGCTTTCTCACCAACTCCATGGAGGGATGATGGATTACCAAAAAAGGTAGAAGAAACTTTTACAAACGCATCAATTACTTCTTTATATGGTTGAGTTGTTGCACTATTATCTAGATAAATCATTACGGCTCCTCCTTGAAGAACACTTATGCAATTTTTAATCATAGCATAATTTTCGCATAGATAGAAATGTTATTTGTATAAAGACGAAATGTAATTTCACTATTTTGTAAAAACAAATTATTACGATACACAACCGAAAAAAAATTTGTGTATTAATACAGGTTTTGCTTTATAATTTTGGGTTTTTAATTTATAATGAAAATAATTGGTTTAAAAAAACTCCGAAAATCTATTCCTTTCAAAGTTTGCCACCGTTATTTCAATATACCCAAAATTACAACATTTTTATAATTCGACACATTTCGTCAAAACCATGGTACTATAGTTTCTGTTGAAAATTTTATAGTGACTATTGACGAGCGACTTAGGGGGTAAATTGTATGAATAATAACACACTTTCGTTCAAACAAATCTTTTCAATAGGTTTAATGCTCTTTGCTCTATTCTTCGGAGCAGGGAATATGATATTTCCACCATTTTTGGGACAAGAAGCTGGTACTTCTGTATGGGTAGCAATTATTGGTTTCCTAATTACTGGTGTTGGACTACCACTCATTGCTGTTATTGCCATTGCAAAATCTGGTGATGTACAGACAATGGCAAATCGAGTTCATCCATTGTATGGATTAATTTTTACTGTGGCAATGTATTTAGTCATTGGTCCACTATTTGCCATTCCTCGTACAGGAACAGTTTCTTATGAGATTGGAGTATTGCCGTTTTTATCTGAAAACGCTGCCAATTCAATTTGGCCACTTTTAATATTCTCAATTGTTTTCTTCGTGCTTACGACTTTATTAGCTATGAATCCAGGTAAGCTTGTAGATGTAATCGGTAACATTCTAACGCCACTACTATTAATTATTCTAGCTGTAATTGTAATAAAAGCGATTATTTCACCAATAGGAGACCCTCAAGCTCCAACAGGCGCTTATGTAGACAGTGCCTTCTTTAAAGGGTTTATTGAAGGGTACTTGACAATGGATACGATTGCCGCTCTTGTATTTGGTATTATCGTGATCAGTTCAATCAAAGGCTTTGGTGTTACGAAAAAAGCTTCAATTACAAAGATTTGTATTGCCGCTGGACTTATTGCCGCAGCTGGTCTAGCCATTATTTATGTATCACTTGCTTATATTGGTTCTACATCTCCAAATACATTAGGTGTACAACCAAATGGCGGTGCGTTATTATCAGTAGCCGCACAATTTTTATTTGGTTCTGCAGGTGGTTATATTCTCGGATTTGCGATCATTTTCGCTTGTTTAACAACATCTGTGGGATTAATCTCCTCTTGCGCAGCTTACTTTAATAAACTTGTACCAAGTATTTCATATAAAAAGTTCGTTATTATTTTCTCAATTTTTAGTATGGCCATTGCAAACGTCGGCTTGACACAATTAATTAATTTCTCAGTACCAGTGCTAACATTCCTTTATCCATTAGCTATTGTGCTTATCCTTCTCACACTAATAAACAATGTATTTAAAGGAGCATCTATTGTATATATTTGCGCACTCATTCCAACAGGAATCATTAGCATAATTGATGGATTAAATGCAGCTGGTCTTGGGAGCGAAGGACTAAATAACACACTTTCTATCTTGCCGTTATTTAGTGTAGGTATTGGATGGCTTGTACCTGCTATCATTGGTGCAATTGTTGGTTTTATTATCGCTTTCAATACAAACCCGAAAGAACAGTTACAAACTCAAGAAGATTAAAAAAAAAGAAATAGTCACTAAGAAAAGCGAAGGAAAAGGGGCCTTCGCTTTTTTCTTATTGTTATTCATTTCTTTTGAGTTTTGTTCAGACAGTCAGTGCACTAAATTAAGTTCGTAATCACTTATAAACGAATGAAACAACTATAGCAAGCGAATTCAAACTAAAAAAACTGATGTAGCCACATCAGTTTTTTTCCTCTTCATTTATCCAATCTTTAATCTTCTCTAACGCTCCTGGTTCTACTTCTTCAATCGCGGTTGCTGCCAGTTCAAGTGCTGCTTTGTATTCATAATTCCTAAAGGCAAGCTCGGCATTCGTAAATTTTTCCTTTAACTCTAGGTGACGACTGCGATATCTATTACCATATTGAATGACCTTTTCAGTTAACGAAAATGTCTCTATCATATCCTCCGTGTATTCAACTGCTTTCTCTACTGATATTAAGGCTATTTCCATATAATCGTTAACAGAAGCAATATTTAGTGGCTTTTCTTCGAGTCGTAAGATGACCTCTTTAATCTGATCGTTTGCTTCTTTCATTACAAATTTATATTCTTCTGGTAAACCCGGAATATTACTTTTTGATACTAAGCGAGCTACGTCACTAACCTGCTTTTTTAAATCATTAATTTTTTCCCTAGCTACCATTTCGTCTTTACGTAATGCTTCTAATTTTTCACTAAAACGAGTTTGTTCCTCTTTTATCATATCTAATTCTTCTTTTACAGTTGTCAATTCTTCTTTTAAAACTGTATGGGGGACTTTTTGTTCCTTGATTTTATCTTCCAATACTTCATATCTTTTGATGGCATTAGTGAGTAGCTTCTGAAGTCTGTCCTGTGTATCACTTTCCGTGTCTGGTACATGATATGTATCGGAAATAACTCGCATTTCTTCTATTAAATCCATATGTCTTTCACTACTATCAATCAAGAGATCTTTCGCCTTGCTTTCTTCTTTAGAAACGAAGTGTTTCGCCATAACTTCCTTTTCTAGCTGTTCATATAAACTATCAATTCGTTCCTTAATTTCATCTTGGAGTTCAGAAGCAGCTTTCACGTTTATCTCTTCAACTAACTCAATTATTTTTTTAACTTCTTCTTCGATTTCAGTTATATTCTTTTCTACTTGGAGGTGTTCGAGTAGGTACCCTTGCTCTTTCATCTCCTCAAACCCATCCTTTAATTCTGCTAACTGATTAGGCAATTTATTATTGACTTCAACTAGTAATACAGGAATTTGATCTATATGATCATTCATTTCTTCCATCTTTTGATTTAAAGCAAGAACTAATTCTCGTGCCTCAAGATAGTTTCCTTCATTTGTTTTTTGAGTATATAACTCGAATTCATTATGCATTTCACCTAGCCTATTTTCGAGTTGTTCCCCCGGCTTGCCATAGGCATGACGTTGTGTTAGTAATCGCTTTTTATAATTGCGGTATGTATCTTTTAACGCTTCCATTTCGAGGCGGTTCTTTTCTTCACTTCCTACTAACTCTTTTAGCTCTATTAAAATCTGGTCGATTTGTTCCTCTACTAGGTTCAATTCCGCTTCAATTTTATTTAAGCTTTCCTTTGCTTTATTGAACCGATATTTATCTATGTATTCTTCCGCATCAAATAATGTCGTTTCAACCTCAGGAAGCTGTGATGTGACGATTTCGTCCCAAGCACTACGCCATTTTTCAAATAATTTTTCTGTTTGACCTGTCATATTTAGTGCCTTCACCTTCGATAATTCATCCAAAACAGGGCGATCTATAATTTCAAGCTTCCATGTCTCTAGTCGATCCACTTCCTTGAAGTATTTCTTCTTAAAAAAATACCCTGTAAAATAAATGCATATGAAAACTATGAGTACACCAATTACATATCCCATCTGTAAAGCCCCCTGTTCTGTTACCGAACCAAATATATATACTTAAATTAATCATTTTCTTGTTCATTTCAATGCTTTTATGATACCATGTAAACGACATTTTTTAACTATTATTTTAAGATTTTATTGAAATAATTGGACAAAATTCGTATAATCAATCTTTTTACATCTTAAATTGACCAGAAAAACTTCTATTTCCCCGTAAAAATAACTGAATAAAGTTAAATCTGCACGTATAAATGATTATTTTTATTTATCTCATATATCGCACGAAATAACAATTATTTCGCTATAAAAAGGAGCTTTCACGTGAAAAAAGATGGTCATATTCATACGCCTTATTGCCCTCATGGAACAAAGGATCATATGAAACATTATATTAATAGAGCGATAGAGCAAGGCTTTACTGATATCACTTTTACTGAGCATGCCCCTTTACCTATTGATTTTATTGACCCGGTGCCAGCCAAAGATAGTGCTATGAAAAATAGTGATATTGCCAATTATTTAGACGAAGTTGAGCAGTTAAAACAACAATATAAAAAGGAACTCAATATCCATATCGGACTAGAAGTGGATTATATTGAAGGGTATGAAGACGAAATAACGGCATTTTTGAATAAAATCGGCCCAAGTATCGATGACGCCATCTTGTCTGTTCATTTCCTAAAAGGGGAAAATGGTTATCATTGTTTAGATTATAGCCCTGATGTCTTCCAAGATATGATTAATGAATACGGGTCTATCGATGCCGTATATCAACATTATTTTCGTACAGTTCAAAAGTCCATCTTAAGCGACCTTGGTCAGTATAAACCAACGAGAATTGGACATATTACTTTAGTTAAAAAATTCCAAAAAAAATTTCCCGTTGAACAGGAATTTGAAAAGGAACTTAGTGATATTTTGAATGCTGTTAAAGACAAGCACTACGAACTGGACTATAATGCCGCTGGGCTCATTAAGCCGCTATGTCTTGAAAGTTATCCTCCTGCATCAGTCGCACAAAAAGCAATGAGTATGGGCATTCCACTTGTATACGGCTCCGACGCTCATCAAGCAAAACTTGTGGGATACGGTTGGAGTAAGTTAAATTCCCAGTTACAAAACATTTAGCAATGTCACCTGCTGCTCTTTTGGCTCTTTTCTACAAACAAAATGATCAATCCAAGCATGAGTCTCACGTACATACTTCTCCACAAAATAACTTTCATGGGGAACAAGGTAAAGCACTTCTGTTAAGTAATGACTATTAAGAAACGGCATAGTAAGCAGACTCTTCCATTGTAGGATTAAATACGCCGTCGTGTTTAAGTAGAATTCTTTCGTCTTGAATCCTTGTTCAAAGATTCTATTTAGATAATACTTTTCCTTTGTTAAATAAGTGGACATAATTTCTCGGACCATTTGCGAATCGATCGACATTTCTCTAATAATCAGTCTCGTTAATTGCACATTTTCAAATTGGAAATAAAGGATATTTTCAGCAACGGCCTTTAGGGAATGTGTCGGTCCTCGGTCTAAGAGATTAAACCCTTTCTCAATTTCTTGAATATATGCTTCATAATATTCCGTTAAACATTGCTCTAACAAACCATTTTTATTACCAAAATAATAGGATATATTAGCAACATTTGTTTTTGCTTTACTGGCGATATCCCTGACAGATGTTCCATTAAACCCTTTATGGTTGAAGAGATAGATAGCTGCATCAATTATTGCCACTTTAGCATTTTCTTTCATGCGCTCTTTCGCCTCCCTATAACAAGATTTTTGTTCAAATATCCTCTGTTCTTGTTATAATAAATCTATTCTTGCATAAAAGAGATTTTCCTTTTATTAATTGTCGACAAAGTCTCCCCTTTTAACCTATTTTATGGCATAATACCTTAAATACTTAAAGAAAGCATGGTGATGTATGATGTTTAACGTCGAAAATTATCAAGGAAATAAAGAAGAAAATTATCAACTAGTAATTAAGCAACTTGCTGCATTATTAGAAGGTGAAAAAAATACAATCGCCAACTTAAGTAATGCTTCTGCCTTATTAAATCAATTTTTAGACCGTACAAATTGGGTTGGCTTTTATTTAATGGAAGACGGAGAACTTGTTCTCGGACCATTTCAAGGATTGCCCGCATGTGTAAGAATCCCAGTTGGTAGAGGTGTTTGCGGCACTGCTGCTTCTAGACAAGAGACGCAAAGAATTGCAGATGTCCATGCTTTTCCTGGCCATATCGCATGTGATGCGGCTTCTCAATCGGAAATTGTCATTCCTATCGTAAAAGATGGAACATTATTAGGTGTCTTAGATATTGATTCTCCTGAAAAAGACCGCTTTGATGAAATAGATGAAAAGATGCTAGAAGCATTTGTAAAAGAATTAGTGAAGTTCTTATAATTTCAAGAAATGCGAACAAATAAGGATATATACATTTGTTCGCATTTTGATTAGATGATGTTATTTGAATTGATTTAACGCTTCAGAGAGATCTGCTTTAATATCTTCGATTGCTTCTAATCCCACTGAAAGCCGTAATAAACTATCTCCAATCCCCATTTTTTCTCTCTCTTCTTTAGGAACGACAGCATGTGTCATCGTTGCCGGATGTTGAATTAAAGTTTCTGCATCACCTAAACTCACAGCCACTTTAATTAGACTTAGATGATTCATCAATGCCTGCGCTTCTTTTTGTCCTCCTTTAATTTTAAAAGAAATAAGCCCCCCGGGTTGCTTCATTTGTTTTGCGATAATCTTAGCTTGTGGGTGATCAGCAAAACCTGGGTAATAAACCTGCTCAATTTTTTCATGATTTCGTAAAAATTCGGCAAGAATAGTAGCTTGTTGACTGTGTCGGTCTAATCGAATAGCTAATGTCTTGATACCTCTTAATAATAACCAAGCATCAAAGGGAGATATAATACCACGTATATCCTTTCTTGTATGTCTCGCAATGTCGTCCATCCACACTTTTTTACCTGCCACAATGCCAGCAATGACGTCTCCATGGCCACATAAATACTTTGTTGCACTATGGATAACAATATCACATCCAAATGAAATTGGATTTTGCAAATAAGGGGAACAAAAGGTGTTATCTACTACAACAGGGATTTGTTTTTCTTTACCTATTGCTACGACCATTTCAAGATCAACAATATCAAGCGTTGGATTAATCGGTGTTTCAATGTAAATAAAAGTGGTTTCTGGTGTAATACAACTCATTAACTCTTCTCTAGAGCTCATAGTAGAAAACTGATGTGAAATCTGGTACTTTTCTTCTAATAAATGCAATAGACCATATGTGCATCCATATACTCCTTGTGAGCATAAAATATGGTCTCCCGCTTTCGTTAATGTCATTAACACAGATGAAACAGCTGCCATTCCAGATCCAAATGCTAATGCCGCTTCTGCCCCTTCTAATTCTGCCATTCGTTTTTCTAAGATCTCAACAGTCGGGTTCCCTAAACGTGAATAGACATACCCTGCTTCTTCAGAGGCAAACCTGCGAGCACCTTCCTCTGCACTTGAAAATGTAAATGTAGCTGTTTGAAATAAAGGTGGTATTAAACTGCCGTTATATAATTGACTATCATAACCAGAATGAATACATTTGGTCTCTATTCTTTTCTCGTTACCTTCCAAGGATATCTCCTCCAGGATTATGATTGAAAACGCTTACAATAATAAAAGTACAAAACATTACCGTTTAAATATAAAAAAGATTCCTATAATTCAGAATATGCTACCACACAAGAATTTTCAACGATTATTATTATTTATCGGTGTCTAATTAAACAAAGAGGCTGGTATAAGTGGCGTTAACTAAATAGGATTGGGCGTTTGTGAACTAAGTGTCCAGTTTGGACATTAAAAGTTCTCATTCTAAACCCCATCTATTTAATTTCTATCCAACTAAACTAATCAACCTCTTAGTCTCTATCTTTTTCTAAAAAAACAACTTTATTTTTCCCTGCATTTTTCGCTTCATATAATGCTACATCAGCACGGTGAAATAAGGTTGCATAGCTCTCCTCTTCATTAGCTTTCCAATGTGACACTCCACATGAAATACTCACATTTGGACTCGTTAATCGACTCACTTTTTCCTTTAATCTTCTAGCGATTGAAACACCGATCTTCGCATCTACATTTGGAAGATAAATCGCCAGTTCCTCTCCTCCCCATCTTGCGCCCACATCACCCACTCTAATATGATGAATGATGATATCTGCCACTTGAATAAGGATATCGTCACCGACTTGATGACCATATTCATCATTAATCATTTTAAAATCATCAATATCGATTAATATTAAAACACCTTTTTCATCACTTTTTAGTGATTGTTCCACTTGATTATCCAAATAACTTCGTGAAAAAAGTTGCGTTAAGTGATCGGTTACGACTAACTTTTCTAATTCCTCTCTTAATAACGAATTCTTAAATGCAAGCGTTGTATGATGAATTAATGCTTGGAGTAATTTAAATGAATCAAACGGAAAGTAATAAGGCATAGGGTGCAAAATCACGACAAACCCCCACATATTCCCTAAGTTTCCCATAGGTACGGCCATAAGAGAACGGTAACTAGCTTTCATATGGGGAATCGTTAAATCGCCAATAAAGAGCGCATCTTTCTTCTCTAACATCAATTTTTGCACATATGTTACAAAGGCTTTCGATTTTTTTGCAAAGAAGAAACTGGTGCTACCACTTAATGGAGTCCATTTTTCACCATCTTGAGACAAGAAAAAACCCACTTCTTCTGCGTGAAATGATTTCTTTATTTGTTCTGTCATAAAATGAATCGTCTCTGTAAAACGCAGATCAGCATTTAATTGCTGTGATGTTTCGTTTATAAATTGCAAATCACCAATTAATTGTTGTGATTGTTGATGTAATTGAATATTTTCAATAATTGCTCCTGTCATTTTCGCAATTAAACCAAAATACTTTTGATCTGCTTTAGGAATGGCATATATCCCTTTAGTAATCACTTGGAGAACACCATATACCCCCTGGCTTCCTAAAAAAGGAGCATATAGAACAATGTCGGTTGATGTTTGTTCTATTGTCACTTCCCCTGATACATACGCTTCAAGTGCGAGACTGTTTTCCTCCTGATAATCTAGATCCCTCACTGGTAATTGATTGATTTCTTCATAATCATGTGTCAACAATAAATAATATTGAAATGAAGGATAGAGCCTATCCAGAATTTTTAACATTTCACTTAATAATACGTCCAATTTTAATATTCTATGAAAACTAAAACGTTCGACAAATGCGAACAATTCCGTGTAATGCAGTTTTTCATCGTAAAGCTCATTTATTTTACCTTTAAATAACATATAGGAACTCAAGACATCTGTAAGCTCATTCATAAATGGTTGGCTCAACATAAATTGTTGATTCTCCCTTAGCAAAACCAAATACTCTGGTAAGCCATCTAACCGCTGAAGGAAGAAGATGAGTAAGCGTCCATCTTTACTCGAATAAGCTCCCTGTTTTTTATTAACATACAAAGGATGATTTTCACGATAAACCTCATCTATAGGAATAATAGCAGGTAAAGACAATAACTCAGCATGGTATTCCCCTTCAATGACATATGCCTTTCTCCACTCATTTACGAAATAAAATCCCGCTGCTATACATCCTAAACTAGTAGCAACTTCTTTAACAAAATCATCAAATTGATTCTTAGAAGTATTTCCTTTATATATAAGGTCTAATATTTTACTTTTTATTTCTAGTAACGCTTTTACTTCTTTTTCCTTATCCATAGTTATATCACCTATATTCAAAAGTGGTTTGTTTATCACCCACATTTTAGATAGAATATGTACTAAATCCAGATGTATAAAACAGACATAATTAATCGTCTCTTAAATGGTATGGGAATTATCATTTTTATGACTTAACAAATGACATAAAAGGATAATCGCACTTAAATATATTTATTATTACACTTAGCTATTTTTTTCTATACTATAGTTCTTTTAACCTACTTCAAAACAGATACTTTAGAACTATATTATATCATATATTTTACAATATCAATCAATCTTTATTATAGTTTTTACTATATTCATAAGGAATTGACTCATTTTCATTAATTGTTTTCAACTTACAACCTCGACATCAGAGATTACTGATTGACTACATATTACACTCAGTAAAACATTGACTTCTAATCAATAAAGATTGTATAATAGTCTTTGTGTAAAATATCGCAGCTTTTGTGTGTACTTTAATGTTTCATTCTGTTCCTCTAACAATCTTTGTTGATGGGGTATTGTGTAACCCTCTGCTGCGAGGGCGAAGATACTTGAAAACAAAATGTGCGTAAAGATGACCACAACTGTTTTTATTTTACCCAAATAAAAACAAAAAGGAGGAGTCATATTATGGCTCGTTATACTGGCCCAAGCTGGAAATTATCTCGTCGTCTTGGTATTTCTCTAAGCGGCACTGGTAAAGAATTAGAAAAGCGTCCTTACGCTCCTGGACAACATGGTCCTAACCAACGTAAAAAATTATCTGAGTACGGATTACAATTACAAGAGAAGCAAAAGCTTCGTCACATGTATGGTGTAAATGAACGCCAATTCCGTAACTTATTCGATAAAGCTGGTAAAATGACTGGTAAACACGGTGAAAACTTCATGATTCTTTTAGAATCTCGTTTAGACAACGTTGTTTATCGTCTAGGTTTATCTCGTACTCGTCGTCAAGCACGTCAACTTGTGAACCACGGTCACATCTTAGTTGATGGCAAGCGTGTAGATATCCCTTCTTACCGCATGCAACCAGGTCAAACAATTACTCTTCGCGAAAAATCTCGTAACCTAGATATCGTGAAAGAAGCAGTTGAAGTTAGCAACTTTGTTCCTGATTTCGTATCTTTCGATGCAGATAAACTTGAAGGTTCTTTCACTCGTTTACCAGAGCGTTCTGAACTTCCAGCAGAAATTAACGAATCTCTTATCGTTGAGTTCTACTCTCGTTAATATTAGCATTAAGCATTTTAATGCTAATAAACCCCTTGAAATGTTGTTAGATCAACATTTCAGGGGTTTTTTCGTTTTTATTTACTTTGCAAAACAGGGTAAGATAATGCTTTTTGGGACCAAGTTGGGGCCAAAAAATAATAGGAAGAGTGCCCGTTTGCTTCATATTATTACTCATTCTTCAAATCCCGAACATCGTACTTGACGGTTCACAAGGAATAAAAGAACTTACAGAATGACTTTGTCTTAGAACTATATTTAGTTAAAAGGAATTTCTATTTTATTATTTTTATGAATATCTTCAGTTCCGGAATCCAAAGCTGTTCTGTAATACCAACATTTATGCTTGATGAGTTCCATTGTCTTGTTTAATTCCTCTAGTTGTGATTCCACTATAGCTTTTCGTTCCATGAACATATCAAATCTTTGTTGCAAGGTGGAATCTCCTTCAGAACACCAATCAATAAAATTTTTTATTTCTTTAATAGGCATTCCGGTGGCTTTTAAACATTCAATTATTTTTAAAGCTTCGATATCGGATTCTTTAAACTGTCTTGTTCCCCTAGCAGTACGTTCTATAAATGGCATAAGTCCTTCTTTGTCGTAGTAGCGCAAGGTATATACGGTAAGATTCAATTCTTTAGCAACCTCGCTGATAGAATATGTCTTCATTATTACTCTCCGTTTCTTTATTTACGATATAGATTTCGAGTTAACTCTAGAAATGAAAGAAATTATATCATGGTATTTGTTGATTGGCAAAGTCATCTGTTCATTAGAAATTGGGTAAAAAGAATAAATGGGTCATTTTAGCTAGAGTTAACTGTAATATATAAGAGAAAAAAAGCAAGATTTGATATGAATAGAGGCTATTTTAAGATGAGTTCTTAGTTTAATCTGGTATAAGTGTTATAAAAAATGGATTAGGAATGATAGAGCGTCAGATTCAGAAAAGGTATATTTTGAAGAATACAGTAAATTGATGAAAAGCAAAAATTGGGATTTGTAAAGAAAAATTCAGAACATAGGTCTTAACGAACAAATAAAGACGTCTTTTTAGTTACTAATATTTAATTTTTATAGGGGTACCGCCATTGGCTGTACCCCATAAATATCGCTTACGTCATTCACATTGTACTGATGTCAATTACAAATCTATACTTCACATCGGAAGCTACTACTCGTTCATAAGCTTCGTCAATTTGATCAGCTGAAATCACTTCAATTTCAGGAGTAATATTATGTTTAGCACAAAAATCCAACATTTCCTGTGTCTCCCGGATGCCTCCAATCATAGACCCAGCAAATGAACGACGATGACCGATTAGATTGAACACGTTTAGTGACAGTGGTTCTGCAGGAGCGCCTACGTTTACTAGCGCGCCATCAAGATTGAGTAGTCCTAAATAGGCATCCAAATTAATCTTTGCACTTACCGTATTAATAATTAAGTCATAGCATCCAGCAAGTTTCTCGAATGTTTCTGGGTCACTTGTTGCATAGTAATGATCTGCACCTAACTTCAGACCATCGTCCATTTTCTTCAATGTTCGAGACAGAACAGTGACTTCAGCACCCATTGCATGTGCAATTTGAACAGCCATATGTCCAAGCCCCCCCATACCAACAATTGCTACTTTCTTGTTAGGACCTGCTCCCCAATGATTTAACGGGGAATATGTTGTAATACCCGCACAAAGTAATGGTGCTGCTACGTCAAATTCAATATTATCAGGTATTCTGAGTACGAAATCTTCCGATACGACAATGTGGGTTGAATAGCCACCTTGAGTGGGCTCCCCGTATTTATCAACACCTGCATAAGTATCGACTTTTCCTTTTAAACAATATTGCTCTTCTCCTTTACGGCAGTTCTCACACTCACCACAAGAATCAACCATACATCCGACTCCTACTCGGTCCCCAACCTTATACTTTGTCACCTCGGCTCCAACATCTGTGACGATTCCCGCAATCTCGTGTCCGGGTACAAGTGGATAGTTCACTGGACCCCATTCACCATGAGCAGTATGAATATCAGAATGACATATGCCCGCATATTTAATTTCTATCAGAACATCTTGTGAATCAAGATCACGTCTTTTAATTTCTGCAACTCTAAATGGTTTGTCTGGACCGTCTACTGCTCTTGCTTTAGCTGTTATCATTTGTTTAAACCTCCAATAATTTGATTTTAAAGAGAATTGACCTGTTTGTTTCTTACAAAACTAGAATAACCCCTCTAGTTAACTCTAAGTCAAGGTATAAGTTTATATGCAGAATCAAGCCAGCAAAATTATATAATAGTGATACTCCTTATGTGGAGTGTTTTGTAGGAATATACCTTTCCATTGTGTGAACAAACTAAAAATGTAAATACTTGTAAAAAGAAAGATGAGATGTATTTGATAAACAGAGTTGATGAATTTAGAAAAGGAGCGAGGTTTGAACCAAAGAGATTTCGCTAAAGCAATTCGTTAAGACAAACTGGCTAGAAGCGAATTTACTTAATTAGTAATTAATTTGTGAAAAGATGTTCTTTAAAACAAACAGCTGTTCAGGTAAAAAGCCCCTCTCGATTGAGAAGGGGCTTTTTACTAAAACTCGTCATAACTTACTAAGGAAAAGTCATCCTTATTTAATTTCCTTTTACAAATATCCATATAATCACAAACATTGTTCTTGAAGTTTTTTATAATGTCTACTAAGGCATCCTCAATTTTTAAGCCATATCCTACTGCTCCTTCAAAACCACCTAAAGGATCTTTTAGTTTTAGATTTGTATAACCAATAAAGGTATTAGATTCTTTTTGTTCATAGATTCTCACTTTAAAGGAACCAAAAGGAATTTGGTCACCTTCATATACTTCTTCAAAAAAAGATAAAGCAGATACTTCAAACTCAGCCACTAACTTTTCAATTGTATTAATTTTCTCTATATCTAAATCCTTCCAACTCATTCAATCCCCCCATTTTTTTGGAGCTTAACATTTTACTTTCATTCTTTTTATATCTAACCATGCCGTAAACTTCACCTAATACATGAGTTCCAGAGTATTTCCCCCAAAGGAAACTGCTTAGGCAATTCACATATGGAGAACTTTTTTGGATTACTATATCAGGTAATGTATTTCAGAAAAGCACGCTACTCATTTGAGAAAATTAAAGGAGAGTAGATCATTCATTATATAAATAAACGCATAAAGAAAAAATGGCAGGTATGAGTGGTTCAATACCATATTCATACCTGCCAAATAGTTACTTAATATAAAGCTCTCACTTTTAGGAGTCACTACTATATGTTGGTTTTTCTTTATTTAATAATGATATACCTCCTTGCTTAATACTTAAACAACATGGCAACCATCTCATGCCCCGCACCAATAGTCCAAAATAACACCGTATCGCCTCTTTTAATCCTTCCTGTTTCAATACCTTCATATAAACAAATAAAAGGACTACTTGTAGTGGTATAACCGTACTTATCACCTATGTAGATGATCTTTTCCTGTGTGATTTCAAAATGTGATTGTATTTTCTTAATGTTTGATAAAGCAAATTGAGAGAAACAGTAAGCATCTACATCTCCTATTGTTAGGTTATTTCTTTCAAGCAACTCTTCAATCATTTCACAAGCTACTGGAATGGCCATTGCTCCATCAAAAGGTAGGAAAACAATATTTTCTGCTTGTCCTCTCGTTTGAGAAAAACCTGCCTGCGGATAGACAATATTATCTTTATTCGCAGAATCCACTTCGAATATGGCATCAATAAAACCTGTTTCTTCTGTTGTTTTTTCTAAAATAAGAGCTGCTGCTCCATCAGCAAAGTTGGCAAAGGTAATCTCTTGCTGAGGGTGAGATATGAGGCTATTCGCATCCGATCCAATCACCAATGCTTTTTGCACACGTGGATTGGCCATCATGTAACGTGACACATTTTCCACTGTTAAAGTCATACCTGCGCAATTTGCATTACTATCATATATCATTGTATGATTCTTGGCACCAATGGCCTCATGTACATACATCGCATGACTTGGAAACGTCCTTTCAGGTACCTGTGTGGAAAAAACGATCAGATCTATATCCCCTCCAGCCATTTCAGCCTTAGTTAATACCTTTTTCGCTGCTTCTATTCCCATTGATAAGCTATTTTCCTTACTGTTATCAATGATGTATCGCTCTTTTCTACCCATGATTTCAAGGAAATGTGTAATATCCCTCCCTTGTTTCTTAAAATGTTCAATATAAAAATCATTTGTCACAACATTCTCAGGATGATAAATAGCTATTGCACGCATTTTAATATTCTGTTCTGTCACTTTCAATTCTCCTCTTGATATGATTTATTTTCCATATAAATAAGTATGAAGAGCTACCCAAATAGAATAGCTCTTCATACTTATTTAAGCCTCTTCAACACTCGCTTGTAAAAGACCCGCGTTTCTCGCCACTCTTGCCAATTGCATTTTGAGGACTACATTTTCCTTAATCGTATAGATGACTTTCTTGAAGCCTGTCTCTTTATACATTTTCATCACTTCTGTCAAATTATCAGACAGCTCTTGAGATAAAAGCTTCATTTCCGTACAATCAACAAAAAGGTCATAATCCGGACCATTGATCGGACCGATTTTTGCCACATATTCCTCAACAAAAAGCTTTGCATCCTCCATCGTCATCTGCCCTGCTACAGACATATTTACTATTTTACTTGCTTCATTCACATGAATCGTTGCTTTTTTCATTTTCCTATAACTCCTTATTATTTTTTACTCACAAATAGGTCTTTACACCCATAAATAAGTTATAAGACTATATCAAACTATTAGTCTACTATAATAATATCGGATGATTAATAAAAATTTTACTAGAATATAGGAAAATAGGCACAAAAAAAAAGCACCCTGTTAGGGTGCAAAATACTTTTATCACTCATATGCTAGCAAAATCTTCTTTGAAAAAATTTCTTGCTACATTCGTAAACAAATGAATGGTTACATTGTTTTTGAACTAGATATATCTTTGCTACTCTTCATATAAGTTTCCCGTTTAAGATAGATTAATAGACCACCTATAACCCACCAGCCTGCAAAGATGACCCATTCATATGGCCAGATTAATGCAGCAGGCATTCCTGGGAAAAAGAGGATAATAAAGCCAATACTTAATAGAACCGCTAACCACCCGACAATATTAGAATTCCCTGCTTTGAATGGTCGAAGCATATCTGGCTCATTTTTACGTAATTGCAAAAAGGCAATAGAGACGATTAAATAGGCAAAGAGAACGGCCAACCCACCAGCGTCTACTAACCATACAAGCATTGGACGACCTAAGAGTGGCGCTAACATTGATAGTCCACCAATAAACAGAATCGCATTCGTTGGCGTTTTATTTTTCGGATGTAAGCGACCAAACCAAGCGGGAATCATTTCCTTCTCTGCCATTGAGCAAAGAATACGACTACCTCCAATAATAAAGGCATTCCAACTCGTCAATATCCCAGCAATTCCTCCAAGAATCAAAATGGTGGCAAAATGATCAGAACCATATATGATTGCCATCGCATCCGCGGTTGGTAAAACCGATGTCGAAAGAGTTGTTTTATCTACTGCTATTCCTACTGCTATGACTACTCCAATATAGAATATAACAGCAAAGGCAACTGACATTATTAAAAGGCGTCCAATCGATTTTGGAGGTATATTCATTTCCTCAGCCGTTTGTGGGATAACGTCAAAACCGACAAACATAAATGGAGTCATCACTAGAACAACAATAATACCTGAAACGCCCCCTACAAAAAGTGGTTCAGCATCTGCTAAGCTTCCAGTCACACCGGCACCTGCAATGAGCATGACACCAATTAAAGCAATCACAATCGTTAATACCATCTGTAAAAAGGCAGCTGATTTCACACCAAAGAAGTTAAAAATGGTAACAAATAGGGCACCTGCGACTCCTACTAAAACCCAGGATAGATAGACATCATAATCATTGATGGTGTACATATAACCAACTTTATAATTAGGAAACAAATATTCTACAACGGTCGGCAGGGCAACTGCTTCAAAAGCGACGACTGATATATAGCAAAGTGCTAACCCCCAGGCAGCAATAAAAGCAGACTTACGTCCAATACCTCTTTCTGCAAAAA
The DNA here is from genome assembly GCF_038009245.1 of Cytobacillus sp. FSL R7-0680. NCBI lineage: Bacteria > Bacillati > Bacillota > Bacilli > Caryophanales > Bacillaceae > Cytobacillus > Cytobacillus sp. FSL R7-0680. The sequence continues at coordinate 2,381,863 of NZ_JBBPAO010000001.1, forward strand.
TCATCGTTCCCCCATTTGTCGGCATTGCTGATGATAATTCTGCATAAGCAAGTCCGACAAAAGAAACTAAAATACCGCCAACAATAAAGGCAATCGTTGCTCCAACAGAACCAGCAGTATGAACCCAGTTGCCTGAAAGCACAACCCACCCCCAGCCAATCATTGCACCAAAAGACAAAAACAACACATCGAATCGAGACAGGACTTTATTCTTGTTAATAAAATTCAACCCTTTCAGATTTAATTGCCATCTAATGTTTCAAAAGTTTGTATAGATACTGTTTTTATCTCTGTAAAAAACTCAATTGCTGCTTGTCCCTGTTCTCTGCTACCTGAGCTTGATGCCTTCATTCCCCCAAATGGTGCTTGGGGTTCTGCACCTCCAGTCTCTCCATTAACTTGAACCATACCTGCTTCAGCATGTTGAATAAAATGAAATGCTTGGTGAAGATTATTCGTGAAAATAGAAGCGCTTAGGCCATATTTAGAGGAATTCGTTGCTTCTAATGCCTCCTTGTAATTCGCTACTTTCCTTAAACAAAGAACTGGGCCAAAGATTTCTTCCTTAACAATCGTCATGTTTTCTTTCACATTTTCAAAAATTGTCGGTTGAATATAGTAACCATTTTGCCAATATGTATCAGCAAGCGACTTCCTACCGCAAACAAGCTCTGCACCTTCTCCCAATCCTTTTTGGATATAGGATTGTACTTTTTCATATTGTCTCTTTGATACCACCGGACCAATATCTGTCATCTCTGATAATGGATCTCCTATTTTCAATTCATTGATTGTATCCTCCAATATCGTTTTAAAAGAATCATAGACTGCCTCCTCAACATAAACGATGCCCGTTGCTGTACAGCGTTGTCCTGATTGTTTCATTGCACCGTCTATACATGATTGCGCAGCAAAAGATAAATCACAATCAGCCATTACAATCGCAGGGTTTTTCCCGCCTAACTCAAGTTGGTACTTCTTTTGCTGAGATGCAGCAGTAACAGCAATTTGATTGCCTACTTGGTTTGACCCTGTAAATGTAACTGCAGTTATTTCTTTATGACGAACTAATGCCTCTCCAATCGTTGCTCCTGAACCATTAACCATTTGTAGCACATCTTTAGGTAACCCTGCTTGCCACAGAATTTCTGCTAGTTTTATTGCTGTTAATGTAGATTCCTCTGATGGTTTCCAAACAACTGTATTTCCGAAAACTAATGCTGGGGCCATTTTCCAGATTGGGATGGCGATTGGAAAATTCCATGGAGAAATAACAGCTATCGGTCCAATCGGCACTCTAGAAGAGTAGAGAGTTTTTCCAATAAACGCAGAAGGAAGATGCTCTCCAATTTGTCTCCATCCTTCTTGCCCATAATATCGGAGAATCGCTGCTGCTCTACCTATTTCACCTCTCGTCTCTCTTATAACCTTTCCTGTTTCTTTTGTCGCAAGTATAGCCAGTTCTTCCATATTTGCTTCTAATAGATCTGCAGCTACTCGTAAAATTTCCCCACGTTCAATTGAAGGCTTGTTTTTCCATTTTAAAAAGGCTTGCCTAGCAGAAGTAGCCGCTAAGTCTACTTCCGCTAGGGATGATTCTTCTACTTCTCCTATTAATTCATCAGTATTAGCAGGGTTATAGCGCATATACTTTTTTTTATTTGTATCAATCTTCAACCTTTTAACACCTCTCTCTTTACATTCGAAATCGCCTGGTCAAGGATATTAACCATCTGCTCTACTTCTGCTTTGTTTATGATGAGCGGCGGTGAGAAAACAATCGAGTCATGATCATACGTAACTGTTCGCAAAATCAACCCTAGCTTCGCAGCTTCCTTCACAATGAGTGGACTTAAATATTCAGCAAAACGCTCACCAGATTGACTATCTTTGACAATGTCAATGCCACCAAGTAAACCAAACCCTCTTGCATTTGTCACGATTTCATGTTTTTCTTCTAAGTACTTTAGCCCTTTATACAATTCCTCTCCCATTTTTTTTGCGTTCTCAATAAGACCATTTCTCTCAATGATTTCAATATTTTTCAAAGCAACATTACAAGCCACTGGATGACCGCTATACGTATAACCATGCAACAGAGTGCCCTTTGAGAGAGTCTTAAAATCATTGTGTAGGCGATCATTAAGTGCAACTCCACCTAATTGGGCATATCCACTTGTTACACCTTTGGCAAAACAAAGCATATCTGGTTGAATCTCTTCATGTTCAATGGCAAAATATTTTCCTGTTCTTCCAAAGCCAGTAATGACTTCATCGATAATCATTAAGATGCCATATTCATCACATATTTTTCTTATCTCTTTAAAGTAGCCTTCTGGTGGGAGGTTGACTCCGCCTGCACCTTGAACAATCTCAGCAATAAAAGCGGCTATTGTCTCAGGTCCTTCCTTCTCTACTAATGTACGGAATTCTTCTACGCTCGAATTTACATAGTGAAAATGGGGCGCATTAGCATTTGTAAAATCACGAAACGGTTTTAACCCTGTAGCACTTGTAGCCCCCATTGCAACACCATGATACGACATTTTCCGGGAAATAATTTTTTGGCGCTCTGGTTGATCCTTTAATATCCAATAATGTCTTGCTAATTTAAATGCCGTATCGTTTGATTCGGAACCCCCTGATGTAAAAAAGACAGCATTCAGATCTCCTGGTAGTATTTTTGACAACTTTTCTGCTAAGCGGATCGCTGGCTCATTACTAAAAGTGCTAAAATTAGATGTAAAGGCGAGTTTAGACATTTGTTCATAAGCTGCTTCAGCCATTTCCTTCACACCATGGCCTATATTGACATTCCAAAGCGAGGACATACCATCAATAACTTTATGTCCGTTTGTATCTGTCAAATATACGCCCTTACCCTCTGTAAATATATGGCTCGGACCTTCCGCCTGTTGCTGGGCAATTGAGCTAGTTGGATGGATAAAATGCTTCTTGTCTAATTCAGATAACTCTGTGGTTAATAATGTCGTCATGTCAATTCCTCCATTATGTGATTATTTAGAATATTATTATTTATAATGCAATTCTTATGCCAAATTTATAAAACTTATTAAATGAAGAAACTTCTTTATCATTAATGAATTTAATAATTCATTTTTGACTTTTTTAATCAATAAATTAATTATTAATTATATTTTGAATTATTGTATAATTGAAGAGAGGTTTATATGCAAAGGAGTTTTTATATGGAAAATTCATCACTTCATCATTTAATAGAAACAATCGTTCTCACATCCAATAATAATATTACAATTACAAATGGCGTAGGCGAAATCTTATATTTCAATCCAAAACATTGGTCTGTTTATGGTGTAAGGCAAGAAGATTGCTTAGGTAAAACAGTTTATGAATTAGAGGCAAAAGGCGTATTTAACCCTTCAATTACAGCACTAGTAATAAAAAAGAAACAACAAGTAGAACTGATGCAGCAAACGCTAACAGGAAAAATCATTATGACTACCGCCTACCCAATATTTGATAATAACAATCAAATACAATTCGTAGTGAGCTATGCTCAAGATCAAACAGAAATAAATAAACTTCATTTACAATATAAAGAGCTAGAGCGACAAATCCAAAATTATCAGCAGGTCGTAAAAGCACTTAGAGAACAAGAAAATGCCCAATATCGTAACAAAAAAATGGAAGAAATCAAACGAACGATTCATCGGGTAGCCAATACAAACGCAACCGTCTTATTATTAGGTGAATCTGGTGTTGGAAAAAGTATGTGGGCAAGAAAAATCCATCAACTAAGTAAAGAAAAAAAAGAACCATTCATTGAGGTTAACTGCAGTACCATTCCAGAAAGTTTATTCGAAACGGAGTTTTTTGGCTATGAACCAGGGAGCTTCACTGGGGCCCATAAGCATGGAAAAAAAGGGTTAATTGAACAAGCACATCATGGCACATTATTTTTAGATGAGATTGGAGAATTGTCGTTATCCTTACAGGTCAAATTATTAAAAGTACTTGTAGAAAAGAAGTTTAAAAGAGTTGGCAGTAATACAGAGCGAACGAGTCACTTCAGACTGATTACAGCCACGAATCGCCCATTAGAGGAAATGGTCAATAAAGGTGATTTCCGCCTTGACCTTTATTATCGTATCAATGTAATTCCCATTGAAATTCCCCCTTTAAAAAAACGGAAAGAAGACATCATCTTTTTAGTAAGTCATTATCTGTCCATCATGAACAATAAATATCATATGGAGAAAGAGATTCATAATGAGACTTACGAATACTTAACAGAGTATCATTGGCCAGGAAATGTGCGCGAGCTTGAGAATTTAATAGAAAGACTTGTCTTAACAGTTGATTCTGTCATTATTTACCCAAGTCACCTACCCCAAGCACTCTTTAAGAACAAGCAAATCGAACCAGACCTTATTGACTTACCACTACAAAAGAATAATGAAAGCTTAAAAGAGAGAATAGAAAGAATTGAAAAACATATTCTCTTACATACGTATAAACAATATCCCTCAAGCTATAAAGTAGCTGAATTACTAGGAATTAGCCAAGCATCTGCTGCTAGGAAGCTAAAGAAATATCGCGCAAATAGAGAGCTATAGCTTCTATTTGCTTTTTTACTATACAAAACAGGTCCACTCAATTTCTTCTACTATTTTTTTATTCAGCAACATATATAGATAAAGAGATAAATATTAAAAATGATATGAGATAAAAGGGAAAAAATCTTAGAATAAATAAATTTTTAAAAAAAGGTTTGAAATAAGACTATTAAGGATATTTATCTATTGTAAAAGGAAAGGTTTTTTTTTAACTTAAGTGACATATGTGTCACTTAAATTCTAGACTTTCTCCTTTTCATTAGGTACAGAAAAAAAAGGAGCGAAGCAATGGAAAAGACAAAAAGTGTTGTAGTCATCGGAGCAGGTGTTGCAGGATTAGCTAGTGCGATACGATTACAAAAAGCAGGCTATGATGTAGAAATTTATGAAAGAGATAGTAATCCTGGAGGTAAAATGAATCGTATCGAAAAAGATGGCTTCACATTTGACCTCGGGCCGACTATCGTGATGATGCCCGAACTATACAGAGAGATATTTGAACTTGCCGGAAGAGATCCTAATGATTATATTCCTATGCAAAAACTCGATCCGATGTACGCTGTTTTCTTCAGTGAACAGTCTCAAGATCATTATGAAATATCCTCAAACTTAGTTGAATTAATGAAAACACTTGAAGATATTGATGAGAAAGATGCCCAAGGATTCCTCACCTATTTAGAAAAAATATACAAACGGTTTTTAGTTGCCAAAGAACACTTTCTACAAAAACCTTTTAGGAATGGAAAAGATTTTTACAACCCCAAAGTATTGAGGCAAGCTCTCAAATTAAGAACATTAGATAGTGCAGATTCATTTATTGGAAAGTACATCAAAAATGACAAAATAAAAAGTATGCTGAGCTTCCAAACATTATATATTGGGGTTTCTCCTTATACTGGACCATCTTTATATACGATTATCCCAATGATTGAAATACTTTATGGGGTCTGGTTTATAAAAGGTGGAATGCATACGATGGCAAAATCAATGGAAAAACTTTTCTTAGAACTAGGAGGTAAAATTAATTACAACTGCGACGTGCAACAGATCTTAATAAAAAATGGCAAAGCATATGGTATACAGGCAAACAACCAAGTTGTCCATTCTGATTATGTTATGTGCAACGCAGACTTTCCTCATGCCATGAAACACCTCATTCAAGATCAGCGCACTAAAGGAAAGAAATATACAGATAAAAAGATTGATCAAATGAAATATTCATGTTCCTGCTTTCTCATGTATATAGGGTTGGATAAAAAAGTGGAGCAACTAGACACTGTCCATAATTTTTATATTAGTCAATCTTTAAAGAGAAACATTGACGATATATTCGAAGGTAATCAATTAAATGACCCCTCTTTTTATGTTTATATCGGCTCAAAACTTGATGAAACAATGGCACCTAAAGATAAAGATGGTCTCTATATACTTGTTCCTGTTTCTGAGCTCTCTACAGCTAAGGATGAATGGACGCATGAAACCTCGCAACACTACCGCGAGCAAGTCATGAAAAAATTATCAACCATGCCTGGATTCGAAGATATTGAAGAACACATTATTTCTGAAACACATATCACTCCAATGGATTTCAAACATCGATTTAACGCTTATAATGGAGCGTGTTTTGGATTAAGACCAAATTTGACCCAAAGCAATCACTTACGCCCGCAAAGTAAAGCTACTTATTGTGAAAATCTTTACTTTACCGGTAGTAGTACACATCCTGGCGCAGGCGTACCGATTGTATTATTATCAGCAAAAATTGCCTCAGAGGAGCTTATATTAGATGACGAGAAAGCATACGAGAAAATTTAAGGGGGGCATGTAATGAATCAGCAGCTATTAGCCGATTATTATTATTGTGAAAAAATCATTCAAAACTATTCAAATAGTTTTTACTATACCTTTTCTCATCTACCGAAGGAAAAAGCGAATGCAGTGTATGCCATTTATGCTTTTTGTAGAATGGCAGATAATGCAGTCGACCTTCATGACAGTACGGCGGAAAAAGTTAACCGTCTGGAGCAACTACACGATGAACTTGTCCTGTTTCAACATAATAAGGAGCTAGATTTACCTTTATGGAGAGCATTACGAGATGTATTTAACCGCTATGAAATGAATATTCAACCTTTTTTTGAACAATTAGAAGGACAAGCAATGGATATTTCCTTCAAAGCCCCTCGTACAATAGATGAGTTGTTGAAGTATAGTTATCATGTAGCCGGAACTGTCGGCCTTATGCTGCTACCTATTATCGCTAAGACGCATTACCAACAACTAAGACCAATAGCTATTAAATTAGGAAATGCTATGCAATTAACAAATATTTTACGAGACATTGGTGAAGATTATCGCAATCATCAACGTATATATATCCCAGAAAATTTGCTAGTAAAATATCAATATTCAACTGGAGAACTTTCAAGAGGTGTGATTAACCCTTCATTTATTTCAATATGGGAGGAACTTGCCCAAAAGGCTGAAAGCGAATATGACAGCTTTGAAACGAGCTATCATCTATTTGATCGTGACTCTCAATTCCAAGTATTATCCGCTGCAAGAGTTTATAGAAGCTACTTAGCACAAATTAGAAACAAACAATATAACTGTTTTAAAGAAAAGCATGCGATGATCTATGATGATGTGGCGGATATATTAAATAATACAAGAATGGATTTAGCTAATTAAGGGGGATAATTAATGAAGCGAACAGCCATTGTCATCGGCGGTGGACTCGGCGGACTGTCCACTAGTATTTCCTTAGCACAGAGCGGTTTTCAAGTTTCATTATATGAAAAAAATGCTCACCTCGGTGGAAAATTAAATAGGCTTGAGCAAGATGGGTTTGGTTTTGATCTTGGACCAAGTATTTTAACCATGCCGCATATTTTTGAAAGATTGTTTAACGGCAGTGGCAAACAGATGTCTGAATATATTCCAATAAAGGAAGTAGCACACCAATGGCGTGCTTTCTTTCCAGATGGAAAAATGCTTGATCTCTTCTCAAATTTAGAACAAATGCTCACTGAAAATGATGATTTAACATCCAAGGATATAGAAGAATATGAGCAGTTCCTTCATTATTGTAAAGGGTTATATGAAATGACTAATGAAGGTTACTATAAGCATGGGCTTGATTCAACATTAGAAGTAATCAAACATCACGGAATCATCCGCTCACTTAGAGGGTTTGATTTATTTTCCACAATGTATGATGCCATCGAGCATCATATTAGTCATCATCATCTCAAGAGAATGCTCTCTTATTTTATCAAATATGTTGGCTCTTCACCTTATGATGCACCAGCTATACTTAATATGATGATTTATATGCAGCATAAGCAAGGGGTATGGTATGTGCCTGGTGGTATGCACAAAATTGCAGAAGGTTTAACAAAACTTGCTCAAGAAATTGGTGTTCATATTTACCACGGTCAAGAGGTAACAAAATTATCTACTAGCAAAAATAAAGTCACAGAAGCCATTCTAGCAGATGGTACCACCCTAAAGGCTGATTATTATATTTCCAATATGGAAGTCATTCCAACCTATCAATTTTTATTGAATGAAAACATAGGCTACATTAATAAACTTGAAAAAAAGTTTGAGCCCTCTAGCTCAGGTTTAGTGATTCATCTTGGTGTTAAAAATCAATACCCACAATTACGTCATCATAATTTCTTTTTCTCAAGAGATTTAAAGACGCAGATGAATAAAATATTTCATAAAAAACAACTACCAGATGATCCAACGATCTATTTAGTCAATGTCAATAAAACAGACCCAAGTCAGGCTCCAGTTGGCCATGAAAATCTTAAAGTGCTGCCACATATCCCGTATATCCAAGATCAGCCCTTCACAAAAGAGGATTATTTGCACTTAAGGACGACTGTACTCATTAAATTAGAAGAAATGGGATTGACTAATTTACGCCAATCCATTGTTACAGAGGATTTTTGGACGCCTGAAGATATCAAAGAAAAATACAACTCTCATCGTGGTTCTATCTATGGAACCGTTTCTGATAAGAGCAAAAACAAAGGCTTTAAACACCCTAAACAAAGTGAAAAGTATAAGAATTTATTTTTCACAGGCGGAACCGTAAACCCAGGTGGCGGTATGCCGATGGTCACACTTAGCGGTATGCAAGTGCGTGATAAAATAATGACTGCTGAAAAAGAAAGGGCGTAACATTCATGGTTCTGACCGGTATTCTCACCGTACTTGTCTTGTTCATTATATTTGGCCTCCTTTCTGGGAAGCTAATGTTATGGGAAATTCCCACTGCTGAAAAAAAAAGTACAAAACTGGTTTCACCACTTATAGAACAGGTATCTATCATTATACCCGCACGAAATGAAGCGAAACGATTGCCGAACTTACTCACTTCATTACAGCAACAAATTATGCAGCCAAGAGAAATTATTGTCATCGATGATGGTTCGGTAGATAGCACAGCTTCTATTGCTATGCATTACGGTGCAAAGGTTTTAAATACCAACACATTAAGAGAAAATTGGACAGGAAAGTCAGCGGCCTGCTGGCTTGGCGCGAACGAAGCGAATGGTGATTTCTTATTATTCCTTGATGCTGATACATTCTTTGAACATCCTGATAGCTTGCAGAATTTAATGCAAACATATGAACGATACGGAAAAACCGGTATTCTCTCTGTACAGCCTTTTCATCGTATTAAAAAATCCTATGAAAACTTATCCTTACTATTTAATATGATTGTTTTTGCAGGCATGAATGTCTTTACCATTTTTCGTCAAAAAATACCACCTGCAGGTGCATTCGGTCCGTGTATCTTATGTAATACACATGAATATCTACAGACAGGCGGGCATCAAAAAGTCGGGGAAGCGATTATGGATGATCTTGTGTTAGGAGGAATTTTTAGTAAAGAGGGATTCCCAGTCCATTGTATTAGCGGTAAAGACCTTATCAGCTTTCGTATGTACCCAGAGGGGATCAAAGGTTTGATTGAAGGTTGGACTAAAAGCTTTGCTACAGCTTCAAAGGCTACTCATTCTTTTATTACCATACTAATAAGTTTATGGATTGCCGGTGCCTTTTCTTCCGTTGCATTCATCTTATTGTCACTATGGCAAAGCAGTCTTAGCTTATTACTTATTTCATTAGGATTTTATCTTCTTTACATCTATCATCTTATTTTGCAGTCTCAAAAAATCGGTCGTTTTCATATAGCGAGTATTGTCCTTTATCCATTTTTATTTTGTTTCTTTACACTAACATTTGTATATTCTCTTTATTTAACGCGAATTAAAAAAAGGGTGAACTGGCGTGGTAGGAAGGTAAAAGTATGAATATTTTTCCGATTTTCACCCTTACACCACTCGCTCTTTTGACAGTTAATATTCTTGCATGGGGTTTCATTCACATCAGTTTATCTCTTTTACTAGCTTCTCTACCACTCCGTTGGTTTAAAAATGATTCTCATCTTTATCAATCAAAAAAATGGGAGAAAAACGGAGAGCTTTGGCAATGGCTGGTTAAGGTAAGACAGTGGAAACATAAAATTCCAGATGGTAAGCATATTATTTCTAAAGGATACGAAAAACAAAACTTACAGGGTGTTTCTCTGTCAGACCTTGAAGTTTTCTTATATGAATCTAGAAGAGCAGAGCTCACCCACTGGCTATCCATACCACCTGCATGTTTATTTTTCATTTGGAACCCCATTTGGGCAGGTTGGGTAATGATTGCCTATGCATTAATATTTAATTTACCTATTATTATCGTACAACGCTATAATCGGCCACGCTTAATACGCTTAATAGCATTAAAAAAATGCAGAAAAACTGTTTACTAAAGATAAGTAGCCTATCTCTAATTTTTAGAAATAGGCTACTTCATTTTAATATTGAATTAATGTATATTTCTTCTTCCCGCGACGAATAACTGTAAATTGACCCTCTATTTTATCTTGCTCACTCAACTGATAATCAACCTGTTGCATACGATCACCGTTAATGTAGATTGCACCGTTCGTTACGTCTTCTCTCGCTTGTCTTTTAGAAGGCGAAATTTTAGCCTCTACAAGTAAGTCAACAATATTGCCCTCTCCAGTATGTTGATAAGAAGGAACATCCTTAAACCCTTCCTTTACTTCCGCAGCGGTTAACTCTTTAATTTGTCCACTGAATAAGGCTTCAGTAATTTTCAGCGCTTGGTTCAATGCTGCTTCACCATGTATTTGTCTCGTCATTTCTTCTGCTAATGCCTTTTGTGCTTTACGTAAATGAGGCTCTTCTTGGACAGCTACTTCCAAAGCTTCGATGTCTTCACGTGATAGGAATGTGAAGTATTTCAAGTATTTAATGACATCTGCATCTGCTGTATTAATCCAGAACTGATAAAACTCATAAGGTGATGTTTTTTCGGCATCTAACCAAATGGCTCCACCTTCTGTTTTTCCAAACTTCGTACCGTCAGCTTTTGTCACAAGCGGAATGGTCATACCGTATGCTTTTGCACCTTCTCCAACCATTTTACGGATAAGCTCAAGCCCAGTTGTAATATTACCCCACTGATCACTGCCGCCAATTTGAATTTTACATTGATGATTTTCATAAAGATGCTTAAAGTCCATCCCTTGTAAAATCGTATAAGTGAATTCCGTAAAAGAAATACCTGATTCTAATCTTTTAGCAATCGTATCTTTAGCTAACATATAGTTAACCCCAATATGTTTACCGTAATCCCTGAGGAAAGTGACAATATTCATACTCGATGTCCAGTCGTAATTATTGACTAATGTCGCTCCATTATCTCCTTCAAAATCAAAAATACGTTCTAATTGCTGTGATAAAGAAGCAACATTTTCTTGTACTTTCTCAATCGTTTGTAGTGTTCTTTCTTCTGTCGCCTTTGGATCACCAATTAACCCAGTTGCCCCCCCTACTAACACAATCGGACGATGCCCAGCATTTTGAAACCTTCTCAATGTTAAGAAGGGTAATAAATGACCAATATGCATACTATCACCAGTCGGATCCATCCCACAATATAAGGAAATCTTTTCTTTTTCTAAAAGATCCTTCATCCCCTCTTCATCTGTTTGTTGATAAATAATGCCTCTCCACTGTAAATCTTCTAATAAATTCATCCACTTTTCCTCCTTTATTTCATAAAAGATAAATTTTTATCCAAAAAAAATACGCCCCTGCTCATTGCAGGGACGCATTTCTTTGCGCGGTACCACCCAGTTTGAGAACACTATTATTCTCCACTCTTCACTGATAACGGAAATACCGTTTACTACTACTAGATATATTCATTCGCAGTAAAAGCTCCGGGAGGTATTTCGCACTTCTATTTGTATCGACTCACAGCAAACCGTCGACTTTCTGAAAACAGGGATAGAATGACTACTTATGACCCATCAACGCTAATATTAAATTGAATCGTAATAATGCATTTTTATCATAAAAGAATAACCAATGTCAATATGACGTTTTTTTAACTTTTTTTCATCCCAATAGGAAAAATATGAATTTTGTACTTTATGACGAACCTTGTCATATTACCTGTTAGGTTATGCTATAATGTATTTGATTTTAGGAGGGATGAACGAATGAATGAGACCTTCAGCAAGATAAAAGAAAAAGCAAAAGCCGCGTTCGGTTTTTTAACTCATAATAAAACCAAAAAAGGCGCACGTATTACATATCAAGTTATATGGAACTTATTATTAATACTTGCAATTACCGTTATCTTAGGTGGGGCATTTGCAGGTGCCACAGGTATTGGCTATTTTGCTTCTCTTGTTAAAGATGAACCCCTTCGTTCTTATGAAAATATGCAAAAAGATATCTATAATTATGAGGAAACCTCAAAATTATATTTCGCTGGTGATGTATATTTAGGAAATGTAAGAACGGACCTTGAAAGAGAAGAAGTGAAGCTAGAAAATGTTTCACCATATTTGAGAGATGCTGTTATTGCCACAGAGGATGAGTACTTTTATGAGCACGAAGGTGTAGTGCCAAAAGCTATCCTACGTGCACTGTTTCAAGAAGTAACTAACGCCTCTACTCAATCTGGAGGAAGTACATTAACTCAGCAACTGATAAAAAACCAGATCTTAACAAACGAAGTTTCTTTTGATCGAAAAGCAAAAGAAATCTTACTCGCATTAAGGTTAGAGAATTATTTCGATAAAGAGGAGATTCTTGAAGCTTATTTAAATGTCTCTACTTTTGGCCGCAATGCGGAAGGTAGAAATATCGCTGGCGTTCAGGCTGCTGCCCAAGGTTTATTTGGTGTTGATGCTAAAGATGTGTCTATACCGCAAGCAGCTTTCATTGCTGGTATGCCTCAGTCACCTTTTGGTTATACACCATTCCAACAAGGTGGTGGCTTAAAGGATGAAGAGTCTCTACAACCAGGCATTGATCGTATGAAAGTCGTACTTAAGAGAATGTACGATGATGAAAGAATTACTGAAAAAGAATATAAAGAAGCTAGTGAGTATGATATTGTTGCTGACTTTAGAAAACCGAAAAATGATGATGCAATTGAAAAATACCCTTATTTAACTTATGAAATTCAAGACCGCGCCAAGGAGCTTTTGGCATCCATCTTAGCAGAACAAGATGGCTATGAAGAAGCTGATTTAACTGGTGACCTTAAAAACGAATATCTTATTTTAGCTGATCGAGCATTAAGACAGAATGGTTATCATGTTCACTCAACTATTGATAAAGATATTTATGAAGCTTGGCAAAAAGTTGTTAAAGATTATCCTAACTACGGCCCAGCCAAAAGTGCAACCTATGTAATCGATGGTGAAGAAAAAGAAGTAATGGAACCAGTGGAGGTTGGTGGACAACTTATTGAAAACAGTACAGGGAAAATTCTGAGCTTTGTTGGTGGTCGTGGCAAGGGTGTATCCTTAAATGAAGACCTTAACCATGCAACCGATACGTTAAGACCAAACGGCTCAACCATGAAACCATTACTTGTTTATGGTCCTGCATTCGAACTTGGTGCAGCACAACCAGGAAGTATTCTTCCCGATGTGCCACTGCGCTTAAATCCAGGTTCAAGTGACTATTGGCCAAAAAACTATTCTTTTACCTACCATGGTTTAGTTTCAGCAAGGTATGCCGTTGAACAATCTTATAACGTCCCAGCGGTTAAACTTTATACCGATATTTTGAGCCAAAATCCGGCACAATATCTTGAAAAGATGGGTATAACCACATTAACCGCAGAAGATAAAACGAATAGATCAGCTGCATTAGGTTCATTAACAAATGGTGTTTCCGTTGAGGAAAATACGAATGCATTTACTACATTTGCTAATAACGGTAAATTCGTAGATGCTTATATGATTGATAAGATTACTGATAAAGAAGGCAATGTCATCTACGAGCATGAAACGAAGGAAGTAGAAGTCTTTACTCCGCAAACAGCTTACTTAACAATAGATGTGATGCGTGGGGTTATTAATAGTGGGACAGCCACTGCTGTTAAAAACCGTTTAAAATTTAGTGCCGATTGGGCAGGAAAAACAGGGACAGGTAATAACTTTGAAGATGCATGGTTCGTCGCGTCTAACCCAAATGTAACCGCTGGTCTATGGAGTGGCTACGATACGCCTAAGTCTCTAAAAGCAAGTGGTAGTTTATCTTATAGCGCACGTAATAATTACTTATGGGCTGATTTGATGAACGCTGCTTATGATGTAAATCCTGAACTCATGAAGCCAGATAAAACCTTTAAACGACCTGATGGTATAGTCAGTCGCTCATTCTGTGCAATTAGTGGTTTAATCCCTTCTCAAGCTTGCTCTGAAGCAGGACTTGTTGATACTGACATCTTTAATGCAAAATATGTTCCGTCTAAATCAGATGATAGTCTTGGAACAGGTAGAATTGTCTATATAGGGGATAAAAAGTATTTGGCACTTGAATCCACACCAGCGGAATTTTCTGAGCCTGGTATGGTCATAGATGCCGATTATATTGAAAAACTATTTGGCATTAGAGCGAACCCAAGTGATTTATTGCCGAAAAGGGATAAATGGGCTAAAGTACTCGTTGCAGCCGATAAAATGAGTGAAAATGGCAAAAAGCCAGCTGCACCAAATGCTAAAGCATCAGGTAACTCCATCACTTGGGGGCAACATCCTGAAAATGACGTCATTGGTTATCGTGTATATAAAGACGGTAAAAAAGTAGCCAGTATAAAAGCCGGTGACTCCTTAGGCTATAAAGGTGGCAATGGTGAGTACCATGTTACAGCAGTTGATATTGCCGGTAATGAATCTTCACCTTCAAGCAAAGTCCAAGTTGGCAAAGTGAAGGAAGAAGAGAAGCCAAAACAAGAGGACAAAGTAAAAGAAAACGAGCCTAAAGAGGAACAAACAGATAAGGAAACAGAAACGGATAGCAAACCAGAAGAAAAACCGGAAGAGGAAAAGCCTCAAGGTGAAACAGAAAATCCTCCTGCGGAAGAAGATCAACCGGATACGAGTGATGAAGAATAGAACAATGAGAAATTTAGAGATTTAAAGAGGTGCCATTCGCACCTCTTTTTTATTTATCTTTATATTTTTACGTTTGATCACTTGGTAAAGTAACTTTCTTTAAAATAGATGTTTTCCAAGAAATAATTGTCGTGTTATCTCTTACATTATTT
Organism: Cytobacillus sp. FSL R7-0680; assembly: GCF_038009245.1. Lineage (NCBI taxonomy): Bacteria > Bacillati > Bacillota > Bacilli > Caryophanales > Bacillaceae > Cytobacillus > Cytobacillus sp. FSL R7-0680. The sequence continues at coordinate 2,397,135 of NZ_JBBPAO010000001.1, forward strand.
TCTTCGATACATCGAAACAATGTTTTCATGCTTTCTTCTTCCTTCGAACTGGCGAAAGCATGATAAATGTTTTGAGGGTTTGAATAGGGTTCATTCGGACATTCTAATAAACCATCTGTGGTCAGCAAGAGGTGATTTTCTCCTTGTCTTAACTCTCTGATACCAACACTGTAGCAAGGTACTTCTTGTTCAAAAGTATTGACTTGTCCTATCCACTCATAGAATTGCCTTTGGTTTAATTGGTATTGTCCTAATGAGGAAAGTTCTGGATGAAATAAATAAAGAACACAGTCCCCAACCGAAAACCACCAAATATATTTATCTTTCCTAACGACAATCAAACAAGCTGTTTCTCCCTGTGTCTTTTGGCAGATAGATAAAAATTTCTTAGATTGAAACATACTTATTATGTTTTCTTCTAACATCTTAAAAGTTTTCTGAGATGCAGTCATAGACAATAAAGGTTTTATTTGAGCCTTTCCATCCTCAAACAATCCTAACACTTTTTCAGCACTTTCGGCTGTGTTATGTGCATCTAAAACAATAACGAACTCCCAATCTTCCTTTTCGTTAAGCCATACTAAGCATCCATCTTCATTCTTATATTGACCTGCATTCGAATTTCCTCCATATCGGCCTACTATTATATGGTTTACATAGGTAATATTTTGTCTATCTACAAAGTCTTCTTTACTTCCCACCCAACTAAATTCTTTCATGTGGTTATTCATGAGGATTATTCTCTAAATATGTTTTCAGACGATTACAAAGTTCCACTACTTCTTTGTTTTCGCCCATTGGAGCCTCATCCCAATTGTAAACTTCCAGCGGACCCCAATATTCTTCTGGCGTATTCGGATAACGAGCGATTAAATGCATATGAAGATGTGGAACAAAATTCCCCGAAACAAGCGAGTAGATATGTTCAGCGCTTTCTGAATATTTTAGTGCTTTACTAACTCTAGCCATTATAACCCCGAATGCCCTAGCTTCTTCTCCTGTCATTTCAGCGAGTGTTGGTACGTGTCTTTTTAAATCAATCATAATATGACCTAAGTAGTTAGGCTTTCCATTTCTATCAATATGCCCCACATAGATATACTCATCTTCATAAATTATGACTCCAGCAGTTGCAATTTTTCCAGCATGTTTATTACATATAAAACATTCACTCATAGCTACTTCCCCCCCTTTTTTCTAAACAACACTCTCTATACTTGAAAAAACATTAAAAAAGCGAGTCAATTAGAGAGGAATACCTCAATCATTGACTCGCAACTCACCTCTTTGCTCAGTCTTCCATTGTAGATAAGTCGCCCGTAGGTAAATCTAATTCCCAAGCCTTTAATACACGGCGCATGATTTTACCACTACGTGTTTTTGGCAGTTTGTCGCGGAATTCGATTTCACGAGGTGCAGCGTGTGCAGCTAACCCCTTTTTAACGAATTGACGAATATCTTCTTTCAGTTCATCTGTTGCTTCATAACCATCGATTAGCGCAATAAAGGCTTTTATAATCTCGCCACGAACCGGGTCCGGTTTTCCTATGACACCAGCTTCAGCAACAGCTGGATGTTCGATGAGCTTACTTTCTACCTCAAATGGTCCTACCCGTTCGCCGGACGTCATAATTACATCATCGACTCTCCCTTGGAACCAAAAATATCCATCTTCATCCATATAAGCGGAATCACCTGAAACATACCAGTCACCTGGCATAAAGTAAGAATCATATTTCTCTTTATTATTCCAAATGGTATGCATCATAGATGGCCACCCTTTTTTTATGGCCAGATTACCCATGCGATTTGGTGGTAGTTCATTCCCTTGGTCATCGACAATGGCTGCTTTTACCCCTGGAATTGGTTTACCCATGGAGCCAGGTTTAATTTCTAGGCTTGGGTAGTTACAAATGAGTTGAGCACCCGTTTCAGTCATCCACCACGTATCATGAATACGCTTATTGAATACTTTCACTCCCCATCTCACCACTTCAGGATTCAATGGTTCACCTACACTTAACACATGTCGTAGAGTGCTTAAGTTGAATTTCTTCACTACTTCATCCCCAGCGCCCATTAACATACGAAAAGCTGTTGGTGCACTATACCAAACCGTAACACCATAATCTTCAATCGCCTGATACCATGTTTCTGGGCTAAATCTGCCTCCGACAATAAGGTTTGATGTTCCTGTCAACCAAGGTCCGAAAATACCATAAGAAGTTCCTGTTACCCAACCTGGGTCAGCCGTGCACCAATAAACATCATCTTCTTTTAAGTCCAATACCCATTTCGCCGTTTGATAATGTTGAATCATCGCATTGTGAACGTGCAGCACACCTTTTGGTTTACCAGTGGAACCAGAAGTATAATGTAAAATTAGACCGTCTGTCGGTTCTACCCATTCAATTTCTAATTCTTTACTAGCCTTTTGCATATATTTACGGAAATCTAATAATTTTCCATTTTCTTCTACATTCTCACCAACAACAAAAATATGTTTTAAGTTTGGTAATTTATCAGCGGGTACACGATCTAATAGTTCAGGAGTCGTAATAAGGACTTTTGCTTCGCTATCCTCTAAACGGTCTGTTACTGCTCCCTCCATAAAGGCTTCAAATAGTGGTCCGACTATGGCACCTAGCTTGATTGCGCCAAGAACTGAGAAGTAAAGTTCTGGTGAACGTCCCATAAAAACAAATACGCGATCACCTTTTTCAACGTCTCCATGTGCTTTTAGTACATTAGCCGCTTGGTTTGAAAAGTCCTTCATCTCTTTAAAGGTATACTTCTCTTTATTCTCACCTTCACGATAATAGAGCGCTACCTTGTTTTTCTTATCACTTTCAGCATGGCGGTCAATTGCTTCGTACGCCAAATTCATTTTCCCTGTTTCGTACCAAGAAAATTGCTTTTTCGCTTCTGTCCAATCAAAACTATTATACGCTTCCTCATAATTTTTCAAATTATGGTTACCTTGTATTGCTGGCAGCGCTTCCAATTTCATGTTCATTTATCCCCCTTTAAACTTGTTTAAACTATTATAATATAAATACTTTTTTTTCACAATTTTTTAAATTATAAGGCAGTAAATTATCTATAAAGACTTATTAAATTGTATGTTAAGAAGGGATAACGATTAAAAGCTGATTCCTTCTGTGTTATTGATACGATTTTTTTATAATCAGGGATAGCTCAGGAAAAGGGATTTGCGCGTACATCTGAAGGTAAACGGGCAAGGATAGTTGAGGAAAAAAGGATTTGCTTGTGTAGCCACTTTTTTCAAAAATGTCAACAGTTCGATCAGCTAGCTGTTTTTTTATACTTACCTACTGTGAAGTAAGATTTTACATTCCCCCTTACTTTATCTGGTGTTGAAGCTACTCTGGGTTTTTAATTTTATGCTGATAGCTTTAACAAACGTTCTTACTTCTTTTATTGCTATGATTTTCTTCACGGCTACATTGCCTGTTAGGAGTAATCTAAAAAGGCTGACGTAAATATTATGTTAAATCCTCCCTTTCCATTGATCAAATATAGGGCAATTAAAATAAAAAGGTTTCAATTCCCACTAAAATTTTTATATAATCTACATATTATTTTAAATTGTCATTAAATTGATGTTTTTTATATGAAAGCGCTTCAGTAGTTTATGTATAATAGATAGAAAGATTAATTGTTTTAGGCGGTGAATGAATTGCAGCATCTGAAAACGTATAATGCGATGAAACTGAATACGGCAAACGGAGAATTAATCATTGAAGGACCGATATCTGCCGACGTTCTAAAAACCTATGACTTTCATCATGATCTTGTTGCTTTCAGACCTCCAGAGCAACAGAGGAAGGCCTTAATTGAGATTGCTGGTTTACCTGAAGGAAGAATCATTATTGCTAGATTTAGAGATACGATCGTAGGCTATGCGACTTATTTATATCCAGATCCGTTAGAAAGATGGTCAGAAGGGAAAATGAATAATCTCATAGAACTAGGGGCAATAGAAGTGATTCCTGCCTTTCGAGGAACGGGAACTGGAAAAAGTATCTTACGCGTATCGATGATGGATGATGCGATGGAAGATTATATTGTTATTACTACCGAATATTATTGGCATTGGGACTTAAAAGGAACTGGTTTAAACGTATGGGAGTATCGCAAAATCATGGAAAAGATGATGAATGCAGGGGGACTTGTTTGGTTTGCTACCGATGATCCAGAAATCAGCTCCCATCCCGCTAATTGTCTAATGGCCCGGATTGGTAATCGGGTAAGCACAGATTCCATTCAACAGTTCGATAAACTTCGATTTATGAATCGCTTTATGTATTAGTTTTTCTTAAAAAGGGGGATTTTAAATGATTGTTGAAGAAATGATGAAGAAGGAAATCTTTACACTTACAGAAAATCACCTCATTGCTGATGCACTCCAACTCATGCGTGATCAAAAAATCCGCCATTTGCCCATTATCGATGAAGCCAATCACCTGATCGGCTTAGTAACAGATCGAGATATACGGGATGCGACGCCTTCTATACTAGATACAGTTCAATTAAAAGAAGGCCTCTCACAACCAATTAAACGAATTATGAAAACGGACATTATTTCTGGACACCCATTAGACTTTGTAGAGGATATCGCTGCGACCCTTTACGAGCACCGCATCGGTTGTATGCCCATTCTCAACGATAACCAATTAGTCGGCATTGTGACTCAGACAGACCTCCTTCATACTTATGTAGAATTAACAGGTGCCCATCAGCCAGGGTCACAAATCGAAGTAAGAGTGCCTAATCGTACAGGTAAGCTCTTTGAGGTTACCTCCGTATTTCGTAATTTAAAAGCCAATATTCTTAGTGTCCTCGTCTATCCAGATAAAGAGGATAGTAATTATAAAATTATAGTCCTTAGAGTCCAAACAATGAATCCGCTTTCTCTTGTAGACAAATTACGTGAGGAAGGACATTCTGTACTCTGGCCTATAGATCCAAGGAAGTGAACATCATGGACCGTTCTGTTTTTTTATATTCTGATGCATTACTTAACTATCGCTTTAATGCTGAGCACCCTTTTAATCAGCAACGCTTAAAATTAACTTTAGATTTACTACAATCTATCCATGCGATAAAAGACACGCAAATGATTGCACCTAGAATAGCAACAGAAGAAGAATTATTACTCATTCATGATCCAGGTTATGTTCGTGCTGTAAAGTTAGCAGGTAATGATGAGCTTCCCCAAGAGCAGGCAGAGAGTTACGGGCTTGGAACCGAGGATACACCTATTTTCCCTCAAATGCACGAGGCCAGTAGCTTACTTGTTGGAGGCGCATTGACTGCCGCTGATTATGTCATGCAAGGGAAGGCAGAACACGCCCTTCATTTAGGCGGGGGACTTCATCATGGCTTTAGAGGTAAGGCATCTGGATTTTGTATCTATAATGACAGCTCAGTGGCAATCAAATATTTACGAGAAAAGTACAATGCCCGTGTCCTTTATATTGATACGGATGCTCATCATGGTGATGGTGTACAATGGGCGTTTTATGATGACCCAAATGTATGTACATTATCTATCCATGAAACCGGTAGATACTTATTTCCCGGAACAGGGAATATTAACGAAAGAGGTCATAGTCATGGATATGGCTATTCTTTTAATATACCTTTAGACGCTTTTACAGAGGATGATTCGTGGCTACATGCATACGAAACGTCCTTTAAAGAAGTAGCAGCGTTTTTTAAACCAGATATTATTTTCACCCAAAATGGTGCTGATGCGCATTACTTTGATCCGTTAACACATCTTTCGGCAACAATGAGAATATATAAAGAAATACCAAGGCTCGCTCACCAACTCGCTCATCAATATTGTGAAGGAAGATGGATAGCCGTTGGTGGGGGTGGATATGATATCTGGCGGGTAGTTCCGAGAGCTTGGTCACTTATTTGGTTAGAAATGATTGAAAATTCAAGCGGAACAGGACCATTACCTTCTGATTGGATTGAAAAGTGGGAAAAGGAATCTCCATTTAAGTTGCCACAAACTTGGGAAGATTCATCGGATATATATGATCCCATTCCAAGAAAAAATGAAATCACTGAAAAAAACGCTAAAACGGTGGAAAAAGCGCTTTATCCCTTAAGAGGAAAAAATGAATGAAAAATGAAGTAAGGCGCAAAGTTTTGGGACAGAAGTTATTAAGTAATGATAAAGGTTAGGAAACATAACTAACATCACCTATTGATCTATGAGCTAAATTATCAATATAGAAAGCTGAACTATTGTAGCATGTTCCCGATGTGTGAGCTTGTCTAATCATAGTTCGGCCTTTTTAGTTGAGTTGCTGCAAACCTTTTGTCCTAACCTCTTCTCTTTTATGAAGAAGTAGCTAAACATTGTAACAGAGTGTAAGCAGCTTGCTGGGCGCTGACAGTAAGAAACACATATTATGATTCGTATTCTTTTATATTTACTGTTATATTCTTATTTTTCCGGCAGAAAAAAATCCTGCGAAGCATTCAGATCTTGTTTTCCTTTTGAGTAACTTGCTAATCCTTTTTGCGAAGCGCTCAGCTCTGGTTTTGTTCCTGAGTGACTTGCTAACATCTTTTGCGAAGCGCTCAGCTCTGGTTTTTCTTATGAGTGACTTGCTATTCCCTTTTGCGAAGCGCTCAGCTCTGGTTTTCTTTCTGAGTCACTTGCTAACATCTTTTGCGAAGCGCTCAGCTCTGGTTTTTCTTATGAGTGACTTGCTATTCCCTTTTGCGAAGCGCTCAGCTCTGGTTTTGTTCCTGAGTAATTTGCTATTCCCTTTTGCCAAGCGCTCAACTCTGGTTTTCTTTCTGAGTGACTTGCTATTCCCTTTTGCGAAGCGCTCAGCTCTGGTTTCCCTTCTGAGTGACTTGCTAATCCTTTTTGCGAAGCGCTCAGCTCTGGTTTTTCTTCTGAGTGACTTGCTAACATCTTTTGCGAAGCGCTCAGCTCTGGTTTCCCTTCTGAGTGACTTGCTAACATCTTTTGCGAAGCGCTCAGCTCTGGTTTTTCTTCTGAGTGACTTGCTATTCCCTTTTGCGAAGCGCTCAACTCTGGTTTTGTTCCTGAGTAATTTGCTATTCCCTTTTGCCAAGCGCTCAACTCTGGTTTTCTTTCTGAGTGACTTGCTATTCCCTTTTGCGAAGCGCTCAGCTCTGGTTTCCCTTCTGAGTGACTTGCTAATCCTTTTTGCGAAGCGCTCAGCTCTGGTTTTTCTTCTGAGTGACTTGCTATTCCCTTTTGCGAAGCGCTCAGCTCTGGTTTTGTTCCTGAGTGACTTGCTATTCCCTTTTGCGAAGCGCTCAGCTCCGGTTTCCCTTCTGAGTGACTTGCTATTCCCTTTTGCGAAGCGCTCAACTCTGTTTTGTCCCAGTCTCTGCTTGTTTTAACTTAATAGGATCACGGGAGTCTATTCTCCAAGATTCTCAATTTCATTGTAAATAGATGTGATGTCATTAATTGTTTGCATAAATTCTTGGTCCTCGATGAATGCCTCAGATAATGTCCCTTTCTCCAAACCTTCCTCAAGCTTAACTAAATGCGTAGATAATGCTTCATTTTGTTGCACCAACTCAGCATGCAGACTATCAATTAATTCTGGTGCTTCAGTGTTTTCAATTGTATCGATGGCATTTTGTAAATCCTCTACATTTTTTTCCAGTGATGCTGCAACATTCTCATCCGTTATCGCTTGCTCTGCTTGTTCCGGAAATTCGTTGGCAAACTGTGTAATCTCATTCATATAATCTTCCACATCATTTACGTAAGCCAACGTATTTTTTGTATCTTCAATTGGCGAACACGCAGACAAGCTTAACAACATACCAAAAGCTGCAAGGTAAACTTTTGTTTTCATCCCTTATCTACCCTTTCTTTTCTTTAACTGTTCTTTTATGATTGGCACTGCTTTTTTCTTCAAAAACTTCACGCCTTCTTTTTGAATGAGTCTCTTTAGTAATTTTTTCACAGCCATTAGTCTTCACTCCTTAATAAATGAGTTAGTGTTTCTTTTTTAAAAGCACGACAAAAACCCTTACCAAAGAAACTTGGTAAAGGTCTCGCAAACAACGAATGTTGCCAATAAAGCCGAGGGAGAGCCCCTGTATTGACGACTTTACTGTAACTGCTACTCCCCTTTAGACAAAAGGTAGTTGTATATTTAAGTTTCACCAATTATACCATGCCCATATTTAACCTGCAACTGATTGCAACCTTCATCTGAAAGAACAAGTCGATGACAGTAGCCCAATCAAGCTTAGCCTTCCACTCCTTGGGATGCATCCCACTTTCCTTGTAATTTGCGCAACAAGATGATTTGACCCGTATGATACGCCGTATGCAAATAAAGATGACTCAATGCCTCACTGGCATTATTCATCACTAAATCATCCGCTGCTTCTAGGTTTTTTTTCCAATCATTATATAATTGATGAATCCTCTCTCTCGTGTGAGAAAAAGTTACCCCTTCAGCCAACTGAAAAGTATTTTCTTTAGCTTCATCAACTGGCTCTTCTTTGAAGCGATGCAAGTATCTTTCATTATAATAAAGAAGATGTGTCGTGATTTCATGGATACTATGAACGTCTTCGTTCGGTTTCCAATTTGCTTCTTCATCACTCAAGTTTGTTATGCTATTCAGCAAACTAACAAACCACCCATTTTCATGATGTGATGCATTTAATTGCTCGTTTAATACCTCCCTTAATTCCATCACTTTGCCCCCTTTTGCATCTTATATCCAAACATCATTTTCAGCCGTCAATGATGATTTCACCTCTCCTGTATTAATCACTCCTTTCGGTTCAATTAATATGACATGGCACTCTTCTTTTGCATATGGACAATGTTCTACTCCCTGAGGGACAACGAATAAATCACCATTCTTTAATACCACATCTTCTTCTCTCATGCGAATCGTTAATTCACCTTTAACTACCAAAAATACTTCGTCTGTATCATCATGCTTGTGCCACACGAACTCCCCTGAGAATTTAGCGACCTTCAATTGATAATTATTCATTTCTGCAACAACTTTTGGAGACCAAAACGTATGAAATTTTGTTAGTTTTTCTTGAATGTTAATGGGTTGATTGTTCATTTTTATGCCTCATTTCCTTGTGAAATAACTTTATTCATTTCTTTTGCTGCACTGATTGCCTTCGTATCTTTTTCGATATCTCTCGGTTTATTTCCTTCACCCAATATATATCCTAAAAACTTCATTCCCATAAAATCAAAGATGTACAGAAATTGTTGAATCATTGGTAATCCCTTGATCGTTGGCTGATCTCCACCAACAGCTATGACATAAGCTTGTTTATTTTCCATGCACTTCTTAAAGTGTTTCATTTCGGGATCCCTGAGTGTTTGGGACCAACGATCGATAAAATTCTTCATCATACCGGACATACTATACCAGTAAATAGGTGTAGCAAATATTAACGTTTCATATGTCATTATTTCTTGAATTAATTGTTGATAATCATCATCCACTAGAGGAAAACCGCCTTCACTATGTCGATGATCCTTTATAGCATCTATTTGATAGTTAGATAAATGAAATTCCTTAACTTTCACCCCATTTATCACTTGTTTCGTCAACCATTCAGTATTCCCGCTTTTACGTGTTCCACCATATATAACTGCTATTTTCATTACGATTCACTCCTCTAGTTTCCTATCATATTAAGTTTAATCTGTTTCTATTAATAGATACAGATGATAATATAGATATCATCAATCGAAAAATACGATCAATGCAGAAGGTGAAAAAATGGATATGAAGCAATTAAAGACCTTTCAAACAGCGGCCACTACTTTGAATTTTACAAAAACTGCAAAAATGCTTAATTTTGCACAATCAAGTGTAACCGCTCAAATTAAAGCATTAGAAGCAGAACTGCAACACCCACTTTTTGAAAGGTTGGGAAAAAAGCTTGTCTTGACCGCTACCGGTAAAGAATACAAGAAGTATGTTGACCAAATGTTAAGGTTAAATGATGAGGCACTACAAAAAATAAGTGACAAACAGTTTAGAACAGCCTCCTTAACAATTGGCGCACAAGAAAGTCAATGTACTTACCGACTTCCACGAGTTTTACAATTATTTAAATCACAGTTTCCTCATGTAAAATTGACGTTTAAACCTGCCCATTCTGATGATTCAGCAAGAGCACTTATAGATGATGGTACACTCGACCTTGCCTTTATCATGGATGTGAGAAAAACCCCTGAGACCTTACTGACAGAGACATTAATAATTGAAGAGTTAAAAATGGTGGCAGCGCCAGAGTATGCAATTAAATCAAGCGTTACCCTAAAAGATTTACAAAATGAATCATTTCTCTTAACCGAAATCGGATGTGCCTATCGCACTTTATTGGAGCAGACTTTAGCGGGGGAAAATGTCTTTTTGCATAACAGTATTGAGTTTGTGAGTATAGAGGCCCTTAAACAATGTGTAATAGCTGGACTAGGTGTGGCTTTTCTTCCCGCCATGGTCGTCAATAAAGAGCTTCATAACGGTCAATTAAAAGAAGTTATTTGGCCAAACGAACACATTCAACTCTATACACAAATAGCTTGGCATAAAAACAAACAAATGACACCACCACTACAAGCATTTATTGATTTAACTAGAAACGTATTTAAAGAGGAGAGAAAAAAAGCTGTTAGTTCTTATTAATAAGAGTTAATCCTATTATCGATAGCTTGGCAGTTACTATTTAATGATCGTCTCCACTATGTGAAATAATGTCGTAACAAGTTGTAACGCAAACAATCTAAATTTGCGCAAGGAAACAAAATTTACTAATGAAAAGGCTAACACCACCATCGCTCGGCTTTCACTTCTGCTTTTCCACTCTTGTCCATCATTTCCTTATATGAAAAAACCCAATCCGATTTGATCAGATTGGGTTTTTACTATCGCCTATTACTCTCATAAAAATATTTGATTGAGCGCTCAATCATCAATCATTTTTATTTATAAGAATGCCACTGTTGTTTCAACACTACATGGTTTTTTTGCATATATTGTAGACTTGCAACAAGCGCAAATCCTATCATAAGAAAAATGACAACCATGCCGATGACTCCATGCCATTCGTAGCGCGACCAAAAGAATCCAGCAACTGTACCACCGACACTAGAGCCGAAATAATAAAGAAATAAATAGAGCGAAGAGGCTTGTGCTTTGTCATGTGTTGCTCGTTGGCCAACCCAACTTGAAGCAATGGCGTGTGCCCCGAAAAAGCCAAATATAAAGATAGATAAACCTAAAAGAATGCCGATGATATGAGGTATAGCCGTACAAACTGTACCCACTATGGCCAAGGTGAAATAACTAACTAACATCTTCTCTTTACCGTAAGAACGAACAAGTTTTGCGTTAATTGTAGAACTAACTACACCGATTAAATAAATAAGAAATAACCAGCCAATCGTTGCATGACTATATGAAAATGGCTCGCTCATTAATAAATAACCAACATAGTTAAACAATGCCACATTGCTGCCTAATAGTAAAAAACCGATAAAAAACAAAGCTAACAACATTGGATCTTTAAGATGGTCAATTAAAGAATTGGATAATGAACGAAGGTTTAATAATCTCGGTTTAAAGAATTTTGAATCAGGTAAACTTCGTTGAAAATACATTGTGGCAATAAAGCCAATCAGTCCCACGCCAAGGATAGCAATTTGCCAGCTGAAGTAATCTGTAATAACACCAGTAAACACACGCCCAAAGACAGCGCCTGTGGCATTCCCACTAATATAAAGGCCCATTGCCTTTCCTAAACTTTTCGGATCCATTTCCTCAGATAAATAAGCCATTGCAATAGAAGGCAAGCCTGCAAGTGTCACACCAATGAGCACACGATAAATAAGTAATATCTCAAAAGAAGGACTAAATGCTGTCAAAATACACAGAAATGAGGAAATGAACATGGAATAAACCATAATCGGTTTTCTTCCCCACACCTCTGATATAGACCCAAAAAATAACATACTAATCGCTAAAACTACTGTTGTCAGGGAGAGGGAGAGACTTGCTTCTGCTGGGGTAATAGAAAAAATCTTCGAAAACTCCGGTAGTAATGGTTGCATGCAATAGAGTATGGCAAAAGTATTAAAACCCGCTGCAAAAAATGCGATATTCACTTTTTTAAAAAGGTTGGTACCTTGCTGTATGCCGTTCATCAATTCATGTTCTCTTCTTTCTTTTAGAATAGTTCTTCTAACATATTCTTTAATATTAAACATCGTACCACCTTTGAATCGATATGTATAATGCATTATAATAATAAAAATAATGCATTAATGTAATGGAAAAGAGTGAGTCTATGGATATTCAACAACTGCTTTATTTTCGAACTCTTGCGGAAACAGAACATATGACACAATCAGCAGAGAAACTATTGATTTCTCAGTCTGCATTAAGTCGTTCCATTGCAAGGTTAGAAGATGAATTAGGCGTGCCATTATTTGAAAGACAAGGGCGTGCTATTCACCTTAATGCTTATGGGGTTATTTTTTTGCGAAGAGTAGAGAAAATCATTCAAGAATATGTAGAAGCTAAGCAAGAAATTCAAGACCTTATTCAACCGCATACTGGAACGATTTCTCTTGGCTTTCTCCACACATTAAGTACCAACATTATCCCCGATATGATTTCACAATTCCGTGATTCTTACCCTGAGACACATTTCCGACTTAGTCAAGGAGCTTCACATGTCATGTTAGAGCAACTCTATAATGGGCAAATTGATTTATGTTTTATTGCACCTAATGAAAAAGATGATCAGGTAGGCTGGATGAAGTTATGGGAAGAAGAACTTTTTGCTGTCGTACCTAAAAACCATCGGCTAGCAAAGAAAAAATCTATTACACTCGAAGAACTAAAATATGAACCAATCATCCATTTAAAGAAAGGTTATTCTTTAAGAGAAACCGTTGAGGGGCTCTTTTTAGATGCAGGCCTCACGCCAAAAATTACGTTTGAAGGAGATGAGGCAGATACAGTCGCAGGGTTAGTTGCTGCAGAGCTTGGGGTTTCAGTTTTACCTGATTTGAAAGGTATCAACAAAAGTAAGATTATACAAATTCCAATTAGTCGACCACATTGTTTCCGTATGATTGGTATTGCCTGGTTAGAAAGCCGTTATATGTCACCCATTACTAAAACGTTTAAAAAATTTGTGACAGACCAATATATCTCTTCTGGATGGTAAAATACAAAGCCATCCAGAAAGATATATTCAAAACCGATGTTGATGAAGATTCCCGAACCTTTCAAACCATGCTAATGCCTTCTGTTCAACTTTTTTCACATAAGCATTTTTTCCTTCTATATAGGCATGGATATCTGTCGAGTGCTTGATGGCCAACGATTCTTTTAAGGCACCATATTTTCCAGCTTCTAATGGATGAGTCCGTAAATAATCACGAAAGGCAAGATGTCTAATAATCTCCTTACTGTCTTTTGCAAAAAAATGAAGATGATGCGTACGATTATCATGTCCTTTTTGAAAATATCTTCTTCCTCTTATACCATTCTCTCCTCTTGCCTCATACCCTAATGCATTCATTTCAATTAAGTAATCATCAACCTCTGTAATATCTTTGACAACCGGTAATATATCAATAATCGGCTTGGCTTTAAGACCTGGTACTGAGGTGCTACCGATATGAAAAATGACTATCATTTTATCTTTGAAGACTCGTTTTAACTTCTGTGCCTCTACTTCAAAGGCCGTAGACCATTGTCTATCATAATTAAGTACTTCTACTTTCCTCATGATTACCTCCATTTCCTAGGATTGAATAGTCCCTCTATCTGTTCGAATAACGATTGGCGCTTCTTTAGCGTATTTATTTGAGAAAATCCACCTTCTACCAACAGGAGCAACAATAATATAAACTCCATCATCATATTCTCCGAAAAAGTTTAAATATTTCTCGTGTTTAATTGATTCGTTGTTTCTCACTGGTATTCCTTTATCTTGTAATTGCTGAGCAAGCTCTATTATATGGTTTGTAGCGATACCTACCTCACTTATATTTAAAAAATGAGCCTTATGAAAATGCGATTCACTAGCTACTGCTGACGTTTTTCTTGCAATCAATTCAACGATATTACCGGATGGATCCTCGAAATAGATCGCTTTTGCTTTCGCTTCCTTAAAGTCTGCCTCATCTTCCCCCTCCTCCATTGCCAATTTAACTCTATTACTTAACCAAACTTTCGCTGATTGAAGTAAGTTAGGTGGAATATTAATAGCAAAATGATAAAAAGATGCCTGTTCAATCTCCTCTTGAATGGTTAACAGACTTGTACCGACCTGAAATGTAATCTGTTGTTTAGATTCTTTATATACATTTAAACCCATCACTTCTTCATAAAATTTTCTCGTTTCATTGTAATTACCTACATATATTGTCAGCTCTTTTATTTGCATACGTTTCTCCTCCTTACCGTTTCTTTCATTATACAAAATGACCGCTGTTTAAAAGTCAGTCTATAGGTTGAGAAAAAACAGTTAAATATTATATGGTAAGGAGTAGGCATAGCTTTTTTTGGGACCAAAAAAATGAAAAAAGCTATAGAATCAATTAGATGATTCCATAGCTTCATTGTGTTTATACTCAGGATCAAGAATAATAACTTCTACTCTGCGATTTTTCTCCCAATTTTCTGAGCTATTATTTGCGGCAATCGGCCTTGTTTCACCGTATCCTACTGCAGTAAAACGAGACGGTTCTATTTCATTATTATCCACTAAATAACGAATAACACTACTTGCTCGAGCTGAAGATAATTCCCAATTCGATGGGTAGCGATACGTTTCAATTGGGCGATTATCTGTATGGCCCTCGACTCGGATAAGATTAGGCATTTCTTTGAGCATGACCCCTAAGCTTTCGAGAAAACCAAATGAATCTTCAATAAGATCGGCTTGGCCCGTTTCAAACAATACTTGCTCTTGCAGAATGAGCACAACACCTCTTTCATTTCGATTGGCTGTAATCACATTTTCCAACCCATTAGATTTTAGATAACTCTCAACTTCCTGAACAAGTGAATCAAGTGAATGTGGTGTACCTGTCTCTGTTTCATCTGGCACAGATTCACGTCCATCATCAGGTAATATTGATGAGCTAGATTGGAATATCCCTACTTTATTAAATGAATCTGAGACAGCCTTAAACTTCGTCATATCCACTTGTGACATCGAAAACAGAAGGATGAAAAAAACGAGAACGAGCGTAACAAGATCTGAATAGGTCACCATCCAAAGGGGAGCACCCTTTTTATTGTTCCTATCTCTTTTAGAACGGCGGTTATTGCGCCTCATGTTCAAAGTCCTCCGTTAGCTCTAGTCGCCCCTCGATAGATTTTTTCTCAGTTTCGGACAAGTAAACACTTAATTTCTCTCGTAAAATCGTTGGGTTCTGTCCCGTTTGAACACCAATTACTCCTTCAATCACAACCTGTTTATAAAAAATTTCATCATCCGTTTGTGATTCAAGTTTCGCAGCTAAAGGATTGAAAAAAAGATTTGCTAGTAAAGAGCCATATAAAGTCGTTAAAAGAGCAATTGCCATTCCGGAACCAAGTTCTGAGGGGTCATCCATATTTTTCAACATAAGGACTAGTCCAATTAATGTACCAATCATTCCCCAAGCTGGTGCATAATCCCCTGCTTTTTCAATAATATTCCTCCCTTTTCGATGGCGCTCTTCCATTGCATCAATATCGGCATCAAGTATATCCCTAATCATTTCTGGTTCAATTCCATCAACCGCCAACAACACACCTTTACGGATAAAAGGATTTGGTTCATTTACAACTTCTAACTCTAAAGATAATATACCTTCTCTTCTAGCACGGTCTGCTAACTTAACAAAGGTCTCAATCAGGCTCTCGATTGACCTTTCTTCTTTAGAAAAGCCTTTTTTCATTACTATAAAAGTCTTTCGTAAATCCTTCATTTGGAAGGATATAAAAAGACCTGCAACTATCCCACCAATGACAATAAAGATGGAAGAGAAATCAAAAAAATACTTGACCCCAGTCCACCCACCGGAAGCAACAATTCCAAAGATAATCATGATTACACCGACCATTAAACCAACTGGTGTTAACTTGTCTAACTTTCTCATTCTCTCTCTCCCTAATGACGAAATTAGAAAACTCGCCTATTGGCGAGTCTTGCAAGAGGTGAAGACAAGTTGTTCCTTATTAGCTGCAAAGACACTTATCTTCTCACTTGACCATTTTTTCTTACCTTAACATGTAAAAAGTGAGAATTACCTTGTAAACTCGGTAAACTCACTTTACATGTCTTTCCCTCTTTTTCTCATATCGGTCGGATGATTATTTTGTTGAGTTACGCTGTTCAATTCGGTGCGGAAGTACTACTGTGTGATCTGTGACTTCTTCCTTATTCATATACTTCGTCAATAATCTCATTGCAACTGCACCTATGTCATATAACGGTTGTACAACAGATGTAAGTTGTGGTCTCACCATTAAAGCTAATCTTGTGCTATCAGAGCTAATCACTTCTACATCCTGAGGTACGTGATACCCTTTATCTTGCGCCCCATGAACGATGCCCAATGCCATTTCATCTGAACCAGCAAATATAGCAGTTGGCTTGCTATCTAACTCTAACAACCGTTCAAATGCTTCCAAACCTGAGTCATATGTGTAGTCCCCTTCAATTACCCATTCTTCATGATACGGAATACTCGCGTCTTGAAGAGCTCTCTTATAGCCTTCTAATTTTTTCTCTGCATTGATTGGTTCTCTTAAAGGGCCAATCAGCAAGGCAATTTTTTCGTGACCTTTTTGAATAAAGGCTTCCGTGGCATCATAAGCTGCTTGTTCATAATCGATGTTAACAGAAGGAATGGTTTGCGACTTTTCAATAGAACCAGCAAGTACAATAGGTACAGGAGATTTCTCAAATTCCGTCACATGTGCTTCCTCTATATTACCGCCCATAAAAACAATCCCGTCCACTTGTTTTCCTAACATCGTGTTTAATAGATGTAACTCCTTGTCCATATTTTGATCTGAGTTACTTAAAATAATATTATACTTATACATCGTTGCGATATCTTCGATTCCTCTAGCTAACTCCGCGACAAAAGTACTCGATACATCGGGTAATATCACCCCTACTGTCGTAGTTTTTTTACTAGCAAGTCCCCTTGCAACAGCATTAGGGCGATAGCCTAAACGTTCAATTACCTCTAATACTTTTTTTCTTGTTGTCGGTTTGACATTAGGATTCCCATTGACAACCCTTGAAACAGTAGCCATTGAAACATTTGCTTCGCGTGCTACATCATAAATCGTAATATTCATGTCACACACTCCTTCTACTTTTTCTATATTAATAAAATGTATTTATGTATGTCATTCTTCTACAAACCTTATTTGTTCAGCAAGAATTGTAATTATGTATAATCATACGATACTTTTCTCTTCCCTCGCAACTTCATGCTGAAATATTTATGAAAAAGTCAAAAAATAGTTAGAATCTAACCTACATAACTGATATCCCAAAGTTCTATCCTATTGTTCAATTCCTCACATAATCTTGTAAAAAAATTAGAAACCACAACCAGCTTACTACAAATTTTTTTAAAAAGATATAAAAAAGCCGACTCAAGAGGGACGGCTACCATTCCCCTTAAATCAGCTTTATTATACCATTACACTTGAATTTGTGAAGGAAGTTTAAGTGCGTTCATGAATTGATCAAATTGATTTAAATCCATTTGCTGAGCGGAATCAGATAACGCCACTGCAGGATCTGGATGTACTTCTGCCATAACCCCATCAGCACCAATTGCAAGTGCTGCTTTTGCAGCTGGAAGTAATAAATCTTTTCTTCCAGTTGAATGAGTGACATCAACCATAACTGGTAAATGTGTTTCTTGTTTTAAAATTGGAACAGCCGTAATATCTAACGTATTTCTTGTTGCTTTTTCATATGTTCTTATACCTCGTTCACAAAGAATAATTTGGCCATTTCCTTGTGCCATGATGTATTCAGCTGCATTAATGAATTCTTCAATCGTTGCAGACATACCACGCTTTAAGAGTACAGGCTTATTGATTTGTCCTGCTGCTTTTAGCAATTCAAAATTCTGCATATTTCTAGCTCCAATTTGAATAACGTCTAAGTACTGCACTGCAGTTTCCATATCATTTGGGCTTACGATTTCTGAAATAACAGCTAAACCATATTCATCTGCTACACGTTTTAAGATCTTCAAGCCTTCAACACCCAAACCTTGGAAATCATAAGGAGAAGTTCTAGGCTTAAATGCGCCGCCACGTAACAACTTCAAGCCTTTAGCTTTCACAGCTTCAGCAACTGATGCCACTTGCTCATATGATTCTACTGCACATGGCCCAAAGACAAGATGCGGCTGTCCGTTACCGATCTGCTCTCCATTTATATCAACAATTGTATTTTCAGATTTTTTCTTACGGGATACTAATAATGCTTTGCGATGGTCATCCTTTTGTAATTCTAAACCAGCTTTAAAGATCTCCTTGAACATATGCTCAATTGTTGAGTTCTCAAAAGGTCCATTATTATTCTCTTTGATTAGATCCAACATCGCTCTTTCACGGACAGGATCATAACGATAGACTCCTTGTGTTTCCTTTACCCTTCCGATTTCTTGTACAAGTTCTGCTCTCTCATTAATTAAAGAAAGCAACTGAAGGTTAATTTCATCCACTCGGTTACGCAATTGCTCTAGTTCTTTACCCATAATAGTCCCATCCTCTCAATTGTTATTACATTAAAGCTCAATTCCGAAAAAGCGAAGATGAGTACAATACTTTCTTGCTTCATTCAGATATCACTTATTTGTTTTGGTGATAATTATAATACATTTTTTATAATTGTTGTTATTATATATGAAATATACGCTTCTGTCACTAATTTTATCTTTATTAATTAGACGCTTTTAAGCAATAAAGCAAATTGATTCAAAAGGATGTGATTCTTTTGGGTGAGAAGAAACAATTTTTTGTCTTAGATATAGGAACAAGGTCAGTCATTGGTCTCTTTATTCTTTTTGAAGAAGGTGAGTATAATTGTGTTGATTACTTTGTAAAGGAACATGATGATAGGGCAATGATGGATGGACAAATTCACAATATCCAATCGGTTGCAGAAACAGTTATTGTTATTAAACAATACTTTGAAAAAAAACATGGTCCCCTTCAAAAAGTATTTATTGCTGCAGCTGGTAGATCATTACGAACCGAACGCATAATGGCTAGTATGGATATAAGAAATTACCCTCCTTTAACTGCTGACTATATTCAATATTTAGAATGGCAAGCTCTTCAAAAAGCACAATCTACTATTACAAATAAAACTCATCATACAGAAATCCAAACAGATTATACCTTTGTAGGCTATACACCACTGTATTATTTTATTGACCGACAGCCTATTGGGAGTTTATTACATCAACAAGGTGCTCAAGCGAGTATAGAAATTATTGCCACCTTCTTACCTAAGCTTGTTATCACCTCTCTAGAAGCAACTGTACAAAGAGCAGGGTTAACGATCGATGGACTAACACTCGAGCCTATTGCTTGTGTACAAACTTTAATTCCTCCATCCTTACGACATTTGAATATAGCTGTATTAGATATCGGAGCAGGTACATCTGATATTGCCATTACTAATGAAGGAACAATTACTGCTTATGGGATGGTGCCACAGGCAGGTGATGAAGTGACAGAGTTCATTCAGCAATTAACACTAACCGATTTCCATGAAGCAGAGCGGATCAAGCGGCAATTGGTCGACCATGAATCCTTCACATTTGAAACATTAAATAACACAAAACAACATATCTACTCAAAAGACTTAATGAGTAGGCTTTTTCCCTTTATCGAACAACTTGCTCATTCACTTTCAAAAAAAATACAACAGCTAAATAATAAAAAGTCACCTCTTGCCCTCATAATAATTGGCGGTGGAAGCTTAACACCAGGCATTCAAGAATTACTTAGAGACCAATTAGATTTGCCTCCTCATCAAGTCATGCTTAAAACTTTAAATAGCTTAAAACATCTATCATTTCCAGAAGAGCTAGCTTCTCACCCGATGTATGTCACACCTTTTGCAATCGCAATTGCAGCCAACGAAACTCCGCTCAGATTTGTTCCTATTACAGTCAATGGAGAGACAGAACGATTGCTAAAAATCAAGACTCTCACAGTAAAGGATGTCTTATTAACTGCAAAATATCTCACAAGGAATTGGTATGGAAAAATTGGCTCTCCAAAAGTAATTACCGTTAACAAACAACAAATGACCATTCCAGGAAGTCACGGAAAACTGCCATATATTTATTTGAACGGTAAAAAGGCAAAATTAAATGATGCCGTTCACGCTCATGATGAAATAAGTGTCGTAAGAGGAATGAGTGGGGAGCCAGCGACTATTAGAGTATCTGATTGTGTCGGAGAAACCGAGAATAAAAGTATTTATATTCACGATGCAAAATACACCATTATGCCCTTAATAAAGGTGAATCAAGTAACAGCATCCACTCAACAGCTACTCGAGGACGGTGATCATATTGAATATATGATCCCATCGACAATTACAGAAATCTTTCATTCATTAGATTTGACACATCTATTAGAGAGCGTAAAGCCATATCAACTGATCATCAATGGGAAGCAGACAATCATTCCACCGCATAACGGAAAAGTTATTTGCAATGGAAATTCGATATCTTTAACTAGTCATGTCAACCATTTAGATCGTTTAGAGATCATTGAGCCGCGCCCATTAACACTGGTAGAATTCATAAAATATAAATCTTTACAATACAAGGCCAGTATAACGATTAGTGTCAATAATAAAGAAGTTACGCTTTATAAACAACTTTTGCACATAATCAGAGAAAAAGAGAAATTAGTTGAGGAATCACTTATACATTCAGGAGATGTACTAGAAATAATAAAGGAAGATGACCAAGCAAGGTTTTATTTTCATGATGTGATTAAATTTGCAAAAGTTCAAATTCCTTATCATGGTAAACTTCAATGTACATTATTTAAAAACGGCAAGAAGTCCTCTTTATTAGAGGAAATACAAGAGGGGGACAATTTAAAAATTCACTGGTCAACTAAAAATTACACACTCGTGCGGAAAAAACACATAACTCCTTCAACCAATTTAAAAAATGTTCCGAACGACTCACGTCCATATTAGACAAATAAATCGTTCGGGATAGATAACTTCCTTAAGCTTGTACAGCCTCATTTAGGGTATCATATGTAATTTTACGGTGGGATGTATGCCAAGCCACTTCTTTATTAACAAAAAGAAAAGCTTGTGGAGATTCGTGTTTTACTTCAAATATTTCTGCAATCTCGTTTGACAATGGGCGATCTTCTTGAACAACTAAGTAATAAGCTTTCACATCACTATTTTCATTTGTGTATTTTTCATATTGCTCGTAAGCATCTGCGCTGATTGGGCAAGTGTTACTGTGCTTAAGTAATAACATCTTCTCATTCTCTTGCAGTGCTTGTTTAAATGCTTCTTTTGTATTTAATCTTTCCATTTGAATTACCTCTCTTATTATAATTATGGTATACCTCACATTATTTTACTAAAAAAGAAGCACCTATGACAAATCGAGATCATAATAAAGCGGTAAAGAATAGATGGCTCTTTACCGCTTTATTGAATACTATTGATTTACTTTTTCTTCTGTTTGGTCAAAAGCTACTTTCGTTTCTTCTAATCTCTTTTGTGCTTCTGCTTCCGATGTTGGAGCATTTTCTTCAGCTACTGCGTCATCTTTTGCAGTCATTTGTTTAATTTTATCTTTCATATCTGCAGACTGCTTTGAGACTGTTTGTTGTAAGTCACTAGATTTTTCTTTTGCTGATTGGACAATTTCATTGCTTTTTTCTTTAGCAACCTGAACCCATTCAGTACCTTTTACTTTAGCAGTATCAGCGATATGGCTAGATTTTTCCTTTAATTGAGAAGCTTGTGTATTAATATCACTTATTAGTTCCTTACCTGATTTAGGTGCAAGTAATAATGCTGTACCAGCACCTACAATACCACCAATTAGTGCTCCGATGACGAAATCCTTTGTATTGATGCTATCTTCATTTTTGGCCACTTGTTTTGATTCATTTTCTTGACGATCTTGGTTACTCATCATTATCATCCTCCAAATTGAATTTATGACCTTGCTCTTTCTCTTTTCTTGCTAGGAACTGGGATAGGATCCTCAGCTGTATAGGTTTGCGCTGGTGCTTGCTTACGTTGTTTATATTTCTCTCTTAATTCTAAGATGACATTACCCCAGCTAATAGCTTGTGCAACTTTTTCTTTATTCGACTCTAGCTGCTGACTGACTGAAGATGATATATTTTGAATAGAACCATTAAAGGTTCTTACTGAGTCCCCTACTTCTTTTACGGCACCAACAACATTATTCAAGCTTTCAGATTTCTTTTGAATATCTTCTGCTAATGCATTCGTTTTATGTAAGAGTACTGTTGTTTCCTTGGTCACTCCATCAAGCTGTTTTTCTAACCCGTCTAATGTCTTAGATACACTTGTTAACGTTACTTGTAGCGATGAGAGTGTTTTAGAAAGGTAGATGACTAAAACTAAAAAAGCAATGGCAATAACCGCTACACTCAAATACAAGATAATTTCCATTAGGCACACCTCCGTATTTTCAAAATAAGAATGATTCAAAGAAAAGAGCAAAGTATTTAATTTATTATTGCTTTTCCCCAATTATGAGAGAATAAACGCTCTTTCCAAATAATCCTTTTTATTTTATCTGTAAATATTATCATAATATAAACAATTACTTAAATGAAGCGATTAGACCTAACGGGAACCTTACTTATCTATTTTATCCTAAGAAAATCATTTATTCTGTCTTTTTCTCTAGTTATTTTCGAACAAACATCCCACTTTAGGTTACAATAAGAAGGTAGTAATCAATTTTTTATTCGGAGGGATATGTAATGAAAGATCCTCGTATTGAACAATTAGCTAAGAACTTAATTAATTATTCAATTGGTTTACAAAAAGGAGAAAAGGTTCTCATTGAGAACTTCGGTTTACAAAAAGAACTTGTAACTGCTCTTGTAAAAGAAGCCTACGCCGCTGGTGGTCACCCTTTTGTCACGATAAAAGATAATACAGTTGACCGCGCACTTTTATTCGGCGCAAATGAAGAACAATATAATATGATGGCTTCATTTGAAGCAAATGTCATGAGCCAAATGGATGCTTATATTGGTTTACGTTCTGGAAATAACATTAACGAACAAGCAGATGTACCAGATGAAAAAATGCGTATTCACGGATCAACAATCGGCCAAAAGGTACATAGAGAAATTCGCGTGCCAAAAACAAAATGGGTCGTACTCCGCTATCCAAACGCTTCAATGGCTCAATTAGCTAAAATGAGCGTGGAAGCATTCGAAGACTTTTACTTTGATGTATGTAACTTAGACTACAGTAAAATGGATGCAGCCATGGACAATCTCGTTTCATTGATGAATAAAACAGATAAAGTTCGCTTAACAGGACCTGGGACTGATTTAAGTTTTTCAATTAAAGATATCCCAGCTATTAAATGTTCTGGACAAATGAATATACCAGATGGTGAAGTTTATACCGCTCCAGTGCGTGATTCAGTGAATGGAGTTATTTCTTATAACACACCATCTCCATATAACGGTTTTACGTTCGAAAATGTAAAACTAACTTTCGAGAATGGTAAAATCATTGAGGCCACTGCTAATGATACTGAGCGTATTAACAAAATATTCGATACAGATGAGGGAGCTCGCTTTGTTGGAGAATTTGCTATTGGTGTTAACCCTTATATTCTACACCCAATGCAAGATATCCTTTTTGATGAAAAAATTGACGGTAGCTTTCACTTCACACCAGGACAATGCTATGACGAAGCATATAATGGGAACAAATCAAATATCCATTGGGACTTAGTCAATATCCAACGTCCTGATTATGGTGGTGGAGAAATCTACTTCGATGATCAATTAATCCGCAAAGACGGCAAATTTGTAATTGCAGAATTAGAAGCTCTCAATCCAGAAAACTTAAAATAAGCTAACAAATTCGACTTTTTCCATGTACCACGAACAAATTTTTGTTCGTGGTTATTTATGTATTGCCATATTCTTCGGATTTAATTGTTATAATTTTCCTTATTTACTAATTCTGTAATTTCCTTAACAACAGGTACACCCTGTCTTGTAATTGTATTAAACATGACAAATGTCTTCTTACATGTTGTTAATAGCTCTTGATTCTCATTATATATTTCTTGATAAATATAAAAGCTTTTATTACCTACGTTACGCAATTCTGTGAAAATTGTGAGTTCTTCATTCACCCGTGCCTCTTTTTTATAGGTAACATCAAAGTTAACCATTACTGTTCCTAAATGCTGTTGATCTAATTGCTCTCTTCCAATGCCAATTTCTCTATACCAGTTAGATACTCCCTTCTCTAAATAGACAAGATACTTCATATAATTCATGTGTCCTAAATGATCAATATCATCTTGTTGAACACATACCTTTAATATATTTTTTCGCATACTCATTCCCCCGTAATTTATCCGTCATTTTTTTATATTATATTTTATCAAAATAGTAAGAAAATGAATACCATCAACTTTCATCATTCAAATTTATTTAGTTCAAAGTAATTGATTAAGGAGAGTATTTGAAGAAAAAATGATTGTTGTGTCGTTTTCGATGGCCTGATGTGAGTGCAACTCAAAAATCACGCAGCTATCTTTGCCGATTTCACTTCAATTGCACGCACAAATTCCTTTTTTACTCTAATGGAATTGAACCACAAATTGAATTTATAAAACAAAAAATAGTCCCCCACTCACATGAGGAACTACTCGCTTATAGTTGCATTTCGTATGCTTTCTGGAATTTTTGAATGTCGCCTGCACCCATAAAGATTAAGACACCATCGTGGTGATCTTTTAAGATATTCGTATCGTCTTCGTTTAAAATAACAGCACCATCGACTTTTGCTTGTAAATCTTCAATAGAAAGCTTTCCGTGGATTTCCCTAGCGGATCCAAAGATTTCACATAGATACACTTGGTCTGCCAAGTTTAAACTTGAAGCAAAATCATCTAAGAATGTTTGTGTCCTTGTGAAGGTATGCGGTTGGAAAACACCGATGATTTCTTTATCAGGGTATTTTTGACGCGCTGCTTCAATTGTTGCTTTTATTTCAGTCGGATGGTGAGCGTAATCATCGATAATGACTTGATCACCAATTTGTTTTTCTGTAAATCGTCTCTTTACTCCTCCAAAAGTGAGGAGCTGCTCTTGAACAATCGAAGCATCAATATCTTCGTAATGACACACGGCAATCACGCTTAAAGCATTTAAGATGTTATGATCTCCGTATGATTTGATCGTGAACGTATTATAGAAGGTATTCCTTACAAATACATCAAAGGTTGTACCGCTTGTTGACTTGATGACATTTCTTGCTTGAAAGTCATTTTCTTCACCAAAACCGTAAAAAACAACAGGTACTTTTGCTTGCACTTTTTGTAATTGTTCATCATCACCACAAGCGAAAATCCCTTTTTTCACTTGTAATGACATTTCTTGAAACGCAGAAAAAACATCATCAAGACTTGCAAAATAATCTGGATGATCAAAATCAATATTTGTCATGATGCAATAATCCGGATGGTATGACAAGAAGTGGCGGCGATATTCACATGCTTCAAAAGCAAAATATTCGGCCAGTTTATTTCCTCTCCCAGTACCATCACCAATCAGATAAGCAGTAGGATTCGCACCTGTAAGTACATGTGCAAGCAACCCAGTCGTAGAAGTTTTACCATGTGCTCCTGTAACAGCGATACTTGTAAAATTCTTCATGAAATCACCGAGGAACTTGTGATAGCGAATGATTGGTAAACCAAGTCTTGTCGCTTCTTCTATTTCCTCATGTGTATCAGGGAATGCATTACCGGCAATGATTGTTAAGCCAGGTTGTATATTATTTTTATTAAATGGCAAAATTTTTATTCCAGCTTCCTCAAGTGCCACTTGTGTGAAGAAGTGCTTTTCAACGTCTGATCCTTGAACATTATAATTCATATCATGTAGAATTTGTGCAAGTGCACTCATCCCTGACCCTTTAATACCGACGAAATGGTAAATAGTCATATAAAGAAACCTCCAACCATCGTATATCTGTAAAACAGTATATGACATATATCTATTTTTGCTCATAATCGTTTATTTCAAGTTTCCATAGTTCTTTTTAATTCACATTTAAACATTATATCATTATTCCCTTTGAAAAACTATGTATCACTTGTCCCGATCATTATAATTTTTTTCAACTTATAAAGCATTAGCATTTTCTTACCTACAGTACAGTATAACAGCCTTTTCTACCTAAAAAGGTTGTTTGTTTTTAGGTAATAAGAACGAGGACTATTGACTCACTACTTCCCAATATTGGCTTTCTGGTAATATGTCCAATGCTCTGTGCTTTAAAAAAGATCTCAATGTATCTTTTTTGCCCATTCTTTGATAGTTTGTACGTAATTCACTAAAAGGATGAACATCTTGACATAGTAGGAGAGGGGTGAAAGCGAAATTATTCTTTATACCAGGAATTCTCCTTAAAAAAACAACCGTTCCTCTGACGATAGTTAAAGAAGAATGCTCCACTTTATTTAAAGATACAACTTGTTCTTCCTCATTTAAATCATATCCAACTATAGTCTTTCCATCATAGTTTGTAATTAACAATGGTTCCATAACAGCAGCCATACATAGGGCAGCTTGAATCATTTCATATTCATGCATCTGAGTTCTTTGTCTCTGTAAAAATAGCTGAAACACGCTAACCCCATGAATGGTTTGGTAGTCAAAAATTAACCAATCCGTAAATAGCTGGTACATACTTGATGGAATTTCATCCTCCTCCTTTAATTGGAGGTGTAGTTTAAAAATATGCTTTGCACGGACCATCTCACGAATATTTAAGTGGCGTTCACTGTACCTTTTAACCTTTTCAATTAACTGAAAACTAGCTTCCTCACCTTGCAGTTGCTTTTTATCACGAAACTTGTGCAAATGAACGATGGGTGTATCATTTTCAACCATCATGACCCTTCCTTACCTTTCTTCTAACATCATTCACTATTTTGTTCAATTTCATTTAGTTCCATTTCAGTAATGAGGACATCTCTTGGCTTACTGCCCCGATTTTCAGATACGAAGCCTTGTTCCTCCATCATATCTATTAAGCGTGCTGCTCTGTTATAACCAATTTTAAACCTTCTTTGTAACATAGAAGCCGATGCCGCCTGATGATCAATCACAAAATAACATGCTTCAAAGAATAATTCATCTGTTTCTTCAGTTACTTTCGCTTTCTTTAATAACTCTTCTTGTTCAAATAAATATTGTGGTTTCTGCTCTTTCCTAACATGTGCTACGACATCATCAATTTCTTGATCAGAAACAAAAGTTCCTTGCAAGCGAACTGGCTTTGATGAACCGTTTTCTAAAAAGAGCATATCTCCTCTACCCAATAGCTTTTCAGCACCACTAATATCTATTATTGTCCGCGAATCCACTTGTGAAGAAACAGAAAAAGCAATTCTTGTTGGTACATTTGCCTTAATGAGACCCGTGATAACATCAACTGATGGTCGTTGAGTCGCAATAATTAAGTGAATCCCACAGGCCCTTGCCTTTTGAGCGATACGACAGATGGCTTCCTCAACATCCGCTGGAGACATCATCATTAAATCGGCTAATTCATCTATGACAATGACAATATACGGCAGTTTTTGATGGTATTGCTTATTTGCCTCTGCATAATCATTGTAACGATTAATATCTCGTACGCCCGAATGAGCAAATAATTCATACCTTCTTTCCATTTCTTCTACCGCCCACTTCAGTGAGGCTGTTGCTGCTTTTACATCGGTTATGACCGGACTAACAAGATGTGGTATTTGATTGTATGGTGCTAATTCTACCATTTTAGGATCAATGAGCAAGAGCTTTAACTCCTCAGGATCAGCTTTGTATAAAAGACTAATAAGAATAGAATTAATACAAACACTTTTACCAGATCCTGTTGCACCTGCAATTAAACCATGGGGCATTTTGCGTAAATCTGTGACAATTGGATCACCAGCAATATCTAGACCTAATACAGCAGTTAGTGGTGACTCTGATTGCATAAACTCTTCACTATGAATGATTTCGCTAATTTGTACAGGTCTACTCTTTTGGTTAGGCACTTCTATGCCTATCGCGTGTTTTCCAGGGATAGGTGCTTCTATTCTAATATCCCTTGCAGCAAGACTGAGTTTGATATCATCAGCTAGGTTTGTAATTTTATTTACTTTCACTCCAGGCTCTGGTTGCACTTCAAAACGAGTAACCGCAGGACCTTTCGTTACTTGTATCACATGAGCTCGGACATTGAAGTGATGTAGGGTGGCATTTAATAATTCCTCTTGTTCTAATAACCATTCTTCATCTGTGTCCATATTAACTGGAGGATCTAACAACCTCATAGATGGGAAGACATAATTAGGCAAATTTTCTTCTATTTCCTCATCTCTATAAAAGTCATTTTTTTTTACTTGTGACGATGAATCAAATGCTGCCGTCTCATTGACATTTAACTTTTTCTTATCCGATTGCAACATCATTACATTAAAGGGCAGATGACTCCGCTTCTGTGGTTGATGAGACGATGTTCCAGTTTCTATCTCTTCTTCCACATTGGCGTGAGCTTCTTCCATGCTATGTATGTTTGTTTGTCCTTCATCCTGTGCCTCATCTTCATACATCCGTTTTTCTTCAACTTCTTCATACTGGTTCGAATAAGGAATGGATTTTTCAAGTGCGACAGCAGTTTGATTTTGTGAAACTGTTAGCTCATCTTCGACCTGAAAGGATGCTATCACTTGTTCCGGCTCATTGTTAGTCGCGACAATCGGGGCTTCTTCCATCCTCTCATCCACTTGTTCCGGCTCATTGTTAGTCGCAACTATCGGGGCTTCTTCCACCCTCTCATCCACTTGTTCCTGCTCATTGTTAGTCGTCACTATCGGGTCTTCTTCCACCCTCACATTCACTTGTTCCGGCTCATTGTTAGTCGCCACTATCAGGTCTTCTTCCACCCTCACATTCACTTGTTCCGGCTCATCGTAAAGAGACAATTGATTGTATTGTTCTTCAAGTGAAGCAGATTCTTTTCTGCCACGAGCAATACCAAGGTCATATTCAGTAGGTTCTATTCTTTCATACTGTTCAAGTTTCGTTTCCTCTTTTATTTGACTTTTCCTTTGACCAAAACCATATATAGGAGAAGGAATTTCTGATGGTTTAAATGGCCCTGCATTCAGCTTAATTTCCGTTTTTTTTATTTGTTTCTTTTCTAATGGACGATGATTTTCTTGCTGATTTTCAATATTTTCTTTTGTTGAATGACTTCTTCTTTGTCTTGTTTGAAGATTTTTACTATCTTTTGGCTTTTCGTCTGCTAATTTATTTTCACGTTCTCTTGGCTTTCTTCTTTCCCGTGTCTCATCTGGGATGAGAGGAAAACGGAATTCACCTTTTGGATATTGATAAATTACTTTTGCTTCGATCTCTCTATGTGTTTCATATGGTTCTTTAGTTTGAATTTTATTAGTGTTATTTGTAGGTTTATCTTCTTGAGTTGTATTCGTTGGATCATATTCCTTGAACTCATCGGCATCATAGCCATTAAAGTAGGCTTTTATTCTTTTAAACCAATTCATTCTATCAACTTCCTTTTCTGTTCTAACTTACATTCTATCAGTAAACCTACTAAGAATGATAGCAATTATGTAATCTGAGTTATCTTTGATAAGTTTTTGATATCATTGAAAAAGATGACACACAAATGAAAAATGGACCGCCTATAGCGACCCATTTCCATGGTTATTGTTTCTTTTTATTCTTGCCTAAAATAAATATTGGTTCTAACTCCCCATCTTCATATAAGAAAGACAGAGCTGTAATTGGTACATGACCACTTGCAAAAAAGCTCATTGTCATTTGTGCCAGGATATCGTATCCTGTTTCATTCATAATATCAGCAATAATTAATACATCTTGATGAGGAACAGCTACAGCCATATTTCCTTTGACCTTTGTCGCCATATTTTTGAGAAAAGACTCGTTTAAGATACGACTAGCATCATACCCATCTTTTTTATTGAGGAAATAAAAATCGTTACCAGCTACTTGATCTATTTTCATTTCTGTAGAAAGCGACCGAACATTAAACTGAG
Source organism: Cytobacillus sp. FSL R7-0680 (assembly GCF_038009245.1). Lineage (NCBI taxonomy): Bacteria > Bacillati > Bacillota > Bacilli > Caryophanales > Bacillaceae > Cytobacillus > Cytobacillus sp. FSL R7-0680. The sequence goes on from NZ_JBBPAO010000001.1 coordinate 2,427,598, forward strand.
CAACTTCTTTTATTCGCTCTTTTTCCCAGCCTTCTTTTTGAAGCAATTTTTCATCAATTAATCGGTAAGTGCTCCCTAAGTCAAGCGCATAAAAAATTCGCGTTTCTGCGGTATGCTCATCATATACAAAGGGTACTTCATCACCTGTTTCTAGTGGAAAGGAAGTTGAGCGAATAACGGGAAAAATGTTTTTCTCTTTACCGGAAAAACGTTGTTCTCCTGTCATGGCTTCTAAGCCTTCTTCTACATAATAAACAACCTCATCAATTGCTTTTTCCTTTTGCTCTTGATATCTCGCGACAATGCCAGGCAATTCTATCGTAATCCCTTTGCCAGTATGTTTATTTTCTATACGTAATTGATCTTTTTCTCTATCGAAAGTCATTAGGCGATCCTCTTTATGAAGACGCTTTTCTAATTCTTCTTTCATACGCTTACTTGTCATTTTATTCTTCATTCTTATCCCTCCTTACAGGGAAGATTTTCGGTACTTAGTTTACACTAAAATGAGCAGAAACAAAAGTGTCCCGCTTCCATAACCGATGATATGGCTATTATCCATGTAGAACAAATATCTCCATCTATCCTATCAAAACAACCAAACTATTTCGTGGGAAAAACGATATAAAGGAATGAACAAAATACCTTTTATTGATATACAGGGTGGATTCATTTGCCATTCAAACAAGATTGTCATTGATTCGTGGTGTGAACAAGAAATAACACCGATGATCTCCAAATTCGTATTGTAAAAATAAAAAAACGGCCCTTATAAGGAGCCGTGCAAATCTATTTTTAAAGCGCTGCAATAAATTCCTCAATTTCATCTTGTGTTTTACGATCCTTACTGACAAAACGACCAAGCTCTTTACCATTTTCGATAGCTACAAAGCTCGGAATGCCGAAAATATCAAGTTCCACACAAAGATCGATGAACTCATCGCGATCTACATAAATAAATGTAAACTCTTTATACTTATCAGCTACTTCAGGCATAAACGGTTCAATAAACCGGCAATCCCCGCACCACTGTGCTGAAAACATTAAAATATATTTTCCGTTTTCCTTTAATTGCTCATACTCTTCCATTGACGCTAATTTTCTCATTGTTTTTCATCTCCCATATCAAGCTTCATATCGCCGAATTTAATCCAGCCTTTTTTTCTCATATATTCTGATATTATCAAGCTAATGATTGCAGGTCCAATAAAATGTATTACAATCACTTTTAATAGTACAGTAAGATTAAATCCCATTGTTGTAAAAGTCATTATTTGGCCGACTAAGCCACTCGTACCCATTCCCGCACCAGCAGCAATACTTTCCATATTAAAAATAATAATGCCAATTGGCGCAAGTAAAAGCCCTGCAATTGTGGGTGGGATGAGTATGAATGGATTTCTCATAATATTTGGCACCTGCAACATAGAAGTTCCTAGCCCTTGTGCAACAAGGCCACCAAATTTATTCTCCCTATAACTCGAGACAGCAAATCCAACCATTTGAGCAGCACAACCAATTGTTGCTGCTCCTGCAGCTATACCATTTAAATCAAGCATCATCGCAATAGCTGCTGCTGATATAGGGGCTGTTAAAGCTAGACCCATTAGTACAGCTACAATCATTCCCATCACTAGTGGTTGCTGCTCTGTCCCCCACATAATCAATGCTCCAAGATTTTTTATTCCAAGATCTATAAAAGGACCAATTAAAGACGCTACACTATATCCGGAAAACACAACAACAAAAGGTGTCACAATAATATCAAGCTTTGTTTCCTTACTAATTAGTTTGCCTAGTTCAGTAGAGATGATTGCTGCAACAAAACTACCTGCTGGTCCACCTAATACCGCACCAGCTGCCCCACTTAATAAAGAAGCAAACAAGACGAGAGGAGGCGCTTTTAGACTATACGCAATAGCAACCCCGATCGCAGGACCCATTAACCCCATTGCCATTGTACCCATTTCAATCATTACATTAGAAATCATGCCTAGTTGTAATTGTTCACCAATAGTTTTAATAATCAACCCTATAATTAAAGTGGAGAACAATCCTAAAGCCATACTCCCCATAGCGTCTATAAAATATACCTTTAGAGACAGTTTTACTCCCTTCTTATTAAGAAAAGCGTTCATAAGTATAATTCCTCCATCATTATGTTCATTTAACACCATATTATCTTATCACATGTAAAGACATATGTAATATCTTAATTTTTATTTCATTAAGATGTTAATAGAGGGAGTTACAACCTTAAAGTTTTATACCATTCAAAAATAAAATGAATGGGATGACCATTTGTATTTCTTCAAAAACGTTCAGTAGATACTTGTCCACATTCTTTCTTCATCTTCTCATATTCATACTTCATTTGATGAAATAGTTAATACCATTAGAATTAGCCGCCATACAAGCCTTCTAATAATGAAATAGACTATCTTAATGCGCGATTGTTCGAAAGATCTGTTCTTTAATAGATGAACGACATTAAGTAAAGGGTAACTTTTATTTTTAGAAAGGAGTTAAGCATCGGAACAGAAAATAGTCATTTAGCACATACAGTATCAAACAAAATAAGCAGTGCACATATTTTCACTATCAATCCATTTGATGTTAGAATAAGTAAAAGTGTAGAGGAGGAAGACAATGGAACTGAATGTATATTTAGCTGGGGAAATTCATTCTAACTGGCGTGAAGAACTGAAGGATAAAGCCAAATCACTACAGTTACCGGTTCATTTTTTCGGACCTATGGAGAATCACGATCGCAGTGACTTCATTGGGGAGGAAATCCTTGGTAAGCAGCCTAATGCTATTTTCAAAGACGAAGCAGCTTCAAATATCAATAATTTACGCACTGAGCTTTTATTGAAAAAATCTGATTTAGTGATTGCCTTATTTGGCGAAAAGTATAAGCAATGGAATACTGCTATGGATGCAAGTGCAGCAATCAACCAAAACAAACCGCTTATCCTCATTCGGCCAGAAGAACTCCACCACCCTCTGAAAGAATTATCAAGTAAAGCAAATGTTACAGTGGAAACGGTTAATCAGGCCATTAAAGTACTTTCTTATATTTTTGAGGAAAAATAGTAGACTACTCCCTACCTGCCACCATTCATGTGGTGGGTATATTTTTGAGACTTTTGCAGAAAACACATCATATGCATCTTAAATAAAAACCAGCCCTAAAATGAAATAGGCTGGTTAATTTATTGTAAAAGGCTTTATTCACCTCTATTGCGATATTGCCATTGACCATACAATAGCTTAACAAGATGGGTAAACATTTCTTCGCGGTTGATTTGATTTTCAGTAAATACCCCTATTGCTCCTTCTTGGCTACGGATATTATTTTTATTCGTAAAATCATCCATGACTGGTCCCAGTTCCTCTCCTTCAATCAGACGTTGCGCTATAGAATCTGGTAAAAGAATTCTTGCTCCACCTGCAACAATTGGCGTATGCCCTTCTACTGCAAGTGCACCCCAATTACATAAGAATAGACCATAATCTGTTTGCTGTACACCACCTTCTAGGCCAATGCCAATGACTCCATCGCCTTCATATAAGGCACCCTTCGCCCTGTTAATTGCTCCTTGAATCGTTTCTTGATCAGTCATTGGTTGTTTAGCTACATTAGATGCAACATCAACAGCAATAACATCACTATTTTCAATGAAAATATTTTTAACGGCCTGTACTTTTGTAGGGTTTTTCGATCCAATATAGATCTTCATGATAGCCCCTCCTAAAATAAATATATTAAAAATCATCCTGATATACTCATTGCCAATGCAAAACTTAAAAAGGACCTCTTGTAAAGAAGTCCCATGTTACTTATTTGAAATTCTAACTGTTTTGACGAATGGTTTCAACTGTTGTGCGATCAAGTGATTTTATCAATGTGACAAGTAGTTCTTTCGCAGCAGCATAATCATCTATATGGATAATTGAACCGTGCGTATGAATGTATCTTGAACAAATACCAACAACTGCACTTGGGACACCATTATTTGTTAAGTGAACACTGCCTGCATCCGTTCCACCAGGAGAAACAAAGTATTGGTATGGAATCTGATGACTTTCAGCCGTATCTAGAATAAATTCTCTCAAACCGCGATGTGTAACCATTGAGCGATCAAGTATTCTTAATAATGTACCTTTCCCTAACTGTCCGAACTCGTCCTTTTTACCAGTCATATCATTGGCAGGACTTGCATCAAGCGCAAAAAAAAGATCCGGTTTAATCATATTAGCAGCTGTTTTTGCACCTCTTAAGCCTACTTCTTCTTGTACAGTCGCACCAGACCATAAATTAATAGGTAGTTTCTCATCTTTTATCTCCTCAAGTAATTCGATAGCAAGACCACACCCATAGCGATTATCCCAAGCCTTCGCCAAAATTTTCTTCGGATTCGCCATTGGTGTAAATGGACAAATAGGAACAATTTGTTGTCCCGGTTTGATACCGATTTCTCTTGCATCTTCTTTATTGTCAGCCCCGATATCAATCAACATATTCTTTATATCCATCGGCTTATTTTTTGCCGTATCATCTAATAAATGTGGAGGGATAGAACCAATTACCCCAATTACCGGTCCGTTAGCAGTCATAATCTGCACCCTTTGTGCCAATAATACCTGGCTCCACCAGCCACCTAATGTTTGAAATCTGATCATGCCATTATCTGTAATAGCAGTTACCATAAAACCTACTTCATCCATATGACCTGCAACCATAATCGTAGGATCTGTTTCAGCACCTTTTTTCACACCAAAAATACTTCCTAAATGATCTTGAACAATTTCATCTGAATATTTACTAAGCTCTTCTCTCATAAAATTTCTAACTAAGTGTTCGTTACCAGCTGCTCCGGGAAGTTCTGTTAATGTTTTAAATAGTTCTAAAGTCTTCTCATTCATTATTTCCCACTCCTATTATTTGACTATATTGAATCCTATGTATATTACCATTCTACATAACTTTTATGACGGGTGCCACCATTAGGAAAGTTAATTAGTTTTTAAATATTCAATTCTTTGCTAAGATAAAAGTGAAGCAATTAGCATAGCAAAACATCTAAAAGATTATGTAGATACTTTTTAATAATGGAGGTTTAATTATGAGTTGGAAATCATTTGTTTTAGGTGTAGGGGTCGGTCTTGTTGGAGGATATATTACGCGCGAGGTAATGACAGAGAAAATAGCAGCGTCACCTGAGAAGGCATTACAAAATGCAAAAGATGCCTTCAAAGAGAATGGGGAAATAAGTGGTTCATGGATTCATATGGAAAAAGAACCTTATCAAAAGGAAGAATTACATTATGAAGTGTATAAAGGCGGCATATCCAGATATACTGGTGAAGACGTAAAACAATATGAATTTGTTGCCGATGCAAAAACAGGTGTCATTATTGACGCTTATCCTATTTAATTTATTCCTAAATGAGCGCTGAGCCTCATCGACGCAGATGCGTTGATGGGCACAGGCATTCATTATTTATTTGGCTCTTTTAATTTCTGCGATGATTTCTTTCCCCTCTTGATTCCATTTAACTGCTCGATAAAAGGCATCATGATAAAAACTAAACCAAGCTTCTTTTTCTAATCCTATCTTCATCCACTTTTGTTTTGCAGAGATAGAATCCATCGGATAATCATCAAACGCCAATACCCATAGCACATTTTGATGCGCATGTGTTGGCATAATATCGGCCATATGTATAAGCAACTCTTCTTTTCCCTCAATGATAATGATGCTATGTCCATCACTATGGCCGCCTGTATGAATCATTTGAACAGGTCCCATACTCCATTCTTTATCAAATGTTATTACTTGTTCTTGTATACTCTGCCAATTTTCCTTCCAATATGTATTACGTGAGCGAATATTCGGATTTCTCATTTCATCCCATTCGATTTGTGAACAAATAATCTTCGCGTTCGGAAATACAGAATGATAGGATTCTCCTTCTAATTTAGTCAAACCACAAGCATGATCAAAATGCATATGAGTCATAAGAACATAATCAATATCCGACGTCGTAAAACCTAGTTGCCTTAAGTCTTCCTCTATAAACGATTCTTCCCATGCACCGTAATTCCGCTTTTGTTTATCTGTAAACTTCCCAATCCCTAAACCGCTTTCAACTAACAGCAATTGATTATTCCATTGTATGAGGATAGGATCTGTTCGTAGCTCAATTTGGTTATTTTCATTACTAGGATACTTTTTGGACCATAATGGTTTCGGAACGACACCGAACATCGCTCCCCCATCTAGATGATTGACACCACCACGAAGCCAAGTTAATTTTATATCGTCTATTTGTAAAGTCTCCATTCTTTTCCCTCCCTTTCACACCATTAGTCTATCATATTTACGCAATATTAAGAAATCTATTATTAAGCAGTATTCCATTAATTAAAGAAAAAACAAGTTCAGTTAAGCCACTGGGTATAGTCACTAAAAAGTTCTGAAATCAGGAGGAGAAATAGAGATTCATCGTTCACATAGAAACTCTCTTTCCGTTGACTTCCGTTACAGGATCGATGTGCTTACAATTCTTCAATTTTTCATATATTCGATTTTGTACGGAACTCGTATTCTCTTCGCTTTTTTGAACACATACTCTTGATATGCAGTCTACTCAAAGAAACATGATTAGAGAAGTGAAAAAGGCCTTTATCACCAACACAACATGACGATAAAGACCTGTTACTATTTTCTGAGCCTTTCTTAAGTGAAGCGGCATTTTCACCTTATCGATATTGCACTTCACATCGGAAAATACGACTACCTTTATTCGAGAACTTTTCTTCGTACTCTGTCATTATATTTCCTTCATAATCACTCTGGTGAAGGTCTAAGCTGACATATTTCAATATCATTCCGTATTGAGAGAAACTCATTAAAGAATATTCGAAAAGACCTTGGTTATCTGTTTTAAAATGAATCTCTCCTTGAGGAGGTAGAATATCTTCATAAAGAGATAAGAATGTTTGATAAGTTAGTCTTCTTTTTGCATGTCGTTTTTTAGGCCACGGATCTGAGAAGTTTAAATAAATCCGATCTACTTCACCTTTCTCAAATACCTCCCGTAACTCTGCTGCATCGATATTCATCAGTTTTACATTTGGTAATTCTTCTTCAATAATATGATCTAGCGCACTTACAATGACGCTCTCCGCTAATTCAATACCAATATAATTAATCTCAGGATTCTGTTTTGCCATTCCAGTAATAAAACGACCTTTTCCCGTACCAATTTCGATATGAAGTGGACGATTATTACCAAAGCACACTTGCCACTTTCCTTTTTGTTCTTTTGGCTCTTGGATAATGTATTGTGGATAATTGGCAAGTTTTTCTCTCGCCCACGGTTTATTTCTTTGTCGCATAATTACACCTCTATATTCAATTCATCTTTCAAAAGATAACATGCAATGTAAAAGTGTGCAAGCTCCTTTAAAAGGGTAGCTTACTATGCAGTTTTGCAGACACTCACTACTTCCCATGGTGAAACCTCTTTTGTCATTACGGTTTTTTGCATGTATAAAAAACGAAAGGAATCACAATCTAGTTGTGATTCCATAAAAAGAAAAAAGGTGAGTAAAATGCCAATTAGTCAAAAAGACCAATTAACATTGCTGCAGGATCTATTAAGGAACCATCACACAGATACCTGTGGCTCCAAATCAGAATGTGAACAAATTGCTAGGCTTGTACAATCCCTACAAAACCAAGAAACTATTCATCAAGATTTACTTCCTTTATTAAATGATGTTGACCAATATAGTAAAAACGGTATAGAATCATCTGACCTAAACGAGCATATTTCTTCTAGCAAAGATGAACTCGCTCAATGGGTCGACACAATGAATCAACTAATATAATCTAAATGAAGCCTTCTTTCCAACCCTTGGATTAGATTATTCATTTCCTGAAAACGGAATTTACTTTTATGCCATTGAATACTATCCAAGGCTTGGAACAATGCATACCACTTCATGCGCAATCGCAAATCTTCCGTCAACACCATGCCATATAACTGAAGCCACTCACTCCATTGTTCATATGGAATATAGGCATATAATAATGTACCAATATCTATAGCCGGGTCACCGATCATTGCTCCATCCCAATCTATTAAAAACAACTGATTATCCTCGGATAATAGCCAATTATTATGATTCACATCACAATGACACACAGTCGTTACATCCGTTTCAATCGCATTCACTGTGTCTTTTAAAAATGTTAGTGACTCAGCTACTAATGGAATTTCCAATAAGTCTTGATCCAATTCCGTTAATAGTGATTGTAATACTGTCTCTGGATGGATGGCCGATTTCCCTAACCTAGTTAACATGGCAAGCAATGGTTTTGATGAGTGAATCTTCTTTAGCAGCTTGGCTACTCTCTCGCTATTCATTTGCGATTGCCTAAGCTCACTACCACTCATCCATTGCTGAGCAGTAAATACATCTCCATTCTCCATCCTTTTCGTCCAAACAAGCTTCGGGACAATTCCTTCTGCAGAAAGCACGGCTAGAAAAGGAGAAGAATTCCTTTTTAAAAATAATCGCTGTTCATCATGTTGTGCATAATAGGCTTCTCCAGTTGCACCACCAGCCGGGATAATCCGCCAGTCATCCCCGAATAAATTTTCCAAAATAGTTCACCTGCAATTTACTACGCCATTTATGAATAGCTGTATTAAACAATTTCACACTTAAAGTTTCAATTGAAAATAAAAATAGCTATTGATACAAATTCAACAATAGCTATCTTTATAAATTTTATCTCTTTCAAGAGTTTTTAGCAAGTTACTTTTTCCTGAACAAAACAATAGCAGGAAAAGGGAGGCAAAGTAATATTAGAATAGTTACCTAACGAATGAGGAGAGGCTTGATTTTGAGTGACATATAATTTCCATTGCCCATATGGTAAGGAAATTTCATATTCCTTTTCAGTTGGATTAAAATAACATAATACATCCTCATTAAACTTATGATGTGAAAGTAAATACGCCAGTAGTGGTTTTTCAATATCTAGAAAACTTACCGCTTCATTAATTTGCTTCGTACTGGATAAACGTAAAATCGCATACCTTTTTCTGAAAGCAATTAATCCTTTTACATATTCAACATTCTCTTTATATTTACTCCTAGCCATCCAATCCAATTGATTCACACAATCAGGTGAACGATAACTATTCCCTTCACCGTTTTTTGTTCGAAAGAACTCTTGACCACTGTGCAAGAAAGGAATCCCTTGTGCAAGAAGAACCATCGCTGTTGCTAATCGATGTCTTAGTCTTTTACTTTCATCTGTGTCTTCAGGAAAACATATATGGATTTTATCCCATAATGTATGATTATCATGTACTTCCACATAATTAACCGTCTGAAATGGTTCATTAAATATCCCTTGTTGACCAATGCTCCCCTTCAATACTGTTTTAGCTGTTTGATAATAATAGTGATTACCAAGTGCATATCCACAATCGTATAGATTAAATGTATTCCCTTTTATTCCATCTCTAAACTGATCATTAAATTGTGCAATGGCACCAAGCCTATCTTGATTATGAATATTCGCTTTCTCTTCTTTAGCGAGAGGTGTATTTAAGTCCCAACCTTCACCGATAACAAGGATTGTCGAATCAATGCCATCTAACGTTTTCCGGATAAGTTTCATCGTTGTCACATCTAAAATACCCATTAAGTCAAATCGAAAACCATCAACCTTAAAAGTGTTGGTCCAATAAGTAATCGAATCAACAATAAACTTTCTTGCCATATGCCTTTCAGATGCGATATCATTTCCGACACCTGTACCATTTGATGGAGTACCATTTAGATCATGTCTAAAATAATAACCTGGTACAATTTTTTCAAAAGAGGAAGTTTCTCTTTCATACACATGATTATAGACAACATCTAAAATGACCCTTATACCTTTTTGATGAATGACATCAATGAGTCCGATTAATTCATTTATTCTTGTATAAGGAGTGGCAGGATTAGAGGCATAGCTTCCTTGTGGCACATTAAAATGAAGAGGATTATATCCCCAATTATAACAATCGTCTGGTCTAGTCTCATCAACTCCAGCAAAATGATTCAATGGTAAAAATTCGATATGTGTTATACCTAATTCTTTCATATAATTGAGCGCTGTAGAGTCTCCTTTTACGTTAGCAGTGTTCTCTTCAGCTATGCCTTTATATAAACCTTTGTGGCGGACACCGCTATTTGGATGAATGGTCAAATCCCGAATATGCGTTTCGTAAATAATAGCATCTGTCATCATTGAGAAGGATGGGCGTGCTGTTTTTGGATGTTTATATCGATTCTCATCAATAATGACACCTAATTGCCCATTTGGAGTAATTGCTTTTACATATGGGTCTACAGCTTCTCTCCAAACCCCGTTCACACATATGTGGTAGCAATAACACCATTCATGTACATCCATTGATACAGTAACCTGCCAAACACCTTTTTGCTTCCTACTCAGTTCAATCATTTCTGAATCATTGCCATGATGTAACTCTAATCGTAGGGCAGTTGCCGTTGGTGCCCATACTTTAAAAGTCGTTGCATGCGGTTGATATTCATATCCAAGAGGCCCTTCATATTTGAAGAGCTCATCAAATTCAGGTGTTCTTGTCACCGACCCAATATCGACCTCAATCACATCTCCGTGTTCACTTTCTATATAACATATCGCCCCAAATGGAAAAGGATGAGGAAAAGAACAATAGTATTTGCGAAAATCATTAATTTCTTCTATTCCTTCTATCACAAGCTCGTAACTTTCATCACGATGGATATAAGTAAAATACTTTGAATGACCCTGGTGATAATCATAAGGAAGTAATAATGTGACTAAATCTAATCGATCTAAATACGCATAAAATGCTTTCTTACTATCATTCATATTACTCCCCCATCCCTTCATTTAATTATTGTCCTCTTTGCTAGATTGGAAATATCTCTTAGGCGAAATGATAAGCCATTCTCCCCTCTATCCTGCACATCAAATGAACGGGAAGCCGCATTGAGATAGAAAGTCCAAGAAGTGACATCACTTCTTTATACTTCCCTACTTTCCTTTGCAATGTGAGCATACTAATCAATTATAATAATGTCCATCCCTGTACTCGCCACAGTTCCTACGACATTTGCGGAAATCATATGTAACGCCAACAAAAAGTCTCAGGTTCTATTCCTATCGGTTTATAAACCGATTCACCTTATAGGCAACTTAAGCATCAAACCACAGCCCATTATTTTTACAAATAGCAAATAGAGTTATTTAATCCGCAAATTCACCCGATATCAAAACTCTTCTTCATTATCTATATTATTCACCAGTGATTTAAGTGCTTGTTTAGCTGAATAGACTTTCAAAATACCTCTTATCAAATCATTACCCGATCTATATGGAAAAAGGCCAGTTTAACAGCCGAGCTCTTATTCCATCCATGCAGTTCATGAATGGTACAAACACTGCCTTACAAACCAATAACACTTTTTATTCGGACCTGTTACTGGACAAGAGTATTTGACTTGGCTGTCTTAAATTTGCCTGAACGAGAGACACACTCATTTCATTTTTTTCGTATGGATAGACAATAATGATTAATCGCCTATTCGTTACCCTTCCCCTATGTCACTCCATTCCGATCTTTCGAATGATATACTTTCCGCATAAGTCAACAAGGCTTGTGCTGCTAATAACTGCTGACTTTTTAACGGTGCTTTTGTTTGTCTTTTATTTATGAACCAAGACGGATACTCTTTCCGATCAATTAAAGTAACATCAAAGGGTACTGAAGGATAATCAATATATCCTTCTCGGCAAAGAACAACCTTTTGAACAGGTAAAGTGACATCATGTTTGTCCAAAATTTTCTTGACTACTGTGACTGTTCTGTTTAATGAGATCAATGGGTTTAAAATTTTCTGTTCATTTTCTTTTTTAGCTAACCAAAATCGGCCAGCACTTCCGGTATAAGCCGTTAATTCAGCACCGTCTAAAAAATGGAGACAGATTACTTCCGTCGGTGTGAGAATAATTGTATCAAGAGAAACCGGTGCTTGACCTAGCTTTAGTATCGGCTGGAATAGGACAAGGAATGTATCTGGAAACCTTTGTAACAAGTATTTTAACTGTTCATTATAATAGTAACTTCTTGGTAGAGATGATTCAGAAAACAAGGTTGAGCTTGCCCACTTTAATTGTGTACGAAATAATTGATCGAGGTACATTTGCTTAAGTTCCTTTGTTGAGGTAGGTCTCACATGATAGTCCGCGGTAAACGAAAATGAATCTTCATTATGATTCGTTTCCTCTTCAGCCACCTCTTCAATCATTGTCTCCTTGTTTCTTTTTACAATATTGAGCAGCTTATCCTTCAAGCGTGGTTTATGATATTGAGCTGGTTCTTCCTCTATGAGTTGGTACTCTTTTCCTTCTTCTTCAAAACGGGTCAATAACAGTTCCCATTGTTGTTTTTTTAATTTTACAAATCTAGATGGATATAAATAAATATTCTGCTCATATCGTGAAATACAATCGACAATTTTTATTAACTGCCCCACCCTACTACCCCCTTAACTTTTTAATGAGAATGTTGCTATTCTTTTATATTTCGGCTTACTCTCTGTATTTACTTCATAAAGACCCACTTCAGTAGCTTCAAATGATAACGGTGTTTCCATAATAGGCGGAAAATGTGTGAACTGATTTTTACCTTGCCATTTTTTAGCTAATGTAATATGTGGTGTGAAATTTCTTCTATCACGTGAGAAACCATACTTTCCACAGACTTGATTAACAATGGATTGAATTTCATGTAATTGCTTTTCTTTATGTATATCACACCATAGAATACGAGGACGTTCCTTAAGTCCAAAAGTTTGAACACCTTCAAGATACAGCGTAAATGGGGAAGTATTTTTTAAATCATTAACTATCAGTTGGTTCATTTCGTCCAATACTTCTAAAGAAGCACTCCCTAAGAAAGCAAGAGTAATGTGATAATCACATTCATGTACCCAATCTTTAAACGGATAATCAGCCTCTACTGCCAGACATTTTTGTTTTATGATTAATTGTATATTTCTTGGTATACTAATCGCATAAAAGTAATGAGGATTTCTCTTTTCCATCATCTTTATCCTCCCAATTCCTTTTGATTATCTATATCTATTTTATCAGAACAGATAAGAATTTCAGTATTTTTCCATAGGTATGATGTCATGTTTGCCTTTAAGCAATTCCTTTATAACTGATAAGTTAAATATGATATAACTATAATAAAGAGTAAAGCATTGAAGAAAGGATGCGACTTGAATGAAGGTTGTTGAAAACTTAGCGCAACTAATAGGAGACACCCCTCTATTGAAATTAAATAAAATTGGGCCTAAAAATGGGGCTACTATTTATGGAAAACTAGAGTTTTTTAACCCTAGCAAAAGCGTAAAGGACAGAGCAGCATATAATATGATTCTAAAAGCTGAAAAAGCGGGGTTATTAAAACCAGGGGCTACAATTATTGAACCCACAAGCGGAAATACAGGCATAGGTCTTGCTATGAATGCTGCCGCTAGAGGATATAAAAGTATACTCGTAATGCCCGATACGATGACGAAAGAAAGAATCAATTTATTAAAAGCGTACGGTGCAGAAGTTGTTCTCACACCAGGAGATGAAAAAATGCCTGGTTCAATCAGAAAAGCAAAAGAATTAGCTAAACAAATTCCTAATAGCTTTATCCCTATGCAATTTGAAAATAATGCTAACCCAGATGCCCATAGGCATTCAACTGCTATTGAAATTATTGATGGGATGAAACAAATAGGTAAGGATTTGTCTGCATTCGTTGCTACTGCAGGGACAGGGGGAACCATTACAGGTACCGGGGAAGTATTGAAAGATTATTATGAGGGACTCCAAGTCCATGTTGTAGAACCAAAAGGTTCGCCTGTGCTTTCCGGTGGAGAACCAGGAAAACATAAATTAGTAGGGACAAGTCCTGGCTTTATACCAGAAATCTTAAATACAAATGTCTATGATGAAATACATCAAATCACAGACGAAGACGCCTATCAAACAACAAGAGACCTCGCACGAAAAGAGGGCATCCTTGTCGGTCCATCATCTGGAGCAGCTTGTTTCGCAGCGATACAGGTCGCTAAAGGTTTAACATCAGATGATGTCGTTGTATTCATTGTTTGTGACACAGGTGAGAGATATTTATCAAGTGATTTATTTAAAATTTGAATATAGAGCTAGAAAGCCGGACGAATGCTATCGTAGATTTGTCAGGCTTTTTTATTATTACACTCCTAAATTAAAAACCGATCCCCCGTTAACCAAGTTTACCAAGCTTTCACACCTCGTGTGTACCCAATTTAATTCCATAATTTCCTATTTTAGTTTTCATTTGTGTCTTTCCTGCTAAATGACTTGCAAGTTCGCATTGCTCGGATTTCATTTCCATTCTCGCTTCGGAGTAATATGCAAACCACACATTTAATAAGTACCTTTTGCTTCCAATATGCCCTAAAGAAACCCTCCCATATTTCTTTCGCGTGTTCCCCGCTCATATGCGTTATGTTTAGAACAACAAAAAAAAGGCCACTCGATTTATCGAATGGCCTTTCTCTTATACTTCAGCACTCACTTGTTTTGAATGCCTATTGTCTTCCTCTTCTTCTAACTTACGTACTGCTTCCTCACTTGTATCCACTCGTTTTATAAATAATACGAGTATAAGTGCAACAATATTAATTGCAAGTGATACATAGAAGGCATATTGTATACCTGCTAGTAACGCCTGTTGAGTAACTGCAGCAGTTGTTGCTTCTGTCATTGTTGTAGGGTCTACACCTGTCATTAAGCTTTCTGCTTTAGATTGTGTGACACTATTCATAATCGTTACTAATATAGCTGTACCGATTGAACCCGAAACTTGTTGAGCTGTGTTATTTATTGCTGTTCCATGTGGATTTAAGCGATTTGGAATTTGGTTCATACCATTTGTCATAATTGGCATCATTACCATTGACATACCAAACATTCTCAACGCATAGATAATCACAATATGACTATAGGATGTATCGATTTGTAAATTAGCTAACATATAAGTTGAAATAGCTGTCACTATTAAACCAACAGCAGCTAACATACGCGGTCCAAATTTATCAAATAACTTACCAGTGATTGGTGACATAATTCCCATCACAATTGCTCCTGGAAGCATTAACAGACCAGAATCGAGCGGCGATATTCCACGAACACTCTGTACATATGCTGGAGTTAAGATCATACCTGAAAACATGGCGACCGCATTAACAATTGCAATCACTGATCCCAGTGCAAACATCGGATATTTATATACACGTAAATCTAATAGTGGTTTTTCCATTGTCATTTGACGAATAATAAAGAGAATAAGTGAAATGCCACCAACAATTAAAGTCGTTAGTACCCATGTATCTGTCCAACCATCAGCACTTGCAGAACTAAAACCATAAAGCAAGCCGCCGAAACCTAAACAAGATAGCACGACTGAAAAATAATCAAGTTGCACATTTTTATTTTGAGGCATAACGTTCTCTAATTTCCAAATAGATAGTAATAAGCTGATGATTGCTAATGGCAAAATCATCTCAAAAAGAACACGCCAATCATGATATTGAACAATATACCCAGACAAAGTCGGACCAATGGCTGGTGCAGTAATCATAACTAATCCAAACACACCCATTGCAGTACCGCGTTTTTCACGAGGAAAACTAACAAGCATGACGTTCATTAATAAAGGCCCCATAACGGATGCACCTGCAGCCTGAACCATACGACCTGCTAATAACATACCAAAGTTTGGTGCAAATGCAGCCATAGCTGTACCAATTGTAAATACAGACATACAGAAAATATATAAGCTACGATTTTTAAAACGTGTTAGTAAGAATGCTGAAGCAGGAACAAGCACGCCACTAACTAGCATATACCCAGTTGCCAGCCACTGTACTGTAGAATAATTTTCTACATTTAAATCGACCATAATACTAGGCAACGCCACATTTAATAATGAATTATTTAAGAAAGACACAAACGCACCGACAAATAATATTGCAAGCATTAAATACGGAGGTTTTTGAGGTTGTAAACTTGAATCCATACTTTCTCATCCTTTTTATTTTTTATTTCGAGTACTGAACCATTTTAAACCCAAAGTATAAATCGGTCAACATATTTATACTAAAAGTTCAATTACATTGTATTTCTCTTCTTAAGAATTTATAATTAAAGCCATAAGGGTGGGGAATACACGATGAATAACAAGAAGAAGAAAGTGGCAGATGCAGCATTGAAACTGTTTCAAGAAAAGGGAATTCAACAAACATCTGTACAAGATATTATTGATTCAGCAAATATTTCCAAAGGGACATTTTACAATTATTTCGCCACAAAAAATGATTGTATCGCTGAGATATTAGAGGATTTGCGCTATGAAGCAAGTCAAAGAAGAATTGCACTACAAGTGGGGAAAGATACAAAAGATAGAGATGTCTTTATAGATCAAATCTCCCTATTATACACACTACAAGAAGCCAGTAATCTTCATCGATTATTTGAAGCGATATTGCATTCCAATGAAAAGGATTTAAAGAAACTCGTTTTACAACATAGAGTGTACGATATGGAATGGTTAACATTTAGAGTTATTGAGGTATTCGGAGAAGACACTAGAGATTATGCGTTTGAAGGAGTTGTCTTATTTACTGGAATGCTCCAACACCTTCTCTTTGTGAAAAGAATTACGAATAATGTTTATGATTTAAAACAACTTATTGATGTGACACTATCTTATTTAGAGATGATTTTACAAACGATGAAATCTAGTGGCGTTTCTCTTCTCAATTATTCAGCTATTAATCAGCTAAGAACTCATATAAATAAACGGATTATCAAAATTGAAGAAATTTTTGAGTTTGCTCAGCAATTGCAAGAACAGCACCAATTTGATGAAGATCAACAAGATTTATTTGATGCGATATTAACAGAATTAAAAGCAGACCGAATTCGTAAACCTGTTCTGTTACCTTTACTCAAACCTTTCCAAACCTCACTAGACAAGACAGAGATCGAACTACAAGCTCATACGTTTACAAATTTGATTTGGTACTATTTACAAACAAAATAAAAACAGCTTGGACAGTTTTGCTTTTATCTAAAATAACCACGAGCCAAATGAATTTGGTTCGTGGTTATTTATTTCCCATTAGCTATTTGCTTTTGCTAACTTTGGCCAGAAGACAATTGGTACTAAAATGAATGAAATCAATCCACCAACTATACTTAAAGTAGCATAACTAGAATGAGCAACAACCATGCCCGAAAGCAACCCACCTGTCGCACCAGATAGGGCAATAAACACATCGACTTTTCCCTGAATGTGAGCTCTGTTTTCATTGGTTGTTCCATCAACAATTAATGTCGTTCCACTGATTAAACCGAAGTTCCAGCCTAACCCTAATAAAGCTAAAGCTAAGATTAATCCAAATAAAGAATCCTCAGGCACACTAGCAGCGGTAATTCCAGATAACAATAATGTAACACCTGCAGCAATTGCAATAAAATATCTACCTAATCTATCAACTAGAACACCTGTAAATAGAGATGGTAAATACATCGCACCAATATGAACGCCAATTACCACTCCGATTGCTTGTAGTGTATGACCATGATGAAGCATATGAACAGGGGTCATCGTCATAATCGCTACCATAATTAACTGTGTTAAAATCATTACTGTTGCCCCAACAACGATATGATATTTATTTACATTTTTGGTAGCAATAACAGAATTACTCATTTGATTTTCTTCTTCAGCGACCCATTGCTTCGCTAAGATAAATGGGTCTGGACGTAATAAAATAAACAATACAATCCCAGCAGCTATGTATGCAAGAGCAGATAATAAAAACGGGCCAGCTAAAGGAGGAATGGTTAATCGGCCTGCCACCTCCCCCATAATATTAACTAGATTGGGCCCTAATACTGCTCCAAATGTGGTCATAACCATTGTTAAACTTACTGCTTTTCCCCTTTGATTCTCATTAGCCAAATCACTGCCGGCATATCTCGCTTGTAAATTGGTTGCCGTACCTGCGCCGTAAAGGAATAAAAAAAAGAATAATAGAAAGATATTCTGTAATATAGCTGCCAAAACAACCCCTAATGCTCCTAGTCCACCTACAATAAAACCTATAGTAAGTCCAATTCTTCTGCCATAATGTTGAGAAGTTTTCCCTACTATAAAAGCAGTAACTGCTGATCCAATCGTGAATAAAGCTGTTGGCAAGCCTGCATATGAAGCCGTTCCTAATATATCCTCTGCTAATAATGCTCCTACCGTAATGCCTGCAGCCAAACCTGCTCCACCAAACAACTGAGAAATACTCACAACCGTTAAAGTTCTTTTATATAATCTCTCTCTCTCACTCTCACTATAACTCGATTGAATCGGTTCTCCCATTTCTTCCCCTCACTTTGTTAAATCTTATATTTCTTGATTTTGAAGTTTTATTAGTATTGTATCCTTAATAAACTGTCGGCAGCTTTCAGATAAAAGTGACTTATTCGGATGAATCATATCACCATATATGTTATTCCCTAGAATTCTCACTTCTCCTGCAAATGGTTTATCGGATTGTGCATCGTACCCTTGTAGGACAATATAAATAGATTGTCCCCTCCTCGCAAAATCAATGATAGACATTTGATGTTTACTCAATTTTATTCCATCCCCTCTGGTTATAACCGTTATTGACTAGTTTACTCTATTTTTGGTAAATGGGAGCAATGATTTGATTATCATTCAGCTAGTAAAAGCTTTCATAACACCTTATTTTAAGGTATTCAACCATTTTTTAATCTTCAAGCATAATAAGTAATACATGAGAGGAGTTGATTTTATAAAGGAGTTTTTATAATTGACCCTATTACGACGTTTAGATGGCACTAATCGTCTTTACTGGACCTAACAGACAAGAGAAGATAACGGATGATTTGATTAATAAAATTGAGGGTACAACTATTTCAAAAACAATACATCATAATCATTGAAGAAATTCTCTATAAAACAACTATGTATGATAGAAAAGATGATACATGTAGTTAAATTTACTATTGAACGCAAAAAACAGAGACACCATTAGATGACGTCTCTGTTTTCCTTCTTAGTCATTATACTTGCGACCGATTCCAAAATCTGTGAGCGGACAAAGCATCAATTATTTGTTTCGCAAAATCATTACCTGATTGTTCTTCTAGTAAAATGCCTTCTTCACTAGGATAATCTAAATCTTTAATCCAATAGATGGCATCACCAGTAGCAGCGATTGGTTTGAAGTGTTGGTATGCTTCATCTATAAACAGCAATGCATCATGCTTAAAGGTTGCATCAACTTCATCACTACCAATGAGATACACACCATCAAATACCACTGAACTGTCACTAGCAAATGTATGTTTTGCTTGTAACTCTACTCCCCCACTCCCTCTAAGTGTGCCAAGACGGTCACTTATAATACATGGGTTCACACCAGCTTCTTGCAAATCATTGATGATTGACTTTGCTTTTTCACCTTCAAACCCATCTGTAACAATGATTGCTAGTTTACGTGTAGCTGCGGAAAAGATTGTGTTTTGTTGACTTAGTGCAGGTGATGATTTCGCTGTAGTTGTCTCATTTTTATTCTCAACTGCATCTACACCCACTTTTTCAGCAATGCGATTAGCAAGATCACTATTTACGTGACTAAACATTTCGACTACACGCTCTTTTACAGCTTGGCTTTCCACTTTACTCAATTCGAATTGAAAAGCACTAATCGTATGTTCTTTTTCTATATCGCTCAAGCTATTCCAGTACAGTGTAGCTTGACTAAAGTGATCTTCAAAACTATCACTTCGTTCTCTAATTTTCCTACCTTCTACTTTTTCTTGATAGTGAGCATAACCACCTTCAGATTCTTCAACCGTATTCGGCGAACCATTTGCTAGGGTATTATTATGATAAGCAGCTTGTCCTGTATTAATCGTTTGGCGACCATAACCATCTCTTTGATTATTGTGGAAAGGGCAAACAGGTCTATTAATAGGTAGCTCATGGAAATTTGGACCACCTAAACGAATGAGTTGGGTATCTGTATAGGAAAACAATCTTGCTTGTAATAATGGATCATTCGTAAAATCAATACCAGGTACTACATTTCCAACTTGGAAGGCCACTTGTTCTGTTTCAGCAAACACATTGTCTACATTGCGATTCAGTGTCATTTTACCAATTTTACGAACAGGAATTTCTTCTTCTGGCCAAATCTTCGTTGGATCCAGAATATCGAAATCAAACGAAAATTCATCCTTCTCTTCTAAAATTTGCACACCAAGTTCGTATTCAGCATAGTCGCCTGCTTCGATAGACTCCCATAAATCACGGCGATTGAAATCAGGGTCTTTCCCTCCTAACTTTTGTGCCTCGTCCCAAACAAGGGAATGTGTGCCTAATACTGGTTTCCAGTGAAACTTAACAAAGTGACCTTCCCCTTTATCATTAACCAATCTAAATGTATGAACACCGAATCCTTCCATTGTTCGATAACTTCGCGGAATACCACGGTCACTCATCACCCACATCACCATATGGGCAGATTCCTGATTTTGCGAAACCCAATCCCAAAAAGTATCATGTGCAGAAGCCGCTTGTGGCATTTCATTATGCGGTTCAGGTTTCACTGCGTGAATTAAATCAGGAAATTTAATACCATCTTGGATAAAAAATACAGGAATATTATTACCTACTAGATCATAATTTCCTTCTTCTGTATAAAATTTTGTAGCAAATCCCCTGGCATCTCTCGGCGTATCAAGTGAACCACGCGAACCAACAACTGTTGAAAACCGGACAAAAACAGGCGTTGTCGTATGAGGATTAGTTAAAAATTTCGCTTTCGTGAATGCCTTCATTGAATCATCATAAACTTGAAACTCACCGTGAGCCCCAAATCCCCTAGCATGAACAACACGCTCAGGAATTCTTTCATGGTCAAAATGCGTTAACTTCTCACGTAAATGGAAATCCTCTAGTAATGTTGGACCTCTTGTACCAGCTTTTAAAGAATGAT
This sequence comes from Cytobacillus sp. FSL R7-0680, assembly GCF_038009245.1. Taxonomy (NCBI): domain Bacteria; kingdom Bacillati; phylum Bacillota; class Bacilli; order Caryophanales; family Bacillaceae; genus Cytobacillus; species Cytobacillus sp. FSL R7-0680. Next base: position 2,448,821 of record NZ_JBBPAO010000001.1, read on the forward strand.
CATCTTCTGAAAGTTTTACTCCACCGTTTGTTGTTAAGTCTTTATCCTTATTGTCATTACTTCTAAAATTTTCAAGTTGTTTGTCTTTATCATTTTTAGACATAGTAATTCTCTCCTTTTATTATGTAATTATTTTTAAGGAATAGTTGTTTTTATTTACCCTCCATATTTTTTCTAAAACAAAAATAATCATTTTTTTTAAATAATAATTATAAAAAAGATGGAATCAACACATTGATTATTTTAAGCCAACGCCTATTTACAGGTTTCTTTTATGACATACTAGCGTTTTATCATAAAAAAAAAGCACCCTATGATGGATGCTTTTCTTCGTGCATTTGTAATGATCTTTGAAGATGAATCATGTCATTTTTCAAGTTAGATAAACCTTGCATTTTAGGAAAGGACAAATTTGCTGGAGCGTGCTCTCTGTAAGCTGCATTAGCTAAAGATTCATAAGAATACAAGAGTTGCGCTAAAGCCTCATCAGATAATTTCACTTGGTGCGCTTTCTCTTCTGCTGTTTTTTCAAGAAAATAGGTGATTTGCTCTAACCAAAAAACAACTGGCCAATAATAGGTTAATGCGCTGCGATCGATCGGGATCTCACCAGCTGCTGTATTATATACAGTCTTTAAGCCTTGAATATTTGTTTTCAATTTAGATAGTTCTCTTTCTGATTCATGACCATCTTTTGTATGGGTTGAAAACATTGTAAACATGAGCTGAGCTTGGCTACGAATTGTTTTTGAAATGAGGTGGGGTAGCCTACTAGAGGCTGAGCTTCTCCCAATAATTAAAACACCTAATAAACCAATGATACTGCCTATAAAAACATCAATTATTCTTGCTTGTGCGAAATAAGTAAAAGCAAAATCACCTGGCGTTACTGTTTCTGCCATCAACAGCGCATTAGGTGTAAAAAAGATTGCCGCTAATCCATAGTTTTTCACAATAAATAATTCTGTAATAAAGGTAAGTAAAAAGATTAATAAGGCAATGACAAGTCCAGTAGGGTGAAAACTAAGTATAAAGCTAGCGATTAAGATTCCCACTATTGTTCCAATTCCACGTTGAATTGCACGATGATAAGTGGCAACGACTGTTGCTCCAGACATGACAGCTACACAAGAAAGAGGTACCCAAAATGAACGTTCAAAATGAAATTGGTAAGCGATAATCCCTGCAATGATTGTCATAATTCCAATTCTCAAAGCAGACAGTAATACAATCGAGTTCTTATCAAATGAATGAAGTAAAGCTTTTCTAACAGTGGGCTTAGAAAGCTCTATTTCTTCTTTCACATGCGAAGATATATCTTCTGTATCCCAATCGAGGCGTTTAATAATTGCATATAATTGCTTATACTTGGCGTGCCAGCCTCTTACTTCATCTTCTTCGATTTCAATTATATCCAATCTATTTTTATCAACTGAATTCGATAAAACTTGAAGCTGTTCTATTAATTTTTGTGGTGGCGCTGTTCTTTCATTTAAAAAGTTTTTAATCACCTCTAGAAAAATGCGATTCAAATGATCATTTAACACATATAAACGATCATATCTCTTCTTCCTTCTAAGAGGTAGGTAGCCAGCAATTAAGATATCCTCGACATCATTTAAGGAGGACATGACTTTATATCTCTGTTCATCAAACTGCTCTGTACCAATGCTTTTTATCAAAATGGTTAATTCATTATAAGCCCTTTTAACGACATCTGTTTCAGGTCCAAAAGGATTCACAAACCAGCCTGCCATCGCAATCAACCATGACAGTGCACCACCTAAAAACACAAACCCAGCACGCTGAAACGCTAGCTCAGGCTCTGTAGGCATTCCAGAAGTCATTGCGAACACTAATACAAAAAAGATCGCACTTGGCCCGGTAAAGCGTAACGCTCCAAAGACAAACGTGGCCATTGCAGCAATTATACCCATAATGATTGCAACAGCAAGTGGAAACGGTGCAGCAATTGTCCCTAAGAAGGATGATAAAGTAATTCCTATGGCAACGAAAAATAGTTTTTTTGCTCTTTGGGCATAAGGGATATTAAATACATAAAGATAGGTAAACCCACCCATACCTGTTAATAAACCATACTCTAGCTCTCCAAAAAGGATACCAATAATAACTGGAAGACCTGCAGCTAATCCAGCTAGAAAAGCCTTTACCCATGGAAAAGGTTTTTTGTTCACCTTTAGAGCTTGTTGAAGAAGGGATGCATTTCCTTTATCTGTATTTCCACTCATTTATAAAACCTCACTTAAAACCTTAAAATAAAAACAATAAAGAGCATCTATTCACACTAGATGCCCATGTTCTATAGAACGTAAATAAATCCCTTTAAAAGGGAATTTCCTGACATATATATTAGTATAACATATTGCCAAAATACTTATGTGGCAATCCTCATGGTACATTTTCACTTTACTACTTGTATGAATATTTCGTATACTTTTATTGATTGTAGTAAAAGTAAGGAGTGTGGTTGCTGTTGAAAGTACACCAAGCGTTGTTAGCTGATGTAGATGATATTCTTACTTTGCAGAAAGGGATCGTTGAAGAAAATCGATTTTTCATTACTACAAACGAAGAATTTTTAGCAAATATAGATGAAGAAAGAAAAAGATTATCTGCAATCATCACAAATAGCAAAAAACACTCGGTTGTCTTTGTCGCTAAGTCTGATCAAAGAGTCGTTGGATGTATTATATTTCGCTCATCATCCATAGCCCGACTAGCTCATCATGGTAGTTTTAGTATATATGTTGACTCAAGCTATCGTAAAAAAGGCATTGGTATGCAATTATTGCAAACACTGATTAAATGGGCTGAAGAACATCCTGTCATTGAAAAATTATCTTTAGGAGTGTTTTCTACTAATTACCCTGCTATCCATCTTTATGAAAAAATGGGCTTTGTGGAAGAAGGACGAAAAATAAAAGATATTAAACTTAGTCATGATGTGTATGTTGACGATGTTTTAATGTACAAGATGGTTTAAAAATATTACGAGGTGATTCCGTTGATAAGACGTCATACTGTTCTTATGAATCAATTACACACGTATCGTGAGGAAGTGCTATTAATCCTCAAGAATGTATCTGCATAGCAAGCAGAAATCATTCCTGCCGGTTTCCGCAATAACATCAGATGGCATATGGGGCATATTTACCTTGATCAGTTTTTATGGATACAATCGTTAACAAGAGAGGTTAGCATAGACTTATCAGCCTATCATTCATTCTTTGGTTTCGGTACAACACCAACTGATTTCAATGAATGCACCCCTTCTTATGAAGATCTTATCAGATTACTTCGTGACCAACCGACAGTTATTGAACAGCATTATGGTGATATCTTAAATCGCGAATATCAACCTATTGATATGGGTATGTGCACCATTGAGGATGTCCTCATCAGAACCATCTGTCCTGAGGGAATCCACATGCAAACAATCAATATAATTATCCGTTTAATTAAGGAAGGTTCCTATGACCAATATTCGAAAAATTAAGCAGAAAGATAACTTAAAGATTGCAGCAATTATAAAAGAAGCATTAGAGTCAGCCAATTTAGCTATTCCAGGAACGGCTTATTACGATCCTCAATTAGATTCGCTCCATCAATACTATGAAGAAACCCCAGGCTCAGCCTATTGGATTGTTGAAATGGAAAAAGAAATCATTGGAGGTATCGGCATTGCTCCTTTTGACTTAGACGAAGGAATATGTGAATTACAAAAACTATATGTATCACCTAAAGCTAAAGGACTGGGCTTATCCAAAAAGTTAATGGATACTGCGCTGACATTCGCAAAACAACATTATCAATATTGTTATTTAGAAACACACAATACACTAACAATTGCGGATCGCCTATACCAATCATATGGGTTTGAATTACTTCATGAGCCACTAAAAGGGTCAGAACATTCAGCTATGGATCGTTGGTACATAAAGCCACTGTAAATGAAAAAACGAACAAATTGTTCGTTTTTTCTATTTCACCAAACTAACCAGCTTTTTCATTCTGAAACCCATCTCTTATAAAGTAATAAATACTATGTGTAATCTTTATATCGTGAAGAATGATAAGCAATACAAGTGTGACTGGACCAATAAATAAGCCAAATGCTCCGAATAATTGGAGACCAACAAAAAGAGAGATTAACACAGCAACCGGATTTAAATCCATGCTGCTCGATAAAACTTTGGGCTCTAACAATTGTCTTACGACTAATGTCACACCATAAACAATGGCAATGCCAACCCCAAGTCTGACATCTCCTGTAATGAGAAGATAAACACTCCAAGGAATGAGGATTGTCCCTGTGCCTAAATAAGGTAGAAGTTCTGCGATACCTATAATAACCGCTAGTGTAAATATATTTTCTACTCGCAAAATAGCTAGACCAATGAAGACAATAATTCCTGTTGCGATCATTAGAATAAACTGCGCTCGTATAAAACCAAACAGTCGGTTTCTTATGGCAAAGTTAAACTCTTTTGCCTTCACTCTCACACGAAAAGGGAGGATTCTCCTGAAAAAACTTCTATATTGTCCCCAATCTTTTCCCATAAAGTAAATGCTTAATAAGAAAAAAATAAAGGCAACAAAAAAAGTAGGCAAGCTGAGTAGCAACTGAGATAACCAATCAACAACCCCTTGACCAATATCTCCTAAAATAGAACCAACCTGTGAACCAAGTTCCATTATTCCTTGCTTCATGGCCTGATTATTACCCGAACCAATTGAGTTAAATAACCCTGACGCATCTTGCCAAAAAGGTAAAATAACCGTATTAAAAAAGTGTTGCACATTAATAGAAGCGCCCTCTATCCAGTTAGGGATTTGCAAGAAAAAGGTTTTAAAATTGGCAATTAGTAAGAACAGTAGGCCAGTAATCATACCGCATATAACAAGAACACCGCCTAACAAGCCAACGAAGCTTGCCCATCCTGAAGAAAAGCGTAATTTACTTTGTAATAACCGAACAAGGGGCTGTAAAAACCAGGCAAATAAGGCAGCCAACCAGAAAGGATAGGTAAGGGTGAATGTTTTTATGACGAACCAGCCGACCAACACCAAAGTGAGTATAAGCACGCCAGCTCGTACAATCATCCAAGCATGACTTCTTTTCATAAAACATCCTCTTTTCATTCAATTCTACTGTTTATTTCATGTCATAATTATATACTAGTCCTCTGAAAGAACAAAAAGTCTACACTCGAAAACCATGAAAAATTTGGTGCGTTTTTTTGAAAAGTGCTGGATATTTAGAGATATTAAAGTTAGTAACTTTACAATAATGTCCTTGAAAGTGAAAAATTCCTTGAGCATCTCTATGCAGCTAAAGAAACAGCCCCACGCCCATTCTTCATATTCATGAAGACGATTAATGATTTGTGTGCAATCAAGAAAGGTATTAGCTGACTTTATTCATGAAAAGGCCCTGCTAGCAATAAAAAAGCACCTCCACTTGTAGATACCGTCTAACAAGTGGGGTGCAGTTTTTGATATTACTTATGGTTAGAAAGAATTCTACTTCCCTTTATATTGATATCCCTTACACTGTCGTTGTTAAGCTTCCGCATTCGCTTTCAATCGCTGCATCAAATAATCCTTGAATTCTCTTTGTTAACACGCCAGGTACACCTTCACCTACTTGTTTTTCGTTTATTTGAATGATAGGTGTAATTTCTGAAGTTGTGCTAGATAAAAATACTTCATCCGCTGTATTTAAATCATTTAACGAGAACGGCTCTTCCACTACCGGAATACCATCCTTTTCACAAACCTCAATCATTTTACGACGAGTGATGCCATTTAAAATCAGATTGGAAGCAGGATGTGTGTAAAGTGTTCCATCTTTAATAATAGAAATATTAGATGAGCTACCTTCTGTTACAACTTCGCCACGATGTTGAATCGCTTCATAACATCCTTTTGAGATAGCCTCTTGTTTAGCCATTACATTACCAAGTAAATTTAAGCTTTTAATATCGCAAAGTAACCAGCGAATATCTTCTTTTAATATGGCTTTGACACCATTTTCTAAATTCGCAAGCGGACGCGCTACTTCCTTCGTATAAGCCACAAATGAATGAGCTACATCAGAAGAGGGGTATGGATGATTACGTGGAGCTACTCCTCTTGAGAATTGCATATAAATCGTTCCATGCTCTAATGAATTTTTTGTTATTAATTGTGTTAACAGCTCTTTCATTTCTTTAACAGTATAAGTTAACTCCATGCCAATTTTTTTTGCGCTTAAAATAATTCGCTCCAAATGTTCTGTCGCTGTAAACATTTTGCTATTATAGACGCGAATGACTTCATACACTCCGTCACCAAATTGGTAACCACGGTCTTCAATATCAACATTTGCTTCCGATCTTTCAATGATATTGCCATTAAAAATGACATAATTCATGATAGAGCATCTCCTTCAACGATTTCATTTTTCCTTTAAAGTGCTAAACTTCAACGCTATCTTATCAAGGAAAACAGCATTTATCAATAGATTATTTTGTTAATTCGTATATTGCTTCTGCATAGATGGCTGTTGCTTTCAATAAATCTTCAATATACATATATTCATCTTTCTGATGGGCTACATCTTCTCTCCCAGGGAATAACGCACCAAAAGCTACTCCAGCTTTTAATGAACGCGCATAGGTTCCTCCACCTATCGAAAGTAATTCAGCTTCTTCCCCAGTCTGTTCTGTATACACTTTTTTTAATGTTTGAATGAGGAAAGAGTCACCATCTACGTGATGTGGTCTTGAATCATCTAGGTTTTCAAATAGCATCCCCAATGTTTGAGCTTTTTGTTCAATTTTCTTCAATGTAGATTCAATATCAGTAGTAACTGGATATCTCATATTTAAACCCAATCTACCTCCAGTTTGTTGTTTGTAATAGATTTTACCTACATTGATTGTCAAGTCTCCCGTGATATCGTCCGAGAAGGCAATACCTAACTGATTACCTCTAGAATCATTAGCAAAATGCTTCGCTATGAAACCGATAAATTGGTCTGCTTGTTGATCTAGCTTTAAACTTGAGAGAAAATCTGCTAATAATAGTCCGGCGTTTTTACCCAAATTCGGCTCCATCCCATGTGCAGATACACCTTCAAGCTCAAGAATAAGTTCACCATTGTCCATATAATATTTACCTTGAAGTTCTTTTTCCTTTAAAAAGTCAACATACATTTGTACAACTTCAGTTGGCTCATATTGAACCATAAGCGATGCTTTAGCAAAGTCAGGAACCATATTGTATCTTTTACCTGACTGGAGTGAGAGCACTTTTACTTGTGAGGAAGCGACACCGCGAATAATTTCTTTTTGCACAAGGTCAAAGTCAGCAATGCCCTTTTCTGCATAAATAATAGGAAAATCCGCATCTGGGGCAAAACCTAAAGTTGGCATTTCTTCTACTTCAAAGTATCGATCCACACAACGCCAATCACTCTCTTCATCCGTACCAATAATCATCCTTACTCGCTTGTTCATATCCAGGCCTAACTCTTTGACAATTTTCATTGCATAATACGCAGCCATTGTTGGTCCTTTATCATCAATCGCTCCACGAGCAAAGATTTTACCATCTCTTATTTCGGCACCATAAGGATCACTGGACCAGCCATCTCCCTCAGGAACAACATCGACATGACAAAGAATACCGAGTAACTCTTCACCTTGTCCAAACTCTAGGTGACCAGCAAGATTCTCAACATTTTTTGCTATAAATCCATCGGATTCACCTAAATTCAATAGATAGGTTAACGCTTCTTTTACCTCTTTACCGAGCGGTGCATCAGATGTGGCATTTTCCTCATCTAGCACACTTTTAATTTGCAATAACTTTTGTGTATCTTTAATTAAGTCGTCCTTCCTTTTCATAACTTCTTCTTGCCAATTAATATCACCCAATGTAAAAACCTCCTGCTATATGTAATCAACATCCTTCTCTTTTAAAAGGATTAATAAAGTAAGTGCTTTCATGGTTATTATAACACTACCCTTAAAAATATAACGATATGTACGGTATGTTTCTATTTCAAAGTCTACATCTTATATTCATTATTGATCATTTCTTTAATAAACGTTCAAAGTCCGAACAACACATCACATTGTTCGGACTTTCTTATCTTTCTTGTTCACTACTGGATAAGACCTTTCTCTTTTAAATATTCTTCTGCTACTTCTTTGGCACTTTTCCCATCAACATTCACTGCATAGTTCATTTTTCGCATCTCATCGTCTGTTATCTTCCCTGCCAACTGGTTGAGAGGATCAACAATTTCCGGATATTTCTCAATTGTTTCTTGTCTCAATAACGGTGCACCTTGATAAGGAGGAAATAGTGATTGATCATCTTCTAGAACAGTTAGTCCATACTCTTCTAACTCAGAATCAGTTGAGTAGGCATCAACAAGATTGATTTCACCATTTTCCAAAGCGGTATACCTTAATTTAGGCTCCATTGTCACCACTTCAGAAAAACTTAAGCCATACAACTCCTGAATACCGATGTAACCATCTTCTCGATCAGAGAATTCGAGTGTAAATCCTGGTTTCATCATGCTTTCAATTGCTTTTAAGTCGGATATTGTTTGAAGTTCATGTTCTTCGGCAAATTCATTAAGCACAGCTAATGCATAGGTATTATTATATTCCATTGGTTCTAATAGAACTAAATCGAATTCCTCTTGAATTCCTTCTTTCGCTTGTTCATAGACGGCTGTTTGGTCTGTGCTTACTGCTTCTTCCTTTAAAAACTCAGCAATCACTGTACCAGTGAATTCAGGATAAATATCAATACTACCGGAAGTTAAAGCTTTAAATACAAAAGAAGTCTTACCCAGTCCTGGCTGGAGCTCAACCGTTAAGTCTGTTTCTTCTTCAATCAATAATTTATACATATTGATAAGAATCTCAGGTTCTGATCCAAGTTTTCCGGCAATCTTCAAGTCTTTCTCTTGTTGAAAGATATAAGGAGACACCGTTACAAACAAGGCAATTATAGCTCCAATACTGACACCTACTAGCGCTTTCTTAAATGATAATTTCTGGAACCTTCTTAAAATAAAATCAAATAAAATAGCTAAAAGGGCCGCTGGAATAGCGCCAATTACAATTAGTGTAGAATCATTGCGGTCAATCCCTAGTAAAATAATATCTCCTAGGCCTCCTGCACCTATAAGTGCTGCTAGAGTTGCCGTTCCTATAATTAGAACCATACCTGTACGGATTCCAGCCATAATGACAGGTATCGCTAGAGGGAGTTCGACTTTCATCAACCGTTGTGCAGATTTCATTCCCATCGCACTGGCCGCCTCTTTTAAGGCTGGATCAACTTCTTTAATTCCTGTATATGTATTTCGTAAGATTGGTAAAAGAGCATAGGCAACTAAAGCAATAATAGCTGGGATCTTACCAATACCTAATAAGGGAATTAATAAGCCAAGTAAGGCTAAAGAAGGGATTGTTTGAATAACTGCCGCAATGCCAAGAATGGGTTCTGCTACCTTTTCATTCCTCGTTAAGATAACCCCTAATGGGATTGCAATAATCACGGCAAATAATAAACTAATAAACGAAATTTGTATATGCTCAATTAATGCACTGAGCAATTGGTCTTGTCTCTCTGATAAAACGTTAATAAGTTCATTCATACTCTCCACCCACATCTTTCGCTTGAGTGGCTAAAAACTGAATGACACTCTCCCTTGTAATCATCCCAACGATAACACCATTTTCTTCCACTGCTATTTTTTCATGTGTGACCAGTTGATCTAGCACTTGCTCTTTACTTATGTTTGACGTTACTGTTTCAGTGATTGATACATCGCTCGTATCAAAAGGAATCATCACATGATTAATGGCAAATCGATCAACTGTTTGGTCAGTTGAAGTGATGAACTCTTCAACAAATTGACTTTCAGGTTGATACCTCAGCTCTTCGGGTGTACCAATTTGGACCATTTTTCCTTCATTCATAATAGCAATGCGATCACCTAGCTTTAGCGCTTCTTTCATATCATGTGTCACAAAGACAATTGTTTTATTTATATTTCTCTTCATTAACAATAAATCATCTTGTAGCTTCACTCTCGTAATCGGATCAAGCGCACTAAATGGTTCGTCCATTAATATCACTTCAGGATTGGCAGCTAAAGCACGGGCGACACCTACTCTTTGTTGCTGACCACCAGATAGCTCAGCTGGCTTTCGGTTCCGATACGTACCTGCATCCAGTCCCACTAAGTCTAATAATTCTGTCACACGTTGATGAATTTTGCTTTTTTTCCATTTTTTTAATTCTGGTACAATGGCTATATTCTCTTCTACTGTCATATGCGGAAAGAGAGCTATCTGTTGCAACACATAGCCGATGTCATAACGTAAATCATGAAGAGCATAATCACTAATATTCCTTTCATTTATTGTAATTGATCCACCACTTGTTTCTTCTAAGCGGTTAATCATCTTTAGTGTTGTTGTTTTACCACAGCCGCTTGGACCTATTAATACAAATAGTTCGCCTTTTTCTATGGAGAAATCCAAAGAAGTGACGACTTCTTTTTCTCCAAAAGCCTTAGACACACCAGCAAATGTAATCATGAGTTTCCTCCAACTAGATAATTTCAATCTATAATAACTTCCCTAACATTTCATTCTTTAAACCAATAAAAAAGTTTTTTCTTTTATTTTTTTGAATATTTAGAACATAAAACAGGCTCCTTTAGCCATATATATGATGTTAAAAAGAATGGAGGATGCTTTTGTATATTTAGGAGGAAAAAGAGAAAAATAATGTAAAATCATGCAAGTGACTAGAAATTATCTGAAAATAGGTTTACAATATTAATAATTAGTATGACATCTTGATTATTTCTTCTGTTAAACCAAAAAAGGAGTTGTCTCGGGAAAAAGAAGACTACATATAACTGAAAGGACATGTTTCTTAACTGAAACTGTCGGTTGCAGGCACTTGCCATGGGTTTATAAATTGGATAGGGAGTGGTTTTTTGAAACCTTCGACTAACCGGATGTTAAACCGTATCAAATCCGTTTATATGTTTATTCGGAAAAACGGAACTGTAACAACTCAGGAGCTTGTAGAGGAATTCGGTATCACTCCTCGTACGATACAGCGAGATTTAAATGTTTTAGCTTATAATGACTTGGTGAAAAGTCCAAGCCGAGGAAAATGGACTATTACACAAAAGAAAGTGAAGATGTCATCATAAGAAAATGACAAGCGAAAAAAAGAAGCTCTTATTCAGGCTTCTTTTTTTGTTACAAAGTATATTTTAGTACTTACATTTCATTACTTGGATCATAAGATAATAATTCTTCTAATTCTTCATCCGTTAATTCTCGATATTCTCCTAACGCAAGAGAATCATCAAGTTGAAGCGGACCCATTGTAAGCCTTTTTAAATAAATCACCTTTTTATTTACTGCTTCAAACATGCGTTTGACTTGATGAAACTTCCCTTCTGTAATCGTTAAATAAATTTCAGAGTTTGTCTCACTTTTTAATATTTCTAGTTTTGCTGGCTTCGTTTCATAACCATCATCAAGCTTCACACCTTTAGCAAAGGAATGAATATCAGCCTCTGTTACTCTATCATTAATAATGGCATAATATGTTTTTGGCACATGTTTTTTTGGTGACAATAACTGATGACTAAGCTTCCCATCATTCGTTATTAGTAATAGTCCCTCTGTATCCTTATCCAGTCTACCTACAGGAAATGGAGAATAAACGATATCTTCCAGCTCTAATAGATCAATGACAGTTTGATGCATCGTATCTTCTGTGGCAGAAATTACCCCGTTAGGCTTATTCATCATTAAATATATGTATTCTTTATACTCAATTATCTCCCCATGAATACCCACTTCGTCCTGTTTTGGATCAATATGTTGTTTAGCATCTTTAATCTGCGCCCCATTTACCTTTACTGCTCCTTGCTTTAATAATTGCTTTACTTCTTTTCTACTTCCATAACCTAAGTTTGCTAACATTTTATCTATTCTCATCTTACTTACTCCTTTTATATCATCGTTCCTACGCACATATTGCTCTTATCAACATAGACTAACATCATAGTTTATCGATAAAGGAGTGCAAGAAACATGTATTACTATCGTCAACAACCAACGTTTTTCCCTATTCCAGGCTTCCCGCCGAGCAACACCAACCGTAGAATAGAGCGTTTAGAAAATCAAGTACAACGCTTAGAGCAACAATTCGATCGTTTAGAAAGAAGATTAGAAAGAGTGGAACGACGCATTGGTATTAGTCATCCGCCACCCTCTCCTCGCCCTTATTAAGGAAGGAGGAAAGACCAAGAGGAAGTTTTTCCTCTTTCTACATATCCTCTTTATGTCAGTTACTCCTAGTATATCATCTACCTAACATAATGTAACTTACACATACATCCTGGCTCATACACTCTTACTATTTGTTAGAGGACCTTTCTCTATTTCTTTGTTATCTCCATGCTTTTGTCTGTTTTCATTTAAATGACAAAGGGAACCTAATTTCTGTTGCCCATAGTGATGTGACATGTGTTTTTTCCTGTTAACTAACATTTTCCTCACCTCTTCATTCAGTTTTATTAAATATTCTATGTAAGTCCTTCAATAAGTGATTAAAACAATAGAAAATGAAACAAGACTGCATGGTTTCATCATGCAATCTTATGCTTATTTTACTTCCTCCAAATAAATGATAATGTCTTCTTTATCAACAGAAGGTGAATCCTTTAAGGTCTTAAAAGCAATCGATCCATCCTTTTTACGAACACATAAAGGATAACCGCCCACTTGTGCTTCCTCTATTTTTTCATAATTGTCGTTAGCTTGCTTACTTTCTATCGAATAAGTTGTATTTATCTTCTTATTTAACTCTGTGAACACATGCTCTTCGTCAAAAAGCATATGAGCTTTCACAGTTGTGGGAAACCCTCCATCCTTTTCCTCATCCATCCGCTCAGTCGCAATGGTAAACGTTTTATTATAGCCAAACTCCGGAAGAAATGACTGTGTAACCAGGGCATTATAATTAGGGTCATCAGACAATACCAGGATGAATTCGTAAGGAGTTAAGTCGATTTCGAATTGACTATGCTCATCTAGAATTTGTCCCGAGTAAGTTTCAATCCCCTTTTTTCGGATAAGCTTTAACTTGCCACTTGATGTGTCACTAATCAGTACAGGATTACCCAACTCTTTTAACTTGTATGCTAAAGCAATTGAAAAGCTACTTGCTCCAACAATCAGTACACCTGGCTCTGATTCAGATGCTAATTTTAATTTTTTTGCCAGCGGTGCTAACGTAAAACCATGAGCACAAACCGTAATAAAAACGAGAGCAAAAGTTAATGTTGTAAGTAATCCTGCTTCTCGATAACCATCATCCATTAATATAGTTGCGAAATAACCAGAGACCGTTAATGCCACAATTCCTCTTGGGGCAATCCATCCAATTAAAGTTTTCTCTCGGTTGGTTAGCTCTGTCCCTATTGTTGATATCCAAATCGATAGTGGACGAACAACAAATAACATCACGATTACAAAGCCAATAATTTGGATACTAAACACTTCTGCAATCGTCTCTCTTGTTAAAGAAGCTGTTAATAGAATAAATATTGTAGATGTTAAGATTACAGAGACATTTTCAATGAAGTGACTAATATTCCCAAGGGCAGATTCTCTTTTCTTCTCTCTAGCTAGCACAAGTCCCATCACTGTCACAGCAAGCATGCCTGTTTCATGCATAATCACTTCACTTATGCCAAAACAAATGAACACAAGAGATAAAGTAATAGGGGATTTCAAGTATTCTGGAAACAACCCTTTGTTAGCCATCCAGCTCAAAACCTTTGCAAATATGTAACCGATCACTATCGCTAATAATGAAGCTAACAAGAATTTTCCGAGTTCCATCATGCCTAATGTATCACTTACTAATACTTTAATAACCTCATAAGCAAATAAGGCTAGAAGTGGTCCTGCTGGGTCGACAATAATACCTTCCCATTTTAATAAAGCACTCACTCGTGGTTTAAGTTTGGACTGCCTTAATAAAGGGATTATAACAGTTGGCCCTGTAACGATAAATAATCCACCGATGATAAAAGCCACCTCTAAACTCAAGCCTGCGATATAGTGAGCTGCCAAAGATCCAAGTATCCAAGCAAGAAAAGCCCCAACAGTAACTACCCGAAAAACAGATTTGGAAATACTACGAACTTCACGAATATCAAGCGTTGTACTACCTTCAAATAATATGACAGCTACAGCTAAAGAAATAATAGGGCTATAAAGACTTCCTAGATCTTGTTCTGGGTTCAATAGTCCGAGCGCTGGACCGATTACTAATCCAGCAATCGACATAATCACAATTGAAGGCCATTGAATTTTCCATGATAACCACTGAGAAAAGACCCCTAAGGCAATAACGAGAATAATTCCTAATAATCCAAATGATTCCATTTTATTCACTTCTTTCAACGAAATACGCGAAGGATACACTTCTCTCCCTTTTTAGTAATTACAATTCATTTTGTTTTTCATTCACATTATCAATAAAAAGTAGGAAGAATGCTTTAGTTAGAAAATATTAAATATACTGAAAATTTACTGTTGACAGTATACATTTATATTCTTATGATAAGTACATATTGAATACGCTTACATTTTTTTGTTGAAAGGAGTGGTTTACTTGATTTCCATTATGAGAGAAACATTAACTGTACAAGTGTATCAGCATTTAAAAAAGAGATTATTAGACGGATATTATCCTGGAGGGGAAAGATTAATAGAAGTAAAAATCGCTGAAGAATTTAACGTTAGCCGAGGGCCAGTACGTGAAGCATTAAAAATGCTCATCCAAGAAGAATTAGTTGTACAAAACGGAAACACCCTTAAAGTATTTAGCCCTTCCCTTACGGATATGATACAAATTTATCAAATTAGACAGCAATTGGAGTCGTTCGCAGCAAAATTATCTGCTAAAAATATTGAAAATTCCGACTTAGAACTTTTAGAAAGCATTATTGATCAAACGAAACAAGCATGGTTATCTCAGGCGAAAGAGGATGTCGTAAGACTTAGTATACAGTTTCATGAAATCATCTTAAGCTCATCTGGAAATGATCATTTAGTTTCATTAACTAATACCATTCGTGATAAAGTAACCTATTTCAGAAATAGTGGGATTAAAATCGGCATACGAGACGAGAGTTGTATCGAGGAACACGCTCAAATTCTAGCCGCACTTAAAGAACGAGATAGCTTAAAAGCAGCCAATGAAATGTACAATCATATTGAACAAGATTTACTCTCTTTACAAGCAATCTATAAGTAAATTTATTTATTAATCATAGAGGTGAAAAAAATGTCCAATAAAGCGTTATCTGGTTTAAAAGTTCTTGAACTGGGACAGTTAATCGCTGGACCCTTCGCATCGAAATTATTAGCTGAATTCGGTGCAGATGTCATTAAAATTGAACCTCCTACAAAAGGAGACCCTCTTAGAACTTGGAGAGTAATAGAAGATGAGACTAGCCTTTGGTGGTATGTGCAATCTAGGAATAAGAAATCAATTACACTGGATTTAAAAAAAGAGGAAGGTCAAAAAGTTCTCCGCGCATTAGTAAAAGAAATTGATATTCTAATTGAGAACTTTCGTCCAGGTACCCTAGAGAAATGGGGTATTGGATATGAGGAATTAAAAAAAATTAATCCACGATTGGTTATGGTACGAGTGTCTGGTTATGGACAAGATGGACCCTACAAAGATAAACCTGGGTTTGGATCAATTGGAGAAGCAATGGGTGGACTTCGCTTTATAACGGGCTATCCCGACCTCCCTCCAGTGAGGGTAGGCATAAGTATAGGTGATTCCCTATCTGCTCTATATGCAGTAATTGGTGCACTAATGGCGGTTTATCACCGTGACGTAACTCATTCAAAAGAAGGACAAGTCATTGATGTAGCCCTTTATGAATCAGTGTTTAGTTTAATGGAAAGCATCCTACCTGAATACGGAAGAAATGGGGTAATCAGAGAGCGTACGGGTAGCACACTACCAGGTATTACTCCTTCCAATACATACCTTTGTTCGGATGGCAAATATATCGTCATTGGTGCGAATGGGGATACGATTTTCAAAAGGTTAATGAAAACCATTGGCAGAGAAGAGCTTTCAAAAGATTCTCGCTTTGAAAATAATATCGGTCGCTCTAAACATGCAAAGTATTTAGATCAGCTGATTGAAGCTTGGACGAGTCAGCACCCACTACTTGTAGTCAAAGAGCTCTTAGATGAGGCTGGTGTACCAGCTGGGTCGATTTATTCAATTGAAGATATTGTAAATGATCCACATTATCAAAACAGAAATATGATACAAGAAGTACCTATTGATGGAATCGGAACTTTGAAAATGCCAGGAATCGTACCGAAAATGAGTAAAACACCTGGTGAGATTAAGTGGGCCGGTCCAAACTTAGGGTCGCATACAGAAGATGTTTTAATGTCAGAATTATCGCTCACAAAAGAACAAATCGCAAAATTAAGAGAAAAAGGGATTATATAGAAGTAAAACACATCAACTTATAAATAAAAAAGGAGTGAATGTAAACGTGCTATCTCTATTAGGCTTCTGCATGATGATATCTTTTCTTCTTCTAGTTCTGACTAAAAAACTTTCACCTGTTGTTGCTTTTGTCTTTGTTGCAGTTGCTTTTGCCATTATCGGAGGATTCAGCAACGAAATGGGCCAACTGATGATGGATGGGATTATCCAAGTAACCCCTACAGCGATAATGATTGTTTTTGCGATCCTATATTTTGGATTAATGATTGATGTAGGGCTATTTGACCCAATGATTTCACGTATTTTAAAGTATGTCAAAGGGGATCCATTAAAAATAGTGATAGCTACAGCTCTTATTACAATGATTGTTGGTTTAGACGGGGATGGCTCATCAACTTTCATGATTACCATATCAGCGATGCTACCTCTTTATAAGAAGTTAGGCATGAACCGCCTTATTTTGTCATGTGTTGTTGCCTTAGCTGCAGGGGTAATGAATATGATACCTTGGGGAGGTCCTTTAGTTAGAGCCGCTGCTAGTTTAAATGTAGAAATGAGTGATTTATTTATCCCTCTCATCCCAGCGATGATCGGCGGACTAGTCTGGACATTTTTCTCTGCTTATATTCTAGGTAAAAAGGAAAGAGAAAGAATCGGTGTCATTCAAATATACACTGAGAGTTTCACAGAACAATCGAGTACAATAGAACAGAAAAAAACGTCCCCCACATTATTCTGGTTTAATTTACTTTTGACAATCGCATTAATGATCATGCTTATTATGGACGTATTGCCATTACAAATTTTATTTGCCATTGCTTTTTCTATCGCACTTTTTGTCAACTTCCGGGATCCAAAAGCGCAACAAGAGCAAATTTTAAGTCATGCAAATAACTTTGTATTAATCAGTACATTAATCTTTGCTGCAGGGATATTCTTAGGTGTCCTAAATGGAACGCAAATGATGGACGCGATGGCTGTTTCCATTGTTTCTGTCATACCTGAAGGCCTTGGCCCTTACCTCCCTGTCCTCGTTGCGATAACGAGTTTACCGTTAGTATTTGTTTTCCCACCTGATGCTTATTACTTTGGCATTTTACCAATTATAAGTGAAACAGCAGCCAACTTTGGCATCGACCCAGTGGAAATAGGTAGAGCAGCATTACTCGGTCATTCAACAACAGGCTTCCCTCTGTCTCCTTTAGTTCCTGCGACCTTTATTCTCATCGGGCTATCTGGTGTAGACTTTGGTGAGCATCAGAAGTTCCTATTTAAGTGGGCGTTTGGGACCACGATTGTGATGACGATTATTGCCGTACTTACGGGTGCCATTTCCTTTTAGTAAAGATTTTCAGTATTTCCCAACTCCTATGAAACTTCCATCTCATCATTCCGTCTACTCATAAAAAGGGGAATGAACTTGATGAAAAAAACATCTCGTCTACTGCTATTTCTATTACTACTCTTCTTAAGTAGCTGTTCAGCAGCACCAGAACCTAAAATTTCCGAACAACAAGCCAAGTCCATCGTTATTGAAAAAAACACAAGAACAATTGGGAGTGTAACTATCGTTTCAATTGAACAGAAAGGGAATAAATATATAATCAAATGGGAGAATCCAGAGAATTGTGAAAGCGGGGTTGAACATATGAACCACCAAAGCGGTAAAATCATTACAAGTGAAGTTACTATCTGTTAACTGAAGCCGTAAAAAGCTAAGGATATATTGATTGGACCTACTCAAAGTCTGCGACAATTATACCCCTATTCGCTTATCTTTTTGTCAAAAGGCTACATCAACAAACACAATGGCACCCAGTATACATACGCCGGGTGCCTAAAAAAATTACTATTTCTTCAACTTCAATTTAATTAAAATCCGCTCGATTCTGTCTCCGAATAATAAGGGCAATAGACGAATCCTATTTGCAAGATAGAAGTATACACTTGCACCTACTCCTCCACAAATAAAAACAATCATTATTGCATGCCATCCGGATGTTGGATCTAAGAAAATCATTAGCATTTGATACAATAGCCAAGTAATAACCGTCATAACCAACGTAAGAATGACAATTAATAAACTGCGTCTGAATACTAATCTAAATTGATAGCCTGAGAATATTTTAATGACAATTAAGTTAATCAAGATCGCCACAGCATAACCAAGTGCTGTTGCTAGAACTGCTCCCTCTGTTTCTAACCACTTAATCAGGGGTATATTTAATGCAAGCTTAACTAAAATTCCTACTAATAAACTAAGAATGGTAAAGCGCTGCTCATTGATCCCTTGTAGAATAGCAGCTGTCACTGCATAAAGGGCAAATAACATCGCCACTGGGGCATAAGCTCGAAGTACAGCGGTACCTAACTCACTATGCTCATAGAACAATGTGTATACTGGTTCTGCCAGTAGTGCAAGACCAACAACTGCCGGTAAAATTAAAAACAAGATCACTTGAAACGTTTGATTCAACTGACGATTCATCGTCAAGCGATCATTTTTCATAAAGGAATTCGTAATCGTTGGCACAAGTGTTAATGAAAATGCTGTTGCTAACGTAACAGGAATCATCACTAATTTATGCGTTTGATAGTTCAATACGGAAAGGGCTTCTCCTGCTTCTTTACCAGAGTATCCTATCGATTGCATCGCTTTATTAAATGTTGATAAATCAATCATTTGGAATAACGGATTAACCAATGCGACAAGGACAAACGGAATCGAATAAAGAATGATTTCTTTATACATATCTGTAAGAGAGATATCCATTGTACCTTTATCTTTAGCTAATAATTGATCTAAATAAGGCTTTCTTTTGTACCAATAAATAAACAAAACAGCTAAACTACCGATACCACCTATGAAGGCTGCAAAAGTAGCTACACTGACTGCTGTAACTAAATCGCCATCCATTACATAAAGGACGACAAATGCCCCAGCAAGTAGAAAGGCAATTCGTACAATTTGTTCAACGACCTGAGATACGGCTGAAGGTCCCATGGATTGATGACCTTGGAAGAATCCGCGAATTAAGCTCATAAACGGAATAATGATTAAGGCAAAGCTGACCGCTCGAATAACGGAGACAATATCTTGTAGCATTGCTACATCTTCTGGGTCCACAAAAATCTTTGCTAGAGTAGGCGCTCCCATATACATGATTAAGAAACAGACAATTCCGCTACAAAGCATAATAATTAAACCGGATTTGAATAGCTTCCTACCAACTGCATACTCCTCTAATGCGTTATACTTTGAAATAAACTTTGAGACGGCAAGCGGTACACCCGCAGTCGCCACACTGATAAAGATTGTGTATGGTACATAAGAATAGTTATAAAGGATTGTTCCTTCGTTTCCAACGATTTGATAAAATGGAATCACATAAAATAATCCAAGAAACTTAGATATGAATGTACCAAGAGTTAAAATAAATGTTCCTCGTAAAAGCTTAGACGACATATAATCCCTTCCTCTATTGTCCAAGCGCTACCAAAAGCGTGGTGTTTTCTATCATTCGCAAAATTAAACTATACAACTTCTCATTTTACCATATGTTACGACAATAATAGACATATTTTTATCTCAGAAGACCCTTTTCATTCTTGATGATTTTTTAAGAAGATGTTTAGATGTTTTATCTTTTGCTTTATAATAGCAAAGGTATGCTATTTTCATTGAAAGGGAAAAAGTTGGTGAAGAAAATGAAACAAACACAATATGATGTCATTGTCATTGGCGGTGGACCATCTGGACTAATGGCTGCCATTGGTGCTGCAGAGAATAAAGCAAAAGTATTACTTATTGATAAAGGCAATAAATTAGGTAGAAAACTGGCGATTTCAGGTGGTGGTCGTTGTAACGTGACTAATCGGCTCCCAATCGATGAAATCATTAAACATATTCCTGGTAACGGTCGCTTTCTACATAGCGCCTTTTCTATTTTTAGTAATGAAGATATCATCCGTTTTTTCGAGGACCTAGGCATTGCTTTGAAAGAAGAAGACCACGGTAGAATGTTCCCAGTAAGTAATAAAGCACAATCCGTTGTCGATGCACTACTTATGCGACTAGACGAATTGAAAGTAACTATAAAAACAAATAGTCCTGTTGCTGATATTCAATTCCAACCGGAGAAAAGCCATACAGTCCAATTACATTCCGGTGAACAGTTTCATGCAAAAGCAGTTGTGCTAGCAGTGGGAGGCAAATCTGTTCCTCATACAGGATCTACAGGAGATGGCTATGTTTGGGCAGAGAAAGCTGGACATACGATTACAGACTTATTCCCTACAGAAGTCCCGTTAACGTCAAGTGAATTATTTATTAAGAACAAAGCGCTACAAGGACTCTCTTTACGCGATGTAGAAGTAAGTGTATTGAACCCTAAAGACAAGCCGTTGATTACACATCAAATGGATATGATATTCACCCATTTCGGGCTGAGTGGTCCTGCGATTTTAAGATGTAGTCAATTCGTTGTCAAAGCCATGAAAAAATGGAAGCTAAAAAAGGTAAACGTACGCATCAATGCCTTACCTGGGCAAAATGGCGAGAAAACCTTCCAAGAGATCATATCACTAAAAAAATCAGAGCCAAAAAAGAGTATCAAAAACTTGCTAAAAGGGATCGTTCCAGAGAGATATCTTCTCTTCCATTTAGAAGAAGTGGGTATTGATCCGACGGCACAAGCAGTGAGTATCACGAATGAACTGCTACGTTTATTCGTTAGCCGTCTACATGATTTCCGTGTTGAAATCGATGGGACATTACCATTAGAAAAGGCCTTTGTAACTGGTGGCGGCGTTTCTGTTAAAGAAATTGAACCACAAACAATGGCGTCAAAAAAAATGGCTGGTTTATATTTCTGCGGAGAAATTCTTGATATTCATGGCTATACCGGTGGCTACAATATTACCTCAGCCCTTGTAACTGGACGTTTAGCTGGCAGTAATGCGGCTCTATGTAAAAGCGTAACTACTTGATAAGTAAAAGTAGTTACGCTCTATAAATGACCATCGCCGAAAAACAGTAAATTTGCTCTTCATCCTCTTCTTGCATCGCAGCAATATTATACTTAATATCAACAAGCTTTTGTTCTTCCACCTTTTCTAAAAAACGGTTCATCGCAACCTCTAAATCTTTTTCATGCTCTTGGTCGAATAACTTTACCTTGATCATTTGATGAAAACTCCCTTCATGGGAATAAGTATTTTTATTTATTATTAACAGAAAATTCATAATATATACATAGGTAGGAGGTGATGAAATGAGCGTCGTTAAACGAATACTTTTAACTACCATTTGTCTTTATGGCTTGTGGGTAATTGGAGATATCAGTAATTCAATTACTAAATACAATGGTGCTGGTTTTATCGACGCCATTTTGATAAAAGAAAAAGGCATGATTTACTTTATCGACGAAGAAAAACGGCCCACTGTCCAGATAAATGAAGAGGCATCATCTAACACGACCTATCAACCTGACTATATACCGAATGGACCGACATTTTTGCTTGATTACCACTCATTCGATTCAGGGGATCAAGTTCGCATTTGGTATACAAGCATTTTAGAGTCTTATCCTGGGAGAATAAATATCGTAGACGTAGAAAAAATTGATTAATCTCCGTCATTTTTTTCTCTTAACATGGTAAGAATCTTTTTTGTATCTGCGATTGCTTCTTTTAAAGACATTAATAAGCGATCAGTAACATATACAATATCCTCCTGATTTTCTGATATGTTCAATACCTTTCTGACATGAATTGGATGAGCCATTTTTGCTTGTTGGACTAGGCGTAAAATAGATGCATAAGAATAATGAGCCATCCTTAATACTCGAATCACCTTTAGCATATTAATTTCCTTTTCTGTAAAAACACGATACCCCTTTTCATTACGAGGAATAGTAATTAATCCGTTTCTTTCCCAATTTCTTATTAGCTCTGGATGAAGTTGAATTTTTTCAGCTACTTGTTGTCTGGACAATCCTTCACTTTGTATTTCCTTAGGTGAATATAACCAACTCTCTGCAATCTCAGCTGCTTCAACCGCTCTTTCATATTCCTTGGTTAAATGCAGTAAATGCTTTTCAGCCTGCTCGTACGCTTTCAGAAATTGCTTCTGACCACTAAGGAGCACAATCTCTCTTGCATTTTTACGAATACTGCCTTGAATGATTTCACACCGAAAAGCGAACCTCGCTATTTTTAATTGAAAAAGATGTATGTCATCATATTGTCTGTATCCATTATCAGCACGAGGAGCAGGGGAAAGATATCCCCATTCCTCGTAAACTCTCACAGTATTAGGATGAACGCCCATACTATCAGCGATTTCTTTAGTTGAATAAACCAAGATATCTCACTACTTCCATCTAAAATATTTAATCGAAAGGAATCCACTAATGAATACACAAGCCATCATTGTCACTATTGGAAAAATCATGTCGCTTAGAACTCCGCCTAAACTTACTTCCTTAAGCAACTGAATACCTTGTGATAAAGGAAGGAATGCAAAGACATTCTGTAAAATTTGTGGAAAAATCTCAAAAGGTATAGTAGCACCTGAAAAAAGAAGCATGCCGAAATAGGCTAACGACCCCCATAAATTCGCTGCTTTTTGATCTGGAACAATACTCCCGATGAGTATGCCAATGCTATACATAGCCATTAAAACAAATAAATAACTACAAAGAAACAAACCAAAGGAACCAGCCATTTCATAATTGAAAACAAAAAGATATACCGCAGTCACCCCTAGGAAAGACAACATAGAGGCAATAAACTGAACCAATGCCTGCGCACAAAGCAAAGTTAAAGGCGAAGCTGGGGTCACCTGAAACCTTTTTAAAATATGGCGATGACGGTAATCAGCAATGGTAAGGGGCAGTCCCATTACACCTGTAGCTAATATACTAATAGTTACAACTGCCGGATAAGAATGGAGGAACATAGTATTTCCTTGGGTAAACAGTTCATTATTCATAATATAACCAAATAATAAGGCAACAATGATTGGAAAAATGATACCGAAGATCAGTATATCTAAACCTCTCCAAACGAGTTTCGCTTCTATTTTTGTTAAAGTATAGAATGTCATCATCCTTCCCCCTCTTCATCTGTTAAAGTTAAATAGGCAGCTTCCAACGAAGCTTGTCCTGAATAATTGATCACTTCTGCTATCGTTCCTTCGCATATGATATGTCCGCCCTTTAAAATCATAATGCGGTCGCAAAGTGCTTCAACTTCATCCATATAGTGAGAGGTAAGGATAATAGATAATCCCTCACGCTTATAATTTCTTAGCGTTTGCCACAATTTTTTTCTTGCTTTCGTATCTAAACCCGTAGTCAATTCGTCTAGAAAGACTAATTCTGGGTTGGGTAACAATGCTAATAACACCGCTAATCTTTGCTTTTCACCGCCTGACAATGATTTAACTAATGATTTCTCCTTATCTTGTAGGCCAAATTTGGTCAATAAAAATTGATATGGAGCGGTTGCCTTGTATAACACACTCCATTGCTGACATGCTTCAGAAACGGTCATTTTATCTGGAAAATGCGATTCCTGAAATTGCACACCCACTTTCTCAAAAACTTGCTTTCTATTATGAATTGGAGATTGTCCTAATATAGCGACTTCCTTATAAACAGCAGGCCTAATTCCTAGCACAGCTTCTATCAACGATGTCTTTCCTGCGCCATTTTCTCCTAGTATTCCGAGTACCTCTCCTTTTTGAAGGGAGAAACTAATCTTATCAACTACCGTTTTCTCTCCATAACTAACGGACAATTCTTTTACCTTCAGAACCATCAACTCACTCCCTTTTCTAAGAATAGATTCACATCATAGCAAAAGAAATGAAGGGTGGTGGTATATTGGAGGGTTTTTAAAACTTTTTTATTTATTTTCTGATAATAGGATATCGATGATTTGTGTGAGTGGTTCTTTATCTAGGACTCTATAAAAAGTAGGTTTTTTGTTTTTGTAGTGAATGGCGATTGCTTCATCATATACGCTAACACTTTTTCCAGCTGTTTTCGTTACAAAACCAATTCTATACAGTTCTTTAGATGCTGTGCAATGATATCTTTTTAATTCAATATCTGCCAAAAGTGAGCGAATTTCTTTTAGTTGCTTATCATGATCGTCCTTATTTAAAGATACAGTTTCTGTTGTTTCACTAGTAGCTATAATGATGGACTGTAGATTTTCCTCCGATATCAGTACGACCTCATTAAACCCCAGCTTTTTCTGAGAAAGATAAAATTGATATACACCCATGGACAAAAATAATAGAACAATTACCGATAAAAAAGGAATGATTTTTTTACTCATTCTTTCTCCTTTCGCATCTATTTGAACGATCGTCTGAAGTAAATAAATTGAATTTTTATAATATTATACCTATAATAGAGTAAATTGTTAACAGGTGGTGTAAATATGCAATACGCAATTTATGGTGGTACAAGCGTAAGCAAGGAAGCGATAATCGCTCTTCCACCTCTTGGTGAAAGAAAGGAAATTTTCTCCTCTCTTGGCAGTGTTTAAGTGGCCATCGTATCATTTCATTTGACACAACTCTGAGAAACCCACCGTGTTAGATAATATTCAATTGATCAACACATTTCATGACAAATTTGGCATATTGTAAAAGCAAACTGAAAGTTATGTAAACAACTCGTGATTCTTACATACTAATGGTTATACGATAACGAAAAAAAGAAGACCTCCTAAAAAGAGGCCTTCTTCATAAGTACCAATTATTTTGTTTCGCCTTCCCACTCAAGCATACCCCCGACCATATTGGTCACTTGATAGCCTTGTTCTTGCATAAAACGACAAACTTGTCCACTACGATTCCCTGAACGGCAAATCATAATATACTCTTTGTCTTTATCAAACTTATCTAGGTTTTCAGGAATTGTGCCCATTCTAATATGCTTCGCACCAGGAATAATTCCTTGAGCTACTTCGTCATCTTCCCTTACATCTACAAGTTCAAGCTGTTCTCCAGCTTCTATCTTTTTCAGTAATTCTTCTGTTGTGATTTCTTTCATTTCAGTCATCATCAACCACCCTTTCCATTATCATTATCTTTATTCTAAAGAAGTGTTGATCGAAATGCGAATATTACAGTCTCATAGGGAAAGGGTAGCTCTTTTCATTAAGCTACCTCTTTTTCTAAATAATCTTAATTAGCGACAATATTCACTAGCTTCCCAGGAACAGCAATTACTTTTCTTACTGTTTTGCCATCAATTTGTTCTTTGATTTTATCATCTTCCATGGCAATTTGTTCTAGCACATCCTTTTGTGCATCAACGGGTACCATTAATTTAGCCTTCACTTTACCATTGATTTGGATAACGATCTCCACTTCATCATCTGTCATTTTCGCTTCGTCATATGCTGGCCAAGCTTCATAAGAAATGGTTCCTGTGTGACCAAGTATCTCCCATAGTTCTTCAGCAATATGTGGAGCAATTGGAGCCAACATTTTTACGAACCCTTCTGCATAAGCCTTTGGAAGAATATCAGCTTTGTAGGCTTCATTGACGAAAACCATCATTTGTGAAATTGCTGTATTGAAGCGCAAACCTTCAAAGTCCTCTGTTACTTTTTTGACTGTCTGATGATACACTTTTTCCAGTTGAGACACTTCTACATCCTGCACTTTGTTGCTTAATGTATGATCTTCTTCAGCAATTAAACGCCAAATACGGTCTAAGAATCGTCTAGAGCCATCTAATCCATTTGTAGACCAAGCAATTGAGGCATCAAGTGGTCCCATAAACATTTCATATAAACGAAGCGTATCCGCTCCATGGCTTTCTACAACGGCATCAGGATTAACAACATTTCCTTTTGACTTACTCATTTTTTCATTATTTTCCCCAAGAATCATGCCTTGGTTAAATAATTTTTGGAATGGTTCTTTCGTATCAACTACACCTATATCGTATAATACTTTATGCCAGAAACGAGCATATAATAAGTGAAGAACCGCATGTTCAGCGCCACCAATATAAATATCAACTGGTAACCACTCTTTTAATTTTTCGGCATCAGCTAATGCCTCACTGTTTTTCGGATCAATATAACGTAAATAGTACCAGCAGCTACCTGCCCATTGTGGCATCGTGTTGGTTTCACGGCGACCTTTTTTACCTGTTTCAGGGTCAATAACATTAACCCACTCTTCAATATTAGCTAACGGTGATTCACCTGTACCAGATGGCTTAATCTCCGTTGTTGTTGGTAAAATTAACGGTAACTCTTCGTAAGGAACTCCCGTCATTGTACCATCTTCCCAATGAATAACAGGAATCGGTTCACCCCAATATCTTTGACGACTAAATAACCAATCACGTAAGCGATACGTCACTTTTTTCGTCCCAATCTCTTTCTCTTCTAGCCAAGCGATCATTTTTGTAATTGCTTCTTCTTTACCTAAGCCATTTAAGAAATCAGAATTAATATGTTCTCCTTCACCCGCATAAGCTTCTTTAGAAATATCTCCACCAGCTACGACTTCTTTAATAGTCAAGTTAAATTCTTTCGCGAAATCATAATCACGCTCGTCATGAGCTGGAACAGCCATAATGGCACCTGTACCATATGAAGCAAGCACATAATCAGCAATCCAGATAGGCATTTTTTCACCGTTAGCAGGGTTAATTGCATAAGCACCTGTGAATACACCTGTTTTTTCTTTGGCTAAATCTGTTCTTTCTAAATCACTCTTTGTTTTAACTTTTTCAATATAAGTCTCAACTGCATTACGTTGCTCTTCTGTTGTAATTACATCAACTAGTTTATGCTCTGGGGCAAGGACAGCATATGTCGCACCAAATAATGTGTCTGGGCGTGTCGTAAACACTTCAAACGTACCTTTGTCACCTTCGATATGGAAAGTCACTTCAGCACCTTCAGAACGACCAATCCAGTTGCGCTGCATATCCTTCAAGCTTTCTGGCCAATCAAGTAAATCAAGATCTTCTAGTAAACGGTCAGCATAAGCTGTTATTTTTAACATCCATTGGCGCATCGGTCTTCTTTCAACAGGATGGCCTCCACGTTCACTTTTCCCATCAATTACCTCTTCATTAGCTAGCACAGTTCCAAGTGCAGGACACCAGTTCACTGCTACTTCATCGATATAAGCAAGACCTTTTTCATAAAGCTTTAAGAAAATCCATTGCGTCCATTTATAATATTCCGGATCTGTTGTGTTAATTTCACGATCCCAGTCATAAGAAAATCCTAATGATTTAATTTGACGGCGGAATGTATTAATGTTTTTCTCGGTAAATTCAGCTGGGTCATTCCCTGTATCAAGGGCATATTGTTCAGCAGGTAAACCAAATGCATCCCATCCCATTGGGTGAAGAACATTATACCCTTGCATTCTTTTCATACGGGCAAGAATATCTGTTGCTGTATATCCTTCAGGGTGTCCTACGTGTAAACCTACACCAGACGGATAAGGAAACATATCTAACGCATAGAACTTTCTCTTCCCTTTTTCTTCACCCGTTTTAAATGTTTTTTGTTCTTCCCAATAGTGTTGCCACTTACCTTCAATTTGCTGATGATTAAAGCTCATCTTCTTTCCTCCTAAAAATGCTACGTTTTTAAGTATAAAAAAACCCCTCATCCCTCAAAAAGGGACGAGAGGATTATGTATATCTCCCGCGGTACCACCCACATTAACAGTTTACGGTTAACTGTTCACTTCATTCATCCTTAACGCGGAGTACGGCAAGCATTACTGTCATTTTCACACTTGCTGCTCAGTAGGTGAGTTCATGAAAGGAGCTGACTAGCTTACACCAACCGCTAGCTCTCTAATATCAGGCTTCCTAGCATTACTATTCCTCATCATTGCAGTTATAAAATATTCATATTGACATTGTAATCAATTTCAATGGTTGATGCAAGTAGGCTTTCACAAGTTACTATAGATAAGTATAAGCTATTCAAGAAAAATGAAAACGTGTCAATTTTTTAATCCATGTATTACTCTTCCTTATTTTGCCCATAACTATAGTAAAAAATAAGGAAAGGTGATTTCATATTATGAAAGGTATCGCTTTTATTAATGAAAAGTGGATTATGAATGATTATAAAACGCTAGATGAAAGCCTTGAAGTTCAGAAGCAATCCATCCAGACGTTCATTGAAAATAACCAAATGAAAACCATTAAATTAAATCCTTATCAATTACATGATTACTACACCATTCCACATGCCTTATATTATGATTTAAAACAAACCAAACCGAAGTTAGATTGCCTGATACTCTACTCCGAAAAAGTCATTGAAAGTTTTATCGAGGCCTATCCCGCTCGTTGGTTGATCTTGAAAAGTTTCTTTCATAAAGTCATTTTTCTAGATGAAGTTCAATCACATCATTACCAGGATATTATCTAAATGGTTAAGTAGAGAGCCCCTGGATTTTTTATCTACGGGGCTCGCTTTTTATGAAGGTATAGCTGGCAAAACTTTTTTCTTTTTAAGCTTCTTATCATAAACAACTGTTGTATATACGGAGATGAGCAGTAATGCCATTAATATACCGAAAAGCATCTTCACACCGTATACATCCACGAGTACGCCCCCAAGTAATGGCCCAATCATTCTTCCTCCTGTAGAGACACTGTTAACAATCCCTTGATAGAACCCTTCTCTACCTTTAGGTGCTAAGTCATTAGCAATTGTAGGTACCGCTGGCCATACGAGCATTTCCCCAATGGTTAAAATAATCATTGCTGTGACAAAGCCGGAAAAGGCAACTGCATTTCCTACAACAGCAAAAGAAATAGCAAAAATAAAAATACCAATAATAATTTGTACTTTTAATGATTTTATTCTTTTAACTAGAAGACTAATTAATGGTTGCGCAAGTACAATCATGGCGCCATTTATTGTCCATAGCATACTGTATTGTTTTAAAGAAATCCCAATTTGTTGAGTATATGCCGAGATAGTCGATTGCCATTGCACATAGCCAATACAACATAATAGATAACCGATTAATAAAACGAATAAAGCGTTTAATTTAGGATTACCGCGAAATTTTTGTGCTGTTTTTATTTCATTTGGTTGACTAACAGACTTTACTTCCATTTTTCGATAGCTAGTAATAGCTATCAAGAAAAACAAGATATACATTAGACAATTAGCGATAAAGATATAATTGAAAGAAAATGAAGCTATATACCCTGCCATTGCTGCACCTAATGCTACACCTAGATTTGTCGCTACATACATCGCATTAAACGCTTTTCTGCCGCCCTCTTTCCATACACTTCCTGCCAATGCATACATAGAAGGAAACACGATCCCTGAGCCAAAACCTAAAATCGTCAATAATACAATGTATTCCGGCCATCCGTGTTTAAAGACCATAATAATGAGTGAAGATAACGAAATGACTATGCCTAATAAGATCGAACGATAGCCACCTAATTTATCAAACAGCACACCACCAACTAGATTGCCTATGACTGTTGCTGCTGAATTGATCATTAAAACAATGCCGGCAATCGATAAAGACTTTCCTAATTCTTCATGCATATAAATGGTGTTTAAAGGCCATAAAAAAGAGGAACCTGTTACATTAACAGCCATTCCAATTACTAATAACCACAAAGCTCGAGGCATCATCCATACCCCTTTCAAATTCTATTCATTTCATTCCATTTCGAATTCCAAAATAAATTTTATTCGTTTTTTATGATGGATTCAATACTAATTTTATGACAGATTTAGACATCTATCTAATCTATACATGTAAATGAATAATTACTCTTGAATCTAAGCATAAACGGAAGGAATGGATGAATTTATGTATGAAATATACAGAAATATTTTTAAATTTATCATAACCATACACAAGCAAACTCCACGAGAATTGCTTGTGTACAGATCATTTACTAAATACATATTATTTATTCTGGATGAAATTTAGATTTAACGGGTTGCCCACCTGTTTCCTCATATTTCTTTTTAGATCGTGGGATCACATTGGCACTACCGAATTCTACCTCTTGGTTATTGATACCATTTCTTGTTTTTTGCTCTGGATTGTTTTGTTTTGACTTTTTTCTAACCAATTGTTATTCACCTCTTAATGGGGAGTAATGATCATTTGATTTTGTAACTGCTGTAGCTGTAATCTCATTCGATGAAGTTCTTCCCTCTGCGCATCTGTAGCACTATGAGACATCGTCATCAAATCATTGTAGGCTTGTTCGATATGAGCAAGCGCTTTAGCATAGTCTTGATCGTTATAATGTTCTTGCATTTGCCCATCTTTAAACTGCATGTTAGCAAATTCAATGACTTCTTCACATTGTTGCATTAATTGTTGTACGGAATCACGGGTTGCCATAAAAGCCTTCCCCCTCTTTTTTAATGAAATGTACGAAGCAAATACGCCTCAATGATAGTATTTACCGAGTGTTCGATTTCTACTAATTGAAATGTTATCAATGTGTAATTGAGTTGATGATTTCTTTCATGATAATATTGAATTTGTCACAGTGGTGACTTTAGGAGGGCTGACTTTGGATTTACTGACTCAATTTCCATATACAAATGATCAAAAACGTTATCATACATGGAACTTTCATTTAAAAAAACATTTCGGGCACAAGGTCTTTAAAGTTGCTTTGGATGGAGGCTTCGATTGTCCTAATCGGGATGGTACTGTCGCTCATGGTGGCTGTACATTTTGCAGCGCAGCAGGATCAGGTGATTTTGCCGGTAATCGTGCAGAACCATTAGACGTACAATTTATTAAAATCAAGGATAGTATGCATAAGAAATGGAAAAACGGAAAATACATCGCCTATTTTCAGGCATTCACAAATACCCATGCACCTGTTGAAGTACTAAAAGAAAAGTATGAATTTGTTTTAAAACAAGAAGGGGTTGTTGGCTTATCTATTGCCACAAGGCCTGATTGTTTACCAGATGATGTCATAGATTATTTAGCTGACCTTAATAAAAGAACATACTTATGGGTTGAATTAGGCCTACAAACCGTTCATGAAAAAACAGCCCAATTAATTAATCGTGCACATGATTATGATTGCTATAAAGAAGGAGTAAAGAAACTTCGTCAACATGATATACGTGTCTGTTCTCATATCATTAATGGTTTACCTGAAGAGTCACCTGAAATGATGATGGAAACAGCACAAGAGGTTGCAAAATTAGATGTACAAGGAATTAAAATACACTTATTACATCTATTAAAAGGAACACCGATGGTTAAGCAATATGAAAAGGGAATGGTTTCATTCCTTAGCCGAGATGAATACATTCAGTTAGTTTGTGACCAATTAGAGATTTTACCTAAAGAGATGATTGTTCATCGCATCACTGGCGATGGTCCCATCGACCTTATGATTGGTCCTATGTGGAGTGTGAATAAATGGGATGTGCTAAATGGCATTGATCATGAACTGAAGCAAAGAGATAGCTGGCAAGGTAAATATTATCAACCATTTACCGAGGAGGTGAGCTCTTGAAGCTAGAACGTATTCTACCATTTGCGAGAGAACTACTACAGAAAGCAATTGCACCAGGAGACGTCGTGGTTGATGCTACACTTGGAAATGGACATGACACATTATTTTTAGCTCAGCTCGTTGGCGAACATGGCAGAGTATATGGATTCGATATCCAAGATGAAGCCATACAGTCTACCCAAATAAAACTTGATGAACATGAACTTTCTAATCGTACTGTTCTATTCAATCGTGGTCATGAGCATGTGACTGCTTGCATTCCACCAATCCATTTCGGCCGTATCACTGGCGCTGTTTTTAATCTCGGGTACTTACCTGGTGGAGACAAAACGATTGTCACAAGACCGAGAACAACCATTTCCGCGATTGAACAGTTAATTGATATGATGGCACCTGAAGGCATCATTATTTTGGTGATTTATCACGGCCATCCAGAAGGTGCTGTTGAGCGTGACTATATTTTGCGTTACTTGAAAACCATTGATCAAAATACTGCTCATATTTTGCAATATCAATTCATTAACCAAGCTAACCGTCCACCTTTTATTGTTGCGATTGAGAAAAGGTAAGTTAAGACAAAGAAACACTCCCGAACAGACAAGAACAAATTTGTTCTTGTTTTTTTTATTCTCGTTTACTTTTGTTTGAATCGAATCTGAGTTATCCTAGTCTACTTGTAGCCTTTTCTTAATGGTTGACTAGATGCCGCTTGCGAGTCAGATTTTTCCGAGTTAGAGTATCCTGTTCCTGCTTTTCTCTTGTTTTCTGGATTGATTCCGATTTATTGAGCTAGAAGCCCCTTACTAATGTTCCACGATGATGACAAGTTTTATGGGCTGGAGAACTTTATTCTGCAAATTTTATCGTTAGACATGATTTTAAGCTATTAACCGCGCGATTCATGAACGCACAACCCCCTGCCTACTTTTTAATGCGCGATAGGCACGACCATTAATATAAAAAAAGAGGCTTGAGAATCCACCAGATTTAATCATCTTTCTTGCTAGTTTTTTCATTTGTTGTCCTCTCCCGACTTTTTCATCCGATAAGTATAACCCTAATAATCCTCGATTAATTAAAAGGTGAAATCGTTTATGAGGAAGCTTGTCCGTATGCTCATCTGCACACTTTACAAAATAACGTATGCGCTCAAATAATTCTTTTTCATCTTCATAATAAAAGCAAAAGTTTAAATCTCCTGCTTCCTTATCTTCCTCTTGATCAATGTAATAGTCTAATAAAATGTGCAGACCTTGTATATATGGAAAATACCCATTACGTATAATCTCCCCGTAACTTTCCTTATAGTCCCTTCTCGTTGCATAAGCAACTAAGCAAAAAATACCGAGTGTAGAACCCGAACAAGCAGAAAATTCATACCAGCTCATAGGTGGGATGATATCTTGATGTTCTTTATGCCAACTTTGCAGGCGAGAAACTCTTTCCTCAATTGCCACATGTTTATGTATTTGCAAATCACAATAATAACGACAAAGCTCTGTCAAATAAGTTTTGATCAATGAATAATTTTCCATAGAAGCTAAAACTTTACGGCAAGTCATCACTAATGCTAACAGATAGCCACCATCCTCCTGGTCATCCCGATAACGATAATAATTCACCTTAGGTAACTGCTCATCGATTAACAATGAGTGACGCATCGCTTCATGTATTGCCGTAAAATCTTTAGGGTCCATCGATGTACTTCTATCACATAGATTATCTAAATAATCACTAATGGTTTGATAGGCAACAATAAACGTTATGACTTGACGATAGTCATCAACGGCCAAAAGTGACATGATGGCCCCACCCTCACAATGAAAGGTTTTATCTTTTATGCTAGAAAGTGCTTGTGACTTTAATTCATCATTGGGGATTGATTCCGCCAATTTGCGCCATTTGTTTAACTCCTCATTCACAGCAGGCATCACTTTTTTATATGCATTTGTCATTAAGCTGATCGGCATTGTTGGAACATTCATTACATGGACTCCCTTTACTCTTTACTATACGATATACCCGATAGACCGCAAACTACTCATTACAAAATCCTTTGCGTAATCAAATACATCTTCCCTCTCCGGCTCATTAAAGATTTCATGATAGCATTTTGGCCATTCTTTAAAACGTTTCTCAGTAAACGGAGCTTTATTGAACCATTGTTTAACAGGAACTTTATTAACGATTTTGTCATCCCCACCTTGCATAACCAGTAAAGGAACATCTTGCACCTTTTTTATATCTTCAAATGCCAAATTGATTGTTTGGTGTAGTTCACGAAACCATCGTACAGACACTTTGGTAATATACAGTGTGTCATTTACATCCATTTCTCTTACATCAGCATTCCTTGTTGCCATATCAATAGTTAACCCCGAATTGACTCTCAATGTAGGAGCAATTTTATTTAAAGGATACGACGCAAGCTCGAGTAGCTTTGGTGGATTTTTCATAAGCCCTAAACATGGAGATGAAAGAATGACGCCCGCAAGCTTTAATCTTTCTTCTTGTAACAAGCGTATTGTTATTAAACCACCCATACTATGACCTAAAAGAAAAACAGGTAAATCAAAGGTGTAAGCAGCTTGTATCCAATCCTTTACTTCAATAAGATACTCTTGAAAAGAATCAATATGCCCTCTTCGTGATCTAGTCGTCATTCCTTGACCCGGAAGGTCACCCATAACAACGTGAAATCCTGATACTCTCCACATTTCTATTAACCAACCATACCTGCCGTGATGTTCCATTGCCCCATGAACCATCACAATCACACCTTTTGCCTCACCCTCAGCTTCCCATTTCCACATCGTCTGATCCTCCTAAAAACAATTCTGTTTCGTTCAAGTTTGTTACCCTTTATTATATCCTACCTTTTAAAAATCTTCACGATTTCTCATGATTTCTCCATGATATAATATTAAAAAAGAACAGAATGGCTAGAAAACAGTCATTTTAAATTGACTAAGGTAAAAAGGAGCTATGATAACAATGATTTATCCTTTTCATGACAAACAACCCAAAATTGCTGATGATGTATTTATTGCTGATTATACAACTATTACGGGTGATGTAGAAATTGGCGAAGAATCAAGCGTTTGGTTCAATACAGTCATCCGCGGTGATGTTGCACCCACTTATATTGGAAAAAGAGTGAATATACAAGACAATTCAGTTCTTCACCAAAGCCCTAATAACCCACTCATCCTGGAAGATGAAGTAACAATTGGACACCAAGTTATCTTACATAGTTGTAAAATAAGAAAAAAAGCATTAATTGGCATGGGTTCTATCGTCTTAGATGGAGCAGAAATTGGTGAAGGTGCATTTATCGGAGCAGGTAGTCTTGTTCCTCAAGGTAAAATCATCCCTCCAAACACTTTAGCATTTGGTCGTCCAGCAAAAGTAGTGCGTGAATTAAATGACGATGATAAAAAGGATATGGAACGGATTATACGAGAATATGCTGAGAAAGGGCAGTATTACAAAGCACTAAAAAAAGAAAGGCAATAACTTCTGATAAATTCTGCTCAATCGCCGATAATAAGTGGAAGACATTATTTAGGTGGTGTAATTGTTGAAATTTATTATTGGAATGGCATTAATTTTGTTAGTTTATTTATTTATTAAACTGCTAAAAAATGGTGCTAAACAACTGCTTATCCTTCTTCTTATTTTAATCTTCCTTCTTCCTTCTCCGAAAGCAACAACGGAACACGCTGATGCTGCCCTTTTCCGAGAGAACAAATGGGCGGAAGGAACAAACAATGAAGAATTTATCGTAAAAATAAAACAACAAGTATTATTAGACATTCCGGTCATATCACAATTTCCAGAACTCCCTCGCGGATGTGAGGTTACAAGCCTTGCGATGTTACTCAACCACGCAGGCGTAACTGTGGATAAAATGACTTTAGCTAAAGAAATTAGGAAAAACCCTGCAACCTTTGAAAAAAAAGATGGCAAGATTTATTATGGTCACCCCAATGACGGTTTTATTGGCGATATGTACTCTTTTAACAATCGAGGTCTCGGTGTTTACCATACGCCTATTAAAGAGCTGGCAGAAAACTATTTACCAGAGAAGATTCATGATTTTACTGGTGATGACTTTTCGTCAATCAAAACACATCTCTCTAATGAGAAGCCTGTCTGGGTGATCATTAATACGAAATACAATGAACTGCCTGATGCTTATTTTCAGACATGGCACACACCAAGCGGCGTAATTGACATTACGTATAAAGAACATTCCGTTTTAGTGACTGGATACGATGAACAATATATATACTTTAATGACCCCTTCTCTAATATAAAAAATAAGAAAGCACCTATCAAAGAGTTCCAGGCCGGTTGGGAACAAATGGGCAGGCAGGCAATTACTTATTTAAATTAGTAAAGTACAGTTAAGACATTTAGAATTTTTTTACTTTAACAACAAGAAAACCCGAACTCAGTTCGGGTTTTCATTCTTTTTCACAGTTGTTGACTTAAAGGTGTGCTGTTGTTTCTGAAATAAATTGCTTTTCAAAATCATATTTCTTTTCAATAAACACATCATGCCACACAATAAACATAAGTACCGTCCAGATTTTCCTACTATAATCTGCTTTTCCTTGTGCATGCATTTCAAGTAAGTTTACTACATACTCTTTATTAATTAAATAATCTGTATGACTTTCTTTAATTAACGTTTTCGCCCAATCATACATCTCATCTTTTAACCAATGACGGATAGGGACCGGGAAGCCTAACTTTTTACGATTCAACACATGTTCTGGCACAATACCTTCCGCTGCCTTACGAAGGATATATTTCGTTGTTTGATGAGACGTTTTTAAATGAGTTGGGATGGTTGAAGCCACATTAAAGACCTCTTTATCAAGGAATGGTACCCTCAATTCTAATGAATGTGCCATCGTCATTTTATCTGCTTTTAAAAGAATATCTCCGCGCATCCAAGTATGAATATCAATATACTGCATTTGATTAACCGCATCATAGGCTGCACTTTCAGCATATAATGGACGGGTAATATCTTTAAAATCATTCTTCTCATTATAAACCTGCAATAATTCTCTTTTTTCATGTTCTAAGAACATTTTCGCATTGCCAATGTAGCGTTCTTCCATTGGCGTCGTTCCTCGTTCAATAAAGCTCTTACCCCTCATCCCCTCTGGCATGATTCGAGAAAGGGTACGCAATAACTTTCTTCCTGCCGAAGGCATTTTACTAAAAATCTCCAAGTCCTGTGGTTCACGATATATATTATATCCACCAAACAATTCATCAGCACCTTCGCCTGATAATACCACCGTTACATGTTTTCTTGCTTCCCTTGCGACAAAGTAAAGTGGAACGCAAGCAGGGTCCGCTAATGGATCATCCGTGTGCCACATAATTTTTGGAACTTCTTGCATATATTCTTCTGGAGAGATGATATAGCTTATATTTTCAACACCTAGTTTTTCAGCTGTTTCTTTAGCCACATCCACTTCACTAAAACCATCTCTTTCAAAACCTACTGAAAACGTTTTAATATTAGGGTGAAACTGTTTTGCTATGGATGCAATAATAGAAGAATCAATCCCGCCGGATAAAAACGAACCTACGGGTACATCACTGCGCATATGCATTTTAACTGAGTCAGTTAAAACATCTTGAATCTCTTTAATAAACTGAGATTCTTCTTTTTGTACAGGTTGGAAATGTGCTTTCCAATAACGCTGGATATGCATAGATCCACCGATTTTCTTCTTGAAATAATGACCTGGCTCAAGTTTCTTTATACCCACCGACATTGTCATCGGTTCAGGTACAAATTGATAAGTCATATAATACTGCAAAGCATCATAATTAATGACATCGTTTTTTAATGCCAACAGAATACTTTTCTTTTCAGAGGCAAAATAAGTGGTTTCACCATCTTCAAAATAATAGAATGGTTTGATTCCAAAAGGATCTCTCGCTCCAAAAACTTCTTGCTTTTCTTTATCCCAAATAACGAAGGAAAACATACCTCTCAGCTTTTCTGCCGCCTTCTCCTTGTAATAACTGTACAAAGCAATAATCACTTCAGTATCCGAATTAGTTTCAAAAGTTAGTCCTTTATTGATTAATTCCTCACGTAGTTCAACATAGTTATAAACTTCTCCATTAAAAATAATCCAGTATTTACCATTGTCATAAGTCAGTGGTTGATGACCACTTTCAATGTCTATAATACTTAATCGACGGAAGCCAAATTGGATATGGTCTGCACGATAATATCCTGAATCATCTGGTCCACGATGAGTAATAATGTTATTCATATTCTCAAATTGCTTATCTGCTTCTTGTACTTTTTGTGCTTGATCATGTATACAACCAATAAAACCACACATTATGTACGTCACCTACTTTTTATTTCATCTAGTTTGTATTTTTTCCCATACCTTGTATAGACGATAAGTTATTTTAAAAAGTTTCACCTTTCGAAAAAAAAATGGAATGATTTATGCTAGGCAGTATGTTCATGTTTACTTCTTCATATACTTAAGGATGTTTATTCTTTACCCTCAATTTAAGACGAAAAGATGACAATTATTTTAATTTTATATGAAATCGTTTCCTTAAGGGTTTTTGTCCATTATTAGGGGGCTTAAAATATTATATTTATTTGCTACTGTAATATCTAAAAAAACGACTTTTACTCTTCTATCTTTGGCTATTCCACTTCTTGATGTACGAGCTAATCGCTTTGGCTCAATTGTACGTTTATTAAAATTTAACGATAGCCCCTTTTCCACATAAAAAAACTGTAGAAAACTCATTAAAGGAGTTTTCTACAGCCATAATTTTCTAATTTATTTTAAAGCTTCCTTACGCAATTCTTCCGCTTTATCTGTGCGCTCCCAAGGTAAATCAATATCTGTACGACCAAAATGTCCATAAGCGGCTGTTTGCTTGTAAATCGGACGGCGTAAATCAAGCATTTTGATAATGCCAGCAGGACGGAGGTCAAAATTGTTTCTAACAACTTCAACTAAAACATCCTCAGATACTACTCCAGTTCCAAATGTATCAATACTGATGGATACCGGCTGAGCAACACCAATTGCATATGCTAATTGTACTTCCGCTTTGTCAGCTAGTCCAGCAGCAACGATATTCTTTGCCACATAGCGAGCTGCGTAAGCAGCTGAACGGTCAACTTTCGTTGCATCCTTACCAGAGAATGCACCACCACCGTGACGTGCATAACCGCCGTATGTGTCAACGATAATTTTTCTACCAGTTAAGCCAGCATCACCTTGAGGTCCACCAATAACGAAGCGACCTGTTGGGTTGATGAAGTATTTTGTGTTTTCATCAATTAATTCAGTAGGAACAACTGGGTTAATTACATGCTCTTTTAAATTGCGTTGAATTTGCTCTAAACTAATTTCTGGATGGTGCTGCGTAGAGATAACAATTGTATCAATACGTACAGGTTTGTTGTTTTCATCATATTCTACTGTTACTTGTGTTTTACCATCTGGGCGAAGGTAAGGTAAGATTTCCTCTTTTCTTACTTCAGCTAAACGGCGAGAAAGTTTATGAGCTAATGAAATAGGTAATGGCATAAGCTCTTTTGTTTCATTACATGCAAAGCCAAACATTAAACCTTGATCTCCAGCACCAATGGCTTCAATTTCTGCATCAGTCATCTGTCCTTCACGCGCTTCTAATGCTTGGTCTACACCCATAGCAATATCAGCTGACTGTTCATCAATAGAAGTTAATACAGCACATGTTTCAGAGTCAAAGCCATATTTTGCACGTGTATAACCAATTTCCTTAATGGTTTCACGAACGATTTTTGGAATATCTACATATGTGGATGTAGTGATTTCTCCTGCAACCAATACAAGACCTGTAGTAACAGACGTTTCCGCAGCAACCCTCGCATTTGGGTCCTGTGATAAAATAGCATCTAATATTGCATCAGATATTTGGTCACTGATCTTATCCGGATGACCTTCAGTTACTGATTCAGAAGTAAACAATCTACGTTTTGTTGACATCTGACTTCCTCCTTATTTATCGAATCAATAAGACTTTATTATAGTCTTTATTTTTGATACGGAACTCATTCCCTTATTTGAATCTTCATTATTTATGGGCCAATGTTTATCTCATACCCTTAATAACCTATGCGCTAACTTGGAATATTGAGAATAAAATGGTTGGTCTTTTTCCCATACATAAATAGTACATTCCAAAAGCCGCTCCTCGTATTCGCCAACATCATGTTAAAAAGCATGAAAAAAAACCTCTTCTCTGATTTAGTGAAAAGGTTGAAGCAAAATGATTCGCGCCTTTCACTCTTATCGTTCAAGGATAGTGAGTAATAAATCCTTGCATCAGGTTAGCACCTTTGCTCATGAAAATGTAGTTGGCAGGTTGCTGGGTTTCATAGGGCCTGTCCCTCCACCAGCTCGGGATAAGAGAGTATCCGTTCAAGGATTCATCATAACTTACACATGGAATATAGTCAAATGTTTTTCATTAACAATTCAATGTAAAAATTGTCATATCCGACTCTATAAACTTTAGTTTTGATAACGGATAATTTTAGTTAAGATCATACCGTTCTTTTTCCTTAATATATATAAAAATTACATTAAATTTGCTGATTATCCTTTTTAAATTTGCAAAAGCTATTTATAATGAATACTGCCTGTATTTGTGACAATTTCATTAATTATATAAAAATGATTTATATAGTATAGACTGAATGAATAAATGTGTTATACTATTTTTGAAGAAATAATCACAAATAGCGACTGAGATGCATATCTCTTAAATAATATTATATAAAGGAAGGTATTCATCAGATGAATTCTGTATCGATAACTGAGTTAAATGATTTACTAAAAGGCGAAAACATCCAAGTTCAATTATCTGTGCCGCAACTAGTTGAAAAAGTATTAAACAGAAACGAAGGTGTTCTTACATCTACCGGTGCAATTCGCGCGACAACAGGTAAGTATACAGGTCGTTCACCTAAAGACAAATATACTGTTGAAGAAGCAAGCTCTAAAGATAAAATTGACTGGGGAAGTGTGAACCAACCAATTTCTGAAGCAGTCTTCAATAACTTATACAACAAGGTGATTGCTTTCTTAAAAGAGAAAGAAGAAGTTTTCGTATTCAAAGGATTTGCTGGTGCGGATAAAAAACACCGTATGCCAATCCAAGTAATTAATGAATATGCTTGGCATAACCTTTTTGCACACCAATTGTTTATTCGTCCTACAGAAGAAGATTTATTAGATCACGAATCTGAATTTACAGTTATTTCAGCACCTAATTTCAAAGCAGACCCAGCAGTTGACGGTACAGCTTCAGAAACTTTTATCATCGTTTCATTCGAACGCCGTATTGTACTTATTGGTGGTACTGAGTATGCTGGTGAGATGAAAAAATCTATTTTCTCTGTTATGAACTACATGCTTCCTGAAAATGGAATTCTCCCTATGCACTGTTCAGCCAATGTTGGCCGCGAAGGTGATGTTGCTTTATTCTTTGGCCTTTCCGGAACTGGTAAAACAACATTATCAGCTGATCCCAACCGTCGTTTAATCGGTGATGATGAGCATGGCTGGTCTCCAAATGGAGTATTCAACATTGAAGGTGGCTGCTATGCGAAGTGTATCGACCTTACACGTGAAAAAGAACCACAAATTTTCGATGCCATCCGTTTTGGCGCTGTACTTGAGAATGTTGTATTAGACAAAGAAACACGCGTAGCAGATTATGCGGACAATACGCTAACGGAAAACACGCGTGCGGCTTACCAATTACAAGCAATTGACAATATTGTTGACCCGAGTATTGCAGGTCACCCGAATACTATTATCTTCTTAACAGCTGATGCTTCTGGTGTATTACCTCCAATCTCTAAATTGAATAAAGAACAAGCAATGTATCACTTCCTAAGTGGATACACTTCTAAGCTGGCTGGTACTGAGCGTGGTATTACTTCACCACAAGCGACTTTCTCCACTTGTTTTGGATCACCATTCTTACCATTACCAGCTCAACAGTATGCAGAAATGCTTGGTAAAAAAATTGACGAGCATAACGCGAAAGTATTCCTAGTAAACACTGGTTGGACTGGTGGAGAATATGGTGTAGGAAGCCGTATGAAGCTTGCTTATACACGAGCAATGGTTGAAGCTGCTCTAGAAGGCGAACTAAATTCTGTTGAGACAGTAACTGACCAAGTATTCGGTTTAGAAATTCCTCAACATGTAACTGGTGTTCCAGATGAAGTACTATTGCCTAACAAAACTTGGCCAGACCAAGATGCATATAATGTAAAAGCAAAAGAACTTGCTAATGAATTCCGTGAAAACTTCAAGAAATTCGGTAATATCTCTAGTGAAATCGCTGAAAAAGGCGGTCCTATCGCTTAATTAAAAAAACCTTCGAGCATCCGACTCGAAGGTTTTTTGTTTCAATAATTTCACTTCACTCATCACTCACTGTTTATTTTTGAGGGTCAAAATACCGGTTCAACCGGCTTCGATTTCTAATAAGTGCGATTAACTTAAGTCAATCGATTAGCTAATCTCACCAAGTTGCAATCGACGGCTTGTTTCATATAGCCACCACTCACTATCTTTCCTATGTATCCAATATTCGCCCTTTATGAGTCTACAAATTAGCTGCTAACTTAAGAAACGATGATCTTTTGTTGATGGACACCGATAAATAAATACTTATATTCATGCAAAGTTTCAATAGACATTTGTATACAAAATAAGCCCAACACTGCAAAAGCAGTCGGGCCAATTTTTAATTTGTAGTTTTTAGCGAAATCAGTTGATAAAAGATTTTCGTACAATCATTTTCCATTTCTAACTTTTGGATGCTTCCCATTCCACTGATTTCACCGTCTCTTGTTTTCTTTACTTCAAGTGGAATATTTAGTGGGTAGAGGCGGTATCCTTCTTTTGTTAATGTAAAAAGGTTTTCATTTAGCCTCTCTTCTCTTCCTTTCGTAACGATCATTGTATTTAATTCTAAAGGCATACCCATAATTGTTTTGCTCCTTGTTCATCGAGTTTTATATTACTATTGTATCTTACAATCTCTATACAATAAAGCTTATTGTTCTTTCATCCACCGCCCAAGATCACGGACAATTTGTCTATTAATAGCTGGCGGAAAATAATGCGTATATTCTTTGAAATACCATGTATCTACAGGTTTACCTAACTCTTTTAATCGCTTCTCTAAGCGGAAGGCATGCTCGACAGAAACATTATGATCTAAG
Source organism: Cytobacillus sp. FSL R7-0680 (assembly GCF_038009245.1). Lineage (NCBI taxonomy): Bacteria > Bacillati > Bacillota > Bacilli > Caryophanales > Bacillaceae > Cytobacillus > Cytobacillus sp. FSL R7-0680. Next base: position 2,492,312 of record NZ_JBBPAO010000001.1, read on the forward strand.
ACACCATGAATAATTAATACATTTGCTTGCAGTTGATTAAGTTCATATAATGGTGTGCGATATTCATATCTTTCTGGGTATTTATGAGGCGTTCCACCGATGACTCGTTTCATCATTTTACGCAAGTCCACTCTTTCTTCATATGTGAGGAACATATCGCTAACACCACCCCACGTAACAACTGAAGCCGCTTTAGGCATATGTAAGGCTGTTAATAACGCCATTACACCTCCTCTAGAAAACCCAAAGACATGTACCCTTTTAACCCGAGGGTGTTCTGCTAAAAGTTGAAAAGCTGAAAAAGCGTCATAACGATCATCACCTGCAAAATCTTCATTTCCCTCCCCTCCTTGATTGCCCTGATAAAAAGGCGCAAATACAATGAAACCTTGGAGGGCAAACTGTACAATCCGACTAGGGCGCACTTTACCGACGTTCTTAATCCCACCTCTTAAATATAGAAAACCTTCTGATACGTTTTTATTTTCTGGTTCAGCTAATAGACCTTTGATTTTTAGATCATTAGATAAGTATGTAATGATTGATAATTTCACTTGAGGATGCGGAGATGGAAACCGCCATTTATCGATTATCAATGCTTTTCCCTCCTTTACATATAGTAAAAATTTCACATGGGCAATCACACAAATTTGTCACCCTCATAAGATAGTTTAGATGCAAAAATCTAAGAAACATTGAATGAGGAGGTTCTCAAATGAAAAAATGGCTTAAATGGAGCTTCATGCTTCTCTGTATTTCTGTTCTACTCATTCCTCTTGCAGCTTGTGGAAAAGAGGATGTGACAAAAATACGTATCGGTGAGGTCACAAGATCTCTTTTTTATGCTCCCCAATATGTTGCAATTGAAAAAGGTTTTTTTAAAGAGGAAGGTTTGGATGTTACGTTAACCACCACTGCCGGCGGCGATAAAACGATGACTGCGCTATTATCCGATAGTATTGATATTGCTCTTGTTGGCTCTGAAACATCCATTTATGTTCAGGCGCAAGGAGCAAATGATCCTGTCATAAATTTTGCCCAACTGACGCAAACAGATGGCACCTTCCTTGTTGCAAGGGAAGATATCCAAGATTTCACTTGGGATATGGTAAAGAAGAGTACCTTCCTCGGGCAAAGAAAAGGTGGCATGCCGCAAATGGCTGGTGAGTATACGTTAAAAAAACATGATATTGATCCACATGCTGACTTAGAGCTAATTCAAAATATTGATTTTGCCAATATCGCTCCTGCCTTTTCATCTGGTACTGGTGAGTTTGTACAATTATTCGAACCGACTGCGAGTGTGTTTGAAAAAGAAGGCATTGGACATATCGTCGCTTCCTTCGGTGAAGAATCTGGCCATCTTCCTTATACAGCATATATGACAAAGGATAGCTTCATCAATGGTAACGAAGAAACAGTAGAGAAATTTACACGTGCCATCTATAAAGCGCAACAATGGGTAGATGAACATTCAGCAGAAGAAACAGCTAAAATCATTACAAAATACTTTGATAATACAGATTTAGAAATTTTAACCATGTCAATTGATCGTTATAAAAGTCAAGGGTCCTTTGCGACCGATCCTATTTTAGAAAAAGAAGAATGGGAGAACTTGCAAAATATTATGGATGAAGCAGGTGAACTGCCTGCTCGAGTGGATTATGAAACTCTTGTCAACACATCCATTGCTGAGAAAGTGATTAAAGAATAGTACTATGTGGAGCGGATAGAATGATTCTGTTCGCTCAACCATCCAGAAAAAAAAAGAGGAGACTGCAAGATGACATTCTTAAAAGTGCAAGATATTCATCATACTTACTTTACGAAATCAAATGCAGTGACGGCTCTCTCTAATATCTCACTTCAAGTGAATGAAGGAGAATTCATTTCATTTTTAGGACCGAGCGGATGTGGCAAAACAACCTTGTTATCTATCATTGCTGGTCTTTTCCAACCAACGGAGGGCCGTGTAGAATTAGAAGGAAAACAAGTAGCTACATTGAAAAGTGAAATTGGATATATGTTGCAACAAGATTATCTATTCCCTTGGAAAACCATTGAGGAAAATATTCTTTTGGGTCTAAAGATCAATCATCACTTAGATGAAGAAAGAAAAGCTTATGCAAAAGATTTATTATTACAAATGGGCTTATCAGATGTCGAGTCATTGTATCCAAAACAATTATCAGGCGGCATGCGACAAAGGGTAGCACTTGTAAGGACGCTGGCAACCGAACCTAAACTTCTCATGTTAGATGAACCATTTTCCGCTCTCGATTATCAAACAAAATTGCATTTAGAAAATCTTGTATCTGACACATTAAAATCATTTGGAAAAACAGCTATTCTTGTGACACATGATATCGGCGAAGCAATTGCGATGAGCGATCGCATCTATTTATTCGCACCAAGCCCTGGTAAGATTCATAAAGTATTTGAAATACCTGAAGAATTAAGAGAATGCTCTCCATTCGATACAAGAAACCACCCAATGAATGCAGAAATTTTTCAAACGATTTGGAAGGAGATGGAGTCCCTTGGATCACAAGAGTCACACAAAAGCACTCCATAATGCGTATATCCGCTCCCTTAAGAAAGAAAAGTATTGGGTACGATTTTATCAACTCGTTATTTTTCTTATTTTCTTCTCAGGCTGGGAGATTGCCAGTAGAAACAAGTGGATTGATCCTCTCATTTTCAGTTCACCTTCAAAAGTATGGGAGCTCTTTTTAATTAAAGTTCAAGATGGTACGCTGTTTTTTGATTTAGGTTTTACTTTATCAGAAACCATACTCGGTTTTATTTTAGGGACATTATTGGGAACGATATTGGCGGCGATTCTATGGTGGTCACCGTTTCTCTCTAAGATTCTAGATCCTTATCTCGTCATTTTAAACAGTATGCCGAAAGTGGCTTTAGGACCGATTTTAATTGTCGCTCTTGGACCTAGCTTCACGTCGATTGTAGCAATGGGAACGATTATTTCCGTTATTATCACAACCATCGTCGTTTATACATCTTTTAGAGAGGTAGATCCAAATTATATAAAAGTGCTTCAAACCTTTGGTGGAACCCGCTTCCAAATATTTAAGGAAGCCATTCTTCCGTCATCCTTTCCTGTAATTATTTCCACACTTAAAGTCAATGTCGGCTTATCTTGGGTCGGGGTGATCGTCGGGGAGTTTCTCGTCGCCTCTAAAGGATTAGGTTATATGATTATTTACGGATTCCAAGTATTTAACTTTACTTTAGTTATGCTCTCTCTGCTTGTCATAGCTGTATTAGCTACCATTATGTATCAAGCAGTAGAATTTTTAGAGAAGAAATTAATAAAAAACAACTAAGGGCTTGCATGAGCGTGCAGCCCTTTATTTCAAGCGATTTTGTAGATAAGCTACACTTCTCTCTACTACACGATCTTTCATTATAAAACTATAATTGGGTTGATGAATCTCCCTCATGAGCTGATTAATCGCTACCCATTTTGGACCATCCGTTTCGAAATAATGGTCTACTTTTTGTAAATAATCAACCTCTGCAAACATGATAGCCTTTATAAAGGAACGATGTTTTTCCATTACTTGATATGTACCAATATGTTCAATAGAAGACAAGACTGCTCCGGTTTCTTCCTTTACTTCTCTCTTTGCAGCTGTATATATATCTTCTCCTTCCTCCGCCTTTCCACCTGGAAACTCCCACCCTCTTTCTTTATGGTTCGTTAATAACCAGTCATCGCCTTTTTTACATAACACCAACACATGACGCGGCTCCATTTCAAATCCTTCTTCATTAAATGAGAGTGCTACACGATTCCCGTTTTGATCGATAAAATATTCCATTTAATCTCCCACTTTACATATACTTATTGGTATATTTTACTTGGAAAGAAACGTAACGTACAGGAAAAGGTGAAAACACCGTCAATATTTATAACGGTGTTTAGAGCACAGTTTTATTGTTGTTCAGGGGGAAGAATCCCCATATTGACAATATGATTTTTAGCTTCTTCATCGCCTAATCGATAAATGGCGCTATATATTTGCGTCAAACCATCATCATACTTATCATTTTGCCTGTCGAAATGATACTGTAAATAAGGAACATGAGCCCGGAAAAAACCTTCCCATTCTGTTGAGTAATTTTGATCAAACAACTCTCTCAATTCGATAATTTCATCATCAGTTGCCTCTATTTTAAAATTCCATGATGAGGAAGTAGAACTTTGTGAGATTTCACCATCATTCACCGTAATATAATAAGTTTTCTTCTGATCCACACTTTCAGCCCCTTTCTTCTTATTATTTGTTTCCCTCATTATGAATGAATTTATACGAAAAATGAGCAAAACCATGAACTTAACATATACTAAACGTAAAATAAGATGAAAATGGGCAGGTGCAAATAATGAAAATTATTGATGAACTGTACGACTATTATCGTAATAAGCTTACAGGTGACGAAGAAGATATTGATATGCTTACGTTTGCTTTCTTAGAGGAAATGTCCCGAGAAGATATCCTTACATTAATTGAAGAACTGGATAACCAAGAACTATATAATTTAATGGGGCTTTATGTTATTGAATCCCTTAAAGGAAAATTTGCAGAAAGTGATTTTACAAAGCCTCAAAATTATCATTGAGTCTACATAGGCTTCTGATAAAAAAGTGGCATGTTACAGAAAGTGGTGGATTGGGGAAATAAGGATAAACTTGGTGGCATGTTTAAAAGTGAAGCTGAATATTCACCCATTTAACTTGCTATATTTGCCAAATTAATTAGTGGCATGTTAGAAGCATCTTGGTCTTCTCTCACTTGATATTGATTCAAATAAATGATGGAATTACGACTCATCAGGATGGGGATGCAGAGTTGAGTCGGGCAGATGATGGAATCGCTACTCATCTGGACGGCGAAACAAAGTTTAGTCGGGCAACTGCTTGTATCGCTACTCATCTCAACGGAGATCCACAGTTTAGTCGGGCATTTGCCCGAATCCCTACTCATCTCGACGAAAATCTACAGTTTAGTCGGGCATTTCAACGAATCGCTACTTATCTCGACGGTGAAACAAAGATTAGTCGGGCAACTACTCATATCCCTACTCATCTCAACGGTGAAACAAAGTTTAGTCGGGCAACTACTCATATCCCTACTCATCTCGACGGAAAAACAAAGTTTAGTCGGGCAACTACTCATATCCCTACTCATCTCGACGGAAAAACAAAGTTTAGTCGGGCAACTACTCATATCCCTATTCATCTCGACGGTGAAACAAAGATTAGTAGGGCAACTACTCATATCCCTACTCATCTCGACGGAAAAACAAAGTTTAGTCGGGCAACTACTCATATCCCTACTCATCTCAACGGAAAAACAAAGATTAGCCGGGCAACTACTCATATCCCTACTCATCTCGACGGAAAAACAAAGTTTAGTCGGGCAACTACTCATACCCCTACTCATCTCGACAGAAATCCACAGTTTAGTCGGATCAATGCTGGAGTTCTAAGTTCTTTACACTTTCTTGTGTTCGTATTCCAGTTTAACAACTATTCTCGGCTCTTTTCAGCCCACTAAAGTTCGCAATTTCAGATTTCCTTTTCATTCGGCTCTTTTCATATTCCACATTCTTTCATATCGTCTCTTCCTGCACATTTTATATTTCCCAAAATTAAAAAAGACCTCTTAAAAGAGATCTTTTTCCGCTTATCCTAAAAATGCTTTAAGCATCCAGTTATGTTTTTTCACACTCTGTTTAACTGCAATCAGCATATCACCAGTGGCTTCATCTTTCGCTTCATCAGCTAGTTCAATACCTTCTTGTAGTTCATCTAACATTTTATCGAAGTCACTCCATACAGATTGTACCATGTCTCTTGCGTCTTCTTTACCTGTTGCTTCTTCAATAGAAGCCGTATCCAAGCAATCCTTCATTGTTGCTACAGGATTTCCACCTAAAGCAAGTATTCTTTCCGCTAATTCGTCAATATGGTCATTAGCTTCGTTATATAGTTCTTCAAATTTTTCATGCAATACGAAGAAGTTGCTTCCTTTAACATACCAATGGTAGTTATGTAACTTCACATACATTACAGTCCAGTTTGCTACTTGTTTGTTTACTGATTGGATTAATTTTTCGCTCATATTTATCAACCTCCACTTATAAGATACCCGCTTATCCAATTTTCAAACACATAACTATCGGATAAGGAAAGATATTTTAGTTCAGATTAAAAGAGAGAAATGGTAAAATAGCTTTTGTAAAGGGGGAGACTATTTATGACTTATATTATTGTCATTATGATATCAATTATTATTGTCTTTACAATCCTTATTTTAAGTGTAATGACAACATCCAAAGCTTACACATTCAAACATACCGTAGATCCTCTACCGAAACCTCTTTCAGAAGAGGATAAGGCACCCAATCAAGAGGACAAGGATATAAAGTAACACTAATACTTTTTGAGAGGAATCTGCACTTCTATGGATATTTACTCCATATTTATTGGACTCATTTACCTTTTAAATATGATTCTTGCCATTGTCGTTATTTTTCTTGAACGAAAAGACGCCGCATCCACATGGGCGTGGTTACTAGTTTTGTTCTTTATCCCGCTACTCGGGTTTGCCATTTACTTATTATTCGGACAAAACTTCTCCAAAAAGAAGAAAATGTTTCAATGGGAAGATCGTAAGAAAATAGGCATTGATGAAATGCTCAAAATGCAAATATCAGCGCTTCATAATCGCAGTTTGCCTGCAGAGAATGAGCAAGTTCAAAATCATTATGACCTCATTCATATGCAATTAGTAAATAATGATGCTGTACTTACGCAAGATAATGCTATACAAATGTATACAGATGGCAAAGACAAGTTCGATGCCCTATTTAAAGATATAGAAGGCGCTACTGACCATATCCATCTGCAATACTATATCTTAAGAAGGGATGCATTAAGCAAAAGGCTAATCACACTTCTGAATAAAAAAGCCCGTGAAGGTGTGAAGGTCCGCATTTTATATGATGATTTAGGATCAAGAAGTTTAACCAAACGGTTTTTTAAGAGCTTACGTGAGGCTGGTGGAGAGGTTGAGGCGTTCTTTCCTTCTAAATTCCACTTTATTAATTTACGGTTAAATTATCGTAATCATCGCAAGCTAGTAATTATTGATGGCAAAATTGGCTATGTTGGTGGCTTTAATGTTGGAGATGAATACTTAGGTTTAAATAAGAAATTCGGTTATTGGCGAGATACACATTTAAGGATAGAAGGAAGCGCAGTTTATGCGATACAAACACGCTTTATACTTGACTGGAATCAAGCTTCACATCGTCATGATATTCACTATTTACCGGAGTATTATCCCCCTATCACTACAAAGGGACGTATCCCTATGCAAATTGTAGCAAGTGGACCAGATAACGAACTCGAACAAATCAAACTTGGTTATATAAAAATGATTATGTCCGCAAAAGAAACCATCCTTATTCAAACTCCTTATTTTATACCTGATGCTAGTGTTGTTGATGCGCTTAGGATAGCTGTTTTGTCAGGTGTGAATGTAAAAATTATGATTCCTAACAAACCTGACCATATGTTTGTTTATTGGGCTACCTATTCGTACATTGGCGAATTATTAAAACTTGGAGCAAAAGTGCTAATTTATGATAATGGTTTTATTCATGCGAAAACAATCGTAATTGATGATGAAATTGCATCTGTTGGGACAGCCAACATCGATGTTCGAAGCTTTAGGCTCAACTTTGAGGTCAATGCCTTTATTTATGACCGCAAGATAGCTGAGGAAGTAGCAGCTAGCTTCTATAATGATGTAAGAGTATCACGTAACCTTACATTAGATGATTACAATAACCGTTCCTTTTATATTAAGTTCAAGGAATCTATATCGCGCCTACTATCACCGATTCTGTGAGTCGGTGGTTTTTTGTATAGATTTATGGTGATCTATAACATAAAATAGGAATATATGGATAAAAAAGGAGTCTTGTTGATGAAGATAAAGTTTTGGACTATTTTCCTCATTACCTTTGCCATCGAAACAGGTATCACTTATTTTCTCTCTTCTCAGTTTTCTGTGCCCTTTATTGAAGTCATATTCTTTACGGGCATTGTATTTCTTATCACAAGCATTTACTTTTCTGGAGGGCTCCCTTACATCAAGGAGCAACAAGATGCTAAAACTCGTGCAGAAACGGGCTTTACACCATTTGTAGAACCACCAACTATATTTAGACGAGGACCATTCTTTTTCGCTTCCCTCACTTTTTTTCTTATCGGACTTATATTTTTCATCTTGCTGTTAACTGAAATTATTCCTCCAGTATCTCTATAAAATATAGATTAATTTTCAATAGAAAAAATGAGTTTTTTCATAGAATTTTTTTAAGAATAAGCTATGTTAAATAACTCTATTGATATCTGAATAAAAAGAACTCTTGTTCTATAATGAACGTAAAATAAGACGAGAGCGAGTTGTTTAGAATGGCATTGAAGGACATCATGCTAGAAATCCAAAAGTTTAGTACAGCAGACCAATACCGCCGGAAAGAGTTCATTGTTACATCCTTAGCTTCCTATACCGCTAGTGAGACTAAATATAAAGAGGTTTCAGAGCGGAAGCATAAAGACGGATTCACTTGTTCTCATTGCGATTCCAATAACGCATTTCGGTTCGGAAAATACAACGTGAAAATGGGTACTCGCACAATTGTACGCCAACGATACCGCTGCAAGGTTGTGCTAAGATATTTACTAACCTAACGAATACTCCTCTTCACGGTACTCACCATCCTCACAAATGGTTGGAGTTCGTTCAGTGTATGATAGAGGATTACTCACTTCGGAAATCGTCAGAACTCTTAGGGGTTCACTATGTAACTTTGTTCTATAGACACAAGCTCCTTTCAGCTATTAAACAAATGATTTTGACAGATTTGAAAGTATCGTGGAGATGGATGAGACTTATTTTCTGTACTCAGAAAAAGGGAAACGCAAAATTGATGGTCGAAATGCACGTAAACGAGGTGGTTCGTCTTCACAACGAGATATTAGTAAAGAACAAGTTTGTGTATTGGTTGCAAGAGCACGTCAGAAGGCAACGTATTCGAAGGTCGTTGGTCAGGGTCGAATTGTAAAACCCCGACTGGAAGAGGCAATTGGCACTATACTGTCTCCTGCAAATGTTCTATGTACCTATGCTTGGCGGGTATTTATGACTTACGCAAAAGAAAAAGACGTTTGAGCACTATAGGTTTAAATCTGATGGAAAAGAACGTGTCCGAGGCGTTTATCATATCGAAAATGTGAATAGTTATCATAGTCGTTTGAAGGGCTGGATAAATCGGTTTAATGGCGTGGCAACGCAATAACTCGACCATTATTGGAGTTGGTTTCAATTTCTAGACCAAATTAAACATCGAAATGACGACACGACGGTTAGCAAGATAATTGTTGAAAGTTGTCTGTTTTTAACGGATGCTGCCTATGATAAAATTAGTTTATCAGAATTTTCCAAATGGGTAACGAAGCGTATTTAGTTATAGGACATATTAATTAAACAAAGAGGTGGAGGGATTATATGATTTTACATACAAATATTACAGGTGAAGGTGAACCCTTAGTTCTCATTCACTCTGGAGGAATGACTGGCTTGACCGAGTATCAGGAACAAAGTGAATACTTTTCAGCTAGGAACTTTAAAGTAATTAGACCTGATTTAAGAGGACACGGAAAGTCTGTTGGAGAAATCGATAATTACTTTAATCGTTGTGTCAAAGATTTAAATGATACCTTGGAATTTCTGAATATTGAACAATGTCATATTGCAGGAGTTTCAATAGGTGGAATCGCTGCTTTGCTTTTTGCTAAAGTATATCCTAATAAGGTTAAGTCTCTCAGCTTTTCTGGGATATTTCCAGTAGAGCCTGATAACTGGACAGAACTTTCAAGAGAAGAAGCTGCATCCTATGAACAATTGTTTAATAACGAAGAAGCCGTAGCATTCTTAAACGAAATTCACGGAGAAAGTGATTGGAAATTGTTACTTCAATCTTTCAATGATGAAGATTTCTACCCCTTTGATAAAACAGGTGATGTATCTGATATCAAAATCCCAACATTATGTATTGTTGGCGAAAAGCAAGAAATAGAAGTTTCCGCCGCTATAACCTACAAGCAATTAAATTATAATATTAATATATCTGTTATTCCTTTTTCTGGTCACTTGGTACATAGGGAACAACCAGATTTATATACTAAAACTTTACATACATTTCTTAACAAGATTATCAGTCTGTAAAAGTAATATAATTTACATTCTGGTTAGAAAGTTGATGAGTTATTTAATCTTCTTGAACTTATACGGAATAAGGGAACTCCTAGCGAATATAGAGTTCCCTTGTATATTTTATAATATCAACATTATCATTTAACATAGCTTAAGAATAAAAATAAGAGTTGAAAAGGAAATGACCTGTAAGAACTGGAGTGGATATTCATTTATACGAGTGACAGATTTAATTTCTCTTCGTCCTTTAGATTTAAACTGGCTCTTGGTTCAGAGAAGGTTTATACTTTCTGTTTGCGTGGGTGAAGTAACAAATCACTTCAGTAAAAATAAAAAACCTTCCATCAAATATGATGGAAGGAGAACCACTTAAGCAAATACTTGCTTTAATTCTTCTTTTGATTGAGAAAGCCAATATTTCATTAACTTCTTTGCACCTTCTAGGTCGTGTAGCTTCGCTTGACCACATTGTTTTTCATTTGCTGCTGGTATTTCTACAATTTCAACAGCATCTTTCATTGTTGCATCTAAAAGGTCGATAATTTCTTCTACTGTTGGCTCACCACTTACAACTAAATAGTAGCCTGTTTGACAACCCATTGGCGAAATATCAATAATATCAAAATGATCATATTTCTCTGCGTGTGTTCTAATGTTAAACGCAAGTAAATGTTCAAGTGTGTGAATAGAATCTGGCTTCATAGCCGCTTTGTTTGGCTGACAGAAACGAATGTCATATTTGTTGATCTTTCCGTCTGTTCCTACTTTATGCACGCCACAATGTCTCACATATGGAGCCTTGACAGCGTTATGGTCTAATTCAAAACTTTCAACTGATGGCATAAAATACACTCCTTTATCATCATTGCCTTTATTATACTATAAAATCCGACTAATTTCATCAACTTTAAATATATAGTCAATGATTTGGACTTTTCACCCTATTATATGATATCTTGGTGCTAAAAGAGCAACTTTTTTCAAAGGAAGGTCCATATGTTACAAAAAATCATGCTTGGATTTTTTAAATTCTATCAAGTAGCCATTTCACCCATCAAGCCACCTACTTGTCGTTTTTACCCTACTTGTTCCAATTACGGATTAGAGGCAGTTAAACGATTTGGTGCAATAAAGGGCGGATATTTAACTATTAAAAGAATCTTAAAATGTCACCCATTCCATCCTGGTGGGGTTGATTTCGTGCCCGAAGAATGGCCAACTCGCAAACAAAGCAAATAACTTATTTCTTCTCATATCCATCCACGACTAAGTCCAGTTTGCCCGTACTAGGATCGATGACAAGACCATGTACTGGTACTGCTGGAATCAGCGGGTGGTTCTTAATCATATCTACACTATGTGCGACACTGTCCTCTACTTTATTAAAGCCTTCTAACCAGCTCTCAATATCAATACCGGAATAATTCAAAGTAGAAATTGTTTCTTCTGAAATGCCTCTTTCCTTCATATTTTCAATCATTGCATTGGCATTCATGCCACTCATCCCACAATCATGGTGACCGATAACTAACACCTCGTCTGCTTTTAATTGATACAGCGCAACGAGAATACTTCTCATAATACTGCCAAATGGATGACTCACAAGTGCCCCTGCTGTTTTGACGATTTTTATATCACCATTTTTTACATTTAATGCTTTCGGTAATAGTTCCACCAATCTTGTATCCATACATGTTAAAATAACCATTCGTTTGTTTGGATATTTCGTTGTGGCATATTCACGATATTGCTCTGTTTCCACAAACTCCTTATTAAATGCTAATACCTCTTGTAAAAGACTCATTATTTTCATCTCCACTACGTATATTGTTAAATATGTGTTAAATCGCTTGCTCTTCTTTTATGATACAAAATAGTATCCATTTTAACAAATTTTATACTTGATTTTTCGATTTAGTTTTTGTATGATTACATATGTGAATCGGAACGGTTACGTATTAATATGAAAAATAAATCGTAATAAATACGATTTGATACATTAAGGGGAGAAACATATGAAGAAATTATCTATTTTACTTATTCCTTTTATTTTCATCCTTGCTGCATGCTCAAATTCAACAGCGAGTGACAAGGAGACAACACAATCATCAGAAGAAGTTTTAACTGTTTATACTACAGTCTACCCATTACAATATTTCACAGAAAGAATCGGTGGAGACCTTGTTGATGTAAAAACTGTTTACCCTCCCGGTTCTGATGAACATACTTACGAACCTTCACAAAAGGACATGATTAAAATGGCCGATTCTGATTTATTTATCTATTTGGGCCTTGGTTTAGAAGGATTTGTTGATCAAGCGAAAGATATCTTAAGTAATGAGGGCGTTAAAATGGTTGCCGCTGGGGAACATCTTGCAATAGAAAAAACAGAGCAGCACGAACACGATGATCATGAACATGATCACGACCATGATGGTCATAGTCATGATGGTCACGATCATGGCGATGTTGACCCCCATGTTTGGATTGATCCAGTATACGGACAGCAATTAGCAGAGGAAATCCAAACACAATTAATTACTGCCCTTCCAGAGCATGAAGAAGAATTTACTGCAAACTTTGATAAACTAAATGAAGAACTTAATGAATTAAATGATAACTTTACTTCAATGGTTGAAAATGCAGATAAAAACAAATTCATCGTTTCTCATGCAGCCTATGGTTATTGGGAATCGCGTTATGGATTAGAACAAATAAGTGTGGCCGGGCTTAGCACATCTAGTGAACCCTCCCAAAAACAATTGCAAAATATTATTCAAACAGCAAATGAAAATACCTTAGACACGATTTATTTCGAACAAAATGTTAGCTCTAAATTAACTGAAATCGTTCAATCTGAAATCGGTGCCGAGAGCTTACAGCTTCATAATCTTGCTGTCTTAACTGAAGCAGATATTAATGAAGGAGAAAACTATTTTACATTAATGGAAAGAAATATTGATAACCTGGAAAAAGGTTTAAACTAACTAATAGTAGGACCAGAGCAAATAAATGCTTTGGTTCTTATTTTTTCTTTAAGAGGAAATTGTATTAGGTTTCGGACTAATAAAGCATGTAACTACCTATATCTGAGTTAGCGATAATTAGTTTACTCTCCCTTTTTTTGAAAAAACTTATGATTATATCATCAGCCAATTATGGTAAGAATAGTGATGATGGTGAAACCCATCTGAAGATTTTTCTAAAAGGAAGTGAAAATGATGGCAAAAGATGTATTGTGTGAAGTCAATAATTGTACTTTCTGGGAAAAAGGCAATCTATGTGGTGCTGATCAAATTTATGTAGTCAGCCATCGAGACCAGGCATCTACGAGCAAGGAAACTGACTGTAAAACATTTGAACCTCAATAAGAAATAGCCTATAGACGCTTTTATATGTAATTTTCGTACATATAAAGGCGCCTTCCTTTTTCTAAAAAAAATAATTATTGCTATTTTTCAAATAGCATTATATACTAAAGCTACTAAATATTGAAAGTAGGTGAGCATGATGAATCTAATTGACTTTTTCATACCGAAGCAATTAAAGTTTTCATATTTATCATGCTCATTGGAAATAGGTTAATACCCTATTATTCATTTCTTTCATTTATGTGCGGATAAACCTTATGATCCTTTAATTGCGGGTCATAAGGTTTTTTATTTATCACAAAAATGGAGGAAAAGAATTTGAAAAAAAAGCATGAAAAACAACTCATCGGGCGAATTGCTATCGCCTATAACCATATGTACAAAATATTGACAAAAGAGCAAACCTTTTTACCCGCTAGCCTCCCTGGCAACTATCACTTTCAAGTTCAACATGAGGCAGACTATCCAGCGGTTGGTGATTGGGTTGTGTTTCACCAATTACCAAATGAAGATAAAGCAATGATCAAAGAAGTTTTACCACGAAAGAGCAAGTTTTCAAGAAAAACTGCCGGAGTTGCTGTGAAGGAACAAATTATCGCTACTAACATTGATTATTTATTCATTGTTACAAGCATGAACGAAGATTTTAATATAGCAAGAATCGAGCGCTATTTAGTTGCAGCACAACATTCTGGAGCTTTACCTATTATTGTCTTAACAAAAGCTGATCTTTGTGAAGATAAAGGATGGATTTTGGATCAATTATTACTACTTGGCGTCGACTTCACAATGGTTAGTATGTTTCAACCTGAATCTGTAGAGGTCATTAAAGATTACTTAATTGGAGGCAAAACTGGTACATTTGTGGGATCATCTGGTGTGGGGAAATCTACACTTATTAACTTACTAACGAATGAGGAACGGATGAAGGTGGGCAATATTCGTGAAGATGATCAGAAAGGTCGTCACACCACAACCCATAGGGAATTAATTCAATTAGGTGACGGATATATCGTCGATACACCAGGTATGCGTGAATTTCAACTTTGGGAAGATGATATAAATATAGGGGAGAGCTTTACAGATATTCAAGCACTAAGTGAGCAATGTAAATTTAGAAACTGCTCTCATCATAAAGAAGTGGGATGTGCCGTACAACAAGCAATTGATGAAGGAAAAATAACTGAGAAGAGGCTTAGCAGCTACTTTAAACTAGAACGAGAGTTAATCATGCTCGAGAAACGCCGTGCGAAACAAGAAAAGAAACGTATGAAAACAACGAATAAGAAAAAGAGTGCACGTTATGAGTGAAATTCATTTAACTGCAATCACAAAAGAGAATTGGTACGAAGTTGCATCATTACATGTTACAACAGAGCAGAGTAAATTTGTGGAAAGTAATGCTACCTCTATCATTCAACAACAGTTTGAACCAACTTTACAAACCTATGCGATTACAGTAAATCAGCAAATCATTGGCTTTGTTATGTATAATCGTCAGCTAGAAGAACTGAATGGGTATTGGATTTATCGTATTATGATTTGTGATAGTCATCAACAAAAGGGATATGCCAAGCAAGCATTAAAACTTATCGTGACAGAAATGAAACAGTTAGCTAGAAAACCACTTATTATTGCAGGTATTCATCGTGAAAATCATGCTAGTATTGCTCTGTTTAAAGCGGTGGGCTTCATTAATAGTGGACATCATTTTGGCAAAGAAACGGCTTATATTTTGTCCATAAACGAATAATAGCTTTTGCATAAAGTGAAAATTCATTAGGAGGAAGATGAATGGCTGAGGCGATAGAAGTATTATTAGATCAGTTAGCCGCAAATGCAGACGATCCTAGTTGGTATACCCCCTTCTTGCAAACGGTTGATGAAATTAGTGAAGAAGAAGCGTTTATGAAGCCAAACGATAAAAGTCATAGCATAGCCGAAATTACACAACATCTCATTTACTGGAATGAAGTTTGGCATATTCGCTTTAAAGAAAATAATGTTGGGACAGTTCAACGAATCGAAAATAACGATTGGAGCTTTTTCGTTCCTAAGGGAAAAAACTTTTCAGATTTAAAAGCTTCACTCTTAGTTAAGTTACAACACTGGCAAAAACTCCTAACAACCAATGAATTATTGGATCAATATGTCGAAGGATTTCCTGTTACAGCCCATTGGTGGGCAATCATTGCCAATGTCACTTCACACAACGCTTACCATATAGGACAGATAGCTTATTTGAAGAAATTAATAAAGTCATCTCATTAGAAAATCCGAACAATCGTTCGGATTTTCTCCTTTAAAATGCTTGTACCATTTTTCTTAGTTCTCTTCGCAAGATTTTTTTAGCAGCGTTTCTTGGAATTTGATCGACAATAAAGAATCTCTTCGGAATTTTGTACTTCGCTAATTTTTCTTGGCAATATTCCTCGAGCTCTTTATGAGAAACTTCTGCGTCTTTCTTAATTACAACAAATGCTACCGGCACTTCTCCCCATGTGGAATCTTTCATACCTATCACACCTGTATCATCAACAGCTGGATGTGCTGCAACAATTCCTTCTACCTCAGCAGGATACACATTTTCTCCACCTGAAATAATCAAATCAGAGCGACGGTCAAGCACATAAAGAAAGCCATCTTCATCTAGAAGGCCTATATCCCCTGTTGCTAACCAACCTTGTTGAATTTTTTCAGCAGTTGCCTCATCTTTTCCTAAATAACCACTTGTTACATTCGGCCCTTTAACAAAAATTTCACCAGATTCATTCGCCTCTGCCACTTCACCAGTCTCTCGACATATCTTTACTTGAGAAGGAAATAAGGCTTTACCAGCCGAACCTAACTTTTTAATACTATCCTCAGGTGATAATGTTACGATTTGTGAGGATGTCTCTGTCATCCCATATGTTTGATAAACCGGAATACCACAAGAAACGGAATCTTCTAATAGTGCACGCGATGCCGGTCCCCCTCCAAGTAACATACAGCGAAATGAATCGTGCAACGGCTGCTGTTGCAAACGTTCTACCATTTTTTTCAACATCGTACTGACTGCAGACATAATGGTCACTTTTTGCTCACGAATCAGTGTTATCGTTTTATCCGCATCAAAACTATCAAGTAGTACAATCTTATGACCATATATGAGTCCTCTCATAAGAATGGAGAAACCGCTTATATGAAATAACGGGACAGCACATAACCATACATCATCATCCCTTAATCCAAGGTTCAAACTTGAGCCAACAGCACTCCATAAGTGATTACCGTAAGTTTGCATCACACCTTTTGGATGACCTGTCGTGCCTGACGTGTACATAATTGTGCAAATATGATCTAATTGGACTTCACTTACTATCATAGGCTCCTCGAAATCATCAACCATGATTTTCTCTTTCACAAGTAAACGAAGGGATGATACTTCCATTTCAACATCAGCTCTAACTTTTTTAAAAGCATCTTCAGTTATAAAAAAAACAGACCCTGAATCCTGTAGTTGCCAAATGATTTCTTTACTCGTTAATCTACTATTCAATATTACCGCTTTAACGCCAAGAAGTTGCAAAGCGAATAAAACGAAAACCGATTGAAGATTGTTCTTAAGCAGTACACCCACGAATTGTGATTGCTTTACTCCTTTAGCTGATAAGATACCAGCCCACCGATATGCCTCATGATAAACGGTTTCAAAAGTATAACTTTTTCCTTCGTAATAAAATGCTTCTCTTTTCGGTGTAGATAGAAACCTTTTATAAATAAAATTTTGCATCTCTTGATTAGACAAAACAGACACCTTCTTTAATATAGTCACAACGAATCCTAAAAAGAAACAATGGCAAAACAGCTTGATGGTTATCCCATCAAGCTGCTCATTTTATCATTTCATTAAGGGAAACGTGGGAATTGTCCAAAGTCCGGATCACGTTTTTCTTTAAATGCGTCTCTTCCTTCTTTTGCTTCATCAGAAGTATAGTAAAGAAGTGTTGCATCTCCAGCAAACTGTTGAAGGCCTGCTAGACCATCAGTATCTGCATTAAATGCAGCTTTTAAGAAACGAATC
The DNA here is from genome assembly GCF_038009245.1 of Cytobacillus sp. FSL R7-0680. Lineage (NCBI taxonomy): Bacteria > Bacillati > Bacillota > Bacilli > Caryophanales > Bacillaceae > Cytobacillus > Cytobacillus sp. FSL R7-0680. The sequence continues at coordinate 2,510,068 of NZ_JBBPAO010000001.1, forward strand.
GCAGTTGGACTTTTTGATAGAATTTCTTCACACCATTGAATCGTTTCCTCTTCTACTTTTTCAAGTGGCACTACTGTATTAACTAGTCCCATATCTAAAGCTTCTTGTGCGTTATATTGACGGCATAAGAACCAAATCTCACGCGCTTTCTTGTGGCCTACAAGACGTGCCAAGTAACCAGAACCGTAACCAGCATCAAAGCTTCCAACTTTAGGACCTGTTTGACCAAATACAGCATTATCTGCAGCAATTGTTAAATCACAAACAACGTGAAGAACATGTCCACCACCAATAGCATAACCTTTTACCATTGCAATAACAGGTTTAGGAATGACACGAATTAATCGTTGTAAGTCCAGTACGTTCAAACGAGGAATCTGGTCATCTCCAACATATCCGCCATGTCCTCGGACTTTTTGGTCCCCACCAGAACAGAAAGCTTTATCCCCTGCTCCTGTAAGAACGATTACACCTACATTAGAATCATCTCGTGCGTATGCAAATGCATCCATTAATTCCATTACAGTTTTCGGAGTGAATGCATTATGTACGTGCGGACGGTTAATTGTAATTTTAGCAATACCGTTATATGTTTCATATAGAATTTCTTCATATTTACGGCCTGCTACCCATTCTACTGCTGACATTTCGAAGTCCTCCTTCTATATTACTAACTCATTTTGTAATTTTAATAGTGCTTCCTATCATATTTTAGCAATAATTGACGAAAAACACACCTTTTTTCATCATTTTCTTCTAATAGGTTGATGTTTCCAATAAAAATTTCTCTATTTCATCTACATACTGTAAAGGTTTTTCAAGGTGAACGGTATGGCCTGATTTTTCAATCGTTTGATGTGTAGCACGTTGAATACGCATAGACATTTCTTCACCAATCGTACAAAACTTTTGATCGATTGAACCGGTCAAAATAAGGACTGGCATCTGAAGCTCAGCTATCGCTGTCCACCAATTAGGTTGCGCACCAGTACCCATCCCAATAAGACTGTTTATTAACCCTTGGGGGCTATTTCTCAGACGTTGCGTACGTACCAGCTCTCTCTTATGTGCTGTTAATTTCTTTTGACTTGCGAACAAAGGAATGTTTTCCCAATAATTCACAAATCCCTCTATTTCTTTATCTTTAATCAATTGACAGATTTTCTTATCATTTTTAATACGTATTTCTCTATCTTCAATAGATTCAATTCCTGGTGTTGTACTCTCAAGGATCAGGCGATGGACCTTTTCTGGAAAAAGCAGAGCAAAGGTAATGGCTAATCGCCCACCCATTGAATAACCAATTACATCAACTTTACTTATTTTCATAAGGTTTATTAAATGTGCTAGCATAGCCGCTTGCTCTTCAATTTGATAATGAGAAATATCATCCGGTGATTCTGACTGTCCGTGACCAATAATATCCGGTGCAATGATTGTTCGATCAGATATTATTTCTGAATAAAATTGCCAACCGTTGCTATTACCTGTAAATCCATGAAGTGCCATGATTGGTTCTCCATGACCGAAAGTTTCGACATGATATTTCACGTTTTTGTAGAAAAAGTCCATTACTCTTCGTCCTTTATTCTCTTATCTATTTCCCGGGAAACAGATTCCCACAAATTCCGATGCTCTTTTACATTATTTTCTCTATTGGTCATAACCTCAATTACCTTTAAATGAGATGTCTCCGTCGCAATTGCTTCCGAGAACTGCTGCCAGTCTTCCACCTTTATATAATCTCCACCAAACATTGTTACACTGTGTGAGAAATCTATGTTCAATGGCGTACCAAATAATAATTCAAAATGCTTCGGGTGTTCTGATTGTGGTAAGAAAGAGAAAATCCCTCCGCCATTATTATTAATAACAATAATCGTAATAGGAATATGGTATATTTTACTAACAATCAACCCATTCAAGTCGTGGAAAAAGGTTAAATCTCCAACAATTAGATAAAGTGGTTGTGTATACATTGCCACGCCTAGCGCTGTGGAAATTGTACCGTCAATACCATTTGCTCCTCTATTACCTAAAATCCTCATAGATTTGTTATTAATAAAATAAAAGCTATCTAAATCCCGAATGGGCATGCTATTCCCAACGAAAATCGTAGACTCTTCAGGCAGTAACTGACCTAATTGGGCAAATATCTTTCCCTCATTGAGTTGTTCAATCTCCAATACTTTTACCATTTCTTTTTTTGCCACTTCATTAACGACCTGCCATAAAGTAAGATAGCCATTCTCTTTAATAGCAAAAGTATTGGCACGAAGAATCAGTTCTTCACAAAATTGTTTCTCATCACAATATATCATATCTGTTGATAACAATGAGGGATCTCTAAAGCCTCCTCCACCATCGACAATTAATTGACGCGTTTCTGGATACTGCTTCATAAACAGTAGCAACGGTTTCGATACTGGCATCGCGCCAAAACGAATGATTAACTCAGGTTGCAACTCAACTTTCGCTGTCTCACTTTTCAAAATGGCATCATATGCATCAATGATTTGGCTTTGTTCATGGCATCCACTGCGTAATTGTGAAAGTGGATCAGCAATAATCGGAAATTGTAGTGCTTTTCCAAGTTCAACAATCTTATGTGAAAGGTCCGCATCATCCATAGGTCCGCAGATAATCATTCCTTTATTATATGTTGAAACAGTTTGCGCAATAGTATCAAATTGGGCATCATCCACTGTTAAAATAGATGGTGACACTGTCATATACTTTTGTTCTCTAGAAGAGCTAAGGAAAATCTCCGGATCGTTTAGGTCAGGAATAAGCGGTTCCCTAAACGGAAAATTCATATGAACAGGACCTTCTGGATTTCTCTTCGCAGTAGCAACTGCTCTTACAGCAGCCGTACGGACATAATTAATCATCGAAGGCCCATTTTCAGGTGGTGCCATTTCTGCAAACCATTTGACATGTTTTCCGTACATTTGAATTTGATCGATAGCTTGTGGCGCGCCTATATCTCTTAGTTCATGAGGGCGGTCTGCAGTAAAGACAAGTAGAGGTACTCGAGAGTAAAACGCTTCGATTATCGCAGGATAGTAATTTGCTGCTGCTGTACCCGAAGTACATAAAATGGCGACTGGACGTTTTGTCCCTTTGGCTATTCCAAGAGCAAAGAAAGCTGCCGAACGTTCATCAACATGGATATGGACTTGAAGGTCTGGGTGCTCAGCCATTACCATAGCCATGGGCGTAGAACGAGATCCAGGACTGACGACCACATCTTCTACGCCATTTTTTACTAGTTCAGAAATGAAAGCCGCAATGTATTTAGTTAAAGCCTGTTGATGGCTCATTTCAGTCCCCCTCCAAGCGCTGATAACATTGGTCTAAACTTAATTTTCGTTTCCTGAAATTCACTTTCAACTTCAGAATCTTTCACAACACCACATCCAGCAAAGATCGAAGCCTCATTACCTTGTATTAATCCTGATCGCAATGCCACTGCAAAATCGCCATTGCCTTGGTAATCAAGCCAGCCAATTGGACTACCATATAACCCTCTGTCCAAAATCTCTAAACCCCTAATGACTTCTATAGCTTTTTCTGTCGGAACTCCACCTAGAGCTGGTGTTGGGTGCAGTTTTTCTATAATTGCCAAGAGCGACCCTTCCTTACTAGCTGCTGCAATAACTGGTGTATAAAGATGTTGAATATCTCTTAATTTTAAAAGTTGCGGACCCTCAGGTAATTCGACTTCTGTACCTACCATTTCCATCGCTTGACGAATCATATCTACAACGTATTGATGCTCTTGGAGATTTTTTTCATCTTGTAATAATTCTTTCCCGAGAACATCATCCTCTTCCTTTGTCTCTCCTCTTTTCATTGAGCCCGCTAAACAAGTCGTATAAAGCGTATGACCTTGTTTTTTCACTAACCGTTCTGGTGTCGCTCCAATAAAACAATCGGACCCCGACTCAAAGGCAAAGATAAAGCTGTTTCTTTGCTTGTCTAAAAGATTTTGTAGGACGCTTTCAATTTGTACAGGATGAGCAAAAGTAAGTCTCGTTTCTCTCGCCAAAACAACTTTTTGTATAACGTTTTTTTTCATCTCATCTACTACTTGTGCGACAGCTTTCTTCCATTCTCTAGACGCCACCTCATGTTGGGCAATCACCTTGTTATTTATCCCCGTAGGTAATACTTTAGCATTTTGTAATAATTGCCTACGTTCCTCTAACATATACTCAATACGTTCTTCTCTATCGTGTGGATGAACAAGCATATTCGTTGTTAAAAAAGCACGACCACCAGTAATAGTACACATATATTGCGGTAGATGAAAATCTGTATGCTTATATTGACTCCATAATTTGGTCTTTTCTTTCAGAGGATCGAAAGTGAATCCACCAAATAATGTTGGACCAATCGCGTCGATTGAGTATGAATTATGGATTATTGCATCATCAAGCAATGACTGCCACTTTTTTTGCACATAAAAAAAGCGGTCAGTAGTCTGATCCGATTGAAATAAATAGTTAATACCAACACCAGTTATTACAACCTCATTATCAGAACCTGTCCAAAAAAACCGATCACCTAGTTCTGTCTTTTTTCCTGCTCCAAAAAAAGCTAAAGGGTCTATGCAATCTATCTCACAAACCTCACTAAATAAAATATCATGGTTCGTTCGTTGTGCTTTCGATAACGCTTTAATAAACCCTTCTTTAAATTCTGTGTGCTGTAAAGTAAACAAAAAAATCCCTCCAATAACAGCTACAGTCAGCTGCTATTCTTCATTCATTAAAGATACACCTCTTGCTTAAATGCTGTCAATCATTCCAATCAATACACTTCCTTATTATATATTATTTTGAGTAAAATAAGCACTGTTCGTTCTTTAGTAGGAAATATCCTCCTTCGCTTCTTTCAAAATTCAATTGACACTTAATAGGACATTACCTAAACTTAAGAAAGTGATTTGTTTTATTTGACTTAATTGGAGGTACTAAAAAGTGCAAACACAACCTAATATAAACACGCCACATTCTACGAAGAAGAAATGGCAAATCTGGTGGCAATTAACACGTCCACATACATTAACAGCTGCCTTTGTTCCTGTACTACTAGGTAGCGCATTGGCTATTTATGAAACGTCGTTAGATGCCGGACTTTTTATCGCCATGATGGTTGCTAGTCTTTTCCTTCAAATTGCAACGAATATGTTCAATGAATATTATGACTTCAAACGCGGCAATGACACAGCTGAGTCTGTAGGGATTGGTGGAGCAATTGTTAGAGAAGGGATTAAACCACATGTAGTGCTTAACTCCGCTTTAGGGTTATACGGCGCTTCCATCTTGATAGGGATTTATATTTGCATGAATAGCAGTTGGTGGTTAGCAGCTGTTGGACTTCTAGGTATGGCTATTGGCTATTTATACACAGGTGGGCCATTACCAATTGCCTATACACCTTTTGGTGAAATTATTTCTGGTTTTGTTATGGGTATGTTACTTATTTTGATCTCATTTTTTATTCAAACTGGCACAGTAACTACGACAAGTGTTCTTGTCGCCATTCCTAGTCTTTTATTAGTTGGAGGTATTATGCTCTCTAATAATATTCGAGACTTAGATGGGGACAAGGAATTTGGTCGAAAAACATTAGCTATTTTAATCGGACGTCCAAAAGCCGTAAAATTATTAGCAACCATGTTTATCGTTTCTTATATATGGGTATTTATTTTAATTGTAATGCAAGTTGTTTCACCATGGCTTGCACTCGTGGTACTAAGTGCACCAAAACCAATCAATGCCATTAAAGGCTTTAAAGGCAAGACGATTGCATATGAGATGGTCCCAGCAATGAAAAATACTGCCCAAACAAACACTGTATTTGGATTACTACTTTCTATAGGATTATTAATCGGATATATTCTATAAAATCAGTAGCACTTTGCTAAGCGCCTTTTACTTATAAGGCGCTTTTTCCTACTTTTTTAGCATTCAATCTCTGCTTAGCGTACCATAAGATGATAAAATAAATGAATAATTATCGCAATTTTTCACTTATTTTAACCAACAACGGCACATCTAGAAAGCGACTAAAGTATTTGAACTAGGTCATATTATAAGAAAAGCTGCAGTGAAACTACCTAATAATCAAGATGAAAACTTAATACATCCTGAATTCACCCATGTAAGATGCTAAATAGGAATAGATACAAAGGACGAAATCTCACTAAAGATTGTAAGGAGGATGAAAGATGCTGGATAGTCAGTATAAAGCACAATGTAGTACCGAGTATGGTCGTTTAAAAACTGTCGTATTATGCGAACCAACCTACATGAATATTGAGAATCAAATCAATGAAACACAAAGAAGGTATTCTGATAAAGGCTTTAATGTGGAGCAAGCCATCATTCAGCATCAACAATTCGTTGCAAAATTAAAAGATTTAGGGATTGAGGTCGTACTTTTACCTCCAGGTAAAAACTATCCTGAACAAGTGTTTACGCGTGACATTGGTTTCACCCTTGGGGACACTGTATTTATCGCTGCGATGGCAACAAAAATAAGACATGGTGAAGAAGATATTTTACAAGAGTGGTTAAAATCCCATAATGTATCTTATAACAATATAAAACATGGTCATGTTGAAGGTGGAGATGTCATTATCGATCAAGATACCGTTTATATTGGACAAAGTGACCGTTCCGATACGATTGGTATTCAATATTTACAATCTAAATTACCACATATGAAAGTATTACCAGTACCATTTACTAAATCCTTTTTACATTTAGACTGTATCTTTAACGTGCTATCTCCTACAGAAGCACTCCTATATCCAGGACAAATGGATAAAAAAGTAGAAGAATATTTATATTCAAGATATGACATTATTGAGGTCTCTAAGGAAGAACAGTTCACACTAGGAACAAATGTCCTTTCTGTAGGTAATAGACAAGTATTCTCACAACCAATCAATACACAAGTAAATCGAGCTCTAAGTCAAAGAGGCTTCGAAGTAATCGAAGTAGATATTTCTGAAATCATAAAATCCGGTGGTGCCTTCCGCTGTTGCACAATGCCCCTATTACGTTTAACAGACCCAGCTTATTTTGATTGAGGAACAAATGCGGTTGATTGAATAAATATAGAGACTCCCTCCGTTTTCTCTAGCATTTATAATATAGTGCTTATACGTTCCAACATAAATAAAAAGCAGAAGTGTGTATGAACTGCACCCCTGCTTTTTTTATCTATTTAATCCCCCATATCCCTTGAGCATATTCATTAATTGTTCGGTCGCTGGAAAAGAAACCCGATTTAGCGATATTGTTAAGGCTCATTTTCCGCCATTTCTCCTGTTTTTCATAAGCGTACCCCGCTTTTTCCTGAATATGAACATAGCTAGAGAAATCACGTAAAACAAAATATTGGTCATTTTCCATAATTAGAGAATCATAAATGGGTTCAAATTCATCAAATACATCAGGAAAGAAACCATTTCTTAACTGGTCCATTACTTGCCGAATTCGATGATCATGATGATAATATTCAGTCGCTTGATAGCCACCATGAGCATAATAATGATTGACCTCATCAGAGCGTAAACCGAAGATAAAAATATTCTCATCACCTACGCGCTCATGAATTTCAACATTAGCACCATCCATCGTTCCAACAGTAATCGCACCATTCATCATGAATTTCATATTTCCAGTTCCAGACGCCTCTTTACTTGCCGTCGAAATTTGCTCACTAATGTCTGCTGCAGGAAAAACATCCTCTGCCAGTGATACCCGATAGTTCTCAAGGAAAATCACCTTAAGGTATTCATTTGTTTTAGGATCATGATTTACCTTTTTAGCAACAGTATTAATAAGCTTTATTACCTTCTTAGCAAAATAATATCCTGGAGAAGCTTTCGCACCAAAAATGAATGTACGGGGGTGCATTTTAAAACTCTCATCTTCTTTGATTCGATTATATAAATACATGACATGAAAAATATTTAATAGTTGTCTCTTATATGCATGTAGTCTCTTTACTTGAATATCGAATATGGAATGGGTATCAATTTTTATTCCTGTTTGGGTAAAAATACGATGGGCAAGATTTTCTTTATTTGCGTGTTTAATATCAGCAAGTCTCGTTAACAAGTCTGTATCATTTTCATATTTTAATAATAATGCCATTTGCTCTGGATCACGAATCCATTCCGCTCCCAACTTTTCTGTTATTAAATCAGCAAGCGACTGATTAGATTTAAGTAACCAGCTACGATGCGTAATGCCATTTGTTTTATTATTAAACTTCTTAGGAAAAAACTGATAAAATGAATGCATTTCTCGATATTTTAATATCTCGGTATGGAGTGCAGCCACTCCGTTTACACTATGGCTACCTACAATAGCCAAATGAGCCATTTTTACTTGGTCATGAGCAATAATCGCCATGTTTTCGATATGCTGCCATTTGCCAGGATACTTTTCCCAAAGCTTGGCACAGAACCGTTCATTGATCTCATTGACAATCATATACATTCTTGGTAATAACGGTTGGAAAATGCGAACTGGCCATTTTTCCAGTGCTTCAGATAAGGTCGTATGATTAGTGTAAGAGATTGTTTGTGTAGTTACTTCCCAGGCATCATCCCAACCAAGCTTTTCTTCATCAATTAATATCCTCATTAATTCTGGAATCGCTAATACTGGATGCGTATCATTAATATGAATACTAATATATTGATGGAATTCCTTCATATCCTTATGCTGTCGTTTAAATGAGCGTATGATCGACTGAAGACTTGCACGAACTAAAAAATATTGTTGTTTTAACCTCAGTATCTTGCCTTCATCTTGCGTATCATCAGGATATAAAAACTCAGATATTGCTTCAGTCTCTTTTTTATATTTTAAGACATCTTGATTGGTAGGATAACGGACTGGCTCTGCACTCCATAACCTAAGTGTATTAATCGTTTCAGTATGATACCCGACGACTGGCATATCATATGGTACTGCAGTTACTCTTTCAGCATGGATGTGTTGAAACACTTGTCTGCCATTTTCTTCACGTATATCTACTTCTCCCCAAAACGGAATTTCAACTGATAAATCTGCCTTTCTCACTTCCCAGACATGACCATTCCTTAACCATTGATCGGGTAGTTCTACTTGATATCCATCAACCACTTTTTGTTCGAATAACCCGTGCTTGTATCTAATCCCACAACCATGGCCAGGCAAATTAAGAGAAGCTAATGAGTCAAGGAAACAGGCTGCTAATCGACCTAAACCTCCATTACCTAATCCTGCATCTGATTCTACTTCCTCTAAAGAGCTTAATTCGATACCTAAATCTTGCAACCCAGCAGACACCACTTGCTCTATCCCTAAATTTAATAAGTTGTTTCGAAGTAGTCGACCTAATAAAAACTCTATCGACAAATAATAAACCTGCTTTACTTGGTCTATCCTGTAACGCTCATTGGTATTAATCCATTCCGTACTTACATACTCACGTATTAATAAGCCCAATGTATAGTAATGATCTTTTTCTGTGCTATCAGCAAAGCTTTTTCCGCATGTCATCTCTAGCTTCTTTAAAAATGCCTCTTTAAATTCTTCTGTATTAGAAAACATGGCTCTCACTCCTAGAGATCACATCTGAATATAATTGATTATATTTAAAAGCGGATTGTGCCCAACTATAATCTTTTTCCATAGCAGTTATAACTAATTGACTCCACAGTGGTTGGTTCCGATAATATGCTAGTGCTCGACGATAAGTATAGAGCATATCATGTGCGTTAAAGTTTTTAAAAGTGAACCCCCAGCCCTCACCTGTCTTCTCATTATAAGACTGTACGGTATCATTCAACCCTCCTGTTTCTCTTACTATAGGAATGGCACCATATTTCATCGCAATGAGTTGACCTAATCCACAAGGCTCGAACTTAGACGGCATCAAAAATAGATCAGCACCCGCATATACTTGATGCGCAACTTCTTCATTGAACCCAATATAACATTTACATTTTTCCCCGTAATTAGCTTCCATTCTTCTGAAGAAATTTTCAAACGCTACATCGCCTGTGCCAATAAGAATAAATTGCACATTTTCTTGCATCATTTCATGGAATACTCTCTCTATTAAGTCCATACCTTTTTGTGTTGTTAACCTTGTGATCATAGCCACAATGGGGGTATTCCGATCTATCTTTAAATCGAATATTTTTTGTAAATATGCCTTGTTTTCCTTCTTTAATAGCCATTGCTCTGGATGAAATGCTTGATAAATCGTCGCATCTTTCTCTGGGTGATAGACGTCTTCATCAATTCCATTCAATATCCCAATTAAACGGTCCTTTCTTTCCTGTAACAAACCATTTAATCCCTCACCAAAATAATCTGTTAGAATCTCATCTCTATACGTAGGACTTACAGTTGTTATTTGATCAGCTGCTACTATGGCACCTTTCATAAAATTAATACAATCATAATACTTTAATTGATCTTCACGATAATACTCAAACCCCAACCCAAACAAATCATGAATGGCCTCTTTAGGGAAGACACCTTGAAAGTGTAGATTATGAATCGTAAAGACTGTTTTAATCAATTCATACCCACTTCTTTTTTGATAATGAACTCTTAATAAAAAAGGAATCATGCCTGTATGCCAATCATGGCAATGAATAATATCAGGATAATAGTCGAGCTGTGCCAGTGCTTCTAATACAGCTCTATTAAAATAAGCAAATCGCTCACCATCATCATCGTAACCATATAATTGTTCTCTCTTAAAATAGTATTCATTATCTACAAAATAAAAAGTAATATCATTTAACTCGAGCACTTCAATTCCACAATATTGATTGCGCCAGCCAACAGCGACTACGAATTCGGCTATCTTTTTTGTCTTATTCTTATATAAGGCAGGGATGTTCCCATACTTCGGTAATATTATTCTTACTTCCGTCCCTTGTTTCGTTAATTCCTTCGGTAACGAACCTGCGACATCTGCTAATCCACCTGATTTAATAAAAGGGACACATTCTGAGACGGCAAATAATACTTTCACGAATTCATCAACGCTCCTTGAATTGACCCTTTTTTAACAACAAAAGGGACCGATTGTGTGCCTGTTAAGTAGGTTCCTTCTTCTACTTTCACATCTTTATCTAAAATAACAGAATCTAATACACATCCCTCTTGAATCTCACATTTCTGCATAATCACACAGTTTCTTACTATCGTATTTTTACCGACTTTTACACCCCTAGCAATAATACTATTTTCTACTTTTCCTTCTATTTGGCAACCGTTGGCCACAATAGAATTCTTTACTTCACAACCATTTAGATATCTTGTTGGCGGTTCATCTTTTACTTTTGTATAAATTGGAAAATCTCTTAAAAATAAATTTCTCCAGACATCGGGGGTTAGTAGTTCCATGCTCGCTTGAAAATAAGATTGGACAGAATCGATAGTTACTGCCTCCCCCTTATATTCATAATGACAAATTGTGTAAGGCTGATGGATATCAGCCATAATATCACTTATACATGTATAACCTGTTTGTCTCCGAGTTTGAATCATATCTATTAGAAGATCTTTTTTGACCAAATACATTTCTAAAGGTTGATTTAGCTGTTGAATTGACGTAATATCACAGCCAGATTGAATATGTCGCTGTAAAACTGGTGAGAAATCAATATTACAAACGGTATAGCAATTAGCAATTAATGCATAATCTTGTGAACTACGATAAAAATAATCAATGTTAGCGACAAAATGATTAAATGAACCAATCCCACTATTTGAACTATCAATCATCGGTGATGGGAAGAAGAAAAGACCATCTCTTTTTCTATCTAGATCCCAGTTCTTCCCCGATCCTAGATGATCCATCAAAGATCGGTATTGATATTTCGGAAAAATCGCCACACTCTCTATTCCTGAATTGACCATATTAGAGAGAATAAAATCTATTAGTCTATATCTTCCAGCAAAAGGAACAGCAGCTAAAGAACGATGAAGGGTTAACTCATCCAGTCCCTTATGATAAGTTGTCGCATCAATGACTCCTAATAAACGATTATTCAATCAATATCCCCCCAGTAAAAATCATACAGTTCTACATTTATGCAAAATGACAAATACTTTCTGGCGTGATTAACAATGCTTCACTTGTTTCTTTTCTTTCTTTAATTACTGTCCCATCTGGTATAACTATATTAGATGGGACAATGACTTTTTCTAATATGACATTCTTACCAATCCTTGTATTTGGCATAACTACTGACTCTTTAATAACAGACCCTTTATCAATCGCTACACCTTGAAAGAGAACTGATTTGATTACCTCGCCTTCAATCGTACATCCTTCATTTACTAAAGATTGTTTGACCTTTGCTTGTGGAGAAATATATTGTGGAGGATGGTTAGGATTAACTGAGTAAATTCTCCAGTCTTGATCAAAAAGATTTAACTCACAATTGTCATCTAATAAATCCATATTAGCTTCCCATAGACTTTGAACTGTACCAACGTCTTTCCAATAACCATTAAAAGGATAGGCATAAAGTTTCTTATTTAACTTCAACATCTCAGGAATAATATCTTTTCCAAAATCATGGCTTGAGTCCTTATTTTGATTATCCTTTTGTAAAAACTCATTTAGTACTGACCATTTAAAGATATAAATGCCCATTGATGCTAAATTATTCTTTGCTTGCTCAGGTTTTTCTTCAAAATCTTCTATTCTCATATCTAAAGAAGTATTCATAATACCAAAACGATTTGTTTCATGCCACGGGACCTCTATAACAGAGATTGTCGCATCAGCTCCTTTAATAATATGGTAATCTAGCATTAAGTCATAGTTCATTTTGTAAATATGGTCACCTGATAAAATTAATACATATTCGGGGTTATGTTGCTCTAAATAATTGATATTCTGATAGATAGCACTTGCCGTACCTGTATACCATTTGACTTCAGAAGATTCACTGTATGGGGGAAGTACTGTCACACCGCCATTTCTTCTATCCAAATCCCAAGCGCTTCCTATGCCAATATATGAATTGAGTATTAGCGGTTGATATTGTGTTAGTACACCGACTGTATCGATGCCTGAATTTGTACAATTACTAAGTGTAAAATCGATGATGCGGTATTTACCTCCAAAAGGTACAGCTGGTTTAGCAAGCTCCTTCGTCAAAGAATTAAGGCGGCTTCCTTTGCCTCCAGCAAGCAACATCGCTACACATTTCTTGTTAGCCATTTACAACATCACTCCTTTTTCTTTTTCTAACAGGACGTAATACTGAAATACCGAATGGTGGTATCGTCATTTCGATGCTGTATGGTTTTCCATGATAGGATAGTTTTTTTGTATTTAATACACGTTTATTAATACAATGGGAGCCACCAAATTCATTATTATCACTATTAAACACTTCTCTATAACTCCCATTTTTAGGAACACCCATTCGAAAATTCATATATACTTGAGGGGAAAAGTTACATACAACAATTAATATTTCTTGTTCTTCTACTCCTTTACGAATAAATGAAAAAATGGATTGCTGATGGTTATTAGCATCAATCCACTCAAAACCTTCTGATCTGTGGTCCCATTCATATAATGATTTAGATCTCTTATATAACTTTATTAACTTCTTCACATAATGATTCGTTTTTGCATGCATTTCATACTGAAGTAAGTGCCAATCCAACTCAGCTTCATCTTTCCACTCGGCAAATTGTCCTAGCTCAAACCCCATAAATAACAGCTTTTTACCTGGATGTGTCATCATAAAACCTAAGAGCAAACGATATTGGGCAAATTTTTGCCAATAATCTCCTGGCATCTTGTCTAGCAGGGATTTCTTCCCATGGACAACCTCATCATGTGATAACGGTAAGAGAAAATTTTCGGAGTATGCATACATTAATGAAAAAGTCATTTTATTATGGTGGTATTGCCGTTCATGTGGGGCTTTCTCCATATAAGATAATACATCATTCATCCACCCCATATTCCATTTATAACTGAAACCTAATCCGCCATAGTGAACAGGAGCCGTTACTTGGGGCCAATCTGTAGAATCCTCTGCCATCATCAAGATAGAAGGATCATAAGCAAAAACAGCCTTATTTAATTTCTGTAAAAATTGAATACCAAATGGATTTTCCCTATTCTCGTTATTAGGCCAAAAAATGATATTTGATACTGCATCAATTCTAAATCCATCGACATGGTATTTTTCCATCCAAAAAATAGCATTGGATATGAGGAAACTATGAACCTCTGTTTTACTTAAATTAAAATTAGCTGTACCCCAAACAAAATTTTCCCTATCAGCTTCTGTTTCGTATTCATAAACATATTCACCATCTAAACAATATAGCCCATGTTGATCTTTACAGAAATGTCCTGGTACCCAATCTAAAATAACACCAATATTATTTTGATGACATTGATCAATAAAAAACATTAAATCTTTTGGTTCACCATATCTACTAGTAGCCGAATAATAGCCTGTTCCTTGATACCCCCATGAACGATCATAAGGGTGTTCAATTATAGGCATCAATTCAATATGTGTAAAACCATGCTCCTTTACGTAAGGAATGATTTCTTCTGCTAGTTCACTGTATGTCAATAAAAGGCCATTCCTCTTTTTCCATGTACCTAAGTGCATCTCATATATCATCATAGGTTCTGAAAATGCTTTCCTTTGTTGTTTTTCCTTTTGCCAGCCTTGGTCCTTCCATTTGTAACCTTCTAAGGAATAAACAATCGAAGCAGTACTAGGCCGTAATTCTGAACAAAAAGCAAAAGGATCAGCCTTTAAAAAAGTTTGTTCATCCTTGTTCTTAATTGCATATTTATAAATTTCTCCTGTTAAATCTCCATCTAGCTGAATTCTCCATATCCCCTCTTTATTTACTTTATCTAATGAAAAACCTTCGCCATTCCAATGATTAAAAGAACCAACTAATGATATTGAGGTGGCATGTGGAGCATAGATAGTAAAGGAAGTAACCCAATTATCTCCTTCTTTATGACGGTGTGATCCAAACAGTTCGTATGCCTTAAATAAGCTTCCTTCATGAAACAAGTGCATTTCGAATTCAGTGGGGTATGCAGTTGTATTCATCTTAATTCATTCCACTCCTTGTATTACATTACTCTTTCTTAAATAATTCGTCTTAAGTATAAAAATCCCTTGTTATTTTTCAAATTATTTTGACATCTAATGACAGATAATATAACATCCAAAAAGTGTTAGCCACATAAAAAAGAAGCTGTCAACTTATGTTGACAGCTTCTTTTTTATGACCCCTACGGGATTCGAACCCGTGTTACCGCCGTGAAAGGGCGGTGTCTTAACCGCTTGACCAAGGGGCCAACTGGCGGAGAAGGAGGGATTTGAACCCTCGCGCCGGTTGCCCGACCTACACCCTTAGCAGGGGCGCCTCTTCAGCCACTTGAGTACTTCTCCATATGGCTCCGCAGGTAGGATTCGAACCTACGACCGTTCGGTTAACAGCCGAATGCTCTACCACTGAGCTACTGCGGAATAATATAAATGGTGGGCCTAAATGGACTCGAACCATCGACCTCACGCTTATCAGGCGTGCGCTCTAACCAGCTGAGCTATAGGCCCCTATTTAAGCGGGTGAAGGGAATCGAACCCTCATCATCAGCTTGGAAGGCTGAGGTTTTACCACTAAACTACACCCGCAATGGGGCGGCTGATGGGAATCGAACCCACGAATGTCGGAACCACAATCCGATGCGTTAACCACTTCGCCACAACCGCCATAAAAGATGGCTCAGGACGGAATCGAACCGCCGACACAAGGATTTTCAGTCCTTTGCTCTACCGACTGAGCTACTGAGCCAAAATAATAAATATGTAAATGGCGGTCCGGACGGGACTCGAACCCGCGACCTCCTGCGTGACAGGCAGGCATTCTAACCAACTGAACTACCGGACCAGATTGCGGGGGCAGGATTTGAACCTGCGACCTTCGGGTTATGAGCCCGACGAGCTACCGGACTGCTCCACCCCGCGATAATAATATGAATGGCGGAGGAAGAGGGATTCGAACCCCCGCGGGCTTTAACACCCCTGTCGGTTTTCAAGACCGATCCCTTCAGCCAGACTTGGGTATTCCTCCGAATAATGGTGGACCTTGTAGGACTCGAACCTACGACCGGACGGTTATGAGCCGTCTGCTCTAACCAGCTGAGCTAAAGGTCCATCATTCTATCTATGGTAGCGGCGGAGGGGATCGAACCCCCGACCTCACGGGTATGAACCGTACGCTCTAGCCAGCTGAGCTACACCGCCATAGAATATATTGTATAAAATTAATTGGTGGAGCCTAGCGGGATCGAACCGCTGACCTCCTGCGTGCAAAGCAGGCGCTCTCCCAGCTGAGCTAAGGCCCCTAAAAATATATATGTATATCTAGTGGTCGGGAAGACAGGATTCGAACCTGCGACCCCTTGGTCCCAAACCAAGTGCTCTACCAAGCTGAGCTACTTCCCGATACAAAACGCGCCCGAGAGGAGTCGAACCCCTAACCTTTTGATCCGTAGTCAAACGCTCTATCCAATTGAGCTACGGGCGCTTAATTTTAAAAAGAATGGTGCCGAGGACCGGAATCGAACCGGTACGGTAGTCACCTACCGCAGGATTTTAAGTCCTGTGCGTCTGCCAGTTCCGCCACCCCGGCACATATTGGAGCGGAAGACGGGATTCGAACCCGCGACCCTCACCTTGGCAAGGTGATGTTCTACCACTGAACTACTTCCGCAAATATTTAAAATGAAAAATGGTGCGGGTGAAGGGAGTCGAACCCCCACGCCTTGCGGCGCCAGATCCTAAGTCTGGTGCGTCTGCCAATTCCGCCACACCCGCATATTAAAATGATCAAATGGTGAGCCATGAAGGACTCGAACCTTCGACCCTCTGATTAAAAGTCAGATGCTCTACCAACTGAGCTAATGGCTCGTACAAAGCACGAGTGGTGCCGGCCAGAGGACTTGAACCCCCAACCTACTGATTACAAGTCAGTTGCTCTACCAATTGAGCTAGGCCGGCAAATACACACAAAAAATGGTGGAGGATGACGGGATCGAACCGCCGACCCTCTGCTTGTAAGGCAGATGCTCTCCCAGCTGAGCTAATCCTCCAATATGTATGCCCGGCAACGTCCTACTCTCACAAGGGGACAGCCCCTAACTACCATCGGCGCTTTAGAAGCTTAACTTCCGTGTTCGGTATGGGAACGGGTGTGACCTTCTCGCTATCGCCACCGGACTTTTTAAAGACATATATTATTATAACGTCTTTAATAAAATTTTCAAGAGAAATTTTAAATCATTCTCTGAAAACTAGGTAATGTTGAAGAAGATTGTTTTGAGTAATCGCCTGAATGCGTGCTGACGCGACTACTTACGTAGTGCTGTCTAGCTGCGGCGGCTTAAAGCCGCCCGCATTTCGTATTGTCCAGCTACAGCGCCTAGGTAGGTGCTTTCGCTTTTCGTTTTTGGTTAAGTCCTCGATCGATTAGTATTAGTCAGCTACATGTGTCGCCACACTTCCACCTCTAACCTATCAACCTGATCATCTTTCAGGGATCTTACTAGCTTGCGCTATGGGAAATCTCATCTCGAGGGGGGCTTCATGCTTAGATGCTTTCAGCACTTATCCCTTCCGCACATAGCTACCCAGCGATGCCTTTGGCAAGACAACTGGTACACCAGCGGTGCGTCCATCCCGGTCCTCTCGTACTAAGGACAGCTCCTCTCAAATTTCCTGCGCCCACGACGGATAGGGACCGAACTGTCTCACGACGTTCTGAACCCAGCTCGCGTACCGCTTTAATGGGCGAACAGCCCAACCCTTGGGACCGACTACAGCCCCAGGATGCGATGAGCCGACATCGAGGTGCCAAACCTCCCCGTCGATGTGGACTCTTGGGGGAGATAAGCCTGTTATCCCCGGGGTAGCTTTTATCCGTTGAGCGATGGCCCTTCCATGCGGAACCACCGGATCACTAAGCCCGACTTTCGTCCCTGCTCGACTTGTAGGTCTCGCAGTCAAGCTCCCTTGTGCCTTTACACTCTACGAATGATTTCCAACCATTCTGAGGGAACCTTTGGGCGCCTCCGTTACTCTTTAGGAGGCGACCGCCCCAGTCAAACTGCCCACCTGACACTGTCTCCCATCCCGATAAGGGATGTGGGTTAGAATTTCAATACAGCCAGGGTAGTATCCCACCGACGCCTCCACCGAAGCTAGCGCTCCGGCTTCTAAGGCTCCTACCTATCCTGTACAAGCTGTACCAAAATTCAATATCAGGCTACAGTAAAGCTCCACGGGGTCTTTCCGTCCTGTCGCGGGTAACCTGCATCTTCACAGGTACTATAATTTCACCGAGTCTCTCGTTGAGACAGTGCCCAGATCGTTACGCCTTTCGTGCGGGTCGGAACTTACCCGACAAGGAATTTCGCTACCTTAGGACCGTTATAGTTACGGCCGCCGTTTACTGGGGCTTCGATTCAAAGCTTCGCGTGAGCTAACCTCTCCTCTTAACCTTCCAGCACCGGGCAGGCGTCAGCCCCTATACTTCGCCTTGCGGCTTCGCAGAGACCTGTGTTTTTGCTAAACAGTCGCCTGGGCCTATTCACTGCGGCTCATCAAGGCTTTAACACCCTAATGAGCACCCCTTCTCCCGAAGTTACGGGGTCATTTTGCCGAGTTCCTTAACGAGAGTTCTCTCGCTCACCTTAGGATTCTCTCCTCGCCTACCTGTGTCGGTTTGCGGTACGGGCACCTTATTCCTCGCTAGAGGCTTTTCTTGGCAGTGTGGAATCAAGAACTTCGGTACTAAATTTCCCTCGCTATCACAGCTCAAGGTATGTGACCATGGGATTTGCCTCATGGTCCCTCTAACTGCTTAGACGCACATCCAATAGTGCGCTTACCCTATCCTCCTGCGTCCCCCCATCACTCAAACAGAATACGGTGGTACAGGAATATCAACCTGTTGTCCATCGCCTACGCTTTTCAGCCTCGGCTTAGGTCCCGACTAACCCTGAGCGGACGAGCCTTCCTCAGGAAACCTTAGGCATTCGGTGGATGGGATTCTCACCCATCTTTCGCTACTCATACCGGCATTCTCACTTCTAAGCGCTCCACCAGTCCTTACGGTCTAGCTTCAACGCCCTTAGAACGCTCTCCTACCACTGAACATCAACGATGTTCAATCCACAGCTTCGGTGATACGTTTAGCCCCGGTACATTTTCGGCGCGGAGTCACTCGACCAGTGAGCTATTACGCACTCTTTAAATGGTGGCTGCTTCTAAGCCAACATCCTGGTTGTCTAAGCAACTCCACATCCTTTTCCACTTAACGTATACTTTGGGACCTTAGCTGGTGGTCTGGGCTGTTTCCCTCTTGACTACGGATCTTATCACTCGCAGTCTGACTCCCATGGATAAATCTTTGGCATTCGGAGTTTGTCTGAATTCGGTAACCCGATGAGGGCCCCTAGTCCAAACAGTGCTCTACCTCCAAGATTCTTACGCATGAGGCTAGCCCTAAAGCTATTTCGGAGAGAACCAGCTATCTCCAAGTTCGATTGGAATTTCTCCGCTACCCACACCTCATCCCCGCACTTTTCAACGTACGTGGGTTCGGGCCTCCATCCAGTGTTACCTGGACTTCACCCTGGACATGGGTAGATCACCTGGTTTCGGGTCTACGACCACATACTAAATTCGCCCTATTCAGACTCGCTTTCGCTACGGCTCCGTCTGTCCAACTTAACCTCGCATGTAATCGTAACTCGCCGGTTCATTCTACAAAAGGCACGCTATCACCCATTAACGGGCTCTAACTACTTGTAGGCACACGGTTTCAGGATCTCTTTCACTCCCCTTCCGGGGTGCTTTTCACCTTTCCCTCACGGTACTGGTTCACTATCGGTCACTAGGGAGTATTTAGCCTTGGGAGATGGTCCTCCCTGCTTCCGACGGGATTTCTCGTGTCCCGCCGTACTCAGGATCCACTCTGGAGGGAACGAAGTTTCAACTACAGGGCTTTTACCTCCTATGGCGGGCCTTTCCAGACCTCTTCGTCTATCTCGTTCCTTTGTAACTCCGTATAGAATGTCCTACAACCCCAAGAGGCAAGCCTCTTGGTTTGGGCTAATCCCGTTTCGCTCGCCGCTACTCAGGGAATCGCGTTTGCTTTCTCTTCCTCCGGGTACTTAGATGTTTCAGTTCCCCGGGTCTGCCTTCCATACCCTATGTATTCAGGTATGGATCCTATCCCATAACGGATAGGGGGTTTCCCCATTCGGAAATCTCCGGATCAAAGCTTACTTACAGCTCCCCGAAGCATATCGGTGTTAGTCCCGTCCTTCATCGGCTCCTAGTGCCAAGGCATTCACCGTGCGCCCTTATTAACTTAACCATATGTTTGGGTTGCTTTCGCTTCCCTCACGGTTGTGTGTTTTAAAAAAGTTTAGTATCTCTACTCTATTATATAGAGAGAAAATAACTAAGGTGGCGATTACTCGGTAATCTTCTTCATTACATTATCTAGTTTTCAAAGAACGATTGAATTGAGAGATTATACTCTCAAAACTGAACGAACAGTCTAACATCAAGTCAATTCCGTATATTCCTTAGAAAGGAGGTGATCCAGCCGCACCTTCCGATACGGCTACCTTGTTACGACTTCACCCCAATCATCTGTCCCACCTTAGGCGGCTGGCTCCAAAAGGTTACCCCACCGACTTCGGGTGTTACAAACTCTCGTGGTGTGACGGGCGGTGTGTACAAGGCCCGGGAACGTATTCACCGCGGCATGCTGATCCGCGATTACTAGCGATTCCGGCTTCATGTAGGCGAGTTGCAGCCTACAATCCGAACTGAGAATGGTTTTATGGGATTGGCTAAACCTCGCGGTCTTGCAGCCCTTTGTACCATCCATTGTAGCACGTGTGTAGCCCAGGTCATAAGGGGCATGATGATTTGACGTCATCCCCACCTTCCTCCGGTTTGTCACCGGCAGTCACCTTAGAGTGCCCAACTAAATGCTGGCAACTAAGATCAAGGGTTGCGCTCGTTGCGGGACTTAACCCAACATCTCACGACACGAGCTGACGACAACCATGCACCACCTGTCACTCTGTCCCCCGAAGGGGAAAGTCCTATCTCTAGGATTGTCAGAGGATGTCAAGACCTGGTAAGGTTCTTCGCGTTGCTTCGAATTAAACCACATGCTCCACCGCTTGTGCGGGCCCCCGTCAATTCCTTTGAGTTTCAACCTTGCGGTCGTACTCCCCAGGCGGAGTGCTTAATGCGTTTGCTGCAGCACTAAAGGGCGGAAACCCTCTAACACTTAGCACTCATCGTTTACGGCGTGGACTACCAGGGTATCTAATCCTGTTTGCTCCCCACGCTTTCGCGCCTCAGCGTCAGTTACAGACCAGAAAGTCGCCTTCGCCACTGGTGTTCCTCCAAATCTCTACGCATTTCACCGCTACACTTGGAATTCCACTTTCCTCTTCTGCACTCAAGTTCCCCAGTTTCCAATGACCCTCCACGGTTGAGCCGTGGGCTTTCACATCAGACTTAAGGAACCGCCTGCGCGCGCTTTACGCCCAATAATTCCGGACAACGCTTGCCACCTACGTATTACCGCGGCTGCTGGCACGTAGTTAGCCGTGGCTTTCTGGTTAGGTACCGTCAAGGTACCGGCAGTTACTCCGATACTTGTTCTTCCCTAACAACAGAGTTTTACGATCCGAAAACCTTCATCACTCACGCGGCGTTGCTCCGTCAGACTTTCGTCCATTGCGGAAGATTCCCTACTGCTGCCTCCCGTAGGAGTCTGGGCCGTGTCTCAGTCCCAGTGTGGCCGATCACCCTCTCAGGTCGGCTACGCATCGTCGCCTTGGTGAGCCGTTACCTCACCAACTAGCTAATGCGCCGCGGGCCCATCTGTAAGTGATAGCAGAACCATCTTTCAATCTAATTATATGTATAAATAGATATTATCCGGTATTAGCCCCGGTTTCCCGGAGTTATCCCAGTCTTACAGGCAGGTTGCCCACGTGTTACTCACCCGTCCGCCGCTAATCTTTGGGAGCAAGCTCCCTCAGATTCGCTCGACTTGCATGTATTAGGCACGCCGCCAGCGTTCGTCCTGAGCCAGGATCAAACTCTCCAATAAAGTGTTTGATTAGCTCATTTGCACCTATGGTGCTTTGTTGCTGATAAATCAGCTTTTTAGAATTACGCTTGACGTTTTATGTTCGTTCAGTTTTCAAAGAACAATCTCGTTCGCTTTAAAAGCGACTTTATTATCATAACATCCCGTCTTCATCACGTCAACCATTTTTTTAAAATAATTTAAGTGATTAAATTAGTAAATTTTTCTTTTATCGGGAACAAAAATAACTATATCATGATTAAAAAGTGTTTGCAATATAATTTTAAAAGTTTTAATCAAGTTTTTCATATTTTTATTAAGTATCGTAACTATCATATAGTTAAGCGTTTCCATTAATTGATAACCACAAGAAACTATTAATTATCTTTTGCTTTACTTATATATAGATACTCTTCAGATACTCTTCAATCATTCTTCCCTTCTTCTAAGCTCCCGTCTTAACTCAATAAGTAATCTCTCTTTCTCTTCATCCTTATCATAAATATTTGTCATAAAGTTGAGAATGGGTCATATAATCTACTAATCTCATTCTATTATATATGAAAGGTGTGAATAGAGCTGGAAGATGTAGCACTATACGTATCAGTAATTATGGCCCTTTTTTTATTTTCATTCGCTTATGTGGAAGGTATTCGCATCGCTAATTCACCAGGTAAAGTTTATGGAGGAACTTTCATCTTCACCGTAACAGCTGCATTTATTTTTAGTAGATTATCCTATTTATTTATATAAAAAAGGTGAGCTCATTCTTGGCTCACCTTTTGCTTCATTTTCTAAACTTGATCTTCATTATTTGCCTATAATCGTTTCTTTCTTCTTCTTCTTTCATCTATTAAAAAGGAAGATAGCCCTACTATAACAAATAGCCCACCCAAAATTTGTGACCAAGCTATTCTTTCTTGTAGTACAAA
Source organism: Cytobacillus sp. FSL R7-0680 (assembly GCF_038009245.1). Taxonomy (NCBI): domain Bacteria; kingdom Bacillati; phylum Bacillota; class Bacilli; order Caryophanales; family Bacillaceae; genus Cytobacillus; species Cytobacillus sp. FSL R7-0680. The sequence continues at coordinate 2,533,238 of NZ_JBBPAO010000001.1, forward strand.
ATAAGCTAAAATGGCTGCACCCACAGGTTCAAACAAAGTAGCCATCGAAATAACAGAAGTACTTAAATACTTTACAGACCAATTAAATAATGTATGGCCTAATAATGTTGGAAAAAGTGCTAAGAGAATTAAAAAAATCCAGTCATTTACTTGATAAGGATACAAAGGTTGTTTGTTAAGCATGACATAGATAAAAAGTGTCAATGTGCTAATACTGTATACAATAAATGTATAAGTAATCAGGGATACTCTTTGACGGACGGTCTGCCCAAACAGTAAATACCCTGTTACTAGCCCACAGGCGATGAGTGCTAACAAATCTCCATAGAGCGCCTTTTCACTTAGTAGAAAATCACCCCAGCTAATAATGATACAACCGCCTATCGCAGTTATAGTTGACAAAATGGATTTCCAAGAAGTTTTTTCTTTAAAGAAGAGATAAGTACCTATAAATGCAAAAATCGGTTGTAAGGCAACTAACACAGTCGAGCTAGCAACCGATGTGTATTGAAGAGACTCAAACCATAAAATAAAATGGAAAGCTAAAAAAATACCCGCAATGATAGAAAACAGCCAATCCTTGCTTGTAATATGACGAATTTCATGAACATATTTTAAAAGAAAGATTGGCATCATAAGCACGACTGAAAAAAGGAGACGATAAAAAGCAATAATACCAGGGGGAGCTGAAATCAACTTTACAAAAATGGCTGAAGTTGAAACTGAAACAACTCCTATAGCTAATACAAAAAGCGGATTCATCTTAACTACCCCATGCTATCACCTTGTCTCTATATATTGATATTTAGGTATAGACTATTTTACACCTTAAACCTATAGTAAAGGTAACTTATTTAAAATTTATTAAATGATAAAGCAGGCGATATTATGTACGGATTAGAAATGGATGTCCTAATGAAGTTAGGGATTTCAGCTGTGCTTGGTCTTATTATAGGACTAGAAAGAGAACTAAAACGTAAACCAGTTGGCTTAAAAACAAGCCTAGTCATTTCAATCGTTAGCTGTCTTCTCACTATTGTGTCAATAGAATCAGCATACATATTTCCAGGTAATGACGATATTAATATTACAATGGATCCTTTACGTTTAGCAGCTCAAATTGTATCAGGAATTGGCTTTCTTGGTGCAGGGGTCATATTGAGGAGAGGGAATGATAGTATTTCCGGCCTTACAACAGCCGCCTTAATTTGGGGCGCAGCTGGAATTGGTATCGCTGTTGGAGCTGGATATTATATGGAGGCTGTTGCAGGCGTCGTATTACTTATTATTTCAGTTGAAGTTGTTCCCTACTTATTAGGGCTTATTGGCCCAAGACAACTACGAGAAAAAGAGATTACGATGAAAATGGCAGTTGAAACGAAGGAACAGATCACGACGATTATTCATACCATTAAAGAGCAGCAAGCGGCTATTCGCAGGATGAGAATTAAAGATACTGAAGAGGGCTACCCACAAGTTTATTTAACTATTGCAGTAGATTATCGTAAAAAAACAACTGACTTTTATCATACAATTTCTCAAGTGCCGGGAGTAAAGTCGATGGAAATAGAAAGCTTGCACTAATTTTTTATTTTGACTATTGAAAAATATTCATTCTCCCGCTATAATTTCAATATATCTAGCGGGGGATTAGCTCAGCTGGGAGAGCGCATCGCTGGCAGCGATGAGGTCAGGGGTTCGAGCCCCCTATTCTCCATACCAAGAAGCCTTGATTTATCAGGGCTTCTTTTATTTTTGTCTAATTATCCTCCCCCACTACAAACCTCATTCAACACCTTTAGAAGCATCACATAAATTGTATAAGCACATAATCAAGTGCAAACATTCTGAAAACAAGGGTTGCCATTAAAGTACATGCTGTAAACCCAGAAGATGAAGATGTTATTAGAGAGGAGCAGGGTTGGACAGAAAATGAATCGGTTCCATAAGTTACTAACTCGATTATAAAGATCCTGAATATACTCACCTTAACAATTGTTTCTCCTGCTTCTGCTGCAGGTGAAGTAAAACCACAAGAATGCACTAAATGGTATTGTCATACTCCATGGTAATTCTGTACCTCATTTGACTGAATAAGGCTAGTAAGTCCGTTGTTAAATGCAGCTCCTGTGCCTTATTCTCTTATTCTTCCACTTACTTCTACATCACTCCTCTAATCTTGTTTTTTAAATGCTCAACTAATCCTCTTTAACACGAACATTTATTCGTGTATATTAAAGATATAATTTTCAAGGAGGATATTATGAACTCAGTTAATTTAATTATTTTAAACTTCAACGAAATTAGAAGAAGAAGTATTAAGGTCTGGACATCTATTCCTCAAGATAAGCTAGAATGGAAGCCTGATGATGAAGCCTTGACATGCCTAGAAATGATTAGGCATGTGTTAGAAAGCGAACATTATTATCACCTAGCAATTAAAAATAGAAGGAGTTTGTCCAAATTCAATTCTCCATTCGAAAATCGTCCTTTCACTTCTGTAAATGCAGAATTGGATTTTGCTGAACCTTATAGACAGCATTTTATAAATACAATTAAATCATTTTCAGAAGAAGACCTATTTAATATAAAAATTGACCGTTCCGATGCAGGTTACATACGAGATTTAGGTGACATGCTATTACGAATTGCTTATCATGAATCTGTTCATACCGGTCAGTTATTGGATTACTTAAGATCAGCAGGAATACCTAGAATCCATATATGGGATTAAGTCTCATTGGTGTTATCAACAACTCGCTGATACGTATGGTGTAGAGAATGAATACAAATTGATGGCTACAAAGTCTTTGAAAATTGGCTGAAATGATAACTTCTTGATATCCTGCTTTCATTCTGACGTTCTCAAGAAAAAGTATCGAGATTTAACCATTGATGGTTTTGTAATATTATCCAATATTGGTTATACTATTTTTTTGAAAGGCCACTTTCGTATATAAGAGCAACGTTTCAAGTAGTAAAGACGTAAGAATGAATCAAAAGAATAATAATCGTTGAGAGGATGGTTCAGATGGCAAAAACATCAATAACAACCCTTAATATGAAACGCAAATTTAATGTTCCAGCAGAAAAAGTATTTGACGCGTGGACTAAAGCAGACACGATTAAAAAATGGATGTTCACCATGGAACATACAAATAAAGTGGCAAAGAGTAATCCTCGTGTAGGTGGAACATGGGAAGTTGTGGATCATCGGGATGGGAAAGATTATCGAGCTATTGGAGAATACAAATTGGTTGAACCACCAGCGAAACTTGTTTTCACATTCAAAATGCCTCAATTTAGTGATTTAGAAGACGACATTACAGTGGAAATCGAATCGCTTGAATCAGGCTGTGAAATGATTTTCACACAAGAAATTAACGTAATCCATGAAAAAGATTGGACAACTGAAGATATTCAAAAAGCACATGAAGATTGGAAAAAAGATACCGAACAAGGTTGGCATTATATGTTCTTAGGTTTGAAAGAATTGGTAGAAAAAGGAAATATTACATATCCATCATTTTAATAAAAATAAGGCTAACTTTAACAAGAAACTTGTTTGAAGCAAAGTATAAAATAGTCAGATTCAATATCACAATTAGCAAAGAAGAGAAATTTAAAAGTTTCTCTTCTTTGCTTTTTTTATTTATTTCTGTGCAAGTTCAGAAGCAATTTTTTCGACTTCAATATAAGCATTTTCTAAAATTGTCTCTCTTTCTAGTAAAGCTGTCCCTTGCGCTCTAACCATATGATAATCTTCAATTCCAATAAAATTGAACATAGATTTCAAATATTTGTGTGAGTATTCGACTTCAGTATACCAGTCATTATTAGTATAAATACCACCACTTCCTTGTATCACCAACATACTTCTTCCATCATTAAGTAAGCCAATAGAACCATTCTCTGTATATTTAAAAGTCTCTTTCGCAATTAAAATATTATCCATATAGTCTTTTAATTTTGTTGGTACATTAAAATTATGCAATGGGAGAACGATTACATACTTATTCGCACTTTTAAATTGTTGTAACACTGCGCTCATACGGTTTGTTACTTCTTTTTCTTCATTCGTAAGTTCTTGATTCTTAGCAAGCTTAGCCCATGCATTTAAAACTATCTTATTTATCATAGGTACTTCTTCGCTATATAAGTCAATTTGTTCAATGACCTCATCTTCTGATTGTAATCCCTTATATACATTTTTAAAGTGATTAAGAACATTAAGACTAACAGACGAAGTAGATTCCACTTCTGGATGTGCATTTATAATAAGTAATTTGCTCATTAGATAATTCCTCCTGAATAAATGTTTCTTTAATGGGTAAACTAATTGTCTCTTACATCAATCGTCGATTAATCTTGTCGACGTTAATCAATATAACGCTATTAGTAATTTGTGTCAAACAAAAAAAACTATGTTAAGATACAAATACAATAAAAAGATAATTAAAGATGTTTTAAATAGAGCAGGTGATTACATGAAATATAGTGTTATGGTTGAATATGCGTTGCATAGTTTAGTGTACTTAATTGATGTACCATCAGATGAAGTTATTGGGATAAAAGAACTTTCAGAATTTCAAGGGCTTTCAGAAACATATCTTTCCAAAGCATTTGGTAAATTATCAAAGGCTAAAATTGTGAGTTCTGTTCCAGGAGTCAATGGAGGTTATAAATTAGCTAAGGCTCCTGAAGAAATTTCCTTTTGGGATGTAATAGAAGCCGTTGAAGGTGTTAAACCAATTTTTCAGTGTAAAAACATTTTAAGTAATAACCTTATGTATGTAGGTAAAGAAGAAAAAGAGGATAGAGACTGTTCATCTTGTATATCAGGTAATTCCACTTGTACAATAAATTTAGTAATGTTAGAAGCCGAACAGCAAATGAGAGAGTATTTACGAAACAAAACGATTGCTTGGTTAGATGAAGAACTTGATCGTGTTTTACCAAAAAAAATCCGTGTTGATAGCCGAGAATACTTTAAGGATAAAAGTCTTAAATAGCAAAAGAGAGTAGGAGAATGATTTCTACTCTTTTTTTGTCTTTTTTTAATTAAAAATTAATATTTTGTTTATTTTATCCAAAAGATTATTTAGAAGGGGATCATAAGACAAAAATCTTGGAAGCATTCTTATAATAAATGTACTTATTTAAGGAGTTAATGAAGGGTTTTCCTTAAAGAAACGGAGAATTTAGGTGAAGAGGCTATTCATTTACTATGGTGAAATATGTATTTAAGGTAACATATAAAGGAGGCTAAATACTATAAGAAATGTTTGTAGAATAAAAGCAAGGGGGAAGAACTAACTTGAATATCACAACAGAAAGACTACTAATCAGACCTTTTAAGCGTAATGATTTACAGGATGTATTTGCTATTTATAATAATGATGATACTTGTAAGTTCTTATTACATGAGAAGTGGACTGACGAAGATATGAATAAAAGGTTTGATAAAAAGTTAGCAAACTGTGCACTCACTAAAGAATCCATGTTAAGTTTGGCAGTTATATACAAGAATAAAGTAGTTGGTGATTTATCCGTATGGTATACAGAAATGAAAGATACTGTTGAGATTGGTTATAGTTTTTCAAATGAAGTTGCTGGTAGAGGTTTGGCAACAGAAGCAGTAAGTAGTTTGGTCTATAAATTATTTGATGAATTTAATGTACATCGTATACAGGCTAATCTAGATGCACGAAATATATCTTCACAAAAATTATGTGAAAGAATTGGTATGAGAAAGGAAGCACATTTCATACAAGATTTTTGGAATAAAAATGAATGGACAGATAGTATTGTGTATGGCATGTTAACTTCCGATTTGAAGTAACTGACTTATTAATTTGTATTAATGGTGACTTATGTTAAAAAGCCCTTCCAACTGGAAAGGCTTTTTAACATAAGTGCAAGTTCATTTAGTGGTATAAAATTTTTGTTTGTTTTTGCAGAAAATTTAATTGACCTATTTAGTAGTTATTAATAATTTTATAAGAGCTTGCCTCAATGATGTAGCAGGACGTTTTAATAAGAATTCCAAATCGGAATGTGTGGATTCTAAGCCACCTTCACGTATCCCTTTTTGAGTCATTACCAACATAGGGTGGTAAGCTTCTGGTACTCCGGCATCTTTTAACATTTTTTCAAAAGAAGCATCGTCTACTGCTACTAAAGGAACTTCCTTACCTGTTACTTGATTTAATATATCAACAAATTGCTGGTGTGTTAAATTTTCACCAGAAAGTTCATAAATGTTATTTTCATGACCATCTTCTACTAAAATATTTGCAGCTGCTTCAGCTAAATCTGGTCGGTATACCCAACCGATTTTCCCCTCACCTGCAGAAGTTACCCAAGGGGCACCATCCATACAACCTTGGATTGTATTAAGCTCATTTTCTATATACCAGTTGTTACGTAGAATTACATAAGGGATACCTGATTCAATAATAGCTATTTCACGTGCTCTATGAAGAACTGCTAGGAAGAAATCATTTTCTTCTGATCTAGTAACACTTGGATAAATAATTTGTTTTACGTTTGTTTCTTTGGCAGCTTCAACTGCATTTAAATGTTGTCGCATAACCGTTTCATAATCACCAAATGTTGATATAACAAATACTCGATCTATATCTTTAAATGCAGTAATTAGGGTAGCTTTCTTTTCAAAATCCGCTACTCGCACTTCCAAGCCTTTTTTCTTATAACCCATTGCTTTTTGAGACTTGTCGTCACGTACACCAACAACTACTTCTTCTACTGATAATTTGGCAAGTAAATATTCTACAACTTTAGAACCTAAATTTCCAGTTGCCCCAGTTATTAAAACTTTCATAGAAACTCCTCCACTATGGTGTATTTTTGATTTTTAATTCTAATATCTATACTATTTGTTATATAGGATTTATGTAAGTAGGCACATTTTAATAACATAGTCATAAAAATAGCACCTAGAGAAAAAGGAGGTTTTATTATGGCACGTTTTAGTTATCAAGATGAATCAATCACTGAGGAAATACAACAAGAAATCTGTCCATTAACAGTCACCCAAAATGCAATTGCGGGCAGATGGAAAATCGTGATTTTATGGCATTTAAGCCAAAATAATATCATTAGGTTTAATGAATTATTGAGAATGTTACCTGGAATATCAAAAGGAATCTTAACAAGACAATTGAGAGAACTTGAAGAGGACAACCTAGTACACAGAGAAGTTTATAAAGTTGTACCACCAAAAGTAGAATATTCATTAACCGAACAGGGGCGAAAATTTATACCTATTTTAGAAGCAATGCAAACCTGGGGTAAAGATTTGCTAAATAAAAAAATAGAGATGAATGAAAAATCTAAGTATTAATGAACTCTTACTAACTTACGAAAGAACTAAACCAGGCTACCATATAAAAAAAACAGCACCTAGTATTGTTTATTTAAAAAAATCTAAATACTACTTAAAGGTGTTTAAAATTTGTATAGCCCTCAATATCAAGAGGGCTCTCTTTAATATTCACTCATAAGCGCTAATCAAACCGATTTCTTCGGTTTTTTTCATACATTTAAGATTCTTAACATCTATTAAAAACATCCTCCTATATAAGATTAATAAGCACCAACCAATTAAATCTCTAAATTATTCACCTTCTATCAACTACGTATTTAGAAATAGATTTTTAAAATTCAGAAGATAACCCTTAAAAGGATGCTTCATTGATTTTCATCTGGTCAAAACGTTATAAATGATTGGAGCTTCTGTGTTTTTTCTAACATTCCATATTCTCTTGCTCACTCTCGGAGAACGTATTTGATTGGAGAAGTTACAGCTATACCCCTTCCGGCAATCTTCAATTCAATAAGGATTACTCCAACAAAGGGAAACAAGATTCCTAAAAGACTAGAGCTATACGTTTTGTCTTCAAGCAATTAGAGAATAAAGCAGCACCATAAAATTGTGTATCCTCTTTTCAAAACTTTTCATCTTATAGTAAAATATACCCACAATGTATATAAGGAGGATCCATATGGATATTTTTAAGGGGATAGAATTTAACTACATGCAATTTATTGGACCATTGCTAATTCTGTTTATTACAATGTTTGGTGTAGCTTTCATTTATCGATTTTTGCTTTTTAAACTATTGCCAGTTAAACTCTACAATTTTTTTATCGGGCCAATAGCCTTATTAGGTTTTTTTATTTGGTTAATACCTATGGAATTAGGTTTCCATCAATTTTTTAAGTAGGCACCTTCATTTGGGTGCTTTTTTAAATAAACTTAAGAATTCTTTAATAAAGCTCATACAAGCACCCAATCCCTTCAAAATCATAAGATGCTTTGAAGGAGTGATATCACCATGCCATGGCAACATAAAATTAATTATTTAATTGGCCAACCAATTGGTATCTCATTCACCAATGGTCAAGGGACATCAGGGAAACTTTGTGGTACATCTCAAAGAAAATTATTAGTGATTGAATATTTATATCAATCCCAATTCGCATTAAAACAATATGATTTTCATATGATTCAAGATATAAGTGGGTTTCCATCCTGTCATAACCAACAACCATTATATTGAAGCACAGCCCACATCAGTGGGCTGTTTTTTAAGAGACATTATACATAATCTGTAATTCATCCTGTGCTCGCAGATACATTGGTTAATTAAAATATACATCTACTTCGAAGCACATAATTCTGAGATTAAATACAAAAGCATACCTGGTAAAGAGCATGAAATATGTAAATGACTTTATAATTTATGAATACTTAAGTCCATTTAACATCACTCTAAGTTAAGATAGTATACCTTAAAGGGGAGAGTTAAAATTAAGAGGATCCTCATTACCATGATTATGTTTCTTTTGTTAAGTGGATGTCAAAAGCCTGTAGAAATTCAATATCAAGCATACGCCATTGGTTTTGGTGTTGACTTTATTGACGAAGAATATGTGGTATATGTTCAATTCTTGGATTTTTCAAATGTAGCTAAGACCGAGAGCAGCTCTATTAATCAAGATAAACCTGTATGGTTGGGTGTAGGAACAGGCAATACAATAAATAAAGCATTAACTAATATTTATAAAACCATGCAAATAAAAATTAATTTTGATCATATCAATAGCTTTATTTTTTCAGAAAATATAATCAAGTATAAACTAAAGGAAACGACTGATTCACTATCTTCGAATTACAACATACGTGTCCATGGGTGGATTTATGGCACTAGTGAAGATTTAGAGGAAATATTGACACTTAAAATGCCTTTTTATTATCCCTATACAAGCAGTATTATTAATCAACCTCTAGACACACAAACACAAGTTTCAGAAGTACCTGCTATTGATGCAACTAAATTTCTTATTGGTTTAGGTGAAGCGACAAAGACTATCTTACTACCACGAATTGAAATAACTAATAATAATGTGAGAAAAAATGAATTGAAATTTTTAGTACCCTATTTTAATGGAGGATATTTTATTAAAGGCGGGAACTACAAAGGTTTTTTAAACTCATCTCAATTAAGTGGTTATATCAAAGCTAATAAGCAGGCAGATGTTGAAAGAAGTTTAATTCAAGTCAATATGGAAAATAAAAACGATCCTGTTGAAGTCGAACTTAGAGATCCTAAAACGAAATTAACGTTGGAGGAAGACAACTTTCATTCTAAATTCAAGTTAAACATAAAATCCACAATCATTTTAAGGGAGGGAGCCTCCGAAGTAAATCAAGATGCACTTAAACATAAAGTTGAAGATAAAATCAGAGATGAAGCGTTCTTATCTTTAAAATCTGGGAGGGAAAAAGGTATAGATGTATACCTTTTTGAAGATTACCTCTTTAGGCATCATAATAAAATTTGGAAGCAACACAAATTTCAAGACATGTTTAAGAATATTACTGCCGAAGATATAAATGTAGAAATTAAATATTCTCATAGTCCAAATAAAGTATTTAAATCAAGAAGCAAGTAAAAGTGAGTAATTATTCGCTTAAAAAGACTCTTACCTATTCATAGGACTTCAATTAAAAGTAATATAAGGGCATAAAGTAAAATAAAGAGAGGCAAAGGTCCTTTGAATGACAAATTTGTATTTTTTTCATCAGTTTCCTTTGCCATCTTCTCCTATGCCAAGTTTCAACTACCTCTCTATATCAAGCACCTAGGAATCCTTTTGTTACATATTGAGCTATTCATTCTTCACTTTCTAGCTTTCAAATAGCCCCTTAAAGTTTTAATTGAGTTATTCCTATAACGGTGTCCGGTAGCAATAGCCTGACTGAGACAAACTATTCATCTGGTACTCATACATTTAATGATGGCCACCCCTTTAGAAATAAAACGGTACATGACCTCCAATGTCTGCTACAAGATTATTACAAAAAAACTAATATAAGTTGGCAAACACTTTAATACAATGTAAAATTTTACATATTAACGAAGTCTATTGGGAGGATGAGGAGATGAAAGACAAACCATCATCAAAGAAAAGTAACTTCAAAAGTATCATTGGGTCAACTATCGCGATAAGCATCATTGTTCTGTTGGTCTTATCATTCGTTCTTGCTCTTTACTTTTTTAGTACTCTAGGAATCTTTCATTTACTTAACATCAAATTTGAATCCTTCCCATCCATCATTTCATTTATTTTGCTTTATTTTCTCATTGGAATCGTATCTGAAATTTTTATAGGAGCTCTCATTTTATTGATGAATCATTCGGGGAAATATACCCTGAAGCAACAGCAGGTTACATCTTTAGTGTTTTCTTTTTTGACAAACTGGGCGATTGTGTCTTTTTTGGATTATGTCATGCATTCCATCCAAATCGGATTGTTCGCTACAATTATTTTAGCTTTGATTTTTTCTTTAATAGAGTATGCATGTGAAGACTTAGGGAAGGATGAGGAAAAAGAATAGACTATAACAACTACCCATTTACTGCTTGCAATCATGAATACTCCCATAACGTAACAGCATTTTTTAGAATGGATGTACCAGAAAAAGAAGCTTGTACTATCTACTTAATATTTAAATATAATAGTCACAAAAAGGTTATCCATAGCCTGTAAGTCTTGCTTCATTTACTTTTCCTTCTGATTCCGTTATGATTATGATGAAAATATGTAAAAGAATTGAAAGGAGGGGAGCAGTCTAATGAGACATTTATCATTTAATCATACCATTCTCTTTGGGATGATATTTGCTGGTCTTTTTGAACTTGATTATCAAACGATTCATGACTTAACCTTAGCTGGTATTGTCTTAACAATCCTACTCCCCGCCTTAACGATATATTTCTTACAACGAAATACAGGCATGCTTTTTTATCGTCTTCAAGAAGCAGACGCTGATTTAATTAACCACTACGCATCTGTTCTTTCTAATGTGCTTAATTGGGCATGTAAACAAAACCGTTTACTTACAGTTCGTCGCAAAGAAAGTCCAGACGATAGCGATGAAGCATTTCTTTCTCTAATGACTAATTAAAACAATCATTAGAGGAGGAAATATTTTTGAAGAAAATGATATGGTTAGTAATTACAATTTCATTGGTTTTAGCTGGCTGTCAAGCAAATGGTGGTACAGACACAGGGTTTTTCCATCATTATTTTGTGCAGCCATTGATCTCTATCATCGACTTTTTTGCAGGCATATTCCACGGAAATTATGGTTGGAGTATTGTGCTAGTGACTTTATTATTAAGGTTGATCTTACTACCTTTAACCGTTAAACAAGTAAAAAGCTCTCAATCGATGAAGGTCAAAATGGAAGCGTTACAACCTGAAATGAAGGCTATACAAGAGCAAATGAACAAAACAAAAGATGAAGCTAAGAAGCAAAAATTACAACAAGAGCTTATTGGTTTATATGCGAAACATGGGGTCAACCCATTGAATATGGGGTGTTTGCCCTTGCTGATACAAATGCCGATTTTGATGGCTATTTATTATGCTATTAGAACATCTCCTGAAATCGCTACCCATGGCTTTTTATGGTTTAGCTTAGGACACGCCAATATTCCAATGGCTATTATCGCTGGTGTCATTTATTATTTACAATTCAGAGTTTCCCTTATGCAATTACCAAAGGATCAACAACAAGGACCAATGAAAATCATGGGATACCTTTCACCGGCAATGATCTTGTTCATTTCCCTATCTGCACCAGCTGCACTGCCTTTATATTGGTCAGTGAGTGGATTATTCCTTATTATCCAGACATATGTCATCCAGAAAAAATATAAGAAATCACCCGTCGTGCAACCTAGTCTTTAATAATAGGTTAAAAAAAGTCCAATGATTAAATTAATCATTGGACTTTACTATCTGCTGAGGAAAAAAATTTAATCTCTGCCTACTAACTCACCACTTATCGCATTAATAATATAATCGATATCTTCACTACCATCTCTGACTTCGATTTCATACTGCTCTGTTCCATTCTCTACTTCTAATGTCCAACCGCCAATTTCATTACTCGTTTCTGCTTGAACAATTTTCATCGCTTCTGAAGGTGAAAGAATCTCATTTAAAGAAATACCTTGTTCTTCATCCCCTTTTTCAATTGCCTCTTCACTTTGATCTAAAATATCTCCAGTATGTGCATCAATCACAAGCTCATACTCTTTTTCATTAGAAGCTCCAGCCACATCATATTTCCATTGATCCATATCACTATCTAATTCAACTTTTGTAATATAATCCACTTCATATTCTCGCAGAAAGATATCTACGGCATTTTGAAGACTCACTTCAATTTCTTCATCTGCTAGATTAGGTTTATCAATGTTTCCACTCTGAGAATCGCCCTCACCATCGCCACATGCAGTCAAACAAAACAACGTCATTATCGATAATATAAGTAAAAATCTCTTCATCTTTAATCGTTCTCCTTTAACTATTATGTACTTATGTTTTATATTCCCTCTTCTTTCAAATAAAAAACAAGTATTAGATTGTATTCACTTAAAGTTAACCTTTAAGAGTAGGTGAATCAAGTTATTTGTTAAGTTTACTGCTAATAATTGGAGCTAAGATAATGGGATGAACAATAAATTTACGATTACTACTGGAGATATCTCTAGTATGAGCGCTACAGTTCTACTATATTTGCTAAAAAGGGGCAGAAGTAATTGTAACAGATATAGATGATCAAGTAAGAAAAATGCTTAAAAAAATTGAATGTTGCAAATGAGGGAAAGCTAAATGAATCAGACTTAACAGAATCCGATACTTGTACAAAAGAGTTCCTGAGGATAAAACAAATGATGAATAAAAAAAGTCAATGTTGATTAGATGTGAAATTCTTAAAAGTTCAAGCATTAAAGGAGACACAATCGACTGGCTACACTTCATGTTGCAAAAGAGAAGAAGATTCGTATGAATAGAGTCCAGCCAGGTTTCATTGCGATGAACTGGCAACAAACAATTTTAAAAAGATGAACTAATTGCCAAAAAACCGTTAGTCGATGAGGTTATGCTGTTGTACCTAGCTTCTAATGATTCGACTCTTACTACGGGTCGTGTACTAGTTAATAAATGGTCTTTATTTGGAAGAAGTAACCGGTAAATGTACATCTTTCATTTTTATCTCCTTAAGTACAAACCCACTTCCTTCACCACATACATATAATGAAGCGAGTATGGGAGGGATTAGGCCTGAATAGTCAACTAAAGGAGATTTTTGGCTCTGTATTGTCAACTATCGGTACAATTGAAGCAGCTTTAGGAAGTACTCCTCAACTCCCTATCAATGAACAGCTAAAAATTGATTTGCGTTTGCAAGGAAATATACTTCAAGCTACAGGCGAAGCACTTTCCGCTGATGGCCAAGGAACCTATTCACTTGAGCTTATTGGTGATGAAGTCCAAGCTGTTGGCAATTCTCTCGTTATCATTGGCATCCTTTTTGACCCAAATAAGGACTTGAACCAAAGAATAATCATTACTGGTAATTGGTTCCAGGCTTTAGGAAGTTTTGTTGCATTAAGTGATGAGTTTTTTGATTTAACACCCTCGGGTAGATTTTTAAATATAGTTGGTGGCTTCCTTCAAGGAATTGGCAATAGTATGCAAGCAAAAGGAGGGATTGAATCATTAAGAGACAAGAGTAGTGAGAGCGGTGAAGCATTGGGGTTTTATGGTAGTTGGATTCAGGCGATCGGGTCTGTTTTATCACTTATTGGTCAAATGAAAGAAGAGCTTCAAGAAATTGCACTTCATATTAATGAGTAAGTTTATAAGCCTCGTACAAGTAATCATGTTTACCTCTCTTTTTACATATACCTTTAAAGAAAGGATGTGTAAATTCATGAGTGAATTTGTACTTTGCAATAAATGTCAAGAGCTTGTTTATTATCATGAAATACTAATCGTAAAAAGAAAGACCATTTGTATGACTTGTTTAACTAAAAGAGTTGTTCACAAATCAAAATAAGCGGTGTCCCATATTTGATAATTACAAATATGGGATCCGCTTATTTTTTTCTTAAATCTTAAAACCACGCCTTATTTTCAGTTTACGAGAATAGCATTGGTCACAAACACCATCATTATCAATATATTCATTCTTGTCTTCTATTACTTTCTCACATTTAGAGCAAATCCACTGTTGTTGTTTCACTTGTTTCATTACTCTCAGCTCCTTTTCACCTATCATTCGACAAATCTAGGTAAGTTCCTTTTCGTTTTTATATTTTTCGGAAAATAAATGTATCTTTCTTTGAAAAATAACAGAAGCTAATCCTATCACTCTTCTTAGGAGGGTTTTTTAATGGTATTTTTCATTGTATTGATGATTATAATGATTCCTCTTTTAATGGTTTTTGCTAATAAATATTGGGCACCTACACATATTGTGCTAATTTCTTTAGCTACCATTTCCCTTATCGTTTTTGAAAGTATAACAGCTACAACAGTTTATGAAATCATTAGCGAAAACTTAGTATTTATGACAACCGTCCATGTCGTCTTTCTCAACCCTTTATTTTTAATTACAGGGGGATATCTAGGGGTTTTCTTACTTTATTTACTATTTTTAAGACTTGCAATGAAATAACTAATTAGGTTTGAACCCATTTCTTTCACCATTCATATAGTATAAGGATTCTTTATTTGGTGGTGAACGGGATGATAACAATTAGCCTTTGTATGATTGTAAGAAATGAAGAGGAAGTACTTGCTGAATGCTTAAAAAGTGTGTCTGATTTATGTGATGAAATTATAATTGTAGACACGGGCTCAACAGATGAAACAGAGAAAATCGCTAAAGAGTTTACTGAACATCTTTTTCACTATGAATGGACAGATGATTTTGCCGCAGCAAGGAATTATGCTTTTGAGCAAGCTACACAAGATTATATTCTCTGGTTAGATGCAGACGATATACTTTTACCAGATGACAGACAAAAAATGAAAGACTTAAAAGGAACGTTATCTTTTGACGTAGATGCTGTCGCAATGCTCTACCATTTAGCCTTTGATGAGGAAAATAAACCAACCTTTAGTTCTCGTAGACATCGGTTAGTTAAAAGAGACCGACATTTCAAGTGGCATGGTCCTGTCCATGAATATTTGGAAGTCGGGGGCCATATTATTGAGTCAGATATTGCCATTAAGCATAATAAAAGTAGGAAACAAACACATCATGAACAAAGTGACCGCAATATTAAAATATACGAGAAAAGGGTAGAAAAGGGTGAGGAGTTTTCACCAAGGGATTTGTTTTATTTTGCAAATGAACTAAAAGACCATGCTAGATTCGAAAATGCAATTTCCTATTATGCACAATTTTTACAGAGTAAAAAGGGATGGGTCGAGGATGAAATTAGGGCATGCTTATCTATAGCTGAATGTTATAAACATTTAAATATAGAAGAAAGTGAGCTTGAGGCACTCATTTTAACCATGAAGTTTGATACACCAAGACCCGAAGCCGCTTGTAAAATTGGTGATATTTATAAAGAAAAAAATGACTTTAATAAGGCCATTTTTTGGTATCAATTAGCAACTACGCTCAAGGAACCGACTCATTTTAATTTTAAAGATGAATCTTATACTACCTGGTACCCACATATTCAACTATGTTATTGTTACTGGCAAAATGGTAATGAAAATCAATCATATTTCCATCACTGTAAAGCAAAAGAGTACCGACCCAATGATTCAAGAGTCAATCATAACGAGCTTTTTTTCAAAGAATATTACATCAAATAAGCAATGTGAGGATAATGATTCCCACATTGCTCTTTTTATCCAATTTGGTGAATGGACCAAACAATGGGTAAAGTCCCTGATCCCAGATTCAAGCTAATTGTAAGCCCATTTGCATTATAGAATAAACCCACAGTATCTCCCGCATTTAAAGTCATATCACCTGAGAGAGTAACTGTTCCAGAACCCAATATAGTTCTCAGACTCAATAATAAAACAATATTCACATCTAGAATAGGAAATACACCAGTAATTAAATCAGTTGAAGTAGATATTCTTCTAACACTAAAAGTCGGACTAACTCCTGCACCGATAGCTATAGAAATAGTGGTAGTTGTTTGATAATTAATTGTTGCCTTAATAGAATATCTCCCTGTATTTGGTACTGTAAAAGTACCTGTAGTAGCATTAAAACTTGCACTACTATAGCTAGGCGAAGCAATATTCCAATTAGCAATTTGTTGCGAAGCACTAATCCCACTTAAGTTTGTTCTAGCCGAAAAACCGACAATAGGTACTGAAATGCCTGATGGACCAGTTACACCTGTGATTCCTGTCACTCCTGTTGGACCCGTGATCCCGGTAGATCCTGTTAGGCCAGTCAGACCTGTTACTCCCGTTGGGCCGGTTGTTCCTGTGAACCCTGAGGATCCTGTTAAACCCGTTAATCCCGTTAGACCGGTTGGTCCGATTGAGCCTGTTGAACCGGTTGGGCCCGTTAGTCCCGTAGGTCCTGTTGTTCCTGTTAAGCCGGTTGTTCCCGTTAAACCGATTGCTCCTGTGATCCCTGTTACTCCCGTTAGACCGGTTGGGCCTGCACTCCCCGTGATTCCTGTCGCTCCAGTACCACCCGATACTCCGGTACTTCCCGTGATACCGGTCACCCCTGTTGAACCCGTGACCCCCGTGGCTCCAGTTAGACCTGTTGATCCACTCAAGCCTGTTGGACCTGTTAATCCGGTCAAGCCTGTTGGACCCGCTGTTCCTGTGATTCCTGTTGGTCCTGTTAAACCGGTGACTCCCGTCAAGCCGGATGGGCCTGTGGTCCCCGTCGCTCCTGTTAGCCCAGAATTTCCTGTCGCCCCAGTCAAAC
This sequence comes from Cytobacillus sp. FSL R7-0680, assembly GCF_038009245.1. Lineage (NCBI taxonomy): Bacteria > Bacillati > Bacillota > Bacilli > Caryophanales > Bacillaceae > Cytobacillus > Cytobacillus sp. FSL R7-0680. The sequence continues at coordinate 2,550,552 of NZ_JBBPAO010000001.1, forward strand.
CGGTTACCCCTGTTAGGCCAGTTGATCCACTCAAGCCTGTTGGACCCGTTGTTCCTGTGATTCCTGTTGGACCTGTTGAACCAGTTACTCCTGTCAAACCGGTTGTTCCTGTTACTCCTGTTGTTCCAGTTAAACCAGTTACTCCTGTCAAGCCGATTGAACCGGTGATACCGGTCACTCCTGTTGAACCTGTTACTCCGGTTAAACCTATCGCTCCTGTGATTCCCGTTAGCCCTGTAGTTCCTGTCGCCCCTGTTAGACCCGTTACTCCCGCTATGCCTGTTGATCCAGTCGAACCTGTTACTCCAGTTACCCCTGTTAGACCCGTCGTACCGGATGAACCGGTGATTCCTGTTGAACCTGTAGCTCCTGTCAAACCGGTTGTTCCTGTTACTCCTGTTGATCCAGTTAAACCCGTTAATCCTGTCGAGCCGATTGAACCCGTAATTCCTGTTGTTCCTGTTATGCCCGTTGCTCCAGTACTTCCGGTGATACCGGTCACTCCTGTTGAACCCGTGGCTCCAATTAAACCAGTAGCTCCTGTCAAACCGGTTGATCCAGTTAAACCAGTTACTCCAGTCGAGCCGACTGACCCAGTAATTCCTGTGGTTCCTGTTAAGCCCGTTGAGCCAGTTAGACCTGGGATTCCCGTTAGCCCTGTGGTTCCTGTGACACCGGTTGAACCCGTATTTCCGGTCGTCCCTGTTAGACCTGTTACTCCTGTTAAACCTATTGCTCCGGTGATTCCGGTCGCTCCTGTTGAACCCGTAGCTCCTGTCAAGCCGGTTGTTCCTGTAATTCCTGTTAAACCTGTCAAACCTGCTGATCCTGTTATTCCTGTCGCTCCTGTTGGACCTGGTGCTCCAGTCAAGCCGATTGAACCCGTAATTCCTGTTGTTCCTGTTATGCCCGTTGCACCAGTAATTCCGGTGATACCGGTCACTCCTGTTGAACCTGTTACCCCCGTTAAACCTATTGCTCCTGTGATTCCCGTTAGCCCTGTAGTTCCTGTCGCCCCCGTTAGACCCGTCGTGCCGGATGAACCGGTGATTCCTGTTGAACCTGTAGCTCCTGTCAAACCGGTTGTTCCTGTTACTCCTGTTGGTCCTGTTAAACCTGTTACTCCTGTCAAGCCGATTGAACCCGTAATTCCTGTTGTTCCTGTTAAGCCCGTTGCTCCAGTCAAGCCGATTGAACCCGTAATTCCTGTTGTTCCTGTTAAGCCCGTTGCTCCAGTTGGACCTGTATTTCCCATTAGCCCTGTAGTTCCTGTGGCTCCAGTCAAACCGGTTACCCCTGTTAGACCTGTTAAACCGGTCAAGCCTACTGGACCCGTTGTTCCTGTGAATCCTGTTGGACCTGTTAAACCGGTCGAACCTGCTGATCCTGTTATACCCGTGGCTCCTGTTGGACCGGTGATTCCCGTTAGACCAGTTGAACCTGTGGCTCCAATTAAACCTGTAGCTCCTGTCAAACCGTTTACACCGGTTAGTCCAGTTGATCCGGTCAAGCCAGTTGGACCAGTTGTTCCTGTGAATCCTGTTAGACCTGTTACTCCAGTCAAGCCGATTGACCCTGTATTTCCTGTTGGTCCCGTTAAGCCCGTCGAACCTGTTGATCCAGTGATTCCTGTCACCCCTGTTAGACCTGTTACTCCGGTTAAACCTATTCCTCCTGTGACACCAGTTGGACCGGTTGTTCCCGTTACTCCTGTTGATCCAGTACTACCAGTAACTCCCGTATTTCCTATTATGCCGGTCACTCCTGTTGAACCCGTGACTCCCGTGGCTCCTGTCAAACCGGTTGTTCCTGTTAAACCTGTTACTCCAGTCAAGCCGATTGACCCCGTAATTCCTGTTAAGCCCGGTGATCCAGTTGCACCTGTCACTCCTGTTGATCCAGTGATTCCGGTCGATCCTGTTAGACCTATTACTCCCGTTGCGCCAGTTGAACCCGTGATTCCGGTCGTCCCTGTTAGACCTGTCACTCCGGTTAAACCTATTGCTCCGGTAATTCCTGTTACTCCCGTTAGACCGGTGATTCCAGTTGCACCTGTTAACCCCGTTGATCCGGTTGGACCCGTCGAACCTGTTGATCCAGTTACCCCTGTTAGACCTGTGACTCCGGTTAAACCTATTGCACCAGTGATTCCGGTTGACCCTGTTAAACCCGTTACTCCCGTCAAGCCAGTTGGGCCTGTGATCCCCGTCGCTCCTGTTAGCCCAGTGGTTCCCGTAGTCCCAGTAAAACCGTTTACACCGGTTAGACCAGTTGTTCCTGTCAAGCCGGTTGGCCCCGTTATCCCTGTTAATCCTGTTGTACCAGTTGGACCTGTGATTCCGGCCGCCCCTGTTAGACCTGTTACTCCCGTCAAGCCGGTTGAACCGGTGACTCCGGTGGATCCTGTTAAACCCGTTACTCCTGTCAAACCGCTTGACCCCGTAATTCCTGTTGCTCCTGTTAAGCCTATTGAGCCAGTTGGACCCGTTAGACCTGTATTTCCTGTGTTACCAGTTGAACCAGTAGTTCCAATGATTCCTGTCGGTCCAGTACCTCCTGGGATACCTGTCACTCCTGTTGAACCCGTAGGCCCCGTCAAGCCAATTGCTCCGGTGATTCCTATTGCGCCCGTTGAACCTGTGGCTCCCGTTAGACCCGTCGAACCGATTGAACCTGTCACTCCGGTTACACCCGCCAAGCCTGTTGGACCCGTGACCCCTGTCACTCCTGTTGAACCAGTAGTTCCCGTTATTCCTGTTGTTCCTGGTAAGCCCATTGAACCGGTGATTCCGGTTGATCCTGTTACTCCCGTCAAACCGATTGAACCTGTGACTCCTGTTGCTCCTGTTAAACCCGTTATTCCTGTTACTCCGGTGTTGCCAGTGGTTCCGGTACTCCCTGTAAGACCCATTAAACCAATTGGGCCTGTGATTCCAGTAGGTCCAATCATTCCCGTTGAACCTGTGACTCCTGTCAAACCAGTAGGACCGGTTGAACCCATTATTCCAGTCTGGCCTATTGGCCCAGTGTTGCCTGTTGCACCAGTACTTCCCGTCACACCTGAAACGCCCGTAGCCCCTGTCAAGCCTGCGACTCCTGTTGCACCTGTTAATCCTATTTCTCCAGTTAGACCCGTGACACCGGTATTTCCTGTGCTCCCAGTGATACCTGGCGTGCCTGTGGGACCAGTAACGCCTGTGACTCCTGTTTCTCCAGTTGTTCCCGTCACCCCTGCGCTACCTGTTAAGCCAGTAGGTCCAGTCATTCCCGTTACTCCTGTCACACCATTAGGGCCGGTGGTTCCTATTGAACCAGTTACGCCAGTGGCTCCGGTTAATCCCATCACTCCAGTAGGACCGGTGATACCTGGCGCTCCAGTTAAACCATCTACCCCTGTTAGACCTGTCACTCCAGTAGCTCCAGTTAGACCGGTGGCCCCCGTTATACCAGTGATTCCCGTACTTCCAGTTAAGCCTATCGCACCAGTCATACCCGTTGGTCCAGTTGCACCTGTTATTCCTGTCTCACTGCCTGGTGGACCTGTTGGACCTGTTGCCCCTGTAGGACCCGTTATTGTTAATCCGCTTCTCCCAGGTATTCCTGGATAACCCCTCGGACCCATTGCACCTGTCGACCCTGTTGCGCCAGTCATACCTGTTACTCCGGTAACTCCTGTTGCACCCGTTACCCCTCTTCTGCACCATCTACACATCCGACAATTACATCTTTGATTACAAGCATGAGGGATATTTATTTCACCAGCTGCTCCTTCACTTACTTCTCTCAAGATTGGAACTAATATGGGATCTTGTAAAATCTCAGCCAAGAGTCTAAGAGACTCACCAGGAATCTCATGAATTTCCGGTGAAAATTCACCTATTCTATCCGGAAACAGCAATTGAAAAAGATATGTGAGCCTCTCTTCTACCTCTTCAACATCGAATAGGCCTTGGTCATACATATTACTTAACAATAGCCTCAATTGATTGATTTCCTCGATGATTCTCACATATCTCAAATTTCCTCTCTCCCTTATAGATTTTAATAAACTTTTTATCTATTTATTTTATATTCGTTTCATATTCAATTACCTATATGCTATTCCCATTAAAGTATTCTGTTTGTGTATTCGCCTGTAAAATAGACATTTGTAACAAAATAAACGGAATAAAGAAGCTTTAATTGAAGAGAAGAAATGGACACTGCAATTCACCACTTATACCTTTTCTTAACAATATAATAAACAATGAAAATACCGATAAAGTTCTTAAAAATATCAACAAAAGAGAAAGAACGATAAGGAATATATAATTGATGAATTTCATCAATCAGACTATAAAGTAAAGACAAAATGAAACAAACAATCATTTTCTTTTTTGTAAACTCTCCATTAGGATTGGCCTTAAAGGTAAAGATAAGGAAAATAAATAAAATGCCAAACTCGATAAGATGCAATAATTCAAAAACAGTGCCGAGAATTACTAATATAGGAAAATCTAGTCTATAAGCATATATTTCAATTAATTGGGGGTTAAAATATTCAGATTGAAGCCAAATGAAAACCATATAACCAATCGTCATGAGCATCCAACTAACCTGTTTTCCGTATCTCCAAAGTACCAATGATTTACCCCCTAAGAATACGCACAGCTTTATTTTTCAATCGGTTTAATCCTGATCTGAAGAAATATTTCCACAACAATAATTTATTTCTCCGCAAGAAAAGTGATTGTATGATTGTATCATCCTTCATTATTTGTTCTATCTGTATTACAACTGGAATAAGTGAAGCTTCTGATCTGACAGTTTGTTTATCGACCCGTATCATTCGTCGACCAACAGACATTTTTAAAAGTCTATATAACTTTTTTTCTAATATAGCTATATAATATTTCGGCTGATGAAGAAGGGCATGATCATAAATGATTTCAAAAAAATGAAAGAAATACCCTTGTCTATGATAATCTTTATGTAAGCATAGTTTATCTATCTCCCATACCCGATCCTGTTGTTGAAAAATAGATGGGATTTTAGAAAAGCGAAAATACCTTTCTACTTCCACTTCTTCATGATAAGGAATAAATTCAATCGTACCGATAACGGTCGGGTCTCTTTTAGATAACAATAGTTGATACCTCTCGCCTGTTTGTGCATAAGGGTCTTTATGCCAACCATTTCTCTCACAAAAATATTCCCATGTAGCAGCAAAAGCCTCTTGTTCCTTCTGACTAGTTACTTTTTTAAACATATTCTCACCACCTAAATAAAAAACGCAGAGCGCCCTGAAATAAACAAGTTAATCTCTTTTCTAGTAAAAAATCCTTATGTACAAAAGTACATAAGGACATTTCCTCAACTGTAGATATCTGTTTCCGGCTCTGGATCAGCAGGATCCTTAGGATCCTTTCCTCCCCCATGTCCTCCACCTTTCATGGTCATTTTTACATCTAGTACTTCCAGTTTTACTTCTCCCCACGGCTTTTTCATAAAATCACGAATCCTTTCTATTTTTTCTTTAGGAAAAGGAAATATTTACATTGCCTCCACCTGCCTCTGTAACAGTTGACTAAATAACTGGTTCTTATCTTTAGATAATTGAACAAATTCTCCGACTTGAACAACTTTACCTGCATCTAACACAATTACTTGATCGGCATCTCTAATGGTGGAGAGGCGATGAGCAATTACTATGATTGTCATTTTTCCTTTTAATTGTTCAATACTCTCTTGAATGTTCTTTTCATTTTCGGTATCTAAACTACTCGTTGCTTCATCAAGTATAAGAATTAAAGGATCTTTCAAAATAACTCTTGCTAAAACAAGCCTTTGTTTCTCACCACCAGATAACTTTATTCCTCGATCGCCAATGTAAGTTTCTAAAGATTCAGGTAATTTTTTCACGAAATCAGCTGCTGAAGCAAAGGACAAGGCTTGCCATAGTTCTTGATCTGTCGCATTCGGGCGAAGTAGTAGCAAGTTTTCTCTAATCGTACCGTTAAATAAGAAAGGCTCTTGAGAGACATAACCAATGCTCTGCCTTAATAAGGCAAGCGAATGATTGCTAATCTTTTGTCCATCAATATACAATGCGCCTTCCTGTGGTTGATTTAAGCCCATCAGTAAATCCACGAATGTACTTTTACCCGCACCTGATTTGCCGACAATTGCTGTCATCTTTTTTGATGGGATTGTTACATTAATATCCTTTAAGGCATATTTCTCTTTAACGTAGCGAAAAGACACCTGTTGATAAGTAATACTGTTCTCTAATTTGAGTTTTTCATCTGATGAAATAAGTTCCTCGCGAGCTTGTTTACATTCACTTTGTAATAACTTTACCGCTTTAAAAGATGGGATAGCTGTTGTTATTTGTTCTAAAGAGGATTGAATACCTGCAACTCTCGGCCAAAGGCGAGAAAATATAACAACAATTAGTAATAGTGTTGCTGATTGAGCTTGAAATAATTGAATAGATAGATAAACAAAGACCGCGATGAATACAGCTAATGAAATTTTATAATTCAACTGTGAACGTAATCTCGTATTCATATAATTCACTTGCTCTTCTTGCATTTGAGCCGTCATTTCACCAGCCCAGCGTAGTTGTGCTTCTTCTAAATGGTTAGATTTAATTTCCTTGATTCCCCCTAATTGGTCTGTTATTCCGGCTAGGAATTTTTTACCTAACGTATAATTTTGTTTACCAAAAGCTTGTGTCAGCTTCAAATATTTCCTGTTCATATAAATGGCCACCATGCCAAGCAAAAGAACAAAGCTTGTAATATATGGAGACAGAATAAACGCCATGCCAATTTGCACGCAAGCGAAAATCAGATTCGTACATAATTGTAAAATAGACCTCGTACCACCACTTGTTTTAGCAATCTCGGTTAGCACGGTATGGATTAAATCGGAACTGCTCTTTTTCAGGAAAAAAGACCAATTACTCAACAATATGTCCTGATAGATACTCATTCGTAAATGTGTCAAAAAACCCATTTGTATGCGCGTATGCTTTATCATCACAGCTTTTTCAATAAGATGATGAACAGCTACAATGACAACAAAAATCAGTAAGATCAACGGCAGTACTACACTAGATGGTACATACTCGAATAAGGAAAAAGAGGATAAAAAGGAGTTTTCTAAGCCGAAATCGACCATACCGGTAAAATGAATCAATGGGATTAGTAAAAGGATAACTAATCCATCTAAAAGACTGACAATTGTAACTGCTATTAAGCTAGCGAATAGTCTCCAACCAGCGTATTGGTAAACTTGTTTTAAAAAATAGATAATATCCTTCAAGTAACCACCCCTTGTTCCTAAAAAGAACATTTATATTCTATATAACGAACTCTCATTATCAATTTACCATGATTCACCACTAGACGTCAATAAAAATTAGGTTAAACGAACTATGTTTAATTACATTCATAATGGTTTACACTGATTTCCTCATCTAAAGTACTATTAAACACAAATATATAGTAAAAAAGCGACAGTACGTGCATAAGATAACCTATCTAGAAAAGGAGGCGAGAAAAAGTGATTTTTATTATCAAAGATTATTTCGAGAATAATGCACCAACGATTAAGAATTACGATACCGCGATGATTCGTTTAAAAATAACAAATTTACATCCAACCACTTCGTTGTCATTTAACATTCACAACATCACGATTACCGTTAGGGCAAATGAAACATTCGAGGGAAACTTTGCTCCGTTTAACACGCTCTCTGTGCAATCATCTGTCCCTTTTAGATGTTATGTAAGTTCTTGGTTAAATAATGACGAACTCAAACCTGAGCCTGAATCACCTCCAAGAAATGTAGAAAACTTAATGATTCATCAAGTAACTGCTACTAGCGTTACGTTACAATGGGACCCACCTCTTTATCATGATGGAATTACCTCTTATGACATTTCTCAAAATGACCAATTTAGAGAGAATGTCGTCAATCCTTCTGTCACTTTAGCAAACTTGTCCCCATCCACCTTTTATACTTTTACCGTACAAGCAAAAAATGAAGCAGGTCAAACCTCTACAGGGGTTAGCATTACCGTAACTACCTTAGAATTAGACGAAACACCACCTACTTTAACGGTGACACCTAGTGGCTTTTTTTCACAATCACACGAAATTACTATTACTTCAAGTGAACCAGCGACGATCTATTATACTTTAAATGGAGACGAACCCACTTCAACAAGCCCGGTTTATTCAGGTCCATTTATAATTACTGAAACCACAACCTTACAGGCTTACGCAATAGATAATACTGGAAACAAGAGTGCGCTACAATCTGCCTTATATCAAAAAATTGGCATTCAAACTGAGGGTATTATTCTTCATTATGACTTTACCAACCGTTCCGGGGAAACGAATAATTCTATTAGTGATACGATTCATGGGGTCGTTGCTTCCTTAATAGGTCTTTCACATGATGGAGTGAGCGATGGTTATGTGACAGATCAAGGTTTATTAGTCAATCGCGAGGATTATGTAGAAATACCGACAAATGCCTCCCCACTGAATCAACTCATTACTTTTGAAAATGGATTAACTATCCAAATGGCCAGCTTCAACACAAATGGATCGCACTGGAAAACAGTAGATGGGAAATTCACAGCTGCACGCTCAGATGTATTTATTCCGTATTTGACTACAACAGGACAGCAAAACACAAGAGCAATTAATTCATATTGGTTTAAAGATGAACAAGGACAAAAGAAAAGTTATCAAGATTGGCTAAACCCTATTGATTCACATGCGATTAATCTCTTTACACTCAGATTTAATACCGATCAAACAGCCAGTCTCTTTATCAATGATGCAATCAATGATAATGGTCCAAGACCTGTACCTAATGATTTTGCTAGTACCGTAAATGCGCTTATTCAATCACCACTTCAATTAAGAAAGGACTTTGTCGCACACAATCAAGCACCTGAAATCATTGTGGCTTTTGCAATTTATAATCGCGCATTAACGGATGAGGAAGTAAAAAACAATTATGACTATTATCAGCAAACAGAACAATTAATTGGCATTTCTGCGTTACCACAAACCATCTCTTTAGCCATTGGTGAAAGCCAAAAGTTATTTATTGAAGCCATTCCAAGTCAATACACTTCAGACCTCACCCTTGATTTTCAAAGTAATAATGAACAAATAGTAGAAGTAGATAACAGAGGCCGTATAAAGGCATTAACCGCAGGGACGACGTCCGTAAATGTAATGGCTGCCTACGAAGAACAGAGCTTTACGACAACTATTCCTATAGATGTGCAATTATCTCCCTCTCTCCCCCCATCTAATCGGACGATCACCGAGATTGTTATTAATAAGAAGAAGGAAACGATGGTTGTTGGTGAAGCGACTGTATTGATGGCGACTGCATTATCAGAAGGATTACCTTTTGATGTGCTAAATGATAATATTGTCTTCTGGGAAAGTGAAAATATTCATATCGCCACAGTACAATATGGAGTGGTTGAAGCACTTACGAGCGGTACAACGACTATTACTGCTTATGATAGTAGTAAAACAATTGCTGCAAGCTTTACTTTGACTGTATCTGAACGAGCGGAGCAACCGATTGAGGAAGCCGACATTTTGTATGTGAATGCAGAACAATATGATATACATTTGGATGAAACAAACGCTCTTGCAACTACTAACGGGATTCAAGCAGCATTTGATGATGCCTTACTGGGCCCATATAAAAAAGTCATTTTCCCCTACGGCCATTATTTAATTAATCCAACTGTTAGAACATTGTTTCCTCCGACTAATATCATCATTGATTTCAGTGATAGTAAGATTCAAATTGAAGCAAGTGAAAAGACAAAAACTGGGTACAGAATGTTCTATTTTACTAATCTTGAAAATACCAAACTCTTAAACGCCCATATTTATGGCGAAAGAAACGATACAACTGTTGCAGAATCTACTGAAGGTTGCCTGAGTGTGCTCATTGATGATTGTAAAAATGTCTCCTTTGAGTCATGTACGTTTAATCAATCACCAGGATTTAATTTCATCACTGGAACAATTCATAACCGTGAGCTCGGAGAAGTGAAAAGTGATACGGTTGTTAGCTGGTCACATTTTGAACCAGGAGATATAGATGATCAAGGGAATGCGCGTGCAGAAATAAACAATCATCGTTTTCGCTCATCTACCTATTTAAATATTTCAGGACTGGGTAGTTATTATTTGTTAGGTTACACTCAAGGTTATCAAGGGTTCCGTTATTTACGATCCAGACTGTATTCTATATACTTTTACGATGAAAATCACCTATTCATTTCTTCCCAAACTTATAATCTACAATTTTACAATTATGATAAGCCACAAGCGGCAAAATGGGTCAAAATTGTCATTTATCAAGAAGCCCCCCCTGCAGATGGCGATACCGACTTTAATGGCGCAGTCGCTTTTCTTCGTACCATTGGCATGCCAAGACAATGTAAAATTAAAAACTGTCATTTTGAAGAAAACACCAGCACAGGACTTGCGATGTGTGGTGGTCAAGAATGGTTAATTGAAGGAAATACATTTGTTAATAATAAAGGACGAACACCAGGCTGTGACATTGATTGGGAAGATGGCTGGGATGCAATGGCGTTGGATGTTGTTAGGTATAACCGTTTTACTTCGCCTCTAGGTATTATCTTAAGTGCTGGTAGCAGTTTAGCTATTTATGAAAACGAATTTACTATGTCAACAATGAAGGCATGGGGAAGAACACAAAACTTTAGAATTTATAATAATATTTTTATGGGTAAAGGCGCAATCACCAATGACTTTAGTACGCAGGCAGAATCCATTCTCGCCAGAAATATATTTACCGATGGTGCCGGTTTTACCACTGGTAAAGAACATGAGAATGGATCCTATCAAGTTCACACTTACCAGAATACTACTATTTAAAAATCCAATATCACGTCTAGGACTAGACAAGAATCACCTAAAATATTGCTGCTAAGAAGAGAGCATTCTATCTCTTCTCTTCGCTTGCAAGCGTCTTAGTATAGTCAAAACCATTTTTAAAATATATTGGAATTCGTCCGTTCGGTAAAATACGATTATATATAATAAATTAGGCAGCACTAAACTTACAAATAAGTAAATAAGAAAAGTAGAAAAACTGACAGGAGAAAACTGCATAAGAATGATTTTCGTTAATAAATAAGCTACCAATCCTATCAACATAAGAGACAAATAAGAAGTAAAATATTGTCTTACTGGTAGCTTAAACAATTTTTTATAGACCACATAGGGGGTAAACCAAAAAGGAACGAAAAGAGCACTAAGGAAATGCCCTAAAAATATGCCAGTAATCCCTAGAAATTGTACAAGGACAAGTGCAAATATTAAGCTGATTCCTGCTTGTAATAGCGGTGCATATTGATCTTCTCGAAATAAACCCGCTGTTGTTTTTATTGCTGATATAGAATTTCGCATGCCACGTTCATAGAACGTCAATAATAGAATGACGAGTAACGCTTCTTGATAAAACAAGAAGTCGCTTCCTAACCAGATTCTTATAAACGGCTCCAATGTAAATGCCAATACAATGGTTAACGAAGAATACAGCCAAAAATTTACTAAACGATAACATTTATAAATCGCTATGATCTTCACCATTGATTCATTAGCCACGAGATTGCCAACACTATGATACACATTACTAAATACCTGGTTAATAAACGTACGAGCAATATCAATGACCATTTTATAATTCGAATAAATTCCAACAGCCACTAAGCTAACAAAGGATGCAATCAGAAGATGCTCTGTCCCGAATAATAAATAATTCCCTATGTTTTGAATAACAATCGCCTTCACGTTGGTAGTGATTTGTCCCTTTGTTATTTCATCTAATTTACCCTCCACCTTCTCGCGCAAATATGGGTACATTCGATTGACCATCACAGCAAGGATAATGGAATTGGCAATTGTAATAACACTATCAATTATTAAATAAAGTAAATAATTTTGAGTATAAGATAAAATAGCTATTTTCATTACGGCCGTTACTATCGATGAAACTGTGTAAACAGCTGTAACAATATAACCACGCTGTGCGACATTCAGAAATGAATTTTTATGAATGTAAAAATAGGGAGCAACTGTATTAAGCAAAAAGATAAAGTAAATGAGTTCTACATCCTCAATATTCGCCCCTTTTACAAAAAAATCAAGGAACGGAAAAAGCAATAAACCGAGTACGAAGACAATTGCTGCAATAACCATATACGCTTGACGATAAAATTTCATAAGAATGCGGATCTTCATATAATCATTGTCCGCAACAGGCTTATATAAACTGTACATAATGCTAGCACCTAGTCCTGCTTCAGCGAGCGTAAGCATCGCTAAAAGATTCGTAAACAAACCATTAATCCCTAAATATTCTACACCTAATGTTTGGATAAAAATTGTTCTTGATAAGAAGCTTAACATGGTAATAATCAACTGATTGGTTAAACCTGCTGTTATATTAATTAGAGAGTAGCGTGATCTCATTTTGTCCCCTTCTCACTTTCTTTGTTCACACCCATTAGCTCACAGCTTGTCTATCTTTCTTTGACTCCTGATATCTTCTTTTCTCTGCCAATAACCTTAGCGACATCCCTTGCGTAAACGGAAGGATATCAAACAATTGGGAATAAACGCCAATATCCTTTGTGTCTCCTTGTGAGAAGTCAATCGCTCCCGTCCTTCTCGTTACCTTCATCAAATAATGAATAGCTTTATCTCTACCTTGGCAACACTGATCCTCAATCTCCTCGATATAAGCAGCATGAGCTAAGAAATATCCTAATGTCGACGTTGTCGAAGAGTCCGCTCTCGCTTCTTTTCTAGTCATTAACCAACTCCAGGAACCAGAGTCTTGCTGTAGACTCAAAATGACTTTTGCCAATTGTGTTATCCTTAACTCTAATTCATGTTTATAATGATGATGATTCGGTAACTCCTTCCACGAATCAATCACGCCTAGCGCTAACCATGCCATTCCTCGTCCCCATCCATATAGTCCAGTCCCCACCTTTGATTTTATATGATAAGCATGAGCGGGTACTGCCATCTGACTACTCATCCCATAAGTAAAAAAGGATTCTATTTGATGAATCGCAAGGTCAATGCATTCCGGCTTATTATTTTTCACACCGTAAGTAATCAGAAAAGGGCAAATAAAACCAATCGTATCGACGTACCGATAGTCTACCATTGACTTTCTATACATGACGGTTCCATCCTTCCCAATATGTGCTTGAATCACTTGCCACATTTCATCCATTGCTTGCTGATAACACTCACCATTTAACCGATTATTTTTAAGGATTGCATAAGCTAAGATTGCACCATCTATCTGTTGTGGACATGTTTTCCATTCACCAGAGGGAGTGATTTTCTTATTGATAAAACGATCGACTTCTGAAATAAACTGGGGTGATGGTAATGCCAATAACAAAGCTGCCTCTTGCCAATATTGGATCTCGCCTCTTGTATATTGTCCTTTGATGATATCTAAAGCCACCCAACGCCTTTGGTCGGTTAAAGGTACTTTAGGTGTTCTCTTTAACCAACGAGCGACTGTAGTGATGATAGGTTTCTCCCAATCGCGTTCATTTTCATATTTGCCAAAATGAATCCGTGAAAACCAAGTTTTAAATATAAGAAATAAATCCAAACCGATTGCTCCAACCAAAATCAGTATGAAAAAGGCTAACAGCCATATAATCATTAAAGATTCGCCTACCCTACTTTTATATATTGGTAAAAACGCTTGATTTCGTCTTCTGTTCCAAGTTTCTCTTTCCCTAGTCCCTCCATTAACTGATGCTGTAAATATTCATCTGCAAATAATTGTACAATCGTTTCTGCAAGTGATTCTGCTGTCATATTTGCGATTAGCCCCGTCTGTCCATGATTAATTTGATCGCCTGCTGTGCTATAGTTTGTGACAATCACTGGCTTGTACAATATTTTGGCTTCCTCAACAGCAACTGACTTTCCTTCAAAGCGCGAAGGCTGAATATATATATCTGCCCACCGAATATATGGATAAGGATTCTCCTTTATTCCGATAAATTTCACTTCTTCTTCTAATTGATACTTTGTAGATAACTGGATTAAATTCTCCCTTTCGCTACCTTCTCCTAAGATGAGCCATTTAAATGGTACACCTTTTTTCTTCAGTAACGCAGCTGTCTCTAAAGCTAAGTCAAAACCTTTTTGTCGATGTAATCGTCCAATAGATACAAGCTTCAATCCTGGAAATGGTAAAGGCATCTCATTCATAGACAACGTTTGAATAGTCGATTTAGATAAGATATTTTGTATGACTTTTATTTTCTGTTGATATTCTGGAAATTGTTGACGTAATACTTCGGCACAGGAATCTGACACTGTCATAATACCGTCCAACTGCTGAAAGTATGGAGAGTCCCACGTTTTATCCATGCCCATTTGTTTATAATCATTATGGATAAACCCTATTTTCCTCTTTGCTTTTACTTTTTCTAGACAAAAATAAATAGGATTCTTTTCTAAGAATCCTATGGCAACATCATATTCTTTTTTTACACTAGATAAGCATGGGGATATATATTTCCACACTTTTTGTTCACAAACAGCTCCATTATTTTCCGTTCTAAAAATACGGGCTGCCCTTATACGAGAAATGGCGAGATCAAACCTTCGAGATGAAATAGCTTTTAACACATTATCGATGACTCTGCCATCAAAGTAACGAAATTCCTCTTGTTCATTTAAAATGGTTACTTCATTTGGCACGATATTCAAAAATACACCTTCCTTTTTAAATAACAGCAAGTCCACCTCATATCTTTTATAGTCAATGGCATGTAATAATGAGATAAGTGCCTTTTCTGCACCGCCACATTGGAGGTTATTCATCACAAAGAGTAGTTTTGTTTTCATGCTTATACCCCTCTATACGATTTGATAAAACTTGTCTATTTCAGATTCTGTTCCATAAGAGTGCCCGCTTAAATTGACTGTTAACTGTTCTCTTAAAGCATCATCTTTCATTAATAAGCTAATTCCCTTTTCGATCCCATCCACGTTTAAATCTACGATGAGTCCCGTAACTCTATCTATAATTTGATCTTTTGCTGTAGTATAGTTTGTTACGACAATCGGTTTGTGCAGTATTTTTGCCTCGTCTATAGCAATTGCCTTACCTTCAAACCTTGATGGCTGTACATAAATATCAGCTACATCGAGCCAAGGATAGGGGTTCGCTTGTTGTCCAAGCAAAATGAAGTGTTCCTCTAGTTGATGAATTCTAATCAATCTTTCCAATTTGGTTCTTTCTTGCCCCTCGCCAATAATGTACCATTTCAGTTTCATTCCTTTTCTTACTAAACGGCTACAAGCCTCAATTGCCATATCTAGACCTTTTTGCGGATGCAAACGGCCAATGGTTAGTAACGTAAACATTTGCTTTTGTAACGGTATGGACTGACGTGACATTTCGTAAATGATTGTTGGTGACACAATGTTATGAATCACCTTTACTTTATATTTCAATGAAGGAAACTGTTCGATAAACACGCGTGCACATTCATGAGAGACTGTGACAATAGTGGACATTTCTTTAAAATAAGTATGATCGTATGTTGCATCCATACCCATTTCATTGTAATCAATATGTACCCACCCAATTTTCTGTTTCGCATTTACTTTCTCCACACAAAAATAGGTTGAAGATTTCTCTAAAAATCCGATCGCTGCATCGTACGTTTTGACTAGTTGTGGACATGCTTGTTTTAAATATTTCCAGGCATACTGTTCTTTTTGAGCTGTATTTCCTATTCTTCTATTAGCTAAAAAGTATAATAGACGGTTATACACGAGCTTCCATCTGCGTCTCTTGGCTAGAGCCCATATAGCTGAATGGACTGGTAAAGAGAAATGTTCAAAATCTACGGAGTGATTTAGCACAGACACTTGAGGAGGTAGAAACGATAGAAATACACCTTTTTTGGCAAAAAGAAAAACATCCACCTCATACTGGTCATAATCGATTTGTGATAGAAGATTGATCAAGCTTTTTTCTCCTCCACCTGCTGCTAAACTAGGGATAATAAATAATAGTTGTTTTTTCATTATCCTAGCAATTCCTTTAAAGAATGCACGGCTTCATACGAACGGTTTTGTATAATGGGGATGACTTTTAGCAATTGTTCTTTAATCTGGGCTTCTTGATCTACCATTTCACCAAAATATTGAATCAGTTTATTACTATTTGACACTTCCTCAATCGAAACTACAAATCTTTCACTATTGAATAAATCATAGGCGATACCTCTTGACTTCACACTATAGCCTAAAACGAGGGTCGGGACAAAACTGGAATAGGCTGCAATCGTTGCATGTGTTCTTGCGCCAATGAAAAAACGCATTTTTGCAATATACCCTTTATACTGTAATGCGTTTAAATCCGCTGGTAGCAATATGACTCTTCGTGAACTTTTATATTTTTGATAGTACTCTTGTAATAAATCATAATCATTATTCCCCTTTTGCATGACATGTGGTGTGAGCGCGATGACAGATTCGGTATTTTCTAAAATATATTCAATTAAATGAGAGACAGCTTGTTTACTACCTTGATTCTTGCTAACTAAAAGTGGACTGATATTTAAGCCAATCGTATCCCCATCTTTCCAACCAATGGGCAGGTCTACTTCTTCTTTCTCTAGTGTAAATGCAGGATCACCACAAAGTGTCACATGATGAATGCCTCTCTTTTTTAACATTTGGTACGTATATGTCTCTCGAGCCAAAATTAAATCAAATGTTTTGAGATCTGCTAGCTTTCTTGCCGACATATCTTCCTCTCCGATCGAACACCCCCATAATACTAATTTTTTCCCTTTCTTTTTGACCATTTTATCAACTTCATACCAACCGGGCTGTTCACCATAACAGTAATTATCTCCGCCAATTGAAAGACAAATGTCAGCCACATCAATTTGATTAATCGTTTTTTGTTGCGTTTTTTGCAAGGCGTATGTTTCGTCTTGAAAGAGTTTATTCCGAATCGCAGCCTTCCACCAATCTGTTGAATATTTTCTTATAATTGTTTCTGAACCATCAAAGATTCCATCTAGCTGTTGTATATGTTGATCTGTTTCAGGTTGATAAGAGGAAAGAAAAACAGCCACATCTTCCACTTTTTCTTTGAGCATAGTTGACGTTGATCGTACAATCGCCTCACAACCGCGATTCTCACTTCCTCCATGGGCAAACATCAGTATTTTCATGAATGAACCTCCCCTTTTTTTCTATTTCGCCACCTACTATATGCAGTTGCACTATATAAACCAAGAAGCGATTGATGCTTTATACACTTCATTAAGAAGCGGTCATATCTGCCGAGCATTCTTACCTTTTCTACCGGGTAGAGTCGTAAAGCTTCTTGAACAACTGGATGATGAATCATTGTTTGTACATATTGCCTTCTTTCTTTTTTACTTAATTCATTTGTAGGTAAAATATAGATGTGAATATAAGCTAACACTTGATGAAGCAGCTTCATAGCCTTTAGTGTCTTGATTTGAGGGCTACTCATTTCAATCCGATCTGGTATACTACGCTGATAAGAGCGTAACGCATGAGAAAAGTAATCTTTTTCTTGGAGATTTCTTGTCGCACTGCCTGCTACTTCACGATAATAATAACCAGGAAAATCGCTATAAATCGCTGAATTCGCACATAAAAAAAAGGACCAATTAAATTGTCCATCTTCCCCAAGCACCTCGTTTATCGGAAATTGCAGCCGAAGCTTATTCAATGTTTCTCTTCTATATAACTTGTTACACACACTATTAAAATCTTCTTTTTGTAACATGTGTGGAATGATAAACTCATGAATGTCCTTTTTATGTAATTTTACCCGCCTTGGAAAGGGATAGCTAATCACTCTTTGAATGCCATTGACCTCTTCAACTAAGTGAAATATAACGACCTCACTATCGAATTGATTAGCAAGCTGATATACGTGCTGATAAGTATTTTCTGTTATTGTATCATCAGCATCTATAAATCCGATGTATTCACCTTTAGCTATTTCAACCCCCTTATTCCTCGCATAGCTGACCCCGTGGTTTTCTTGATTCAAAAGTTTAATGCGATAATCTTTTT
Organism: Cytobacillus sp. FSL R7-0680; assembly: GCF_038009245.1. Classification (NCBI taxonomy): domain Bacteria; kingdom Bacillati; phylum Bacillota; class Bacilli; order Caryophanales; family Bacillaceae; genus Cytobacillus; species Cytobacillus sp. FSL R7-0680. Next base: position 2,568,744 of record NZ_JBBPAO010000001.1, read on the forward strand.
CTTGATAAGCTTCAATGAGTTGTTGACTGTGGTCACTAGACCCGTCATTGACGAAGATAAATTCACATTGTTGTAAACTTTGCGTAAGTAAAGATTGAATACATTCTTCCAAATAATCGGCTGCGTTATAAACGGGGATGACGACACTTACTTTCGGTTGTTCCAATGGCCCTATCCCCCTTTTTCATTCACAAATAGCATGTAATTTTTCGAGCTCGGCTTCATTACTAAAGTTCGTTCGTTGACAATTCTTGCTCAACCTCTCCCTTTCCTCGGGATGTTCATATAGCTGAATAATGCTTGAAGCTAATTCTTCTGGATTGTTGCCAGCGATATAACCATCCACTCCAACACGAATTTGGCTTGTTGCTGTAGGATAATTCATAAGTAGTACTGGCTTTGCTAGTATTTGCGCTTCACTTACTGTAACGGCTTTCCCTTCATAACGAGAGGGTTGAACATAGAGGTCACATGCCTTCATAAATGGATAAGGGTTGACCTTTTTACCAAGTAATATAAACTGACTTTCTAAATTACAAGCTTGAATGAGTTGTGTCAGTTCTTTTTCATCTCCACCAAAACCAATCACATACCACACAATGTCGTGATAACCTTTTTCTTTAACTATTTTCATTGCCTGTATGGCAATATCTATTCCTTTTGCTTTTGAGAGTCTAGCAACTGTAACAATAGTAAAACGATGATCTAAGAGAATAGGATTTTCGACTATTTCCTCAGACAATTCTTGTATAAATGTCGGCGATATCAGATTTTCCATCACCATCACCTTATTGACTAACTGTGGATAAACGGTAAGAAATGCTTCTCTACAAGCATCAGAAACTGCGATAATATGATCAAATAACCGCCAAACTTTTTCATCTTCATTCGTATCAATATGAAGAGAGGAAAAGTCAGTATGAATCCAAGCAATCTTCTTTTTAGCCTTTACTTTATAGGCTACAAAATGGTGGGGCCATAAATAACTAATAGCCACATCGTAAGTTTTATCCATTGTAGGAAGGAAGGGTGATGAATATTTACCGATTTGCTGCATCTGATAGTAACCCCACTCTTCATCACGTGCGTGCAGGCTTTTCCATTGTGTTTGCCATTTGGCTAGTAGTCTTACAGAAGCCAATAGCATATGCTTCTTTTGGATTGTTTCAATAATGGACTGACGAAATGTAGCCATACTTGAAAACTCTTGCAACAAATGCACTTGTTTAGGAAGCAGATGAAAAAAATCGCCTTGATGACGATATAATAATAGATCCACCTCATACTTTTCGTAGTTAAGTTGTTTCAATAATTGTAATAAACTTCTTTCTACCCCGCCAATTTCCATATCATATGTAGCAATGAATATTCGGCTCATGACCTCACTCCCGAAAACTTCTTACGTAAATTAGCTAATTTTTCTCCGCCAATCAATTTGACTATATTCCTTTTCACGATTCGTTTAACTAATACATGAGGAGGCAACCAACTCTGATAAAAATGATGCTTCGTTACTGTTTCATCTGATTGCAGGTCGCGACAATTAATATAATCATATGGGGAGAAAATTGTTTGCTCGAATATTACTCCCATTTCTTCTATCACTTGCTTTTGTCCGTTACATATAACCCCTTTTTTCTTCATTTCTTCTGTTATGGCGGCAACATTTGTCCATTCGTTAAAAGTCCCGTCATCATTGATAAAATGATTAGATTGATAGGATTCTAAAAAATACTGGATAAGCGGATGCCCCTTACTGGCACCAATCGTGCTTGTTGCAATATAATTGCCTTCTTCAAATCCCCAAAAGGATGGATAATGAAGGAAACGATCAAAAGATTGATAAACCTCGACATCTGTATCAAGATAAACCCCACCTTCTGTATACAAAGCATACATTCTAAAATAATCACTCACAAAAGCATATTTTTTCGCTTGATACGCTTCGTGTACATAAGCATTACATGTTACATCAACATTGCTTTCATCCCATTGTTTTAGCTCATAATGAGGGAGATGTTCTTCCCAGGACCTTATACACTGTTTCATTAACTCTGGCTTTTCCCCGCCACCAAACCAACAATAATGAATAATTCTTGGTATCTTCTCCATCATTTCAGCGCTCTCTTCCTTTTCTTAAAACTGAGTTATTTATTCTTTACTTCATAAATTCTTTGTTTAACTGTCTCCATCTGATCTTTTTCAATGCCTAACTCTCGCATTTCCTTAATAAGTATTTGCCATTGTCTATTTTGCTCCGTGATATAGACGCCTCTGATGACTTCTTCTATTTCAACACCGAGTACGAAAATAATTTTTTCAATGACTTGAATAGAAGGGTTTTGATGGACCTCCCTTTCAATATTACTAAGATATGACTTCGCTACGCCCGCTCGTTCGGCTAGTTCTGTTAATGTTAATCCTTTTTGTTTACGTAGTTTTGCAATATTTTTTCCTATCATTCTCTGCCACCTATCCTAATAAATATGGATGCAGATGAAGATTTGAGGTAATGGTTGTTTGAATACAGTGTATCACTCTGTTTTGTTGCTCAATTGTTAAATCAGATCCTGAAGGTAAACAAATTCCTTTTTCGAATATCATTTCCGATATAGCTTCGTGCTCGACATCATGTGGATAAAAACTATAACCTTGAAATAACGGTTGTAGATGTAATGGTTTCCATACTGGACGAGCCTCTATATTCTCATTCCTAAGAGCGAAAATTAGCTCCTCGACAGTTACACCAATTGTCTCACTATCAATCAATATAGTAGTTAGCCATCTATTGGAATAGGTTCCCGGAAGCTCAGGTAAAAATGAAATGCCTTCCAATCCTTGAAGCCCTTCTTCATAACGCTGAAAAATTTTCCGACGTGCATTTATTCTCTTTTCCAGATAGGTCAATTGGGCTCTACCAATACCGGCAGCGATATTACTCATACGATAATTAAACCCGATTTGGCTATGCTGGTAATGTAGTGCTGTATCTTTTGCCTGTGTGGCTAAAAACGAAGCATACTCCACACCTTCTTTATGATTGGAAACGAGCATCCCCCCTCCAGAAGTTGTAATGATTTTATTACCATTAAATGAGTAAATACCATAACTGCCGATTGTGCCGGTTGGCTTCTCCTTGTATGTAGAACCGAGAGATTCAGCAGCATCTTCAATTAAAGGCACACCATAACGTTGACAAATCATTAGCAATTCATCCATTTTGGCAGGTTGCCCATATAAATGAACGACAATTACCGCTTTTGGTAAATTTCCATTTGCACTCGCTTCCTTTAGAGCTCTTTCTAACGCATCAGGAGACATATTCCAAGTTTCGGGTTCTGAATCAATGAATACCGGTTTTGCCCCAATATAAAGAATAGGATTAGCCGTAGCTACAAATGTAAATGTAGAACAAAAAACGGTGTCTAGAGAGCTAATACCAAGTGCTAATAATGAAAGGTGAATGGCAGCAGTACCCGAGTTCACCGCTAAGCAAGATTGGACATTCACAAGTGTTGACATTTCTTGTTCGAACAAATCGATATGAGGACCGACGGGTGCCACCCAATTATCCGTAAATGCGGATTGTACATAATGAATTTCTTCACCAGTCAAATAGGGAGGCGATAAATAAATACGCTCAGTCAATGTCATCACTCCATTTCAATATTTTCTTTGCTTGTGCGGGTAATCCCACTGCCATTACTCGCTCTGGTATTGAATGAATCACTGTCGAGCCTGCCCCTATGACAGACCATTTTCCTAATGTTACTTGTGGAATGACAACAGAAGCAGAACCGAGATGCACCCCCTCTTCAACTTTTACTGATCCAGTTAAAGTTGAACGCGGGGAGATGTGCACATAATCACCAATTTCATTATCATGTTCAATCACTGCTCCTGTATTAATGATTGTATGATGACCAATCACCGCATCCGCATTAATAACCGTCTGCGGCATGATGACGGTTCCTTTACCAATTATTGCGCTCGGACTAATACAAGCAGAAGGATGGATACAAGTGGTATAGTATTCTATTGGTAAAGCTAGCCTTTCGAACATTTGCTTGCGGATTTTATTATTGCCTATAGAGATAACAAACCTAATATTAGGGTTGATTTTTAGGACATCATGTACATAATCAATCGGTGCTAAAAATACATTCCCTTTCATTTTTAATGAGCGATGCTTATCATCAAAAATACCAACCACTTTATTTTTTTGCATTGTAATAATGTCAAAGATTACTTTGCTATGCCCGCCATAACCAATTAATGCAATATCCATTTATGTCACTCTTTCATTTTTATTTGGCTTCCCTTAAACACTTCAGTTGTGGCAGCACCTGGCTGATTAATTCCTTCTGAACGGATGACCTTACTAATCGTAAGAAAAAGAATTTTTAAGTCTAGTAAAAAATGTTGATGATCGACATACCATACATCCATTTTTAATTTTTCTTCCCAACTAATCGCATTCCGGCCATTTACTTGTGCCCAGCCTGTGATTCCAGGTTTGACACAATGTCTTCTTGCTTGTTCTGGTGAATATAATGGTAAATAATCTATTAGTAACGGACGCGGTCCAACCAAACTCATTTCACCTTTTAAGACATTAAGCAGTTGTGGTAATTCATCCAAACTATATTTTCTTAACTTGCTACCGATTTTGGTCAATCTTTTCTCATCTGGTAACAGATGACCTTGCTCATTTGTTTCATCAGTCATTGTACAAAATTTATATAAGCGAAAGGATGATCCATTAAGTCCAGGTCTTTCTTGTCTGAAAAAAATGCACGATCCATTGATAAGCAAAACGGTAGATATAATTGCCATTACAGGTGCAAATAAAAGAAGCAGTATACATGCGCTAATAAAATCAAATAATCTTTTCATATCCTTCCTTTTCTTATACGGGATTCGACATCTTATTAAGAAAAAGAAAAATCCCCACTTTGCATTAAGTGCGGATTTTTCTTATCACTATATCCAGTGGGGTTATTTTTCTGCCAACGCCAGGCGTCTATACACATTTCCTCTAATCCTCTTTGAGCCTTCCAACCTAACCCCGTCGCTGCAGCTGTTGGATCAGCATAACTAATAGGGATATCACCCATACGGGCATCCGTAATGATATACGGTATATTCACATGATTTACTCTCTCAAAAGTTTGGACAATTTCTAAAACACTATAGCCTTTCCCTGTACCTAAATTATAAAAATTAAAACCGGTCACCTTTTTTAATTGTTCTAGTGCACAGATATGTCCCTCAGCTAAATCCATTACATGGATATAATCTCTTACTCCTGTACCATCTTTAGTAGAAAAACCATCGCCGAATATTTGTAATACCGGCCGTTTACCAATAGCTACTTGGGTAATATAAGGCATGAGGTTATTAGGGATACCTCGTGGATCTTCACCTAAATTTCCACTTGGATGGGCACCGATTGGATTAAAATAACGTAAGCATGTAATCGCCCACTCATTATCGGATTCATAAATATCTCTCAACATATCTTCGATTATTAGTTTTGTTCTGCCATATGGATTAGTGGCCGATAGATGAGCATTCTCCGCAATCGGTACCTGCTTTGGTCTACCATAAACAGTCGCTGAAGAGCTAAACACCAGTTTTTTTACGTTAAACTGTTTCATTACTTGCAATAAGTAAATCGTGGAAATGAGATTATTATCATAATAGGAAAGTGGATTAACTACTGATTCTCCAACTGCTTTATACCCGGCAAAATGAATCACTGCCTCGATTTCATTATCAGCAAAGACAGAATGAACTGCGTCTTTATCCTTTAAATCAATCGAATAGTACTTTACCTCTTTCTTCGTCATATGCTCAATCCGCTGCACCACTTTTTGATTACTGTTGGAAAAGTCATCAAGAATAATGACATCCATACCACGGTTTAATAAAGAGACACATGTGTGACTGCCAATATACCCTGCTCCACCGGTGACGAGAACACTCATTTTTTCTCCCCTCTTTCTCTCGTTATCCTAACCAATCACTTTGGTACTGAATATTTAAACTAATGACTGTTTCATAAAAATAATAGAAAAAATATAGCACAAGGATACAATAATAAATAAAGCGTTGATCCTTTGGTTGAAATAATTTGACTATCCAAGCAACAAGAATCAATTGATAAAGACTAAAATAGATAGAAAATCGCGCAAAAATCCAGTTTTGTGTAGAAATAATCATAAATACTAAACCAACTAGTGCCATATTCACAATAAAATCACTTTTAGGAAAGATAGTCCTTAACTTCTCTCGCCCAAGATAAGCAATGAATAAAGGGGTTGCTTCCACAGCCACGCGTAAAATATTGGCTCCTCCTTCTTGGAATTCTGCATATTGCCCATATTGTGTATCTTCTATCGCTGAAAAAAGGAGTGTCGAAAACTCATTAAAGCCGACAACAATAAGAACGGCTATCAGAAGTAATATCAACGTCGCTTTCGACCAGGCCTTATAACGTACAAAAAAGTAAATAGGTAATAAAATGAGCGCACTTTGATGAATTGAAGAAGCAAGGATAACAAATAAAAAGTACACAGGCCAATTCCCATTTATAAGGAACTTTGTTGCCGCAAATACTATCGCCGCTGCTAAGCATTGGCGAATACCATTCATCGTAACTAAAAATAAACCACCAGTTATATAAATATAAATACTCAACTCAAATAATCTTGCATAGTGTGCGAGAACAAATACTATTAAACTGTTCGTCAATAACGAGACAACGAAAATTAACACTTGCGGGTCATCAGTATAAAACTTCAGAACCATTTGTAATAATCCGAAGCCAATATCCTTTCCCTCAACTATTGTTGCCCAGCTAAAATCATTGACTTCATATGCATGCATATAAAAAAAAGTGTCGCCAATATTGGTTCTTGCCCCTGAAACAGCAATAAGAATGAAAGCAACAAAAGTAATCATCAGTTTATTAGGATAAACAGTCTGGACTGAATCCCCTACAAGTACAGGTCTAGAAAAGTATCTAGCTATTAAAGCAACACTAAAACTTGCGAATAAACACATCCAAAAAACAGTCATGATTACTGCTCACTTCCCATGACATTCCTCTTTCGTTGCTCATAGCGTACATAAAATGAAAGTAGATACCCAAATGGTAGCGCAACAAGTGTCATACCTTTTAAAGGTGACTCTTTAATAAAGTGTTTCTTTCGACTTAATAAACAACTAGAAACGTAATGTATACATTCTCTTAATTTTTCTTTCAATGATGGAGCATGGATCATTGCTGTTTGACGAAAGAATGCAAATCCTTTCGGGTTTTTATAGTATTGATTAAGCATATTTAAACTCGATCCGTCTGGTAAATATTCGACATGGCATAATACTTCATTCAGAAGTAATAACGGTTTTAACTGATCAATAAAAATATACTTATAGCTTAATGGGCAATACTTTTCTCCTGAGAAAATAGGATAAGCAGGGGTCGTTTTTGTCAATGCTGTTCGATAGACAAGCTTCTTATCACCCTTCACTTTATGAACACCATACAATTCCCCTAGAGTACAAGTAGACAAATCAGCGGGTAATTCGGTCCCTATGATATCCCCATTTTGATAGGCATCAAGCCCGACAATTCCAGCTACCTCCTCACTACCAAATTGGTTCCAATAAGTAATGATTTTCTGTACCGCATCCACTGGCATATAATCATCAGAATCAATGCACACATTCAATTCTGTTTCGATTAACTCATAGGCTGTATTATGTGCCCCATGCATACCTGAATTTTCCTGGTAATGGTAGTGAATAGAAATGATTCCCTCTTCTATCCACCCTTGAACCAATGACCTTGTTCCATCATTCGAACCATCATCAATGATTAACCACACAAAAGATTGACATGTTTGTTTTTTAAAACTTTCATAGCCTAAATGTAGGGTGTAAGCACGGTTATAGGTAGGGGTAAAGATTGTTAATATAGGTTTCATCTTATCTCGTCCCGCTTGCATGATTTGTAGTATCGTTATATTCGTTATAAAAGGTAGATAACCACTGACTCGTGGTCTCGATATCATAACCAGCTACTTTTAACTCCGTAGAGGTATCCTTATGTTGGTTATCTAATTGCAACAGTTTATCTGCCCACTCAGAAGCCTTTCTAGATAAGCTCATAAATGTTACCCTATTCGTCAGATTCACTTCTGCCGTTATCGTATCAGAGACAAGGCAACTGAGACCTGCAGCCTGTGCTTCAATTAAAACTACAGGTAAACCTTCAAAATGAGAAGGGAATAAAAAGACGTCCAAGGATTGCAAAAGCGAAGGAATATCTTCTCTAACACCTAAAAATTTCACTTGTTGTTCTAGCCCTAGCTTGTGAACTTTTTTCTTTATTTGTGGCATTAAGTCACCATCTCCAGCAAAAATTAAAACAGCGTCTTTTCTTTTATCAGATATAGATTGGAAAATATCTATGATGAAATCATGATTTTTCTGATAATTAAAGCGCCCAATATGACCAATTACAAAAGAATCATCCACGCCCAATTCTCTTCTTATCCGCTTTCGCTCTGGCAAATGATAAAGATATTGACTCACATTTACTGCGTTAGGTAAAACGGTTACCTTGTTCTTAGATGATGTAAACAACCATTCCCCAGCACGTTCAGAACATGCAAAATAATAATTAGGATAATCCTTCATGCATGACCTTGCATACTTGCGAAACGGCCATTTAAAATCTATATGTAAATCGCTCAAATGGCTATGTGCAATCCGACACGGCACTCCAGCATCATATGCTGCACGCATAACAAAACTACTGTTTTCGTTTAAATGAGCATGTACAATTCGATAATATGGGTGTTCGGCAAAAAAGGTGTCCAATTGTTTAAAGTATTTTTGGTAATTGCCTGGGCGAATGGATGGCATATGAAATATACGACCACCTAGCCTCTTAATTTCCTTGTCATAATGACCTTCTTCCTGCCGATGGACAATGAAGTCAAATTGAATGCCAACATGCCTAAGCCGACGATAATAATTCATTAACATGGTCTCTAACCCACCACGATTCATAATCGTTACCACTTGCAACACTCTTAATTCCATTATGACCTACTCCCCCAGCGCTTTTTTCTTAATTTATCAATCATCATAAGCATATAGTAGACACTGCTAGCTGAACGTGAACGGGCACAAACAAAAAATACCCTCCAAACGAATGGAAAGTAGTTGAGATCCAACGTTTTAAAAGCCTCTCTAACAATAGGTTCACTTAATATGTTATCTATTTCATTGATTTTTTCTCGTACCGTTAGTTGGCTTTTAGAAGCAAGGATATTTAAGCCTAAACCAATCATATTTAAGCAAATACGATTATTTAAAGCTGATTGAGCATGGCGACTGAATGAATATTCCTTTATGCAATGATTCATTTCATCATAAAGTTGCTGCCAAAGCTGAAATAAATCCGATTTATATTCACTCGTTTGTGAATGTTCATTTTCCTTCCAGTAATGATATAAAGGCCGATCGACATAGACAAAAGAGTCAGCTAGGCTCATCACTTTCATATTGAAAAGGGTATCCTCATTTGATCCAATATGATGTAAATCTGTAAAAAAGATAGGTTGTTTTGTTAATAAATTTGTACGGTATAGCTTTGACCAAACGGTTCCCATAGCATCAAGCATACTAGGATCAGATACTTCTTCCTTAATTGGACCTACTAATCGCCTGACAATTTGTTCTTTATAGGCTTGACCTCTATAGGTTTTTTCTTTCAAGTGATGGAAGTATCTTTCCTTAGAAAAGTGTTGATACGCTCGTGTGTATCGACACATAGCGATATCTGCCTGCTCTCGTTGAAGCGCTTCATATAATGCCTCATACATCTCTTGGTGAACCCAGTCATCAGGATCGACAAAACCAATATACTCTCCTTCCGCGTGCTTTAGTCCAAAATTACGGGCTTGGGAGACACCTTTATTCTCCTGGTAGAAGACCTTCAGCCTTTTATCCTTCTCTTGATATTTTGAAAGAATGTCCCCCGTTTGATCGGTTGAACCATCATTGACGGCAATAATTTCAATTTTTTTAAATGTTTGTGTGAGTAAACTATGTAGACATCTTTCAATATACATTTCCATATTATATATAGGCACGATAATGCTGATGATTGCTTTCATCTTTCTTCTCCTGCGTGTATTTAGCGTAAAGGATCATTAATTCTTCCATGACGACTTCAGTTGAATACTTGCTAACAAGTTGCCTATTTGCTTTAGCGAACCTCTCTCTCTCTTGTTCAGAAAGTATAAGACTTTCCATTTTTTCGGCGAAACGATGCACATCAGTCGCTGCTATCAGATATCCATTATGCCTGTCCCTGATCAATTCATGATGCCCTCGATTCATAGTAGCTACAATGGGTAGGCCACAAGCCATAGCTTCCAAAATATTCACTGGGAGGCCCTCCCTTAAACTAGAAGCCACAGCCACATCACTCATTTGTAACCATTCCTTCACTTCATTTGTAAAGCCGAGAAATACTACCTGACGATCAATTCCAAGCTCAGTAGCAAGTCTTTGACAATCTGATAACAGCGGTCCTTCTCCTGCTAATAGTAATTGGCTAGATGGGTGTTGTTTCGCTATTTTCTTAAACGCTTGTAGTAAAAGCCTTTGGTTTTTGTTTCGATTAAACTCTGCTGCATAAAAAAATAAAAAAGCCTCTTTTTCAATTAGATGCTTTTCTCTTAGTTTTTCCTTTATTTCCTTATCAATTGGCTGATATTGTGCCACATTGACGCCTACTCCATGGATAAAAGCTATTTCCTTCGCTTTCAATGCCTTAGTGGCTAAGGCATAATCTTCTTGATTAATCGTAATTAAACAATCCGTTTTCCGCGCCAAGGTTTTTTCAATAGGATAATAGATAAGCCAATTAAGTAGTGGTGCACCTTTGCAAAAATGAAATCCATGGGCAGTATAAAATAGTAATGGCTTCTTCTTCAAACTAAAAGTTGCCAATCTACCAAGTAATCCACCAGTGGGTGTATGGCAATGAACAATATCGTATTGATGAATCTCCATTAAGCTTTTCAACTGCTTGTACGCATATAGATTGGCTTTTTTCAACGGATGTCTTTCAATTGGGAGGCGATGCTGTTTGGATACAAAAGGTAAGGTTAAGTCACCTTTAGCCGCTATATGTATTTCCCAACCTTGTTCGTATAGTTGTCGCATAAAGGGGAGATGAAATGCCTTGAAATGATAGTCGACTGTGGCAACTAATAGCAGTTTTTTTGCCGTCATTTGATTGGATATCTTTCTGTTATCGTTTGTAGAAAACCTAACAGCTCCTCTTGTAAATCCTTACGTTTTAAAGCAAATTCAATGGATGTTTGAATATAACCAAGTCTCTCACCAACATCATAGCGCTCTCCTTGAAATTCGAATGCAAATATCGGTTCACTATGATTCAAAGTGGCTAACGCATCTGTTAGTTGAATTTCATTCCCCCTCCCTGGCTCTTGATATGAAAGAATATCAAAAATACTCGGTGGTAGGATGTATCGCCCCATGATTGCTAAATTAGATGGTGCTTGATTAAGGTCTGGCTTTTCAATTAAAGAACGAACCGTATGAAGTCTTTCCGTCACTATTTCACCATCAATGATGCCATATCTTGATACTTCTTCGTCTTTCACTTTTTTCACCCCAAGAATCGTACCTTTATGCTCTTCATACTGTTCTATCATTTGAGCTATGCATGGCGTAAATCCTTCAATAATATCGTCACCTAACAAGACCGCAAACGGCTCATCGCCAATAAACTTCCGTGCACACCATATGGCATGCCCTAACCCAAGCGGTTCTTTTTGTCTGATATAATGAAGGTTGGCCAGTTGAGATGACTTTTTCACTTCTGATAGTAATTCAAATTTACCTTTGCTCATTAAATTTTGTTCTAGTTCAAAAGAATAATCAAAGTGATCCTCTATTGCCCTTTTCCCTTTACCTGTAACAATAATAATATCTTCAATACCAGCAGCAACTGCTTCTTCTACAATGTATTGAATTGCCGGTTTATCGACAAGTGGTAGCATTTCTTTTGGCATTGCTTTTGTTGCAGGAAGAAATCTAGTTCCTAAACCGGCAGCTGGAATAATCGCTTTTCTTACTTGCCTCATACTTACTCACTCCTTCTTCCTTAAGATAGTGATAACATATTAGCAACTTCCTGCTTTTTCTCTGGCGTTTCTTTTCGGTTTGCAAGGGTTAACAATCGTTCTCTTAATTCCTCTTTACTCATCACAGGATATAAATCAATTAAACTTTCAATCTCTTCAATATAAAGGGTGGCGCTTTTCCCAATATAAATATGTGGGTGAATTTGCTGATCGTCCATTTCTTCCTTATTCAATAGTTCTTCAAATAACTTCTCCCCTTGGCGAATACCGGTGAATTTAATACTTATTTCCTGAGTTGTATAGCCGGAAAGTTTAATTAAATTTTTTGCTAAATCATATATTCTTACCGGTTTACCCATATCTAAAATAAATATCTCACCACCTAATGCTAGTGCACCTGCCTGTAGCACAAGCCTTGACGCCTCAGGAATGGTCATAAAATATCTCACCATATCAGGGTGCGTGACAGTAATTGGTCCCCCTTTTTCGATTTGCTTTTTAAAAAGGGGAATAACACTCCCTCTACTACCTAATACATTGCCAAACCTTACCGCAACAAAACGAGTTGTACTTACTTTATTCATTTGTTGAACAAGCATTTCTGCAAGACGCTTCGATGAGCCCATTACACTTGTTGGATTTACTGCTTTATCTGTTGACACCATTACAAATACATTGACTTGTGACTGATGAGCTGCCTCTGCCATATTCCTTGTACCAATTATATTATTTTTTACTGCTTCCTCTGGATGTTCTTCCATTAATGGTACATGCTTGTGGGCGGCTGCATGATAAACAACTGCCGGTTGATATTTTTTCATGACTTGAATCATGCGTTCTTTATCTTGAATATCAGCAATAACAGGAATCAGTTCGCTATCACTTTTCATATCTACCAGTTCTAATAATATGGAATAAATGCTGTTTTCTCCATGACCGAGAAGAATCAAACGCTTCGGTGAAAAATTTAAAATCTGTCGACAAATCTCTGAACCAATTGAACCACCTGCACCAGAGACAAGTACCGTTTGATTGGCAATATACTCCGAAATACTATTGTCCTCTAAGAGAATCGGCTCTCTTCCGAGTAAATCTTCCACCTTTACATCTCGTATATGATTGACTTTTACTTCTCCCATGACAATATCTTCAATAAAGGGTAGTGTTTGTGTCTTACTATTCGTTTTGGTACATTCATTAAAAATGATTTCGAGCTCTTCTTTTTTAAGTGAAGGGATAGCAATGATTAAATGCTCTATACCCATTTCCTGAACAATCTCTCTTAATTGTTCTACCTTCCCTAAAACCTTTAAGCCTGCTAAATACAAGCCTTGCTTCCTATAGTCATCATCAATAAATCCGACTGGAATTAATTGATCATGTCCTTGCATCAATTGTTTGGCAAGCATTCCTCCTGCTGAACCAGCACCAATAATTAATGTTTTTTTCTTATTAATAGCTAGCTCTTGCATTTGTTCTCGATAGACTCTTACGCCATATCTCGAACTTGTTAATATAATGAGCAACACTAAACTATAAATGATTGTAAATTGTGGAAGAAACGCTTTTAATAACATGTAGTATGTAATCATTGTTAAACAGACTGTCGTTCCTACAAGCCTGAGAATAATGAGAAATTCTCGAATACTAGCATAGGACCATAATTGCTCATAGAATTGCTCTTTATAAGCAAAGATATAATAAAATAGAAGTGATAAACTATAAATTATAATAGCTTGATTGTATGAGATAGAAGTTGGGAGTAATAGATACGTAAATATAAAAGAACTCAATAGTAATACTGCATCCATCAATAACGAAAATATAAGCTTTAGTCTGTATGACACAGTATCATCCCTCCCTTGCTTCAGGATTTCAAATGACTTATACCATCAGTAAATGATTAGAACTAATACAATTCTCAACTCATGTAAAGACATTTAATCTAAAAGTAAAACAGGGCATCTAACCCCCCCTCTCACCACACTCTTGACGACAGGGCGTCTAAGGTTTCTTTCAACCCACAGCATGACCGAGTATCTCTCTTAGATAAAGGCAAGGAGACATCACCTTAAATATTCTTTATAACGAACAATCATAAAAAAATTAATGGCTTCCATTCAAGATGGTGCCAATAATGTTCGACTTTGCATATTGTAGTGTTTTTTTAGCATTGTAGACATGTTCTGCTTTTGTTTGCCCTTGTTTTACGACGAGTATCACACCATCACTAACATTCGCTAACACCTTTGTATCAGTAACATCTAATAAACAAGGGGAATCAATTAAAATTACATCATATAATGGGCTAACTTTAGCTATGAGCTTCTTCATGACACTAGAACCAAGTAGTTCTGAGGGATTGGATGGAATCTTCCCACTAGGCAATAGTTTTAGGCCAGGAATTTGCGTAGAAATAGTCACTTCTTCCTGTATTGCATCGCCTTTCAATACATCTGTTAAACCAGGCTCTTGAGCTGCCATAAACATTTGATGCAATGCTGGATTTCTTAAATTAGCATCAATCAAGAGTACTTTCTCTTTTTGGTTCGCAATTGATACAGCAATATTGCCTATCATTGTCGTTTTACCTTCATAACGATCTGGTGAAGTAATAAGCAAGACCATATGCTTTTTCTCACCATTGATAAATTGGATATTTGTTCTTATCGTGCGGAATTGTTCAGAAATGATAGAATGAGGGTACAAATAAGTGACTAAGTTTCGTCCCTTATTGCTCGTACCGATTTTCCATTTCCGCATATTGACCATTAGTCTTCCTCCTTTCTTTCATTGTTTGTTTTTGTTTCTTTTGTTTCAAATTTTTTGTATGTATGATTGAAACAGTACCAATTGTTGGCACATCGATTAATCTCTCAAGCTGGCTTTCTGACTTTACAGAATCATTTAATGAGTCTAATAGAAAAATAAAGCCTATTCCCGCAACTAAACCTAATACCCCTGCAATTACTATTATATTCAGCCCATTACTTTCATTAATAGGGGTCGGGTTTGTTCTTGCCTCCGACAAAATGCTGACTTCATCAAAATCCATAATTGTCGGGATTTTTTCAATAAACACTTTTGCTGTAGTATTAGCAATTAAAGCGGCTCTTTCTGGATGTGAATCAACTACGGTTATATTCACCACCTGCGTATCATCAACACTCGTAACAGCAATCTTATTCGCTAATTGATCACTTGTTTCCGCTAATCTCAATTCTTTAATTACTTCCTCTAACACCACTGTGTCTCTAATGATGACCTGTAGAGTATTTCGATACCCTACTTCTGCCCCAATAATAATATTCGTATCACTTTGATAGAGTAGCGTTGGTTTATTTAATAAGTGATAAATAAAAGCAATCCCACAAGCAAGCAACGTAAAAAGAAGCACCAGCCAAAACCTTTTCTTAATGACTTTAAATAGTTCAGGTAATTGTATTTCTTTAGCCTCAGGTTCATTCAAATATCTGTTCATTTGTAATCCACCTTTTGTATTTTCTTTATAAAGAACAAAAAGAGTAAAAAAATAGAATTAGATTAGATTTATTTCATTTTAGTTCTTTATAAAGAACAAGTCAACAAGTTTTCTTTCTTGCATTTTGTAGTATTTGCCGTTTCCTATTTAGCCATAGAAAAGGTTTTATCACATAATAGAGTGGGAACCATTTTTTCGGTAACGGGAATGCTTGATAATCTTCGGACAAAGGATAGAACCATTGCAAATAATGAATGAACTTCTGCTTCAAAGTAAATAAACTACGTAAATATTGCGCATGATAATGAGCAATTTCCTTTGGTACATGATGATCATGTAACGAAACCAATTGGTGAAAATAAAACGATGCCCCTCTTGCTAATTTTATTGATGCGCGCTTATCCATGCATGTTGATTTTACATTTGAATTAAATAGTTTCACTGATAATAATAATGCCTGCCCAGCGATTTTATCGTATTGGTATTGGGTTAAATGATGTGACCAGTCCTTATCATTCACAAAACTTCCCTGTAACAAGATCTGATGAATGTCGAACAGCCACCTTAACCTTGACCAACCGTGCCTAGCACCGTGAGTACTTAAGAAATAGAATAAATCTTTTTCACCTAAATAAGGAAAGCTAATTTGACTACTCCATTGGCTTTCTCTTCTTCTCTCCCATAACTCGGTAAAATGGGGCTCTGTGCTTGGTGCAGGGTGAAGGCGCCAGTGAACTTCTACCTTCGTTCGATGTTGCTTATGAAAATAGGTAAAGTGGTGATGTCGCCATTTCCAATCATCCATCACCGATTCAATATATTCATCTTTTTCATAACCTTGTAGGAGCATTAATTGTTCTGCTTGTTCAATACGTTCAATCGGCACCAGCAAATCAATATCAGCACAAGTACGCAAAGACAGATCACCGTAAAGCTCTTTAGCTAGTATCGGACCTTTGAGAAAAAGAAGCGGTAGAGATGCTTGTTGAAACTGCAAATAGAGTGTGTGCATTTCCGCAGTCAAATGCAGCATACGATAGATATTCTGCTCATAATCTTTCTTTATTTTTGTAAATATATATGCTGGCATCTTATCAGCTACCCTTTGTTCATTTATTGCATGATATATTTGCGGGAATATTCGATGATGCTTTACTGCTAGCAGGAACTGATCCCAATCTACCTTGGTACATAATGAAAGTACTAATTGCTTTTCATTTTTCATCAATGATACGATCAGCTGCATTTCTAAAGGTAAATTTTGATTATCCAATGACGTTCTTACCATCTCTCCTTCTCCTTTTTCGGTATACATGCAAACATACTAACAATTGTAAACTTATCTTTTTCATGCGCCCCGCTCAGAAAGAAAGTACCACTTCTTAACCATGCATGAGCGACAAACTCACCGTAATCATCCCTTGCAGTCCCTAAATATAAAGTACTTTCTATTCCTCTTCTTTCAAGCATTTTCATACAAGCAACAGCCTTCACTAAGCATTCACTCTCCCAAAACGTATACCGACTCATATGATGTACTGCTTCAGAAATTTGTTGAATAGGATTCTCTCTATGAAGGTCCTGTGTTTGTTCTGTCTCTTTCATATGCTTACCTAATAGATGTGAAACTTTAGAAAATGGTAACTGCTTATAGATTCTTGCATAAGCTAGATAAATTAGGGCCTCTATTAATAATTGTTTTTTCTCCCAGGGAAGAGCAAGAAAATGTTTAAGTTTATGAAAAATTATGCTATTCATGTTGATGTACTTCAATAAGCCCTTCTTTTAAAAGCTGATCAAGAAAGGAAAACACCTCTTCTTCACACTTGATTTGCTCCACTTCGTATTCTGCTTGCATTTGCACAATGAGAGAAGAGATTAACACGCCTTCTTGCATCTTTCCCCAGATTTCACCACCAATGACACCTAAATTATAATACTTACCGTTTTCAATATTCAGCATCACTTTCTCACCGTTCATATCGCTTACCATATTTCCACCTACTTGTTTCACGATATCATTGATTGACAATGGCTTCTTTGTTATCATTCTGCTCCTCCTCAAACAAGTTATGAATCGTATCTGCCAGCTCATATGCTGAAAATAAGTTCGACCGCTCGATCGCATACATAGGAATTTGACTAGCAATCTTAACCGATAAGTCAAAATGCCAAGCTAATAGTCCTAACCGCCCGATCATAAAAGGACGATATGTATGAGCATCCAAAACTTCAATTTTTTGTAACCCATTTAAAGGGTGTATTTCTTTTGGCCTTTCATTCACCTGATGTAGGACGAAAATACCTGCAAGTGGAACCGAGTGATGTGTGAATACATTCTGTACAGGTATCGCATATTTATTTTCTCTATCAAAAAGAGGATGATAACTTGTAACTGATAAACCTAACTTTATAATACTTTCATCCCATAGTTTTTGTTGTGGGTAGCTCGGTACTACATAGGCTGTGCCGTTTACTAATTGAATAGGTATGACATCATCACTTAATAACGACCATCCTTTAAGAATAAGCGTCGAAGCTAGTGTCGACTTTCCTGCCCCTGAATCTCCGACAATTAAATAGGCTTTGCCATCCTTCATTACTGCACTTCCATGAAGGGGTAATATCCGCCTTTGCATTAACAGTACACCCATACACGATCCTAATATAAACAAACGGACCTTATCTATTGAACTACTAGGATGAGGGTCAAAATAAATACTCCTGCCCCCCTCAATATAGAAAGTTGCCGTTTCATTAACTGTAAATAGAACGGATTGATCTGTTAATACTTTAAATTTTCTTTTCTCTCCATAATTATCCCATATAGATGATAAATCTCTTTGTTTAATACTAATCATCTCAATAGGATTAGAGGGCTCAGATTCTTCGCTAGCAACAAGTTCTTTAAATGGAATATCACTTAATACATATAAACCGAATGCCCGATATTTATGTGTCTTCTTATCCAAAACGATCCTCCTTTCTTAGAAAAGCGCCAGACACCACTGCCTATAAGCGTAAAAGAAAGGACTCTGCCTATCCTGTTTTTTTAAGCTATACCTAAGAGCAATAGCGTCCAAATTTAGCGCACGAAATGTCAATTAAACTTATTATCTCTCCAACTCTTTTCTAAGAAGCCCTTATACATAAGCACAAGGGCCGGTTCCTTTAATGTGCTTACGAATGATGAATGGTTTCATCTTCATCTGGTTGGACAGCATCCGGGATTTTTAATCCTGGTCCTCCCATTGTTCTTTTTATTTCAAGTTCTTGCAAAATGGGTGTTTGCCAAATTTTTGTCACTTGTTTCACCTCCTTTAATAAGAAAACGGTAAAGAATGAGTGTCCGCATCGCTATGCGAAAATCATCATCAAACACCTGGTTTGCTTGTGGGTGCTGAATACGCTTTAGATGGTCCCGGATGACTGACACATCGATAAAGTGCTGAATGCGCTGATCGTTTAGTGCTTTTTCCATTTCATTTAGAAAAGACGACCAATTTGGTAGGAGACGCAGCAGCCCATCTGCACCTTGCACACCCTTACTTTTCACATTTAATCGGTTAAGATTCGGTAAATATCCTTTTGTTGCTCTACGAATAAAGGCACGATTGAATCCATTTTTCACAAATTGATCCTCCGGAAGCGATAAACAAAAACGGACCACTCGTAAATCATCTGTAGGATCTCTAGGAATTACTCCATATTTCAAGGCCATTTTTGCGCCATATACCCCTGTTGTATGCCAATAATAGAGGTCATTGAATTGTTTTTCTCTCACTTGATATGCATTAGTTAGCCCGTTCCCCGCTTGGTCAATGCCGTTATCTCTTAATTTTTCATACACCTTTGTTTGCCTTGCAAATGCAGGATGAATAAATTGTGGAAAGGGATGCCCCCGATTCACATGGGATGCTCTTATTTTTTTATTTATAATAGTCGACCAAACTTTTTTTCGATCAACACCTAAAGCGATACTATAGGAATTAGTCTCTTTTAAAAAATGTAATAATCGATACTTTTTAAGAAGACTTGCATAGTAATCAAGCGCTGGACCCCAAGAAATGGTCCAATTGCCACGTTGGCCATTGAGGAGAATACCTATATCCAAAGCTGATGCTTGTTCGTAAATCCCTCGTAACCAATACGTATTATCGAAATATTTATAAGGTGATTCAATCACATTCAACCACTCATCCATTTCTGTATAAGCATTACGGTCAGAGAAAGATAAGAAATGCGGAACGAGAGTAGGGTATAGCTTAAGCATCTCTTCAATCCATGGTCTTTCGTTCGCTTGTCTACTTTTGGGTGTCCAATCTTCAAACTTGGGAATAGGGATGTAACTGAAAGTATGTAACGGTTCCCCTTGTAATGATTTGGCCGCAAATGCAGTGACTGTACCTGAATCCAACCCCCCACTTAAATGAGCACCTTTTCCCTTAAATGTTCTTAATTTTGAATCAACTACTTTTTGAAATAATTCTTGAAATGCTTCAATATATTGTTCATCATTCTTTAGTTTAAGCGGTTCTCTTTCTTCTAGTAGGTGACAGTATTGTTTAATCTGCATATGATGTTTCGTTATCGTGATTGAGTGTGAAGGTGGTATTTGATAAATAGATTGATAGACCGTTGAGGTTAAATCTACTGATTCTATCGTTAATGGATTAGCAAGATATTCAGCGATCCAGTTCTCATTATATGTATCTTCTACTTCTGGTAAAGTCAGTAGTGCACCCATAGTTGATGCGAATGAGAAGAACAAAGCATTTTTAGTAAAATATAATGTTCTCGTGCCTGAGAAATCTCTAGCTCCAAACCATGTTTGTTTCTTGTCATTCCAAATCATAAATACAAAATCACCGACTAAAAACCTAGGACAATCTTCTTCCCATTTTTCATAGGCATATAAAATCAGTTGACTATCGGTAATCATACATCTCTCATACTTCCGAATATTTAATAGCTGGTATAAATCTTCGCGATTATCAATAATACTATTGCATATAATAGCTAACCCTTTTTCCCGATTATAATAGGGAATTTCCTCACCCCTAGATTGTGGTGTAATCCAATTTAAAGAACAACTTAAGAATAGGCGGCGCTCTCTTATTGTTTGCACTTGATCATAACGGAACCCTTGAAACTGTTGCAACATCCTATCCCCGTAATGAACGGGAATTTCCCACTCATTGAAGCTCCATATACCAGCAATTGCTGTCATGCGCTACCTCCCTCTTTTTTAGTTCTTTATAAAGAACATATAAGTACTTTTAAACTAACATCATACAAATCAACTGTCAATATTGTTTTTGATACAAATGGCTTATTTTTTTAAAATTTTAGTTATTTTGTTTATTGCTAAAATGAGCCTGCCTTTCATTCTCGTGAAGTAAAAAAAGTCTGGTTGAAATGTAAAAAATTTTACAATTATACCAGACTTACTCTATTCCACTTTTACTGTTCATCATCCCAAATAGCAAATGCCCATTCAGGATTATCAATGAAGGGATTGCGGTTATTTTGAAATTCTTCATAGATGAATTGATTTCTACGTTGTTCATTCTCATCTACAGGGTCCTCTTTATGCCACTTTAACAAAACGGATAATTTTCCATGCAAAGGCGTGCGTCCATTATTGACTCTATCGTTCAATTCTAAATCTAACTCGCCATCATCTCCCTCATAACGTACCGCCATATAGAAAAGCATTCTGGCAATATCACCCTTCACTTCATCACGAGGTTCAAAAGAATCATGATCATAATAATTACCCTTTGCTTCCTGATGTTCTTTTCCACCATTATCAAAATCTAAGTTTCCTCTAGAAGCATTTACACTTACATCCGTCGGCCTTAAATGATGCAGGTCTGTTCCTACACCTGGATCAGTATCAAATCCACCATGGGATTTTGCCCAAATATGTTCACGGTTCCAGTCATCTGCATCTGAACCTTTTAAGTCCTTGTCTTGCGATCTTCCACTATAGAATAAAATTACATTGTCTCTATTTTGTGGATCTTCATCTGTCACCATTAACGCTTCCCATACCTCACGATAAGTCAGTTCATTATGATCATCTATAATCTCATGAAGTGCTGCTTTTAATTCATCTCCCGTTTTCCCTTCTGCCTCTTTATAATAGTCACTATCAACCTGATAATCATTTGTTTGTCTTCCCTCTGTAAATGGGGATTCCCCTTCTGGCGTACAACTAACTAACAAGCTCAATAAAACTAATAATGGGATAAAAGAACGTATGCCCATTGTTTCCTCTCCTTCATAAAGTACTTAAAAGAATATTATCTATGAAAAATAAATATTTGAACAGCACCAACAGTAGGGTTTTATTTAATAGAAGTTTTCCTCCCCTCATATGACTATTTTTTATGCAATGAATGCTGAAAGTAATATCTATCTAAAAACTGCAGCAATGAATTGGAAATATCATTTTAGGCAGCTGAGTACTCTTCGTCGTTTTTTAATTTGAATTGGAGGGATTCCTTATATGAAGAAAAATTCATGAGTATGTCGGCAACGAAATTATAAACAGATTGTTTCCAAATGAAACTAGAGCAAATTCTCTATTAGAATTTGCTCTAGTTTCTTTCTATTTATTTCCATGTCTCTGTATTTTTTTTACTAAATCCCTTTTAGCGCCTCACCTATCGTTTCCTCCCCTGTAACGAGGTCGAATGATTTATGAATGGTCTGATCATTATGAAGCACCTCAACGATTGTTGCAGCCACATCTTCACGTGGAATTGTATTTCTTTCAAGAGAAGCAGAAGCCTTCACTTTCCCTATTCCTGGTTCATTTAATAAGCCACCAGGACGTACGATCGTGTAGTCTAATGAGCTATTCATCAGCATTTTATCAGCATAATGTTTGGCTGCCATATATGGCTCAATCGCTGACCATTTTTCTCGGTCATTCGCATGTATGGCACTAACCATCACAAATCTAGAAACGTCGGCTTTTTCCGCTGCTTCGATTGCTTTACCTGCGCCGTCTAAATCGATGAGCAATGTTTGGTCATATCCTGTATGGCCTCCTGATCCTGCTGTGAAGACAACAGCATCACATCCTTGCATAGCCTTAGCCAAATCTTCAACCGTACCAGTTAATGATGCATGGACCGCTTCCATCCCACGGTTTTTAAAATCAGTTAATTGTTCTTCTTTTCTTACCATTGCTACAGGTATATCACCGGTTGTTTCACTTAATTTATCCATCACTTGTTTACCAATTTGCCCGTTCGCTCCTATTACTAATACTTTCATTCTCTTTCTCCTCTCTTCCTTTTCATTTATCGGTGAAAATCGTTTATGAAAATGGATTTTCACCTATACTAAATAATACTATTTTCTAGGGGAGTTTATAAAATGCCACATTATCTGTATTCTTATTTCACTCGCTTACCATTGGTCTTTCGTATACTCATCATGGCACTGATGACAATTATCCTATTTGGCGGTTTTGTTCACTTATTAGAGCCAAATAGTTTTCCTACTTGGTTTGATGGTATCTGGTGGGCTGTCATAACTGCTTCAACTGTCGGGTATGGTGACTTTGTGCCTCACTCTGTTGTCGGAAGACTAGCAGGAATTGTCCTTGTTTTGACAGGAGCAGGTTTTATTGCTTCTTATTTCGTTGCATTGTCTACTGCCGCTGTCGCTAAGCAAAATGACTATATTCAAGGAAATTTCAAGTTTAAAGACCGTGATCATATTATTGTCATCGGTTGGAATGCTCGTTCGAGAGAAATTTTGAAAACGATATGTAGCTATGTTAATAGCGTACCCGTCACATTAATTGATGAAACATTGGAGGAAAATCCATTGCCCCACCAAAACCTTCATT
Source organism: Cytobacillus sp. FSL R7-0680 (assembly GCF_038009245.1). Taxonomy (NCBI): domain Bacteria; kingdom Bacillati; phylum Bacillota; class Bacilli; order Caryophanales; family Bacillaceae; genus Cytobacillus; species Cytobacillus sp. FSL R7-0680. Next base: position 2,592,295 of record NZ_JBBPAO010000001.1, read on the forward strand.
TCGTCAAAGGCAATCCACAAAGAGATGATGTGCTCATGAAAGCAAGTGTAATGGACGCTAGACAATTGATTATTACCGCTGATCAAAACAAAGACGAACACCAAGCAGATATGCACAGTATCTTGACGTTAATTGCTGTTAAAGGAATGAATCCATCCTTACCTTGTATTGTAGAAATCCTAACAACTGAACAGATGAAAAATGCGAAGCGAGCAGGCGCAGATGAAATCGTGCAAACGAACTTATTAACAAGCTTTGTCATGATTAGTAGCCTTACTTCAAGAGAAATGGTTACGGCATTTCTCAGTTTACTAAGGCAAATTGATCAAAGAAGACTAGGTATTGAGCCCATATTGACTGACCATATTGGGGCTAATTTTCGTGATGTAAGTATTAGCTTAATGAATGAAGATATATTGATTCTTGGCATCAAACGAGGAGAAGAGATGATTATTCATCCCCCTCACCCGTTTTCACTTCAAGCAGAGGATTTGCTTATCACGATAAAAAATTAATATTGCAAAATCCCCTCTAGTTCTTTAACAAGCTCGTGACCTATAGCAACATATCTTTCGGTAACTTCTCCGTCCTTATCAACTGGTGCCTGAAATTGATTAAATGAAGCAGAGAAATTACCGATATTTGCGTTATTTTCATCAATATTGCTCTCGTAAATATGTGACAAGAGGTAAGGTGTTCCCAGTTCTACTGTACAATTGCTTGTATCTAATTGACCATCTATGGATTTGAAGGGTATACGTAAGAAATGATAACCATTGTTCGTATCAATCTTGTAATCAAACGCACCATGGTCATAATCCCAATTCCCTCCAATTGTATAACCCATTGGTTTTAATAACTGCTCCAGCTTAAACAAGTGATATTGCTTTCCCTCGATATTAGAATGAATTTCTCTCATTGCTTTCATTCCTTTCAACATCATATTTTGCTTAGTTTTACCCTATTCCCTCTCACTAATACTAGCGCTTTTCACTTCTCTTTAGGCTTCTTCGCATAAATAGCTAACCTTAATGGACAAACATACAATCGTGATAAGTGCTCAACTCATAAGTTATAGCAGATGAAGGGTAAATGTATACAGAGTGCCTTCAGTTAACCTCTTTTAAAAATACATCTATATAATTTTATTAACCCGTATGAAAGGAGAGAATTATGTAATGGCAGAATGTAATCGCAATGCGAATGGTGCCTGTTCTGATGCAGGTGGAATAAATACAAATGCAAACGGTGAAGCTGCTCACGCGGAGGGGACTTCAACGACTGCTGATGGTAATGCTTCTCATGCGGAGGGGTTTGAAACATTAGCTACTGGAGTCGCTTCTCATGTGGAAGGGAGCCAAACAAATGCTATTGGCACAGCTGCTCACACAGAGGGGTTTCAAACCACTTCTGTTAGTGACGCTTCTCATGCGGAAGGGAGTTTAACAACTGCTGAAGGTGAGTCAGCTCATGCGGAAGGGCATAAGACTTTAGCAAGTGGAGCTGCCTCTCATGCGGAAGGTTCTAGTAGTTCTGCAACTGGTAATGATGCACATGCGGAAGGGTTCAAAACTGTTGCTTCTGGTACAGCTAGTCATGCGGAAGGCGATAATACGATTGCGACTGAATTAGCCTCGCATGCAGAAGGTCTCAACACTATATCCATTGGAGAAGCTAGCCATTCTGAGGGAATTGACACGCAAGCTTCAGCAACTGCAAGTCACGCACAAGGGCTGACTACTTCTGCGCTCGGCATTGCTTCTCATGCTGAAGGGAGCTCCTCACAGGCAAATGGCATTGCTTCTCATGCTGAAGGCTTTAGTACAATCACCACAGGGGATGCTTCACATGCAGAGGGGAACTCAACTAGAGCGATCGGATTAGCTTCTCATACAGAAGGATTTGAAACTGTTGCCAGTGGTGATACTGCTCACGCGGAAGGGAATACAACCGAAGCCTCAGGATATGCTGCTCATGCAGAAGGTCACCAAACTGTTGCCAGTGGAAATGAAGCACATGCGGAAGGAACACTCACCTTAGCCAGTGGTCTTAGTGCCCATTCAGAAGGGAATACAACAACAGCAAGTGGTGACTACACGCATGCGGAAGGATTAAGGAATACCGCCTCTGGCGAAAGCGCTCATGCGGAAGGAATGGACACTGAAGCAAGTGGTTTTGTTGCTCATACAGAAGGAAGAAGTACAGTTGCAAATAATTCTTATGCTCATGCGGAAGGCTTTCAGACAAATGCTTCTGGGAGTATTTCTCATGCAGAAGGGCAAGGGTCTATTGCTTCTGGTACTAACTCTCATGCAGAAGGATATTTAACGACTGCATCTGGCTCCACTTCACATGCAGAAGGTGGTAGCAGCGTAGCATCTGATAGCTTTGCTCATGCAGAAGGTCTTTTCACCCAAGCAAGCGGTTATGTTTCTCACGCTGAAGGAAGTTCAACTGTTGCTTCAAATGCCTTTACCCATGCCGAGGGAATAGAAACGACAGCAGCAGGATACGCGTCGCACACCGAAGGGTCTCGTACAAGAACAGAAGGTATAAACGCTCACGCTGAAGGAAATACAACACTAGCAAGTGGGGATTATTCTCATGCAGAAGGAAGAGGAACCACCGCTAGTGGAAACTATGCACATGCAGAAGGGTTCAATAATATCGCCTCTGGATATGGGGCCCATGTGGAAGGGGGAGTGAATGCAAATAACGCTTCTTTACCCAATACTGCTTCTGGTAATAGTTCGCATGCTGAAGGTTACGGAACCACCGCAAGCGGCACAGGTGCTCATGCAGAAGGTTTAAATACCCTATCTACAGCGAATGCCTCACATGCGGAGGGTGTCAACAATAACGCGACTGGTCAAGCCGCTCATGTAGAAGGACAAAATAATGTAGCCCAAGGTGTATTTTCTCATGCTGAAGGATTTCAAAACATAGCCACAAATATCGGTTCACATATAATGGGAATATATGGAGAAACAACAGACAATTATTCTTGGCATGTCGGTAATGGAACAAGTGCTAGCAACAGAGGTTTAGCTGCGCTACTCCAAGGATCTACAGGAGATTTATTTATCGATGGCACACTTCATGAAAATGGCGCTGACTATGCTGAAATGTTTGAAACGATTGATGGAAACAGCATTACACCAGGTAGATTTATCTCATTACAAGGTAAAAAGGTGAAAGTAGCAACCAGCGCAGACAGCTATATTTTAGGCATTACAAGTGCTGCCTCCGCCATTAAGGGGAATGCCGCTGAACTGCATTGGCATCATAAGTATCTAAAGGATCAATGGGGCCGTACTCAATATGAACAAATTCCAAGTGACCCTAATGATGAGTACCTCGCAAAGTTAACGCGAGTGGCACCAAAAATAAACCCCGCCTACGATTCACAGCAATCTTATATACCAAGAAGTAAACGTAAAGAGTGGGTAACAGTTGGATTACTCGGTCAATTGCTAGTGACTGATGATGGTAGTTGCTCAATTAATGGTTACTGTTTACCGAATGATGAAGGAATCGCCACATATTCAGAAACAGGTTACCGTGTGATGGATAGAATAAGTTCTGATCAGATACTAGTCATGTTTAAATAGAGTTGGCAAGTACTATGGAAGGATCAAAGTTAACTAAGCACAGAGACGTTTCTCATAGCGATTATCGAGAGCTGGTTAACTTATAATTACCACTCTTAAGCCGGTTCTCCTATTTTTCGATTATCATTTCCACCTTTTGGCTCCTCTCAAGAATCTCCAAGGAATTATAATAGGCTACTTTTATGGAAAGAATGAAGTAGGATTACCCTAATTATAAAAGAGAGGATGGATGGATATGAAAGAAAAAATCATCTATATATATCACGATTTTGGAGGTACCCATACCACCTCTTTAGCCGCTGCCTATCACCTAAATATTTTGAGTGATACTAATTTAATACCAAGTAAAGAAGAGATTTTATCTGTTCCGTACTTTAACAAGCTAAAAAAGAAGGACGCTGGGGAGTTTATTTATCATGGAATTGATAGTGATGGTAATACGGTTTATACTATCGGGAGAAGATCATCCAAACTAACTGTAAAATCACTATATAATTTTAGTGAACTATTATCTCTACAGCATCAAACTATGAATAAAAAAATAATATTTTCTAATACCTCTCCTGTTGTACCGTTAGCTATGACACTTGGAGGCTTTTTTTCACGAGGTCTTGGAATTGATTCCATAGGGGTGCCACTTTTAATTAAAGGGGCACAGCGTTGTAGCGAAAACATCTTTCAACTTGTAATGGAGACAAAAAAAGTGGCTAAAGAATCGAATCAATTAATTGTTAAAATCGAAAACACAAAATACCAGGCTTGATGTTCTTTAAGCCTAATCACTTCTTCTTTGGAAGCTCTTCGCAAAAAAACAGCGGCCTTCCACCCTCTTTTTAGAGCATGGGTGAAACCGTTGAGTTTGTTCATCACCATTATTCTTAGTACTAGTAGTCTTAATAATTCTTGTGTACAAATTCCTTAATTTTTCAAATTGCATATTCTAAACTGATTTAGATTAAGGAGTTGATTAAATGTACTATATGAGTAAGCCAATACAATTCAGAGACAATCACGAACTTATAATGGATATTTCTAAAGCCATTAATGGTGAGTACTCTGCAATTAATTGTTATAAGAAACTTCAGCAATTAGCACCTAATGAGAAAACTAGGACTATTATTAAAGAAATAAGACAAGATGAGAAAAAACATTTTAGGATTTTTAACGAAATATACCGACAACTAACAGGGCATGAGCATTCGCCTCAATTAACTAATCAATGTCCAAATTCTTATCAAACTGGTTTAGATTATTCATTTAACGATGAGCAACAAACTGTGGACTTCTATTTAGAAATTGCCGATAAAACCAGTGACCCATATATTAAAGAACAATTTAATAGAGCAGCTAAAGATGAGCAAAATCATGCTGTTTGGTTTGTCTATTTAATGAATAGAGGATATTAATTTTCATTATTCTTCAAAACATAACAAATAAGTAGTAATATAAACCCTTCACGCTTTAAATACCGATACCGGGATAAACAAACCCATAGCCAATATGTATTTCATTTACTGATCTTATGTTTCGGTACGTTTATCTAGTAAACGAAAACAACCTAGGGTAGTTCTCTATCTATGACCTATTCGAACTTTCAGTATCGAAACATGGAAGTGCTCGGTGGATGGAAAGTAGCATCTAAGACCAACCAGGTCTTATTTTTTTAAAATAAAAGCATATATTTTAGAGAAGAATGTAAGAATTGTTGATTAACATACCTAAAAGGAGATATTGAAAGTTATATGATAAGAAGCTGGGTACCATTTGAAAAAATACAAGTTAATCTTGGACATAGAAACCTTATGATGTTTGGTAAAATCTCAAAATATATGGCTGATCTATAGACTTTATGCATGAATTGTGGTCAATCAGCCATATACAATTGTTTTATGTTTACTTATTAGACCGTTAAGAGTTGAAGACTTTTATTTCAAGCGTTCTTCAAGCTCTTTTTTCTTCTCTTCATAACCTTGTTTACCTAGCAATGCAAACATATTCACTTTATATTCTTCCACACCAGGTTGATCAAATGGATTCACACCAAGTAAATACCCGCTAATAGCGCAAGCTTTTTCAAAGAAATAGACAAGATAACCAAAAGTGAATGCATCCATTGCTGGAATCGTTACAATGAGGTTAGGTACACCGCCATCTGTATGGGCAAGCATTGTTCCTTCGAATGCTTTATGATTCACAAAATCAATCGATTGATTAGCTAAATAGTTTAAACCATCTAAGTCATTTTCAAGGTTTTCAATTTTCACTTCATGTCGTGGTTTCTTCACTTTAATAACTGTTTCAAATAAATCTCTTCTACCTTCTTGCACATATTGACCAAGTGAATGAAGATCAGTAGAAAAATTGGCAGATGAAGGATAAATTCCTTTTTGATCTTTTCCTTCACTTTCACCAAATAATTGCTTCCACCATTCTGAAAAGTATTGTAACCCCGGCTCATAATTAACAAGCATTTCAATTGTTTTACCCTTATTATAAAGGACATTCCTTACTGCTGCATATTGATATGCGATATTCTCTTCTATATCGGCAGAACTTAACTCTTTACGAGCAACTTCAGCCCCTTCCATTACTTGGTTAATATCAATATTCGCAACGGCAACTGGTAATAATCCAACGGCTGTTAGCACAGAGTATCTTCCACCAATATCATCCGGAATAATAAATGACTCATAGCCTTCTTCATTCGCTAATGTTTTTAACGCGCCCTTTTCTTTATCAGTGGTAGCGTAAATTCGTTTTCTCGCTTCCTCTACACCATATTTCTCTTCTAATATTTTTCGGAATAAACGAAAGGCAATTGCTGGTTCTGTCGTTGTTCCAGATTTAGAAATGACATTAATAGAAAAGTCTTTACCTTCCAATAAATCGATGACATCATGAATATAACTAGAGCTAATATTATTGCCTACAAAAACGATTTGAGGTGTTTTCCTTTTTTCTTTTGAAAGAGCATTATAAAAACTATGTTGTAACATCTCAATAGCAGCTCTTGCGCCAAGGTAAGAACCACCAATTCCGATTACTAAAAGAACATCAGAATCTTGCTTGACTTTTGATGCTGCCTGTTGAATTCTTGCAAATTCCTCGCGATTATAATTTTTCGGTAAATCTACCCACCCTAAGAATTCATGACCTGCTCCTGTTTTATTTTCTATAGCGGTATGCGCTGCTGTTACCGCTCCTTTTAAGTATGATAGTTCATGCTCACTAAAAAAGCTAAACGCTTTCGTATAATCAAACTGTATATGAGTCATCGTTATTCCTCCGCTTATGTATTTCATGAATCAATAGTCCTCTATCACTTTATCGAAAGACAAGGAATTTTTCAAGAATCAGTCTTCGCCACCGACGGTTTGCACAACCCCGTTATATAGTTCATGATTACATCATCTCCAAAAATAAGGTTTATAACCCATCACTCGTGCATAAGCCAAATTAGCCTTCACATTTTTTACTATGCTTGTATAAGCAAACTCATACCAGGTGACCACAATTCCATTAAACCCAAATATGACAAGAACCTATAAAGAAAGCTCCCGTTTCACACGAGAGCTTCTTCCTTATAATGCTGAACGATAGATTGAAAGAACATCCTCTTTATCTAATACTTGAAAACGACCAAAAGGACCATTATGAACGGCTTTATTTGCCATATCTTCTAGCTTGCTATCGTCTATACCATAATCTGATAATTGTTCTGGTGCATCAATACTGTTCCAAAACAGTCTTAAACGAGCAATCCCTTCTAATGCAACTTCCTCATCTGTTTTACCTGTTGGATCGACTTCAAACACTCTTATTGCTAATTGTTTCATTCTCTCAGGCTTGGCATGTAATGTATGCTTAATCCAATGAGGGAATAAAATGGCCAAACCGCCACCATGAGGGATATCATAGACTGCCGATACAGCATGTTCAATATTATGCGTTGCCCAGTCTCCTTTATAACCCATATTTAGAATACCGTTTAACGCCATTGTACCGCTATATAAAATGGTCGCACGATGCTCATAATTTTCTAAGTCATCTATTAGTTTTGGAGCCGTATCCATTATCGTTGTTAAGAGAGATTCGCACATACGATCTTGAAAGTCCGTATTTTCTTCCAAATGGAAATAATGCTCAAGTACATGAGACATCATATCGACTATGCCATAAATCGTTTGGTCTCTTGGCACTGAATATGTATGTTCTGGATCTAAAATTGAAAATTGAGGGAATACAGCCGGGCTTCCCCAAGACAATTTTTCATGTGTCTCCCAATTAGTAATGACCGCTCCAGAATTCATTTCAGAACCCGTTGCAGCTAATGTAAGGACGGTACCAAAGGGAATCGCTTCTTCCATTCTTACTTTATTTGTCACCATATCCCAAGCATCACCAGCAAATTTCGTTGCTCCCGCAATAGCTTTTGTACAATCGATGACACTCCCGCCACCAACAGCTAGAATGAAATCAACTTCTTTCTCGCGGCAAATATTCACACCTTCACGAACGGAAGAGACACGAGGATTTGGATCAACCCCACCTAGTTCATACACTTCTGCATTCATTTTCTCAAGCTCATTCATTACCTTATCGTATAGACCATTCCTTTTAATACTTCCACCACCATAAACTACCAGCACCTTACGGCCAAAAGGAGAAATCTCTTCACTTAATTTACTAAGTTCACCTTTACCAAAAATCAATCTCGTTGGATTCCAAAATGTAAAATTCTCCATTCTATCACCTTCCTTTTTTGTTATTATCATTTTTTTTACTAAGGATTGCAAAGAATACATCTTTTTTTATTTATTTTAAAAAATAAAATAAATGCCTCTCTGTAATTGTTACTCCCAAGGAATTAAATGATTCTTTCATTCGACAAAAAAAAAGACACCGAGATTTCCCGGTGTCTTCTATGAAGCTGAACTAGCTTATTTTTTAATTAAATCTTCACGCTCAGATTGTGCAATCCACTCTTGCAACTTATCTTTTAGTGTATTGAAACCTTGGCTACCATTATCCTCTACTTTTTGAGCTACAGGATTATTTGGACGTTTACGAGGTTTTTTCTCTTTTTCTGTTGGAGCTGGTGCTTCTTGTGTTGCACGAATAGAAAGACCGATTTTTCCAGCATTTTCATCAATAGAAAGTACTTTTACTTGTACTTCATCTCCAACACTTAAATGTTCATTAATATCTTTAACGAAGCCATGAGTAACTTCTGAAATGTGAACAAGTCCTTGTGTATTTTCATCTAATGCAACAAAGGCACCATAAGGTTGAATACCTGTTACTTTACCAGTAATCACGCTGCCTACTTCAATTTTCTCTGACATGGGAACACTCCTAATTATTAATATTTTATCGTTTATATACGCAATAAAAAATTATATCATACTCTATAGCTAATATCAAAAGTAAAATGGATAGTCAATAAATAGTCACAATTAATTAACGAAATGTTCATACAATTACCCATTAAAAAAGTTGATTGGTGGTAAAATAAAATATAGAAGGGGGGATAAAAATGAATCACATTGGTGAAAACATTCGCTTAGTCCGTGAACAACATGGGTTAACAAGATTTGAACTTGCAAAAAGAGCGCGGGTAGGTAGTGCAGTAATCGAAAGATATGAGTCAGGTATTTCCACCCCAGATACGCTAACAATCCTCAAGCTATGTACAATATTGGACATCCCAGTATCAACTATTACAAATCCACAAGTTGACCTTCAAAATCAGAATGAGTTGAACCATCCTATGCTTCATCAACAGGATATGAATGAAACTATTTCCAATTTTTACGTATAAACATGTAGGTATTCGGAAAGGCTTGTATTGTAAGTCTTTCTAGAATTCCCCCTTTGTTGAAGGCAATCTGTTATAGGATTGCCTATTTTTTATTTTATGCCGAAAATACAATGTTTCTTCTTGTAAGCAATGGCCACGAATGATATGACTTATAGTAACACCTTACATCACTGTAAAGAAATGAGGACAACCATTGCCAAACGATAAAATGCTTTTAAATGGAAATGACTTTTATTATGAATATTACCCACACCCAACCCCTAAACAATCATTTGTATTATTGCATGGGTTTCTTTCTTCCAGCTTTAGTTTTCGAAAACTCATACCATTGCTACAAAAAGAAAATACAGTACTCACAATTGACCTCCCACCATTTGGGAAGAGCGGAAAAGCAAAAAAGTTTATCTACTCTTATGAAAATATTGCTTCAACTATTATTTTACTTCTTGAAAAATTATCTATTCAACAAATCGTGATGGTTGGGCATTCAATGGGAGGACAAATTTGCCTAAACATTGCTCATCAAAGACCAGACTTGCTCGAGGCTGTAGTCTTATTATGTAGCTCTTCTTATCTACCGAAAATGCCAGCAAAGTATGTTTACGCAAGTCACCTACCTTTCTTTTCTCATTTTGTAAAAAGATATCTTGAGAAATCAGGTGTAGAAAAAAACTTAAACAACGTTGTATATGAAAAAGAAATGATTGATGATGCCATGAGGGATGGTTATCTAGAACCATTTTTAAACAAGGATATCTTCTATTCCTTAGCGAGAATGATACGTGACCGGGAGGGAGATTTGGATGAGACCTTATTAAAAACAATTAACACTCCTTGTTTACTCATATGGGGGGAGGCAGACAAGGTGGTCCCTCTCTCTATCGGTCAAAGGTTACAGGGAGACCTACCGCATAGCGAATTACATATCCTTAAGCAGGCAGGACATCTTATACCCGAAGAAAAGCCTGAGGAGATTGTAGCAATTATCGAACAATATTTACAGAAAAAAGGAATGGTGGGGTGAGATAATTTTTATTCCTTCACCCATTCATTCAATCTCGCAAGAACTATTATTTTTTATCACCAGGAGTTTCTGCGCATATTTTTTACATTGAGCAAGAGGAATTACTTCATCAAAAGAGAATTCATATATAGCTTGGATGTTATGGGCCAATTCATTAGTATCGTCAACAGTTTGTACTATTTGGATTATATCAGCTATTTCCGTATCGTAATTGCCTGTACCGATATGAAATGGGTCCCAATCATTTAAACAATCTACTAACAATAGATTCATTTGTTGTGTATTCATTATACATTCACCTTATTATTTTTCATTTATGTTTACATATCTTATCATATAGATAGAAATCGATAAATAAAGAAATGGTGGGATAGAAGTGGAAAATCAATATTTTCATGAAATTTTTGATCGTAAAAATACGTCATCAGTGAAGTGGGAATTGACCAAAACGGTTTTTGGAGAAGAAGATGTCCTTCCAATGTGGGTTGCAGATATGGATTTCAAACCGCCTAAAGAGGTAACAAATGCACTACAAAAACGTTTAGATCACGGAATTTATGGTTATACATTTGCGTCCCCATCCTTACCAAAAGTAATCAAGGATTGGGTAAGTGTTCATCACGGCTGGGATATTCCCCTGCAGTCCATATTATACAATACTGGTGTGGTTCCATCTTTGGCAGCGGTCGTACAGACCTATACAGAAGAAGGGGACAATATATTAATACATACCCCTGTTTATCCGCCATTCACAAATGTCATTGAAAGTAATCATCGTAAAGTTTTACGTTCTCCACTTAAGCTTGTTAATGGACATTACAAAATTGATTTTGATGACTTTGAACAGCAACTCAAAAAAGGGGCGAAAATGTTTATTCTCTGTAATCCTCATAATCCAGGAGGAAATGTGTGGTCAAAAGAGGATTTACAGAAGATCGGTGACTTATGTATCGCTTATGATTGCTTAATCCTATCAGATGAAATTCATGCAGACCTCGTCTATAAGCCGAAAAAACATGTCGCTATCGCTAGCTTAAGCGAGGAACTGAGAGGCCAGACGATTACATGCATTGCACCAACCAAAACTTTTAATATTGCTGGGTTGCAAGCATCTGCCCTTATTATTCCAAATGAGACATTAAGGAAAAAATTTGAAGATTTTCAAGCTAGACAAGGCTTCCATCAATTATCCATCTTTGGAATGGTCGGCATGGAAGCGGCTTATACCCATGGAACAGAATGGTTAGAAGCTTTACTCTCATATTTACAACAAAATATCCAGAGTGTAAAAAGTTTTATAGAAAAAGAATTGCCTGATATTGATGTCGTTGATCCAGAAGGGACGTATTTAATCTGGCTAGATTGTCGTAAACTCGGCTTAACTGATGATGACATTCAGCAAAAGCTTGTAAAGAAAGGAAAACTTGGATTAGAGCCAGGACCAAAATATGGCCCAGGTGGTGAAGGGTTTGTCCGTATGAACATCGCCTGCCCTCATGATATACTTATGGATGGACTTCATCGTTTAAAAACAGCATTTTCATAAGGATTCTGTAAAAACATGTCGGAAAAACTATTTCCGACATGTTTTTTATTTCAATAAATTCTCTTCTATATGCTTTTTTATTTCTAGCCACTCTTCTATTGTCACACTATACATCACTGTGTGACGAATTTCTCCATTCCTACGAATCATATGATTACGTAATATCCCCTCCTTCTTAGCACCTATTCTCTCAATTGCCTTTTGTGATTGGAGGTTCTCATGGCCTGTTTTTATTTGTACTCGATTAAATTTCAGTTCTTCAAAACAATAAGACAATAAAAGGTGTTTACAATTTGTATTGATTGCACTGCGCCAATAATGAGGATGAATCCATGTTGAACCGATTTCTAACCTTTTATGGGTAAGGTCCACATCTAAAAACCAAGTACAGCCAATAATTTGCTGCTCCTTTTTATTAAAAATAACAAAAGGGAACTCTCTTCCTTCTTCACGCTTTTTGATACCCGCTTCAACATATGTAACGACGTCACTATATTGGGTTAAATCCACTGACATATGTGTCCAAATTGACTCGTCTTTCGCTGCCTTGCTTATCCCTTCAATATGACAAGTTTCCATTGGAATCAGTTGTACTACACTATTTTCTAGTAGCTTCATAAAGTCCCCTCCCTTTAACCTATTAAAGCATATTTACTATAAAATAAATACGCTTTTTACATAATATTCTTACTTTTATTCACGCAATGATTTTCATAAATTTTATTTTAAAAAACTTATGACTCACTTCGTTCACTTAATGGTTTACTCTCTTCCATCGATAAACCAGCCTAGTTTTTTATCGTTTCCTAAGCAATAAAAAAGAACAAATTCCTTCCAGAATTTGTTCTTTCTTCCATTCATATAATATTGGTTAACTCTTACTATTTTGTGCTTCTTTCTGCTTTGGTTCTTTGTCTTTCGAAATCACTCCACAGGCAATTCTTTCCCCGGAGTCGCCAGAAGGCTGTGTCATTCCATCATCTGTTTTTTCATCAATGACAATAGATGTACCATCTTTTGTTAATAATGAAGACTTTTCATCTTTCATTGTAACTTCAGCTGCAACTAAGTCTGTCTTCACTTTCCCATCATCTTCCACAATAATATTAGGTAAATCACCCGCATGATGACCATCTTGATTCAGTAAACCATGATCTTTATCTTCGGGATTAAAGTGATTACCAGCCGATTTAAAGTCAGGAGCCTCACACTCACCTTTCTCATGGATATGAATAGCATGATCCCCAGGTGGCAGACCTTTTAAATCTAACCCTAACTTGACCCCACTGGCTTGCTCTTCTAATTTAACCTTACCAAGAGAATCCCCAACTGCGTTAAACATCTCTACATCTACCTTTTTTACTTCCTGTTCTGTACAACCCATTAATAAAACAGATAGACTAAATAATAAATAAACTATCTTCTTATTCATAAAGAAAGCCTCCAAAAAGAAAATCATGCACTTAGCTTTTCCCAATCCAAAAAAAATACAACCACTACTCAAAGTGGTTGTCGAAAAGTTTACAAACATGAAAGTTGTCTTCAATCAACAGAAGAGTTTTTACTTTTTTGTTTTAATTGGTCTTCGAGTTCGCGTGTTTTTTCACTCTCTTTTTTTGAGTGGTGAATAAACCATCTCATTACAAATGCTGCGAGAATCATAAAGGCAACTAACCATATAACGGCCGGAATATATTCTGTCTTGTCTTCTGGAAAATAAAGAAATAAAGAAAACACATAAGTTTGAAGCACGGCTATGTTCCTTTCTTACTTTCGTTGATATCCTTATTATAACAGTCGATGTAATCTATACCAACCTTTATTCGATGACTTGTATTTTCTCAATAATCACGTCTTCTACTGGTTTATCGTTTTCATTTACTTCTACTTGTGCAATATCATCAACAATATCCATTCCATCTATCACCTGTCCAAAAACAGTATGACGCCCATCTAGCCATGGCGTTCCACCACTTTCCACATATTTCTCAATAATTTCAGCTGGATATTCATTATCTTTCATCTGTTGTTCTAGGCCATCCCCTAATGTTGTATTCTGAACAATGAAAAATTGACTACCATTTGTATCAGCACCTTTGTTAGCCATCGATAAGGCACCGCGAATATTAAATAATTGATTAGAGAATTCATCCTCAAAGTATTCCCCGTAAATACTTTCTCCACCAAGTCCTGTGCCTTCAGGGTCTCCACCTTGGACCATAAACTCTTTCATAACACGATGAAAGATAACGCCATCATAATAGCCTTCTTTACTATGAGTGATAAAGTTTTCTACTGTCTTTGGTGCAATATCGGGAAAAAGTTTAATCGTAATTTCTCCTAATGATGTTACCAACTTAACGACTTGCTCATTTTCCCCTACTTCATTGGAAAGCTGTGGGAAACCTTTTACTTTAGCAGCTTCGCCTGTATCATCTTCTTGTGTTTTTTCCTCTGCTGTTGACTTGTCCTCTTTGTCTGCATCAGTTGTATCGTTATTCTCACCACAACCAGCAAGTAATAAAAGAAGCGTGGCAAATAAAACAAACCATTTTTTTCTCATTTTCTCACTCCCAAGCATATGTATTATACTACCATTATTTTAATATTGTACCGCTTTGTAAAGAGCCTATCTATCTGTTTTATGGATTGTCTTTCATTTCTTTCTCATTCATAATATAGGCAAGATCAATTGTTAGGAGGTACATCAATGAGTGAATTAAATATTGGAGATAAAGTTACCGGGATATACAAAACAGGGAAATATATTGGAGAAATCACAGACATCCGTCCGCAAAGTTATTTGGTAAGGGTCTTAGCAGTGCTGAAGCATCCTACACAAGGTGATCTTCACCATCCTAAAGAAGTAGACGGCGTTTTCTTTCAAGAAAGAAGAGCCTTGGCATATAGGGAACAAACGAATGTCCCTTTAAAAATGGTGAAACCTTTTACCGAAGATATTCCCGACTATCAAGATTCACTTCAAGAAGCCATTGAAAAAATGCGTGCAGAATTACTTAGCAAAAACACGCAATGGGCAGAAAAAAGCTTAATGAACTTAAAATCATTAGAAAAAGACTATTTTAAATAATTGTTTTTAAACGAACTGTCACAGATTGAGTCCTAAATCACATTGAGTAATTTAGGACTTAAACACCCCTTAACAGTCCATCTCTTTTGCCTACAGTTCTGGCTGATTTTGAAATCATTTATGTGGGCATTTCTTTGTACTCCATATTTCTAGTTAGCTCCTTTTCTTTTCTGATATTTGCTTTCTCAATAGTATGTGTGCGCTTCGGCTTGCTAACCGTCATTCCTTCTCTCACACCATGAATCCAATGCAAGCTAGTACTGGATTAAGTGGAGTAGATTAGCAACAGTACTGTAAAAACAGCGAATTTTTTCATTCGTAGTTTAGCAGCACCTTGACCACTTTTTTTGCATAAGGTTTGATATTAAAAACAGGTTTACATGCAAAAAAATAAGACCCAATTTCACTTTGAGTCCTTACACATGTTGCTTCAACAGCTTAGAAAAATCTATGACGTCCCCGATTGTAGCAGGCTTTGGTTTCTTTAGATAGCGCTTATCTTTTTCCACAAGCTTAAAGATCTGATAAGTCGTTAAGGCATCATCCAATGCTTTATGGTGCTTCCCCGTGCCTTCTTTTCCATACTCTTGCACAGCTCTCCATAAACCTGTCTGATTCTGATTACCGAAGAATCGTTTATATTCCATTGATAAATCTATTTCTTTACCATCAAAGGGAAACGGTAACTCCGTATGTAAACAATTATTTCGCAGCACCTTCATATCCATATTTCCCCATGTAACGATTTTTAAGGAGGAGACAGTTGGTATTTTCGAAAACTGGTCTAGCATTTGTTTAAAAGTGATGCCTGTATCAACCTGTTGTTGAGAAATTTTCAAAAACGAGCTACACCTTTTAGATAAATGAGGGTACTTAATTGGTTTCACATAAGATGAAAACTGGTCAACGATGTTTCCACCCTCTACCAAAATATAGCCTACTTCAATGATTTCAGGATAAAACCCTTTCCAATTCCGTTCTGGCATTGTAAATTCAAAATCAATAAATAAATACCTTGCTCCTTCCATCAGCTGAGATCCCCCTTTTTACGTAAATAATAAGAAAAGATCCTTTCTTTAAACGGATTTTTCCGTGTACTCTTTATTGTTATTATAGCATGCTATTTTTTTATTTTTCAGTTATTTGAATTAAAACCTAAATATACTCCATCATATTCCTGACTGTCCCAAATATGTACCTTTTTATTTCTCATGTGATGTACGCTCATTTCAGAAAAACCCCAAAACCCCTTACCTAAATAAACCAAAGAAGTTATGCATCGTATTAGGATTGCATTATTCATTATAATCTCATAATCATTTCAAATAAAAAAGATCCGAGCAAAGTCAAATTTGCCCGGACCTTCCAAGTCTCATTAGTCATATTTACCACGTATTTTTGAAAATTTTCTCAAGACACTTCTCTAATTTTCACGTACTCTCTCGGAGCAAAATCAGATACATCCGCTTCTATTTCCAGATTACTCCATTCACTTTCATACTTTTTAGATTGATCTGCCTTCAGTTTATTTGACATTTCCTGAGATTCAACGAACCAAGCACTGCAGAAAATAATGGCAAATATGCCTATAGCAGTTATTATTTTCCCAAACATTTACAAACCACCACCTAAAAATAGTTTGTATAATTATTCGTTTTTTTATTCATTTAAAAAATTTTTGCCAAAAATCGACGTGTTTCTACTTATTTATAAAGTTTATGGGGAAACCTACTGCTAGAGGATTTCTTCAATGCAACTGATAACTTTTTACGTTATAATTACTACCGTAGCTGTTGAACTTTAGTATGAATAGCATATTTCTCTGCATTATCTTGCAATTCACAGATTTTTTCTTCAAAAGGGGGTAATTTCTTGTCACTGTTACATTTGGCGATTATTGCGCCATTTATTATCGCAGTGTTTGTACCGCTAATATATAAAAATATTAAGTCAGTACACACAGGGTGGTTTATACTACCACTTCCTATTCTGCTGTTCATTTATTTCAGTAGTTTTATTTCTAAAACAACAAATAAACAAGTAACAATGGAATCGTTTTCATGGATCTCTTCTTTAGGAATTGACTTCACAGTTAAAGTGGATGGACTAGGTTTATTATTCGCTTTATTAATTACTGGGATTGGTTCGTTAGTTATTCTGTATTCTATTTACTATCTTTCTAAACAGAAAGAGAAATTAAATACATTCTATGTTTATTTATTGCTGTTCATGGGGGCAATGCTTGGTGTTGTTTTATCAGACAATTTAATTGTCCTTTATGCGTTTTGGGAATTAACTAGCTTTTCATCTTTTCTCTTAATTGGCTATTGGTACAATCGAGAGAAATCACGTTATGGTGCACAAAAATCAATGATTATCACCGTTTTAGGTGGACTAGCTATGTTGGGAGGAATCATCCTTCTCTATAACATGACCGGAACGTTCAGTATTACCGAAATTGTCGCACAAGCTGACACAATTATTGATCACCCACTTTTTGTTGCCGCTCTTTTATGTATTCTATTAGGTGCATTCACGAAATCGGCACAATTTCCATTCCATATCTGGTTACCAGATGCGATGGAAGCACCAACCCCTGTTAGTGCTTACCTTCACTCAGCTACAATGGTTAAAGCGGGGATCTATCTAGTAGCTAGAATGAGTCCAGTTTTTGCCGAAGACACTTTATGGATGGGGCTCATCATTGCTTTTGGATTGTTCACATTATTCTGGGGATCCTTCTCAGCGGTCAAACAAACAGATCTAAAATCTATCCTAGCCTTTTCGACCATAAGTCAACTTGGATTAATTATGTCTTTACTAGGCGTAGGAGCTGCTGCGCTGCATTACGAACAACCTGAATATTTTATGGTAGCAACTACTGCTGCAATTTTCCATTTGATGAACCATGCTACCTTTAAAGGAAGTTTATTTATGGTCGTAGGGATAGTCGACCATGAAACAGGTACAAGGGATATTCGTAAGCTAGGTGGTTTGATGAACCTCATGCCAATTACATTTACGATTGCTATAATTGGCACCTTTGCTATGGCTGGGTTACCACCATTCAATGGCTTCCTTAGCAAAGAGATGTTCTTTACTGGTATGATTAATGCACTTCATATGGATTTTGATTGGAGCATTATTATTCCAGTTATTGCTTGGATTGCGAGTGTGTTTACTTTCATATACAGTATGATCCTTGTTTTCAAAACATTTACAGGGAAATATCAACCAGAGAAATTAGAGAAAAAACCGCATGAAGCCCCTATTGGTATGCTTATTTCTCCAATTATTTTAGCATCATTAGTTATTGTAATCGGCTTTTTCCCTAATCTCGTAAAACCTTTGTTAGTACCTGCTATAGAAACGATTATGCCTATGTATGAGTTTGATGTTCATATTTCTATGTGGCACGGTTTTAATACAGAATTATTTATGACAATCGGTGTTATTATTGTTGGGATTCTAATGTACCTTGGATTAAATAAATGGCGTGGCATTTATGGTATTTTCCCGGAGAAAATTACACTTAACCGCTTCTATGATGGGTTACTTGATTCAATGTATAAAGGCTCTTACAGCTTAAATCGCAATGTAATGTCAGGATCCATTAACCATTATTTAAGCTATATGTTTATTTTCATGGTTGTGCTTATTATTGGTTCATTATTTGGGCTAGACGCTTTCGCCTTTAGCACTGATAATTTAGCGCCAATTGAATTCTACGAAGTAATACTAACATTTATTGTGGCTGCTGCATCTATCGCTCTATTGTTTACTAAGTCTCGTATTGTTTCTATTCTACTAACTGGAACAATAGGATATATGGTTGCCTTGCTATTCATCGTTTTTAGAGCGCCAGATTTAGCGCTCACTCAATTGGTGATTGAGACAATTTCTGTATCACTATTCTTACTTTGCTTCTATCACTTACCGAAGAAATTGACAGACGATCCTGTACCAGTGAAAGTGCGAAATGCCATTATTTCAGTAGGGGTTGGCTTATTCGTCATTTTAGTTGGATTAACAGCGCATAGTACGAAACTATTTGATTCTATTTCACAATATTATATTGAGAATACGTATAGTGAAGCTGCTGGGAAGAACATGGTTAATGTAATCTTAGTTGACTTTAGGGGCTTTGATACGATGTTTGAAATCGCCGTGTTAGGTATTGCTGCATTAGCTATTTTCGGTCTGATTAAGCTAAGGAGAAATGGAGGAAAGAAAATTGAAAACAAGTAACGTTATCTTGCAATCGATGACGAAAGTGTTATTATTTCTCATCATGATTTTCTCCATTTATATCTTTTTTGCTGGACATTATACACCTGGAGGCGGATTTGTAGGCGGCTTATTAACGTCAGGCGCCATCCTGCTTCTACTCTTAGCCTATGACCTTCAAACAGTAAGAAATATTTTACCATTCAACTTCTTATATATGGTTGCACTTGGTTTAGTTTTTGCTATTGGAACAGGTGCAGGTGCATTTATTTACAACAAACCTTTTTTAACACATGCATTTGGAGACCTTCATGTACCTATTTTAGGTGAGCTTCACTTGCATACAGCGACATTGTTTGATCTAGGGGTATATCTTGTTGTTGTAGGTGTAACGATGTCCATTATTCAAACGATAGGAGGAGATGATGAATAATGGAAATACTAATGATTTTTATTGCCGGCATTCTTTTCATGTCTGCAACCTATTTGATGCTTTCACGAAGTGTTGTGCGAATCATTTTAGGGACAACTGTATTAAGTCATGGCGTACATCTTCTCTTATTAACTATGGGAGGCTTGAAGAGAGGTGCACCACCTTTAGTGGGTGAAGAAGCAAGCGCATATACAGACCCTCTTCCTCAAGCACTCATTTTGACAGCAATCGTTATTGCTTTTGGAGTTACTGCTCTATTCCTCGTATTAGGGTATCGCTCATACAAAGAACTTGGCACAGATAATATGGAGAAATTGAGAGGAAATGATGGCAATGATTAATTTTTTGATACTCCCTATTCTAGTTCCGTTAATTACCGCCGTCATTCTGATCTTTTTAAATAAATCAGTTATTGCTCAAAGGTGGGTTGCTGGTCTATCAGCCTTTGCTACAGTCATTCTATCTGCACTATTAGTGAATCAGGTAAAAAATGACGGTATACAAACATTAAACTTATCGAACTGGGATGCCCCTTTTGGTATAACCCTTGTTTCTGATATGTTATCATCTTTACTTGTATTAACAACGAGTATCGTCGCATTTGCATGTATTATTTATTCATTTAAAGGAATTGGCGAAGATCGTGAAAAATATCATTTTTATGCCGCTTTACAATTTTTAATTGTTGGTGTAAATGGTGCTTTTACGACAGGCGATATTTTTAACCTTTTTGTATTTTTTGAAGTCATGTTAATGTCTTCTTATGCTTTAATTCTACTCGGTGGAACGAAAATTCAATTAAGAGAATCCATCAAGTATATTTTAGTTAACGTTATTTCTTCCGGTTTATTCGTCATTGCAGTTGGTTACCTTTATTCGGTCGTAGGAACTTTGAATATGGCGCATATTGCTGAGAGAGTGAGTGAAATAAGCGGGGTTTCTCAACCTGGTGTGATTACGATTATTGGAATCATATTCCTCATCGTCTTTGGTTTGAAAGGGGCAATATTCCCGTTATATTTCTGGTTACCGGGCTCTTATTATGCACCTCCAGCACCTGTAATGGCTATTTTTGGAGCACTCCTCACAAAAGTCGGTGTATATTCTATTATTAGAACTTACTCCCTATTCTTTTACGAAGAAGGTGGATATGTTCAACAAGTGATCATGATCTTAGCGATTTTAACTATTATTACTGGGATTATCGGTGCACTGGCTTATTGGGATGTTAAAAAGATTATCATATACAACATTATTGTTGCTGTCGGTATCATTCTGTTCGGAGTAAGTACAATGAATGAAAATGCCTTAACAGGATCAATATTCTATCTTATTCATGACATGATTATCAAAGCAGGGTTATTCTTACTTGTTGGGTTAATGGCAACCATTACAGGTACAAATAACTTAAAGCAAATGGGCGGATTAATAAAGAATTATCCAGGGTTCAGCTGGACATTCTTCCTTGCAGCACTTGCATTAGCTGGTATTCCACCATTAAGTGGTTTCGTTGGAAAAGTCCTTATTGTTCAAGGTGGATTTTCATCTGAACACTTCATTGGCGCTGCAATTGTGTTAGCATCTAGCTTATTCGTGCTCATCTCTATTATGAAAATCTTTATTAATGGCATTTGGGGCGAACCAAAAACATTTGCAAATGAAAAGACAGTTCCTTATAAGCAGTTATTAATCGCTCCAGTGATCTTAGTCATTCTTTCTATCTGCTATGGTGTAGGTGCAGATTTTGTTTATCCGTATATCTCTCAAGCTGCTGAAAGTTTAATCAACACCAATTTATATATCGATGCAGTTCTAAAGGAGTAGTGAGTATGGCAGTTCAAATTTTATTAAATGTTTGTCTTGGGTTTATGTGGATGTTTCTAACAACAACGTATGATCTAGTGGCATTTATCAAAGGATACTTTTTTGGCCTACTCATTTTGTTTGTATTTAGAAATTTCTTCAGCAGCCGTTTTTATTTGTACCGTGTTTATGCAGTGGTTAAATTGCTCTTTATCTTTATACGAGAGCTAATTCTAGCCAACATTGCTGTCGTTAAGATTGTGTTAACACCTAAGCTACACAACACGCCTGGGATATTTGCCTATCCAACAAGTTTAGAAAAGGACTGGGAAATTACCACACTATCTAACTTAATTACCCTAACACCAGGTACGTTAGTAGTAGATATATCAGAAGATAAGAAAATCCTTTTTGTACATGCTGTAGATATGAATGATGTCCAGGATGAAATAGAAGCGATTCAAACAAGCTTCGAAAAGGCGATTATGGAGGTGAGCCGAAAATGATACAAACTGCCGTTACAATTGCAATCATTTGTTTAGCTCTATCCATGCTTGCATTAGTCTACCGAATCATTAAAGGCCCAACATTGCCGGATCGTATCGTTGCTTTAGACGCCGTTGGTGTAAACATTGTTGGTATTGTCGCGTTAATATGTATCAAAGTAGATACAACTGCCTATGTAGAGTTCATTTTACTATTTGGGATATTAGCGTTTATCGGGACAGTAGCCTTCTCCAAATATCTAGAGAAGGGAGTCATCATTGATCATGATAGAGATCGCTAATATTATCATCGTCATATTTATTATTCTCGGAGCGTTCTTTCACTTAATAGCTGCGCTAGGTGTAATCAGATTACCTGATGTATATACGAGAAACCATGCTGCTTCAAAAGCTGCTACACTTGGTGTCCTTTGTATATTATTAGCTGCATTCTTTTACTTTTATTTTCATGAGAGTGAGTTTAATACAAGAGTACTTCTCTGCATCGTCTTTATGTTTTTAACAGCTCCAGTTGCTGGCCATTTACTTGGAAGAGCAGCCTATCATCATGGCGTAAAAATGGAAGGTAGTAAGGTTGATGATTACCAAGAATACCTCGAGATAAAGAAATCTAATGAACAACAAAAATATGAAGAATTTAAAAAGAAATTAGGGAAGAATCTATAAAAAAAAAACGCTACCATATGCAATCTAAACTGCATGTAGGTGGCGTTTTTTTTATTTTAATAAACAAATTTTCCAATCGTGACTAATCAAATGAATGAAACGTAACTAAGTGCGGTTTATTAAAAATGATTGTTGTGTGGATACTGGACACCATGCGAAGGTTTAACTTTCATATCATACAATGCCACATATAAAACCAAAAAAAAACAGGGTAGAAATTACCTTTCCACCCGCATTTCATTAAGACTTTTTCAATTTTAAAACAGCCATTGTACACCTTGATGCACATATTAATTTTTCTTGTTCATCGACAATCTTTATTTCCCAAACCATCGTTGTTTTTCCTTGATGTAGAACTGTTGCAATTGCTGTCACAACGCCGTCTTTCTTTGACTTAATATGGTTAGCATTAATCTCTAGTCCTGCTACACCTTCTGTTTCTTTATCAACGAGTTCATAAGCACCTAAGCTCGCTACAGTTTCAGCAAGCGCTACAGAAGCCCCTCCATGAAGGATACCAAATGGCTGTCTCGTTCTGCCGTCTACAGGCATAGTGGCAACAACCTTTCCCTTTTCAAGGCTTGTAATTTCAATACCTAACGTTTCTATCATTGTTTTTGGATACATATGTACGCCTCCCCTCAACTACCATTATAACCGAACATATATTTTATGGGAATATTCTGTTTAATCATAGAATAAGCCTTAGGCACATATATTTATGCTAATGCGATATTGAAAGGAGACCTATGATGTATCCTACACGTTTTAATCCCTCTCCTATTTGTCCGTATCCTTATACCTATCCTATATATTGCCACCCTTATCCACCAATACCTATACGTTCATTCCCTCCAGTTAATCCGGATCAGTTCATTCAATCAGCAAAAGCAATGGAAGTATTAATGAATAGTGCTAGTAAATTACTTGATAAAATGGCGAAGTCCAGAGAATACTCCTATAATATTATGACTGCTGCCCAGGAATCAAATCAAACAAAAGTTAATCAATTAATTGATTCTGCTAATCTGAACAATCATCCGAAAGTTACTTATACACCAGATGGATTAACATTAAATTTTCAATCTGCCGGTGATCAAAGTGCGAATTTGTCATTAAAATTAAAATGGACTACGATGCAAATGTAGGGTTAAGCCATATTTTCAAACCTAATATAGAAGAGCAGTCAATTTACGACTGCTTTTTATTTTTATAATCTTGGTTATGATTTTGCTGTACTATCCTTCAATATATAAATTTAAGCTTACAAAAAAATACCACAGCATCTCTCCGTGGTATCATTTTTATCTAGTTAATCTCATTATTTATATTAATATTTGGTCCATAAAGATTGGGATTGCCAGCATAGGGATTTTGGTAGCCACCAAAACCTTGATTGCCATATGGAACAGGGCCGGGGCCGTAACCGTATCCATATGGTGGACAAGGTCCTCCAAAACACGGCCTAGGTCTAAAGAACAGCGGTGCGGCTAACGCCCCTCCCGCTAATCCTCCAAGAAAACCGCCAACAAATGGCGCCGCCAAAAAGGGAAAAAAGCGTTCATCCGCAACACCAGGATGTCGATAATAATAATGCACTAGGGATTACCTCCTTTAATTAAAAGCTGGGTACCTTCCCTATTACATATGCATCTATCATCAATTAAGCGTGGGCTTAATGTGAGTTATTATCATTCACTCTTCGTTAAAATAGCATCCGCGATTCCATAATCCACCGCTTCTTGTGCGCTCATAAAATAATCACGTTCTGTATCCAACTTCACCTTGTCTAATGGTTGATTTGTTTTCTCGGCAATCATTTGGTTGGTTACGTCTTTTAGCTTTAATATCCTCCTTGCAGAGATCTCAATATCTGTCGCTTGCCCTCTTGCACCACCTAAGGGCTGATGAATCATTACTTCGCTATGAGGAAGCACAAATCGTTTTCCTTTCGTGCCAGATAGAAGCAGTAGTGCACCAAATGAGGCAGCCATCCCTGTACAGATAGTGCGAATATCACACCTAACATAGTCGAGTGTATCTAAAATAGCAAAGCCCGCTGTTGTTGATCCTCCAGGACTATTAATATAGAGTGAAATATCTTTTTTCTCATCTTCTGCAGCTAAAAATAATATTTGAGCAACAATATTATTCGCCATATGATCATTGATTTCTTCACCAATCATAATAATCCGATCTCTCAATAGTCTTGAATAAATGTCATAGGACCGTTCACCTTTAGCCGTTTGTTCAATTACATAAGGTATTATACTCATTAGGAAACCTCCAAAAGGCAAGCATTAAGCTGCCATCATATTGAAAGCATTTGAAGGGGTGCTTTGCTTGGAAGTACTATAATGATTAATTATTGGCAGTAATTTGATAAGCTCAGTGGGATGTTGATGCTCAAGTGCACGATGGAAAACTTGAAAGATTTTTCTCTCGACCGGCTCATCCCATTGCTGATTTAATTCTTTCATATCTGTTCCTAAACGTCTTCTTGCTCGATGCAATAAACTCTTAACAGAGGCTTCTTTCATATTTAACATCTCTGCAATTTCACTATTCTTAAATAAAAACGCTTCTTTTAATGAAAAAGCTAGCGCCTGTTGCACAGTTAATTTCTCTAATAATAATTCAATTGTTTCTGTCAAATGATGATTTCTTGTTTCGATATCAACATGATTTTCTGTTAATTGCTCTTTTTTCTTTTTTCTAACCACATCGATCCATTGATGATAAGCAATTTTCTTTAACAAAGCTCGTGTTAATTTAGCCTCGTTATACTTCATTGCCTTCAAGATGGTTTCTTGCGCTATGTCCTCTCCATCCCACTCATTTTGGCAAAGAAAGGTGCAATAGCTTACTAAGTCTCGATAATACTTTTTCGCAATCAAATCTAACGTTGCTGACCGGCTTACCATCTGCTCCTTCTGCATTGTTTCCTTCACCCCTTCACACTTTCTATTACTTAAACGGCTATAAGTGAAAAAAAGATATGGGTCAATAAAATTTTTTTCTTAATAAGCTTTAGCCCAATAGACAAGATGCTGTGCTTCTTCTTTACAGCAAACACACGCTTTAGCAATCGCCGTTTCATCAAATGGCATACATCGGGAAGTCACACTCGTGTCTTCTTTTATTTTCTCTTCGCATGCTTGATTGCCACACCACATCGCTTTGACGAATCCTTGTTTTTCATTAAATATCTGCTTAAACTCTTCATAAGTATATGCTTCATACGTATGTTCGTTGCGATGTTCTTTTGCCTTATGATAAAGTGAAGTTTGAACCTTTTCTAAGAGTTGAACAATTGTTTCTTCTAGATTTTCTAATGGAGTGACCATTTTCTCCCCTGTATCTCTTCTTGCAAGTACGACTTGGCCCTTTTCAATATCTTTAGGACCTACTTCTAAGCGAATGGGCACACCCTTCATTTCATATTCATTAAATTTCCAACCTGGCTTTTTATCACTTGCATCAATATCTACGCGCGCTACTTTACTTAGTCTTTCTTTTAAATCATAGGCAAAATCTAATACGCCACCCTTATGTTGCGCAATAGGAACAATCATTACCTGCTTTGGGGCAACCTTTGGCGGAATTACTAAACCTCTGTCATCACCGTGGACCATAATCATCGCACCGATAATTCTGGTTGTGAATCCCCAAGAAGTTTGCTGCACATACTGCTCTTTTCCATCTTGGTCGGTAAATTGAATCCCAAATGCCTTTGCAAAGCCATCTCCTAAATGATGAGATGTCCCTGATTGTAGCGCTTTACCATCATGCATTAAACTTTCAATTGTATAAGTTAATTTAGCGCCAGCAAACTTTTCTTTTTCCGTTTTCTTGCCTTTAACAACAGGGATAGCTAAAAGATTTTCACAAATATCTGCATAGACTTCTAGCATCTTTACTGTTTCTTCTAACGCTTCTTCATCCGTCGCATGACAAGTATGGCCCTCTTGCCATAAAAACTCCAACGTTCGTAAAAATGGTCTTGTTGTTTTCTCCCATCGAACAACATTTGACCATTGATTATAAAGCTTTGGTAAATCACGATAAGAGTGAATAATATTTTTATAATGTTCTCCGAAAAGTACTTCTGATGTCGGGCGCACACAAAGTCTCTCAGCAAGCTCATCTTCCCCACCATGAGTTACCCAAGCAACTTCTGGGGCAAATCCTTCAATATGATCTTTTTCTTTCTGAAGAAGGCTCTCAGGTATAAATAGAGGCATATAAACATTTTCATGCCCAGTTTCTTTTATCTTTTGATCAAGTGCTGATTTAATGTTCTCCCAAAGGGCGTAACCATTTGGACGAATAATCATTGAACCTCTCACACTCGAATAATCGACTAAATCAGCTTTCTTTACGACATCTGTATACCATTGTGGAAAATCTTCATTCATTGATGTTATTTCTTTCACAAACTGCTTACCCATATTGACACCTCATTTTTAATTTTTATTCTTTCAAAGACACAAAAAAGCCCTGCTTTCAAATAGGGACCCAATGACTGGTGGTACCACCCTATTTCAAAGCAAAGCTTTGCACTCTTATTGATAACGGTTCAACAAGTAAACCGCATATTCTAAAGAATATGTACTCAGAGGGCAGGTTCAGCTTTTCATTAATAGATATCTTACAGCACAAACGGATACCTTCTCTGAAAATAATGATGAAAACTTACTATTCCTCATCAACGATTAACTATTTTTTGAAGATTATATAGAGTTTAATGAAAAATGTCAAATTTTGATTGAAGGCTCTTGGTCTAATGGCTTTTTACTTCTCTTTTTAGCCCTCTCAAGTGACCTTTTTTCTATTACTAGACTAATTGGTACACAAGAAGAGGCAAAAAAATAAGATGATCAATAACAGAATGTGAAAAGATAAACCTTTCCGTACAAAGAATACAATCCATTTTTCTATTTTAATATTTTGAAGGAATTCGATTATCCCCTATATGTGTAACTAGAAAAATACAGCCCTATTAAATCCTTGAATGGTAAAGGGGCTCCTGAAGATACGTTAACCATCATAGCAAAAGAATACTAAATGAAGGCTATAAGAAAATCGCGTTCAACATGATTTAGTATCAACTGAACTACTCCTACAAATTCATACATCGTCTAATATATCATCCAAAAAGTAAAAAAACCTACCCCTATTAAGAGGTAGGAGAAAGTATCATTAGTTTGTTATTTCTTCATTTGCGAATGCTGCATCGACTTGAACATAATCATAACCTAAGTCCCTTGCGACTGCTTCATACGTTACATGCCCATTTACTACGTTTACCCCTAATTTCAATGCTGGGTTTTGTTCAACAGCTAGATGTGCACCTTTAGTCGCTATTTGTAATGCATAAGGAATTGTTACATTCGTTAATGCGATTGTTGATGTTCTTGGCACGGCACCTGGCATGTTTGCCACAGCATAATGCACAACACCATGTTTAATATATGTTGGATCATCATGTGTAGTTACATGATCAACCGTTTCAAGAATACCACCTTGGTCAACCGCAACGTCGATAACGACTGCACCAGGTTTCATCGTTTGAATCATTTCTTCTGTTACTAATTTTGGCGCTTTTGCTCCTGGAATGAGTACAGCACCAATTACAAGGTCAGCTTCTTTTACGGATTCAGCAATATTTAATGGATTAGACATTAATGTTTGAATGCTATTACCGAAAATATCATCAAGTTGACGAAGTCTTTCAGGGCTTAAATCAATGATTGTTACATCTGCACCAAGACCAATGGCCATTTTCGCAGCATTAATACCCACAACGCCCCCACCAATAATCGTCACTTTTCCTCGAGATACACCTGGCACACCTGCAAGTAATATTCCTTGGCCACCGTTTGTTTTTTGTAAGAATTGCGCTCCAACTTGTGTAGCCATTCTACCGGCAACTTCACTCATTGGTGTTAATAATGGAAGTGTACGGTTCACCTCAACTGTTTCATATGCAATAGCCGTTACTCCACTTTTCACTAGCGCATCTGCCAATTCTGGTTCTGCTGCTAAATGCAAATAAGTAAACAATACTAGGCCTTTACGGAAATAGTCATATTCAGTTGGTAGCGGTTCTTTTACCTTCATTACCATCTCCGCTGCCCATGCTTCTTTTGCCGTGCCTACGATTTTCGCGCCTGTTAACTCGTAATCTTGATCTTGAAATCCACTTCCGAGTCCTGCAGTCGTTTCAATAAGTACTTCATGTCCAGCTTTTACTAATGCATCTACCCCCGCTGGTGTCATTGCTACACGGTTCTCGTTGTTTTTAATCTCTTTAGGTACGCCGATAATCATATCCTTTTGGCCCCTTCCATTTATTATATTAATTTTTAAGTATGAATAAATTGCATAGAATAAATTGTCAAATAATAAATGACAATTTTATGTTTCCCTATTGTCAGTATAATAATAGAATGTTGAAATGACTTTGTTTATATTTGAAAAATGAAAAAGCATCATTTGTGTAATTTCACAAACGATGCTTTTTTTCTATGTATTTGCGGATTTGCAGTTCTAAATACAAGGAAAATTTCTCATGTGTACTTTTAAAGTTCACATGAGTGAGTTCTGTAATTCTCTTCAAACGATAATTTAATGTATTAACGTGAACATGCAGGACTTTAGCAGCGTCATTTACATTGCTATCATTTAAAATAAAGGCCTCTAGCGTCATTAATAGCTCCGTTCGATGAGCATGGTCATAATCAATTAAACGTTGGATGACGGGATGTTCATATGCATCACGGCTTCTTATATCAAGAATGGCATCCAAATATTTAAAGACACCTAATTGGTGATAAGTATAGATTTCTTGCATTTCTTTCGGATATTGTGATTTTAAACGAAGTACTTCTAAGCATTCTGAATAGCGATCTTCAACATGGTCATAGGTCAATTTCAAACTACTGCTGCCACTAATGATATGATCAATTTCAAACCTTACATACATTTGATTGATAACAAACTGTACAAACTCAGATAAATCTGTTTCATTTGCCTGTGTAGATGGCGGAGATGCTAGTAAGATAAAATCATTACCCATCGTTGCATAAAAAGTCATATGGATTTTTTGGCTCGTTGAAATAAGATAAATCATGCTTTGTTCTGTTTGCATGTCTATATCGTCAATAAAACGAAAAATAATGACAGCAGAGTGTAGAGATGGTTTGATATGAAAATCATCTAACTTGTCTACTACTTCTGCATGCTTGGGATATCTGCCAGTTAACAACTGCCAGAAAAAATCCTGATAGCTTTCTTCTCTTTTCTTTTTTTGACGATAAAGCTTCAACAATTCAATTCTTGCCGATTGAGCAGCCAGTTTTAGTAAATACATATCTTCTGCTGTAAGAGACTTATCTCGTTCGACCACCCAAATATAGCCAAGCACCTCTTCTTGATGCCTGATAGAGATTGCTACCCTATTCCCCAGCCCAATTTCTTTAATTTCTGGAATCTTTAATGGTTCAGCACTCCTTAATAATTGAGGTATAGCATCTGCTTTCCATAAACTATTTATTACCTTTTCGGGAACTTTTCTGCTAATAATCGTTGCAATTCTAGCCTGATCGGTTTGGTCATCATGCGTACTATAAGCTAATAACCGATGATTAGCATCTTCAATAGTAACTGGACATTCAAGAACATCTCTAATTTTATCCACAAATGTTTCTAAGTTATCAAATGATCGTTTAAATGGATCTTTCCCGTACTGTTTTTCTCTCCCCATTTCAAACCTCCAACTGCCTCTTTTTTTTATTATATCTAAACCTTTACATGCTGTCGAAAAGCTCTTTTTAAACTTATTGATTATTATAAATAGTTAAACTTTTTTAAAATTGATTGAAGTTATCCTTGTATAATTTTACAATAATAAGTATTCTTATAATTTTCCGTGCACTTCAATCATTTTATTAAGATAGTATGATTTTGGTTTATGTTTAAGAAAGCGATTACATCTAAAAAAATATAGTATGGTATGATATTCAACTATAGAGAGGAAGATTCATCTGTGGACATTATGAACATACTTGAAAAAGTTAATTCCTTTTTGTGGGGAACCCCCAGTTTAATCTTATTGTTTGGGACGGGCCTACTTCTAACAATCATGCTTAAAGGTCGTACATTTACGAAACTCTATTATGCTTTTAAATTAGCATTTACAAAGGAAGGGAACGCTAAGGATACAAATGATGAAGGCGATGTAAGTAATTTCAAAGCGTTAATGACTGCATTGGCAGCAACAATAGGGAATGGAAACATTGCTGGAGTCGCCACAGCTATCACTTTAGGTGGACCAGGCGCCATTTTTTGGATGTGGATTGTTGGGCTTTTCGGGATGGCTACTAAATACGCGGAAGCCTTACTAGCAATGAAATATCGTGTAAAGAATAGCAATGGTGAATATTCAAGTGGACCCATGTACTATATTGAGAGAGGATTAGGAGCTAAGTTTAAATGGTTAGCCATTGCCTTTGCCATTTTTGGTGCTTTTGCCGCTTTAGGTATAGGGAATAGCGTGCAATCTAATACGATTGCTCAAGTAGCTAGTGAATCCTTTGGTATCAACAGTGTTATTACTGGCATCGTTTTAGCTGTTTTTGCTTCACTCATTATTTTTGGAGGCATTCAAAGAATTAGTACCGTCGCTGGATACTTTGTTCCCATTATGGCTTTTCTTTATATTGGTGGCGCCTTAATCATCATTGCGGTTAATTATGAAATGATTATTCC
This sequence comes from Cytobacillus sp. FSL R7-0680, assembly GCF_038009245.1. NCBI lineage: Bacteria > Bacillati > Bacillota > Bacilli > Caryophanales > Bacillaceae > Cytobacillus > Cytobacillus sp. FSL R7-0680. Next base: position 2,623,795 of record NZ_JBBPAO010000001.1, read on the forward strand.
GTCATTTCAATTAATTTTTCATTATGCTTTTAATCCCATCGCAGCAACCGGTGGTTTTGTAGGAGTTGTCGTATCAGAGGCAATTAAAAATGGTGTCTCAAAAGGAATCTTTTCTAATGAAGCTGGTTTAGGTACTGCTGCTTTAATCGCCGGTAATGCCAAAACAGACCATCCTGTGAAGCAAGCACTTGTTGCTATGACAGGCACTTTCATTGTTACCATCATCGTTTGTACAATGACTGGACTTGTATTAATCATTACTGGTTTTTGGGATTATACAGGAGGATTACTTTCTGGCGTAACCCATGACCCTAATCTCGATGGTGGTGCATTAACGAGTGCAGCGTTCGCATCAGTATTAGGAACAGCAGGAGAATATATCGTCGCTTTTTCTGTTATCTTTTTCGGATTTACAACAATTGTAGGCTGGTATGTATACGGTGAGAAATGCTTTGAATATATAGCTGGGACAAAAGGAATTGCAGGCTACCGCGCGATTTATATTATTGCTTGTGCAGCTGGTGCAATGGTTAACTTAGCTACCGTTTGGGCATTTGCTGATATGGCTAACGCATTAATGATGATTCCGAACTTAGTTGGTCTACTCCTGTTGAGGAAAGTTGTTGTACAAGAAACAGACGAATTCTTCACACAACATTATAAAATAAAATAATTGCCTTCATTACTCAAGAAATAAGAGCCTCACAAATTGAATGATTTGGGGGCTTTTTTATTATTTACTTGTTCATTTAATAAAAGGCATTCTTCTTCTTTATGTTTTTAAAGATCTTATAATGAAATAAGAATTCCTTACAATATAATTCTTCGTTGTGGTCAAAATCATAAATATTTAGAAACTCGGATAATATATTTCGATCTGCCTCTAGCCATTGATAAGCAATCCATAATTTATACTTTAATTGTTCATATAAGTGGTAATGCCCTGACTCATGGAAGATGTCTTCTAATTCGTATTCTGTCATTTTACCTGTCCTCCCATCTGTTTTCTTCATTGTCCCCACTAAGAACGATTATTACTCAAAAGGTTGTAAAATATTCACTATCTTTGACGAAGCAACACTTGTTTTGTCAAACGTAAAGGAAAATATATTTCTTTAAGCGAATGCTTCTTAATAAAGTAATGATAAGGAGGAGATTACTTTTGAATACAGGCGCTGTAGCGAAACTACTCGGTGTATCCCAAAGTACTATTCAGCGATGGATAAAACAGCTAAATTTAAATATGACAAAAAATGAGCATGGCCATTATGCTTACTCAGAAGAAGATATTCAATTATTAAAAAGAGTTCATGATCAATTAAATACAGGTGTCCTTCTTCAAGACGTAAAAGTAACTAGCAAAAAAATTCGGCACGCCACTATATCTAGTCCACAGATATCCAATGATGAACTAAGCGCAAGAATGGATATGTTAGAACAACGCTTAAATGCAAAAGCAGATGATGTGACTTCTTATCAGTTGCTACATCATCGGCAGGAGTTAGAAGAATTACACGCAGAAATTGAACGTTTACATGAACGTATACACATACTTGAAAAGAAGAATTTCATGCAAGTGTCTCCTATTCCCTCTGACAGCCCTACTGCTAGTATCTTACCCAAAAAAAGAATAAAAAAGCGTAATATTCTTACAATGCTTTTCGGCATTAAATTTTAAACAAAATTGGTTCCTCCTCAGATTTGGTTGGAACCATCTTGTTATCCTTTATGCGGTTATGCTTAAACGAATATCTGGTTCTAAAGATCGCGTTGGAAAACTAAAAGCAGATTGACTGAGGGTACTGATATTATGTCAATATCCTTTAATAGTTACTATTCATATCTTTTTGTTAAATCCTAGCTTCCTTTAGGTGTATATAGTGACATATGCAATGTTCGACTACATTTAGCTTTATGTGGCTTAGACTTTATTACTTTTTTATTTTTTACTTGATTCTGCTTTGACGGTCAGATTTACAAACATTCTTAGTGTTCATTCATGAATCAGAAAACTTGACCTATATCCATTGCCTCAGGTCGAGTTCACAAAAATAAACCCAATCAAATATGATCGGGTTTAAATAATACTCGTTTATTCTTTTTATAATACCATTGCAGCAATCCAGCCAAATATAATGACAGGGATATTATAATGGATAAATGTTGGTACACATGTATCCCAAATATGATTATGATTACCATCCACATTCAAGCCCGATGTCGGTCCAAGTGTACTATCTGAAGCAGGAGAACCAGCATCACCTAAAGCAGCAGATGCACCAATTAACGCAATCGTAGCCATTGGACTAAATCCTAGCTCTAAACACAATGGCACAAAAATGGTCGTAATAATTGGGATGGTTGAAAAGGATGAACCAATACCAATCGTAACCAACAAGCCGACTAAAAGCATTAGTAATGCACCAAGAGCTTGATTATTACCTATCATCTCAGCTACATTCGACACAAGGACTTCAACATCCCCTGTTTCTTTCAGTACATCACCGAAACCAAATGCCGCGAGCATAACAAATCCGATAAATGCCATCATTTTCATTCCATCTGTTAATAAGCTATCTGCTTCAGCGCCCTTTATGGTCCCACTTAAATAGACAGTTATAATACCGGCCACTGCTCCCATAATCATTGAATCTAGTTGTATTTGTACAACTAACGCAATAATGATTGATAATACAGCAAATAAGACACCGCGCCTACTATAAGATACCGTTTCAGTTTCTATGATTTCTGATGATTGATGATAGTCTCGCGGTTTTCGATAAGATATAAATACGGCTATTATTAATCCAACAACCATACCTAAAGCTGGCAGTAGCATAGCTAGTGGTATTTGTTGCATATCAACATTCAAACCACTACTTGTCATATTGTCTGCTAAGATTTGGTGAAATATTTGGCCAAACCCTGCAGGGATAAGCATATAAGGAGTAACTAAACCAAATGTAAGAACGGAAGCAATCAGTCTTCTGTCTATCTTCAATTCATTCATCACTTTTAATAATGGTGGGACTAAGATAGGGATAAATGCAATATGAATAGGAATTAGATTTTGTGAGAAACACGCCATAATTAACAATGATAAAATGACTAATGTTTTAGATAATCCTTTCTTCCTTGTCTCTCCTTCTTTCCCTACCTTTTGAATAATTTTATCAACAAGGAGATTAGGTAGACCTGTACGAGAAATAGCAATAGCAAAGCCTCCTAATAAAGCATAACTAAGCGCTACTTCTGCACTGCCACCTAAACCATTTGTAAAGACTTCAATTGTGTTTGTTATACCAAGTCCACCTGTTAATCCTCCCACCAATGCACCTATAATAAGGGATAACACGACATTTACACGTAATAGACTTAGTATTAACATGACTAATACAGCAAGTAAAACAGCATTCATGATTAAAACCTTTCTTTCTATTTATTATTTGCTTTATTTTAGTAAAGTGTTAGAGTAATAAATTAACATACTCATTCAAGTTCGTCAAATAATGGATTTTTAAGAAAAGTGTCATAATTCCCATTCTTATTCATCATGTTATCGAAGGTTTCACCTTTGCAAATGTGAGTTCTAAGGAGGAACAAAAAAGCATCTTAAGGAGCTTCTCATCCTTTAAGATGCTTTTAATGAATGGTTGATTACTTTACTTCAAATCTTTCTACAAGTAGAGCTAGTGTACGTGTCATTACACCTGTGGCACCAGCAGGACCTAATTCGTAAGGTTTATTTGTTGTAGATGTACCAGCTATATCCAAATGCACCCATGGTGTATCTTCCGCAAATTCTCCAATAAAGCCGCCTGCCATGATCGCATGGCCTTCTCTTCCTGGTGAATTGTTTAAATCTGCCACTGGGCTATTGCGAATTCTTTGTTTATCTTTTTCAAATAATGGGAGTCTCCACATCGCTTCACCTGCTTCGAATGAGGCTTCTAATACTTGTTCAAAGAAGGTTTCATGATTAGTAATCGCACCTGTTGTGTCTTCTCCTAAGGCAACAATAACACCTCCCGTTAAAGTAGCAACATCGACTAAATAATTGGCACCATGCTGTTTTGCGTACGTAATGGCATCAGCTAAAACGAGACGCCCTTCTGCATCTGTATTTAAGATCTCTATTGTTTTTCCACTTAATGAAGTAATAACATCATCTGGTTTAAAGGCAGATCCACTTATCATATTATCTGTTGATGGAATAACGGCTAATACATTCTGTTCTGGTCTTAACTCCCCGATGATTTCCATCGCACCCAGAACGGCTGCTGCTCCGCCCATATCTGTTTTCATTCCAACAATCCCTGTTTTCGGTTTTATCGAGTAACCACCAGTATCGAAGGTAATTCCTTTTCCAACTAAACTAATGACATCTTCCCACTGATCTTTCCCTTGATATTTTAGAACAATCATTTTCGGTGGCTCTGTCGAACCTTGATTGACAGCTAACAGCGCACCCATCCCAAGCTCTAACATTTCTTTCTTATCTAGTATTTCTATTTCAAAATCATATTTATTAGCTAACTCAATCGCATACTCTGCCATTGTTGTTGCTGTTAACATATTCCCAGGCATATTCACTAAAGTTCTTGCAGAGTTTGTTCCCTTACCATAGGCATAACCAACTGTTAAAGCAGATAAAACATCTTCTCTATTTTCAGTCGTATAGGCTGTGATTTTATCAATTGTCTTTTCAGGTTCATTTGACTTTTGTTTATATCCCTCAAAACGATAGGTAGCAAGGGTATATGCTTCACTAACTGCATGACCAACATCGAGGGCATCAAGCTGATCGGCAACCGTAAATGTGTCTAAAAAAACAGCTACTTCCGAAAGTTTACTTTTTTGAATTTCTTTAAAGGCTAATCCTATCGCTTCTTTTAATTGATTGAATTGTAATGTCTTTTTCTTACCTAGCCCCACAAATAATAATCTCTTTGCACCAATTTTATTGAAGGTATGTACTTTACTTACTGATTTTAACTTCCCTGATATATCACCTTGCTTAAGAAAATCATTCATTTGTCCTTCAAATTTTTCGTCCAGAGAAGATAATGCATCTTTTATTATATTCGGTTCATCGAACAAACCGATGATTAAAACTTCATGAGCTGAGTCATAAAGATTTTCTTTTTTAACTGTAAACATGTTAACACCTCCATAAGATATATAATCATTATATCTAATCTTTCACATTATTTCGACTAGCTAACTTTATCGTCTAAGAAGATCTGATTTTCAAATCAAAATGTTTTGTGCTAATCTGTTACTAATAGAAAATCCTTCCTTATAGTAATAATTAATTAAAATTAAACACGAACAAAGAATACAAACATCGATAAGGTGGTTAAATAATGGAATTATTTTTGAACTTTCCTCTTTGGTCAGCATTAGCTGCCATTCTCTTTGCACAATTTGTAAAAGTCCCTATTACCTTTTTTGCTACAAGAAAGCTAGATTGGTCACTGTTAACAAGTACAGGAGGGATGCCAAGCTCTCACTCTGCTGCCGTTACAGCTTTATCGACAGGGGTGGCCATCGAGGCAGGATTAGATTCAGTTCCCTTCGCAATATCAGCCATGTTTGCTATCATTACTATGTTTGATGCAACCGGAGTTCGAAGGCAAGCGGGTGAACAAGCCATTGTGCTTAATCAGCTTGTCAATGACTTTAACCGTTTTGTCGATGAAGCGAAATCATGGCCCAAAAAGCCAGACCAAGTAAAACGTAAAGAACTGAAAGAATTATTAGGCCATAAACCAGTAGAAGTGTTTTTTGGAGGATTAACAGGTATTTTATTAACATTACTCTTATATGCATTGATATTTTAAGATATTGGAGGTTTCAATCATGCGAGTCGCCTCTCTTTGCCCTAGTAATACAGAAATTCTCGCCTACTTAGGGTTAACCGATCAACTTGTTGCTGTTGATGATTACTCTGATTGGCCAGCAGCAGTAAATACTCTACCAAAGCTGGGGCCAGACCTCTCTATAGATATGAACGCTGTAGAAAAGGCTAAACCAGACCTTGTGCTGGCATCCTTAAGTGTACCGGGAATGGAAAAAAATATTCTAGCATTGGATGAACGAGGCATTCCCTACATAACATTAAATCCACAAAGCTTAACAGATATAGAAAATGACTTAATCACTGTAGCCACAGCCCTAGGTGAAAAAGAAGTCGGCATGCAGGCCGCAGCAAGCTTTCATGAAGAAGTAATGAACTTAAAAAAGTTAGCTAAACAGGTGAAAAACCCTCTCTCTATTTATTGGGAATGGTGGCCAAAGCCAGTTTTTACGCCTGGAGGTACAAACTGGCTAACTGAAATTAGTGAACTTGTGGGCGGCAAAAACCTTTTCGCATTTAAAGAACAAGCAAATATCCAGACAGACTGGGACACCATCCGTTCGCAAAATCCTGATGTCATTTGTTTAGCCTGGGTAGGTGTAAGACAAGAAAAAGTGAATCCAGTCATTTTACAGAAACGTCCAGGTTGGTCAAATATGGATGCAATGAAAAACAATAACGTTTATGTCCTAGAGGAAGAATTGTTTTGCCGTCCTTCACCAAGATTAATCGAAGGGGCAATCAAATTGGGGCAGTTATTACATCCGAAAATATATTCTTCTCCACTAAAAAAGTAATGGGTGCTCATCCCCCATTACTTTTTTAGTTTAGTTATTCTTTTGTATACTGCTGTCTAAATACTTGTAGTGATTCCGTTTCATTTAACTCTTGTAAATCTTCTTCAGTTAACGTACCATCACCGATTGATATTACATAAACATCCAAAGTTTTCTTCCCCCAAGAATTATATACATCATCTACTGTTTCATAATATAAGTCCAATTTATTTCCTTTAATGGCGCCACCTTTGTCAGCAACTACGCCAAACCCATAATCAGGAATCCACAGTATCGTACCAATGGGGAAAACAGTTAAATCTGCAGCAATCGTAGAATATAAATCCCTTTTCACCTTTACACCAGAATATGTAATACCAAATTCAGGATGACCAGGATTTTTACCTGTCGACTCATAATAGGCCGTATATCCGGTTGCGATAACTTCCTTAGTGTCGTATTGTGACCAATCCCAATCATTCAAAGAAGGTGGTTCCTCAGCAACTGTGCTTGCTGATAATTTCAAGTGATCTGCTTCCAAAGTCTTATTTAAATCTTTAAAGGCCAGTCCAATCGATTTTAAAGCATGTTTGAAAGATAGGGTAGATCCCTCTCCTTCATTAGCTTGTTCACTCATATAATCAATCACTTGCTTTGCTTCTACACCTGAAATCGTTTGGAATGTGGATAATAAAGCGAAAGAAAACGCTACAGCTATCACCATTCTTTTCGCCCATTTTTTTATATCATACATCAGTTAATCACTCCTCCCAACAATAGTCATTTCCCTTAATTCAAGGTAATATTCATTTTTTTTAGAAAGAAGCTAAACATACGGTCCTATAATCAAATAAAACCCTTATGAAAATTCAATATTCCTCATCATTTGATAGCTAACTAATAACCGCTTGGACTTTCATATCAAAAAAACCAAGAGATTCACTCTCTTGGTCCAATAGCTTTCTGCTCGAATCCTTCTACTTTTTCTTTGATCATGGGGGTTTTTGACGAGTTTATGCATGAATCCTACCACTTTTTTCTTCGGTCACGGATTTTTGACGCGTTTTCGCCTGAATCCTACCATTTTTCTCTTCGGTCACGGAATTCTGACAGGTTTTCGCCTGAATCCTACCACTTTTTTCTTCGGTCACGGATTTCTGACGCGTTTTCGCCTGAATCCTATCACATTTTCCTTCGGTCACGGATTTTTGACGCGTTTTCGCCTGAATCCTACCATTTTTCTCTTCGATTACGGATTTTTGGCGCGTTTTCGCCTGAATCCTATCATTTTTTTCTTCGGTCACGGATTTCTGACAGGTTTTCGCCTGAATCCTACCATTTTTTTCTTTGGTCACGGATTTCTGACGCGTTTTCGCCTGAATCCTACCATTTTTTTCTTCGGTCACGGATTTCTGACAGGTTTTCGCCTGAATCCTACCACTTTTTTCTTCGGTCACGGATTTTTGACGCGTTTTCGCCTGAATCCTACCATTTTTCTCTTCGGTCACGGATTTCTGACGCGTTTTCGCCTGAATCCTACCATTCTTTTCTTCGGTCACGGATTTTTGACACGTTTTCGCCTATACACTACCAAATTTCTCTTCGATCACGGAATTCTGACACGTTTTCGCCTGAACACTACCAAATTACTCATCAACCACGCATGTTGAAGCAATCCTTGCATTGTTCTATTTTCTTTCATAATAAATACCTCGGCCACTTCCTTTTAAGGAATAATTGTTTAGGAGGACTCTTCGAATAGTTGATTTGCTTATGATCCCATTACACCAATTAAATATGACTTGGTTCGTTACTTTCAAAGCAGGAAAAAGAATGGAAAAATCATGAATCAGATCTAACAATGCATTTTCTAAGGAACACTGACTTTTACACGTAGGGCAGATGACCCGATTAGCTTTCCTTTCCATCTTATTCCTACATTTTTTACAAAATAGCCCTTTGGCTAATTCCTGATATGTATACTTCGGAGTGAAGAACAATGGAGACTCGGTTTGATGGGTTAATAAAGTTTGAATAATCTTTGTATGATGGATTGTGGGGGTGTGACGCATTTGGCTTAAATTTCTTATTAAATTTGGGATTTGTGGGGGAAGAATGAGTTTCTTTCTTGGCTTAGAATCATACAGCATGAATTCAGGGTTTACAAAAACCAACAAATAATCAAAGGTTAGTTGTAAATGATGTTGATCTACAAATTGTCGAATCAGTGTTTGATTTCGTTCTATTTGAATCAATGGATTTTTTATTTCTTTATTTGAATGATACCAATGCCCATCTTTTATCGTAAAGTTACCGCTAAAATTTTTAGTCTCAAAAAAAGTAATATGATGCTGGTGAACCATGAGTGCATCTACCTGAAAAATCGTATGATTACTTTTTAGCGTGAGGTCAAATAGAATAGGAATCTCAGAAGGAAAGCCGTTTAAATATTCTCGCCACCTTTTTTCTCCTTCGTAACCTTTAAGCAATAAGTGAAAGTATTGTTTTTCATCGAGTGAAAATTCCTTTCGCACACTCAGTGCACGTAAAAATTGGAGCTGATGTGAGGGATTCAGGGGGTTAATAATGGCCATGATGTACCGCCTTTCTTTTTACATTATAAAAGATTCCATCACAATAAACGACATTATTTTAAAATACAAAAAACTCTACTTTAATATATAGTAGAGTTTCTTTCCCTATGTATAGATTAAAACATACGATATCCTCTTTTGCGGAGCATGTTAATGACTATGCCAGCAACAATGGCACCAACAAAGCCACTGCTCAAGATGAGAATATCAGCTAATTGGAGGCTCGTGATTTCCGTCCAAAGACTAGAAAAGGCAGCACGAGTGTCATTAAAGTATTCAATGAGTCGAACCTTATCAATAATCCTAATAACGACAATTGGATAAACAATTGCCATGATCCATGACATTCTTAAAAGCATATTTAATATAAAACCAATTCCGAAAAACAAAACAAAAAAGAGTAACATAGAAATCGGCAATACGAAAATGGTCATTTGCATTCAGCTTGTCCTCCCTTGCACATCAATATTAAGTTTACTGAAACTTCTCTCTATGCGTCAACATGTTCTTACAATAGAAATGACAAAAAATAAAGATTTTTCTACTTTAAAGTTAAATTTACCTTTAAATAGCATTGAAAATGTAAAAAAGCTAGAAGTGCCCATCAAGTACGCACGCCTAGCTTCATTATGATTACTGTTCACACCTTAACGGATTTTTTCTCATTCGGTTTCATATGAATCGCACGGTTATTCAAGCCCTCAATAGCTTCTAAAATGGTTTCGTTAAAACTCGGGTGAGGGTACAGTGGGAAATTTAAGTCTTCGTCACGACCAACGAGTTCCATGGCTGTGACTGCTGTACTAATTAATTCAATAGCTGAAGAACCAATGGCATGAAAGCCGAGTAGCACATCATTATCTGCATCTTTAATAATTTTCATGATGCCACTTTTTTCACTAGTCACCATCGCATAGCCATTGCCGCTATAATTGAATTGACTAACAGCAATGTTTAACCCTTTTTCTTTTGCTTCTTGTTCTGTCATCCCCACTGTTGCAAGAGGTGGTATTGTATGGGCAACTGATGGCATTAAGCTTAAATCCACTTCACTATTCAAGCCAGCTATCCTCTCAGCGACCACTTTTCCTTCTTTAATTGACTTAACAGCCGATTGCCCGCCACCCGTGACATCACCAATAGCGTATATTGTCGGTATATTTGTTTGTAATTGCTGGTTTACTTTAATAAAACCATCAGTTGTACATTCCACACCTATTCTTTGTAAATCGAGGGTCTTGATATTCCCATGATGCGTTCCTTCCATAAATACATGACTACCTTCACATGTGATCTCCTGGTCTGATTTAGATAACTTCAGCTGCAAGAGAGTATGACTTTCTTTTATATCTATTAATTGATAATCACGGTATACTTTGATTTTTTGCTTCTTTAATAATCGCTGTAACTCCCTATTAATACTTTCATCAAATGAGAAATTTTCTTTATTTAAAATGAGGGTCACATCTGCACCAAGTTGACGATAAGTAAAGGCCGCTTCTAATGCAATATAACTATGACCATAAATGATAAGATGAGGAGGAATCTCCGTTAACCGATAAAGTTCAGCTTCTGTTAGGATTTTGGCAGAGCGATACTCTGTTGGTATTTCAGCAGTGCTTCCAGTCGCTATAATGACTTTCTCAAAATCATATAAATCAAAATGATGAGACATTTCAATACCTAAACGCTTTTGATTTATAAATTGAGCCTTGCCACGAATTAACTCAATTTGGTTTGCTTTACAAAGTTCTTCTACCCCTTTACGCAACCGTTCAATTGTCATATTCTTATAATCATTTAACGATTCAATAGCAAAAGTAGGTTCATCAATAGCAAAACCAAAAGAAGCATAATGCCCTAGCGCTTCTAACTTCTTTGCAGCTTGCGCGTAAACCTTTGAGGGTATACAACCTGAGTTCAGGCAAACACCGCCCAATTCATTCTGTTCAACTAAAGTTACCTTCAACCCTAATTGCGCTGCTCGAATCGCCGCGTTGTATCCTCCAGGACCGCCTCCAATAATGATTAAATCCCGCTTTTCAGCGAATTCGCCTACAACCATTTAAATCAGCTCCACTAATAGTTTTGTTGGTTGTTCAATTAGTTCAATGAAACGGTTAGAAAAAGCAATTGATTGCGCACCATCTATGACGCGATGATCAAAAGAGATAGAAATATTCATGATAGAACGAATAACGATTTCATTTTTAGCATTTACTACCGGTTTTTTCTTCACTGCATGGAAGGTAATAATACTTGTTTCAGGATGATTGATAATTGGCGTTGCCCCTGTCCCGCGGCCAAGGGGGCCAACATTATTAACTGTAAAAGTTCCACCCTTCATATCACCAGGAGTTAGCTTACCTTCTTGTGCTTTTTTCGTTAACGATTTCATCTCCTCATGGATCGCCCGGACTGACTTTTGATTAGCTTGGTGAATGACCGGTACCATTAAACCTTCTTTTCCTTGTGTCGCCACACCTATATGATAATCCTTTAACAACCGAATGACACCTGCTTCTTCATCTAATCTTGCATTAAATAATGGGTGTTCTTTTAAGCAGATAACAACTGCTTTCAAGAAAAATGCGGCTGGAGAGAGGCGATCACCTAAATCCTTTAATTCCTTTCTCGCTTCTAATAATTGGGTGACATCGACCTCATCATAATGCGTAACATGAGGAATTGTTTGTAGAGAATGACTCATTCGTTGAGCGATGACTTTTCTAATTCCTGTAAAAGGAATAGTCTCCTCTAATTTTGTTGTTTCTACTTGTGGCTCTGTTCTCTCTTTTTTCGTTTCTTTAGCACGATATCCTTCCACAAATTGATACACATCATCATCCATTACTCTTCCCGCTGGTCCTGTACCAACAATTCTTTCTATATCTATATTTAGATCTCTTGCAATTTTTCTTGTATAAGGTGCTGCAAGTATACGTTGATAGCGATTCCCATTCGCTTCAGCAATAACTTCTTTTTCCTTACGCGGTGGAACGGCTTCAATCACTACTTCTTCTCTCTTTGCAAGGCTCTGTCCATTATCGATTGTCATAATCACCGTTCCAACCGTAACGACTTCTCCTGTTTGAAAAGGAATGGAGGTGATGACACCAGCTGAGGGAGCAGGGATTTCAGCCACCATTTTATCTGTTTGTAGTTCAACCAATGGCTGATCTATCTCCACTGTATCTCCTTCTTTGACAAAGTAATGGATAATCTCTCCTTCTGTCATTCCTTCACCTATATCGCTAAATTTCACATCAGTCATATCATCTCACCCTCCCCTCTAAAATGTGTAAGCTTTACGAATTGCTGTCTCTACTCGTTCTGTTGATGGTAAATAATCATTCTCCAAAGAAAATAATGGCACAGGTACATCGAAGCCAGTCACTTTCTCCACTGGTGCTTTCAAATATAGAAAAGAAGTATCATTTATTATAGAAATAATTTCGCTACCTAACCCGCCTGTCTCATGCCCTTCATGAACTATGACAACTCTCCCTGTTTTTTGCACAGAATCAGCAATCAAGTCACGGTCTAGTGGGTAAAGGCTTCTTAGATCAATCACATCACAGGAAATACCGTCTTTTTTCATTTTTTCACTAACTTTCATGACTAATGGAATCATTGCACCCCAAGCAAAAATGGTGACATCATTGCCTTCTTGCACACGAGTGCCTTTGCCTATTTCAATTCGATAATCACCCGTAGGTACTTCTTCTCTACTTCCACGGTATAGACGCATCGGTTCTAAAAAAAGGACGGGATCTGGGTCATCTACTGCTGCTAACAATAAACCTTTTGCATCATAAGCGTTAGATGGGCACACGACTTTTATTCCTGGCAAATGTGTAAATAATGCTTCGACACTTTCCGAATGGATTTCTGGTGAGCGGACTCCTGCACCGTATGGAGCGCGAATCACCATGGGAATATGATATTGACCGAGTGTACGCATACGCATTCTTGTCACATGAGTCGCAATTTGTTCAAATGCTGGATAGATAAAACCGAGAAATTGAATTTCGACGACTGGTTTTAGTCCCGCTAACGCCATCCCTACAGCTGTTCCGACGAACCCTGCTTCACTTAGTGGTGTATCGATGACTCTTTTTTCGCCAAAAGTCTCCTGTAAACCATCAGTTGCTCTAAACACACCCCCATTGCGTCCAACATCTTCACCCATAATAATCGTGTTTTGATCACTGTCTAGCATCGTCTTTAATCCATCCGTGATTGCTTGGATCATCGTCAACGACTGACTTGTTGCTTTCGTTTTTATTATTTCATTTGACATGACCATGATTATTGATTCCCCCCAATCAAGCCTAATTGTTCTTTTTGCCTTGATATCGTCCAAGTAGGTTCTCTAAAGACATGATCAAACATATCGTCTGTGTTAGCAGCAGGTGCATTTTCCATTTTCTCTACAGCTGCCTCTATCTCCTTACGTATATCAGATTGAATACTCTCTACCCACTCTTCACTCCAAAATCCGCGAAATTGCAAATGCTTTTCCAGCCGAAGAAGAGGATCCTTCACCTCTTTTTGACGATTGATTTCTTCCTGATCACGATATTTCGAAGGGTCATCTGCTGTTGTATGTGCCCCAAAACGAATAACAACTGCTTCAATAAGCGTTGGTCCCTCCCCTTTTCGCGCCCGTTCTAAAGCTTCTTTCACTGCATAATGTACAGCAAAAACATCCATACCATCTACCCGCACACCCGGTATCCCATAAGCAACAGCTTTCTGTGCAATCGTTTCGGAATTCATCTGTTTTTCAATAGGTAACGAAATAGCGTAACCATTATTTTGATTAAAGAAAACGACTGGTGCCTTAAATACACTTGCTATATTTAAACCCTCGTGAAAATCACCTTCAGAGGTAGCACCATCTCCAAAATAAGCAATGGCAGCGTTGTCAGTTCCTTTATACACCTCCGCTATTGCAGCGCCTGTAGCATGTGGTAAATGGGTAGCTATTGGTATGGAAGCTGGCATAATTCGCTTTTCTTTTGATGGTAAACAACCTTCAATTCTACCATTCCAATGAAGGAGCATCCGATCTAAATCTGCACCAAATGTGAGAGAGGCACCGTGATCACGATAAGTAGGAAACATCCAATCATTTTCTGATAGTGCCAGTGCGCTTCCTACTTGTGCTCCTTCGTGACCTGGAAAAGGCACATACGTACCAATCCTCCCTTGACGCTGCAATGCAACCCCCTTCTGGTCATAGGTGCGTATACGCAACATGTGATAATAAAATTCCTTTACTTTTTCCTCATTGAATTCTTCTTCATGTGACTTGTTAACCCATTCCCCGTTCTCATCGATCATTTGATATAGTGGATAACTTTCCATAGTAATGCCTCCCATCATTTAAAATCCCATTTAGGTCTTACATTCCGAGAGAAAAAGTTGCTTCTATGTTGCTGTTCTTTCATCTGTCTTTGTAGACGATCTTGGGCGGCTTCTACTGTGTTCTTTCCAGTTGTAGCAGATTCTCGATATAATTGTTGTAAGGTATGATAAATCGTTCTTGTTTTTTGCAATACTCGCTCTTTACTTGGTCCATATAATTCATCTGCTACTTGAATGAGCCCCCCAGCATTCACAATATAATCAGGAGCGTATAGGATACCCTTATCATGTAAAAGAGCGGCGTCAGAAGAATGTGCCAGTTGGTTATTAGCAGATCCGACAATGGCATGGACTCTTAATTCGCTGATGGTTCTTTCGTTTAACACTCCACCCATTGCACATGGAATGAAAATATCGGCCGATACGCGGTAAATCTCTAGATGATCAACTACTTGCACATTACCTCTTAACGTTTCTGCCTTTTCTACAAGTTCTGCTATTGCCTCTTGATTAATATCTGTAACAAACACATCACCACCAGCTTCAAGCAGTGATTCTGCAATCTTCATCCCAACTTTGCCTAATCCTTGAATACTGTATGTGCGCCCTTCCAAAAGGTCTGTACCATGTAAATAATGATTAGTTGCCTGTATAGCATAAACAACCCCTTGAGCAGTAGGGATGGACGAATCTCCTCCACCTCCATATGCTTCAGGTATCCCATTAATGAATCGCGTTTCTTTTGAAGCATGGACAAAGTCCTCCATCGTTGTTCCCATATCCGTTCCTGTATAAAATCTACCATTCAATGAATCTACAAATTGACCAAAAGCACGAAATAAGGCAGGTGATTTATCCTTTTTCGGATCACCAATAATGACTGCCTTACCTCCTCCAAAATCAACATCTGCTGCTGCACATTTTGCTGTCATGCCTTCAGCTAAACGTAAAGCGTCTTCTAAGGCGGCATCCATATTTTCATAAGGGTACATCCGCGTTCCACCAAGAGCTGGACCTAATGTGGTATTATGAATGGCTATAATTGCTCGTAAACCTGTACTCGGGTCATTACAAAAGACTACTTGTTCATGATTAGCCATCTTCTTAAAAATATCGTTTCCTACTTCTTGAGACTGATTAAGCTTCTCCATCCTTGCTCCCCCTTAATTGTTGGTAGCTAAAACTTTCTTCGCAATTACTTCTTTCGGAAGAACCGCTTGTTTGACTTCTCCTCTACCAATTAGTCCAAGTTCATTCATCACAATAACCTCCGTTACTAAAGAACGTTCAGTAATTGTCGTAACGGTCGCTGTTAAAGTCACTTTAGAATTTTCCCCAGATGGTGCCACATGTTGCATGTGGACAGCTGCCCCCATTCCCTCTTCATGATCCTCAAGAAACGGAAGAAGGATTTTTCTAGAAACCCACTCCATGTGATACACCATGGATGCAGTTGAATAGACGGGATGAACAACTTCTCCGTCGAACTGCGCAAACATATCCTTTGTGATATTTATTGTCATTACTTCTGATAGACCAATATGTAATCCATCCTTCATTGCTACACACCACCCTTTTTGTATGCGCTTTCATTGTAGTAACAAAAGAAAATTACCCATGTTAAAATATTTACACCACACCACACTTCTGAATTTTCTTTATATTTCGGATATTACAACATTTTCTATTTTTAGTCAACGGAAAACAGTTAACCAACATACCTCTTAATTTAATATTCGCCTTGTTTGACTTGAAAGAGCGATATGAAATGAAGCTGTAATTGCTCTACCCCATACATAGTTTATGTAAAAAAAGGGTGAAAAAGACATACTCACTTTGTGCATTTAAACAAGTAAGGATAACGCAACAACAGGAAGAAGAAGTAGTAGAAAACTTCATCACTTTCAGTTACAGAGGAGGTATATATGCGTTTGTTGCTAGAACAAATATTAGCCAGCTCGAATGCGGGGATGAATTTAGCTATAGGCGGGATCATGTGTACACTATTTTTATGAATGAATAACCTAACTAAGTTAGTAAAAGGAATGGGAAATTACCATTGAATTCTCTATAATGACCTTCTCTCAAAAGAAATATATGGTCGTCACTACAAAGAAGAGCACACCATACGGGGGACTTTACAGATAAAATAAACAAGCTGACTTGTCTCACCAGTGTTACAATCAAACCTTTAAACTTAGAATCTGCCTTAATAATCAAACAAAGCTACTCTATGTAGGGCTCTACTTAGAGTAGCTGATCTTTATTTAGACACGCTTTTATCAATATGCATAAGGACACCATCAAGCCCTTTTCTGATATGCTGTCTGATATATTCTTGTGCTCCTTTTTCATCACCGCTAAATAATAAGTCTATAATTCTTTCATGTTCTTCTACTAATGTAGGATAGAAGTTTTCCTTTACCATATTACTACGCATATAATGAATCTTTGCCCGAATCATTTCTAATAACTCTGTTAACTGTTTATTCTTTGAGGCATAAATGATAATATCATGAAAGGCTTGGTCGAGCTTACCGAGTTCGATTATATCTTTCTTTTCATTTGCCTGATAACTAGCTATTAAATTCTCCTGTAACTTTTCTTTCTCATTCTCTGAAATATTATGAATAGCTAAGCTGATCGCAAGAGCTTCTAAACTTTCTCTACATTGGAAAAGATCTATTACATCTTGAACCGTCGGTGTATAAACCTTTACATAGCCATCATTATATACAAGGAGACCATCTTGAATGAGCATTCGAATCGCTTCTCTAACGGGTCCTCTACTTATGCCTAATTTACTTGCCGCTTTTGCTTCTACAATTCTCTCAGAAGGTTGATATACCCCTTCAAGAATTTCGCTCTTAATTATATGATATGCCTGTTGATGCAGAGACTCAGGTTTAACGATACGCATAAATTGCAACCTCCATTACAAACTTCGCCAATTACTAAACTTTATTATAGCAGAATTTTATTTAAAAATTTTGATATTTGATAGCATGATGAGATAATTCTACTGCATTTTAACAAAATTAAAAGCGCTCTAGAACTTAGAGCGCTATCATTACACCTTATTCAGTTGCTATATTTATTTTTCATGTTTACCAGAACCACCGCAACAAGCACATGTTTCCGATCCTCCAAGGATCAGTTGGAAATACCCTTGACCTGCACAATAGATACAAACTTTAGATTCATTTTTTACTGTCATGTTGTTCATCTCCCTTGGAATAATTGAATTTTCTGATAATAACTAAATAATACAGAAAAATATCAAAAATGGAAAGGTTCAAAAAACAGTAAAAACCCTTTATGTAAACGCATACAAGCGTTATTATCTTTCTTATGCTTTAAATTATGCAATATATCACGAGGTTACAAAAATAATTTATAAGAAGTGTAACCAAATTGATCTCCAGGATTAATGCCATCAATTAATGTTTTGTTGTTATGATTGAGGTTCTCCCATATATACTGAATCATGACTGAAGTTGGTTGATGATGAATAAGTTCCAGTGGATCCATAAATTGGACATCATCTAATTCTTTGTCTTCTATTACAATTGCCTGATTTGTATCAGCTTCCAAAAGAAAAATGATCATATTATCGCTAATTTCACTTTTGATTACACCCGTACGAAGACCTATCATCTCTTTCACACGACAAGATAGCCCAGTTTCTTCCTTCACTTCTCTAATTATTGCCTCATCTGCTGTTTCATCTTGCTCTACAAAACCGGCAGGTAATGACCATTTCCCTTTTAAACCACCGTATTTCTTGTTTACAACTAACCATTCATTCTTTTCATTGATTAAAAGACCACTAACCCCAAGCCATACTTTACCTCTATCGACTTTTCCCATTTTATCCCTCCTTAGATGAATTAATCTATAAAAAAAAGAGCAAACATATCGTTTGCCCTCTTATATTTAACGCATTAAAGAACGTTGAATTTACCTTTTTTTGCAACTAATGAAGCGCCACCGATCATTAATAATGCACGGTTATCAACCATTTTCTTCATAAATGAAGCTTTTTTACCAACCACTTTTTTACCAAATACAACACCAATCGCATCATCTTCACCTAAAGAACATACTGTACCTTTGTTATCAAAAGTAAATGACCCTAGTTCTTTATTTTGAATAAGTGCAGCAATATTTTTTGCAACTAATTCACCTTGTTGCATAGCAATTTGTGCAGTTGGCGGATAAGGACGATTAATTTCTTCATTAATTACTAATGAACTATCACCAATAACAAAGATATTGTCATGTCCAGGTGCTCTTAAATTCTCATCCACTTTTATGCGTCCACGCATAGCTTCGAATCCTGATTTTTCAATAATGGCATTCCCACGAATACCAGCAGCCCAGATTACAGTACCAGCTTTAATTTCTTCTACATCATCTTCGCCTTTTGCTACGATAATACCATCTGGCGTACCTTCTTTAATCGCTGTGCCAATACGGAATTGAACACCTTTCTTCTCAAGATGAGCAACAGCATATTCAACTAATTCAGGATCAAATCCTGGTAATACCATTGGAGCTGCCTCAACACATACAATCTTCACCTTTTCAAAAGGTACATCATATTCTTTGCATAATTCAGGAATACGGTTACCTAATTCACCAAGGAACTCGATACCTGTGAAACCAGCACCACCAACAACGATTGATAGGCGCGTATCATCTTTTACTTCTTCTGTATTATAAGTAGCAAATTGATACTCGATATGCTCACGAATTTGGCGCGCAGAATTGATATTAGAGATAGAGAAAGCGTATTCTTTCAATCCTTTAATACCGAATGTTTCAGATTCTCCACCTAGTGCAACTACTAGATAGTCATATTCAAGCTCACCTTTTTCAAGTAGAACTTTCTTCTCATCTGTTTTAATTTCAACAGCAGTACCTTTTACAAATTCAACTTTACCGTTGTCAATTACTTTACTTATATCATAACGTACTCGGTCGTGATGTAATGTACCAGCAGATGCTTCATGTAACCAAGTTGTTTCATAATGGTAATCATTTTTATTCACAAGAATAATTTCAGCATCATTTGCTCCGATTTGTTTCTGCAAACGAGTTGCAGTCATTAATCCACCGTAACCTGCACCTAAAATAACGATTTTTGGCTTTTTCAAGTGTATCACTTCCACCTTTAATATATTTTATAGTACTTCTTATCTCCTATTTTTCATAAAATAAAAGATTGTGATATTCTTCACTAATACGGACAAAAAAATGTTCGAAAAATGTCACAAAAAATTAATAAATATATCTTCTATTACATAGTATTCCTTTTCTATCTTATTTTCAAGCTAAATTGACACTTTAAGAATTTTAAGATTTTTTAATTTGATAATGATTATCAATACTATAAAATCAACATTGGTACCGCTTTCACATTTTACCTTTCTAAAGGAAATTTAACCGTATTTTTCTAGTCAACGCTTATTCTTAAAAGATCATTTGATGGTACATCTTTTCCTCATGCAACACCTAATGATACAGAATAGTCTAATATTATGGTAAACTAATTAAAACACCATAAATATACTTAGGGGGAATCACTTTGACTGAACAGAAGATTTACGACATCACGATTATCGGCGGGGGTCCAACTGGGCTATTCACCGCTTTTTACGGTGGGATGAGACAAGCATCTGTTAACATTATTGAAAGCTTACCTCAACTAGGTGGACAGCTTTCTGCCCTTTATCCAGAGAAATATATCTACGATGTTGCTGGATTTCCGAAAATCCGCGCACAAGAGTTAATAGATAATCTTGTTGAACAGATGGACAAATTTGATCCGACTATATCTTTAGAACAATCTGTACAAACATTGGAAAAACTAGCAGATGGAACATTCAAAATTACGACAGATAAAGATGTCCACTTTTCAAAATCTGTCATTATTACTGCTGGTAACGGCGCATTCCAACCCCGTCGTTTAGAATTGGAAAGTGCGAAAGAATACGAAGGAAAAAACCTTCATTATTTTATTAACGACCTCAATCATTTTGCTGGAAAAAGAGTCGTTATATTTGGTGGAGGAGATTCAGCAGTGGACTGGGCTTTAATGCTTGAACCTATCGCAGAAAAAGTTACAATCGTTCACCGCAGAGATAAATTCCGTGCACATGAACATAGTGTAGAAAACCTTGAAAATTCTAAAGTTGATATCAAAACACCATATATTCCAGCTGAATTAGTTGGTGATGAAAGCGGTGTAAGCCAAGTAATCCTTGAAAAAGTAGGCGAAGAAGAAAAAGAAGTTATCGACGTCGATGCCGTTATTGTTAACTATGGTTTTGTCTCTTCATTAGGTCCAATTAAAGAATGGGGCTTTGACATTCAGAAGAACTCTATCGTTGTAAATCAAAAGATGGAAACTAACATTGAAGGTGTTTATGCTGCTGGAGATATTTGTACTTACGATGGAAAAGTAAAATTAATTGCATGTGGATTTGGTGAAGCACCAGTCGCAGTTAGTCACGCTAAAACATATATTGACCCTAAAGCAAGAGTACAGCCTAAACATAGTACTTCAATGTTTTAAAAGAAAGGCCCGGATGTGATTCCGGGTTTTTTTACACCCTTAAACTGGAGGAAGTTTTGACCATTTTCACATAATACCTACCAACCACACTTCTGGTGGATTAAACATTGACTTTCTGACTTCAAATTATTATGCAAAGTAAAAAAAGACCTTCCCTTTATAAAGGAAAGATCTCTTCACTAAGATTAGCACTCTTCTGGCGTACCAACCTTCGTTGCTGTTCTAAAGGAAGAGCCGCAGCCACAATTGGCAATCGCATTTGGGTTGTCGATTGTGAAACCGCCACCCATCATGGATTCTTTATAGTCTATTTTTGTCCCTTGTAGAATCGGTGCATCTTCTTTACTTACAACGATTTTAAGGCCATGTAATTCAAAAGGAATGTCGTCTTCTTCTACTTCTTGAGCAAAGCCCATTCCGTAAGATAATCCGCTACAGCCACCGCCCTTTACAGCTACACGTAGCTTGGCGTTCTCTTCTTCATTTTGTTTCATCATTTCTTTAATGTGAAGGGCTGCCGCTTCTGTAATCTCAACAACTTGATTCATCATAATCCCTCCAAGTTTATATTATAGGCTTAGTATATACTTCTTTACAGTGTTTCACAAACTTACTGCCTTCATTAACGTAACTATACCTTATTATATGGCAACAAAAGAGTAAAGGAACATTATTTCTTCATCTAAATGTTGATAAATGTTATAAACCAATTCCTCCGCATTTTCCCCATGAATGATGTCATTGTCAACTAAAGCGAATAATAAATGCCGGCACTTCCCACAATATCCTAAACAGCCATATTCAATGACATCTAAATCATAATCTTTTTTTAACTTTGTAAAGGCATGGTGAGAACCATTGGCCATATTTGTTATACAAAATTCTACAACAATCTTCCTCATAATATTAACTCCTTATTCGCTTCCTTTTCTTCTTTACAAGAAACTATAAATATCAGAATATTTTTACTCCGTCCTTTCTACATAAGTTTCCTTTTGTTTTCTGTTGTGATTTAGAGATAATTTCGTTATACTTTTTATGGGATTATGCAATATGGATGGTTATATTTATTTTTTTAAGATAATTTGGACACTTGTGTTTTTTCCATTGTATCAGATTATCTTCTTGTATGAGAACGGACAAAATAAAGGGGATATCAGCAAATGAAAAATCTTGTTATTCTAGGGGGAGGATACGGAGGAATGCGAGTGCTTGCTCGCCTTTTACCGAATCAACTGCCGGATGATGTTTCGATTACTCTCGTCGACCGGGTACCTTATCATTGTTTAAAAACAGAATACTATGCACTTGCCGCTGGAACGATTTCCGATCAACATGTACGTGTTGCTTTTCCAGAACACCCTCGCTTGAACATTCAATATGGAGATATTACAAAAATTGACACAAAAGAAAAGATGGTTCATTTAAACGATCAACAACCAATTTCATATGACGATCTAATTGTTGGACTTGGTTGTGAAGATAAATACCATAATGTTCCTGGGGCAGATGTATATACTCACAGTATTCAATCTATTGCCAAGTCACGAAAAACATATGAAACGCTGAATAATTTGCCAGCAGGTGCCATTGTTTCGATTGTTGGTGCTGGTCTCAGTGGTATCGAGTTAGCATCTGAACTAAATGAAAGCAGACCTGATTTAACGGTCAAGTTGTTTGATCGGGGGAATCGCATCTTATCTGCCTTCCCAGAGAGACTAAGTAAATATGTACAAAACTGGTTTAACTCTCGAAGCGTACAAGTCATTAACAACTCTAATATCACTAAAGTCGAAGAAGGCGCTCTATACAACCATGATGAGCGGATTGAAAGTGATGTCGTTGTATGGACTGCAGGTATTCAGCCGACACATGTTGTACGTGCGATGGATGTTGAAAAAGACAAACAAGGTAGAGTCGTATTAACCAAGTATCACAATATCCCTGATGACGAGCATGTATATGTAGTAGGTGACTGCGCAAGCCTTCCTCACGCACCAAGTGCGCAACTAGCTGAAGGACAAGCAGAACAAATTGTACAAGTCCTTTTAAAACGTTGGAAAAATGAAGAACTACCCGAAACCCTTCCAGTAATAAAACTAAAAGGAATCATGGGTTCTTTAGGTAAAAAACACGGCTTTGGTTTAGTTGCCGAACGTCCAATTACAGGACGAGTAGCACGCCTTATTAAATCAGGCATTCTTTGGATGTATAAATATCATAACGGTTAATAAAACTCTTGGTTATCTACAGTTTTATAATTTATTGATTTAAGAGGGTTTTTCAATCCTTTTAAATACAGGAAGTACAATTTCTTTTAGAGATTGTACTTTTTTTGTTGGGTTTTTATATTGCTCTTTCAATTGCCTTCAAAACTTTCAACAACATTGGCATAATTTGATAATCCATATCCAAGTGCTCCATACTGAATTCCAGTTCATGCTCTATCACTTTTCTCTAACATGAAAAAACATGAACCAACAACAACAACAACGGATGAAAGAGGAAAACTCGCAACTATCAAATCAACTAACGGGTTTAATGCCTAGGCCAATACCTTAGGTGATTCATCTCCAAGATACTCAGTGGCTCCCAACTGGGATTGCTTCTGGTGAAACAGCAAGCATAATCCGTAATGCATTGTTGTACCTATTCTTCTAATTCCTCTTTTGTTGCTCTTTCCAAAAAGGATTGTTTTTAATCATTGAATATTAATTCAAAATAATGTATTATTATTCAAAAGTTATTTGGAGGGAAAAATGAATTATAAAATTATTGAAGAACTATCTTTGAACAATTGGCAGCCATTATCTACGTTACTTTACGATGGGTGGGTACTACGATTTTCAAATGGTTATACGAAACGTGCTAATTCTATTAATCCTATCCATTATTCAACTTATGATTTAAATCAAAAAATTAGAGAATGCGAGAAAAACTACTCTAATAATGAACTAAGTACTACATTTAAAATTACGCCTTTTGTTAAACCAGAAAATTTAGATGAGATTTTGGAGGAAAAAGCTTATTCTTTAATTGATTGTACAAGTGTTCAAACCATGGCGCTAAATGGCATCATAGAACCAACCTACCATTCTGTAAAACTAGATAGAAATATTAATATTGAGTGGCTAGATAATTTTTGTAGACTGAATAATGTTGAAGAAAAAAACAAGGATACGATGGTACAAATGTTGTCCAATATTACAACTCAAAAGTGCTTTATATCACTATATTATAAAGCAGATGTGATTGCCTGTGGTCTTGGGGTTATAGAAAGGGACTACATAGGACTTTATGATATTGTCACTGACATTAAATTTAGGAATCAAGGGTTTGGCGAACAGTTGATATTGAATTTACTAAAATGGGGGAAAGAAAATGGAGCTAAATACAGTTACCTAGCTGTTCTTTTGAATAATAAACCTGCATTAAGGCTTTATTCTAAAATTGGTTATTCGGAAATTTACAAGTATTGGTACAGAGTTAAAAAAAATGTTTGACCCAATCCTAATTCAACTATATCAGATAATTATAGATCCTCAACTACTCCATTATAGAGCGCTTTTGTTGAGCGAAATTTAGTCGTGGCAATTGTATAAACCATTTAATTAGATTGCCTTGATAAGATGAGAAAACGGAATATGAGAAGAATCAGATTGGACATGCTTAGTCGAGTTTCTCTATATGTTTAGTAAGTAATAGGTATAAATACAATCTCTTTCCTCTTAATTTTAATAATATATGTAAAAGCAAAAAAAGGGGGGAAGATAATGCTGTTAGGATTTAACTATCATTCACATGAAAATTGTAATGAATGCAATATATATAAGTGTAAACCTTATTATATTAGAGGAGATACTGGTCCCACCGGTGTAACTGGTCCCATTGGTTTGACGGGAGATACTGGTCCCACCGGTGTGGCCGGACCCATTGGTTTAACTGGAGTTACTGGTCCCACCGGTATAACTGGACCCATTGGTTTAACAGGAGTTACTGGTCCCACCGGTGTGACTGGACCTATTGGTTTGACAGGAGTTACCGGACCCACCGGTATAACTGGACCTATTGGTTTGACAGGAGTTACTGGTCCCACCGGTATAACTGGACCTATTGGTTTGACAGGAGTTACTGGTCCCACCGGTATAACTGGACCCATTGGTTTAACAGGAGTTACCGGACCCACCGGTATAACTGGACCCATTGGTTTAACAGGAGTTACTGGTCCCACCGGTATAACTGGACCCATTGGTTTGACAGGGGTTACCGGACCCACCGGTATAACTGGACCCATTGGTTTGACAGGAGTTACTGGTCCCACCGGTGTAACTGGTCCCATTGGTATAACAGGGGTTACCGGACCCACCGGTGTGACTGGGCCTATTGGTTTAACGGGGGTTACTGGGTTAACTGGAATAACAGGAGTAACAGGTCCAACTGGTGAAGCCTTTGTACCGCAGTACTTTAATGCTGCAGGAATTGGAGGAAACCAAGTAGTTGCTACAAATGAAGATGTGATTTTCGATCTATCTAGTCCAGCGTCAACTTCTGGTTTCACATTCACACCAGTATCATCAAATATAGTAGTAAATGTATCTGGTGTTTATCGTATTGACTATGCCTTATCATTACGTTCTGAAACAGGGGGAGGCACAATTAATTCTGCGTTTGCAGTAACCATTAACGGTGCTGCCCAACCCCTTTCCTTCTTTGGTGAAGAATATGTCACTTTCCCAGATACTGATAGAAGTCAATTTAACGGTTTTACAATCGTTTCTATCCCTGCTGGAGGAATAGTAACCATTAGAAACTTTAGTGCAACTATCAATTTGCTAGCTGGAACAGGGGTAGACAATCAAGCCATAAATCGTTCAGCAATTATTATACAAAGGGTTGGGTAGGGTTTCCACAGGAGTAAGTCAACAACGAACATTCCCACTTACTCGCCTTTTATAGGATCATTGATTTGGATTACAAATGAAAGTTTTCTGCTCCGATAAGGAGGGAAATAGTTAAACAGGGGTTCGGAATACATTTTTTTCACCCCCCTTACCACTAGCTTTAAAGGTTAAGCATTAAAGCGACTCGTTTATTTTATAATACACAGTAGTTGTGATACACATCTTAATATTAATAATTGAAATTAAAAATATAGTAGTTAATTTTATTTATGAAAACACAAGAAGGTTAGGTGAAGAGGTTCGGCATAGAAGAAGTTTAATTTTCGTGAACTTTATTATGACTGGAGAAAGGTGAAACAATCAATTTGAAGCAAAATAAATAGGTATGAATAAATGCTTATTTGTTATGCTCGAAATTGATATTTTGCTCTCCGGATGGATTCTTCTTTTTAGACCGTAGAGTAAAATCTCTACGGTTTTTTGTGTTTAAAATTAGAGGAGGAATTAATATATGATCGTAATGAAAATTACTTGAAAATAACTGACGAAAATCAATATGACTTTGCGACACTTATATATACTGTGATTATGGCACTCTTGCACCTATTGACTGAAAAAAATTACTACAACATATTTTTAGAAGTTTTAAAAAAAGGCGGAAGTTTCTTTTTAGATGTCTTTACTGAGCATAAATACAATGTTTTTACAGAAAGTAATAATTGGTACTTCAGAAATAATGGAGGTTTTTGGTCTCCAGAAGGATATATAGAATTGAACCAAAATTTAAACTACGATGGTTATACTTCGCTTGAACAAACGACTATCATAACTATAAAACACCCTCGGGTATTACCATTATTTCACTTATGAAACAAACGTACTTAATTCAATTTTTCTATACAGGTGACCAATGCTTTTGGTGGATAAGATTCAAGCATGCGACTATATCCGATAGCTACTTGATCACCACTAACAATCCCCTCTAGAAGAAGTGGTGACTCTATATGTAATAATACAATTTGGTATTTTGCTTGTAATTCATCCATATCTAAATGGATGTCTTTGGCATGGAAATTTCCATCTTCTATTAAGATTTTTTCTTCTATATAAATATGTCCTACCAGTACACTCTTTTTTTCACAAGATGATGTATACAGTTCCATAGCTTTTACAGCGATTTGAGGAATTTGTGTTTGAGATATCTTACTATAGCTTACTTTCACTTTATCGCCGTTCTTTATACCCTCTGGAAGCTGAGGTGCTTTATATGATAGATAGTAGATAGTGTCGTACTTTTCTTTTAAACGATTTACATCAAGATGAAGGTCTGCCTGTTGAAAATCTTCATCACCAATTAACATATGCTTATCTAATAGAAGAAACCCTATTTTTGATCTTTCTCGAGATTCAAAAGAAGGGGAGGACAAATGCATATAAACGAAATAATTCAATCCCATAAGCAACAAAAAAATGACAATAAAACCTTTCATTCCGTTTCTCCTTTTTTACTTTTTTTCTATCACTTTTAAAAATTAGACTCATTTAGCTTTCAAAAGTTTCAACTAATAAAGGGCATTTCATAAAATATCCTTTTATCAATACGTATTCTCTTCAGGACAAAATTAAGTATCACCACAGTATTCTCTTGCTATAATGGTTGTTTTTTTACATAAAAACCAAATTCCTTTATAATGATATGAATTTTTACAAAAATAACAGTTTTCTTACTTTCTCTCTTTCTATTTTCTTATAGAGACTTGCCCTTTATAATGGCAAAGAAGCGCTTACAAAATAGTTAGGTTATATTCAAAATATTTCCTAAATAGAAAGAAGGGAGAAAATATAAATGAAGAAAAAGAGAAAAGGTTACTTGCAGCGTTCATTAGATAGTGTTGAAACAATTGGTAACAAATTGCCTCATCCCGTCACTTTATTCGCAATATTGTCATTAATTGTTTTGCTATTATCTGCTGGTCTATCACAACTAGGAATTAGGGTAGAGCACCCGGGCGAAGAAGGCAAAATGGTTGAAATTACTAACCTTTTAAGTGCAGAAGGTATCCAATATATATTTTCTAGTATGACAGATAACTTTATTGGGTTTGCCCCTCTAGGTGTCGTTTTAGTGACGATGTTAGGGATAGGTATTGCTGAGCGCTCAGGACTTATTAGTGCCTTATTACGTGGGTTTGTCTTATCAGTACCTAAGCGATTTATTACACTAGGATTAGTGTTCGCAGGAATCATGTCTAGTGTCGCTTCCGATGCAGGATATGTTGTATTACCGCCACTTGGTGCACTTCTTTTTGCAGCAGTAGGTAGACATCCATTGGCAGGATTAGCTGCAGCCTTTGCCGGGGTATCAGGAGGATTTAGTGCAAACCTTTTACTTTCAGGTACAGATGCATTATTAGGGGAGCTAACCATTGCAGGTGCTGCAATTATAGATCCTGTTTATGCAGAAGGTATGAGCATTGCCATGAATTATTGGTTCATTATTGTTTCTGTGTTTTTATTGACAGTTATAGGAGCGTGGGTAACAGAAAAAATTGTTGAACCACGACTTGGGGAATATAAAGGCGACTACAGGGAAAAAGTTGAAAAGTTAACAGCTATCGAAAAGAAGGGGTTAATCTGGTCAAGTGTTTCAATTGTAGTAGGGGCTATTTTAGCAGCATTACTCGTTTTACCGGAAGGTGCTCCAATGCGTGGTACTGGTGATCAACCAATTATCTCCTCTCCATTCATGAGTTCTTTAGTACCAATCATTGCGATTCTTTTCTTTATTCCAGGTTTAGTATATGGCATGGTTACTAGAGAGATTAAAAATGATAAAGATGTGGCAAATCAACTCTCTGATACAATGGCGTCAATGGGAATGTTTATTGTACTAGCTTTTACAGCGGGACAATTTGTCGCTTACTTTAATGAATCTAATATAGGATTAGTTCTTGGGGTTTATGGTGCTGAATTCTTACAAAACATTAACCTCACAGGCATTCCATTAATTATCGTCTTTATTCTTATTGCTGCATTTATTAACATATTTATCGGCAGTGCTTCTGCAAAGTGGGCAATGATGGCTCCGGTATTTGTTCCAATTATGATGCAATTAGGTTATTCACCTGAGCTTACTCAGATGGCCTATCGAATTGCAGATTCATCAACAAATATCATTTCTCCGTTGATGACGTATTTTGCCATTATTATTGCTTTTGCACAGAAATATGATAAAAAGATGGGAATTGGTACGCTTGTATCAACAATGATTCCTTATTCAATGTTCTTCTTAGTCGGATGGACACTTATGTTGATTGTGTGGATGTTACTTGGTATAGAACTTGGACCAGGTGCACCGATTATGTATGAATAAATGCTTTTTTAACAAAAAATGCAACCTCTATCTCATTTATCTGAGGTCAGAGGTTGCATCTTTTTTTCATTTACACCGCTGTAAATCCGTATTTCTCCATCTCCGCATAAATCACTTTCAACCTAGGATTACCTTCTCCAACAATTTGATCTTTGATTTTAACTACGGGATAAAACATATCTTCTTCAATTACACGAGAGGCGAAAGCTTTTTTTTCTTCATCTAATGGTGGGTTGAATATATCGACATATGATACTTTAAATTTTTGGTTTTCAAACTTTCTTGCCAGTGCCGCTTCAAGCCATTCGTATGTCTCTTTAGATGACGGTAAATTCACACAGCTTGCACATAGAACATCTGCTCCATATACAATAATCTCTAATTGGTCAGCCATGAAATGCTTCCCCCTTTTTCAATAAAAAAAATAATTTCACTCTTCATTCTATTTTACAATATAGTATAATAACAGACATAAGTAAATGTTTCCTTATCATAGATTTTTATGGTTATCTTGATTATAATATAGATATGAAAGGAGTCGATTTTAAATGGCAGAACAAGCAGAAATGACAGGTCAAGTCCAAGAAGTACTAGATAAATTAAGACCGTTCCTTCTTCGTGATGGAGGAGATTGTGAATTAGTAGATGTAGAAGACGGGATTGTAAAATTACGTCTTTTAGGCGCATGTGGTAGTTGCCCAAGTTCTACAATTACTCTTAAAGCAGGTATTGAACGTGCTCTTTTAGAAGAAGTTCCTGGTGTTGTGGAAGTAGAACAAGTTTTCTAATGCCTACTTAATTAAAAAAGCGATGTCACATGACATCGCTTTTTATTTTTGAACTATTTTCTTTATAAATACGACTACCGATTAAATCCATTTGCAATGGAACTACTTTCATTCCATGTAAACCTGCACTCAAGAGCGTTGCCAGTTTTTGTCCTTCCCCATCACGAGCTAAGCATAATATAGTCGGTCCTGCGCCACTTAGTGCTACACCAAGTGCTCCATTCGCCATTGCAACTTTTTCTACTCCTTCAAGCTCTGGTACAATTTCTTTACGATAAGGTTGATGATAAAGATCTTTCATCATCATTTTACCCGCTTGTTCATAATCCCCACTAATAAGTGAAGCAATAAATACATTGCCAATTGCCCCTGCGTGAACAGCCTGTTTATAAGAAAGTTCCGTTGGCAATACTTGGCGCGATTTCTTCGTTAATAATTCAGATGTTGGGATACAAACGACAAAATCAACTTGAAGGTGGTATAGTGATAAAGCGTCTACACCATCATCTGTTTGACTACCGATTAGCAATCCTCCAAGCAGGGAAGCACCGACATTATCGGGATGTCCTTCTATTTCAGTTGCCCATTCGAGCTTTTGTTGTTTTGTTAATCGTAAATCACATAATGTATCAGCAAGTTCGATTCCAGCAACAATCGCTGCCGCACTTGAACCTAACCCTCTAGCAATGGGGATATCACTGCTCACCGTTAATCGACAAGGTGGGCATTCCTGATTGTATTTCTTTGCTGTTTGCATAGCCACTTGAATAATGTAATTCCGCTCATCTGTTGGAAACGTCATCAATCCTTCCGAAAGAGGAATGACTTCCCATTGATCATGGGTTGTTACCTCAAGTCGCAAATACAAATTGAGAGCCAAACCAATGGAATCAAAGCCTGGCCCTAAATTTGCTGTACTAGCAGGTACTTCAATGACTAGCATTTCACCTGCCATCATACGTGGACAACTCCCTTTATATGCGCTGCCACAGCTTGCTCATCATTTGGCAATTTCACAGGTTGAACGGGACTCGCATCAATCGCCGTATTCGGATCTTTCAATCCATTTCCAGTTAAAACTGCTACTACTTTTGTTTGATGCTTAATTTCTCCATTACGTAATTGCTTATATACTCCTGCAAGAGAGGCACATGATGCCGGTTCAGCGAAAATCCCCTCTGATGAAGCTAATTTTCTATACATACAAAGAATCTCTTCGTCACTGACTTCATCAATTTTACCTTGCGATTCTTTCGCTGCATTCACAGCTAAATCCCAGCTTGCTGGATTACCGATACGGATAGCTGTAGCAACTGTTTCAGGGTTTTCAAAAACACGATTATGAACAATAGCTGCTGCACCCTCTGCTTCAAATCCATGCATTTTTGGTAGGCCTGTTTGTTTAGCTTGATGATATTCTTTAAACCCTTTCCAGTAAGCGCTAATATTGCCCGCGTTTCCAACTGGTAAGGCGAGAATATCTGGCGCCTTCCCACCTAACTGATCACAAATTTCAAATGCTGCTGTTTTTTGCCCCTCAAGACGATAAGGGTTTACAGAGTTTACCAATGTAACAGCTTCTGTTTCACTAATTTTTCTAACCATTGATAAAGCTTGATCAAAATTCCCTTCAATTGAAACCACTTCTGCCCCGTACATGACTGCCTGTGCTAATTTTCCCATAGCGATTTTTCCTTCAGGAATCACGACAATACATCTTAGACCAGATCTCGCTGCATAGGCTGCTGCCGCTGCTGAAGTATTACCTGTAGATGCACAAATAATTGCTTCACTTCCAGCTTCTTTCGCTTTAGCTACAGCCATAACCATACCGCGGTCTTTAAATGAACCTGTTGGGTTTGCTCCTTCTGTTTTCACATATAAATCAATGCCCCAATCTCTTGAAAGGTTATCTAACCGAATTAAAGGAGTGTTGCCTTCATTTAGTGTTAGCATCGGAGTATTTTCAGTTATTGGTAAAAAATCTTTATATGATTGTAATAAGCCTTCCCATCTCATCGTTTGGCTCCTCCTTCTACACGATACGAACTTTTAATCTCTTTTACTGCCTCTAAGTCTCTTAAATGAAGCATAATATTTTCATAGTCTTCTAACGATGCTTGGTGTGTAACCACTACAATTTCAGCTAGTTCTTTCTCTTTGACAGGTACTTGTAGAATCTTCTCGAAACTCACACCTCTTTGCGAGAAGATATTTGTGATATTAGCGAAAACACCGACTTCATCACTTACATGTAAGCGCAGGAAGTATTTGGCGAAAATTTCATTATCGTCTTTTAATTTCTTCTCAAACTGTGGAACTGCCGCACTTCTTCCATTAACTCCTAATCTCATATTCTTCATGACTGCAACCAAGTCTGAAACAACAGCTGTTGCTGTAGGTAAGCTTCCCGCTCCTGGACCATAAAACATTGTTTCACCCACTGCCTCACCATACACATATACGGCGTTATATTCATCCTGTACACCCGCAAGTGGATGGGTTTCTGCTAACATCGTCGGTTGTACACTCACTTCTACTTTTTCGCCTTCTCGGTGAGCGATCCCAATTAATTTCATTGAATAGCCGAGTTGCTTCGCATATTGTAAATCTTCTTCCGTGATTTCCGTAATCCCGTTAACCTTCACATCATCTAAATCAATATTCATAGAGAAGCCTAATGTTGATAGAATGGCCATTTTTCTAGCTGCATCTAACCCTTCTACATCAGCAGTAGGGTCACTTTCTGCATAACCAAGTGCTTGTGCCTCTTTTAGAACCTCTTCGTAAGCACTGCCCTCTTTACTCATTTTTGTCAAAATAAAGTTTGTCGTGCCGTTAACAATGCCCATCATTTTCGTAATGCGGTCAGATGCTAAACCATCTACTAGCCCTCTTAAAATAGGAATACCACCAGCTACACTTGCTTCATAAAATAAGTCACATTGATTTTCCGAAGCAGATTGTAATAATTCCGGCCCATAAACCGCCATTAAATCCTTATTAGCTGTCACAATATGCTTATGGTGATTGATTGCTTCTTGGAGATAATCCTTCGTTTTCTCCAGTCCACCCATCACTTCGATGACTACATCTATATTATCGTTCTTTAAGATATCATCAGGGTTCGCTGTAAGTAGCTCTGGGTTTATTTCTACCTCTCGCTCTTTATCTAACTCTCTCACCAGAATTTTACTCACCTTTACCGGGCATCCAATTTGATGCATAAGCTTATCCTGGTTTCTTTCAATGATTTTTACTACACCTGAACCTACTGTGCCCAAACCTAATAAACCGATCGAGATTGCTTCCATTTCCGTTCCCCCTTAGATTGTTCTTATAGAAAGTACATTTGTATTTGTATAGTAGACATTATAGACCTGTTTCTTGTCTTTGACAATAGGAGAACGTAGTTTTTTCTATTTTTCTATTAACGCTTTATCTTATAAAAATTTATAGAATCCGACTCTTGAAAATAAAAAAAGACATTTTCATAAAAACTGAAAATGTCTTCATCCTGCTTATTCTTTATTTTTTTTCACAAAAATAACTATACATTCAATAAGTGCCACGATAATGAGGGATATACCAAATAAAGGCATCAGTATACCTAAAAGGACCATTAACACTATAAAACCAATGGATAGTCCTTTGAAATTTTTCGGTGGTGCAGAAAACTTGTCTTTTTTCTTCCGCGAAAGCCATGTTTTAAAACCCAAAAAAATAACAAAAAGAAAAGCAAGACAAACTACTAAGTTTAAAACCTTATTTGGCCAGCCAAATAAATGACCTTCATGTAATGGAATCCCCCATGTAAACCATTTTTGCAAAAGATTATAATCCTCATAATTAACAGCGGCGATGTATTCACCGGAATATTGGTCAAAGTAAGTAGTCATTTCTTCTGACGGACTCACATCCAAACCCGTCACACCGGAATTGCTTCCTTTAGAAACGATATAAACACCGTCATCAGCAGAAGGATAAACAATAGAATAAGGTTTACTAATATTTTCACTTTCCACTTCATCTATTAATTGCCCTACTGAAATCATAAACTCATTATGTTCACTCTGAGAGGATCCTCCGTGATGATGGGCATGAGGATCATCAGATGCTGGGGTTTCCTCTTGCCTTGTCGCCCACGGGATCTCATTAATATCAGATGTTGGTGGATTTAATTCCAGTTCAGGTGCATTATTACTGGCAGTTGTATAGATTATATTCCCCATAACCGCAGACCACGGTAAGCCCGTGAAAATAATAACTACCATTGGAATGGTAATGATTACACCTATAAGTGCATGTAATTTTTTATTACGAAAGTTCTTAGAACCATTTGCTTTTCTCGTTAAGATCTTCCCTTTAAAAGTCATATACAACCCACTGATTAGTAGAAAGATGGCCCAACAGGCCGCTAGTTCAACTAAATAATTGACCGGTGTTCCTCCTACAAATAGGGAGCTATGTATGCTACGCATCACATTTGAGTATGTATTGGCTGCATTCTGACTCCCAACAATTTGGTTTTGTTCATCAAGGAAAACATACTTTTGCTCCCCAGCCTCATCTGTTAAAGTTAAACGAGTATTATATGGCTCCTCCATGATACTAATCTTTGTAACAGCAAACCCATGAAAGTCTTTTTCAACTTTCTCAATTCCTTCTTCTATCGTTAATTGTTCATTGCTTTCACTATCTCCAAAGAATAAATCATCATATAATTGATTTTCGACTTCTGGAAAAAACAAATAACCAATTCCTGAAAGAGTTAATGTAATAAGTAAGGGAGCAATAAAAATCCCCGCAAAAAAATGCCATCTCCAAAAACGATTATAAAATCCCTTTTTCATCTTGTATGCTCCTACTCTATAATCATAAAATTAGTTCGAATGACAACAGCCACCAGACATTTGCTTCACAATTTCTTTTATCGCTTCTTCAAACGGTAAGATTTCTCCGCCAAACCCTTGTTGGAATTGTTTGGCATGTTTATAAGAATTGAAACAAATCACTTGAGGGTGGCAGCAATTTAAATCAAGGTCAGCATTAATTAAATACAATGCTGCTTTTGCGCTCATCGTCGTATCTTTTAAGAAGTCTCTACAAATAATTTGTGTCACATCTTCCTTAATATCTTCATAACGTAATAATCCACAATGAGGACAACATGTTTGCTCAATCACATCATTCTCTCTGATGATTTGCACTGATAATCTTGCTTGCAATGGTTTCAAACAATAAGTACATTGGTTCTCTTTCGTTATATTTCTTGGAATGAGTGCAATCCCGTTAGATGTTTTAATGATTTTATCCTGTTTCAATAATGGTTTTATATCTCGATAAACTGTCATTTCTGATACGCCTAGTCTCTTACTAATTGTCGAAACTTTTAATGATCCTTCTTTCTCTAGCCAATCTATCATTTTTTCTCTTCTTTCAATTGGCAACATGAAATCCCTCCTCAAAAATATTTATGTTAGTAAAAGTGAATTCATAACGAATAATAACATAAAATCACATATTTTCATTAGTTACTCTAAACAATTACTAAAAGGTTTGCTATCTATACACACTCTCTTCATATATATTGGTTTTTTTTCACATTTCAAAAAACACCATGATGAAAAAGAAATGTACTTGTGGATTATTTTTTAGGAGCATAAAGATAAATGAAATGTCAAAAACCCGTGTGCTATAACGCCCACGGGTTTTAACCTACTCGTTTAATTTACAAAGATGGTTTATTATTTTACTGGTGTAAGTGGAGTCCTATCTGAAAATACTTGGTCAATGTTCTGTACGCATAATTCCATCATTTTATATCTTGTTTCAGTTGTTGCACTTCCAATATGAGGTAATGCGACTACTTGTTTTAATTGCAATAGAGGATGCTCTCCTGAGATTGGTTCTTCTGAGAACACATCTAATCCAGCTCCGGCAATTTCACCCTCTACTAAGGCAGAGTAGAGATCATCTTCATTGACTACTGGTCCACGTGAGGCATTCACAAAAATAGCTGAAGGTTTCATTTGCTGAAAGACTTCTTTTGTAAAAAGATTTTTTGTTTCAGTTGTTAAAGGCGTTAAACAGACGATAAAATCAGATTGACTGACAAGTTCTTCAAATGAAACATACTGAGCATGAAGTTCTTCTTCCGCTCTCTTTTTCCTCGAACGATTATAATAAAGGATATGCATATCAAATCCTTTTGCACGTTTAGCAACAACCTCACCAATACTCCCCATTCCAACAATTCCAATGGTTTTTCTATGGACGTCATGTCCAGCTAATAGCAGTGGACTCCAGCTTTTCCACTGATTATTTTTCACATATTCTGCCGCTTCAATCATTCTCCTTGCCGTAGCTAATAATAATGAAAAGGTCAGATCAGCCGTTGATTCTGTCAGGACATCAGGTGTATTAGTGATTATTACATTCGCGCGCTCTGCCGCTTGTATATCTATGTTGTCATAACCAACTGCCATATTGGCCACAACCTTTAATTTCGGGGCATGTTGAAATAATTCCTCATCTACTTTTTCTGATAACATTGTCATTAAGCCTTCTGCATCTTTCACCTTTTCGAGCAACACATGACGAGGGATTACTACATCCTCCTTGTCCCACATCTCAACATCGTATTTTGCTTGTAATGGCTCAATGACCTCATTTGGAAGTTTCCTTGTAATAAACAATTTCTTACCCATTCTCTCACCACTTCCCATTTTCTTTTCATTATAGGCAAATTTTTCATTTGGTGGAAGTAATTTCGCTTGGTAAGAAAGCACGATCCAGCTTGAATTAGGCTCGTGCTTATAGAATGATTGCTCTTTAGCTTAAGGTGAAGACTCATCTTAATTGGGAATGAAGGTGTGCTTATTTCAGATTTCTCCACACTTTCCAACTTTGTTGACTGATGAAGTGGAAATAATATTTTATTTCGATACCAACCATTCAGGCATAGGAATATACCACTGTTTAGATACTTCCTGATGGTTTACGATTTCAAAAAAACGCGATATGAATTGTTCATATTCTGGCGATTGGTGCAAATACTTTTCTAATTTTTCCTTCAGAATATTTCGTTCTTGTTCTGTTTGTGCACCGTAATAGCTTTCGACGCATTCAAAATAATGAAGTGGGAACATCATTCTCGCATAATATAAACGCCATGAAAAACTTGACAATGGACTGATCGATTCATATTCTTCAACAAACTTTCTTACATCTGGTTGATAGGTTTTTATATTCTTGAAGTACTTCTCTCTCGTCCATTCGGCTAAATCTCTTGTGGCATGGTCAAATACCCAATCAAAAGGGTTTTTCACATAATATTGTTCTCCCCATGTACGATTAGAAAATCTCTCATGGCAGACAGTGCCAGTATCAGTCATCATCGGTTCATCATCAAATTCCGTATCAACAATATATTGAATCGCATTTTCAGCCATTCCCATGTAATAAGGAAATGATTCTAAAAATAGGCGGTCAAATTCACTTTCTCCATCAAATTGAAATACCATATCATTCCATACCTTTTCCATTTGATCGAGTCTTGTTTCCCACAGTGTTTTCCATTGACCGATTCGACTTGTTTGTTCCACTGCAAAATTAACCGTTCTCCCTCGAAAGTGGAATTTTGCCAACTTCCTGCCGAAATGTCCTTCTTTTCTTGGCTGTAAACGTTGATTACTTAAAACTGCATATCTCGCTTCCTCCCACTCAGTATAAGGCTTTCCTTCTGTTGTTTTTTTAAATCCAGCAATATTCTTATCCCCACTCATTCTTAAATGCTCTGCAATTTGATCCAGTTCAGTTAGCGCCTCTTCTTTTAAATGATTCGCAGGGACTAATATATACACTTCATTTTGTGATTTACAAGCATTATAATGATCAAATCGAAACTCTTCTTCCGCCTGAATATTATATTTTTCCTTGAGTAAACGTCTTAACATTCGTCATAACCCCCTTTTAATCAAGCTAAATAGATGCATTTTATTCAAATATATGAAAAAATAGCTAAAACTTGTTGATTTATTTTTAGGGGATATGATGGTTTGAAAGTTCGCAAGCTATCATTACTATCATATATTAGTAAAGAGCAGCATAAAGCGAATAAAATTATAGAAAAAGGTGAACTCATGAGTGAAGAAAAAGCAATTACTTTAACAGAGAAAACAGCAAGAAAATGGCTCAAAGAACGAGGAGTAGAGATTGTTGATATTGCTGAGTTAGTGTATTTTCTTCAAGAGAAATATCATCAAAACTTGAAAATAGAAACATGTATCGACAATGTAGAAAGAGTATTATCCAAACGTGAAGTGCAAAACGCCATTCTCACCGGTATCCAATTAGATATGCTTGCAGAAGAAAAGAAATTAATGGAACCACTGCAATCCATTATTGAAACAGATGAAGGATTATATGGTGTTGACGAAGTTTTAGCGCTATCAATTGTAAATGTGTATGGTTCAATCGGAATGACCAATTTTGGTTATGTAGATAAATTAAAACCCGGTATCTTAGGTCCATTAAATGATAAAAACTCTGAAAGATGCCATACTTTTTTAGATGATATTGTTGGTGCCATTGCTGCTGCGGCTTCTAGTCGCCTTGCCCACCGTGCGCATCATGTGGAATAGATAGAAGAAAAATAGTAGGACATCACTTTATAGTGAGCCTGCTATTTTTATTTTACTCGCCTTTATATTACTGCAGAGTTTTAGATAAATTTGTTGTTATAAAAAGCGTTCATGTTCACTCGCATGACTGTCTATAATCGTCTTCTGCATCAACATCTATTCCAACAATATAAAAAACAGCAAGTACATCTTTCGTACTGCTGTTCTTCATTTCTTATAAGTATTCCCACTGATTTAGTGTATCCACAACAAAGGTTGGTTGCTTGTCGTAGCCTTTTAAAAGTTCCTTCGTTGTTACGCCTGTATGAACCAATAATGTGTCTAAACCAGCATTCATTCCTGCCTTGATATCTGTATCATAGTTATCTCCAACCATCAATGTATGAGCTTTATCTGTGCCTAATACTTTTAACGCTTGCTCCATAATAATCGCTTCTGGCTTGCCAATAAAAGTTGGAATAGTTTGCGTCGATACACTAATGACTGAGGTTAATGAGCCATTTCCAGGTAAAAGTCCTCTTTCAGTTGGAATGGCTATATCACCGTTTGTAGAGATAAAGGTAGCTCCATTTCTTACAGCCAAACAAGCCGTTGCAAGTTTCTCGTAGTTGATGTCACGATCGATTCCTGAAACAACATAATCGGCGTGCTCACCTGCAAAGTGAAAGCCCTTTTCTTCTAATGCCTGTCTAATCCCTTCTTCTCCGATCACAAATATAGACGCTTCGGGACTTCTTTGAAAAATATAATTCGCCGTTGCCATACTAGTTGTAAATACTTTATCTTCAGTCGCCTCAATGCCAAAATTTTGAAGTTTTTCAGCAACTTGTTTCGGTGTTCTAGATGAATTGTTTGTGACAAAAAGGTAGGGAATGCCTCTTTCTTTTAACCCTTGAATAAAGGAAACGGCTTCATGAATTAATTGTTTTCCTTTGTACATCGTCCCATCTAAATCAATTAAATAACCTTTATATTTTGTCATTTACTTTCCCCCTAATTTCTAAAAGCTGATACAGGACCAAGTTCTTTCATTAAATAGTCTCTAACAGCTGTAGGGAATTTTTTTAATTGAGCTAATTCTAATTGGAAGCTCTTGTTTAATTCATCATGTTGAATGCCTGTATAACTTTGCACTAATGGCTTACGGTAAGCAATAACCTTTTTATAGCTGATAGCCATTTCATGGTCAATGACTTTTTCATCTTCCAGAATATCAATAATATCTTCATAACTACCTGGGTCTCTCATAATAAAGCCATCAATCATTGCATTACCTACATCTAAGACCGCCTCAATAACCATATGGCTCAGTCTTTCAAGCGCAAGTTTCTCTATATCCGAATGAAGTGCTGTATGTTTCCCTAATAGTGATAGTTGTTTTTCCAAATAAACGAGGATTTCCTCAATTTTTTCTCGATCAACAAAATACATGTCCCTCACCTTTCTCATCCCATACTTCCTATCTATTGTATCTCATTCATAACAATGAAGAAAGTTCTCCCTTATGTGAGTATAAAATCAATTTCCTGTCTGCTAAGATTTTGTTATGATAAATGTAGCATGGATAGTTAGAAAGGGGTCTATACGTTAAATGACCGAAAGATTCTTTTTATATGATGATTTAGAAGATACAAAAACACGCTTTGTTAGTTTTATGGGTGAAAATCAACGCTTTGATTTAGCGCTTGTTCGTTCAGATCGGTATTATGGAAAACAACTTGTTCTTGATATTCAAGGAAGTCGTTTTGCTATTATTGGTACCGATGACCTTGAAGAAGAGGGTTATTTAGAACATGCTTTTCAATTGGAGAGCGAAGATGCAGAAGAGTTAAGAGCCTTTTTATATGAGGTCATTTAACCGATTGGATAATATTGATTGCTCCTGCAAATAGTATAAATGGGAGCGTAGCAAGGCTCTCATTTTTTCTCATATTATTAGGAGTGATATCAATGGATCAAAAAAAGAATTACTCGGATTTTGACAATGTTGAATCACAAAAGGAAAACCTCGCAGTGGAAGATTTACCTGAGGGCCCGTATGGTGCACCAAGAGGGAAGCATACACCTGTTGAGAATAAAAGTTCAGAGTGGGAAGAAGGTCAACACCAATCTAGTGCATTTGTTTATGAAAATCGGGAACTTCATGCTGACATTCCTAGAGAAATGCCTGGAGCACACGATCCCCATTCAGAAGCTTCAGATGAGTAATTTTAACAGAAAAAAAGCTGGACGAATAATTCGTTCAGCTTTTTCTATTGCTTCACTCTTTTTACAACGAAATAAGGACAACCAAAATTACAATATTCGTATAAATACTCTGTCAAAGTGCTAATTTTCGTATCATACGTCGCTTTTTGATTCTGATCGTCAAAAAAACCTCTTAGTCTTAGTTGGCCGTATCCCCAGTCACCTACAATATAATCATAACGATTTAATATTTCACTATATCGACCCCGAAAAGCTTCTTCATTAAATCCGTCTCTAATATCTTCAATTACTTCATAACAAGCGTTTTGTATACAAACCAATTGATCTCACCTCTTTTTCATTGGCTCACTAATTAAATTATAAAGAAAGTTAACGTTTATGTACAATAGTCCTATTTTAAATTATAACTGATTCACCATCAATTACTAAGGAAAAAAACGAAAGAATCGGAAAAGATATTGTTAAGGGGGTGTTTCTGATGAAAAAAATGATAATGTTCATCGGGATATCCAGTATGGTTGCTCTCACTGGATGTCAAGCAGCCGATCATTCCGCTAAAGGAGATATTTATCCCGAAAGTGGCAATACGGTTAATGTGAATGATCAGCGAACAGATATTTACAATACTAGTCAGCAAAATAGTGAAGATTTCGGATACGTTCGTCATCAAAAAAGTCCTATTTATGGAGAAAAGGTATCCAATGAACATTATGCTGCCATTAATCGTGAAAAAGTGGCTGATATTATCGGAAAATATTGTACTGAACTTCCTAATGTGGATGATGTATCTACATTAGTGACTGACAATGAAGTGTTAATTGTTTACAATACGGATTCAGATAATCGTGAATCAACTGCTACACAAGTACAAAAAATGGCAGAATCAGTTGTTCCCGGATGGTTTGATATTTATACCACTGACAATACCAATCTCCGCAAAGAAATAGAAAGTTATTCTACGATGGATGCAGATAGTGAGCACACACATTATGGTATTGATCAATTAACGAGTCAAATGAAAAAAGCCGATATTAACAAGTCTGAAAAGATGTCAAATAAGTAACGCTGTGAAATATCAAAAGAGGATTAGCTCCTTTAGCTAATCCCCTTTCTTGTGTTTACGCTTCTTTCGCGTCT
Source organism: Cytobacillus sp. FSL R7-0680 (assembly GCF_038009245.1). Classification (NCBI taxonomy): domain Bacteria; kingdom Bacillati; phylum Bacillota; class Bacilli; order Caryophanales; family Bacillaceae; genus Cytobacillus; species Cytobacillus sp. FSL R7-0680. The sequence goes on from NZ_JBBPAO010000001.1 coordinate 2,666,030, forward strand.
ACTTCACCCATTTGTTGTCTTTGCTTAGCTGCTGCATTTACTTGTTCATCTGCATGATAGGAAGAACGAACCATTGGACCTGCTTCACAATGGCTAAACCCTTTGGACATTGCAATTTCCCTTAATTCATTAAACTCATCTGGGTGATAATATTTTACAACTTTTATATGTTTTTTAGATGGTTGTAGATATTGACCAATCGTCATAATATCTACGTCATGTGCTCGCAAATCATCCATCGTTTGAATGATTTCTTCTTTTGTTTCCCCTAACCCAACCATTAAACTTGATTTGGTTGGAATTTCAGGTTGCATTTCTTTAGAACGTTGTAAAAATTCAAGTGATCGTTTATATGTAGCACGCGCTCTTACTCTTGGCGTCAGTCTTTCTACTGTTTCAATATTATGGTTTAAGATATCTGGTTTTGCATCCATTACTGTTTTAAGATTATCATATACCCCGCCCATATCAGAAGGTAAAACCTCTACAGTTGTAAATGGACTTTTTCTTCTAATGGCACGAATCGTTTCCGCTAAAATAGCTGATCCACCATCTTTTAAATCATCTCGCGCAACCACTGTAATAACTGCATGTTTTAAATTCATTAAAGCAACTGAATCAGCTACGCGTTCCGGTTCTTCCCAATCTAGCTCAGTTGGTAGCCCTGTTTTGACCGCACAAAAACGACAGGCTCTTGTACAAACAGAACCTAAGATCATAAATGTTGCTGTCCTTCTTACCGCCCAACATTCATGAATATTTGGGCATTTTGCCTCTTCGCATACAGTATGAAGATTCTTTTCTCTCATCATTTTCTTTAATCCGGTGTAGTTTTTATTAGTGTTTAACTTTATTTTTAACCAATCCGGCTTACGTAAATGTTCATCTTTCTTAGTCGTCATTCCTCTTCACTCCATCCCAGAATTTCAAAAAGACGCTTTTTTTATCATCATTTTTATCTAGAGAGTCTTACAGAAGCAACTTTAACACATGGAAGTAGATAGAACAACCTCGTTCATCAAAAACCTTCCAATATTTTATATTTATCGTTTTTCTATTTTATCACAAACTATAACAGTAATTAGAAGAGAAGGGAGGTTTATTGGTGCGAGTTTTCACATTACTTATCACCTTAACAACGGTCTTATCCTTAATGCAACCAGAAACGGCAGTAGCCTCCGAAATAGATGATATTTACGCAAAAAGAATGGCGCTTTATGAAAGAATTGAAACAGTCACGACCATTCCTTGGTATTATCTTGCTGCCATCGATCAATATGAAAGAAATGTAAGACAATCAAGAAGAGACTTACCTAAAGCTGAAGGGATTACTGGCATTTACTTTAAACCGGAGGAATGGGTTGGTTTCACAAACCCAAACATAAATGACGAAGACCCAAAGACGATAGAGTTTTTTAATGGTATTGGCTTTGATGGTGATGGTGACGGAAAAGCAAGTTTAGATAGTGATGACGATGTATTGTACGCATTTGCTAACTTTCTACTTCGTTATGGTACGGATTATGAGAACATTAAAATTGGTATTTGGAACTATTATAAACGTGATAAATCGGTCAGAATTATTATGGGGAAAGCAAAGCTTTATCAAAACTATGGGAGACTTAATTTAGATGAACATGTTTTTCCTGTCCCAATTGGTACTCATTATAGCTATCGAAGTACATGGGGAAGTGCAAGAGGTTGGGGTGGTAGAAGAATCCATGAAGGAACAGATATTTTTGCTGATTACGGCTTACCAGTTAGAGCTACCAGTTATGGTATTGTCGAAATGAAAGGCTGGAATAAATATGGTGGTTGGCGAATTGGTATTCGCGATATCAACAATAACTATCACTATTACGCTCACCTAAGTGGATTTTCTGATGATTTAAAAGTTGGTCAAATTGTTGAACCTGGAAAAGTTATTGGTGGTGTCGGTAGTTCTGGCTATGGACCAAAAGGGACTTCGGGAAAATTCCCTCCCCACCTCCATTATGGTATGTATAAGGATAATGGCTATACTGAATGGTCGTACGACCCATATCCTCATTTAAACCTTTGGGAAAGACAAGAAAGAGCAAAGTAAACGAGGAAGAGATGGCGCTTTCTTGTTAGAAGCGGCATCTAACTCCTCGTTTTTTGAATTTCGCTTGAGCAATGATCCATTACCCAATATTTTGTTAACGGTTCTTTTTATCCGCCCAAATAAGCCATACGGATTTCATCACTTTCTTGTAAATCTTTTGCTGATCCGGTGAGCACCACTTTTCCAGTTTCAAGGACATACCCTCTTTTCGCAATAGAGAGGGCCATATGCGCATTTTGTTCAACAAGTAAAATCGTTGTTCCATTTGTTTCATTAATTTCTTCTATAATACTGAAGATGGTCTTAACCATAATAGGGGCAAGGCCCATGGATGGTTCATCTAACAAAAGCAACTTAGGTCTAGCCATAATGGCTCTGCCCATCGCTAACATTTGTTGTTCTCCGCCTGATAAAGTTCCGGAAAGCTGTCCTTTTCTTTCGAATAATCGCGGGAAAAGTTCATAGACTTTCTGGATATCTTTTTGTACTTCTTTATCTTTTCTCACAAAAGCGCCTAGTTCTAAATTTTCTTCTACAGTCATATTCGAGAACACGCGTCTTCCCTCTGGTACATGCGATATCCCAGCCTTTACAATCGTTTGTGCTTGTTTACCAACAATCGATTGATTCTCATATTGAATCACGCCTTGCTTCGGCTTTAATAATCCTGATAACGTTTTTAATAGCGTGCTTTTCCCTGCTCCGTTTGCACCAATTAAAGTGACAATCTCTCCTTCTAATACCTCTAACGAGACGCCCTTTAATGCATGAATATTCCCATAGTAAACATCTATTCCATCAACCTTGAGCATCCGAAGAAACCTCCTCTCCGAGATAAGCCTCGATTACTTTTGGGTTACTTCTAATTTCTTCTGGCAACCCTTCAGCAATTAATTGCCCATGGTCAAGCACATAAATTCTTTCACATATCCCCATAACTAAATTCATATCGTGTTCAATTAAGAGTATCGTTAAATCAAACTTCTCTCTAATAAAGCGAATGAGCTCCATAAGGTCATGTGTTTCTTGTGGGTTCATACCGGCAGCCGGCTCATCTAACAGCAAAAGCTTTGGTCCAGCCGCTAATGCTCTTGCGATTTCTAATCGCCTTTGTTGTCCATATGGCAAGTTTTTAGCTAATTCATCCTTCACATGTTCGAGCTGAAAAATACGTAATAGTTCTATTGATTTGTCTTCCATTTCTTTTTCTCCGTTAAAATGAGAAGGCAACCGGAGAATCGAGCTTAACATCGAATGTTTCGCACGCGAATGATTCGCTACTTTTACATTATCTAACACAGAAAGATCATTGAATAAACGAATATTTTGAAACGTCCTACTGATTCCTTTCCTTGTCACCTGATAGGGAGGGAGTCCGTTTAAACGTACACCTTCTAAGAAAATATCTCCTTCAGTCGGCACGTAGACACCAGTTAATAGGTTGAAGCTGGTCGTTTTCCCTGCTCCGTTTGGACCAATCAAACCGATCAGTTCCCCTTGGTGAATTTCCAAATCGAATCCTGAAACAGCTTTTAAACCGCCAAAAGAAATACCAGCTTGATTGACTTTTAATAATGGTTGATTCTCCATTTTAGCTTCCTCCTTTCACGCTTTTACGTTTAAAGAGGTCCGTAATTTCCTTTGTCCCCAATAAACCTTGCGGACGGTAAAGCATAACTAGAATGAGCACGGCACTATAGATTATCATTCGTGTTTCAGGATAACTTTGTAAAAATGTGGAGATAATCGTTAACAAAATAGCCGAGATAACCGCCCCAGATAGACTGCCTAATCCCCCTAATACGACGAAAATGAGGATATCAAATGATTTCAAAAAACCAAATTGAACGGGTTGAATAATATAAAAATTATGAGCATATAACCCCCCTGCGATTCCTGCGAAAAAAGACCCAATGGCAAATGCCGCTACTTTATAATAGGTCGTATTAATACCCATCGCATCGGCAGCGATTTCATTTTCTCTAATCGATATACATGCGCGACCATGCCTTGAATTTGTAAAATTCACAATCACTAATACGGTAATAAATAAGCAGATGAAGGCTGAAGTCCAAGTTGTCATCTTTGTGATCTGCATACCTGCTGCTCCACCTACTGCATCAATATTTAAGAAAATGATGCGGATAATCTCTGCAAATCCTAATGTTGCAATCGCTAAATAATCACCACGTAACCTTAAAGAAGGTATCCCAACAATTAAGCCAGTTAAAGCGGCAACAATCCCACCAATAATAAGTGCAATAGGAAATGGGAGTGAAAGTTTCATCGTTACAATTGCTGAAATGTAAGCCCCAACAGCTAAAAAACCAGCATGTCCGATTGAAAATTGTCCTGTAATGCCAATAACTAAATGTAAACTGACGGCCAATATAATATTAATACAAATATAAACAAGTGTATTCACATGATAATTATTAATCATTCCAGTATTTGCAGCCATCTGAACTGCAAAATAAACAATAATGGAGAGAATAACAAACAACCAGAAACCTTTGATCTTCTTCGTATTCATCCTTTTTACACCTTCTCTCTTGCATTTTTACCAAAGATACCTGATGGCTTGAATAAAAGGATTAAAATGAGAATGACAAATGCTGCCGCGTCTCTCCATAAAGAGTAACCAAGGCCACTAACAACCGTTTCAACTACGCCTAACACAAGGCCACCAACCATCGCTCCAGGAATAATACCGATGCCACCTAGTACAGCTGCAACAAAAGCCTTTAATCCTGGAATCACGCCCATTAACGGTTCTATTTTTGTATAATACACACCAAAGAAAACACCTGCTGCCCCAGCCAAGGAAGAGCCAATAGCAAATGTGGCGGAAATGGTTGTGTTTACATTAATCCCCATCAACCTTGCAGCATCCATATCATGTGACACAGCCCGCATTGCTTTACCGATTTTGGTTTTATGAACAATAAATTGTAGAACAATCATTAGCACAATCGAAGTGCCTAAAATCATAAGTGATTGACTACTGATTTGTGCACCCAAAATATTAAAGGTTTGATTGCTAATGACTTCAGGATAAGCTTCTGGTTGTGCACCTCTAAAGTAAATAAATAAGTACTGTATAAATAAAGAAATCCCTATCGCTGTAATGAGGGCAGCAATTCGCGTAGAACCTCTCAACCTTCGATATGCTACTCGCTCAATTAACATACCCATCCCTGCACAGACAGCCATTGCAATAATTAAGGCAGGAAAGAATCCTAACCCCCAACCAGCAATCGCGTAAAAACCAACAAACGCCCCAATCATAAATACTTCACCATGGGCAAAGTTGATCAATTTGATAATTCCATAAACCATTGTATAGCCTAAAGCAATCAGTGCATAAATACTTCCTAACGATATCCCATTTACTAACTGTTGAATCCAATCCATGAATCCCCACTCCTCTTCAAATAACCCGAATAGCTTCAGATAGAGAGTGACAGCTAGCGAAAACGCTATGCTGAATATCTCCTCATAAGGTAATTTTTGACACGCTAATTTCAAAAAACTATTGCCCCTGAGCAATCTTGGACTATGAGATTATTAGCTATCACAACAGGAATTACCCTTTCATATCTGATAAAAAAAATGGAAGGCCCAATCGCTCCTCCCATTTTAATACAGCCTCATTTTAAGGATTTACTTTCGTTTTGAAGACTTGCTCCCCATCCTTATATTCCAATACAGTAGCTGATTTAATTGGGTTATGATCTTCATCAACTGAAATGATACCCGTTACAAGAGTTAAATCTTTCGTCTCAGATAAGGCATCTTTGATTTTCTTCGCATCACTTGTACTTTCAGCACGCTCCATGGCATCTTTCAACATATATACAGAGTCATAACCTAATGCATTAAAAGCATCCGGGGATGAGCCATTATATTTTTCACCAAACTTTGTTACAAAGGATTGAATTGTCTCGTCTGGATCACCCGAAGAATAATGGTTTGTTATAAATGTGTTATTTAAGGAATCCCCTCCGGCTAATTCAACTAGCTTTGGTGAATCCCAACCGTCAGCACCCATTAGCGGTACGTCAATACCCATTTCACGTCCTTGTTTGACAATAAGTCCTACTTCTTCATAATAACCAGGGATAAAAATAAATTCGGGATTAGCTGATTTAATTCTTGTAAGTGTGGACCTGAAATCAGTATCCTTCGCCACATACGATTCTTCGGCAACTATTTTCCCACCTGCTGCTTCGAAAGTTTCTTTAAAGGAAGCTGCTAAACCTTTTGCGTAATCACTTGCATTATCAGCATAGATAGCTACATTTTTAACTCCTAATTCATTGGCAGCAAAATTAGCTGCCACTGTTCCTTGGAAAGGATCAATAAACGATGTACGGAATACAAAATCATTTAAGCTTCCATCATCATTCACTGTTACATTCGGACTCGTACCTGAAGGAGAAAGCAATACCGTCTCTGAATTATTAGCCACTTGTGCTTGAGCAACTGTATTTCCACTTGTAGCAGACCCAATAATAGCTACGACATCATCATTTTCCGTTAATTTAATAGCTGCATTGGTTGCTTCTGCTGCATCCGATTTATTATCTACTTTTACAATTTCTATCTCTTTACCGTCGATTCCACCATCTTTATTAATTTCATCCACAGCCAATTCGATTCCTTCAGCAATTCCTTCACCATATGAGGCAACTGCACCAGAAAGTTCTAGGTTGGCACCTATCTTGACAGTATCACCAGACTCACCACCACCTGCACTATCACTACCACAGCCAGCAAGGAAACCTGCAGCTCCTATGGTAGAAGCTAAAAGAACAGCGGTCATTCTCTTTTTAAATAACATAATGATCCCCCTTTTTTTTGATTATTCCAACAACTAAGAGCATGGTTCAAATCCCCCATATAAACCCCACAAGAAAAGATACCACACAAAAAAAGTAGACTAAAATAACCAAAATGTAATATTTTTCTGATAATTGCTATAAATCTAAAAATAGTATAGTATCATTTTATTCATCTGTCAAAACAATCTTTGTGAATAATATTAATATTTAGAAATCTATTAATAGTTTAGAGCGTTAAAGGGTTTCTCTTTACTATGTTTTGTTTGTAAAACTCTATCATTATATTCATAAAATAATTAATAGTAGATAGGTATAATGTAGTTCAGTTAATTGTTAATAATTAGCAATTATAAATAACTAGCTACTTTTATATAAAGTAAAATAACTTTGCTTATGTAGTGATTTTAGACTTGTAGGATAGAAAAAGAGGAATGAACCGACGAGTTCATTCCTCCTTCCTATATTGTTCAAAAGAACTATTATATCATCTTCTCGGTTTTTGTACCGAACATTTTAACAACAAGGAAAATCCCCGCCATCATAACAATCAAAGCAGCTAATGCAATGATTACACTTCCACTTACACCCAAAATGATATAAGAGATGGCCGCAGCAACAGCTGCTGTAAAGGCATAAGGAAACTGTGTAATGACATGGTCAATCAAATTACTCCCTGCACCTGTGGCGGATAAAATAGAAGTATCAGAAATCGGTGAAGCATGATCTCCGAATACTGCACCTCCAAGTACAGCTGCCATTGCAGGAATCAGCAAGGATATATCTGTAGCTACAGCAATATCACCAGCTATTGGAAGAAGAATGCCAAATGATCCCCAAGATGTACCTGTACTAAATGCCATAAGTGCCGCAATAATAAATAGGATAACAGGGATAAAATCATGACTCAGATTCGATTGATTAATAACGCTAGCCAAGTATTCCCCTGTACCTAGTTGACTAATCAAATCTCCGAGTAACCAGGCAAAAATTAAGATCAATACTGATCCAAACATAGATTTCATCCCAACCCATGTAGCTTTCAAATAAAAATTACTCGTTAGTTTATCATCTTTCTTTAATACTTGAGCAAATTGTACGTAAGCAACAGCTAAACTCAATAATCCTCCGACAATTAATGATAAGGCCACATCTGTGTTTTCTAATAAGGATACTAACGACACATTCCCCTCTGCACCATTAATGCCTGTCCAAGCCATCATACTCACTGTTCCAATAAATAAAACAATGATTGGCCAAACAAGATGACCAACAGTCCCTTTCGTACTAATAGGTAATTCTTCTTGAACTTCGTCTTTCAACTGTTTCTTCTTATCAAATAGAATTCCTTGTTCAATAGCTTGTTTCTCATGTTTCTTCATCGGACCAAAGTCAATTTGCCCAACAACAATGATAAACACCATTATGATTGCCGCCCACACATAAAAATTTAACGGAATGATTTGCATGAAAGCAGAGAAAGCACTATAATCAGTTATTTTATGAGACACTAAAATCGAGCCAATTAAGGCGATAATTGATGCTCCCCAACTTGATATAGGCGAAATAACACATAAAGGTGCGGATGTTGAATCAATTAAATAAGCAAGCTTTACACGTGATACTTTTTGTCGATCGGTAACAGGTCGAGATACCTGTCCAACTGTTAGCGCATTAAAATAATCATCTATAAACAAAATCATACCTAAAACTACGGTTAATAACTGTGCACCCACTCTCGTTTTCACACGCTTCATTGCCCATTCACCAAAGGCACGACTACCACCCGATAGTGAAATAAATGCAGTAATGCTACCAAGAATAAGTAAGAATAATAGAATGAATATATTCCAAGTATTTAACCCTTCATCTGTTATAAAAAGTGCTATAAACGACGAGAAAAATATTTGTAGCGTATCTAGCGGTTGATATCCTCCAATTATGATAGCTGCTGTTAACGCCCCTAAACCAAGGGAGAGAATCACCCTTTTTGTTAGTATAACCAAAAGCATCGCTACCAAAGGTGGCAGCACAGAAATAAATGTACCTGTCATAAAAAGACCTCCTATTAGTATAGGAGCTATAGACATGAACGAATGCGTCTCATATCAATTAACGATCAGAGAAAGGTATCCTCCACTTTTCTTTGATCCTTAATTGATAATAAAAAAAGAGTAACGATAGAGATTCTATCATTACCCTTCAAGAAGTAACGTTATTCTCCATCACGACTGTAGCTCCCCATTATGGTTAATATACCTCCATAATGACAGTGTTACTCCTATTAAGAGCAACCCCAACAAATAAATATTGACGTACCTATTTGCTTCGGCAAATCTCCCTTTTATCAAAGTTCACTGTTGTCATCCTCACATTGATTACTAATGATGATTTGCGCCTCTACCCCATCGGATTGATAAGGCATTATTCAATTGTTATACATTATATCAAAATATAATTATTTATGCAAAACTCTATCAAAACCTAAAATATTCATAAATTTATTATTTTTAAGATATAGTAGGATACTATAACCTATACCATTCTTAATAGCGCTTCTCTACCGATCATCCCTTTTTTAATGCCTAATTCCTCTGCAGCAAAAGTGACTGATTCAAGTGGTGCATCTATTAGCTGTTGAATCGTTTTTACCCCTACTGCTCTACCAGCAATGACATGGCGATCTTTTAATTTTTCATTTAATAACGCAACGTCTAATGCACCACACATGATATATCCTTTATCATTTGATACGACTAACAAATTAGTTTTTGGCAGCTCAACGGATACAGTCATAAACGTATGACCATCCAAAATAACAGGCTTTAATTCAACCATGACCGTCCCCCCTTCCCTTTAACAATTTATGTTATAGGTAGAGATTCGGTGTACTCATTAGTTAAAATAAACCGAGTTGTTTTGGAGCTAATCCCTCATATTCAATTCCTAATATTTCTAGAATTTCCTTCGCATTATCCGCTGCGTCACCACCAGAATTATTATTAAATAGTACATAGACCTCCTTCGCCTCTTTTTGTAATTGCTTTAATCGCTCTGCCCACTCCAATAATTCCTGGTGATTATAACGGTATAGATAGCGAACTTCACGCCAATTTGGTTGTTTTTTATTTTGCCATCCATGAACATTACGACCGTGCAAGCGGACTAGTACAATTGGATTACCGCAAGTATGCATCACAATTGGAACAGACCCCTCCCCTGCTTGTGGTTCATCACAAACGGTATGTATCCATTTCTCTTCCTTGATAAAATTTAAAGTACCTTCTATAAACGCATCTTGATACCAAGACTGATGACGAAATTCAACAGCACATGGTATTTCTCCCATTTGCTGTTTACACCAGCGTAAATATTGCACGTTTTCCTTTTTACAATTAAACCACGGTGGAAATTGAAATAGGACCATCGCTAACTTATTTTCTCTTATATAAGGGGCAAGCGACGCTTTAAAAGCAGCAAACATTTCTTCCTTTGTCTCAAAAGGAATCTCCCCCCTTTGATGCCCCGTCATCCCCTGATAAGCTTTCACAACAAATTTAAATGAAGCAGGCGTTTCCCTCACCCACTTTTCCCCGTTCCTTTCTGGCTGTACGGCATAAAAGGAAGCGTCTACCTCAACTGTTGGAAAATGAGCGCCATATTCTAATAGTTTATCTCGGTTAGATATACGCTCCGTATATAGGCTGTCATGATCTCCCCATCCAGTTAAACCAATCCTAATCATTCCATCACCTCATCTACCAATAATCTTCATACTGATTATTTTACCTAAAGGATATAACCATAAACAAGAAGGGCAATGAAATAAGTGAAAAAGAATCAGTCAAAACAGAAAAGAAGATTCTTAGAACATTTCATTGGCCCATTTTCTTATTTTGTGATTGTTCATCGGTATCGAAAAAGGAACCCTTACACAGTAATAAGGAAAAGCATATAGAAAAAGTAACTTATGGAAATGGTATAAATCAGATATTCGTTTTTTACTATGAGTTAAAAAGAAAAAAAATAACCCGAACCATTGTTCAGATTATTTTTTATTAAACAGGTTAACTCGCTTTGATTTTGTTCGTTTTTTTCAATAAATAAAGTAAGTATGGTGCACCAATTAAAGAAACAATTATTCCAGCAGGTATTTCTTTCGGAGCTAAAACGACTCTTCCAAGAAAATCAGCTGAAATAAGTAAAATCCCGCCAATTACTATGGTTAATGGCAGTAATTGTAGTAGCTTCGGACCGACCAGTTGTCTAGCAATATGTGGAGCTAGTAAACCGATAAACCCAATTGCCCCAACCACTGATACACTGATGCTTGACAACATAACAGCTAGTATAATCATAAACATACGCATTTTACTTGTTTTCACACCTAAACCAATGGATAGTTCATCACTCAATGATAAGATCTCGAATGTATTGGCCATATAGAGAATAACCGGAAATAGTAGTAACGATGTTATCATCACAATTACTAGATCACTCCAGCTTGTCCCATAGGTGCTACCAGCAAGCCATGTTAAAGCTTGTGATGCATGAAGGTTCGCACGTACTAATAAAATCTGTATAATAGCAGAACCTACCGCGGATACAGCAACACCCATTAATAATAGAATCATCGGTTGATAACCGCTCCGCGCACTAATAAACAATACAATTCCCATTGTGATAAGTGCACCAATTAATGCACCAATTGGAATAAGGACAAAGGGGGCTTGTGGAAAAACAATGAGAACCAACATCGCCACTACACTTGCACCTGAAGTCACACCTAAAACAGTAGCGTCAGCAAGTGGGTTTCGTAAAACAGTCTGCATCATTAAACCGCTAGCCGCCATCATCATACCAATTCCGAAGCTGACAACCACTCGAGGCAAGCGAAAATCCCAAACGAAGGTATTATACATCAATTCTCTTGGCAATTCTAAAAGACTAGTGAAACTTGTTCCCCCAAACGAAAGGCTAAACCCTACTAATCCAAGAACGGCGAGAGATATGAGGAGATAAAATCTTTTAACATGCTTAATTCGCACTTTCCCCTCTAATGCTCCTCCAGCAGTTCTCGTTTTCCTACTTATCTTTAAGGCTAAATAGACTAACCAAGGTGCTCCTATAATGGCCGTCATTGCTCCTACAGGTAACTCAGACATACTAGATATCATACGAACAAAGATGTCAGCACATATGAGTAAGCCTGCACCGACCACTATATTTCCTATTAGCATGGATCGATGCTTTCTAAATCCCATTAAACGAACAATATGTGGAGCCATAATACCAACAAAGCCAATTGGGCCTACTACTGTAACAGAGACAGCAGCTAATATAATTGCAATGCCCCAACCTATTAATTTACTTATCATCACATTTTGTCCTAATCCTACAGCTACATCTTCCCCCAACAGTAAAGCGTCAAAACGATGACCTATTATAAAGGCAAAAAGAAGAGTGAAGAGAACCCATGGCAAAGCAAATTGAACGCCACTCCAATCAAGCTGTAACAATGTTCCCGCTCCCCATAAAAACAACCCGGACACTTCATTTTCATATAAAAGCTGCAGGGCACTAGTAAATGAAGAAAACAACATTGTTACTATCAATCCAGTTAATGCGATTCTAATAGGATCCAATGCTCTACCTACTAAAAAACTAACAATTAAAGCTGCTATGATTCCTCCAAGCATCGTCACCAAAAATGGAAAGGCACCCTTTATAGAAGGAAAGAAAATGGAAAAAAGAACAACAAAGAAAAATGCTCCTGCATGAATGCCTAGTGTACTTGCACTTGCGAGTGGGTTTCTTGTCATTGTTTGTAATAACATCCCTGCTACGGCAAGTGCAGCTCCAACTAAACAACCAATTAAAAACCTCGGCATTCTACTATAAAGGAGAAAATTCAGTTCCTGCTCATTATCCCATACTTCCATCCAAAAGCTGAGTAAGCCTGTTGAAGCTTGTCCTTGGCTCAAGTGGATGAGACCAAGAATAATAAACAAGAGCACACATACCGCAAATAATAGAAAGGGTTTAACTCTCATAACATTACTTCACTAATGTCTCTTCAACATGATCAACTAAAGTTTCCATAGAAAGAACACTACCAAACGTCCACACACCTGCGCCTACATCGTACATCAAATCATTTTCTACAAAGTATAAAGAATTCCAAGCTTTGTTTCCTTCTAAATTATTAAATAACGGATCATCTTTTTGTACAGTATGAAGAAATATAGCTTCTTCGTACTTAGATACACCCTCTACATTTGTTGTAATAAAACCACTCGGCTGAGGATCTTGGTCCTGTATTTTATTCGTCAATCCTATACCTTCAAGTGTATGGCTCACCGTTGAGTTTTCTGTAAATAATCGAAAGGTCGGGGCTTGATTCGCAGAATAAGCTTGTGTAAAAACAAATTCATTTGTCTTTAATTGAGCTGCAGATATATTCTCTTTCGCTTCTGCCATTTTTTCCTCTAAATGAGCAACTGCCTCGTCAGCCTCTTGTTCTTTACCTACTAGCTTACCTGTCTGCTTTAATGTATGTAACATGTAAGCATATAAGTCTTTTTGAGCTTCCTCTGTAGAACTATCAAAAATCACTACAGGAGCTATTTTTTCAAGGTCCGCTTTAAACTGTTCTTGATATTCCATACCAATAATCACATCGGGCTCTAACTTTGCTATTTCTTCAATATTTGGTTCTGTTCTTAAACCAATATCCACAACACTATCATCTAATTTAGCGTCAATTGTGACCCACTTATTAAACCCCTCTACATCAGCTACTGCAGCTGGTTGTACACCAACAGCTAATAACTCTTCAGCCACGCTCCATTCAAGAGCAACTACTTTCTCCTGAACTCCTTCAAAGCTGCGTTCACCTGACGCATCTTCAATGACAATCGTTTGATTGCTATTATTCTCTTCTCCACTATTACTCTCTTCTTCCTTTTGCATACAACCAGCTAAAATGAGTACAAATAAAAGCATAATAAAATATAATTTCTTCATTAATCAAAGCTCCATTTCCAAAAAAATTAATTATCACAGCAATCTCATTCAAAGTGAAGAAAATTCCGAAATATTAAAAGCTAATCATTTGAGAATTTAATTTGATTTTAACCTTTCAACAATGATAATCATTCTCATTTTAATGTAAAAAATAGCGTTTGGCAATACACTATTTTTATTGCTCACACTACTATTCATTCTTTAATCATTTTAAATGCTCTTATCTTTAATAAAATCGTATATAATCGATATCATATCTTGAATGAACATTTCTTCAATCAAACGACACAATGAAAACGCCCACCTTCATTAAGGTGGGCGTTCGTTCTTATATTATTTACCCTCAGATGTCCCGTTAAGGTCTACGTCTTCCAGTAATTAATTGGAATAATAAAACGACGAGTGCAATAACTAATAATAGGTGGACAAGTCCTCCTGCGACATCAAAGCTAAATCCCAAAATCCATAAAATAATTAAAATACCGATAATCGTCCAGAGCATTTTACATTGTCCTTTCTGTTGTGTATTTGTTCGATACTCTTACATACCCCAGAAAAAAAACACTTAAACCTACAGAACATTTCTCTATGTTTAGAATATATGAGAGGAAGGGAAAATACAGAATAGATATTTCACCTATTAACGGAAGAAGGGATACTATTGGGCACACCTGTCGTTTATGACTTTATTGGCATTGGCTTAGGGCCTTTTAATTTAAGTCTTGCAGCTTTAACTGATCAAGTCAAAGAGATAGATGGATTATTTTTTGAACAAGAAGAGGAGTTTGTATGGCATCCAGGTATGCTTATAGAGGGCACAGATTTACAGACACCCTTTTTAGCTGATTTAGTAACATTTGCCGACCCAACTAGTCCATATACATTTATCAATTATTTACATACTCATGAGCGCTTATATGCGTTCTACTTTTTCAACCAATTCAACATTCCGCGCAAAGAATATAGTGACTATTGTAGTTGGGTAGCCCATCAATTATCACATTGTTATTTCAGCCATCGTGTAACAAATGTGATAGAAACAAAAGATCATCTTTATCAAGTAACTGTAGAGAATCTACTAAAAAAAGAAGTATCCAACTATTTAACAAAGAATCTCATTATCGGAACTGGCAGTATACCAATGGTTCCAAAGGGATTAGATGGAGATTGGCCAAACAATGATATTAGTCACTCAAGTGAGTATTTGTTTCATGAGAAGCAATTGAAAAGTGCGCATTCAGTCACTGTAATCGGTTCTGGTCAAAGTGCATCTGAGATTTTTTACGACTTATTGTTAGATCAGAAAAACCACGATTATGAACTAACATGGTTTACAAGATCTTCAGGCCTTTTTCAAAAAGAAGATGCCAAATTAGGGAAAGAATTTTTCTCGCCTGAATATATTCATTATTTCCATCAACTTGATTTTGACCATCGTCTAGAAGCATTAGATTCTTTAAATCAACTACGGAATGGCATTGACCCCGAAACTTTAAAGAAAATTTATAATCTGCTTTACCATCGTTCTATTAGTGGAGAAAAACTCAATGTAACTATCCAACCCTTAACAGAAGCGAAGAAAATAGAGAAAATAGAGAAGACGTACCATCTACATTGTCAACAATGGCAGCAGGAGAAAAAATTTACTCATCAAACGGAAAAGGTCGTCTTAGCAACTGGTTATAAACCCGCCCTACCGAATTGGTTATCACAATTTGCCGATGAAATTATTTGGGAAGACAATAAACGATTCAAAGTAACGGAAAATTATCAAATTGACTTTAAGAAAAAGAAAACAAATCATATCTATACCTTAACCAATATCGAGCATTCTCACGGGGCTAGTGCAACAAATCTAGGCCTATCTGTTCTAAGAAATCAAAAAATCATCAATTCAATTGTTGGAAAAGAAATATACCCTGAACCAACAAAAACGGTTTTTCAGCAATTTTCACCGAAACACTAGTCAATGTTGAGACAGTCAATAAAGAAACCCTGCAGATGAAAGTCTATTCAGCAGGGTTTCTTTTTTATTTTAGGTTAGCGACAGTGCCACCATCGACTCTTAAATCAGTTCCAGTAATATAACTTGCAGCATCACTCACTAGAAACGCAACGGCTGAAGCAATTTCAGTTGATTCTCCTTCACGCTGCAAAGGTGTTTTTTCTAGTAACATCTTCATATGCTCAGATTGACTAGCTTCCTGTCTACCCATTGGTGTATTTATCGTACCTGGAGAAACAGAAACAATTCGCGCCCCTTTCTGTCCCCACTTCCATGCTTGGTCTTCTACAATTAATAAAACACCTAATTTCGAAAAGCTATAGGCAGCACCAGAATTCGTTTGATAGAAAGGCTCCATCTTCTTGTGTAAATCTTCAGCTAACGGCGCCTTTAGTATTTCGCTATACGGCCCTTCCTTTGGCACCATATGTCCACTCATTGAGGAAATACAGACGGCAACTGTCCCTTTTTGTGCGATTTCATAGAAGGCATCTAAAATGATACTTGTTCCTTTTAAATTAACATCAACAATTCTTTTCGCATCAGCCATCGTCGGTGATAATCCAGCTGTATTGATGATGGACTTTAACTCACCTAATGAATCAGCCTTTTGCACCAATGCTCGAACATTTTCTTGATCTGTTATATCTACTGTTTGATAATGTACTTGAGCGATTCCTTTGTCATTTAACTCTTGTTGGGTCTGTTTTAATCTCTCTTCATTCACATCGGCGAGCAAATAGATATCTTCCTTGTTTAACGCTTCTGCAATCGCTTTTCCCATGCCACCTGTACCACCAGTTATTACATGAACATTTGTCACTTATGTTCCCCTCCGTTATACTTCAATTTACTATCACTTATAATTGTAAAAAAACAAGCCAATACAAACAAACGACATTTTCACACTAAATGTCCAATTTAAGGAGATGAGGAAGCAATGCTACAAAATACATCTGCGAAAGCTTATATCATCACAGCACTACTAGAGCTATTACATCAAAAGACATTCTCTTCTATAACAGTAAAAGAGATTGTAAAAAGAGCAGGCATTAGTCGCTCTACCTTCTATGTCTATTACTATGATAAATATGATTTGCTTGAGCAACTCTCAAAGGACATTATCAACGAATTTTTAGCCTTTTATCCTCAAGCTAAAAAAATGCACCATCCCCATTTAAAGGTTGAAGAAACAACCAAGGATATATGTAATCATGTCTTTTCTTATCAATCTTTTTATAAAGAACAGTTAAAAAACCCACAATTCATTCACCAATTATCACGAGAACTATCTGCAGCATTAATGCATGTCTATAACCATAAAAGTTACGCCTCCTTTTCTAGCTATGGCACAGTTGGCTTTCTGGCTGAATGGGTATATGACTCTTTTCAAATGACACCTGAGGAAGCTGCTATTGAATTAAGAAAGATAGGGACGACAGATTGGTCAGCTTCACATACAAACATGAAAACGGCGAACTCTAAGGAAAAATGATTATTCCATTAAGGATCTTTATTCTTTGGATATACAAGTCAATTGAATTTCTCTATGCAATAATATAAAAAAAGCAAGGTGAATACTTCCATTAAAGTAACCTTGCTTTTTATTTTATCTTCATTTATTTAACAAAAGTTCCTGCATTTAGTCGTCGTTGCATTTCTTTTACAACGAGGGATGGACGACTTAGTACACCATCAACAACCGTCCCCAAATATATTTGTAACGCTCTTACTGTATGAGGACCCATAAAACCATCAGGATTTGCACCAATCATTCGTTGTAATGCTTTTACCATCGGACTTCCTTGTTTTCCACTAGCAAAGTGAATCGTTCCATCATAGAAGGCATTCGTTACACTATTTTTCGGCTGATTACTGATGATACCATCAACAGGAGTACCAAGTGCTTTTTGTAGTGCTCTCGTTGTTGATTTTCCCCATTTTCCGTCCACATTCAGATTCGCTTTCGGGGCTATTTGTGGCTTCTTCGGCACTCCTTTTTTGATTTTTTCTAATAAAGCAATGTTTTGCGCCGCCGTACCTTGATAATTATTCATCCCATATTGCTTTGCTAATATTGCTCGATTCTTGAAAGATGAGTCGATCCCTTGTGCGTTAAGATAGTCGACAATACTATTTCCATTCTCAACCGGTTTTGGTTTTGGTTTCGGCTGATTAGGACCGGGGGAAGGGGATCCGAAATTTTCCTCTTCCTGCACCCCATCTACTTTATTCAAAAAATCCTCCCATGTAATGCCCTTATAACCCGCGCGCAATTGTGCGGGGCAGTTTTTCCCTGACCAATCGTGATGTTGTTTAATTCTACTCCGATCCAACCCATACTTGTCCATCAACATTTTGACTAATGCTGCTCCATTATTGATTGTCTGTTCATAATCTCCATCGGCATTGATGCACATTTCAATATGAATCGACGCCGTATTCCCCGGACCTCGCCCATCTCCTGCTGCCCAGCACATCACATCATCTTCAAATGACTGAATTACCATGCGATCATCCACTTGGTAGTGCCAACTAGCTTGTCTTGAATTTAAGTTCGACTGTAAATTAGCATGCATCTGTGCATTTGCTCCGATTCCCATATTTCCTGTTTGATGTGGTGTTATATATTGAATTTTGTTCCCTTTACCATAAGAGCGTTGATTAACCACTTCCTGAGATACCAGCTGCTTTATCACATTAACCATATAAAAACACTCTCCTTTCTATAATATATAAGTAAAAAGGACTGCCCGTGTGGACAGCCCTTCATAAAAAATACATATAGAAAGCCTATTTTCTCTATAGAATGGAGGAGTGAAAAGATATAATGATCAATTTACTGATTTGAGTATAAAAGACGCATTTGCTACTCTATTGTTTCAACCGTGTTGTTAATGCAAATGCATTTGGCTTCCCAAAATAGCGTAGTAACCTAAAAACATAATCGACATTCAAAAATTATGACAAAAAACGAACGAGTGGAGAAATTACTTGCATGCATCTCACTTCTGTAGACAATTATGAAAAAGTAGCATGACTGATTAAACCATAAATAACCTCTGACTTAAACTCAAAAAAAGAAGACGAACTAAAAAAGTTCGCCTCATATACTAAAAATAAACGAGAAAATAATCTGAATCGGCACGAACGTATTTTTCCTCTATTACTCCAAACAAAAAACCCTTATATAATAAGGGTTTTAAGCATTTATCCAATTGAACCTTCCATCTCGAACTTGATAAGACGGTTCATTTCAACAGCATATTCCATTGGAAGTTCTTTTGTAAATGGTTCGATGAAGCCCATAACAATCATTTCTGTTGCCTCTTCTTCAGAAATACCTCTGCTCATTAGATAAAATAGTTGTTCTTCAGATACTTTAGATACCTTTGCTTCGTGCTCTAATGAAATATTGTCATTCATGATTTCATTATAAGGGATCGTATCAGAAGTTGACTGATTATCCATAATTAATGTATCACATTCAATATTTGAACGTGCGCCAGTTGCTTTACGTCCAAATTGAACAATTCCACGGTAAGTTACTTTACCACCTTGTTTAGCAATTGATTTAGAGACAATTGTCGAAGATGTATTAGGTGCTAAGTGTAGCATTTTCGCACCTGCATCTTGGTGTTGTCCTTTACCTGCTAATGCGATGGACAATGTCATACCACGAGCGCCTTCACCTTTAAGAATAACGGCTGGATATTTCATCGTTAGTTTGGATCCGATGTTACCATCAATCCATTCCATTGTTGCATTTTCTTCACAAACTGCACGTTTTGTAACGAGGTTAAACACGTTATTTGCCCAGTTTTGAATTGTTGTATAACGGCAATATGCGCCTTTTTTGATGATAATTTCAACTACGGCACTATGCAGTGAATTTGTTGTATAAACAGGTGCTGTACAACCTTCAACATAGTGTACATGTGCGCCTTCATCTACAATGATTAACGTACGCTCGAACTGACCCATATTCTCAGAGTTAATACGGAAGTAAGCTTGTAATGGTGTGTCTACTTTAATTCCTTTAGGAACGTAGATGAATGAACCACCAGACCATACCGCTGAGTTTAATGCAGCGAATTTATTATCTGTCGGTGGGATTACCTTTGCCCAGTGCTCACGGAAAATATCTTCGTTTTCACGTAGGGCAGAATCTGTATCTTTAAAGACAATTCCTTTTGACTCAAGATCCTCTTGCATATTATGGTAAACAACCTCAGATTCGTATTGAGCTGAAACCCCAGCAAGATATTTTTGCTCCGCTTCTGGAATACCTAACTTATCAAAAGTTTGTTTGATTTCTTCAGGTACCTCATCCCAAGAACGCTCTGTTTTCTCAGATGGTTTTACATAATACGTAATCTCATCAAAGTTTAGTGCTGATAGATCGCCACCCCATTGAGGCATTGGCATATTGTAGAAGTGCTCTAAAGATTTTAATCGGAAGTCAAGCATCCATTGAGGCTCTTCCTTCATTTTAGAAATCTCTTGCACGATTTCTTTAGTTAAACCGCGTTTTGACCGGAAAATGGAAATGTCCTTATCGGCAAATCCATACTTGTAATCGCCGATTTCAGGTGCTTTTTTTGCCATTTCGTATTCCTCCATTCTTATGGTTAGAAAAATCCTTCACCATGATTTATTTTAACGTCACAACTCTATGACTACTTAGCTGTATCTTCCTCGTTCATTCCCTTTTCCATCGCCTTCCACGCTAGTGTCGCACACTTAATACGTGCCGGAAATTGGGAAACACCTTGAAGTGCTTCAATATCACCCAAATCGATATCGTCGTCATAATCTTTCCCAAGCATCATATCAGAAAAAATATGAGATAGCTTTACTGCTTCTTCCTTTGTTTTTCCCTTAATCGCCTGTGTCATCATAGATGCCGATGACATTGAGATAGAACAGCCTTCACCTTCAAATTTGGCATCAGCGACTTTCCCATCTTCGAGCTTTAAGGTTAACTGAATTCTATCTCCACAAGTCGGATTATTCATATTAACTGTTAAGCTATCATCTTCAAGCACGCCTTTGTTTCGAGGGTTCTTGTAGTGATCCATAATCACTTGGCGATAGAGGGTATCTAAGTTATTAAAAGACATCGCTGAAATACTCCTTCGTTTTAATAAGCCCTGCTGTAAGCTTATCAATATCTTCTTCTGTGTTATATAAATAGAAGCTTGCTCTAGCTGTTGCTGATTGCTTCAACCATTTCATTAACGGCTGTGCACAATGATGTCCCGCTCTAATAGCGATTCCTTCAGCGTCTAATACCGTTGCCACATCATGCGGGTGAACATCATCTAAATTAAATGTAACAATCCCTGCACGATTTGCTGCTGTTTTTGGACCGAAAATTTTCATGCCTTCTACTTCAGAAAGTCTCTCTAAAGCATAAGCAGCAAGCTTATGTTCATGAGCCTCAATTTGGTCTAAACCAATTTCTTCCAAGAAATCAATCGCTGCACCTAGTCCAATCGCTCCAGCAATGATTGGTGTGCCACCTTCAAACTTCCACGGAAGTTCTTTCCATGTAGACTCATATAAGCCGACAAAATCAATCATTTCGCCACCAAATTCAACTGGCTCCATATTTTCTAAAAGTTGTTTCTTTCCATAAAGAACACCAATACCAGTAGGTCCACACATTTTATGTCCTGAAAAAGCAAGAAAATCACAATCTAGATCTTGCACATCAATTTTTAAATGCGGTGCCCCTTGTGCAGCATCAACAACCATTACAGCTCCATGCTGATGAGCAATTTTGGCAATATCTTTAATAGGATTGATTACACCCAATACGTTAGATACAAGTGTAACAGAAACAATTTTCGTTTGGTCTGTAATTGTAGCGGAAACATCACTCAGAGCAATTGTTCCATCTTCTTGTAATGGTAAATATTTTAATGTTGCACCAGTTTCCTTAGCCACTTGTTGCCAAGGAATAATATTACTATGGTGCTCCATATAGGAGATAACAATCTCATCCCCTTCTGAAAGATTCGCTCTCGCATAGCTTGCAGCCACTTTATTTATACTAGTCGTTGTTCCTCTAGTAAAGATAATTTCTTCAGTGGATTTTGCCCTGATAAACTTGCGGACTTTTTCTCTGGCGCCTTCATAGCCGTCAGTAGCCCTTGTACCTAAAGTGTGTACACCTCTATGAACATTTGAATTATCGTTATGATAATATTTTTGTACCGCTTCAATCACTTGAATTGGTTTTTGTGATGTAGCACCGCTATCTAAATACACTAATGGATGGCCATTGACTTCTTGATTTAGTATTGGAAATAGCTCGCGAATCTCTTTTGCATTCATTATTGAACTTTCCCTTCGATCACAGCTGTTAATTGCTTTTTAACCCCTTCGATAGGAAGAGCATTAACTACTGGAGCAAGGAAGCCATGAATAACAAGGCGTTCTGCTTCTTTTTGTGAAATACCACGACTCATCAAATAATATAATTGTAACGGGTCGACACGACCAACAGAAGCTGCGTGACCAGCTGTTACATCATCTTCATCAATCAATAGAATTGGATTCGCATCTCCACGTGCTTTTTCGCTTAGCATTAATACACGAGATTCTTGTTCTGCATTTGCCTTTGTCGCTCCGTGCTCAATTTTACCAATTCCATTAAAGATGGAAGTAGCTGCATCCTTCATTACACCATGTTTTAAGATGTAACCTTCAGATGCTTTACCAAAGTGTACGATGTTTGTTGTAAAGTTTTGCGTTTGTTTCCCGCGACCTACAACGACTGTTTTCATATCTCCATATGAACCATCGCCGATTAAATTCGTTTTATTATCAGATACTGTATCGCCATCATTCATTAAGCCTAATGCCCATTCAATACGTGCATCTCGGCCAGCAACTCCGCGACGATTCACATATACAGTAGTTCCAGCAGATAAAGTGTCTACCGCTCCATAAGTTACTTTTGCATTTGTATTAGCAACAACTTCGGAAATGATGTTAAAAATGCCTTTGCTTTCTTCCATTGTTGAAATGTAGTTTTCTACATAAGTAACAGAACTATTATCTTCAGCAACCAATAATACATGATTGAACAGGTTTGCTTCTTGATCGTCGTGAATAAATACAGAGTGTAGTGGCTCTTTGATTTCTACATTTTTAGGAATATAGACAAATACGCCACCATTCATCAGTGCAGCATGTAAAGCTGTTAACTTATGTTCGTCAACCTTTACCCCATCTGTCATATAATATTTTTGTAACAGATCTCCGTGCTCTCTAGCAGCAGTAAAGATGTCGGTGAAAATAACACCTTGATCTAGAACTGTCTTTGATAAAGAGATATATGCCGGACGATTATTACGCTGAATATATAAATTTTGGTCAGCTGATTCTAAATTGATTAAGCTTCTTACTTCTTCTGGCAAGTCAGTTAATGAAGAGTAATCTTCACTTCCCACGATATGCTTATCAAATTGAGTGAAATTCCATTTTGAAATATTTGTTTTATCAGGCTTAGGCATTGGAAGATCTTCAGCTTTCTCCAGTGCGTTTACACGGAGATCTGTCATCCATGCAGGCTCGCCCATATCTTTTGAAAAAGAATGTACGTATTCTTTATCAAATGGTAACTTTATTTCTGTTGACATAGTGATCCTCCTAACTCTTACGCTTCTTGCTCAACTGATTCGTCTTCAATACCTAATTCTTTTTTAATCCAGTCATAACCTTCAGCTTCTAGTCTTTGTGCTAATTCTGGTCCACCAGACTTAACGACACGACCTTGCATCATTACATGCACGTGATCAGGCGTGATGTAGTTTAATAGACGTTGATAGTGAGTAATAATTAAGCAACCAAATTCCTCACCGCGCATTTCATTAATCCCTTTAGAAACGACTTTCAATGCATCGATATCTAATCCAGAATCAATTTCATCAAGAATCGCAATTTTAGGCTCAATCATCATCATCTGTAGGATTTCATTACGTTTTTTCTCCCCACCAGAGAAGCCTTCGTTTAAGTAACGTTGGGCCATATCTGTATCCATTTCAAGATACTCCATGTTTTTATCCATTTTACGAATGAATTTCATTAGAGAAATCTCTTCGCCTTCTTCTCGACGGCTATTAATTGCGGAACGTAAAAAATCTGCATTTGTTACGCCACTGATTTCACTTGGGTACTGCATTGCTAGGAATAGACCTGCGCGCGCGCGCTCATCTACTTCCATTTCAAGTACATCTTCACCATCTAAAATAATACTTCCTTTTGTTACTTCATATTTCGGATGTCCCATAATTGCGGAAGATAATGTTGATTTACCTGTTCCGTTAGGACCCATAATTGCGTGGATTTCTCCACCCTTTATCTCAAGGTTAACACCTTTTAAAATCTCTTTTCCTTCAATTTCAACATGAAGGTCTTTAATTGTTAATGTAGATGCCATGTTTATACCTCCGTAATAAAAAAGATTTGCACTGTTAAGTCAAATCTCATTTCTAGTTTAATTCTCACTTTATTCTCATTACAATCTTATAACAAATTAAATGTGATATCAACTCTTTGCACATATTAGACGATATTTCCACTATGTATATGTTGTAAACCTATCACCATCCATTATTCTACACTAAATTTAGCGAAAATAACTCATTTTTCTTCTATTTATATATGACTTATTGTTAAGTTCTTTTCTACTTGCATTTATGTCCAAATTAAAATCGGCATAATCATCTTGTTCATAAGCAATTATATAAACAAAAGAAACCAGATTTTTACACAATATATGGTTTCACGCCAACTTAACATTGACGTAATTAAATCTCATTTTCATTTATTATATACAAAAAGAGCCGTCTAACTGACAGCTCTCCTCTTTATTTAAGCATGTGCTTTACGTTCGATATCGGCAACAATTCTTTGACTCTTTAAGTAATCTTTTTCACGCTGTTTTTCTACGCGCATCCTTACATCCTGTCTTTGGCAATACGTTTCATAACCTACTCCATATGCTCCGTGCATGGCCTTTTCCATTTCGCTTGTGTAATTCAGCTGTAGCTGACTAATAATGAATCAATCCTTTCAAATTTTCGCCGTTTAAAGCGTTATAATGATTACAATAAAAATACTACACTATAAACTTACCCGACTCAAACACGATAAAACACGAAAATACGCTTTTTTACTGAATTTATCGTGATTGGTTTTATCCACCTCTTTTATTCATAAATTCATGGGTCAATACTTACAAATATTCACCTTTACTCATACAAAAGTTAGGAATGACTATTTTGTCTGTGCAAAACACCTCTAATCAACAGTTAAGGTCACCTTTGTAAGATTAAGCAATATACAGAGAATTATTATTTGTTTTTTATTAAGATTTTTATTTTCAACTTCTGATATACGATCTAATCGGTTTTTGTTCTGCTATCTTTGCAATTTTCTCTCTCGTTCGCAAGCCGCTTTTATTAGCAATTTTTCGTATCCTTAACCTTGATGTACGCTGAAAACCGATCATGGGGAAAAGCTTGTAAATTATATTTATCATTTTCTTTCTTAATAATACAAATTTTCCTCACTTCTTGTTTCTATCAAATCAAATTCAGGGATTCTTCAAAAGCAATCTACCTTATCTCCATCAATTGTCCTAGTTAGTCCCAAAAGGTGATTGACTCAGTGGAATATATCTTTTACATCGCCTTACCAAAAAAAGAAGCCTACAACTAAGTAGACTTCTTTAATAAATTTCTATTATTCAGTAACAGGTACAACTGCACCTTCATATTGTTCTTCAATGAAATTTTGGATTTCTTCAGAGTGTAATACTTCTAGTAGTGCTTTTATTTCTTCTTTGTCTTCATCCCCAGCTCTAACTGCGATTACATTCACATATGGAGAATCACTTTCTTCAAGTGCAATTGCATCTTCCACTGGATTTAAGCCAGCATCAATTGCATAGTTAGAGTTAATTAGAACTGCGTCACCTTCTCCATTATTATATATTTGTGGAAGAAGTGCTGCTTCATACTCCGTATCAAACTTTAGATTTTTCGTATTTTCCTCAATATCATCAATTGTCGCTGTCGTTTTATCGACATCAGCTTTTAGTGTAATCAAACCTTCCTTTTCTAACATTGTCAAAATACGACCATGGTCAGGTACAGAGCTACTCATAATAACTGTTGCTCCTTCTGGAAGATCATCTAAGCTATCATATTCTTGTGAATAAACACCAATTGGCTCGATATGAACACCACCAGCATTAACAAAATCATAATCATTTTCAGCCATTTGAGATTCTAAATAAGGGATATGTTGGAAATAGTTCGCATCAATATCGCCACCCTCTAACGCTTGGTTCGGTACAATATAATCTTGGAACGTTGTGATATCCAGCTCAATTCCTTTTTCTTCTAATAAAGGTTTTGCTTCATTAAGGATTTCAGCATGCGGTACGTTAGATGCCCCAATTTTTAATGTTTTTGTTCCTTCATCAGATCCTTCGCTACCTTCATCTGAAGATCCACAGGCAGCAATAAATAATGCAACAGCTGCAATCATTAAAACAGATAACCATTTTTTCATTTTTTTAGCTCTCCTATCGTTTGTCTAGTTTGGAAGTAATCAAATCACCAATCATTTGGATGATAAACACGATAATTAAGATAATAATCGTTGCAATCCATACAACGTCATATCTACTTCTTTGGAAACCTTCTAAGTAGGCAAGGTTCCCTAATCCTCCTGCACCTATGACACCTGCCATTGCCGTATATCCGACTAGCGCAATCGCTGTAACGGTAATACCCGAAACAAGCGCTGGCATAGATTCAGGGATGAGTACTTTCCATATAATTGTACTTGTTTTTGCACCCATCGATTTAGAGGCTTCAATGACACCTTTATCAATCTCACGTAAGCCAATTTCCACCATTCTTGCATAGAAAGGTGCTGCACCAATAATGAGTGCTGGTAATGCTGCATTTTCACCAATCATTGTCCCTAAAATCATTTTTGTGAAAGGGATTAATAACACAATCAAGATTAAAAACGGAATGGATCGAAAGACATTGACGAATGCCGCAATGATCTTATTAACTAGCTGATTTTGCCATATATTACCTTTAGAGGTTAAGAACAAAAGTAATCCAAGAATAATTCCTAAAATAAACGTGGCTATAACAGAAATACTTGTCATATATAAAGTTTCTTTTGTTGCTTCCCACATTCTTTCCCAATCCACATTTGGTAGCCATTCATTAAGCATGGGAAATCACCTCCACGCCAACCTTCTGCGAATGAATATATTCAATCGCGCGGGTAACCTCATCCGACTTTCCATCTATATGAATAAATAAGGTACCGTAAGAGCCACTTTGTGTTTGGGATATCTTTCCTTGTAATACATTCACTGTTACATTGTAGTGGCGAATTAAGTTTGTGATTAATGGTTGTTCCACTGAACCACCTACAAATCCAAGTTGAACAATTTGGCCATTTGGATAAGCACTCAGTAAATGTGTAATCGTTTCCTTCGTTTCTTCCGGTTCGGTCACTTGTTGAACAAATCGCTTCGTAATAGGTTCTTTTGGCTTTTGGAACACATCTAGCACTTCGCCAATTTCAACAATTCTTCCACCTTCCATGACAGCCACACGGTGGCAAATCTTGCGAATGACATGCATTTCATGCGTAATTAACACAATAGTTAACCCTAAACGTTCATTAATATCAACAAGTAAGTCGAGAATACTATCAGTTGTTTGCGGATCTAGAGCACTTGTCGCCTCATCACATAACAGTACTTTAGGATTATTGGCAAGTGCTCTAGCAATACCTACTCGCTGTTTTTGTCCACCGCTTAATTGCGAGGGATAGGCATCCTCTCGACCATCTAGTCCAACCAATTTAATTAATTCATTAACTCTCTCTAGTCGCGCTTTCTTAGGTACACCAGCAATTTCTAATGGAAACGCAATGTTTTCTCGTACTGTTCGAGACCACAATAAATTAAAATGTTGGAAAATCATGCTTATTTCTTGTCTAGCCTTTCTTAAGCTAGCACCTTTTATGCGAGAAACTTCATTCCCAGCTACAGATACAACGCCTTCAGTCGGGATTTCAAGTCCATTTAACATACGAATCAATGTACTTTTACCCGCACCACTGTATCCGATTACACCGAATATTTCACCCTCGTTAATTTCGAGGTTAACATTGTCTACTGCATTTACTTTCCCGTTTTTCGTTGAGAAAATCTTTTTTACATCTTTTATTGAAATCATTTTATACTTCACCTCTTCAATCCAGAAAAACCAACACATTTATAGCATATCCATTGTTTATAAAAAAAGCCTTCCTGCTTATGAGCAGAAAGGCTTGTTATGAAAATTCCTTTCTCTCATCTTTCAAAGCTAATGCTTTGAGTGAATTGGCACCATTTCAATTAAATGACGGTTGCCGGGCTTCAAAGGGCACTTCCCTCCACCTCTCTAAATAAGAGCAAACTATGAATATATTGAATTTTTTTGTGTACCTGTGTAATAGTATCATGTCATTGAAGTAGGTGTCAAATCTGAAATAATAGTTGTTAGACCCTTATATTTAATGAAGCAATACCGGTTGCCGCTTCAATAGCAGATTCAAGATCATCGATCAAATCTTCTACATTTTCAATTCCAATTGATAATCGGATTAAGTCTTCAGGTACACCTGCTTGTTTTAACCCATCTTGATTAAGTTGTTGATGCGTTGTGCTTGCTGGATGTATAATAAGACTTTTTGCATCACCTACATTCGCTACATGTGCGAACAGCTCAACCGAATTAATAACCTTCGCACCTGCTTCACGCCCACCAGATATGCCAAAAACGACAACTGCCCCTGCACCTTTAGATAAATATTTGTCTGCTAATTCTTTATTAGGATGGTTGTCATCGCCCGGATAAAGTACCCAATTAACAGCAGAGTGATTATTTAAATATTGCACAATTTTTTTCGTATTAGCAATATGTTCTTTCATTCGAACCGTTAACGTTTCTAAACCTAACGTAAATTGGAAGGCGCTTTGTGCACTTAGTGCTGGACCTAAATCTCTTAGAAGCTGCACTCTCGCTTTAGTAATATATGCTACAGGGCCAAGTGCCTCACTATATACTAAATCGTTATAGCTTGTATCCGGCTGACTTAATCCTGGATACTTCTCTGAGTTCCAATCAAATTTACCACCGTCAACAATGATCCCCCCCATTGTCGTCCCATTCCCAAGTAACCATTTCGTAGCAGAATGAACAACAATATCTGCGCCATGCTCAATCGGCCGACATAGATAAGGAGTTGCAAATGTGTTATCAACCACTAACGGCACACCATGTTCATGGGCGATATTTGAAACTGTTTCAATATCTAGTACTTGTAAACTCGGGTTACCAATGGTTTCGGCAAATACAGCTCGTGTCTTCTCATTGATTGCTGCTCGTAGTTCCTCTTCATTATTAATATCGATAAGCCTAACGTTGATGCCGTACTTTGGTAAAGTGACTGTAAATAAATTATATGTACCTCCATATAAATTAGAGGCAGCTACAATTTCATCACCCGCTTGAACAATATTAAGAAGAGCTAAGTAAATGGCTGCTTGCCCGCTTGCTAATGCTAATGCGCCTGTTCCCCCTTCTAACAATGCAACTCTTTCCTCAAACACAGTAACCGTTGGATTATGAATACGAGAATAAATATATCCTGTTTCTTTTAAGCCAAATAAGTCTTGCGCATGCTCTGTATTCTGGAATTGATAAGCATTATTTTGATAGATTGGGACCGCTCTTGCCCCTGTTACTGGATCAGGTTTTAGCCCACCATGAACACCAATTGTTTCAAATCGAAGTTGCTTTTCTTTTTCTGCCATTTTACATCTCTCCTCTTTTTTAAATTGGAAAGAAAAGACGACCAAAAACCCTCTTCACAAAGAAGAGGGTTTATCATCTCTTCTTATCTACCAGAGCTTTTATGCTCTGCTGGAATTAGCACCGTGTATCAAACAACCGGTTGCCGGGTTTCATAGGGCCAGTCCCTCCACCACTCTCGATAAGAATATTTAATTTTCTAATTATTCTAAGGATAGAATAACAACCTTTTTTTGGGAAGTCAATCTTTTTTTAGGACATTTGATGTATTTATGATTATTTTTGATTTAATACGAAAATGGCATCTAATTTTAATAATTGTCTAAAAGTCGACTTAAGGATGATATGCTTTTCATCCACTTGTTTCTTTAGACTCGTACGCCCTTGAAGCAAAGAATGAAAGTGGTCAGCAGTAGTTTGAATGTTTATATGATAATTTTTCAATGGGCGAGTATGTTTAATTAGCAGCCTTTTACGGTCTAATGTCAAATACATTAGATTTTGTTCTAATTCTACTCGAATCCTTATAGGTTCCTTTAACATCATTAAAATATGATCATTTACTCTTAAAGATTGATTAAAATGATAAATGAGTTCCTCTATTGAAACCACCCCCAGCCCGCGTCTTATATTCTATAATTCTGTTCCAAGAAATGATTTCCTTCTCCTAACTATCGACTTTAACTGACAGAACATTTATTTCCAACAATGTTCACAACCTATTTCCCGAGAAATATGTCAAAAGCTAGACTTATCGACAGAAAAAAGAAATATCCCATCGATTCATCTGCCTAGAATGAGTGAGGGGTGTAATTAAACATTTACGCAACCCCCCTTGATTAAAAGCATAAGAAAACCACTTATTCCTAAACAATAAGTGGTTTTAAAATTGAGACTGTAATTCATATGATTGAATTTGTTCAAGTAAATAAGGTACTGAATGGAAAGCATAAAGCTTATCAACTAACTCTCCTTTTTTAAACACAAGTAAACACGGTACACTTTCAATTTCATACTTTTCTGCCACTGCTGGCAAAAAATTCAGGTCGGCTTTACCTATAGGAAGGTTCTGCAACAGTTGCTCAGTAATTGTTAGCATTTTCCCGGCAACTTGACATGTCCCACACATAGGAGTAAATAAATAAAATAAGCCGGATTGCTTCCTTGCGATCAAATCATTTAAGTCATTGTTTGACCAGTCAATCATGTTATCATCCTTTATCTAAATACTCGGTATATATATCTATATTTGCACTTATTAAGGCTGTAGCTAAATGATGCGCAGGTGCCGCCTCGACTTCACGATACATTTTATCAATATAGATATGCTCTGCCTCTGGTAACTCTCTCTTAAATTGTTTACGAAGTTTTTCTCCTGATGCGTCAGCATCGACTAATATATAGACTTCCTTCCCAATTAAATAATCAATTAATTCATCCAACTTCGAAGTGCCAATCGTTCCATTTGTACATAAGATCTCTACAGGTTCTCTGATTAGTCCTTTCACTTTTCGTTTGTCAGATTTACCTTCAACAATAATCACTTTATTGCCATGTTCTATATGCATGCTCATCACCTAATATATATCATTTATATATTTTATAATAGTAAGCCTTTTTACATTTGAAAACTTTTCAGCACTCATCTGGTATGTCTATATAGAAATTTAGAAAAAGGTCAAACCATTTAATGATTTGACCTTCTTTATTTAACTACAATTAATCTTCTTTTGTCATTTCTTCATATTGTTCAGCTGTCATTAGCTTGTCAATTTCACTTGCATCGGATGGCTCAACAACAATCATCCATGCTTTCTCGTAAGGAGATTCATTCACAAATTCTGGACTATCGCTAAGTTCTTCGTTAATCTCAACGATTTTACCACTAATTGGTGCATATAACTCAGAAACTGTTTTAACAGATTCTACGCTACCAAACGGTTCATCAGCAGTTACTTCATCTCCTACTTCTGGAAGCTCAACAAATACGATATCTCCAAGTTCTGATTGAGCAAAGTATGTAATACCAATACGAACTTTATCTCCTTCTGTTTTTACCCACTCGTGTTCTTCTGAATAACGTAATTCTTTAGGTGTGCTCATGTTTCATACCTCCATTAATTTAGGAAATTGTTTATTTTAATGACCGAATAAACGATCGTTTAAAACGTATAAAGCGCATCCACCATTTACAGCCAATTTTGTTCAAATTCTAGCTCTTTAAATCCGACTGTTACTTTCGTACCATCCGTTGTTAATGGACGTTTAATTAACATTCCATCCGATGCTAATAAATCTAACAGTTCCGACTCTGAGGCCGTTTTCACTCGGTCTTTTAATCCTAACTCACGATACTTTTGACCGCTTGTGTTGAAAAATTTTTTTAGCTCTAACCCACTCTTTTTGTAAAGATCTTCTAATTCCTTGCGGGATGGAGGATTTTCCACTATATGTATTGCATCATAGGCTATTTCATGTTCATCTAGCCATTTTTTCGCTTTTCGGCAAGTACCACATTTAGGATACCAATAGAAAGTAAGTGCCATGTTTTCACCACCTATTTTATCATACCTATATTCATGAATACTATCGTTTCATTAGCATAACATATTTCTTTTTATTTTCATAACGAAGAATTGTAATTATTATCATATTAAAAACAAAACAAAGAGGCCCAAATTTGTTCTTGAGCCTCAAGTCATAAACTTCGCAAATGGAGGAAGTAAATAGGTTACTTTCCTTCACTTTATTCAAGATAAATATTATACTACAAACCTTTCAGCTTCAATAATTTTCTCAGCCGCTTGACGTTTTTTCGCAATTACATTTGTTGGAGTATGTCTCGTAAACTTCTTAAGCGCTGAAAGCATCATTCGTAATGTATCGCCTTCTTCCACACCTACTAAAGTTTCTTTCGCAATCAACTCAATTTGATTAAATGCTTCTTGGCAGAAAATTTGTGTGTATAATAGCTTTTGCTCAGCTTTTGCTACTCCGTCTTTTACAATGGCTTTTTCAGTACGAAGAACAGTAGATTCCATAGAATAGGCGTAAGAAACCAGATCAGCAATATTCACAAGAACTTCTTGCTCTTTATCCAAAGCTTTTCCGTATTTTTGTGCACATAAACCTGCTGCAAGTAATGCGATTTTCTTAGCGTTCTTTACAAGATATTTCTCTTGCTCTAATGCTTCAGAACCTGGCTCTTCTGGCATCATCATCATCAATTCCTCTTGAAGTGCCATTGCTTTTTCGAATAAAGGCAGTTCACCTTTCATTGCTTTTCTAACATACGTTCCTGGTACTAAAAGACGGTTGATTTCGTTTGTTCCTTCGAAGATTCGATTGATTCTAGAATCACGGTAAGCTCTTTCTACTTCATATTCTGCCATAAAGCCATAACCACCATGTAATTGAACTGCCTCATCAACTACATAATCTAGAACTTCGGTAGAGAAGAACTTATTAAGTGAGCATTCTATTGCATATTCAGCAATAGACTTCGCTACTTCTTTACCGTCTTTGACTTCTTCATCACTCAATTGACTCATTCTGTCATCAAATAGACCCACTGTACGGTAAACGGAGCTTTCAGCTGCATAAATTTTACTTGCCATTGTTCCGAATTTTTCCTTCGTTAAATTAAAAGAAGAAATAGGCGTACTGAATTGTTGACGTTGGTTAGCGTAAGTTACCCCTAATTTAAAGGCATGCTTAGAACCACCTACTGCACCTACACCAAGTTTGTAACGACCAATATTCAAAATGTTAAAGGCAATGACATGACCACGACCAATTTCACCTAGTACATTTTCAACTGGTACTTGTGCATCTTCTAAAATAAGTGTTCTTGTAGACGAG
Organism: Cytobacillus sp. FSL R7-0680; assembly: GCF_038009245.1. NCBI lineage: Bacteria > Bacillati > Bacillota > Bacilli > Caryophanales > Bacillaceae > Cytobacillus > Cytobacillus sp. FSL R7-0680. The sequence continues at coordinate 2,699,762 of NZ_JBBPAO010000001.1, forward strand.
CTCTTAATACCCATTTTCTTTTCTTCAGCACCTGTTGATACACCCGGATATTCTCTTTCAACAATAAAAGCTGTGAATTGGTCACCGTTTATTTTGGCATAAACAACGAACACATCGGCAAACCCAGCATTCGTAATCCATTGTTTTTCCCCATTTAATAAATAATGTGTGCCTTCTGCGTTTAATTTAGCAGTTGTTTTTGCTCCTAATGCATCAGATCCTGAACTTGGTTCTGTTAGTGCATAGGCAGCTAATTTTTCGCCTGTCGCAAGCACCGGTAAGTATTTTTGCTTTTGCTCTTCATTCCCGAACAATACAATTGGAAGAGAACCAATACCTACATGGGCACCGTGTGAGATAGAGAAACCACCGACACGTGACATTTTTTCAGCGATAAGTGCTGAACTTACCTTATCTAAACCGAGTCCACCGTATTCCTCTGGCACATCTGTACCAAGTAAGCCCAAGTCACCAGCTTTTTTCAATAGTTTTACAGAGCGATCGAATTCATGCTGTTCTAAATAATCCACTTGAGGGACCACTTCATTTGTCACATAATCTTCTGTTGTTTTCGCAATCATGATTTGTTCTTCGCTAAAATCCTCTGGTGTGTACATATTTTCATAAGAAATATCTTCAATTAAAAAGCTTCCACCTTTAATAAATTTTTCAGTTTGATTTGACACGTTCATCATCCTCCATCTTCATTCTTTATGCTTTTTGCAGTTTTTGTTAACATTGTTTTTTCAAAGGTAGTTAAATAGAACTTTCACTTCGGTTCATTGCGCATCAGACACTCACTTTTTTCAGGGCTCAGATTTCTTTGATCTATTAACCGCAGGAGTCGAGTGTCTTCCACTCTATAACACTATTGGTTTAAAAAACGAACTTAGTCGTTTTTAAAGAAGTTCAAACACACCTGCGGCACCCATTCCGCCACCAATGCACATCGTTACAACACCAAATTGCTCGTTTCTACGCTTCATTTCATGAATTAATGATAGTGTTAGCTTAGCCCCAGTACACCCAAGTGGATGCCCTAAAGCAATAGCTCCCCCGTTAACATTCACTTTTTCTTCATCCAACCCTAATTCTCTAATGACTTGAATGGATTGAGAAGCAAAAGCTTCATTTAGTTCGAATAATCCGACATCTGATAGCTCTAACCCCGCTAGTTTTAAAGCTTTAGGAATTGCTACAATTGGCCCAATCCCCATAACCTCTGGCGGCACGCCTCCGACAGCAAAAGAACGAAACTTCACTAAAGGCTGCAGTCCTTGTGCATCTGCTTTCTCTCTGTCCATAATCATTACAGCTGCTGCACCATCACTTGTTTGTGATGAATTCCCCGCTGTGACTGAGCCTTTCACATTAAAAGCTGGTCTCAGTTTCCCTAAAGTTGCAACTGTTGAATCGCTCCGTACACCTTCATCTTGTAAAAACTGGAAGGTGCGTTCTTTCACTTTATTATCCGATCCAATTTGACGGAGTGTTACATCAACCGGAGTAATTTCATCAGCAAATTTACCTTCACTTATTGCTTTCGCTGCTTTTTGATGACTACGCACAGCGAATGCATCTTGTTCTTCTCTTGAAATGCCGTATTTCCCAGCAACTTGCTCTGCTGTATGCCCCATACTCATATAATATTCAGGAGCTGTCTCGGCTAAAGTTAAATTAGGACGGACAACATGACCCATCATAGGTACAAGACTCATGGATTCAGCTCCACCGGCGATCACTGTATCTGCGTGACCAAGCATGATTTTTTCGGCACCATAAGCGATTGATTGCAACCCTGATGAGCAATAGCGATTGACTGTGATTGCTGGTACCGAGTCTGGAAGCCCAGCTAATGCACCGATATTTCTGGCCATATTCAAACCTTGCTCTGCTTCTGGCATGGCACAACCAATAATTAAATCATCTATACTACCTTCATAATTTCCAGCTCGTTTCAACGTTTCTTTTACAACAAGTGCACCTAAATCATCTGGCCGTACAGTGGCAAGTGAGCCTTTTTTTGCTTTACCGACAGGTGTTCTAGCACCTGCAACAATTACAGCTTCTTTCATTGCTTTTTCCCTCTCCTTCTACTCTCGGTATCTTTTATTCTCTCTAGCAATCTATAATTAGTTACGGAGTGGTTTACCCTTTAAGAGCATGTGTTGCATTCGTTGTTGAGATTTTGGCTCTGCAATAAGTTTTAAAAATGCTTCTCTTTCAAGGTCTAACATATATTGCTCATCCACTTCTGTACCAAAAGGCACTTTGCCCCCAGCAATGACATATGCCAGTGCTTTGGCGATTTTCAAATCATGTTCTGAAATATAACCAGATAAATGCATAGAATTAGCACCTAAAAGTAATGCGGCATACCCTGTTTCACCAACTACTGGGAATTTCACTTTTGCTGGTGGAAGGTAACCTGCATTTGCCAATGCTAATACCGCTTGTTTAGCATCATAAATGAGGTGATCTCCATTCACACTAATTGCATCCGAAGCATTCAAAAAGTTATTTTCTCTCGCCTCTTCTCCTGATGTAGATACCTTTGCCATCGCAATTGTTTCAAAGACTTTATTGGCCACGTTCTGTAGATCAAACTGAACTCCTTTAGGCATGCTTGCTAAATGTTTCAAATATAGTGACTTGTTCCCTGCACCACCTGGAATTAATCCAACTCCTGCTTCCACCAAGCCCATATAAGTTTCACTTGATGCTTGAACATGTGCCGCACTTAAAGCTACTTCCGCTCCTCCGCCAAGTGTCATACCGAATGGGGCCACTACGACTGGTTTTGCACTATACTTGATTTTCGTCATCGCATTTTGGAATTGTTTGATAACCATATCTAATTCGAAGTAATTATCATCTTGAGCTTCCATTAACATCATTCCGATATTTGCACCGACACAGAAGTTCTTTCCTTGATTGGAGATAACAAGACCTTTATAATTTTTCTCTACTTCATCAATAGCGAAATTAATCATTTGAATAATGTCTAAACCAATCGCATTACTCTTTGAATGGAACTCTAAGATAGCGACGCCATCGCCTAAGTCGATTAAGCTTGCTCCAGTATTTTTCTTAATCACACCTTGTTTTTGTTTTAATTGCTTTAAGTTTATTACTTTTGCATTTAACTTAATCGGCTGATACTCACCATTTTCATACACATAAGTTGTCGCGTTCTCTTCCTTATAGAACTGTGTATGCCCATCAGCGATCATTTTCTCAACCCATTCTGGAATGTCTAATCCTTCCGCTTTCATTTTGTTAACTGATTGTTCCAAACCAATGGCATCCCATGTTTCAAATGGGCCCATATTCCAACCAAATCCCCATTTCATTGCATCATCAATGGATTGAATATCATCGGCAATTTCCCCTAGGAGTTGCGCAGAATAAACTAATGCTGGTGATAACACCTTCCATAATAATTCTCCAGCGCGATCATCTGCGTATACAAGCGCTTTCATTTTGTTTGCTGTCCCTTTTTGTTGTTTAGCTATTTCTACCGCTGCCGTTTTCAACTTTTTACGAGGACCGTATTCCAAGGTTTTAGGATTTAACTCTAAAATTTCTTTCCCCTGTTTTAAGAAAAAACCTTGTCCTGTCTTACTGCCTAACCAGCCTTTGTCTAACATCTTATTAATAAAATCTGGTACATCGAATACTTGTTTTTCTTCACCTTCTACTTGGTCATAAACATTTTTAGCTACATGGGCAAACGTATCTAAACCGACAACGTCCAATGTACGGAAAGTCGCACTTTTCGGTCTACCAATAAGTGGTCCCGTAATTGAATCTACTTCACCAACAGTAAATCCACCCTTTAACATTTCTTGTACTGTTACAAGGAGACCATATGTGCCGATTCTATTGGCAATAAAATTCGGCGTATCTTTTGCGATAACAACACCTTTTCCTAAAACATCCTCACCAAAAGTTTGCATAAAAGAAAGTACTTCAGGAGATGTTTCCTTAGTTGGAATCACTTCCAATAGTTTTAAGTAACGTGGTGGATTGAAGAAATGAGTGCCTAGGAAATGCTTCTTAAAGTCTTCAGAACGTCCTTCAGCCATTGCTTCGATGGAAATACCAGATGTATTAGAACTGACAATTGTTCCAGGACGACGATATTTGTCTACTTGGGCAAACACGTCTTTTTTCACACTGAGATTTTCTACCACCACCTCAATAATCCAATCCACTTCTTTCAAGCGCTCCATATCATCATCGAAGTTACCGGCCTCAATAAGATGAATATTTTTCTTCGCTGTTAACGGTGCAGGTTTTTGCTTTAATAGTTTTTGCTTACCACTTTCGGCAATTTTATTTTTGAACTGTTTATCCTTAAGGGTAATCCCCTTTACCTCTTCTTCTTTACTTAATTCGCGAGGAACAATATCTAATAAAAGTGTTGGTATACCAATATTCGCTAAATGTGCGGCTATTCCAGAGCCCATAACACCTGAGCCTAAAACAGCAGCCTTTCTAATCTGTTTGGTCAACTGTTCTTCCTCCTTCGATTTTGAATGAATGCTCATTCATTTTTTCTGTAAAAAATTTTGGAAATTCCTTTGATACTTATAATAATAAAATATTTGCAAAATTTAATCAATCATTTTCCTTATAGATTTTTTATTTCTTTTTCACTTTTTTCTTTCTGCATAAATTTTTCAGCAATTGACAAACTATTTTAGAAGAAAATCATCAAAATGGAGGTATTGGGATGCAACAACAAAATACAAACTTCTCGAATCAACAAGGAATTATGCAACAACCCCCAGTTATGGTATCAACAAAAGATGCACTTTACTTTAATGACATTCTTTCTTGGAATTTATTAGCAATGAAAAAAGCTCATTTCTATGCGGAACATTGTCAAGACCCTGCTTTAAAAACTGTTTTTGAACAATGTGGACAAATGCATCAACGCCATTATGAGCAGGTTTTGAAACATCTTAATACGACACAACCGTTTAATAATATGCAATAAGGAGGAAACTCAGTTGACTAATTCAAAAAAAGTACAAAATCCTGAAAAACAGATAGCCAAAACACCACAAATGAATGATCGTGATTTTACAAACGACCTACTCGCAATGGAAAAGTACATGAGTGATTCTTATAGCATTTATTTAAATGAAGTTAGTAATCAAACACTTTATGAAGATTTTATGCGTATTTTTACTGAAACAAAGAATGAACAACGTCATCTTTATAACCTCATGTTTGAAAGAGGTTGGTACAGTCTTGATGCAGCAGATCAACAAAATCTGCAACAATCTTACCAACAATTCCAAGGTTACTCTACACAATTTCCCTATGGAACAAACGGTAACATCCAATAGCTAAGTTAAAAGGAATAAAACAGGAACAGATGTTGACCAACAATCATCATCTGTTCTTATTTTTTTATTTTTTTTTATTATCATCAGGCTTTTGTTGCCGCTGTTTTTCATTTAAATCTTTAATCTTTGTAATTAGCTCCATCATTTCTTGCTTCCCTTCAGGGTACAATTGATTCCAATGTTTTACTAAAGGTGGCATCTGTTTAGCAATGAATGAATAGATAATCCATGATTTTACTTCTCCTTTTAATGTTTCGTCACTTTCTCCTAATAACAATTCCGTGTATTTTTCTACCATTGCTTCTATCTTCTGATCCAAATCATGAGCCAACTTTTATCGCTCCTTTACCATTTTTTAATCCTCATTCATAACACAACCAAATTTGGTAACAATATTAATTAGATGCATTTAATACTTCTGATTGACGGTGATACCTTTGAGCATATGGGATAAGTTTAAAAAAATCAAAGATGATGGTTGGAAATCTTTATTAAAGCAGTCAACTGATTTTCAGTCTACCTATTATTTTAATGAAAAAACGAATGAACGGTTTGGTTTTCATTTTTATGCGACTTTAGTAGATGAACAAATTATTCAGGAAAGTGCTTTACCAGCGCTTTTAACAAAAAAATTTGAATCACTGGAAGATTTGCATAGAATAGTTCCCATAGCAGATATTCATATTTTAAAAAATCCAAGCGATATAGAACAAAAGTTATTAAATGGATATGTACTTGTCACACTAGATTCTGATAAAAATCGTTTTGGATTTATTGCCGCTCAGAAAGAAATTGTCCGTTCTCTCACTCAACCTGAAATTGAGTTTTCTGTAATTGGACCTAAGGAAGCGTTTGTTGAGGCTATTGGTCAAAACTTAAACTTGATTAGAAAAAGATTACCTATTAAAGAATTAATTTCACAAGAATATACTGTTGGAAAACTTTCGAAAACAAAAGTAGCTGTCTTACATATAGAAGGAATTACTAATAAAGACAATGTTGATACTGTGAAACAACGTATAAAAAATATTGAGATTGACACGATTTCTGATAGTTCAAATATTGTTGAATTATTAAGTGATAATTCCAATTCCCTATTTCCACAATTGCTGGACACTGAGAGGCCTGATCGAGTAGCAGCTATTCTTGCTGAAGGAAAAATCGCCATAATCGTTGATGGTTCACCACATGTGTTAATAGCGCCCACGACGTTAATTGAATTTTTTAGCGCTTTCGAAGACTATTTTCTCAATTGGATTGTCGCTACATTTTTTCGCTTAGTGCGATTTTTTGCTGTTGTCTTTTCAGTATTGGTTACACCGATTTACGTTGCAGCTATGACATATCAATACGAGCTCATACCACCAGACTTATTAGGGTTATTAGTAACATCAAGAAGAACCATTCCGCTCCCCCCGATTCTCGAAGCATTATTCCTTGAGCTAACGATTGAATTATTGCGTGAGGCGGGGGCACGGCTCCCTACTAAAGTCGGTCAAACTATTGGTATCGTAGGGGGTATTGTTATTGGTACAGCATCAGTTGAAGCCGGTCTTACTAGTAACGTACTGTTAATCTTTGTCGCATTAGGTGCATTAGGTTCCTTTACAACACCTGTTTATAAAATGGGTAATACCATTAGGGTTTTACGATTTCCCTTTCTTCTGTTTGCACAATTTTGGGGTGTATTAGGAATTCTTTTTTGTTTCTGTATTCTCATTGCCCACTTATTACGCCTGACCTCACTAGGAAGACCTTTTTTGGCGCCAATATACCCGCTTAGATTAGCAGATATGAAGGATACACTTATTCGCGCACCATTACAAAAAATGTACAGGCGTCCACATGTTTTAAGAACGCAAAAACCAAAACGATTCAATAAGAAGAAAGCTGAAAACCCAAAAGACATTGATGAATAACCCTAGCCTTAATAGAGGTGATGAATATGCAAAGCCAAACGATTCCCAATAACTTAAAAATATCTCCCTATCTCGTTTTTTATGTGATGATCGCTATGCAAATTGGCATTGGCATTCTAGGATATCAAAGAATTATTGCCGACTATGCTGGATATGATGCATGGATTTCCATTCTCATTTTAGGTGTTTATATTCATATTGTATTATGGATGATGTACAAATTATGTGAAATGGTTAATGGAGATATTATTACCGTTCATGAATTTCTTTTTGGGCGATTCATTAGTAAAGTGGCAAGCTTCGCCTTTGTTTTATTTTATATCACTTACCTTCTTTCCTTTATATTGAATTTTATCGAAGTTATTCAAATATGGATGTTTCCAGATATAAATAATTTTGCGTTTTCGGTATTGTTCTTACTTCTATCAATATATATTGTATACGGTGGACTTAGGACAGTTGTGGGTGTTTGTTTTTTTGGAACCATTTTACCAGCCTATTTAGTATTCACATTCACCTTTACGCTAAAGTACGCTGACTTCACCCACTTATTACCGATTTGGCAACATAAAATCACCGAATTATTACAAGCTTCCTATCATATGTCACTAACTTCTGTTGGATTTGAAGCAATTTTATTTATCTATCCTTTTATTAACCAACCGCAGAAATCGAAAAAATGGGCACATATCGGAGTAGCCACCACGACAATTTTTTATACGATATTAGCGATAATTGCTTTTGCTTATTTCTCAAAAAAGCAATTAGAAAATACGATTTGGGCTACACTTTCTATGTGGCAAATGGTGCAATTTCCATTTGTTGAACGCTTTGAGTATATTGGGGTTGCCAATTGGTGTTTAATACTACTACCGAATATATGTCTCTCCCTTTGGATTGCTTCAAGGTTACTTAAAAGAGCCACTAAATTAAAGCAAAGAAAAGGTTCCATACTGATTTCAGTCATCTCTGTTATTATCGTTACTTTTTTTGAGAAGGGCTTAGATATTGAAAGGTTTAATCAAGTGGTTGAACTGGTGTCTGTTGCTTTTGTATTTGTTTATATTCCCTTTTTGTACTGTTTATCCCTCATTATAAAGAAGGTGAAGAAAACATGAAAAAATGGATATGTATCATTTGCTGCCTGTTTATACTTACTGGATGTGTACAAAAAAGAATAATAGATGAACTCAATATCGCAGTCGCAACTGGCTTTGACCCTGATACGAGTGATGAGCATTTGTTAAAGACAACCTTTCTTATGGAAGTATTCAACAAAGAAATGAGTGTAGAGAACAAAACTGTTACAACAACCGGTGATCTCAGGAGAGAGACACTGTATAAAGCAAACCGGCAATCACCCAATCCAATTGTAGTCGGTGGTTTAAGGCTTACATTATATAATATTGCCATTGCCGAACGTGGATTAACTGTTTATGTGGACGCCTATCAACGAGATGCTTCAATTGGAAAACGAATCTACTTTGCAACCACTGATAGTAGTACGGAGGAAATTTTAACAGGTGAATATGGCCCTCAAGGGAATGGAACTTTTATTTCTGACTTAATTGAACACAATATTGACTATGGAGATTTACCTAAAACGAACTTAACCTTATTTATGAGAGATTTTTATCAAGAAGGGAAGGATATCTTCTTACCACATATCAAAAAAATCAATGAGCAAGAAATAGAACTAGCCGGCATATCATTATTCAAAGATCATGCTGCATATAAAATTCTTCCTAGTGATAAATTATTTTATTTTAAATTACTCGTTGATCGTTATAGTAGAGGTGATTTCTCTATCGACTTGCCGGATGGTCAAAAAGTGGCTATTAAAAGTATACATTCCAACCATAAATATAAATTAGATAAAAAGGATCCAACAAACATCACCATTAAAATTAAGGTCCAAGGTAATATAAAAGAATATTCAGGAAATAATTTGGATGATAAAAAAATAAAAGAGATAACGAATTTTATCAATAAGAAAATAAAAAATGAATGTTCAGCGCTTATTCAGTCATTTCAAGAAGATAATGCCGATCCAATCGGAATAGGTAAGGTTTATAGCACAAAAATACGCAATTTTGATTATAAAGAATGGAAAAAGGGATATCCTGACTTAAACATTAAAGTTGATGCGAAGGTAATTATACTGGATACTGGTGCATCTATCTAACAGCATTAACCCGAGAATTTAAAATTCTCGGGTTTCTTTTTCCTACGAAGATCTGGAAAACATGTACCGTTTACTATGAAATCCAATTGAAAAAATTAGCCCCATAGCGAGCATATTGCCCATTAGTGAGCTTCCTCCATAACTAATGAACGGTAGTGGGATTCCTGTAATCGGTAAAACACCAATTGTCATTCCGATATTTTGAAAGACATGGAAAGTTATTAAACTAATTACCCCTACACAAACATATGTATAGAATGGCGTTCTCGTACTAATACCTATTTTAGTCAAATGATAAATCAATAAGAAAAATAAACTAACAACCACACTTGCCCCAATAAAACCGAACTCTTCTCCTATGATACTAAAAATAAAATCTGTGTGACTTTCTGGTAAGTAAACTTCTCTTGTGCCGTAGCCCTTTCCTGTTGTCTCACCAGAACCGATTGCAAGTAAGGAGCGCGTTAGTTGAAAACCTGTAGAACTTTGATAATTATAAGGATCGATCCAAGAATAAATTCGCCCCAATTGGTATTCCTTTACTCCCAAATATTTCTCCAACAACTCTGGATGCCACAATACAAAATAAAAAATACCAACAACTAAAGTTACACCTACACTTACAATAGGCGCAAGTATTTTCCAAGTGATACCTGAGATAAAAACCATTCCGAGCAAAATCGCTAAAATTACCAAGGAAGTCCCCAAATCTGGTTGTTGCATGATGAGTAACAAAGGGAACCCAGTAACAATTAGCATTTTAAATAATAGGAAAAAATCTGTTTTCACAGTTTTTAATTGTGTCTTTTGATGATGGTCATCGATGACCCTGGCTAAAGCTAATATGAGAAAAACCTTTACTAACTCAGCAGGCTGTATTTGTCCAAGACCAGGCAGCCGTATCCATGATTTCGCTCCATTAATTACAGGAGCAATACTTTCAGGTGCGACAACAAGAAACCCAAGTAGCAATAGTCCAAAACCGTAAGCATACCAAGAAATTTTCTTTAATTGTTCAGCATCTAATGTAATGACTGCTAATATAATCCCTATTCCCACTACATACCATACAATTTGTTTTAGTAAAAAATTCTCACCGTATTGTTCAGTCGTTTGTGCACTATATATAGAAATACAGCTCACTAAAAACAATAAAAATAAAATAAGAACTAAAGTATAATCAATTCTCGATGTTGTCGTTCGTTTAGAAGTCATTAATCAATCTCCTTATGAAACAAAGGCTCTTCATTAAAAATAATCTGTGTACAATACTTCATTATATTTTTTTTAGATGAAAATCACAACAGCTACGTATATTTCTTTTTTGTAACAAAGAAAAAATGCATATTATAATTGTACATATTTACTTTGAATATCCTTCACCATCCACATGATGTTATTAGGTACTTGTGGCAAGAAATATCCGATAAAAAGAGGGCTTGTTACATATCGAGGGACAATTTTTGCAAATATTTCATTCTCGAAATGGTAAAAGAATAGATTATAGCTGTTACATGTAAAAGGAAAATCCCTCAAAATATATTTGGTTGCCATTTGAATATATTTAGCAAACGCTGCGATATCCTTTTTCTGTCCTAATTTAACATTAAATTCATAAAAACCAATACGTGGTTTATTAGATAAAGAAAATTCAGTATCACCATGTTGATCAATTAACTCTCCTACAAAATCGTCAGCCTGCACCTTATTTTGATATACGACATCATATAAACCTACAATTTGCATATGAGGATGAGCAATGCTTCCACCTGAATGAGGACCATGATTCTTGAAAAAAATCACAGATTTATATTTATCACTTTTCTCCATACTTAACCAATTGTCTAAACCAAATGTAATCAATCTGACTAAATGGTTGTCATCATACTGTGAAAGTTCCGTGTCACACTGATCTGTCTCGATTAAGACCGTTTGATGAGCATTTTCTAATACGGGATATTTATTCTCCAACCAAATGATTGGACCATCCTCCGCAATAATCTTCGTCAATTGTTCTCTCTGACAGAACGGACACACTTGTTCTTTATTCCTTATACTATTAGGTTTCTGTTTACCAATGCTTGTATTAAAAAATAAATGAGTATTTGTCATTTGTTATTCTCTCCTGATTTCAATTACTTACTTCTATTATAAAGGGCTTCTTCTTTATAGTGTGAAAGTTTGATTATGATTAGTATAAAATTCATCAATATTAAAGGCAACTTCACTTGCGTAACATGAAAACAAAAGTACATTATTAAATAAGATAAAAAAGATATTTGCATATGCAAATATCTTTTTTCTACTGTTAATTTACTATGACCTCAAATTCACTATGTTCATGTAATCCTTCATCATTTTCTACATGAACGACAATCTTGTATGTTCCATTATCAGTAAATGCATGTGTTGCTGTATACATCCCACTAGTTTCCTCTACTGCATCTACCCATGCCACCTGATGATCATCAATTGACTGAACGATTTCTAACCTCACATTTGCCTCTTCAAGTCCTTGTTCTTCTTTAGTAATATGAATATCAAATGGAGTTTCCTCATTCGTCTTAATATCAGCAGTAGGACTTATATGTATCGCTACATTTCCATCATGCTCATGTGCGCTGTGGCCTTGATTTTCTTCTTCGTTATCTATTTCAGCACTGCCTACCGCCACTTTAACTTTAGGCATAGTGTGCATACTTCTTGCGGTGACATGTGACTGAATATGATAGATAGCATCTTTTTCAAATGTATAGGATGCAACGTACTTGCCATCATTCTCGTGTTCTGCTTCTATTAATTCACCATTATCCTTTTTCCCATCTTCCCACAATTCAAATTTTACTTCATCTGCATCTTCCACAGACTCGTCTCCCTGAGTAACAGTAACTTCCAAGCGTACTTCTTCGTTCCTTTTAATCTGACTTGGTATCGAGATACTGGCATCGATTGCAGCAGGAACTGATCCTTCCCCACCACTAGAGTTTGCATCATTCTCTGCATTTCCACAAGCAGCAAGAAAAATAATCATAATTACAGAAAAGGTTGATATCCACTTCTTCATAAAAAGCCCCTCTTTCTTAAACATCTAATCTTTCTCATCTATATTACTAATAATATGTGTTAGAAAAGTGAAATAATTTGTTAATGAGAGAAATATGTAAAATAAAGAAAATATAGGTATAAAAAAAGATTTATTTGGAGAAACTTCTATTACAAGTGTAAATCCCCCTTTTTAGCTTCCATTCATGGAAGCTTTTTTTTTGTACTTATCTACAAAGCTTTCAACTAGATGCCTAGAAGCTTAATTTAAAATTAATCATACAAAAAAGCTCATAAACCTTATAGAAGATTTAAGAGCTTTGACGCGCCTTAGAGGATTCGAACCTCTGACCCACAGCTTAGAAGGCTGTTGCTCTATCCAGCTGAGCTAAAGGCGCAAACTAAAATATGTATGGCTCCGCAGGTAGGATTCGAACCTACGACCGTTCGGTTAACAGCCGAATGCTCTACCACTGAGCTACTGCGGAATAATATAAATGGTGGGCCTAAATGGACTCGAACCATCGACCTCACGCTTATCAGGCGTGCGCTCTAACCAGCTGAGCTATAGGCCCCTATTTAAGCGGGTGAAGGGAATCGAACCCTCATCATCAGCTTGGAAGGCTGAGGTTTTACCACTAAACTACACCCGCATTTAAGAACTTCAACATACCGGTGGTCGGGGTCGAACCGACACTCCCGAAGGAACACGATTTTGAGTCGTGCGCGTCTGCCAATTCCGCCACACCGGCATAAAGGCAACACCCGGATTTGAACCGGGGATAAAGGTTTTGCAGACCTCTGCCTTACCACTTGGCTATGCTGCCATAACTGGGCTAGTAGGGTTCGAACCTACGAATGACGGAATCAAAATCCGTTGCCTTACCACTTGGCTATAGCCCAATAAAATGTTTAAAAATGGGGCGGCTGATGGGAATCGAACCCACGAATGTCGGAACCACAATCCGATGCGTTAACCACTTCGCCACAACCGCCATAATTGGCAGGGGTAGTAGGAATCGAACCCACATCAAAGGTTTTGGAGACCTTCGTTTTACCATTAAACTATACCCCTAGATGGTGGAGGGGGGCAGATTCGAACTGCCGAACCCGAAGGAGCGGATTTACAGTCCGCCGCGTTTAGCCACTTCGCTACCCCTCCAAAAAAGACTAAATGGTGGCTCAGGACGGAATCGAACCGCCGACACAAGGATTTTCAGTCCTTTGCTCTACCGACTGAGCTACTGAGCCAAAATAATAAATATGTAAATGGCGGTCCGGACGGGACTCGAACCCGCGACCTCCTGCGTGACAGGCAGGCATTCTAACCAACTGAACTACCGGACCAGATTGCGGGGGCAGGATTTGAACCTGCGACCTTCGGGTTATGAGCCCGACGAGCTACCGGACTGCTCCACCCCGCGATAATAAATATTAATGGCGGAGGAAGAGGGATTCGAACCCCCGCGGGCTTTAACACCCCTGTCGGTTTTCAAGACCGATCCCTTCAGCCAGACTTGGGTATTCCTCCATTAATAAAAAAGCAATAGCGGCGGAGGGGATCGAACCCCCGACCTCACGGGTATGAACCGTACGCTCTAGCCAGCTGAGCTACACCGCCATAAAATATATTGTTAAAAATTAAATTGGTGGAGCCTAGCGGGATCGAACCGCTGACCTCCTGCGTGCAAAGCAGGCGCTCTCCCAGCTGAGCTAAGGCCCCTAAAAAGTATTCGTGGTCGGGAAGACAGGATTCGAACCTGCGACCCCTTGGTCCCAAACCAAGTGCTCTACCAAGCTGAGCTACTTCCCGAAATAAAACGCGCCCGAGAGGAGTCGAACCCCTAACCTTTTGATCCGTAGTCAAACGCTCTATCCAATTGAGCTACGGGCGCATATGGAGCGGAAGACGGGATTCGAACCCGCGACCCTCACCTTGGCAAGGTGATGTTCTACCACTGAACTACTTCCGCAAATATCCATTATAAAATACTAATGCGGGTGAAGGGAGTCGAACCCCCACGCCTTGCGGCGCCAGATCCTAAGTCTGGTGCGTCTGCCAATTCCGCCACACCCGCAAATATAAATGGTGAGCCATGAAGGACTCGAACCTTCGACCCTCTGATTAAAAGTCAGATGCTCTACCAACTGAGCTAATGGCTCGTACAAAGGACGAGTGGTGCCGGCCAGAGGACTTGAACCCCCAACCTACTGATTACAAGTCAGTTGCTCTACCAATTGAGCTAGGCCGGCAAATAAACACAAAAATGGTGGAGGATGACGGGATCGAACCGCCGACCCTCTGCTTGTAAGGCAGATGCTCTCCCAGCTGAGCTAATCCTCCAAAATGGTGACCCCTACGGGATTCGAACCCGTGTTACCGCCGTGAAAGGGCGGTGTCTTAACCGCTTGACCAAGGGGCCAAAAAATAACCCCAAAAATTGGGGTAGTTTGCCCGGCAGCGTCCTACTCTCACAAGGGGACAGCCCCTAACTACCATCGGCGCTGAGAAGCTTAACTTCCGTGTTCGGTATGGGAACGGGTGTGACCTTCTCGCTATCGCCACCGGACTATGAAATTGTAAGGGAATCGTTCCCTCAAAACTAGGTAATGTTGAAGAAGATATTTATGAGTAATCGCCTATGCGTTGCTGATGCGACTACTTACGTAGTGCTGTCTAGCTGCGGCGCCTAGGAGCCGCCCGCATTTCGTATTGTCCAGCTACAGCGCCTAGGTGCTCGAGGTCATAAGTCAAATTTGTCATGAGGTTAAAGAACAACCTCCTGTCAAATCTGTCTTATGCTTGTCGCACCTATGCAAGGCGCTTTCGCTTTTCGTTTTTGGTTAAGTCCTCGATCGATTAGTATTAGTCAGCTACATGTGTCGCCACACTTCCACCTCTAACCTATCAACCTGATCATCTTTCAGGGATCTTACTAGCTTGCGCTATGGGAAATCTCATCTCGAGGGGGGCTTCATGCTTAGATGCTTTCAGCACTTATCCCTTCCGCACATAGCTACCCAGCGATGCCTTTGGCAAGACAACTGGTACACCAGCGGTGCGTCCATCCCGGTCCTCTCGTACTAAGGACAGCTCCTCTCAAATTTCCTGCGCCCACGACGGATAGGGACCGAACTGTCTCACGACGTTCTGAACCCAGCTCGCGTACCGCTTTAATGGGCGAACAGCCCAACCCTTGGGACCGACTACAGCCCCAGGATGCGATGAGCCGACATCGAGGTGCCAAACCTCCCCGTCGATGTGGACTCTTGGGGGAGATAAGCCTGTTATCCCCGGGGTAGCTTTTATCCGTTGAGCGATGGCCCTTCCATGCGGAACCACCGGATCACTAAGCCCGACTTTCGTCCCTGCTCGACTTGTAGGTCTCGCAGTCAAGCTCCCTTGTGCCTTTACACTCTACGAATGATTTCCAACCATTCTGAGGGAACCTTTGGGCGCCTCCGTTACTCTTTAGGAGGCGACCGCCCCAGTCAAACTGCCCACCTGACACTGTCTCCCATCCCGATAAGGGATGTGGGTTAGAATTTCAATACAGCCAGGGTAGTATCCCACCGACGCCTCCACCGAAGCTAGCGCTCCGGCTTCTAAGGCTCCTACCTATCCTGTACAAGCTGTACCAAAATTCAATATCAGGCTACAGTAAAGCTCCACGGGGTCTTTCCGTCCTGTCGCGGGTAACCTGCATCTTCACAGGTACTATAATTTCACCGAGTCTCTCGTTGAGACAGTGCCCAGATCGTTACGCCTTTCGTGCGGGTCGGAACTTACCCGACAAGGAATTTCGCTACCTTAGGACCGTTATAGTTACGGCCGCCGTTTACTGGGGCTTCGATTCAAAGCTTCGCGTGAGCTAACCTCTCCTCTTAACCTTCCAGCACCGGGCAGGCGTCAGCCCCTATACTTCGCCTTGCGGCTTCGCAGAGACCTGTGTTTTTGCTAAACAGTCGCCTGGGCCTATTCACTGCGGCTCATCAAGGCTTTAACACCCTAATGAGCACCCCTTCTCCCGAAGTTACGGGGTCATTTTGCCGAGTTCCTTAACGAGAGTTCTCTCGCTCACCTTAGGATTCTCTCCTCGCCTACCTGTGTCGGTTTGCGGTACGGGCACCTTATTCCTCGCTAGAGGCTTTTCTTGGCAGTGTGGAATCAAGAACTTCGGTACTAAATTTCCCTCGCTATCACAGCTCAAGGTATGTGACCATGGGATTTGCCTCATGGTCCCTCTAACTGCTTAGACGCACATCCAATAGTGCGCTTACCCTATCCTCCTGCGTCCCCCCATCACTCAAACAGAATACGGTGGTACAGGAATATCAACCTGTTGTCCATCGCCTACGCTTTTCAGCCTCGGCTTAGGTCCCGACTAACCCTGAGCGGACGAGCCTTCCTCAGGAAACCTTAGGCATTCGGTGGATGGGATTCTCACCCATCTTTCGCTACTCATACCGGCATTCTCACTTCTAAGCGCTCCACCAGTCCTTACGGTCTAGCTTCAACGCCCTTAGAACGCTCTCCTACCACTGAACATCAACGATGTTCAATCCACAGCTTCGGTGATACGTTTAGCCCCGGTACATTTTCGGCGCGGAGTCACTCGACCAGTGAGCTATTACGCACTCTTTAAATGGTGGCTGCTTCTAAGCCAACATCCTGGTTGTCTAAGCAACTCCACATCCTTTTCCACTTAACGTATACTTTGGGACCTTAGCTGGTGGTCTGGGCTGTTTCCCTCTTGACTACGGATCTTATCACTCGCAGTCTGACTCCCATGGATAAATCTTTGGCATTCGGAGTTTGTCTGAATTCGGTAACCCGATGAGGGCCCCTAGTCCAAACAGTGCTCTACCTCCAAGATTCTTACGCATGAGGCTAGCCCTAAAGCTATTTCGGAGAGAACCAGCTATCTCCAAGTTCGATTGGAATTTCTCCGCTACCCACACCTCATCCCCGCACTTTTCAACGTACGTGGGTTCGGGCCTCCATCCAGTGTTACCTGGACTTCACCCTGGACATGGGTAGATCACCTGGTTTCGGGTCTACGACCACATACTAAATTCGCCCTATTCAGACTCGCTTTCGCTACGGCTCCGTCTGTCCAACTTAACCTCGCATGTAATCGTAACTCGCCGGTTCATTCTACAAAAGGCACGCTATCACCCATTAACGGGCTCTAACTACTTGTAGGCACACGGTTTCAGGATCTCTTTCACTCCCCTTCCGGGGTGCTTTTCACCTTTCCCTCACGGTACTGGTTCACTATCGGTCACTAGGGAGTATTTAGCCTTGGGAGATGGTCCTCCCTGCTTCCGACGGGATTTCTCGTGTCCCGCCGTACTCAGGATCCACTCTGGAGGGAACGAAGTTTCAACTACAGGGCTTTTACCTCCTATGGCGGGCCTTTCCAGACCTCTTCGTCTATCTCGTTCCTTTGTAACTCCGTATAGAATGTCCTACAACCCCAAGAGGCAAGCCTCTTGGTTTGGGCTAATCCCGTTTCGCTCGCCGCTACTCAGGGAATCGCGTTTGCTTTCTCTTCCTCCGGGTACTTAGATGTTTCAGTTCCCCGGGTCTGCCTTCCATACCCTATGTATTCAGGTATGGATCCTATCCCATAACGGATAGGGGGTTTCCCCATTCGGAAATCTCCGGATCAAAGCTTACTTACAGCTCCCCGAAGCATATCGGTGTTAGTCCCGTCCTTCATCGGCTCCTAGTGCCAAGGCATTCACCGTGCGCCCTTATTAACTTAACCATTGTTCGGCTTGCGATAAGCTACGCATTTCGGCGTCAGCTCACTCGTCAACATCCTCATGTGCACAAGACGCACACTCCGGTGTTTCCTCGCTCGCTTCCTTGAACTGCTTGCTTCTCACAACCCTCACGGTTGTATGTTTTTAAAAAAAGTTTAGTATCTCTACTCTATTACTATTATATAGAGAGAAAATAACTAAGGTGGCGATTACTCGGTAATCTTCTTCATTACATTATCTAGTTTTCAAAGAACGATTGAATTGAGAGATTATACTCTCAAAACTGAACGAACAGTCTAACATCAAGTTAATTCCGTATATTCCTTAGAAAGGAGGTGATCCAGCCGCACCTTCCGATACGGCTACCTTGTTACGACTTCACCCCAATCATCTGTCCCACCTTAGGCGGCTGGCTCCAAAAGGTTACCCCACCGACTTCGGGTGTTACAAACTCTCGTGGTGTGACGGGCGGTGTGTACAAGGCCCGGGAACGTATTCACCGCGGCATGCTGATCCGCGATTACTAGCGATTCCGGCTTCATGTAGGCGAGTTGCAGCCTACAATCCGAACTGAGAATGGTTTTATGGGATTGGCTAAACCTCGCGGTCTTGCAGCCCTTTGTACCATCCATTGTAGCACGTGTGTAGCCCAGGTCATAAGGGGCATGATGATTTGACGTCATCCCCACCTTCCTCCGGTTTGTCACCGGCAGTCACCTTAGAGTGCCCAACTAAATGCTGGCAACTAAGATCAAGGGTTGCGCTCGTTGCGGGACTTAACCCAACATCTCACGACACGAGCTGACGACAACCATGCACCACCTGTCACTCTGTCCCCCGAAGGGGAAAGTCCTATCTCTAGGATTGTCAGAGGATGTCAAGACCTGGTAAGGTTCTTCGCGTTGCTTCGAATTAAACCACATGCTCCACCGCTTGTGCGGGCCCCCGTCAATTCCTTTGAGTTTCAACCTTGCGGTCGTACTCCCCAGGCGGAGTGCTTAATGCGTTTGCTGCAGCACTAAAGGGCGGAAACCCTCTAACACTTAGCACTCATCGTTTACGGCGTGGACTACCAGGGTATCTAATCCTGTTTGCTCCCCACGCTTTCGCGCCTCAGCGTCAGTTACAGACCAGAAAGTCGCCTTCGCCACTGGTGTTCCTCCAAATCTCTACGCATTTCACCGCTACACTTGGAATTCCACTTTCCTCTTCTGCACTCAAGTTCCCCAGTTTCCAATGACCCTCCACGGTTGAGCCGTGGGCTTTCACATCAGACTTAAGGAACCGCCTGCGCGCGCTTTACGCCCAATAATTCCGGACAACGCTTGCCACCTACGTATTACCGCGGCTGCTGGCACGTAGTTAGCCGTGGCTTTCTGGTTAGGTACCGTCAAGGTACCGGCAGTTACTCCGATACTTGTTCTTCCCTAACAACAGAGTTTTACGATCCGAAAACCTTCATCACTCACGCGGCGTTGCTCCGTCAGACTTTCGTCCATTGCGGAAGATTCCCTACTGCTGCCTCCCGTAGGAGTCTGGGCCGTGTCTCAGTCCCAGTGTGGCCGATCACCCTCTCAGGTCGGCTACGCATCGTCGCCTTGGTGAGCCGTTACCTCACCAACTAGCTAATGCGCCGCGGGCCCATCTGTAAGTGATAGCAGAACCATCTTTCAATCTAATTATATGTATAAATAGATATTATCCGGTATTAGCCCCGGTTTCCCGGAGTTATCCCAGTCTTACAGGCAGGTTGCCCACGTGTTACTCACCCGTCCGCCGCTAATCTTTGGGAGCAAGCTCCCTCAGATTCGCTCGACTTGCATGTATTAGGCACGCCGCCAGCGTTCGTCCTGAGCCAGGATCAAACTCTCCAATAAAGTGTTTGATTAGCTCATTTGCACCTATGGTGCTTTGTTGCTGATAAATCAGCTTTTTAAAATTACGCTTGACGTTTTATGTTCGTTCAGTTTTCAAAGAACAATCTCGTTCGCTTCAGAAGCGACCTTCTTAATATATCACCCAGTGTGTTTGATGTCAATAACTTTTTTATAAAATCTTATGTAAGTTACTGCGTCAGTAACGACTGCTTTAATATAATATCACCTGTTATTATTATTCGTCAATAACTTTTTTAAAAAAATTAATCTATTACATAAATAAAAAGGAGTCAGCACTTTCATGTTATGCTGACTCCTTTTTATTATAGTATTTGCGATAAGAACGCTTTCGTCCTTTCATGTTGTGGGTTATCAAATAATTCTACTGGTGTTCCCTCTTCCACAATTTCACCGTAATCAAATAGAACAATACGGTCAGCTACTTGGCGAGCGAATCCCATTTCATGTGTAACTACTACCATTGTCATTCCTGATTCAGCCAACGTCTTCATTACATCCAATACCTCTTTTACCATCTCAGGATCTAACGCTGAAGTCGGTTCATCAAATAACATGATTTTCGGTTGCATCGCCAGCGCTCTTGCAATAGCCACCCTTTGTTGTTGTCCACCTGAAAGTTGACCTGGATATTTATCAGCTTGTTCAGGGATACCCACCCTTTCAAGCAACTCTTTCGCGATTTGTTCAGCTTTTTGCTTCTTCCACCGCCTCACCCATATCGGTGCTAAAGAGATGTTTTTTAGAATCGTCATATGCGGAAAGAGATTAAAAGATTGAAAAACCATCCCTGTTTCTTTTCTTATTTCTTCTATATTCTTTAAATCATCAGTCAACTCAATACCATCTATCTTTATTTGTCCTTGTTGGAACTCTTCTAAAGCATTAAGGGTGCGAATAAAAGTAGATTTCCCTGAACCAGATGGCCCCAGAACAACAACAACCTCACCTTGTTTCACACTAATATTTACATCTTTTAAAACATGCAGTTGTCCAAACCATTTATTTAATCCCTTCACTTCTATTATATTTTCTCTTTTTTCAATAGGTATATCTATTTTCTCAACTCCAAATATACTTTCCATCTATATATATCCCCCTAACGCTCTCCAGCACCTAAAGTATTTTCTAATCTTCTACTTACATACGACATAAGCGAACAGAATATAAAGTAAATAAACGCGATAAACAGAAATACTTCCATGTTCTTACCTAAAAAGGCAGGATTTGCAATCACCTTTTGCCCCATCCCTAATAATTCAGTTAATCCTACAATCGCTACAAGAGAAGTATCTTTGAAAATTGAGATAAATTGACCAACACAAGCTGGAATTACAGCTTTGATAGCTTGAGGAAGAACAACAAAACCCATGGTATATGTGGAATTTAAACCTAAAGCTTGCGCTGCCTCGAATTGTCCCCTCGGGATCGATTGCAATCCACCTCTTATATTTTCAGCTAAATACGCCGCACTAAATAATGTGAAACCAACCATTGCCCTGAGGACATTACTCACGTCAATACTATTACCTAAAAAAAGCGGCAACATCAACTGAAATACAAATAGTATTGTAATTAGAGGGATCCCTCTTATCAGTTCAATATAAATGATACAAAACCATTTCACTACAGGGAGTTTACTTCGTCTTCCTAGAGCTAATAAAACTCCCAAAGGAAAAGAACAAACAATTGCCACACTTGCAATAAGTAGCGTTAACAAGAAACCTCCCCAAATATTAGAATTCACTTTTGGTAAAATACCGAAACCATTGAATAGAGAAATAACAAGCGGAATGAACAATATCCATAATAATAAAACTGGGATTTTTAGCTTCTTCACTTTTCTTCCTATTATATAAAAGAGGAAAATAAAAATAATATTCCCTACAAGAATAAGCCTCGTATTTGTTTGGATAAATGGCAGGACAAGCGAAACGAGCATTAGCCCAGCAATAACCAATGCCACATGCCTCATCACTCCTCGCCATAGCCCCCATGAGCTTCCTAAAAGAGCAGAAATGAGAAAAATAGCTACCCAAACTCTCCAAGTCTCCTCTAATGGAAATTGCCCAACCATGAGTAAACGAAAGTTCGTTTCGATAACAGTCCAATCAGCTGTGAAAATAAATTCCCCTGTATGGAAGACAACATATGAAATAATGGCAACTGACACGATAGTTAATATAATATTTGGCCAAGTACCGAATAAGTTTGTCTTTAACCAACCACCTACACCGACTGTTTTTTTAGGCGGTCCCACAACCGAAGTATCAGTAGTAACGTTTATTTGAGGTTCATTGTTCATGCTTACACCTACCTTTCAACGAGTTGTGCTTTCTTATTAAAGTAGTTCATAAATAAAGAAGTAATTAAACTAAACGTTAAATAAACAGCAATCATTATCGCAATGGCCTCTATTGGGCGCCCCGCTTGATTCATTACTGTGTTTCCGATACTTACAATCTCTTGATAACCAACTGCAACAGCCAAACTTGAATTCTTAGTTAAGTTCAAATACTGACTGGTTAAAGGTGGGATAATAATTCTAATAGCCTGTGGGAAAATCACCAATCTTAGAGCTGTTGAATTTTTTAACCCTAATGCTTTCGCAGCTTCAGACTGCCCCTTATTGACTCCATTGACCCCAGCTCGTATGATCTCTGCAATAAATGTAGATGTATAAATGACCAACCCGAGTAATATAGCGGAAAATCCAGGTGATAGGACAAAACCACCATCAAACCCATTTCCTGCAACAGACGGAGCATGGAAGGTTACTGGTGTATTTCCAGTGACTACGTAAGATATAATAGCAACCACCACGATAACGCCCAACGCCCACAATGATGGAAAAATCTTTTTCCCAGACTCGATTTGTTTCTTTAACATCAAACGATATACAAAAAAAGCAATTACCAGTGACACAAAGAATAAAATGCCCCAGAGTAAAATCCCTTGATTTTCTTCGTACCAAGGAATAGCTGTACCGCGATTTGAGAAAAGCATTGGTCCAATCTGAAGGGCTTCTTGAATTTTTGGCATTGGTAAAAACACGGCATAAAACCAAATAAAAATTTGTACAAGCAATGGTGTATTTCGAAAAATCTCGATGTACGCTCCGGCAAGTTTACTTAATAACCAGTTATTCGACATTCTCGACAACCCTACAATCAATCCAAGAATAGTCGTCAAAATGATACCAAAGAATGCAACCCTCAATGTATTAAGCATGCCTATGAGTAAAGCTTTTCCATATGTATCAGTCGGTTGATAATCAATCATCGCCTCCGAAATAGAAAACCCCGCTGTATTGGCAAGGAAATCGAACCCTAACTGTAAACCTATTTGTCTTAGTCCACTTAACGCATTGTTAATTAAAAGATATCCGAATGCTAAAACGATAATAGCAAATACTACTTGTAAGATAATTGGGATAATCTTTTTATTTCGCCAAAATGGTGGAGAAATCGACTTCTTCTGATTCGACAGTTCACTCACATCTTACACTCCCTTCTAGAGGTACCTATTTAACTAATAGTTTAAAATAGACCTGCTATAGAGAATTCTCATCAAGCAGGTCTATCTTTACTTAACGGAATGGAGGAGAGTAAAGAATTCCGCCATCAGTGTATAATGCGTTTAACCCTCTATCTAACTTGAAAATAGTATCTGCTCCAAGATTCTTCTCGAAAATTTCGCCATAATTCCCTACTTGTTTAATAATCTGGTAGGCAAAGTCATTAGGGAGCCCTAACTGTTCTCCAAGATTTCCTTCAGTTCCTAGCAATCTTCTAATTTCAGGATTTTCCGATTCTAAAAATTCATCAACATTTTTAGAATTGATGCCAAATTCTTCAGCTTGAATAGTAGCATTAACCATCCAGTTCACTGCATCAAACCACTTATCATCTCCACCTTTTACTGACGGTCCAAGTGGCTCTTTCGATAAGTTCTCTTCCAAAATCTTATGGTCATCAGGATTTTCCATAACTGCCTGCCTTGCAACTAATCCTGATTTATCTGTTGTCCATGCATCGATGCTTCCTGATTCATATGCCGCTACCACTGCATCTTGACCATCAAACACAACCGCCTCATGCTCAATACCAAGCGCCCTCATCTGATCTGCTAAGTTCAGCTCTGTTGTTGTTCCTGTATCTACACCAATACGCATACCTTTTAAATCCTCAAGAGACTCTACCCCACTGTCAGCTCTCACCATAATACCTTGCCCATCATAGAAAGTTGTTGGAGCAAAATTCAAACCAACTTCCGAATCCCGGTTTGTTGTCCATGTTGTGTTTCTAATTAACACATCAACTTCGCCTGTTTGCACAGCTGTAAATCTCTCTTGAGCAGATAAAGGTCTAAACTCAACGGCTTCGGCATCCCCTATCGCACCCGCTGCTAGTACTCGAGCGAAATCAACATCAAACCCAACGTTCTTACCACTCTCATCGATGTAGCCAAACCCTGGCAATTCATCATTCACCCCAGCAACTAGCTTCTTATTATCAATCACTTTACTAAGAATAGAACTTCCAGATGATCCATTATTTGAATCCCCGCTTTCCTTCCCCCCCGCCTCTTCATTTGAACAACCAGTTAAAGCAAGCAATACTACTAAAAATAAACTCATAAAACCAAAAGAAATTTTCTTCATAATTAACCCCCTTTATTCTGTTATTTAACAGAATTTTTAGATATTTAACAATAGTAATAGACTTACCATGTAAGATTGTCTATCACTATATGTTATATATTAACTTTATTGTTTTTTATAGTCAACATTTATATTTTAAATATTCTTAAAAATATAAATATTTAGAATTAATAAATCAACTTAAAATTTTACTAACATACTAATCTCTTCCTATACGATTGACGTCTAATCATGTTTACTTACAAATAAGAGTATTTCTTAATAATGTTTCTCGTTTAACTAACACTCATCCTAAATACCCATTCTACACATCGGATTAATAATCTTTTTTTACCAAAACGGACCACATTTCACCTTCCCCTTCTCTTCTTCCATTTTTCCGTAATTAATCCATAAAAGTAGTTTCTCAATATAACACTTTATCTTCTTTCTTTTTGCAGAAATAATGAATGAAAAAGATATAACTTTCGATTATAAATGACAAACGATTATAATATTGATGAGGTGAATAAATATGGGTAGAGATAGAAAGTTCTCCATTACAGAATTATACGAACATACACAAGCATTATTACTAGAAGTTGGATATGAAGGATTTACGTTTAGTTTACTAGCAGAAAGGCTACATGTAGCTAGAGGGACAATTTATAAGTATTTTGAAAATAAAGATGAACTTATTACAGCTTTTATGATTTATGAAATGAATCAGTTTATGAAAAAACTCGAGCAAATTGAGGAAAAAGGGGATTTTGAACGGCAATTTACTTACTTAATGGAGATTATCTTTGAAAGAACTGAGATTCAGGAATTAATCAATATTACAAAGCAAGTGAATACAACAAACGAAAAAACAGTTGCAAATCAAACTTATTTTAAGAGCATGAGTATAAATATGTATACATGCTTACAAAACTTTGTCCAATTAGGTAAGCAAGAAGGAAAGTTAAACCCCTCCTTGCCAGACACAATGATATTAGGCTTTATTTTTCAATCAGTAGCCATTCCAAATCATTTTCAGTTACCACGTGAGCAATGGGTTCAATCCATTATTGAAATGGTAAGTAACGGGATACGCACATAATAATTGACACATGTGTCACTTTGGAGCAAAATATGATAGAAGCATGGATTTTTATGATATTTACCCCAACCTAACTTGAAAGGATGTCCTATCAAATGAAAAACTTGCTCCATACTATTACTGATCGAGTAGCAACGAAAAAAGGGGCCTGGATTACCATCGTCTGTTGGCTAGTTATCGCGCTAGGGTTAGCATTTTTTGCTCCTAATGCGAAAGATTATCAAGTGGGAAGAATTGCTACTCTCCCTGAAGATAGCCAATCGATTATCGCCCAAAACAAATTAGAAAAATACTTTCCAAGCGCTGACGGTATTCCTGCCATCCTTGTCTTTCAGGATAAAAATGATGAGCAACTTGAAACCTCTGTTTTAGCAGAACAACTAAATAGCTTTAAGGATAATGACATTAAAGGAATAACTGAGGTCATTCCACTAGAACAATTACCACCTGAAGCACTCAAAGGCTTCTTTTCTGATGATCAATCCATAGCAGTTATTCCACTACAATTTGCATCTAGTATGGAAAGCGGAGATATTCAAACTTCCATTCATCAAATGCAAGATATTGTCGAAGATCAAACAGACCTAAACTTTTGGGTAACTGGACCTGCTGGCATTAGTGCAGACTCTCTTGACCTATTTTCAAGAGCTGATGTTGTCCTTATTTTATCTACTGTCGCTTTAATATTAGTCTTACTTATTGTTATTTATCGCTCACCACTGCTTGCTATCATTCCTTTATTGGCTGCTGGCTTTGTTTATGAAGTTGTTATGAAGTCATTAGGTATTTTCGGAAGCCTAGGATTAAATCTCAGTCAACAAACTATTTCGATTATGTTGATCTTGTTATTTGCAGCAGTAGTTGATTATTCACTTTTCGTATTTTCACGTTTTAGAGAAGCATTAAAAAACCATGAAAACTCTTTTGAAGCGATGAAAGTGGCCATGAGAAGCGTTGGCATGCCTGTTTTCTTCTCTGGAGGCACGGTTCTTGCCGCTATGCTTGTTCTGTTCTTTGCCGAGTTTGGTGATTATCGAAACTTCGCTCCAACTTTCGCAACAGCAATGGCGATTATCATGATCTCATCCATAACGCTCATCCCTGCGTTATTTGCGTTATTTGGCAGAAAAGCATTTTGGCCAAAAGTACCGCAAGTGGGAGACCATTCAGTGAAAGGAAGTTCTTTCTGGAGTAAGGTAGGTCAATTCGTTGTCAAAAAACCGATTGTATCAGTTGTATCTGTCGGGGTTATCTTGGTCGTTTCTGCATTAAATATTTCAAACTTAGACTATGAATTTGATACGATAAAATCTTTCCCTGAAGATATGCCATCTCGTGTCGGTTATGAAGTATTAGAAGAAAACTTCTCTAGCGGCGATCTTGCACCAACAACTGTTTTAGTTGAATCATCACAAGCATTATCTGAAGAACAAATTTCTTCTATTGTCGAACAACTTTCATCAAGGTCAGAAGTAAATGAAGTTAGACCTTCTGGGACAGCTGAAAACAATCAAGTTCTTCAACTGAGCTTGACTTTCAATGACAGTCCTTATGCGATTGAAAGTATTAATGAACTAGAAAAAATAGTAAATGAGAAAGAAGAGTTATTAGATAACAGTAATATAGATGGTGACATTTATTTTTCAGGGGAAACAGCGTCATCATTAGATGATCGTAAAGTGAACAATAATGATATCCTTTTGATTGTTACCCTTGAAACGGTCCTCATCTTCTTGCTCCTTATTGCTTTGACAAAATCGATCAAAATGCCAATCTATATGATGGGAACTATTCTCATATCATTCTTAGCAGCATTAGGATTAGGAACATTTTTAACAGAGATATTTTTCGGAATCGATGCTGTAAGTAACCGCGTTCCTTTATATGCCTTTGTATTTCTTGTCGCACTTGGAATCGATTATAATATTATGCTCGTTTCTCGCTTTCAAGAAGAAAGAAAGCACCATAGTGTCAAAGAAGCTGTTCAATTAGCTGTTTCTCATACAGGTGGAGTCATTTCTTCAGCCGGCTTGATTCTAGCCGCAACATTCGCTGTTCTAATGACACAACCTATCGAGTTACTATTTGTATTCGGATTTATTGTAGCCGTTGGAATTCTATTAGATACATTCCTTATAAGAGGTGTACTTTTACCAGGATTAATTGTTTTATTAGAGAAAGATAAACAAGGAGATAAGCAAAAATCTAAATCTGCTAATAACGGATAGAATACAAAAATTAATTTATGTTTGTACTGCCACAGATGATGTTCTGTGGCAGTTTTTATACACTGAGAATATAACAGCCAAGGAGTTCTTACTGCAAACTTTCCTTTTGAACGGTCTTCAATTAGATAAACAGCGTTTAATACTCCTCTCCCAATATAAGATATATCTTTCACTTGCCAGGCCTCTTCAGACTCTAACGCTATTCGGATTTGTTGCTTTAAATGCTAATTCAACCTAAAATCACATTAGATTCCCCTAACTACTCTAACGTTTCTATACATATTTCGATCGCCCTTGTTAAATCCTCTTGACTCCAACTAGGCAGTTTACTATTGGTCAATGCTAATCGATGAGACGCAGGAATATGAATAAACCCTGCTGGGATATTAATGTTATGTTTTTTTATATAATACAGTACTTGATACATCACATGGTTACATAAATAAGCTCCTGCTGTATTAGAAATTTTTGCAGGGAAACCATGATGATGAAGCCTTTCGATCATTTGCCTATTAGGTAGCGTAGAGAAGTAACCATCTTCGCCATCCATGTGAATAGGCTCATCCACTGGTTGAACTCCGTTATTATCAACAGGTCCATCATTTACATTAATCGCTATCCGCTCGGGCGTTATTTTATCTCTACCAGCTGCTAGCCCCATAAGTATCACGGCATCTGGATTCATTTCTTCCATTTTTGTTATAAGTGTTTGTTTTACATGTTTAAACGAGACGGGGAGCAAGGCCGTTTGCACATGATAATTCCCAATTTTTTTGCCATCTAATGCTTCCACAACTTCTGCGGTTGGATTAATTGGAAAATCTAAAAAAGGTTCAAAACCGGTTAATAATAATTTTTGCATCTATCTCACCCTTCATTATGTAGAATATTCAATTATTTTACCAAAAGAGAAATCGCTTCTTTTCTAAACAAGAAGCGATTTCGTTTTTAAGAATCTTTCCCTAACATTAATTGATCTTTATTTTCCTTCTGATCTGCAAGGAGCTTGTCGGAATCAACATATACGCGAGTGCTTTCTAGCGCAATGATGACACCTTCTTGCTCTAGAATATCAATGATTTGAAAGTTAATATTCTCTTTAATTTTAAGGAATTCTCCCCAATTGGTTGTGTTCGTAAAGAAATACAAAAATAAGTCATATGAATTATCTTTAATTTCATCAAAAGTAACAAAGATGGTTTCTGGATGGATATCATCATTATTTACTAAAGTTGAATGAATTCTATCAACAATACGTTGTAGCTTATGTCTTGGTGTCTCATGTGAGATCGATAAATTAAAGGTAATTTGTCTTTTTCCCATTCGGCTCCAATTCGTAATGGGTTCATTCGCAATTGTCCCATTTGGTAATGTAACAATCGCCTGTGCGAATGTCCGGACTTTTGTACTTCTGAAGGAAATATCTTCTACGGTCCCTTCAACACTCGGCGTCATAATCCAATCACCGATTGTAAAAGGTTTCTCGGTTATGATGACGAAACCTCCGAATAAGTTACCGATTGCATCCTTCGCTGCAAAAGCAATTGCAGCACCACCGATACCAAGCCCTGCTACAAGACCACTGATATGGTATCCAAACTCTTGCAAGATAATACTTGCAGCAATAACCATAATCACTATTCTTAACATACGTGATAAAAATGGAATGAGAATATCATCCACCTCTAACTTATACTTATCACGCATTTTTATAAAGACTGCTGATGAAGCTGATGCTACATTATATAATCCCCAAGCAATCATAGTGATAAATGCGGATTTTATAAGTGCAACAAATATCCTATTATGTTGTTCTAAATATGGGAAAAAGTCCATTGCGATATATAGACCGACAATGATGAAAATCCATTTCACCGGTTTTTCAAAAGAAAGAAAGATATGAGATAAAAGCTGAGAGTTTGCCTTATTACTCACCTTCATTAATAGTTGAAACAAATATTTTGCAAAAATACCGCGAAAAATTAAAAAAAGTATTACGATTCCTATTGATATCCCTAGCTGTATCCAGGTGTTCTCAGAATCAAGGAATGAAAAAGCGCCTTCCATTTATCTGTCCCTCCTTATAATCTAGTGTTTATCATACCATAACACCGCTTGTTACCATTAGTAAAAAGATATTACTTTATGTAAATAACCGTTCCACACGTTAACAAACCTGATGGTTGAAAATAATGTCGAATGTATCTTGTCCTCTGCATTCTTATTCTTTCTCATTTTCAGCTATTCTACCTTGGAGATTTATGTTAAGAAATGCTGTCGAAAAATATTATGCACATTATTATTGATTTCATAATACTGTATGATATACACTATTGTTATTAACGAGGTGATTACAATTGAAAGACTTATTACATTCCCTTACAACAGAGCTAAAACGTGGAACACTTACATTAGCGGTTTTAAGTCAGTTAGACGAACCACAATATGGCTACTCTTTAGTACAAAACTTAGAACAATCAGGCATCGAAATAGAACAAAGTACTTTATACCCTCTACTTAGACGACTGGAAAAACAAGAACTTGTCACTAGTAGTTGGGACACAACCGAAAGCAGACCAAGAAAATATTATCAGCTTAGTGAATATGGGAAGAAAATATTCGCAGTATTAAAGGAGGAGTGGGCAAAAATGTCTACTGAAATGAATTTATTATTAGAGGGGGGAAATAACAATGGAATGGATTGATGTTTATATCCATGAGGTTACAAAGCGTCTACCAGAAAAACAACGGAATGACATTGCTTTAGAGCTAAAATCATCCATCTTAGATGCGCTACCAGAGAATTATTCGCTCGAAGATGTTAAAGCTGTATTGGAGGACTTAGGAGATCCTGCAGAAATCGCGAAGAATTATCGCGATGCGCCCTCCTATTTAATCGGTCCTGATTATTATGACTTATTCATGACCACTATGAAGATGATTTTACAACTTGCCATTGGGTTTGCTGTTGCTTTTATCTTTTTTGAAGGAGTAATTACTTACCTAAACAGCGATCAAGATTGGACTTATATATTTACTGCCTTTGGCAAAGGGATTTGGACGGTTATATCTACAGCTATCCAAGTCGTATTCTGGGTCGCTATTGTCTTCATCATTATGGAACGAACTGGCGTCGCGCCTTATGAAATCGCCGGTACAGGAGAAAAATGGACACCAGATGATTTGAAAAATATCACTGTTATTCCCAAGAAAAAAGGAATCACGAAGATCGATATTTTTGCTGCGTTCCTTTGGACAGCAATATGGGGTACCATTTACTTCATCGCACTTGATAGAGTCGGTATCTATACACAAAATAATCAAGAAACAGGGTTAACCCTACTGACGCCGATTTTCAACCAAGAGCTTCTTCTCTCATTCTGGCCACTTGTTTTGATTGTTCTTTTATGCGAGCTCACATTAACGGTATATAAATGGGTAAAGAGGCAGTGGACCAAATCTTTAGCAACCATTAACACTATCTATCAACTCTTGTATACAATTTTGTTCCTATTAATTATTCTGCAACCAAATCTCTTTCACAGTAATTTAATCAATGAACTTAGTCAGCTCTTTAACACAACAACAACAAGTATAAGCTCAATTCTTGACACAATTATTGGGGTATCTATTGCGATTACAATCATTTCAGCTGTTTATGCTTCGTATGATGGTTTTAAGAAAAGTAAAATAAAGAATGATACTTTACTGTAACTAAAAAGAAGCGCGAATAAAAGCCCCGCGCTTCTTTTATTTATTGCTCTTTTTTTCTTTTCTTCGGTTTAATATATAAACCCAATTCTTTCTTTTCTTGCATTAATGACCGATAAATTGAAATCATCATTAATATCATTATAAATGAGAAAGGGAAAGCGGAAATAATCAATGCATTTTGTAAACCTTGTAAGCCCCCACTATATAACAAAATTAAGGCTACTAATGATTGTGCCACTCCCCAAGTCAGCTTAACAGAATTATGAGGATTTAAAGAGCCATAAGTTGTTTGCATACCTAGCACAAATGTGGCCGAATCTGCTGAAGTAATGAAAAAAATGGCTACCAATAGAATAGCAATAATCGAAATCACCATAGACCCTGGAAACTCACTGAAAACACCAAATAGTACTTGTTCCGTTGGAAATTGACTTAAATCAACCGCTCCACTTCTTTGAACGTCCACGGCTGATGTACCAAATACCGCAAACCAGAAAAGACTAACTAACGCTGGAGCTAATAGTACACCTGAGATAAACTCTCTTATTGTTCTACCTTTTGAAACACGAGCGATAAAAATTCCGACAAATGGAGACCATGAAATCCACCATGCCCAGTAAAATATAGTCCAATCATTTATCCATGATCGATGGTCCTCATTCAGTGGTGAAATACTAAAACTCATTCGCATTATATTTTGTATGTAACCACCTATCGTATCTGTGAACATATTTAAAATAAGTACTGTTGGACCTAAAACAAAGACAAGCAGTACCAATATTACTGCTAAAACCATATTTACATTACTTAAATATTGAATGCCTTTACTCAAGCCTGACCACGCTGAAAGCATAAATAATACTGTGACAATCGCAACGATGATTACTTGTACTATAAAACTGTCAGGGATCCCGAATAAATACGTTAATCCTCCATTAATTTGTGCTGCACCAAACCCTAAGGTCGTTGCTACCCCTACAACTGTTGCAAATACAGCCAATACATCAATTAGTGTACCCCAAAAACCGTCCATCGCTTTTCCAAAAAGAGGCTTTAATGTGGCTGAGATTAAACCCGGTTCATCTTTTCTAAATTGAAAATAGGCTAATACTAAAGCGACAAGTCCATATATAGCCCATGCATGTATGCCCCAATGAAAGAAAGTATATCGTAAAGATTCTCTAAACGCTTCATCTGTCTCTCCGTTCGCCAGTGGAGGTGTGACATAATGAGATACCGGTTCTGCCGCTCCCCAGAATACAAGCCCGATGCCCATACCAGCACTAAACAACATCGCAAACCAAGAGATAGTAGAGAATTCCGGTTTAGAATCCTGTTTCCCTAATTTAATCGAGCCAATAGGACTAAAAATGAGAAATAGACAAAATACGACAATGATAGTTACCAAAATAAGGTAATACCATCCAAAACCATTTGTTAATAAATCTTGTAAATTAGCTGTTATCCTTTCGAACACACTAGGAATCGCTACACCTAAAGCGACAAAAATAAATACAATTACTACAGTTATCCAAAAAACATTCGATACTCTCTTCATAGATTGTTCCTTTCCCAAAAATCTTTTCTACTTCACTTTAATCTGCCTCTAAAAACCTTTGTTATAGTTTAAGACAAATTTTATTTATTATTCTTTGTCTGACAGAATACACAACCGTTCGACAAATCCCTTACACCTTTTACCCAATTAAAAATATATTAAACTCGATTTTCAAGACCTTTAGCCTTGTATCTTTGTATTAGCCACTTAATTAAAAAATGCCTTTATACATTATTCAGCATAAAAGGCAGTATTCGTTTTAATATTGATCCATACAACTCGTGTCAATAACCCACGGTTCCCCTGTATTCATATCAATCATTTTAATATGGCCAGTAGTAAGTGGATAGGTCGGTAAATAAGTTAATGTGTATTGATGCTTCTCTATATTCTTTCCCCAGCTTAATTCCATAAAAAGCTTTTCCTTAATCATTTCTGTTGCCGCTTTAAATGTAAGGCTTGCGACAAATGATACCTTTGAGAAGTCTTGGAGTACCTCACTATCTACATCTACATATTTCACCAAGCCTGTATCGTCTATTTGAATATGAACCAAAGCATCAGCTACTTGAACGCCCCTTTCTTGTCGAATAAACGTAAAATCGTATATGCCGTTTGCGGGTTTTTGACTTATTACATTATCGTCTAATTGTTGCAGTTTAAAATAATCATGAGGGTTATCACAAACTGCTTGTAACACTGATGTAGCAGTTAAAAGCGCCACTTTCGAATTAACATGTCCAGAAACAAACGTTTCAGAATCATCTAAGCCCATTAATTTAAGCAGTCTTCCATCCGCATTGAATACAAATTTTATCGCACCAGGGATATCTAATTCATCATCTAATAAATCTTCCTCACTCACCCGTAAAGATTTTTTAGGTAACTTACTCCATACCTCTAGTCTACCACTTTTCGTTTTTGCTTCAGCTACAAGCATATGGTCTTCCGTCATTCCCGCCAATGTATAAATATCTATAAATTCAGCCAAATCGGGTAAGGATGTCATCAGCGTTTTGCCAACACCAAACGAATCCGAGGTAAGTATTCCCCCATTTGTGTGTACACCAAGAATAAAATCCTCCAACTGATAAACATAGTGATACTCATCATCACCATTGACAAATATGTCATTATCATACTTTGCAATAACAGGTAGAATCCTTAAATGATTTAAATAAATCCGCTTCGCTTCTTCATTCGTAATCAGTGTTTTGGGATAGACAAGTTCAAAATCCATGCTTTCTCTTTCGACTGCACTTAATACCCCATTACTAAGCATTGTAAAACTAATTCCAGAATGAGGGAGTTCCTTATTCAACCGCTCATCTTTGCGATTATATAAAATCATATGATATTCACCTAAGTCAATGTATGCTGACAAATATAACCCATGCCTGAAAGTCGAATCATAGAACCTTTCTATAAACTGCTCTGCTTGCATGATCATATCAAACTTACTCATTTCCCCTGGAATTTCATCTAGTTCATCCGTATAAATGAAAAACTCTGCCACACCTAATTCATCCATACGAACCGAGCCAATTGACTCTCCCCAATCTTCCAACAGGATATCATACACATTTTCTTCAAATTCCATCTGCTCCATAACTAAATCATCTGGGTTGATTCCTTTAAAATAGGTTTTTAGTTGTTCCATTATTAAGTGATTCAAAGCAGCTGTTCTCCTTTAGTTATGATTTAATTAACGTGCAGGAAGTGAAATTTTAACATTAAATCGTTTCTATTTAAAGGTTCTCTTTAATTCTTCCCATAATAATGACATCTATAAATTAGAAAAGCGCAGGGCGCCCGCTTATCGGTGACAAGCATAAGACGAGCCGGCAGAAAGGTTGTTTTTTAACCTTTTTGACGGATTGGCTTATGACCTCGAGCCGATGGCGTCCGGAGCTAGACAAAGCCTCGTTAAACATTTCATATAATGCAATCGCCCTTATATTATCTGCACATACATCTAACTCTAATCTGATGAGTCCTAACTCTTCATCGGCAAGCTTTACTATTCGCTCAAGAAGCGTCTTGCCAATCCCTCTTCCTTGTACTTCTTCATTAATAGAGATGGACACATTCCGCTATATCTTAACTTTCCACTTCTCTCTTCTAAGGAAGCTATCCCTCGAACATGACCGTTACATTCTGCAACAAATACATCGTCTTCTTTTGTAAGTCCTTCAATATAATCTTCAATATCTTTTAATCTCCCCGATGATAAGGCCATTGTTTGTTGAATAATAGAATCTTGCCTATGCATATCATGAATATCTCTTGCATCATTTATATGTATCGGTCTAATCTTTATTTCTTCCCCCATATAAAAACTCCTTTTTTTATAAAACTGTTCTGAATGAAAACTTATAAACCAAGACTACCACTTTTCTTAGTTTGAAAATATTGCTTTATTCATTTACGAATGAACAGTATAAAAAGTTTCTTATCATTGCACTGACATAATCACTACGATACAAAATATATATGAAAGGAGGCATCGAGATATTTTATGAGCATCCAAAGGAGGGTAATTTGAATATGCTTGCTTTGTTCAGTCTTTTTCTAGTTGTCGGCTACAGTTTCTTTTTCTTTATTAGTGCCGTTAGAAAAAAGAAAGAAATAGCTACAAAATATTCTAAATGTATTCCCATGGTGGTTGGTATGACGAGTAGCTTAACAATCGGTTTGATTATATCTGTGTGGTTACCAGAAATGGCTAAAGCAACTGTATTATCAATTCTCATTAGCGCTGTCATTGCCATTTTTATAGGACTACCGTTTAAAACAAACGGACTCGTTGAAGCTCAAGCGTCAAGTCTCATGGGAAGTATGATGGGGGCAATGCTAGGCATTATGTTGGTACCCAGTGAAGTTACATTTATGATCATTAGCATGGATCTGATTTATTTAATTAGTATTTTTGCCATGATGCTTCTCATGCACAAAAAACATTCATTAAAGGAAGCATTGAAAAATCGACCTGTGCCCTTCTATCTAACATTCTTATTAAGCATCGCCATTATCTGTGCATCGGGAATTCATCAAGAAGCGAAGAACTCAATTCATCCGATTGAAGAAAACACCCCACAAGTAGAACACCATCACTAGTTTAATGATTAATTTCAATTATGTTATTGACTTTTCATGTAATAGATAATATTATGAATATAATTTAATAAAGCATTTTCTCTTATAAAGAGCGGCTGAGGGACTGGCCCTGCGACGCCCGGCAACCATTCATATACCCATATGAACAGGTGCTAAATCCTGCAAAATACTTTTTGGTATTTTGATATATGAGAGAGGTTTACTACTATTCTAGTATATTTATGCCTCTCATGATGAGAGGCATTTTTGTTTTTATCATCACATCAAAAGAGAAACGAGGAGAGGAAATGACTGTAACAATCGTAAAAGGGGCTCCAGGACATTATTTATTAGGTTCAGGCATTCTAACAGAACTCCCCGACCTACTTAAAGATATTTCTGTTTCCAAATACCATATAATAACCGGTAAAAAAGCTTGGCAAGCCGTGCAACCCTACTTGCCCAAGGAAGTAATAGATAACAACGTTCACCTTCATTATATAGATGGTCACACTACCTTAAAAAAGGTCCATGACATCCAAGAAATAATAACAAATGATGGTGCTAATGGCGTAATAGGTATTGGTGGTGGGACAGCATTAGATATAACAAAAGCAGTTGCGATTGAAGCATCTGTTCAATCCATTCTTATACCAACAATCGCAGCTACCTGTGCCGCATGGACACCATTAAGTGTTTTTTATAATGAAGAAGGCAGCTTTACTCATTATACAGAGTTCCCTATTGCGACAACCCTCGTATTGGTTGAACCTGAAATTATTGCTAAAGCGCCTATTACTTATTTAAAAGCAGGAATTGGGGATACATTAGCCAAGTTTTATGAAGCTGAAGCTCTAATTGAAAGTTTTTACCCTGAAGAAACACTTCCTGTACCTAAACAAATTTCGCAATTTTCAGCTAAAATTTGCCGAGATACATTGCTTAATGATGGTGAAGCCGCACTACAATCAGTAGCCAAAAACGAAACCTCAAAAGCACTTATCCGTGTGATTGAAACGATTATCATGACTGGGGGTATGGTCGGTGGATTCGGCGAAAAAGCAGGACGAATCGCTGGTGCCCATTCGTTTCATAATGGACTAACCGTAGCGGATGCAGCCCAAGATTTTCTTCATGGGGAATTAGTCGCTTACGGGATTCTTGGTCAATTGGCCATTGAAGAAAAATGGACGGAAGTTGATTACCTTCTCCCGTTTTATGAGAGCTGGCAATTGCCAAGTAGTCTCTCTAGTCTAACTATTGATGTGAATGATGAGCAATTAATGAAGACAATTGTAAAAAAGGCGATACGCCCAACTGAATCTATTCACTTTATGAAAAACGAGATAAGTGAACATTCTGTTTTACAAGCACTTCGATTATTAGAAAAACAAAATGAACAAAAAGGAGTTCAAACATCATGAAAAAATGGTTACTAACTGGAACAGTCTTATTATCTTTAACAGGCTTAGCTGCATGTGGTAGTGATGAAGCCAACAACTCTACAGAAGGATTATATGACGATGAAGAATTAGTCATTGGTGTCACTGCAGGTCCACATGAGCAAATCTTA
Source organism: Cytobacillus sp. FSL R7-0680 (assembly GCF_038009245.1). Classification (NCBI taxonomy): domain Bacteria; kingdom Bacillati; phylum Bacillota; class Bacilli; order Caryophanales; family Bacillaceae; genus Cytobacillus; species Cytobacillus sp. FSL R7-0680. The sequence goes on from NZ_JBBPAO010000001.1 coordinate 2,737,848, forward strand.
GAAAAAGTAATTGAATTAGCTAAAGAAGAAAATATCAACATTAAATCACAAGTATTTACTGATTATGTGATGCCAAATGTCGCATTAGCTGAAAAAGAGATTGACTTAAACATTTTTCAAACAGAGCCTTATTTTAATGCATTTAAAGAAGATAGAAATTTAGATTTAGTTAAATCTTTTGATACCGTTTCATTCCCGATGGGCATCTATGCACTCAATGTAAAAGATGTAGCTGAATTAAAAGATGGCGCAAAAATCGGTCTTCCGAGTGACCCAACAAATAGTGGCCGAGCTCTATTACTATTTGAAAAAGCGGGATTAATCGAATTAGATCCTGAAACAGGTATTAATTCAACAGTTCGTGATATTGAAAAAAACAATGGTAACTATGAATTTATTGAACTTGACTCTGCTCAAATCGCTCGTCAGCTAGAAGAGCTTGACGCTGCAGCTATTAACACGAACTTTGCAATTGAAGCCGGTTTTGTCCCTTCTAAAGACGCTATCTTTATCGAGCCTAAGGATTCACCTTACGTAAACCACGCTGCTGTCCGTACGGAGAATAAAGATGATGAAATTCTTGAAAAATTAGCTGATATCTACCGCAGTGAAGAAATTGAAAAGTTTGTTGAAGAGGAATTTGACGGATCAGTTATCGTCTCTTGGTAAAATGATTAAAAATGAGCGTTACGGAGGGAGCATCAAATCATGATAGAGCTTAAGAATATAACCAAAACCTTTACAGGAAAACAAGGAAGCATCCATGCATTAAAGGATGTCTCACTATCAGTGAATCAAGGAGAAATCTACGGGGTTATCGGATACAGCGGCGCTGGTAAAAGTACATTAATTCGCTGTGTGAACTTACTTGAAAAACCTGATAATGGTTCTGTAAAAGTCAATGGGGTGGATTTAACCACGCTGACACCAGGAAAACTCCGTGAAGCAAGAAGTCATATCGGCATGATTTTTCAAGGGTTTAACTTATTAAAAACAGCAACAGTTTATGATAATATTGCTATCCCTCTTAAACTAACAGGATTAGATAAGAAAGAAGTAAAGAGCCGCGTTAATAAATATTTAGAGATTGTCGGTTTAAGTGAAAAACAAAATGCTTATCCAGCTGAGTTATCTGGTGGCCAAAAGCAAAGGGTTGCTATTGCACGTGCATTATCGCATGAACCAGAAGTATTACTCAGCGATGAAGCAACAAGCGCCTTAGATCCAGATACAACAGAGGCAATTCTTGATTTGCTATTAAAAATCAATAAAGAATTAGGGATTACGATTCTCCTTATTACACATGAGATGAATGTTATCCAAAGGATTTGCGATTGTGTGGCCGTTATGGAAAATGGGGAAATTATTGAAGAGGGACGAACGAAGGATATCTTTACCTCTCCTCAACACAGTACAACAAAAAGATTCGTTAATAGCTTATTTTCACATGATATCCCCGATGATCTATTAGAGGAATTAAGTGAAAGTGGCCAAGTGGCAACATTATCTTTCTTTGGTGAATCATCAGGTGATCCTGCACTTGCATTAGTAACGAAAAAATATGATATTTTCCCTAATATCTTATCTGGTAATATTACAAGATTAAAAGATGAAGCATTCGGACAGTTGCTTGTCCATTTTAAAGGCGATACAGCAGAAATTAACAAAGCCATACAATTTTTACAAGAGAAACAAGTCCATGTGGAAGGAGTGACACTCAATGAACGCCATCAACGAATTTCTTGATGCATGGGGTGCTGATTTATGGGAATCAACGATACAAACCTTCCAAATGGTTGGTATCTCTCTCGCTATTTCCATTCTGATCGGGCTACCATTAGGGATTCTCCTTGTTTTGACTAGACCAGGTAAAGCCCTAGATAATAAATTTGTATATAATGTGCTCAACGTAGTGATTAACGTCATTCGTTCCGTACCTTTTATTATCTTATTATTTTTCATTCTACCGTTTACCAAATTTATTGTCGGTACATCGATTGGTGTAAAAGGCGTAATTGTCCCACTTGTTATTTATACTGCTCCATATATTGCGCGCTTAATGGAATCAGCATTACTTGAGGTTGACCGTGGCGTAGTCGAAGCCTATGAAGCAATGGGAATTAAAACAAGACATATTATATGGAATGTACTTGTTAGAGAATCTCGCTCTTCAATCGTTCTTGGACTCACGATTGCAACAATTGGATTAATTGGTGCTACAGCAATGGCAGGACTCGTTGGCGGCGGAGGACTTGGTGACTTAGCCTACCGTTATGGACATTTAAGATATGAAGTTGATGTGATGTATGTCACAGTCATTTTACTGATTATTTTAGTACAAGGATTACAGTCATTAGGGAATTTCTGGGCTGCGAAGTTAAAGAAGGATTAAAGCAAAAGAGCCGAAGCGAATGTTCGGCTCTTTTCTTATTTCTGATAGAAGGGTCTTAAGAAAACCGGGGAAGAGATTGTTCTTCTTAACTTTAGGTCTCTTCTCTTCTTCTCTTTAATTTCTCCCCAATGGCTAAAAATGATGGGACTAAGATTGGTAGCATAAGTAAGCTCAGCATGATTAGCCCAATTATCACAACTAGCGCCACTTCAATCAGTGTAATAACACCTGAAGGGATTAATGCAGCAAAGGTCCCTCCTAAAATAATAGCAGCCGATATCACTACTCCACCTATATTTTTCGCTGCCGTTAAGATCGCATTTACTGGATTACCATCCACTTCATTAAAACGCATCATAAGAAAGATACTATAATCGACCCCAAGAGCGATAATCATAATAAAGCCAAAAAACGGCACATTCCAAGCGAGTTCACCCACGCCAAGAATAGATTGACTCATCCATTCACTAATACCTAATGAAGTATAGTAGGCTAATAGAAGTGCAGCAATAATATATAATGGCTGCATAACTGAACGGGTAATGACCATTAGAACGACGCCAATGCCAATTAACATTATTGTTGCCGTTCGAGCGAAATCTTCTGTAGCAATATTTTGTAAATCTAGATTTTGCTGTGTTTGCCCACCGATTGCATATTCAGCATCTTGTAAAATGGTTGCCTTCAAGCTTGCCGGCACTTGACGATTGACTTCCTCCATTACCTTCATGGCTTCATTTGTATAAGGATTTTCTTCTAACACAATCGTCAACGTCGTCATTTTTTGATTATCTGATACATACATATCAAGTGCTTGCTGGAATTCCTCTCCATTTAACACTTCCTCTGGAATAAAGAATTTCTCTGAAGCTTTCGAGTCACTTAACCCGCTAAGATACTTATTTGCATCCTGTAAACCTTCTCCTACTTGATTTAATCCATCTGTACTTTCTATTAATCCCTTTTGTAACTCCACCATTTTCTCACTTAAATCATTTAAACCCGTTTGGAGCATGGTTTGTCCCTCATTAATCTGGGCTAAACCAGACGCTAATTCACCCGATTTTGTTGCCATTTCGTCTGATGCATTTGCACCATTTGCTAGCCCTGCTTGCAATTCATTTGCACCTGACTCTAATGCAACTAAACCGTTATGCAGTTTTTCTAAACCAGCATCCACTTGCTCTAGTCCTGCATTCGCTTCTTCAAACTGGGACATCGCTCTTTCATATTGCGGATGAACAGCTTCTAATTGCGTATTTAACCCCTCAACTTGTTGCTTCGCCTCCCCTGCTGTTCCTAATGCGAATTGCATATGTTCATCTGAAGCAGCTTCGGGATTTTCTTCAATATAGTTTGTTAAAGATTGCTCAATTTGCGTAAATGCCAAAGTCATGCTTGTTACTGCAGTATTCATCTGTATAAATACATTGCCTGTATTCGAAAGACCTGTTTGCAGATCTGTATAGCCATTCAATAATGTGCCAGTTGCACCAGAAAGCTGTTCCACACTTGCCTTCACATCTGCAACCCCTTGATTTAACTCACTTGCCCCACTACTTCCTGATTGAATTCCAGTTGTTAATTCATTCAGTGCCTCAACTAAGGTCGACGCTCCGTTTTTAGCATTTGTTGTTCCATCAATGAGTGTTTGCACATCTTCTAATTGATTACTATTTTGATTGGCTGATAATTCTCCTTCAGCAGAAGATAAACCATCATGTATCGATCCTACCCCTTTGTTAGCATCCCCAATCCCTTGGTTTAATTGATCTGTTTGATCATTTAAATAGAGTTCTGCTATTTTTTCTCCAGTTGGTCTTGTTACAGATTGTACCTTGGATACGCCATCGACAGCTAATATTTTCTCTGTCAATTCATCTATCGCTTGCAATGACTCTTGTTGATTGAGTGATTGCTCATTTTTTATAACTAATGTTGCCGGTGCTGAGAACCCAGAAGGAAAATGGTCTTCTATCCGATTGATCCCCTGTTTTGATTCAAAAGAATCATCTACTTCAAGAAGGTCGTTATAGCTTAATTCTCCCGAGTATTTGAATACAAATGGCAAAGAGATAAGGAGGACAATAAGTAATGAGAGAAAAGGACGCATTATTGAATGTCCTGATAGAAATCCCCAAAATTTACTGTCTGCATGACCATCAAATTTCTTAGATGGCCAAAACATTTTCTTCCCTAATACGTACATGAAAAATGGATTAAATGTATACAACACTCCGACAAGGACTGCTACACCAATAGCTACTGCCGAACTAGCTTGATACAAACTAAATTGAGCAAACATTAATACAATAAAACCAATAAACACCGCTAAACCACTATATAAAACAGTAATTCCTGCCGTACGATAGGTAACTTTAAGTGCCTCTAAAATGGATTCCTGCTTACTCAGCTCTTCTTTAAACCTCGTAAAAAGTAAAATATTATAGTCCGTACCTATTCCAAATAAAATCACTACTAAGAACACTTGCGTAAAATTTGAAAATGGGTAATTAAATGATTCTACTAAGTTGGCAATAATAGACATAGAGACGATATAGGATACACCCACAGATAATAATGAGATAAACGGTATAATCGGTGAACGGAAAACAAGAATTAATACGAGTAGGATGAATACGACGGCAATTGCCTCGGTTTTCTTAATCCCATCCTGCGTCGCCTGAACAAAGTCTTCCATGACAAGTTCGTTGCCAGTAATAGAAACCTGGAGTGTTTCTGTTATGAGCTCACTTCTAAGAGAATTAGCGACTTCCTGTAATTCTCCTTGCTCTCGGTCAATAGAAATCTGCGCTAGTATGGTCGAACAATCTTCAGCTGTTAGAACCGAAGCTGCTTCTTCACCATCTAAATGCGTTGTCATCTCTTCGATACCAAGTGTTGATTGTCTGGCTTTTAATTCTGCAAGAAGTTTATCTAATTCCTCTTTCTCCTGATTAGACATTTTCTTGCCATCTTTTGATCCTATTACTGCTATAAAATCATACGTATTTGCATTCTCATCCATTTCCTCTAACATGTGTGACGCTTCTCTACTTAAGGCATTATCTGGTATGGTTATTTGCCCCTTTTCTCTAACAAGGTCATCCATATTCGGCATCCAAAGGAAACTTAATATTGAGATGACAACCCACCCGAAAAATAATAGGGTTCTTACATTTTTAAACTTTGACACGTTCTGGCTCCTTTCTCTTTTTTAAATCACGGAATGAATATTCATTCCTATTTATGTTCAGCTTGAAATCAACTTTCAAGCTAGCTTAACTAGTTGGCTTTAATCGCATTCCAACAACATTCCTCTAAGTTATCCATTAAAGGAGAACTACCATCAATCGTTCCTGCCCGCACCATTTTTAAAATTTGTACAATGGCACCATAAACAACACCTATCAAAGCCTCTGTTTGTAGAACAATAATTTCTCCTCTTTCTTGACCAACCCTAACAACATTGGAGATATACTCTATAAACGAATCAAAAAGTTCCTGACTCTCTTCTGTTAAAAACATTTCATTACAATGAGAATCAATGAAATGTAGCGCATGTGTATCTCCCATCGCAAAGTGGTGAATACTCTCAAAGATATGATGAAATTGTTCACGGATACTTGCATCAGTCGGATAATCCTTTAATAATTGTTCAAATAACGCATTTAGTTTTTCCTGGAAGAGCACATTAACTAAGTTCTCTTTATGATCAAAATAACGATAAATCGTTCCTGCCCCAACCTTTGCAGCATCAGCAATCATTGGTACCGTCGTCCCGTTATACCCCCTCTCTGCAAACAAAACAATCGCGGCATCCAATATATCTTGCCGCTTCGACTTTTTTGCGTCCGTCATATACTCGCTCCTCACTTTAGTCAATATATGATTCGGAATGAACATTCATTCCTTTTGGGAATAGAATAATATATTTTTTTATATTTTACAAGGGAAAAGAGAGAGGTATTTGGACTTTAAGCAAAAATGGCAGACTTGCCATTGACTATAGGAAGATGTACACAAACAACTATTTAACACACCATCTGCGTTTTTGTGAGTTTGGGTTTATATATGGGTTGCGCGCAGTTCTTTGTTGGCTACTCCTCGCTTTTGCACGTATTCATCATTTGCGCGCAATTCTTTGTTTGCCACTCCTCGCTTTTGCGCGTATTCATCATTTGCGCGCAATTCTTTGTTTGCCACTTCTCGCTTTTGCGCGTATTTATGGGTTGCGCGCAGTTCTTTGTTGGCTACTCCTCGCTTTTGCGCGTATTTATGATTTGCGCGCAGTTCTTTGTTTGTTACTCCTCGCTTTTGCGCGTATTCATGGGTTGCGCGCAATTCTTTGTTTGCCACTCCTCGCTTTTGCGCGTATTCATCATTTGCGCGCAGTTCTTTGTTTGTTACTCCTCGCTTTTGCGCGTATTCATCATTTGCGCGCAATTCTTTGTTTGCCACTTCTCGCTTTTGCGCATATTTATGTTTTGCGTGCAGTTCTTTGTTTGCCACTTCTCACTTTTGCGCGTATTCATGGGTTGCGCGCAGTTCTTTGTTGGCTACTCCTCGCTTTTGCGCGTATTCATCATTTGCGCGCAGTTCTTTGTTGGCTACTCCTCGCTTTTGCGCGTATTCATCATTTGCGCGCAGTTCTTTGGCTTCTCCCTACCACCTTTGCGCGTATACTTGAACTATACGCATTTCCCTGCCTTTTCCTTCCAACTTTTGTGTGTATTCATTACTTAAAGAACAACTCACCTAACGATGCCTGACTTGTTCACAAACTCCCACTTTATTTTACTTATCTTCCTAACCCCTCTTACATATAGCAAAAAGACTGACTCAAGAATAAAGTCAGTCTTTTTGCTACAAATTTATTTCACCGATTCACGTACAATAAAAGAAGCGGCAGTTGCCTCTTTTAATTCTTCTAAAGTCACGCCCTCTTGTAATTCTACAAGTTCCATGCCCTTTTCAGTGAATTCGAAGACTGCCATGTCCGTAATAAGTACATGAACAACTCCTTCACCAGTTAGTGGCAATTCACAACTCTTTTTCACTTTAGATTCACCATATTTATTACGATGGTCCATGATGACAACGATGCGTTTTGCTCCTTGAACAAGGTCCATGGCGCCACCCATACCTTTAACCATTTTTCCTGGTATCATCCAATTGGCTAAATCACCTGTTTCAGATACTTCCATACCACCAAGGATAGCAAGATCGATATGACCGCCACGAATCATAGAGAAGGATTCTGCGCTATCAAAATACGAAGCATTACGTTTAGCTGTCACTGTTTCTTTTCCAGCATTGATAAGATCAGCGTCTACTTCAGACTCTTTCGGGTAGCTACCAATGCCCAATAAACCATTTTCGGATTGAAGCATCACATCAAATTCTTCAGGGATGCGATCTGCAATTAAAGTAGGCATGCCAATACCAAGGTTTACACACATACCATCTTTAATTTCTTTTACTGCTCTATTGAGTATTTTTTCTCTTCCACTCATGATTATGTCCTCCTTTTAAGCTTCTTTTCTCGTTGTTAGTCTCTCTATTCTTTTCTCATAAGCTTTTCCTTCATATACATGTTGAACATATACGCCCGGTGTATGAATCTCATCTGCATCTAATTCTCCCGCACCAACTAACTCTTCTACTTCAACAATCGTTATTTTTCCTGCTGTCGCCACAGTTGGATTAAAATTACGAGCTGTTTTTCTAAAGACTAAGTTGCCAAATGGATCTGCTTTCCATGCTTTTACAAAAGCGAAATCCGCTACAATGCCTCTTTCTAAAATATATGTTTTTCCATCAAATTCTTTATGTTCTTTATCTTTAGCGACCTCTGTGCCTACACCAGTTGCAGTATAAAATCCTGGAATTCCAGCGCCACCAGCTCTTAACCTTTCAGCTAATGTACCTTGAGGAACGAGTTCAACTTCAAGCTCACCGCTTAAAAATTGTTTTTCAAATGTTTTATTTTCTCCTACATAAGAGGCGACCATTTTTTTGATTTGTTTATTTTGTAGAAGTAAGCCTAATCCCCAGTCATCCACACCACAGTTATTACTGTATACCGTTAGTTCCTTCGTTCCTTTTTCTTGCAGGGCTATAATTAGTTTCTCTGGAATACCGCATAAACCAAAACCACCTACTGCTATAGAAGCACCGTCCTGAACTTGTTCTAACACTTCATCTAAAGATGTAATTATTTTACTCATGGTATGACTCTCCTTCCATCTTCCTTATAAACTATTAAATTAAATAAATAGTGAAATAGCAAAAGCTAATGCAAATACAGTAATCGTTTTTAATATTGTCAACACAAAGATATCTCCATATGATTGTCTATGTGTTAAGCCAGTAATCGCTAATAATGTAATAACAGCACCGTTATGAGGAAGGGTATCCATTCCACCTGAAGCCATAGAAGCAATACGATGAAGTAACTCTGGCGAAATACCTAATGTTTGTGCCATCTGTAAATATTGTGCACCCATTACCTCTAATGCGATTGATAACCCACCTGAGGCAGATCCAGTTACCCCTGAGAGTACGTTTACAGCAATTGCTTCAGAGACTAACGGATTATTGCTTGCATTAAATACCCAGTCTTGAATCGCTGTAAAACCCGGTAGCGTTTTCACAACATTACCGAAGCCAACTTCAGAAGCAGTATTAAAGATTGCTAGTAATGAACCCATAGCAGCTGTCGTTAACCCTGCTGCCAAACCTGTTTTTATTTTTCTCACATTCGTGAGCATTGCGACAATTATTCCGATGGTTAATGCTGCAACGAGTGCCCATGTTGAAGTGACTGTGCTTGGATCAGCAATATTGTATTGTTCAGAAAGCTGTGATGCATCATACCAGAATTTCGCAGACCAACTTGTGCGGCTAAAAATAAAGTTTAATGCAATCACGACAACGAGTGGTAAGATTGCTAACCAAAAACTTGGTAACGTATTCGGGTCGACTTTTTCAGGCTCGTTTTTATGCCCTGTACCATAACCTTCGCCATTCGCAAGCGCTTTCCTTCTACGACGTTCTAACCAAATCATCCCGCCAGTGAAGATAATAATTGCTCCAATGATACCTACAAGAGGGGCAGCATAAGCATCTGTTCCAAAATAATTCGTTGGTATAATATTTTGAATTTGTGGCGTACCAGGTAGTGCGTCCATTGTATACGTGAATGCTCCTAATGCAATAGCGCCTGGAATTAAACGTTTAGGAATATCAGCTTCTTTGAAGATAGCTGCAGCAAACGGATAAACAGCAAATGCGACGACAAATAGGGAAACGCCTCCATATGTTAACGCAGAACATGCAAGTACAACAGCTAAAATAGCATGTTTTGACCCTAGTGAGGATACAATTGTCCTTGCAATGGCTGCTGCTGCTCCTGTCATTTCCATCACTTTTCCGAAAATCGCACCTAGTAGGAAGATTGGGAAAAATGATTTGATATAATTAGCTGCATTCGACATATACGTCTCTGTGTAGCTTGGTAATAATAACCCTCCAGATATGACAACAGCTAATAACGTAACAATTGGGGCAATAATAATAACTGGATAACCACGATAAGCTAAGAAAATTAAAAGTCCTAATGCTAGTATAATAGCAAAAATCTCAATAAACAATGAAATCCCCCTTTATTTTCGCTAACAAGTCAAACTGACTTCTCCCCAGAGTCGTCCGATTGTTGCTTTTCTCCCCCTTTGTAACTCCCTCTTACTTTTACTTGTAGAAAACGTTTTCATTTCCATATACATCTCCCCAAAAATTTCTTTTGGAGTCATACTGACAATAAACCGTCTGTTAAAACTATGCAATGAACGTGCCAACTTAAAAATTCCCTCTATTCTTATTCTTTTTTATATTCATGCACATTTTTTTCGCAAAAACCGTTCAGAAAAACTGTCACTTTTAAAACACTGCGGTTATTCTGTATGGATTTACGTACACTCTAAGAATATCCACTCAGTTCTTGTACGGATTACTTAACAGATTTACGGAATATCGAATCATTTATCTTTTTTGTTTTTGTGAGAATAGGGGTTACAGATAATGTGGATAAACATTGATATCCACACTACTCTTGGGATTTCTACTCTTTTGTGTGGACAAATCGTAATTTATTACCCGCATTTCTTCTGGATTTTCCACTCTTTTGTGTGGGCAAACTCCAATTGCCCACACTCCTTCGAGTTTTTCCGTCTTTTTGTGTGGATAATTAACAATCATCATCTACAGTTGTACCGTTTTGGGTATCATACAAAAAAAATCCTACCAAACACTATAACAAGTATTTGGTAGAATCCCGTTCTAAACCTTGCTTACTCTTCTAGCAAATGATATTTGTTCATTTTTTCATACAATGTCGTACGGCTAATGCCGAGACGTTTGGCTGCTTCTGTTTTCTTGCCACCAACTGCTGTTAGACATTGAATAATGGTTTGTTTTTCTGTTTCTTCCATGACTTCTGCTAATGTACGTGTAGGTATTACTGTTTCTTGTAATTTAATATTTGTCGACAAGTGCTTCGGTTCAATAAAACAATTGAGATCAACCATATTCATCGCGCGCTCGATTACATTTTCAAGTTCTCGAATATTGCCTGGCCAATGGTAGTTTTTCAAGATATGGAGCGCCTTTTCGTCAATCCCCTTGACTGGTTTTGCCATCATTGTTGCGTATTTTTCTGTAAAATAATGAGACAGTCGTGAAACATCTTCTTTTCTATCTTTTAAAGAAGGAATGGTTATTTCCATCACCTTTAAGCGATAGTAAAGATCCAATCGGAATTCTCCTTTATTAACCATATCCTCTAGATTACGGTTAGTTGCTGCAATAATACGAACATCAATGGCTTTACTATTAGTTGAACCGACTCGTTCAACTTCTTTTTCTTGTAACACGCGTAATAACTTCACTTGCATATGAATGGGCAGCTCACCTATTTCATCTAAAAAAATTGTGCCTCCATCTGCTGTTTCAAACTTTCCTGCTTTGCCGCCTTTTCTTGCACCTGTAAACGCTCCCTCTTCATAGCCAAATAGTTCGGATTCAATTAATTCAGCTGGGATAGCAGCACAATTCACTTTTACAAACAGCCCCATTCCCCTACTGCTTGCCTGATGAATCGCATGTGCAAATAATTCCTTGCCTGTCCCGCTCTCACCTAAGAGCAACACATTAGAATCATTTTCGGCCACTTTGACTGCTTGCGCTTTTACTTGTTTAAAAGCAGGAGATTCACCAATTAAATGATGAAAAGAGTATGATGCTTTATTACTTTCTCTAAAATCACCCTTATATTTCTTCAACTCTTTTTCTAATGAGTGCAATCGTTTAAATAATGCGGAAAACTGACCAACATTTTTAAATAGGAGCTTTCCAACCGCACCTACTACTTTTCCATTTTTAAAAATAGGCGAACGAGTAGCAATCATATAGCCACCATTTACTTTCTGTAAGGAGGCTGCTTCTTGCTTACCTGTTTTTACAACGATATGCATTCTCGTATTTTCGATCACTTCTGTAACATGCTTACCTATTGAGCTTTTCTGATCGACCTTCAAAAATTCCGCATATGCTTGCGTCAACAGAACGACATAGCCTTTTGCATCAACAAGCACTAAGCCGTCATAAGCATATTCTAGAATGTCTTCTATTAGCATCTCATTCTCTTGCTGTCCTTGGCCGGTAGGTAGCAAATCTGCAATAGCTTCATTTGAAAGTGCACAAAGATACATATAGGCAGCGCCATTTATACCTTCTAACCGTTCACCCTTAATTAATAGCTCTTTTTTATTTATTTTCATCTTAACGATTGTACTGAGAAGGAAGTCTTGTTGGAGAAGATGAGTCATTTCGTTTTCATCGTCATCCATCATCCACAACAATCTTTGATTACAAAACAGTATCTCCTTTTGATGATTAAGTATCATCACCCCTAACGGCAGCTCATCTATGATTTTGTTAAATAACTGTTCATTCTGGATGGCATGACTGTTTTGCATCTTAGATCTCTCCTTACAATCTACTTTTTACAATCTGATAATTTTCATTATTATATCATAGCCAGGCAAAAGAAATTTTTTAATCACATAAAAGGTGTAGAACTTTTTGTCGTTCTACACCTACGCATTATTTTTTCATTTTTGCTAAGCGAATAAAGGAACGGTCTCTTTCTAATAGTTTATTAGAGACCATCTCACCTTCATATTGGAAAATCCCTTCACCTGTCTTTACACCAAGCTTCTTCTCGGCTACTAAGTCAGAGATAATGGCTGGCGCTTCCTTTGTGTCATTTAATTCTGAAGCAACGTTATTAAATACTCTTTCCCAAGTATCTAATCCCCCGAAGTCAGCAATCTCAATCGGCCCTGTAAATGCCCAGCGGAAACCTGGCCCTGCGGTAATAGCCGTATCTATATCTTCAGCTGTTGCCACGCCTTCAGCCAATAATGAAAAAGCTTCTCTCATTAAGGCTGTTTGTAATCGATTAGCAATAAAGCCAGACTTTTCTTTTTGTAAAATAACAGGTGCTTTGCCGATTTCTTTCATAATGTTTCTCACTTCTTCAACAATTGCATCCGAAGTCTGTTCATGTTTAATAATTTCTACTAAGGGAACTAGATGTGCTGGGTTAAAGAAATGCATGATCACCATTTGATCAGCAAACGTGCACTTCTCCATTAATCTCGTAATAGGAAAAGTTGATGTATTTGAGGCAACGATCGCTGTTGGTTGCTTCATTTCTTCCAACTGTTTATATAAATCCCACTTCCATTCAATCACTTCTGGTATTGCTTCAATAATTAAATCTGCTTCTTGAACTGCTTGAGATAAGTTAGCAACATATCTAATAGCATTCAAGCTTGTATCCGCTTCCTTTTCTAATAACACTTCCTCTTCAACAAGTAATGCTACATCTGCAGCTACTCTTTTTTCTGCTTTATGTAATAATTCATCGTTTAAATCATTCAGTATTACGTCGTATCCTTTAGTTGCAAACGATATCGCAATACCAGTCCCCATTACACCTGAACCAATCACAGTAATATTTCTTATCATCGTTGTAACCTCCTTTAACTTTTCAAAAATTAAAAATGCAATTACTGTGCCAAAAATAAAATAATTGCGAAAACCGTGAATCTATGTTACGATTTTTCCAGTTTTAACTCCCCAACTCCCTATTACTGACTTTACACATCTTCATACTGGAATAAGCCACTAGATTGATATGGAGGAATGTCAAAATGGTATCTAATAAAGTGGCAATTATAACAGGTTCAGCACGAGGCATTGGTTATGAGATTGGCAAAATTTTTGCCGAAAACGGAGCCAAGGTCGTTCTTTCCGATATTAATGAAGAGGAAGTCAAAAATTCTGCGCAATCTCTTCAAGAAAAAGGGCTAGAAGTGTCTGGCCTGAAAGCTGATGTAACAAAAGAAGAAGACATTATCAGCTTGATTGAAGAAACAAAGAAAACACATGGAAGAATCGATATCTTTATTAATAATGCCGGTTTGCAACATGTGGCACCCATTGAAGATTTCCCTACTGAGAAATTTGAGCTGATGATTAAAATCATGCTTACAGCACCATTTATTTCACTCAAACACGTATTACCAATTATGAAAGAACAACAATTTGGTCGTATCTTAAATATTGCATCCATTAACGGATTAATTGGATTTGCCAACAAAGCAGCCTACAATAGTGCGAAACATGGTGTAATCGGCTTAACAAAAGTGGCCGCACTAGAGTCCGCAGCAGATGGCATTACAGTCAATGCCCTTTGCCCTGGTTATGTTGACACACCACTTGTGCAAAACCAATTACAAGACTTAGCAACAACAAGAAATGTGCCATTAGAAAATGTCCTTGAAGAAGTCATCTATCCACTCGTTCCACAAAAACGCTTACTACAAGTAAAAGAAATTGCTGACTATGCCATGTTCCTAGCCAGTGATTTAGCTGGAGGCGTAACAGGCCAGGCGATTGTGATGGATGGTGGGTATACGGCGCAATAAGTGACAAAAAGAGAAAACTAGAATCAAACTAAAAGAAGTGCTGTTCCTTAACAGTACTTCTTTTGATTATATTTACATCATTTTGAGTACTTTTTGTAAGCAACTTACTATCACGGCGATAAATAATACTATCCCACTATTAACAAGCAACATATAGCCTATTTGCAGACCATAAAAAACGGTAAACGGATCGCGGATTATAGAGATAGCTATTAAACTCCCCATACCACCAAATACAGGGGCAAATGCTAGAATAATGAGTGCTCCCTTGTATACACTTCTTTTTTTAAAAACTACAAATGCCCCTGCTATATTGGCAATGGCAATAAAAACAATCATCAAAATTGAAAGAATCACCATTTATCCTCCTTAGTAAAATCGCTTATTTTAAATTCGTATTCACTAAGAAAGTTTCCACTTCCTCTGCAAACTGTTGCGGCATTTGTGTATTCAGTTCATGGCTACCATTATTTATGATTTGTAATTGCGCATGTGGGATCAAATTTGCCAATTCTTTTGCAGTAGGCATATTTATACGGTCTTTAGAACCAACCAATACTAAGGTCGGAATATTTATTTGATGCAATGAATGAGATAAATCATAACTTTCCATAGATTGATAAAGGGGAATAATTGTTGACTTTTCTATCCCTTGCTTCCTCCACACTTTTGTTGGTATGAGCTTAAATATATATTTTTGCAGCTGAAATATGCTTTTAATCTTCCATCCATTTACTAATGAGTATGGCGTTCCCGATAATACCATCCCTTTTAAATGAGGGTTCGTGATAAGGGATTGATGTAATGCAAAGCATCCTCCTAATGATAGTCCAATGATGATAAACGGACCATCTATTGTATGAAGCACATTAGTTAAAGATTTAGATAACTGATTGAAAGTAATAGATTCAGATGTTTTCACTAATTCATCTATAGAGATGAACCTAGCATCGTATCCGTCCCCCATAAACTTCTTAACCTTTATCCAACTATCATTGGTCTGGCCTAATCCATGCAAAAAAACTAGTTTCATCCGTTTCTCACCACCGATATTTAATTGTGCCCTGTAGCTTAGTTACTTTGTTTAGTGAATACAACGAGCTAAATTTCACCAACTCTTTTTCCTACTAAATATCCCGCGCATATCGCAAAGTTTTATATTCATCTTGCCCCTTGTTATACCAACCTTTCTGTTCATGTTGCAAAACGAAACCTTTTGCCTCATAAAAGGGAATGCCCATTCCATTTCCCTTTTGAACAGATACCCATTGTTCTTTTACACCGTAGATTTCTTTTTGTTGTTTCGTAATAGCATGTAATAGTTTTGTGCCGATACCTTCGTTTTTCCTAGCTGGATCAAGGTATAAAACAAATATTTCCCCGATTCCTTCACCAGTCAATCCACCGCCACCTGCACCAATAACACGCTCATTATCTACTGCTACAAAGTAACCTCCCCATTGTCGATTCTCGTTTCAACTTCTGCTGAAACTCTAGCAACATTGTAAAAATCACTGATCACACTCTCAATATATTCCTTCGTATATAAATCCTTATAGGTCGCCCGATATCCATTTGAACACACCTTAATAATCCCATTAATATGGGTTGAATTAGCTTGAATGATTTGTATCATATTTATCCCCTATTCATGGAAAAATCAGAATTTTATTACTCTAATTTTACCATAGAAAGAAGTGATGGATGGCAAGACTTGTTATCCTCAACAAAAAACCTACTGTCTTTTTCAGACAATAGGTTTTTCCTTCTCTTATGATTCATAAATAACTTCCCCACACTTACGTAAATCATAGCCGTATAGCTGTTCGATTTCCTTTTTATAACTTTGGGAATTAACCGTTTCTTTCAACAATTGTACAAGTTCTTCATTTTCTTTAAGAATGATAAGGTCATACTGCTCAGATATTAATGGAATAAAGTCAACATTGACCATTTTTGTTACATTTTCAATACCTATACCAATATCCGCCTGACCACTCGCGACAGCTGAAGCCACAGAGTAATGGCTTGTTAACACATGGTCATACCCATTAAGCTTGCTCGCATTGAATCCATGAACTCTAAGTTGTTCATCCAATAACACTCTTGCGCCAGAGCCAACTTCCCTATTCATGATGGTAACATCCGCACGCCCAAGATCTGCCCATCCTTGAATATGCAGAGGGTTTCCTTTTTGTACGTAGATACCTGCCGTACGGTAAACAAGATTCAGTTGGATAAACGGTTGACTGACAAGAATTTTCTTCACATAAGACGTATTATATTCTCCTGTATCACCATCAAACAAATGACAACTAACGACATTACATTCTCCACGATACATCGAAAATAAACTATTCAAGCTACCACTATACATTCTTAATGGCGGTTGTCCTTTTTCATTTTCTATATGTTTAGCTAGTATATCTAAAACAATATCTTGTCCACTTATAATCACATGACCATCATCAACTGAATGAACTTTCTCTTTTACTTCTTTCACAGCTTTATTCTTGGTGATACCTGTTTTACTCTTGGATTTGTATCGCTCCAAGTCGATGGCATCAATTCTCATTTGCCTCCCTACACGATAAGCAGGGAGTTGATCCTTTTTAATAAGATCATATACTGTTAACTTTGAAACCTTTAATAATTGTGAAACTTCTTCTATTGTATAAGATGCATCGTTCGTCAAAAGTATCACCTCCAGGATATTTCAAAAAGGATTCGTTTTTTGTTTATGTTTTTATTATAATTAATACTAACTAATTATAACTAATCAAAAGGTGGGCAAAATGGCACAATTAATCTTTGAACATATTTCTAAATCTTATCATTCAGGTGAACCGGTCATAAAAGATTTCCACTTTGAAACAAAAGAACAAGAGTTTATAGTCTTTGTTGGACCATCTGGTTGCGGAAAATCAACGATCCTAAAAATGATAGCCGGCTTAGAAAACATCACTTCCGGAAGATTAATAATTGATGGGAGAGAAATGAATAACGTCCCTACTAGAGAACGTAATCTATCAATGGTCTTTCAAAATTATGCGTTATATCCTCATATGACAGTATATCAAAATATCGCTTTCGGTTTAAAGATGAGGAAAGAAAAGAAAACTGATATTAAGAAAAAAGTGTTGAAAACCGCAGAGATTACTGGCTTAACAACTTTGTTAACAAGAAAACCGAAAGATCTATCGGGCGGACAAAGGCAGCGTGTAGCCCTTGCTAGGGCAATCGTTTGCGATAATCCCGTTTTTCTAATGGATGAACCACTCTCTAACCTTGATGCCAAGCTGCGTACACAAATGCGCAGAGAAATTACCCTTTTGCATAAAAGGCTAGCAACTACGACAATTTATGTCACTCATGATCAAACAGAGGCAATGACAATGGCTGATCGTATTATCGTATTAAAAGATGGAAGTATTCAACAAGTGGGTACACCACATGAAATTTATGAAACACCAGCAAATCTCTTTGTCGCCAGCTTTATTGGATCACCAGCTATCAATGTTTTAGAAGGAAAGGTCGAATCCAATGTCATTACAATTGACGGAATTCCGACTCATTTTTCACGTGAAAATTTAAAAAATACTAATGAGGCACTAATCGGTATTCGTCCGGAGCATTTAATCATTGATAAATATAATCCACTCTTGATTGCCACCGTTGAAGACTTAGAAACTCTTGGTGCAGATACAATTATTTATGCTAAATACAACCGCATTCATTTAACGATAAAAGCACCTGGATTGTTATCCTTCACTAAAGGTGACCGATTACCTTTGTCACTCGCTGGTAAGCATCTTCTCCTATTTGATAAAGAGTCAAAAAAAATAATCCTTTAGTATAAAAAAGTATTTTCTTTTATAATTAGTTATAATAAGATATAAAAAGATATAATTAATTAGAAGAAAGATGGAGATGATTCAACTTGTTAAAACATTTAAAGCTGATCTGTTTATTACTCTTAGTTACTTTATTTACCGTAGCATGTTCTTCAAATGAAGGAGAAACTGCCCTAAAAGAAACGAATAATAAAGAAAAAGAACCCGTAGAATTAACGATTTCTGCTGCTGCTAGTTTGCAAGATGCCATGTCAGAAATAGATGAAATGTATGCAGAACAACACCCTGAGACAAAACTCACATTCAATTTCGGTGGATCAGGTTCTCTCCAACAGCAAATATCCCAGGGGGCACCAGTTGACCTCTTCTTCTCAGCTGCAGAAGATAAATTCGATATTTTAGTAGAAGAAGGAAGTATTGCAAAAGAAGATGGTGTTGACCTATTAGGAAATAGCTTAGTGTTAATCACGCCAGCCGATGAAAAAAATCTAACAGGTTTTACAGATTTAACAAAAAAGGAAGTTGAACAAATTTCACTTGGCACACCTGAATCTGTCCCTGCTGGCGCTTACGGTGTCGAATCACTTAAAAATATGGGCTTATGGAACGAGCTAGAAGCTAAAACCGTTTACGCAAAAGATGTAAGACAAGTTCTTTCTTATGTAGAGACTGGCAACGTAAATGCAGGCATTGTTTATAAAACAGATGCACTCGTTTCTGATAAAGTTGAAATTATTGATACAGCAGATGCTGATACACATACACCTATTATTTACCCTGTTGGTATAGTAAAAGACACGAAAAATTACGATGCAGCGAAAGAATTCTATACCTTCTTACAATCTGATGAAGCATTAAAGGTCTTTGAGGAATATGGATTCACTGCTCAATAATATTACTAGTTCAACCTTTCTAAGTCCCATATGGATTTCATTAAAAATTGCCCTTCTCGCTGGAATAATCGTCGTTATAATTGGAACAATTGCTGGCTATTTTCTAGCAAGAAGGTCTTTTAAAGGCAAAGCAGTCGTCGAAACGATTTTAATGTTGCCAATGGTACTACCACCGACAGTCGTTGGCTTCTTATTAATTGTCATCTTTGGTAAAAATAGTTGGGCTGGTCAAGCTATAACTTGGCTATTCGACAGACCCATTATTTTCACTTGGTGGGCTGCAGTCCTTGCCGCCATCGTTGTCTCTTTCCCTTTAATGTATCAATCAGCTAAATCTGGCTTTCTCAGTATTGATCGTGATATCGAGGATGCAGCACGTGTGGATGGTGCAAGTGATTGGAAAGTATTTTGGCTAATATCTGTTCCATTAGCTTCTAAGGCGCTCATTTCTGGGGCTATTTTAAGCTTTGCCAGAGCACTAGGAGAATTTGGCGCAACATTGATGTTTGCAGGTAATATTCCTGGTGAAACACAAACGATTCCTATTGCTATCTATCTAGCCATCGATTCCGGACAAATGACCATGGCTTGGCTTTGGGTAGGGGCTATGATTATTATTTCATTTATCATCCTTTTAACGATTAGAGTAAAGGAATAAAAAATCGTAGAGATATCCACAAACTCTGCGATTTTTTTTGTTAAATCCATTGGCCTATTTATCTTATAATGAAAAAGTAGGAAGTTTCTCTTGCAGAAAAGGGAAAAAAGCGTTATCCTTTAATGAGAATGATAATCAATTGCGGAATTTAGGAGGGATCAAGATGGAACAGCATGAGTTATTTGATGTGACGGTTATTGGTGGAGGTCCAGCAGGCTTGTATTCTACTTTTTATAGTGGGTTACGTTCCATGAAGACCAAGATTATTGAATTTCAACCACAGCTTGGCGGAAAAATCCATGTGTACCCAGAGAAGATGATTTGGGACGTAGGTGGCCTAGCTCCTGTACCTGGTGAGAAACTAATCGAACAACTCGTTACTCAAGGCTTAACATTTGATCCCACTGTTGTATTAAATGAAAAAATTGTAAAAATCGACCAAGATGACAACCGTATTTTTCATCTACATACCGCATCAGGTCAAATACATTATTCCAAAACGGTCATTGTCGCTGTAGGTGGGGGTATTTTAAAACCACAGAAGCTTCAAATTGAAGGCGCGGAAAAATATGAGGTATCAAATCTTCACTATACAGTTAAATCCATTCAAAGCTTCCGTGATAAAACGGTTGTGATATCAGGCGGAGGAAACTCAGCTGTCGATTGGGCAAATGAACTTGTTCCTTATGCAAAAAAAGTTTATTTGACTTACCGTAAAGGTGAACTCAGTGGACATGAGGCACAAGTAGAACAACTTAAAAATAGCTCAGCTGAAGTCATTTTCCACTCTTCTATTACTAAGCTTGTTGCTGGTGATGGACAGGATCGTATTGAGCATGTGGAGTTAACTAATCATGAGTCGGATGAGGTATCAACCCTTGCGATAGATGATGTAATTATCAACCATGGATACGAAAGAGACTCAGCACTCCTCAATAATTGTGATATGCAAATTGACATGATTGATGATTTTTATATTGCTGGTAGTAGCAGAAGTGAATCATCTATCCCTGGGTTATATGCTGCAGGAGATATTCTGAAGCATGATGGTAAAGTTCATCTCATTGCCGGCGCCTTCCAAGACGCTGCCAATGCTGTTAACCATGCGAAGACATACATCGATCCAGAAGCCAATGGATTCGGAATGGTTTCTTCACATAACGAATTGTTTAGTGAGCGGAATAAAGAATTAAAGAAGAAAATCTATAAATAATTTCACGTTATAAATAGATCCTATATGGAGAAAGTGTAAAATATTTGCTTGCAGTAATGGTCAAAAGTATGGATACTTTTGACCATTTTTCTATATAGGCATGGCAGTTAGACAAATTGATTTAAGTACTACATTCTTTTATCTTAGTTCACATCCCCAAGATAGACAGGTGAATGATTATCGAGTATGTATTTTGTTAGCTCTTGCGGATAGATCCGAATTGTCTCAAGGCTTTTTATTGGTATCCACTCTATCCCCACTTGGTGATCATCTGCCAGAATAGCATCATTCTGATCTACCAGATGACAGGTGAAGAAGAATTCAACTTGATGTACATTCTTATGTTGCGATGAAAACTCATGATTTCTTCCTATGTATTCACGAATATAACGAAGGTTTCCTACTTTTATAATTGCTCCAGTTTCTTCTAAACACTCTCTTTTCACTGTTTCTTCAAGGGTTTCCCCGTGATTTTGCCCTCCTCCAGGAAAAACATAAAAAATGCCTAATTCATCAATACATTTAACTAATAACAAGCGGTCACCTTCTATCGTGATCGCTCTACTCGCATTTCTTATTTCCATCTATTCCCCACCTTTTTTCCTATTAGCACAGTGTAAATGCACAATAATACTGAAAACATTCATTTTTTATGGTACTATATAACCAGTTAATTATACCTATAAAATACAAGGAGCCTCTATGTCTAAACAATTAGGATTAAACTTAAAAGTAGAAAGATTAAAGAAGCATATGACGCAAAAGGAATTAAGTGAGCACATCGGCATTAGTGCACGTACGATTTCACGGTATGAATTGAATCAGGCAAATCCAAAGGAAAAAACATTAATGAAGTTTGCAGAATTTTTCGGTAAAACAATAGAACAACTGAAATAATATTCTCCTATTCAAGCAAAAAGGAGGCTTTACGCCTCCCCCTACTCTTTCACTTTCATTAAGCGCATACTATTTAAGGCTACAATTAAAGTAGCACCAATATCTGCTACAATTGCAATCCATAAAGTTAACCAACTTGGGACAACAAGTAGTAGAGCAATGAGTTTAATCGTAAGTGAGAAGGTAATATTTCCTTTTATAATTCTCATGGTTTTTCTACTTAACTTAATCGCAAATGGGAGCTTTGATAAATCGTCACCCATGAGAGCAATATCCGCCGTTTCTAAGGCAGCATCCGTACCTGCTCCTCCCATCGCAATTCCCACTTGTGCAGAAGCAAGAGCAGGGGCATCATTTACGCCATCACCGACCATTGCCACATGTCCTGACTCTTTTTGTAGTCTTTTTACCAGTGCCAATTTTTCTTCCGGTAATAATTCTGCATACACTTTCGATACCCCAGCTAATTCCCCGATTCTACTGGCTGCCTTATGATGGTCGCCGGTTAACATCACCGTTTGTTTCATCCCTAATTGGTGTAGCTTTTCTACTACTGCTTTGCTTATTTGACGGATTTCATCAGCAATGGCCATTGTCACGAGTATCCTTTTTGCTGTTCCAAAAACAATGACTGTTTTTCCTTCGCTTTGTTGTCTTCCAATCATTTCACCTATAGTATCAGGCATTACTTGTAATTGTGTAAAAAGTTGTGGGTTTCCAATATAATATTTTTCTCCATTTATCTTTGCCTGGACCCCTTTACCTGTTAATGAAGCAAAGTCTGTGACTTCGATGTCTTTATCTTTTAACCCTTTTTCATCTGCTAAATGAATAACAGCAGAAGCTAATGGATGTTGGGAAAGTTTTTCAATACTAGCAATCATTCGTAGCCATTCATCACTTTCTTTCTCATCATCATGGACATTAAAATCAGTAACTACCGGTTCTCCTCTTGTTAACGTCCCTGTTTTATCAAAAGCTACTGTTTGTATATGCGACAACTCTTCTAAATAGATACCACCTTTAATGAGAACGCCGTGTCTAGCTGCATTACCGATTGCTGAAACGAGTGCAATTGGTGTCGAAATGACAAGGGCACAAGGACAACCTACAACCAAAACAGCTAATGCTTGGTAAACCCAAGATTCCCAGCTCCCATCTAAAAATAATGGCGGGATAATGGCAATGAGAACAGCTATTAACATAATAACTGGTGTGTAGTATCTCGCAAAACGATCGATGAAAGCTTGTGCAGGTGCTTTTTCACCCTGTGCTTCCTCTACTAAATGAATGATTTTGGCAATTGTCGTATCACCGACCAATTTCGTAATTTTCACTTCTAAATAACCGTCTTGATTCAATGTACCTGCAAATACCTCATCATCTATACCCTTTTCAACTGGAATGGACTCACCAGTAATCGATGCCTGATTGATGGATGATATACCTTTAACAATCATGCCATCCATGGCAATTTTTTGTCCTGGTTTTACTAACATAATATCGCCAACTAGAATTTCTTCAACAGACACAACCTGCTCTATACCGCTCCTTCTGATTATTGCCTTCTTCGGAGCAATTCTCATGAGTGAGCGAATAGACTGTCTGGCTTTTTCCATCGAATAACGCTCAAGTTCTTCACTTATAGCAAACAAAATGACAACAACAGCTACTTCTCCCCACTCGCCAATGATCGCCCCGCCAATGACGGCTACAGTCATTAATGTTTTCATATCAAAATCTAGCTTTATTAGATTCTTTACCCCTATTTTTAATAAATCTAAGCCACCAATAATTATTGAGAAGAGAAACATTGAAACCGTAAGATAATGGCTCTCTCCAAACCCAATCCAAGATAGATAGCCAAACAGAACAAACAAACTAGCAATAAGCACACGACTGTATTTTTTTATAAAAGAGGTGGGCTCCTTTTCATTTAATCCGACATGGGCATTCTCTTCGGCTACCTTTAAATTTTCAAAAGCGCCTGCTTGTTCTAACTCTGCAATCGATACCTCTCCCTGTACAGAGAGTTTACTTGCACCAAAATTCACATGGGCATCTTGTACACCAGACAAATTTTTTACATTTCTTTCAAACTTAGCAGCACAATTCGCACAGGAAAACCCTTCCACACGATAAGTCTTTTCATTTATTTTTTGTTCAGGAATGACTTTAAGTTTTTCAAACGCACCCGCTTTTTCAATGTCGCTAAGAGAGGCATTTCCTACAATTGAAAGTTTAGAAGCACCAAAATTCACATGGGCTTCTTTCACTCCAGGTATGTTCTGTACGTTTTTCTCAAATTTCCCCGCACAATGAGCGCATGAAAATCCTTCAATCCGATAGTTCTGTTTAGCTTCACCTTCACTCATTGATTTGGCCGCCCTTCTTGATGATGGATATAGGCAATCTGAATTAGTTGTTTGACATGGTGATCATCTAAAGAATAATAAACAAGCTTTCCTTCTTTACGAAATTTCGCTAACCCAATATTTTTTAATAATCTTAAATGATGGGAGGCTGTTGCCATTGAACAATCAATGATTGTTGCAACATCACATACACAAAGTTCTTCTTCTATTGTGAGAGCATAAGCAATTTTTATACGTGTAGCATCAGATAAAGCTTTAAAGATTAGCTCAAGGCCTGTTATATCGCTCATTTCTTGTTTGACTCGACTAACCTTCTCTTCATCATTACAAATAACTTCACAAACCTCAGCATCTAGCTTAATCTTGGAAACCAAAATAAAAGCACCTCATTCAAACGAATATTTGATTATAACTTCAGTCTATGTAATGGAAGTGGTTATTGTCAAAGAAAAATGAAGAATATTTGAAAAATAATACTCCATACTAATTACCAAAAATAGGTTTAACCGCTAGAGAAAAGAGGAATACAGATAAAAATATTTAATTATACAATAGACACACATTTGTGAGGAAAACACTTCAGATATAAACGATGGGAGGGAAGAGAAAAATGGCTTATGTAATTACATCTCCTTGTATTGATGAACAGGCCGCTGATTGCCTTGACTCATGCCCAGTCGATTGCATTGAAAAAGGGGAAGATCAATATTTGATTGATCCTTCAATTTGTATTGATTGCGGAGCATGTGAAGCTGTTTGTCCAGTAGATGCTATCTTCTATGAAGAAGATGTACCTGAAGAGGAAGAGTCTTTTATTGCGAAGGCAAAAGCCTATTTTGATGCTTAATGAAATGAGAACGGAGTGTACAAACAATGGCACTCCGTTCTCATTTTTTGTATTTAGACTATAGCTGGTGATAATCCGTTTGTTTCGGTAAAACAGGTTTCTTTTTTTGCGAAGCACTTGACTTTTTTTTATTCGTTTCCTAAAAATGGAAATTTCCTTAGTTTCTTAGTGGACCTGGTCTAATTAGTTTCAAATCGGGACAGCCTGCTAACTCTTTACTTATTCTGTCTCGTTTAACATTGGTTCGAAGGAAACTTCTTTTATTCTTGCTCCCCTTCTGAATCGTTTAAGGCCGCACAGTAACACCCTCTACCTATTAGATAGAGGGTGTTACACTTTATTTCAGATTTCTCTTTAGAAACGCTTTTGTTCTCTCATGTTGAGGTGAAGTAAATAATTGATCTGGCTTACCTTCTTCAACGACTTCACCTTGATCCATAAATATGGTTTTTGTTGAGACTTCTTTGGCGAAGCCCATTTCATGGGTAACGACGATCATCGTCATTTTTTCTTTCGCTAAATCTTTCATTACTTGTAATACTTCAACGGTTAGCTCAGGGTCCAATGCTGAGGTTGGTTCATCGAACAACAGAATTTCTGGTTCCATCATTAAAGCTCTTGCAATGGCCACCCGTTGCTTTTGCCCACCGGATAAATTACCAGGAAAGGCATCCATCCATTCGCTTAATCCTACCTTAGCTAATAAAGTCTCGCTTCGTTGTCTGATTTCCGCTTTTGTCCCCATTTTAGCCATTTTCGGTGCGATTTCTAAGTTCTCTCGGACGGTTAAATGTGGGAATAAATTAAAATGTTGAAACACCATCCCCATTTTCGCAATCATATTTTTCACATTTTGAGGTTTAGCATACTTTCCATTTTCGACTAATGCCTCCCCATCAATCATGATTGAACCGCTATTGATTTCTTCTAATTTAATCATACTGCGAAGTAGCGTACTTTTTCCTGAACCTGAAGGACCGATAATTGACACAACTTGATTTTTCTTAATATTAAGGTTGATTCCTTTTAATACTTCTGTTTTACCGAATGACTTTTTTAAATCAACCACAGAAATAACTGTCATACTAAGCGCTCCTTCCTATGCGTATCTAAATCTTCTTTCAATCCATTTAAAAATAAACGAGAGTACAAGTGTCATCAATAGATAAATGATGCCCGCTAAGAAGAATGGCATGATAGTAAAATCACGATTGACTGCCGTTTGAGCAAAGTGTAAAAGTTCCGGAACAGCGACTGCATATAATAACGCTGTATCCTTTACTAACGTAATTGATTCATTCGCAATCGCTGGTAATGCTACTCGGATCATTTGAGGAATGATGATACGTGTCATTGTTTGCCAACGATTTAACCCTAGTACATGCGCAGCTTCATATTGACCCTTATCTACTGAAATTAGGCCCCCGCGAAATATCTCAGCAAAATAAGCGGCATAATTCAAGATGAACCCTAAAGATGCGGCAACAAACCGATCAAGGACTAAATATTCACCTACGACTGGAAGCATTGGTAACCCGAAACAAATAAATAATAATTGTAGTAGTAATGGTGTTCCCCGCATCACATAAATATACGTATGGGCAAACCAAGATAAAGGCTTTATCTTACTACGAGCTGCTAGTGTTAATAAAAATCCAAGTGGAATTGAGGCAATAATGGCAATGATAAAGAGTAACACTGTAATTTGCGCGCCTTCTAGCATAGGCTTAAGTAACGTCATAATATAATCAAGTGACATCGTTCATCCTCCAAAAACAAAACAGGGTTTCCTCCAATTAGGAAAACCTGCTGTTATTCATTTACTTCAATAATAAATCTTCACCAAACCATTTCTCGGAAATATCTGCCGCTGTACCATCAGCAATCAATTCATCTAATGCTGTTTGTAAATCTGCTAGCAATTCATCGTTTCCTTTTTTCACACCAATACCATACTCTTCTGGCGCCAGTGATTCCTCAAGAACTTTAAAGTTTTCATTTTCTTTTGTCATATAATAATCAATGACGATTTCATCAATGACTACTGCTTCGACGCGACCATTTCTCAAGTCCGCTAATGCTAACACATTATCAGAGAACTCTGTAACCTCTTTTACTTTTTCACTAATTTCATTTCCACTTAAGGCATCAGCAGCCGATGATAATGATTGTAAACCTACTACTTTTCCTTCTAAATCATTAATCGTTTGAATATTAGAATCTGCCTGTGTCACAACCACTTGTGCATTACTTAAATATGGCTTAGTAAATAAGACCTTCTCTTTTCTTTCATCTGTAATCGTATAACCATTCCATATGAGGTCGATACGACCACTACTTAATTCGGACTCCTTTGTTTTCCAATCAATCGGTTGAAAGACAGGGGTTGCACCCATTTTTTCTACTGCCGCTTTTGCTAAATCAATGTCAAAACCGACAATCTCATTATTTTCATCTCTGAACCCCATTGGTGCAAACTTATCATCTATTCCGATAACGATTTCCTTTCCTTCTTCTGAACCGTTTTCCTCACTAGATGTTGTTGAGCCGCAAGCAGCTAAAAACCCGACTACTAAAAGTGATAAAACAAAAAGCGTCAATTTTTTTCCCATGATTAAGCCCCCAATTTATAATAAATACTTTAGTATGCTAATATATTAGAGTGATAAAATAAATCTATCATATGAGTCAAATCTATGTCAATCATTATTTTAATATATGCAAATCAAGTGTATATTCTGATATTTTATAGTTACTTTAATGTAACTATGTGTAACGAAAGTGCGTTCTTCACATTTGTTGTTTAACCATTTACGATAAGAATAGATGACAAAGAAGGAGTGATATGGAATGGGTAAAAAAATTGCCGCACTTGTAACAGATATGGTGGAAGAAATTGAATTCACTGATCCCGCTGAGAAAATGAGAGAAGCTGGCCACACGGTTTCCATTGTAAATGCTGAAGCAGGAAAAGAAATCAGAGGAAAAAATGGTCAAAATTTCACTGTGGATAAAGGGCTTGATGAAGTTAGTCCAGAAGACTTTGACGCTTTGCTTATTCCTGGAGGGTTTTCTCCGGATTTATTAAGAATTAATCCTGACCACGCCAGTTTTGCCAAACATTTTATCGCAGAAGGCAAACCGGTATTCGCTATTTGCCATGGACCTCAATTTTTAATTGATACAGATTTATTAGAAGGAAAAAGGGTGACGAGCTTCATTTCTGTACGTAAAGACTTAATTAATGCTGGGGCTCAATTTGTCGATGAAGAAGTAGTTGTTGATCAGCAACTTGTAACAAGTCGTACACCAGATGACTTACCCGCTTTTAATCGTGAAGCATTAAAATTATTAAATAACTAATAAGGCCAAAGCATAACTAACATTAAAAACCAGCTTAGGATTACTTCTCCTCAAAGCTGGTTTTTAATATGCCTTCTTCTTGTAGCTGTTGGATGCGGTTCGTACCCCATTCATACATCATTTCAATAATAGGTAATAGCGAATAACCTAATTCCGTCATAGAATACTCCACTTTCGGCGGCATCTCTGGATACACTTTTCTACTGATTATCCCATCTTCTACTAACTCTTTTAATTGATTAGATAGCGTTTTATGCGATACACCATCAAAAAGCTTTTGTAGGCCATTAAAACGGTAAGGACCTTCTATACCTAAATGCCAAAGGATAACAACTTTGTACTTGCCACTTATCACTGATAAAGTGAACTCCTTCGCACAGTGGTAATAACCACTTTCTAGCTTTTCTTTTATATCTTCCCGAAGAGACTCACACATGCTTATCCACCTCCCTCGCACCTATCCATCCTTTAAGAGTTTATTTTAACATATCAAACCCCGTGTATATCTAATGGTTTCTATCACATCATCTACAGATTCTAAGTAATGTAATTTCACTTATTATAGCTACTGATATTGCTGAAATTTGCCAACTAATTTTTATTGCTTTTACTTAAACCCTCTGATAAGATAACTTACGAACGTTCGTTAATCAGGGGTGAGTGAAATGAAAAGTGATGATATAAAGGAAGCAGCTTTGAAATATTTTACGATTCATGGATATGAAGGTGCTTCCCTTTCCCAAATAGCAGAAGAAGTGGGCATGAAGAAACAGTCATTATATGCGCATTTTCGCGGTAAAGATGATTTATTTCTTCAAGTGTTACATGATGCCAAAGAAACTGAACTACTAAGCAAATTACAATATTTTAACAACATACGAAGCTCGCAACCAGAAAAAGATTTATATGGATTTTTACAACTAATTGTAGATCTCTTTCAACAAAATGAGCAATTGAAGTTCTGGCTAAGAATGTCATTCTTCCCACCAGCTCATCTACAAAAAGAGGTTGACCTTGAAGTCATTGATATAGAAGAAAAAACGCAAGCCTTATTACAGGAAAAATTTCAGAAGTGGATAAATGAAGGGCTATTGCATGTAGAACATCCACGCATACCTACACTCGCATTCTTTGGTGTTGTCGATAGCATCATGCTTGAGCTTGTCTATATGAGTGATACAAAACGATTACAAGAAAAACTAGAAGCCTCATGGAAAGTATTCTGGAGAGGCATCTCGATACGTTGAGAAAAAAAGAGGTGTTTCAAATGGAACAAAAACCGTTAAAAGAACAAAAAGCTGTCTTACTCATTTTATTAAGTAATATTTTCATTGCCTTTTTAGGCATCGGATTAATTATTCCGGTCATGCCTTCATTTATGAATATTATGCATTTATCTGGAAGTACAATGGGCTATTTAGTCGCTGTCTTCGCTTTCGCTCAATTGATTACTTCCCCATTTGCAGGTAGATTCGTTGACCGATTTGGCCGAAAAAGAATCATTACCATCGGGTTATTTCTATTCGCTATCAGTGAATTGGTTTTTGGATTAGGTACTCATATTTCTGCTTTATATCTATCAAGAATTTTAGGCGGAATCAGTGCAGCTTTCATTATGCCTGGGGTAACAGCCTATGTAGCCGACATCACTACATTAAAAGAGAGACCAAAGGCAATGGGTTACGTGTCAGCAGCTATTAGCACTGGATTCATCATAGGCCCAGGAATCGGTGGCTTTATCGCCGAGTATGGTATTCGTCTGCCTTTCTTCTTTGCAGCGGGTATTGCCTTCTTTGCCTGTATTTTATCTATCTTTATATTAAAAGAACCACTAACAAAAGAGCAGATGAAAGAGCTTTCTGAAAATGCAACGAAAAGCAGTTTTATCGCAGATTTTAAACGCTCGTTTAATCCGTTATACTTTATTGCGTTTATCATCGTCTTTATACTAGCGTTCGGTCTATCTGCCTATGAGACAGTATTTAGCTTATTCTCAGACCATAAATTTGGCTTTACACCGCAAGATATTGCGATCATTATAACCATCAGCTCGATATTCGGCGTCATCGTCCAAATTTTCTTATTCGGAAAGATGGTCGAGAAACTCGGAGAGAAAAAAGTGATCCAGGCCTGTTTAATCATGGGTGTTGTCTTAGCATTTGCCTCAACAGTCATATCTGGATTTTGGATGGTGTTATTAGTTACGGCCTTCATCTTCTTAGCATTTGATTTACTACGTCCGGCACTTACCACTTTCCTTTCCCGATCAGCTGGGAAAGAACAAGGCTTTGTCGCTGGAATGAACTCAACTTACACAAGTCTCGGTAACATTGCCGGACCAGCAGTTGCAGGCATTCTATTCGATGTAAATATCCATTATCCTTACCTATTTGCAGGTGTCGTCATGCTTCTAGGCTTAGGGATAACATATATATGGCGTGAGAAGGAGTTTGTTGAAAGCACGGCAGAATAATTGAAAGAGTCATTATGTGTCACCGTTAAGGAACACATATGACTCTTTTTTCTATATAACAAAAAAGGGCGAATTCCTTATTTCTTTCTTCACCTTGGATGAATATGATGCCTCTAATGAGTCTACTATCAGGGGCGGGTATAATGGGAACATTCTTTTACACGATGAGTACGTTTGATAAACAACTGGGGGAGTTCCTTACTTCTTATGGATTATATATATATGCACTGTTATTTTTGCTTGTTTATTTAAAGACTGCCTTCGTGGTACTTACATTTATTCCAGGGGACTCACTTGTATTTGCTAGTGGCGCTCTTGCAGCAGTGGGTAGTTTGAATATCGAAACACTAGCCATTGTTTTCTTTCTTGCTACCATCTGTGGAGATAACCAAAACTTCTCTATTGGAAGATTAATCAAAGGCTGGAATAGTAAAAGATTAAAGCCATTTTTATTAAAAGAAACACAACTCCAACGGGCTGAGCAATTTATGAACCGTTACGGAAAAATATCCATTATCACCGCAAGATTTATTCCACTTATGCGTACAACCGTTCCGGTAGCAAGTGCGATAATGAATTATTCCTATCGATCTTTCTTTAGACATAATGCCCTTGGCGGATTCCTCTGGGTGTTTTTTTGGTTACTAACAGGGCTTTTATTGGGGCAAATGCCCATTGTAGAACAACATCTTGTTGCCTCACTTTTGGTACTTTCGCTTATTCCTTTTAGTATTCCGGTTGTTTTTTTCCTCATGAAAAGAAAAATAAACAAGAAGTAAATTTAAGCATTGTACATGGTAGTAACCCAACCTTATTAATAATTTCATTTATTACTATTTAAAGGATGACTATTTCTTAACATCGTCCATAATCTTAGACAAAAAAACACTCCCATTAGGAAGTGCAACAATGCTAAATCTATCTATTTTTCTATCGTTTGTTTTTGAGAAACAGATGCGGGGGCTTCTTTTTCTTCCCCTTTAGGCATGAGAAAGATGAAAAAAAGACTCAAAGTCGTAAAGATTGTCAGTAAAACTGCGGTTGATGATAATCCTTTCGCGCCATTTCCTCCAGCAGCAAAGATTGCGAAAGTAACTAAAGCAAACGATGCCCCTACACGAGAAGCGACATTTTCTATCGTTAAATAAGTAAAGGAGACCACGCCAACCCTTGTAACAGGTGCCCGAGAGACAACGAGTGCTTTTACGATTGGTCCTACTGTCCCAATTGCAGAACCTATAAGACTCATAGAGATAAATAAATAGACAAAAGAGGTATCCTCATTAGCAAAGATCAACATGCTAACCCCACCATTCAGCAAGAAAATACTGCAGAGAATTAAATGCACTGGTTGGATTTTACTCATTAAACGCCCACTAATAAGGTTGCATATAGCCATAGTTAGGAATAATGGAAATTGCAATAACCCTACCACCGTAGACGAATGGCCTTGAACACTTTGCACGAAGAACGTTAATAAATACATCACACTACTAAAAGACATGTACATGATAATAGCAATGATAGATGGCACCCAAAAATGACGTGTCTTTGCATAGTCAATATCCAGTAACGGTTGCTTAGTCCTCTTTTCAACGATAATTAAAAAGATGAATGAAACAACAGCAACTACTAATGCTGGTGACCACATCCATGATGTCACACCATACTGATTGATAAATGTTGGAATCGTAAGTAGACCTGCTAAAAGAAGAAAGACAAATATTACGCCTAACCAATCAATTGTGCTCTTCTTGCTTCTTTGTACAGAAGGTACGCCAAAAGTAAACAGCAGGAAAGCAATAATACCAAAGACTGAGCAGAGCCAAAAGATAGACGACCAACCGATGCGATCCACGAGAACCCCACTTAATATAGGACCAATGAGACCACCTACAACCGTATAAAATCCATACACACCCATCATTTTACCACGCATACTATCGGTATATACGGTACCGACAAAGTTCACTCCGGCAGGAATCACAGCCGCTCCGGCGAAGCCTTTTAAAAATAAACCGAACACCAACAACCAAAAAGATGGAGCAATGGCCACCATAATCGAACCGATTGTTAGTAATCCTGAACCGATCAATATGACTATTTTTTGGCCAAACGAATCAGACAACCAACCCATCATCGGTTGAAAGCCTGTTAATCCTAAAGCAAACCCTAGCTGCATATAGACAGAATAGCCTGCAGTTAAATCGAAATGTTCGAGCATTTTTGGATAAGCTGGGATGTGTGTTGCCTCTGCAAACACGACAAGTAAAATGCCGATGCAAAGAATATGAAACGAACGATTAACAGACTTTTCCTCCACTCCATTCCCTCCTTAATTACCCGATATGGATCACGCACGCCTTTTCACGGGTGTTCTCTAATAAGGAATCTTTACCAAATCCACTCTCCTTAAATCCACCAAACGGTAATTCTGGTCCTACTCTTCGATACGTGTTGACCCAAACATTTCCACTATCAATTTTCTTCATCATACGATGGGCTCTCCCTAAATTGTTTGTCCATATGCCCGCTCCGAGGCCAAAGCTTGTATCATTGGCAAGACGCAGGGCATCTTCTTCATTATCGAATGGCAAGACGACCGACACCGGACCAAAAACCTCTTCCTGACAGATTCGTAGAGAAGAATCCTTCACTAGTAGCAGCGTTGGTTCCACCCAGTATCCTTTTTGAAGATCTGCTTGATCGTCAAAGAAGCTCTCCCCACCGTAATTTCCTCCAAAGATGACTTCTCCCCCCTCCTGCTTTCCTAATTCAATAAAGTCGCAAACCTTTTTATATTGGACATTGTTCGCAATTGGTCCCATCGATGTCGCTAGATTCATAGGATCACCAAAATGAATTGACTCTTCAATGGACTTTTTCATTAAAGGAAGAAAATCGGGTAAGATGTCTTTTTGTACAAGAATGCGAGAGCCGCCGACACAAATTTGTCCAGCATTCCCCGTGAAAATACCATTTAATGTGACGCCTTCTGCCGCTTTCTTTACATCCGCATCAGCGAACACAATATTGGGGGATTTCCCTCCAAGTTCAAAAGTGACAGGCTTTGGCGATTGTGCCAGCTTCTTTGTAATCGCACGAGCAGTTTGACCTGATCCCGTTAACGTCACCCGATCAACATCTCTATGACCGACCAAGTACGAACCTGTAGAACCATCTCCTGAGATGACGTTTAATATTCCCGGAGGAAGAATTTGATTAAGCAGTTCTGTATATTTTAAGCTCGATACACTCGCATGCTCGGAAGGTTTGATAATCACGGCATTGCCTGCTGCAAGGGCATACGCCGCTTTAATCGTAAAGGTAAATAAGGGGGCATTCCATGGAAGAATACCAACAACAATGCCTAACGGTTCCCTAAGCGTGTACCCGATTGTTTCCTCATCAAGTTGGACCGTTTCACCTTTATTGACATGTGACGCCGCTCCTGCTGCGTCTAACCAAATACTCACTAATGATGGAATGAGACCGTGCAATGTTTCCCGATAAACCCACCCATTATCCTTCGTTTCTAACATCGCTAACTCTTCGCCATACTTTTCAACCTGTAACGCAATTTCTCTTAAATATTTTGCACGTTCCATTGCTGATAATTGCGACCAAGCTGGGACGGCCTGTTTGGCATGCTTGATTGCTAAGTCAATATCTTCTTCTGTACTACAGGGGATTGTCGCCCATACCTTGCCATTTGCAGGGTTTATACTTGTTAATTGTTTTCCTTGAGTAGCTGGCAATTGCTTTCCATTGATTACATTTAAATAATGTTCGATTTCATTTATGGTCTGCATTACAATCACTCCCCTTTTTTCTTTTACCATCCTAAAGCTGCTGCTGCCTTTTCATAATAGCTCTCTCTACTACCTAGATAGTGTTCATAATAGCGCGCTCTTTTCACATATAAATGACAATCTAATTCTTCAGTAAATCCAATCCCGCCATGTATTTGTACATTGGCTGCTGCTGCTTTTTGCAGGGCGTTATGAATAAAAATACGCGCCGCAAATATGGATTCCTGACGATCTTCAGCTGCTGTATCGTAAGCCCAATTGGCATAATAGGATAGTGACCTTGACAGTTCTAAATCCACTTTCATATTGGCAATCGCATGTTTAATGGCTTGGAAACGGCCAATCGGTTGCCCGAATTGTTCCCGTATCTTTGCGTATTCTGCTGCCATATCCACAATCGCAGCCATACAACCCACCATAATGGCGCAAATTGATGCATTAATAGATAGCAGTCCTTCTTCGAGAATGTTATCACCTTGGTTTAGCTCTCCTAGTAATTGCTCTTTATTAACGATTACATCTTCAAAGTGAATTTGCGATAGCTTCCGTGTTTCATCAATACTTTGCTGCTGTGTAACGTTTTTTATCATTGCCTTATCCACTAGAAAAAGTGAAATTCCCTCTTCATGGCTAGATGAAGTGGTTCGAATCGGAACGAGAAAAGTATCAGCTAGTTCGACATCTACTACTAACGATTTTACGCCGTTAAGAACAAAATCATCACCTTTTTCTACCCCACTTACTTGGATCGACGACGCCTTGTAACTTCCTTTTGGCTCTATCCAAGCAACCGAAATCTGCAGGGAACCATCGGCAATTGCAGGTAGATACTTTTGCTTTTGTTTCTCTGTACCATATTTTTCGATAAGTGGTACAGAGAAACTATTCGTTTCCAAAAACAGCCCCGGCAGGACACTTCTCCCCATCTCCTCAAGTGGTAATACCATGTCTAATAAACCTAAGCCCATTCCCGCATAGTCTTCTGACACATTGATACTTGGATAGCCTAATTCAACTAATCCTTGAAATGCTTGATTAAATCTTTGTCCATCACCATCAATAAAAGCACGGGCAATATTGGTTGTACCTTGCTCAGTTAAATACTTCCTTACATAACTACCGAATAATTCCTGTTCTTTATTTAATGCGAAATCCATTCTTTTTCACCTCCAACAATGTTAACGTCCTAGATCCTTAGGTAGTCCTAGTATTCTTTCTGCAATAGTATTTCTTTGTACCTCACTTGTTCCCCCGCCAATTGTCATACCAAAGGAATAAAGATACTGTTTCTGCCAATACGAATCACCAATTGCCGCATCCTGCTTCCAAAGAATCCCGTGTGGACCTTGAATAGATACGGATAAGGCAAAGAGTTCTTGTGTCGCCTCACTTACTATCAGTTTATCTAAAGAGCCCTCAGAGCCCGGTTGACCATTCTTCAATGTTTTCGTTAAATTACGATAATAGTTCAACAAAGATCCCCTAGATTTTGCATATAAATCAACTAATGCATTTCTTACACTTTCCTTTTTTATGACAGGCTGCCCGTCCTCCGTCCATTCCTTAGCCATCGTTACTAAATCTTGAAATTGCTGCTCTAATGTAAATACTTGACCACCAATACCCGTACGTTCATGCATAAGTAAAGCAATCATTACTTGCCAGCCACAATCGATCTCACCAACAATATCACTATCATAAGCAATCGCATCATTTAAATAGACTTCATTAAAGTCATGTTCCCCATCCATCTGGATAATAGGCCTAGTCTCTACACCTTCTTGATGCATATCCAAAAGGAAAACGGTAATACCATGATGTTTCTTCTCCCCTTTTGAAGTACGCGCTAATAGGAAACAGCGATCTGCTAAATGACCAAAACTCGTCCAAACCTTCTGCCCATTAATCACCCAACGATCACCTTTTTTTACTGCAGTTGTCTGAATAGCTGTTAAGTCTGAGCCCGCATTTGGTTCAGAATATCCTTGGCACCAAACCTCTTCTCCAGAAATGATTTTAGTAATATAAGCTGATTTCTGTTCGTCACTTCCCATTTGCATAAGCAAAGGGGCAACCATATGGATGCCGACATAATTTACTAGAGGCGGTGCACTAACGCGAACCATTTCTTGTTGATAGATGATTTCTTCAATTAAACTAGCTTCTCTTCCTCCGTACGCTTTTGGCCAAGCAATTGCCCCCCAGCTACCTTCATAAAGCTTGCGCTGCCAATCTCTTAAGAAGCGAGAATACTCATTCATATCTTCTGGTAATTTTCTGTCTCCATGCAACCACCCTTCTGGCAAGTTTTCCTTGAGCCATGTACGTAATTCATGTCTAAACTTTTCTTCTTTTTTTGAAAATGAAAAGTCCATCTTTTCTCTCCTCCCATCCTATTCCCATTGTGGTAGGGCACGCTCATCATTGATCTTCTGCCACGTCATTTCTACTTCCATCCCGATATGGATGTCTTCTATCGCATGATCCAAAATGTTACCGATCATTTTCACTTCTGGATAGGCAGCCAATTCAATAACGGCAATGACAAGTGGCGTATCATTGTGAAATCCTGGCAAGAAAGGGCGGTGGGAAATGACGTAAGAATACACACGTCCTTTAATATTTGTGCCTAAGTTCTCCCATGTCAGATCACTGCTGCTACACTTTGCACATGCCGGTCCAGGTGGATGGGCGAACTGTTGGCATGTATGACATTTTTGCAAAAAAAGTTCATGGCGGTCAGCCGCATCCCAAAAGGGGGCATTATCTTCATTTTTTAACGGTATCGGTTTCTCATAGCTCATTCGTATTCCTCCTAATTCCTTAATATCATCGCACCAGCAATATCTGGACCTGCCCAGCCCGTACATAAACCAACTTCACAATCCTTCACTTGTCGGTCTGATCCCTCATAGTCGTGACGAATCTGTCGCACAATTTCAATCACATTATTCATTCCATGTGTGTATCCTTCTGAAAGCATGCCACCAGCTGTATTACTCGGCAGCTTCCCACCCATCTTGAGATGTCCATCGGCAACAAAGTCTCCCACTTCGCCTCTTTTCGCTATCTCATATGCCTCTAACTGCCGCAACACAACCC
This sequence comes from Cytobacillus sp. FSL R7-0680, assembly GCF_038009245.1. Lineage (NCBI taxonomy): Bacteria > Bacillati > Bacillota > Bacilli > Caryophanales > Bacillaceae > Cytobacillus > Cytobacillus sp. FSL R7-0680. The sequence continues at coordinate 2,775,783 of NZ_JBBPAO010000001.1, forward strand.
AACTATAGCAGTCATAAATAGATGCGACATCGAGGTCCTTTGCGGTAACCCCTGCCTTCTTGTATACATCCTTAGCAACATAGTCTGAAGCGACTTCATCTACATTGTTCCAATAATGTGCGTGTGAAACACATTGTCTAGCGGCGATTCCCATAATATAAGCGGGCTGCTTCGGTAATTGTTCAGCTCGTTTGGCGGATGTAACAATGATTGCATTTGCTTCGTCTGACTCTAAGCAGAAATCATGCTTATTAAATGGGAAGCTTAAATCAGGCGTATCATGATAAGCTTTCATTGTTAATGGCTTTCCATAAAAGAAGGCTTTCGGATTTCTTTGTGCATGCTCATAAAAACTCACACAAACATGACCTAGATGCTCCTTCGTTAACCCTGTTTCATGCATATGACGTGTGGCAAATAAGCCAAACCATTGCCCAGGACTACCTGCTCCATATGGGATGAGAAAGCTACCGCCATCCATCGCATTTTGCAGCATGTTCACATCCCAGCCACCACCGCCCATTCTTACGCCTGATCTGCCATTCATAGATCGATAAATAAGGACGGTATTTACTTGACCTGTTTCAATCAGACCAATCGCGTCAGCAATTAACATTTCTGTACTGCTTCCGCCACCCATAATATCTTTTACATATTTCGGTCTCACGCCTAAATAGGTAGATAATTGATGTGCCGTACATGAATCGTTTTCACTGTAACTCATAAATCCATCAATCTCTTTTGTCTCAAGTCCAGCATCAGCAATAGCTGCTCGCGCTGCATCTAACGCCAAATGTAACGGGGTTGTACCCGACTTTTTTGAACGTTCGCTTTCTCCAACTCCGACGATTGCATATTTGTTTTTAATGTTTTCCATCGTCAACTCCTCCTTATTCAAAGAATTCCAACAATGCAGAACCTGATCCAACGATTTCTTTTATTGATTTAGCCGCTTGCAACTCAAATTCCACATATTTCTTTCCTTCGTCCTCGTATACGCGTTTTACAGTAGCTGCGCAAGTAATCTCATCCCCCGGTTTAGTCATCGCTCCAAAACGCATGTTAAACTTCGCTACTCTCGCAGTCACACCAGCTAATTGTTGGATATATTCTCCTAAGAATCCCATGACTAACATGCCATGTGCGATGGCTCCTGGTAATCCCATACTTCTAGCAAAAGCATCGTCGGTATGCAATAAGTTGTAATCTCCTGATGCTCCCGCGTATTTGACGAGTTGAACCTTCGATACCGCAGGCTTCACTAATGGTTTTAACTCTTGACCGTCTACCAAATCGGCAAATCTTAGCATTGTCATTCCTCCTCGTATCGTTATACTGCCTGGACTGGAGGCTGGGTATAGATGATATTCATGCGACTTGTAACCACTAAATCCCCCTCTGTGTCTCTCATTTCGGTATCCAGAATAATAAATTGCATCTTTCCTTTTTTTCCTTCTTTTTCATAAAGGTCTGCTACTTTTATTTGGCAAGTAAGAGACTCGCCTACTTTTAGTGGGCGATGATAAATAAAGGACTGCTCACCATGAAGCATTCTCTTTTTATCTAAATCTAGCTCTATTCCTTCACCCTCTACCCCTGCTACCACCGGAAAAGTAGGTGGCGCAATCAGCCCATTATAGGGACTCTGATTAGCATAAGTTGGTTCCGTATATAATGGATTGTCATCACCTATAGCTTGAGCAAATTGTTTAACATGTCTTTTATCCACTTCAAACATGAACGTTGACCCAGTCTTACCGATAATTGTCTGATCGAGCATCGATACCACTACCTCCTAGCGAGCATATTTTCTGTTTGTGCAGCGCTTGTTACAATTAGTGCATCTACCGCTTTTGCGCACTTTTCAGTCACAATGATTGGATTTAAATCTAGCTCTTCAATGTCATAATCTTGTACAAGTGAGGATACACGCAGTAAGATGTCGACAATGCCCTCTACATCAAGCGCTTCTTCACCTCGTACACCGTCGAAAATGGCTTTTCCTTTAATCTCATTTATCATTTCAAGCGCATCTTGTCTTGTGATCGGTGCAACCCGGAAAGCAATATCTTTGAACACTTCAACAAAAATGCCGCCTAAACCAAACATAATCACCGGTCCAAAGCTGGCATCTCTCGTCACACCAACGATAACTTCCGTCCCCTTTGCCACCATTTCCTGCACCATCACCCCATTAATGTGGGCATCAGGATGATATTTGTGAGCGGACAGAAGAATGTCATCGAATGCTTGCTTTACTTGCTCTGCATTTTGCAAGGAAAGACGTATACCACCTGCTTCTGTTTTATGCAAAATGTCTTTTGAATCAATTTTTAATACAACAGGATAACCAATACTGTTCGCTTGCTGAACCGCTTCATCCACGGTAGTTGCTAAGCTCTTTTTTGTAGTGGGAATTTCGTAAGCCTGTAGCACTTTGCTTGCATCCCATTCGTTTAAAATTTGATTCTCTTGCAGTAAATACGCTACGTTCTCTTTCTTCTGAATAGATGCCCGTTCTCGAACACTCTCTTTTTGATACGCACGATATTTTTCGCTATATTCGACTAACTTTGCGAGCGCAGATATCGCTTGTAAGTTACCCGGTATCACTGGAACACCATGGTCGACCATATATTGTTGCCCTTTAGGTATACTCATTCCTTCTAACGGAAATGTACTTACAAACACAAATTTATTCGTGTTTTTACACATCTCAACAAATTCTTGTAATTCCTTCGTCTCTTCATCCCAAAATAAGGGGAACTCTGTAAGAATGATATTGTCTACATCCGGATCCTCCATTAAGGCTTTTAATGGCGCAGTAAATAGCTCTGGTGCCGATACAGAAGCCGCTGCAGTTAGATCAATTGGGTTGGCTGCACTAGCAAAGGAAGGAATCACTTGTTTGATTTTCCGTTGAGTTTCCTCATTTAATTTTGGAATCAACAAGCCATTAGCTTCACAACGATCGGCTTCGTTAATCCCTCTGCCACCCGAGCTTGTAATAATTACGGTATTTCTCCCTGTTGGCAGTTTGCCAGATAAGAATAATTTCGAGAATGAAATAATTTCATCATAATCATTGGCTCTAATCATGCCAGTTTGTTTAAAAAATGCGTCATAAATATCGTTCGAGCCGGCTAATGAACCCGTATGAGAAGCGGCTGCTCTTTTTCCTGCAGTTCCTCGCCCTGCCTTCATAACGATAATCGGTTTCCCTTTTTCAAGCGCCTCGTATGCCAATCCCCTTAATTTTTTAGGTTTTTTCGCACCTTCCAAATAACCGCTGATCACTTTCGTTTGCTTTTCATGAACCATATACTCAACTACATCTTCAAAACTGGTATCCATTTCATTTCCAACACTCACAAAATAATTGAACGTTAATCCATGTTGGGCAGCAGCCATATACGTAAGCACACCAAAGGCGCCGCTTTGCGATACATACCCAACTGCGCGTTGTTCACTAAGAGGATAGCTCATAACAGCAGGAGAAAATGTACCGACCAGACCATTCAGCGTATTAACAAGGCCGACACAATTTGGACCAAGTAAACGGAGACCATGCTTTTTTGCATAATCCGCTATTTGTTTTTGTTGTTTTTCTCCCGACTCTCCAGTTTCAGAAAATCCTGAAGCAAAAATAATCGCTGCCTTCACTTTCTTTTCTACACATTGCTCTAGCCCTTGCTGAATCTGGTGAGCACTTAAACAAAAGATGACTAAATCAACTGCATGTGAAACCGCTTGTAAGGATGAGTAGCACTTCACTCCATGAATTGCATTTGAAGTAGGATGAATAGGAAAAATATCTCCTTGAAAGCCCCCATCTAATAATGCCTTCACCTGGATATTGCCAAGCTTCTTCGGGTTTTCAGATGCACCTAACACGGCTACTGATTGCGGATAAAAAAAAGAATGTAGCTCATCCTTTGCGGAAACGTTTTCATTTATCATTACATTCACCTCACTAAATAAAAATCAATTTCTTTCTATCGATAGCTTACAAAATGAACGCTAATGGATCAGGCGTAAAGAAAACATTAAACATTTAATTATTAGGTAGTAAAAAAAAGTAAATATCAACTAAACCTTTACTTACCGTAGGCAGAAACTTTCACAATTATTTTTTTACGTACTATATCATCTCGACTATGACACAAGATCACCTCGACAATGGCAAGGGATTACCACGAAAAAAAGACAATGATCACACAACTTGTGCTCATTGCCTCTTTTCCATTATCTCTATCCAGCGTAATAACTTACCTTCCACCCGTTTAGATGGGACTTTAATTCCTCGTTCTATCGTACTGATATAAGCTTGTGACACCTCAACTTCTTGCGCTAATTGTGATAACGACAAGCCATTTGTCACTCTTACTTCTCTTACACGTTTACCTAAAAGGACGTGATCTGTTAACGATTGATGGTCTTTCACTTTCACTTCAAAAGTCGTTTTCTTCAATTGAGCATACCTTTCAACAACTTCCTCAGGTGGCTGAATAATAATCTTTGCTTGCTTCCAAGTATTCCCCCAGCCTTTACTATCCACAATGGATTCTTCCCATGCTTCGTAATACCATGCAGAGAGTAAACCATCCTCTTGTAGCGTATCAAGCGCGCTCTCAAATCGTTCTCTTGTCCTTGAAGGCAATCTTATATTTAATGATTCACCTATCGCTGCGAGTAATGTTGAAATATAATGTGGTTTTAAATAATCGCCCTTCTTTGCCTGGACTCTCCAACGCCAATGCATATATCTCCCTAACCTCTTCTCCCAAGACCTTCTGTAAGGATCATACTGCAATATTTTAAGTGGTAGATGTATAACCTGCCTACCGGATCCATATAGAAATGGGGAAAATATAGGACCCATTTTATATTTCAACACTTGCTGTGATTCATTTTGGTCATACACGTCAAAAGCATTACCCATTAACCTTTTCTCGACTGGTTTTCCTTTTTGATATACCACAGTCTCTATATCGATCCAAAGATTTTTTATGATTGTAAGCGATTTCATAATTCTTAGACGTTGACTCCGCTCATACCCTCCGCGTCTCCCTTCTCCACCGCGTTTAGGTAACAAGCCCCTCATCCGAAGCAGTTCATCCACCTCTATCGTAATAACATCTTCATGATGCTTGGCGATAGCAAGAAAGTTGGCACATAACATATCGAGTACATCAACATCCAAATCTGTTAACGTAAAGCGATCTACATTTTGATCTTCTACTATCTCGTTAATCATCAATAAGCCTTGCACATGACCTTTCTGGATTCTTCTACAATACCTTTCTTTCTCTTGATCCCAATGAAAAACTTGATATAGCGCCTCTCGTACCGCTTGATAAGGGGCATTATTCATTACACAAATATTCTCTCTCTGAGAAGGGACTAGAGATGAATTTCTCCAATCTACTCCATGAGCGATAGCCTTTTCTAATTCCTGTACAGTGCATTTACTATATTTAAAAAGTTGATTGATCCATTTATCAGCATAATCATTTACGATTATCGTGAACATAGAAAGAAATTCTTTACTGTTCAGCAAAAAATTAGACAGGTATTGATAGAAGAGCTGATTTAATTCAGCTTTCTTTAGTTGACTGAGGTGCTCCATCCCAAGTTCGTCAGCCATTACATCTAATACCCACTCTGCGATTCCCCGCTGAAACCACTGACAAAACTCTTCCCAAGCAGCTTCCTCATTTAAAAAGGTATCCGCCCTTAGCCTATTTTCAATTGCTGAAATGGCAAGTCCCCTTAGTTGATGATCTAAAAAAACCATTGTAAATAGGGAGGAATAATTTTTGTTTTTCTCGATAAGAAAATGCACGATATGATCTGCCAATTGATGAATAAAGCGATCTCTTGCGATTTGTCTTAACGAATTAAAAACAGCCGGATTTTCTTGATATGCCTTTTCCCAAATCATAAAAGATTTGACACCTGAGATATAATAAATAGGTGCCTTCTCTTTTTCAATCGACTCTTGTTTGGCAATTGCTTCTTTTTGCTGTTCATAAATACATAGAATTAAAAAATTATCAATTTCATTTGTCAATTGTCTAGCTTTGCCTTCATTACGCTTCCCATTCCTACGAACAACTTTTTTAGTCATAAACCGTCTATTCCCTCCTACCCTTATTTCATTGAGTGACTTAGACAATGTTGGTCGTTATTTATTACAAGTGTAGCATAACAAAAGTTTAATTAACTATATATTTTAACTATTCAGAATAAAAATACCCGCCATGGAGGTACTTCCATGACGGTGTATGACTACTTTTCACCAGCATCAGCAAACCGCTTCAACCGCTCGCCTATCTCATCTCTTACACGAGTAAACGTTTGCCACTTTTCCTCTTCCGTGCCAATTGCTTTGGCAGGATCATCAAATCCCCAATGTTCTCGTTTCACTTCTTTCGGTGTTATAGGACATTTATCAGCAGCATCGCCACATAAGGTGACAACCAAATCCGCTTGATTTAAGATGTCGGTATTTATCACATCCGAAGTTTGCTGTGAGATATCTATCCCTGCTTCTTTCATCGCTTCTACAGCTTTTGGATTGAGTCCATGTGCTTCAATGCCTGCACTATAGACTTGCCAATCTTCGTTTAAATAATGCTTTGCCCAACCTTCAGCCATTTGACTTCTGCAAGAATTCCCTGTGCAAAGAAAATAAATGATTTTTTTCGTCATATGAACACTCCTTTAATGAATAATTAATAACCATATATAAAGACCTAATAAGGTGATAAATAAGGTGGGAATCGTTAGAATGATACCTGTTTTAAAGTAGGTACCCCAAGAAATCTTCACCCCTTTACGCGATAACACATGTAACCATAATAAAGTAGCAAGTGAACCAATTGGCGTGATTTTTGGTCCAAGGTCAGATCCGATGACATTGGCATAAATCAAGGCATCTTTCATCATACCTGTTGCATTCGTATCTGCAATGGCTAACGCATCAATCATCACTGTCGGCATGTTATTCATGACCGAAGACAAAATGGCAGCAATAAAGCCCATGCCCATTGTTGCGGCAAACAATCCTTGATCAACGGTTAATTGAAGAACATCTGTTAATAAGCTCGTTAGCCCAACATTCCGCAAACCATACACAACAACATACATTCCGACTGAGAAGAAAACAATATTCCACGGAGCCCCCTTCATGACGGATTTCACATCAACTGCATCACTTCTTCTAGAGATCATAAGAAAAATAAAAGCAATGATACTAGCAATAATCGATACAGGCACACCAACAAACTCACTTGCAAAATAGCCAACTAGTAATATCGCCAAAATCCACCATGAGTACTTGAATAATCGTGGATCCTTTATCGCTACACGTGGCTCCCGTAATTGCGTACCATCATAACGACCGGGTATGCTTTTTCTAAAAAACAAATAGAGAACCAAAATACTTGCCGCAACAGAAAATAAATTCGGTACAATCATGACAGTGAAAAATTCCACAAATCCGATGCCAAAGAAATCGGCCGATACAATATTAACAAGATTACTTACCACAAGGGGTAATGACGCTGTATCAGCGATAAAACCACTTGCAATAATGAATGGAAAGACCATTTTCTCATTAAAATTCAAGTTCCTTACCATCGAAAGAACAATCGGTGTCAAAATCAAGGCAGCCCCGTCATTCGCAAACAGAGCAGATACAATCGCTCCAAGCAAAATCACGTAGACAAACATTTTTACACCATGCCCTTTTGCCGCTCTCGCCATATGCAAGGCAGACCATTCAAAGAAACCGATCTCATCTAAAATTAAAGAAATAATAATAATAGCGATAAATGTTAACGTTGCATTCCATACAATCGACGTTACATCCAAAACATCTTGGAAATCTACCACACCAACTAGTAAAGCCAATATCGCTCCACCACAGGCAGACCAACCAATAGACAACCCTTTAGGTTGCCAGATGACTAAAATAAGTGTGATTAAAAAAATCACTGATGCCAAAACCACTGACGTTGTCATACCCATTCCTCCTTAATCACACAATACGCGCAAACCTTGTTTTTCAAGACTTTCAAGTAGCCCCTCTTGACTTGGAAGCTGATTTAATAAAATACAAACGAAGGGAAAGTTCTCATATTGTTTATTTAAACCGTAATAAACCCATTGACCCCTTCTTGATTCAAAGATCAAACCAACATCACGTAACTTACGTAAATGCTGACTAATAGCTGGCTGGCTCATATCAAATAAATGAACAAGCTCACAAACACAGCATTCCCTTGATTCAAGAATCTTCACCATCTTTAGCCTTGTTTTATCGCCTAACAGCTTTAACACAAGCGCAACTTCCTCAATTGTACTTTTCATTAAGGTACTCCTTTATCGTATAAGTAAATGCTTATATCCTTATGCTATTTTATAGATAAATCTATAGTTAAGCAATCCCTGTTAGAAAAAAACGCATCAAATTTTTTTGATTTATTTCTTGATTTTCCAATTATAGTTAAAGTATACTGATAACACATCAAAAAAATTTGATAGGAAGTGCAAACCATGAAACCATTCATTGAATATGAAAAACAATTTAAAGCATTAGCCGACCAAAAAAGACTAGAAATTATGTATGAGCTATGCCAACGGGGACAGACATGCGTTTGTGATTTATCCGAGATTTTCTCTCTTCCGCAATCGAAATTATCCTATCATTTAAAGATTTTGCTCGATGCTGGTTTAATTACAAAAGAGACAAAAGGAAAATGGAATTACTATGAATTAAATGAGCAATCCGTTAACCATCTCTTATCAGAAGAACTTTGTTGTATCTTTAGAAAATCAAGTAATTCTTGTTGCAATTAAAAGGAGGCATTTCAAATGAAATATGTGCATATCGGCATTAACGTAACCAATTTAGAAGCATCTATCGCCTTTTATTCAAAAGTATTTGGTGTTTCTCCAATCAAGGTCGAACCCACTTACAGTAAGTTTTTACTAGAACAACCTGGACTCAACTTTACCCTTAATGTTAAAGACGAAGTAAACGGTAATCAAGTGAATCACTTTGGTTTCCAAGTAGAAACACAAGAAGAAATCGATCACCATAAACAACGATTAGAACAAGAAGGATTCTTCGCACGTGAAGAACGGGATACCACTTGCTGCTACGCTCTGCAAGACAAGTTTTGGATCACCGATCCAGATGGGAATGAGTGGGAGTTTTTTTATACGAAGGCGGATAGTGAAGTTCAGAGTGAGGGATGCTGTGTAGATATTTAAGGGATATTTCTTTCATTTCCTAAAATAACAAGTAATTTAAAAAACATATATACTAATCAGTGCCTTGTTTTTAACTTACTATAATCCTCCACATGGAGCATAAAGTGAAATATAACTACCTTTAGTATTAATATGTTTGCTTAACAACAATACTGTACTTCTTAGTGCCTCTCAAATCCTGCTTATTATGTACATAATATTCCTAATTTTCAATTATAATAGGATGTGTAGTAGCAGAAAAAGGAGGGGTAAACCCTAATGAAAAAAAGATACTATAAAATATTTGCCTTATTAATTCTGCTAGGTGTCATTACTTTTTTGATTTATAACTATATAAACAATTATAGATTTGCTAGTGAAGTTTATTCTTTTAGGGGTGAAGGACAAAACTGGGTTGTTACCTCTAAATATACATCTATTCATCAGGATAACTATAGGCATGAGATAAAAATAGAATATACTGGTGATGACAAAAATGTATTAGTTGACCATTGGTATTTTCATTCTTCACTATTTGGCACCGGCGACGGTGGGGAAACGCTTGATGATAATAACCAGCTTAGTAAAAGAGAGGATGGGACATTCATGTTTACGCCAAATAAAATGCATACATTCGAAATAGAATGGAATGGCAATAAAGAGACGTTTGATGTTAACCTATTGGAGGATTATTAATTTTTGTGAATAGCTTGGTTTTATATGTTATTGGTTTTAACCAAATAAAAAACCACCAAATATGTATTTGGTGGAGACGGAGGGAGTCGAACCCTCGTCCAAAGATATTGGCACTTAAGCTTCTACGAGTGTAGTCGATATATTCGTGTTTCGCTGCTCCTTATGCCTATCGACGGGCGTCCGGGCAGCTAGTCTGGTTGTTCTCTTCCTTCATCCTCAGACGGTGGAATCCGGCGTAGCCCACTAAATTTGAGTCCCTTACCCTACCACATGGGCGATGGAGGGAGGAACCGCTAAAGGCCTATTAGGCAGCTAAAGCGAAGTTGTTTTGTTGTTTGCCAGTTATAGGCTTTGACGTTTTAACGAGGACGATCCCCTCGACTCGCAACCTAAGCTCAAACTATCCCTGTCGAATCCGTAGCGTCCCCATTGGATAGTAGCAGTTTTTTAAAGCTGCTAACTGTATTAGGTGCGCAACTGAGTCGTTGCAGCATACGGAATGCTCGATAAACTTTGAGCAAAGATTGTGCACTTCTATTTGAAGTGACAATTACTATTATAGCACAAACAAACGAAATATCAATTGTAAGCTTTTGGTATATTACATTTTTTGTCTTTCGCGGAAGGCACGCTCAACTTCTCGTTTCGCTTCTTTTCGTTTTAAGTCTTCGCGCTTATCATATTTCTTTTTACCCTTCGCTAATCCAACTAAAACCTTTGCGAAACCATTTTTTAAATATAGTTTTAATGGAACAAGGGCATAGCCGCTTTCTTTTGACTCACCTATTAGTTTGTTAATTTCTTTCCGGTGTAGTAAAAGCTTTCTCGTTCTTAATGGGTCGTGGTTATGAATATTCCCTTGCTCGTAAGGACTAATATGCATACCAATAATGAATAATTCATTATTAACAATTCGTGCATAGGCATCTTTTAGGTTCACACGTCCGTTACGAATAGATTTAATCTCTGTTCCTTGTAAAACAATACCCGCTTCATATGTTTCTTCGACAGTATAATCATGATAGGCTTTTTTATTTTGGGCGATTGTTTTCCCTGCACCTTTTGGCATCTCTTTCTCATCTCCCTTAAATCACAGCAGTTTTATTTATTTTAGCAAAAACAAAGGAAAGAAGGAAGAAAGCCTTACAAAAAAGGCTTCCTCCATTAGTCTATTAACGTTTCTTTTTTCGTTTTGCTTTCGGCGCATTTTCATAGAATTTGCGTTTTTTCTTTTTCTTACCCTCTGGCTTACCAGATTTTTCACCTCGTTCTGGCGCAGCAGATTTCCTTGGCTTTCTTTCTGAACTACCTGTTTTAAACACTTTTGTTTCTTGTCGGCGTTCTCTTCTAGGCGTGCCTTTCATTCCAACAATCTCAAAGTCGATCGCACGTTCATCTTTATTGACATTGATGACACGAACGGTAATTTCATCACCAATGCGGAATACATTCCCTGTACGTTCGCCGATCATTGCCATTTGTCGTTCTTCATAGCGATAATAATCATCGGTCATATAGCTGACATGGATTAAACCTTCTATCGTGTTTGGTAGTTCGACAAACATCCCAAAGTTCGTAACAGAGCTAATCATACCATCATATTCTTCACCAATTTTATCAAGCATGTATTCTGCTTTTTTCAATTCATCGGTTTCACGTTCGGCATCGACTGCTCTTCGCTCCATTTCAGAAGCATGATCCGCGATTTCAGGTAACATCGCATTCCATTTTTCTTGGGTGCGATCGTCTATCTTACCTTCGATCAAATACGTACGAATGAGACGGTGAACAATTGTATCTGGATATCGACGAATTGGCGAGGTGAAGTGTGTATAAAACTCTGTTGATAGTCCGAAGTGACCCAAGCTTTCTGGATCGTACTTCGCTTGTTGCATGGATCGAAGCATCATTGTTGAAATCACCATTTCCTCTGGTGTCCCCTGTACTTCTTCTATAATATCCTGCAATGCCCGCGGATGAACAGCGTTGGCTGTTCCTTTCACAATATAACCAAAGTTTGTAATAAACTCAAAGAATCTTCTGAGCTTATCTTCTTTCGGGTCTTCATGAATACGGTAAATAAACGGTACTTCCATCCAATGAAAATGCTCTGCAACCGTTTCATTCGCTGCTAGCATAAATTCCTCAATGAGTCTTTCTGCTACTGAACGTTCGCGAATGACGACATCTTTTGGGTCACCCTCTTCATTCACTAACACTTTCGCTTCTTTAAAGTCAAAATCAATGGCGCCACGATGCATACGCTTTTTACGAAGAATCGCAGCTAATTCTTCCATTCGCTTAAACATTGGTACGAGTGGCTCATAGCGTTCAATTAATTGTTCATCGTTATCTTCCAAAATTTTATTCACATCCGAATAAGTCATTCTTTCGGTTGTTTTAATGACGCTTTGGAAAATCTCATGATTGACCACTTCACCATCAGGCGTAATTTCCATCTCACATGAAAGTGTGAGACGATCTACTTTTGGATTTAAAGAACAAATTCCATTCGATAGGCGATGGGGAATCATAGGTATTACACGATCGACTAAGTACACACTAGTTGCTCGTTCCTCTGCTTCTACATCAATTGGTGATCCTTCAGTTACGTAATAAGATACATCAGCAATATGCACACCTAATTTATAATGACCATTATCAAGTTGCGTCACAGTAACAGCATCATCTAAATCTTTCGCATCTGCACCATCAATCGTCACAATCGTTTCGCCTCTTAAATCTCGACGATTTTCAATTTCTTTTTCATCAATCTCATCAGGCGTTTCTTCTGCCTGCTTTAACACATCATCAGGGAATTCCATCGGTAACCCATGTTTATGAATAATGGAAAGAATATCAACGCCTGGATCGTTTTTATGACCCAGAATTTCCATTACTTCACCTTCCGCACTCTTTCTTCCTTCAGGATAAGTTGTGAGCTTAACAACAACTTTATGTCCTTCTACTGCCCCTTTAGAAGCAGCTTTTGGGATAAAGATATCACTGGCAAACTTTTTATCATCTGGAATAACAAAGCCAAAATGCTTACTCTCAGTGTATGTACCAACGATTTGTTGCACACCACGTTCCAAAATGCGGACGATGGTTCCTTCTTTTCTTTGACCAGCGCTTTCTGCTGCTACACGGGCTAAGACAATATCACCGTGCATGGCATTATTTGTTTCATTTGGTGGGATAAATAAATCATCGAGTCCTGGTTCATCTGGAATAACAAAGGCAAATCCTTTGGCATGACCAGATAATTTCCCGCGCACAAGATTCATTTTTTCAGGTAATCCATAGCGATTACTCCTTGTACGCACAACTAAGCCTTGTTCCTCCATAATGACTAAAGTCTTTACAAAATCCTTAAATTGGGTGGAGTCTTCTATCCCAAAGGCCTCCTCCATTTCTTGTACTGTTAGAGGCTTGTACGCCTCGTCCTTCATATAATTTAATAGTTTATCGACCAGCTCTTTTTTGTGGTTATCCACGATTGACAACACTCCTCAAACTTCGATCCAACTTACACTTGCCAATCAAGCTGCTCTAAGAATTGATACACATCTTCATGCAGCTGATCTCTTTCCTTATCAAGTGTAATGACATGACCGGATTCTTCATACCATTTAATCTGTTTTTGATCATTTTCTACTTCATTGTATATAATATTCGCGCTTTCAGTATTAATCATATGATCTTCTCTTGATTGCACAACAAAAGTCGGAGAATAAATCATATCCACATTATGACGAACATCTGCAATTAATGCTTGTAATGCCTTTAATGTGTTCATTGGTGTTTCTTTAAACTTAGCTACTTCTTCTTCGATTTGTTCGGGTGATTTTCCTTCTAGCTTCTTATATTGTCGGGCATAATCAACGACATTATCGTACATCACTTCTTCAGATTTAATATGCATAGGTGCACACATGGTTATAATACCCTTTACAGGTACAGTGTAACCTAATTTCAAGGAAAATACCCCACCAAGAGATAAGCCGGCAATCGCGATTTCTTCATGCCCCATTTCCTTTAGGTGTTGATAACCATTCATGACGTCTTGCCACCAATCTTCTGGTCCCGTATGGACAAGTTCTTCCGGCGGGACGCCATGGCCTTTATATAATGGCGCATGACAAGTATAACCTTTCCCTTCTAGGAATCTTGCCATCATGCGAACATCTGCTGTATTACCAGTAAACCCATGTAATAATAATACTGCTCGTTTACCATCTCCAAATGTGAATGGTTTTGGTTGAACTACTTTCATTATGTAAACTTCCTTTCAATCAAACGTTTGTTTAACATGATTAGTTTTCCCTGTAATAGGCAAAATAAAAACCCGACCTTTCGTTGAGGCCAGGCATTGCATTGTTCGTCTCTATTTATAGAGCAAAATAAGAAACTGCGATTGTTAAAATAAAGAATAAAACAGCTAAAACAATCGTCAAACGATGTAAAATCAAATCTAAGCCGCGTGCTTTTTGTTTACCAAAAAGCTGCTCCGCTCCACCAGAAATCGCACCTGAAAGACCTGCACTTTTTCCTGATTGAAGTAAAACAACGGCAATTAAACCGATAGACACAATGACTAGCAATGTAATTAAAAGTGTATGCATGTGGGCACCTCCATATCAACCATTTACGTACAATAATAATACTCAAATTTTAGCATATTTACTATGTACAGACAAGTTAATCTATCATGAAATGTCAAGTTCATGCCCGCATGCCTATTTGCGCATCTACAAATTATTAACAAAAATGGTAATCGTATTATTGTTCGATGTGATTAGCCGCTGTTTAGGAAAGACTCTATTATATATATTTCTGTATTTTTGATTTTTCTTTTCAAAGTAGTATACAAAGAAGTGGTTTTAGAAATTTGACGTGATTCCGTGATAAATGAGTCAACATTCGTAGTGGGTACGAAAATTTGATGCGCTTCCATGATAAACGAGTCAGAATCCGTAGTGATTCCGAAAATTTGACGCGGTTCCTTGATTAACGAGTCAGAATCCGTAGTGATTCCGAAAATTTGACACGATTCCTTGATAAATGAGTCAGATTCCGTAGTGGAACCGAAAATTTGACGCGGTTCCTTGATAAACGAGTCAGATTCCGTAGTGATTCCGAAAATTTGACGCGGTTCCTTGATAAATGAGTCAAAATCCGTAGTGAACCCGACAATTTGACACGATTCCATGATTAACGAGTCAAAATCCGTAGTGATTCCGAAAATTTGACGCGGTTCCTTGATAAATGAGTCAAAATCCGTAGTGAACCCGACAATTTGACGCTGTTCCTTGATTAACGAGTCAGATTCCGTAGTGATTCCGAAAATTTGACGCGGTTCCTTGATAAATGAGTCAAAATCCGTAGTGAATACGAAAATTTGACGCGGTTCCTTGATAAATGAGTCATAATCCGTAGTGATTCCGAAAATTTGACGCGGTTCCTTGATAAATGAGTCATAATCCGTAGTGATTCCGAAAATTTGACGCGGTTCCATGATTAACGAGTCAGATTCCGTAGTGGATTCAAAAATTTGACGCGGTTCCTTGATAAATGAGTCAAAATCCGTAGTGAATCCAAAAATTTGACGCGTTTCTATGATAAACGAGTCAGGGCTTTTGGTTTTGACATTTCTTTAATTATCTCGCCATGTATTTACGCGTATTTTCCACTACGGAGATCGACATCCCTTAAAACCTAAAATAGCTAAAAAAAAAACAAACACCATTTACAAAATGGTGTTTGTTTTTTTTAAGACATTATTTACTCAAGTTATAAAAAGATTTCAATCCGTCATACACAGCTAAATCACCAAGCTCGTCTTCGATGCGAAGAAGTTGGTTGTACTTAGCAATACGATCTGTACGGCTCATTGAACCTGTTTTGATTTGACCAGCATTCGTAGCTACAGCGATATCAGCGATTGTTGCGTCTTCTGATTCGCCAGAACGGTGAGAAACGACTGCTGTGTAACCAGCACGTTTCGCCATTTCGATCGCTTCAAATGTTTCAGTTAATGTACCGATTTGGTTTACTTTAATAAGGATTGAGTTTCCTACACCTTGTTCAATTCCTTGTGCTAGCTTTTTCGTGTTTGTAACGAATAGGTCGTCCCCTACTAATTGAACTTTACCACCGATGCGTTCAGTTAATAATTTGTGGCCTTCCCAGTCGTTTTCATCTAATCCATCTTCAATCGAGATGATTGGGAATTCAGAAACAAGCTCCTCGTAGAAAGAAACCATTTCTTCTGACGATAATCCAAGACGACCTTCTCCAGTTAAATCATATTTGCCGGTTTCTTTGTTAAAGAATTCAGATGAAGCAACGTCCATTGCAAGGTAAATATCTTTACCTGCTTCGTAACCTGCATTGCTAATCGCTTCAATGATGACTTCTAGCGCTTCACGGTTTGACCCAAGGTTTGGAGCGAAGCCACCCTCGTCACCTACTGCCGTGTTTAAGCTTTTAGATGAAAGAACTTTTTTCAATGAATGGAAAACTTCAGCACCCATACGGATCGCTTCTTTGAATGTAGGAGCGCCAACAGGCATAATCATGAATTCTTGGAAATCAACATTGTTATCCGCATGAGAACCACCATTAATGATATTCATCATTGGTGTTGGTAATTGTTTCGCATTGAAACCACCAAGATAGCGGTATAGTGGTAAACCAACAGACTCTGCTGCTGCATGCGCACAAGCCATAGAAACACCAAGAATCGCATTTGCACCTAATTTACCTTTATTTTCTGTGCCATCTAGTGCGATCATTGTACGGTCAATACCTACTTGATCAGTTACGTCAAAACCAATAATTGCTTCAGAAATTAAGTTATTCACATTATCTACTGCTTTTTGAACACCTTTACCTAAGTAACGATCCTTGTCTCCGTCACGAAGTTCAACGGCTTCATATTCACCAGTTGATGCACCAGATGGTACAATCGCACGGCCGAAGAAGCCAGACTCGGTTAATACTTCTACTTCTACTGTTGGATTTCCACGTGAATCTAATACTTCACGAGCATATACATGTTGGATAAATGGCATGATAATCTCTCCTTTTTCATTGGCTGTCATCTTGTCAAACTTCATTTATATGTAAGGCACGGATGTTCACAAAAAAGTGAACACCGGCACTTATTTAATTAATGTAGAACCAGTCATTTCTTCAGGTTGAGACACTTTTAATAAATCAAGTATAGTTGGAGCTAAATCTCCTAATATACCATCTTCACGTAATATTAGACCTTTTTCCGTTACAATAACAGGTACTGGATTAGTTGTATGAGCTGTCATTGGATGATCATCAAGAGTAATGACCTCATCCGCATTGCCGTGGTCAGCGGTGATAATCGCTTTTCCACCTTTAGCAATAATGGCGTCAATCACTTTTCCAAGACATTCATCAACCGTTTCAACAGCTTTAATTGTTGGTTCTAGCATTCCTGAGTGCCCCACCATATCAGGGTTAGCAAAATTTAATATAATGGCATCATGCTTATCTTGACTAATTTCATCAAGCAAAGCATCTGTTACTTCGTAGGCGCTCATTTCAGGCTTTAAATCATAAGTAGCAACTTTAGGTGAGTTAATCAAAATCCGTTCTTCACCAGGAAATTTTGCTTCTCTTCCTCCACTCATAAAGAATGTAACATGAGGATACTTCTCTGTTTCTGCAATTCTCAGTTGCGTTAAGTGATTTTGTGAAAGTACTTCTCCAAGAGTATTATCTAGGTTTGTCGGTTTAAATGCAACATACCCGTCAACTGTTTCACTAAAATGGGTTAAACAAACAAAGAATAAAGTCTTTGGATGGCCTATACCACGATCAAATGAACGGAAGTCTTTGTTTGTAAACGTATTTGAAATCTGAATCGCGCGGTCAGGTCTAAAGTTGTAAAAAATCATAGCATCATTATTACTAACTTTTCCAACAGGTAATCCATCTTCCTTCACAATAACAGAAGGAATAACAAATTCGTCATAAATACCGTTCGCATAACTATCTTCGACTAATTCATGGGCACTATGATAAGCAGGACCTTCACCATACACCATCGAACGATAAGATTTCTCCACACGTTCCCAACGATTATCACGATCCATTGAGTAATAACGACCTGAAATAGAGGCGAATTCACCTACACCAATTTCGTTCATTTTCGCTTCTGCCGCTTGAATATATCCTCTAGCTGTCTGCGGACCAACATCGCGGCCATCAAGAAACCCATGGACATAGACCTTTTTTAATCCTTCGTCACTAGCTAGCTGAAGGAGAGCATACAAGTGGTTAATGTGACTATGCACACCACCGTCTGACAATAATCCCATCAGATGAAGGCTTGTATTGTTTTTCTTCGCATGATTAATCGCTGCAAGGAATGTTTCATTCTGCTCAAAGTGACCCTCACGAATAGCCACATTTACTCTTGTTAAGCTTTGATAAACAATGCGTCCGGCCCCGATATTCATATGACCGACTTCGGAGTTCCCCATTTGTCCTTGTGGTAAACCAACCGCTTCTCCACTTGCTGTTAAATAAGCGTGTGGATACTCATTCCATAACCGATCAAAATTCGGTTTTTTCGCTTGAGCAACAGCATTGCCTTTGACTTCTTCTCTATGGGCAAAGCCATCAAGAATAATCAAAGCAACAGGTGATTTACTCATACTTACCCGCCTCCAATAATTGCAGGAAGGAAGAGGGCTCAAGACTTGCGCCACCGACAAGTGCACCGTCAATATCCGCTTGACTCATATATTCTTTAATGTTTGCCGGTTTCACACTACCACCATATTGAATGCGAAGAGCTTCGGCGATTTCCTCAGAAAACTGTTTACTAACGACAGAACGAATATGGGCACATACTTCGTTTGCATCTTCTGCTGAAGATGACTTTCCTGTACCAATAGCCCATATCGGTTCATAAGCGATGACAGCCTGTTTTAATTGCTCATCAGATAATCCCGACAACGCTGCTTCAACTTGATGTCCAACAAAACTCATTGTTTCATTGTTTTCTCTTTGTTCAAGTGTTTCACCTACGCAAATGATGGGAGTGAGGTTATGTGCAAATGCTGACTTCGCTTTTTTATTCACAGTCTCATCAGTTTCATTGAACATTTCGCGACGTTCTGAATGACCAATGATGACATATGATACACCTAAGTCTTGAAGTGCAACAGGGCTGATTTCGCCAGTAAATGCGCCATTATCTTCAAAATGCATGTTTTGTGCTCCAATGGCAACAGGTGAACCTTCCACACCATCTACAAGACGCTCTAAAAATAGGGCTGGAGCACACACGACTGTATCCATATCCATTTCATCTGGAACAAGACCATTAATCTCTTCAATAAAGGACTTCGCCTCATTCATTGTTTTATGCATTTTCCAGTTACCTGCAATAATCGGCTTACGCATACTATCTCGTCCTTTCTTTTAATTACTTATTTATCATTTAAAGCGACAACACCTGGAAGGGCTTTTCCTTCCATAAATTCTAATGATGCACCGCCACCTGTTGAAATATGACTCATACGATCAGCAAAATGGAATTTCTCGACTGCTGCTGCAGAATCACCACCACCGATAACAGAGTATGTGTCATTTGCTTCCGCTAATGCTTCTGCTACTGCTTTTGTTCCACCAGCAAACTGATCCATTTCAAATACACCCATCGGTCCATTCCAAATGACTAGCTTACTATCTGCAATTACTTCACTATATAAATTAGCCGTTTCAGGACCAATATCTAATGCCATCCAATCTCCTGGAATCTCGTTAATAGCCACTATTTTACTATCTGCGTCTTCAGCAAAACGATCGGCAACGACAGCATCAATTGGCATTAGAAATTTCACGCCTTTTTCTTCCGCTTTTTTCATAAACGTTTTCGCTAATTCTAATTTATCTTCTTCTAATAGAGAATTGCCAATATCGTGGCCTTGTGCTTTTACAAACGTAAAGGCTAGACCGCCACCGATAATTAAATTATCTACTTTATCTAATAGATTATCAATGACATCGATTTTATCTTTTACCTTTGCACCACCAATGATAGCTGTAAATGGTCTGTCAGGGTTTGACAATGCCTTGCCTAACACTTCTAATTCTTTTTCCATTAGTAAACCAGAAACCGCTGGGATATAGTGGGCAATTCCTTCTGTCGATGCATGTGCACGATGTGCTGCACCAAAAGCATCATTTACATAAACATCTGCTAATTGGGCAAAAGCTTTAGCAAGTTCAGGATCATTCTTCTCTTCACCTGGGTAAAAGCGAACATTCTCTAGTAATAGAACATCGCCCTCTTCTAAACCATCTACTGCCTGTTCTACTTTTTCTCCGTACGCCTCATCTGCATAGGCAACATTTTTTCCTAGCAAGGCAGATAATCTTTCTGCAACAGGAGTTAACCTTAACTCTTCTACTACTTGTCCTTTTGGACGCCCTAAATGAGAAGCTAAAATCACTTTCGCTCCTTGGTCAATTAGATAGTTAATTGTCGGAATCGCTGCGCGGATACGTGTTTCATCCGTGATTTGTCCCTCTTTCATTGGCACATTAAAGTCTACACGACAAAATACGCGTTTTCCTTTTAGTTCAACATCTTTTACGCTCTTTTTGTTCATAGTAAAAGGCCCTCCTAAACATAATAATAGACTATTTTCTAGTTAGCTGCTTGTACTACAAGAAAGGCGAATGTTCATTCATTTATATGTATAAAAATCACCGTTTTCTTTCTTACTCGCGCAAGAAAAGCGCGAAAACGTATAGAAAAAGTCAAAATAAAAGGGAGAGGTATGGTCCCTTTCTCCCTTCACCATTTATCATTATAGACGTTCATTCATCTAATATCCATAAAGATGTGAGTTTGTAAGCAAAATTTTATTTTTAATGTTTACCAAACCTACATTTATAATCCTTTTTCAGCCATATATTCCATTAAATCAATCACTCTGTGAGAATAACCACTTTCATTGTCATACCATGATATGACTTTGACCATATTGCCTTCCATAACCATTGTAGATAATCCATCAACGGTTGATGATGCAGGATTGCCATTGTAATCACCTGAAACTAATGGTTCCTCACTAAAGCTAAGAATATCCTTTAACTCTCCATTTGCGGCAGATTTCAATGCTTCATTCACTTCATCGACTGTGACATCTTTATCAAGCTCGGCAACTAAATCAACTAGAGAAACATTCGGTGTTGGAACACGAATGGCACCACCATTTAATTTCCCTTTTAAATCTGGTAGAACAAGGGAAACGGCTTTTGCTGCTCCAGTTGTTGTTGGAATAATATTTTCTGCAGCTGCTCTTGCTCGACGATAATCTTTATGAGGCAAATCAAGAATTTGCTGGTCATTTGTATAGGAGTGGACAGTTGTCATCATTCCTCGTTTAATTGTAAATGAATCATGTAAAACTTTCGCCAACGGTGCTAAGCAATTCGTCGTACAAGAAGCATTTGATACGATATGATGGTTGTCAGGATCATATGACTCATGGTTCACACCCATTACAATCGTTAAATCTTCATCGGTTGCCGGAGCAGATATAACCACTTTCTTCGCACCTGCTTCTAAGTGCTTCGCTGCATCTGCTCGTTTTGTAAAGCGGCCTGTAGATTCAACAACTAACTCAACACCTAAATCACCCCAACCAATATCAGCTGGATTTCTTTCTGCTAACACTTTAACCTTTTTGCCACCTACGATTAAGTTATCGCCATCTACCTTTACCTCGTGCGGAAATGCTCCATGAATGGAATCGTATTTTAATAAATGAGCAAGCATATTCGCATCTGTTAAGTCATTTATCGCAACGATTTCTACATTTTCCTTTTCAAAGCTCGCACGAAATACATTTCTACCAATTCTTCCAAATCCGTTTATTCCCACTTTGATTGTCATATTATGAAACCTCCGTTAATTAATTGTTTTTAGTAATTCCTCTGCCACAATCTCATCTGTGACAAGTATTGTTTGTCTTGGTGCTTGTTTCATGTAGGCAGCAATCGCTTTAGCCTTTGTTGATCCACCTGCAACGGCAATCACATAATCTGCATGTTGCAAATCTTCTAGTTGTAGTCCTACTGTTTGCAAACGATGGACCACTTTACCCTCTTCATTAAAGTAATACCCGAATGCTTCAGCAATCGCACCTGATTCTGTTAATTCCTTTATATTTCCCTTATGGGTACCACGTCTTTCTGCCATCTCAAGTGCATTGCCAATACCGTGAATAACGATATTCGCCTTTTTTATCACTTTCAGCACTTGCTTTATTTCTGGTTCCTTGATGATGGATTGATACATTTCTTCACCGACGACATCTGGGACATACAATGTTTGGTATGTGCCGCCCGATTCTTCTGCCATTCGCGCCGCTAATGTATTGGCTTGGAATCTCATATCTGTGCCGACGCCTCCACGGGCTGGAACAAATAAGACATCCGCCATATGTTGCTGTTTCCTTAGCGCTTCAGCTACAGTTGAAATTGTGGATCCACCCGTCACTGCAATGGTCATCCCACCATTAGCTATCGCCTGAACAAGGCGGGCTACTTCTTTTCCTAACTCTGACTTTACTGTTTCATCCTTATCAGTATCCCCATAAGTAAGTAGCACCTTTTCTATTTGAAGCATTTTTGTCAAGTTTATTTCTTTATCATTTAATCCCGACCATTCTTTAATTACCTCGTGGAGATCTACAAGGAGATGCTTTCCAGCCTCCGATAGTTTCGTTCCTTGTGCATCTACAATAATTAAGCCTTGTTCTCTTAAAAAATCGAGTTCTCCGCGTAATACTCTTTCGGTCATCCCTACTTTTGTCGCTAAACTCCTTCTTCCTACAGACTCCATTAAAGAGGTTTGTTGCAAAATTTCATATCGTCTTTTCATTATTTCCATCAAGTCTGGAATTACTTTTTGAGTAACATTCATCCACTTATTCAATTTCTTACTCCTTTACATGGACATTATATGTCCACGCAAGACATTTTGTGTCCCACGAGAATAAAAATATATAATGAAGTCAAAACTTCATTTTTTTCTTCTTTATTCTTATACCCTTTTTACAATAATTTAATCATCAATCTTTAAAAATAACCCTACAACTTTATATTAGCAGGGTTATTTTTATTTTTCAATCATTTATCATTTTCTCCACTTAACTTCTCAGAAAGAGTGACATAATCTACTTGTCCATATTGAAGAATCTCACCGTCTACTTCAATAACTGGAATCATTAAACCAAAGCGTTCTGTTAGATCATCACTTGTTTCAATATCAATGGCTTCATATTGAAATAGACTTTCTTCTTGGATCATCTCAATGACAAGCTCAGCTTGCTCACATAAAGGGCATCTTTTTCTTGTATACAGTTTAACAATCTGCAATAATCATCCACCCCACTCTTTATTCGTATCTTTTTCTTTTTGAAGAAGATGGAATTTTTAATTGATCACGATATTTTGCAACTGTTCTTCTTGATATCACAATACCTTTTTCCTCTTCTAATCGCTTAACTATCACTTGATCTGAAAGAGGTTTTTTCTTATCTTCACCTTTCACCATGTCACTTATTGCGTTTTTCGCCTGCTCAGATGATGTATTCTCAAACGACGTCGTCTTAATCGTACTAGAAAAAAAGGATCGCAATTCAATCGTTCCAAATGGCGTTTGCGCATATTTTTCACGGACCGCACGACTGACAGTTGATTCATGTATCTCTAATTCATCGGCTATCTCTTTCATTGTCATCGGTTGCAAATAATTTGGGCCCTTCCAGAAGTATTCAGGCTGTTTTTCAACAATTTTTAATGCTACTTTTAATAATGTTTCTTTTCTTTGTTCTATACTTCTAGCAATCCAATGAAAGTCCGTTTTTTTCTCTTGCAAAAAACGATTCACTTCTTGATCTCCATCTGCTTGAAACTTACGAAAATAGCTCTCATTAAAGCGAATCTTTGGTAGCACATCATCATATATACTTACAGAAAAAGTCCCATCTTCCCACTGAATAACGACTTCTGGTGTAATATATGGTGCTAACTCATTTTGGAAGGCTGCAGCTGGTCTTGGATTTAGTGTTTGCACAAGATCAAAAACTTCTTGGATTTCTTTTAGTTCTACTTTCAGGTTTTTCGCTATTTCTTTCCATTTCTTATCAGCAAAAAGAAGAAAATAATCACTAATGACTTTCTCAGCGATTTCATTATAAGGGTGAAGTCTCTCTAATTGTAACCATAGACACTCCTGTAAGTCTCTCGCCGCTACTCCTGCAGGTTCTAAACTTTGAATCTCTATCAACGCTTCATTCATATCCTCTTCACTTACGTAGAATTTTTCCGCAACAGTTTGTATGTCTGTCTGTAAGTAACCGTTTTCATCTAAACATCCAATGAGATAGGAAATGAGTTTATATTCCATATGATTTAATTCTGCGATCGCTAACTGCGAATGTAAGTATTCTTGTAATGTTGTATGGTTTTTTGAACCGATTTGTTCAATCCAGTCCTGTTTATTGTCATCTAATTTTTGTTTTGATGGTTTCATTCGGTCAAATCTCGAATCGGCTGCTTGTGCAGGACTCGCTTCAATTTGCATAAGGGGATTCTCTAACGCCTTACTTTCCAAAAAGGCAGACAATTCTTGTGTATTATATTGTAACAGCGCAATCGCTTGTGTAAGCTCTTGTGTCATGGTCAATTTTAATGTTTGCTGTTGCCACAACCCTGCTTTCAAGTTCATTCTAAAAACCCCCCTTATTCTCATTCTACAATAATCACCTGAAATAGTGTATAGAAATAAATTGGTAGCTCACTACATAACTATTCAGATTGTAGAGTAAATATCATCAAAAAAGAAAAAGGAAGATTTGTGGAAACTAAACAATTATTAGATTTTTCAGTTATTTTTCCCTTTAGTTACAAAAAGGACGTTTGTCGACCATACTCTATGAATATGTGATAGAATCTATCATATTGGGCAAATTTTACGAAAGTAAAAGACGCAAAGCCACGGGCCTAAAGCATATATTGTCATGGCAGCCGGGTTGCAGATGTGTGAGGTGATTATTTCCGCTTGAATCACCCTTACCTCTTATGGACTTTCTAAAGGTCTCCTATATAAAAACCTTTCTAATTTTGCCTAAATTTCCCACAAAAAAGAAAGGTGTGTCTTATGATCTATCCAACCGTTCAAAGCGATGAAACCCATTTAACCCACATTGTAAAAGACAAACACTCTTGTATATGCGGTTTCCGCTATAATGTTTTTGCTACATTTACGAGGAAAGATTTGAAGAAAATCCAATTTAGATCGAATGAAAAAATTACTTGTCCCGTATGCAAAGCAACAGTAAATGAGGATTAATTGTATACATACCAAATTTAAAAGCCAACCATATAATCATGCGAAGGGTTGGCTTTTATGATGAAGTTGAAAATTTAATGATGACAAATCGAATGAGCCAACCAATTATGACACCAGGAATGACAGCTATCATTGGTAACCATACAGGCCCAAAAAACACGCCAAATATTGATACCTCTGTTGAATACATAAGACCAACCGTTACAAAATAAGCACAAAATACAAATGGTAAGAATGAATATTTACTCCCTTCACCCCCAGCATCCTTATAAGCATCCCAAATAGCGAAGAAGTATAAACACGGATAGAACATTAACCATCCATAATTAGCTGCTTCAGCAGCTTGATGAACTTTCCCTTGAAAGCTTAACATAATAATTTCGTTAAAATTACCCATGACATTAAATAAAATTTCTAAAACTAAAAATACAGTACCTTTAAACAATTTACCATTTAAATATTGACCAAAACCGGGAAAAGCAATCGACCAAAACAATTTCTCAATCGGGTTATTTTTTCTCACAGAACATCCCTATTTCCTTTTCTTTTTAGAAATATTTCTATGGTCTACTGATTGAGGGGCTTGTTCAAGCCAACCGTATTTAATTAATAAACTTGCCGATTGATTGCCTAAGTCTAATGTTTCGGTCATTATCTTTGCATACATTACCGTTAAATCCCGTCTTGTAGTCGTACCTAATGCTGTCCCATAATAGCCGGATAACGTAGCAATAAATATTACTACTTGGTATAGCATTAGCTTTTCTGAAAAAGGTGGTGTGGTAGAATTAAGCACTTCTGAGTCCCAAGTCGGTGAAACAGAAATGCTATCCTTAATTAAAGTATTAGCAAATTCTTGGACATTTTCATCGAACAAATCAAGACCTTTCCGCAAAAATTTCTTGATATCATTGGAAGTAACAGTTTGACAAAGACCTAAAAACAGGGCCTTTCCTAAAGCATTTCTTTGCATATCGTTGTACACATTCATAATCTCAACGACTGATAATGCTCGCTGTTCACTTATAAAGCCGTTTAAATAACTATTTTTTTCAGCGATTTCAATTTTTTCTGGGATTGGAATAGACGGTGAGGGGTGAAAAACACCCTTTTCTTGCTGCAATTTAATTGCCCTTCTATATAATTGTGAACCTTTTTCCAATGCTTTTGTGAAAACTTGATCCACATCTTCATGAATTGCAATAGCTAATGCAGTTCCATAACCAATAATGCCATAACGAGTCATATCATGCATATACGCAAGAATAAACACATCTGAGTAAAGCTTTGGAGCAGTTACATTGACATCTTCTTCTTCACTAAAGGCTTTCGGCAATGGATGGTTGTTCTTATTATAGATCGTCGTAATATCAAAAATAATTTCATCACACATCTCGATAGCCGTCTCAATAAATTCCTTAATCTCTCCTTTATCAGCTTTTTCATAAAAATATTGCAGGACGCATTTATACATTTTATTATTCATATAGGCATTCCATAGCTGTGCTAACTCAGATGCCGTTAACCTTTGATCTTTCTCCGCCATATTAACCCTCCCATTGAAAGATTATCTATAGCGTGTCCTTAACCTTAAGGAAACATTCCCAGTTTTTTTACATCCATATACAATTAAACTAATGTCGGTGAAGCAATTAAACTTTTTGCCAATTTAAACGCGCTTTCAACGTCACCAATCTTCCTATAATAAGCAAATAAACGTTGTTCGTATTTTTCTATCATAAGCGTATCACCCGACTGACGATAATAAGGTAATAATTTATTTTCTATTATGGCGTATGCTTCCTCTTCTCTGCCCTCAATTAAGAAGGAGTAAAACTCAAATGTAAAAAGCCCACTCCATTGGTAAGTCTTTGCTAATTCAATCCCTTTTCTTACTTCTTGTAACAATTCCTTTTTATGTACTAACCCACTAATAAAACCATTATGAATATAATTTTCTAAAAACATGGCGTATAATGGAGAGTTTTCGCAAGCAATTTCTAATGCTTTCAAATAGTAATAGTGTGCTTCAGTGTATTTTTTCCTTTTATGAAGGTCATAAGCGAAGTTGTTATATACCTTTGCTTTTCTCTCTACTTCGCCACACTCTTCACATAAACGAAAAAGAGCCTCATACCTATCTTTCGTCTCTTTAAAATCATGAGCACCTTTCGCATTTAACTGCACAAGTAATAATGTTTCCGAATCTATCATGCGATTAACATTCATCGTTGAATGAAAATAATCAGCAGCTTTTTTACCATAATAATAGGCTTGTACGTTCTGATTAGCAGCATAATAAGCGAGTGCTAGATGGTAATAATATTCATTTTGATGATAGCTATCATGGTCAATAGAACTTAATTCTCGAATACAGTCTTTATTTCTCCCCGTTAAAAAATAATATATCCCTAATTGATGCTTTAATGAATTCTCTTCAAAAGAGGTTAGCTCTATCACTTCCTTTTGAAGTTGGTTGATAAAGTAATAAGCTTCTGTCACTTTCATCTTATATAAGAAGTACCTCGCCATTGTTAGAAAGTAACTCGCTTGAAAATCTGGTACTTTTCTTAACGAGTTTGCTGTTAACTCTTTCTTTAATTGCTCAATTCTCTCATCATCTTGAATAATAATTTGCTTTTGGAGGTCAGTCATCTTTCGCTTAAATTGCTGAAATCGTTCAATTTCATCTTCCATGTTAATTTCCAACCGTTCACAAAGCATATAAATAATTTCACTGGAGTATTGAGTAGACTCTCTTTCAATTTTACTTAAATGGGTGATAGAGCAAATGCCTTGTACAATCTCCTTCTGTGTAAGCTTCTTTGCTTCTCGATAGTATTTGATGATTTTTCCTTCCATCCTTGAACCTCCCAATAAGTGAAAAGTTAATCATGTCTCTTTTTGGCTATTATAGCAGAGAAAAATGATGGAGAAAGGCAAGGAAATCCTATTTAACCGTCTTACACATGACGGAAAAGTAATAGACAAACTAGGAGGACCATGTTTTATACGGTAGAGTAAACCATGAAACTTTTTTCGAAAAAAATAACCTAATAAGGGGCAAAACAGAAACGATTAAGCGGCCTTAGCCCTAAAGAATATAGAGCTAAAGCCGCTTTATTATTTCCACTGACTATTTAACAGGGGGCAGTTCAATTAGTTCGTATCGATAGGATTCGTATCTATCTGTCGTAAGCTATAACTATTCAATTGGTGTTAAACCAATTAATCGAAGGAAATATTCAAGGTCTTTGTTACCGATTTTTTCTTTTGGTTGTTTCGATTCAGCATCAGGACCTTTCGTTAAGAAATTCTTTTCTGTTATTCTTATGTCTAATTCATCGACAATTCCGTCTTGATTAATATCTTCTTTCTTCTTCGAGGTATCTTCATCTCCATATGCATCAACAATTTTTCGAATGTCTTTTATATCAATGACCTTATCGCCATTCACATCACCGGCTAATCCTAGTTTTGGACGGATGGTTTGATGTTGACCAAAGAGTTCGCCATCGATTTTCTTACCAGGCACAAAAGTTGTGGCGCTCTTTAGGTGGCCTGGTGCTTCAATAACTAACGTATAATCCTGACTGCTCGCTGGAATTCCTTTTACAGTGAATTGTCCATGATCATCCAGCGTACCTTTATAATTCTTACCTGAACGTGTTTGAGCATACACTTTAATACCTAAATCGTTTGCTTCTCCAACGCGGTTAAAATATCCTTCCTCACTATTAAAAGCTTCTAAGTTCACTGAGCCTGCAACAGTCGTATGTTTAGAAATCACATCAAATGAATCGACACTATAATAAGGAATATCAACTTGTTGCTCGTCTTTTGGTGTATACTTTCCATTTACTACTTCAAAGCTACTTGTTTTACCATAATAAGCATCATCTTTCAACTTAAATGTCACATCAATTAATGGCATATCCCCATCTAGCCCATCAAAAGCTTTTCCAGATAGAGCACTACTTAATGTAACCGTACTATTCCAAATATCACTTTTTTCTACTACCGGTTTAGCTAAATCCACTTTAATGCCCTTTTGTTTTGTGTATTGCTCTATCTCTTTCGTCAAATTTGCCTTTTTGAAATCATATAAGTCATGTTGGAAACTCACTTGCCATTCCCCTGACATCATATCTTGAACATTGTTTAGCGAAAGAGTCATTGTAATATTGTCTTTTTTCTTTATCGCTTCCTTATCATAACTAGCGGAAACATATGGAGTTCCTTCCTTCACAAAAATATAGTTCTCCATCTTAACAGCTGTCGCTAAATCGGAAGTGGCTAACCGTAAATATAACTCTTGATTTTCAATATCACTTTTTTCAATGCCAAATTTCACATTTCCTTCTGCATCAATCGGGAATGTCCTTGCAAAATAAGCGTATTTAGAAGTGTCAAAATACATCGTATTAGATGATTGATCATACGGTAAACCTTTTTCATTTAATAGTCCGATTGTTTCATCTTCTACTTTACCATGAACATAAAATGCCTCTTCCCCATCCTCGACTGTAAACATCGAGTCATTCAGTTCATACACACCGGGCTCGTGATCCCACTCAATCTCAGGTGCGGTATTGTCAATGATTGCTGGTGCGTCAACTGTATACGTTTTTCCACTTTCATCCTTCGCTAGAATGACTATTTCATAGTCTCCCTCTGGTAATTTTACGTATTCTTCAGCAATTGGCTGATTAGGGTCTTTCGTAAATGGCAACATTGCTCCTGTAAACATATACAGCAAGAAATATTCTCGATCTGGCATCATATTCTCAGCATTTAACGAACCAATATATCCGAGTGCCTCACCTGACTGACTATCTTTCACGATCACGTCGATGCTTTCCATTGGACTTTTCAAAGTAAATAATCCGTTAATAATTGGATAGTAGTTTTGCCAAAACCCAACATCATTCGCTAGTGTTGGTCGATCCGTTTCAAAAGAATCAATTCCTTTATCTGTAACAAAGATGGAAAAAGGAATTTGATATTTCTCTTGGGCATCCGCTTGATTATTTATACGAATATAGCCTTCATATGCACCCGGCTTCGCATTCGCTGGTACATTGATGGTGGCGTTTAGCGTTTTTTCTTTCCCTTTACCGACTGTAACAGACTTCTTCGTTTTTAAAGTGACCTTATTTTCTTTTGCATTTTCAACCCCATCAATCGATTGATTAAACTCTACTGTAAGGTCATAAGATTTTTTCTTACCGCTATTTTTGATCACAATATCTTTAGAGTGGTTAATCGCTTCACCATCATCACGTAAATAATCCCTACCAAATGCTATAGAAGCTGTCTCTTCATCTATAACAACGGTACCTTCTCCCTCCATCATTTCCGTTTCATCAAGTACTTTAATTGTCGTTTCAGCATGTACAGATGCATAGGCATTGATTCTTCCTGCTCCAACTTCATTCACTGAATAATCGCCATTCAGGTCGACTGAGTTATTCATCAATACTTCCTTCACTTCGAAAGGGTCATAAGCTTCATTTTCTTGAAGAATCAATGCTGCTACACCTGCTACATGAGGTGTTGCCATCGACGTTCCTTGCATTCTAGCATAGGCATTGTCATATGCGACTCCTTCTTCAGGACTATTGATATACTCTGGAATCGTCGAAAATATCGCTACCCCTGGCGCCACAACGTCTGGTTTAATATCATAGTTTCCATTCACCGGACCTCTTGAACTAAAGTCAGCTAAATGATCTCCCTCTGTTGTCGTTTCATCAAGATTTGTTAAAGTGATTTTATTGACTCCACTCGCTTTCAATTTCTCTCCATCTTCTTTTGACAGGCGGAAAGATGGGAGATATTCACTTCCTTCTCCCAAGTAGGATGGGATTTGCCCTTCTTCATTGTTATAGATAATAACAGCTATTGCTCCTGCATCTTTCGCATGTTTAATTTTCTCATCAAAGGTCAAAGTGCCTCTTTCAATTAATGCGATTTTCCCTTTCACATCTAACCCTTGGAAATCCGTCTCTTGGCCAATCCCAGCTTCAACAATCGGTAACTCTTTACCTTCTAATAATGCCAACTTATCAGAAAAATTCTTCGCTAGTAACATTAAGGATAGTTTTTGGCCTTTAACGGTTACATCTAAAGTCGGGATACTCATATCGGAGTCACTTGCCCCTACAGTAATACCTAAAGCAGCTGTACCAGGTGAACCGAGTGTTTTTTCATCTGGACCTGCATTTCCTGCAGCCACTACCGCAACAACCCCAGAAAGCATCGCTTGGTTTATCGCAATAGAGGTCGGGTCTAGTGGGTCATTGACAGAAGTTCCGAGTGATAAATTCATTACATCCATTTCATCTGCAACTGCTTTATCAATACCAGCCATAACATCTTCGTTACTTCCAGATCCGTATGGACCTAGCACTCTATAATTATATAAGTCAACTTCTGGTGCTACCCCAGTTACAGCATAATCTACAGTGTTATCAGGGTTTGCTGCTATCGTTCCTGATACGTGAGTGCCATGAGATGTATAATAAGTCGCTCCACCGTATTCTTCAGGATACCCTTCTCCATTTTCAACCCAATCTTCATAGGTTGTTTCCATTGGGTCAGCATCATTATCAACAAAATCCCAGCCTTTAACTGAAGATGGCTCTACCTCAGCAGGATTCTCGCCATCGGTATAGCGATATCCTTTATAAGCATCCATTAAATCAGGATGGTTATAATCAATTCCTGTATCGATTACACCGACTTTAATGCCTTCTCCCTTAATCTTTTCATCATTCAATTGATCAACCCCAATTTGAGGTACACTATCAGCCATTTTCGGACTAACCTTCTCATCTTCACTAGGTATATCTAATTTGATTTCTTTGTTACTCCATATTCTTTTTACTTCATCAGAGGCAAGTAATGATTGAACAGCCGTACCAGGTAAAGTCATTGATACCCCATTAAAAGCGTGTTTGTATTCATGAATGATCTCAAGCTTATTGGCATCAAACTTATCAATAGATTTTTTCTTTTTCATTGAGGATATAAATGTTGAAAAGGATTTATGAGAAGCCTCAACTTGCTGTTCTGCATTAGTAACCGCTTTTTGCTTACCTAATAAAAGTTGCTGTTTAACAGCCACTTTTGCTGGAAGTGTTTTAAATTCAACAATAACAGAAACTAATTCTGCACTATCCTGCTTAATATCTGGAGAAATTGTAAATGTTGGTGACGCATTTAATTCATTCAAAGTCGCTCTTTCTTCTTTGGATAAACCACTGAGCATAGATTCAATCTGTTTCATATTGAACTGATCATTCTCAGCTGCCATTGAATGACTAGGTACACTGAACGAAAATATCATACCAGCAGCCATCGTCAACGTAAGTAACGGCTTTAGCTTTTTAAACTTCATAACTCCACCCCTATTTTTTGAAAATTTATTATTTTTATAATTTAATGATAGGTTGTGAAGTTATTACTTGTAAATTGGGGTAATATTTTTAGGTACTTCGGTACAAAAAAGCGAAGAATTTGTCGAAAAAAGAAAACAAACGGACCATTTTCGGTTATTTTTTTGCGGCTCCTTGCGTTTTTTAGTGAGATGTTTGACGGAATTACCCCAACAAAAAAAAACACATCTAACTTGAGATATGCTAGTTCTAGTTTTTATGAAGATGTATACATGAGAATTGCTAAAGACAGCTGAAAAGGAACAGTTTCAGCTTTACTATAACTTTCCGGCGCTAAATGGCTGTATGATTGTTTTTTGTTTTCTAGTACTTATCTTATTAAGATTATTTTGTGCTTTATATTGAGTTATATCTTTCAATCGCTTCTACAATCAATTTATTTCCTTTTTCCACTTCCTCCTTTGAAAGAGCATTATCTTTTTTTGCTTCAATTAAATTGAATTTCATACTTTCAATTGCGACTAATGATGTCATTTTTTTGTATTGGTTTTTGGAGTATCCGAGGTTTAAGTAATCAATTAACTCTGGAACACCATCTAGTGTAGGAATATATTCAAACAAATTTTCTTCATATCTATCAGGAAGTTGAATACTTAATAATTTTTCTCTCATACAATCACCTCTTTTTAAATTTTTAATTATAAAATTTAGAAACCTATTTTTATTGTTTGCAGAACAAATTATTCGAGAATTTTTCTCATCTCAACTCATTTAAGGGTTCCCGCGATTCCCGACTTTTTATGCATAGACTAAGGTGTTATCGGTAAGAGTATAATTATCTACTTATTGGAGGTATAGTTGAATGTTTACCCATATTTTCTTGTGGACTATGTTGATTCTACCTTGGTTCTTTCTCCTTTTTTTAGATACTAAAAGGGTAAAGTCCTTCATTCCCGGTGGATTAGTAAGTGCCCTGCTTTTAACAATAGTATTTCAACTATATCAAAGATATCATCTAGTTGAAGTTGTGCAAACCATTTTCCCATTAACTAATACAACTCCTTTTGTCTACGGCTTATACATAGTCTTACCTACTATATTTCTATACTTTACATTTGGTAACTTTTGGATTTATATAACAATTAATACAATTAGCGATGCAGTCTTTTCTTTTGGTATCATGAACCTTTATGAATATTTCGGGATTTATAAAATGGATGATTCTATCCATATCATCATTTTTATCACTTGTATTATTTGTGCTTCACTCATTTACTTATTTCAAAAGTGGCAGTATATTGATCCATACAAATGAGAAGTTAATCAAGGTTTATAGAGCCCATCGGCTCTTCTTTTATTTATTCATTTGAAGAAGTTAACGATTTCCATTATTGTAGACTTTTTCCCTAGAGCCTTTAGTCTCCTTTTCAGTGTTTCTAATAGATATTGCTTTCTTTGTCTCCATTTCATTTATATAATACTTTTAATAAATGGAGAAGTTGAGGTGTAGAATAGATGAAATATCTTCAAGAAAAAATGCATTTATTAGGAGAAAGACACTCAAATGTATACATAATTAAAACTCCAGAAGAAAAATATATTGTCTCTATTCCTGATCTCCATTGGTCAGCACAAATAGGCTGTTTAGAGGAATTCCAACAAAAAGTGGAATACCTCAATGATTCACTCTCATTTCACCTTTATGAAGGCAATTCATACGAGCTAGCCTATAGACTGTCCAAGCTTACTGAATTAAACATATTTCGTTAACCTTCGTATAAAAATTTATCAATTAAATACACTAAGTAGAAAATTGTCTGTAGGTGATTATTTTCTTCTATTCAAATGAAATATTCGGCATGCTCATTTTCGGGGGATTACTAGCCCCAACTTCATTATTCCTTTTTAAAAAAATTCATTATGGCATAGTTATAGCAGCCATGTACATAAATATCTTTGTTGTAATGTTTCTCTTCAGCGTTCTTATAGATTTATAAATGAATTTTTTAACCTTTTTGATGAAACATCATTATTTAATCCAGCATTAAAATGATTGCACATAAAATATAATGGTTACATTGGTTTGCCAACCAATGATCTCTTCAAAGAGTGCATCCCTCACGCTCGCTGTTCTTTTCTTTACTCATCCTTTCTGCATGATAAAATCGCATAATAAGAGTAGTTTCATCGGAATTTCATTTAAAGAAGAGTCAATGCATGACTCTTCTTTTTTGTTCACATTTTGTGTTTTTTTTGGTTAGTTTTTTAAAAAATGTGGGCTAAATCCTTAATTTCACAAAGAAAGATTTCTCCGCAGATGCGCTTTTTAAATGGATAAATGGATAAAACGATTTTTTTAACACAAAATAGATTTATTATTAGAATTTACAACTCAAAAACGGAGGAATACATTAATGTATTTTTACAAAGAAGATTTAATTAATATGATTGTTCCTGATAAACCAGATCCACATGCAGCCAAGGTGCTTCAAGAAGCGCTAGGTGGACAATTTGGAGAAATACGTACAATGATGCAATATTCATTTCAAAGTGCCAACTTCAGAGGAAAAGCAAAAAAATATCGAGACCTATTAAGAGGGGTATTTATAGAAGAGCTTAGTCATATAGAATTAGTACAATCGACAATAAATCAACTTTTAAATGGTGCTGGTGGTTCTAGCCCAGGTAACCAAGCATTTGATAATGCTCCGTTAGATGATGTTATTCAAGATGGCGCAAATCCCCATCATTTCATTATAGGTGCTAAAGCATCCTTACCAGTTGATGCAGGAGGTAACCCTTGGAATGGTTCCTGGGTTTATGACCACGGTAACTTAGTAGCAAATTTAATCAATAATGTTTCTTTAGAATCAACTGGTGTACTTCAAAAATCAAGAATTTATGAGATGAGCAGTAATAAAACTCTAAGAGAAACAGTAGCTTTTCTTATGGTTAGAGATAATGCGCATCAAAATGCTTTTGCAAAGGCATTAGAAACATTAGGAGTTGATTGGGGAAAAGTCTTCCCTGTTCCTAACTACGACTTGAATAAATATCCTGAATGTAAGAAATATGTTGATATGGGCTTTCACAACGCTCAATTTAATTTCCGTTTAGATGATACACTTATTGGGGAAGTATTCACTGGAACAACACCTAGTAGAAATGGTGGGGACCTTTCAGTGACTGAACCACCTAAAGGGTTTCCCGTGCCAACAATGCCGGATATGCCAAATGAACATGCACCAGGTTTATATGATTTAGATAATTAGGGCCTTTTAGGCTCTATTTATTTGTTTTCGATAATTTCGTTCAAAACACTAAACCTGTATAAATTAGTTAACACCCACATAATCTAAAGGAAAATAGAGGTGAAGTGAATGCTTGCTAATTTTTTTAGAATATTTAATGCAATTGTATTATGGGCAATCGTTATTATTTTTCTACCTAAAAATTCGTTTAAAAGATTTTTACCAGTGACATTATTTTGCTCACTTCTTTTACTCATTGTCGAAATGTTAAGTCCAATATTTAATTGGTGGAAAGTAAAAGGTGGTTATAAATTTATATTATTTGATGCATTAGCATTTATTTTAGGACCATTCTTCACGATAAATTTATGGGTGTTTCACTTTACTTATGGCAAATTCCCCTTATATGCTACTATTAATTTAATTATGGATGTTATTTTTGCCTATCTCTTAACTCCTCTTTTCGAAAAGATTGGGCACTTTAAACTCAAAAAATTCACACGAACTGGAATACTTATCCTTTACTATTTCCTTGCTCTTTTGAATTATGGCTTCCAAAAATACATTGAAAAACCGGTAGAACCAATGGAAAATTAAGGATTTAGTATAAGGCTATTGCACACTTTTTCATCGTAGCTTAAATAATTAGTTATTACATGATTGTATTTTATTTAGATAAACATGCCATGGGGCTCTTTCCCTTTTGACCATCTTTTTTCTGGTAGTTAGCTTATGTATAACTTCATTCTTTAACTTTGAGAATTGCTCCTGAGATTGGTGACTTCTAGAAAACATATTGTAATGACTCTTAAACTTTCCTTTCCTTCAATTATCTTTTTTTCACCTCAAATATTAAAACTAACCTTCTTTTAAGCATTAGCGATAATCTATATGTAGGAATATTAAGAATAATTAAGGGATAATCGATTTATGAACTTCCGATTAGGGTAAATAAAATAGGAGATTTTTAACTTCGTCGGACAAAAGTCGAACTAAAATTAAAAATCTCCCATCATTTCTTATATTTTAAACATGTAGCGCCCTCGGAGGGAATCGAACCCCCATTTTAAGAACCGGAATCTTACGTGCTATCCGTTGCACCACGAGGGCAAGGTATGGAATTAAACCTTAATATATCAATATTCATGCCGGTATTGCTTATTTCCACTTCGTGATATTTACCACAAATACGAACCTTCGACTTTAATAATAGTACATGAAGGTAAAATACTTGTCAACGAAGTTAATGCCTTATACAAGCGAAAGATTAAGCTATATCACACCCCTCCAAGTTTTATAATTTACAATCTTTGATATAGCATTTTGACTTACTCCGTATTGTTTACTCAATGCCCTCGTGCCAAATTCTCTATCCTTTGGGATATAATTTTCCCTGATGTAACGAATTTGCATTTCTGATAGCTTGGCATTAATGTTCTCTTCGCCCTTTAACAATGACGAATTTATTAATCCAGTTTCGTGCGCATGCTTAATATTTTCGCTAATGGTATTCCACTCAAGGTTAGATACTTTGTTATTCTTTTTGTTTCCGTCTTTATGATTTACTTGCGGTTTGTTATTCGAATTAGGTATAAATGCTTGAGCAACTACCCTATGTACAAGTACTGTTTTTCTCTTTCCACCTTTAGTCAAGTCGACTTTTTCATATCCCTTTGAATCAGTTCTTACCATCAATACCTTTTCTTTAACTTTAATAAGCAAACCGTCTTTTCGCTCTCTATACCGCCCTAAGCTCTTGACTCGCCCTATGTTTGATACCTGATACAAACCTTCAAATCCTGTAACGTTCTTCCAGATTTCCAATCCGATAAGCCTCCAATAATTGTAATAAGCAAATGTTATAAATTATCGGAGAGGACTTCTAGGAAACCTTTCGCTATATTTTGAAAATCCCCCACCCATATATAAAAAAAATCCCCCAAAAGAATGACCCAGAATTAACCCAATATATGACCACTGAACATGATACAATAAAATGTAGATTACAAGTAATATTCTCCAAAAAGGATGTGTGAAATTATGGCCAGTGTCGATTCAAAGCGAACGTTTAGACGTTCTAAAGAAGACATTTTTGTTGTGCATGAATATAAGACGGAAATTCTAATAGAAGATTATTTTGAGCCATTGAAAAAAGCAAGACTGTCTCATTATCGATTGTCAGAAATTCAAGATTACATAAACGAAACAGGAAATATAGAAAACGGAAATTGGAATTATTTATTACAAAAGAAAAAATGGTGTGAGGACAAATACAAAGCATTAGAGAAAAAAATAGGTATTATAAAAGAGGAAACAAAAAAATACGAAGAATTTGTTCCCATTCAGAAATCAATGACCATTGATGAAACCATTGATATAACTAAGGATTATTTACTAGTTAATGCTGATATGGAAGAACTCATTGAAAAAATGCTCACAAAAATTTCAATTGACCAAAAACGAAATATAAACGATAATCTTGGAAAATTGGACGATGAACTATCACAAATGCAATTCCACAGATACCTTAATACCCAAAAAATATACCAATTGAACAACGTTCACACCGATTGGGATAAACAAGTTACTTATATTATTACTACAAAAAATAATAAATTTCAGGCAGCAATAAAAGCTATCCCAAAAGAAAGCAGAATGTTGAAAGTTAAGGACTATGAATTTAGAATACAAAAACTTTATGAAGAAATAGCCGTGCTAGATTCAACAACTTGGAAAATTAATGAAGCGTTTATTTCAAACGAAAAAATAAAGCAAATAGATGAAAATAACAAAGTTCAGCACAAAATAGAAAGAAAGTTATTTTGGTTGACAACTATCACACTCGGCTTTGTAATTATACAAACAGTTATCGGATATTTAAGTCTACAATAGAAAGCGCCAGTCGTTTATTAGCGACTGTCGTTTTCTTTTATTTGAATGATTCCTCGATTTATTTAAAACAGAAGAAAATGTTTAATTGGGAGTGCTACACTGATATTAAGTTTTCAGCGAAAAGAAACGTAAACGTGCCCCGCGTTTTCCCTTCTCCCTAATCTTATTCAGGTGCCATTCCTGCTGCCTCCTCTCTCGATTACACAACACTCTAATACATTAAGAACGTATACATATTAACTTGTTCGTTCTATACAATAATGCCTCGGCCAAGGAATAAGCAAAAGGTTGTTGTGCTATCATTTAATTACAGATGATTGATTGAGCATTTATTAAATGAATTCAAAAAAGACTTTCTCTAATAATTGAGAAGGTCTTTAAAAAGATAATTCAGTTATTTCTTAGACTTCATCAAAACCTTCCTCAATGGCATTTTCCAAATCCTTTCCGTATATTTCAACATAACGTTTTAATATTTCTAATGATTGATGTCCTGTTAAGCGCTGTAATATAAACAAGTTTGTTCCAGCTTCAACTTTTAATCTGCAAAACGTCCGCCTGAAAGCATGAGGAGAGACAGCAACTTCATTATCCACTCCGGATTTTCTTCCGTGAATTTTTAATCTATCCTGAATCTGACGAGCGCATATCGGTTCATCCTCAACTGTTATAAATAAAGAATCAGTATTTAATGATCCACGTTCAATAATATAAGCTTTCAGAACAGCTCGCAAACGCCTTGTAAGTGGGATTCTACGAGCATAACGATTCTTTGCTCGCTGGACTATTACTTCACCTTTTCCATCAAAGGAAACGTCCTGAATACGTAGTGCTTGAAGTTCTGTTAATCGCATACCAGTGTGTGCAAATGTCAACATTAACGTCATATCGCGTAAACCAATGAATGTTGTGGTATCAGGGGTTTCCAACAACCTATTTAATTGTCTTTTAGTGAAAGTCGGACCTACCTCATGTCTTTTTCTTAGCTGTGAGACACCGTTGAAAGGGTTGGAGTTCACGTATTCTTTTCGTAAACAAAACTCAAAAAATGTTCGTCCTGCTCTTAATCGAGAATTAATTGGACTTACTGCTCTATTTAATGATTGCTGATACTCGATGAAATCTTCTATATCACTGGTCTTAATCTTACGAATATCTGATAGCGGCACATCAATTTCTGTAAAAGCTCGCTTGATTTGCTTTAATTCTTTGTCGTAAAACTTTTCTGTATGACTGGATAAACCTTTAATTCTGCAATGCTTCAAAAACTCTGTGATAGCATTCTGCATATTTGAATTTAGCTGAATTCCTTCACGTTTAAATGAATTGAGAGTTTGTTTAGCAATTGGACTAGTGATGAAACTTCTACGTTTAGAAATCGGAATCCCTCCTCTTCATATGAGTCAGAGGTTCGTGTTATTATTGCGTGGTATTCATGTTTGGAGTGTACCCTGAAAATTGGACATAAAAAATACCACAATCATTTATATACGAAGTGGTTTTCATGAATTAATTAATATTAGAATAAGTTTATTTCCAAAGTGCTATCCGTTGCACCACGAGGGCATTTTTTATTATGTAGGAACACGTTTTTCTTGGTGTTACGAATATTAATTATATGGGAAAAACCCTTTATATGCAAGCATTCGTTGTTTAAAAGCAAAAATATGTGGGTATCATGGATACGAGGAAATCAACTTAGAAAAAAATGTCGAATAATTCTCTTGAAATAATCAAGCGATTCGTTTGACCTTAATTGACCAACCATGTATGATGAAACTACATACATTTACCAATGGCGAGGTATAAAATACCTTTCCAAAACTTTTTTGACCTTTAAAGGAGGAATTGGAAATGAACTTAATCCCTACAGTAATCGAACAAACAAACCGAGGGGAACGCGCTTATGACATTTACTCTCGCCTATTAAAAGATCGCATTATCATGTTAGGCAGTGCGATTGACGATAATGTGGCAAACTCAATCGTGGCTCAGCTATTATTCTTAGAAGCAGATAATCCTGAAAAGGACATCACGCTTTATATTAATAGCCCAGGTGGAAGTATCACTGCTGGTATGGCTATCTATGATACGATGCAATACATCAAACCAAATGTTTCAACAATCTGTACTGGTATGGCTGCATCAATGGGTGCATTCTTACTAGCAGCTGGTGAAAAAGGGAAACGTTTTGCGCTTCCAAACAGTGAAGTCATGATTCACCAACCACTAGGTGGCGCTCAAGGGCAAGCAACTGAAATCGAGATTGCTGCTAAACGCATCCTATTCTTACGTGAAAAATTGAACCAAATTCTAGCTGAACGCACTGGTCAACCTTTAGATGTTATTTCTAAAGACACAGATCGTGATAACTTCATGACTGCAGAAAGAGCACTAGAATATGGTCTTATCGACAAAATCATTACAAACAATACACCAGAAGAGAAAAAATAAGCATCACAAATAACAAAAGCCATCAGCATTTCATTTGCTGATGGCTTTTTGTTTGCTATGAATTAATAGTTGTTAGATTGACTGGGAGGTGAACGAAAAACGGTGAGATAAAAAAAGTAGAAATAGGGTGATTTGTAGAGTGGCAATTTCGCATTAGTTTTGAGTGGCAATCGTAACCGATATATGAGGAAAAATTGATCTGTTCGGTCTTCTTTTGTGATTTTCTATCTAGTTAGCTGCACAATTCCTCTTTGCTCCGGCTTCTTTGTGTTTTTCCATCTCAACCAAACCACTTGCCCCTATCATATCGATGCAAGTTGGTTGAGGACAATGAAACGCACCCCCATTGGTAGAAGCATCTAGCAATGGGGGTGCGCAGGTTATTCGTGTATTATACAGATTATGAAACAATGTCCTCTTGTAGGAGTGCAGTCAGTTTATTTAAGGCTTCGGTTTCATCGCTGCCTTCAGCGAGGAGGGTTACGGTGGAACCAGCACTTAGAGATAGGCTCATTAATCCCATGATACTTTTGGCATTTACTTTTTTTCCGCCTTTTTCGATAAAGAGATCTGCTGTGAAGCGATTGGCTTCCTGCACTAACTTTGCAGCAGGGCGCGCCTGTAAGCCTGATTTAATTTTGACTTCCACTTGTCTTTCTACCATGTCCTAACCTCCAAAAAACTTTAAGATTCCTTCCATTGCCCTGTTTTAATTTTTTCTGCAATTTCATCAATTTTTCTTAGGCGATGATTGATACCCGATTTGCTTATCGTGCCACCAGAGACCATTTCTCCAAGTTCCTTTAAAGTCACATCTTGATACGTAACACGCAATTCAGCAATTTCGCGTAATTTCTCTGGTAACACCTTTAGTCCAACGGTACTCTCAATATATCTTATGTTTTCAACTTGTCTTAAGGCAGCACCAATTGTTTTATTTAAATTGGCTGTTTCACAATTGACCAAGCGATTAACTGAATTTCGCATATCTCTAACAATGCGGATATCTTCAAATCGTAAAAGCGCGCTATGAGCCCCAATAATATTAAGGAATTCTGTAATTTTTTCCGCCTCTTTTAAGTAGGTAATAAAACCTTTCTTTCTTTCCAATGTTTTACTATTCAACCCAAAAGTATTCATTAATTTCGACAAGGCGTCATTATGCTCCTTATACATTGAAGCAATTTCTAAATGATAGGAAGAGGTTTCAGGGTTATTGACAGATCCCCCTGCTAAAAAAGCCCCTCTTAGATAAGCACGTTTGCAGCATTTCTTTTTAATTAAATCCATTGAGATATCATGGATAAATTGAAAGCCAGCACTAATAATATGCAGATCATCAAGAATCTTTTGTGCTTGCTCCATTAGTCTAACAATATACACGTTATTTTTCTTAAGTCTCATTTTCTTTCGAACAAGCAGCTCAACTTGCACATCATAATTCCTTTTGATCAGCGTATAGATTCTTCTGGCAATCGCTGCATTCTCCGTTTGAATATCTACAATTAACATTTTATTTGAAAAAGAGAGAGATCCGTTCATACGAATCAAAGCGGATAATTCTGCCTTTCCGCAACAATCCTTTGTCTCCAAGTTCGTTAATTCTTTTTTTGTTTCCGAAGCAAAAGACATACCTTCTCCCCCCTAACCAGACAAATACTAGTTTTTCATTATATCATTTACAATTAATTGATAAATCTTTTTAGCGACTTCATTCGTGTTATGACGAATTGCCCCTTTTTCAAGGCTAACAATCTCACCCTGTAGCACTTCCAAGCCTTGTTCGACTAATCGATCACGGTCATAATAGACAGGCTTCGCTCGTTCCTCTTCATAACGCTCTTGAATATCTTCTGGAATTTCTTCATGATTGACAAGAATCAAATCTAAACATGGCTCAGCCATATGATCAAATATTGCCTGTACGTGGTCACTCGCCCGATAGTCCAAAGTTTCCCCTGCCTGCGTCATTAAATTACAGATATACAGTTTTTTTGCATGAGAACGGCACACTTCCTTACCTACAGACGGTACAAGTAGATTAGGAAGTATGCTTGTGTACAGGCTACCAGGACCAATGATAATGAGATCAGCCTCTCGAATAGCTTCAATCGTTTCCGAAAGCGGACTTACCTTCTCAGGAGTCAAAAATACTTTCTTAATCTTCTTGCCAGAGTAAGGGATTTTGGATTCTCCTGATACAATACTGCCATCTTCCATTTCTGCATGTAATACAACACTCTTTTCAGCTGCAGGTAAGACTCTCCCATTAACATTTAATACTTTACTCATCTCTTGAATCGCATGAACAAAGTCACCAGTAATAGAAGTCATCGCTGCTAGAATCAGATTACCTAAAGAATGACCCGATAATTCATTGGACGTTTTAAAACGATGCTGGAACATTTCTTCTACAAGGGGTTCCACATCTGATAACGCTGCCAAAACATTTCGAATATCTCCTGGAGGTGGGATATTTAATTCTTCTCTCAACCTACCAGAGCTACCACCATCATCAGCAACTGTGACAATGGCTGTTAAATCAAGGGGATATTTTTTTAATCCTCTTAATAAAACTGGCAACCCTGTTCCACCGCCAATGATGACGACCCTCGGCTTTCTATTCATGTTGTTTGCCTTCTCCTCTCAATGTCACGGTGAGTGATGCGAGTGTTGTAGTCTTCCTTAAAATGGTTAGCGATATACTCGGTTAGTGCTACTGATCGATGCTGTCCACCCGTACATCCAATCGCGATAACAAGTTGTGATTTTCCTTCACGCTTATAATG
Organism: Cytobacillus sp. FSL R7-0680; assembly: GCF_038009245.1. NCBI lineage: Bacteria > Bacillati > Bacillota > Bacilli > Caryophanales > Bacillaceae > Cytobacillus > Cytobacillus sp. FSL R7-0680. Next base: position 2,819,947 of record NZ_JBBPAO010000001.1, read on the forward strand.
CGGGAGCATAAATGCTAGTAAATCCGTGACCTTTTCTAAAAATTTATTTGTTTCGTTCCATTTCAAAACATAGTTAGACACTTCTTCATCCAAGCCTGTCTTCGGACGCATATGCTCAATATAATGCGGATTTGGCAAGAAGCGAACATCAAATACAAGATCGGCATCAATCGGTAATCCATGTTTAAAACCAAATGACATCACATTTACAGTGAAAATGGATTGTTTATTAACAGAAAACTCGTGGAGTATCTTTTCTCTTAATTCACGCGGCTTCATATTAGATGTCTTATAGATAATCTGCGCTCTACCCTTTAGATCATCTAATAATTCTCTTTCCAACTTGATGCCTTCCATTGGCAAACCTGATGGCGCTAATGGATGAGAGCGACGCGTTTCTTTATATCTACTTACAAGGGTTGCATCATCCGCATCAAGAAAAAGAATTTCTGGTGTGACCCATGACGTATCTGCTAAATCATCTAACGCCTTGAAAAGATGCTCAAAAAACTCACGGCCACGTAAATCCATCACAAGCGCAACCTTATTCATCTTATTCCCTGAATCCTTCATCAGTTCAAGAAATTTCGGTAATAAGGTCGGTGGTAAATTATCTACACAAAAAAAGCCTAAATCTTCGAAGCTTTGAATCGCCACTGTTTTACCTGCGCCAGACATCCCCGTAATAATGACCATTTGTGTTTCTTTTGCTGCTACCGAACTCATTTCTCGCTTCCCCCTGTATTCATTTTTAGCTTGGATCTAAGCGGTAACTAATTAATTCAAAGTCAGGTGTATAAGTAAATGTACCGTAGATCATGCGATTGCCATTAATCATATATTCAAGAATATGATGATCTCCTGCAGCCATTGGTAAATCCTTCACTTTGTCCACTTCGACCCATCGCAATTTTCCTTCTTCTGACTCATCTACATTTAATCCGTCCGCATCTGTAGCAAAAAAGGTAAACATCATCCATTCAGAAAGTACTTGATCTCCATCCTTCATAATGAAAGTAAAAATCCCTTTTATGTTTGGATTCCTTAAGTAAATCCCCGTTTCTTCTCTATATTCTCTGATACAAGAGTCACGCACCGATTCACCTGGCTCCATCTTTCCGCCCGGTGCAACCCACCATCCACGGCGTGGCTTTTGTAGCAACAATACTTGATCATCTTTTAATAATACGCAGTTTGTGACCCGCTGCATCCTATTCACCTCTTACTTCGTGCCACTCATTATTAGAGAACAGATTAACCTAAATACTCTAATGAATGAAAGCATAGTATTTATCATTATATTATACTATTTTTGTCATAGCGCTACAACGATACAGGTTGAACATGATACTTCTCCCTAAGCAAATTGCCTAGACTTCTTTATAGTAAGTGTATATCCATTATTATAATATCCAACCGGTGTGCTACATTCGATCTGTGGAAAAAAGAATTTTGCTTCGCTCTCATCTCTTTTTCTCATTCTGAGTGACGTGCAAACCTCTTTTGCTTCGCTCTCACTTCTTTTTCTCGTACTGAGTGACGCGCAAACCTCTTTTGCTTTGCTCTCACTTCTATTTCTTATTCTGAGTGACGTGCAAATCTCTTTTGCTTCGCTCTCACTTCTATTTCTTATTCTGAGTGCCGTGCAAATCTCTTTTGCTTCGCTCTCATTCGTGATTTTCATTCTGAGTGATGAGCAATTCACTTTTGCTTCGCTCTCATTCGTAATTTTCATTCTGAGTGATGCACAAATCTCTTTTGCTTCGCTCTCATTCGTGATTTTCATTCTGAGTGATGCGCAATTCTCTTTTGCTTCGCTCTCATTCGTGATTTTCATTCTGAGTGATGCACAAATCTCTTTTGCTTCGCCCTCATTCGTGATTTTCATTCTGAGTGACTCGCTAACCCACTTTGCTTCGCTCTTACTTCTTTTTCTCATTCTGAGTGATGCGCAATTCTCTTTTACTCCGCTCTCATTCGTGATTTCCATTCTGAATGAAGCGCTAACCCACTTTGCTCCCCTCTCACTTCTTTTTCTCATTCTGAGTGACGCGCAATTCTCTTTTGCTTCGCTCTCATTCGTGATTTTCATTCTGAGTGACTCGCTAACCCACTTTGCTTCGCTCTCACTTCTTTTTTTCATTCTGAGTGGCGTGCAAATCTCTTTTGCTTCGCTCTCACTCGTGATTTTCATTCTGAGTGACTCGCAATTCACTTTTGCTTCGCCCTCATTCGTGATTTTCATTCTGAGTGACTCGCTAACCCACTTTGCTTCGCTCTCATTCGTGATTTCCATTCTGAGTGACTCGCTAACCCACTTTGCTTCGCTCTCACTTCTTTTTCTTATGTTGAGGGATGCGCAATTCTCTTTTGCTTCGCTCTCACTCGTGATTTTCATTCTGAGTGACTCGCTAACCCACTTTGCTTCGCTCTCACTTCTTTTTCTCATTCTGAGTGATGTGCAAATCTCTATTGCTTCGCTCTCATTCGTGATTTTCATTATGAATGACTCGCTAACCCACTTTGCTTCGCTCTTACTTCTTTTTCTCATTCTGAATGAACCTTTTCCTCATTTGCTCAAAAACCAAAAAAAAGAGCACAGGAGCTACCTGTGCTGTAAAAGGAATATATCTTTAAAAGGGGGTCAATTTCTATTATTATCATAACCGAAATTTGTTTCACCCAGGTTACAGTAGAGTTAAAACGAAATGACTTTTTGTAAATGATGAATAAAGTTGGATTATGATGCCCTTGTTCATTAATTTGTAGCTGTTTTTAGACTTTCTTCAAGCTCTTCAATATAATGCTGAGCAGCTTGAGCGGCAATGCTACCATCGCCTGTTGCGGTAACGATTTGACGCAATGTTTTTTCACGAATATCTCCAGCAGCGAAGATACCAGGGACATTCGTTTCCATTTGGTCATTGGTTACGATATAGCCTTCTTCATTCGTAATACCAAGGCTTGCAAATGGTTTCGATAGTGGATTCATTCCAATGTAAACGAACACGCCATCCGCTTTGAATTCTTTTTCTTCACCTGTTTCTGTAGATACAATCGTGACACTGCCTACTTTTCCGTCCTTATCGTTGACTTCTTTCACTGTATGGTTCCAAATGAAATCAATTTTATCATTATCAAAGGCACGTTGTTGTAAGATTTGTTGTGCACGTAATTTATCACGACGGTGAATGATGGTTACTTTACTTGCAAATCGTGTTAAGTAAACACCTTCTTCAACAGCAGAGTCGCCTCCACCAATAACTACTAGTTCTCTTTCTTTAAAGAACGCACCATCACAAACCGCACAATAAGAAACACCGCGGCCGCCTAGCTCTTTTTCACCAGGAATACCTAGTTTTTTATATTCTGCACCTGTTGTAATAATAACCGCACGTGCTTTGTATTCTTTAGATCCAGCAATGATTGTTTTATATTCCTTGCCATCGATGATTTCTTTAATATCTCCATATGCATATTCTGCACCAAATTTTTTCGCATGATCGAACATTTTTGTAGAAAGTTCAGGTCCAAGAATATGATCAAACCCTGGATAGTTTTCCACTTCTTCTGTATTCGCCATTTGTCCGCCTGGTACCCCGCGTTCAAGCATTAATGTTGATAAATTTGCACGAGATGTATATACTGCCGCGGTCATTCCTGCTGGACCTGCTCCTGCAATAATGACATCGTAAATTTTTTCTTCAGCCATCATTCCCACTCCTTTGTCTTGAAGCCTTCTGTTCTATTATGACCTTCTTGGTTTTATCCTATAAAATTTATAGGAAAACGTCCAAGTTTTTGCTCAACGAAGGTATTCATTCAATAATCGCAAATATTTTCTTAAAGTTGAGGTAGAGATTCCGAAATTTTTTGCAATTGTTGCTTGTGATACAGTCTCATTTCTTAGCTTATGCCAAGAGTAAGTGATTGCACCGGCATATGCATGAGGATTTTTAATCGTCACGCCAGCTTGGGTTAACTGTAAATACGCAGAAAACCACATTAAATACAAACTTGCTTCTTTTGCCCCAACAGGTGAGTAATTTTCATAAAGCAATCCAGCTATATCATGCGCTGTAGAGGTATCTTGAGATGCCTCACCAAATTTTAGATAAGCTAAATAATCCCTCTCTAACGCAGAGAACTTCCTATTTCCTTTTAAACGGTCAGATTCTAGTAATTGTTCTTTTTTACCTGAAACTGCTGTTAAAAACAAGGCAAACAGTCGTTCTTCTGGATAGTCACTTTCTAGCCTTTGTTGAATAGAAGAAACATGATCCTCGAATCCTTGAGCACTTTTTGAGGTATCGCTCCAAGGCTCCAATCCTTCTTTTTCCGGATTTAATTCAACAGCCCTTCTCCACGCCACTTGAGCCACTGACTCTTTACCAGTATGATAGGCAGCGTATGCGAGCCAGTAGTAAAAAGACGCGTCCCCATTAAACCCTAGTTTATAGAGACGACCGAGCCATGCATATGCTTTATCATATTCCCCTATAAGTGCTAACGTTGCCCCTAATTTAAATTGATGCTCAACAGAGATTGGATGTACTTTTAATAAAGCATCCTTTAGCGCTCGCACCTCTTTAAAGTCGTTTTCGTAAAAAGCAAAAACAAGCTTATTACAAAGGGCATGCAAATTCCCCGGATTGTCTTTAAATACTTGTTTCAACACATCCGAGGCTTTATCTGTTTCGCCTAGATAAAAATAAGCTAGGGCTAGATTATTATAAGCCGACCAATATTCTGGGTACTCTTCAATGACACCATTGAGCAGTTCCACAGCTTTTGGAAAATAACCGGTCTCAAGTAACTCCCTTGCTTGTTCTTGTTTGACCATTAAGTCGTCCTGCTCATATAGATGTTCGTTTAGATCGTCATCCTCTAACGTAAGGAGCTCCAACAACTCTTCTGTATCTTCAACAAACTCGCCTTCTGGATCTAGTTCTATATATAATGTAGCATGATGGTATGCGTCTTTGAAAAAGCCTAAATGTGCATAGTTATTAGCTAAAAAATAGTGGCATTCAATCATCTCTTCATCTAATTCCTCTAATATTAATCGGAGTAGCTGATTAGAATCTTGATATTCTCCCATTTCGGCATGCACCACTGCCAACTGACAAACAATCATCGGTTCGCCTGGCTCTAAATGCATCGCACGTTGGAGGTACTTCTTCGCTCTATGAAAATCCCTGCGGTGGTAAGCTTTAATGCCTTTTGAAAAATAATACTCACCCGTAGGGATAAATGATAAAATTTTTCCTTTATTGTCTCTTGCTTTAGAGTCTTTACGCATGGAATCCTCCATAAAATATATTAACTAATTGAGTATAACATACGACTAATCGCTCGAGAAGGGGGTGACAAGATAAGGAAAAAACTAATGATAGCATGATTATCTAACTCAGCTTAAAAAATCAACACTTTCAAAAATGTGACTATTTTATGATTTTTTTATTAAGAAAGTGTAACATGCTAGTAAAGCGCACGGATTTCTCGAACATCACTCTTTAATTAGCATTCATATAAATTGAACGAGAAGATAATACGAGACAGAATAAGTTTTGTATGTGCATATAATTGAGGTATATTTTGCTAATTTAAAAGTGGAGAAATAGTATTTGACCGTCCTTCTTGCCCGATTAAACTCATCTTAAAAACCCCCAACACCAGGCGCACTCAAAAAAGACGATTTCTATTCACAGAAATCGTCCCATTCTATCATTTATGAAACTGGCTTCTTCTCTTCATGCCTTTTATTCAAGACGTTTAATACTTCGGCAAAAGGCAGTTCTTGTTCACGTAAAAGCACCATTAAATGGTAAAGTAAATCCGCAGATTCCCATTTAAGTTCTTCACGATCACGATTTTTAGCTGCAATGATTACTTCTGCAGATTCTTCACCGACTTTCTTCAATATTTTGTCGACACCACTCTCGAATAAATAGGTCGTATAAGCTCCTTCAGGACGTGCCTGCTCGCGCTCAGCAATAACTTCTTCCAACCGTTTTAGAATTTGATAATCTGCAATTTCAGCTTGCTCTTCCCCCGTATAAATCGTTTCATGAAAGCAGCTAACTTCTCCTTTATGGCAGGCAACACCATTTGGTAAGACCTGTACTAAAATGGCATCCTGATCACAATCCCACTTCATTTCTACGACCTTTTGCGTGTGACCACTGGTTTCACCTTTATGCCAAAGTTCTTTACGTGAACGGCTGAAAAACCAAGTTTCCCCTGTTTCAATCGTCTTTGCTAAAGATTCTTTATTCATGTACGCAAGCGTTAAGACTTCTTTCGTTTCACTATCTTGGATAATTGCTGGCACAAGGCCTTGATCATTAAATTGCACTTGATCAATCATCTTACATACACTCCCTTATCTTTTATATATGCCTTCACTTCTGCGACGGAAGTTTCTTTATAATGAAAAATAGAAGCAGCGAGGGCTGCATCTGCCTTACCTTCAAGGAATATATCAGAAAAATGACTAGCTCCCCCTGCACCTCCTGAAGCAATGACAGGAACAGTTACTGCCGTACTTACAGCTTTTGTTAAGGCAATATCAAAGCCTTTCTTTTCACCATCACAGTCCATGCTTGTGAGAAGAATTTCACCAGCACCTCTTCGCACAGCTTCTTTAACCCAATCAAGCACTTTCCACTCTGTTTTTACTCTTCCACCATGTGTATAAACAACCCATGTACCGCAATCTTGATCGTACTTAGCATCGACAGCGACAACCATACATTGTGCCCCAAAAAAATCAGCACCTTCTGTAATTAACTCTGGCCGATTGACAGCTGCCGTATTTAATGAGACTTTATCTGCACCCGCTCGAAGAATCTTCTTCATATCATCAAGTGTATGAATACCACCACCAACTGTAAAAGGGATGGCTAGTTCTGCCGCTACTGCTTGAACAACATCAACCATTGTTTTTCTTCCCTCATGTGAAGCAGAGATATCAAGAAATACAAGTTCATCTGCTCCTTGCTCGTCATAAAAACGTGCTAATTCCACCGGGTCACCTGCATCTCTTAATTGAACAAATTGGATACCCTTTACGACCCTTCCTTCTTTTACATCGAGACAAGGAATAATTCGTTTAGTAAGCACGAAAAGTCCCCCCTTCCAATGCTTCCTTCACAGTAAAACGCCCCTCATAGATGGCTTTACCTACAATAGCTCCAGGAATACCTGCTTGGTTAATTAATTTTAAATCAGCAAGAGAACTGACTCCACCAGAAGCGATGACCTCTTTTCCTGTCGCTTGTGCTAATTGGACAGTTGCTATAATATTCGGCCCAGATAACGTACCATCTGTAGCAATATCTGTAAAAATAAACGTTTCGCAACCGACGTCAGCGAATTGTTTGCCTACCTCAACTGCGGTTGCTTGTGATGTATTCAACCAGCCATTTGTTGCAACAAAACCGTCTTTAGCATCTAAACCAATAACAATACGCTCTTTATACTTCTTAATCATTTCAATAGCAAATTTAGGGTTTGAAATGGCTACACTGCCGATAATTACTCTTGAGACCCCAGCATCTAGATAAAAATGTATATCTTCCTCGGTCCGAATACCGCCACCAATTTGGATATTTGCATTTAACTGCTTTGCTGCTTGAATGACATAACGATCGTTCTCCGGTTTACCGGCTTTTGCTCCGTCGAGGTCCACCATATGCACCCAGCTAGCCCCATCTTCTACAAAGGTTTTTGCCATATCAAAAGGAGAGTCCCCGTATACCGTTTCCTTATCATAGTCGCCTCGTAATAAACGAACACATTTCCCGCCCCGCATATCAATCGCAGGATAGATGGTCAGACTCATTTTAAACTCACCCCTTCTGATACAAGCACTGTAAAGTTTTCTAAGATTTTCATGCCAGTCATACTGCTTTTTTCCGGATGAAATTGAGTACCAAAGACATTATTTTTTCCTACAACTGCTGGGACACAAACATCATATAAGCTATCGGCCAAAATAATTTCATCTGTCTTTGTTGTTACATAATAAGAATGAACAAAATATGCAAACCCCTCTTCGACATCCTTTAAAATCGGTGATTGTCGTCGTAACTGTAATAAGTTCCAGCCCATATGCGGGACTTTATACATTTCACCTTGATTTGTTACACCAGGTATTTTCACAACCGTTCCAGGAAGCAATCCCAATCCACGGCATCCACCGTTTTCTTCACTTGCTTCAAACAGTAATTGCATCCCTAGGCAAATGCCTAATATTGGTTTACCACTAGCTGCATAGTCTCTGAGGACATCTGCTATACCCGTCTCATTTAAAAGTCGCATGGCATCACTAATTGCTCCAACTCCAGGGACAATCACACCATCGGCTAAAAGAATCTCATCCTTTTTATTTGTAATAAGATAAGGTTCGCCTAACCTTTCCAGTGCTTTACTGACACTGAATAAATTTCCCATTCCATAATCAATGATCGCAATCATTTATAACATCCCTTTCGTGGAAGGAATGCCTTTTATTCTTGGATCAATCGTTGTTGCTTCATCTAAGGCTCGACCTAGTGCCTTAAAGACTGCTTCAATCATATGATGGGTATTCTGACCATAGTGAACGATCACATGAAGATTCATTCTCGCCTCAAGTGCGAATTTCCATAAGAATTCATGCACTAGTTCGGTATCAAATGTACCTACCTTTTGATTAGGAAAGATAGCACGCATTTCCAAATGTGGTCGATTACTTAAGTCGACAACCACTTGTGCTAGCGCTTCATCCATCGGAACAAAGGCATTGCCGTACCTTTTAATTCCTCTTTTTTCACCAAGACTCTCTCGCAATGCCTGCCCGAGACAAATCCCTATATCCTCTGTCGTGTGGTGATCATCAATTTCGACATCGCCTTTTGCATCAATCGTTAAATCGAATTGCCCATGCTTAGCAAATAAATCAAGCATATGTGTCATAAAAGGAACACCTGTCTCCAAATCACTTGTTCCTTCTCCATCAATATTGAGTGATAGTTGAATTTCTGTTTCATTAGTCTTTCTTTGCAACTCAGCCGTTCTTGTCATTTCCCTTCTTTCCTTTCACTTTGGAGTCTTTTTTCAATCGATCTTGCATGAGCTTCTAAACCTTCTAGTCTTGCAAATGAAGCGATTTTTTCCGCATTTGCTGTAAATCTACTTTCACTGTAGTAAATAATGCTCGATTTTTTTCGAAAATCATCCACATTCAACGGGCTTGAAAATCTTGCTGTGCCGTTAGTTGGTAAGACATGATTAGGACCAGCAAAATAATCACCAACAGGCTCAGGGCTATATCTACCTAAGAATATTGCACCCGCATGGCGGATAGCTCCTAAAAGTGATAATGGATTGACTGTTAAAACCTCCAAATGTTCAGGAGCAATTGTATTAATCACTGCTATCGATTCTTCTATCGTCTCTGTCACATAAATACGACCAAATTGTTGAATCGATTGGCTGGCAATATCGTATTTTGGTAGAGTAGCTAACTGTTCTTCCACCTCGATGGCAACTTCGTTAGCGAGTTGTTCGCTATTCGTCACAAGGATGCTACAAGCCATTTCATCATGTTCTGCTTGTGATAATAAGTCTGCTGCTACTTCAGTTGGAATTGCTGAGTCATCAGCAAGAATAGCAATTTCACTTGGTCCAGCAATCATATCGATATCGACCTCACCATACACTTCTCTCTTCGCCAATGCGACGTAAATATTACCTGGGCCTGTTATTTTATCCACTGGTGCGATTGTCTCTGTACCATAGGCAAGTGCAGCTACCGCTTGAGCTCCACCTACTTTATATATATCTGTTACCCCGGCAATATTCGCTGCAACAAGGACAGCAGCTGGTATTTTTCCTGTTTTGCGCTCTACAGGAGAAACCATCACAATTCTTTCTACTCCTGCTACTTTTGCCGGCAAAACATTCATTAACACAGAAGATGGATAAGCAGCTTTCCCACCAGGCACGTATACACCAACAGAATCAAGCGGCGTTATTTTTTGTCCGAGCAAGGTGCCATCGACTTCAGTCGTCATCCATGAATTTTGCAATTGCTTCATATGATAGTTTCTTATATTTTCTGCTGCTTCTTTTATAATTGAAATGGTTTCTTTAGATAATTCTTTATAAGCTTGGTCTATTTCTGCTGCTTTCACTTGATAATCATCTAATAGAATCCCATCAAATTTTTGTGTATAACGAATGACCGCTTGATCACCTTCTTGACGTACAGCTGCTATGATTTCCTTTACTGTTTGCCTTTGTTCTTCTGTACCACCGTCTATGGAACGCTTAATAGAAAGGTCGTTTGTTACTTTTAATATGTCCACCTTTACTTAACCACCTTTTCCTGCTCGATCACTTCTGTCAGTCTCTCAACCACATCACTTATACGTGCGTCTTTCATGCGGTAACTAACCGGATTGACGATGAGCCTTGATGTAATATTGACGATGTCTTCATATTCTATTAATCCATTTTCTTTTAAGGTTCTTCCTGTAGAAACAATGTCAACAATCCGATCAGCTAAACCAATAAGCGGTGCCAATTCAATCGAACCGTTCAATTTAATTATCTCGACTTGCTCGCCTTGTTCACGGAAATACGCTGCTGCTACATTCGGGTATTTCGTAGCGATTTTCGGTGCGACATCATTCATTTGCGTATGAGGCAAGCCAGCAACTGCTAAATAGCAAGCACTAATCTGTAGATCAAGCAATTCATATACATCACGTTCTTCTTCAAGCATGACATCTTTCCCGGCTATTCCAAGATCGGCAACACCATATTCCACATATGTGGGCACATCCATCGGTTTAGCTAAAATAAAGCGGAAACACTCTTCAGGTACATCGATAATTAATTTCCGCGAATCATCGAATTCAGGTGGCAACTCGAAGCCAGCCATTCTCAACATCTCCACTGCCTCAGTAAAAATTCTTCCTTTTGGCATCGCAACTGTTAACCAATCCTTCATCGCGATCCCTCCTTCTGTTTACCAACTAAATAAGTGATATCTTCATAAAGTGCTGAACAGGCATCAATATCTTCTACGCCATTAATATCTTGCAAAACGACTTTCTTCCCTTCAAGTCGTTGCTGTTCAGCTAACATAAAAGCTTCTTTTCTTCTTTCTAAACTAAACACAATACAGGCAAGAGGTGGTTGTTCAAATGGTTTGTCTAACGATTCAAGTAAATGATCTAATCGAATGGCAAAGCCAGTTGCACTTTTGGCTTTCCCAAACTTTTCTAGTAATAAATCATACCGCCCACCGCTGCCAATTGGAAAACCAACATTACCTGCATACACTTCATAAACAATACCTGTGTAATAACTCATATGACTGACTAATGTTAGGTCTAATTTTATGAGGGCATCCTGTTGATAGTCAGCTATAATTCCCCATAAGGTTTTCAATTCATTTAACGCTTCAACGCCTGCGTTGCACTCTAATAAGTCTTCTGCTTCCTTAATGACTTCTGGTCCGCCTCTTAATTTTAGAAACTGTTTTAACCTTTGTTTATCAATAGATGACAATGATAGCTGATCTACATGTACACGATAACCAACATAATTTTTCTCATAGAGGAATCGCATCAATTGCTCCACTCTTTCATCTGTACCGAGTATCTCTTGGAAAAAACTCCTTACAAAGGCAATATGACCAACGGAAATCTGGAACTGCTCCAATCCTGTTTTCATTAGAGCGAAGGATATTAATCCTAAGCACTCTCCATCCGCACTAACTGTTGGATCACCAATACATTCGACACCGATTTGCTCAAATTCTGCCGGTCGTCCACCTTCTCGCTGTTGTGCCCGAAACACATTAGCTGAATAAGCTAAACGCTGTGGCAACTTTTCCTTTAATAACTTAGACGCAGCCACACGAGCAATAGGGGCTGTCATATCTGGTCTTAGTACAAGTGTATGTCCCTCATGATCCAGCAGTTTAAACAATTGTGTATCGAGAATAGCTGAAGCTGTACCAACTGTCTCGTAATATTCCAACGTAGGAGTTTCAATAAATTGATAGCCCCAGCGTTTCATTTCATTGGCCATTGTCACCCGTACTTCTTCTTTCATCATATATAGATTAGGCAATGTATCCCTCATGCCTAAAGGCTTTTCAAACATAAATAACCGACTCAACCCGTTCACCTCATTTTTACTTTAGTTCGCTACCATGCTAATAAATTGAAGTTACTTAGTAGTGTACGCTTCTCACCTTTAAACGTCAACCCTAAACACTTAATTTTGAGAAAAATGAAAGAAATCCACAACAAAGGGGTGTAATCTAAAATATTCTAATGGGGGATGTAAAGATTCCGCCTGTTGGCATATCTCAACTTCAGGGCGTTTACGATAATGGAGGGTTCTGGTTCTACTTTTGTTCGACGTCCTTATCTTTAGAGGGGCAGGTATGAGAAAATAAAACAGGAGGAGTGCAAAAGCTCGTTTCATTGCTAAAAAGGGGGACGAGGGAATCAGATCCTTATTTACGATAATTTAAACGGTCAGTAGGAATTTCCCTTTTGCGTTGCTCTTAGCTTCGATCGACCTCACGAAACTGGTGAATCTTCATGTCATGTGATAGCATGGCACCTTGGTGCTGAATCTCTCCGTAAAAATCTTTTTACGTACTGTAGTCTTTTTTCTTGTTACCATCATCCGTAACAAAAAAACATCCGCTATCCCACTTTCTTTTCGAAAGCGAAGTTAGCAGATGCTTATGACCGTTGTTCCATTTCTTCTTTTGTAAATATGATTTGCATTGGGTTACCACCGACGAAAGCACCAGCGGGTACGTCTTTATGTACAAGTGTACCAGCGGAAACAATCGCACCATCTCCGATTACTATTCCTGGAAGTATCGTGCAGTTGGCACCAATCATGACTTCGTTACCGATTTCTACAGTTCCCAGGCGATATTCTTTAATCAAATATTCATGGGCTAAAATAGTAGTATTGTATCCAATCACACTATTGCGCCCCACACTGATTTTCTCTGGGAACATGACATCGAGCATTACCATAAGCGCAAATGACGTCTGTTCACCGATTTTCATCCGTAAAAAGGTACGATAAAGCCAGCTTTTCATCCCTAAGAACGGGGTATAGCGTGCCAGCTGAATCACAACAAAGTTCTTTACTACTTTCAAAAAAGGGACCGTTTTATACACATGCCAAAGGGAGTTCGCTCCTTCAACAGGATAGCGTTCGGTTCTCCTCATCTGTTCAATTCCTCTAAGATTGTTAATAAATCCGGCATTGTCTCTAACATATAGTCAGGATCGAATTGAAGAAGATGATCCCTTCCTTTACTTGACCAAGCAACACCTGCTGTCACCGTCCCTGCATTTCTGCCACCTATAATATCATGATGATTATCACCAATCATGATGGCTTCATGTGGTTCTGAGTCCAATAGTGATAATGCTTTTAAAACAGGCTCAGCATCCGGTTTCGGCTTTTCTACATGATCAAGGGCAACAATCACTTCAAAAAATTCATCCAGCTTTGTTAAGCGTAAACCCTTTTCAACAACGTCTAGCATCTTTGTTGTTACGATGCCCAATTTATAACCCGATTCCTTTAGTGTGCGGACCGTCTCATACACGCCTGAAAACTCTTTCACTAATACATCATGGTTTTCTTTATTAAATGTACGATACATATGAACCATCTCATCCGCACGGTCACTATCAATTGATGTAAATGTCTCGACTAATGTTGGACCCATAAAAGGTAGTACATCCTGACGCTGATAGCTATCTGGATAATAATGATTTAATGTATGCAAAAATGAAGAGATAATTAGTTCATTCGTATCTATTAACGTTCCATCTAAATCGAATAATATTGTATCAATTTTAGCCATAATACGCTTCCTTTCTCGGTGTTGCTTCAAGCTTCCTCCAAATCATCCCGACAATCATTGTTAAAATCACAGCGACTACGACGCGAATAAGAAGAAGGGGTAACACAGGTATTCCTAAAGGTATAAAGATAAGAGTATCCTCAACAACCGCATGACAAGCTACTAAGAAAATAAACGCTAAAGTGACATCTTTTTGACTAACGCCATCCTCTTCTACTGCTTGAATCATCACACCGGCTCCAAATGCTAAGCCAAACAATAATCCTGATGCTAAAGTTGTCGATGTATTTTCTCTCATCCCTAGCTTTCTTGTTAATGGAGCCATCCATTTAGAAAATACTGCAAGCCATTTACGGTCTTTCATAATCTGTACGATTACCATTAATGGAATTACAATGATCGCTAATTGAAAAATACCAAGACCTGCTTTTTCTACTGCATTCCATACAATTGGCCATATGCCTTCAATCGTTTCTTCGCTTGCTCCAACAAAACCATACTCTGCCATCTCTGAACCGCCATTCCAAACGAGATTAATAATAATCCCCGATAGAAAGGCTAAACCGAGCCGAACAGCGAGCACAATCCATAGTTTAACGCCTACTTTCATGGCTACACTTGTTTCAATCAGTAAGTTATGAGAAAACGACAGCATGACTGCTAATATAAATACTTCTTTAACGGTTAAATCCAACGTGAGAATCGCACCAATACCAGCATAAACATTCAAGAAGTTTCCTAAAACTAAAGGAATGGCCGCATCCCCCGATAGACCAAATATTCCCATAATCGGTGCGATTAATTCAATCACCCATGGTAAAACTGGCGTATGTTGCAATAACGCCACAATTAACGTAACAGGAAAGATAATTTTCCCCAATGTCCAAGTCGTCTTAAAACCAACCTTTAATCCTGCTTTAACAGAATGTATCACCTGGTACTCCCCCTCTGCTGACCCTTACTTTGCTTTTGCTTGTTTCTGTGGAGGATCTAAATACCTCTCTTTTGCATTCCCACTTACTCTTCTATATATAATAATTACGATAGCCCCAACTATTAATATGATCGATAGCATTTGCGCTGCTCTTAACATTTCAGTCACCATTAAGCTATCGGTTCTCATTCCCTCGATAAAGTATCTACCGATAGAGTACCAAATCACGTAGCTAAGGAATAATTCCCCTCTTTTTAAATTAGCACGTCTTAGTAGTAGTAGCAGTGCAAATCCAGCGAAATTCCAAACTGACTCATATAAAAATGTCGGATGATAATAAGCCCCATTAATATACATCCCGTTAATAATGAATTCTGGTAGATGCATGTTTTCTAAGAATTGTCGACTTACTTCACTACCATGCGCCTCTTGGTTGACGAAATTCCCCCAACGTCCAATGGCTTGACCGAGAATAATACTAGGTGCAGCAATATCCGCTAATTGCCAAAAGGATACACCACGCTTCTTTGCAAAAATAATCGCAGTGACAACTGCTCCGATTAATGCACCGTGAATGGCGATGCCTCCGTTCCAAATTTTAATGATTTCACCTGGATACTGAGAATAGTAGTCCCATTCAAAGATTACATAATAAATCCTTGCACAAATAATCGAAATCGGAATAGCCCATAACAATAAATCAGCAAATAAATCCTTACCTAGTCCCCTTTTCTCTGACTCTCTCATCGCCAAAATAAGACCGAGTGCAATGCCGATACCGATGATTAAGCCATACCATCTAACAGACAATGGCCCTAAACTAAAGGCAACCGGATCAATTGGCGCCACTGTTAACAACATAGTCATATCTCCTTTAATTATGTATTAATAAATCTCAACGATCTTCATGATCGCCATCTTCAATTACATCCGTTAAACGATTTGTAAATTGCTCTGCTGCATTTACACCCATACGCTTTAATCTAAAATTCATTGCCGCTACCTCGATAATGACCGCTAAGTTTCGACCTGGGCGGACAGGAATGGTCATTTTAATTAACTCCGTATCAATAATTTTCATCTTTTCTTCTTCTAAACCTAAACGATCATACTGTTTTTGAGCATCCCATATTTCTAAGTCCATCACAAGAGAAATCTTTTTAAATCGGCGAATGGCACCTGCACCAAATAAAGTCATGACATTAATAATACCGAGTCCCCGAATTTCTAATAAATGCTCAATGAGTTCTGGTGCACTACCGACTAATGTGTCCTCATCTTCTTGTCTAATTTCTACACAATCGTCCGCTACTAAGCGATGTCCTCTTTTGACAAGTTCTAATGCCGTCTCACTCTTACCGACACCACTCTTTCCTGTAATGAGGACTCCCACGCCATATATATCGACTAACACTCCATGAATGGCAGTAGTAGGGGCTAACTTACTTTCTAGGAAATTCGTCAAAAGGCTAGAAAAACGCGTCGTTTTTTGCTTTGTTCTTAAAATCGGTACGGCTTCTCTTTCAGCCGCTTCAAGTAATTCTTCTGGTACTTCTAGCTCTCTCGTAATAATGATTGCTGGAGTAATGTCAGAGCATAGCATCTCCAGTCTTGCTTCTCTCTCTTCGTCATTTAGTTTTTCAGCAAATGACAGTTCTGTTTTCCCTAATAATTGTATGCGTTCTGCCGGAAAATAATCAAAATAGCCAGCCAATTCAAGGCCTGGTCGAGAAATATCACTCGTAACAATCGGACGGTTGATACCTTCTTCACCGCTTAGTAATTCTAACCCGAATTTTTCGATAACATCCTTTGTGCGAACCTTTGCCACTCTTACCCCTCCTTATCCTGTAGTTATCTATTCTTCTTTCATCCATTCTCATCTGATACGTTTTTTATTTTAGCACTTTTTACGCGAGAACCAAACGCTTTAAATTGAAACTGTCATTGTATACGAAAAAACCCGTTCCATATCATTGTCGACTCTCGTTGTTTATTATACACTGAAACGAAATAAATGGAGAGAATGACTAATCAATACATTGAACAAAAGGGAGGGATTTTAGTTAATGGATAAGAAGACCCTTTTTATTAATGCCGATATTATTTTTCAACATTATGTTTCACCAAACAGTTATCTGACATTAAATGGCCATCTGATTGAAGATTTCGGTGAAATGGCTTCATGTCCACAGACTACTCGCTACGATTACATTTATGATTTAAAAAACAGTAGCTATATAAGTCCTGGCTTTATTGATCTCCATATACATGGTGTGGCTGGTGCGGATGCAATGGATGGGACAGTCACTGCCTTAAAGACCATTTCACAAATATTACCTAAAGAAGGAACAACAAGTTTCTTAGCAACAACCATTACTTCTCCAACAAAAAAAATAAGTCAAGCCATTGAAAGCATCGCCCATTTTC
Organism: Cytobacillus sp. FSL R7-0680; assembly: GCF_038009245.1. NCBI lineage: Bacteria > Bacillati > Bacillota > Bacilli > Caryophanales > Bacillaceae > Cytobacillus > Cytobacillus sp. FSL R7-0680. The sequence continues at coordinate 2,837,220 of NZ_JBBPAO010000001.1, forward strand.
ATTCTTATAAAGGGGCAAAAATTCTTGGCATACATCTAGAGGGCCCTTTTATCAATCTACATCAGGCAGGTGCACAGCCAAAAGCAGATATACAAGAGTCCAATCCCCATTTATTTTCCTACTGGCAATCACTCGCTCAAGGTCAAATAAAACTGGTTACATATGCACCCGAAATGGATCCACGCCAAAGGTTATTACAACAAATAATTGCAGACGGAGCCATCCCATCAATTGGTCATTCAGAAGCTACTTACGAACAAGTCGAAACCGTTCATTCTTACGGCGTATCCCATATGACTCACCTATTCAATGGTATGCTCGGCATACATCATCGCGAAATTGGGACAGCAGGTGCCGCACTTTTGCTTGATTCCTTTACTGCCGAAATCATCGCTGATGGTCTACATATTAGCCCAGAAATGATTCAACTGCTGTTGAAGGTTAAAGGATATCAAAGCCTGATATTAATTACTGACAGTATAAGGGCAAAGCATATGGAAGATGGAGAATATGAGTTAGGTGGACAAACAGTTCATCTGCAATCAGGTGTAGCGACATTAGTCGATGGAACGCTTGCTGGAAGTATACTAAAGATGAATGATGCGATTAAAAATATGATACATTTTACTGATATCGCTTTGCATGAAGCCGTCCATATGGCTACCGTCAACCCAGCAAAGAAAATCGGACAGTTTCATTGCATCGGTAGTATCGATCGTGGCAAGGAAGCTGATTTAGTGATTTTAAATAGGGAATTAAATGTAATAGATACCTTTTGTAAAGGTGAAAGGATGTAATTAAGGCATTCTGCCCTGGGATTCAAAGACTATTCTATATTGTACGGTGATTTATAGGCTCTTTGGTAGTCGACGTGGTTTTTGCTTGAAACGAAGGTGTTATTAGATTTTAAGCTCAAAAAAGCAGGAAGATGTCTCATCTCCCTGCTTCATTCATCATTATTAATATTTATAAGATTGTCCACCATCGATCGGTACAACCGTTGCATTAATGAAGTCTGCTTGGTTTGATAGTAAGAATGCTACTAGGTAGCCGACTTCTTCTGGTTTACCAAAGCGTTTCATTGGATTGACGCTAACAAATTCTTTTCCTGCTTCTTCCCAATTGTCTCCGCCCATTTGTTTCAATGATCCTTCAACCATCGGCGTCATAATCGCACCAGGAGCGATTGCTTTAATACTTACACCAAATTGGCCATATTCGATTCCAGAGTTTCTTGTTAAGCCTACTACACCATGTTTACTTGCAGCATACCCTGATTGATTACCAACTCCACGGATTCCACCAACGGAAGCGGTATTAACAATTGAACCATGACCTTGTTCTTTCATCACTTTTAACACATGCTTCATACCGTAAAATACACCGTTTAAGTTAATATCAACTACACGTTGGAATTCTTCGATACCGAAGTCTTCTGTTAAGTTTTGTTTCCCTTCGATGCCTGCATTATTAAAGAAGCCATCGATTTTACCAAATTTCTCAACAGCAAACGCCACGTATTTTTTTACATCTTCTTCATTCGCTACGTTCGCTTCGATTGTTTCTATCTCTGCTTGAGGTGCTGCTGTAAGTATTTCTTGTTTACTTTCCTCTAAGCCTTTTGCATTTAAATCTACTAAAACAAGTTTACCGCCTTCTACTGCTACTTGTTTTGCTGCCGCTCTACCAAGTCCAGATCCCCCACCTGTAATGATAACGACTTTATCTTCAAAACGATTCATATAAAACTACCCCTTTCATATGCGTTGTGGTACTATTTTCACAACTTCTCTTTTAGTGTAAACGGATTCATAATTAGCAACAATCAGTAATTCTTTTGAATTTGTCGATAGAATCTACACATTACTATAATGTGTTTATTTTAGGAGGAAAAATACATTGGTTGAGTATAAAAGTAGTATCTCTAAGCAAAGTGAGCGGACGAAATCCTCTTTCAAAAAAGCTTTCATTGACCTTATTCATGAAAAAGGCTATAGCCATGTAACAGTGACGGATATTATTAAACGAGCCGATTATAATCGCACGACTTTTTATCTTCATTTTCAAGATAAGCAAGGTCTAACGGATGAATTGCAAAGAGAAATGTTCGAACAAGTAAAAGAAAAAAGCATGAATAAATATGAAAAAGGCAAAGCCATTAGTATTACCGAGATGGATCCAAAATCATTCGAACTAACACACTTCATATACTCTGAGCAAGCTTATTTCAATCTTTTATTAAAAAACGATACCATCCCAGGATTGCATCGAGATCTACCTAAAGCGATTTATGAAGTATTGGAAGAGAGCTTTATCTTATCAGCGATTAATCAACTAGATATTAACTACTCGGTCCATAAACTCTATATGGCCCATGGGACAGCAGGACTACTCGTCAACTGGATTGAAAATGGTTATGATGTCAGCCCTGATAACATGAGTCTCCGCTTAATTCAAATATTACATTCATTTGCTAAGGAGTTTTCAATTGCAACTAAAAGCAAAAACACACCACCCATTTAAAAAAGGCGGTGTGTTTTTACTTAATCCCAGAGAACCTTTTGTATAATTAAATTTGCTACAGACATAATAATTGCCACCAGAATAGCTGTGCCAAAACCGGCAATCTCAAAAGTATCTCCCATTAATCCACTCGTAATCATTAAGGTTACTGCATTGATAACGAATAAAAATAACCCTAACGAAATGACCGTAATTGGTAATGTCAATAAAATCAATATCGGTCTAACAATTATATTAAGAATGGATAGGATAAAACTAGCTAACAAGGCAGACCCGAAGCCTGATAAATAAAAAGAATCTCCTATAAAGCCAGATAAAGCAATAAATAATATGGCATTAATAACAATACCAATTAACCATTTCATACATATGACACCTTTCCATTAGAAAACTGAGCTAGATTTTTTTACTGTGACAGACCCTGTTTTTGTATCTGCATTTAACCTTAAACCACCTTGAGGATCTTTAATAGAGCGGAAACGAAGCACCTTCTGAATAACATCACTCTTTTCCTCTAATATCTCAATTCCCTCAATATGAATATCAAAACTTCCTAAATTCGTTTTTAGTTCACCACTTACTTCTGCAAATGGGGGAAGCGTTACTTCTACATTGCCAGTTGTTGCTTTTGCTTCAATCGATTCACAACGGGAACCCCCAACAGCACAAGCTACATTCCCATTAAAAGAATGTGCATTCACTCTCTCATAATCTCCATCTACATGTACAGCACCGTTTATCGTCTCTGCTTCAAGTATATCAACCGTACCGTTTTCAACATGAATTTTTCCATGAACGGTTTCTAACTCTGCATGTTTACTTTGTAATTGCTTTGCTGTAATTTTACCGTTTGCCGTTTTTGCCTTAAAGGTTTTCGCTTTTAGCTTTTCACTTTCAATCGGTCCATTAAAGGTACGAAGTTTTAATTTATTATATTCCTTCTCAGGTACATATAGTACCGCATCTAACTTTATCCATTTTTGTTGAGTAGAGAACTTCAGTTTATCATCTACAACGGTAAATACAGCATCCTCCAAGAATTTTTTCCGAGCCTCATCTTGAGACTCCGCACGATACACTTTTACTTCACACTCTGCTCTTACATCAGTCTGTGACCACGGTACAACTTTGATAGCTCCGTTTGCGACATCTACTTCAATTTCATTAAAGGTACCGTCAGATTGATGGAAAATATGGGATATACTATGTGACTGTCCGAAGTTAAAGTCTAAATCGACATCTTTAATCTTTTTAAATGCAGAGTCGACAAAATCAATGATCTTATCTTTTGCTGAATTAAATTTATAATTAAAAGGCTCTTCTTTTTTCTCTTCTTCAAATTTTACTGCTGTAGATAATTCTTTAATAATTTCTTCTTGCTTTTGCTCAGCCGTATCTTCGGCTTTTTCTAATTTCTCTAATAAAGTTAAAGCTTCTTCAACAGATAATTTTCCATCCTCCACCATTTTTAAAATGCGTTTTCTTTCTTCCTTCATTCTATTCCCTCCATAAGGTTCATTTTGTCTATGCCCTATTATCCTTTTTATCTTAGGCTAAATAAGTATCAATATCTAATAAGTATGCTTAGGACAATCTCCAGCATGATTAGTATTGAAAAATGAAAGTTGGTTATATTTCATTTTTACCCTTAATCAGCGAAAATTAGGCTTATACTTCAATTTTTCTTTACTCAATTGTACGATAGTCAGGGGCAAAAGTTTCACTTAAATAAAAAAACCAGTCTCAAGTCTGACTGGGATTTATGTCATGAGGTCTAGATTTGAAGGTTCGTTTTCTGTGGTATAGGGGAAAATGAAGAGTAAAGAAGGTAAATCGTTGCTAATTAAATTTTAGTAAAACCCAAACAGGTCCTGGATATTTATGACCTAGGACCTGCTTAAGCTATGTACCTTTAAAAATTTATTGATAGGCCGCCAAGTCAGTTGTGCGAGGAGATTCCTTACGCTTAACCTCATCAATCTTGTTAACGAACATTTGAAATACTTTTCTTTTTTCTTCCAAATCTTTTGCATGCTCTTTCAAATCATTATACTTCTCTTCAAACGGTCTGTGATAACGTTCTCTTATACTTTCAATAATCTCATCGTTGACAGTAGATTGAATGACTTGTTTAGTTATTCCATATTTATAGGAGTAAAGTTTTAGCTCAAGCTTAATTTGATCATATTCCTCATTAATTTGACTAAGCACTTCAGAGATATCTTCTTTCCATTCCTCTAATGATTTAGCTAAATAATCTTCCATAATCGTATAGTCACCCTCTCCCCTTATAATACTATGATTATAACGAAGGATAGTTACATCCCTTTTGCTATAGAGTTACAAATCTTTATCTTTTTTAATAGGAAATACCACGAGCCGATAGACCCGTGGTATTTTCTATTAAAACCATTAAGCATTCGTTACACTTGCTTCTTTATGCTCAATTTGCTCTTTCATTCTTTTGCGATCACGTTCAAGAATCGGTTTTAAATATTTTCCTGTATAAGACTCGGCTGTTTCTGCAATCACTTCAGGGGTACCTGTAGCTAGGATTGTCCCCCCCTTAAGTCCACCTTCAGGACCTAAATCAATTAAATGGTCAGCAGCTTTAATTACATCTAGATTATGTTCTATCACGAGCACAGTATCCCCATTTTCAACAAGACGCTGCAAGACATTAAGTAAACGAGCGATATCATCCACATGCAAGCCCGTTGTTGGTTCATCTAATATATAAAATGATTTACCATTAGAACGACGATGTAGTTCAGAAGCCAGTTTTACCCTTTGTGCTTCTCCACCTGATAAGGTTGTCGCTGGTTGGCCCAATTTGACATAACTCAATCCAACATCATAGATGGTTTGCAACTTACGACGAATTTTAGGAATATTTTCAAAGAAGGTAAGTGCATCTTCCACTGTCATTTCTAAGATTTCTGCAATACTCTTCCCTTTATATTTTACTTCTAACGTCTCGCGATTATAACGTTTTCCATGGCAGACTTCACATGGCACATATACATCAGGAAGAAAATGCATTTCGATTTTAATAATCCCATCTCCACGACAGGCCTCACAACGGCCACCTTTGACGTTAAAACTAAAGCGCCCCTTCTTATAGCCCCTAACTTTTGCTTCATTTGTAGAAGCATACACATCACGAATGTCATCGAATACTCCTGTATAGGTAGCCGGATTAGAACGTGGCGTTCTTCCGATAGGCGATTGATCAATATCTATGACTTTGTCTAATTGATCAATTCCTTTCACTTCCTTATGTGCACCCGGCTTACTTTTCGCTCGATGTAGTTTTTGCGCTAAGCTTTTATGGAGAATCTCATTGATTAACGTACTCTTCCCTGAGCCTGAGACACCAGTCACAGCCGTGAAAGTACCAAGAGGGAACTTGACGTTCACATTCTTCAAGTTATTCTCTTTAGCCCCTTTAATCTCAATAAAACGACCGTCACCTTTTCTTCTTTCTATCGGCAGTGGGATAAATCTTTTCCCTGATAAATATTGACCGGTTAAAGAGTAATCATCTTTCATTACTTCTTCTGGTGTACCTTTGGAAACAATTTCACCACCATGCACCCCTGCACCTGGACCCACATCAATTAAATAATCCGCTGCAAGCATCGTATCTTCATCATGCTCTACCACAATTAACGTATTACCGATATCACGCATGTTCTTTAACGTTTCGATTAATCGGTCATTATCCCTTTGATGCAATCCAATAGAAGGTTCATCAAGAATATACAACACTCCAGTCAACCGTGAACCAATTTGGGTGGCTAAACGAATTCGTTGGGCTTCCCCACCTGAGAGAGTTCCAGCAGCCCGGCTCAGCGTTAAATAATCCAAGCCAACATTAATAAGAAATCCAAGACGTTCTTTAATTTCTCTCATGATCAAATTAGCAATTTTCATTTCTTTTTCTGTTAAGTGTAATTGCCCAAAAAAGTCATAAGCTTCTTCAACAGATAAATCTGTAAGCTTCCCAACATGATGACCATCAATCAAGACTGCTAAGCTTTCTTTCTTAAGACGGTAGCCTTTACACGTAGGACATTTATGTTCCCCCATGTACTTCTCCATCTGTTCACGAATATAATCAGAGCTTGTCTCCTTATATCTTCTCTTGATATTATTCATCACACCTTCAAAGACAATATGTGATTCACGCACTTGGCCATAATCATTTTCATATTTAAAATATATTTTTTCCTTACCAGAACCATAAAGGATTTTATCTATTTGTTCATCTGGAATAGCTGATACGGGGATATCCATATCAATGCCATAGTGCGTACATACTGCTTCCAAAAGCTGCGGGTAGTATTGTGAGCTATTCGGTTCCCAAGGTGCAATCGCATGCTGCTTCAATGTGAGATCTTTATTAGGGATGACTAAATCCGGATCTACTTCTAACTTTACACCTAAGCCATCACAATCGGGACAGGCACCGAAAGGACTATTAAAAGAGAACATTCTCGGTTCAAGTTCTCCAATTGAAAAACCACAAATAGGACATGCATGATTTTCACTGAATAATAATTCCTCTTCTCCAATCACATCAACTATGACTTTTCCTTCTCCCATTTTCAGTGCTGTTTCGAGCGAGTCAGCTAATCTGGCCTCCACGCCTTCCTTCACAACAATTCTGTCAATAACCACTTCAATAGAATGTTTTTTATTTTTCTCAAGCTCGATTTCTTCTCCTAAATCGAGCATATCACCATCAACCCGAACACGAACAAACCCTTGTTTCTTTACCTCTTCTAATACCTTTACATGTGTTCCTTTTCTACCAGAAACAACAGGTCCCAGTACTTGCAATCTTGTTCTTTCCGGATATTCCATAATACGATCTACCATTTGTTCAACAGTTTGAGAAGAAATTTCTATATTATGATTAGGGCAGGTTGGGTGTCCTACTCTCGCAAATAATAGACGCAAATAATCATAGATTTCTGTTACAGTTCCTACCGTTGAACGAGGGTTTTTACTAGTTGTTTTCTGGTCTATAGAAATCGCAGGAGATAAACCTTCAATCGTATCCACATCCGGCTTATCCATTTGTCCTAAGAACTGTCTTGCATAGGCAGAGAGGGATTCAACATAACGGCGCTGTCCTTCTGCATAAATCGTATCAAACGCTAAGGACGATTTTCCCGATCCTGATAATCCCGTTAAGACAACAAGCTTATCCCTTGGGATTGTTACATCGACATTTTTTAAATTATGTGCCCTTGCACCTTTAACAATCAATTTCTCCATTGCCATTTCCGTTCATCATCCTTCCGCCTTCAGTTCAAGAATAAGATCACGAAGCTCTGCCGCTCGTTCGAAATTTAAATCCTTTGCTGCAGACTTCATCTCTTTCTCCATATCTGCTATTAATTTTTGACGTTCTTTTTTATTTAATTGACTTAATTTATCAGCACTATTATACTCCTCTGGCGTTTCCGCTGCTTGTGTCGCTCTAATCACATCACGAATTTCTTTTTGTATCGTCTGTGGCGTGATACCGTGTTCTGTGTTGTAATCTTCTTGAATGCTACGGCGGCGTTTTGTTTCACTTATAGCTTTTGTCATGGAGTCTGTCATTCGGTCAGCATACATTATAACTTGACCATTTGCATTACGAGCAGCACGCCCAATCGTTTGGATAAGTGAACGTTCTGAACGTAAAAATCCTTCTTTGTCGGCATCAAGAATCGCTACGAGTGAAACTTCTGGAATATCAAGCCCTTCTCGCAACAAATTAATACCTATTAACACATCATAGGTACCCATACGAAGCTCCCTAATAATCTCGATTCTCTCAAGGGTTTTCACTTCGGAATGTAGGTATTGAACCTTCATACCAATTTCCTTTAAATAATCCGTTAAATCCTCAGACATTTTTTTCGTTAAAGTGGTAATGAGTACACGTTCATTTTTCTCAATTCTATCATTAATTTCACCAATTAAATCATCAATCTGTCCCTCTATCGGTCGGACATCAATAATAGGATCTAACAATCCAGTAGGTCTAATGATTTGTTCAATCATTTCAGGTGTTTGTTCTAATTCATACGGACCTGGAGTCGCAGAAACATAAACAATCTGGCTAATATGATCTTCAAACTCAGAAAAAGTAAGAGGACGGTTATCCATTGCAGAAGGAAGACGAAAACCATGTTCTACTAATACATTCTTACGGGCTTGGTCACCATTATACATCCCTCTTATTTGCGGCAATGTCACATGAGATTCATCAATAACAAGTAAGAAGTCCTTTGGGAAGTAATCAAGTAAAGTATAAGGAGTCGAACCAGCTGGACGAAGAGTTAAATGACGGGAGTAGTTTTCAATCCCTGAACAAAAACCCATCTCTCTCATCATTTCTAGATCATATCGCGTTCTTTGTTCTAGGCGTTGTGCCTGTAATAAATGGCCTTCTTCATGTAAGGTAGCCAGCCTTTCTTCTAATTCTTTTTCAATATTTTCGATGGCTACACGCATTTTCTCTTCTCTGGTAACGAAGTGAGATGCCGGGAAAATGGCTACATGATCACGATCACCTAAAATTTCACCGGTCAAAGCATCGACTTCACGAATCCGATCTATTTCATCTCCAAAAAACTCCACACGTAAACAGTGCTCGTCTCTCGAAGCAGGGAATATCTCTACGACATCACCGCGTACACGAAATGTCCCACGTATAAAGTTCATATCATTGCGCTCATATTGTATGTCGACTAGCTTCCTTAATAATTGATTTCGCTCTATTTCCATTCCCGTCCTTAAACTTAAGACAAGCTCTCTATATTCTTCAGGAGATCCCAAACCATAGATGCAAGAAACACTGGCGATGATGATAACATCATTTCTTTCAAATAATGAGGAGGTAGCTGAATGGCGGAGCTTATCTATTTCATCATTAATACTCGCATCTTTCTCAATAAATGTGTCAGTGGATGGTACATATGCTTCTGGTTGATAGTAGTCATAGTAACTAACAAAATACTCTACCGCATTATTGGGAAAGAACTCTTTAAATTCACTATATAATTGACCTGCTAACGTCTTATTATGAGCAATTACTAACGTTGGTTTGTTCACTTCTTTAATGACGTTAGAAACAGTGAACGTTTTCCCGGTTCCAGTTGCACCTAGTAATGTCTGATGCTTTTTCCCCTCTTGAATCCCATTTACAAGCTCTTTAATAGCTGCAGGTTGATCACCTTGTGGGGAATATTTTGAAACTAACTCAAATGTTTGATCCAAATCAGAAACCTCCTCTATGTAAAAAGTAAAGCGTGTCTAATCATTATTGCATTCCGATTTTCTATATCCTCATTCTACCACAAATCCTCTTATCTAAACCACAAAAAAGCGAACAAATATTCGATATCCATTCGACAAAGAGATGAAAAGAAGGTTAGGATTAAAATAAACGGGTATGAAGGTACAAATTAACTTTTCATTTATTTTGAAACTTTATTCTATATAAAATCGTCTTTTGTTATATGGCGAAATAGACGAGGTGATTTTTTGTTTGGTTTTATTTTTGCATTTGCGTGGCTAGCCGTTTTTATTTATGCCCTAAAAACCATTAAAGATTATATAAACAGTAATGACGAGGAAAAAGCATATGAAAAAGACTTCGTCATTAAAATTGTTGGTGCTGTATGCCTTTCGGGGCTTTTTGTTATAGCAGAAATACTTCGTGTCACAAACTTGGGCTTCGTTGATATGAAATGGCTCTTTCTCATTACATTTCTACTGCTTTTCGTTGTCAGTTACGTCTTTTTCACCTACAGGATACTCTTCTCTAAAAACACCTTTGACCGTAAAAAAGGAGATTATACTTTTAGTTATAAATATCGAAAATGGCTTATCCCTGTCTTTTTTCTATTCCCAATAGGTGTATTTAGTATTTGGATTTGGGTTAGCTAAATGAAATTTCCTTCTACATAAATGAGTTATAGAATTAGTCCATAGTTGGGGGCATCTAGTAAATTTGAATAGATAAACAGGTTTAATTGAACACATACAATGATTGAATCAAGGAGTTATACAAGTCAATTACACCTACCCACTAAAACCCTTCTTATTAATCAACAACACACACGTCAGCTCATATTTCTCATTCTAATTAGTTAACCTTTCTTTTTATTAAAAACTTAAAAACTAAACGCTTTTCCCTAAGAAAAGTAGAACCCCATCTCACTTTGATGGGGTTCTACTTATTTATATATCTGCTGGATGCGGACCTTTTTCTGCTTCCATCTCTTTTGCCATTTTCCTTGCTTTTATAAATTGAACACCGCTTAATACAATGGTTTTCCCAACGGCGTATGTTGGTACAGCAAGTAACATGCCTAATATACCAGCTAAGTTTCCTGCTACCAATAAGATAATAATGATTGTTGCTGGATGAGTATTTAATGTTTTCCCTAAAATTAATGGTGAAATTAAATTACCTTCTAATTGTTGTGCGGCGACGATGACTATTATTGCTAAAATCGCCATCGTAGGTGATTCAAATAGCCCAACTATAACCGCCGGTGCACCACCAATAAATGGTCCAACATAAGGAATAATATTCGTTACTGAAATAATTAATGCCAAAACAATTGCGTATGGTAGGTCAATAATTAAGAAACCGATAAAAGACGCTGTCCCGACGAATAATGCGACCGTAATCTGACCTTGAATATAGGAAGAAAGAGTTTTACCTGTTTCTTTTAATGTATCAATTGCTTCAGCACGATAACTTTTGGGAACAAATTTCCCTAGTGCAGGTGGGAACTTCTCCCCGTCTTTTAACATAAAGAATAAAAGGAATGGTACAGTAATAATCGTAATGGCTATATTTGCAACTAATCCAACTAAATCGCTGAGACCATTCGTAATCCTTTGTGGAAGTTGATTAGCATAATCAACTAAATAACCCATTATTTCTTCTTGTGTTACATAATCTTGATTCATTAACCAGCGATAACCCTCAGATTGCGAGAAGTTGTTAAAGAACTGTTCTGTTTGTTTAACATAGGTAGGTAGTTCATTTAATAACCCTGCCAATTGGGCTGAAATTTTTGGTACAAAAATACTAACGACAAGCACCAGCAATCCAGCAACAATTGCAAATAGTAATATGATCGATAATATCTTAGGAATTTTTGCTTTTTCAATTAAATGCACAAATGGATTTAAAATGAAGAATAAGAACCCCGAGATAATAATAGGGAAGAACAACGTGGAAAAAAAGATTCCAATCGGTTCAAATAAAAAAGAAATTTTTGAAGCTACAAAAATGACGGATACAATAATTAGAATTTGAAGAGACCAGTACTGGAATTTCTTCTTGTTCACATTCTCACCTTTTCCCAAAAAATAAATTTTTCTCTATAGACTACATTTTCATTCGTAGTTCCCTTTTTCCAAAAAAGTAAAACCACTAGGATTTATTTGTATGTATTATTGTAATGCATTCCACCACAAAATGTCGCCTCATAAGGATATTTTCCGTGAATTTTTTTCGACAAATATTTCCTTTTGGTTATTTTAACCAACAGATATTTATATAATCAGCCATGTGTTAAGGAAATCCTTTTATCCATTCACACAACGACATGGCAACTAGATAGAAAATTTCACTTATATCCCCAAGTTAAAAAAAGGTATCTTAGGAGTCTCCCTAAAATACCTTTTTAAAGCATGATTATTCTTGGCCTTTTTGAATCCATTCAGCAACAGTTGCCGTACGTTTGGCTTGATGTTTAACTGCTGCTTCATTATCTTCAACGATTTTACCATCTTGTCCTTGAGTTGAACTTGCGCCGTAAGGATTTCCGCCACCAGCAAATATGCTTGGGTCAGTGAAGCCGGGTGCGGCAACAATCGCGCCCCAATGGAACATAGTTGTATAAAATGAAAGAAGGGTTGCTTCTTGACCTCCGTGAGGATTAGAAGCAGAGCTCATTGCACTCACTACTTTGTTCGCAAGTTTGCCTTGTGCCCAAAGGCCCCCAGCAGTATCAATAAAAGCTTGCACTTGTGAAGCAATGTTACCAAAACGAGTTGGGAAACTAAAAACAATCGCGTCTGCCCATTCAAGGTCAGCAAGTGTAACTTCTGGTACATCTTTCGTAGCATCAGCATTGGCACGCCATGCAGGATTGGAATCGATGGCTGCTTCAGGTGCTGTTTCAGGAATCTTTAACAACTTCACTTCAGCGCCGGCTTCTTTTGCCCCTTGTTCTGCCCACTGTGCCATTTGGTAGTTGGTACCTGTTGAACTATAATAAATGACTGCTAATTTAATACTCATTTGAATAGAATCCTCCTTGATATCTCACATACATCTATATTGTTTCTATTCCTTTCAGCTCTATACATTAAACTTATCTTAATGTTTTTAATGCACCGCTCCATGCTAGCACTTGATCAAGCATCATTTTCATATTTGCTTGGTGCAAGTCCTGAGGCTTAAATTCATTACCATTTACGAAATCAGTAAAAAGGGAAAGTGTTGGATGTGTGCGTACATCTGCGACTTGTAGCTCGCCTAAAATGCCACGTAGATGTTCTGCCGCACGGGCACCACCAGTAGATCCATAACTGACAATACCTGCTGCTTTATTCGCCCATTGATCGCGAGCAAAGTCGATCGCATTTTTCAAAGCACCACTAATACTATGGTTGTATTCCTGTACGATAAACACAAACCCATCCATACTATCTAATTTATCTCCCCATGCTGCAATACCAGGCTCTGTGCCATCTGTTGTACCAAGGAACGGAAGATGAAAGTCAGCAATATCAATAATTTCATAATTTGCATCCCCACGTGCATCAGCTATTTCTTTCACCCATTGACCTACTTGTGGACTTACACGACCTTCTCTTGTACTTCCTAAAATAATACCGATATTTAATTTTTCCATTTTCATTTCCTCCTTAGGATGTGGATTATTTTTATTGAATAATTTATTTAAAAAGCCCATATTGTTTCTCCCCATTTCTTAGATGCTGGCTTTAAACCATTTTGCTGCTTCTTCAACTTCTTTGAATGAAAGCTGATGTCCCATATGTTCCCAATGAAGATGAACATCGGCTCCCGCTTTTTCTAATAATCTCTTTAACTCTTCAGATTCTTCGGGTGAACAAATCGGATCATTTGTCCCTGCTCCAATGAACACCTTTTGTCCTGTTAAATCAGGCAATTCTATACCTCTTCTTGGTACCATTGGATGGTGTAAGATTGCTGCTTTCACAGCATCTTTATAATGGAACATCATACTGGCCGCAATATTAGCACCATTTGAATATCCTAAAGCGACGATATTATGGCGGTCAAAACCATATTTGTCAGCTGCTTCATCTAAAAATTGATAAAGCTCTTTCGTACGAAAGATTAAATCCTCCTCATCAAAGACCCCTTCTGCTAACCTTCTAAAAAAGCGCGGCATTCCATTTTCAAGCACATTACCTCGAACGCTTAGGACTGATGCACTTTCATCTATTTTGCCAGCTAACGGTAGAAGGTCTAGCTCATTTCCCCCTGTACCATGAAGTAATAATAGGGTTGGTTTTGATGTGTCACTACCCTTTTCAAAAATATGTTTCATGTAAATCCCCTCCATTATTTCGGTCGAACCATTGTAAATACTTCTCCTACTTTCGCATAATCATTTCCAGCCAAGCGACTGATTGCCCCTAAATTCTCAGCGTTGATTTTGCCCGCTTCATAAATTTCATTATCGAAATGGAAGTAGACAACTTTACCGATAAGAAGATCAGCATTCCCTTCAAGTTCAATATGATGAGCAAGCTGACATTCCATCCTCACTTTCGCTTTCACGATTCCTGGTACATTGACAACTGTACTTGAAATTGTCTCTAATCCACTGAGCTTTAATTCATCCACATTTGGTGAGACAGTAGCCGCTGTTTCATTAATTTGCGTAACATTTGACTCATCAACAATATGAACGACAAACTCCTTCGTATCACACACATTTTTAGCAGTATCTTTCATCTCACCCGCTCTTCTTGCTACTGAAACAGCAATCATTGGCGGATTAGAAGACACGATATTAAAGAAACTAAATGGTGCACCATTCATCACACCAGTGTTTGATTGTGAAGTGACGAAGGCAATCGGCCTCGGGATAATACTTCCGATCAATAATTTGTAATTCTCCCTCTCGGTTTGCGCGTTCGGATCAATACTTACCATTGCGTAACTCCTCCTTTTGCAATTACACTTCCCTCACATCAATCGGAATTAACCTTCTCTGTAATTGTCCACGGTATTTTTCATATTGCTCAGGAAGCATTAATTCTGTTCCCATCGTTTCCTGACTTTCATCATGAGCAAAACCTGGCGGATCAGTAGCAATTTCAAAAAGAATGTCGCCGTATTCTCTGAAGTAAATCGCATTAAAATAGTTTCTGTCTTGCACGGGTGTGACACCATAACCAAAGCTTTCAATATATTTCTTCCAATCTAATTGGTCAGCATCATCTGCTGCGCGCCATGCAATGTGGTGGACAGTTCCTACACCCATTCTTCCTTTTCCAGAGCTTGTTATCTTTACATCGACAATATTACCTATGTCGCTTTTTGATTGATATCTGACGAATACTCCTTCTTCAGCCACTTTGGTTAAACCCATTGTTTCAATTAGCTCACCTGTTTTTCCACCATTGCTAGAATAAAGAACAGCCCCGGCGAAACCTTTAATCGCCACATCCGGAGTTATCCCATTAAATGTCCAAGTATTCTCGTCCCCAGCTTCTCTTTCAACAAGCTCTAAATGTAAGCCATGTGGATCATCGAAGCTTAGTACTTGTTCGCCAAAACGTACTTGTTTTTCAAAAGAAATGCCTTTACTCGTTAAGCGTTCCTCCCAAAATGGTAGGGCGCCAGATGGAACAGCATATGCAGTAATTCCCACTTGCCCATCACCAATGATGCCAGGGTACGCATCTGCCCATGGGAAGAAAGTAATAATTGTACCTGGTTTACCTCCCTCATCACCGAAATAAAGATGATACGTTCCTGGGTCATCAAAGTTAACTGTTTTTTTAACAAGACGTAAACCTAAAATACCAGCATAAAAATCAACATTTTCCTGTGGATGGCCGACAATAGCTGTAATGTGATGAATTCCCATCGTTTGTTTTTCCATTTTGAACATCCTTCCATGTCCCTAACCTTCAAGTATCTCGAAATTGAGATATTAGGTGTGAGTTAGTTTATTTTGTGTTATTTTATGAAGAATATGAATTAATAATTGTTGTTCTTCTTCAGTTGTTTGTTGAAATAAGGTTGAAATCTGTTCTAATAAGTATGGACTGATTAGATCCATTAATTCCTTCCCCGCATTTGTTATAGTTACAAAAACAACCCGGCGATCCTCTTTGCAATCACTTCTAGATAAATAGCCCTTTTCTTGCAAGCGGTCAATCACATAAGTCATACTGCCGCTCGTTAACCAAACGCTTTTACTAATTTGCTGGACCGATTGTCTCCCCTTTTGATGCAGCACTTGGAGTACGGAATACTCTGTAAAGGTGAGCTTATATTTGTGTAACCAGTCTTTCATCTGATCTTGCATGTATCTGTTGGTTTGCATTAAGCAAGCGAATGAATCTAATGTCTTCTTATGAACCATTTTCATCGCCTCACTTTTTATCTTTAATTTAATTATCTTGAATATGAGATAATAATATCTCGAATTCAAACTAATGTCAATCCCATTTTCAACTTTTTTTAAATTTCTAACCATAGTGTTCATTCTAGGGGCACTTGCTCTTCTAATATAGGTAGAAAAAACTAAATAACTAAGTCGTTTTACTGCTTTTAGAATAGGTAGCATCCTTATCTTCTAGCAAAGTTTTCAATAGGTAAAGGACGCCTACTCATATTGCTGGTGCATCATTTTCAAATGACTTTCTCTACATTTTAAGATCCGGTTTTTACCTTGTAAAAACAGAGACATTTTTCTTCACCCCGACTGGCCTAGACAACAAACATATTCCGTTTGAATGAAAAAAAAATATTGCTAACTTCTATTAATACATACGATATAAACGATTCGCTGTCGATAGATAAATAGCAATAACTGCATTGTTTTTTTCCTATCCGCTTCTTCTCTTGATAATATATTCCCTATAACATGATGCAAGAACCTCTATTCGTAGGGAATTAATGATATCGTCTTTGTTGCAATTGCATTTATGTAAGATTCATTATGATCAACTGCAATCATCGTCGGCTGATACACCTTAATCGTCTCAACTAATTGCTGAATGACAAATATGTCTAAGTAATTGGTGACTTCATCCCATATAAATAAATTATTTTCCCCTAATAAAGCATGAGCTAAAAATACTTTCTTCTGCTCGCCAGCACTCCAATGCTGACTAGATGTATCAGTGAAACTGTGTCTATCTATGCCTAACTGATACAGCAAATGCCAAAAAGCTTGTTTTTCTTCTTTTATAGTCAATTGTTGTAAATAAGAAGCATAATCTACATCTTGCTCATTTTTTTGATTTAAAATGGATATCTTTCGCGGTAAATGAATGCGATACTCCCCTACTGTCTCTAAATACTTTACCCCTAATATAAATTGGAGTAGTGTTGACTTCCCGACACCATTACTCCCTTCAATAAATAAGCGATCATTAGGATACATATCGATGGAAATTGGTTGGAATAAGGGGGTTCCGTCTCTTAATATCGAAAAATCACGGAAGTATAAAACTTGCTTTTCAGGTTGTTTCACAAGCATTTTCAATTGTGAGACCCTCTCCCGATTATCGATAAGTCCTTCTTTTTCAGAAACCATCGCTTCTGTGCGTTTTTTTATTGCCTTTGCCCCTTTCATTTGTTTCGCGGCTAAACGTCTTTCCGACGCATCCTTTGTGCTGTTTTCTCGCTTCATTCCCCATTGGTTTACCTTACCAGATACTTCATTTAACCGTTTGATTTCTGACTTTAACTTACTATTTCTAGATTCAGCAAGCTGATCCGCATGCTCTTTCTCTCTTCGCCACACATCCACATTTCCCTTAATTAAGGTGAGCGACTGCTTTTCAATTGCTAACACATAATCGACGAATTGGTTTAAAAAGGATTCATCATGACTAATTACAATAAACCCTTCTTTCATTCTCAAATAATTCCCAATCATGTTACGTCCCTCTTTATCAAGATTATTTGTCGGTTCATCAATTAAAGGAAAAGCATCCTCATTTAAGAATAGCTCTACAAGTAACACTCTCACTTGTTCCCCACCACTTAATTGATGGAACTTTCTTTGACTAATATGAGGTGGTAATCCGATGAGTGATAATTCATAATCAATTCTCCACCGGTCAACATTAGGGTTTTCTTTAAGCAATAACTCTAATACTGTTAAATTCTCCTCTTGTAGTGGAAAGGCAGGGAAATATTTAAATGTCAGTGGCGTTTGAATCGTCCCTCTATATTGAAGTTTATTTGTTAAAATGTTCATAAATGTCGTTTTTCCGCGACCATTACGCCCTAGCAGCGCAAGCTTCCAGTGCTCATCAATACTTACATTCACATCACTAAAAATCCTTTTATCCATTGAATGATACTGAAAAGACATATTTTTAATTAAAATCGAATGGGTCAATGAAATACCTCCTTTTGATTAACTTAACACAAGTTATCTGAATTTTGTTATATTTTATATTAATTTCCTCAAATTAGGAATATAAATAGAATGAATTAAGGACATGTTCTTTTCACAATCTATTGAATAAAAAAACCGATTGCCCCATAGAGACAACCGGTAAAAATATTAAACTGCTTGGTGACTTTTCTTAAATTCCTCTTTAATAAAGAGAATACCTAATTCATGATGATCTGTTTTATAAAGTGCCCTTTGCACAAATCGATTTTCATTATTGGTGTCAATGACTTCAAGTTTGCAATGAGCTGCATTTTTTTGCAATGCTTGATAAAATCCCTTTTCGTCATTCACTTGCAAACCATTCACTTTAAGAACAGTTTCTCCTACTTTTAATCCCATTTTGTCTGCTGGTGAATGAGGAACAACACCAATAATCATTAAACCATCATTCTTTTTAGCAAAGTAAAACGCCGCCTTTGCATCTACAGATCGTTGGCGATAATTTAACCACTCTCTCCCTACTATTGCTAGTACTGGTATCGCTAAGCTTACAATTGGATAAACAAATGCGCCACTGGCAATAATGAGCAGCAATGCACCAAAGAAGATTACTTTTTTTCCATAAGCTGCGACGGCTACAGCTGGAAATTTGCTTTGGATTTGTTGTTGAAAACCAATAGCGAAAGGAACAGCTACTAAAGCATAAGATTGATCTCCAATTGAAAATAATGGCCACCATGTTGAGTCCAAACTAATGGCGTCACCAGGTATTAGTAAAAACAGTGGTAAAAGCCACATTCTTTTTGCTTCATGCATACCCACAACCTGACCACGGCGACTCTTCATTAGTCTTGGAGACGTCCCTTTTGGACCATTGATGGTGATCATTATTCCTTCAGCAATCACAAGCAAGGCAATGATCATTGCGGCAGCTGGCAGTAGGTACTCTACGCCTTCCACTTGTGATGAGATGAAGGCAGGCAGTGGCCAGTTCTGTTCTAATGCAAAGAAGGTAAGAATAAAACCAATACTTACCGTATAAGCCGGTGTCGCCCATCTTGCTTTTGGAGTCAGCATCAAGATAATTGTTGCAACAGTTGCAAAAACAAGTAACTCAATAGGAACAGTTAAACCAGCTAGTACGGTAATAAGGGAAAGAGAAACACCAAGAATGAACCCTAAAGGCAATAATTGCTTCAGCTCAAAATAGGCATTTTCAGCACGGACTAAGAAATGCTGTCTTTCCCTGTTGACTCTTTGTATACCGTAATAAGCAGCTGCTAGAAATACTAAATAAAAGACCGGGTTTAGAAATAACCTTCCTAACCCCTTGAATAACTCTATTGCCCAAGCCTCAGCCAAGCTTCCCACCAACCTCTACCATTAATCTAATCTACTAATCTGACTATATTCTACCAAATATCCCTTTAAAAACATAGCCAACCCATTGTCTTCTTCCTACTTGTAAATACATTTTCTTATAATAGAAGTGATGACAAGGAATAGGTGTCCGATATTCAAAATATAGACAAATAGTGAGAGAAAATCTCTTTCCGCTAGAATTTACTTTCGTATGGGAGAAGGGTTTCTTCTATCGCGCAGTTTCCGAGCTGTTTCTCGTTTCTGTTTTTTAACTTGAAGACACGCTAACGCTATTACCTTTTTATATTTGAGTAATTCGCAATTCCCAAAAAGCGATGATTTTCGCTTTCGTTCATCCACCATATACAGGCACTTCTATATTTGCTACATTTCCCCTATTTTACCATTTATTCCGGAGCCTTTTCATCAACCTCACATTAAAAAGCCGAACAAACATTGAGTTTGTCCGGCTTTGATATATAGAGTAAACACTATTGGTTTGCCATAATACGCAAGCCTGTTTGTAATTGCATATCATTGTCCTGGTTATTTCTTTGCTTAATGACTTCTTTCTCAAGAGATTCGGCTGTTTTTTCATCAATTTGTCCGTTTGCTGTTAGTCCGGCCGCATGTTGAAACGCTCTAACTGCTGTTGCAGTTGCAGCACTATAATAGCCATCCTCTCGACCAGGTGCATAACCTAAGCTTTTTAATATGAATTGCGCATTCTTCACTTGATCATTATTCATGTCCGTTTTTAACGTTTTCTCCACTTGGATCGGGTGAGTCTCATACAGTTCAGATTGTTTTACTTCATAAGTAGGTGCGACACCTTTTTTATGAATCCAATTTCCGTCAGGTGTAAGCCATTTATATAAGGTCAATTTAATATTACTGCCATCCCCCATTGGAACAGGTTGTTGAACTGTTCCTTTACCAAATGTTTGTGTACCAATTAACGGATAATCACCTGCTTCCTTGAGGGCTGCTGCTAATATTTCTGAGGCAGATGCACTACCCTTATCAATAAGAACGCCGATAGGGTACGATTTCTTCTCTTCTAAAGGAGAGAAATTCATCATTCTTTCACCGTTTCTTTGTTCTATCTGCACATATGGTTTATCCTTCGTAACCAACTCTTCCAATATTTCGTCAACTACTTTTAATAGTCCACCAGGGTTATTTCGTACATCAATTAACAAACTGTCCATTCCCTGTTCTTCTAGGTCCTTGAGAGCAATCTTAAATTCCTTAGCTGTATCTGTTGCAAAAGAAGTAATCTCAACATAGCCAACTTTTTCATTGTCGTGCATTATAACTTCAGAATTGACTGTAATATGAGGTATTTCTGCCCGAACAATTTCTATTTCTAACGGGTTTTGCAAACCTTCTCTCATAATGGTCAATTTGACTTTTGTCCCTTTTTTTCCTTTTATCTTTAAGGTCGCTTGCAATAAATTAAAGCCTTCAACACTCTCATCATCAATCTTGATGATTTGGTCATTTGGTTTCAAACCAGCTTGCTCTGCTGGTGAATTTTTTACTGGAGATACAATAATGATCTTACCATCTACTAAACTAACCTCGGCTCCAATTCCTTCAAATGAAGAATCGAGTGTTTCACTAAATTGTTTTGCTGTACTTTCATCCATATAAACGGAATAATCATCATTTAACGTGGTAAGCATTCCTTGAATCGCGCCTTCTGTTAACTTATGTGCATCAACTTCTTCAACATAATTTTTGTAAATGAGCTGATAAGCCGCGTTCATTTTCTCCAAATCAGATGCAAGCTGTTGACTACCTCCCATTTCTTCTAGCTGTTTTGTTTGCGATATATTTAACTTTAATTGAAAGCCTGCATAGGAACCTATCGCGCCCACAAGTAATGATATGACCATTAATATGACTACTTTCTTTTTGCCCACTTAACCGCCGTCCCTTCTTTAAGCAACTGTGGCTCTTTCATCAATATATGAATGAATAGGACGAGTTATGATTGAGAAATTGTTTAACCCCAAAGTAAGCGAAGAGAGCTCTGTTATATCCCACCTGTTCTTAAAAAAGGCAACACAAGTCTTTTAATATCCAAAAAAGTGAAAAATGACTCTTTTTCACCTCAGTTGAGGTATCAAAAGGGCCGTTTTTATGCTAAAATTGTTTTATATATCGTACGATGGGTAAAAGAAAAAAGAGAAGCTTTAAAAGCTCCTCTCTTACAATGGTACAATTCCAACTGGGTTAATTGCGTTGGATTTCGATTGGTTCCAACCACCTTTATGCAATTCAAAGTGTAAATGTTGTCCTGTCGATTGTCCTGTGTTACCCATTAAACCAATTTGTTGACCTTGTGAAACCGTTTGGCCATTACTTACAGATCTTGAGCCACTTCTCATATGTGCATAAACCGTTGTATACGTTTGTCCATTAATAGAATGTGCAATAAATACGACTTCACCATAGCTAGATGAATGGTAAGATTGAATGACCACACCATCAGCTGCCGCATAAATAGGCACTGTTCCTGCAGCTGCTAAATCAATTCCAGCATGATAAGAGCCCCATCTTTGTCCTAAACCTGAAGTTAATACACCTGCTGAAGGACGAATCCAATCTCCACTTGACGGAGGTGGTGTTTGTACTTGTTCTTGTCCACCACTAGATTCTGAAGAACTATCGGAACCACTGTTGCCGGAACTGCTAGTTGTACCTGCATTTTGTTTTGCTGATTTGGCTGCTTCAGCTGCTTTTTTTGCTTCCGCCTGTCTTGCGAGTTCGGCTTGTCTCGCTTCTTCAGCTTTTCGTGCTGCTTCAGCTTGACGATCTTTTTCTGCCTGTATTGCTTTTGCAACAGCTTTCTCTTGTGCAGCTAATAATTCTTTTTCTTCTTCACCACTTATTTTTTCAGCGTGATGATGGTCCTCTTCTTCTTTTAAGATTGTAATAAGATTAGCCTTCTCTTTTTTCTGGTTATCAAGATTTGCTTTCATTTTTTCTAATTCTTTACGCATACCTTCAAGCGAAGCTAAATCTTCTTTTACTTTTGCTTGTTTTTGTTCTAGTGATTTCTTATCTTCTTCTTGCTGTCTTACAATCTCTTGGTCAGCTTCAACAATTGTTGCTACTGCACCAACTCGTCCAATAAAATCACTGAAACTTTGTGCGCCAAGTAATACGTCTATGTAATTAACTGTTCCACCTGATTCTTGCATCGAACGTGCTCGGTCTTTTAAAAGTTCATTTCTTTGTTTAATACGTTCTTTTAAATCTTCTATTTCTTGTTCAAGCTTTTTAATTTCTGCTTTCTTTGCTTCAATTTCTTTGTTTTTCTCATCTATTTGCGCTTCTGCATCTGAGATTTCTTTCGTTAGTCTTTCTACAGCAGTCTTAGCATCCTCTTGTTCGCCTACTAATCTTTCAATCTCTTTTTGAGACTTATCAATCTGCGAATCAATATTAGATTGCTCTTTCTTAAGTTCTTCACTTTGACTTTCTAAATCCCCAAGCTTATCGGCAAAAGCATTCGTTGGCAATGTTGCCGTAACCGTTCCAACACTCATCATTGCGGCTAAAGATAATGTTACCATCTTTTTCTTCAATTTCATTTTCCCCTCTCGTATGTTTCTCCCCGTGGCAAATATGTATAAAGAGCTGAAGTCAGCATCTCATGCCAACCCAGCTCAAGCATCCTTATATTTTCAAAAACTTACGAACAGACATTAAACTTCCCCAAACGCCAATAATTGCGCCTAATAGTATGAGAATCGCACCTACTTGGTAAACAAATGGCGTTACCTCTAACAGTTGAATAAAATGGCCTTGAAGTTTTGGCGATACGTAATCATAAAAGTAATAATAAGCTGTACCTACAGCAGCGACTGGAATAATCGATCCGAGTAACCCTAGCCATAACCCTTCTAAAAAGAATGGCCAGCGTATAAAGGAATTTGTTGCCCCAACTAATCTCATAATCTCAATTTCGTGACGCCTTGAAACGATAGTGATTTTAATCGTGTTTGAGATTAAGAACATAGCGGTAAATAATAAACCAACAATTAAAATAATACCTATATTACGGCCAAAGTTAATGGTAGAAAATAAATTCTCAACCGTTCCTTGCCCATAATTCACGTTAGCAGTGAATTCCATTTCATCGATTTCCTCAGCTAATGGAATCGTATCACTTGGTGTTTTTGCTTGCACAACGTAAACATCATTTAATGGGTTGTCCTGTTGGAAAAGCTTAAACGCTTCTCCCTCTTCACCTAAGCTACTAATTAAACTATCTAGTTCTTCATCTTTCCCAGAGAATGTCACAGAATCAACTTTCGGCAGTGTAGCTATCTTCTCTTCTAATGCTGTGGCATCTTCTTCTGTTGCGGTTCGGTCAATATAAACTCGAATCTCAACATCACTTTCAATACTGCTAGCCATATGGTTAAGGTTCATCATAATGGCAAAGAATACACCAACAAGAATCAATGTAACCGTGACGGCACTTGCAGAAGCAAATGTCATCCAACCGTTACGACCTAAGCTTTTGAAACTTTCTCTTATATGCCTTAAAAAAGTATTAGATTTCATATCCGTAATCACCTCTTTGCTCATCACGGACAATTCTGCCACTCTCAATCGCTATGACACGATGCTTAATCGTATTAACGATCGTTTTGTTGTGGGTAGCCATGATAACCGTTGTACCTCTCGTGTTGATTTCCTCAAAGATATTCATGATTTCCCAAGATGTATCAGGGTCTAAGTTTCCTGTTGGTTCATCGGCAATAACCAACTTAGGCTGATTGACAATCGATCGTGCGATGGAAACACGCTGTTGCTCTCCACCTGAAAGCTCATCTGGAAACATGCGCACCTTATGCTTCAAACCAACTAAATCTAATGTATCCATTACTTTTTTCTTTATATTTTTCGGATTCTCTTCAATAACTTCAAGTGTATACGCTACATTTTCATATACATTCAACTTCGGTAGCAACTTAAAGTCCTGGAAGACAACTCCGATATTACGCCTAATGAGTGGAACTTTACTGTTCTTTAATGAACCCATATCTATTCCATTTAAAGTGATTGTACCGCTTGTTGGCTTTTCTTCTCGATACATCATTTTTATAAATGTAGATTTACCTGCACCACTTGGACCAACGATATAGACAAACTCACCTTGGTCGATCTTCACGTCAATGCCATTTGTTGCAGTAACACCATTTTTATATTTTTTATATACATTTTTCATTTCTAACATGTAGATCACCTTATATCCGGAGTTTATTTTTAGTAAAAATTGCGCAAGCCTAACCCAATTATTTTTTATAAAATAATCATCAGTTAAAGTGGGTTTCTTTTCCTTAGGCGGGGCAATTGCGGTGTGTGAATGATAAAGATGCATTTAATCGACATAAACTGACATCTTCTTCTAAAAACCATTGACTCGAGGGATCAAACAACATTTCTTACGTTTACTTCACCCATTATAACATCATATATTGTCAAAATAACGCATAAAATTATTACATTTTCTTTTCAACACAGTAATATTATAGGTAAATATGTCTACTTTTGAGGAATTATAATAGAATTATTTTCCAATATTAGATAATTAGACCTTTCTTTTGTCGCAATTTTCCGTTTAATATTATGTAAGCAGCTCTATTGTTGACTGGATATGCTAGTGACGTTTTTCACCCTAAGGTAATGTAACATTTGTCGATTTTTCTTTATTTTTCCCAAAGAAAAAACGCGCTGTGAGTGAGCGCGATTTTTCTCTTTTATTACTTTTTAGCTGCAAGCCATTCAGCAACTGTATTTGCTTCTTCTTCATTCAAGAGTCCGCCAGGCATTGCACCTTTACCGTTGATAATAATATCGTGAATTTCATCAGCAGAGTAGTTAGCACCGATTTTATCTAGCGCAGGTCCAGCGCCCCCTGAAAGATCGCCACCATGACAACTCATACAGTTATTGTCATACAGTTTTTGTGCATCTCCCGCATCTGCTGTTGACTCTTCACCACTCGTATTATCATCTGTTGCAGTGTCTTCACCTGCCTCATCATTGCCACCACATGCAGCGAGTGAAAAAACAAGAGCTGAGCCGAAAAGAATTGATAAAAGCTTTTTCTTCATTACATTTACCTCCCTTTATAGGAAAATTTACAGATTACAGTGAAATTATACCAATATTACGCCCGTTTAAAACCCTCTCCAAGTACCTCTGAAGCATCGCTAACAATGATAAAAGCAGATGGGTCAATTGATTGAACCAGTTGTTTCAATTTCGTGAACTCTGTCTGATCAACCACACACATTAAAACAGGACGTTCATGATCTGTATATCCACCGTATGCTGATAGTTTTGTCACACCTCTATCAATTTTATTCAAAATTCCATCACGAACTTCATCTTGACGGTTAGTAATAATAAGTGCCATTTTTTTCCTACCAAGGCCAACCTGAACTATATCAATGGTTTTACTCGTTACATATAGGCCAATTAATGCATATAAACCTTTTTCAATATCAAACACTACAGCAGCTGCTATCACAATCAATCCATCAATAAGTGCCACACATACACCGAGAGATAATCCCGTATATTTATGAATAATCTGAGCTGCTAAGTCAGTCCCACCTGTAGATGCCTTCCCGCGGAAAGTAATACCTAGACCCAAACCGACACCAATACAACCGAACAAAGAGGCAAGTAGCGGATCCATAGTCCAAGGCTCCAAGTCTTTTGTTAAGAAAACGACGAAAGGAAGGAATATGGTTCCTACTAATGTTTTAATACCGAATGATCCACCTAATAATATGACGCCAGCAATAAATAGGGGAATGTTTAGTGCCCACTGCACATAAGCTGGCTCCCATCCTGTAATTGCCTTCAATATTGTACTAATCCCGCTTACTCCCCCTGAGGCCACTTCATTTGGTAGTAAAAACAAGTTAAAACTGATAGCGACAAGTGCCGATCCAATCAATACGAATACGTATTCAACTAGCTTTGAGTTCCCTGATCCTGTCTTTCGTTTCTTTTTATTTACTTTTTGAGTATTCATTTATGTAAAATGCCTCCTTAGTGCCAAGTCTTATATGATGTTCATTTGCTAAAGGACACGAGGCAATAAGAAATCGTCTCAATTACGAGTAAATGCACACAATTCAATCTTTTCATCACCTTTGTCTTTTCAGAGAGTGAGTATAGCATGGCTTTTATCCTATGTAAATGACATTCAACTACTGTGTTAAAGGGGTAAATAAACAAAGATATAAATTTTATTATGAGTTGTGGTGGATGGGATTATGCGGGAAGACTATACGTTCTCTATTTAGATTTATTTTAGGGATACATGTGGTGGGGGTAAGGAGAGGCTTACTTTAAAGGGAGCTGCTTGGTCTCAGCTAGTTGTATTTTTTGGTTTTATGTAGCCATGAATAGCCGGATAATTCTAATTCGTATAGAAACTCAATCCTTTTTCCATTGTGGAATCTTCTTGACTGGATGCGCTAATTGTTCTTCCTCAACATAGATGTGAAAACCTTTCAAGGGATACGGTAGCTGTGCTTCCGCTTCTGATTTCATTTTGAGTGACTTGCTATTTCAGTTTGTGAAGCTCTCAGCTTCGGTTTTCTTTCTGAGGGACTTGCTATTCCTGTTTGTGAAGCTCTCAGCTTCAGTTCTCTTTCTGAGGGACTTGCTATTCCTGTTTGCGAAGCTCTCATTTTCGGTTCTCTTTCTGAGTGACTTGCTATTCCTGTTTGCGAAGCTCTCATTTTCGGTTCTCTTTCTGAGTGACTCACAATTCCAGTTTGTGAAGCTCTCATTTTCGGTTCTCTTGCTGAGTGACTTGCTATTCCTGTTTGTGAAGCTCTCAGCTTCGGTTTTATTTCTGAGTGACTCACAGTTCCAGGTTGTGAAGCTCTCATTTTCGGTTTTCTTTCTGAGTGACTTGCTATTTCAGTTTGTGAAGCTCTCTTTTTCGGTTTTCTTTCTGAGTGACTTGCTATTTCAGTTTGCGAAGCTCTCATTTTCGGTTTTCTTTCTGAGTGACTCACTAATCCAGTTTGCGAAGCTCTCATTTTCGGTTCTCTTTCTGAGTGACTTACTATTCCTGTTTGTGAAGCTCTCAGCTTCAGTTCTCTTTCTGAGTGACTCACAATTCCAGTTTGCGAAGCTCTCATTTTCGGTTCTCTTGCTGAGTGACTTGCTATTTCTGTTTGCGAACCTCTCATTTTCGGTTCTCTTGCTGAGTGACTTGCTATTTCTGTTTGCGAACCTCTCATTTTCGGTTCTCTTGCTGAGTGACTTGCTATTCCGGTTTTGTGAAGCTCTCAGCTTCGGTTCTCTTTCTGAGTGACTTGCTATTTCTGTTTGTGAAGCTCTCATTTTCGGTTCTCTTTCTGAGTGACTTACTAATCCAGTTTGTGAAGCTCTCAGCTTCGGTTCTCTTTCTGAGTGACTCACTAATCCAGTTTGTGAAGCTCTCATTTCCAATTTTCCTGCTGAGTGACTTACTAATCCAGTTTGCGAAGCTCTCATTTTCAGTTCTCTTTCTGAGTGACTTGCTATTCCTGTTTGCGAAGCTCTCATTTTCGGTTCTCTTTCTGAGTGACTAACAATTCCAGTTTGTGAAGCTCTCATTTTCGGTTCTCTTGCTGAGTGACTTGCTATTCCTGTTTGTGAAGCTCTCAGCTTCGGTTTTATTTCTGAGTGACTCACAGTTCCAGGTTGTGAAGCTCTCATTTTCGGTTTTCTTTCTGAGTGACTTACTATTCCTGTTTGCGAACCTCTCATTTTCGGTTTTCTTTCTGAGTGACTCACAATTCCAGTTTGTGAAGCTCTCATTTCCAATTTTCCTGCTGAGTGACTTGCTATTCCAGTTTGTGAAGCTCTCAGCTTCGGTTTTCTTTCTGAGTGACTTGCTATTCCTGTTTGCGAAGCTCTCAGCTTCCGCTTTCTTTCTGAGTGACTCACAGTTCCAGTTTGCGAAGCTCTCATATTCGGTTCTCTTTCTGAGCGACTTGCTAATTCAGGTTGTGAAGCTCTCATTTTCGGTTTTCTTTCTGAGCGACTCACAGTTCCAATTTGCGAAGCCCTCATTTCCATTTTTCCTGCTAAGTGACTCACAATTCCAATTTGCGAAGCTCTCTTTCCCAATTTTCCTGCTGAGCGGCTCACTAATCCACTTTACAAAGCTCTCATTCTCATTCCCCTTCTTCTTTCCAAGTGACTCACAAACCCCGCTTCACATAGCGTTCATCCCCCCTCACTTCTGCCCCACTTACCAAACCTCGTTTCCAACATAAAACTATCACCAATATAAGAAAAGCAACGTCCTCCATTGCGGACGCTGCTTTCCTTCTTATTCACCTAAGCTCAATTTAGAGCGTAGGTAAGCGTTGATGAAGATGTCTAGGTCTCCGTCCATGACGCCTTGTACATTGCCTGATTCGGTGTTTGTACGGTGGTCTTTGACCATAGAGTATGGGTGGAAGACGTAGGAACGAATTTGGCTTCCCCAACCAATTTCTTTTTGTTCTCCACGGATCTCTAGTAATTCTTGCTCTTGTTCTTCGATTTTCTTTTGGTAAAGTTTCGCTTTCAACATTTTCATTGCTTGTTCGCGGTTTTTAATTTGGGAACGTTCTGACTGGCATGTAACAACGACATTTGTCGGTAAGTGCGTAATCCTTACCGCTGAATCCGTTGTATTGATATGCTGTCCACCTGCTCCACTGGCACGGTACGTATCAATTTTCAAATCCTCTGTCCGGATATCAATTTCAATTTCATCGTTGAATTCTGGCATTACTTCACAAGATACGAAGGAAGTATGGCGACGGCCAGAAGAATCAAATGGCGAAATACGTACGAGTCGATGAACGCCTTTCTCCGCTTTTAAATAGCCGTATGCATTATGTCCTTTAATAGACAATGTTACGCTCTTAATTCCCGCTTCGTCACCTGGCAGGTAATCTAATGTTTCTACTTTAAATCCTTTTTTCTCTGCCCAACGAGTGTACATACGTAATAACATCGAACCCCAGTCCTGAGACTCTGTACCACCAGCACCTGGATGAAGTTCTAAAATCGCGTTATTTTTATCGTATTCTTCACTTAAAAGCAATTGCAGCTCAAAATCAGCTAAACGCTTAGATAAAGCGACGATCTCCGTTTCAAGCTCTTCTTGTAGCTCTGCATCTGCTTCTTCTTTTACTAATTCATATGTTAATTCGAGATTCTCGAACGTCTCATTTAAATCATTGAACTCATTGACTTGTTCTTTTAATGCATTGGACTCATTGATCACTACTTGTGCGGCTTGTTGATCATCCCAAAAACTAGGATGAAGCATCTCGTTATCAAGTTCTGCAATACGTGCCTCTTTGTTTTCTAAGTCAAAGAGACCCCCTAAAGTCCGCTAAAATTTTAGCTGTTTTCTCTAACTCATGACGAATCTCTGCTAATTCCATCTTGGTCACCTCTACACATATTTTTAACCTTTATATTATATAACTTCTCCCGGCAAAGTGAAACACTTCGTGTAAAAAGCCGGCAGCGACCCTTATAAACAGGTTTTTGCCGGCTCTTATTCAGATATTGTTAACCTTTTGCACCACAGCAGTTTTTATATTTTTTTCCACTGCCGCAAATACATGGATCATTACGACCAACATCCATTTGTTTGACAACAGGCTTTTTCTTCTTCTGTTTACCGTCTTCACTTTCTTTCGGGTTGACAGCTTGGCCTTTTGCTACTTCTTGACGTTGAAGATTGTCACGAATTTCTGCTTTCATCACATATTTCGCTACATCTTCTTCAATAGCAGCAATCATCATTTCAAACATGTGGAATCCTTCTTTTTGATATTCGCGCAGTGGATCAATTTGTCCATACGCACGCAGGTGAATCCCTTGACGAAGTTGATCCATGGCATCAATATGATCAATCCATTTTGTATCAACAGCACGAAGCATAATTACTTTTTCGAATTCGCGCATTTGTTCACTTTGCATTTTTTCTTCTTTTTCATTATAGAAGGCAATGATTTTATCCCAAATATGATCGATTACTTCATCCGCTTCTTTTCTGCGAATATCTTCCACCGTAACCGTTCCTTCTGGAAGAAGATTTCCTTTAACGTAATCAATTAATCCTTCATAGTTCCATTCATCGTCACCATCTTCTTCTGTTTGTGAAGCAAAAGCGTGGACGTTCCGTGTTAAGACGCTATGAACCATACGCTCGACAATTTCTCTTAAGTTCTCTGAATCAAGCACTTCATTTCTTTGTGTATAAATAATCTCACGTTGCTGACGCAAAACATCATCATATGAAAGCAATTGTTTACGTGCGTCGAAGTTATTTCCTTCTACACGTTTTTGGGCGGATTCAACTGCACGTGAAACCATTTTACTTTGAATCGGTTGCGAATCATCCATGCCGAGCTTCGACATCATGTTTTTCATATTATCCGAGCCAAAACGACGCATTAATTCATCTTCCATTGATAAATAGAACTGGGTGACACCAGGATCACCTTGACGACCAGAACGACCACGGAGCTGGTTATCAATTCGACGACTTTCATGTCGCTCTGTACCGATAACAGCTAAGCCGCCAACTTCTTTGACACCTTCACCAAGTTTGATATCAGTACCACGACCAGCCATATTTGTAGCAATCGTAACGGCGCCAGACTTACCAGCATCTAAAATAATATCTGCTTCACGACCATGGTTTTTCGCATTCAAGACATTATGCGGAATCCCTTTTTTCGTTAAGTATTTTGAGATAATTTCAGACGTTTCAATGGCAACTGTACCAACAAGGACTGGTTGCCCATTTTTATGGCGTTCTGCTATGTCTTCCACTAAAGCACGATATTTTCCATCCACCGTTGCATAAATTAAATCAGAACGATCATCACGTGCAACAGGACGGTTTGTCGGAATTGCAATGACATTCATATTGTAAATGTTACGGAATTCCTCTTCTTCTGTTTTTGCTGTACCTGTCATACCTGATAATTTCTCATACATACGGAAGTAGTTCTGGAATGTAATGGAAGCAAGGGTCATACTTTCATTCTGAATTTCTAAGCCTTCCTTCGCTTCAATTGATTGGTGAAGACCATCACTATAACGACGACCTTTCATGAGACGGCCAGTGAATTGGTCGACAATCACAATTTCGCCTTCTTGTACAACGTAGTCCACATCTTTATGCATACTTGTGTGTGCCTTTAGCGCTTGCGTAATATGGTGATTCAAAGAAACATGAGAAACATCAAACAAATTTTCAATGCCAAAAGCTTTCTCGGCCTTTGTCATCCCTTCTTCCGTTAATTGCACACCTTTTGTTTTTTCATCGTAAGTGAAGTCTTCCTCTACCTTTAAGCGGCTAACAAAGGCATTCGCTTGTAAATAAAGTTTCGTTGATTTTTGTGCGGATCCAGAAATAATTAATGGTGTACGCGCTTCATCAATTAAAATCGAGTCAACCTCATCAATAACTGCAAAATTTAACGGCCGTTGCACTTTTTGCTCTTTATAAAGCACCATATTGTCTCGTAAATAATCAAAACCTAATTCATTGTTTGTACTATAAGTAATATCAGCTGCATAGGCTGCTTGTTTTTCCTCTTTAGACATACCATTTAAGTTCAAACCAACAGTTAGTCCAAGGAAATCATATAGTTGTCCCATTTCAGTAGCATCACGAGTCACTAAGTATTCATTGACTGTTACAACATGTACACCTTTTCCTGAAATCGCATTTAAATAAACCGGCATCGTCGAAGTTAAAGTTTTACCTTCACCGGTTTTCATTTCAGATATGTTGCCATCATGAAGTGCTGCCCCACCCATTAACTGTACGGGATACGGGTATAAGCCAAACACACGTCTTGACGCTTCTCTTACCACAGCAAATGCTTCTACTAGTAAATCCTCAAGCGATTCACCTTTTTGATGACGCTCTTTGAACTCACCCGTTTTCGCTTTTAAGTGTTCATCACTCAGCGCTTCCATCTTCGAAGCTAATGCTTCTATTTGTTCCGCCGTTTTCGTTAGGCGTTTTAATTCACGTTTATTCACATCAAAAACCTTATTTAAAATCCCAAGCATACAAACGCTCCTTTATCTATTGGAGATGTCTATTTAATGTGTCATCCTGAAACAATGATATATGGTATTAATGATACCACTTCGCATGGGTAGAGACAACTTTTGTCAGGTGTGAGGGTGTAATTTTTGTCATATAGGGCGGCGAAATAATAAAGAAAGAAGCTAGATTCATTACTAGCTTCTCTCCCATTTAAATATCTTGCTTTGTTTTATTAAAAATATCGTCAATAAATGCAGCTACTTGGCTCTGAATATCCCTATAGTAAGTGGATACGCGGCCAGCTGTTAGCCCGTATTTTTCCCCAAGCTCTTTTTGTGTCATACTTGATTCGACACCTGACTGTTCATAAACAAAATAACGTAGGGCAGCAATATAATTTTCTGCTTTTTGAATACGTTTATTCGTTTGTTTAATGTATTCTACCCACACACCTACACCGAAATTAATGACCCATTGCGGTTCTCCCGCTGCAGTCATATCTTTTTCAAATTGCTCTGCCACTTGTTTAGCCCCTTCGGTTGGCCATTCATAAGCATCCATATCTACACTTGCTGCTGCCTCTGGAAGGCGATGCATGAGCTCCAAGAAATGATCTTCGAGATATTGGATAGCATGATTATTTCCGATTGCTGCAAAATCATCTTTTAGATAACCTTCATAATCTGCTGCTTTTCCTTCTGATACTTCGAATAAGCAAGGGAAAGCGGTATATTTGTCCTCATATGGGAATAATACACCGAAAGCAAACCAACCTTCAGAAAAATCATTCATTGCTTCATCTAATACGACTGTATACGATTCATTTGTCAGTGTATCAACAAAATGTAGGTCTCTATCATCAAGTCCAATCACTTTCCCAGCTACCGGGATCGCCACTTTCCAAGATTGTAGAATTTCTTGTAATCTTGGTCTTAAGACAGCTGATTCTTTATGTTCAATAAACTTATGAAGAATCGTTTCACCGTCTTCAACCGTTTTAAATGGAATATACCAGAAAGGCATCATAAATTCGAAAAATTCCGCGTCATCTTTATCGGTATCTTCCAGTTTTTCCATTAGTTGTTGATACTCACTTCTAATGGCGTTACCATATCTTTGATACGCAAAAATACGTAATTCTTTTTGTAACTCGCTCACTTCATTATCAATGAGTTCTGTAATAGTAATTGTTTCCTTTTTCGCACAGCATTTTTTGTATTTTTTTCCACTGCCACAAGGACAAGGGTCATTTCGATTAATTTTCACAGCTGTTTGCATATTTCATTCTCCTCTCATCACCTAGGAACAGCTTGTTCTATTATATATGATTAGTTATCTACTTTCGTTGATCGCGGATATACCAACTCAACTAAAAGCCGACTCACAATAAGTGCCCCCGGCTAACCTACAAAATTATCGCTATTCTATACTAACATTAATCTAGGGCTAAGGTCATTTAATAGAAAATTATAAAAGATGGAATGATTCAGTATAATTCAACTGATAGAGTAAAGGATATCTTCTAAAGAGTAGGGGTAATGAACATAAACAGCATTTAGATTGTCAATAATCGTCTCAACAGGTATGATGAGGGAAATAACAGACAACAATCGGAAAGGAAGAGGAAGATGAAGAAATTCTTTAAACGTGTTGGGTTTGTCCTAACCTTCTGGAGATTCATTCCTTTTTTCTTTGAATACTTAGCAGCTAAAGATATTCCTTTATGGAAGAAACTACTTCCTGTAGGCGTATCGATTGCCTATATTCTCATTCCAATAGATCTCATTCCAGACTTTCTTTATATCATCGGTATCACAGATGATGTACTCTTCACAACCTTTATCCTCCAAAGCATGGTTAAATATGCACCGGACCGGTTGAAACTGAAGTACTCGAAGCTCTTGGATGACAACCAGAAACCCGTGAAGAAATAAATGCTTATATGTGGATTGCCCTCTGTTCTTGTTGAGGGCTTTTTTTGCGTTTAATTAAGACAATGAATCAATGTAAGCTATTGAAGCAAAAATCTTGTTTACTCAAGGCTGTCGGTAAGAAGTGAAGTCGAAGTGACTTTTGAAAGAATATTCCTTTCGTAATCTCCTATGAAGGGGAATCTAAAGAAACTTATGCCTGTTGATTTTCCCAGGCAGATAAAGGCTATGGTAGAGGGTACTTATTAACACTATTTTCGGATTATCTAAAGTATGAAGTTAAGAGAGAGCTTAAATGCTTCTCTTTTTTTTACGAAATAGAAGGTGTAAATCTGTTTTAGTAGAAATATAGAAATAAAGTTTGATACAAGGTATACAAATAAATATTCTGTAGTAAAAAAATGAGACGATGAGGTGCTAAAAATGATTGTAGCAGTAAACCCTTATGTAGTAACAAACGGAAATGGAAAAGAAGCAGTGCAATTTTATGTTGATGTCTTTAACGCAGAGCTTATTTCGTTGCAAACATTTGGAGAGATGCCAGAGGATCCGGATCACCCACTTCCAAGTGAAGCACAGGACCGTGTATTGAATGCTCAATTTAAAGTAGGCAATACCACTATGATGCTTTCCGATAATTTTCCTGGAACTCCTTATACGATTGGAAATCAAGTAACCATTGCCATTCAAATCGATTCAGTGGATTCATCAAAACAAATATTTGAGAAATTGTCTAAAGAGGGGAAAGTTACAATGCCTCTACAAGAAACGTTTTGGAGCCCATCATATGGACAAGTAACTGATAAATATGGAGTAGAGTGGCAAGTTTCAGCTCTTCCGCAAGACTAATGTAAATCAGCCCTTTCTTCTACTTTAGAAGGGGCTTTTGTTTATTCAGCTTTTTGATCATGTATCCTAAAATAAGCGATATTTAGCAAAGGTTGTGAGCGATACAACAAACGTCGAAATTTTACTGTGGGGGCACAAATAAAAGAAGCACCAGAAAAAATTCGATTCGGCAAATGAATAATTCCCGGTGGCCCCTACAAAACTTAAAAAAGCGCAATCTCCTACCTGGAATTGCGCATACCTGTTATAAAACTACTGGTTCTCTTCTATTATTACTTACCTTCATATCTGCTAAAAGATTTTCTACCAAATTAACATCTCTCACTCTTTCCCCACTCTTATCAAATACCAAGACATCTTCTTTTGAAAATGCGATTAGGGATTCTTTAGTAGGTGTTTGCCAAGTGGACTCACCTTTTACAAAAACTTTCCCCCAATCCGTTGTAAGACAATAGATAGATTCTCCACCTAAATGTTCAGTAGAAACAACGGCACCTGTTAATACATAATCAGCATTCACATTAAGGTCATCTTCCTTCATACTCATATTTTCTGGTCGGATACCGATGGAATAATCACCATAAGACAATATATTTGTGGGGGGTGAGCCGATAAATTGTGCTACGAATAGATTGGCTGGATTTGTATAGATCTCCTTCGGTGTCCCTTTTTGCATGATATGACCATTGTTCATAATAATGATATATGACCCCATTGACATCGCTTCAATTTGGTCATGTGTGACATAAAGAAAGGTAGTTTGTAATTCTTTTTGTAATTCAATAAGTTCTTGTCTCATTTGATTCCTCAGTTTTGCATCCAAGTTGGACAAAGGCTCGTCCATTAGAAACGCGTGCGGCCTTTTAACAATAGCCCTCGCTAACGCCACCCTTTGCCTTTGCCCCCCTGATAACTCACCTGGACGCTTATTAGCGTGTTCTGTTAACTCCACCATCTCAATCACTTTATTTACCATGATCAGACGTTTGTTTTTCTCTATTTTTTTTATTTTTAATCCGTATTCAATGTTCTTAAATACTGTCATATGCGGATACAATGCATAATTTTGAAAAACCATGCCGATATCACGGTCTTTAGGCTCGCTATAGGTAATATCTTGGTCATTAATAAAAATAGACCCACTTGTCGGTTCTTCTAAACCAGCAATCATACGCAATAGCGTTGACTTACCGCATCCTGAAGGACCTAGTAAAATGGCAAAGGATCCATCTGGTATATCAACATCGATTCCTTTTAGTATTTCTTTTTGACCGAAAGATTTCTTCATTTGTTCAACTTTAATACTCCCCATAATTTACGCCTCCAGCTTATTTATTTGATGCCAAATCGAACAAAAGAGTCAACGATATGTTTTTGTAAAAATAAGTAGATAAGTAATATCGGTATACATGAGATAGTTGTAGCTGCCATCAGTGATCCCCACATATTCACATCCGAATTGACAAAAGACTTCAATCCAATTTGAATGGGTGCATTCTCCATTTCTTTCGTCACTAACATTGGCCATAAATACTCATTCCAAGCATTAATAAAAAGAATAATGCCCAATGAAATGACGGTCGAACGAATATTTGGAAGGATAATTCTTAATAAAATACCGAGGTCAGACTCTCCATCTAACCTTGCCGCATCAATTAGTGCTGTAGGAAATGACTTAAAACTTTGATAGATTGATAAAATAGCAAAGGTTGATGCAGCGAATGGTAAGACAATACCTAATGGATTTTCATTTAAGCCTATTTGATTAATCAACACATAGTTTGGAATCATTACCGCTTGAAAAGGAATCAGCCAAGTTAAGCTAAGTAATGTAAAAATTAAAAGTTTCCCTTTAAAACTCCATCGGACTAATGCATACCCCGCTAATAAACTGGTTGACAACTGCAAAATCGTCATTAAAGTAGCAACTACAAATGAGTTAAATAACATTTGTATGATAGGCATTTCTGCGAATGCATATAGATAATTTTGCCATGTTGGTGCCTGTGGTATAAAAGAACTTGTGAAAATTTCAGATTCATTTTTAAATGAAGAGATAATCATCCAATATAGTGGGAAAATAGCGATGATACTCATCATTATTAATAGAAAATGCTGAAGTACCGTTACTGATTTTATCCGTTTCATCACTTTTACTCCCTTAATTATCATAGAATGCAAATTTTTTCGTTAACACATTTAAACCGATAGCAATGATCGCAAATACAATAAAAAATAACGTCGCGGCTGCTGAACTTAATCCTGCATTTAAGTTACTGAATCCATATTTATACATCTCATAATAAATATTCGTTGACGTACCGAACGGACCGCCTGCTGTTAAAATATCAATATAAGCGAAGGTAAATTGACTAGAAAATAGAATACTCATTGTGAGCATAAACAATATTGTTGGTGACAATAAAGGAATAGTGATCGTCATTAATTGCTTCCATTTCGTCGCACCATCTAAAGCTGCTGCTTCGAAATAATCTCTGTTAATATTGGTCAATGCTGCAGAGAAAATAATCGTACTAAATCCAATCAAGCCCCATCCTGTCATCAAAAGAATGAGCCATTTCGCATAGACTGGATCAGTAAAGAAAGAGATGTTTGCATCGGTGATTCCAAGTTTTTGTAATGTAATATTGACTAATCCATTGGCAGGATGAAAGAGCCATCTCCAGATTGCCCCTACAGTTACTGGTGCCAATATCATTGGGATGAAAAACATTGCCCGATACACATTTTTCACTCTGCCATTTAACCCATTTGTTGCTACAGCTAAAAGCATTGGAATGATGATAGAGAAAGGTAGTATACCCACTGTATAAAAAACTGTATTTTCGATAGATTGAACGAAGTCCTTAGTTTGGAACAAGCGAATAAAATTATCTAACCCTACTGCAATAGGTTCTGTGCCTGGGACCATACTCCACTTTTGAAAGGCTAAAACAAAAGTAGATAGTAACGGTTTATACATCCAAACCCCTAATAAAAGAATTGCAGGTAGTAAAAATAAATAAGGTTTCCATTTTATAAGTGAACGAGCAACACGTCTGTTTTTCTGCCCGTTCACTTTTTTTCCTTGCTCTGATACGATTATGCTTTTTACCTCACTCATAAGATTCCCTTCTCTCATGAACACCTATTGTATTAATTGGTTAATTTCTTCTTCTGCTGCTTTTAAAGTTTTTTCTACATCTGCATCCGTTGAAACCGATTGAACAATCGCATCTCTAAATATATTGGACATTTCAGTTGCATATTCCGCTGGCCAAATTACTGCTGGTTGGATGTTTTTCAATTGCTCCAAGTTGATTTTATATAATGGATTTTCGTCAATAAATCCTTTTAAATAATTGGGATCATCAGCTAACTCTGTTCTGAGCGGTAAATAGCCTACCTCAGAAGTTATGATTGTATAGCCTTCATTACCAGTAACATATTTAATAAACTCCCACACCGCTGCCTTTTTCACATCATTATCTGGTCTAACAGCTAAAACACTTCCAGAGTTCACTGGTACAGACGGATTGTTTCCGAATGATGGTAAACCAGCGCCGTAAAGTTCCCAGCCACCTGCTTCGGAAGCATTTTTAAATCCGCTATGCAATGCAGTAGAAGTAATGTACATTCCTAGATTACCAGCCATAAATTGCTCGGGTAACTCCGTATCACTCCCAACTGCATGGGCACCGTTTTGATAGAGATCCTTCCACATTTCAATCGCTTCAATACTTTCTTGATTTGCGAATTGCGCTTCCTTACGATCATCAGAAAGTACTTTGCCTCCATTACTTAATATCACACCTTCAGTTGTCCAACCATTATCCGGTGCTAACGCAAAGCCATCTTTGCCTGTCGCTTCATTTATTTTAAGTGAATATTCCTTAATCTCATCCCACGTTTGTGGTGGCTTTGTTGGATCTAAGCCTGCTTCTTCGAATAATTTTCCATTCATAAAAACAATCGGTGTGCTAAATGTAAATGCCAACCCATATGTCTTTCCATCAATTTTCCCTAAACTCAATGCATTATCTGAAATGCCATTGAAATGATTGTTTAATTCTTCTGCTGGAAACACATCTTCATAAGCTTGGAATCCGAGAGTTTCTCTTGAATTATCTAATGTTGAAAAAGTATGTTGAACAATATCAACCGCTTTTCCAGCCGCAATATCTGCCTTAAACTGTTGATAAGAGGCATCAGCAACCCCTTCAACAATGACACCCTTTTCTTTTCCAATTGTGTCATTGAACTCATTAATTAGATGTTCCATCCCCTCTTTCATTGTTGGAGCAGCTAAACTATAAGAATAAAAAGTTATCTTTGTAGGGTTCTCTGGGTCTAATTCTCCCATTTCCTGTGAGACGGTTGAAGCGTCAGAAGAGCTACAAGCACTTAACACTGAAGCGATACCTAACAATAGAGTGAGCATAATAAAGAGCCTCTTACTTTTTAATTTAACCATTTACCTCTCCCCCTTCACTTAAGAATGCTGAAGCATCTGCTTCAATTCTACTGATAAAAATGTATCAAACTTATCTGGGTACCTAACATGTTCTACACTTGCACCATTTTCGCCTAATGTACATATGCTATAGCCCGTACGATTATTAAACGAAGCTAATTCTTGACCAATTTCCATACTAAAAGAAGTTCCTCCCGCAGTAGATAATAGAATATTTTCATAGGTAGTTACTTTATTCTGATGAGTATGACCACTAAGAACTAGTTTGACATCGGTATTTTTTATAATAGCCAATACCTCTGCTGAATTCGATAAGCTATGGCCATCGACCACATGTCCAGCTTCCAATGGATGATGGACAACAACAATCGAACCATTAGGGGCAGGCTGAGCTAATGTCTCCTTTAACCATTGTAGTTGTTCCTCACTCACTACACCTTTTCCACTATGATCATAGCTAGAATCTAGTACGATTAGGCGATAGCCTTGAATAATTGCTTCGTAAAATAAGTCCCGCTTCTCTCCTTTTACGTTGCCTATACCTTCCCAGTAAGCTTCTGTCACATCATGATTCCCTAAAGCTAAATAATAAGGAATATCTATGATATGATCTTCTAGTAATTTAGCTAAGAAAGCATAATCTTCAACTGTCCCTTCGTGAACAAGGTCCCCACTAATTAAAATGAAATCTGGCGCTTTTTCATCTTGTGTGATTGCTTGTAGTATTCCTTTCAACGTTTCAGTTGGGTTATTGTCAACACCTGTTAATGTTTCAATTAAACTGCCTTTATATTCTCTTAGAATATGTGTATCTGATAAATGAGCAAACCTTAATTTATCCATGTTCATTTCCCCCTTTAGAAAATTACTCTTGCAAGCAGAAATCTTTTATTTTTTTCCTTATTTCATTTGTTATTCCAAACTCTAGGTACAAATAAGTGTCAAAATCGCCGTATATTTCTTCTATAGCAGATTTAGTTGCAAGTAAATATTCTTCTTGCAATAAAAAGGCTGCTTTTAATTGCAAGAACTCCTCTTCCACAAGTGCTGCTTCTGCCTGCAGAAACATTTGCTCATGAAAGGTGGCTAAAGCAACATTAGAATAAAGGTAATCTTCCATCACAGTTGAAAATGGCACACCGAGTGTAAGTAAAATAATCATAGCGCCTATACCTGTTCGATCCCTTCCTCCAGCACAATGATGGATTAGCGGCAAGTTTTTCTCTGGTTCTTTTAATAAATTCATCAAAGCTTGGTAAGAAGCATTTCGAACCGGAAAAGTAGAATAGAGTGTTAAAAATGTTTCTTTAGTATAGTGTTTGAATACATCTTCTTTTTTCTTTACTTTCGATACTTGCTCGGCGATATTATCCTCAGCGATTACCGGTACTCGTAAAAGCTTGGCACTACCAATTTCCGGATCAGGTTTTTCATTTGCTTCATCTTCTCTACGATAGTCAAATATATATTTAATCTTTTGTTTAGACAGTTGAGCAATATCATCTGTCGTTAATCCACTTAAATCTCCCGCTCTATATATGATGCCGCTTCGTACTTTTCGACCATCTACGGTAACGAGCCCTCCCATATCACGAAAATTCAGAGCCCCTTTTAGGGGAACAGTTTGTGAATAAAGTCCAGTTGTTGTCATTGATTCACCTCATACTTTTCCAAATCACTGACACCATCTAGTTCGATAACTTGAAAACCAACTTCGCCATTTTTTACTGTTACAAAAAGAATATGATCGATCGATCCAACACTATCACCGTGCCAACATGCACCCGTACGACCCATTTGAATATAATTTCTGTTATTTTTTTTCGTTACTTCCAATTGATGAAGGTGTCCTGCAAACATCGTATACATTCTTGATTCAAGCATATTCTCAAATTGGCTGAACTTAGGATCCTTCGTTTTCCAAGCTGGCTTATGCATAAATACAAAAGTATGTTTCACATCATTATTTTCATGTAACACTTCAGCAAAAAACTGTAATTGCTCATCTGAAATATGAGGTAAGTTACCCTTCTCAATATCTTCCTCCGAAGCCCCTTCAGTCATTTGTCCGAAGAATTCTTCAATGTACCCTCTAGCTTTTGCTGGATTTTCAACTACTTGATTGGTAATATCCCTAAAACTCTTTACAAAAGATTCAGGCATACCTAAAGGATTTTCCTCTGTATTCAGCACTAAAAATAAATAATCATTTAATCGAAAAGCGTAATACTCAAAACCTTTTCGCTCACGCCAAACTTTAACCATAGTGTCATTTCCATAGTCATGGTTACCAACTGTTAAATAAAATGGGATGTCTACCTCTTTAATTAACTGATCAATATAGTCCCACTCTCCATGGGCCGCTTCCTCTTGATCCCAATAACCTTCAATGAAATCACCTACTGAAAGGACAAAATCAGGATTAAGGCCTTTTACCACCTGCAAACCTTTCTCAAAAATGCCTGGTGTTGTAATCCCACAGCGATCACCAACAACTGCAAACGAAAAATCATTTTCAAGGTGAGTGGACATGTCTCCAAACCAAGGTCTCTTACCATTCTTAGAAAAATCTTCTTTAAAATAATGTTGCGTCCCAAGCTTTTTTTGATCTATAACATGCATCCAGTTGTCCTCCTTTATTTAAATACAACTGAAGTATACA
Source organism: Cytobacillus sp. FSL R7-0680 (assembly GCF_038009245.1). NCBI lineage: Bacteria > Bacillati > Bacillota > Bacilli > Caryophanales > Bacillaceae > Cytobacillus > Cytobacillus sp. FSL R7-0680. The sequence continues at coordinate 2,879,818 of NZ_JBBPAO010000001.1, forward strand.
ACTAGCATGTTAATAAGATGTTAATCTAACATGAATCATTTTATGAGTTTGGTGAATTTTTTAAATTTAGTGTAAATTCAAAGGTTACATGATGTATTATTAGGAAATCATCGCTATAATTGTATAATCATAGGATGTTCAATTAATGGATTTAGACAGAGAGGAATTAGGACAATGACAAAATCTTTAATAGATACCGCTTATCACACCATTCGAACGAAAATTCTTACTTGCGAATACCTACCGGGAAGCCTACTATCCATATATAAATTATCAGAGGAATTAGCTATGAGTCGAACACCCATCTCTAATGCGATTGCTAAACTTGAACTAGAAGGGTTAGTGATCTCCTTAAAAAATAGAGGTGTGATGGTGAAGGAAGTATCATCTAAAGAGATACTAGATATGTTCGAAGTCATTTTCACCCATCAAATGTATGCGCTTGAAAAGGTAGAAACAAATCCGCTTTATTCATTTAATTTATCACTTTTAAATGAACATTTAGAGCAACAACTACTAGATAAAGAGAACGATCGTTATTTCTCTTATGCGACTCACTCATTACAATTCATAAGACAAATCATAGCTGCTGGACAAAACCAAATCATGCTTCAAATTATGGATCAGCATATGGACAAAATCATCATTGGTTCTATGGCCAGTTACTTGCTTTACCCAGAAAAACGGATTTTTTCTGGTGCTCATTATAATGAAGCACTTTACCTATCCATTGAAGCAAAGGAATACGAACAAACAAAAGAACTACTAAAAGAATGGCGAGCTCAAATTAGAGAACGTATCTTAATAATGGGAGCTATATGAATACTTGCATGACTTACGAAGGGAAGACATATTAATGTTCTGCTAGTATTTATCTTCTGTGGTATAAACTTCTTTCGCACATGAAAAAAGCAGGCAGCGCCATAGCACCTACCTGCTTCCTTTTATATTATTGCGCTTCGATGAGTCCGTAGCGCCCATCTTTTCGTTTGTATACAACGTTTGTTAAGCTTGTGGCTGCGTTGGTGAAGACGAAGAAGCTATGGCCGAGCATGTTCATTTGTAAAATGGCCTCTTCACTGTCCATTGGCTTAAGGTCAAAGTGCTTTTGGCGAACGACCTCTAAGTCATTGTCTTCTTCTGGGTGTTCTTCAGGCTCCTCAAAAGTAGCGAATAATTCGTTAATGCCGCCTTTTTCGCGGAATTTTCGATTGACTTTCGTTTTATGTTTACGAATCTGTCTCTCCAACTTGTCGTTGATTAAGTCGATGGCTGCATACATATCAGCATGAGCCTCTTCTGCTCGAAGTACAAGATTCGTCATCGGAATCGTTACTTCAACTTTTGACGTTTTATCATTATTGGTTTTCAGGTTTACGTTTACATTTACATTAGGAGTTTCAGTAAAATATCTTTCCAACTTCATAATTTTCTTCTCGACGTAGTCTCTGATTGCTGGAGTTACCTCAATGTTTTCACCCCGAATGTTAAAATTCATAAGTGAACTCCTCCTTCTCTTTATAAGAGTCATAAGGATGATTTAGCCTGTCCTTCTTCAGCTAATCCTTATCAGCTAGTCTTTAAATAAGACTATACTCTATATTTCTATGTTACCCGTAAAAAGTCCTGCTAAAACCTTTTTAACGTAATTAAGAAAATAAATAAGGTTGCAATTCATAGTCTATCATTCGGTGCCAAGCTGCAAACAAAGGGAAAAATTGCTCACGTAATATTTCTTGTTTTTCTGGCGCGTTACCGATGGTTTGCTCCAGTCGATCAGCTTGTTCCTGCACCTTTTCAAACACATGCATAATATGAACCATTTCACTGTTTTCCTTAAACAAATGCAGTAATTGCTCGTTCACTGCTTTGATTTGTGGAAAAGAATCAATAACCTCAAAAAGAAGCGCATCACCATCGTCTTTATCTAAATCTGTGAAGCTATCTACAATATAGGTAAAGCTTTCTTCTAGTGTATTTAACACAGAACAATACTCTCTTAGGAGAATATACTGCTCCTCCTTCAACTTCATCACCTAATTTCGTTTATCATAAAAAACACCGTCGCTCATCCCAACAGCTTCATACGGATTCGCATATTGCTTACTCTTTACTTTCTGCACCTTCAATCTTTTGATATCATCCTTAATGATTTGCTGGTGCTGATCTAATAATTGTTTAATGGCGCGATCCTGCTTCAATAGCACGTCTTTCATCTTCTGAGCTTCTGTTGACTGAAAATCAACTTGTCTCATTAAAATAAATCGTTGATCAAGCAAATCATCCGTCTTCTTTATGTAAGCTTCTCGTTCATGTTCAGGTAAGCCTTGGTTTAAATGAAGCAATAACTCACGCGTACAAACGATCAAATCAGTTGTCGCTGTCATGATTGTTCACTGCTAACCATTTGGGGTTTTTTCTGCGCTAACATCATTTCTTTCCATGTATTACGAAGATCCATAATCATTGATTCCGCTTCTTTTAAGGCTGTTAGATCATTGCGTGTATTGGCTTCAACTAAGGTTCTCAACACATAATCATAGATTCGTAGCAGATCACTAGATATTTCAACCTCTTGATTGAGTGTCACCATAAATTCTTGTATGATGTTTTGCGCCTTCTGCATATTTTCATTGCGCTTTGCAACTTCACCTTGCTCCATTGCTTGCTTGGCAATGCTAATAAACTTCAAACAACCGTTGTAAAGCATCATCGTTAGTTCTGCCGGTGTGGCTGTATTAATAGAAGTTTGTTGATATTTTTGGTACGGGTTGGTTGTCATCTTTTCACTCCTTATTGCGAGCTATAACCGAATTGTGTGAGCATATAATTCATTTGCTCATTCATTTTTTGCATTTGGGTCTCCATCGCTGCAAATTGTGACCAATACCTTTGCTCTTTATCTGCTAATTTCGATTCTAGTTCAGTTATACGATTATTGATATCATCTAAATTTTTTCCAATAGTAAATTGACTATTTGTCTTCATGCCATTACCCGCTTTTAAGGTAAGCGCATCGATTGATTGTGTAACGGTATCTCGCAATCGTCTAGAAATCCCTTGTTCACCAAGTGTATCCCCATCTGCTGCAAACAAATTAAATACACCTTCTGCATCATTTTCCAATGCTTCCTTCAGCTTATCTTCATTGATTTCAAGCTTACCACCTTCTAAATAATTTTTCGTTGTGGTAATACCAATAGCTGACAGCTGGTTATATTCACTCGTAGCACCTTCTAGCGGTGTATAAAAGTTCATCCGCATATTACTTAGTAAACTACTTAATTGTTGATCTGAACGAAGTAAACCGCTTTTCGCTTTTTCTTCCCAAAGCTCAATATCCTTCTCAGACATCGCCTCACGTTGCTCACTTGTTAACGGTGCATAATCACGATATTTTTCTTCAGATAACTGTCCTTGTATATTATCTATTAATTCATTGTATTTTTCTACGAATTCTTTGATTTTTTCTACGGCTTGATCGGTGTCGTTATTGATTGAGATTGTAACAGGCGAATCGCCATTAACAGCATCAAATGTATCCTTCAAAGTAAAAGAAACACCGTTTACTGTAAACGTATTAGAGGTTCTCTCCGTTTCTAAACCATTTAAAGTAAACTTCGCATTTTCTCCACCTTTTTCATTATTGCTATCAAGTTTTAGAACATTATTTAAAAACGGACTACCATTAAAAGAAATCTCTTTCCCATCGCCACTTTGATTAAAATCACCTGTTGACGTTCGGGCAATCGTTACTTTATCAGAATGTTGGTCATAAAACATATTGACACCTAAGGACGATTTATTCACTTTATCGATCACTGTCGTTAAAGAATCACGGGCATCGAAAGTAAATGTTTGGCTCACTTCACCTGTTTCATTGTATGTAGACATACTGAATTCAAAGTATTGGTGGTCATAACTCACTTCCGCTTTTGCACCTGCTTGTAGGTCAGAGCCGAAAGTGATTTTGCCTGTTTCTTTATCTAAATAAAATTGATCTTCTGCTAGATTATTCATATCCGTACCAGCAGTAAATGTTTTCGTTTCTTTTATTGGGTCACCATTCGTGTCTTTAATGATGTTACCAGCTGCATCTTTTTTGTCCCATGTAAAAGTAATGCTATCCTCAAATTCTGTGATCCCTATTTGTGAAAGTTGCACTTCTTTTGTTGCAGAGCCAACAGAAATTGTATCTTTTTGAACCATACTGTATTCCACTTCAATTTTACTGTCGGCGGGAATTTGTTGGCTGAAAGTCATTTTGCCTGTTTTCTCATCTACAAACACTTGCTTTTGACTAGCATCTAAGTCATCTAGGCTCGTCACCACTTGGTAGTTGTCTGTACCAACTGTAACACTATCCATTTGTTCTATATTATGCTTACCAAGCTTTTGTAATGAAAATTCGGTTCCTGCTTTCTTTACTGTGATTTCTTCGTTTATACTTTGTTCGGTACTCTTCCAATCAAATGAACTATTTTCAAAAATGTCCTTTTGGCTATATAGACTTTTCGTTGTATCTAGTTTTTCACCTGTACTAGTTATTCTTCCCGCACTCGCATTCGTAGCAGAAGTCGCCAATCTACTCACGGCAGACAGTGTATAAGATCCGTTCCCTGCTGTCGAATCTGCCGTTGCTGTGACTTTGTTGCTATTAGAAGAAGTCGTAATTTTTGATAAAAATGAAGATTGCAAGCGCATATTTAAAGTCATATCGCGGAATGATGCTAGTTTTAAGTTAATATCTCTATATGAATCGCGCTGCCATTCGAGCGTTTGTTTCTTTTGTGACAATTTATCAATCGGCACTCTCTGTACTCTCATTAAATCATTAATTAAGGATTCTGTATCTAAACCAGATGCTAAACCACCTATTCGAAAATTCGCCATGACCATCCGTCCCCTTTTCTCTCTATCTATTTATTATATCGACTATAGTCCTATCGTTTACAGTAAAAATATGACTAATTGCCACTGTTCACGAATAAAAAGCCACTAGCATCAGCCAGTAGCTTCTAGACTTTTTGATCCACCATAAGCCCTTGAAATTCTGTCATTTCTGCAATCATATCAAGGAAATCCTTCGGTGGTATTTCACGAACGACTTCTTTAGTATCCGCATCAACAACTTCTACATAATAGCGATCGAGCTTTTCATGTAATTGGAACTGTACCGAAGTATAATGCGTCTGCAAATGACTATTTGCCTGCTCCACCTTTGATTGCAAGAAGTCTTTTTGTACGTCATGAGCAGACACCTTTGCTTTATCTTTTATTGTAAAATTTCTTTCAGGTTGACTTTTTTCTTTCTGCTGAATAACAAAAGGCGAGTCCACCATCATTCTCATATTCGACTCTACTCTCATCCCTATTCGCCCCTTACCGAAATCACCTATTTTCTCTTTATATCGGAAACAACCATAAGGCTCTCTATCAATCTAAAGTTCGGTTTTTATTAGAGAAAAAACAGCGACCTTTTTCTTATACACAAGGTCTTTTTACCTAAAAAGACAAAAAGAAGCCCCAGACAAAGCTGAGACTTCTTAGATGAAAATACCAATAAGCGACGAATTAACCTAATAATTGAAGAACCGCTTGTGGTTTTTGATTTGCTTGCGCAAGCATCGCTTGAGAAGCTTGAGAAAGAATGTTCGTACGAGTCATCTCCATTACTTCTTGCGCCATATCAACGTCACGGATACGTGATTCAGCTGCTTGAAGGTTTTCAGATGAGTTGTTTAAGTTAGAGATTGTGTGCTCTAGGCGGTTTTGACTAGCACCTAGTTTAGAACGCTCTGCAGATACTTTATCAATTGCTTCTTGGAATTTAGTAACCGCTGCAGCTGCATCTTCGTGAGTTAATACACTTAGTGCAGATTCTTGAATTGTTGAGCTTGTCCCGTCAGTTACACCTAATTTAGAATCAGTTGTATCAGCAGTAGTGATTCCTAAAGCAGATGCTCTCATATCAGAAATATTGATGCTCATGCTTTGGTTTTCGTTTGCACCAATTTGGAAAGTAATGCTAGAACCTGCTCCAGCAGCTTTTCCTTCTGCTCCAGCTGTATTAACAACATCAGTGCCACCAACTACAGTTGCTGCTGTTGCAGACTCTTGGCCAGCATTTTGTGTTAATAATATTTTTGTATTATCATCAGGATCAATTGCAGCAGTATATTTTGCGCTTAATTCTGCATCTCCATTAATTTTACCTACAATTGCAGCTAAATCATCAGCAGCCTCAATAGTAACGTCAGTACCATCAATCGTTAGAGTGGAGTCAGCACCAGTAGCTGCAACAAATGATGTTGTTCCAGCAACAGCTGCTACTGCTTCTGAACCATCTTTCCCACCATCGATTAATTTTTGTGTATTGAATTCTGTTGTATTACCGATACGGTTGATTTCTGAAGTTAATTGGTTGATTTCTTTTTGGATTTCTTCACGGTCAGATCCAACGTTTGAGTCATTGGCTGCTTGTGTAGCAAGCTCACGCATACGTTGAAGAATGTTTTGTGATTCTTGTAGCGCTCCTTCAGCAGTTTGGATCATTGAGATACCATCTTGAGAGTTACGGCTAGCTTGGTCTAAACCGCGGATTTGTGCGCGCATTTTTTCAGAGATTGCAAGACCTGCTGCGTCATCTCCTGCACGGTTAATACGAAGACCTGAAGATAATTTCTCCATCGCTTTAGCGTTTGCATTGTTGTTTACGCCTAATTGACGATACGTATTTAATGCTGAAATATTATTGTTGATAATCATTTGAATTCCTCCATGAGTTATATTTTTCCACATCCTTGTGGATTGAAGTAAAGCTTGTCGCTTTATTCTTATTTATTATCGGAGTGCTATAAAGTTTGTTTAATACTTTTTTATAAAAAATTAATAATTAAAAAAATACTTGTCTCTATTGCCTTCTCATTACTCCAACATGAATTCTTGTTTCCTTTGTTTATCTTCAGACAAATATAAAAAAAATAAACCGATATCTCCAACCGGTTTATTTCTCAGTATTATGTTTCAATAGTGCCATTAAATCAACAGGGTTTTGCGCGGCTTCGTTGTTTTCTGTCTGAATTTGTAGGTAAACTTCTTTTCTGTAGATGTCGATGTCTTTTGGTGCTTGGATGCCAAGTTTGATTTGGTCTCCTTCGACAGCGACGATCGTGATTTCGATGTTTTCATTAATGATAATCGATTCGTTTTTGCGACGGGTTAGTACGAGCATGAGGCATCCTCCTCCTTCAGCTGGAATAACGGATGCTTTGTCTTGTAGCGCGCATCATTTAAGACAAGCTGTTTCCCCATTCGTTTTTTCATATTAATCACCAATGGACCTTGCAAATTCGCCGTTGATGACTTAAACGGTTCCTTCAATGTGAGAATAACAAAAGTAGCTACGTCTTCCGGTTGTTCAATTTGCAGCGCATGTTGCGATGCTTCATTGAGCTGAAATTCGTAATCAGCAAAAAAGGCATACGGGTCGACAACGACAAACGCTAACTCTGCCGTATTGATTGATTGTAAAATAAAATAAGGGAGTTCTTCTAAAAAGGGAAGAAGCACATATTGCTGTTCTTCTGGAAACCCTGGCAAGCCTACCGGAAAATGAAGGTGTTGCTCTGCTGACACTTCCACTGTCCCTTGATATTTTGTCTCAATTTTCATCGTAACACTTCCTTAAATAAGCTGATCCACTTGAAAATCTCTTAGTTCAAAGTTAATCGCTTCTTTTTGCTGCAAATAAATTTGTGCTTGCCAGTTTTCATGAACGATTTGTGGTCGATTGATACTTACATCAATGGCTGGCGTTTGCGGGGTTACGTTCACATCGACGCTCCCTGGATCATAATCGATTTGTACCCAGAAATGGTTTTTCGGTAAATAGCCGATCCCTGGTGTCTTTTGGTTGGGCTCACTATTTTGTTTCGCAATTTGTGGAATGGCACCTGCTCCGTTTTCAATTTTCATCATCGCATCACCTTCACGAACCCGCCTAGAGATCCCTGTAATTGCCGTCATCTTTGCCTGTTCAGCCGCTTCTGCGACTCGCCTGCCTGCCCCTTTATTATCCAGATCAGCTCGCGCCTCTGATTGATCAATAAAAAGCCGGGATGCTTCATGACTAATTGTAAGCTTTGCTGGTGGCTGATGCATCGAAACGTCTGCTTGCGACTGTTTGATTTTCATCACAGGTTGATAATAATTGATACCAAGTTGCGCCTGTTTTGTCGTTATTTCTAAATAAGGTGTATGCATAGATTCACCGCTCTTTACATGACGAGCGGCCCATCTCTAGAGATGAACCGTCGTCAGCGTTTTTTATCGTAAAAAGTCCATTAATGTTGGTTGAATAATGCTTGCTCCTACTGCTAAAGAAGCACGGTGGAGGGCTTCTTGGGATGTTAATTCAATAATGACCTTCTCTGCATCGATATCTTCATTATTAGACATCATGGTTTTGGCAAGTATCTCTTGATTCCCTAAACGACTTTCAACCATCTCTACTCGATTAGATTTAGCACCGATATCTGCCATTTCAGAGATTACATTATTATGGTGATGATCAATCATATCCAGCTCCCCAGATAAATCATCCGCTGTTGTATCAGGTGAATTCAACTTATCAATTAAGTTGCCAATATCTTTAAATAAATCTAATGAAAAGACATTTTGCGGCTTACTATTCACATCGAGATGAATGCCTGCAGAAACTTCAATTTTTACGCCTTCAGCATTGCTAGCAACCGCCCCTTTTTCTTTCGCTACAAAAGAATCTGGTAACGGGAATCCGATTTCAGTACCATCTTGAGCTTTAAATGCATTCGAAGCTTCATTCCAAACAAGCTGACTACCCTTCTCATCGAAAAGTACATAATTCTTGGCATTATTCGCATCAATTGTGCTAATATCAACATTTTGATCAATTTTCTTTAAATCCACTGGCTTATTCGTTGTATCTGAGCCGTTAAAAATATACTTATTATTCACTTTAGTATTGGCAATCGTTTCCAATTGATTTCGTAGCTGTTCAATTTCACTAGCCACGTTCTTACGTTGACCTGCATCATATGAATCACTGGAAGCCTGTACCGTAAGATCACGGATACGTTGGATAATTTTATTCGTTTCATCCAGTGCCGATTCCGTATTATCCATCCAGTTATATACTTCACCTAAATTGCGTTGATATTGGGATACAGCCGTTACTTGGGAACGGTAATTGACCCCTTTCATCGCTGCTACAGGATCATCAGACGGGCGATTCACTTTTTTGCCGGTATATAACTGCTCTTCTAACTTACCAAGCTTTTGATAGTTGTTTTGAATATGTTTTAGTGAATTTTGTGAAAGCATGGATTGTGTTACGCGCATCAGTCATTACCTCCTTATCTTCCAACTCTGCCCATACCATTAATGATGGTATCAAGCATTTCGTCTATTGCAGTGATTTGTCTAGCCGCTGCACTATAAGCATGTTGAAACATGATCATATTGGACATTTCTTCATCAAGAGAGACCGAACTTACAGAAGAACGGTTAAATTGGACCGTGTCGGCTAGCGTAGCAGCATTTTCCGTCATTCGATTTGCCTCTTGTGTAGTTACTCCTAACTCACCAATCATCCCTTGGTAGAAGCTCATCATATTTGTATCTGATCCATTAAAATCGAGCATCATGTCTTTTACATTTGCCAGAGCAACTGCATTAGAACCGTCGCCAACAAAACTTTCACTCGAAGGATTTTGTCCAATACCTGTTAACTCAAATGACCAAGTAGAACCAGATTGTAAATTAGAGATTGTACTAGTATCGATTTTAAGGCCAAAGAGATTCATATTTTCTTTCACTGCTTGATTTTGATGGTCAGCTATTGGGTTGCCGTCTAAATCATAAGCGGAGTACTTCCATGAACCATTATCATAAGTCAACTCAATTTTTGCCTCACTAATCGTGATCGGCGGGGTATCATATGTTTGAATACCACTGAACGCACCCAGAATCGTTGGGTTACCAGTCGATGGGTTGTCCGCATGTTTCGTAATAGAACCCGTAAATAACTCACTACTTGAGGAAGCGGCAATATGATTTAAATTATTCATGATTGAATCAGACACTTTTATACTGGCTGCTGCCCCTGCTACATTATCGCCAATTTCAAAGAAGTCCACACCGTTCTTAACGCCGCTCTCAATTTCAGATAAACTCCAGCCACTTTGATGGACAGCATTAAAGGCCGTGGCAAAGCGGAAAGCCATTAAGTCCAGATTCGCAAGCATATCAGAATAAACACCTGTTTCCTTCCCAGTGGCATCTATTTTGCCGTACATATCTATATTCGCAAGTAAGCTCCCTTTCGAAGTAAAATCTGATGCAGCCATCGATTTATTACCGATTTGCAGACTAGCAACAGCTTGTGTTTCAGGGTCTTTTTTGACACTCAATGATTGGACGATATCATTTTTCCCATCGAGTAAAGTACCGACACTTTTACCATTCCCATCGACTAATTCAATCGAATATTTCCCGGCAGCTTGACTACTTGCATTCCCACCACTTGATGTAGCACTCACTTTAATGTTGACTAAGCCTGAGAGTTGATCAACAAGTACATCCCTTTTATCATATAAATCATTCGGCAAATAGCCATGTGGTTCTACGCTGGCAATTTGCTCATTGATCTGGTTAATTTGTGTGAGGATTGAATTAATTGTTTTCACATTCATATCAATTTGCTCACCGACATCTGCTTTCTGAGCGCTCAGTTGTCCTGCCAAATAATTAAAAGTGTCACTCACGGCAATCCCACGCTGACGAACAACCGAACGAGCACCTGAATCTTCAGGGTTAGTTGATAAGTCTTGCAAAGCATTCCAAAATTGATCTAATGTATTCGCAAGGCCAGTATCTGACGGCTCATTCATGACACTTTCAATTCGGGAAAGCTCACTGCTTCTCGTATTCCAATAACCGAATTTATTGTGCTCATTACGGTACTGTACATCCAAATAGTCTTCGCGTATGCGTTGAACCGATCCTGCCTGAACACCCGTTCCAATTTGTCCTGGCATGTATGGCGCATTCATTCCAACAGACGGAAAAGCATTTGTTTGTGTAAAGTTCACCCTTTGTCTCGTATATCCTACAGTATTCGCATTGGCAATATTATGCCCGGTTGTATAGAGTGCACTTTGTTGTGTATGTATGGCTCTCTTCGCCGTTTCTAACCCCATAAAAGTAGATTTCATAACGTTTCCTCTCTTTTCTCTATCCTACACTTTAGACTGGAACATTCCTGTTGCAGCTTGAGATTTCGCTTTTTGCGGATGAATATAATTCATATTTTGCGCAGCTGCTTTCGGATTGACGAGATTCATAGATAAATTCACATATTGTAAGGAGTGATAAATCAGTTGTTGATTCAATTGATTTTTCTCTTTTAATTTGTCAATAACGGATGATAACTGATCTCTTTTTTCAAGTAAAGCTTGTTGTTCATGTTGTTCCAGTACTAATATACAGTCTGCTATTGTTGGCTTATCGATACTAGGTACAAGACTTGCTGCAATCTGGATACGCGCTTGTTCAAGCTTCTTTATTGTTGCGACATGGGTTTGTTCATCTTTTAGCATCTGATCTAATGCAGCCATATCACCCTTTTTAATCATATCTGTCTTCTGGCCTGCAAGCTCATAAAGGCTTTGATGATAAGATATTAAGCGTTCCATCGCAGTGAGAAGTGCTTCTGCAGACATACCACACCCTCCTTAAGAGCGTTTTTGTTGAAAATGTTGAACTAGGCTTTTCGCCAATTCATTCGCATCAACATGATACGTACCATTTTCCACTTGCATTTTTAATTGCTCCACCTTCGCTTGGCGAGCAGGATCTGATTGTGATGTTTTTTGCATTTCTAATGCTTTTGAAGAAATTTCGAGTTTATCTGCTTGATTCGTTTTCGCTTGTTCTACTTGCTTTGTCATATTCGCTTGGCGTTGGTAGGGATTGACCTGGTTTGCCGCGTTAAAATGATTAACCTTCATTATAAATCCCCCGCTTTCTTCGTCCCTTTTATTACTCCTATTATCGGTATAAATAGAATGAGTTTAAAGTGATATTACACTTTTAGTAAATTTTACATACATACTATCGTTCCGAAAGTAAACATTAGTTCTTTAGACTTCCTTCTTTAAGACTGTTTACCTCTATAAGAATAGTAGGTTCTCTCTCTTTCTTTTATCCGATCCTGCTCTCGTTCAAATTGCTCTAATTCTTTTTGTAATGCTTTGCGACAAGACTCACAAATTCTTCCTTCTTGAATTAATGTACCACACTGATCGCAAGGATAGCCTAGCTGGGGAAATTGCGCCACCTTTAATCGACCTGATCGAACAAACTTCTGCAGGAGCCACTCCTCTACTCCTGTTGCTTCTGTTATTCTTTGCATAGTAGCAGCACGATTTTCTCTTTTCCTTAGAAAGGCATATACGACTTCGTATGCTTCTTCTTCTTTTTTAAAACACGCTTGGCAAATGGTGCTGACTTGATTTTTCATAAATAAGGCATTACATCTAGGGCAGTTTGCGATCTCCGCCATTCTTTTCACCTCTACTGATAGCTTCTATTCTATATATCGTCAGCATCGGCTAACTTTTTTAACTTCTTGCAATCGTCAATGATCGAACCTCACTTGCTCCTGCCTCTTTTAGCAATTTAGCTGCATGATAAAGAGTCGTACCTGTTGTATAAATATCGTCGACGATTAACACTTTCTTCCCGCTTATTTCTTGTTGTCCCGTGAATCGAAAAACTTGTGGTGTCTCTAATCTTTCCTTTCTTGTTTTCTTCGATTGTTTTTCTGTATGCATACGGGTGAGGAGAATGGTGGGCTTTTTGCCTAATGCGGTGATCAGTGCTTCTGATTGATTGAACCCTCTTTCATAGCGTCTTTCTTCACTCAGCGGAATCGGTGTAATAAGATCAAAGCTTATTTGTTTTAATTTGGATTTTAGCAAATCAGCAATTGCAACTGCGAGGATATAATCGCCACGATACTTATATTGAGCGAGCACTTGCTGACAAAAAGGGTTGTATGCTAATACAGAAATATTCTCGTCCAGACAACCGCTATATATTGGATCCGCCTGCCACTTCTTACAGTCGAGACAGATTTCAGCCGTTTCCATCCACCGGTGGCAAGTTGGGCAAGTGGGACCTTTGATAAATGTCCATTTTGCTATACAGTCTTCACAACAAAATGACTGCGCAGCTTTTTGAAACAATGCTTGAAATCCACCAGGAAGTTGCATTTCCTTTTGACAATAGAGACAGCTATTCATGAAGTAAGCCCCTTTGTTTTGCTTCTTTATTCATTTGCAGTATTTGCTTTTTAGCCCGTACCATTGCAGTTGTTTTACCATAATGAAAAAAAACAACATCTCCTGTTGGTGCCTCAACACTTCTCCCAACCCTTCCAGCTATTTGAACAAGCGCACTTTCTGTGAAAATACGCTCTTCTGCTCCTAATACAGCAACATCTATATGAGGAAAAGTCACTCCTCTTTCTAAAATCGTCGTTGTGAGTAAAATAAGCGTCTCTTGCTTTCTCATTTTCTGGACTTTTTCTTTTCGTAAAGGATCTTCCGCATGCACTGCCTCCACTTTAGGATGAAGTTTTTGTATGAGAGGTAGCATATCATCTATTAGCTTAATTTTAGGAATAAACAGCAAAACCTGTTTCTCTTTTTCAATGCGTTGCTGTAACCATTTTTTTAACACAAAAGGGAGACGGGCGTTTTTTAGGGGGATTGTCCATTGTCCAATCCATTTAAATTGAGGAATCGGTAAAGGAAAGCGATGGAAACGAGCAGGGATGGTCATATATGCTCTTTTATTTTGCCGACATTCTTTTTGCCACTTCCTTGAAGGAGTAGCTGTTAAATAAATCGTGGCAGCTGCAGACTTTTTCGCTTGCTGAACAGCATACTGGAGTGTGGCATCCATTGTGTAAGGAAAGGCATCCACTTCATCAACAATGACTGTATCAAAAGCACGATAAAAGCGGAATAACTGATGTGTTGTACTGATGACTAGATTGGCAAAAAGGTGCCGGTCTTCACTTCCACCATACAGTGCGGCAACCGTGGTGTGGGGAAACACTTTTTTCAGACGGGGTGCGAGTTCTAAGACGACATCTGTTCTTGGAGTAGCAAGGCACACGCGCTGACCTTGCTTTAGTGCATGAGCGATTCCTGCAAAAAGCACTTCGGTTTTACCTGCGCCACATACCGCCCAAACCAGGTACTCTTTTTTGTTATCAATGGCTGCGACAACTGCCGTGGATGCTTGTTGCTGTCCTGTAGAAAGCGTCCCATCCCATTTTAACGGTTGGTCGACTATTAGGGTGCTCGGGCTTGGTCCATTCCAACTAAAAAGTGGAGTACAAGCCGACACTCTCCCCATCATCAAGCAATTGCGACAATAATGGCATTGCTCATTTCCACAACGAGCACATGGATATGTCGCTAAATGATGACTACTGCCACAGCGAGCACATTTGATTTTTCTACCTTCTTTTATGAAGGGTCGACGAAGCGTGATATAACCTTCGTTCACATGGGTGAATAATTCCTCTACAGGGTGAGAAATTTCATCTAGCAGTAATTGTTTACCAAATAGGAATGTCTGAATTTGTGGATTGAAGCGGTATGTAGGGTTGTGATTATGGTGAGGGATGTTCGGAAGTTCTGTAATAGTGTAAGAAGCTGAGTCGTGGTGAAATACGGGGATGAGTAGGTGATCTTTCATGAGTATTCGCATATAGACTCCTTTCGTGGCTAAAAAAAAGGAGTTATTTCAGCAGTGGTTCGTTTTGTCTGCGATAATAACTCCTTAGTAGATGTATTATTTTTTTACCCAGCCAAGACCCATTGAGCCTTCGCCAAGATGTGTACCAATAACTGCACCAAAATAGCTTATACCAAAAGTGACATTCGGTAATTGTGCTTCTAGCTCTTCCTTCCATTTCTGCGCTTCCTCTAAACGGTTTGCATGAATAATAGAGGCTTCATAAGCTTCTCCACTCGCTGCATCTTCCGCTAACAAATCAACGATTCGTTTCATTGCTTTTTTACGCGTACGGATTTTTTCGAATGGCACGATGAGCTTATTTTCAAAATGAAGCAATGGTTTCACTTGGAGAAGACTTCCTAAGATTGCTTGCGCACTTGATAAGCGGCCACCTCTTTGTAGATGTGACAGATCATCAACCATAAAATAAGCACGAATGGATTGTTTCATTTCATTCAGTTTGTCCATAATTTCTGCTGGCGACTTCCCGTCAGCTGCCATTTCGGCTGCTTTGACGACATAGAAACCTTGTACACGTGCGCTAATTTCTGAGTCAAAAGGATAGACGGTAATGCCTTCAACCATATTACCGGCAGAGACTGCCCCTTGATAGGTGCCACTAATCCCGCTTGATAAGTGGATGGAGATGATGGCATCATAGTCTTGCTTCAACGTTTCAAACAATGTGACAAAATCACCTACGGATGGCTGTGATGTTTTCGGCAAATCCTTATGTTTGACTTCCTCATAAAAACTTTCTGCAGTGATTTCTATTTCTTCTTTATATGATTCATTGCCAAATATCACACTCAGCGGGATCATGTGAATATTTAGCTTTTCTCTCAATTCTTGTGTGATATAAGATGTACTATCCGTTACTACGGCCGTTTTCATAAATAGAGTGACTCCTTCACTTTTTTCTCTACTATATGTTCTGTTACCATTCTATATGAAAGTTAATAAAAATGCATTAAGTTTAGAGAGGTTTAAGGGGAAATCTTTTACTTTTTGATGGGCTTTTGGGGTGGTTGGTTTGATTCATACTCGAAGTCTGGGGTTTTAACTTTTGCGGTGATGTAAGAGCGCAGGCTTTGATTGTATATTGTATGGTAGCTCCTTCTCCGGTCATGAGTCAACTCTTCCTCCATGATCCAGTTATGAAACACCTAGAGTAAATTAGGATTTAGACATTTTATTTGATAATCCCCCTTTTATGTGTGTCGCAACTCTCAGCTCAGGTTCCTTTTCTTGGGGACTTGGCGATATTTATATCGAATATCTTAGACTCGAGAGGGATCGGAGAAATTAATGCGGTTCCTTCTTTTAAGTTACTTATCTTCTCCTTTCTTCTTTTATTAGTCGGGATTCTCGCTTTTACG
Organism: Cytobacillus sp. FSL R7-0680; assembly: GCF_038009245.1. Taxonomy (NCBI): domain Bacteria; kingdom Bacillati; phylum Bacillota; class Bacilli; order Caryophanales; family Bacillaceae; genus Cytobacillus; species Cytobacillus sp. FSL R7-0680. The sequence goes on from NZ_JBBPAO010000001.1 coordinate 2,896,053, forward strand.
CTACTTATCTTTCACTCTCTTTTTTATTAGTCGCGATTCTCATCTTTGCGCTACTTATCTTCTACTCTCTTCTTTTTTTAGTCGCGATTCTCACTTTTTCCCTACTTATCTTTCACTTTCTTCTTTTTTTAGTCGCGATTCTTGCCTTTGCCCTACTTATCTTTCACTTTCTTCTTTTATTAGTCGCGATTCTCGCCTTTACCCTACTTATCTTCTCCTCTCTTCTTTTTTTAGTCGCGATTCTCACTTTTTCCCTACTTATCTTTCACTTTCTTCTTTTTTTAGTCGCGATTCTTGCCTTTGCCCTACTTATCTTCTCCTCTCTTCTTTTTTTAGTCGCGATTCTCACTTTTTCCCTACTTATCTTTCACTCCTTTCTTTTTTTAGTCGCGATTCTTGCCTTTGCCCTACTTATCTTCTCCTCTCTTCTTTTTTCAGTCGCGATTCTTGCCTTTGCCCTACTTATCTTTCACTTTCTTCTTTTATTAGTCGCAATTCTCATCTTTGCCCTACTTATCTTCTCCTCTCTTCTTTTTTTAGTCGCGATTCTCACTTTTTCCCTACTTATCTTTCACTTTCTTCTTTTATTAGTCGCGATTCTTGCCTTTGCCCTACTTATCTTTCACTCTTTTCTTTTATTAGTGGCGATTCTCACTTTTTCCCTACTTATCTCTCACTCTCTTCTTTTACTAGTCGCGAACCTTTTGCGCTCTCGTCCTCATTTTTCTTAGTCGCAATTCCTTCTTTCACACTACTCATATGTTCTACTCCTCCCCTATTATCTACGAAACTTCTACATTGCTCATTTTTCTTATAATTATGTCTCTCCCTTCATGAAATGTACTTCTTCCCTTCCCTTGACCCACCGTTCTATCTTCGAACCGATCCGCACTTTCAACAAAAAAACACCCCAATGCGGAGTGTTTCTTCATATGTATGAAAGGCTGGGATTAGCGAACTTCTACCCAACCGTTTTTGATGGCTACGACAACCGCTTGTGTACGGTCATTGACGTTCATTTTTTGCAGGATGTTACTTACATGGTTTTTGACTGTTTTTTCACTAATATATAATGCTTCACCGATGCCGCGGTTACTTTTTCCGTCTGCAAGAAGTTGGAGCACTTCACACTCGCGTCGAGTAAGTAAATGTAGCGGACGACGGATTTCGATTTGTCCATAAGCGCCTGTTGTGCCAGTTCCTTCTGAAGCAAGGCGACGGTATTCATTGACAAGATTGTGCGTTACTTTCGGATGAAGGTAAGAACCACCCTCTGCAACTACTTTTACTGCCTCAACTAATGCATCTGCATCCATTTCTTTAAGTAGGTAACCACTTGCTCCGGTTTTTAAAGCGTGCGTTACATAGTTTTCATCATCATGGATTGAAAGAATGATTACTTTAGAATCTGGATATTTCTCTACTAATTGACGCGTTGCTTCCACGCCATTAATATTCGGCATGTTAATATCCATGATAACTACGTCTGGTTGATTTTCTTCAACGAGTCTGATCGCTTCGTCGCCATCGTCACCTTCTGCTACCACGTTAAATGTTTTTTCAAAATCAAGAATACGTTTTACGCCCTCTCGGAAAAGTTGATGGTCGTCAATAATTACTATTTTAGTATTCAAGTTCTTCCCCTCCCAATCTTCAACTGTTTTATATCTATCATGATGTTTGACCAGTTTCAACATCAATTAAATATTATTTCATATAAGGTACTTGAATAATAATAATTGTGCCTTTACCAATATTGGAATCTATCGAAAGCTGGCCCTCCAGAAGTTCAACTCTTTCTCTCATGCCGATAATACCAAAGGATTGTGCTTTTTTCTTATTAATATCAAACCCTTTACCATTATCTCTAATTACGACTGCTATTCTTTCATTATTAATTTCAGTTTTAACAATAATCTCTTCTGCATCAGCATGCTTCATCGCATTCTGCACAGCTTCTTGAATGAGTCGGAATAGCGCCACTTCATATTGACTTGGTAAACGAACTTCTTTACCAACATTCATGAAAGTGATTTTGGTCGAATTATGATATTCTTCGATTGTTTGTAGATACTTCTTTAATGTAGGAACAAGACCTAAGTCATCTAAAGCCATTGGTCTCAGGTCATAAATAATTCTACGGACCTCATATAAAGCACTTCTGACCATTTTCTTTAAATTCCTTATTTCCTCCATGGCTTCATCTGTGCCACGCTCTTTATAAACACGTTCAATCAAATCAGAGCGCATCATCACATTCGCCATCATTTGCGCCGGGCCGTCATGTATTTCACGTGAGAGCCTTTTACGCTCCTCTTCTTGCGCCTCAATAATTTGTAGGCCAAACTCTTGTTTCATCTTCGCATCTTCAAGCATCTCACCCATTTGTTTGATGTCACTCATCAAGTAGTTCATGACAACAGTAATTTGGGAAATTAAATGCTCGGCACGCTCAATCGTATCACTAACGCCCACTAATCTTCTTTCAATGTCGTCTCTCCGGTCACGTAGCTGCTTTTCCATTTGCCGATTCATCGATAGATCCATTTGTAATTGATGGGCTTTTTCATATGCATCACGTACTTGCGCTTCAGTATAATCTTTGAAATGCATACTGACTTCAGATAATCGTTTACGCGCAAAACGTGTTTGACTTTCTAAACGGTCGCCTTCATCAATGACTTTAATAACCATTACCTTTACATCTTTCAGTTCTTCGGTTAAGGTCTCATAATCTTTTCGACATTGCTCACCAATCCGGAAAATTTCATTCTTACTCGTACCGACCGTTTCTATCATTTTTTCTAAAATTAAATCGAGCGACTTCGTATCAAATTTTTTTATACTCATTCGCGATTCCTCCAAGGGTATACCCTGTTGTTGCTATTCCTTATTTTACCTTGAAAAGCGGTATTCGACCATGTGTAGCGGCAGAAAATAATACCATTTGACACAAAATTCGATAAATAGTCGCACGCTTGAAAATTTTTTATATGTCATATATCCTAATTTTATGTTAAAAAAAGAGGATTATTGGCAATATCTATAGTTATCCTCAGATATAAACTTATTATATCACTTCAACGATTCGACAATATTAAAGTTTGTTTACAATCTATTAATATTTATGTTTTCCGAAGATTGTCGAATTATAATAGGAAGAGACTTGCAGGAAGGAGCGATATTTTTGCTTCCACAATATCATACCGTTAAAGGGTACGGGGAACATGAAATTATTATACAAAAATCTAGATTTATTGCATATATTGACCGAGCAGAAACAGAAGAAGAAGCGCAAGAATTTATTCAGAAAATAAAGAAGCAAAACTGGAATGCCACTCATAATTGTTCTGCCTATTTAATTGGTGAGCATGATTTAATTCAGAAAGCTAACGATGATGGTGAACCGAGTGGTACAGCTGGTGTACCGATGCTTGAAGTGTTAAAAAAGAGACAATTAAAGGATACTGTTGTGGTAGTCACCCGCTATTTTGGTGGCATTAAACTTGGTGCCGGCGGTTTAATTCGCGCTTACGGTAAAGCTACATCCGAAGGTTTACTTGCTACAGGTATAGTTGAAAGAAAGCTAATGCGCATCATGCATACAAAAGTTGATTATACCTTTCTTGGAAAACTAGAAAATGAATTACGCGCTTCCATTTATCCAATAAAAGAAATCCATTATGCCGATCTTGTTGAAATTGAAACTTATGTAAAAGATGAAGAAACAGCTAACTTCAATGCCTGGATGATCGAATTAACAAATGGACAAGCAGAAATAACTGAAGGTGACGTGTTATATTTAGAATCGACAATTTCTGAGTAAATATTTTACGTATATGCAAATCCATTGTAAAATAAACATTAACTATGTAAAGAATCGATTAAATTTTTACTAATAAAGGAGCAATCATATGTCTTATGATGGTCGTAATGCCCAAAAGGTGAGGAGACGTAAAGTGAAGCGCAGAAGACGTGTTTTCGCATTTATCCTTCTTCCTCTACTAGTCCTTGCCCTAAGTGCCACTGCCTACGGTGCCTATCTCTATAATAAAGCAGAGACAGCGATGAACAGCACATATAATCCACTAGAAAGAGAAACCAAGCGAGATGTAGCTGTACAACCTGATGTTGATAACTTTTCACTACTCATTATCGGAGTTGATGATAGTAGTAAACGGGGCTTTAGTAATTCAGCGCGTTCAGATGCATTAATGGTCGCAACATTTAATAAGGAATCAAAATCTATTAAACTATTAAGCATCCCTCGTGATTCTTATGTTCAGATTCCTAAGCTTGGTTATCAAGACAAAATCACCCATGCTCACGCTCACGGCGGACCACTCACTTCTATTGAAACGGTTGAGCAGCTACTCGATATTCCCATTGATTTTTACTTAAAGTTAAATTTTGATGCATTCATTGAGATTATTGATGCTCTAGGTGGAGTAGAAGTAGAAGTACCTTATGCCTTATCTGAGCAAGACTCAAATGACAACGCAGGGGCTATTCAATTAGAAGAAGGCTTGCAAACATTAAATGGGGAAGAAGCATTAGCGCTAGCACGTACGAGAAAGCAAGATAATGATATTATGCGCGGGCAAAGACAACAAGAAATCGTTAAAGCGATGATGAAAAAAGCCGTATCAGTAGATGCTATTTCGAAATACGGGGATGTCATCGAAGCAGTCGGAAACAATATGGAAACAGACCTTTCCTTCGACCAAATGAAATCACTTATTAGTTATGCGACTTCTAGTGGCATGACTCCAGATATTGAAATGCTCAATCTCAAAGGTCAAGATATGTACTTACCAAACTCTAATGGTAATCGTGTGTATTATTATCAAATAGATGATACTGGATTACAGGAAGTTATTTCAGAACTACAAAGCCATCTTGATTTAGGGACTACGAACCTCGGACAAAATGAATCTACTGATCCGACAAATGGCGAGAGTTCAACAGACGGCGAAATTTCTACAGAATCAAGTGAAGCTGGTTACAATAGCGGATATTAATAGAATTATGCTTTATAAGAACCCCCAAACAAAAAACTGTTTGGGGGTTTTTATTCAGACACACCTTACTCATACTGTTCTGTTGTACGTGTATGTTCTCTTTTGGGTGGGCTCATTCTCTCTTATTTTCTAGCTAGTGGTATGGGCATATCTCGTTTGTCCAGACTTCTTTCTATTTTTTTCTCTTCAATTAAAGGGGCACCTTATAAAGCTATTGATAGCCTTTTTATAAGAATGTACGGGAATTTATACATGCATTCCGTTTCTTGTTACTTTACACTTATACATGGCTTTCCCGCACTTCTCAGCCTTCTCCTTTTGGCTTTTGCACTTATACACGGCTTGTGCGCAGTTCCCTGGCTTTTCTCTCTCTGTTTTGCGCATATACTCGGCTTCCGCGCAATTCCGTGATCTTTCTCTCTTACTTTTGCGCGTATATGCCATTTGCGCGCAGTTCTCCGGCTTTTCCCTCTCATTTTTGCGCGTATACACCGCTTGCGCGCAATTCTGTGATCTTTCTCTCTTACTTTTGCGCGTATATGCCATTTGCGCGCAGTTCCCCGGCTTTTCCCTCTTGCTTTTGCGCGTATACACGGCTTGCGCGCAATTCCGTGATTTTTCTCCCTTGCTTCTGCGCGTATATGCCATTTGCGCGCAGTTCCCTGGCTTCTTCCTCTCATTTTTGCGCGTATACACCGCTTGCGCGCAATTCCGTGATCTTTCTCGCTTACTTTTGCGCGTATATGCCATTTGTGCGCAGTTCCCTGGCTTTTCCCTCTCATTTTTGCGCGTATACACCGCTTGCGCGCAATTCTGTGATCTTTCTCTCTTACTTTTGCGCGTATATGCCATTTGCGCGCAGTTCTCCGACTTTTCCCTCTTGCTTTTGCGCGTATACACGGCTTGCGCGCAATTCCGTGATCTTTCTCCCTTACTTTTGCGCGTATATGCCATTTGTGCGCAGTTCCCTGGCTTTTTCCTCTCATTTTTGCGCGTATACACGGCTTGCGCGCAATTCCGTGATTTTTCTCCCTTACTTTTGCGCGTATATGCCATTTGCGCGCAGTTCTCCGACTTTTCCCTCTTGCTTTTGCGCGTATACACCGCTTGCGCGCAATTCTGTGATTTTTCTCCCTTACTTTTGCGCGTATATGCCATTTGTGCGCAGTTCCCTGGCTTTTTCCTCTCATTTTTGCGCGTATACTCGGCTTGCGCGCAATTCCGTGATTTTTCTCCCTTACTTTTGCGCGTATATGCCATTTGTGCGCAGTTCCCTGGCTTTTTCCTCTCATTTTTGCGCGTATACACGGTTTGCGCGCAATTCCGTGATTTTTCTCCCTTACTTTTGCGCGTATATGCCATTTGTGCGCAGTTCCCTGGCTTTTTCCTCTCATTTTTGCGCGTATACACCGCTTGCGCGCAATTCCGTAATCTTTCTCTCATACTTTTGCGCGTATACTCGATTTACGCGCAGTACTCAGGCTCTTCCTTCTTCTTTTTGCGCGCATATACTATTTACGCGCAGTTCTCTCCTATTCTCTTTCACTTTTACACAAATAGGATCCACGGCTTGTGCGCAGTTCCCATTCTACCTTCTATTCGGCATCATCCTTCTAACAGCTCTCGCCACTTTTGTAGTTAACCAATGGCTCTAGATAAAGCATTACTCTACCAATTTTCCCTTATCAACCTTATCAACCTCTTAATCTACAAAAAAAGCTAACCAAATTGGTTAGCTTTTGTATCAGTTGCCTTTTCCTTTGAGTCTTTTCAATAAGGGCTGGTAGTCTTTGCCGAGTAGACCGATTAGTTCGGCAAATAATTCGAGCATGACAAGGACAACGGCTATTAGTAAGATGGCTCCCCATACTTTTGCTTGAGAGAAGATAATGGCAATCATGCCAAAAGTAGCTGCCATCGCATAAATTAATAAGACTGTTTGGCGATGGGTAAAGCCTGCATTCAATAAGCAATGATGGAGATGTGATTTATCTGGTGCTGATATCGGTTGTTTGTTTAAAATCCTTCTAAATATCGCAAAAATCGTATCTGATAATGGGACACCTAAAATTAAAATAGGGATAATAAACGAAATCACTGTTACATTTTTAAAGCCGAGCAATGACAAGACAGCAATCATATATCCTAAAAAGAGAGCACCTGTATCACCCATAAATATTTTCGCTGGATGAAAGTTAAAGACAAGAAACCCGAGTGTAGCTACCATTAACAAAGAAGCCATGGCAATTACATACGTATTCCCCATGAATACAGCCATCCCAGCAATCGTAAATAGCGCAATCGATGATACTCCAGCTGCTAATCCGTCAAGACCATCAATTAGGTTAATTGCATTCGTCACACCAACAATCCATAAGATTGTAATAGGGATGGCAAAATAACCAAAGTCGATTCGATTATCGCCAAAGAATGGGTTGTTAATAAATTCAACTTCCACATTTCCCCAAAAAACTACGATTAATGCAGCAGCAATTTGCCCTAGCAATTTATATTTAGCAGGTAATTGATATTTATCATCTAACATACCGATTACAACGATGATAAATGCACCGACCATGATTGGGATATGCACTTCTTTATTTGGTGAGAAGATTAGCACACCGAGCATGAAGCTTAAATAAATTGCTAAACCACCTAAACGAGGCATCACTTTTTCATGGACTTTTCGATTATTTGGTTTGTCTGTTGCTCCTATCTTAAAGGCCAGTCGTTTTACCAGCGGTGTTAAAAGAACGGAGCATATAAAACATAATATTAAGGTCAAATAAATCATAAAGACCCTCCTTATGGATAGCATGCCCCTCTTTCACACTTGGAACCAGGCATAATTTACAAATTCGTACAAATGTATATCGAACCTATTATATCATAGTTGTACCATTTAAAAAGGTACTTTTTTTGACAAAATCCGCAAGATTTATGTCCAATTTTTGTAGGCGTCCATCACATTTTCCCGAAAATGCTCCACGCTAAACCACCTTGATGCATGTTTATAGAGATTTTCACCGATTTTTTTTAAGGACCCTACATAATGGGCATTTATCGCCTCTTCAATTGCCAGAGCTAATGCGTCCACATCTTTCACTGGAACAAGCCAGCCATAATCTTTCGATGGAATCAATTCACAGACTCCACCAACATCGGTTGAAATCACCGGCTTTTTCGCTCTTGCTGCCTCTAATAAGACAATTGGAAAATTCTCACTTAATGATGATAATAGATGAAGATCTGAAATTTGTAATAAGGCATCAATATCCTGTCTATATCCTAGAAATTTTATTTGTTTAGCTAATCCTTTGTTGTTCACAAAAGCTTTTAATTCTTGTTCTAAAAAGCCATCTCCTATTAAAAGGAGTTTGACCTGAGGTGCTTTAGCCATGACACGTCTGATGGCTTCTAAGGCAATCCGATGGCCCTTTACAGGTGTAAGTCTCGCCACCATAGCAATCACAAAATCATTCGCCTCAAGCCCTAACCCTTTGCGTTCAAGCGTACAAGACTGCATCTGTCTATTAAAATCTATGCCATTGAAAATAGTCTTCACTTTACTCCCATCCACACCATGTGAGAGCAAGAGCTCTTTAGAACGATTAGAAATGGCGAAATAATAATCAGGGTGCTTCAAAAGCCATAAATGCAACTTAGTAAAGGCTTTTCCTTTCAAGCCCCGATTAAGAAAATCATCATAGGGATTGCTATGTAATGTTGTCACCCATTTACATTCTCGGTAGGTTTTTTTTAGCAAATAACCGTAAAGATTTGCTCGCGCACCATGTGTATGAATCATGGTCATTTGTTCTGCTTCAATATATTTCTTTAAACGCTGAATGACTGATAGATCATATCTTTTTTTCGTAGCGAAAAGCTTTACGCGAATCCCTCGCTCTAGTGCCTTCTGATAAATCGGCCCAGGTTCAAAAATCCCTAGCGTAAAAACAGTAGGGTCACTATTCTCTAATAAATCAAGAATATGTGTCATGCCCCCACCTATATCATTCCCTGCATTTAAATGGAGTACTTTCATCGTTGATATTCCATCCTTCTTCATAGTATCAGACGGAACAGCTTAGAAAATAGTTGCAGATTCTAGGGATTTTACATCAATCTCGCTTTCTGGATTGCCGTACTTGCTTCACAAATTGAGGTAAAACGAGCACCCTTCTCCAACGAGAGGGCTGCTTCAATAGGCGGTAAAACCACTCTAACTTAAGGTTTTGCCAAAATTCAGGCGCTCGTTTCATTTCACCAGATATAATGTCAATCGTGCCACCGACCCCCATGAATAACCCTTTAGAGAAGCGATGATAATTAGTGGTAATCCATTCTTCCTGACGTGGAAAGCCTAAAGCAACCAAGACGATATCTGGCGCTTTAGCTGCTACTTCTTCAGCCACTTGCCCATCTTCCCAATCAAAATAACCATTATGTCTACCGACAAGGTTAATTCCCGGATAATCTTTTTCTATATTTTCAGCTGCTCTTTTATTTACTTGTTCCCTTCCTCCGAGAAGATATACATGCCAGCCTTTTTTATTTCCTTCTTCTAATAAGGACATTGTTAAATCAAAGCCTGTTACACGCTCTTTTATCGGCTTTTGAAGCATATTAGCAGCAAGTAGAATCCCATTACCATCAGGCACCACGTAATGAGCAGACTGAATGATCTTTTGATAATCTTTATTCTCTTTGGCATACATAACGATTTCCGGGTTCGCTGTCACAACAAATGTTTTTTCTTGTTTATCTATATGGTTGGTTAAAATGGATTCCATTTCTGCAAAGCTTGTATTAATAAAGGGAACCCCAAGTATATTTACGTAATCATGACTCATTTTATAACCTCAATCTTTATCTTAATAGTCGGTGTTTTAGTTTATACCGTTCTGATTATACTAATAATAAAAAGCACTTTTCCTTAAAGGAGATTCATGATGAAAAAACAGCTTATCCAAGCTGCGGGACTCATAACAGGTATTGCAATCATTAGTAAGGTTCTGGGTTTTGTAAGAGAATTGCTTATGGCCTCTTATTTCGGTACTTCAACAGTGGCTGATGCTTACTTTGTAGCATCCATTATCCCTGTTTTATTATTCTCAGCAGTTGGCATGTCCATTACAACAGGTATCATCCCTCTATATGCTGAATTAAAAAAACAGCATTCACTAGAAGCACGAAACGTAGTAGGGGTACTTACGACTTTATTCCTCATTCTTGCATTAGCGATTACTGTCATCGCAATTCTATTCACCCCTATCATTACCCAATGGATGGCACCAGGGTTTACCGAAGAACAGTGGTATGTAACAAATGTATTAACGATTATCATGCTACCAAGCTTCTGCTTCTACGTTTTATCTGCCGTTTCAACTGGCATTTTAGAATACGAAAAGGAATTCGCACCACCAGCAATGGGAGCCATCCCGCAAAATATCCTGATTATCATTAGTATTGTCGTACTCTCACAGTTCTATGGGATATACGGTGTAGCCATTGCCACTTTGTTAGGAGCCATTAGTCAATTTCTTGTACAATACCCATTTATAAAGAAGTATAAAGTAATTCGACTTAATTTTCATTTTAAAACCTATTCTCTATTCATTAAAAGAACCTTTTTTTCTTTTATGCCATTAATTATTACGTCCATTGCTTTTCAGTTTAATACAGTCATTGATCGCTTTTTTGCATCTGGATTGATAGATGGTAGTGTTTCAGCGTTAAACTATGCAAACAAGCTGATGTTTCTGCCATTAAGTATCATTCTCCTATCCTTTATCACCGTGTTGTTTCCATCCATTATTGATACGGCGGCAGAGAATAAGAAAGAGCTTATACCACTGATCATTAGCGGTATGACGATTATTAGCTTAGTAGGCATACCTATTAGTGCGGTCATGTTAATAGAAAGCCGGACATTAATTGAAGTAGCTTATGAGAGAGGCGCATTCAATACGAACGCTACTACTATAACGAGCATTGCCTTTTTCTTTTATTCCATCGGTATGATCGCAATCGCATTAAAGGAATTTTTAAATCGTTCATTTATTGCCTTACAAAATGAGAAAATGACCATGATAGCTGCAATCGTCTCTATTATCGTCAATATCATTTTTAGTTTGATTTTAACACCTTTAATGGGCATTGGTGGTGTAGCCTTGGCTACTTCTATCAGCATGGTCTCACAGACGGCTGTTTTGCTATATTTTTTACGGAAGGAATTAGACATACCGAGAAAAGAGATGAAGGATTTATTATTTTCTCAAGGGAAAGTACTCACGATGTTCTTACTCGTAACTGGCGTTCTTTTCGGCTTACATAAGCTCTATCATTCCTACTTACCAGCACTGCTGTCGATATCAGTGACAACCTTCATCGCCGTCATTTTCACTATACTAGTCGCTACATTATTGAGAATATCCGAAATGGAAAAGTTGACTGAATGGGCAAGGACACTCAAGAGAAAATTCTAACATAATCAATCAAACGTTTGTTTAAAAATTGCGTTCATTCGAAATGTGCAGCTTGAGAATTCTTAGTTCATAGAATTCTCAAGCTGCACGTATTGGATTCCACAGGCTAGCCAAGCCATTAGTACAGCTAAATAAATACTCACACCAGGCGCTGTTAATACATGACCAGCGATAAAAGCGATACCAAGACCTAGAGCTATTCCAGTGAGTACTAAAATGACCTCTAAGTCCATCATTCGTTTCATATTTTGAAATGCTTTTTTAATCAATTGCCAAAGCATATAGACAAAGGGCAGCAAATATAAGCTAAACCCTATCATTCCTAATGAATAGAATAAATCTAAAAAATCCATCTCAATCGTTTTAGCTTCATCCGTAAAGTTGCCACCATAACCCATGCCAAAAAGCTTTTGCATCCAAGGCGCCTCTTGAAAATAAGCTTGATACTCTTCCCAGTAAGTTTCCCTGCCGCTATAGACAATGTTATCCTTTTGTTCACTTGTTATCACTTGTGTTTTCCCTTCTTCTTTTGAAACACCAAGCCAATCAAGCTGTAGCTCCATGTTATGGGCAACTGGAGTATATGGTGTCATAAGAATAAAAACAACAAACAAAATGCCAAGTGTAACTAATTTAGTTCTTTGTATGTATTCTCTTTTTACCAAACGAAGAACAATAGAGGTACCAATGCTGATAAGCAATGTAATCAAAATCGCCCCATAACCCACTTTCGTCCCTAAAGCCAGCAACCCATACATAACCGTGAGTAATCCTACCATTAACCACCACGAACGTTTTAAAGCAAAATATAGTACAACCGGTAACCCCATAGCCAAAATGGCGCCAATCTCATTGCCAGCATAAAACCAGCCAACATGACCACTCTTCCAATAATCATAACTAGGAAACGCAGTATCAGAAAGCCCCGCCACCGTCATCATCGCCCCAGTCAAAATCACAGCTATCATCAAATAATAGAGCGGAGAAATCCTAAACCCTCTGCGAAAAACCACTAGAAAGAATAGAAAACAGACAACAAAATAAACATTTTTCAATAACCATTTCAGCTCAGTTCCCCACATAAAAACAGGTTTCATCGTAAACTGAACCCCAATCGAAATCACAATAAACAAGCCAAATAACAACAGATAGCCTAAAATCACGGGTTTTCTTACATATGATGTAAATAATAAGTAAACACATATAAATAATAAGAAACAAAAACGCATCGCTAAACCAAGCGTAAATGCCTGATCATTCAAACGAATAGACAAAGATGTAAGCACATCAATAATTGGCTGTAATAACAAAAAAAGCATACTCAGCCACAACACCTTATTTCTCTTTTCAGTCTTCAGCATAAATAAACAACCTCACTGGTGGAATTTGTATGGTTTTAGTATGTGAGGAAATTGGGAATTTACTATAAGAGGTGCAAAATATGTTCATTAGATTTTCCCGTACTATTTTAGAAAAGAGAAACATGTAAACACAAAAAACCGAGGGTATTCCCCTCGGTATAGTCATTATTTAAATTGCTGTAGTAAATCATAAGAAGAAGTATAAACTTTTGCTTGTTTTGCATTTGTAAAGGTTAAATAGTCACCGTAAATCCAACCTTGTTTACCATTAACTGAAATGCGATACCAAGTTGTATCATATGGATAACTGCCATTAGTTTTTACATCCGTGTTATATCCTAATACAATCACTTCAGTTGAAACTTTTAATGTGCCAATGACATTACTATTATTATTCACATAAGGGAACGATCTCCAATTCGCATTGGTGTTGATTGTTGCCTTCGTACCAGCCGGCATGTTTTTAACAACATCTGATGGATATGGCTTGCCTGCTGGAATATCCCTACTCCAATTACCTGATGGTGCAGGACCATTGCTCGTTACAACATTTGTAGACGAGTAGTACTTAGCATCATACGGCTGTAAATCTTCCATTAATCGAGCAATTTTATTTTGCCAATCTTTATCCGTTGCATATTTTACATTCATGCCAATTAAGTCTGGTCCATTGTACCATTTACCATTAGGAGTTAAATAATCGGATTTCACTTGGTACGCTACATTACTAATACTATCTTCTACACTATCAAAATAGTAACCGCAAGTGAATGGACAAACATCATACGCCCCGTATCCATATAAGTTATTTTTATAATCGAACAAGTTGGATTGCTTTCCCCAACCAGTCTCTAAAATTGTATGCGCTACTAAGTAAGTTGCGTTTACCCCATATTTATTTTGAACATTAATAAATTCTTGGGCATAATCCTTTAACTTACTATCCCCATGACCTTTGCGATCAAATAAAGCTTTGATTTCCTGTACAGTCAGCTTTGCAGGTTTTCTTAAGTCAAGATTGAGATAACCTGGTTTTTCTGTACTGAGGTCATCTTTGTGGATGTAGCCTGTTACCCAATTTCCGTTTACAGAAACAGTAGCCCTGTACCATTCTGAAGTAAATGGATAAACTTTTAGTAAATCACCTTGTTTGTATTTTTTAATTGCACTAGAAGATTTTGACGCAATGTTATATACGTTCAAAGTGTCTGGCACTGCATATAATCGTACATCCTTCGAGGATTGCGAAGCATTTTCTACATGACTAGCTGCAATATAACCTGTTTGTTTTTTCCCATTCACATAGACTGTTGCCTTATACCAACCACTAATAAAGGATTCATATTTCAATATGCTACCGATCTTATATGATTTCCATGTACCGGAAGTTACATTCGCCATTTTATAAATAGGAGTAGATGATTTCAATGCCACCCCTTGATAAGTAGCAGGGTTTTTTACAGGGATTTCCACATCAGAGGCATGGATATATCCTGTTTGTGGCTTGCCACCAATATAAACAGTAGCCTTATACCACCCTGTAATAAATGTCTCAAATTTTAATAATGTTCCTTTAGCATATGACTTATGGGAACCAGAGCTTCTAGAAGCACTTTTATACACATTAACAGAATCTTTCGATGCTACGCCATGTAATGTTTCTGGATTAGTTGTAGGTAAGGAAACATCTGAAGACTTTATGTACCCAGTGGTTGCTTTACCATTAATATAGACCGTGGCAGAATACCATCCAGAAATAAAACTTTGGAACTTCAAGATACTACCTTGTGAATAGGTTTTTAAAGTTTTAGAACTTGTAGTTACTTGTTGATAAACTTTTGTTGGTGATTGTAAACCTACACCCTGATAAGTATTTGGCTGAGAAGTAATATTTTCTACATCACCTTTGTATATATAACCCGTTTGCCATTTTCCATTTACAGAAACGGTAGCCTCATACCAACTTGAAGTTAGGGTAGTATACTTCAAGACGCTTCCAGTATTATATGATCTTAGTACACTTGCATTTTTTGATGCCTTAGAATAAACCTTTGTAGTTGTAGTTGCTACTCCTCGAAGTGTTTTCTTATCTTGAATGTTCTCTACGTCTGTCTTTTTAATGAAACCGTCGCGCCACTTTCCATTTACTGATACAACCGCTTTATACCAATCGTTATTATAAGCTTCATATTTCAGGATTGACCCTTGAGCATAATTTTTTAAAGGCTTGGCACTTTGATTAGCGCTATCATAAATTACAGTCGGGCTTTTAAGTGCAGCACCATAGAGTGTTTGACTGACAGTTGCAGCAAATGTAGACATTCTTGCTTTAGGCTCTACAACCTCTTCTTTTTCTTCTTGGCTAACTTCCAATTCTCCATCGAGATCTTCACTTGGTGTACTTTCTTCCATCTCAATAGAATCAGTTTCTTCTAAAGAGGAAGCGTTGTCCTCAGGTTCCTCTACTGTTAAATCCTCACTTTTATCTAAGTTTTCTTGTGAGTTGTTTTGAGGAACCTCATGGTCTTCAGCCACATCGATTTCTTCCGTTTCGCCCGGCTCATTCTTTGCCTCTTCATCATGATTGTTTAAATCAAATAGCCTTGCTTCGCGGAATTCATTCGCTTCCGCTTTTTCTACAATTCTACTATTCTCTATATAACCTTGTTTTGTTTCTGTTTCATCCTCAAAAGAATATTCTACAAAGGAAAAATATTGTCCCCAGTTTAATACCAATACTTCAGAATCATCTTTTATAGTAAATAAAACTTCTGATTCACTATTTTCTTCTTCGTAGACAGAAATATCACCATCAATTTCTTCAGCAAATACCATTGCCTCATATGTTTCAGGTAGAGATTCCGCTTTAACAAACGAAATATTCTGTGGTATACTCTGTAAAATTAATAGCAAGACTAAAAAACTAACAAATATTTTTTTCACTACTTTTCCCCCATGTAAATCTATACTTTATCTTAGGGATACATGTAGCGGTCCTTACATAACTATCAGATTTACACTTGAAGCAAATATTTAATTTTTCAAAAAACCGGTAGCTATCATAAGAGATTTCCTCTACACGCCCACCTAATACTAAATAAAACTCTACACCTCCTAAACTCACAAAATTCACTTTACCAAAGCCATTGACTAGTAACCAGCATTACTTTTAATATCGACAATTTGTCTTATATTTTTACAATTTTTTATAGATTGCAGTTCTTTTAACCTGGTCATACAGTGTTTGAATATGAAATAATAGGGAAATAAATTATAATATGGTTAAAATCACAGTGCTAAGGAGTACAAATAAAATGACAAGTATAAATAGAGCACATGCAAGAGAACTTCTAAACAGTAATAAAATTAGCATCGTTAACTATTCTAATAAACTAATGAGCAAATTCTTTAAAAAACAAGAAAAACTAATTACAGTTATTACTGCTGCATATAATGCAGAAAAATCACTAGAAAAAACGATACTTTCTGTTGTAAATCAATCTTTAGATTCAAAACATATAGAATATATAATAGTAGATGATTGTTCTACAGATAATACAAGAAATATTGCCCTGAGCTATGCTGAAAAACATAAAAATATAACTGTCGTAACACTATCAACTAATACTGGATCACCAGGAACACCCAGAAATATAGGACTTGAATTATCTAATAGTAAATATGTAACATTCTTAGATTCTGATGATTGGTTTGATACAAACGGATTAGAAAATTTATTAAACATTTTAGAAGAAACGAATGATGATTATGTTGTAGGTAAAACGATAAAGGTGAAAGATAAGTCTCTAAGTATTATTGGAGAATACGCATCTGTGAAGGAGAGAAGGTCAATATCTCCATTCGATATACCTCACTTTTTCTATCATATGGGCCCAACTGCTAGAATGATGAAATTGAGTATTATTAATCAAAATGATATTGGATTCCCGGATGGAAAGTTTGGGGAAGATAAACAATTTTTCTTTGATTTTTTAACAGAATGTAATAATGTATCAACAACTACAAGGCCAATTTATTATGTAAATAGAATGGAAGAAAATAATCAATCTCTTACTAAAACTACTGAAATTCTTGATAAAAGAAAAGCCGATTTAAATGTAATCGAATTCCTTAAGCAAAAGAAATTACCATTAGAATACGAAAAAATTGCCCTAAATCGGATTTATGAGTATGACTTTATGAGAATATTCGAAAGCACTGAATTTCTTAAAGCAAAAGATAAGACACCATTTATTAATATTCTAAAAGATATGTATGAAACTACTTTTAACCTAGAGTATAACTTCATAGATAACTTTGAAAATCCTCTATTCAAAACCGCATTCAAATTATATACGGATAATAGAATAGGAGAATTCATTCAACTTTTTGAATGGAATAAGAGAGATACAAATAAAAAATACCTAATTAAAGATGGACTCCCTTACTATGAAGTACCGTTCTTAGAAGAACCATTTAATCTCATTAGAATACCTATGTTTTCCCGGGCCCTTGATTCATATATTGTTAACAATAAATATCACCAAACCTTTGAAATATACGGCGACAATTTAAAAAATGTTCAATCGATATTAATAAGAGACAGAAGTAATGTAGAAAATGATTTGATTGTATCAATAGAATGGATTGATAACAATATTGGGAAGTTCATTGTACCATTAGAAGATTTGAAAAAAATGGATAACTCACTATTTACAGTCTTTATCAGATATAATGATTATCAGATTATTAATATTAAAAGAATTTTACACAACCAAGTAACATATCAAGATAAAACAATTAAATTTTATTCTACTATTGCTAATAATCTTGGACTTTCAATAAAGGCAAAATAATATATCCTTATTTAAACAAAAAAAGCTGAAAAAATTCAGCTTTTTTTGAATACCTTTTCTACTACTTTGCGACTTGATTCACCATTTTCTAAATAACAAAACCTTTGATAAAAAGAGTTATATTGTATATTACTATCCACTTGATTGAAATGCTGAATTTGCTTTATTACTTCTTCTGTTGTTTTTACTAATGGACCAGGTGCTTCTCTTTCAAAATCAAAATAGAATCCTCTTAAGTTATCCCTATAACTATCAATATCATACACATAAAAAAGCATCGGACGCTTTAAATTAGCATAGTCAAAAAATACTGAGGAGTAATCAGTGATTAATATATCAGAAATTAAATATAATTCTCTAATGTCCTCATGCTTAGACACATCTCGAGCAAACCCTTCGTATGCGCTTATATCCATGCTCTCAGCTACTAGATAGTGCATTCGCATAAGAATAATATATTCATCCCCTAATATTTCTTTCATCTTCTGCAAATCCAGTTTAAGATTGAACTTATACTTTCCAACTTCGTAATACTCATTATCTCTCCATGTAGGTGCATATAGTATTACCTTTTTGTCTTGAGGAATATTTAATTGCAATTTTAAATGTTGGATGGTTGATTCGTTATTATGTGTATATAAATAATCATTTCTTGGATATCCAGTTTCCAGCATTTGTTTACTAAAATCAAAAGCACGTTCAAATATTTCTGAAGAATACTGGTTAGGCGAGACTAAAAAGTCCCACCTCTTTGACTCATTTAAAAAATTTCTTTTATATTTTTCTGTTGTCGTACCTGGCATATGCACTTCATCCATATCTGCTGCTAATTTCTTTAATGGTGTCCCATGCCATGTTTGTAAATAGACAGTATGTTTCGGTTTTGGAATCCATCCTGGCGTTCTACTATTGAAGACCCAGTACTTGGCCCTTGCCATTGCAATTAGCCACTTGATTGAAAACCGATTCAATGTTTTTAAACCTTTTTCTGAAAATGCTGTATGATATCTCGGATCTACACTCCAATACATATCATAATCTGGATAATTCTTTTGTAAATACTCAAATATCGCTCTTGGGTTACAACTGTATTGTTTTCCAAGGTAACTTTCAAATATAATTAACTTCTTTTTGGCTGGTAACAGACCTATTAATTGAAAAATCACTTTATATAGTAGCTTAATATAACGTGATCTTTTTACCCTCGTTAAAAACCTTTTGATCATTTTATTAAACCTTTCATTTTACGAAGAATTTATTCACTATCCGATTAGCAGCATTACCATCTTCTAGACCACAAAACTTCTCTCTAAATAATTGATACTTTTGAGCATAATTTTCTTCAATTGCTGGTAACTTGTGTAACACCTGTATTATATCATCTGTATTAAATACAAATGGGCCTGGTGCTTCATTTTCGAAATCCATATAAAAGCCTCTAATATCATTTTTATATTCTTCCAAATCATACGTGAAAAACAATAAAGGTTTTCCTGTGTTAGCAAAATC
This sequence comes from Cytobacillus sp. FSL R7-0680, assembly GCF_038009245.1. Lineage (NCBI taxonomy): Bacteria > Bacillati > Bacillota > Bacilli > Caryophanales > Bacillaceae > Cytobacillus > Cytobacillus sp. FSL R7-0680. The sequence continues at coordinate 2,915,288 of NZ_JBBPAO010000001.1, forward strand.
AAACATAACAGAGGAATAATCTGTCATTAGTACATCACTAATTAGATATAAATCACTAATATCAGAATAGTTGGATACATTATAAACAAAATCGCTTAACTCATCATCTATAACCAAACGGTTACTGATGACAACATGCATTCTTACTAGGAGAATAAATTCATCTCCTAATTCCTCTTTCATCCTCTGTAAATCCATCTTAAGGTTAAACTGAAATTTATTCTTTCCTTTAGTATCATTATCTCGAAAGGTCGGCGCATACAAAATAATTTTTTTACCTTCAGGTAGATTTAATTTCTTTTTTACTTCAGGGATGATTTCAAATTGCTCTGGCTTATAAAAAATATCATTTCTTGGATAACCAACCTCTAATACTTCACCTTTATATCTAAATGCACTTCGAAACGCTTCTGTAGCATACTTACTAGGTGAAACAAGATAATCCCAATTTTTAGTAGCATGATGTACACGCTCGAGATATGTTTCATCCCTACCTTGTATGTTTTCTATATCAAATAACATTTTCTTTAAAGGTGTACCATGCCATGTTTGAATATATGTCGTACGTTTACTTTTTTCAATATAAGTTGGGAAATTTTGGTTGTTAATCCAATAACCAGCTCTCGCTAAATAATAATAATATCTAGGACTAAGTCTTTTTACTTTCCTAGTTGTTTTATCTTTGAAACGTATATTGTTATTTATAATCCATACTTTTTTATAATCTAACTGACGTTCTACAATTTCTTCATATATATTTCTTGGGCTATCTGCAAACTGCTTACCTACTCCACTTTCAAAAACAATAAGTTTTTTATCTTTCGGAATGATGACTCTAGCCATTTTATAAAATAGCTTCATTGCCGGAAAGTAGTATCGACTTTTTCTAAATCTATTTCCTAATCCCATTACTAGATCATTTTCTATTAATTGCATATAAAAACTCTTACCTGGATAAGAAGAAATCGCTTGATAAATCCTTTGACTGGATTGTCTATCTCTAAATGTCATAAATTTATTAGCTTTTTTGATATTTTCCTCGGAAGATTTAAATCCATTTTCAATATAAAATCCAATTCTCGATAATACACCATCAACATCTGAAAAAATGTCTCCAGGCAAGTCATTATCTAGGTCTAGATGAGAAGGGCGTTTGCCAATAAACCTCTCTCGGTCAAATTGATAATAGACAATTGGTTTATGCAAAAAGCTAAAGTCAAAGCCCACACTCGAATAATCAGTAACCATAAGTGCACTTTCTTTTAATAAATGTTGTACATCAACTTCACCTTGACTAATAACTTTCACAGGAGAATCTGAGAAATAGTTCGTAAATTTTTGCATATTAGGATGCAAACAAAATATTAATTCAACATTACCCTGTTCAGCTAGCTTGTGTAAGTGAGGATGATTGACCAATTCCTTGTACCGGGCAAAGTACTCACTCTCGATAAAACTTTCATCATTCGTAATCCAGTCTCTCCATGTAGGAATAATTAAGATTTGTTCTTTTTTCAAAACATCATCACTCAAAAGGCTATCGAATCTGGATAATCCAGTAACAAAAACATCCTTGGGATTATATCCAAAATCATTAACAATCATTTCTTTTTCAAACTCAGAACTAACAATGAACATATCCGTTTCGAAACCTTGTGATGATTTACCATAGTTAGCAATCATATTTTTTGTTCCCATAACCCCGTGTTGAAGAAAAACTTTAATCCCTTTTGCAGCATTTTTAAATCTTTTAGAGCGAATAGGGAATAAATAATCAGGATGATGTGAACCAATAATCCTTCTAGCAGTTAAAGCCTTAATTATATGATCTTTAGATTTAAAATCAATAATATTTCCTAGCTGTTCAATATTTTTTCTTTCAGGAGAATCTGATTCAATAACATAATAAACATTTTTTTCAGGATGATTCTCTCTCATATATTTAAAGAAATGATATCCTGTATCTTGCGCTTTGTACGGCCTTTCACCCACTAACCATATATCCTTTTGCCTATTTAATAATCGATGGAGCCAGGCAAACTTTAATTTCTTCTGTAAGAACTTAAAAGTATCAAAGTCGAAACTAAAGACCTCTAAAGATAAATTTGATCCTTTAAATGTATAGTAAGGTGTTACAATGGCTACTTCTTGTCCATTTATACCGTAACTTTCCTTGACAAAATGTCTAGCTCTAAAAGTTGGTCTACCTATGCGAATGTATTTTTCCTCAAGTTGATCGCTTAATTGTATAACCAAATAAAAGTCATAAATATCTTCTTCAAGTATCGAACCTTTATTAACTGTATTTAGGTTTATTTTAGAGGAATAGTAATAACGATTTAGACCGTATTTTTCTGATGTTTGGTCTTTGTTGAAAGAAAGGTTTATTCCTAATTCAATTTCATCACTTGTATTCCTTGATTTTAAGACGATTTTCGATGTAATGATTTTAGAACCCTTTGTGAATATCTTTCCTTCGATATTAAAAGAATTCTCACCTGTTTTCATTCGATCTATTTGTGATTTAACTTTGACAAGTGGGGGTTTATTCAACAAGAAAGACAAGTTTCCTTTATCCGTTAAATAACAAACTCCACTATTCTGATTATGATATACGTATTGAAATCCATGATTTTCTGTGTAAGCAAATCTTCCGAGGCGGATCGGATAAACAGCGTATAATTTCCCATCCTCTTCTACGAATTCTGCTTTTAATTCTAATTTTTGGACTTGGTTCTCAGTTAAGTCTTCTGTAGAAACCATAACTTTTAAGAACCAATCAAAATTTTCATCTATACTATTAGATAAATCTTTGACCAATTTAGCTAGGCCAACTTCAAATGAAAAAGAACCATCGTTGGTTTCATCGTTAGTAAACGCCCACTCTTCTTCGGATAGACGAGCTTTTAATAGCAAACTAACTACTCTATACTTAGAATGTAATAACTTACCTTTAATTGACAATTCCTCTTCAGTTTGCATCATTATTAAACGTTCTTTTAATTTTGGCTTTTGCTTCTTTTTTCGTTTGTTAAATAAGAACATGTGTAATCACCCAGACATTCATAATCAATGTTAATATTTTATCATAATAAAGCTTTTTTTATTATTTGTACATCTAATCCATTATACTTCCCTTAACCATATTATCGTATCACTTATATATGTGAAATAATTAAATAAACTCTTAACATATATGTAACTTTTCTTACAATTTCTAGAATGGCGTTTAAAGTAAGTATATTTAGTGGTAATATAATTAAGATTATTAAGATTTTTGAGGAAGAAAAATATGCTATTTCAACCATTGATCTTACTTGAAATCAGACCATAACTACCTTAATATATATATTATGACTATTATTGACTGACTTTTGGACGATATTAAAATAGATATACTAAGACGTTTTAGCTTCAGAGGAGGTTTTTCGTATGAAAAAGGTATTAACATATGGCACTTTTGATTTATTGCACTGGGGCCATATTAATCTATTAAAAAGAGCAAAGGACCTTGGAGATCATTTAACAGTTGCTATTTCTTCTGACGAATTTAACAAAATTAAAGGTAAAGAAGCTTACCACAGTTTTGAAAACAGAAAAATGATTCTAGAATCTATTCGTTATGTAGATAAGGTCATTGCTGAAGATAACTGGGATCAAAAAGTTCAAGATGTAATTAATAACGATATTGATGTTTTTGTTATGGGCGATGATTGGGAAGGAAAATTTGATTTCTTGGAAGAATATTGTGAAGTAGTATACTTGCCTCGAACAGTAGGTATTTCTACATCTAAAATTAAAAACGATCTTTTCGAAGTACAAAATGGCTAGAGAAATTGCTATAAATATCTACTTATTCTTTTTTGGAATGGTCTTTAAATTTTTTAATATTCTTTTTCCAACTAAGGATAAAGTTGTTCATGTAGTTTCTTTTTCTGAGAATAGCATAAATATATATAAAGAATGGAAGCGACAAGAGCAATCTTGTCGCACTATTTTTTTATTGACGAAAAGTTCATTAACATCTGAATTCAATGCTATTAAACAAGATGATGATCAAATTTTACAATTCACCCCATCATCACCCATCGCCTTTTTAGAAGGCTTGTTTCATCTGGCAACGACAAAAATTGTTTTAGTCGATAATTACTATGGTTTTTTAGCAAATATTCGATTTAAAACAGAGGTGAAGTGTTACCAACTTTGGCATGCGAATGGAGCGATTAAACGTTTCGGATTGAAGGATCCTTCAAATAAAAAAAGAAGTAAACAAGCATTAATACGTTTTCAAAAAGTATATAAACAATTCCACCAAGTCATTGTTGGATCGGATAAAATGAAGGAAATTTTTAAAGAAGCGTTTAACCTAAACGAAAATCACTTCCTACCTATTGGGATACCAAGAACAGATGTGTTTTTTCACGAAGAAAGTATTTATAAGAAAAAAGAGCGATTACTGCAACAATATCCTGAACTGCGTACCAAGAAATTAATACTATATGCCCCTACATTTAGGGATGAGAACTTAGAGACTTATGAGCTCAAAATTGACTTAGAACTATTGTACCAAGATTTAAGAGATTCCGATTACCTCATACTTTTAAAGCTTCATCCAGCAATCAGAAATACAGTAACTGTCGATGATAGTATGAAAGATTTTGTTTATGATTTCTCTCACTTTGCTAACACCAATGAATTACTTTTCTTAACAGATATTTTAGTAACAGATTATTCTTCTATTCCTTTTGAATTTTCATTATTGAATAAACCTATGATTTTTTATCCATATGATTTAAATCATTATAAAGAAAGTAGAGGTTTTTGGACCGAATATAAAGAACTTGTACCCGGTCCCGTTGTTTATTCCACTAATGAGCTAATTGAAGTCATTCGTCAGCAATGTTTTGATTACCATTTAATAAATACATTTAATCATGAGTGGAATACTAATAATGACGGTAAAGCGAGTTATCGATTCGTGAAATATTTACAAGCAGACTTACATTCTGAACATAAAAAAGTAGAGCGTAACCAATAGTTACGCTCTTCCTTTATACTTATTTTAATTAAAGTATTGATTCAAACCGTTATAAATTCCTTTAGCTGCTTTTTTCTGATAAGCTGCTTTCGTAACAACATCATATTCTTCAGGGTTTGAAAGAAATCCTAACTCTACTAAGACTGCCACATTTTGATTCTCACGAATGACATGGAAGTTCCCATTATTTTTAACCCCACGATCTCGTAACCCTGTTTCAGCGACAACGCCATCTTGAATCAATTGGGCTAGCTCTCGTTCATTCTCATTAGAAGGTAAATAATAGGTTTCAATTCCATTAGGACTAGGGTCTGGATTTGAATTATAGTGAATGCTAATGAAAGCATCTGCACTATATTGATGGCTAATTTCTACACGTTCAGCTAATGTTAAATATACATCAGTAGACCGAGTCATGATTACCTCAGCTCCTGCGGCATTTAAATAAGAACGCAGATAATTAGCGGTGTTAAGATTCAAGTCCTTTTCTATGCCCATTGCCCCTGGGTCATGACCACCATGTCCAGGATCAAGCACAATAACTTTTCCTTGTAATCCTTTTTCCATCGTATTCGTTTTAATATAACCAGTATGTGCTTTTCCATTTACAATCACAGTCACTTCATACCAATTCGATGTAAAGGTTTTATATTTAATTTTGGAACCTTTACTATAAGTTTTCAAGACACTAGACGTATTAGAGGCCTTTGTATAAACTGTCACTTTTGATTGTGCTGTACCTGTTAATGTTTGTTGTGGGTTTTTACTATTTTCAACATCTTTTTTATTGATATAACCTGTTGTTGCTTTTCCATTTACATAAACAGTTGCTTCGTACCAGTTGTCAGTATACGAACGATACTTAAGGATGGACCCAGAGCCATAGCTTTTCAGCACATTAGCTGAAGTTGATTCGTCTGCATATACCTTTGTTGGCGAGGCCAAAGCCACTCCTCTATAATCAGTTCTAGCTGCATCCTCGTCAATAGTTGCACTTTTTTGAATATAGCCTGTTGTTGCTTTTCCATTTACATAGACAGTTGCTTCATACCAATTCTTCGTGAAGGTTTTATATTTAAGGGTACTACCTTCATTATAGCTTTTTAGGATACTTGAGCTTGTTGAAGTACTGCTATATACATTGACACGTTTTTTAGCAATGCCACTGAGTGTCTCTTGCTTCGCATCACTATTGATTACATCACTTTTATGAATATAACCCGTAGTCGCTTTTCCATTCACATAGACAGTCGCTTCATACCAATTCTCAGTATGTGTTCTGTATTTTACACTTGTACCTTCATTATAGCTTTTCAACACATTAGATGATTTTGATAATCCGCTATACACATTGAGTTTTTCATTTTTCACCACACCATTTAACGTAGATTGTGGTGTGTTTTCTGGAATCACATCATCTTCATGAATGAAGCCATATTGCCATTTACCATTTACATAAACTCTCGCTTCATTCCATTGAGCAGAATATGTTTGGTACACAACCGTATGCCCTTCCTTATAACTCTTTAAGACATTCGAGTTTTTAGACGGTGTAGCATAAACATGTAGATTCTCGTTATAAACGATTCCTCTCGAACTCTCTTGCTTTTCAACAAGTAAGTCAACATCATCACTATTGATGTAACCAGCTACTGCCTTACCATTAACATAAACAGTTGCTTGTAACCATTGATTATTTGACTTTTCAAATTTAAGAATTTTACCTTGAGAGTAGCTCTTTAACACTGTAGAATTTCGACTGGATTCTGTGTAAACATTTGTGGGGTTTTTAAGTGCGACACCTTGTACAGTAACTAAAGCTTTACTCATAAGCATTCTTGATTTTACAGGTTGCTCATCACTTACTTCCTGTTCATCTGGTACCGCTTGTTGTTCTTCTTCTTTTAATTCATCTGTTTGACTTTCTTCTTCAGTGAGTTCATCCTCTTCAGTAAGATTTTCTTGTCCTTCTGTTGAGTCGATAGAAGTATTCTCCTCACTTACCGCCTCTTCCTCATTAGGAGCATTCTCTTGCGGTTCTTCTGTCAAAGGGGTCTCAATCGTTTCTTCCTGTTTCTCATCACTTAGCTCTTCTTCATCAGGTTTATCTTGAACAATCGCATATTGATCGATTTCTTCATTAAGGACGTAACCAAGTACTTCATTATCTTCTTCGTCCTTTGTTTGAATATAAGAGTACTCGTCCCCTAATTCTACGATATCAAATACTGAATCTTTAATTAAATGAAATAAAATCTCGCTTTCTTGTGAATCTTCAAGATATACAGCAACTTGTTGTTCTTCATTTACAACATATGTAATTGGTTCTTGTTCAACACTTTTATTATTTATCTCATTCGCATATCCTATATTCGAAGTTAAACCGAATACTAATAAAGCAATAAGAAACATGGAAATATGTTTCTTTAGTTTAGTCATTTTCTCCTCCTCTTCTAAAGTTATGATACTTTATAACTAATTTTCCAGTAGTGCTAAATTCTACATACCCCACCATTCATATTAACATATTAAAATATGACAGTATTTATTATTTTTTTTACATTCACTTTACGAATGAGAAGAACTTTTGTCTAATACTGTCTATTTTACATTTATTTTATATCCACCGAACTAATAATTTGGTATTCTATAACATATATCGATTAAATTAACATTTATATGGAGGAAAAGAAATGCGTAGCCAACCTAAGAAAAAGAAGCCGTTATGGTTAAAAATAACTGGTTCTATTGTTCTGTTAATAGTCATTGCAGTTGGCATCTATGGGTTTATGGTCTATCGTTCTGTTTCAGGGGCTGTAGAAACGATGCATCAACCAATCAAGTATAAAACAGAGAAAAGAGAGCAGGAGCTTACACTGACTGAGAAAGAGCCATTTTCTGTTTTAATGCTCGGAGTAGATGAAAGAAGCGGAGACAAAGGGCGTTCAGATACAATCATTGTTATCACTGTTAATCCAAATGACCAATCAATGAAAATGTTAAGCATCCCAAGAGATACACGTACAGAAATTGTCGGTAAGGGCTTTGATGATAAGATTAATCATGCTTATGCATTCGGCAATGAGGAAATGGCGATGGCCACGGTGGAAAACTTCCTTGATATCCCAATTGATTATTATATTAAGGTAAATATGGAAGGGTTTAAAGATATTGTTGATGCGGTTGGAGGCATTACAGTTAACAGTTCCCTCGCATTTGCACAAGGGAATTCTTCCTTTACAGAAGGGACAAACACCTTAAATGGCGACGAAGCATTATCCTATGTCAGGATGAGAAAAGAAGATCCAAACGGTGACTTCGGTCGTCAAGACCGTCAGCGTCAAGTGATTCAAGGAGTCATTAAAAAAGGGATGAGCATTAACACACTCACAAACTATGATGACATCTTAGATGCGTTAGGAAAAAATGTTAGAACGAACTTGTCTTTCAACGAAATGCGTGATATCCAAAAAAATTATAAAAATGCAGTCGGAAAAATTGACCAACTAACCATATCCGGAAATGGTCAGCGTATCAATGATATTTGGTATTTAATCGTTTCGAATGAAGAGCAATTAAAAGTACAAGAAGAATTGAAATCACACTTAGATATATAAGAAAAAAAGGTCTTATTCTATCAACCTATTCGGTTAAGAATAAGACCTTTTTTTAACTTCTTTTAATCAACTGAAGTGAGCTTATTGTTCCATCTTCTACTCCTTGAAATAAGTAATCAAATTCTTCTCCATGATATAAGAAAGATTTCGTCTCTTCTAACTCCATATCTGGTTCTCCTAATTGATTAAATAAGGTATCTGTAGATGGACCATTCATATCAATAATCACACTATTGATTACTTCATCTTTGTAAATAAATTCTGTATGTTCAAGAGGTTCCTCCATCACTTGCCCTTTCCCTAAAGTATTCATAACAGTTTCTAGAGGGATATCAGGACCGACAATGCCATTTAATTTGTTCTCAATCTCTTGGTCAACAACTGTATTATTTAATCTTGCCAAAACCGTTGTACTAACCCAGCCTTCCTCATTATCATTTAGTTGGATTTTAGCCCATCCGTCTTCTTCTTCTAATACTTCATATGGAAAACCAAAAACAGCAAAGTCTATAGCTTCACTCTCCATTGTTGGTTCTTGTCTTATATTAGCACTTGAGACCGTTACATACCTAATATCTAATGATTCATCCTTTAAACCTTCTTCTATAACTTTGGGTTCTTCTGATCCTGCAGATGATTCAGTTTGGTTGTTCTTCACAGTCGGAGTCGCTGAGTGATAATTATTTATTAAAACTAGCGTGCTAACGGATAATAATATTAAGAGTGCACTTAATCCTAAAACAAATTTCCATTTTTTACGACTAGGTTTTGTACGTTTTTTTACTCTTGAACTTCGCTGAATATCACTAGAACCAATGTTAGCATTATCGGGTTCAATGTTGTCAGTATAATTATTCAACTGACTACGCCTATCTAAAATATCCTGTCTAAATTTCTTCTGTTCCTCTTTGGTTAGTGATTTAAAATCCTTTAGGAACTTTTCATACTTTGGAATAATTTCATCGATAGTCCCGTAATCTCTCACTTCTCCCGCCTCTAGCCATAATGCTTTATCACAGAATTTCTTTACCTGTGCAATACTATGACTAATAAAGAAGATGGTTTTACCTTTTTGTTTAAATTCATTCATCTTATCTAAACATTTATCAGTAAAGGTTTGGTCACCAACCGAGAGGGCTTCATCAATGACAATAATATCAGGATCAATATTTACAGAAATGGCAAAGCCTAATCGTGACTTCATACCACTAGAATAGTTTTTAACTGGTTGGTCGATAAACTTACCAATATCAGCAAAGTCAATAATCTCAGGCATCAGCTGCTTAATTTCTCTCTTATTAAACCCTAACATGAGACATTTTAATTCAATATTCTCTCGACCTGTTAATTGATTGTTAAGCCCTGATGCAATAGCAATAAGCGATGCACTACCATTAATCGTTATATTACCAGTGGTAGGAGGTACTACTCCTGTAATAAGATTGGACAGTGTAGATTTTCCAGCACCATTAATACCAATCACACCAATGACATCACCTTGGTAAGCAGTGAAGTTGATATGTTGCAATCCGTAGAAATCTTCACCGTATCCTTTAGGTACGAATATATCTAATAGTTTTTCTTTATTGTTTTGATACATTTTAAAACGCTTCGTTACATTTTCAAAATGAACTGATTCAATGGCCATATCTTTTTCCCCATTATTTATTAAATTAGTCCTTTTTACTATACCAAATTTTGCAAAGAAAAAAAGGCTAAAAATCAATTTAGCCTCACACTTCATAAACATTTATTTAATTTGTAACAAGTCCTGCTTGCTTCTTCATTGCCTTTTCTTTAAAGGCACGCTTCTCGGAAGCATTCATCGCTTTATATTCCTTTAAGAAAGCCTGATATTTTGGCATGACTTCTTTAATCGGACCAAACTCTCTCACTTCACCATACTCCAGCCAAAGTGCTTTCTCACAGAAACGATTCATTTGACCAATCGAGTGACTAATAAAGAAAATTGTTTTTCCTTTTGCTTTAAACTCATTCATCTTATCTAAGCATTTATCGGCAAATGTCTGATCACCGACTGAAAGTGCTTCATCAATCACTAATATATCCGGATCAATATTTACAGAAATAGCAAAGCCTAAACGTGATTTCATCCCACTGGAATAGCTTTTGACCGGTTGATCAATAAATTTACCTATATCAGCAAAATCAATAATTTCCGGCTCTAACTCTTTAATCTGCGCTTTACTAAAACCGAGCATCAGACATTTTAATTCAATATTTTCGCGCCCAGTCAATTGATTATTCAAACCTGAATTGACAGCAATTAATGCCGTCTTCCCATTGATGGTTACCTCCCCTGTAGTAGGTGGGATAATGCCGGCAAGGATATTGGACAGCGTAGATTTACCAGAACCATTCACTCCAATAAATCCAACAACGTCACCTTTTTCAGCTGTAAAACTAACATTTTGCAACGCGTAAAAATCTTCACCATAACTTTTCGGTAATAAAATATCTAATAACTTTTCCTTATTACCATCATACATTTTATATTTTTTTGTAATATTGTTTAAAACAACTGAATGTTCCATAATTCACATCCATCTTATAGAAAGTCTACGAAGCGATCTCTAAATTTCACATGTAAAATCGAACCAACGACAAATAATAGTATAGTAATTCCCCAGAAATAAAGGCTATATTCCCAATTCACAAATGGATACCAATTTAGACCTAAGATTGTCGCACGATATCCTTCTGCTAAGTAATAAATCGGGTTCAGCTGCATTAATGTTGGCACAATCTCAGGCTCAAGTTCATATGGTGGCCATAAAAATGGTGATACATAGATGAGAATCCTCACTACTGATTGAATAGCCATTTGAAAATCACGTACGATTGTTGAAATAGTAGAGGTGATTAGTGATAGCGCAACCAAGAATATTAAGGTCGCTAACATCATATATGGTAATTGTATATAATATACAGAAATTGGATAACCCATAAATTGGAACATAATGAGTACAATAACTAGTAACATTAAATGTTGATAAAGCTTTGCAAAAATCACATAGGTAGGTATGACACTCATTGGGAAACTCATTTTGGATACCATCTTAATTCTCGAATAAACCGATTTCGAGCCCATTGTGATCGATTGATTAATAAAGAACCAAACGACTATGCCTGATAACATCCATGAAAAATAAGGAATAGCTCCTCCATCACCCATTTGTACATCAGGTCTACCAACTGCTTTAAATATCCCATAGCCAAACACAAACCAATAAATCGCAATTTGAATCATAGGGTTTATAATTTCCCATAGAATCCCTAAATAGTTGTTTCTGTTCGCACTTTTCATTTCATAAACAGAAAGGCGTCTAACTAAATAAAAACTTTTTATTTGTTCTTTTAAAACTGTCACTACAGAACGCATGCGTTTTTCCTTTCCGTGCCTTTAATTTTCTTTTAACAATGAATTACTCTCCCCGAGAAAATATTTTATCATTGAATGATGAAATTGTCATTTTCTGTTGCGACAGAGCAAAAATAAAAAGGGAATTAAAAGATGAATAATTCCCTTACATTGCCGATAATAATATTATAATGATTTCCCTAGTACTTTACCATAAAATTGGTTTAATGCTTCTTGATTATACTGTTCGTCATGAAATGTATTTCTCTCAGGTAAACATTTTTGTCGGTAACGCTCAACAAATTGAATTAACTTTTCAGCCAATGCTTCTTGATTGTTCTCTACTAACTCACCATAGCCTTCTTTAAGGACACTTCTAACACCTGTTACATCTGTTGCTATAATCGGTTTACCTATAATCAATGTTTCGAGTAGCACGAGTCCTTGACCCTCATAATTTGAAGAAAGAACAAAACAATCACACTGATTAATAAGAACAAAGGGATTAGATAATTGTCCCACCAATATAATGCGATCATTCATTTTTAGCTTCTTAATAAGAGATTGCAATGATTCTTTTAGTGGTCCTTCCCCAACGATATAAAGCTTAATATGCTGATCATATTGGTATAAAGCCCAAAATGCATGAATTAATTTTTCGTGACCCTTTTCAGGTGAAAGTCTACCAACAGTGACAAAGTTTACATCTACCTCTTCAGGAGCTATGACTCCTTGAATAGTTAACTTAACAGACTCTGCTAATTGGTCCGTAACAAGATAATTATTCCCGTTCACTTCGATATAATCATACTGATTCATCAGTGTCTTCACACGGTTACTATCAACAAGATTATTAACATATGTCATTTTTTTGTGACTATCTGGTACTAACTGCTCTAAGTTTTTCATATTCGTTTCGTGTGTCGATTCTGCTACTGAGATGATTCTATCATAATATTTATAAATAGAAAAAATCACTTTTAGATTCTTTTTATGTTTAAATTTGCCTTTGATTTTCTTATTAAATTCTTCCATCATATCATTATGAAGATAAATAGATTTATTCTTTATTCGCGAAAAGGCAAATAGGAGACTCCAAAAATCATTATAACCACCAAAATTTATTGCATGATCAAATTTCACGTCTCCAACTAACCGGCGAAACTCATTATAATATAAATGTGCCGGTAGTACCTTTTCTACAATTTGTCCACTGACACCACGATTCAGGATCCATTGATGTTTATAGCTATCAAGAACTGTTCTACCGAGAACCCCCGGTCGGTAAATAAAATGAACATTAGGATTAGCTCTTTTAATATTTACCCATTTTTCTTCAGAACCTTTCGGATTCTCTATGACAACCACTTCGTATTTATCATAATCAATCGCATCTAATAAGGTTAAAGCAGACATCGTTATACCATTATTATAGAAAGCTCCGCAATACATAATAATTTTCTCTTTTTTTGTATCCGTTTTGATTAAATGCTTTTGTTCATTGTCTACTAAGATTGATAACAGTCTTGAAGCAGCCTGGCCATCATCATTATAACAAAACTGTTCTTGATATTCTTTGTACTTCTCATTATATTTCTCTTGCTCTAAGTCGATATTTTTAATATGCACAATCACTTCTTCTAGCTTTTGAGTGAGTAGTCCAGGTAATTGATCAATCGGGAGGTAGAATCCTCTTTCATGACTATATTGTTCAATATCATCTCCATAGAAAATGACTGAACGCCCTGTCGGTAAGAAGTCAAAAAAGATGCTAGAATAATCAGTTATTAAAATATCGACTGCTGAAAGCAATAAATTTGTGTCCATGCCATTTGGTACACATAGCTCTTGTTTTTGGTTTTCCTCAAAGTACTTAAAGGTAAAATAATGAGACTTCAATAATACAGTATAGTCACTGCCTAATTCCCTCTTTAAATGGAGGACATCCTGAAGTAGTTGCTCACTCATATCTGCCTCATTTCCTACCGTCCCCCGCCACGTTGGGGCATATAAGATCACCTTAGTTCCACTCGTTACCCCTAACTGAGATAATATATCCTTACTTGAAGCAGCTAACGTTCGATCGACACGAGGATAACCAATATCAGCAACCCATCCTGGAAAAATTTCGTAAATATCATGTGAAGACAATAGTTTTTCATATGTAAATTGATTAGGACTAACCAATATATCCGTTTGTAATAAATTCCGCTGGATATTCATATGATCAGTCATGCCCGCTTGTTTAATATCTCTTCCTAACGTCTTAAGGGGTGTCCCATGCCATGTATTCACATATACCTGACCTTCTCGTTTAATGAAATAATAAGGAAAGGACGTATTATTAATTAGATATTTAGCAGTAGCTAAGTATCTTAAATAAAGATCATCATCTACTGCTACAAATTTTATATTTTTTCTTTTTGGTAATGTGTCTACAAAAGAATCGTTTTCATTCACAACTATAATATGAAGAAACTGATCGAAATCAGTTCTTTTTTCAAACGCTAAAAAAATAGCTAATGGATTACACGTAAAACTTTTACCATGATATGCCTCATACAAAATCACTCGATCTTCCACTTTTAAATGATTCACATAATAATTATACTTCGCGCGAATCTTAAACCGTTCATTCTTAATATAATCACGTATAGGTTGTTTAATAAAAGGAACTTTGCGACTGAAGTATTTAATGACACTCTTGGCCAAGTATAGTGCTCCTCTCGGTTTTAAAGTACAAACTTTAATGTAAAAATATTCTAATTCTATAATAACATTAATTCTTTTCCAAAAGTAACATTTATAGTCTCAGATAATAACATATTCAGGAGAGTTAGTTGTTCTGGCACACAATTTCTTGATACTTCATTATGATGGGTTATTTTCTCGTCTTTCAAAATAACCTTTTCTACCTTATCGTTTAATTCCATGATTTTCTTATAGTTAAACTTAACATTTTCATTTCCTATTACAAATTTAGTTTGTTTACTTTCTAATAGAAAACTATTTATATCTTCAATTAGGTCTACTTTTCTTAATCCTACTAAAAAATGCTCATCATTATTATCATTATATTCCTCTAAGCTAATTATAGGGTCAACAGCAACCACTTTATAATCGTTTTTACTACCATGATAAAGTGCTCCTGTCCCCCCTTTAGAGACGCCATATAATAAGATATCTTCTTTCTCTATATTATATTGAGATGACACTATTTCTATTGCAGCCTTCACGTCATCTTCCATATTTGGATAGTTATATGTATTAATGTAATGAGATCCGTGTGATAGATTAAGATCCATTATTCTCATAATAATTACGTCCTTAACTAAACTTCTAGCTATGGATTTAAAAAACGGTGTAAAGCACCTATCTGCTGTTAAGCTACTATCATAATCCTCAGGTCTGGGCATACAGGAAAAAATGACTAATAATTTTTTTCTTTGCAAAATGGTTTCCTTATTCTCTATCTGTTCATCAATCGAATAAAAAAGCTCTCCCTGTTTTATTAGATCTTTTCTTACCCATAATTTTTCAAATAATCCCCTTTTACAAAACCTAGAATTATTTTTATCATGATAGTACAAAATATAATCTTTAGATATTATCTCTTTATACATTTTATAAGCATTTTCATATTCTCTTGCAAGATTTAAAAGGCTCTTATTCTGAAATGTATTTATAAATAGCTTATCCTTTGTGTAATCGGGTTTAAAATCTAAAATATTTGTTTCAGAAACGGTAAACTCATGTCCCATAACTTAACCTCTTCTTTAATTTAATAAGACCTTCCCTCTATGATAAATTATAGTAGAATCTTTATAATTTATACTAAAGGTATTCGATTCATCTGAAATTGGGACTTTTCTTTCATTGAAGTTTGAAATCCACAAATTCAAGATAACACTATATTCTCCTTCTCCGGATTTTATACACTTCAACAAACTTTCTAAATTAATCCTTATAGTAAAATATGAGTTTAGTAATAACACACTTGATTTTTCTACATTAAGAATATCATTTTGGTTTGAAATAATCTCGAAATTTACAGGTTCTTCTGATATGGTGAAAATATCCATCTCTTCGGATTGTAGCTCACCTTCTAACAATAAGTCCTTGTCATTATTAGAAACTCTTAAGATGTTTGCCTTTACCTGATCAACTTTAATAAGTATTGATAAACTATTAAATTTACTAGTAATATATGGTTTGCTTTTAAGTAGATAACCGTCTTGGAAATAACTAAAATAATTAAAATTATAA
Organism: Cytobacillus sp. FSL R7-0680; assembly: GCF_038009245.1. Taxonomy (NCBI): domain Bacteria; kingdom Bacillati; phylum Bacillota; class Bacilli; order Caryophanales; family Bacillaceae; genus Cytobacillus; species Cytobacillus sp. FSL R7-0680. The sequence continues at coordinate 2,931,591 of NZ_JBBPAO010000001.1, forward strand.
TTGTCTTTAAGTATCAATAAATCCTGTTCTATAGAAAAACCCTCTTTATCTATTACTTCTGCAAAAACATCCCAAATATTTTCACCGTCTTTTGATATTGGCAATTTACTTATGTTAATAAAAAAAGTATTGGTTGTGTTGTCAATACTTACAAACTCAATTGCGGATTCATATCTAAAATCATTATGATTTTTTCTTTTTTTCACAATTATTTTTATGTTATATTCATCGACATTCTTGTTAAAATCAACAATTAGTAAATTTTCATCAAAAGATATATAGTTTACATCGTTTAATATTTTGTTTCCTATCATATTTACTCCTTCACAATTATTAGAACGTCTTAGTAGTTTCACTAATTCTAAGATTATGCTCCTCATTCTCAGAAAAGATTTCATCAATCAACTTTTCCCATAATTGTCCAATATTCTCGATTTCATACCTTTTTACATTTTTCATTGCCTTGACTGAAAATGCTCTTCTTTTTTCTTTATTTTCTATCAACTCAATCATACCGTTTGCCAACTTCTCTGTATTTCCATTTTCGATTAGTAATCCATCAACATTATGAGATATTATCTCACTAGGGCCTTTAGGACAATCAAAGCTTACAACAGGCACACCGCATTGCATTGCTTCAATTATAACCATACCAAACCCTTCAAAACGTGAACTTAATGCATAAATAGATGAATTAGCCAATTCTATCTCAATATTTTGTGTTGGTCCCATTAAGAAGACGTGATTATATAGTTTTTTTTCAGTTATTAAATCTTCGAGCTTTTGTTTATCCCTTCCACTACCAAATATTTTTAACTGCCAATCAGGGTGAATCTGATTAACAACACTAAAAGACTCTATTAATAAGTCAAATCCCTTTTGTTCTACAAGCCTACCAGCTGCAATTATAACCTTTGATTCAACATTCGATGTTACTCCTTGCAAAGCAGGGATAGAATTTGTTAACTTCTCAACCTTGACTTTTCCCTTTTTCAATAGCTTTTTATAATCATCTGTATCTTCATCCGTTAATGTAGCTAAAAAATCTAAGTGTATATAATTTTTTAAAAGTGATTTTTTCATTCTTGGTGGATATATTGAAAAATTCAAATGTTCTTGACCAATTATCTTAACACCTTTATTGGCATACTTTGCTGTAAAAATATTAAAGCTAGGACGTGTTGATACAATAATACCTTCTTGTATCGTTTTAATATAATTAAACATTTTAATATCCGTTAACAAAGAAAAAAAGTGGTAACCCTCATCATCCGAATGTATTAACCTACTTTTTCGATTCATCAAGTAATTAGAAACCTTATTTTTAAATCCTTTTTGATTTTTATCCCGATTAACCACATCATGTAATACGGTTACTTTAATTCGAGGGTCAATATCGAAAAAAGCCTTCTGTCTATGCCTAAAAACACTTATAATTTCAACATCATACCCTGTCTTTGCTAAATAATTTGTTACATTAAGCACAGTCCTGACTGTACCTCCCATTCCATACACATCAAAAATCAAAAAATTTATTTTCACTTTTCCTCACCCACTCTTAAATACAGTATTAATTACTCTTTTAGATGCCTCACCATCATCTAAATGACAGAATTTTTCCTGAAATCTCTTGTACCTGCTTGCATATCTATTTTTCACCTGATCTATATTTCGTATTTCTTGAAATAATCGAGCCTCACTAGTAATAATTGGTCCAGGCGCTTCTTCTTTAAAATTCAAATAAAATCCCCTAAGCTCTGAACTATACCTCTTATAATCATAGGCATAAAATAAAATTGGTCTATTTAAATTAGCATAGTCAAACATTACTGATGAATAATCCGTTATTAAAATATCGCTAATAAGATATAATTCTTGTATATCGTCATAATTCGATACATTCAAAACAACATTATTATTAACATTTATTTTAAGCCTATTAGCATCTCTATAATGGAGCCTTAAAAGAAGTACGTAATCTTCTCCGAACTCCGATTTAAATCTCTCAATATCAAATTTAACATTAAAGTTTTCTTCTGGCCTTCCATTATGAAATTCATAATCACGCCATGTTGGTGCATATAAAATAACCTTCTTTGATATAGGTATACCTAACCTATTCTTTAATTCAGTAATAACATCTTCCTTATAATTGTAGAAGATATCATTTCTCGGATAACCTATATCTAACATTTTACCTTCGTATTTAAAAGCCCTTTTTAATATCTCAGATGTGTAATCGTTAGGACCAATTAGATAATCCCATCGCTTATTCCTTCTCATAAGAGCTGGTGACGTATTCTCTTTATAGGAAGGCGATGATATATCTATATCAAACCCTAATTTTTTCAGAGGTGTACCATGCCAAGTTTGTATATGAACAGCACCTTTCCGTTTATTATAAAAATCAGGAAAGTTACCATTGTTTACAAAATATTTTGCTCTTGCCATATAATAATAATATTTTAAAGATTTAGGTTTGACTATTTGTGGATTTCCTTCTATTTTCTTATACTGATTATTTAAGACCCAAACAAAATTCATGTCTATATCATGTTCTTTCATATATTTATATATGGCTTTTGGATTACATGAATATGATTTGCCATGAAAACTTTGAAAGATAATAGTATTTTCCTTAATTGGCAATAACTTATTAAACATTCTATAGCTATTTTCAATAAGTTTAGTCTCTAACTTTTTTAAAAAGAGAGGCTTTTCTGACTTATCATCTTTATATTTATATATTTTAAGAGGGTCTACAACCATTTGGAATGTCGAGTGATGATTACAGAATAAGACCTTACATTCAATAGCATTCGTAGTAATTACTTCAATAGTATTATCTGGGCTAATAAAACTATCATTAAATTTCATTTCGGTTTTAAACGCAAATTCTAAAGGTGTCTTTTCAGTCTTCTCAAAAGTCCATTCAACAGGGCATTCAAAAACTCTTCCGAAATCACCTTTAAACTTCAACTGGCCTTGACATATATCACTAACATCTTTGTTTGGTGGTTGAATATTTAATTTACCTTCAAATCTAATACCATCTTTTAAAATACTTACACTATCTATTTTCTTAAGGTGAATTACATCTCTTATGAGTATTGAGAACTCATTATTAATTGTATAATAGGGCTTGATTGCCATTAAATTACCTGAATTGTTTGGTTGTAAGATTTGAGGAAGGTTGATTATTTTTTGTTTATTTACAATACCATCAGACCTATTAGTTAACCTGTACTTTATTCCTGATAAGATAAGATAAACATCGAAAATACCGTATAAATCTTCCTCAAAGTTTAGGTTTATATCATCTACATCTAACACAAAATGAAAAGTATGATTATTATTAATTAAAACTGGGTATTGAATAAAACACGCAGGCTTTTCTCTTTTCACAAAAAATATTTGGGGGTTTTTCATCATGTGAATAAGTTCACTTGATGTATTCAACAATTTACCTTTTAATTCTATTTGGTTTCCAATTGGATAAATTTCACTAACTTCTACCTGAATATCATCATTTAATACTTCCATATTTATACCAAAATCAGGACTTTTGGCCTTTAAACTAATCTCCTGAATTTTGTTCTCTAAATAAAATGAAGCTTTTTCATTAAAGATTTCATGATGTTTTATAGGGATGTACCTAATTGTTTCATCATCAGAAACTTTAAGATACATGGGAATTGGTATTCCTTTTTTTACATTATTGACTACTCTTTTTAGATCGAACTTAAATGAAGTTTTTTTAAATGAAGTACTTGTGAGTACCCCATCTTCCTTATCTAATAACAATTCTCCTAATACTTCAAAATTTAATCCATCCTTCATAAAGATATCTTTCGAAATATTTAGATTTTCTAATTTTATATATGATAAAGAGAAGGTACCTTCAATAAACGCAGTTCCATTTTTACTAAGAATAATATTATTCACAAGAAACTCAGGGTTACTTTCCTCAATCTTAATAGACAAATTACCTTTTACGGTAGAGTAAAAAATGGTTTCTCTATTAATATCGCTATTATATATAGGATATTTATTATACTCGTTATTAATATTTTTAATTCTAACATTAGTAATTTTTTTGTTTGTTTTTTTTAGATAATATGCATCCCAAACTTCGTTAAATGTAGCAAATAAACTTTGTATTTCATCGAGTGACAACTTGACAAAAAAAACATTAACATTTCCTACCATTTTATGTTTTAATGTGAATTCTTTTCTTTCCTTTGTATATCGGTTGACTAGCAATAAACAACTATTACTTTTCACACTTTCTTCAAAACCCTCTTCTTTTAATAAGACTTCCACTTCATTATTAGAATAAGATATATCGTACAAATTACATTTTTCTCTTTGCCTTTCTTTCCATAACAAACTTAATAAATTCAACGTTAATCCCCCGATCAAACAAAAAAGTTACTATATTTTACAATTTTATTCCCATACATGAGAAGACCCCTCTTCATGGATTGAAGATGGGGTAACCTATCTTTTATATAATATGTATAACAATTATAATAGTAAAACTTCCTTAAAAGTTTATAAACCGTATTTATCATTTCATTTTAAGAAAGCCCCAGCTAGTATAGATGATACGAATACAATAACGATCAGTTCCGATATTATATCAATTTACAATCTTCTTATTAATTATTAATTGTTCCATATACTCCATTATATCTTTCCTTAAATTTTCTTCCTTTAACGCAAAATTGATTGTTGTTTTGATAAAGCCTAATTTCTCACCAACATCATACCTCGTCCCATCGAAATCGTAGGCATATACACTCTGAAACTCGTTTAATTTTTGAATAGCATCTGTTAATTGCACTTCTCCGCCAGAACCTTTTTCTTGTCTCTCTAGTAATTCAAAAATATCAGGTGTTAAAATATATCGACCCATAATTGCTAAATTAGACGGGGCTAGGCCTTTAACTGGTTTTTCTATAAAATTATTCACTTTATACCTTCTACCTTCACGATTTAAAGGGTCTATTATACCGTACCTATCTGTTTCATTTTCAGGTACCTGTTGAACTCCGATCACTGAGCTTTGTAAAATTTCATATTGATAAATTAACTGTTTAATGCAAGGTGTTTCACTTTCAACAATATCATCACCTAATAAAACTGCAAAAGGCTCCTCACCGATAAAATTACGTGCACACCAAACAGCATGACCCAAACCTTTTGGTTCTTTTTGCCTAATATAATGTATATTTGCAAGGTTTGATGCATATTGCACTTTATTCAGTAAATCTATCTTCCCTTTTTCCAACAAATTAGACTCTAGTTCTGGAGCATGGTCAAAATGATCTTCGATAGCCCTTTTCCCTTTGCCGGTTATGATTAAGATATCCTCTATTCCCGCAGCTACTGCTTCTTCAATTATGTATTGAATTGTTGGTTTGTCAACAATTGGAAGCATCTCCTTAGGCATAGCCTTTGTAGCAGGTAAAAAACGTGTTCCAAGTCCGGCAGCAGGAATGATGGCTTTTCTTACTTTTTTCATATAAACACATCCTCCCATAACATTATTTCGAAATAATTATAAATACCTATATAAAAATACAATCAAATTACATTATAACATTTATTTTACATTTTTCTACCTAATTTTTCATACTGATAATAATGTCTTATAATATCATAAAATATAAGGTTTTCAAATAATATTTACTAAATTTTCTGTTACATATATAGAAGTGTTAAACAAAGAAGATGGCTAAATTTATTTAGCCATCTTTTGTAAAATTTTTTTACTTATTTTCTTTGTATCTGCTTTATCAGGCTCTAAGGATAAGGAGTATTCTATTAATTTCTTCGCCCAATTTAACTTATTTCTCCTTAAACAATGTGAAGCTAACTCATTAATATATATATATGAGTGTAAGTTCTTTTTTCTATCAATTATAGGAATTGGTTCTCCATCGAATACACTTTGTACTGTTTTCTTTAATAATCCAATTGATAACAAATAAGGTGCTGTCGAGTGACCAGAATAAGGTGTTTTTATGAATTGTCCATTAGGAAAGGATTTTTTTACATTAGTCTCTATATATTTATTATCTAACTGGTCCTTTGGATCATAAATAATTATTGGCTTAATCGACTCATTTCTAGGTAAAAAAGATTGATGGGTGAAAACTGTCTTTTTTCTAGGCTTTCCATTATAATTTGGATGCACCGATAATCTAGGAGACAAGGATAAAATGCTAGCATTTAGTTCTGATGCATAATATAGTGCAGCATAAGCACCTAAACTAAATCCATATGCAAATGTTTTATCATACCCTTTCAAAATATCCCTTACAGCAAGATGATACTTTTCTATCTGTAAATCTTGATAATAGTTATCTTTTGTTCTCCTTCTTAAAGCAATAATATCTAAATCAAATTTTTGTATAAAATTAAAGGAAAATGGATTTCTATCCCAAGTTATATTTATAGAATCGAATGTTAAACAAATTTCTTTAGTTTGTTTTGTCATCTTATAATATTCAATTCTGCTTTCTCCATTATCTAACAAATTAACTTTTAGATAGGGTTTATCATATTTATAAATGGACTCTCCTTCATTTGCTGTTAGAAAATCTTTCATTATACTCTCAGCTTGTTTACTATCTCCCAATATTTGGTTTGTAACGCTACCTATTAATAAAACTTCATTATAAAGATTTATTTTCTTTTTTACTTCTTCGAACCTATTAATAGTTTCTTTCCAGTTCATTTTTAAAAATGATGTTTTTACGAAGTATAATGCAATTTTTTCATTGCTCGGATAATATTCATATGCCTGATTAGCCATCTTATATGCAGTATCTATATTATCGTCTATTGCAATATCGAGATAGTTAACATAATCTTCTTCTATTAACTTGACATTGTTTGCTATTAATTTTTGATAGCAATTCATACTCCACTCTTTCTCGTTTAATAAATAACCAAGCTTCGCCTCTAATGTAAGTATTTCATCTGAAGGGTTCGTAGCATTCTTACTAATTATTATCTTAGCCTCATTATATTTTTTTAATTCTATTAGACTGTTAATATACCATATAAGGATATTACTTAATTTTAGTTTAACTTTACTTATTTGCACCTTTGTTCTCAAATATATACTTGGCTGTAAAAAATATTTTTTTAAACTAAGTACCTTAAATTGTTTATTACTTTTAAACTTATATAAACCTAACTGAAGAAATATCTCATTATCTTTTGATTCTATTTTCTTAAGTTCGTCTAGCAATTGTTCTTCCTTCATTAAAAATGCATCTATTCGATCACTCAATATATTATAGACATTTTGCCATTCTTCCATCTCCACATATTTTGACACATTCTGATAAAAACTCTCGAGCTGTAATTGTTTCAAAAACTTATCCTCCAAAATGATTATATTCAATACATGATTATATCAAACAAACTTAGCAATGAGACTTAAATCGAAAAAGTGAGAAAATTATTACAGGTATCTTGTTTTTAAAAAAAAAACGGTCAATTTTCGGTTTTTTTATGTCAAATTTATTGGAATCACTGATGTTTCCCATACTTTTTTTGTTTTGCTCATTTCCTATCCCATATCTTAAACTACCTCTACCTAGGAAAAAACCGGTAAGCGCGCTTCCTTTAAGGATGATAGAGAGTGCAGGAGTTTGAGGTTGTGCTTAAGTCGTATGAGCCAATGATTTTTAAGATTATGAGGAGTTTGGGGATTTATCGGGAGAAAGAGGAATATTATCAGGTAGGTGTGATTGCTTTGTGGGAGGCTTGGGAGCGATATGATGAAGGGTTGGGAAAGCCTTTTATTAGTTATGCTTATGCTTGTGTGAGGGGGAAATTGTTGAATGAGTTGAAGCGGTCGATTAACTACGCAGAGCGGTGGGTAGTGGCTGAGGAAGAGTTTTGGTTATTGGTGGTTGGTGATGAAACGAGTGATGATTCTACTGTAGAGCTTGAGTTTTTGCGGGTTTGTCGAGGATGTTTGACGGAGAAGCAGTTTAAGTGGGTATGGTATACACTCATGTATGATCACTCGATTCGAGAGATTGCCATTAAAGAGGGGGTGTCTATTTCTGCTGTGAAGCAGTGGCGGGAAGGGGCACGGAAATCCTTAAGGAAGAAGATGGGGCGAGAAGGAACGCGCCATTAAGTGTGAACGGGAGCATTCCTTTCTTCATTAATTAATTGGATTGTCTCTTCTAGAGTGATAGGTTCTTTGGTATTCGGGTTCATATATTTGGGATAAAGTAAATAGGCGGCAGCGAATACTTCTACAAGTGTGCGTTGCCTTCTTCTTCTGGCTACCATTTGACGATCATCTGTTAAGCCCCAGTTGGAGTAAAAAGGGGCTCCGACTGTTGTAACGGGAATGCCTCGCATGAGTGCTTCGAAACCGGATAAAGAAGTAATGGTATAAACATGGTCAACGGTTTTAAGTGAATCATGCAAGCTAATTGGTTCGCTGACAATCTGTGCTAGATGCGTGACGTCTTTTGGATTGGATTGCAGCGGTCTTTTACCAGATAATACGTCAGGATGCGGCTTATATATAATTTGCGCATGAGGATTTTCCTCCCTAGCTAAGCGGACCAAGTCATTGTTCGTCCAACGTGTAGCTGCTCCCATCATAATCGAAGCGTCATCTTCTACTTGTCCAATGACTAATATCCGCTTGTTCGCTTTCCTGCCGTAGACTACATTCACATCTTTAGTTGAAAGATGGTTATATTTACTTAAGCCGTTTTCTTTTATTTCTTCTATGATGCGCGCTGCACGATCTAAGATATCTTGGTCAAAATGATGATGATTCAGTAAATGCTCTAAGTCACTTGGTTGTGTACTATCATAATAAATACCTGTCTTGTCTATGCATAAGGAGTATGGCAATGTATGCAGCGCCCCTAAACCAACAGAGCGGACAAAGCCGTCCTCCACACGATATATGGGAACTTGATAGGCTTCGGCTATATCTTCTAGCTGTACATGTTGTTTAGATCCCCATATTAAGAACACTTTTTCCCTTTTTACACGGAGCAACCTGTGTAAAAAAACAGTAGTAAAAGTATGGGGGATAAAAATAATCTCATATTCACGAAAAAATTCCTTCACACACTCTTGTTTCCAATGGGAAAAGTAAAATGCTAATGCGATCGGTTTTGTTCCACTATTCCTTTTCACTTGGCGAACGCTTTGTGTATATTTTCGTAGCTCTTTTACTTTCCTAACACCTTTCTTTGCTAATACTCGCCATTTGTTCACTGTAGGACACCTTCTACGATGTAGGATTTAAGCATATCCTTGTCTTTACTGTTGCCTGAGTATAGGATTTGTTCCTCGGCTATTTTTTCTCCTGTTTGTTGAACGATCCAGAAGAGTAATAATTCACGATCGCTTGGTTTTCTGCCGAGTTGATTGACTAACTCACGATACAAACCTTGTGGGTAAGATTCTAGCTTCACACCTCGTTCTATCAATGTACGCATATAATCTGAGCCATGGGGATAGCGATGAATAAGGCCCGGCTCATTACATAATAATAATTCCACCTGTGATAAGTTCACCTGCTCATGCAATTCGGGATGAATGGCACTAAACATAACGAATGAACGGTTCCGATCAACCAATGAAAAGGTTGGTTTTGTGACAAAGATGAGGGTATCAAATTTTTGGCAGAAATGATGCACCGCCTCTTGTGATGTCGCTTCTAGTATAATACCTATCTTTTTTGGAGTGGTCAGCAGTTGTTGAAACTGGCCTTCTGATTGAATCAATTGATTGACAACCACTTTTTCACTATAAGTAGAGGCGTTTAGTTGATCGAAATCAAAATTGACTGCCAAAGAAAGATAAGGCACCTCTATTGGTTCTATTTGTTTCTCCCGTAAAAGCCGTTTCGCCTTATAGGGGTGACCGCAATGATTAAGGATAGCTGCAAACTGCATGATATCTTCTTTAGAAAAATCTACATCCAACATTTTTAATGTCTCTTCTGTTGCTTGTAATAACCTATCTGATGGGCCTTCAATCTTCCATAGTAATCTGATTAAAGCAAGCATTTGTCGCTTAGATTTTTTTTCTACTTTTAATAAGGAGATAAGTGCTCCTTCATAATTCCCAAGACCGGCATGAGCAATGCCTTTTTCGCAATATAGAGAGTCAGGTAAGCTGTTCTGTCGCTGCTTTTCTTCTATTAGCCGCAGGGATTTTTCGTATTGTCTCGCATCATTTAGGAGTTCAATATACACTTGCTCTCTTCTAGGTTGATAAACTAAACTTAATGCTTGTTTATATAATTGTTCAGCTTCAGAAAAGGCAAGTGCTTGTCTTTTCTTATCACCCTCTAGCTCCATACTCTCTGCACGTTGTCTAATTAAGATTTTCATTGCTTCTTCAAGTTGAATATGTTCACCGGTATCTGGGTTCATATACCGCGGATACACAAGATAGCTAATCGCAAATAACTCGTCAATCGTACGCTTCCGTTGCCTTCTAGCGTTTGGCTGCCTATCTGTTGTTAAGCCCCAGCCTGCATAAAATGGCGATCCGTAACAAGTAACTGGTATACCGCGAATAAGGGCCTCGAAGCCAACGAGAGAAGTCATCGTGTATACATGATCAATCGTCTGGAGCGCATCAACGATACCAAGCGGTTCAGTTACAACTTTCGCCACATCGGTCACATCCATTGGATTAGAAAATGCTTTGCGATATCCGCCAAGAACATCGGGATGTGGCTTATAAATGATTTCACATTCTGGATGCTCTTTTGCAGCTGCACGAACGAGATCATTATTGGTCATTTTCGCTTCTAGTCCATATTGGATGGATGCGTCATCTTCTACTTGCCCTATAACTAAAATTCTCTTTGACTTTTTCTCACCATAAATCTTATTGATATCAGTTTGCGCCGTATGGTTATATTTTGATACGCCCTGTTGAATAAGCTGTAGCCGACATTCTCTTGCACGCTGCAACATTTCTCCTGATACCTCGTAAGTATTTAATAATTCTTCTAAATCTGATGGTTGCCGAGCATTGAAATAAAGGGTCTTTGAATCAACAGCAATGGATAGAGGAAACGTATGGGCTGCACCTAAGCCTACTGAGCGGACAAAACCATCTTCCACACGAAGGACTTTAATACCTTTTTTAGCTGCATAAGCAGTTAGCCCTTCAGGTTCTTTGAATCCCCAGACGATAAATACTACCTGAGAAGCCTTTTTGATGAAAGGTTGCAATCTTTTTAAATCCCCTTGGCCAAAAACAAACGCGGTGCGATATTCTGAGAAAAATTTGCTGCTATGTTCCCTTTTCCAAGGATTAAAGCCGAACATAAAGGCGACAGGCACTGCCTCAGTTTTGCTCCAATTCTCTCCCATTTCAATAAATGGCTTTTGTTCGTTCCCTTTTTTCAGTGAAAGTTGTTTTAAACCTTTTTTTATTGTCTTTTTCCAACCCATACGTACAATACCTCCTTCCTTTATACATGTACGAAATGTGTTTTCAATCCTTTGACCCAATCCATTTCCTTTAGAGATACGGATGGGACTCCTCCAATGACCTCAGAAATAAATGGCAGCCCCCGCTTAGCACTACCTTCTAGTCGTGGGATAAGATGAAAATGAAGATGCCGTACAAGCTCATTCATTGAAGTCATATATAAACGTTCACTGCCAATTATTTCTTTCAATGCGCTTTCAACCACTTTGACGATATGAAAAAAATCATGCTGTTCTGCCTCGTTTAAATCGTGCCACTGTTCAATATGTCTCTTCGTTTCCAAGTGTAAATAGCCTAATGCAGTCCTTGATTCAACCGCAACAAGCATCCACCGATCATTACTGTAAATTACTTCACGCTTATGAGTGAACTGTTTTTCACAAATTTCACAGCTATTCAAGAGAAACACTCCTTACTGTCTGACCGCCTGTTGGTTAAGAAAATCCTTTACAAGTGCCGCGTAATCAAAACTTTGACGAAGAATGGATTCAATAATCTCCCGCACTGCGCCATTACCGCCCATCCGTTCCGCAACGATTTCCGCTTCTTGCTTCACTTCCTCCATCGCGTTTGCTGGACATGCAGCTAACCCGACCATATTCATTGCTTCTATATCATTCAGATCATCACCGATATAACACATTTGATTCACATCAATATCTAATTCACCCGCTAATTGTAAAAGGGCGGATACTTTATCTTTCACACCTTGCTGCACATGGTTGATGTTCAGTTCCGCAGCTCGTTTCTCAACTGCCGCAGATCGTCTGCCTGTTATAATCGCGACCTCTATCCCAACAAACTTCGCTAGGCTAATTCCCATGCCATCATGTACATGAAATGCCTTTACTTCTTCACCACTGCTTGATAACAAGAGTTTGCCATCGGTTAACACACCATCAACATCTAACACGATTAAGCGAATATTTTTCATCAGTGTGCCTCCTACAACCCAAGATGCATAAGGTCATGAATATGAATCATACCAGTGGGTTCATGTTTGTCATTGACAATCGGCAGCACATTTACTTTATGCTGCTCCATTAATGTCTTCGCTTCAGAAGCAAGGTGATTTTCTGATAGAAAATAGGGTTGTGGATTACAATATTGAAGGACTTGTTCTTCAAGTATTGTATTCGTCATCGCAAATGCTCTTCGAATATCACCATCTGTTAAAATACCGAATAATTCATTTTTCTCTGTGACTACACTGATCGCGCCCATTCCTTGTAAAGTCATAGAGAATAGTGCCTCTTGAACGGTTGCATGTGTAGCAATAATCGGGTTTTTGCGGGTATTAGCGACCACATCAGCTGTTTTAAGTAATAATCTTCTACCTAATGAGCCTGCCGGATGAAAGACTGCAAAATCTTCTGGCTGAAAGTTTCTTGCTTCTAGTAAGGCAATGGCTAAGGCATCTCCTAAAGCTAAAGTAACCGTCGTGCTTGTTGTAGGAGCTAAACCATGTGGGCAGGCTTCTTCTACATTGCCTATACAAAGGACGATCTCTGACTTTCTAGCCAATGTTGATAATGGGTTTTTCACAATACTAATCAATTTCGCACCGATTCTTTTTATGGATGGAATGAGCTGTAATACTTCTTCCGATTCCCCACTATTTGATATCGCTATCACTACATCCTTTGCCGTAACCATCCCTAAATCTCCATGTAAGCCTTCCGATGGATGAAGGAAAATAGAAGGTGTACCTGTACTCGCCATGGTAGCATTGATTTTTCTGGCAATTATGCCTGATTTGCCTATGCCTGTAATAACCACTCTTCCTTCACATTGGAGAATCATGGCAATCGCCTCATTGATATGTGGACCGACTTGATCTTTTAACTGCATAATAGCTGTTGCTTCTTTTTCCAATACAGAAATCACGTGATTAGTATAATCCAGCTGGTTCGTTTTCATATTCAGCATGCTCATTCCCTCCTGCATAGGATGATGCTTTTAATAAACAATCCATGGCTACAATCGGTTTTAATATTTGTTCTACATCACTTAATTTCACCATATTCGGTCCATCAGATAACGCTTTTTCAGGGTTAGGGTGAACCTCCATAAAAATAGCGTCGACGCCAACTGCTGCTGCGGCACGAGATAAGTAAGGAACAAATTCACGCTTCCCTCCTGTACTTGTACCATTGCCTCCTGGGATTTGCACACTATGTGTGGCATCAAATACAACTGGTGCCATTTCTCTCATCATTGGTAATGAACGCATATCAACAACTAAATTGTTATAGCCAAATGTTGAGCCTCTTTCTGTAAGTAATATTCGCTCATTCCCTGCTTCCTTTAACTTTGTCACAACATTGTTCATGTCAGTAGGAGAGAGGAATTGACCCTTTTTCACATTGATGACTTTTCCTGTTTTCGCTGCAGCAGTAAGCAAGTCTGTTTGTCTACAAAGAAAGGCTGGGATTTGGATAATATCCAGTACTTGACTAGCCAAAGCCGCTTGGCTAGGCTCATGAATATCTGATAACACAGGAATGCGGAAGGCATCCTTCACATTTGCTAGCATGTTTAATCCCGCTTGAAGTCCAGGCCCTCTTTCGGAAAATATAGATGATCGATTCGCTTTATCAAATGACCCTTTGAAGATAAATGGAATGCCTAAATGAGAGGTAATTTCTTTTAATCTTGCCGCTGTCTCCATCACTACTTCTTTGCTTTCTAACATGCATGGTCCGGCAATCAATACAAAAGGACGCTCACCGCCAAATACGATTTCATCATTTAATCTGACTGTTTTAGACATACTGTTTTCCCCCTAGAATCTCTTCTATTTTTTGAATATCTTCCTTTGTGTCTACACCGTGGAACGGGTCATCTGTTGCAATCATTTTAATCAGGATATTATTTTCTATCAGTCTTAGTTGCTCAAGCATTTCTGCTTGTTCAAGCGGTGTTTGTGGGAGCATAACGAATCTCATTAATATTTCACGTGGATAACCATAGACACCAATATGTTTAAAATAATCGGTTTTCTCGCCTCTTTGAAAAGGAATCGGTGCTCTCGAAAAGTAGAGTGCCTCATTTTGCTCATTTGTAACAACTTTTACCACATTTGGGTCCGTGATATCTTCAGGGCGATTAATTTTTTTCATAGCGGTGATTACAGCCCTATTTTGCTGTTTTCGAGAGGTACGAACCATCTCATTAATTAGTGTAGGCTGGATGAGGGGCTCATCTCCTTGAATATTAATGAAAAAGTCACCTTCTATATTGGATGCTACTTCAGCCATACGGTCAGAGCCCGTTTCATGGGCGGCGCTTGTTAATATCGCCTCACCCCCGATTGATTCTACTACTCTCTTAATTTCTTCATGATCAGTAGCGACAATGACGCGTTCTAATTCTTCCGATTGGCACACTTGGCGATATACCCGTTCAATCATTGGTACACCAGCAATAAGTGCAAGTGGTTTACCTGGGAATCTAGTCGATGCGTACCTTGCGGGAATGATTCCAATCGCTTTCATCCAATACACCTCTCTCATAATCTTCTAATCTATTCGCTAAATTCTTTGCTGTTTGTTTATTAGGTCGATTGAGCACACCTTCCGTTTGGTAATGAAATCGTAAATAATAGAGAAATTTTTCAATTTTATCTATAGATAAAGGCGTCGATAATGACTTTTGCAAACTTTGATATAAAAGATCTGGATGCGGACATCTTTCCACTAGTGGGTCAATATTGTATAAGGCATCTCCTAATGTAATCACCTTTTTGTAATGAGCAAGCGCTTCTATTCCGACTGTTGAATTGACCGTCACCACAGCTAAGCTAGCCTTCAAAAGCTTGTCCATCCGATATTTTTGCACAAATTGTACATTTGTATATTTGTTTTTTAATGATTGATAGTTTTGTCTTGATAAGTCTTCAGGATGTTCCTTTACAATGACTTTGATTTGCCTATGATACGTCTGGTTATATTGTTCCACCGCTTTTAAAGTAATTTCTAGTAATTGCTCCATTGATTGAATATGTGGTGAATGATAAAAAATTTGCGTATCACGAGACACTTGAAACGGGAGAAAGATATATTCACCCCGCAAGTCAACCTCATCTTCCTTTCTTCGGCTATACCATTTCTTATGAACGAAATATTTGAGTCCTTGCCAGAAATTAATATGAGCAAAATAGTTTGGGTGGATACACAAAAGTGACCCTGCCATTGATAATAGTTTTGCTGAAGCAACCTTCACTAGATTTTCCCTTTTTAGTTGCTTCAGTGATTCTTCCTCCGGGCGAAACATAAATTTCATCAGACGCGGACGGTCGACCTCCATATCCTGATAGAAGGAGAAGTCTCTCGGGACGCTTGAACAGGCATTAATCCCATTCGGGTCACACGTAATCGTATACGGCCTGAACAACCCATCTTCAAAGAAATACGTCCGCAAACCCTTCTTCTTTGCTAAATAACGGCATATTTGGTCAATCCAGTGATAGCCATTAAACAAGCAAATTACTTCGATGTTGTACTTATCAAGCAGGTGATCTAGTGCTGCCATGTACCGCTTATACATCCTAAGCTCACTTAGCGGAATTTCCTTTTGCAGTACCCTTTTTGTAAAAGTAATATTATATATCTGTAGATCCATTAACTCCTTGTCACTAATCGGGTATTCCTCTTTCGCCACATGATTAGGTAAAAAAACGGTCGGAATGGTCGTTTTCATTAGTAACTCATTTAATTCAAGCTGGATTAAATGAACTTGATGACCTTTTCGCTCCAACTCAGCCCCAATATCATGAAAAAGCCTCTTATTGCGGTTGCCTCGAATAAACATGAAATGAGCCATTAGCACCCTCCAAATTCATCGGCTGTATTTAACGCTTTATTTGCCTAGAGTGTATCATGACAATCGCCGAAAAATGATGGATTTACCGATTATTTACAAACCATTTAATATATATTTACATTTGTTAGAAAATTTTCATAATAGTTAATGGAGGGTTTACAATTTAGGGGAAGTCTTTTCAATAGAGGAGCTAGCTTTAGATTTTCTTTTACAATAATCTCCGCTTCGATGATACGTTATTGAATACTTAGTTTAGTTAAACAAATTGTTTTAAGTGTAAACCTCAAACTAATGGTGTAGATTTTGATATTTCCTACTCTAAGAAAGCAATCATTCTTGGTGTATATTCTATAGATAAACACAAACTTCATCTGTGTTTTTTGTAACTTGTGTAGTTAGGAAGAATGTACTCCTTCTTATAGTTGTAATCTCGATTCGCTCACACCACTCGCCGGTTTTTTCTCTTCTTATGTTCGTATTCCCAGTTTGCCAACACCACTTGCCGATTGTTCCTCTTCTTATGTTCGATTTTCGGTTTGCTAACACTTCTATGGATTTTCACACTTCATGTATCTGAATATTATTTTTTCCCCTTCTTCGTTACTTCTAAGTGTAATCAACTTGCACACAATTCTTTGCTACGTTCTTGGATTTCCCCCACACCATCTACTTCCCTTAAATCTGATTGACCTACTATTAAACATCCTTCCAATTTAGCAACCCCCTCTCCTCATAAAGTTAATAGCACTCACACAGTTTTACTCATGCAACTATTTTCACCCGAAACCCTTCAGATATCGGAGTCATTCAGCAAAAAAAGGCATTCAATCAAACGTTTGATTGAATGCCTTTTTCATTTATTCAGCTTTCTTCCATTCTCCTATTCTACGAGGATCTGCAGCTCCATCTAATGTACGGTCATTTAGTTGTAGGGATAAGGCATTGACACTGCCGAAGTAAGTGGCGTTGTCATTGATTTTCACTTTATAGCCTTTACTTTGTAGTTCGTTATAGGTTTCCCGTTTGAAGCCTGGTTCAATTTCAATTTTATCGTCTTCTAAATAGAAGCGTGGTCGCTCCACAGCTTGTTGTAAACTATAACCATACACAAGATGATAGAGAATGGATTCGGTGACCACTGAAGGAATTCTTCTTCCTCCAGGTGAGCCTATGCCGATAACTTCTTTATCATTTGCTAGAATCGTTGGCGAGATAAAGCTTCTTGGCCGTTTACCTGGTTCAAACACATTCGGACTTTTTTCATTTTCACTGTAATTCGTGAGTGCGTTATTCAGGAAGAACCCTTCCTCCATATACTCTCCTGTTCCAAAGAAGTTCCCTAATGAATTCGTTGTTGATACCATCATACCGTTATCATCTACGACAACAAAATGAGTGGTATGCCCATAATCTTTACGCTCTGCCTCTGAATCATTTAATCGGGCACTTTTGAAAATATCCTTATGCTCCTCCACCAACTCATCAGTAAACTCTTTACTCATTGATTTTTCCAAATCAAGATCGGTATAATCCATATCCCCTATTTGTGATAATCTCTGCTCGTAGGCAATTTTACTAATTTCTCCGAAAGAGGCGACAAATGAAGGTTCATCTTCCCATTCTTGTTCTTCTAATACTTTCTCTGCCATCTGCAATGATTGAATGACGGTCAGCCCTGAGTATGGGGGGGCAGATGAAAAAACATCATAGCCCATAAACTCTCCCTGCACTGCTTTCATTTTTTGTGAAGTATACTTACTAAAATCACTGCGGTCAAAAGAGTCATGTTGCTCAGCGAATGATTCTGCCATCTCACCTCGGTAAAATGCTGCCGCACCGCCATCACGGATGTTTTTAAGCGTCTGAGCAAGAGCTGGTTGTACGAGACGATCACCTGGTTCTATCGGCTCCCCATCAATAATAAAAGGTGAATCTTCATCCTCGTCTATCCGATTTTTTAGCGCTACCTTAAAGCGATACGATAAATCCTCATCTACCTCGAAGCCGTCTGCAGCTAGTGGGATCACTTTATCCATAATCTTCTTAAACGACATACTTCCTTCAGCCTCATGAATATCTTCCATTCCCTTTACAAATCCAGGAATGCCTGAATCTGATTCTACTTCCTCCGAAGAGAGCGGAGCCATTTCTCTATATTGCTGAACGAATGGCTTTGCGCCTTCTTGATATACAAGTGTCTCCCCGCCACCGCCAAGGCCTGAGCCATATGGTTCGACAACGGCTAATGCATAAGACACAGCAACAGCTGCATCAACTGCATTACCCCCTTCGTTTAATACTTCCATTCCTACCTTTACAGCTAACGGGTGGCTTGCACTTACCCCGTATTCACCGCTCTCTGTTCCTATCATCGGGAGGCTCACCTCTTCTTCACCCTTTCCATCAAATACCCGCAGAAGAACAATCACAATGAGAATAACGACCAGCAATCCTAGCAGTATAAGTTTTTTCTTCATTGTTCCTCCTTCTTTAATCTTGGTTTTCTTGCACCTTCACCTTCAATAACTCGATTTGTATTTCTTGTTCCTCTTTTTCTGTTAGCGTATCTGTTTGACTGAAGCCAACGATAAAAAGGAATAAACTGGCTACAAATAAATAAGGCAATAAACGTGTGAAGAACTTCTTCATTCTTCTCCCTCCCTTTGTTTAACCGTAAACGTTAATTTATCATCAACTGTCGCGTGATCCACATCCAAGTCTCTCGTTAATTGTCGGATAATTGACTGCTGTGAGAGCTTGTCCCAGTTTGATAGAGGGGCCGGTGTAGCTTCTCGTATTTTCATAGGGGTAATTTCGAAATTCGTTTCCCCTGTAGGCATGAGATGAAATTGTACGAGTGCTGTTTCTCTCGTTCTTGACCAGCCTTGGTCGAAAATAAAGTTACCCAAGCTATAAAAAATAACTGTGTCATCATAGACCTCAATCGACTCTAATACATGGGGGTGGTGTCCAATAACTAAATCGGCTCCAGCATCTGCTAACGCTCTTCCCAACTCTTTTTGTCGATCACTCGCTCGACTATTATATTCACGTCCCCAATGGGCATGGACAATCACGTAATCTGCTTTTTTCTTTGCCTCTGCGGTTAATGGGATAAAAGTGGCTGGATCAAAATCTAATATGCCGGCTTGTTTTTCTCCTGCCTTCGTTTCTTCAGAACTTATGTCGGAAAAACTAAGTGTGGCAATCGTTAATCCATTGATTTCCTGATAAGAAATACGATTACTAGCATCGGTACTATTTGTCCCAGCGCCAACGGCATCGATTCCTTGTTCATGAAAGGTATCAAGGGTATCAATCATTCCCTGTTCTCCGTAATCCATCATATGGTTATTCGCCATGGCCATCGTTTTAAATCCAGCATCCTTCATCGCCGCAACCGATTCACGATTGGCTTGCAATGTAATCTCTTTGTTTTCCATCGGTTCGAGCTCTCTGTCGCTTGCTACATTTTCAAAATTCCCTGTCGCATAATCCGCTTGATTAAACAAAGGCTGAACATAACGGAATAAATAGTCATAGCCATAACGGTTTGTTACTTCTTCCACATGTCTCCCTACCATCACATCTCCAACAGCCACGCCCGTTACTTGCGCATTCTCTTCTGGCTCAGCATCTGCATCCGTACGAATATCAAAACTATAGATAATAGCAAATGCGACTATTAACACCGGAAAAAGAATCATGATATGCACAGGAATACGCCTTTTCTGCTTCTTTAAGAAACGAAGAAGTTGTTCATGAAAATTAAGCTTCCTAGGTTTCTTTTTATGTTCCATTGTGGTCTTCTCTCTCCTTTAAAATAGGTAATACACGTACATAATGCCAAATGTGGCAGCGGATAAAAGCAGTGTGCTACCTAATGTAATGGTAACTCCTTGTTTTTGAATCGTATTTGCAATCAATCCTGGTACAATAACCCCCAGCCCTCTAAATTCATTAATCTCAAACGGTAATATCGGGTAAAAATAATCTAATATCAATTTGAGACATATCCCGGTAATCAGCATCGCAGCAAACTTGCGACGTCCGTATAAAATAACGACCTTTGATACACCGTATTTTACAATCACATAAGTTAATAAACTGACGAGCAAAATAATTAAAACAAAGATTGGCTGGTCTAATACAAGAGCCAGATAACCTGGCACGACTAACCCAGCAGGCATAATCCCAAATTTCTCAGCAAATAAGAGACTGAGTAGGACGCCTAGAATAAGAGATATGTATAAATCATCACCAAACATGGAAAACGCTCCTTAACTGACTAATTGTTTTATTTTCAAATGTTGAATTTCTTCTATTAACGGTTCTGCAGCACCATGTATATTGCCGACTCCATAAATGGTAGAACCTTTCATTTCTCCTTTTAAATGCTCGAGAATTTCTCCCGTATCCGACCCTTCTAAGTTTTCTAATGAATGGGCAGGTATAAGTCCTAGTTCGTATGCTTTCACAATCGGTTCCGCCGATTCCCCAATCACAACAAGTGTTTTCATTGGGATAAATGGTAAAACATCTCTTGCAAATTGTTCCGTACGATCAACGCGGTCTGCACGGCAATTCATGATAACAATGGGTTCCTTTGTCGGATATCCAACTTCTTCTACGCGCTTCCAAATATTCAAAGTTGAAGACGCATCATTTGCCGCAAAACCATTAACAAAATAGGATGGTTCTTTCGAATGTCCAATTGGCGAAATTCTCATCGCTCCTGGATCTGGTGGCGCATTGAGCATCCCTTGTCTTGCCGTTTTTTCATCAATACCAATCGCTTCTGCTACAGCCAGTGCTAAAGAGGCATTATCAGGGAAAACCATGTAATCGAACTGTTTTAGAAATGTTTCTGAAATCTTACTATTATCTGCAACAATCACGGTCGTGTTACGTTCCGCAGCTACTTTTTCATAATAATCACGATATGCATCATCGGTAATAATTAGATAACCATTATGTGGGATAGTCGCTGTAAAAGCCTCCGCAACTTCATCTAATGTTGGTCCCATGACATCCATATGATCCTCTAATACATTAACGATAACGCCGATGTTCGCTTGTAGTAATTCTTCTTGGAAAGTGATTTGGTAATCGGGGTTAACCGCCATACATTCACTGACCAATGCTTCCGCCCCACGCTCAACCGTCTCTTTAATCACTTCCTTCTGTTCACCAATGTTAGGCCCTTGAGGCTTTCTTACGATTGGTTTCTCTTCTGGATCATTCCAATAAATCATCCTCGCATCCGTTCCGGTTGTTTTTCCTACTGTCTTATAACCAGCTTCGAATAATATCCCGGTAATAAGCCTTGTGACTGTTGATTTCCCGCGGATTCCATTAATATTTACTCGTATCTTTAACGCATCTAGCCTCTTACGATGTTTTCTCTTCTCCATAATTCCTGCCGTTAATAAAATGAGACAGCAAACAACAATAATCCACATATGCCCGCCTCCTCTTTTCCTTTTTTTTCATTGTCAAATTGGCACGATTAATATATTAATATATAAATATTTCATAACCATCACATGGAAATAAACTTTTTTTACCGATAGATGACAACCAGATTTGACTTAAAACAACAATTTCGGAGGGATAAATCACTATTAATAAACAATTTTTTCTAGTTGTTCAAACCGTTTTTCTTATAAAACATTTTTTATGTCCGTAGGTAGGTATTTCATTTATAAAAATTAGATGACAGGTGAAATCAATGCTGACATAAGATAGAAAAAAACTTCTCAAAGAGGAAATATCCAGAAGGGTGTCGAAAAAAAGTTGAACAAGGATGTGAAATGTATGAATGAAAAATTATGGGAACAAATCGAAATGGATACACTAACTTCACGCCTTCTTGCTATTGGAAACCTACAAAATAATCCAATGGGCGTATCCATTCAATCATTCGGACAAACGATGGCTTACACTGTTAAAAGTATTCCGGGGCCAGCTTTTAATGTGATCAAAGGGCTTTGTGGAGAAGACGAGTTATTGCTTGATGAAATAATTGATTTTTATGATGAAAAACATATTCCTGCTCGCTTCGAAATTGCACCGAGTCATCATTCCCAATCATTATTAAAGGCATTGCATAAACGTGGTTTTTATCAGATAGACTTTCATACCACTTTATATAAGCAGTTACCAGATACCATAAAACCTGTTAATAACGCAATAGAAATTCGCGCCTTACATCAAGATGAATTCCAAACTTTTGCTGACATATACACACAAGGCTTTCAAATGCCTTCTTTCTTACTTGAAGGCGTAGCACAAAACAATGCTGTCCTTTATTCGTTACCAGAATGGACTTTTTACTTAGCGTTAGTGGATCATGAACCGGCTGGTGTCGGCGTACTTTTTTGTAATGAAAAAGGGGGGAACCTCGCCGCTGCCTCTACCTTACCTACTTTTCGTCAAAAAGGTGTGCAGTCTGCACTTATTCAACAAAGATTTCAACATGCGCAGGAAATCGGCTGCAAATGGATAGTTGGGCAGGCCTCCTATGGTTCAGGTAGTCAGAGGAATATGGAGCGAGCAGGAATGAGGGTTGCCTATACAAAGGCGATATGGGTGAGGGATGAATCGTTATGAGGAGTAAAAAAATAGAGCCCCTTTTAAAAAGAGCTCTAATAATTGTACCTTATCTAGATGTATATCCAGCGTCCGCATGAATAGTGGTACCTGTAATATAAGATGATGCATCTGATGCTAACCATAGACTTGCTTGAGCAATCTCTCTTGGTTGACCAAAGCGATTCAACAAGCTTAGTTGTGGAGCATATTCTTCTTCCGTAAATCCAAACTGATCAAGCGCACCTCTAAGCATTGGTGTATCAATTGCACCAGGAGCTACTGAATTCACACGTATATTTTTTGGACCATATTCCATTGCAGCTACTTTAGTCATTCCAACTACTCCGTGCTTGGCTGCTACATAAGCAATATTTTGCGGTTGTGGACGGAATCCGCTTACAGATGAGATATTAACAATCGAACCACCGTTTCCTTGTTTTTCTAATTGTTGGAGCTCATATTTCATACAAAGAGCCGTACCTGTTAAGTCTACAGACATTAAACGGTGCCAATAATCTTCATCGAACTCAGCGGCTAATTTATCATCTGGTGTTAGCGCAGCATTATTTACAGCTACATCTAATTTACCATATGTGTCTACAGCAAATTGCACCATGTTTTGTACTTCCTTTGATTTCGAGATATCTACTTTTACAAAAGCGGCCTCTCCGCCACTAGCTTTGATTTCTTCTACTACTGCTTGGCCTTTTTCCTCATTAAAATCAGCTACGACTACTTTCGCTTTTGCCTCTGCAAAAAGTTTAGCCGTCGCTTCCCCCATACCCATTGCTGCGCCTGTAATGATAGCGACTTTACCTTCTAATACTGGAAATGTCATTGTTCTTTCCTCCCTTTCCTTTGTTCAGTTTCTATTAAATCTCATCATTTTTAGTGTCTCAATATACAAACTGGGTCATTTTGTTCAGTAATGTGCAACCGATTTTATTTTGTTCAGTAAAATTGCAAAATATGTAGGAATTCAACATAATAAGAGAAGAGGTGATTCTCTTGGAGCATGATTTTTTAGATAAACGCGTACAACGGTCACGCGCAGCTATTAAAACAAAATTTATTGAATTATTATACAAAAAGCCTTTCGCCCAAATAACTATATCTGAGATTGCAAGAGAGACAAATTATAATCGTGGAACATTTTACGCCAATTTTCATTCGATGGACGAGTTACTAAAAGAGGTCATTGATGAGACATTACATGAGATGATTAAACAAATTGGTATTCCTTATCAAGCTTATGAACAAGTTTATTTACGAGAACTTCCGATTGAGGAGATTACTTTATTCAATTATTTCAAAGAACATGCATCTCTATATCAATTATTATTAAGTGACCATATTCGTGTCGATTTCCGCTATCAAATGGCACAAGCAATTGAACAACTCTTTTTAGATGAATACGACTATGTGTTGCCTAAGGATAGTTCAGTTGACGCTAAATGGTTATATATTTATCGAGCCAATGGCATTGCTGGTCTCATTATTCGCTGGATTGAAGAGGACTTCCCACATACACCCACATATATGGCGGAACAAATTGTTGAACTTATGGTCGTTTCGACTGAATCATTTTTTGTAAAAGGAAAGGGGCATCCTCATGATTAAAGTGTTATTCGTTTGTTTAGGTAATATTTGTCGTTCACCAATGGCAGAGGCGATATTTAGACATAAGGTGGAACAAGTTGGACTAGAGAAGGAAATATTCGTAGATTCAGCAGCGACGAGCTCTTGGCACATTGACGCGCCTCCACATAAAGGGACACTCGCGATTTTAAAAGACTATCGTATTTCCTCTAAAGGATTAAAAGGACGTCAATTACAGAAAGAAGACTTCGAAGCATTTGATTATATTGTGGCAATGGATGAATCGAATATAAAAGATATATACCGTATACTTGGTCAACCTCAGCATCCAAAAATATTCCGTTTATTAGATTTAACTGAAGATGCAAAAGATGTGCCGGACCCTTACTATACCGGGAATTTCCAGGAAACATATGATTTAGTGAGCGCTGGTTGTGAAGCCTTGATGAAGAAAATAAAGGAAGAACGAAGATGATGAGTTATAGACCAAACTGTTTGAGATGATGGTCTAGATGCTTGTATATACCCTTTCCCCATTGCTCAGCGGTTAGCTTACCAAAAAAAGAATGGGGATGGGTTGTACACTTTTCTGGTCCATCAGCATGGAATTGCAACAATTTTTGTTTCAACTTTTCCTTCTCTTTGCTAAAGTCCCTATCATCGACAATTAAAATGGTCGGAATCGTAGACATATTTTTAGGTAAAGTCTTTTCGTTATAAAAAATCGGTTTGGCGAAGTTTCCTACAAAGATTCCCAACCAACTCCTTTTAGGAGAAGATTCCCCCATCGCAATATCTTGAAAGGCTGAGCAATGAGCCAGCATTTGGGCGACATTCATCTTCCCCCATTGCCGTTTTGAATTGGAGCTCAAATGATCTATACGTGTTATGATTTCCTCTAAATATACCTGATCATAGATACTTTTCAATTCCCCTCCACCCCTCTTCAAGCTCAATTTATTATTCAATCTATAGCTTTCAACAAAAGAATTATTAACTCCTTCTAATATAAAAAAGAGCCAAAAAAAAGAACAAATCCTCTATAGATCTGTTCGTTCTTCAGCTACAATATTTGTCTTGGTTATTACTTCTCGTTTTCGGCAATCCAAGCAAGAATGGCTTCAATAACTTTCTTCAAGCTCATTCCTCTTTCTGTTAAGGCATATTCAACTTTTTTCGAAGAATCTTCTAAAAATGTTTTACTAACAAGTTCTTCCTTAATGAGTTCATTCAACCGTTCTGTAAGTAATCGGTCAGAAATACCATTAATTTCATCTGCTAATTCAGAAAATCTCTTCGGTCCGTCCATTAAGGAATAGATGACCATGCCCATCCATCTACGACCTATAAATTCAATCGCTTCATGGTAGTTGCTACAGATATGCTTAGAATCCGTTTTCAATTTATGGTTACAATCCATTCTTTATAGCTCCTTTACCTGTCCTCATTAAATAGTACCATATATTCATTAGTTGACAACATAACTTACGAATGGTAAGTTTATAAACGAAATAAACTTACTAAACATAAGTAAAGGTGGAGAAATAAATGTCAGAATTAGTTACTCTTATGAATGAACGCAAGTCTGTGAGGGTATTCGACCCTTCTTTTAAAATAAATCAAGAAAGTTTAGAAGAACTATTAGCACATGCTATTTCAGCTCCTTCTTCTAGTAATTTACAATCATGGAGATTTATCGCTATCCAAGATGAAGCAATGAAAAAGGCATTACCTGTATTTGGCAACAACCAAAAGATTGTAGAAAATGCTTCTGCTGTTATTGCCGTACTTGGTGATACGGAGGCTTATAAAAATGTTGAGGAAATCTATACTCAAAATGTCGAAGCTGGTTACATGGATCAATCCATTGCTGACCGTACCATCAGCAATACACACCAATTTTATCCTGGCCAACCGAAAGAAGGACTTATGAACATCGCAAGCTATGATGCTGGTCTGATTTCAATGCAATTGCTTCTGCTCGCAAAAGAACGTGAGCTAGATACAATCGTAATGGGAGGCTTCGATAAAGCTGCCTTCGCCAAACAATTTGAGCTAGAAGAAAACATATTCCCCATTACATTAATCGCTATCGGCAAAAGCGCTGCACCTGCCTTTAATACAACTAGACTACCTCTTGAGCGCGTAGTGAAGTTTTATTAATCGTATGGAAATGACACCGACTATCAATGAGAACCATTGAAAAGTAAGTTATGTGTGAACAAAGACTTTTTGGTCTTTGTTCTTTTTTATGGTGCGGTATATGACCTTTATGGATTGAAATTGGAATCGATAAGAGTTCAGATTGGAGTTTGATTTTGTTTAGATGAGGACAGATGATGTTTTAAATTTTAATAATCTTGGATTTGATTAAAATGAAAAAGCAGCAATATAGGGAAGGGTTTGGATTATTTTTTTGTTAGATTAGGTTGGAAACACGTTAATTAACTGGAGACATCGGTAAATTTGATTCGTTTAACCCGGTATCGCGTCAAGCTTTCAAATGCGGATTTCAGTTTGAACGGTTTCAACCCACATCGATTCAAAGTTTAACAATAAAAGACAGGCCCCTGTTAGTGATGAAGTAGTGGAATCAGTTAAGAATGGATCAACTCAGCTATTCCTCAGCTACTGCCGTCATATCAGCCTTTGCTGCTTCCATTATGGCTTCTAACTCAGCGATTTTTTTCTGATTCTCCTCAATGGTTGGATCGTAATTTTGGATCAGTTCATTTGTGTACGCTTCTAATTCAGCTACACGTTTTGCCACTTCTGACTGCGTTTTCTGTTTTATTTGTTGATCTGCTGCCGCTAGTTTTTGTGGGATTTCTTCTTTTAATTTAGCAATTTGTTTATTTTTTTCTTCGTTTACAGCCGTTTCTATCTCGGCAATGGACGCTGCTTTTTTTGCAGAGAACCAATTCGTTAGCATTGATTCCATATCTTCACCTGCAGAAACAAATCGAAAACTAACAGAAAGAAGGAAACCTGCGAAAAGGCAACTAAACAATATTTTGATATATTTCCTTTTTTTATGACTCATTTTGTTTTCCTCCCTTTACGAGATTTCCAGGGCCAAGCAAGCTGGCCCTGAAACGAATTAATCATTGACAATATTGTTGACAACGTCATCTAAACTCATCTTTGCATCTGCCTCTAATTCAGCAGCTTTCGCTGTTATAGCAGCCTCTTGTTCTGCGACTAAATTAGCTAGGATGGCATCTAATGCCTCTCGAATTTCTTCAGCCTTCCAATTCGCCTGATTACGAAGATTTCGGCTACTAATTTCAACTTGAGATTCCACTTTTGTAACAATTTCCTGTTTCGCTGCTACAATCTCTTGCTCAAGTTCTGTTACTGCATCAGCTTTCGCTTGATTTAATTCCGCTGTGACTTGCTCTAAAGCCGACTGGCCCTTCTCACTAGCAAAAGCTTGGAAACCAGCCGTTGCTTCCTCCTGCATTAAATCGCCTTTTGCCTTAATATGAAAATAGCCTTCTAAAAATAGTTGATAGAATTGATAATCCATATTTTCCAAGATCAACAATTTCTCACCATCTAGGGATGCAATATGTTCATATTTGGCCTGGTCAATAGCTAAAGTAGAACCTTCAATTTCACGCAATGTTTTCTCGTCAATTTGACTGGCTGCTAATTCCTTTAATGTTTCATTTTCTGCTCTGAGCTCTGTTAATAACTGTTCAAAATTGGCATCCGATTCACTCAGAACCTCAGCACTTGTTTGGTTAAATAAGTTATCATACCAAGTTTTCAAAGCCTGTCCCGCATCTGTATTCGCTAACGAAAAGCCTGCTCCGGTTAGCAATCCGACTGTAACTGCACCAGCTATGATTTTCTTTTTCATCTTCCCGACCCCTTTGTCGAAATTTATTTTTCTAACGTTTCTTCTAAAAATAATAGTATTTCTTGATCCATCTCAGATTTAAGTTCATCCTTCTTTTCACCTTCATACGTATCAAATGAGTCGCTTAGTTCTTTTTTTATGTTTTGAATATCTACTTTGTATAAAGTTAAGTATTGGTTAATCTCTTTTTTCGCTTCTTCACTTGAAACTACTACGTTTTTTTCCATTGCTTTTTCATAGGTTAGTTGTGCATCTAGCTTTTGCTGTTTCATTTGTTCAGACCAAGATTCATAGGCGGTTGCCAGCTCATTGTTGGTCTGTTCCTCACTTATCTCGAATAATGCATTACTCCACTTTCCTAGAGATTCGCTCGAAAATGCTTGAACGAAGACACCTGTTAGACCAATCATGAGACAAATAATGATTGTGATGGTCGTTACCTTTTTCACTCTCATACTGTCCTTTCTTGCTCACATTTATTTTTCATAGGGGAATCAACCATAGATGTGTGTTCATTTTTAGGACAAAGTAAAGCTAGTATTCAACTGCTGTGACTTTTATCCTAGAATCATCACTTTCCCCCTTTCATTTGTCATTTGTTCTTTCATATGTTCTATATTGTTCTTGATAAAAAACACTACACGTAGTATAAATGAGACGCATCATAATGAAAAACGTAATAGTTTACCAAAAATTCAGAATATATTATTGATATCTATGTTTTTCTCATTCTTCCTATTATTTACACTCATTCACACTTGAATAATAGAGAAGAAGTGCTTCCACTCCTTTTCTAGCAAGACTTTTAAATCCAATTACCTATATGTACAACAAGAAAAATAAGGAAAAATATTCAAACTTCCACATCCATTTAATAGGTCACTTGTTCTACCAAATACTTATCTCTCATTCCAATTTACTAGGTAGTTTTAGTATCAAAAAAAGACCTGCAAAAGTGACGATGCAGGCCTGTAGTTCAGCAGTCATAGGTAGAATAGATCTAGTTCCAACTGTTTATTAATTGCTCTAGCTCCTTTTGGCTCCCTACACCTGCTATATCTTTTTCATACCAATTGTTTACTTCATCTCTCGTTACTTTCGTTTCACTTCCATTTACATGAAAACTTATCCATTCCACGTTTCGCACTAAGGAAAAAAGAACAGTCGCTTGTTTTTTCATTAATGCCTCTCCATCATTGACTTCATGATAAAATACTTCTAAACCATACGGTTCTTGCTCTGTCTTTAATTCAAAATAATCTATTGAGTCCGCTGTCTCATTCAGTATATTTCCAACGGCACTATTGTCACCAATATAGGCACCCTTATATCGGAATAATTCTTCTTCTTCTGCACCTTGGCAACCAAAGAGAAGAAAGAATGGCAAGAGTAAAATAAAAAAGTTCTTTCTCGATAACATTTAACCACCTCCTGGCCGATTTGAATCAACCCATCTCACAAACACAATAACATATTTTGTTAAATTTTCTAACAATAATCATGCAAATTCTCCTCAATTGTAATAGTATAGATTAAATACACAAATGTTGAAGGGAGATGATGTGATGAAAACGCACTCGTTACGATCAGAAAATCAGCATTTATTTTTATTTGAGGAAATAACAATTGAACAGCTTCACAAATTGTATGATACAGGTGAGTATACAGTTGAAGAAGTCATTCGATCTTTTCTTGAGCGCATTGAACAATATGAATCGACATATAATGCTTTTACATTTATGAACGAACAGGCGCTTACTGATGCGAAAACCATCGATGCGAAACGAATGCGTGGGGAAAAGGTGGGCCCATTAGCAGGTATCCCCGTAGTTGTGAAAGAAGCTGTCGATATGGTTGGTTTTCCATCTACATTTGGCTGGGCTCCACTCGCTAAACATACAGGTGGAATAGAATTATTACCACAGAAAGATGCCACCATTATCTCTAGATTAAAAGCAGCTGATGCCATCATACTCGGCAAAACAAATATCCCTGCCTTTAGTTGTGCATACCATGCTAATACTAGTTGGAAAGGTCCTACATACAACGCGGTAAATAGAAAATTAACACCTGGTGGTAGTAGTAGTGGCACGGCTACTGCCGTATCTGGTAACTTTACCGTTCTTGGAGTAGCAGAAGAAACAGCGGGTTCCATACAAGTACCAGCAGCAGCGCAAGGAATTGTTGGTATTAAACCTTCATTCGGACTCATTCCTACTACAGGTGTGACTCCGCTTGCTGGCAGTACAAGAGATGTACTAGGGCCACATGCCAGAACGGTGCGGGATGCAGCGATTATGCTTGATGTTATCGCAGGCTATTCACCTGATGATGCTAAAACCATTTCTAGTACGATTCCAGAGAAGGGCTATACATCTTTCCTTTCATCACATGCTCTGAAAGGGAAAAAGATTGGTTTATACGGCCCTAGTTGGAGAGAAACGAAAATGACGGCAGAAACGGAAGCACTTTATAAAAAAAGTATTTCAATATTGCAATCACTGGGTGCAGAGGTGATTGAGGATCCTTTTCATGTAAAGCCACTGGCTCCATATATGAAAACTATTGATACAATGATTGGAAGAGAATCCTTTTTTTACGACCTTAATCAATACTTCAAAAACCTTGATCCTTCGTTAAATATGGAGAAAGTTTTCTTAAAAGCGGGAGCAATACCTTGGGAAGAAGACCAGCCCTTAGCTTCCTTTGTCCGACCACTTGAAGCCGACAAAGCTTTCGAAAATGCTGAACGCTTACCTGATTTAACACGCTTTAAAGAAACGAAGAACGAACTGTTACGCACCATTACCTACATTATGGCTGAGCAACAATTAGATGCTTTTGTTTACCCAACCATGCTAGAAGATGTACCAACTTTAGATCGTGAGGATGTTGCGACTTCTACCATATCCGAAATTAATATTAGTGGATTGCCACTCATAACAATACCAGCAGGGTTTTATAGTAACGGCTCCCCCTTTAACCTCGCTTTTTTTAGTACAATGTGGAGCGAAGGTGACATACTTGGTATGGCCTATGCCTATGAAAAAGCTGCCGGTGGCCGTATAGCTCCGCAATTAGTGAAAAAGGAGTAGCCCTTCAATCGAATGGGCTCTTTTTTTGTTAAATAGCTATTAGCATCATCGTAATCGTATAAACGATTAAGCTAAACGATACTGTCAGCCAAAAAGTATTCTTCTCTGTTTCTTTTTCATCACGGATTTTCTTCAAAAGGGAAACCAAATTTAAGCAAAAAACAATACATAGGACTGGCATCAAATAGAAGCCGATGAAACTGAAAGTTAGCATTGAATCACTCCTTATATTCATGCTCCATAAAAAAAGATGCTCTTAAAGAACATCATCTTGATTGTACTAACTCATTAACACTTGATAAATGATATACCCTATGATGGCAAGAACAATAACCATTCCCCCAACAGTTGGCGCACCGTAAAAAGTTCTATTCCAGTCATCATCTGTCTTCATTTTGCTCTCTTCGTCTTTTTTCTTTTTCAAACCATCACCTCAAGTTTACTTCGCATGATATAATCGTTGAGATAGAAAATAAGCGATACAGCCGGCAAGTAATGCAAATAAATAAGGGAACGGGTTAGCAATGGCCCCAAATGCTACTGTTTGACTTTGCGTTGTACCAAATGTAATCTCGGGTGTATATATAAGTGTCAAGATTAGACCGGATCCGATTTCAAATACATAAATAAGAACGATAAAACTTAGTAAGAATATTATAAATTTTTTCATCAGATGTCCTCTTCCTTGATATCGTTACCTATATTTTACCATAAACAGAAAATAGGAGTTGAGTAAATCTTGAGTGCAATTATATTATTTTTATTAGCCGGAATTGCAGAAATTGGTGGCGGTTATTTAATTTGGCTATGGCTAAGAGAGGGGAAACCTTTTTATTGGGGAATTGGTGGTGGTGTTGCCTTAGCCTTATACGGCGTGATTGCTACCTTTCAAGCCTTCCCATCTTTCGGACGTGTGTATGCTGCCTATGGTGGTGTATTCATTATTTTGTCTGTCCTTTGGGGCTGGGGCATTGATAAAAAAGCACCTGATATGTATGACTGGATTGGAGCTGCCATCTGCTTGGTTGGTGTTGGCGTGATGTTACTTGCGCCTCGTCATTAAGCATGCGATTAATGCTGTATTGGTGCTCAGTTTAATTGTAATGTAAAAGTCTTTCTAGGTAAAAGCGAATGATGTTTGCATAATGGGTGATTGGAGCAAGTGCGGACTTTTTAAATTTGCCCACACTTCTTGTGATTTTCGATTTCATGCTGATTTTTGAACCGTCTTTGTGTGTGGGTTTCTCAATTTGAACCTTCTTGTAACTATACGGACCCACGATTTTTACTTTTCCGCCAATAATAAACGATAGAATATAAAATAAGCCCTGTTGCTGCGCCTACACTATCAATTAATACATCCCTTACTTCACCCGAACGCCCTGGAATAAAAAGCTGATGAAATTCATCAGTCGCCGCATAAACTGTTGTGAGAATCCAGGATATAAGCAGCTTTTGACGAGTAAGTATTTTCCCTTGTCTTATGGCAAAAAGAATAAATATCCCTAAAATAAAATAAGCAAAAAAATGCGCGTTTTTGCGAATAAAAGTCTCTAAAGTATGTAAGTTTTCAATTGAAAATGGAACCCAAGCAGCGATAACTTCTGTAATCCCACCACTTAATTGACTTGATTGTGTCCCTGGTTGATGAGATAAAATAAAGATCATTGCCATCCACAAAATACTAGGGAGCCAATATAATTGTTTTTTCATAAGCATGTCGTCCTTTATATGTCATAACTCTATTATACCTTAGTAGATGACATCCTTCACGGTTATTACGCACAGATATGGCAAGTTACGGTTTTCTAAAACATTTGTTCACATTTGTGATTTGTCAGTACAACTGGTATTTTTCTAATCTTTTGTGTACATTTCTCATTCTGCTAACACTTCTAACAGCTCCCCTCCCTCTTGTGCTCGTGACCCATACGCTAACAGCTACGCCATCCTTCTTAGTTGCAACCCTAATCTCTCCCACTTTATTCAGGAGAGGCTAAACTATTAGACTCCCCATCAAAAAAACCCCACGGGCAATGATGGCCGTGGAGTGATCTAATTTCACCTATTCGTCATAGGCGTTTAATGCATTGATACCGTGTGCTAGCGCGGAACCTGCTTTTAAAGCAGTTGCGACAAAGATGCTTTCGACAAGTTCTTCTTTTGTAATACCGAGTCTTTTCGCATTCTTTGTGTGTATGTCAATACAGTAGGCGCAACCTGTAATATGGGCAACGGCGACAGCAATAAGCTCTTTATCTTTTTTATTGATGGCCCCGTCTTTCATAGCTGCTTCATCAAAACCAAAGAAACCTTTTACCGCATCTGGAGCA
Organism: Cytobacillus sp. FSL R7-0680; assembly: GCF_038009245.1. Taxonomy (NCBI): domain Bacteria; kingdom Bacillati; phylum Bacillota; class Bacilli; order Caryophanales; family Bacillaceae; genus Cytobacillus; species Cytobacillus sp. FSL R7-0680. The sequence goes on from NZ_JBBPAO010000001.1 coordinate 2,965,418, forward strand.
TAGTCTTTCAACTCAGTCATTCTCTTCATATTAGCCGCTTGGTAGAGGTTATCTGCTTCTACTTCCTCATAAGCATTTAACGCATGAGTGCCATGTGCGAAGGCAGAGCCTGCTTTAAGAGCGGTTGCTACTAAGACTGCTTCTGTAATTTCCTCTTTTGAAACCCCCAATTTCTTCGCGTTACCTACATGGATTTCAATGCAATACGGACACCCCGTAACATGAGCACAGGCGACAGCAATAATTTCTTTCGTTCTTTCCGTAATAGCGCCATCCGCTAATGCTGCCTTATCAAAGGCAAAAAAGGTTTTATTGGCTTCCGCTGCTGACTTTCCTAATTCTCCAATTCTACTAATCTTTGATTTTTGATACAAACTGTCATTTGCCAACATATTCCCCTCCGATTCATTTTATTTCCCCAGAAATATTCTTGAAAAAAGGAAGAGAATCCTTTATTTTCGACAAATTCCTTTTAAATCGATCAAAACTCCCAGCGTTGAGTGAGCATTTTTCTACGTGTGTAAAATTCCACACCATCACTACCATTTGCGTGAAGATCACCATAGAATGAATTTTTCCAACCTGAGAATGGGAAGAAGGCCATTGGTGCTGGTACCCCAATATTTACCCCTAGCATACCCACTTGGATACGTTCTCTGAACTGACGGACATCGCTGCCGCTCTTCGTAAACAAGCAAGCACCGTTTCCGAATTCTGATTGGTTCGTTAGATCAATCGCTTCTTGGAGAGATGATACACGGATAATTGATAAAACAGGTGCGAAGATTTCGTCCTTCCAAATCTTCATTTCCGGTGTTACTTTATCAAAAATGGTTGGCCCGATAAAATAACCATCTTCATGGTAAGCTTCATCCTTGCGTCCATCACGTACTAAAACGGCACCTTCTTCTTCCCCTGATTCAATATAACTAGCTGTACGTGCTTTATGCTCTGGGCGAATCACTGGACCTAAGAATACATTTTCGTCCATACCATTACCGATTGTAATTTGATCAGCAGCGGTATTTAATTTTTGTAATAAGGGCTCAATCACATCATCTACTGCCACGACAACTGAACATGCCATACAACGCTCTCCTGCAGAGCCATATGCTGCACCAATAATTTCTTTAACAGCAGCGTCTAAATCAGCTGTTGGCATAACAATAGAATGGTTTTTCGCTCCCGCCAACGCCTGTACTCGCTTGCCGTGAGAGGAAGCTGTTTTGTATACATATTCAGCAACAGGTTGGGATCCAACGAACGAAATAGCTGGAACGTCCTTATGTTCCAATAAACCATTCACGACATCATGAGCACCGTGAACGATATTCAATACGCCGTCTGGCAATCCTGCTTCTTTAAATAATTCTGCTAAGCGATTAGCAAGTAAAGGTGTTCTTTCTGATGGCTTCAATACAAATGAGTTACCACAAGCAATGGCTAATGGGAACATCCAGCATGGGACCATCATCGGGAAATTAAAAGGTGTAATACCGCCCACTACCCCGACAGGATAGCGATACATACCCGATTCGATATTTGTGGCGATATCAGGTAATTGTTTACCCATCATTAACGACGGTGCACCTGCAGCAAATTCTACACACTCAATCCCACGTTGTACTTCACCATATGCTTCTTTAAAGCTTTTACCATTTTCTTCGGTTACAAGCTGTGCCAACTCATCCCAGTGGTCGACCAGTAGTTGTTGATATTTAAAAAGTACGCGTGCCCTTTTTGGTACTGGCGTTTGACTCCACGTTTTGAATGCCTCGCTTGCTGCTTTTACTGCTTCATTGACATCATCAATAGTTGAAATCGGTACTTGCGCTAACTCTTCACCAGTTGCTGGATTAGGAACCGGTTGATAGTTTTCCGTTTTTGCCTCTACCCATTGTCCGTTAATAAAATTCTTTAATATAGATGTTGTAGTTGTTGTCATTAGTCATACTCCTCTCAAATTTTAAAATATAGAATACAAGACTACTGCTAGTAACATAGCAATTGTTGGAATAACTACACTGAGCCAGAATATTGGCCAGTACGCACGTTTATGTGTTTCTCCACAAATCGCTCGCACTGTTGTAACAACATAACCGTTATGTGGCATAGAATCTAGACCACCTGAAGCCAATGTCGCTACACGGTGCATGGCTCCTGGATCGACACCTTGAGCTAAATAGATCGGCGCTAAAATAGGTAGGGCAATACCTAAACCACCTGAGGCTGATCCTGTAATTCCACAAATTAATGTGACCGCCACCGCCAAACCTAATATAGGTGGACCTGGCAAACTTACAAGTCCATCGACTACAGAATCGAATGCAGACACTTGAGCAGCTACACTACCGAAGCCAACGACCGCACAAGTATTCGCAACGGCAACAAGTGCATCTTGTGCTCCTTTTGCTAACGCATTCCAAAATTGTGCTAAAAACTTGTACATTGTCAGACATGCAAGGACAATACCAGCCGTTAATGAAATAAGGGCTGCTGCAGTAGAAGAAGCAAACTGTGCAATAATATTTAGCATAACAATAACACAGACTAATGGCAAAATTGAGAAAACAATATGAGGTAATGTTTTTTCCTCTACCAAGAGTTCTCCTTCTGTTTTCTCCGCCAAACCTGCAGATACTTCTTCTTTTGCCCTATTTCCTGGCAATGAGAAAGTTTCCCCTCTTTTAACAGCATTTTGAACGAATTTGCTTAATAACAGGCCTCCCGTAATCATTACAAGAAGTGCCATGAGTACCCCGACCCAACCGCCAGCCGTGGGAGTTGTACCGAAAAACTCAGTTGGGATTAAGTTTTGAATTTCTGGACTACCTGGTGCGGTCATCGTAAATGAAATCGATCCAAACACAAGAGCAGCAGGGATAAATCGATGTGGAAGATTCGCCGCTCTAAATAATGAAACAGCAATAGGATAAACAGCAAAACCGACCACAAATAAACTTACTCCACCATAAGTCATGATTGCGGCTGCAGCCACTACGGCAAATACAGCCCTTTTCGCGCCTAATGTTCTCTTAATCCATTGGGCAATGCTCTCAGCGGCACCTGTCTCATGCATTATCTTCCCAAAAATCGCTCCTAGTAAGAAAATTAAGAACCAAGAGGCAAAATAATTTGTGAAGCCGTCCATATAATAACCTGCCAGTGCCGTCTCTAAATTTAAGCCACCTGTTATGGCAACAACAATCGAGCTTAGAATGGCAGCAATAATGATATTAATGCCTCTTAATGTTAAAAACATCAGTAGGACTAAACCTAATATTAACCCTAGCATTCCTAACATTTAAACGCCCTCCCCCGGACTATTACTTCACTTGTTCCTTTTGAGCAAATTGATAATGATAGCAAGCAAGATATAAATCTTCTAACTCAGGAACTGTTGGCACTCTTGGGTTATTCCCAGGACTACCGCTTGCCATGGCATCATGCGTCATTTTACTAATCGATTGTTTAAATAGACTCTCATCTATTCCCCATCCAGACAGATTAGGAATATTTAAGTTCACACATAACGTTTTAACGGATTCTACTGCCAAATCAGCTGCTTGCTCATTTGTTAGAGGCTCACTTCCTTTAGTAAAGATTCTTCCTAAATCGGCTAGCCGATCGACACAAGATTCTCTACTAAACTCTAGAACAGCCGGCAATAGCATAGCATTGGAGTAGCCATGGGGCACATGGAAAAGGGCACCTATCGGTCTTGACATCCCGTGCACAAGACAAACACTTGCGTTAGAAAATGCCATCCCTGCTTGCATTGAACCTAATGCCATTGCCTCTCTTGCCTCTAAATCCTCACCATCTGTAAAAGCTGTCTCGATATTCTCGACAATTAATTTCATAGCTGATAAAGCCATCATATCTGTCATTGGGTGTGCTTTTCTCGATATGTACGCTTCTATCGCGTGACTGAGCGCATCGACCCCGGTAGCTGCAGTGACATGTTGGGGAGATGACATCGAAAGCACTGGATCCACAATAGCTACAGTCGGCATAAAGACTGGTTGTTTAATCATCATTTTGACATCATTAGTCGTATTCGTAATGATGGTTGCATCTGTTGCTTCAGATCCAGTTCCAGCAGTTGTTGGAATAGAAATATGATCGATAGCCGCACTACTTGCTAATTTATCTGCGCCCATATAGTCACCAATATATCCACCGTTAGTAGCTAATACAGCTACCGCTTTGGCTGTGTCAATGCAACTTCCACCTCCAAGCGAAATAATTAAATCACAGGCTTCCTTTTGAAAAAGAGATAATGCCTCTGCCACAAACTTATCAGTTGGTTCAGTAGATACACCTAAATAAAGAATAGTTTCAACATTAGATTTTGCTAAGTTGGCTTTCGCTTTTTTCGTCCACCCTAGGCCATCAATAATTTGGTCACTAATAATAAGGGCTTTCTTTCCTCTTAAACTGGCTTCCTCGCCAAGCTTTTCAAAAGAACCTTTCCCATATAAGACCGTTTGTGGTGTTCTAAAAATCTGCGTACTCATTTTTCTCCCTCCTCTATACATTTATTTATATGCAATTGATGTGCCAAAAAGAAAACCCTTACATTCAAAAGATTGTAAGGGTTGTAGTGTAGTAGAATCACTACATGTGTAGATTTTATGTAGTGAAATATCTACACTCATTCATATTTGATACTTTCTCAACTTTTGATATAATGTGGTTCGATGAATACCTAAACGTTCCGCTGCTTTTTTCTTATTGCCACCAACTTGACGCAAAGTATCTATAATAAGGTCTCTTTCCCGTTTTCTCCCCATATCTTTCGCTTCTTCTATTAAAGAAGGTTCCTTTGTGATAGATTTTGGTTGTTCTTCTAAATAAGTATGTATATGGGTAATGTCAATCACGGATTGTTCGACGAGGGTAACTAACCTTTCTATGACATTAACAAGTTCACGAATATTCCCCGGCCAATCCCGTTGTACAAGTATTCCAATTGCTTCAGGTGTGTAGATCTTCTCTTTGATTTGATATTGCTTGCAGATTTTTTTCGTATATTCATTTAATAATAACGGAATGTCTGTTTTCCTCTCTTTCAAGGAAGGAAGAAGAATTTCGATGATATTTAGACGATAATATAAATCCTCACGGAAGCTCCCCTCTTGAATACATTTTTTCAAGTTACGATTAGTTGCGGCAATGATCCGCGCACGAATCGGGTATTTCTTGTTACCACCAATTCTCTCCGCTTCTTTTTCTTGCAAGACTCGTAATAGTTTCGTTTGCATGACTAAAGGTAATTCGCCAATCTCATCTAAAAAGAGCGTTCCATACTGCGCCAATTCAAATTTACCTAATTTCCCACCTTTCTTTGCTCCAGTAAAAGCACCTTCTTCATAGCCAAATAGCTCTGATTCAAACAGACTTTCTGGGATTGCCCCGCAATTCACACTAATAAAAGGACCCTCGGCAAACGGACTCAATACATGCATGCTTTTCGCAACCATTTCTTTTCCTGTTCCGCTTTCTCCCGTAATCAGTGTGGTAGCCATTGTACGCGCAGCACGCCTTGTTAATCGTTTAATCTCTTTAATTTCCCTACTTTCACCAACAATATCGTCTAATGTAACATGGCGATCGTTTTTAAGTTGTTCGACAAAGGGCGGACGATTATTACTGTTTTCATGTTGATTCTTTTGTAATGATTGATAGATTTTGTATACTTCTGTCACACCCTCAAAAATAAGCATGCCAATGGCACCAATCACTTTCCCATCTTGCCATAGTGGAATACGGTGAACGATCATATCTTGGCCATTTATTCTTTGGACTACCCCACGTTCTGGTGTAGCTGTTTTAACCGTTTGATGAAGATTCGTATTTTCAATCACTTCAGTCACATGACGGCCAATCGCATCCTCTCTCTTCACACCAACAAACTGACTATAAGCTTCATTAAATTCCTGCACGACCCCATACTGATCAACAACAGCGATCCCTTCGTAGGCTCGTTCTAAAATAACCTTCAATACTTCTGTGGCATTCTCTTGCTGTTCAAGGCGATGAATCCATTTTTTATATCCATCCATCATCTCTCTTGTATGAATCATTCCGACAACACAATCATTTTCATCTACTACTGGCAGTTCCTCATAAGGAAAGGAAGCTGCATAGAGGATGGAATCATCCAACCGGACATAGGCAAAATTCCTCGTTGGCACCGGATGAATGTTGATATCTCTATCTTGACCTTTAAGTAGATAAGAAAATAATTTTTTCATAGATACGATGCCAACTAGCTTCTTATGATCATCAATGACTGGTAAGCTACTTACTTGATATCGATTCATCTTTTCACCAGCTTGTCCTAATGTTTCTCCTAAAGAAATACAAGGTGGATCAGGCGACATCCAATACCTTACTTTCAAGAATTCCTCTCTTTCTAGCTTTTCCCTTGTCTTTGAACGGTCTTCAATAAACATGAAAGGCACCTCCTGCAAGAAATGAAACGAAATATTCAAAAAATATATTGGAATTTATTCTCCTCTTCAACTATTATAAACTTATTCACTCAAACGTGATGAAGGATTCACCATATTTTTTTACATAGAAGGAGGATGTATATGTTAGAAAAGCTTTATTCATTACTAAAAGAACATTATAACGAGATGGTTGAAATCAGAAGACATTTGCACCAGCACCCTGAACTTTCTTTTCAAGAAGTAGAAACACCCAAGTTCATTGCTAACTATCACCAAAAGCTTGGACATGAAGTCCGAACTGGTGTAGGAGAGCGTGGTGTTGTCGCTAAATTACATGGAGCAAAGCCCGGAAAAACCATCGCTTTAAGAGCGGATTTCGATGCATTACCCATTCATGAGGAAAATGATTTTCCTTATAAGTCTAAAAAACCCGGTGTCATGCATGCTTGCGGTCACGATACACACACAGCGACATTACTTGTTTTAGCAAAAGTACTCAATAAACTTCAAAATGAAATTGAGGGCACAATTGTCTTCATTCATCAACATGCGGAAGAATATATGCCGGGTGGTGCGATTGCGATGATTGAAGATGGTTGCTTGGAAGGGGTCGATGTTATTTTCGGTCAACATATTTCATCCGGTGAACCATTAGGTGAAATCGGCTATCGTTCTGGACCACTCATGGCAGCAGCTGACCGCTTCCATATTAAACTCCAGGGAAGAGGTGGACATGGCGCCCATCCTCACGAAGCCAATGACAGTATCGTTCTCGGCGCTCAACTCATTGTTAATCTCCAACAAATCGTTAGCCGCCGTATTGATCCACTCGAATCTGCTGTTCTTTCTATTGGTGAATTCGATGCCAAAAATGCATTCAATGTCATAGCTGATTCTGTCACACTTACAGGAACGGTTCGAACCTTTAACGAAAACATAAGGAATAAGATGGAAAGAGAAATCGAGCGAGTAATTGAAGGAACCTGCTTAACTGCAGCTGCAAGTTATGATTATAACTATGTTCATGGCTACCCAGCTCTTGTCAACCATGCAGCTGAAACAAAGTTTGTTGCTCAATTAGCTAGTGAGGTTCCTGGTGTAACTGCGGCTGTTGAAATTGCCCCTCGTATGGGTGGTGAAGACTTCGCTTACTATTTACAAAAAGTACCTGGCACCTTCTTCAATACCGGTGCAGCTATTGTTGGAAGAACACCATACCCTCATCATCACCCTAAATTTGATATTGATGAAAGAGGCATGCTCATTGCAGCAAATATGCTCGCCACAGCAACAGTAAAGTATATGGAACAGCAAGGTGTAGTGGATACCACAGTCATTGAGACGCTTTAATCTGTTCTGAGGCACTTTGTTTTAGAATCATAATTGATGTGATCCACTCTAAGAGGGTGTAGGGTTTACTGAGGGCGGCGAAGGCTTCTTTTTATACACTTGTGGCAGCAATCTCTTACCACTTTATGTGCGTTGTCATAAGTCGCCTTCTACAAAACGAGGAATACCCATATGCAATAAGATCGTATTACGCGCAGTTGGCTCTGGGTTTTCTTTTGCTTTTGCGCGTACCTCTCTTTTACGCGCAATTGACTCTAAGTTTTTCTTTGCTTTTGCGCGTATTCCCCTTTTATGCGCAGTTGGCTCTGGGTTTTCCTTTGCTTTTGCGCGTATTCCCCTTTTACACGCAGTTGACTCTGCGTTTTCCTTTCCTTTTGCGCGTATCTCCCTTTTACGCGCAGTTGGCTCTAAGTTTTCCTTTGCTTTTGCGCGTATCTCCCTTTTGCGCGCACTTGGCTCTAAGTTTTCCTTTGCTTTTGCGCGTATTCCCCTTTTATGCGCAGTTGGCTCTGGGTTTTCCTTTGCTTTTGCGCGTATTCCCCTTTTACACGCAGTTGACTCTGCGTTTTCCTTTGCTTTTGCGCGTATTTCCCTTTTACGCGCAGTTGGCTCTAAGTTTTCCTTTGCTTTTGCGCGCATTTCTCTTTTACGCGCAGTTGGCTCTAAGTTTCCCTTTGCTTTTGCGCGTATCTCCTTTTTACGCGCAGTTGGCTCTAAGTTTTCCTTTGTTTTTGCGCGTATTTCCCTTTTACGCGCAGTTGCCACTGGGTTTTCCTTTGCTTTTGCGCGTATTTCTCTTTTACGCGCAGTTGACTCTAAGTTTTTCTTTGCTTTTGCGCGTATTTCCCTTTTACGCGCAGTTGGCTCTAAGTTTTCTTTTGTTTTTGCGCGTATCTCCCTTGCGCGCAGTTGCCACTGGGTCTTTCTTTGCTTTTGCGCGTATCTCCCTTTTACGCGCAGTTGGCTCTAAGTTTTCCTTTGTTTTTGCGCGTATTTCCCTTTTGCGCACACCGCATTCGTTTTTCCCTCCTGTCTGAGTGCCGTGATTACTTATTTTTCTATACTAACCCTTGATTCCAAGCCTAGTACAACGTTCCTTCCTTTTAGCAACTCTTAATCACCCGGACAACCTCCCCTAACATACTAAATTACAATATTTACCACAAATAGGTTTCTGCCGAGAAAAAAGAGACAGCCTCAAGGGACTGCCTCCTACCTTCATTATTTTTCCGTTAATTCGATTCTCCCATTACTTGTCTTCAACTTCACTTCTACAGACCCGTCACCAATGATTCGATTTCCTTCATTCGATCCAAGGATATGCACCGAACCATTGCTTGTGTTAGCTGTGATAGTTGTATTGTTAACTGCTTCTTCTACCTCAACAATAATCGCACCATTGGAAGTGGCTAAGTCTAACGGGGAGTAAATAGTTGGGAGTGACATCTGGATAGCTCCATTACTCGTTTGAGCTTTTATTTCACCTTGTATATCATTTGCAATGATTGCACCATTACTCGTTTTTGCATGTATATAATCACTATCAAGTTGCTTTAATCGTAGCTTTCCATTCTTCGTATCTAATATGACTTGATTGGCATTCAACTCCGATACATCTATGACACCATTGCTGCTTTCGACACTTATTTCTTCATATGCTTCTCTTGGTAAATAAACTTCTATTTGTTTATTAAACTCTTCTAAATCAAAACTAAATAAGCGAAACGTTCTTTTATCCGTTTGATGCTCTACTTTCAAAGTATCTCCTGCAACGGATACTTTGAAATCCTCATGTTCTTTTCCTTTCATTTCACCACTTAATCTAACCTCTGCCTCGCCATCGGTTGGAGCGAGGATAACTTGGGCATTATCTGTTTTAACCTCTACATTGTTAAAGGCTTCTTCAATTGTTTTCGTCTCCGAAACATTTTCTGCTTGCAATTGCCCATAGGTAAACGCAAACCCTACTCCACCAACGCAAACGAGCAATCCACCAATTAATAATAACTTCTTAATCACCCTTCATACCTCCTTTAACAATCGAGACGTTATAAGAAAGATAACGAATAAAAATTTTCTTCATGAATTTAGTAACATACATCATAGCGACCAATAATAATAACCCCAACCCACAAAAAAGAATAGCAGCAAATAAGTTCACTAATTCAAATGATGAGGTTATAAAAATGTCGATGAGCACTAATAAGGGTGAAATAATACCTGCAAAACTTACAATCCAACCGGAAAAGATTATACTAACGATGGCAAGGAAGGGACCGAGGACAATGATTAGATTAAATAGACCTAATCCAATGACAGCCAATGTCGCCTGCAAAATATTTTGGATGCCACCATCACCTTTTGCTTGCTCGATATGGTAACTCGCCTTAACCTCCTTAGCAATGCCTCTCGGTGAACCGAGATCTTTAGCAATTTCCTCCTCTGTTTTCCCCTCTTCTAAACCAAATTCAAAATGGGCTTCATAATCTTGAAGTAATTCCATTCTTTCTTGTTTATCAATATCTTTTAATTCCGCTTCTAAGGTGATGAGAAATTCCTGTTTATTCATCTTTAACACCTTCTTTTATTAAATGATTAACCCCGTTTGTAAATTCGTACCACTCTGCTAACAACGCCTGTAAATAGATGCGTCCTTTATCTGTTAACTGATAATATTTTCTTGGGGGGCCTTCTTTAGATTCCTGTAAATAAGTTGTAAAATACTCTTCCTTCGTTAACCTGCGCAATAATGGATAAACCGTACCTTCAGATATTTGAATTTGGTCAGATATCTTCTGTACTAGCTCATATCCATAATGATCCTGCTTATCAAGCAAAACTAAGACGCATAACTCGAGCACACCCTTCTTAAACTGGACGTTCATTTTCTTCCTCCTTCCACTACTATATATTATATAGTACTAAACAATATGTGTTATTAATTTCTGTAATCATACTATAGCAGGTAGTATTATACATTGCAAGGTACTGAATGAAATTTTCCAAAAAAAAGAAGCCCATAGACTTCATTTTTAGCTTTAGACTCTTAAAGGAACATCTTTACTAATCGTTGTGTTCATTTTCTTTTGCTTTATCTCTTTATTCCTCATTTTTGCTTCTATATAGGTAAAAAGCACTTCCAATAACCAACAAATCAACCAATAGATCAGAGCAGCGACTAAGTACATTTCCAAAAAGTGATAACCATCATTAGCAATGATTTTTGCCAGCGCCATCACTTCTACAACTTTTACCGCAAATGCTAGTGAGGTCGCCTTTATTAAACCAATAAATGTATTTCCCAAGTTTGGTAAGGCCACTAAGAAAGCTTGCGGTAGGACAATTCTTTTTAATGCTTGAAAAGTAGTCATTCCCACAGAATGGGCCGCTTCCATTTGCCCGATTTGTACAGCATTTAAGGATGCCCGCATAATTTCTGCTTGATAAGCTGATACATTAATTGTGAATGCAATAAAAGCATAAAGCAGTGGTGAAATATGATCAGCATTATAGGCTGTACCGAAAGATTGATTCATTTTTTCTAATAGAACAGGCACACCGTAGAAGAATACATATAATTGTACCAATAATGGCGTACCCCTAATAAATGATATATAAATAATGAAAAGGCGATTAAGGATAGGGACGCGATAAATTCGGCAAAGAGCAATTAGCAGACCGAATATCAATCCAAACACCATTGCAACAACAGCAATTGCTAAGGTGATTGGCACCCCTTTTAAAACCTCGGGAATCTGCTCAATAGCAAATTCAAAATTGATGATAGGCATTAAGTGTTCATTCCTTCATTATGATTTGGATAAACTGACCTTTCCTTTCTTTAAAACCTTTTCTAATGTACTAATGACCATTTCTATTAAAATACAAGTGCCCCAGTATATAAGAGAAATGACGACATAAATCTCAAACATACCTATACCATGGTTATTACCTAATATAATCCTTACTTGACCCATAATATCGATAATACCAATCGTGAATGCTAAGGAAGTATCTTTTAATAGTTCGATAATGTTATTACCTAAATTCGGTAAAGATAAAACGAAGGCTTGAGGCAACACCACTCTCCATAATGCTTGTGTATAGGTCATCCCTACACTATATGCTGCTTCAAATTGATCCTCACCAACTGCCAAATAGGCAGAACGCACAACTTCTGAAAGATAAGCAGCATTATGCAGGGAGAGACTAATTAAAACAAAAATCATCCGATCCATACTATTAATATCAATATGAAAAGCTAATAACAGCTGTGGTAACCCAAAATAAACAAGAAATAATTGCACTAATAAAGGTGTCGATCGACAGAATGAGAGATAAAATGTTGCGATTTGATAAATTACTTTGAATCTCTTAATACGGATAATCGCTATAGCTACGCCTAAGACTAATGAACAAACTAAGGAAATGAGTAACATAAATAAGGTGATTGGTAGCTTATCTAATACTTGTATAAACAAACTAAACCAATCATTCACCACCGACATCCAACCTTCTCCCCTTTCTAATAACAAAGAATAATCCGTAATTCGACGTGATTACGGATTAAATTTATAGTTTTCCTCATTGATATAATCTAGGTTCTCAAAGAAATTGACTTCAAACCATTTTTCAGCCAAATCTGGTAAGGTACCATCCTCAATCAGCTCTTTCGTCACATCATCGAACTCTTTAGCTAATTCTGTGTGTTCTTTATTAAAAACGGTATAAACAGGCTCTTTTGACACAATCCCGGCCACTTTCAAATTTAAATCCAACTCTTTTTGGACAGCATTGAAAGTTGTTACATTAATAAACATGGCATCATCCTTACCATCATTAACCCGCTCTAGGTTATCTGCATTAGAAGGAAATTCAATACTCTCAATATCAATTTGCTCATCAGGATTGTTTTTGTTATAACTATTTAATATTGTTCTTAAACCACCACTAGGAGACATCGGTGCTAATTTTTTACCTACCATATCTTCTAATGTTTTGATATCATCACGATTTGGTTGTGTTACGAGAGAAGTGAGTGAATAACCAAATTCCTGTTCAGGATAAAGGAACTTTTCTTCTCTTTCAGGGTTTTTAAAAAACCAATTAATCGCAAAATCATATTTGCCTGTATCCACGCCAACTAAATTTGCTTCCTCTTCTCCCCAAACATATTCAAAATGGTAGTCTTCTAATTTCTTTTCTACTTCTTTCAAATAATCCATATCGTAACCAATTGGCTCATTATTATCATCCGCATATAGGAATGGTGGATTCACCTCGTCACTTATGGCGACAGTAATAACTTTCTTACCATCTTCAGTTGTCCCATTACTTGAAGACGAGCACCCAGCAATGAATAAAACGCTTATTATAAGTAAAAATGTAATTTTTAACCCTTTCATATTAGTCCTCCATTCTCTTAGATAGTAAAGTCTGGTTCCTTCATTATTCTTTTTAAGAACTTTCTTGTTCTCTCTTGTTTCGGGTGAATAAGAATGTCGTCAGGTGGCCCTTGTTCAATAATCTGACCATCATCCATAAATACCACTCTATTCGAAACCTCACGAGCAAAATCTATCTCATGGGTGACAATCATCATCGTAACCCCGCCACTAGCAATTTCTCGAATAATTTCTAGCACTTCTCCTACCATTTCCGGGTCAAGTGCTGAAGTTGGTTCGTCAAACAATATAACGTCCGGATTTAGTGCTAACGCCCGGGCAATCCCCACTCTTTGTTTTTGACCTCCAGATAGTTGTTGCGGATACGCATTGATTTTATCTGCTAAACCTACCTTAGTTAGAATGTCTATCCCGATTTCTCTCGCCATTTTTTTCGATTTCTTTTGTGCAACGATTAAACCTTCTGTGACGTTTTCTAGAACCGTTTTATTCTCAAAAAGATTATAGTGTTGAAAAACCATCGCCGTCCTTCTTCTTAATTGGAGAATGTCTTTCTTTACTGGTTTTTTTGTTTGTATCGTTAAATCATGGATTGATATTGTTCCTTCGTCTGGTTTTTCCAAATAGTTCACACATCTAAGGAGCGTTGTTTTTCCTGAACCGCTCGGACCAATAATTGTAACAACATCCCCTTTTGATACTTCTAAATCAATACCTTTTAATACATGGTTATTTTTAAACTTTTTATGAATATGCTTCAGTAAGATCATTTAAACCTCACTTTCCTGCATTACTGCATTGGTGTTAGAATTTTATAAAAAAAGATTAACAAAACAATTTCTATATGTAAAGTCGGAATTTTATTATTTTTTAAATATTTCAACAAACCAGTATCCTCTCCTTGACGAACATGAACCACTTGTTTAACATTTAAACCAACAAAGGAAGTAGGGATTAGATAGTTCATTAGAGGAGGAAGAGACATTGGTTTCACAATTATTCTTGAAGACGGAAGAGCAGAGAAAATGGTTACATGCATTACAAACAAAAAAAGCGACGTTTCTTAGTCGTTCACAAGAGATAGATGAAGAGGCGAAATTCCCTCATGAGAATATTCGTGAATTAGTGGAATTAGGTTATACAAAAGTGACATTACCTAAAAGATATGGCGGTGAGGGGCTTGGTGTGTATGACATGGTTCTTTTCCAAGAAACCCTTTCTTCCTACGATAGTGCCACTGCCTTAAGTATCGGATGGCATGTTGGTGGATTAGGTGAAATCTATGAAAAGCAATTATGGACAGAGAAACAACTTGCCTCTTTTGCAAATGATGTACAAAAAGGCGCACTTGTGAATCGGTCTGTGAGCGAAGCACAAACGGGTAGCCCGACAAGAGGTGGCAGACCCGGAACTACCGCTGTGCGCAAAAATGGATCGTGGGTTATTAATGGTCGTAAAAATTTTACAACAATGTCGCCTGCTTTAACCTATTTTCTCACTTCTGCCTGGATAGAGGAGAAACAAACGATTGGCTTTTTCTTAATTCATAAAGATACGCCAGGATTATCTATTGACGAAACATGGGACGTCGTGGCTATGAGAGGAACAGGAAGTCATGATCTCGTATTAGATCAAGTAGTCATTCCTGAAGAGGCACTCGTTGAAACAATTGCTGACAGGGGAAAATCTTTAAACGGATGGGTACTACATATCCCCGCCTGCTATCTCGGAATTGCTCAAGCAGCTAGAGATTATGCCGTACAATTTGCCTTAGAGCATAAACCAAATAGTATAAAAGGGTCTATTAGTGAATTACCGAATGTACAAACACTTCTCGGTGAAATCGATGCCGCTTTGCTTGCTGCAAGACATCTACTCTATCACGTGGCCGAAGTATACGATGATATAAATAGAAGAAAATATATTGAAAACGAACTAGCTGTTGCTAAATACCAAGTAACACATGCAGCACTTAACGTTGTCGATAAAGCGATGCGTGTCGCAGGAGCAAAAAGCTTACAACGTAATAATCCACTTCAAAGATATTACCGAGACGTCCGTGCTGGTCTTCATAATCCGCCAATGGACAATATCACCATTCAAAAACTTGCTGAATCAGCGATTGCTCAGTATAAATAAGGGCAAGCTAAAATCAGACACGCGGGAATTCCAAAATGAGATTTCTCCGTGTCTTTTTTTGTGGCGTTAGGGGAGAGCTTTGTAAGGAGTTGAGTATTTTAAAACTGTGGGGATTAGTAGGGAAATTGAGGACTTCGACTCAGCGCATCTTTGTCACTTGTAATGTTTTGTCATCACGAATTTGGCAATCTATCTTACCGCTTGCTTTTACTAATGACTATTTTAGGTCCGTCCCCACATCTTTTTGCTTTTTATTTGGGATGTGTTCGGATTTCGTTTTTGGCAACACACCTACTTGCTTTTCATCCCAGTTATGTTCGTATTCCCATTTTGGCAACACACCTACTTGCTTTTCATACAAGTTGTGTTCGTATTCCTAATTTGACAACTCATCTCACTGCTTTTCGTCCGAGTTATGTTCGTATTCCCATTTTGACAACTCACCTCACTGCTTTCCATTCTAGTTGTGTCCGTATCTCCAATTTGACAACTCATCTCACTGCTCTCCATCCTAGTTGTGTTCGTATCTCCCATTTGACAACTCATCTACCTGCTTTTCATCCTAGTTGTGTTCGTATTGAACCTTTTACATTTCCCAAGGCTTCTTTTTATCTTTTTTTTACCTAATTACCTTCACTATCCCTATTTTCCTTCAATCCAGTGGTCTCATTTCACTTAGCCTCACACCATTGTGTCTATATTTGAATAGAAACAGAGATAATAAGCTTAATATTGTGGTCCCGATTAAGAAGGGCAAATAAGTGTTCCATTCAGTTATCACACCTGCTAAGAAAGTAGCGAGCATTCCGGTAAGACTTGTCAGAACATATACTGCGCTTCTGACGCGAGCGATTAAATGATCGGGTGTAATTCCTTGTTGGACAGAGATTTGGACAACAAATCCCATTGAAAGCGCACCATCGAATAGAACCATCCCCAAACACATCAAATAAAAATGACTAGTGGTCAAAAGTATAATCCCAACCCCTGAGATAGCCATGAGGAGACCTAGGAAAGGTAGCCAATTCATTTGATTAAACCGCAGCATGAGAAAAACACCTAGCAGATTACCAATACCGGCGCATGACAGTAACAGTCCAATTTGTGTTTCTGAAAAAGCTAGTGTTAAATCTGCATGAATGATGACACTGAGAATGATAAAAGTGGTACTAAAGGAGAGCACAATCGCCGTTAGAGTGATTAACTTTTGTGAAGCATTAATAAAAAGGTGGCCCATTCCTGCTTTCGATTCTTCGATAAAAGCCCTTACACTTTTTACTAAAGTTTGTTGTTTTTTCACCGTTGGTTGATGATTGTATTTTGTGAAAATTAGCAGAAGCATGGCTGCGAGATAGAGCGTGCCACAAATGATGAGCGTAGTCGAGCCACCATATGTTGCAAAGAGATAGCCACCTAAGGCTGGGCCAATGAATGTAACAATGGCATCCGCTGCCTCAAGTAAATTATTCGCACTTAAAAGCCTTTCCCTCGAAACAATGCGGGGAATCATTGCTTGTTGGGCAATTTGAATAACAAGACCAACAAAACCGAGTAAAAATATTATGATAGTAATCAACCATAGATCCCCTATATCTCTAGCGAAAATATAAGAAAGAAAAAATAACAAACAGCCGTATACGAAATTGGCAACCCAAGCTACAGTCACCACATTGATTCTTTCAATAAACGTTCCTACTGGAATGGCAAAGAGAATCGATGCCGCCTTTTGCACCATTAATACAGCCGTCGTTACAATAGGAGACCCAGACATACCGAGAACAATGAGGGGAAGGATAAGTTCATAAAAACGATCACTTAATAGACGCGATAAGTAATGACTCCACACTTTGATAAATTCTCCGTTTATCATCGACCCTACCTCATTCCCCTTCTATATCGTTTTCGTATATTTTACCCATGCCAATACATTCAATAGAATTGTCACGATTAAAAGCACACTTGAAGCAAGGACAACCGAACTTGTTATATCCATCAAGGCACTAAAATCTTCTATTTCTATAAGAAATTTTTGCACCATTAATTGAAATAAAATAGCCGTACTACAACAGATGAAACTTAAAAATGAATACGTCATCCACCGTTTGGCATTTTCTTGTTCTCGACCAAGATTAAGCAACGGTAAGATCCAAGCAACTATGCCTAAAACCAGACTCCCTATATTTAACCAACCCATAATAACCACCTTTTGCTCACCATTTATTCTCCACCCTCTCAGCAAAACCAAGAAAGTCTTTCAGTACAATGGTTGTTCCATCATCTAATACCGCTTTACCAGTGAAATGACCAAATACTTGATGCTGATCACTAGAAATAACTATGACCGAGGTGTAATCTTTACGATCTAAAATGGGGATGAAGTCCATTTCGAACCTTCCATCGCTTGAAGTGAATCGCCAAGGTGAGAGATAGTCAAAGATTCCATTATTCTGTGGGATATGGAAAGTAACCTCTTCCAGTTTATGGGCCACTCCATCATAGAAGAGCATATTTTCACTGGCAAGTGAAGTATCGCCAAAACCATAGCCGATATTAAAGCCGAATGTTTTCCCCTCGACAACGCCAGATGCTGGTCCCCAATACCACGTATTTTTATATGTCCATACCCCCCTGCCCCAGTCTAATGTAGCAAAGCTATTCTTTTCCTGAAATTGATATTCTGTTTGCCCATAGTGGACACTGCCCTTTGCACGCATCCCATTGATCTTTTGATTATAGTAAAACGCTTGTCGATCTTCCTTAAATGGAATAGCCATTACAATAGAATCTTTAGCCACATTAACTAAATCAATGTCACAGGCAAAGTCAGTTTTACCATCGAAATTTTTCATATGACAACATAATTTCCTACCATTCTTTATATGCGAAAAAGACATCTTAATTCGCTTATCTTCGTAAACAATATCGCCTTCCTTTGAAGTCGACGGTAAGTTCAACTTCCCAAATGTAAGAGGCTTCATAATGCTTGTCGTTCGATAGGAAGCACGCTTAAAATCAAGAAAAGACACACTCAATAAAGCCATGTAGGAATTGTCGGCAATGGTCAGAGCCACACCAAAATCATCATTACAAACTAAATAATAATCCCATTCCTTTATTCTCCACGCTTGAGCCTTGATGGCCTTTCGATCATATGTAAGCAGGAGTTGTTTTGCATACCCTGATTGAACAAGTTCCCCTTTATCATTTAATAGATGGCCCGCTTCCGTCATTTCTCTCTGCACAACATAACCTCCCTAAGTGAATTCATATTGGTCAGGTTGAAGATGAGACATATCTGCTTCCAATAGGATGTTTTTCTGACCATTTACAATTTCAATTACTGAAAGACAAGTATCATGAATGTACGGGGCATCCCAAAGTTTTTCCATAGGTATTTGTTTCAAGTAGGCAAGAAGCGTTTTGATTACGACCGTATGTGTAACAAGCAAAACATTTCCATTCTTATGGTTTGTCATCACTCTTTTTAGCACTTTTACTGCTCGATCCTGTACTTGCTGAAAACTTTCTCGTTCTGTTGGATGATAGAGATGAGGCGCACACCAAAAGGCATGGAATTCATCTGCGTATTTTTTTTCTACATCTGATTGTTGCTGCCCTTCCCAACTTCCCATATAAATCTCTTGTAAATCCTCATCAGTAAAAACCTTAATTGGGCGATTGCCTTTAATCAGGCTCGCCGTCATCATCGTTCTTCCACTTGGACTGGCATAAATCGCATCAAACGGGACTTTGCTTAAATGTTCTCCTAATAATTTGGCGTTCTCACTCCCAATTGTTGTTAGGTCAGAATCTAATCTTCCCTGTAGCCTTCTTTCTCTATTCCATTCTGTCTGACCATGTCTTGTCATGTATATTTTCACCATTCACCCTTCTTTCTGTACAAAAACTAAAATCGAAAGCTTATCTGTTGAAAGGAATGTATACCTGTCCCAAATTGATCCAATTGATGACTCTTTAAATACTGAACTGCATCATAAGCTTCCTGCAAAACAGTCGGTGCTAATCCTAATGTATGATGTGATCCGAACACTTTTGCTACATTGGGAATCATCGCTATTTTTTCAATTGATCGCACGAGATCAGATGGACTCGTAGAAGGATAAAAAGCGAATATAGGCTCGGTATCATACAATAAATCGCCTGTAAATAGGTAGTTATGTGTTTCATCATAAATAGTAATATGCCCCGGTGAGTGTCCTGGCGTATGATAGATTTTAAGTTTTCGATTCCCTAATTGCAGCACATCACCATCCGCTAGTAAAGCGGTCGGCTCTCCTGTAAAAGGCTGATATGTTTCAGGATTAAATGTTTTCGGTTTGGGGATTGTAATATCTCTTTGTATATCAGTGCGGATTTGTTGGAGCGTAAGACCACTAATACCATTAACTAACCAGTCTTTATCTAGCTCATGAACGTAAATCGTATCGTACAATCCATGTCCACCAATATGATCGACATGAACATGCGTTGTTATGACCTCAATAGGTAAGGAAGTTAATTGATCGGTTATACGTTTAATGTTATCTATTCCAAGACCTGTATCAATGAGTACCGCTTTTTCTTCACCAATGAGCAAAAACGAATGTACTTTTTCCCAGTGGCCATATTCACTAATCGCATACGTTTTACTATCAATTAATTGCACAGTAAACCAAGAATCTTTAATTAACACAAGCTTCACCTGCATTTCGAAAATTGAATTAGAAGAGCATTGGGAGTAGTCGATTGATTATAATGTTCTTTATTAAGTATAGCAATTGCCAATGTATGTGAATAGGTAGCATTTTCAAAAAGAGATAAGTGTTAGCCATAATTGTTGTATGGCGTATGCCATTCAATTATTGAGGCATAGGTCCTCTTACCGTTTTTTTCTTTTTAGAATAAATTAGATTACTCATAATAAATACTTCCCCATAAGAGCCAGATTTTTACTTTTTAATCTGTCTTCCTAAAGGGGAGCATATTAACTTAACGTGAAGGAGGGGGGTTTACAGTCAGCTTCTTATGCTATCAATTTTTCTATATCAATTGGGAAATCTCTTAGGAGTTACACAATATTTGTTACTTAGATGGATATCCTGATACTAGAGATGTTATCAGAAAAATTTATTCTGTTCTGTATATATCCAGTGTTTTCTAGAATTATCCACTTTATAAGAAATGCACAAGCGGTATTTTTTGCGAGAGGGATAAACTATATAATGTTTATTTTTTTATACTTCTAATGACAGTGAACAACTTTTGTCTTTGTCTTTTTCTTTTTTTCCGTAATTTATGATAATCAAGTGCTAATAACCTGGAGTCAGTATGTTTATTTGTCGTCTACTTTCTGTTTATCGATAGCAAAAATTCTTCCACTTCGTTTGTCAGGTTCTTTTATAGCCCACTTTCGATTTTTCCAAGCTTTTTTACCTACCTTTATTCCTGATTCCTCACTTTCTTTCCGTTCTTCCAAACCAATTTACCAGCTCCGCTAACGAGCTTTGCTCTGTGACCATCTGGGTCAACTAATTTAGCAGATTGTTATTTGCCTATATGTATCCATTTGGCGTAAGAATATCATCTTCATCACCAGCGCATCTGGATCAAGGGAGAAAAAACACCATGAGTTGGATGATAATCTTGCTATTAAATAATAGTGATCCGTTTTCGTCATCAAACTGATATCCAGCATATCGGTAAAGTAAGGAAATCTCATTAGATTGCTAAAAAAAGGGACCAAAAAAGCTCACATAACGGCTTTTCTTGGTCCCTCGATATTTATCCTTTTACCATTCTTATAATATGGTCAAGGTCTGGTTTCGTCAGCGATGCATCTAAAGTTTGGTTTAATACATTAGAAATCGATTCAAACAACTGACTTCCTTCTTTGGTAAGAGTAATATAACTAGCTCTTTTATCGTCTTCACAAATTGATCTCCATACAAGTTGTTTGTTTTGGTAATTCTCCATGCGTGTAACTAATCGAGACAAAGCGCTATGACTAAGTCCGATTTTGGGTTGTAAATCCGTTAACCTTAATTTAAATTTATCTGCTTGTGATAAATGATACAAGAGATAAAATTCATTAAGGTTTAAATGGTATTGCTGTTGTATAACGTTATCTATCGCGTTATATAAACGGTTATAAAATTTTGAGTAGTTTACCCAAAAGTCGACTAATCGTTCAGGCGTTTCCAATGCAATCCCCTACCTCGAAAAACTATATTACGCATCTAATAAGCATATTATATCGTTAAACACACTACAATCAAAGTTCTATGCTCATTAAGCCAATTAAGTTGACAGGAAACAAAGATTGAATTATTATTTGCATGCGCAAACAAATAAAATGCGAGGTGATTCATCATGCTCTTCAATCATCAAAGTTCCTATCAAGATAATTAATTAACTTTCGAGTTCTATATTCCATGGGAAACTCATTCATTTTGGACATAAAAATTAAAATTTAGGGGGATGTTTTTCGTGCGTTACTTAGCATATATTTTAGCCGTATTGGCAGGAACAGCACTTAGCTTCGAAAGCGCAATATACGGTCAACTTGGAGAAGCAATAGGAAAGCTAGAGACCAGTTTTTATAACTTCTTTATGGGCACTCTTATCATGGGAATAATATGGTTATTTTTTGGTAAGGGGAAACTTTCCTATACGATGGAAGCACCAAAATGGTCACTTTCTGGAGGAATTTTAGGAGTCATATATTTAACAGCTATCGTTATAAGTGTTCCTTTTGTTGGTGTTGGGATAACGATGGTTACAGTAATTATTGGTCAACTGATTATGAGTATGATCATTGAACACTTTGGTTGGCTTGGTATTAAACAAACTAAAATCAATAAAGAAAAAGTATTTGCAGTAATTTCTATGATTATTGCCCTTATATTAATTAACTAGGAGGTCTCCTTATGGATAGTTTAATGATTCTATTTACCTTATTAGGTGGTATCGCATTAAGTGCACAGTCATCCGTCCACGCAACCTTCAGCCGGAAAGCTGGAACTATCGAAACAACTTTTTTAACCATGTTAACTGGTTTAGTCTTTCTGACAATTATTATTATATTTTTCGGTCAAGGCAATGTACTTGGAATCCTTTCAGCACCTGTATGGCAGTTAAGCGCTGCACTTTTAGGTACGGCGTTCTTACTTCTCTCTGTCATAGCTGTTCCAAAAATCGGGGTTATAGCAGCCAATGTTGCCATTATCAGCGGACAACTGGCAAGTAGTATGATTATTGATCACTTTGGTTGGTTTGATAGTTTAATCATACCTTTAGACTGGAAACGACTTGTTGCACTAATATTTATGATTATTGCTGTTTATTTCATCTACAAAGGAAATAAACGCTCTAACGCTGAAACCATTTCTTGAAGTTACCATAAACATAGAAACGCTACAAACCCAAAAAGAGTTTGTGGCGTTTTTATAATGGATATTCCATTAATTAAATTCCCCAATATTTATACATATATTATAAGGATAATTGTTAGCTCTAACCAAAATCAGGAAGATAAATCATCGCTTCTTCCCCTAAACGCTTTAGTCAAGCCAAATAAATGGAATGATAAGTCAATTAAATTTTAAAGCCTTATTACATTTAAGATATCATCATGTTCTTTTTAAACTAGTGAAATCTAGCATTTTATCTCATCCTACTATAACCGCTCTCGACTCCAAGTTGTTCCTGTTTTGATTATCTTAGCTGGAGAGCCCGCAATGGTTGTATGTGCTTCGGAGAAAGGTTTAGTAACAACTGATCTTGCTCCGATGATCGTATCGTCCGGAATCACCGCGCCTTTGGAAATCAAGCAACTAGCAGCAACCCAAACATGATTACCAATGACCACATCCTTTGCACCGTTCAATCTTTCATTTGTTTCAAGGTCAAGAACGGAATGAGCATCTGTTGTTCTCACGGCTATATCATAAGAAAACATACAGTCCGCTCCAATGGTAATATTCTTTCCTTCTTGTGATAGTAGATAGACATTCTTAAAGGTCGTTCGGTCACCAACTTTAATCGATTGTTTTTTGCCTTTTAATAAAATATGACCAATCAAGTCGGTATCTTCCCCTATCATAATTTCATTATTTGAACCTCGTATGTGAATTAATATATTGGATAGTTTTGTCCCTTTTCCAATATGGATTTTATTATTTGAACCAGTGATTTTTAATTCAGCATTTTTAAAAATAAACGATTCTTCATCGTATATTAGTTGATTGTTTTTTCCAAATACTTTCGTCGTTAGTCCTTTAATTTCTTCTTGAAGTATCATGAAAATGGACCTCCTTACAATTATTGCTCGTATTATAACATCACTGAGGTATTGTAAAGGAGGAATTTACAGAAACTGAAAGCAACTGTTACATATGATTTAATTGTTATCTTATTTTTGCATTTACATCGTACCCGATATATAATGTATCGTGTACGATGTAAATGAGGAGGTGGTCAAAGTAAAAGCACAGACATTAGAAAATCAATTATGTTTCGCTATTTATAAAGCAACAAATCAATATACTAAGTTATACCGGAAAGCACTGGAACCGTTTGACCTCACTTACCCTCAATATATTGTCTTACTGGCTCTGTGGGAAAATGATCATATGATTATTAAACAATTAAGTGAAAAGTTATCGTTAGGGATTGGTACTTTAAACCCCATTATTTCTAAACTAGTAGAAAAAGATTATGTAATGAAAACACCCTCACCTATGGACAAAAGATCTGTAGTCATTTCATTGACCACAAAAGGTAGAAACTCCGAAAGTACGATATCAGAAATGATTTCAACTAAAGCTACAAAATGGGATTCATTCGCTATATTTGATGATCAATTCAAATTAAAATTACAAGAATTGAATACACTGTTATCTCAATTAAATGAAGGGGAGGAGAAAAAATGAATTTATATGATATAAACGTAAAACTCGAAAACGGTACCAATTATCAATTGGAGCAATATGAAGGCAAGGTATTACTAATTGTCAATACCGCAACAAAATGTGGCTTGGCCCCACAATTTGCAGAACTTGAGAACCTATATCAAAAATATAAAGATGCGGGACTGGTTATATTAGGATTTCCTTCGGATCAATTTAAACAAGAGCTCGACTCTGCTGAGGAAGCGAGTGAAGCTTGTCGGATGACCTATGGTGTTTCATTCCCTATGCATGAAATCATTAAAGTGAATGGAAAAGAAGCACACCCTTTATTCAATTATTTAACGACAGAAGCAAAAGGTTTTCTAAGCAAAAGCATTAAATGGAACTTTACTAAGTTTCTCATTAATCAAAATGGAAATGTGGTAGAGCGCTTCGGTCCTACAGATAAACCAAGTGATTTTGAGGGAAAAATAAAACAACTACTATCAAATTAAGAAATATGTCACTTCGCCTTCCCCATGGTAGATAACTATGATTATTACCGTTCACTTTAGGGTATTACAATTAATACCATCATTTTATTTATCAAGGGGAGGCTCATTCATGAATCAGTCAAAGAAACTAGGTATCGTCTACCTTATTACTTTCGCTATAATGATTTTCTTAAATTATTGGTCAGCTACAAATGTTGGCAATGTTGCTGATGCTAACCAACCTTTAATACAACCTGCTGGTTTTGCATTTTCCATTTGGGGGTTCATTTATTTACTTTTATTTATTTGGATTATCAGAGCTTTTTTTGTGAGAGGTGATGCTGTTTATGTAAAAACTAGCTACCTACCAGCTCTTAACTTTTTATTAAATGGCTGTTGGATTCTAGCTTTTACTGCTCAAGCACTACTAACATCAGTAATCATCATTTTTGCTTTACTTGTCACCTTAATTCTAATCTACGGTAGAATAAACGATACAACTCATACTTTCTTTGAAAAACTGCCATTTTCCATTTATATTGGTTGGGTTTCTGTAGCAAGTATTTTAAATGTATTTGTTTGGTTTGTAGGGATGGAACAGACTGTTTTTCTCGGATTGAATGAAGTGACTTGGACCTTTATTATGTTAGCAGTTGCTACAATATTAGCGATTGTTTTCTCTATTCGATTTAAAGACTTTATTTATACACTTGTTTTCATCTGGGCATACATTGGTATATATGCTAAAACACCTAATGATGCTGTGAAAAGCTTTGTGATGATCCTCATCCTTTTATTAATCGTTATTTTTATCTATACGCTCTACAAATTTTTCAAAAAGTAAATACAACTTAAGAGGCAAATTATGAAGAAGATAATCAAATCAAAAGTATTCCTTATCCTATCAGCTCTAGTAGTTACAGCAATCGGTGGATTTTTCATCTGGACTCAGCTCACTTATCATTCAGTGGGTGAGCCAACGATCCCCGTAGACAACCAAATAAGCGTTGAAGATGATTGGCTTTTATTCGGTGACCCTAATAGTCAAATAGGTATTATTCTTTATCCGGGTGCAAAAGTAGAACCCGATGCTTATGCTTATATCGGTCAAGAATTAGCTAAAGAAAATCTATTCATCGCTATACCACATGTAACACTAAACATCGCCATACTTGATGTTTCTAAAGCTAACGAAATCATTAGTACGTATAAAGATGTAAATTGGTTTGTTGGAGGCCATTCAATGGGCGGTGCAGCAGCAGCCATGTACGCCGATAAAAACATAGATCAAGTACATGGTTTAATACTACTGGGTGCCTATGCCTCTGATAATGATACACTGACAAATTCGAAACTACCTGTCTTATCCATAAGTGGCTCAAATGATGGCCTAAGTACGCCCGCTAAAGTTGAAGAGAAGAAGGTTTTTCTTCCAGATGAAGCAGACTTCGTAGAAATCGAAGGAGGAAACCATGCCTATTTTGGTGTATACGGAGAACAATCTGGTGACAACCCAGCCGACATTTCTATTAAGAAACAACAAGAAACGATCATCGATACCATTACTCATTGGATAAAAGAACAAAAACAATAATTAAGAAGGGCTATCTACTATAGATAGCCCTCCTGTTATTCTCCTCTAATTCCTTCTACTTCAATCTCTGTAATATGATAAGATGAATGAAATGCCAGAGGTAACCAGTCTTCAACTAAATGAATTTTCTTCATGCCTGGAGTTGGCATAAGCAGTTGAATTTTTGATAATAGTTTTGTTTCATCCATTTCATAGGAGACAATATAAAATTGATCAAACGTTTGTTTAAGAGAATCGAATTCACCGAAGCTTAATTGTTCAAAATTCTGAGAAGTGACGTCTTCTAACATTAACTGTTCTCCTACTTCATTCATTTGTTCTAATTGCTGCCAATCAATATGACGATTAATCTTGGAGAGTTCAACTAAATAGTGCTCCTCTTTTCGACTCGGTGATGATTGTGGTGAAGGTCCTCCACTTTTAATGATAAATAAAGAGTTTGTTGCCTTATTTTCGAATTTAAGATAACCCCATGCATAACCGGCTTTAGAAAATTCAAATTGAATCCCAAGCTTGCGACATTCTTGTGCTACGGCATCTTCAATATGATTGCCTTTTACCCATGCATAACCTGTACTAATAAGCATTTCACGTTTCTTCTGTTCACGCTCATGAATGTAATGCCTATATCCTTTTAATATACCATCAACAATCGCCTGACTTAATTCAGGTGAAAATTTATAATTCATCAAGTGATTATTTCCTCCTAAGTTTTCTTTTTCACATATTCAACCTTTTTTGGAAAGGAAGATCATTGCTTGTTTTGGAAAAAAACCATTTTTATTACCATGCCCTTTTGTCTATTAATTCTTTTTCGTTCTCCCATACCATACGCAATAGGAGCTTCTTTATTCTTTTCTATATTCTATTATTTATGGTCTTCTAGTAAAGAGAAATGATAAAAGCATTCGCCTAATGAAGAAACGAATGCTATCTTTCTTTAGCCATTTTGAATAGAAACCGAAGTTTTTTCTCTCTTTATTTTCCAGTTGAGTGATAAAACTTTTTCTATCTCGTTTAATTGCTCCTCACTTACCTTTATATTAGTTACTCCGTTTTCTACGAGCGTGTAATCTTGGTCTTTCTCTAATCCGAACTTCATACTTAACATGCGTTGCAAGCCAGGGAAGGTAAGGAATTTGATGCGGTAACCATTGTTAATCATTGAAACAAAGTTTGCCTCATCTTTTTGAGCCAGATGAGCTAATTGTTCAAATTCGAACTGCTCGTTGTACTTTCTCCACTCTGTCGCTTCGTTTGACAAAGATTTTCTTATAATTTCTTCGTCCGTTACACCTTTATTACGTAACAGCTCAATCATATATGCTTCCATTAAAGTTAATTGTTGTTTCAACATTCATCAGCTCCGAGGTTTTCTTTCATTTTACCACGGGATTGGCTTATTAAAGTACTCATTCATTACTTGAAACCAAATATAGTAACCAATATTATTCGGATGCACCCCATCTGCCAATGTGTCTTTTAACTCAAATGAACCGTCCGCCATTCTTTTTGCCATCGGTCGATAAATATCTATATATGGCCACTCGTTTTCTTTAATATACTGTTCTGTTGCTTTTAAATAGTCTTGATAAGAATGATTGCGCTTATTATTAATTTTTCCGTTATAAAGAACAGTTGTCGGATTGGGAGAAAGAAATAGAATTTTCGTATCAGGAGAGGCCTTTTTAATTTTATCAACGGTTTTATTAATCGCTTGCTCCGTTTCTTTTATGCTTTGATGATATTGATAACTATTAACGACACCTGTTTCAATCATTACCAAATCAGGCTCTGATTTTACCAACTTTTCAACCGTTCCATCCTTAAGTAGCATATTTAAGGTGTAACCGCTTTTAGCAAAGTTATGAAATGACAGCTTTTTTTTATGTGGCAAATGGCGTTCTCGCACTTCCTTTTCTAATAAACGAAACCAAGAAAACATCGGATGAGATGCCCCTTTCCCACGAGCAACACTACTGCCAATAACGGCTACCTTTGCACCGTTCTTACTGTAGCTTTCAGAGACAATATAATCATAAATTGTTGTCTGGTCGCTAAATGAATGGATTGTTTTAGCCGACACAGCAGAGCCAGAAAACAATAAAATACTCGTAAACACTAAAATCATCGTTTTTTTCATTTTATTCGCTTCCTTTCATACTCTCTGCTTACCCTTTTCACCGGTACTTAATCTAGGTCATTTTGACTTCTCTCTCCCATGGGAATCTGATAAAATAAGGAAGCACAGTTTTTCTTGAAAGGAGGAAACTAGATGGTCTCTTCTAAGGATGTTGCCAAACATGCTGGCGTTTCTCAAACGACCGTATCACGTGTACTTAATACTCCAAACCTAGTCAAAAAACCAACAGTAGATAAAGTGATGGCTGCGATTGAAGAACTTCATTACATTCCGAATGCCCATGCCCGTTCTCTTGTACAAAATAAAACAAACACGATTGCGTTACTTTCTGGACCCCTTCATAATCCTTTTTTTGTCGATACAACAGCTGCAATTGTTAATTACGCTAATAGCAAAGGTTATCGTGTGCATGTTCAATTTGTGAATGATGAGAAATTAAATGAGGCATATACTTCAGTAGTTGAAAATAAGGTAGATGGAGTCGTGATGTCCTGTATCTTACTTGATGATCCTATTTTCGAGAAGTTTGAGAAAATGGATATACCATTTATTACATATAATCGAAAACATATTAATAATAAACATTTTGTTGAAATCGATAATTTTCAGGCTGGCATACTTTCAGCTCATCATATGCTAGAGTTAGGTCATAAACAAATTGCTTGGATTGGAGGTCCCTCTACCGTTAGTACATTTAAAAATAGATACGATGGCTTCGTTGAAGGGATGAACACTCAATACCTTGCATCGCAATATGTGATTCAAACGAATACATCAAAACAAGCGGTAAAAGAAGCATTTGAAAAACTGATGCAATTACCGACTCCACCGACAGCTATTTGTGCTGCCACAGATGCAATCGCTCTACAAACAATTGATGAAGCAACAAAGGCCGGTTATCGTGTCCCAGGCGATATTAGCGTAGTCGGTATCGATAATGTTGACTTAAGTAAACACGGTAGTATCGAGTTAACAACCGTCGGAAGTATCTCTGAGCAAAATTTAGGTTTTCTAGCCATCAATGAACTGATTGAAATGATTGAAAATAAAAAAAACAGTTGCGTAAAAATCACTGAATCTGTTAAAGTATTTAATAGGAAAACAACAAAGGCATATCAATAGTTTTTATTTATGCAAAAATGAATACGTAACCATTTTGGAAGCATAATCCCTTACCCTCTTCCATATGAGCTTGAACGACTCATGTGGAATCGCTTTACACAAAAATGGTTACGTATTCATAATTTAATATTCTAACTTGTAAGGGTTTACAATTAAGGAGGAGAAAAACCGTCATGAAATGGAAAAACAGAAAATACGGCGAAGAATCACCGTATATCCCAGCAGGACCTTTTAAGGTTCGCTTACCTTTTATCCATTACCGTTTTGAATGGCCCGATTATGTGCAAGGACTATTAATGTGTGCTGTTGATTTATCAGCCATCCCACTTTTAATGGAATTACTCGGTATGCCTTTTGAAGTAGCACTCGCTATTGTTGTTTTAAATGGACTTTTTTACTTATTACATCATTTACTAGGTGATCCGGCTGTACCTGGTTGGATTACACCAGCCATTCCTTTAATCATGCTGTACTGTCAGCAATTCCCTGAAGGACCTGAACGTGTTCACTCACTGATCGCCTTCCAATTAACACTCGGTATTCTATCATTATTACTCGGTGCTACTGGGTTGGCATCAAAGGTTGTTCGCTTTATTCCGCCCGCATTAAAAGCTGGTGTTATCCTAGGAGCTGGTTTAGCAGCTGTCATCTCTGTTTTCCAAGTTGGTGGCCGTTTTGAATTGTTCCCTTGGACCATCTCAATTGCTATTGGAATTGGGTTTTATCTTTTATTTTCAAAACATTTTATTCAATTCCAAAACCGCAATGCCTTTTGGAAAACCATTGCTAAACTAGGTATTTTCCCTGTGATACTTGTAGCCGTATTTATTGCCCCATTATTTGGGGAAGCAAAGTGGCCAACAATTGAATGGGGATTCTCATCTCCAGATTTTATTACATTGTGGAATGAGTACACGGTATTCGGATTAGGCTTACCCCCATTCATGATGTTTATTACAGCCATCCCTACTGTTCTCGCTGCTTATA
Source organism: Cytobacillus sp. FSL R7-0680 (assembly GCF_038009245.1). NCBI lineage: Bacteria > Bacillati > Bacillota > Bacilli > Caryophanales > Bacillaceae > Cytobacillus > Cytobacillus sp. FSL R7-0680. The sequence continues at coordinate 2,996,001 of NZ_JBBPAO010000001.1, forward strand.
TTGTTCTTTTCGGTGATGTATTACAAGTAAAAGCATTAGTGGAAGATGGTCAATCTATCCGCCCTGATGAAAAGGTTGATTACAACCCTAACCGATCTCACTGGATTTTCGGTATTCGTAATGGTGCCATGAGTATTATTGGACCTGATGTCACGATGGCAGGACCCGTATGGAGTGCGATGCAGGTGGTAATGGTTGAGCGTTTCAAAAAAGGAAGAAAAGCTATGGACTCGATTTTCGGTGGTATGGGTTCATTCCGCTGGGGAACGAATACCGGCTTATGGTTACTTCCAATCGTAAGTTTCGTTGAGCCTATACTAGGTGTTGCGATGGCATTAACTCTTCTCATTCAAGGATATGTAAGTGTGAAAGTTGGTATTTTAGAAGCACGAAGTCAAAAAGATCTTGGTGTAGCTGGGATTGTCGCAGCTGTTCTATGTATTAAAGGCGCTGCTTGGGCGTTTGCGGTAGGTATTATTCTTTGTCTATTATTATACGGAAAAGATTTCTTTAAAGGAGAAATAGACAAAACGTTTAATAAAGATAGTGAAGATCTCAAAAATCAAGAAAAGCAGGTGAGTTAATATGAAGAAACAATTATATATCAATGGTGAATGGAGAGACTCAGCAAACTATGCTGAACTCCTCTCTCCCTATACAAATAAAGTGATTGCGCAAATTCCACAAGCTTCAAAGGAGGAAGTGGAAGAAACCATAGAGATGGCGCATCAAAAAAGAACAGCGATGGCTCGTTTGACTGCCTACGAGCGTGCAGAAATATTAGAAGAGCTTGTTCTATTATTTAAGGAAAATCGACAAAAAGCTGCTGAAATCATTTCTTTAGAATCAGCGAAACCATTGAAATTCTCACTAGGTGAAATTGACCGTACGATTGAGACATATAAATTCGCGGCTGAGGAAGCAAAACGCTTAACAGGTGAAATGATTCCGATGGACGCAGCTAAAAACGGGGCTAACCGATTCGGTTATACAATCGAGGAACCGATTGGCGTAATTGGTGCCATTACACCATTTAATTTTCCACAAAATTTAGTAGCACATAAAGTGGGACCAGCGATTGCCTCTGGAAACCCGATTGTATTAAAACCAGCATCGCAAACACCATTATCTGCTCTATTTCTTGCTGAACTCCTTGACCAAACTTCTTTACCTAAGGGTGCATTTAACGTAGTTACTGGCAGTGGTCGTATTGTCGGAGATGCCCTTGTCGAGAATCCGCTTGTGAAAATGATTACTTTCACTGGTAGCCCAGCCGTTGGTATTGGTATTCGCAATAAAGCAGGACTAAAGAAAGTTGCTTTAGAACTCGGCTCTAATGCAGGACTGATTATTGATAGAAACGTAGACTTAGAAGAAATCGTAGCTAAATGTGTAACAGGTGCCTTTTCTAACCAAGGGCAAGTCTGTATTTCTCTGCAACGCACTTACGTACTAGAAGAGATTTTTCCTGCGTTCGTTGAAAAGTTTGCCGAAGCTACTCAGGCATTAACAATCGGAGATCCAATGCATGCAACAACTGACCTATCAGCGATGATTCATCCAGCTGAACAGGAGCGAGCATTGAGTTGGGTTGATGAAGCAGTCTCCTTAGGAGCAGAGATTATTACAGGCGGAAAAATTGAAAATGGCGTATTTTTACCAACCATCTTAACGAATGTCGATGCGACTGCAAAGGTTTCTTGCCAAGAAGTGTTTGCCCCTATTGTTATTGTTAACCGTATCTCTTCAATTGAAGATGGTATTATTGCAATCAATGATTCTGACTATGGTTTGCAGGCTGGTATTTTCACTAATGATATTCAAACTGCCTTCCATGCTTCTAAAGCACTTGAAGTGGGCGGCGTGATGATTAATGATATTCCGACCTATCGTGTAGACCAAATGCCATATGGCGGAGTGAAAGAAAGCGGTACGGGCAAAGAAGGTTTGAAATACGCGATTCACGAAATGACTGAAACTAAATTAATTGTTTGGAACCAAAATTAATTAGAGGAGTGACCATCATGTCTGAGAAAATCACCTTTACACCTATAAGCTACACAGGCTGGGATGCTCTTTCCCACCTCGTTGAAGAAGTAGAAAAGTTTAACGTTAAAAAAATCCTTGTGATTACTGACCCTTTTTTAAAAGAAATTGGCTTAACGGATAAAGTGACGCATCCACTTAATGAGGCAGGATATATCACTGATGTTTACACTGATGTTGTTCCTGAACCACCACTTGCCGTTGGGGAAAAACTGGTCTCCTATACGCGCGAACACGCTTTTGATATGGTCATCGGCATCGGTGGCGGAAGTGCACTTGACTTAACAAAATTAGCTGGCGTTATCGCTGTTCATGAAGGTGATGTAGCTGATTATTTAAATCTAACCGGCACAAAATCGATTACAAAAAAAGGATTACCGAGTATCTTAATTCCAACTACATCTGGAACAGGATCAGAAGTAACAAATATCTCCGTCCTTTCATTGGAAACAACAAAAGATGTCGTCACGCATGATTATTTACTTGCAGATGTAGCTATTGTTGACCCAGCACTCACAATGTCTCTTCCTGCAAAGGTAACAGCTGCTACTGGGATCGATGCCCTTACACATGCGATTGAAGCATATGTGTCTAAAAATGCTAGCCCAGTCACGGACGCTTTAGCACTACAGGCCATTCGCCTAATCAGTCAATCCATCCGCACAGCTGTTCATCATGGCGACAATAAACAAGCACGCATTGACTTGAGCTATGGTAGTTATTTAGCTGGTATTGCTTTCTTTAACGCAGGTGTAGCTGGGGTTCATGCACTTGCTTATCCATTAGGCGGGCAATTCCATATTGCCCATGGTGATTCAAACGCTGTTCTTCTGCCATATGTGATGGGCTATATTCGTTCTGCATGTGAAAAAAGGATGAAGGATATTCTCGATACAATGGGCTTTAGCTCTACCCATCTTTCACAAGAAGAAGCTTCCCACCGTTGTGTAAAAGAATTAAAACGCTTAGTCGAAGATGTTGGCATCCCGACTTCTTTAAAAGGCTTTAACATTGGCCATAATGCACTTGATTCGTTAACAGAAGATGCGACAAAACAAACTCGTTTACTCGCGCGAAGTCCAATGGAATTGTGTAAAGAGGATATATATACAATTTATGAAGCCGCCTTTGAGGGTAAAGTAGTTGATCAAACGCTAGTAAAAGCATGATGATAAAAAGGGGTGCAATTAAATTACTTGCATCCCTTTTTTATTAGATAAGAAAGTATAAAATTTTTCAATGAGTTTTCATGTCTAGCTCCAGGCGCCATCGGCTCGAGGTCATAAGCCGATAGGCAGGCGCCTTGCGCTTTTCTTATTAATCTGTTTTCAATTCATAATGAGCTACTCGATTCTCTTTAAATGTAATGATTAGCCATTCACTATCAATACTAATGATACTCCTTTCATTACCCAAATAATAAACGATGTTATTGTCACTCTTAAAATACGTGTTTTCTGTTGGTGTTCCTAGTTTTTCAATTACTTCGTTATAATGTCTATTTTTTAAATCATACGTATTTAACAAATCGTCTATCATTCCCACTCGTTTGTGTGGATTATTTCTCCAATCCATTTCATTAAATTTGGCATGAACGCCATTAAAAACTAGTAGGCTAATCAATGCGATTGGCAATACCAATGCTAAAGAAAACAACCAAAGTTGCTTGGGCTTCTCCCTCCTATTTGGACGTAAGCGTTTTATCGCAAACCACACACATAAAAAATACAATACACTTGGTAAAATGGCATATAGCACCGTATGAAGATTCATATTAACATCAGCCAGCGAAAACAAAATGAACAGTAGAAGATTAACCATCAAGTACAATATCGTTACGATAACTAGAAGAGGTAAAACTGCTTGAGTGAACTTCATAAATTAGAATAAGCTCCTTTTATTCATTTGGTATTATTATACATTCATTTAAGTTGATATTGGTAGTTATCTAGAGTGATTGTTTTCACACGGTCAGGGGAGGCGAACATGGCATTCTGGTGGCTATTAAAATTATTCTCCTAGAAGGCAGTGACTGCTCCTTTGCGGCGCTCTTTAATTACATTCAACTGTCAGTGTCAAGCTAGCGATGTACATATTTGATTATTTCAGTAAGTACAAAATGAAATATATGATGTGGGGTTTTATGGGAGTTGCCAACACATCTTGGCGGGTTTTCATCTTTTGTGTACGCATTTTCCTTTTGCCTATACATCTTGGCAGTTATCTCATGAAAGTGTACCATTCCTTGATTATGTCAGGTGATTCTCGTTTCTATGCTCCCCCCATCCCCCATTGATGGATTTCCTTTAAACAATGATTTCTTCTTTTGTAAATTTTTCACATGACAGGATTCTATCAAAAATAGCTTGATTGCCTTAATCCTTCACCGATAAAGTTATTATAAATTTCCGAAAATGATTGACTTCTACTCTAGGTAATTATACACTGAATGAGAATGATTATCGTTATTAAATTACTACATACGATTGTCACAGTTTAATAGAAGAGAAGGGGAAAAAAATGAAAGCAAAGAAGTCGTTCTTATTACTACTATTACTTGTATCTACCGCCATGTTTGCCTTAATTGGTTGCTCAAATAATGAATCAACCGCTTCTGAAGATGAAAAAGATAAAGAGGCGGAAACAACTACAGATCAATCATCCGAAACAGAATATCCAATTACGATTGAACATGCTTTTGGTGAAACAGTGATAGAAGAAAAACCTGAAAGAGTAGCAACAATTCAATGGGCGAACCATGATGTTGTACTAGCCCTTGGCGTTGAGCCTGTCGGTTTTTCTGCAGCAAACTATGGTGTAGAAGATGGTAGTGGCTTACTTCCATGGACTACGAAGAAACTTGAAGAACTTGATATTAAAGATCCTAATATTTATCAAGATACAGATGGTCTTGATTTTGAAGCGATTGCAGACTCCAACCCTGATGTTATCCTTGCTGGTTACTCTGGAATTACACAAGAAGATTACGATTTATTAACACAAATTGCACCAGTTGTCGCATATCCAACTACTCCTTGGACAACAACATGGCGTGAACAAGTGCTTCTTAATGCCAAAGGGATGGGTATGGAGAAAGAAGGAGAACAACTCATTAAAGATACAGAGGATTTAGTTGCGGAAAAAGTTGCAGAGTATCCTGAATTAAAGGGGAAAAAAGTAGTTTGGGCTAACTTCTCAGCAAACGATTTGTCTCAGTTCCACCTCTATACACCTGCTGATCCACGTGTGGCATTCCTAAAGGAAATGGGATTAGAAACACCTGAGAGTATTACCAATCTAATCCAAGATGAAAATGCATTCTCTTTATCTTTAAGTGCTGAAAATGCTGATGTACTTAATGATGCTGATATTATCATCGGTTATAATGATGAAAGCACATATGACGCAGTAAAAGCAGACGCTCGTCTTGGCAAAATTAAAGCTATAGAAAGAGGATCGGTTGTCTTTATTGGTAACAACACACCACTTGCAGCTTCCGGGAACCCTAACCCGCTTTCTATCGAATATACAATCGATGAATACTTAGAATTAATCGCAGATGCGGTTGAGAAAGTTGATGAATAATTTAATTGAAAAGCAAGTCCCAAAAAGGCATCTACCAAAGCATTTGATAATTGTGCTCGTCGCATCTATCATTCTACTATGCTTATGTGTTGTTGCCTCTTTGGCATTTGGCGCAAGGTTTGTATCATGGAATGAGTTACTTACCGGTCTATTTCACCCAGAAATAGAATCATTTAGTTCAAGTGTTGTGCAAGAACGCATCCCTCGTACGATTTTTAGTTTATTATGCGGTGCTGCTCTTGGTGTTTCCGGTGCACTCATGCAATCTGTAACAAGAAATCCAATTGCTGACCCTAGTATTCTTGGCGTAAATACAGGGGCAGCGCTTTTTGTCGTCTGTGGGATAGCTTTTTTTCAAATTAGCAGTGCAGCTGAATATATTTGGTTTGCGATTGTTGGAGCTATGCTAACAGCGATTTTTGTATATGGAATTGGTTCAATGGGGAGTTCAGGTGCGACCCCACTTAAGCTCGTCTTAGCTGGGGCAGCAACAAGTGCCGCTCTCTCTTCCCTCGTTAGTGCCATTATGCTATCTCGTACATATGTCATGGATCAATTTAGATTTTGGCAAGTAGGTAGTGTAGGATCTGCTAACTGGAACTTAATCCTCACTTTTTTACCTTTTTTAGTTGCAGGGATTTTGCTTGCGATCATGACTGCTTCTGCTTTGAATGCATTAGCACTCGGTGACGAAGTGGCTACCGGACAAGGTGTCAGAACCGGTATGATTCGTTTAATCGCTGCATTTGCAGGGGTCATTTTATGTGGTGCCGCAACTGCGCTAGCCGGTCCAATTGGCTTTGTCGGTTTATTAGCGATGCATTTGATGCGACTCATTCTAGGTGCTGATCTTAGATTCACCATTCCCATGTCGGCAATATCAGGTGCAGTCATTTTAACAATCGCAGATATCGCTGGTCGTATCATCGGTAGCCCAGGGGAGTTAGAAGCTGGAGTTGTTACAGCCTTTATTGGAGCGCCTTTATTAATATTTTTAGCGATTAGAATGAAGGTGCGTTCACTATGAGACATCCATTATTAACCGTTATTAAACAAGGACGAATAAAAAGAAGACAGCGCTGGTTACTGATTAATAGCATACTCTTTGCTACAGCCTTAGCATTATGCTGTGCCATGCTCATGTTTGGTAACTCCTATTATCCGCCACAAGAGATTTGGAGTGCACTAACAGGGAATGCTGCTGGCGGTGCTTCCTTTGCCGTCAATACAATCCGTTTCCCGAGAATGTTAGCTGGTTTTTTTGCTGGTATTGCTTTCGGCATAGCAGGGAATACATTTCAAACGATGCTAAGGAACCCGCTTGCTAACCCCGATATTCTGGGTATTACTGCTGGTTCAAGTGTGGCTGCTCTAATTTGTATTCTTATTTTCCATACAAGTAACACGGTCGTATCTATTGCATCTGTCATTGCCGGATTATTAACGGTTTTCCTTATTTTTATTTTATCTAAAGGAAAATCTTTTTCCATCGGACGATTAATACTAGTCGGTATTGGTATTCAAGCTATGTTGAGTGCAGCCATTTCTTTTCTATTAATGCGAGGGGCGCAAGAAGATATACCTACTGCCTTACGATGGTTAAACGGCAGCTTGAATGGTGCTCAGCTAGATTCAACGATTCCATTAATGATTACTGTCATCCTATGCGCGCCTATTGTTGCCATTTTGGGTAGACAGCTCGGCATTCTTGAATTAGGTGAAGAATCGGCGACATCGCTCGGACTCAATACGAATCAAACAAGAATACTCCTTGTACTAACTTCGGTTGCCATGCTAGCCATTGCCACCGCAACGACCGGACCGATTGCTTTCGTTGCCTTTTTAGCTGGACCGATTGCCAAAAGACTAGTTGGTGTCGGGTATTCTAATGTCATTCCTGCAGGTCTCGTTGGTGTGAATCTTGTTTTAGCAGCTGACTTGATTGGTCAGTTTGCTTTTACAACTAGATATCCTGTTGGTATTATTACTGGATTACTCGGGGCACCATATCTAATTTACTTACTTATCCGTATGAATCGAAAGGGTAGTTTATAATGAAAACAATACACCAATTTGAAACGAAGGAAGTCATAGCCGGTTATGATCAGAAAACGATTCTCCATGGGTTGGATGTGGAGATTCCAAGCAATAAAATAAATGTCATTATCGGGGCAAATGCTTGTGGAAAATCGACTTTGTTAAAAACGATGGCGAGGCTAATCAAACCACAGTCCGGTCAGGTTATTCTTGATGGGAAATCAATTGATCAAATTCCACCGAAGCAACTCGCTCGGGTACTCGGTATTTTACCACAGTCCCCTATTGTTCCAGAGGGAATTACAGTAACTGATCTCGTTGGTAGAGGGCGTTATCCTCACCAGAAAATGTTCAGTGGTTGGTCTAAGAAGGATTATGAAGCGGTAGCTGAAGCAATGGAAATTATGAATATCGTAGAACTTGCCGATCGTAATATTGACGAACTATCTGGTGGTCAGAGACAACGAGTATGGATCGCCATGGCACTGACACAACAAACAGATATTTTATTTTTAGACGAGCCGACTACGTTTTTGGACATTGCCTATCAAGTAGAAATTTTAGATTTATTAACCGATCTCAATCGTAAATACGGGACAACTATCGTCATGGTTTTGCATGACATTAACTTATCTGCACGTTACGCAGATTACATTTTCGCATTAGAAAAAGGGCAGCTCATCGCAGAAGGTGAACCTTCTCAAGTCATCACAACTGATCTTGTGAAACAAGTCTTTGGTCTAGATTGCACTGTCATCAATGACCCTGTCTCCCTCTCACCTATGGTTGTACCTAGGGGCAGATACCATGTACAAGTAAATGAATCGTTATAAGAACAAGAAACTCGCTTCTGTAAAATGAGCGAGTTTCTTTTTTTTACAGTAAATAACACCTTCCTGTATTTGCTAATATCATTGATAAATGGTATGATGAATATAATTATTTTTGTTCGGTGTAAAATTGAGAGAGAGGAAATCTCTTCTAAGGAATTTTTTGTCTTAAAATCGTATGTTTGAACAAGGGTAGTAATACATTTGTGGTAACCCCACAACAGGAGACGATAACATGGAAACAGGTACAGTAAAATGGTTTAACGCAGAAAAAGGTTTTGGATTTATCGAGCAAGAAGGCGGAGAAGATGTATTCGTACATTTCAGCGCAATTCAAAGCGAAGGCTTCAAATCTTTAGACGAAGGTCAAAAAGTTACATTTGACATCGAACAAGGTCAACGTGGTCTTCAAGCAGCTAACGTTAACAAAGCATAATTACTATAGAAAAAAAGACTCCATCTAGGAGTCTTTTTTTCATTAACGGTAAGGACACATTATCTTCACTAATGAAAGGGATTGAGATTATGAGCGTAGAAATGTTTCGTATCGGGGAAATGGTAAATATAAAAAGGACGAAAGAGCAAGTGATTATATCAAAAAGCCAGTATGTAAAAAATATGAAAAGATACTCTTATGTCGTTAATAAATATCCTGGTACATTTTTCTTTGAAGAAGAATTGATAAAGCGCGAAAAGAATTAAGTTCTTGCATCTGTAATCAGTGATTCTATTTTTATGCTAAAATTATAGTATCAATCAATTTTGGAGAGATGTTCGATGATCAGTAAAGTAAAGGATAAAACAGTTTACCAATCACTAGTGGATACGTCTACTAAATTATTTGAGTTGTTAACTAAAAACTTAGATGTCAATTCTGCATATATAGCCAAAAAAGTAGGCAATAAAATGACTGTTATTAATTCCTATAATAAAGTGGAATTTATCATACCAGACGATATTGCTGTTGATTATCAAGAATCGAATTGCAAACTTGTATTAGAAAATAATGAACCTGTGAAAACCGTGATGAATTTAATGGCTAATGAAGAAACAAAAAAGCGAAAAATCACCGATGAGCTTGGTGTGAAAGCCTTTATTGGGGTTCCGTTAAATCGCACAGATGGATCAAACTTCGGCACGCTCTGTTTAATGGATAAAGATGAAAAAAACTTTACCAATGAACAAGTGGAAATGGTCCAGTCCATTGCCGATGTCCTCTCCTATATTATTGAACTCGATGACCTTTATGAAGATATTGATTTACTCAGCGTACCCATTATTCCGATATCAAAAGGGATTGCTATCTTGGCACTACAAGGCAACGTCAACGATAAAAGGGAAAGAAAAATTCTTGAAGATACATTAAATTATACATTAAGCCATAAAATTTCTTCTTTTCTCATTGACTTATCTGAAATGCAAATCTCTAATTATGAATTTTCTGATGCACTTAATCGATTAGTCTCGGCTCTTAAACTTATGGGCGTGAAGGTAATGCTTTCTGGTATTCCAACAGCACTTGCTAGCTCAACAAGAATGAGAGACCAATTCCAATATCTAGAAGTAACATTTGTCAGAAGTATTGAAGATGGACTAAAAAAATTAGGTTATCAAATTGTGGAACGTGAAGAAGAGCAGTAACTCCTACTGCTCTTCTTCACGTTCCCATGTCTTAACCTTCCTATTAGACGAAAGTCTCCTCTTCTCTCTTTGACAGCATAGTCATTCCCGCTTTTATAAGCTAAATATCTCCATACCTCTTTAATGGCCTTGTTTAGAATCTACCTCTTCCTACTAACCTTCCTTGTGCGAATCAATCAAATGGTTAAAAAGTAGTTTAAGTGTACAAGCACTAAATGCATCCTTTGCATAAAACTATTAGAAAAGGAGGTATTTTCATATGGTAAAAATATATATCGATCCTGGTCATGGTGGTACTGACCCTGGAGCAGTAGGTAATGGTTTACAGGAAAAGAACCTTACACTACAAATAGCTACAAAGGTAAGAGATTTATTATTAGGATATAGTAATGCTGAGGTACGAATGAGTCGAACAGGTGACCAAACCGTTTCTCTTGCCCAAAGGACAAACGATGCCAACGCTTGGGGGGCCAATTACTTCTTATCCATTCATATTAATGCCGGTGGCGGTACTGGCTATGAGGATTATATCTATCCTGGATCCGGCACACCTACAACAACCTATCAAAATATCATCCATGAAGAAATAATGAAAGTCGTTAACTACGCCGATCGTGGCAGAAAGCAAGCCAATTTTCACGTATTAAGAGAAAGCAATATGCCTGCTATTTTAACAGAGAACGGTTTTATTGACACAGTTGCTGATGCCAACAAATTAAAACAAGCGTCATTTATTCAAGCCATTGCCCAGGGACATGTAAATGGACTCGTACGTGCCTTCAACCTGGTTCCATCAGGAGGAGCTATCTATCATACAGTTGTCAGCGGAGATACTGTCTACGCCTTATCTCAAAGGTATGGAAGCACAATTGCACAAATTCGAAGCTGGAATGGATTAGACGCTAATTATACGATTTATCCTGGGCAAGTTTTGCGGGTGAAATAAAGCAACTATTTTATATTAAAAGTTAAAGTCGGGCTGCCCCTTAAACATAACAAGCCCGACTTCCTCTTTCGAATATAAACTTTCTTATGCTTTCTGACTTTCTTTCCATTGTACAATCGATTTAGCTAACTTTTTTGGCGTATTTTTAAAAGCGTCTATTGTGCTCCCAGCTAAATGTGCAGTAATTGTTACATTATCAAGATCTAAAAACGGACTAGCCTCTCCTAAAGGTTCATGGTCAAAAGTATCAATCGCTGCACCAGCAATTTGTTTCTCATTTAATGCTCGAATAAGATCTTCTTCACATACTAGTCCTGATCTAGCTGTATTGATAAGAACAGCAGTACTTTTCATCATCGCTAACTGTTCATACCCGATAAGATGCTTCGTTTCCTCCGTTAATCTCCCATGTAGAGTCACAACATCTGAATCTGACAATATAGTTTCTAAATCTACTTGTTCAAAAGCCGTTTCCCCCTGAAAATAGGGATCATAGAAAATAATTCTAGTATCAAACCCACTTAGAAATTTGCCAACAAGTTGCCCAATATGACCATAGCCAATGATTCCTATTGTTCTATCTTCTAATTCTGGTACGAAATCAGCATTACTAAAATCTTTGCGCCAATCTCCTTGTTTTAAGGCAGCATGTGAACGGGCAATATTTCGAATTTCAGATAGAATCATCCCCACCGTAAATTCAGCTACACTTCTTGCATTTCTACCGGGTGTATTAATCACTTCTACCCCTCTTGCTTTAGCCTCATTAATGTGAATATTTTCTACACCTCCACGTAAAACCCCTATCAATTTAAGATTTGTGGCTTTCTCGATCACTTTTTGACCAATTGGTGCAAATTGTGTAATAATCACCTCATACTGATCGATATCGTCATATAAGTTTTCTGGTAAACATACTGCTTCACTACCTTGTTGCTCAATAGCAAGATTATCCTTTTGCAACGCTTCTAAATTCTCATGTCGCCATTCTCGAATCGCCAGCTCGATACCGTTATCTATTAAAGTTTTTAATCCTTGTTCCATCATTTCCTTCGTAATAAATAAATCCGCAATTGCTAAGCATTTCATCTGTGCTTCTCTCCTTATCTCATTAACATTCCACCAGTAGCATCAACTGTCGCCCCGGTCATATACTTAGATTTTTCTGATACTAAAAAAGCTGCAATATCTGCCATTTCTTCTGGTTTTGCTACTCTCCCAACTGGAATTCGATTGACATAATAATCACCTTTTTGCTGCAAGGAATCTTTAATCATATCGGTTTCTACAATACCGAGTGCCAAGTTATTAACTGTAATATCATCCTTTGCATGTTCTCTAGCAAGTGAAATCGCAAACGCAATCATCCCAGACTTACTAGCTGCATAGTGTGAATGACCTGTTGTTGAGCCATAAAACGCTGCCTGTGACGTAATATTGAGGATACGACCACTTTTCTTATGAAATAAACAGTGTTTTATAAACCCTTGTGAAGTTAGAAACACACTATCAAGATTAATTCCGATTGTCTTCTGCCATTCTTGTAAGGACATATCTTTAATATAATTGGTTGGCCATACTGCAGCATTATTCACTAAAATATCAATCGATTCCTCTATCCGTTCACTTGCCTTTTCCATTAACTCTGCTACTGCTTTCTCATTCGAAAGGTCGAGTTGAATGGCCACTGATTTTTGTCCATATCCTTGTATCTCTTTAACTACTGCCTCTGCTTGTTCTCTGTTCCCTTGGTAAGTAAGGACCACATTCGCCCCCTCTTTACCGATGGTTCTAGCAATCTCTTTGCCTACGCCACGAGAGGCGCCGGTCACAACAGCTGTTTTTCCTCTTAAGCCTAAATCCATTCTTATATCCCTACCTTCCATACCTCTTCCATTTTCGCTAGTGTCTGTTTATATTGTTGATATTTTTTTTCATAGATTGCCTTGTTCTCAGGGCGAGGTTGAATAATACGATTCACTTTCACCATTGCTTCAGCCGCTTCTTTAATTGATTCGTAGTCCCCATTCATAACGGCTGCACACATCGCAGTTCCCAGCGTTCCATGTTCTTTTACTTCAACAATTTCTAATGGTATTTGCAAGCTATCAGCAAATATCTGTAACCACACATCAGATTTTGTCACACCGCCAGCTATTCTAGAGGCTTCAGGTTTTTCAATATATTTTAATAATCTTTCAATATGATAGATATGTCCAAAAACAATCCCCTCATAAACAGCTTGAATAAAATGTTTCTTTTCATGCCAACTATTCATTCCAATAAAGCATGATGTCGCATGTGGCACTGTATTCGAACCGAATAAAAACGGAAAGAATACAAGCTGACTCTCCTCTGGTGTCGTTTCTTCCACCAACTCATTGCAAATATCATAAATCGATTGTCCTGTCAGTGCACATTGTTGTTTTTCCTCTATCATAAAATGATCAATAAACCACTCCAGGTTACTTGCTGAGGTTGGGCTTGCTTCCGTGGTTAGCCAATAGTCATCCAAGCAGTAAATCGATGTCATAAATAGTTCACAATCAATAACTGGTTTTTTCGTAATATATTCATTTATACTCCATGTACCTGCAACAATCGCTAATCGGTCTTCTTTTACCAAACCAGAGGCAACTGCCGAAGCTGCAATATCAAAAATCCCACCTGCTACAGGCGTCCCTTCCTGTAACCCTGTCATTTCAGCAATCTCTTTAGTAATGGCCCCACAATAATCTGTTGACTGTTTAAGTGGTGGCAATTTATCAATGAGATCGTCGATACCAAAAAAGGATAATAATTGTTGATCATAACAGCGGTCACGGACATTTAACAAATTTGTTCCTGAGACATCTGTTAGTTCTAAAAAAGCTTCGCCCGTTAATTTAAAACGTACATAATCTTTCACTGTAAATATATAATCTGCTTCTTCTATAACAGATGGTTGGTAATCCTTTAACCATCGCAGTAATGCTACAGGCTGACCCGCCCAAACAGATTGCATTGTCTTTGGTAGCACCTTTTCTTCAAAATTACTATCGCCGTACCATTCTTCTATATATTTCTTGGCACGATTATCTGTTGAGATAATCCCGTTATATACTGGCTCTCCTTTTTTATCTGAAAGATATAAACCATTCCCATGTCCAGTAATCGCAAGACCAACAATTTTACTTGTATCAATTGAACAATGATTAATTAACTCTCGAATGACTGCTAGATTCGCTTCCCATAACTCATACATATCACGCTCTGTATGATAGGGTTTTGGCATAATCATTTTTGTCTTCTTAGATGCTATGCCAACTTCTTTGCCACCCAAAGTATATAATGCTGCTTTTGTGATCGTACCTCCATTATCGATTCCCATAATATACTTCTCCATTGTTCTACCCCCTAAGATAATAATCCAGCAATCTTAATAATTATCCACCCTAACGGTGTGGTCGCTCCCCCAACAAGATTAGCAAGCTCGGTCTCTTTATGAAAACTACTAGGTAAAGCGACATTAGATAGGTTAGCAGCTTCTGTAAATCCAGCAGCTATATCGGTCCCTATATAGAGCACTAATGTCATAATCGCTATTCCGGTTATATATAATCTCACCATATTTTGTTTAAGGTAGGGCGCACACATGGCAAACAGAAATGAAAGCGATGCCAAATCAGTGAATGGCAATAAACGATTACCTGGTAAAATAACAGCAAGTAATAATGTCGTTGGTATCATTAGTAAACCCGTAGCTAACACCGACGGTCTTGCAATCAATAATGCCGTGTCCATCGCAATATAAAACTCTCGATCTGGGAACCTTCTTTTTAAAAACGTCTCGGCAGCTTCTCTAATAATATTTAATCCTTCAACAAGCACATCGACCATTTTAGGTAGTAGAACCATTACTGCCGCAACCGTTATACCAAGAGTCAGGACAGCAGCTACATCGAAACCAGCTAAAATCCCCAATAATGTTCCAATTAATGCGCCCAATGTCATGGGCTCTCCAAATATCCCAAACTTCTTTGTAACCGTTTCAGGATCTGCCTTTACATCCCTTAAACCTGGAATTCTTTCTATGATCCAATTAATCGCTATACCTACAGGAACAAAAATGGCTGTGGTCCCATGCGGAAATGAAATCCCTTTTAATTGATAATCTTCTTGTATACGTGAAGCCGTCTTATCAGCGATATAGAGTGTTACCAGAAAATGGACAATCGATGCTATAACTCCTAACCAAATATTCCCTGATAGAGTGTAAACAATTGCACCAACAATCATAAAAATCCAAAAATTAAAGATATCAATATTCACTGTTTTTGTTGCCTTCAAGAAAAGCAAAATTATATTTACTAGTATAAGCCCAAAAACAGCGAATGGCACTATTGGTGACCCCCAACCAATTGCTGCAGCTACTGGCCAGCCTGGGTCTATAATCGTTAAGTTCAAATTAAAACGCTCAACCATAGATTCTGCTGCTGGTCCAATGCTTTCAAGCAATAAGGTAATAATGAGATTAATACCCACAAAACCAATCCCAACTAGCATGGCTGCTTTAAACGCTTTACCAATAGGTACCCTAAAGCATAGTGCCAATAGAAAGAAAATAATCGGCATCATGACAGATGGACCTAAATCAATAACCCAATTTATAAGCTCCATAACGCTCCCCCTAAACTTTTTTTAAATAAAAAATCCCCCACAAAGAAACGGTACTAGACATACCAATTCCTTATGGGGGTTATTTCTCATGGACACTGAACCCTCAAATCTATTTTGTTGTCAAAATAACCATAAAGAAGATTGACTAGTTGTTACAGCCAAAAAGCCAGCTTTAAAAACAGAATCAAGTTGTTCTTTTTGATCAATAAATCCACCTGCCAACAAAGGTGTATGTGGTAAAACCTCTCTAATACGTTTAATATACTGTGTTGCAAATGGACCTGGTAAGACTTCTACTGCATCGAATTGCGATCCATTTAAAGCACTGAGAGATTGTTCAAAAGAACGTGAATCCAATAGAAAAATTCGATAGATTGCTATTAATCCTATCTTCCTCGCTTGTTGAAGTACACGCTGATTAGGTGAAATGACCCCATCCACTTTAAATAAATCCTTCAACCACTTTACTCCTTTTGCATCCTTTGTTAACCCTTCGACTAAATCAATATGAACAAGTACCTTTTTATTATGTTCATGGCATCTTTTTGTTAATTGACCTAAGTTCCCAATATGAACATCAGATAACAATATAAATGGTGACTGACTCTTTAAAGCATCATCTAAATATTTTAACTGTCGAATGGATGGGATAACTGTTTTTTCATTAAACATATGACACCTTCTATTTTTTGATAATTTTATCGTAAAACGCTTACATAATAGTGTCAATCTGTTTTACTTCAAGTCTATGATCCTATCTTTGGCTTAATGCCTTATAATCCTGATAGGCATCGGCAACAGTGCCACCTTTATGAATAATCGTATGGAGTGCCGCTATAGCAGCAACAGGATGATCATTTTGCGTTACGTTTCTCCCTACCGCTACTCCTTTCGCTCCCACACTCATACAATGATGAACAAATTCAAGATATTCTTGAAAATCATTTGTTTTAGGCCCGCCTAATGCTAATACAGGCCGTTTAGCAGCTTGAATAATTAACTGATCATCTTTTGTACCAGTAAATCTAGTTTTTATAATATCTGCACCTAGTTCCGTTCCTAGTCTAGCAGCAGTAGCAATAACGTCAGGACTTTTGGAAGCCTCATTTGTTACAGCATAACCATAAGGTAATGTTTCACACATATAAGGCATCTGCCAGTGATCTGCTTCTTTCGCTAATTTCAAAGCAATATCATGAGCTACTTCCTCATTTTCAGCACCAGGGAAAGTCATAGAAATGACCCCATCTGCTCCTAAGCGCACTGCATCTTCAACTGAAAAAGCAGCTTGTGTATACGGTACACTTGGATCATAAATTTTACTCGACATATCCACTCGCAAAAGCATCCCTACATCTGGAAACTCTTCCTCATAGATATTGGCCATTCCGTAAGTAACTAATATGGCATCTAAACCTTGGTTTACCATTTGAGGTAACACATGAATGGCCCTATCAATCCCCTCTGTTTTGTTAGAAAAGTAATAGCCATCTAGGGCAAGCACTAATGCTTTACCGTCTTCAGCAAATATTCGACGCATTCTTCTCTTCTTAGACATCCAATCTCTCCTTTTCAAATAAAAAAGACCTCATAAATACCCATTAACTAAACATTAGCTAATGTATTTATGAGGTCTCACGTCAACACATGACCGTAATTTTTTATATATTTTGTTTTAACATATTTATATTATCAGAAAAAACAATAAGTAGTCAAAGTTAATTTTCATTTATTAATTATTTACATCTAAAGTCTTTTATATTAATATTGTTATCGAAAACCGATATCGTTATTAGAAAACAAAGGGAGTCCTTATGGTTGGAAAACAATAAGATATTAAGAAAGTTATTTTTGGGCTTTATCCATATTCATATTTTACATCATGCCAAAGAGCATCCCATATATGGAAGCTGGATGTTAGACGAATTAAGAGAACATGGTTATACCATTAGTGCAGGTACACTATACCCTATATTCCACGGAATGGAAGCTGATGGTTTGTTGCTAAAAGAAGACCAATTGGTAGATGGGAAAATAAGAAAATATTATCGCATTACTGAAAAAGGTGAAGCTATTTTAATTGAAGCAAGAGCAAAGGCCTATGAATTATTCAAAGAAATTAAAGAGTAAAGGAGTCCTGCATGCAATACTTTAAAAAACTACTTGAGATTTTCATTGTATCAACAAGACTTGGTTTCACTTCTTTTGGAGGACCAGTCGCACATTTAGGTTATTTTCATCAGGAATATGTTCGAAAAAGAAAATGGATGGACGAAAAAAGTTATGCTGATCTCGTAGCATTAAGTCAATTTCTACCTGGCCCTGCAAGCAGTCAAGTCGGAATTGGCATTGGTGTCATGAGAGGTGGCGTTTTAGGTGGGATTGTATCTTTTATTGGCTTTACAATGCCCTCAGTCATTGCTCTTATTTTATTCGCTTACTTTGCTCAACAGCTTGGTCTAGTGGAATTTGGCATCATCCAAGGGTTGAAAATAGTTGCTGTAGTCATTGTTGCTCATGCCATTTTAGGGATGGCTAAGAGTTTAACCCCTGACTTGACTAGAAAATCAATCGCTTTATTCGCGCTTTTAATCACCTTACTTATTCCCCATAACCTATCGCAGATTGGGGTCATTCTGGTAGCTGGATTGCTTGGTTATTTTATGTTTAGTAAAAAAGAGGAGCATGACGGTTTATCATTACAAGTACCATTATCAAAGAAAGTAGGATTGGTTTGTTTAAGTTTATTTTTCGGGCTTTTAACCATCCTTCCGATTTTAAACAGTATAATTTCAAGTACTTGGCTAAGTATGGTTGACAGTTTCTACCGGGCTGGGGCATTGGTATTTGGAGGAGGACATGTAGTTCTTCCCTTATTAGAAAGAGAATTTGTTCCTACTGGATTCATTAGTGAGGAAGCCTTTTTATCTGGTTATGCCGCTGCGCAGGCTGTGCCTGGTCCACTATTTACCTTCGCAGCATTTATTGGCGCTGATATGAATGGTTGGTTAGGAGGCATGATTGCAACATTTTCTATCTTTTTACCTGCCATACTACTTATCTTTGGTGTCTTACCTTTTTGGCATGCATTAAGGAAGAATCATCACATAAGAGGAGCATTTATTGCCATTAACGCTGCTGTTGTTGGAATACTAATATCAGCCTTTTATATGCCCATATGGACGAGTGCTATTATTACGCCATTAGATTTTTCCTTAGCAGCTATATTATTCTTTATGTTGGTTTATTGGAAACTCCCCCCGTGGCTCATTGTTTTAGCTGGCGCAATAGGGGGAGTATTGATAGAAATGACTTGAACACCTTTAAGCCGTTATTATAAAATAACGGTTTACTTTATTTTTGCTTCATCTTCAATTGATTTTCTAGCTCCGTTACACGATGCTCTAGTTTCTGCCTTTCATCAAGCTCCATTCTTAATTTCTCCTCCATCAATTCTCCGTTTTTTAAATACCTTTTTATGACCTTACTCGCTGCTACAAATACAATGATCAGTAAGGTAGGAATGATAAGAACAAATGTCAATATTATGATTCCATTCACCAATGAAAACATATCCCCAAACCCCATGGCTTCTACTCCCAACTAAATGAAAATCTTATTGCTTAATTAGTATATAGGACACATTTTCCTATAGCCACTCTTTATGTACCTAAATATATAAGAAACAACTAATAGCATAAACTGAAACTTCAGCTAATAAAAATTTGTTTCCATATTCATTAACTTTTATTCCACCAAATAAGTTAACAGTAACACACGTACCTCATCGTACATCCTATATTCATCTAAAAAATGAGGATAATCTCTCATTACCCGTTTTAAAAACTCATATGTAGGGAACTGCTCAAAAAAGTCGGATGTCAATAATGATACTTGCCTTTGTGAAAGCTGATCTTGGCGGTTATTGGCAACGTAACTTAGACTACCTGCTATATTCATCCAGTATGTATGTAAATCTACAGATAAATCCTCTAATGGATACGAATCACCAAAATCATTATAGATCTTTGTTAAGTCTTCAAATGGCATGGGATGATATAGATTTTCCCTTTTTTCCATTAACTGTTCGAATATTGTTTGTTTATTGATATACCCACCACCGATTAGACGCTATTTGTTAAAACAGGGATAATAAAGGTTTCTATCGAGAGCTACTCTTCCCAGTATCAAAAGAACCACTGATAAAAGAAAAAACCCCCAATAACAATGATTATGAGTAACAATACATCTTTCCAACCCATCCCACTTACATCAGGGGACGGACTCTGACTTTTATTGATGCTATCATTTAGCGTAACTGTGGGTTGGTTCTCTTCCTTTTTCTTTCTATCTTCTGATGGCATTCATACACCCCTTTTTGTTTCGGACTGTAGGGAAAAGCAATAGATAGCTATATTTACTGCATTTTCCCTTTTTTCCTCTATTATTCTCGATCCCTTGCAGCTTGTGTATCACGAATATTCTTTTGCACTGCGACACTTGCAAATAAGCTAAGGACAAAAGCCATCGCATAAAATCCCTTTTCACTTAGAATAATACTACCAGCGTTATATAACCCAATGGCCATTAATGAAACGGCGACAATTAAAGCGAACCAACTGATCCCGTAATAAATACCCGTCACAGAAATACCATCTTCCTTGTCTCTTACCGCCTTTTGTAAAGAAACAGCGGCATACAATCCAAATATTAGAACAGCAAAATAATAGCCCTTCTCATTGAGTTCCATTGCAGCATTAAATAGACCAATTATATAAGCAGTCACACCTACTAATAGGGCTGCCCATGAAGCACCTTTAAAAGCTGCTGATGGTTCCCCTTCTTTTCTTTCTTCTTTCCCTTTATTACTAGTCTTTTTCGCCTTTTCTACCATCAACTCTTCATCACTCGACAATATAACTTCCACCTTTCTTAACTCCACCACATGGCTAACACAAAAGTTGACCAGCTTGACATGATGAAGCTTATAATAACTACCACTCCAAGAATCTCCAAGTATTTTACCTTCATTTTATGTTTAATTACTCTGTAAAATGTTATCGCAATCGCTAGCATATAAAATAAATAACTGCTTATCGTTACGATTGCTAAAAAAGTGAGTGGATAAACATTAGGCAAAATGGCATGAAGGGAATAAGCAAAATCTTGACCAAAAATGGCCAATACCGAGCCAAGAAGTAAACAAATGATCACAATCATCTTATACCTCATTTTGTTTAATTTAGTGTAATTATACACTTTTCAAGCTCGTTTAGAAACGTTTATTTATGAAAAATCTAATTTTTGAGAATAAATACCTAAAAAGAGTTGGTTCGTAAACTCGAACCAACTCTTCTTTTATCCTTTATTCAGTTTTAAATTAGCTTCCTTTATGAACAAATTCACCTTAAAGATCGTTTTAAACATCAAGTAACCTACCATTGCACCCATCGTATTGAGGATAATATCATCAATATCAAACTGGCCGACCTGCAAGAAAAACTGTAGAAGCTCAATAGAAAAACTCGCAGTAATGGCCGTGATGGTTACGACTGAAAAAAGACGACAATGTTTAAAAAGCACCGGGAGCAATAATCCTAATGGCAGAAAAATAAGGATATTTCCAATTGTGTTAGTGATAATAATATCCAAATTAAAGCGATCAGCACCTAAAAGATAGGTGATTGTCGTTTTAAAAGGAATAATATTTACATTCATGCCCCATTCAGATAAATTAAAGTTAAAAAAACTCATTTGTTCTTCTCTTGATAAAAAATAAAAATTATCTACATAACCATTAGCGTAATTCATTACTCTCTCCAAGAGCCGACCGATAATTAACTGCCATAAGACGACTAGCGTAAACAATGAAAACAGCAACCAGCTACTCACTTTATAGAGCCGATAGAATGGGAAGATAGATTGATTATAACCATGTGCAATACTTTTCTGATTGCCAAAATCAGCTAGAGCCAACTGTACGGCCTCTTTTTCACTCTTGCCATTTTGCCTATGTTCTTGTTTCAGTAAAAAAATATGGTCTTTCATTTCATCAATGATCTCTTGTTTTTCAACATGATCACAATCAATTGTATTTACAATTTGGTTGATATAGGATTCAATCTCTTTGTCCACTTGAGCCCCTCCGTTGTTACGTTAATCAAATCATTTACTTTTTGCCACTCGCCTAGTTTCCTACTTAATTCTGTTTTTCCCCCGTTTGTTAATTGATAATACTTCCTTCGACCACCAAGCTGTGAATCTTCCCAATACGCTTCAATCCAGCCATTCTTCTCCAGCCTCTTTAAAGCCGGATACAATGTCCCTTCACTCATGTTATACAACTCATGACTGTTTTCCTTTAAGCTCTTCACCATCTCATATCCGTACATATTTTTTTTAGATAATAATGAAAGCAATAAAATATCAATACTACCCTTCATGATTTCTTTGTCCATTCTGTTTCTCCTTTATTTGGAAAGTCTCTAACTATATTGTAATGCGATGTACATCGTATTACAAGGTAATTTGTACAATTATTGACTTTATGGACTGAACATACACATTTTTTCAAACTTTAAAAACATTATCATGTAAAACAAGGAAATATTTGTTATTATTTTTGTAGTAGAAGAATCTTTTATTCTGCCTTTATAAGAATTTAAGAATGGAGAGAAAGTGTGCTTAAAATTCTACAAATGATCTTATCTATTCTCGCTTTAATTACCATTACATATATTTTCATAACGGAAGATTTCACATTGCAGCCATTGTCGTTACTGCTATTAGGGTTGATGTTACTTATTATGACTATTACTCTATTTCAACAAGGTCATAAAGGGATCGCTTTATTTTGCGCCATTGTGATGTTCATATATATGATTGTTTTCATACAAAATATCGTTTATAGGGGTATACTATGGAATTAATATACGTTTTTATTATTTTTCTTATTCTATTTCTCATAAGTGCTGTGCTTAATATTCTGTTGAAAATGACAAGAAAAAGAGACTGGCTGATTACTTTATTTATTAGTGTTTTTTTAAGCATTATTATTTACGGGGTGCAACAATAGATTTGAAAATGGAGGGATATGGCCGAAATGGATGATACAAAGGAACGCCTCATACAGGAAAGTGAACAACATTTCCACTCATTAATGAAACTGATTGAATCTGTTCCTGTAAGAAAAAGAAGCCTTTCTATCGAGACAGCTGAGCGGGATAAAAATTTTCGTGATATTCTTATGCACCTATATGAATGGCATGCGATGTTGGAACGCTGGTATAGAGAAGGCATGGCTGGAGATACACCATCCATGCCGGCACCCGGGTATAAGTGGCGAGATATTCAACCGCTTAATCAACAAATTTGGGAAAACTACCAAGATATGAAACTCAACCAAGCAATCATGAAATGTAAATTAAGCCATGAGCGAATCATGAACATTATCAGGACCCATACCACTGAAGAAATCATAACCAAAAAGCATTACAAATGGACAAAAACAAGCAATCTATATAGCTATTTTGCTGCGAATACATCCAAGCACTACTTGTGGGCAATGGGGAAATGCGAAAAGATTATTGTTGAAATCAATGCAATGAATTTGGTGGTAGACAAGGTGTGAATAGCTCTTAGATGACCGGTTTATCACTTTTAGCTCATTATTCTCCTTATCAATTGTGGAGGTTTCTTCTTTTGCACCACTCTCAGTTCAACTTTCTCTCTCGAATGCGTGATTCGCATTTTGCAACGTCCTCTAATCAGTGTAGAGATAAAATAAAGTCTCTTTTAAAAAATAGTTTTTTAAATATTTTCCTTCTACTCATGGAGCAGGTTAGTTGAACAAGGATATTTTTAGCCAAGAGAGAATATAAATTTTAGTAGGAAAATAGATATGTTTTGGTAAGAGGTATTCATTGAAAAGAGCGCCCAGGAATTAATAGTGTGGAATCAAAATGGATCGTCAGCTCTTTTTCGTCTTGGGGCAGGGTGCTTTAACCAAAAGAAAAACTAAAAAGAGTTTGGAGGAAAGATAAGGAAATGGAATTCGCGTCTCTATCATCAATTATTGTAGCAATTATCTTTATATCCATATCAGTCTTTCAAATATTACTTTCACTTGGTTATCCATTAGGTGAATACGCAATGGGTGGCTATTATAAGGTTTTACCCCAAAAATTACGTATTGTGAGTGTAATAAATGCCATAATTCTCTTATTTATGGGCTTTGTTTTTCTGCAACATACAGGTGTCTTGAATGGGTTTAGTTCTTTACCTACAAACATATTAGTATGGGTTATTACCCTATTCCTCGGTTTTAATACAATAGCAAACCTAATATCTCGAAGCAAGAAAGAAAGGCTTATTATGACACCATTATCAGGTATTACTTTTATATTATGTTTATTTGTTACTTTATCATGAGGATAGAAATGAAGGTCGAAAATTAATCTGTTGCTAAGGTAACGGAGCAGGTTCGGTAAATGTTATGATAGTAACTTAATCTAATTCTATCAATCTAACACAAGGTGATAAAAAAAGGAGAAATGACAAATGAATTCAACGCTGCCATGCATCTAAAGTTGACGCCTTGCAATAAAAATAATGCGCCCTAAATCGATATCTAGAACGCATTTATATAATAATAAAAGAGTTATAAATCTTTATCCTGTTTTTCAATAAGAAAAGTAATAGGGACGAATAATAAAAATGCCATCAATAGTAATGTTCCTCCAATAATAAAAAGTACCATCACAAAAATGTCATTTAAATTAAATGGATTTAGGTTGTACATCCACATCCCTATAGTCAATCCGAAGGCCCCTATCATTCCCAAAATACTGTGGATAGAAACAAGCTTTTTATACTTAATTGTATATACACGATAAAAAATTCCCCATGCAAAGACAGATAGCCATCCTACTAGCAGAATATGTGCATGAATGGGCCTTAATGAATAATCCATATTCCCAGACATTTGAGAGCCAATGAATGTGCCTATTATTCCAAATATCGCAGCGAAACGAATTAATCGAATACTCCATATTTGTTCCATTTCTTCATTCTCCCTTATTTTTTTTTGTTTTTAGTAAAATTGTAAACGCTGTTCCTTCGCCCTCCGTACTGTCGACTGTAATTTTCCCTTCATGCAAATCGAGAATTTGCTTAACTATAGCCAGCCCTAGTCCTGTCCCATCTTTTCTTCTTGCTGAGTCAACACGATAAAAGCGATCAAAAACCTGACTGATAGCTTCAACATTCATCCCAATACCTGTATCTTTAATAATAATTGTAATCAGAGAATCTGTTTGAGAAAGGTTAATTAAAATACTCCCCCCATGAACATTATATTTTATCGCATTTGTAAGCAGGTTGTCCCAAACATTAATCATCAGTTCAGGGTCCGCTCTAAAATAAAGAGGGGGAAGCTTATAAGATATATCAATTTCTTTTTCTTCTAACCTCCATTGATATCTACGTATCGTTTGTATAAGCTGTTTATCTAATCGGACGTTCGAAAGCTTAATAGGATAAGATCTTTGATCAAGCGATGTTAAAAGCAACAGTTGCTTAGTAAGATTTGAAAGGCGCTTAGATTCGTCGTTAATAATTTGCAGATATTCGTTACGCTCCCTTTCTGTTAACTTATTCCCTTTCAAAATTTCTGCATATCCCTGAATATTCATCAATGGTGATTGGAAATCATGCGATACATTATTGATGAAGGCTTTTCGGGCTTCATCATTATGTTTCAATTGTGTTTGCATCCTGATGAAGCTGTCTATCAACTGGCCAATCTCGTCGTTTCTTTTAATTTTTAAAGAGTAATGGAAGTTCTCTTGTGCTACTTCTTTTACCGCTTCAGTTAACTTTGTTATTGGTTGTATAAGGTATTTAGCAAACCAAATCATCCCACTAATACTTACAAAAGCAACAGCAACAATGAAACCCATGAGAATCATGTGAATATCAGAAAAAAGCAGCTTGTTATCGGGGCGTAGGAATAGACCATATTGTTGTCCATTCTTGGTTAAGGGCACACCTACAGTATTTTTTAATTCATTTGAAAAATGACCCATCATGAAAAATTGATTTGAGAAATTATTCATTCCATGATAAATCTCATTATTATTAAGCACTTTTAAGGCTTCTTCAGGGAGTTCCTTGTCAGAAAAAGGTTGGCCAAAATAGTACTCTTCACCCGATTCACTTAGCACATAAATCTGATATCCCAGGTTAGAAAGTGATTCTAAATAAGGCTTAAAAGAGGTGCTCGAGGAATGCATTTTCTCAATTCCCGAAGCGATTTCTTCTGCAATCTCTACATTTTGCTGATCAACTTTATCTTTTGTCGAAGTCATGTAAACCCAATTGGCTAATAAAAACCCAATTATGATACTTATAGTTAAAATGACAATTGTGGCAAAGATGAATTTTCTATAAAGCGTCTTCATTGTATGACCTTAAGCTTATAGCCAATTCCTCGTATCGTTTGAATTTCCACCAATGATTGATTTCTTTTTAATCGTTCTCGGATGCGATTGATATGGGTATTAAGTGTTTGTTCGCTGCCTTCATATTCCAATCCCCACGCTTGCTCGATTAGAGCAGCACGAGGTGTAATTTTATTTACACGTGAAGCAAGGAGACTGAGTAGTTCAAACTCCTTTAACGGTAGAAGAATGGTTTGTTGATTAATCATTACCTCGAAGCTTCGACGATCCATCATTAAATTCCCCACTTTAATCACAGTTTCCATAGCCCGTTGCGTACGCCGTAATATGACAGCAACACGGAACAATAATTCTTTCACTTCGAATGGCTTAACAATATAATCTTCCGAACCGGATAGGAAGCCTTTTTCCTTATCATCCAGTTGATCCTTCGCAGTTAGTAGGATGACTGGGATAAGAAAGTCTTCTGATAACAGCTTGGTCAATTCAAATCCATTCATCCCTGGCATCATGACGTCAACAATAGCTAAATCAACTATCGAATCTTCTAAAAAAGATAGTGCTTCTTCAGCGTGATTAGCCCGATATACATGATAGCCCTCTCGGCTTAAGTGTATAGAAACTAGTTGTTGAATGTAGATATCATCATCTACAACAAGTATTTTCATAAAGAGACCCTCCTTAAAGTTATTATACAAAGAAGAATCTCTTTGTAGTCTACTGATCATTGTGAGAAGGATTTTTTTCTTTCTCAAATAACAGCATTAAAGCTGGTAGTAGCATTCCGCGAACAAGGAATGTATCTATCAGAATCCCAATTGCTACTATGAATCCAAAAACAAACAGATCCGCAATGGGCATAGTTGTTAAAGCAGAAAAAGTAGCGGCCAAAATAATACCGGCGGATGAAATGACTCCTCCTGTATTTCGTATTGAGATTTCAAGTGCCTTTTTTACTCGATGTGTTTTCCTTTCTTCAATAAAACGTGAAACAAGAATGATGTTATAATCTATTCCTAATGCTACGAGGAAGATAAAAGCATAAATTGGGACACGAGTACTTAATGCCTCATAGCCAAACAGGGTATCTATGAGAAATATCCCGAGGCCTAAAGCTGAGACGTAGGAAAGTAAGATTGTTGCCATCATATAAATTGGCATCTTAATGGAACGTGTAAGAACGAATAATAACGCTAATATTAGTAAAGTTTCTAAAATAACAATCTTAATAAGATCATTGTTATTAATTGCTCGCTCATCTACTAACTTGGCAGTAACTCCACTAATATAGGCTTCTCCATCCACTGAAAGGTCCTTAAGAATCTCAGGTGTTTGATCCTGTAATTCCTGAATAAAGTCAATGGCTTCTGTAGAATAGGGACTGATAGACAAAGCTACATTCAATTTTATGGCGCTTGTATCATCATTTATTGCAGTCAATCGGACAGCTGCAACTTCGTCAAAGGTATACAGTTCTTCAATAATTGCCGTTTGCTCTTCTTGTGTCAGAGCTTCATCACTATCAATCAGAAATATGGAAGGAGCCAGCTCTCCTTTGTCATATTTTGTTTCAACAATTTCATATCCTACTCTCGAAGGAAGGTCTTCTGGGAAGTTTTTCACTGTGTCAAATTCATAATTAAGATTTATGACATTCAAAGCAGTGATCATCATAAATAAGGCAACGAATACACCGGATAAGACGGGTTTATTAACAACAAATTTTGCAATTGGGCCCCAAATACCATGTTTCACTTCTTTTTCCATCTTGAATTTCGGCACCTTTGGCCAGAATGCTCTACGGCCAAACAACGTAAATAAAGCTGGAACTAACGTAATTGATGCCAGCATAATAATGAACATTGCTATCCCGAAAATAGGAGCAAAGTTTTGATAATCACGAAAATCAGCGAAGAATAAAATGAGCATCGCAGCTAAAACTGTTCCACCTGCAAAGAATACAGGTTCTCCAGTTGCATGCATCGCATATTTCATCGCCTCGTACTTACTTTCATATTTGTTAAGTTCCTCACGGTAACGAGAGAAAACAAATAATGAATAATCAATGACAGCTGCAAACAACAAGATGCTCATAATTGAAGTCGTTGAGTTATTAATCTCAAGGCCCGCTGCACCCATTAAGGCCACACTTTGATTTACTACCTGGTAAACAATAATTGTAGCGAGTAAAGGAATAAAGGCAAGTAATGGTGAGCGATAGATGACAATAAGCAATATTAAAATAATGACAATTGTAGCAATAAGTAAGACAAAATCAGCTTGTTCGAACAATTTAACCGTATCTCCCGCAATTCCTGCCGGGCCTGTGATGTAAAAGGAAGTGCTTTCAAGATTTTTAGCAATATGATTACCAATTTCAGAAGCTTGTTCATTGATTTGCGAATATTCGTCATTACCAAGCCCTTGTTCTAGCTCCATTGGAACAATTAAAGTTGAACCATCTTCAGAGATAAAGGTATTCAACGCTTGTGGCTGGAGTTGGTTAATATTGAGAATTGATTCGACCCCATTAATTTCTTCAGCTAGTATGCCATCTAAAATCTGTTTAGATTCGTCGATATTTATGTCTCCATTTTCATTATGAAATACAAGTATTCCTGGTGTTCCTTGCTCATTTGGGAAAATGTCTTCTACTTTTTTTTCAGCGATGATGGATTTCGCTTCATCAGGCAGAGACTGGAAATTTGTTACTTTAAAATCACCAAGATTTGGTCCAGCACTTAATCCAACCATTAGTACTAACCAAGCAATAATCGTTATCCACATTCCTCGCTTAGTTGAAACCCAATTTGTAATAGGATATAGCAGTTTGTTCACAATCAAACCTCCTTAAAGCATTCGAATGTAATCATACTTAAGGAATATAAACTTAAAATTAACTTTTGGTTACAAGAATCAATGGAATAGATATTTTTGTTTATCTAAAGGGACGGTTAATTGAGAAGGTACATGATTATTGATGTTGAATAATAATATAAAGAAATTATATGGGAAAGGACAATTTTGTAATGTGTACGAAACGTACTACATATACACCTAATGCATTAATACGATATATGCTAACATATAAAAAACAGTGAACTTTGGGGGCACACCACCACGGATTAAAATTATATAGACCATCAAGGACATATTGTGAAACAGTGCTTTTAAAAAGGAGTTGGATAAAATGGATAAAAACAAAGATACAGAAATAAAGCGCTCTTCAAAAGCAGAACACATTCTACTTCAGATCAATAGTAAAACGAAGCTAGGCGACTTACGAAAGATCGCGAAGGATATTAAAAAAGATCACGAACTAGCTATGGAACTTTGGTCAACCGAAGAGTTTTTGCCTAGACTATTAGCAATCTTAATTATGGACAAAAAACTTCTTTCTCAAGATGTGCTAAATAAGCTTGATAAGGATATGCAGACTCACACTTTTGATGAGCGAAATAACTTAATGGATTGGTTAATGGCTAATCAGCTCACCAAAGACAAGAAGAAAATTGCATTGATGGAGTCATGGAAAAATAGTCCTTCTGCTCTTCAAAGGCGAGCTTTCTGGTATTATCAAGGGCGATTGAGATGGACTGGACAAACACCGCCTGATAACACCGCAGACTTGCTATCTGCATTAGAAGCTAATATTATGCAGGAGGAACCGGAAGTTCAATGGGCTATGAATTTCACCGCAGGCTGGATAGGCGTTTATGATGAAAAGAATCGTACACGTTGTATGAATCTTGGTGAGAAAACGGGTCTTTACAAAGATGAAAAGGTAGCAAAAGGTTGTACTCCCAGCTATTTGCCACTGTTCATTGCGATTGAAGTTGACAAACGAAAAAAATAATTAGTTACCACAGGGTTCATGCATTTGTGAACGTTGGAATACGAATTTGTTGCTTCAATATTAAATTATTTTATTATCAAGTAACCAATCAGCCAATCTTATTTTATATCAAAAGCAATGATTACTCTTGCTAGCGCGATATGTCACACTGAAATTTGTTCTCCTCCTTTTACTGACCCCATCACACATCTAGAACGATAGCTCCATACAAAAAAAACCCCCACAAATTCCTGTGAGGGGTATCTTTCATTTCTATCCATTATTCAGCTTGATACTTACCTAAGAATTCCTTCACTTTATCAGCATCGGCTTTTAGTTCATTGCCAGTATCTACTAGAGGACTTACTGTAGATGAGGCTTTGATTTTATTACCTTGGTAGTAGTCGATGATTTCCTCTTGGTTGATAGAGTAAAGTACGGCTCTTCTTAGATCGGCACTTTCAGATACGGCACGACCTTCTGTATTAAATAGAAGGTATGATACAGCATTACTTGGAATGCTTTGTAATTGTAGTTTGCTATCGCCTTCTACCGTCTCATATTTATTTTCTGGTACGCTGTATTGAATATGTGTTTCTCCGTTACGTAAGGCAGAAAGTGAGCTATCAATATCGGCAATGAAACGAACATTTACTTGATTAATATTTGGTTCATTTTCAGTATCCGTCATATAACCTGGGTTTTTGTAGAATACAGCTTCATAATCATTTTTATGAGATAAGATGTATGGGCCACTAGCATATAACGTATTGTCATAGCTATCGCCTTCAGTTACTGTGTTTTGGTCACCATAAGCGATGTCCTTGTTTACATCAAAGTCTTCCACTTTATACGTGTTGATTGATTCGACTTGTTCTTTTGATACAATACCTGCAGATTGGTGCGCAAGGTAGTTTAATACTTGTGGGAATGGTTCTGTAGTTGTTACTTTCACCACTTGGTATTTACCTGCTGCGTTATCTGCTGCATCATCTTCAGCAACTAACTCGGCAATCTTTGTATCTAATCCTTCTTCAAGTGCTGCTTTAACAGTTCCCTCGCCACCTGAAGTTTGTACTTTCTCTAATTCTGAAACATCTGTCACAACTTCAGCTGTCTCAATATGCTCATGTAAGCTATATGTGCGGTGATCTGGTACAGAATTTTTATCCTTCGCACGTTCTAGTGAGAAGACAACATCCTCTGCACCAACAAGGTCATCTGTTTCTTCTGCTTTTTTATCAGTAACTTTGGCAAAATTAACGTCATCTCTTAATAAGAAATAATACTCAGAATTGCCATCTGCAATACTAAAATTACGAGATAGGGAACCATCAGCCGTCACAACATCATCATCTGTTAAGTTTACAAGGCGAATATACATATTCGAATTCAACATATTAATAGAACCATCGTTCCCTTTAATTGGGTCAAGGGAAGTCAGTGTTGAAAGTGTTTGCGATAATACGAGTGGATCTGATTCTCTCTTCGCTTCATCTTGGAAATCAATCGTTTCCCATGCTAAAGAGCGCGATTTAGAAAGGCGAACAGAATCTGGTACTAACACATCTTTATTCAATGCTTGTGTTTTGTAAGAGCTATATAATGGTGCAATATAAGCTTTATCAAATACAAGTTTTTCCTCAAATTCCTTATATGTTTTTGCGTATTCTTCTGGTGTTTCAGTACTTGCTTTATCTATTAACTCATCAATCTCTTTATCAGCCATAATGCTGTAATCTCCACCGCTAATAAACAATGAACGCACAGCGTAATCTGGGTTTCCTGTTACAGTCGTCCAACTTGATAAAGCAACATCATAGTTTCCTGCATCTTGTTGTGCTTTAAAGCTACCATAGTCAGGTTGGATGTTTAATTTTACATCAAAACCGTTTTTCGTTAATTGGTCACGAACAATGTTCATGTCCTCTTCACTACTGCTCATGCCCAGAATCTCTATTGTTGGCTTAGAGCCATCACCACTACCTGAACCTTCATTCTCAACATCAGATTTTGTATTCACACATCCTGTTAGAATCAATGTAAATATTAACAAGAAT
This sequence comes from Cytobacillus sp. FSL R7-0680, assembly GCF_038009245.1. Classification (NCBI taxonomy): domain Bacteria; kingdom Bacillati; phylum Bacillota; class Bacilli; order Caryophanales; family Bacillaceae; genus Cytobacillus; species Cytobacillus sp. FSL R7-0680. Next base: position 3,028,100 of record NZ_JBBPAO010000001.1, read on the forward strand.
GATAGTACCGCCTTTTTCATCTGCTTTCCCCCCTGAAAGTCTTTTATTTATTAATCAAGCTTAGGGTCAAGCGCATCACGCAACCCGTCCCCAAGAAAGTTAAACGATAAAACTAATGCAATAATAGCAATACCAGGATAAATCGCTAAGTAGGAATGTGATTCTAGATAAGCACTACCTACTTTTAAGATATTACCCCACTCCGGTATATGCGGCTCAATTCCTAATCCTAAGTAACTTAAACTACTTGTAGCAATTACTGCTCCTCCAATTGTTAACGTTGCCTTTACAATCATTGGTGCCATACTATTTGGGACAATTTGTTTAAAAATAATCGATAGATTACTTGCTCCGAGCGCACGAGCCGACATAACATATTCCATATTAGAAATCATCAGCACATTTGCTCGCATCGTTCTTGCATACGTTGGAATTGAACCAACACTTAAGGCAATCACTAGTGTCGTTGTGCTTGCCCCGAAAGCTGCGATGATGACGATCGCAAGTAAAATACCTGGAATAGCATATAATACATCGAGTAATCGCATTAAAATATTATCCGTGCGTTTCCCGTAATAACCAGAAATAGCACCTAGAATCCCACCAACCACAAACGGAATGAAGGTCGATAAAACCCCTACAATCAGAGATATCCTGGCCCCAAAGACAATGCGTGAGAACACATCGCGACCAAAATTATCTGTACCTAAAGGATAGGCAAGACTTGGCATTTGTAATGTAGCACCATAATTATTATCAACCGCCATACCATAATCGAAGGTCCAATAACTGCAAATCGATAAGGTGAAAATAAACAGAATGAAAAATAATCCTAGCATCGCTGTCATATTACTCGCAATTTTCTCCCACATCGCATACCATTTAGCAACAGTAGATGGCGTTTTGCTGAGCACTTCTAATAGCATAAATAAACCTAAGGCAAGGGCAAATAAATTACCGGTTAAAGAAGTAAGTATTAATAGGATTCCTACATACAACTTCCATTTCGATGATTGTCCGTTATCTTTTATTACTAAAAGGAGTACAACCAACTGAAAAACGAAAATGGCCAGTAACAAAAACATACCCATAAGGAATGTATTAGCTACGTAAGGTTTAAACAAGTTTAATGAAGATACCGCAATCACGTAGAATTGCGTCATCAACATAAACATAGTAAATAAGTATTGTGGGCTTTTTTTCTTTTTAATAAGACCAAATGCAAAAGCGGCTGTGAAAATATTACCGACCAATACACTTAATAGTTGGATATAACCCCAAATTCTTGTCGACGAGCGTATAACGCCATCTCTTTTCAAATCCCGCTTCACTTGGTAAGCAATAAAAGCTTGAATGAAAGAGAAAACGGCATAAGCAATAAATAATGAAAAGAAAACTGGCTTGATTGCCCCTGTTGAAAAATCAATACCTGCAAGCAAAAAGATCAGCGTTAAGGCAATAGAGACAACAAGGGCAAAGTTGGCCTGCGCATATTCAGATGTCGCCTTTAAGGCGAATTTTTTTAACAAGCTATCTTTATGAGTAGACATGCTGCACCTACTTTTAATATTGTTTCATTTTTGAACGAATTCTTGGATCGATAAATGCATATAAAATATCAATCAATAAGTTCACTAATGAGATTGTAATGGCAATGTATACAACACCGCCCATAATAGCGGGAATATCAGGGATAAATTGTTTATCAACAATATAACTTCCAATTCCACTAATATTAAAAACTTTTTCTGTAACAGCAGCTCCACCGAGCATACCGCCAAACATTAAACCAATTACAGTAATAATTGGTATCAAAGCATTTCCAAAAGCATGGCGCCAAAGTATTCGGCGTTCATTAAGACCTTTTGCTCTTGCTGTAATAATATAATCTTCATGGATGACTTCTAGCGTAGATGAGCGAGTCATCCGAGCAATGGAAGCCATTAAACCGGTTCCCAGGACAACCGCTGGCATGATAATCGAAAGCAAATTACCTGGTGTAAAAGTAGCCGGCAGCCACTGTAACTCAATCGAAAATGTTAAAATAAAGATTAAACCTTGCCAAAAATTCGGAATCGATAACCCAATTAAAGCTACGAACATAAGCGTATAATCTAAAAAAGTATTTGACCTTGTAGCGGAAATGATTCCAATAGGAATGGCAATAACAATCGCTAAAATTAAGGCAATAAACGTTAGTAATAATGTAATTGGAATTTTTCTAGCGATGGCATCCACAACATTTTCATTTCCGGCAAAAGAAGCACCTAAATCAAATGTGAAAATACCTTGAATTGCTTGCCATAATTGAATCCAATACGGTTGATCTAACCCGTAAATTTGGTTAAATGTCGCGATCTGTTCCTTTGTAGCCGTTACTCCCAAAATATTGGCAGCTGGATCAAACGGTGAAATATACAAAATCGTAAACACAAAAAAAGCGACCCCAACAATAACAAATAGGGTGGAAACAAGCCTTTCAAAAATATACTTTATATACGGATTCATATACAAGAAAAGGAGGATATAGAACAATAATCCAGGTATGAACGTTAGAACAACAAATACTGGATGTTCTAATAATGATCGCATGATACTTGCAAAAGTTAATTGATCATCTCCTCGCTGCGCTAATTCCTCCTGAACTTTATCCTCTACTACCTGAAGAAACTCATCTTCTGCTCTCTTTTCAGCCACTTGTTTCATTTTCAACTCATCTATCTTTTGCTGAAAGAACGTTTGCTTTCGCCTTTGCTGTTCTATATGCTTCGTAATTAATTTTTCCTTTAAACCGGCTTCTGTGCATGCTTGATGGAGCTCACGCCATAACCGCTGATAAGCGTCATCTTTTCTCTTTATTAGGTAAATAATGAAGCTAATCACATAAACTGGTAATCCTATAATCAACATCACCCATTTTAAAAATGGGTATTGGTTCATTTTCCCAAAGGTTTGACTGAGTGTCGAAAGCACATTAGGAACGCTAGATGAATGTCTCTGTGGCGCATTATTGACTGTATTCATTCATCCGTTCACCCCCTTTAGTCCCGATAATTCCTAGTTGTATACTATATTTTAATTCTAGTATAATATGACTGTCAATATTGTTCGAGAGTAAACATCAAAGTTTGGTAGGTGGAGAATGTGGAACCGTTATTAAAAATAGAAAATTTACAAGTATCCTTTATGTCTCGAGAGAAGGAATTTGAAGCTGTCAAAGGTGTCAGCTTTACTGTCAATAAAGGAGAAACATTAGGCATTGTCGGTGAATCAGGCAGTGGCAAGAGTGTCACTGCCCGCTCGATTATGAGACTGCTCCCGTCTCCTCCTTCCCTTTTAAAAGACGGCGAGATTATGTTTCTCGGTAAAGATTTGGTCAATGCAAGTGATCAAGAAATGGAAGCAATTAGAGGGAAAGATATTAGCATGATCTTCCAAGATCCAATGACCTCGTTGAATCCGACGATGCGTATTGGTCAACAATTAACTGAAACGATGCTAAAACATACAAAAGGACTAGGTAAAACACAAGCAAAGGCTGAAGCCATTGAGCTTTTAAGATTAGTAGGGATTCCAAAGCCAGAAGTTCGTTTTGCCCAATACCCACATGAGTTTTCTGGCGGGATGCGGCAACGGGCAATGATTGCTATCGCTCTTGCTTGTCGTCCTAAGCTACTCATCGCTGACGAACCAACAACAGCACTTGATGTAACCATACAAGCGCAAATACTGAACCTAATGAAGCATATGCAAGAAAAATTTGGTACTGCGATTATTTTAATCACCCATGACCTTGGCGTTGTTGCTGGCATGTGTGACCGTGTTGTCGTAATGAAGGACGGGGAAATCGTTGAAAAAGGCACAACCGAAGAAATCTTTGAGCATGCCACTCACCCTTATACATTACGATTACTCAACGCTTTACCAAAGCTTCATGAGAAAAAGAAAGCAAAACCAGCACCGCGTATTAGTGAAGAGATCAATGCAAAAGAACCCCTTCTCGAAGTAAAAGCATTGAAACAACACTTCGATTTAGGCAAAGGCCAAGTGTTGAAGGCTGTTGATGATATTAGCTTCTATATTAAACCTGGTGAAACACTTGGTCTTGTCGGAGAGTCTGGTTCAGGAAAGTCCACCACCGGGCGTGCGATTTTAAGATTAAATGAACCAACTGCTGGTGAAGTGTTGTACCAGGGTATTCCTGTGAATCAACTAACAGCAAAGGAAATGAAGATGATGCGCAGACATATGCAAATGATTTTTCAAGATCCTTATGCTTCATTAAATCCGCGCTTTAAAGTAATTGATATCATCGGTCAAGCACTAGATATTCATAAGCTCGTAAAAAATAAGCAAGAACGCCGGAAACGCGTAGAAGAGTTACTAGAAATGGTGGGTTTGGAGAAGGAACATGCAATGCGTTATCCCCATGAATTTTCAGGGGGACAAAGGCAGCGAATTGGGATTGCCCGCGCACTTGCCGTCGAACCAAAATTCATCGTCTGTGATGAACCACTCTCTGCACTAGACGTATCCATCCAAGCGCAAATCGTTAAATTACTTGAAGACTTACAGCAAAAGCTTGGATTGACTTACCTATTTATTGCCCACGACCTCTCCATGGTTAAACATATTAGTGACCGTGTAGCCGTCATGTTCGGGGGAAAAATCGTCGAACTCGCAGAAAGTGAAGAACTCTATGCTAACCCGCAGCACCCATATACAAAATCGCTACTCGCTGCCATCCCAATCCCTGACCCAGCGATTGAACGGCAGAAGAAACGCGAAACTTTGTCCGCACAAGAAGAGCGACGTGAGGAATATCAACTCGATAATGCTGAACTTGTGGAAGTAACGCCTGGGCATTGGGTTGCTCAGCCGAAGGTAACAGTGGGAATATAAAAGAAAAGCCGGCCATTCATTTTCGGTCGGCTTTTCTTATAGGGGATTCTCTAGTAGACAAAATAGATAAGAATAGTAGTAATCATGCCGACCCAAACACTCAACAAAATACAATAACCCATTATATGGCGAATATGCAGACCAACAACACTTAATATAGGTAGAGCCCAAAAGGGTTGAATGAGATTCGTCCAACCATCTCCCCAACCGACAGCCATTGCAGTGATGGCATGATTTACTCCTAGTTGTGCTCCTGCCGCTACTTGTAATGGACCTTGTAATGCCCATTGTCCCCCACCAGACGGGGCGAGTAGGTTCACCGCGCCTGCAGTCCAATAAGTAAAAACACCAAAAGTATCTGATGTGGCCACATTGGTTATCCAATTGATAATAGACTCGGCTATCCCTGAGCTACCGAGTACCGCAATAATGCCAGCATAGAACGGAAATTGCAAAATAATCGGTGATATCGATGAGGCCGCATCCTTAAACGCTTCTGCATATTGAGTAAGCGACTGATGAAATAATAAACCTAAAGATAGAAACGCAAGATTAATAATATTTAAATCTAAATCTCTACCATTCCAAAATGAAACTAGTAAATAAATGAGTCCAATCAAACCTGTTACCGTCCCCCAAACCTTCGATCGCTCTAACTTCATAGCCGGACTATCTATTTTCTGTTCCTTTTGTCGAGAAGTTACCTTTTTTTCTTTTTCTACAAAAGGAATAATGTCTTTTTTTGGTGCCATTAATATGATGAATAGTGGCATCGTTATCACTAAGGCAATAAGAATCGTCATTGTACCTGGATGAAATATTGTCTCGGAAGTTGGAATGACACCAATAACACTTTGAAGAAAATGACCTTCTGTTGCCACTGATAATCCAATTGAACTCGATAAACCAGCTGTGTACAATACCGTGGGTGCATATGCAGCTGCTACCAGTAATGGAAAATGCGCCTGCTGATTTCTTTTACCAACCTCTCGGGCGATGATTGCACCGACAATGACCGCCAATCCCCAGTTAATATAATAGGCAAATGAGGATACGAGAAAGGTGAGAATATAAGCTTGATTTGCACTTTTGGCTAATGATGCTACACGGCTGAGAAAACGTTGGATAAAAGGGACTTTAGCTAATGCCATTCCCGTCATTAATAATAAAACCATTTGCATAGTAAAGGTTAAATAAGTCCAAAAACCATCACCGAAAGACTCCACAATCACCAATGGCTCACTTGGATTCATGATTAAAGCAAGACCCATCATGAGTAACATCAGAATAACAGCAATGACAAAGGCATCCGGTAAAAATCTCTCAACCATTTTTGAAAAACGGTGTGCTAATCGATTCATTCACTACCCCCCCTAACATGCTCGTCAGCACTAGGCTGTAGTACATGGTATGAACGAGAGAAAAGGGATATACGCTTTATTTTCTCAAAAGTTTGTCCAAACTCTATTTGGTTACAAAACTTTAATTATGTAACACACTTAAGAATCTTTCACATGCTCTAATGTAATAGTTAACATGGCGAACTTTCTCCTTTATAATATAAGAAAAAGTAGGAAAGGATGATTTTGATTGCCCATTATGAAACCTCTATACCCTCCCCAACAATTCCGTTTTCTTCTTGCACTCCATGCTCGAAAGGAATTATCGTCAGACCACCTTCAACACCTACAAGCAATGAAAAAGGAGCAGATGGTGAAATACGTTGGACAACCCTCTTAAGCGAACTGCCAGATGACATTCCCATTCTTTATGATCTCAATTTAGAGATTAACCAATCCATTATTCAATTGGATGCTCTTTGTATTCTGCAGAATAAAATAGTTATTTTCGAAATTAAAAATTTCAGTGGAAATTATACACTGGTTGGTGACCAATGGCTTAGTCCTTCAAAAAAGAAATGAAAAGTCCACTCATCCAAATCAAACGAATGAACCACTCATTCACCAGTTTCTTAAGAGGTACCAGCTCCCCATTCCCTTTGAATACCAACTCATATTCGTTAATCCCAAATTTATTTTATATGGTGCAAAACCAAATGAAAGTATCATTTTTCCTGGACAAATTCCTCCATACCTTGACTCATTAAAAAAACAAACTATCTCTCCAACATTACTTCACACTAAAATCATCGAGACATTATTAAACAACCACAAAAACAAACTAAACATGCTTGTTAAACCAGAATATCATTATGAAGAATTAGCGAAGGGTGTGTTTTGTAATAAGTGTTGTGGGAGGATGGAGCGAGTGAGTAAAAAAACTTTTTTATGCAAGAAATGCTCCCATTCAGGATTCGTAAATGACATCATCTTAAACAATATTAAAGACTATTCAATCCTATTTCCTGAAAGGAAAATTAAAACATTAGATATATACGATTGGATTGGGAAGCAAGTAAGCACTGCCATTATTCATAGAATTTTGCAGAAAAACTCTAAAAGATTCGGAAATGGCCGAGCAACCTATTACGAACTCATAAATAGCTATTTTTAACCGTACCTCAGGTCATGAAATTCCTTGATTAAACAAGAGACTAAACACTTTTTTGACGATTTGGGGCAAAGCCATAACTAATGACCGAAGAAAGAAAAGTCGTGGCTCTACCTTTTTTTCCCGGCTTATCTTTTCTTTCTCAACGAGATTAGGCGCGATTTCTCCCTTTGCCCTACTTATCTTTTCTTTCTCAACCAGATTAGGCGCGATTTCTCCTTTTTCCCTACTTATCTTTTCTTTTCCTAACAGATTAGGCGCGATTTCACCCTTTCCACTAATTATCTTTTCTTTCTCAACCAGATTAGTCGCGATTCTACTCTTTTCCCTACTTATCTTTTCTTTCACAACGAGATTAGTCGCGATTCTTCCTTTTTCCCTACTTATCTTTTCTTTCTCATCCAGATTAGTCGCGATTCTTTCTTTTACCCTACTTATCTTTTCCTTCACAACTAGATTAGTCGCGATTCTTCCCTTTACCCTACTTATCTTTTCCTTCCCAACGAGATTAGTCGCGACTCTCTCTTTTCCTCTACTTTTCTTTCCCATCCAGATCAGTCGCGACTATTCCTTTTTTAGATGAAACGACTCGCAGTCATTCTATTTTCAAAAAAATTAGCTTTCTTACTAGAAATAGAGGGAGTGCTTCCAATGAAGACTCACTCCCTCTCTCCCATTACACAATAAATATCGGTTTAGCCTGCTTCAATTTCCCTGCCACAGTTTCAAGTGGTTTGCCAGTGTGTACATCTAGAACGGTTGATGCTTCATTAAACCAACAGTCCGGTGCCGCTGCACCCCAGAATGTTTGGCGGCGCTTGTCGTTGAGCTCCCAACGGATTGGTTTGAAGTCGGGGTCGCTCGTTAAATAATCGCCATTGTATAGCTCGATACGGTGGCCATCTGGGTCTCTTAAATAAAGGAAAAAGGCATTGGATAAGCCGTGTCTTGCTGGGCCACGTTCAATATTTTCTGCATAACCTAGTGCTGCTAGCACATCACAACCATGAATTAGGCTCATCGGATCACTGAGCCAATAGGCGACGTGATGTACACGAGGGCCTTCCCCATTCATAAAGGCGACATCATGGACGGATGGTTTTCGATGAATCCAGGCTGCCCAGATTTTATCCTCTTCAGTTGCCGTGTATTCTGAACAAGAGAAACCGAGTTCTTTTGTATAAAAATCATAAGCGGCTTCCACATCAGAGACCATATTATTGAAATGGTCAATCCGTTGGGCCTTTGCGCCTTGATATAAATCGTAGCGTTGTAATAGGCGCTCAACTGTATCCATTTTCGCAAAAAATTCTAACGGGATTCCTGAGACATCTTGTACCCGTAAAGCCCTGCCAATGGCATGCTGGCTCCCCTCTTCTAACCACTTTGTCTTCATACCGTGCTTTTCAAACATAGCTGCCAATGCATCTAAATCAGCATCTGACCTTACTTTATAGCTTGTGACTTCAACATGTGGTGCGTCTGCTTTCTTCAACACTAGACTATGATGAACATGTTCCTCTAAGCCTCTTAAATAAATCGTATTTTCATCCGATTCGGTTTCTACTAAACCAAGCCCTTTGATATAAAAATCACGTGATCGTTCTAAATCGGTCACATGTATAATCGCTCTAGCCGTGCGAATAATATCAAAATCTACACTCATCACGCGCTCCCCCTTAAACGTTTAAAAACTTTGAATTGGACGCTTTGCCTAAAAAGTCTTGTACTCTGGCCTTTAGCTCATCCTTCGCTTGATAATGATCAAAGTAGGTCATCCCCATACGGATAGGATCGCCGAAGAAGTAGTATTCATAATGCATTTGCCTACTGCCAAATGCACTCATCGTGATATCCCAAGCCAACCTAAATAGTTGAACTCTCTCGTAACCTTCTAGATTCTTCCCTTGTAATCCACGGTGAATAATATTACCAATTTCTTCATTTTGAAAATCAGCTTGTGTTGGAATTCCCATTAATCCTGATGCACCTAGTACACGCAGAATTTCTATGAGACGAGGATAAACTCTTGGGTACCAGTTACGTGCAGCATCGAGTGCCTCGTAATCAGGTGTCATGGTCCCCCACTTATCGAGCTTTGCATTATGTTCAGCACGGTACATATGAGATTTCATCGTTTCAAGTGCCAACATGATTTCTGTTCCTTTGTCTTTCACATGTTGGAAACTATCAATACCAATGGCATCCATCATCGACAAAGCTACTCCAAGTAAAAATTCTGTTTTAATGATATTTTTTGAAACGACTTGGTGCGACATATGCACGACCGCATTTGTTTCGCGGAAGGTGCGGTTACAAATTGATGAATTCCCGCACACAAATACACGCTCCCACGGAACAAATACATTTTCAAATGAAACAATCGCATCTCCTTCTTCAAAACGGGAGCTAAGTGGATGGTCATAACCATTTCTCCCATAATCGAATGATTCCCTACTAATAAACTTCAATCCTGGGGTATTATTCGGAATGGCGAACGCTAAAGAATACGGATCATCCAATTCACCTGCTTTTTTCACAGTCGATGGAAATACAAGAATTTCATCAGTGATACCGCCTTGCGTTGCTAATAAACGGATACCATCCACATATATCCCTTCATCTGTTTTCTTCACTAAATGGAGGGCGACATTGGCATTCTTCTGTTCATGTTGTGCCTTAGCCCTGTTCACTTGTGGATGAATCAATGTATGTGTCAAACTAATATCATTTTCCCTAGCAAATTCGTAATACTTACGTGCGTTTTCTGCGAACATCGGATCTGCTTCAGCAAATAATTCATTTGATACACCCATGGCCATCACTTCTGCATTCAAGTAATCGGGGGAGCGCCCCATCATACCGCCTGATGTAAGGGCCCACTCTTGAATGGCTTCTCGTCTTTTTATTACATCTTCAATCGTTTTTGGTTGCAACCAAGTCATTCCTACTTGTTCACCTGTTGTTGGTGACGTGTAAAGCATTTTTCCCGGTTTTTCAAACTGCAAATCGTATAGGTTCGCCATTGATTTCACGACACCTTTTAAACCGGGATGTGTTGTTACATCTTGCACTCTTTCGCCGTGCAAATAAATATTATTGCTCGCCTTTTTTAGTCGCTCGATATATTGCTTTCCATTCTTTGCCCCCATCTATTCCCCTCCTTATTTTTTCTTACCGAATTGTGGAATATGGTGATCACTGATGGCGACATGAATGACCTTAGGTTCTGTGTAAAATTCGAAAATGGCATAATGTCCACCTTCTCGTCCGATACCACTCGCCTTCGTTCCACCAAACGGAATTCGTAAATCCCGTGTGTTTTGCGAATTTATCCAAATCATGCCTGCCTCTACAGCTTGGGCCACACGATGACCACGCTTAATATCATTCGTCCAAACGAAGCCAGCTAAGCCATATTTCACGTCGTTTGCCACTTTGATGACCTCTTCTTCTGTTTCAAATTCAATCACAGCCATCACTGGTCCGAAGATTTCTTCCTGGCAAACTTTCATATCATTCGTCGCGTTTAATAATAAAGTTGGTGGAACATAATTACCGGCAGAGAATGCTGCTGGCACATCCCCTTGGAAAACGTCACAGCCTTCTTCTCCCGCGATTTCAATATATTTTTTCACTTTATTATAATGGGCTGTTTCAATCAGCGGGCCAAGTTCAGTGGCCTTATCCATGGGATCACCAACGACGATATTCTTCACCCGCTCTTTAAGTGCTGCAACGAACTTTTCTTTAATATTTTTGTGCAAAAACACGCGGGAGTTCGATGTACAGCGTTCACCGTTAAAGGAGAATATCCCCCAAACAGCTGCATCAAGGGCGCGATCTAAATCGGCATCCTCAAAAACAATCAACGGTGATTTCCCGCCTAATTCCATTGAGGTTTTCTTCAACGTATCGGCAGCATTTTTAATAATGGTCGAACCAGTCGTTGTTTCACCCGTAAATGAAATCGCTTCCACATCAGGATGACGAACAAGTGCATCTCCGGCCGTTTCCCCGAAACCATGGACAATATTGAATACCCCTTTCGGCAAACCTGCTTTTTGTATCACTTCAGCCAGTTTATTTGCCGTTAAAGGAGATAGCTCCGCAGGTTTAAGGACGACCGTATTCCCTGTCGCTAAAGCAGGGGCCACCTTCCATGTTTCTAACATAAACGGCGCATTCCACGGAGTAATTAACCCCACCACCCCAAGCGGTTTATAGATTGTGTAATTGATAAATTCATCGTCCACTTGATAAGCTTCACCATGCAAGGTCGATTCAACCATTTTCGCGTAAAATCGGAAGTTCATCGCTGCACGTGCCGCTTGTTTTTTCGTTTGACTGATTGGTAACCCTGTATCAATCGCTTCTAATCTCGCAATCTCTTCCGCTTCTTCATCAATAAGGTCAGCGATGCGGTTAATATAAACCATCCGCTCTGAGATTTTCATCGTTTTCCAAATTGTCTCGAAAGCTGTCTTCGCACTCTCAACTGCAACATTAATATCTTCCTTATCGCCTTCAGCTACAAGATTAATTGTTTCATTTGTAAAGGGACTTAGATTGGCAAATGTTTTCTTTGAAACACTATCAACAAATTCACCATTGATAAATAAGGATACATCCTCAACTGCAAAATTTTGCTTTGATTGATTCGTCTCAGTCACATGATTAGTCATATTGTTTCACTCCTTGTTTAAATCACTTTACTTCTGCACGACACCGCCAGGAAGGTCCACATAATGTTTTAAGACTTCTGCAATTTCATCTTGCAAGCTCTGCGTAGGTAAATCCATCGGCAGTCTAAGTACCGGCTTAATTTTGCCCATTTGACCAAGTGCTGCTTTTAATGGTGCAGGATTCGTATCTTTGAACAAAACATCATTCAACTGCATGAGTTCGTAATGCAAGTTTTGCGATCGTTCTACATCGCCAGCTTTCCATGCATCATAAATCGCTGCCACCTTATCTGGGACAATATTTGCTGTTGCGCTAATATGTCCTGCGCCACCAATGGCCAGCATCGGATAACATAACAGTTCAATTCCTGAATAAAGTAAGAAGTCACGACCGCAATTCAGAAGTACACGATTCACATGTTCGAAGTCCTTATTCGATTCTTTTACACCAATAATATTTGGACAATCTTTACTTAACTTCGCAAGTGTTTCCACATGCATATTTGTGCCTGTTCGACCTGGGATGTTATAAACGATGAGGGGGAGATCTGGTACAGATTCAGCGACAAGTTTAAAGTGCTTATATAGCGCATGTTGCGAAGGTTTATTATAATAAGGAACGATGATAAGGGCAGCATCTGCACCCATCTCCGCTGCTCTTTTCGTTAAGTACAATGTTTCCTGATGGTTTGTTGAGCCTGTACCTGGTACAAATGGTACTCTTCCGTTAATTGTTTCTTTCGCCACTTCCATCACTTTCAATCGTTCATCGATTGTTAATGAACTTGGTTCTCCAGTTGTTCCTGTAACAGAAATACCATGACTTCCGCTTTCAATATGCCAATGGATGAGCTTTTTAAATGATTCAAAGTCTATCGATTCATCTTCATGAAATGGTGTAATAATCGGTGCGATCGAACCTCTTAATCTTTGTTTTACTTCAGCAAACTTCGTCATTTACAAACACTCCTTCTTTAAAGTTATTTCTGAAATTTTTGAATATTTTTATTGTAAGCTCTTTCATTTGCAGTTTAACATGTGTTAGATTATATAAAAAATATTGTTTTTGTTTGTTTTGGATATAAAAAAAGTATCGTTTCAAGGAGGGACAATATGGACATAAAGCAGCTGCAATACTTTTGTACAATTGTTCAGGAAGGACAAATCACACGCGCAGCAAAGAAGTTACATATGGCACAACCCCCACTTAGCCACCAACTAAAACAACTAGAAGAAGAACTCGACGTTAAATTATTCGATCGCATTGGTAGGAAGATGGAACTGACCAAATCAGGTAGCGTCCTTTATGATCGTGCCTTGCAAATATTATCTGAGTTAGATGAAGCTAAAAACGAAGTCAAAGAAACAAATGAAGGAGTGAAAGGAAAGCTTTCAATTGGTGCGAGCAAATCATGTTTCGCCTTTTTACCAGACCGCCTACGGGCGTTTCGTGAAAAATACCCTCTCGTTACTTTTCAGTTAAGAGAAGGCGATACTTACTACATTGGCGAGCTGTTGAAAAATCGCGAAATCGAACTAGCTGTCACTCGCCTTCCACTAGAGATGGATGATATTGAGATGATTCGCTTTCCGACAGAACCTTACGTACTTGTCATTCCAGAATCATGGCAACAACATATCCACAACAAGACCTCCATCAAAATGATAGATATCAAAAACTTCCCATTACTCTTACTCCATCGCATCAATGGCAAAGGTCAATTCGAAATCGTCACAAATGAATGCCGACGTCACGGCTTCGAACCGAAAGTGATTTTGGAGTGCCCTGATGCCTCTATGCTTTTATCTCTTGTTACTGCTGGGGTTGGTGCAACAATAGTACCTAAATCTACATTGCAATCCTATTATGCAGATAAAGCGATTGTCATAGAGCTAGAAGATGCAACCATCCAATCGGAATCGGCCATTATTTGGTTGAAAAATCGTTACCTCTCCAAAAGTGCCCGTCGGATGATAGAGACCTTTCAAACAAACGTTTGATTGAATATTTTCTAACAGCAATTAGAAGAGAACACCTTCTAAAGTGAAGTTTGGTATATTATGTTTTTTTGTATGTCTGACTCGATTCCCTCTCTTACCACTAGATTTGAAGTAATCAAAAGACAAATTTCAGAGATTTCAAATATAAAAAAGGATAGATTTTACCGTAATGGGTGATTCCACTTGGCCCATTAGGATATTTTGTAGAAAAGGATGCAATTTATTTTACATTATTTGAAATATTTAAAATAATAAATTATGATTTAATCATTATTTTGTTAAAGGAGTGTTGATCACATTGATGAAAGCAATGATGAGATATAATGGACAATTCTTTTTACAAGAGGTTTATGTCGATTCTACTAAACAACTAATAACCCGAGGAGAAGAGACAACCCCAATTGAACAGCTTGTCGTCCATCCTCCAGTATCTGGAACGATTTACGGAACATTACTTAATTACAAAGGTGAGTTAGAAGCAATTGGTTCAGCTGTTTATGAATGCCCTTACCAACAACCACCGAAAGCACCCATTCTTTATATCAAACCAGTCAATACAATCAATTACCATCAAGCGAGCATTCCTATGCCAAAAGAAGAAGATACCTTACAAATAGGCGCTGCCCTTGCAGTAGTCATCGGTAAAAAAGCAAGCAAAGTACCAAAAGATGAAGTACAAAATTACATTTTGGGCTACACAATTGCTAATGATGTCAGTATTCCACATAGCAGTGTTTACCGTCCTGCCATCAAAGAAAAAGCGCAAGATGGATTCTGCCCAATCGGTCCATGGATTGTTGATCAAAAAGAGGTGGCGAATCCTGACGACTTAGACATTACCGTCCATATCAACGGAGAGTTAAAGCAACAGCAAACAACTAGAAACTTAATCCGCCCCGTCGCTGAGCTGATCGCAGAGGTTACTTCCTTTATGACCTTATTTGAAGGCGATACATTACTAGTCGGTGTACCAGAAAGCCCGCCACTTGCTCGTAATGGGGATATTGTCAGAATAACGATTGCTGGCATCGGCTCACTTGAAAACCAAGTTGTTATCACAAAACAACAAGTAAAGGAGAATACGATATGAAAACCGCACGTGTCGCCTATAAAGGGAATATCCATGAGGCAATAGAATGGTACGGTAAGCTACAATTAGATACGGGCGCCATCGTTTCAGAGGATGATGTTGTTTGGCTCCCTCCAATTGTGCCACAAACGATTTTTGCATTAGGACTCAACTACGCCGATCATGCGGCAGAGCTTTCTTTTAACGCACCGAAAGAGCCCCTCGTTTTTTTAAAAGGACCTAATACACTTATCGGCCATAACGGGGAAACTTTCCGCCCTGCCGATGTTACCTATATGCATTATGAATGTGAATTAGCAGTTGTCATTGGTCAATCTGGTAAAAATATTCAAGAAAAGGATGCTTATAACTATGTCGCTGGATATACTGTGGCCAATGATTACGCCATCCGCGATTATTTGGAAAACTACTATCGCCCGAACCTACGTGTGAAAAATCGTGATACATTGACACCCATCGGCCCCTGGTTTGTCAGTGCAGATGAGATAAAAAATCCAATGAATCTCACTTTACGCACCTATGTAAATGACAGTGTCGTCCAAGAAGGAACAACGAAAGATATGATTTTTAGTATTCCAAAGCTCATCGCCTATTTAAGCAGTTTCATGACACTCAATAAAAACGATATCATTCTCACTGGGACACCAAAAGGTTCAGTCGATACGAAAGTGGGCGACACGGTCATCACTGAAATCGAAGGCATCGGCCGACTCAAGAACACCATTATAAGCGAACCTGTCTATCAGTGAAAGGAGGATTTTCATGCCACATTTCATTATTGAATATACGAGCAACATCAAAAGCGCTGCACATATTCCCGCCTTATTAGAGAAAGCGAACAAAATCCTCATCAGTAAATCGCCTACTTTTCCAATAGGTGGGATCCGTTCAAGGGCCATTGAACTAGAAGACTATTATATTGCAGATGGTCAGGCAGACGATGCCTTCGTTCATGCAACACTCAAAATCGGCTCCGGACGAAGTGAGCAGGTAAAGGCATCTGTATGTGACGAACTCTTTACTATGATGAAGGATCACTTCAAGGAACTATATAATCAACGCTATTTTGCTTTATCAATGGAACTGTATGAATTTAGCGAAGCTGGTACGTATAAGTGGAATAATATTCATGGTCGGTTTAAACAGCAACCGAGATAGGCATTATTATGAGGACAAAGAAAAAATATCAATTAAAACAACAAAATATTTAGTACACCAAAAAGCTTGGATTTCATAGCTTTTTGGTGTCTTTAATAAGTTGTTCTACATTTAAAGCAAAGGGTTTAGATTTTATTTACTCTCATTTAATTGTGTACTTAAATAAGAGTTCCCCATTATTAGGGTCCCTTTCATTCATACATTCGAACCCAATACTTTCGTATAAGCGATAGGCCGTTTTATTTTCATCAATGATACTTAAATATATCACGTTTACCCCATATTCTTTTGACACGATATCAATAAGTTTCTTCATCGCAGTTTTCCCATAGCCTTTGCCTTGATAGTTTTCATCGATCATTATTCTATCAATCCAAGTCTCTTTATTAGGACCAAAAGAACCGTACATAGCAAATCCGATCATTTCTTCATCCAAATATATAGCTACTGGATGCCACTCTCGATGGGCATTCGCTTCATTTAAACATTCATCTACGGTTTCAATGAACTTTTCTTGTCCAGACTTTAATTTTATATTTCTAACGTTGTATTCATTTGTAACATCTATATCTTTAAAATGCAGTTTACTCATGTATAAATTAATCCTCCAACACTTAAATCTAATTTTTAAAATTTACTTCCGTATGTTGAAATCTTACCATAAGTATCACAAACCTTTGTATTTTCTCACCTGACATCCCCATCACTATTCAAATAGTACCCTCATTTACAGGTTGCTATTTTAAGTCTGCAAATATCACTTCATCTCATTCTCAGGGAATTTACTATGGTGTTTTAAACAACTGGATTCGTAGGTAGTACAAACTCTTCAATTGCCATATAATTTAAATATTCCGTATTTTTTAAGGAGTTGAGAATTATGCAATTACAAAATAATAAGATTGGCTGGCTTGAAGGGATTATTGAGGCCATTCATGATGGGATTCTGGTAATCGATCACGTTGGTGTGGTGCAATTAATAAATGAGGAGTATACACATATTACAGGTGTCAGTGCAGAACAGATAGTAGGAAAGCTATTACAAGAGGTACGACCAGGAGCACTTCTGCCCACTGTTTTAAAAGACGGCTTGGCACGAGAAGGTGTATTCCGAAAAGAAATGACAATGGAATATGTTGTTGATATGGCTCCCATTTGGGATCAAGGGAAAATCATTGGTGCCGTTTCTGTTTGTAAAAGTATTCCTGAAGTTTATCGGTTAAATAAAGAGCTGAAAAAAAGTCGTAAACGAGTCACTATGCTTGAGAGAGCCGTTGGTAGAATTCATCAGGCAAAATACACCTTTGCAAATATTATCGGTAGTGATGTGCAATTAAAGCAGACGATAGAACAAGCCAAAAGAACCGCACAAACAGATATGAATATTTTATTATCCGGTGAATCTGGTACTGGCAAAGAGCTTTTCGCACAGGCCATCCATAATGAAAGTAAAAGACGTGTAGCACCCTTTGTTCCAGTTAATTGCGCTGCTATCCCAAGCTCCTTATTAGAAAGCGAGCTTTTTGGCTATGAGGAGGGAGCTTTTACTGACTCTAACCGCGACGGAAAGATTGGGTTATTTGAGCTTGCCAATCACGGCACGCTATTTCTCGATGAAATCGGTGATATGTCATTTGAGCTTCAGGCCAAGCTTTTGCGGGTCTTACAAGAGGGCTCTTTTAGAAAAATTGGTGGTCTCGAGGAACAAACGGTTGATGTTCGAGTAATTGCAGCAACGAATAAAGAATTACAAAGCATGGTAGAAAAAGAACGATTCCGTGAAGATCTTTTTTATCGAATTAATACGGTTCATTTAACCATACCTCCTCTTAGGGAAAGAAGAAATGATATTACAGAAATCATCGCCTTTTTATTAAAAAATGAAGCAGACATTACTTTTGATCCAGAAACCATATTTATCCTCCAACACTACCATTGGCCAGGGAATATCAGAGAACTGAAGAACGCGATTCAATACGCCATTAGTATGTGTGATCATCAAGTCATTCGCCAGGAACATCTACCTGACACAATAAAGAAAGCGTTTAATGCAACTCAACAACAATCAATAACGCTCCAGCCACTAGAAAAGATACTAAATGACACAGAGAGAACAGCCATACAAAGTGTACTTAATCAAACAGGAACGACAGTGAAAGGAAAAAAGAAAGCGGCAAAAATCTTAGGTATATCACTTGCTTCCTTATATAACAAATTAACTAAATATCATATTTAAGCCTGCTTTCTAAGGAATTAGAAATCATCATCTCATTTCTAATTTTCTAGAAACTAAGCCATCACCTGTATAGAAGGACTTCTTAGACCTTCATGTTTCTAATTCTTTAGAAATGACAATTTATCATTTTAAAAAATCCCTTTCCTATCAAGGCTTATTTTTTGGCATAAATCATGCATAACGAAATGTAAGCGCTTAATACAGTTAAGGAGGTTTTTATTTGTTATCCATCATGGGGTTCTTAACCATCGCAATTTTTCTTTATTTAATTTTATCGAAAAAAGTGTCTGTAATTGTCGCTTTAATATTAGTCCCCGTTTTCTTTGGGCTTTTCACAACTGACTTGAACAGTCTCGGCGCGATGATTCTTGAAGGGGTCACTTCAGTTGCACCAACAGGGATTATGCTTGCTTTTGCCATTCTTTTCTTTGGTCTCATGAGTAAAGCAGGCCTTTTCGATCCCATTATTTCTAGAATATTAAAGCTTGTAAAAGGGGATCCGTTAAAAATTGTCATCGGTACAGCCATTATTGGAATGGTCACACATTTAGATGGCTCGGGTGCTTCTACATTCCTTATCACGATTCCTGCTTTACTTCCTTTATACGAACGTTTAGGAATGAGCCGACTTGTGCTCGCAGGTGTGGTGGCCCTTAGTGCTGGGACAATGAATATCGTTCCATGGGGTGGTCCAACTGCACGCGCATCAAGCGCACTTGGTATAGATACGGCAACATTATTCAATCCCCTGATTCCCGCTATGATCGCTGGGCTTATTTGGGTGCTATTTGTTAGTTATTACTTTGGTAAGAAGGAAAGGAATCGCATCGGTATTCAGAACTTTCAATATGATTTTAATCAGGAATTAAGTGAAGAGGAAAAAAAGGCAAGAAGACCTAAACTTCTTTGGCTCAACTTACTTCTTACTATTTTAACCATTGTTGCATTAGTAAAGGTATGGCTCCCTCTCCCAGTTGTTTTCATGGTCGCCTTCGCCCTTGCATTAGTTATAAATTATCCGAACCCAAAAGAACAGCAAGAACGAATTACCGAACAGGCTACAGGGATGGTTACAGTAGTTTCAATTATTTTTGCAGCAGGTATCTTCACTGGTGTTCTTTCAGGCACAGGCATGATTGAAGCAATGGCCAATACACTTGTATCTATTATTCCTGAGAGCACGGGTTCCTTTATGGGCCTAATAGTTGCGGTTACAAGCATGCCTCTCAGCCTCGTCTTTACACCAGATGCTTATTATTTCGGTGTTTTGCCAGTTCTGAGTGAAACAGCCGCCAACTACGGGGTAGCCGCTGAAAATATTGGTCGTGCAGCTATATTAGGGCAGATGACAACTGGATTCCCTCTCAGTCCATTAACTGCCGCTACCTTTTTGCTACTAGGATTAGCCAGAGTAGAGTTAGCTGATCATCAACGATTTATTTTCATCTGGGCTTTTGGCACAACCATTGTAATGACAATTGTTGCTCTTATTACCGGTGCAATTGCCATCTAATTATATATAAAAAGGAGTGTTCAACTTGCTTCGAATTGGATCAGGAGCAGGATTTGCGGGTGACCGTATTGATCCTGCCATCTCTTTAATAGAAAATGCACAACTTGACTACCTAGTATTAGAAGGATTAGCAGAGCGAACCATTGCGCTATCTCAAAAACAGAAACAGAAGGATGCCAACAAAGGGTATAACGAATATCTCGAAGACAGAGTTCGCCCACTACTCCCTTCTCTTTTAAAAAATAGAGTCAAACTTATCACAAATATGGGGGCGGCTAATCCAATTGCCGCAGCAAAAACTATTTTACAAATGGCTCGAGATTTAAACCTTACATGTAAAGTTGCAGCGGTTTCAGGCGACGATGTCTTAAACGATTTAAACTTTCATCAATTCGAAACAGAAAATGGAGAAAATTTAATGACATTTGAACCCATTGTTTCGGCTAATGCCTACCTTGGCATTGAAGCGATCTTACCTGCTTTAGAAGCAGATGTAGATGTGATTATTACAGGTAGAGTGGCTGACCCTTCGCTTTTTTTAGCGCCACTCGTCCATCACTTTCAATGGAATCAAAATGACTTTGACTTGATGGGGCAAGGGACTTTAATTGGACATTTACTTGAATGTGCAGGGCAAGTGACAGGTGGATATTTTGCTGACCCTGGCCTGAAAGAAGTAAATAACCTAGCAGATCTTGGATTCCCCTTCGCCATCGTAGCTGAAGATGGCAAGGCGATAATTACAAAACTCCCTAATAGTGGTGGTGTCGTCAATACTCAAACAGTAAAAGAGCAATTACTTTATGAGGTGCATGACCCAAGTCAGTACTATACCCCTGATTGTATTGCGAATTTTAGTACAACACAAATGGAAGAAATAAAACCAAACGAAGTGCTTGTTTGGGGAGCTACAGGTAAAAGAAAACCAGATACACTGAAAGTATCTATCGGTTACCATGCAGGTTACCTTGGAGAAGGTATGATTTCTTATGCCGGATCAACTGCCGTCAATCGCGCCAAACTGGCAGAATGGGTGATAAACGAGAGATTACGTGCCAATGTACCTCAATTACGAACAGACCTAATCGGCTTAACGGCTCTTCATCATACAACTTATACTCACACAACACCTTACGAAGTCACTGTGAGAGCTGCCGCTTTATGTAAAGAAGAGCAGACAGCCAAAATGATTGGACATGAAGTTGAAGCACTCTATACAAACGGACCTGCTGGAGGGGGCGGGGCACGAAAAAAAACAGAAGAAGTGATAGGAATCGTTTCTACCTTTATTGATCGCTCAGCAATTACAATTCATACTGAAATAATGGAGTGATAAGATGGCAACAGTTAAATTATTGCACATTGCACATAGTCGAACAGGGGATAAAGGGGATACACTGAACTTCTCCCTCATCCCCTATAACGAAAAAGATTACGCTTCTATCGCCGAACAGGTGACAAGTGAGAAAGTGAAAGACCATTTACAAGCAATCATCAAGGGCGAAGTAATCAGATATGACCTCCCCAACTTACATGCTTTTAATTTCGTTTGCACAAATGCTCTTCTCGGTGGTGTGACGACTTCCATCGCATGGGATGCTCACGGAAAAAGCATCAGTAGTGCCCTATTAGAAATGGAAATAAATATTTAAATGAAAGAGTTAGAAACGACTGTTTCTAACTCTTTTTCGCATAAGAGATTACTCTGGTTTCTTTACAACAACCTTCCCGTTTTCATCTAACAACGGTGTAAGTCCACTTCCGCCTGTACTTGCCCATGTATGAACATAATGGACCCCGGTTTCACGATCAACGAGGATAGAAAGCAGCCCTGATGAGTAACTTTCTTTCAATATTTCTACAAAACGGGTCTCTCTTTTTTTAAACACATCAACACTCCTTACAAAAATTCATTATCATCGTATTTAGTAAGATGATTGACCATAATACAAAGCATACTGATAAAAGTATTTGTAATAGTAAGTGGAAGTATTTCATTTTAGGAGAACAAATTTATACCAGACATGATTAAAATTCCAATAACAAGTGCCTGTGCTATGATAGCAATGGTTGCCCATAAACTGACATAGCTTTTCTTTGCTCCTCCTGCTAAGCCGATTGCTGCCGAAATATGAAATCCCCATAGAAGACCTGCTAAAGAAACGCCAGGTACACCATATTTTTCAAAATATTTCTTTGCTTTCATCATGCGTTTACTTGGTTCTTTCTCCTTTTTCTTTCCTTTCATCAATTTTGACCTCAGCGCATTGATCACCCAGATAAAAGCCATGACTGAAACCCAGTTCCCTAGTATCGCTACTAAAATAACAGGGATTCCAGGAAATCCTAAAAGAAACCCAAATGGAATGGCACCGTATGATTCAAAAAATGGGATGAGCGATAAAACAAAAATACTTAGTAACTGTAGAAATAAATTATCTTCTAGTGCCGGCATTAAATTCAAATAGAATTCTTGTATGTCTTGCATCATTTCTCCCCTCTCATGTTTGCCTACTTTTAGTATGAAGGATAATCCCTTCTATATCAGCAACTTCTGCACGAAAGGAGGGAAATTCATTCCGAGTGGAGACGATTTATGCCTCAATGGAGACCTTTTTTTCCCTTTTCTTTATGAGGAATAGCAAAGCAATGCCACCCCAAATGAATGGCACAATCATAAACTTCAATCCAGAGGTAAAGTCATCATTTTCAATCAGAGTAAGACCACGTTCGATATGATAATTGGGAAAAAGAATCGTTAACTTATTCAGGAGCGAAGAATAAACAAATCCTTCTATTAAGAAATAAACAATCATAATTGGCCATCCATATAAACTTACATCGATTGTATTTTTTGCATATTCAGCGATAGCAGTCCCTATTAAAAGCCACATACTGAAAATTGGGATGGTAAATATACTGGCCATCAGTATTTGCGCTAAACTATAGCCATAAATAATCATACCAATAGTGAACAAAAGATAAGACATACTATAGGTAACGATGGATTTAGCTAAGAAAATATTTATTCGCCTTATCTTCATCAAACGATATAATATGCCTGTCCCCTGCTCTTTTTCTTCAACCATTAAGTTCCCTTGTGTATACATTGTCACCAATATACTAATAAAACTAAGTAATGAAGTCATGCCTTTGAAAAAGGTAATCTGTTCATTTGAAAAGGTGATGGTCAAATTATTTAATACATAAATAAAAAAAATCATTGCGAAGGCAGTGAAAAAGAGTAATAATACTTGCCCATTAAAGCGCAAATCTTTTAGTTCCCTTATCATTAAAACCTTAATTTGCTGTACATTCATGCGAATCACCCCTTTTACCAGTTCAACAGTTCTTTTAACTCCCCATATCGTGATTTGGATAAAGGAACCGTCTTTTCATTTTCCAATGTGAGGCTATAACTATTCTTACTCCATACCACAACTTCCCTAACACGCTGCAAATTAACTAAGTAGGAGCGATGACAGCGAAAAAAACCGTAAATATGTAATCTCGTTTCAATGTCCTTCATTGAAACAGTTGATATAAACTCTTCATTATTCACATGGAGAATGGTTTGTCTATCTCGCGTTTCCACAAAATCAATCTCTAATGGATCAAATAGAATAAATTTATCGTCTGATTTAGCTGATATTTTCTCGAATCTTTGTTGGTAAATCGTTTCGTCCTCTGTGCCACTAGCTTCCTTTTCCTCAACTTCTTCTTCAGCTTCCTCTTTATATTCAAGCCGCTGTAGTCCTCTATCTGTCAATCGGAATACTTTTGTCCCTATACGAATGCTCTCTTCTAAAGAGGATGTAAGAATAATAATGAAACTATCCTTTTTCAACAATTCATTAAGAATACGATTCAATACCTGCTTCGATTGGAGATCAATGTGATAAGTAGGTTCTTGAAAAATATAAATGGTCGTAGGTTGAATCAAACTGCGTGCAAATTGTAATCGTTTTTTCTCTGAGAATGTTAGTCCTTTGTTTTTCTTATTACGGACTTCATTTAATTCAGCAAGCGCTAAAATCCTCTCTATATCTACTCTTACACCATACAAGTCACACCAAAAACGAATCGTTTGCTCGGGGGTTAAACGTTTATATTCGCCCATATTCGTCCGGTAAAAGAATAAATCCTCTGCCCCACGGAGAACACTGTCTGTGAGACGGATTTCATTTGTCATATAACTTCTATCTTCCTCCATTAAGGATAAAAATGCATGCATATACTCCATGTCTGCTTGAATCGCAACCACATCTTTTTTTTCAATGGTCAATTGTATAGAAGGCAAGACAACTGTATTGCCAGCCACCTTCCCAAAACCTTCAAAAATTAATGACATATACACTCTTCTCCTTCTGAACCTATTTATTATGACGGATTTCTAGAAGTGGTACCTTCATAATGAACGAAAAAGAGGAAAAAGCAAACGAAAAGGGAGCAAATCTTGGTTAAACTCATCCTTTTATTATTTACGCCTCAACGAGTGGTCATTCATTTTATCCCGGTGTATAAAAACTGATACTTTATTGTATTGAAGGAAATTATAAGGAATGAACTGTTTTTTCATCTTGATGAAAGCTGTGAGACATACTGGTCGTCTAAAGGGGAGTACGCGATCATTCAGCCGAAAATTCACCATAATATGATTGGAGAAGTAGGGAAATTTTGACTCCTTCCGGGAAAGAATAAAAATGGGGTACAGAAGATTGCTAATATTATAACGATCAAGAGAGAAAAGGGACATTTTGAAATACCATGTGGCAAGATTGATTTACTATCTCACCACATTTGATTAAGGAAATAAACAATATTTAAAAATAACCGTTAATTGTTCCCAGGTCTCAGCTTCGCGAACGCTGACTCCCTACAATTAGAACCTGATAGTGGCTATGGATTAGCTAGAGAAACGTGGTTACTTTTCTCACAGCCTTCCCCGGGGAAATATTACGTAAGAAAATCCAATGATTAAGAATTGTTTCATTATATTTTAAGAGGAATATTGCGATATGCGCGACTACCTCAATCACACCCCCCTATTTAGTCGCGTACTCATAAACTCCTTCAAAGCTACTTTGAGAGTTTCCCTCCTCTCTTCAACAAAATTCTCCATTTCCAATCATTTTCCGGGAAATAAGATAAGCATTCGACTAGAAACAATTATTTTCCGTAAGATAAGAAGCAAGAAATTAAATATATTTCACACATCATGTGCAAAAAGAAAAAACGCCTTAGGGAATCAGGAAAAATATGGTAATCACAACTTTGATTGCGACAAAAGTAACCGTTGTTGTTCCGTTTCTTCTCTTCAGTCAAACCGACTAATCCCATACCTCTCAATCGGAATTGAAGTTTCCTTATCAATTATTAACTCCGTAATTAATGTGCCTATAAGCGGTGATAGGGTTACACCACTGTGGGTAGCTGCTACATATAGGTTCTCTATATTAGGAACGGCACCAATGATAGGAAATCCATCTTCCGGCATGGCACGTATGCCAGAGAAAGCACGAACAATTTTTGCTTTTTTAATGGCTGGCACATAACGGATGGCCATATTGGCTGTTTCTTGCATTACATTAAGTGTGGTGGAGCGATCAAATCCTTTATTTTCCATGGAATACCCCATCAAAACCTCACCATTATTTGCTTGTCTAAGACCGCTCACTGTATGATTCAGAAAAGGTTTAAGCGGTTCGGAAACTAAAATTTGTCCCCTTACTTGATTCATTGGAATATGAACATCAATCATTTTCCCCAATTCTCTGGACCATGTTCCCCCAGCTAGAATAAGCCTTTTACATCGATAAGTGTCCTTCGTTGTTGCTACGATAAACCCACCATTGATTTTCTGAAGGTCATGAACAGGGTTATACGTTGAGTATTGCACTCCTTTTCTTTTAGCTGCTCTCATATACATATCTATGAGTCGAAAAGGATTTACATTTCCATCTATGGAGCTATAGGTGGCTCCTTCGACATCCGGATTCATGAATGGCTCTTTTTCCAATACCTCTTCTTTTGATAATACTTTAATATCTATGCCAATTTCTTTATATGCTTCTGCTAGTTTCATTGCCTTCACTCTATCCTTTTCATGAAAAAATGGTGATAGTCCGCCTGTTCGTTTATATTCGACATCACCAATTTTTTTCGATAGATAAGGATATAACTCAGCACTATAATAATTCAATTCTGCATACCATGAAGGTGTTTTATTATGCACCCATACCCATGCCTGAGTAGAGCCAGAAGTACCTGCTAAAGGGTATTTTCGATCAATGACTAATATACTTTCTTGGCTTCTTTCTGAAAGATGATAGGCAATCCCGCTACCCACGACTCCTCCACCTATCACAATTGTATCGAATTGAGTGTTCATCACTTCACCTTCCCATCTGTCAGCTCTATTTCATCAAGTACAGACTTGACTGTAGAAAACTGTTGGCTATCTGTCGCTAATGCCTCCAAACTGACAGGCGAAATTGGCATCCGAAAACGAGGTGGATAAATTTGTTCCATGGACAACCCTGTTTGCTTGTGTATCACTTCAGCTACTAATTTACTGCATATTTTTGACTGACATGCACCCATTCCGCAACGAGATATTCTTTTAATATCATCGAATGTTCTTCCGCCCTGATTGATTACTTCTTCTATTTCTTCATAGCTTATTTCTTCACATCTGCAGACAATTACTGACTTATCCATTCAATCCCCTTCTTATCTTCAATTTTAATAATCTAAGAAATAAATTGATCTTTTAATTGTGGTGTGGAAAATTGTTTAATATGCTCTTTTCTTGCTGAAAATATATCGCTCTCTTCTTCATTCTCTAACTTACTA
Source organism: Cytobacillus sp. FSL R7-0680 (assembly GCF_038009245.1). Lineage (NCBI taxonomy): Bacteria > Bacillati > Bacillota > Bacilli > Caryophanales > Bacillaceae > Cytobacillus > Cytobacillus sp. FSL R7-0680. The sequence continues at coordinate 3,055,051 of NZ_JBBPAO010000001.1, forward strand.
TATAGCGAATTCCTTACTACTTCAGTTTTTTCTGGCGGTAATGATTGAAGCGCTTCACACACGCTAGCAGCCGCTAACATTCCCGTTAGAATAAGTGCGGAATGATTACTGACTCCAGCTGCATTTCCTGTGACATATACATGATCCTTACTTGTTTGAAGTTGATGATTGTAAACAGGAAGCCAACCCCCGAGTTCTGCTTGATATCTAAGGGCACAGTCCAATTGATACACGATATCTAATATAGGAGATTGTCCCCCATCTATTAGAACGATGTCAGGCTTTAAGGTGATCATCCCATGAGGAGTTTGTATGTCAATTTCTTCTAGCTTCCCATTGCCTCTAGCCTCCATAATTGAGCTATTTTCATACAACGGTATATTCATATCCACGAAAGTGGGGTTTCCTAACTGTTTGTTTTGTTTTACTATAGCGACGATATTTACTTCTACACTAAGCAGAAGTTCACAAACATCGCTGGCAAAGGAGTTATCACCATAAATCACTGCTGAAGATCCTGGTTTTACTCGATCCCGATTCACTACACTTTGTGCTGCTCCTATCGTCATCACACCTGGTAAGGTCCATTTAGGAAAAGGTATCGCATTTTCAGCTGCCCCTGTTGCGATGATGATTTTTTCAGCAAATACCGGGAAAACATCTTTATCATTTGTCACACCAATCTGTCCATCTTCATATACACCAATGACACGATGACCTAACAACCACTCCACTGCCAGTTCTTCTAACCGTTCCACTAAAAATTGAGCAAGCTCAAAACCTCTCATGTTTGGGAATATATCGGGTAAAGCTAACATTTGGCTTTGTTGCCATAATTGCCCGCCTGCTTGTTGATGTTCATCGATGATTAGAACACATAGACCTGTCTTGGCTACTTCATAGGCTGCAGTTAAACCGGCGGGACCAGCTCCAATAATTAATACGTCAGCCTTCATCAATATCTCTCCTTAATTCGGGGTCTTCTAGCCCTTCACTTATTTTCATCCCATCTCTTACTTTCCTCATACAGGTTTTCACGTGATCTTCTCCGTCCACAGTCATATAACAACTACAACATCTACCCTTTGAACAAAACATTCCCCTTGCTTGAACGAGCTTCCTACTTTGCCCTAGCTTCTTCACATCATTGGCCATTAATGCACCAGCAATCGATTGGTTTTCATAGGCTTCAAGGGGTTGCTCATTCAAATAAATAGTAATGGGTTTGTTCAATTGCTCACCTAATATTGGATGCTCTTTTATATGCACGACTTTCACCTCTCTAATTTTTAGAAGAGAATATTTTCCCTACTCCCATCACCCGCTCAATTATAATCATTAGAACGACCGTCATAATGATCATGATGCTAGACACCGAGGCGATAATGGGATCATATTGATATTGCATATACGTATAGATTCGTACCGGTAATGTCACTACATCCGTACTTACGATAAAGAGGGCTACGGTTAAGTCGTCAAACGATGTAATGAATGCAAAGATGGCTCCTGCAATAACCCCGGACTTAATCACCGGTAAAGTGATTTCAAAAAACACTCGAATAGAACTGGCGCCTAGATTCATTGCGGCCTGTTCAATCACTCGGTCAAACCCAACTAAACTAGCAACAACTAATCTCATTACAAATGGAACAGTTAATATAATATGTCCAAGGATTAATGACAGTGGGCTTGTTGCTAGTCCAATCCATGAGTAAAATTGTAATAGCGCCACACCAAAGACAACTGAAGGTATAAGTAAGGGTGAACCAATTAACTGTACAATCGCATTTTTCCCCTTAAACTCCCTTCGAACAACTGCTAAAGCAGACATGGTACCAATGATTGTTGCAATGATTGCTGTGCCAAAAGCTACACTGATACTTAAGATGAAGGAATCGATAAATTCCGGATGTTCGATTAGCTCTATATACCATCTCAAAGTAACGCCTTCAGATGGAAAAACGATATATTCTGTCGTGGTTAAAGATGATAATAAAACGACGACAATGGGTGCCAATAAGAATAAATACACTATTAAACAAGAAAGACTTAGTAATATGCTCGGTAACTTTTTCTTCATTGGATCGCCACCCCTTTTTCCGATTTGCTAAGGACTTTACTGTATATAAGGATGGTGATGGTAGCAACTAAGATCAATAAGAAGCCAATCGCCCCACCATAAGGCCAGTTCATCATAACAGCCACCTGTTCATAAGTAATATAGGACATCACTTTCACTTGTGGTCCCCCTAGAATAGATGGAGTAACGAAGGAACTAACGCTTAAACTAAAGACCATTACCGAGCCTGCGAAAATGCCGGGTAAAGTTAATGGCAATACAATCGACACAAACGTTCTTAAGTTACTTGCCCCTAAGTTTTTTGAAGCGCGAATAATAGAAGGATCAATTCTCTCTAAAGCCCCCATAATACTTAACACCATATAAGGAAACAGCACATGTACCATTCCGACAATTACACTAAATTCACTATAAAGTAAGGGAGCCGGTTCATTAATCAATCCCGTTGTCATTAGGGTTTGATTAATCACCCCATTATTCGATAGTAAGATGACCCAACCATAACAACGAATAACCATACTAATTAACAAAGGAGACAGAACCAGCAATGTTAAATAATTTTTCATCCGAGGCTTGGCCTTCGTTATTTGGTAGGCAACAGGATAAGAAATAATAATTGTAATGATTGTCGTAATCAAACCAATTTTTATTGTTCGCCAAAGCACACTTATATAAAAAGGATCAGACAAAAATTGAATATAATTCGCTAGCGTCCACTGATTGCCAATCCCAGTACCAGCATCAAACGTTTTAAAGCTAGTAACAAATAAAAAGAACAAGGGGAGCAAGAAAAAGAAAAGAAAGATAGCTAGTGTAGGAATGAGCAGCAACCATGTATCTCTCCGTTTTTTAAGGTTCTTTTTCTTTTGCATAAGGACGATTTCATTATCTACGCGTGTATTTAACTCCATTTCCTTACCTCACATTCCTAGAAGGCAGGATATCCTCTGCTTGCCAGAAGGTTTGCACTTTACTGCCTTCTATAATTGAGTGTGGATTTAAAGCTGTATTCGGAATGTCTGCAATTAAATCTTTATCTTCTACTTTAAGGAAATACCTTGTTTTAGCACCTAAGAACATTTTCTTCATTACGATCGATTGAAATCCCTCTCCCTCATGTTTTTGAGTAATGACAATTTTTTCTGGTCGAACAAAAAAATCAAGTTTCTCATTCGTTCGGAGTTGGAAAGGAAGTAACTGTTCATCTCCGTAGAAATTAACTCTACTTTCATTCCCATTCTCCCCGCCTACTACTACGCCTTGTATTTTATTGACTTCTCCAATAAATTGAGAGACAAAGTCCGTTTTAGGTTGATTATAGATGGTTATTGGATCATCGACTTGTTCAATTCGCCCTTCATACATCACGGCAATCCGGTCAGATATGGCTAAGGCCTCTTCTTGGTCATGTGTAACAAAAATAGTCGTGATACCTACTTGCTTTTGAATATCCACTATCTCTTCACGCATTTCTTGTCGTAGCTTCGCATCCAGATTACTTAAAGGTTCATCAAGCAACAAAACTTTTGGTTTGATTACTAATGCGCGAGCTAATGATACCCGTTGCTGTTGCCCACCTGATAATTCCTTTGGATACCTTTTCTCATAGCCAGCTAACCGAACCATGTCTAATGCTTCTAACACTCTTTTTTTTGCTTCTACCTTTGATACTTTTCTCAATTTGAGCCCGTATGCAATATTGTCAAACACAGTCATATGTGGGAATAACGCATAATTTTGAAATACCATCCCCATTTCTCTTTTGTTAGCAGGAAGCAGATGAACGGCTTGTCCATCTACCTCTATTCGTCCTCCATCGACATCCAGAAAGCCAGCAATCATATTTAATGTCGTTGTTTTCCCACATCCAGATGGACCAAGAAAAGAAATTAACTCCCCCTTACTAATTTCTAAGGTTAGATCCTTCACTACTTCTGTACGATTGAATGTTTTCACTAAATTGTTTATCCTCAAGTAACCCATAATTGATTCACCTCCTTAATGTGATACTTCAATTTCTTTATTCGCACGCTCTGTCCATTCAGCACGCTTACTATTCACTACTTCCCAATCAACTTTAATTAGCTTAGCAATCTCTTCTTCGCCGTACACGACTTTACTTGCTACCTCTTCATCTAACTCAACTTCTTTATTAGCTGGGCCATCGAATAACTCAGCTGCAAATAATTGCTGCGCTTCCTCATCTAAAACGAAATTAACAAATTTCTGTGCTAACTCTTGATTTGGGGCATCTTTCACAACACTAACAGTTGCCATTAAGGCTGGCGCCCCTTCTTCCGGGGTAATATATTCAATCGGAAAACCCGAATCTTGTAATGTTAGGACACGACTACTCCCCCAGGCACTTGCAACCGCTTGCCCTTGTAAGAAGTAATTAGAAACATCGGCAGTTTTGTCAAAAGTAATAGTGTTTTGCGCGATTTCTTTCATCTTCTCAAAACCTGGCTCCATGTCTTCTATACTTCCGCCATTGGCAAGTGAAGCCATTAATAATGTGTGAACGCCATAAGTATTCGCAATTGAAGGCAATACTAACTTGCCTTTATACTTAGGATCAGCTAAATCATTCCATGAAGTTGGGGGTTCCCAGCCATTTTCATCAAAATACTTTTTGTTATATGCAAGACCTGTAGTAATAAATCCAAACCCAACCCCAATATTATCTTTGTCCTTAGCAATATCATATAAATGAGCTAAATTCGTAACGATTTCTTCATCTAAAGGAGCTAATAACCCAAATGATTTTGCTTGTGCCTGTGGTCCATCATCAAGAAAAACGACATCAATTTGTGGATTATCCTTTTGTGCCTGAATTTTGGATAGCGTATCAACAGAGCTACCTGTAATGTAAGTCACTTTTACATTATTTTCTTTTTCAAATTTTGGAATCAACACTTCCTTCATCTTTTGTTCATAGCTACCACCATATGCAGCTAATACAAGTGTTTGTTGTTTCTCCTCACCACTTGACTCAGTCGATTCACCACATCCTGCAACCAAAAGTAACAGTCCAACGATTACGATAACCATCCATTTCTTCATCACTTCCATACCCCCATCATTAGATTGACTTCATTTATAATTAGATTGCCTAATTACCTATAATAGATTTTTAATTTTAAATATTCAGTAATTTAATAATAAAAATATAATAATATGATATTATAACTTTTATAGGGTAAAGGAGAAAAAACAAGCAAACGTCTCTCTCCATTAATTAAAATCAACTTCTGTAAAATAAGTTTCTTTGTCCGGTCTCACATAAAACATTGAGTATTCCACGATTTCCTTTTCCTTAGAGTATGTAAATCGTTCCCACTCAAATACTGCTGTATTCTCAGAAATACCTAATACCTCTGCTTGTTTACCTGTAGCTATATAAGGCTTTATAAAAAGCTTAGCTTTTCCTAAATTGATATGAAACTTATGGCGTAACATGTTGTAAATTAAATCATTATTAATATCTTCACTTGTTATTCCAAGACAATGAACATATGGTAAATATGTATATTCCAACGATATCGGTTCACCATCAACAAGCTTTAAACGTTCAATTCTTACCACCTGATCACCATGATTCAACTTCATCTTCTCAACAATTTCACTAGAAGCTATCTCTATAGCAAAGTGTAACAACTCATGGGGATGCGACTCCGATTGGTCAGTTGTTAACGAGATTAATTGATTAATATCTTGTTCTTTTCTTTTCCCTAAAACAAATGTCCCTTTCCCTCGTTGTCTCATCAAAAAGCCTTTATTGACCAGCTCAATAATTGCCCTCTTTACTGTTATCGTACTAATATTAAATAATGTAGCCAACTCCTGTTCAGTGGGCAATTGAAAACCCTCATCCCACTGACCTGAACTTATTTTATACTCCAACACCTGCTCCACTTGGCGATATAATGGGAGATGTGAATCTTTATTAATTTCCATATATGTATACTCCTCAGATTATAATATTATAACTTTATAAATCATAAGTTTAAGCTGACTTGTTTCATTTGTCAATGTTTTCTGATAATTCAACCTTACAAAATCCCCCTCACCATACTAGCTATCTAGGCATACACTATGCTGAAGAAAAATGGATTGGGGAGATTAGGTATGTATCCATATAATTATTATCATGTGTATAGAACACAACCCACTCTTTGGTCACCAGGTGAAGCCACTCAGAATCTTAATCAATTTCAAAATCAATATATTCGAGTGCACATCACCGGGCTTGGATGGGTTGTTGCTCAATTATTAGGTTTTGATGCAGCTACAGGAGTGGTGACGCTCAATGTTTATCGCCCTGGTAGTCATGTGCCAGAATTTATGAGGATTAATCGCGCAGAACTAACTGGATTAACACCACTCGGATTTACCCCACCACCTGAAGTAACTGGTGGTGCAGGCGGCGGTGGCGGAACACCTGGTGGACCAACCGGACAACCGGGAGGAGGTGCACCTGGCGGCGGTGGCGGGATGCCTAATCCAGGTGGCGGAACACCTGGTGGAAAACCACCTTGGTGTGCATATATGCCGTGGCACCCTTATTGTCAATGAGATGCAAAAAGCGACTATCCCTTTAACATTAAGGGCTGGTCGCGTTTTTTTACTTGTCTCGCATTTTCCCCTCCCACTTGGTGCCTTATTTTCTTTTTGAAGAATCCGTTACTCAGAATATAATACAGATCTCGCCAACCCCTGCACAATCATATCATCAGCCGGATGCATGGACAGGCCACATTGCACATCTCGGAAAAGTCGTTCTAATTTAAAGTCTTTCGACAATCCTCTTCCACCTGCAATTCTCATGGCGATTTCCACAATTCGTATAGCTTGATGACAGATGGTATATTTCGCTGCTTGAAAGTCATTTAGTAAGTGATCTCTTTGTTGGGGAAAACGATCCCATTTGTCTGCTAGTGAATATAGTAATGTACGGGATGTGGTTAAGTTAATTTCGATTTCACCGATTTTTTGCTGAATGTGGGGGACTTCGGCTATGGGTTTATTTAAACTGCCTGCTTGTTGATGTTTGGCAAAGTCGATAATAAAATCTCTGGCTGCATGGGCAACACCAAGAAAGACTGAGGCGATAAACAGAAAGGTGGAGCGGTTTTTTAAGCCTCCGTCCTTGCCAGTTGCTTTTGCTAGCAGTGACTCCTCTGATACGAATACTTCATTTAATACAATCGTATCACTGCCTGTCGAACGCATGCCAATTGTATTCCAGGTTTCTTTCACTACTACTTTATCTGATTTGCGAATGAGGAATTCCCCAAGTACACCTTCATCCTCGACCCAAGCCATCACAATCAAAGGATCAGCAATTGGTGCCAATGTTGCAAACGTTTTTTCCCCTGAAATGAGGTATCCACCTGCCGTTCTTCTCGCAATCGTCTCTGGCTGGCTTCCTCTAAAAATATTTCCACCTTTCTTCTCAGTGGCAAATATATTTAGAATGTCTCCGTTTTGTACCACATCTTGGCAGACCTTCGCAAACACCTCTTCTTTCCAACGATTCCCTTCCCGATAATTCAGGAATAAACAAGATTGCCAACCTGCCGCAAGGGCAACCGCACCATCACCTTTAGCTAACCGCTCTAAAGCAATCGCCATTTCATATAATGAAGCCTCATATCCACCGTATTTCTGCGGAACGGTCAACGAAAAGAAGCCTGCCTCTCTTAAAATAGCAAAAGAAGCATAAGGGAACATACCTTTTTCATCATTTTCGTCTGCGTATTCCTCCAGTCTCTCTGCAATTTTATCGTATTTCTCCGCTATAGCTGCTTCTCGTTCATTACGAATATGCACATCCTTTATTTTCGTTTGAAGCATTTATTGTCTCACCCCCTTAAATAAATCTTCCTCACGACTATGGTCTGTTGAAAGGGGTGGCGTGTCTGATAATTGAGTAATCGCTTCATATAATTCATCACTTAAGTGAATCTCTCGTGCACGGATGCCATTCTGTAATTGTTCCACATTTCGTGCTCCGATGATGGGGGCCGTAATCGCTGGATTCCTCAGCACCCAAGCTACGGCTAATGATGCTGGATGATAACCGTATTCTTGTGCCAATTTTATAAACTGATCGGTCGTCGTATAGTATTGCTTTGTTCCATACCTTCTTGCATAATTTTTTTGTTCAATCAATCTTCCTTGCGTTGGTAAGTTGTCATGATTATACTTTCCAGTCAATAATCCACCACCTAAAGGGCTGTAGGAAATAACCCCTAACTGCTCCTCCTTAGCTAACGGTAAGAGTTCCACTTCCGCTTGGCGCTTCACTAAATTGTACATCGGTTGAATAAGTTCAAATCGGGCAAGCTCTTTTCTCGCCGAAATACCAAGGGCCTTCATTATTTGCCATGCTGACCAATTACTTACCGCCGGATATAGGATCTTTCCTTGCCTTTGTAAATCATCAAGCGCCCGAACGGTTTCTTCTATATTTGTATGAGGGTCAAACAAATGGATGAAATAAAATTCAATCCTATCCGTCTTTAGTCTCCTTAAACTACCTTCCACTGCTTGAAAAATATGGCGTCTGGAGGCTCCTTTACTATTCATATCCTTACCAACGGGAAAACCTACTTTAGAAGAAATAATGACCTCATTGCGACAATTAGCGATACATTCTCCTAAGATTTCTTCTGATCTTCCCTGGCTATATACGTTGGCTGTATCAAAAAAATTAATGCCTGCCTCTCTCGTTAAATGAAACATTTCTTTCGATGTCTGTTCATCTGCATTTCCACCGAAGGACATTGTGCCAAAACAAAGATTGGACACCTTTATACCCGTCTTCCCTACAAATCGTTCCGTCACGGTTATCGCCCCTTAAAGTTTTGTTGTATACGTTCGTCGATATTTACTCCCCGGATGTCCGCTAGGTAATAACCGCTGCCCATTACCAAATATTTTTTCACGGAAAGTTCCTTCTGTATAATCTTTTTTATACAATCCTCTCGCTTGCAACTCAGGAACCACTAAATCAATGAACTCCTGTAAATCTTGCGGAGTGACAAAATGTGCTAAGTTAAAGCCATCAATTTCCGTATCTTCAAAGAAAAATTGGATAGCATCAGCTACTTCCTGAGGATTACCGACAATTACATGATCACGATTGATTGTTTCAAAACGGTTCAACACTTCCCGCACCGTCAATTTTTTCGGCGCATCCTTTGTTAGTGACGCTGCTCGCGATTGTCCATGTTCCGTATGCTTGTATTCAAAATAACCATCTAAATCGGTATATTGTGATAAATCATAGCCACTCGAACCACCATACTGTGCCTTTGCAGCCTCCGCACTCCACAGTTTTTGATACGTTTCATATTTCGCTTCCGCTTCTTCGTTCGTTTCCGCAACAATCACATTTAAAAAGGTATAAAACTTTATATGTTCAGGATTTCTACCGTGTCTTTCTGCACGTGCTTTTATATCCTTAATATGCTCACGTATTTTCTCATTTGTTGGGCCACCAATAAAAACACACTCTGCATGCGTAGCAGCGAATTCTTTTCCTCTTACAGATGTACCTGCTTGATAAATCACTGGTGTTCTTTGTAAAGAAGGGTCTGTCATATGTGGGCCCTCTACTTGATAATACTGACCCTCATGGTTTATAGGGTGGACTTTATCAGGATCAACTAATATCCCTCGTTCGACATCTGCAATAATAGCTCCATCTTCCCAACTACCTTCCCATAATTGATAGACTACCTGTAAAAATTCATCTGCCCGCTCGTAGCGTTCATCATGTTTGACCATATTTTTCAAACCATAATTTCTCGCTGCATTTGGCAAATAAGAAGTCACGATGTTCCACGCAATTCTTCCTTTTGTTAGATGATCTAAAGTCGAAAGCCGGCGGGCATGACTAAAAGGATGTTCATATGTCGTACTAACTGTCACAGCAAATGATAAGTCAGTTGTCACACTTGCCATCGCCGAAATGATCATCGCTGGATCATTTAAGGGAAATTGCAAACCGTCTCTTATAGCTGGTTCTTTACTATCTTGATACACATCATATACACCGGCCACATCAGCAAAGAAAAGGGCGTCAAACTTGCCCCTTTCTAATAGCTTTGCTAAATCTGTCCAATAAGACAAATCATTGTAATGGAGATGCCTTTTACTTTGCGGGTGCTTCCATAACCCATGTGAATTATGCATCGCACCTGCCATTTCAAATGCATTCAATTGGATTTGCTTACTCATCGACTCTCTCCTTTCTACTGTTTACCAGATTTGATATCTTCTAATAATTGATCAAGCGTATCCTGTAATTCAGGAATAGGAATATCAACGACAACATTCCCGCCATTGGAATCTTCCTTTACAGCCTCAACTACTTTTTCTTCTTGATAAATTCTGGCAATCGTTTGATATGTCTTATCCTCCGCATCCTCCCCACGAACCGCAAAAACATTTAAGTAAGGTCTTGTTTCTTCGCTATGTGGATCATCATGATAAATCGCATCCTCTAGTAGATAGCCTGCTTGACCAGCAATCCCACTATTAATAATTGAAGCGGCAACGTCAGGTAAGACTCTCGGTGTTTGTTGAGCGACAACTGTCAAAATCTCTATATTGCGTGGATTGTCTACAATATCATCAGGTGTTGGATATAAGCCAACATCCTCCTTCAATGTTATCAAGCCAGCTTCTTCTAATACTTTTAATCCTCTGCCTGTGTTAGCAGGGTCATTCGGAATGGCAATTGTCGCACCATCAGGTATATCTTCTGGGCTCTCATATTTTTCTGAGTATAATCCCATCGGTGCAACGACCGTTGAGCCAATCGGTTTGATATCTGCATCGTCATTTTCAACAATAAACTGACTTAAGAACGCTAAATGTTGGAAGGAGTTCACGTCAATTTCCCCGTTTATTAAGGCATTATTCGGTAATGTATAATCGGAAAACTCGACCAACTCCACTTCAATACCTTCTTCCTTCGCTCTCTCCTGAATAATTTGCCAATATTGACCGTCTGATCCTGTAACACCGATTTTGACATGCTTCGTATCACCCGAAGCTGAATCGGAACCACACCCACTTAAAAATGTTGCAAGTAATAGTACTAATATGAAAACAAACTTTCTTTTCTTCATTCAAAACACCCCTTTATCTTCTTAAAAAGAATCTTGAAAGCATATTTCCTAAGAACTGCGCGATTTGCACAAGTAAAATAAGGATGACAACCGTGACAATCATGACTGAAGTATCAAATCGTTGATATCCATACGTCATCGCTAAATCACCCAATCCGCCGCCACCAACTGTACCAGCCATAGCAGAGAAGTCGATTAGCCCAACAGTGATGAATGTAATACCAAGAATGAGTGGTCCAAGCGCTTCCGGGATAAGAACCGTAAAGATAATTCGTATAGGACTCGCGCCCATTGCCTGTGCCGCTTCAATAATTCCGGGATCTATTGAGACGAGGTTATTCTCAACAATTCTAGCAACGGCAAAAGCTGCGGCAATCGTCATCGGCAATACCGCCGCTGCCGTCCCTATCGTTGTTCCCATAACCATTCTCGTAAATGGACTAATGGCAACGAGAAAAATGATAAATGGAATCGGTCTGATAATATTAATCAATAAGTTCAATGAATAGAAAACCCAGCGATTCTCTAAAATATTGCCTTTCCGCGAGACAAAGAGTAACAAACCAATTACGAGGCCGAGAATGGTAGCAAAGATTAAAGTCAGAATTACCATCAAAATCGTTTCCCCAGTGGCTTCGATAATTCTTGGCCAAAATGTCGCCCAATCAACTTGCATAATGTACCTCCTTCAACTCAACTATTTTTTCTAATTCCTCAATCACCTGATTTACTTCTGCTTCCTCACCAATGAACTCGACTATTAAACTACCAAACAATCTTTCTTGCAGTTCACTAATATTGCCATAGAGGATATTGAATTCCACCTGATATTTCTTACTAATTTTTGATAGGATGGGCTGATTACTGACCCCCTCTTTATAAATAATGCGATACAGTTTCCCACGCTTGCTCTCTTGTAATTTTTCTAATAGATGTGAGGAAAGTTGGTCATTCTGGACGGAGCGAATAAAATTCTTGGTCGTCTCGTGCTGTGGTTTCGTAAACACATTAAATACTTGACCTTCTTCTATCACTCTGCCATCCTCCATGACAGCCACACGATTACAAACTCTCTTAATCACATGCATCTCATGGGTAATCAACATAATCGTAATGTTATACTCTTTATTCACCTTCAATAGTAGCTGGAGAATTTCCTCAGTTGTTTCTGGATCAAGAGCAGATGTGGCTTCATCACAAATGAGAATGTCTGGTGATGTTGCTAAGGCACGTGCGATGCCTACCCTTTGCTTTTGCCCCCCTGATAGGCTTTCCGGATATTTATTTGCCTTATCCTCTAAACCAACGAACTTCAGCATTTCCTTTACTCTTTGATCTAGTTTTGCTTTTGGCCAACCGGCAAGCTTAAGTGGGTATGCAATATTGCCATACACCGTTCTCGAACTAAAAAGATTAAAAGATTGAAAGATCATCCCAATGCCACTTCTTAGTTGGCGCAGCTCCTTCTGGGAGAGTGCATCTATTCTCTTTTCATTGACTACGATTTCCCCTGAAGTTGGCCGCTCAAGCAGATTAACTAGACGCAATAATGTGCTTTTCCCTGCGCCACTGAAGCCAATCACCCCAAAAATTTCCCCTTTTTCTACCTCTAAACTCACATCTTGAACGGCTTTTACGACGTTCTCCTTTGTACCAAATGTTTTACTTACATTTGTAAATCGAATCAAACCATTTCCCCCTCTTACAAACTCAATTCTTTATATAACAAAAAAGACAGCCCTCTATAGAAGAAGTCTGCCTTTAGTTAGTCTAGTCGGCTTACTTTAGTTGTAATTAAAAATAAACAACCCCTACTGGGAGTTTTTCATCGTTAATGATGTACCTACCAATCGCTTGGGCTTTATAAACAGTTGGATTATGGGAAGAAATTGTACGGATATTGCGCCAATGGCGGTCTAAATAGGCTGACTGTTTCGTTGCTGATGCACCTCCTACCTCAAAAAGAAGGGTCGCTGCCTTTAAGGCTAATTCATCCACAACTACTTTTGCCTGTGCTGCCCGTAAAGACGCATCATGGTCAAGCTCGTAATCACCTGTTCTATTCGTCGCCAGTTCTAACGACTCCGCAGCCGCTAGCACCGTTGCTTCTACAGCAAAGGCAATACTCGCAATCTCACCGATTTTATGTTGCAACAATGGATCGTCCTTCGGTTGTTCTGCCGGTGCATAACTAAATGTTCGTTTTCGTTTATGTACCAATTCCTTTGCATCTGTCACCACATTACGGACAATACCAGCAATCACGGCTTGTAAAATCAGTTGCAGAAAAGCATTAAATGATTTTTTATCTTCTTGAAATTCCTTAATTTCTTCAGGATAGACCGTGACATCTTTGAAGATGGTCGTTCCACTTCCTGTGCCTTTTTGACCAAATCCATCCCAATCATCCTTGATGATGACGCCCTCTCTATCTGTCGGTATAAAAGCAGAGACAACTTTACCTGCCGACGTTTCTGCCATGACGCTAACCCAATCAGCGTACATCGTTCCAGTGCAAAAATACTTTGTACCGTTTAATCGAAAATTCTCTCCGTTTTCGGATAAGGTGGTTTCGAATTTTGAGCTGCCTGCCGCATTTTTTGAGATTTCCGTATAAGCATTACCGATGATCTCGCCATTGACAATTTTCTCTAACGCTTGTTCGCGTTTCGTTTTGTCCCCTAGCTGGATCAACCGTTCCACGTGTGAGAAATGAGACCTTAATAAATGAGCAACATCTGGATCCGCTTCGGCCAAGCGGATGACAAATTGCATTAATTCCTTCAATTGAATGCCGCCTCCGCCAAGCGCTTTAGGTACCCTCAATGCCCCTATTTTGTTCTCTTTAATTAATCTCATCGCATAAAAAGGTCTGGCATCACTATCATCATTTCTTCTCTTTTTCGCATCTTGCGCAATAGCTGTTAACAGGTCCTCCATATCACAGGAATCTATTGCAATTGCTACATCTGATGTTACTAGCTCTTTTTCTGTCATCATCACGACTCCTCTTTAATGTTTTAATCCATTTATTCTTATGTATTTAGTAGGAATTATAAAAAATAAAAAGACTCCCCATACAGCTTTTAACACGCTGTGTAGAGAGCCTCTAGTGTCCCAGTCGGCAACCGATCTTTTTAATAAATTAATCATATCTTATACGGTTACAGTAAAGATGTCAACATCATTTTTAGATAATATTGAATTATTCATTATTTCAAACCATTCAACCCCTTATACAAATAGCCCTCCATACTATAGAAAGTACAGGGAAATAGTAATATCATTAAAATACCTCATACAGATGCAAAATCATTCACAAATAGGTAATTTCATCATAAATTATCTAGACACTATACGGAGATTTGCATGAGGAGGCACAACATGTATTATTATTACGGTCCGTTCGGGCCACAACCTTATTATCAACCTCAGAGCTATAACAACCATAACGTTCGCGGCTTACCGGGAGGATTTCCTGGAGCTGGCGGCTTTTCAGGAGGAGATGGGCCCCCATCAGGCGGTGCCCCACACTTAGATGATTTCATGCCTGGCCAAGGCTCACCAAATAACGGTGGCGGCATGCCAAACTTAGGTAACTTTATGCCCGGACAAAATAATGGTGGCGGTATACCCAATCCAGCTGACTTCCTACCAGGGCAAAATGGGAATGGAGGGGGCATGCCAAACCTCCAAGAATTATTACCAGGACAAAACGGATCCAACAGTAATGGTGGAGGTTTACCAAACTTACAAGACATCCTTCCTGGACAGGGAGAGTCTGGATCAAATGGCGGCATGCCAAGCTTAGAGGACCTAACCGAACTCATCCCACAACCGAACGAGTCAAACGGACAAAACGGGCAATCAGAAGGCAATAGTGGGACAAATGGCAACGGACAATCGGGTGAAAACGCTGGTGAGGAAGGATCAACAGCACCTGCCTTACCCGCACCACCATCACACTATACCGTCAACAAATATCACTCTCTACTAAAAAATCCACAAACCGCCAAAAACATTCTACAAAGCAAAGGTTCCGCCTGTGTAAACAAATGGAGCATCATCCAATTAACAGACGGGCAAATACTATTAATGCATATTACAGGGCACGACGCAAACGGGCAAACACAAGGCGTATTTTGGCCATCTGGCCGGTATGGTGCATTTGGTAGTAGTGATATTTCAGGGTATAGTTGCAGAGAATGAGTGAATAAAGGTCGCCTCAGGATGGCGACCTCTTTGTTTATCTATTATCCACTTTTTGTTTTATTTTGTACGAAAGGAGTCTCGCCTACAACTTCTTTTTTGAAGCTATTATTTACCAGATAGATGCCTAATAAAATAAATGAACCCCCAACTAAAAGTGAAAAAGAAATAGGTTCATCAAGCAAGACGTATCCAGTCAAAACACCAAAGAATGGAGCTAAAAATAAATAGGAACTCGTCCTCCCTGGATTGCCTTTTTGTAAAAGGAAATACCAAACCGCAAATTGCACAATAGAGGACATGATACTTAGCCATAACAAAATAAGCACTGAATGCTTCGTCACATGAAAGAATGGTTCTTCAAATACGCTACTAAAAAATAAGAGAATGCCGCCACCAAACAACATCTGATAAGCAGAAAGCACCCATGTATCGAAACGCTCACTCCAGCGATTAACTAATAAAGTAGAAATAGCCCAAAAAACAGCAGAAAAAGCGCCAAACACTAGACCAATCCTAAAATCATTAATGCCCCCTAATGTAATTCCTACGCCTACGAAACCTAAGACAACACCACTCCACTGATACCATTTATAACGGTGACCCAATAAAATAGTGCCAAAAATGATGACTAATAGCGGGTTCATAAAAGTTAAAATAGAAGATTCACTTGCTGTTATCGTTCTTAAACTGATAAATATGCATCCCATCACCCCAGCTGTTTGAAAAGAACCTATTAATAGCACTCTCCCCCAATTTTTCATGCTACTAGGGTGCTCCCTCTTCTGTATCAACACAATCACCATCATGATTAAACCAGCTAGAAAAAAACGTAAACCTGCCAATAACAAAGGGGATGAGTAACCTAGCCCTATTTTCCCTATCGCAAAAGACGAACCCATTAGTGCTGTAGTCAACATAATTAAAGTAAAAAAGTTGAATTTCTTCATGTATACTATCCTCCCAATAAATACTCCCACCTACCTTGTAAATAGGTTTTCTTCGTATTATTATAAAACCTATATCATACGATAATTATCGAAGTATGGATTACAGAGGTGTAAAAAAATGAGTATACATCCGAATCTTACGGCACTAACAGCGCTACTTGCTGAAAAATCTAGAGCCACTATACTGGCAGCTTTAATGGATGGAAAATTCCATACAGCAAGCGAACTAGCTTATATGGCCACCATTAAACCCCAGACAGCCAGCTTTCATCTTGCCAAACTAGTAGAAAACAATCTCGTAATCAGTGAAAAAAATGGCCGATTTCGCTATTTCCGCTTAGCAAACGAGGAAGTGGCCAACACACTAGAAATATTTATGTCCATCTCCCCTCCACCTGAAGTTCGCTCTTTAAAACAATCAAGCCAACTAAAAAGATTAGAAAACGCCCGAACTTGTTACGACCATTTAGCCGGACGTCTGAGTGTGAATTTAACCAATATCATGCAAGAAGAAGGATATATTGAGAAATCCAATAAGAGGTTCATCATAACAACAAAAGGCGAGCACTTTTTCAAAGAATTAGGAATAGATTTAATTGCTCTATCTAGAAAACGCCGCTCCTTCTGCCATGCTTGTCTTGACTGGAGTGAACGTACACACCATTTAGGCGGCGCTTTAGGGAATGGTCTATTTGAAAGATATATCGAATTGGGGTGGTTAGAATCTAGAGAAAACTCGAGGGAAATTGTTATAACTAGCGAGGGAAAATCTGGCTTTAAAGAATTTTTTGGACTATCAATATGACTTCTTTTCAAGTACTATTTCTCATATTATGTTCTAAATAGACAATAACTTCTAAACAAATTACGACATCATTAATCATTTCTCGGGAAATAAGGAAAAAATTTGTCAAATACAGCTCCCATTTTATATAACTAATCACTTATACAACTAAGCGCAGCTTCAGCAATAAAAAAAGTGATAGTTGTAAAGAGAATTACGGTAAACATCTAAACATCACAATACCAGTTGCGGAGAATAAAATGAAAGAGGCTGCTGGTTGGCAGCCTCTTGTAAAATATTATTGAACATTCCTTTCCTACTATACTATCAAGGTAAGAAAGACAAAATCTCATATGGTTTGTTGGCTCTGCTTATAGGCTTCATATCAAACCTTACATATATAACTTTTCCTCCTCCTTCTTCCCCTCACTCTTCATCGTTAATGAGTGTTCTTTTCGTATATATATATCAATAATGCCGAACAATACTGCAATCGCCGCTAACTTAATGCACCAATTCATAACTTCACCAGCAAAACTGGCTATTAATTCTCCCTGATTCCCACCCATAACAATAGCTATTAGAAAAAGGATTGCCACAATGAACCCCAAAGTTAATGTAATCAATGCAATCATTCCATATATCTTTTTAAATAGACTCATATCAACACCCCTATAACCCTAAGATTGGTAGTATGCCAGTTAGTAAGATCATACACAATATTAAATGAAGAATAACCCATATTACTGAGAGTTTGACCGTTTTTGTAAAATCAGAGTTTGCTATCCCCATCGCCACATACATGCCTAATGCGAGTGGAGGAGTCATTCCCTCAAGCGCACCTGTCATAGCTGGTAATAATGCTGCAAATAGAATAGGGTCGCCTCCAAGTGCACTGGCGGCTGCAATTACGGCACCACCAAGAATAGCTACTTGCGCAGTTCCAGGTAACACCATTCCAAGAACCATAAAGAATATTGGAATAATAATAATAAGGAGCGTAATGTTTAAACCTAATGAGACAAACCATTCTTCAATTGCTTTTTCTGCACCAATTCCAGAGAAAGCCTGTGAAGTAGCATAAGCAAAATAAATGGTAACCGCAATAGGTACTACTTGTTGAAGTGAGCCTGAAAAAGTTGAAAACATTTTTGATAGAAATTCTTTTCTTTTAGCAAACGACTTTCTACCGATAAAAACAGCATAAGCTCCAGCTAAACCAGGGGTAAACATTAATACGGAACTAGAATAGGCCCCACTACCACTTTCCCCAATTCTACCTAATAACCAATCTTTTGCCTGTGCATCTAAGAAAAGGGGGAGGAATATGATGATTGGAATAAATAAAGTAGCCCAACCTGACTTTAAACTTTTACTGAATGAAGGAATTTCTGTAGCAGGAATCGGCTGTACTTTATAAACGCGACAAAGCACATACAACGTTAACCATCTTTGGACGAAGAACCAAACACCAATACTATATGCTGCCACCATCCATCCACTTAATGTGATACTACCAGGCGAAACTTTTTCAAGCACACCATATGTCAAAACAATAATTCCAGCTGGAGGGATAATATTACCTAACATACTTGCTGACATCTCTGTTGTTGCTGCAAAATGCGGAGGAAACCCTGTCCTTTTCATCATTGGAATCGTAAACACACCGGTTGTTGCAACATTACCTGGACCTGTCCCCGACAATGATGCCATAAATGTACTCCCTAATAAGGCAACATAGCCTGCTCCTCCTCTAAATCTCCCAACTAAGGAAATCATAATCTGCACAATTCTATTAACAACATTTGTTGCATCGAAAAGTACAGCAATAACCATAAAGGCAAAAATCACATAAAATAAACTACTTGTGGAAGGGTACAATAAATACTCTAAAAACTTATTCCACTGTCCTGTAATCGCAATGATAAAAACAAAGGTAAGAGCCATTATTTCATACATAGGTCGCTTGAAAACCACGAAAAATACAGCTACAAAGACTAATAATGCTAATAGTATCCATAAAGCAGCAGGCATTAACATCCCTCTCTCCCCAATTTGTCATAAGTGGTTATATCAATTTATTTGATATTATAGCAGGTATTTTCAATTTTTCAACAAGTATTCAGAAGTTTCTAAATCTTATTAAAATATGGTAGTTATTTCCCTTTAGATGTTATAATCACATAAACTAAGTTGGATCAGGAAGGTGTTAAAAATGCTTAATCGTCATAGTTCTACACCACTCTACGAACAAGTTGCACAGCTTATTCAGGAAAAAGTAAATGAAGAAACTTGGCAGGCCGGTAAAAAACTCCCTTCCGAAAGGGAACTTTGCGAACTTTTTGCTGTAAGCCGCATTACCATTCGTCAAGCTATTAAACAATTGGAAGACCAAGGTATTCTTTATAGAACACATGGAGTGGGCACTTTTATTTCACGAAAAACCAAGTTACAACAGCCTTTAGAGCAAATCAATAGTTTTCAACAAATGTTAGAGCAACAAGGGGTTATTGCTTCAACCAAAATATTAGCAAACAAACAAGTACTCAGTTCTGTCCAAATGGCTAAAATACTTAATCTTCAACCGACCGATTATGTAAGTAATCTTCAACTCATCGGATACGGTGATGAGCAACCAATGGTCTATTATAATAGTTATTTTTCTATACCTGTCGGTCAATCCATCATGCCAAATGCACAAGCAATGGAAACACAAGGTAAACCTTTTTCAACATTGGATCTCTATCCGTTAACAAATACATATCAGCCGACTCACTTAGAACAAACATTTGAAGCTCATACAGCAAATAAGGAACTTGCATCTACAATGCAAATTGAAGAAGGTTGGCCCATTTTCCAAGTAACTTCTATCATGTATAAAGATGCTTATCCTTTAGAATATAGGGAAGCCTACTATCGCGGTGACCAATATCGCTTTTTTATAAAAAGAAAACTGTGAAACCTCCCTAGCCAACTTTTTTGTTGGCTTTTTTTATTTGTTGATTATATTCTGAATTGACAAATAATTTTATCAGTGTATTATATTGTATTAAGTGGTTATAACAATTTTGCACAAGGAGGAATTTTTATGACAAAAGAACAATTAAGAATTGTTAGTCCAAATGGACATTTAGGATTTGCCCCAACAAAAGAGGAGAGCTTTCATATTGCAGCTGCTACAAAACCTGATTATTATTGTTGCGATTCAGGAAGCGACGATATTGGAGCTGCAGCTTTAGGTGCAGACCGGTCAGTAAGTATGTACCAATGGCAAAAGCATGATCTTGAACTAATGTTGCTCGCCTCACGTGAACAAAATGTACCAATGATTGTCGGTTCTGCAGGTGATTGCGGTACGAAAAGCAGAGTAGATTTATATGTAGAGATCATAAAGGATTTAGCTAACGAACACCAACTTCCACCTTTCAAGATTGCCTATTTCTACTCTGATGTAGACACTGTATATTTAGCTGACAGAATCAAAGAAGGTACTAGAATTGAAGGTTTAGATAATCGAGAGGATTTAACAAAAGTAGATGTTGAAAAGACAACTAGGGCGGTAGCGGTAGCAGGCATCCACCCTTATGTAAAGGCTTTAGAAATGGGGGCAGATGTTATTATTGGTGGCCGCTCAAGCGATTGCGCTGTTTTCGCAGCGCCAGCTATTTTTGAAGGATTCCCAGAGGAACATGCCTATTATTTAGGTAAAGTTCTCGAATGTGCATCATTTTGTGCAGAACCTTACGGGGCGAAAGAAAGTGTAATTGGTACGATTACACATAATGATGTAAAGGTCACTGCAATGGCACCGCATCAAAAATGTACCATTGCTAGCGTTGCGGGCCATGCAATGTATGAGAGGTCCAATCCTTATTTTGAATACTTTGCCGGGGGTATGCTTGACATGACCCATTGCAAGTACGAACAATATGATGAAAAGACAACAAGAATTACAGGACAAAAATATATACCTATTCAGGGAGACACAAAAATAAAAATAGAAGGCTCTGGTAAAGTCGGTGAAAAATATATTGGCATAGCAGGAGTTCGTGATCCCTATACCATTCAACATATTGATAAAGTCATACAGTTAAGCAAAGAACAAGTAAAAGAAGAATTCCCAACTACAAACTATCATCTGAACTACCGTATATTCGGCAAAAATGGGGTGATGGGTGAAATGGAACCTATTCGAGATATTCAATCACATGAACTCGGCATTGTAGTCGAAGGGATCGCAGACACAAAAGAACTAGCCGAAGCGATCACACTCATGGGCACAAGACAAATCTTCTACGCACGCTTACCAGAAGTAAAGGGAACGGCTGGTACAGCTGCATTTATTGTAGACGAGGTCCTTCCTTCCACCGCTTCTTATTCATGGACCATTAATCATACGTTACCAGTTAAAGACCCTATGTCCCTTTTCGAACTAAACATTGAAACAATCCAAGAAACCATTAAAGTGTAATGAGGAGGAGTGAGTATAACATGAACACAAAACCCTTAGCTGAATTAGCCAAGACCATTCGAAGTAAAAACGCAGGAACCGATCGCATCACATTTGACATTATTTTTCGAGAACAAGAAAACTATGATTTAGTCAAAAAAAGCGGTGTCATAAACAAAGAAAGCATTGCCGCACTCTTCCATATCAACAAAGATCGCATCACTGATTTAGTAGAGTTTGACCCTGCCTACGCCATTAAATTTACAATCAGCAGAACCGCCCCGAGTGGTAGTCCAGGTGAAGGAGATATATTTGGGTGTCAGCAGTATCCTCCTTTGTTGGGGGTGGAGGTGCCGGTGTAATTATATAAACTTAGAAAAAGAGAGGAGAAATCCTCCTTTTTTCTTTTACTCCTTAATCCTTCCAGAAACAGTCAGCAAGGTTACTTTCTCTCATTTAAAACAATTCAATACAAACTCAATCCTTATTGCCAAACCTACTTCAATATACCTTCGTCAGAAATATTGTTTGGTAAGACCAAAGATAAGGAAATTTCCTTATCTTTGGTCTTTTATTTTATAATACTCAACATACCAATTAGCAAATCGTTGTAACCCATCGGCTATTGATGTTTTTGGTCGAAAACCTATAGCATCGTGCAAACGATCTGTTGATGCATATGTGGCAGGTACATCACCTGGCTTTAATGGTTCAAAACTTTTCTCAAATATAATCTCTTCTTCTAAAGCATTGCTTAAAGACTTTTCTAATGTTTCAATAAAGGTCATAAGCTTTTCCGGCTTGTTGTTTCCTATATTATAAATCTTATGTTGTACTTCTCCCTGTGGTGGAACAGACAGTAGTCCCTCAATTCCTTCAATAATATCGTCAATGTACGTGAAATCCCTATACAAGTCATTGTCAAAGTCAGCATTGTTGAAAATATGGATTGGATCCCCAGCAAAATGTTTATTCGCAAAACCAAAATAAGCCATATCCGGGCGTCCCATTGGTCCATAGACTGTAAAAAATCTTAATCCAGTAGCTGGAATCTGGTAAAGATGGCTATATGTGTGGGCCATAAGTTCATTAGATTTTTTAGTTGATGCATATAAAGAAACCGGTTGATCGACGAAATCTGTTTCTTCAAATGGTACTTTCTTATTTGCTCCATAGACAGAACTGGATGACGCGTACAGTAAATGTTCTACTGGATAGTGCCTACAAGCTTCTATTATATTAAAAAAACCAATAATATTACTTTGTATATAAGCATCCGGATCCTCAATCGAGTATCGTACACCAGCTTGAGCCGCTAAGTTTACAACAATCTCTGGTGTATACTCCTTAAATACATTAGTTACCAGGTCTTTGTCAGCAATATCACCTTTTATAAAGGTAAACTGCTCACGAGCCTTCAATTTTTCTAATCTAGTTAATTTTAAATTCACATCATAATATTCATTTAGGTTATCGATGCCTATCACCCTGCAACCTTTTTCTAAAAGGTTTTTAGACAGATAAAAACCAATAAAACCAGCGGCCCCAGTGACAAGGTAGGTTTTATTGGTATCAGGACCCTTGTAATTCATAGTCGGAATTCTCCTTTACTACTTCTCTCGTTGTCGCTTGTCTTCCTATGGAGTGGTATTCCACACCGGCTTTTTGCATATCGACCGTCTGATAAATATTTCTACCATCAAAAACCAATGGGGTCTTCATCCACTTGTTATATTGTTCTGGTGTGATTGCCTTAATCTCTCCCCATTCGGTAAAGATAAAACAAACATTTGCCCCTACTAATGCATCTTCAACCTTGTTGACATATTGGATATGACCCTTCTTAGAAGAACCTTCTGGATGTACTTTTTCAAAATTCTCTCTACCTACTGGATCAAACGCATAAATATCCGCCCCACGTTCCAATAATAATGGCACATTTTCAAGAGAAGCAGCTTCCCGTAAATCATCTGTACCTGGTTTAAAAGTTAGTCCCAACACAGCAACCTTTAACCCATCAAAGGTAATGAGACGTTTATTCGCCTTTTTAAATAGCATTGTTTTTTGCTTAGTATTCACATCAATCGCTGCTTTTACCGTTTTTAATTCATATCCATTTTGCCGCGCAATATAGGAGAGGGCTTTTGTGTCTTTCGGAAAGCAAGACCCACCATATCCAATACCAGCATTCAAGAACCTATTACCAATGCGCTCATCATAACTCATCCCTTGTGCGACGTCTTGGATATCAGCGCCTACCAGTTCACACAAATTAGCTATGTCGTTCATATAAGAAATCTTCAATGCAAGAAAATCATTGGAAGCATATTTAATCATTTCTGCCGAACGTCGACTTACTGGAACAATTGGTAAATGAAACGGTTCATAAATACTCATTAAAATTTCTTTTGCCCATTGAGTCTCTGTACCAATAATAATACGCTCTGCTTCTAACGTATCCTTAACAGCAGAACCTTGTGCCAAAAACTCAGGATTAGAAGCCACCTCTACCCTCACATCATTCAATAAAAAATCTTGGATAAATTGATCGACCTTATCATTCGTACCCACAGGAACCGTTGATTTAACCACGACCAAACAATCCTTCTCAACAGATTCAGCAATTTGACGAGCTACTGTGGCAATATGAGATAAATCCGCTGATCCATCCGGCTGTTCAGGCGTTCCCACACCTATAAAAATAGCGTCCGCTTCTCTATAAGCAGACGCATAATCAGTCGTATATTTAATTCTTCCTGCTGCATAATTTTCTCTCATTAGCTCCTCTAACCCTTGCTCATAAATCGGGGAAATACCTGATTCCATTAGAGCTACCTTATCTTCATCAATATCTACACAAGTTACTTGATGACCTTTTTCTGCAAAACAAACACCGGCTACTAGGCCTACGTAGCCGGTGCCTGCTACGGCTATTTTGTACATATTAATAACACCTGCCTTATAAATTCATACTATTTAATAATATAATGACTATTAATAAAAGATAATTATATCTTCTTTGAAATTAAACGGAAAATCAGTTTATAAATATCTATTAAAAGTCTTCTTTCAAAAACTAGATTGATTATTAGAATTATAGCAATTGATATAAATGAATATATAATTGCCCAATTAACCCATTCCATATATCCTGAAACATTAAATTGAACAAACTCAATATTTATTATAAGTACTACTATTGCTATACAAGGAATTTTTATTGCCCTAAAAATAGATGTTAAATTTCTTTGT
This sequence comes from Cytobacillus sp. FSL R7-0680, assembly GCF_038009245.1. Taxonomy (NCBI): domain Bacteria; kingdom Bacillati; phylum Bacillota; class Bacilli; order Caryophanales; family Bacillaceae; genus Cytobacillus; species Cytobacillus sp. FSL R7-0680. The sequence continues at coordinate 3,079,922 of NZ_JBBPAO010000001.1, forward strand.
TTTATAATATATTTGTTTGAGTAAAATATAATATCAAAACAACGCCACCCAAGTGTAACGGCTGTTCCAATTAAAACACCATAAATTCCTAATGAATTAACTAAAATTAATTGAAGCGCTATACAAACAATAGCTTCAATAATAGCTCTTGATCTCGTCTCCTTAAAATGGCCCGCAACATTTATCAATGATTGGGCCGGAAGCCTAACATTATTAAAGTAGCTAATCATCACAAAAAGTGATGCAACACCATAGTCAACATAATTTATATCGGAAACTCCACCAACATAGACAGATATAAAGGGAATAATTAATATAGTACACAGAGAGTAAATATATGACAAAACCATATTATATATAAATTCAACTTTATTGAACTCATTTTTTAGCTTATTAATATTATTTAGTGCAATTGTTCTTCCCAAAAAGGGTGCAACTGAACTCATTGTTTGTGAACAAATTGAAAACAAACCAGAAAACACAACATTGTAAACCGCATAAATACTTGCTACATCAAGTCCAGCAAATGTTGACAGCACGATTACTTGGCTACTTAGAATCACCAATCCACTTAATTGATGAATAAATGCATCATTCCTCTTTTCATTGGCTGTTTGGATAGGAGGTGTCTTAGAGTCTAGGAATTTATAATTTCTATTAACATAAGCTGACAGTAATAAAATCCTCACAATAAATACTAAGGATGAGGCAAGCTGAACTAAAACAATATTAACATTATTTTTTATAAGCGCGTATGCAAAAATAAAACTCAAAACTATACCAATTGATTGAACTATTGATGTTATATATGATTTTTGATCTGCGTAAAGTAACGATCTGTATTTTCCCACTACGAAAAATTCAGATGCCCCTTCAATACTCATAACTATTATTAACATTACGATTAAATAATAATCTAGCGATTCACTTAAAAACAATGGATAAATAAATGATACTATAAGAGCTATAAGAGAAAACAATATCCCAGCTTTTGTAAACATACTATTTGACGCATTTAGTATACCACTAGTTTTTTTATGGTCTTGCTTGGCAATTGGTTTATACAAAGAATGTGTAGTAGCTACCGATATTCCTGCGCCCACAAGTTTTATATAAGACATTAATTGTTTAATTGTTGTTACTAGACCATTTATTTGAGAACCATAAGTAGCTATTAAGAGAGGCGGAAGGATGAAATTTGTTATTATATTCACAATTTGAGTTATAAAGCTAGCTCCAGCATTTTTAGCAACCTTTCTTAATTTCATTATTCCCTACCTTCCCTGGGTAATTTAATTCATCATCATTTTTTATAAAGTCAAACTCATCATCATCAGATAAATAAGATAAAAAAAGCATTGGCAAAATCAAATTAGTAAACCATCTTAGGATAATTGTTTCATTATAGACAACTAAGCCCATTGCCATTACCAAAGAAAGAAATGTGTAAGAAATGTATTTCCATAGATTCTGCTGATTTTGTGCCTTAAAACCATATTTAATAGATATAAAAGCAATAATTGCACTAAACACAGGAGCAAATATAAAACCGAAGTAATACTTTCCGGCAGCTATAGTAGGAGGTATTTGGCCGTGAGAATCATTTGCTAGATTAAAAAGGTTCTGTAAATTAATTCCTTTCATCCCAAATAGGGTATTGTTGAATGGAATTGCTCCATAGATGTTAAAAAATAATGATTCCCATTTTAGAGTTGTTTGTGGCAAATTAAAAATAGCTGCTATTGAATCTACTCCAGAAAAATATGAGATCAACACACTTGACAAATAATGTAACAAATTCTCATTACCATATCTACTCATACCTGTATTAAATCTAACAATAAAGTATAACACAACAAAAAAAGTAGCTAAAATAATACTTAGAAAATATATTTTATTCCTTTTATCTGTATATAATTTCCCCAGGAACAACAATAATAAAAATGCTGTTATTACTGATTGCGCTATTGTCGCTGATACAAATAAAAATGGTATAAATATAAAGGGAACTGATATTATTATTCTTTTTTTACTTTTTAACTTCTTCTTAATTTGAACCATAAAATACGCGGGTACAAATATTATTACAAAGTCCATTATTAAAACAAACAATGTCAATAAAACACGTTCTAGACCACCAGTAAACTCAGTTCTATAATTGTAAAAACCAGAGCTAAAATTCGGATCTCCCATATCAAATATTGTTTTATAGATTTGTTGTGATTCAGGAATTACTATCCATACAAATAAAACAAACATTATCAGTCCTGATAAAACGAACCCAAATAGCCTAAAATTTATCGCCCTTTTGCTAAATATCCGTTCTTTATCGCCAATATTTTTATTACTTGCATATGCAAAATATAAAACCAAATATACAACTATCAACTCATATATCAAAAGATAGATGGCCTTATCCATGTTCACTTCAATATTAAACTTAATCAAACTCTGATAATCCCCTAAAACCATAAAAAAGGGGATAAACACCAATCTGAAAAAATATAAGAAAATAATTAAAGTTAATCCAATATTTGATGGTATTCCCTTTAATATTCCTACACACAATATATTAACCCCCAAAAAAGATAAAGGTAAAAGTGGCAATAGTGAATAATAATCAGGTCTACTAGAATCCATCATAATAGTTAGTGCTGTAGCAAGAGAAAAAGTAAATATGATTAATAAAAAAATTACTTGTTTACTACTAACTTTATTCACTATGGTTCTAACCTTTCATAAATATCTTTATATTGTAATGCAATTTTTTTTATATTATATGAACTCAACAAACTATTAGAAGCTTTATAGGTTTTACCATGGTTTTTACTAATATATTCTAGAATATTATATGCCCACGCCTTTGAACCGATATCTAACGGATAATATGTGCATAATCCTAAATTTGCCTCAGGTGGAACAGCACTCGAAGCAAAGCATTTAACTTGCATTGCTTGTGCCTCTATTAGCACAATCCCTAATCCTTCATAATTAGATGGAAAGATAAAATAATCAGATTGTGCTAGAAGTTTCGGCAAGTTTGAATCATGCGGTAACATTTTCACACTTTTAGATAACCCTGATTGCATTATTTCTTTTTTTATAATCTCTTGTTCTTCCCCAAAGCCTACTAAGTTTAGTTCAGTATTGTGGTTTTTATTATGGATTTCTTTAAAAACATCTATTAAAAACGATTGATTCTTTTGATAACAGTACCTTCCTACATGTATAAATTTTATTATAGATTTATCTTTTTTATCTCTAGAATAATTAGAAGGATTAAATTCATTTAGATCAATAGCATTATTTATAATAATAGCTTTATTATCATTTTTGCTATAAAGAAAATCGTTTGCTGCTTTAGAACAACCAATCCTTACAGTAGAATTTCGTTTAATAAGCCTTTTAACTAAACGTTTATATATTTGCGAAAATTCACTAACCTTTTGTGAAGATGCCGTATTATGACTGTGCGTAACTCTTATAGGCACACCGGCAATTCTAGCAGCTAAAAGGATAATGCCACTCTCGGTACCATTATGACAATGAATTACATCATAATTACCTTTCTTTAAAATTTTATATGTTCCAATAAAACTCCTTAAAGGTCTGGTGAGATTCTCCAAAATATCTTTTAACCTATTACCGGTTCTATCACACGGAATTCTGTATATCTTCCCATATTTTAAAAATTCCTCATCATAATAACCATTCTTGTTTGAGAATAACAGAATATCAAAATCTATATCAGTATATAAATTTCTAACAATACTCATTATTACAGCTTGAATACCACCATTATTTAAACTTCTGTAGCCAACTTGTAGTACTCTTTTTTTCATATCTATTTCCCCTATAAAATGCCATTATTATTAAAATAATATTTATAAAATTTTTTACTCCTATTAGTAATAATTTTATTAACTGACTACATCTTATCTTAATTTTTATTTAGGCAACTTTATTAGTTCACCAATTTTTTTGTTCCACTCTTTTGGAATAAATTCACCAAATCCGCTTTGTGGGAAAAAAGTTAACTCCCCAAAATAGACTTTTCTTTGAATAGAATATAAATCTACTCTTACAAATGGTATCCCTTCTGAGAGTTTACTGGATACATCTAACATCTCAGCATGATTGTTAGGCTTTGGCATTCCACTACTTTTTTTAGCAGTTTTTTTCAAACCTGTAAACTCCATATGATTCCATTCTGTATCGTAAAAATCAATAGTCTCATCCGAATGCCTTCCCCGTATTACCTGACAATATTTTGGACTACCATCGAAACAATAAAATTTATAATCGGTCAAACTTGTATCCTCAATGTTATCTACCATATACTTTTCAAGAATTATTTTTGGTTCAATAAATTTATAAGGCCATTCTCTCCCGTACCAATACCAATTCCTCCTCATCCATTTCTTAAGTTTATTTTTAGCATCCGCAATATTAAAATTAGATTTATCATTGCAAATTATATTACACCCAGAGCCGTGCGTACATTTGAGAACAAACTTTTCAGGGAGATTATCCCAATCAATCTGATCAATATTTTCATAAACATCAATTAGGGGTATGAGATAGTCATCTCCAAGATCTTTACTAATATGTGAACGAACTAATAATTTATCACAATACTCCGAATATAAATTTTTGCGGTGATTTAGTTTAAGCCAATGAATTTTCTCACTAAATGTTTTTGGATTTGATAAGTTTAGCTTCTCACCGGTATGATATTTATGTTTAATATTTAAATATAAACTATCTGGGATTTTATGACTAAGTAATTCAATAGTATTTTTCATTGTCTTTTTTCCCTTGTACTTTATTTAATAATTGGTGATAAATATCGCTAGAATCATCCGCTAATTTATTCCAATTATATAGATTAGAGAGTTTTAATGCATTTCTACCCTTAGAAGCAAAAGCACCTCTATCATTTAATAAATTCTTGAATTCAGTAGTTAAGCTTTCACTAGTAATTCCTGCAGTCCATCCAGCATCTGCTTGTTTAACATCATCCGCCATGTTTGTTCCTTCTGTTATCAAACAAGGCAGACCAAATGATAATGCCTCAATCAACCCCATTGGATGGCCTTCAAATCGGGAAGTTAAAATAAAAAAATCACTATTCAGTAATATTTCTTCCTTCTCAATATCAAAAACTGCTTCTTTTAGATTAATAATGCAACCAAGATTATTATCATCTATCATTTTCTTGATTTCACTTTTACTCCCCTCTTTATCTGGACCATATATTTCAATTATAATATTCTCTTTTTCTAATTCCTCCTTCAGGTTAGAACAAGCTTCTATTAATAAATCTATCCCTTTCTGATATATATCAAGTCTACCTATAAAAACACCCTTACAAAATTCCCTCCGAGTAAACTGTCTTATTTTACTTTTTCCACTTATTCCATTTGGTATTATAAAATGTGTCTTGTTCCAACTATCACCTGAATCCCGATACTCTTTACTAGTCAAATACTGAATAGCAGTAGCTTTTCTTATGAAATTTTTAAAAAAAAGAGTGTTTGCGACTTTCTTTTTTAAAAATTTCGACTTTTGAGCATAACTAGTTAGTGAACTTCTAGGTATAATAATGTACGGAATTCCTTTCTTTCTACATTCATTTGCAATTTTACAATAAGAGTAAAAATACAAACCCTCAAAAATTACTAAATCTGGGGAATTAAAAGGGTCTGGTAACTCAGTAATTTTCAAATTAGGAAAATCATCAATATCATAACACTTGATACCCTCACTTTGTTCTTCTTTATATAGGTTGTTAATGTTATACCAAAACACATTATCATACTTTGCTTGTGCATTAATTTGACTAGGTACACTGTAATTTGGACCAGTCCATTTTAGACCATACAAATACGTTATATATAATATATTCATTATTTTGCCTTTCTTATGTATTCAAGTTTATGAAACCTATTTAGATTTCTTTTGTTATTTCATCACTGTTGGTATGGGCAATTTAAAGAGGTCTCCCATTTCATAATCAAAACTGTCAGGTACAAATTTTACACATCCACTCCAAGGATAAAAGGTTATTTCTCCAAAGTATACCTTCCCATTAACCCAGTAAAAATCAACTCTAACAAATGGGAAATCCTTTGCTATAGATTCCGCAATTTGCACCATATATTCAAAACCATCAGGTTTTAAAATTTCATTATTTGTATTGGGCCAATCACTTTGGACATTTAATTTTTCCCAATTGATATTATAAAAATTCCTTCTGTGATCGTCATGCCTATCTGTATCTACCCAAATATACTCTACTTTACCGTTAAAACATAAAAATTTATAGTCATTTATATCGCTAGTTTTATTACTATTATCAACTAGTAGCTCCTCTATCACAATTTTATCTTTTATATTTTGATACGCCCACTCTCTTCCCATCAGTACAGTATTAACCGTCTTCCATTGTTTAATAGTCTTTTCGATTACACTTTTATTTAATTTATTTTTATCTTTTATAAATAAATTTGTACCCGACCCCTTATTAGATTTAATCACAAATGAATCAGGTAATGATGCAAAATCTATATCTTCATAAGAATCACAAACTTGATATAGTTTTACCAGTATTTCCTCATATCCCTTTCCTTGTATATAACTTCTAACTCTATATTTATCAGCACATTGAGTCATTATTGAAGTTCGATAATTTAATTTATACCAATGTATTTTCTCAGTAAACCTTTTGGGTTCTTTCAAATTAAGTCTTCTATTTAATGTGATTCTGTACTGTAAATTTATGACTTGTTTATCCGACAAATACTTAAATAAATATCTCATACTTCCTTTTACAAAAGGGGTGTTCACAATTTTTTTCAACTTCATAGTACCTCTCCGTATCTTCAATTTTTTATTGATTCTCTGAGAAATCTATTAGAAAGTATCTTTAGTACCCACATTGGAGATAGGAACATAATAAGTTGGCCAAGCGAAACAATTATAAAGTCTATTAAGCTACAGTCTCCTCTCTTCCAAATAACATATTCAACATCAATATAACTTTTACAATAGGACCAACTTTTTCTTCTTCTAAAATTATTTTGATTCGATCGAAAAAGCAAAAGGGATGTATTTATATTTGCTCCCTTACAATTGTTATTGATCATCCTAGAGAACAAGTCTAAATCTTGTTTTCTTCTAAGATAACCATATCCTCCACAACGAATTACTTCAGATTTTTTGAACATAACTGTAGGATGGTTGAATGGACTTCTCCGCCTAATAAACTTGACTATATCCTCATGTTTTGTGGGTACTACCCTTGAAGAGACTATATTATCTGGTTCATCATAGAATTCATCTATCATTGATCCAACAATACTTATATCTGGATTTTTCTCAAAAAACTCAACTTGAATACCACATCTATCAGGTAGTGAAATATCATCACTATCCATTCTAGCTACTAATTCATTCTTACAGTATTTTAAACCTTCATCAAGCGCTCTCCCTAAACCTACATTTTTATCAAGTGATACAATATAAAATAATTCGGGTTCTTTTCTAACAAATTCTTCAATCACCTGATCTAGTTTTTCTGTTAATTTACCATCTTTTACAATTACTATTTGATCTGGTTTAAGTGTTTGATTCACTATACTTTTTAAACTAGCTATGAAATAATCTGGATTCTCTTTATAATAAACTGACATTAATACACTATATATTTTTTCCATAGATTATCCCCTACTCCTCAGTTCTTCTAATGGATTCTTGCAAACTCCTTATTTGATACTTTTCTTTATATTCGCTCATACTTTGTTCATAAATTAAATTACCAAAAACTTTATTAAAAATCCCTAACCTAGAAATCACAATATTCAGAATTGGATTAAACACCTTTGTCATTCTAATTTTCTTACCATTAGCCCCTGCTATCAACTCAACCATTTCGCTAGTTTTAACATATTCTCTATTTTGTGGAAAAAAAACACCACTCTCTTCATGATCTATAATAAGCTTTAGAAACTCGCAAAGGTTATCAATATGCAACATACTTCTTTGATTTTCTATATCAGGAAAAATAGGTAACGTCTTAGCCACTTTTGACAGCTTAAGGTAATTTCCTTTTGATCCTTTTCCATAAATCATTGGGGATCTAATAATTGCAACTGTAAAATTCTGATTTTCTAAAAGTTTTATTCCCTCCTCAGCCTGTAACTTGCTATTTCCATAAAAATTGCTTGGTCTAGGTACTGTTTTCTTATTTATCATTACTTTATGATCACTACCATATACAATAATACTACTCATAAAAATGAAATGCTTTACTCCATCAGATTGAGCTTTCTTGGCGGTTTTAATTGTAAGATCTCTATTAACCATATAATAAATACTTTTCATTTTTTCAGCCGATGATACATGCGCTATCCCAGCTACATGAATTACAACATCATATCTAGAAAAGTCTTTCTTTTCCCATTCTTTGTTTCTTAAGCTAATAAACTCTATAGAATACTTATCAGGATAAACGGTTAACCACTTTGCTAAGTTAGTACCAACGTAACTATTCTTACCGGTTATCAATATTTTTTTCATTTATAAGTACTCTCCCTTACTAGAAACTTTTTTTTTAGTTCCAGTTCCACCTTCAACAACACCGTCACTTTTAACAACGCTAACAACTGTACCAAAGAGGCACTTAGCATCCATTGAAATACTTATATTTTCAACATATTCACCATCTAATTGTGCCTTTATTTCAATTAGAAGTTCATCTCTACCATTAATTTGAGCCCAACCAGTCAGTCCAGGGAGAACATCATTTGCACCATATTTATCCCTTTCAGCTATCAAATCATATTGATTCCAGAGTGCCGGTCGTGGTCCAATTATACTCATCTGTCCAATTAAGATATTCCAAATCTGTGGTAGTTCATCTAGTGAAGTTTTTCTTAAGAACTTACCTACTTTAGTAATATATTGATCTGGTTTCCCTAACAAATGAGTTGGTGTGTCTTTGGGTGTATCAATTCGCATTGTACGGAATTTCAAAATATTAAAATAAGTCTTATTTATTCCTATACGTTTTTGTTTGAATAATACTGGCCCTCTTGAATCTAATTTAATGGCAATGATAAGAAATAAAAATAACGGGGTTAAAACTATTATTGCAACGAAGGAAAGAATAATATCTATCAACCTTTTAATCTTCATATACATTTGGGCAATACTCCTTAAGATAGTTAGTAATTTAGGACTTGACTGGATTCAATAAAACTTGAATTCCAACCAACTACTAATCCACCAAATCAAAATGATAACAGGGCATCCAACCCCACCTCACACCACACTACCGACAACCAAGTGTCTAAGGTCTATCCAAAACCCACAGCATAACCGAGTGCCTTCATTGATAAAGGTTAGAAGACATCACCTTTTCGTTTCTTTGATCGTTTTTTATTTAAAAAATCCGAGAATCTACTATTATATAGTGCTGTTTTTGTGTTCGTTTATTATTTCGTCTAGGAAGGTTAATAGTTCTGGTTGTAGTGCTTTGTTTTTGAGTGCCATTTCGATTGTTGTTTTGATGAATCCGAGTTTTTCGCCGACGTCATGGCGCCTGCCTTCGAAGTCGTAGGCGAAGACGCGTTGGATTTGATTTAATTCCTGGATGGCGTCGGTTAGTTGGATTTCACCGCCTGCTCCTCGTTGTTGTTTTTCAAGGAACAGGAAGATTTCTGGCGTGAGCACGTATCTTCCCATGATTGCTAGATTAGAAGGAGCCGTTCCTTCTGCTGGTTTTTCAACAAAGTGATTAACTTGGTAGCGACGATTGCTTTGTATCGCTGGGTCAATAATGCCATAACGATGCGTTTCTTCCATTGGGACAGTTTGCACACCGATGATGGAGGAAAGGGTTTGATCGTATTCATTGATGAGCTGTTTCAGACATGGTGTTTCTGCTTCAACAATATCGTCACCAAGAAGGACGGCAAATGGTTCGTCGCCGATGAATTTGCGGGCACACCAAACAGCATGTCCTAGCCCTTTCGGTTCTTTTTGGCGAATATAGTGAATATCGACTTTTGATGGTTCTTTCACTTTTTCGAGCAAGTCGAATTTTTGCTTCTGTAACAAGTTTTCTTCTAGTTCATAGGAATGGTCGAAGTGATCCTCGATTGCTCTTTTTCCTTTTCCTGTGACAATAATGATATCTTCAATACCTGATGCTACCGCTTCTTCGACGATGTATTGAATCGTTGGTTTATCAACAATTGGTAGCATTTCTTTTGGCATCGCTTTTGTGACAGGTAGAAATCTTGTTCCTAAGCCTGCTGCAGGGATAATCGCTTTTTTTACTTTTTTCATTTCTACCACTCCTCATTTATTCGACTAGAGATAACATTTTATTCTTTCTACGATTAGCTAGATTCACGACAAACTCGCTGATTTCTTGCTGGTTCATTTTTGTAAATTCACTGATTAGATATTGAATTTCGTTCTCTTGTTCTAAGATGGCTTTGCCAATGAAGATTTTTGGGAAAACGGCCTCATCATGCACTTCTTTCTCGCCTAGTAGTTCTTCATACATTTTTTCACCAGGGCGGATTCCTGTATAACGGATCCCTATATCCTCAATATTATATCCGGATAGTTGGATTAAATTTTTGGCAAGGTCTACAATTTTTACCGGTTGTCCCATATCAAGAACGAAGATTTCTCCGCCCTTCGCTAACGAACCTGCTTGCAAAACCAATCTTGATGCTTCAGGAATCGTCATAAAGTAACGAGTCATATCAGGGTGTGTCACTGTTACGGGACCACCTTGTTGAATTTGCTTCTTAAATAATGGAATGACACTGCCTCGGCTACCAAGAACATTACCAAATCGTACAGCAACAAATTTCGTATCACTTTGTCGGTCGAGTTGCTGGACAATCATCTCGGCAATTCGTTTAGTTGAGCCCATGACATTTGTTGGATTCACTGCCTTATCGGAAGAAATCATAACAAATGTGCCTACGGAAAAAGTATCGGCTGCTTCAGCTACATTTCTCGTCCCTAGAATATTATTTTTTACTGCCTCTTTTGGATTGAATTCCATTAGTGGCACATGTTTATGTGCAGCTGCATGATAAACGACGTCAGGTTGATGTATATCCATGATTTCAAATATGCGATCACGGTCTTGAATATCAGCAATGATCGGTACGATTTCGATTGTTTGTTCATACATTTTTCTTAGCTCGATATCAATCTGGTAAATCGAGTTTTCCCCGTGACCGAGGAGAAGAATTTTACTTGGTGAAAATTTACATATTTGCCTTGATACTTCAGAGCCAATGGAACCACCTGCACCCGTAACGAGCACGACTTTATTGGTTATTTTTTTTGAAATGCTCTCCATATCTAATTGCACTGGATCTCTGCCAAGTAAATCCTCCACTTGTACATCACGGAATTGATTAACGGATAGATTACCTACCATAATGTCTTCAATTCTTGGCATAATAACGGTTTTGGCACTCGTTTGTGCACACGCATCAAAGATTATTTGCATTTCTTCTTTTTTTAAAGAAGGGATTGCGATTATGATCTTATCAATCAGCAAGGTGTCTACCTTTTCGATGATTTGATGAGACTGACCAACGACAGGCACATTATGTATTTGCAGCTTATATTTCGTTCGATTGTCATCGATAAAGGCAACCGGCAATATTCCGGTTTCTGGGTGATTCTTTAATTGTTTAACAAGCATTGTACCAGCAGCACCTGCGCCAATAATTAGTGCTCGTTCCATTTGGTTTTGTGGCTTAATGTATCGATCACGATAAATACGCCAAGAAAATCTTGATCCACCAATCAGGAGGACATGTAACATCCAAGTCATAATCATGGCACGATAGCCCACATGACCTACTAGCAGTTGTTGAAGAATAATCGTAACGACGATGGAGAAGGTTACTGCTCTGACAATAGCAAGTAGCTCTCCGATACTAGCGTACTCCCAAGCTTTATCATATAACTTATAAATAAAAGCAAATACGTGATGACTCACGAGCAGGCTAATAGACGTTACGAGTAATAATTTAGAACTTAATAACTGCAAACTAGGATGCAAAGTAAAATAACTTATATATATAGCTGATAGCACAATAATGGAATCAAGTGCCACCCAAAAAGTCATCCTTTTTTGATAAGTCATTAGCCATCTCCCTCTTACCTAAATGATTTCTTCCTTTAGGATCGGGCCTACTTATTATGTAAATCATTTATCAGTGAACACCGTTCTTAATAAGGTAAAAGTTTTAGTATTATATACCTATATAAAAACCAAACAGCTTCACCGATAATAGACATAGCAAAACACGATAAGAAGATAGGTCCGTCCTATTTTCAATTTAAAACAACCCAAATACCCTCTTACGCTTGATTTTTTCGGGCATTTCCTTCATAACGTTTTCCCCGTTAAGGAGTAGCTCGGCATTTTCTGTGAAGAGGTAGACAATATCCGTTCCGTAAAGCTTGTCGAGGGTGTCGATTGCTTTATTGAAATGGAAAGGTCTGGTTGTTGTATTGTGTGCATCAGAAGCGATGAAATGGGTGAGATTCGCTTCGATGATTTGCTGCGTAAACTTTTTTACATTTTTGCCGAAGTGGCCGACGAGACTTCCGGCGGTCACTTGGGTGAGTGCTCCCTTTTTAACTAGGAAATATAATAGTTCCGGTTGTTCAATCAGCTGCTGGTTTCGTTCTGGGTGGACGATTATGGGTATAAGCCCTTCCAGCTGCATGTCATAAAACAATTTTTCTGTGTATTTTGGTACATGATTCGACGGAAATTCAATAAACATATAGTTGGTGTCTGCTAATGTTTGAATTTTCCCTTCTTGCCATTCCTGTAATACTTCCCCAAATATCCGCACCTCTTGTCCTGGATGAATAGACAGCGGGAAATCTTCTGCTTGCAATCTTTCGTTTAAATTATATGTCTCTCTAACAATCTTTTGTTTGTCATTTCTATACTTCTCTTGATAGTGAGGTGTGGCAATGATTGCAGTGATTCCTTCATTTATTGCCTGCTTTGCCATGTTGTATGATTCTTCAAATGTTTGTGCGCCATCATCTAAATGGGGTAGGATGTGGCAATGGATATCAATCATTACTTTCCTCCTTTTTATAATTCAAATATTATAAATTGACTGATTATTAAAAATGACAAAATGATAGTTTATATAGTCTCGTAAAAAGGGTGTGGTTTTTACGACCCATAGTAATAATAGTAATTTGATTTTTTCATATTCATCTTATTTAGAACAACCCCGAGGATTTTCCCCTTTGCAGACTGCAATAGTTCCTTCGCTTTTAATAGTTGTTCTCTCTCAGTCTTTTTACTCTGGGAAACGAGCACAGTGCCATCACATTTATTCGAAAGAATTTGTGCATCCGTTACAGCTAATAATGGTGGTGTATCAAATATCACGATGTCGAATAGCGTTGTCGCTTCTGCGATCACGCGATCCATCGCCCGTGAGCCAAGCATCTCCGATGGGTTCGGTGGAATGGGCCCGCTTGTTAGAATAAAGAGATTCTCTACTTCTGATTCTTGGACAGCATCTGCAAGGACCGTCTGTTGAGAGATAACATTAGCTAAACCTCTTGTATTCAGGACATTAAAGGTGTATTGCACAGTTGGTTTTCTTAAATCAGCATCAATAAGAAGTACTCTTTTACCTTGTTGAGCAAAAACAACAGCAAGATTAGCAGTAGTTGTCGACTTTCCTTCCCCTGGTCCTGCTGAGGTGATCATCATTGTACGAACATCTTCGTCGAGCGAGGAGAATTCAATATTTGTTCGAATCGTACGGTATTGCTCTGATATCGGTGACTTTGGTTGATGTTTCGTAATGATATTTCGTTTCAGCTGATTATTAAGCTTGTTCCGTTTTAGAGCCAACGTTACTCCTCCTCGTCTTTGGATTTTTTTGAATGTCTTTACCTTTCTCATTTCCTTCTTCAATGTTTGCCACTAATCCAAGGACCGGTAAACCAACGGCTTTTTCAATATCTTCTTCATTCTTTATTGTGTTATCCATATATTCAAGTAAAAACGCTAGACCCACACCAGCCATTAAACCAACTACAACTGCAATGGCAATATTCAATAATGGGTTGGGTTTGATTGGTGATTGATTCTCTGTTACCTCAGCATTGGCTAAAATCGAGACATTATCTATATTCATAATGTCTGGTATCTCACTTCTGAACACTTCAGCTGTTTTATTTGCAATGAGCGCCGCTTGTTCAGCACTTTCATCCTCCACTGAGATCTTTACAACTTGAGAGTTTTGTTCACTTTGGACGGATATTTTTTCATTTAATGCACTTGTTGAAACATTTAAGTTTAGCTCTTCCTTAACGATATCTAGTATCGCTGGGCTCTTGATGATGACGTTATATGTATTAATTAATTGTAAATTACCATCCAAATCACTTTTTGTTATTTCTTGATTATCTTTTGCTTGGTTCACTAAAATTTGTGTAGACGATTGATAGACCGGAGTTAATACAAAGTAACTGACCACCCCACTAATAAGGGCCGCCGCGATAGTAATTGACAGGATTAAGACGATTCTCTTTTTTAATGTATCATACAGTTCTTTTAGACTAATAGTTTCTTCCATTTGACCCTCCCAGTTAAGAACTAAGCAAAATTGATTATATCATATAAAATGCAACATTTGTTACATTATGTTATTTTTAAGGAAAAAATTTATAATTTTTTGGTACTATTGACTATATATTCTAGTATCCCACAATAAAAATGTAGGTTTTTAGGTATATTATTTCGAAATTGTCATGTTTTGTTGATTTTTCTGACTAAATAGGTTGAAAGGAGTGATTATATGAAAATAATATCCATCACATTAGCTGGATTACTCAGTCTAGTAATTATCGTGGTGAGCCACGTTACTTGGGTGGAAAGAACAAGCGTCAATGGAAATACGAATGTAAGTATGGGAGAAAAAGAGAGACAAAACGAGGATAAAGCAAACCAGTCACACTATTTAGGAATGGCTGCTAATTGGCCAGAAGGTGCCATCCAATCTTATGCAAATACATTAGAAAACAACGTCCCATATAACGTTGTGCTCGTTGGTTCTACTTCTACTACTGGTGAAGAAGACAGTTGGGCTGCGCAGTTATCAGCTAAATTACACGAACATTATCAAGAAACAATGAAGGTAGAAACCGTTCATTTTGATCGTTTTTCAGGTGACTTTAATATTGATGAAGTAGTCCGGTTATCACCTGATCTAGTATTAATTGAACCGTTCTTAATGAAAGATAATGATTGGTATGAGGACGTGACTGCACCGCTTGAGAATATCGACAACTGGAGAGAAACACTTTCAGAAATGAATCCAGAAGTAACCGTGATGTTGCAGCCTGCCAATCCATTTTATTTACCGCAAAAATATATGCAGCAAGTGGATGCGTTAGAAACGTATGCTTCTGTACAAGGATTAACTTATATTAACCATTGGGAAGCTTGGCCAGATACTAATGATCCATTCATACGAGAGTACTTGGAGGAAGATTACTACCCGAATGAACAAGGTCATCATCTATGGGTAGAATATTTACGAGAATATTTTATAGCAGAAGAGTGATTAAAACTGCACATACATCTCACGCTCAATGATTATAGCTTTACTAATATAATGCAAAAGGAGCCGAATAAAGGCTCCTTTTTTTACACTTATAACCCTGTCCAGTTCCAATAAGTAAAGTAAAACAAAATCATCAATAAAAAATAAATCGGCATTAAGAACATATTTAACTTTAATAAAATATTGGCACGATAACTCATCGTGTCATGCTCATAGTATACTAACAGTGCCTTCGAACTGACCGGGAAAGTTAAGCAATAGTTCATCCCTACTAAGCTTAAAAAGAGCATGGAGGATGGCTCTAAATTAAGTGTCATACTAAGCATTAATATACCTGGCACCATCACTACAGCCCTTGTCGTATGAGAGGTAATATAAATGTGACTGGTAATAGCGATAAGGATGATAAGACTCACAAGACCCCATGCAGGGATAGGTGGAAAAGCACCAATTAGCTTGAATACTTCCTGCTCTATCCAGCTTACCGCACCAGTTTCCACTAGGTTCTTACCTAATGCTGTTGCAGCAGCGACAAATAAAATCAAATTCCACGATACAGCCTGTAAACCCTTCTTCCAGGTAATGACGCCATACTTAGGCAGCATAAAAATAAAGGCACCTACAATTGTAATCAAACCTATTTCATATCCATGAAGTGCTTCTGTTAGCCACAACAAAATCAAGACAGTTAAAAGAATAAGGGTTTGCTTCTCCTTTTTGGAAACAGGCTTTACTTCATATATATTGTTGATATTGTTCGCGTCAAATGGGGCTGCAGTTAATTCCTTTGAAAAAAATAATTTAAAAACAAAATATGTGATGAAACTGATGATCAAGGTAAAAGGGAGCCCCCATATCAACCAATTTATATAAGAGATACTATCTCCTGTGGTCTTCTCTAATATTTCAATCCCGATTAAATGTGAACCCGCTCCTAATAAAGTTGAAGAGGTTGTCATTAAAATAATGACTGGTACGAACAATGCAATGATTTCTCTTTGTTGCTTATTCTTAACAAGATTCGCTATTTCTCTTACAATTGGCAACATGAGTACCGCCCTGCCGGAAGTGGAAGGAATAAAGATAGCCAATGGAAACAGAGACAACATCAAATACAATAATAGTTGGTTTGTGTTTTTAGCTTTATGAATAATCACTCGTGTCATTCGAAGAGATAGACCAGAAGAACTAAATGCTTCTCCAATAATAAAAGCACCAATCATCAACCAAATGATCTCCGAAGAAAAGGACGAATAGAGCACATCTGTATTTGCCCCATTTAATAAAATGAGTAATAGTAATGCACCTAAAGCCACATAAGCGGCAGGAAGTTTTGTACATACCCATAAAGCTAGTGTAATAATGAAAACAATCATAGAAACCTTTGCATCATAAGCTATATTGTCTGTGAAAACAATAAATGAACACACAAATGAGAGAAGAATGACGATGATTTGTGTTACATTTGGCAGCTTAGTTAAGTATGTTTTAGTAGATTGTTGCTTGTTTTCTAGTAAACGATTAGATTTCATATGATACCTTTGCCCAATTTCCTTTCAGCAATACGATAGCCAACCTGAATTTGACGTACAGCTGCCTCTGCACAATCAGCAATTAAATTTGCTGCGTCTTCCATCGCCTTTTCTAATGAAGTTGGCTTCTGAATAATGCTCATATAAGCATCAATCCCACTTGTATAGTTTACCCATGCATCCTTTCCAATGGACCCAGTAATTGCAATCACCGGTATGCCCAATTGTTTTGCTAATCTAGCAACTTCCGCAGGAATCTTTCCGTTTGGTGTCTGTCTATCTATACACCCTTCCGCAGTTAATACAAGGTCAGCACCTTCTAGATGTTCTTCAATTTGAATATATTTCATAATAATTTCATAACGTGGAAATAGTTTTGCACCTGCAAATGCCACTAAACCTGCCCCTAATCCCCCAGATGCGCCACTACCTGGTAGCGTTTTCACATCATGCCCCGTAGCCTTCTCTATTAAATTAGCAAAGTGCGATAAACCATTAGCCAATATCTCTACTTCTAGTAAGGAAGCTCCTTTTTGGGGTGCAAATACGTGCGCCACTCCCTTTGGACCACAAAGTACATTATGCCAATTACACGCGACATTTATTTGTACTTGAGATAATCTAGGATCTATATTGGTTAAATCCATATATGCAATATCACTTAAGCAGCCCCCTCCCGTAATTTCTATTGGTTGATGATTTTGATTAAAAAATTTAGCACCCAACGCTTGTGCCATACCCGCCCCACCATCGGATGTACCCGAATCACCACAGCCAAATAAAATATGAGTCGCTCCTGATTCTAAGGCAGCTAAAATTAATTCTCCTACACCATAAGTATGAGTATTTAAAGGGTTACGTTTGTGAAGAGGAACCATTCTAAGCCCAGCAATAGCGGCCATTTCAATTACGGCTGTTTTTACGTTGTTTTCCTCATACAACCCAAAGTATGTCTGTACTTTTTCACCTACAGGATTTGTGGCGTCAATAAATTTAAGTTCACCTTTCTTAATTTTAATAATTGTTTTGACAAAACCTTCTCCACCATCAACCATTGGAATAACATGCGTATCCACAGCGGAATCAAAACGCCTGATCCCTTTATCAATCGCACTCGCTACTTCCTCAGCTTCCAAACACTCCTTAAAACCAGATGGGATAATCACTATTTTCATTTTACTGCCTCCAAGTCATTTTTTTATTAGGAAAATGAGCCATTTCCATTTAAATCCGTCACTTCTAAGCTTTTTCACTTTCCTTGTTATCTTCTATACTAGTTTTTGAAGATGAGAACTCTATGTAAGAACCATGATAGTTAGATTAGAAATCAATAAGAATGAACCCAAATAATCAACCGAAATAAAAAAGACATGTAAATGGTTCTCACCAAATACATGCCAGGCCTCATTAATCCAACTCTTTATTTATTATCTCTCCAGTTTTTGCATTCATCTCTATTTCCACTTCGCCTTTTTTGGAATCAGCTTCAATTTCATAAACAATGAGACCATCTTCTTCATCCAGTTCAATTTCATTCACTTTACCGTTAGACGCCTTTTCTGCAATTGCTATCGCATCTTTTTCTTGTATGATCCGTTGCTTGATTAATTGCTTATCATCATCGTTAGCGTCGTCTCTATCTCTTTCGATATCATCATCTTCATTACCTTGATCCCTTTGGATAGAATCACCTGAAGAGGCATCTACTTTTACGTCCTGTACATCATCGTTATCGTCATCGTATCCCCTATCGTCAGATTGATTCTCCCCATCATCTTGTTTACTGATGGCAATGACATCCGCCTCTCCGGCCTGAGATACTTTTTCATCTAATTCTGTATTGATAGAAGTAGCATTTGTTTCATCATTATTTGTAGCCCCAACAGCAACCGCTCCACCCATAATTACACCAGTTATGATTAGACCAACAAAAATTTTATTTTTCATGATTAATATCCTCCTTTAATCTTCTGATTACTTATAATATAATCGCGTAAGATTAAGGAATGAGGTGAGTAACATTAGAATTTGCTAAAAAGTAAGATTAATCATCAAATGAAATAGTAGCTTTCCCTGTTAAAGTATGAACTTGTACGGTTGCCTCATTATCATCATCGGTTTCAATTTCAATGAGATAATAAGTTTGGCCTCCAATATTTTCAATTTCGATATCATCATCGACTGCCCCTTTTACATGTTCCAACGCGATTTTAATTGCTTCATCTTTAGAAATAGCCACTGGACGATCTTCTTCTTTTTGTTTGCCTTCTTCCGGGTTTTCTTCTTTAGGTTTTTCAGCTTTATCTTTTGAAACAATTGAACCTGTTACTGCATCTACTTTAACAATATACTCCTCTTTATTCTCCAGAACTTTAGCTACATAAACATCTTTCTGATTTTCGGTTTTTTTACTAATAGATAAAATATCATCGCTTGACAGTAATAAGATACTTTCTATTTCCTTTTCATTCTTTATCGTTTTATTACGATCATCACCGCCACTTGAGTTATCTCCAAGTTTCTTTAAAGATATTATATCTCCATTTTCTGCATTTAAAGAAACTTCATATATTCCGCTTTCTCTCGTCATTTTTATGTGATAAGCACTTTGTTGTAATTCGATATTTGTTACTTTGCTGCCTTTATACCTTTCCTCAATTAAGGAAAGGGCGTCATCTTTAGTAATTGTTTTCGCAGAAGTAGTTACTCCTTGCCATGTAACAATAATAATAAAGGTTGCGATGACAACTAACCCAAGAGTAATCCATAACCCTTTTCTTCTCATTATTATCCTCCATTCTATATCCCTTTCCTTTATTATCTAATAAAAAAATTAAAAGAAAATGAGAAAGCACTGATCGATTAATTAATTTTTGTTTTCCTATGTTCGTTATTAAACACCATGGTAACCGTTGTTCCTAGATTTTCAACACTTTGTAATTTTATCTCAATGGCTAAAGCGTCGGCAATTTCCTTCGCTAAAGAAAGTCCAAGTCCGACTCCTCCTGTTTTTCTGGACCTTGCTTTATCAATACGGTAAAAACGTTCAAATATTTTGGGAAGCTCATTCTCATCTATACCTATTCCACGGTCAGAAACATGAATAAGTATTTCTTCGTTACTATTCTCACTCAAAGTGATTGTAATTTCATCATTACTATACTTTCTTGCGTTATCAAGGAATATAAAAAGTAATTGCTTTAACTTTTGTTCATCTGAGTAAATGGACGCATTGCCATCAATTTCACTTTCAAAAATAATCCTTCGATTGTAGCCGTTCTGGAAAGCTTTTGCTGAATCTACCAAAAAGTCGCTTAGGCTAATTTTGGTTGTTTCTATATTCCATTGTTGATTATGTTGTGCTAGGAGTAATAGTTGTTCTGTCAAATTTTTCATTCTAATGGCTTCAGAATGAATCGCTTCAATTGATTCTTTAAAAAGTTCCTCATCATGCAATCCTCGTCTTTTTAAAAGACTGGTATAGCTTTCAATTACAGTTAGTGGTGTTTTTAGTTCATGGGAAGCACTTGAAGCAAATTGTTTTTGCTTATCAAAGTTGACCTCGAGTAAATCAATCATATGATTAAAAGTCGTACCCATTTCATGCAATTCGTCATTGGAATCTTTATTTAATGGCAGCCGTTTAAATTTCCCACTTTCTCTAATTTCACTCATCGTCTTAATCATTGAAGTAATCGGCGCAATAATAAGGTTGCCTAATAACCTACTAGAAATAATAACTGGAATCATCGCAACTAAGGTTACAATGATTAAAACCAACCGTAATACTTTTAAATTTTCTGTCGTTCTTACAATACTTTTGGCGATTTGCAGGTTAGCTATTTCACCATTGCTCAAAATAATCGGAATCGAACCAAAAGTATATGAGGTTTCACCCTCTTTAATCTCGACATTTAATGAGGAACTAAATGATTTCTCTATGTTATGAGCCTCTTTATTAAAAGAAGGATCCACAAATGTACTAGCTGCTTTTTGGCTATCCTCATAAACGATACGAACCATACCGTCGATAGGAATATAAGCCCGAAGTAACGTGTCCATTGGTACCGTGGCAAGTGACTGATCGATTTCAGCAGCATTTCTTTCCAATTCCAGTTTCCCACGGTCAAGTTCACTATTCATCATCATATTGCTAAACAGCAAATAAATAGAGATATTCATGACGATTAGTAATATGATGAACAAGATAGAAGTATATAGATTGATTTTGTTTTTTAACTTCATTTCATCTCCCTTATTACATAACCTACACCTCGTACCGTATGGATAAGCGCAGGGAGATTTTCAACATCAATTTTCTTCCTTATATATCGAATATAAACATCAACAACATTTGTATCACCAATAAAATCATATCCCCAGACTGCTTCAACAATTTGATCACGATTCAGTACTTGTCGTTTATTTACCAATAAATAAACAAGCAAATCAAACTCCCTCGGTGTCAATTCAATAAATGTATCCCCACGAAAAACTTCTCTTGTTTTCTCATTCACTTTTAAATTAGCAATCGTAAGCACATCTTCTTCATTTTCTACTTCCTCAGTGACTTTATTTCGGAATGCCACACGGACTCTGGCCAGCAACTCTTCTATTTGAAAAGGCTTTGTTATATAATCATTCGCACCTAAATCTAATCCAGAGACTTTGTCTTCAACTGAGCTTTTCGCAGTTAAAAGTATGACCGGTGTATGGTTATCATTAGCCCTAATTCTTCTTAACAACTCTATTCCGCTAATCCCCGGAAGCATAATATCTAATAATACGAGATCCCATATTTTGCTTTTATAAGTATGGAATCCTTCTAACCCATCAAGCGCTTTTGTCACTTCATATCCTTCATATTCCAGCTCTAATTCTAATAACCGTGCAATTTTTTCTTCATCTTCAATGACGAGAATTGATTTTTTGTCCATTAAATACCCACCTTTACAATCCACTTTATGATTGATTGTAGATTCTTTTTATTAAGATTCTATTACTTTATGAATATATTTATATTAATACCTTTCAACCCCAGTTTCTGTTAAAATCCGTGTTTATTAAACGGCCAAATGGCTCATTTCTCATCATTTTTTAAAAGAGGCAATTAAATATGAGCTTTCTTTTTTTGAAAGGACTTATCTAGTACAATCGTTTGTTTTTGAATTGAGACTTTTATTGGATGAATTTAACCGGAGCATTTGTTATGGTTAATTAAAATTATATTTACAGGAGATGAAATTGCATCATGTATAAATGGCAACTTGCACTAATTACTGGGATACTGCTCCTCTCTGCTTGTAACAGTAATTCCGGTGAGGAATCGGACATGAATAAAGAGAAGACCCATGAAGTGTCTCAATCATCTGATGAAAAAGAGGCAAACTCAAAATCAGGTAACCATTCAGTCCCTGTACAAAACATAGCAAATGATAAGATTTCTAACGAAAAGGATTTGTCTTCATTACCAGAATACGGCAAAATCATAGAACTAATCGGTGATCAAGATTATCTCTTCACAAAAGAATCAGATACTGGAAGTAAACGCGTGTTTATTATT
Source organism: Cytobacillus sp. FSL R7-0680 (assembly GCF_038009245.1). Lineage (NCBI taxonomy): Bacteria > Bacillati > Bacillota > Bacilli > Caryophanales > Bacillaceae > Cytobacillus > Cytobacillus sp. FSL R7-0680. The sequence continues at coordinate 3,102,676 of NZ_JBBPAO010000001.1, forward strand.
GAGCAAAATGGTGAAAAACAATATAAAACTATCTTCATCAAGAAAACAAATCGACTTAAAGTGATAAAAATTCACGGTAATGGCGGAGAAGTTTTCAACCAAATATTACCATAAAAAGAATGACAGAAAAGACACTAATAGCAGGTGGAAGTAATGAAAGTCGACCGGACCCTTTGAGGTTATTCTTTAAGTATTTATACATTTCTATGGCATGAAAGAAGTTTAAGGAAATTCGCGCCATGATTTCCTATCCGATTCAAACCAATTGTTTCTAGGTAACTTACACATCTTCATACCTGTTGTTCGCATTTTGGCTTTGCCCATACCTTTTCCCCAAAGGTATAGGTATAACTTATGCTCATGTGTTTGGTTGTAAAGAGGCTAGAGCAAAACAAACACAATAGAAACTAATTTTCCTCACATTGTTCGCCGGAACTTAATAAAGAGTGACACCATTTTAGGGTCACTCTTTGTTCATCATTTCACTGACGGGTGTTTTTTCCTTGCAAGGAATAACATGATGGTACCTGCTAGTAAGATCGTCATACCCATTGCTAAATAGTTATAGCTGTTGGTTGACGTATTTGGTAGAGACTTACCTGTTTTCTCCTCTGGTTTGGCGCCAGATTTCATTTGTTCTTTTTTCCCTTTGATGACATCTGATGGTGTTTTACCATCAGTTGGTTTTTTATTACCATTGCCTGGGTCTGGTTTTTTCGTTGGTGGAGGAGGGGTGTTGCCCTCGCCCGTTCCGTCTTCATCTACTGTAGTTGTTGCTTCTGCATAAGTATAACCAAGGATTTCATATTCTTCGTCATATGCCATCAATTCAATAGTGTATGTTGTGTCTTTCTCAAGTTCTGTCCAAATATGCGAGAGTGTATCTGCATCCACGACTTCATACTCTTCTCCATTTAGAGAGATTTCATATTCATAGACTGCTCCTTCACCATCGTATATCCATTCTGTTTCAATAGAGTCCTCTGTTGCTTCTACTTTTGTGAAGTAAAGATCTTCACTAATCGTGAATACATAATCGAAATAAATTTCAATTTCTTCTCCATCCGCATTTAGTGCTGCAATAGCAACTTCATACGGCGTTCCCGGAGATAGTCCAGTAAATACATAACTAGATTCTGTTCCAGGTACTGTATCTACTAATTCACCATCTATATACAATTCATAATCTGCTACTTCTTCTTCCCCAATATATTCCCATTCTGCATAGATTGAATCATGCGTCGCTGTTAAAGAGGTAAAGCTTAAGTTCCCCATTTCTTCTTCATAGAAAACTTCCACACCGCGCATTCTTAATTCTTTAATCACTTCCATCGCTTTCGATCCTTCCGAAATGTCAAGCGTTGGGACCGAGATGAAAGAGACAATAGCTAAGTAAGGTAAATCTAGTAATGGCGAAATATCCGTAATAGCTGTTTCATCCATTGCTAAGAATAATAGATTATTACCATTCTTAAGTGGCGTAATGTCAGTAATAGCATTACCCGAAATAATAAGACCTTGTAAAACATGAGCATTCTCAGAATTTAACCAATCAAGATTCGTCATATTTGTATAATCTGCAAGTAAGAATAGTAACTGTAATTTCGCTAGTGATTTGAAATCACTAATTGGATTATCCGATACGATTAAGTATTGCAGATTGGCTGCTTTTTCGATTCCTTTAAGACTTGTTAGTTCATTATCATATAGTGATAATTCGATTAAGCTACTTGGCAAAACAGGGAGCTTCTTATATCCATTGCTATCTGCTGAAAGCGATTGTAAGTTAGGTAAACCTTGTATTGGTGATAAATCGAGTCCAGGATTGTAGGAAGCAACAAGCATATTCAAGTTTGTTAAGCCCGACAATGGTTTTAAATCTTTCGCTTTCGTGTCATCAATAAATAATACCGATAACTTACTCAAGCCTTTAATCGCTGTTAGATCACTGACTGGGTTCCCTGTTATCGATAGCTCTTCAAGGTTTGTAGCCAGCTCTAGTCCAGCTAAATTCCGAACACCTTCATAATCAACATACAGTGAAGTTAAATTTTTCATATCACTTTCATATATGTCACGGCTAATGCCAAGAGTCATCTTAATCATGTCTCTTAACCCTTTATCCTTAATCGACACTTTTTTTCCTTCAGGTAATTTTGCCGTTTTCACATCCATTGTTGCCCGACCAATTAATTGTTTACCGTCGTAAGCCTTAATAACGATATTATAGGTTGTATCTGCCTTTAAGTTCTTAAATACATGTTCTTCTAAACCAGATACTTTCGTTTCTTTCCCGTCAATAGAAACAATATAATGATCTGGGTACAAATTGAAATTGGCTTCAGGCCAGTAACTCCAATACACTTGGATACTTGATTCATTGACAAATCCACGCTCTACCATCATATTTACATCATCTGCTTCATTGCTGTACACGGTTACGCCTTTTGCAGTTAAATCTTTCAGTACAGCTTGTGCCCCAGCATTTTCACCAATCCAAGGCAGACCATAAGCATAAACTGTTTGAAGATTCGTTAATTTTTTTAGGAAATCCAGGTTGGCTAGTGAAGTATGAGAGATATTTAATTCCACTAAACTTTTACTAAAAATACTTGTATCTTTAATAGCTAATCCTGTGACATCAAGGTCTTTTAACTTTGTTAATGCTTTGATTGGTGTTAAATCAGCAATGTCATTATAACCGAGATGCAATGTTTCTAAATTTGTCGCAAATTGTAATCCTTCAATAGATGTTACCCATAAATTCGAGATTGATAGACTGGTTAAACGGTCTAAGTCAGCTTGATAAATAGCGCGCTTTAACCCTAATTCATCTTTAATTGCTTGCTCAAGAGTACTGTCTTCGAATGGAATAACTTCTCCTGTAGGTACTGCCGATGTTGTTACTTCTACCTCTGCTGAAGATACTACACTACCTTTTTGAACACCTTCTACTTTCACTTTATATGTAGTAGCAGGGGCTAATTTCGTTAATGCATAGGTTGTTTTATTTGGTGAAACGACTTCTTTTAAATTGCCATCAACGTATAATCTAAATTCATCAACATCCACTAAACTCCACGAAATGTCAGCTGTTGTATCAGTTATCTTATGAGCAACAATATTTAAGGAAGGGACAGTTTCATCTTTTACTGCTGCTTCTTCATCCGCAACTTGTTCTTCTTCCTCAACAACTGTTTTATCTTCTTTTGGTGACTCTTCGCTAGCTTCCTCTTCTACAACCGGCATTTCAACCGTTAACGTTGTTTCGTTACTTTGCGCCTTACCTTGCGCAATCGAATAAGTCACTGTATCTCCAGGTTTGACCTCAGAATCAATCAATTCATATATACGATAAACGCCATCTTCCCCAGCTTGTTCTTGACTCATTTCTGGTTGGCTGGCAAGAACCGAACGTTCTCCGTTTTTAACGAGGGTGAACAATTCTGCATTCTCGTTTGCAGATTCTTCATATTTCACTCGCCATTTCAATTTCACTTGCCCATCAATATATTCTGGATTTTGCAATTGAATATCTAATGGTTGTTCCACATCAGTTGTTCCTGGTGAAGTCGGTGTTTCCTCCGTACTCTCTGTCTCCGCTAGAACGGATGCAGGGATGAAAGAAAAAACGAGCATCATGGATAAAAGTAGATGGATAGCTTTTTTCATTCCCAATTCCCCTATTCTCTCTATTTTTAGAAATATATTCCTTTCAATACAGATGTATCATATAACGAATAGATGGGCTTGTATAGATACTTACGATAAAATATTTTTCGACATCATCCCTTGAGGAAAATAAAGGTTTTTGTCGAAACATGACTAGGCTAGGTTGCTATCCCAATCACCGGAGTACTTGTTTGAAAAGCGATTGCGCGGGATACGTCACGATGTAGTCACGGCATGTGCTGCTTATCTCTCCCGAAGATTTGATCGGTTGGGGGGTTATAGGAGTGATAAATTTTTTTGAAAGGTAACTCCTCGAGAAAGGAGAATCGTGGATCGGGTTGGTAGCCATTGGGATAAGCTCTGTTGAGGCGATTCTGTCCGTTATCCTACCATTTTTTTTGGCTTACTTTGATTTTTGGTATGTTTCTCGGCGTTTCCTACCATTTTTTCTTGCTCACTCTGGTTTTTGGTACGCTTCTCGTCGTACCCTACCATTTCTTCTTGCTTGCTCCGGTTTTTGGTATGCTTCTCGCTGTTTCCTACCATCTTTTCTTGCTCTCTCCGGTTTTTGGTACGTTACTCGGCTTTTCCTACCATCTTTTCTTGCTCTCTCCGGTTTTTGGTTCGCTTCTCGGCTTTTCCTACCATCTTTTCTTGCTCTCTCCGGTTTTTGGTTCGCTTCTCGGCTTTTCCTACCATATTTTCTTGCTCTCTCCGGTTTTTGGCACATTTCTCGCCGTTCCCTACCATATTTTCTTACTCACTCCGATTTTTGGTTCGCTTCCCGCCGTACCCTACCATCTTTTCTTGCTCACTCAGGTTTTTAGTACATTTCCACACCCCCCCTCAACGCAGCACCCCTCTCTTTTCCACTACACCCCCATGTTATTACATCAAGCATCTAAAAATAATAAAAGGCTGGAACCACCGAGTCCCAACCTTCAACTTTGTTCTTTATTAGAAACGATCTTTGTTTTTCTCAAATGTATCTTTCACTTTTTCGATGACGATTTTACTGCCACCTTGTTCTTCGACACCTTCAACCATCATTGAGATAAGGAGACGAGGGTCATCCGGGTTATAGGCAACAAACCAGCCGTTTTCTTTACCCTCTTCATCAGCGGTTTGTTTCAGTTCCGCTGTCCCCGTTTTCCCTGCTAGCGGGTAGCCTTCAATACGTGCCGTACGTGCTGTACCGCCTGGTTCGTTCACTACTTTATTCATCGATTCAGCTACAGTTTTAACGGTAGCTTCATCAATTATATTTTCCTTCCATACTTGGCTCTTTTCTTCATCATTCAGGAGCAAGATCGGTTTAATCATTGACCCATTATTGATAAAAGGTGTATAAGAAGTAGCCAAGTGAAGGATGCTCATTTCAACATGTCCTTGCCCATAACCGGAATCGGCAATTAATGTTTCTTTATCCAGCTCGCCGATTGTAGAAGATTCGAGTGGATAGGCAAAGGGAATATCCTCTGTAAAGCCAAATTCTTTTAACCCAGCAGTTAATTTGTCTTTTCCTAGCTCTAATGCTGCCCTTGCAAAGTAAATGTTATCCGAATACATCATCGCCAAATCGAAATTGACTGGCTTTCCAGGATCGCTTACCCTTGTGATTCGGTAATCACCCCAGCGATTATCATCCGGCCACTGCAAGCCCTTCACTTCTATTGTATCTTCAGGTTTAATGGCTCCTTCTTTTAATGCAAGCGCACCTGTTATTGGTTTAATCACGGAACCTGGTGCATACGTGTGTTGAAAACGATTCAAGAATGGATTATCACCACTCTCTTCTAGCTCTTCTAATTGAGAGGCAGAGTATCCAAGTGTTGCTTGATTCGGATCGAACCCTGGACTAGAGACAAGGGCCAATGTTTCACCAGTAACAGGGTCAATGGCGGCCGCAGTGCCTGGCTTATGATCCAGTTCTTTATACAAGTCCTCTTGTAATGTGAGGTCAATGGTTAACTGAACGTTGCTACCATTTTCTACTGGTGTTTCGGCCACCACTACCTCTGAACCGTCCTCTTTCTTAATCCCAATTAAGACACCATTTGAACCACGCAGCTTTTCCTCATATACTTTCTCTAAGCCACGGCGTCCGATGACATCATTACTGCCATATCCTTTTCCTTCGTGTTCCTCCAAGTCGTCAGCCGTCACTTGAGCGACATTACCAATTAAGTGTGAGGCCGCCTCGCCGCCAGGGTATACTCGACCTTCAATATCCTTTTTTAATACACCTGGTATGCTCATCAAGTTATTTAATAGTTCTTCTTGATTCGTCGCAATTTTCTTGATTGGCACAAATTGATTTGCCTGTACCCAACTCGCGCCTAGTTTATCCTTAACAGAGTTCTCTGAGATCTCAAGTAATTTTGCCACTTGCTTAACCGTTTCATCTTCAGAGTCCATTTGTTCTGGGACAATGCCGATTTCTAAAATCGTCCCATTGAAAGCAAGTGGATCGCCTGAACGATCGACAATTTCTCCCCGTTTTGCCTTCACTGTGTTGTATGTAATTTCATCATTCGGGCCAAGTTCAGGGAAAATATAAGTCGTATCCCATTCAATATACCAATTTTCCTCATCGTCTCTCTCTTCTTTAACTAATGTTGCTTGATGATCAAAGGCAATCTCTCCTGCTAAACTATCCATTTTTGCCGAAAAGGGTAGTTGTAATGATTGCTGATCTGTATCTTGTTCTTTCTCTGATTTTTTATGTGAAATGTCTAAGTTAGCAATGCCTAAATCTGTATATACTTTTTCATAGCGACTGACAAAGTCTTCTTCACTAACTGATTCCTTTGCCTCTTTTGAGAGCATGCCATACATTTTTGCGAACTCTTCTTTATTCCAATATTCTATATATTGAGATAACCGTTGTTCTGGATCAACCTCTTTATTGCATGCGCTAAGAATGGCTAAAACCGTAATGGCCACAAATAAATAGACTATCTTTTTCATGTCTCTCCCCCTCATCAACCATTTTAACACTACGGTCACTTTCATACCATATATAGAACAACGGTTTCATGAGAACATTTTATGAACAAAAAAATCCGAGCCTTTATGACAGCTCGGATATTCCTACTTGTTTTTCCTTTTCCTTATGATGAATGCTTTTCAAACGAATGTAGAAACCGATTGCCGCTGCAGTTAGCCCTACGGAAATACCGATCCAAAAACCGTATGCCTCAAGCTCTGTAAAGGCAGCTAAACCATAGCCAACTGGAATACCAATCACCCAATAGGATATAAAAGCAATGATAAATGGTATTTTCACATCTTTATAGCCTCGTAAGACACCTTGTAATCCCGCTTGAGCAGCATCTGAAATCTGATAAAAAATAGCAATCACAAAAAAGTTAGCCGCAAGTAAAATCACTTGTGGATCATTCGAATAGATGGCGGCAATTTGTTCTTTGAAGAACAACAAGAAGATAGAAGCAAAGCCCATAAATGCCATTCCACCTATAACACCAAGCAAACTGTATTTTTTTGCGTTGTCTAAACGTCTGCCCCCAACAGAGTACCCGATCATAATTGTCATCGCCATTGATAGACTAAGAGGGATCATAAATAATAAGGAAGTGAAACTAAACGCCACTTGGTTGGCTGCTACTGTAATCGTTGAAAACATCATACCAACTAAAAGGGTCACAACCGCAAAAATACTAGATTCAAAGAAAATTGTTAATCCTATTGGAATTCCAATGGATAATTGTTCTCTCCATGCTTTTATTGATGGCTTAAACCAAACTTTCCCAATTTTGTAGTTTCTTATATTACCGATTTTAAAACTGATCAATATACTAATAATTAGAATGAACCAATACGTAAAACCCGTTGTATAACCTGCACCAACTCCGCCGAGCCTTGGAAAACCAAAGTGACCAAACACTAAGCAGTAGTTCAAGAATATATTTACTGGTACCGCTAATATGGTAATAATCATCGTAATTTGTGTGAATCCTTGTGCATCAAAGAAGTTCCTTAGCACATTGTATAAAAATAACGGCACAATCCCGATAGATAATCCAAGTAAATAATGAAAAGCAATATATTCAACATTTGGAGCCAAGCCCATTAAACTTAAAATCGGCTCCAGGAAAAAAATACCGATTAAAAGTATAATAACAGCAATAATAGCAGCTAAGTATAACGCTTGTGTCACACTATAGGATATTTTCTCCTTTTTACCTTGTCCTAGTAAATGCGACACAATAGGAGTTATAGCAAGCATAATCCCATTGATCCCTGTAAATACCGGCATCCATATGTTGGACCCAATTGCCACTCCAGCCAAATCATCCGTTCCAACGCGGCCAGACATCATCGTATCCGTTAAATTCATTGCATATAGCCCTATTTGCGTCACCATAATCGGCCATAGCACTTGCAAAAATAGCTTAATTTTCTCATTCCACGTTTCTGCATGATACATCTTGTATTCTATCTCCTGTTTCGTCTGATTTTAACGATTATTTATTTTAGCACTGGAATGATGTTGTTTCAATCGAACATCAGAAGTGGATGATAACATATCACTAGCTGGAGCCCACCTTGCATAAAGAATAAGATCCCCTGTTGTCCCTGCTGGAATAACCGTTACCACCTGCCCCGCAGTATTATACCAATTCACAAATCGGTAACCACGTACTGGTCCTGGTGGATTTAATATAATTGGCAGTTCTGAGGCTGTGTACGTTTGTGGGTTTGGACTCACCGTTCTAAATATATTTTGATAAGTAATTGTATCATTAGGTAATCTGACCAACAGGACTTGCGTATTGTCATCACTTAAACGAATCACCCAATCCTCAAACTCGGTTGTCGGCTTAAAAAATTTATCCGCATCTGATTGTACTAAGATCGGATAAGTTGCGGTCGATTCAGCAACTACGATTGGTGTACCAGCATCATTTGGTGTGACATAATTGGTTAAATCTAATTGCACAACAGTCCCTTGGATAAGCGGTGCGGTAATGTAGGCTACGTTACTTCGACCAACAATATAAAGCCCGTTCGCATCCCCAAGCTGATCTTGCATGAGTAGAATACCACCATTATATATACCTGGTGCAGTTTCAGCCATATTCACACCAATATCCCCAACACTATTACTACCTACAAAAAAAATTTCACCTGTATTAAAAATACCTCCGCCAACTAGGGCAGCTTCATTACGTTCAACTAGAGATTCTGTTATCCTTGTTTGGCTATTTGTATTCGTAAATATGCCTCCACCTGTTTCACCAGCATAGTTATCAGTTACTTGAATATTAGTGAGAACGACTTCTGTAATATCATTAACAAACACACCGCCGCCACTTTCAGTTACCCGATTATTTCTTATGATACTCTCCATGATTTGAAGCCCCGCATTTAAATTGACAAACACACCTCCACCATTAGCAGCAATATTTTCGAATATCGTGCATTGGTCGAATATCGTACTTGTTTCATTATTAAAGTATACCCCACCGCCATTAAGGTTGGCTTGATTAGAGAAAATACGGCAAAGAGATAGAGTAATCGTTGCATTTGAATTGATAAATAAACCAGCTCCATTACTGGCAATATTGTCCGCCACTTCACAGTTAACGATATTTATCACACTATTAATGTTAGCAAAGAAAGCTCCACCATTACTTGATGTCGAATTTCCAGTTAGCAAAACATCGTTAAAGGCGATTTGAGATCGCTGGTTAATATACAAGCCGCCTCCATTTTTTAACGCAGTATTGTTTGCGATGCTACCTCTCATGAAGCTTCCAATAACGTCCGGGTTGATTAAGACCCCACCTGCCCCCCTCGTATCAGTTGGTTCTGTTGATTGATTCCCGATAATATCCGTATCAGCAATAGTAAAACTTGTACCTGTATTAAAGTAAATGCCCCCACCAACGGTCGCGATATTATTGGAGATAACTGACCCATTAATAGTGGCACTTCCTTGGTTCACAAAAATAGCTCCACCAAAGCTAGCACAAACATTCTGCACTAACATTGAATCGGTGATATTCGCATGTGCACTTGAAGCAATATATATACCTCCACCAAACTCTGAGGCATCACAATTATAAATGGTTGAATTGTTTACATTACAAATAGCAGATCCAGTTAGATAGAAGGCACCTCCCCTTGGCACAGAAGAATTTTGCAAGGATGAATCGTTAAGCGTTACAATACCCGTACCTGTACAAAAAACAATCGAAGAGGCGACAGTATTTTGTTTATTACCATCTATAGTTAAACCTTGCAAAAGTAGGTTCCCATTTGTAGCAACATTAAAAAGGTATCCTGTAAACCCCGTAAGTCTGGTCAAGATAATTGATGTATTTTCCCCACTTATCTCCACTGTGTAGTTAATTGATAGAGTTGTTTCAAGATCAAAACTATCCGTAACCGTAATAACATCCTCTTGATTACTAATTGCCGTTTGCAGTTCTGCAAAAGTTGAAACCGAAACCATCATGTTCACTCCTATCTGAGCATGTCCTTTTATAACATATGAAGGACTGGACTTACTGGTGAAAAAGAATGACAGTGGCACTCTTATCGGTTATAATTTTGGAAAAGAAAGGATGATGTTTTTGACTGTTTATAAACCACTCGAAGTTTCGACTACTCTCCGTTTTTATCGAGCAATCCACAGTCGCACCGAATTACCTCCAGAATCTGCGTACTATCTTCAATCTTTACAAAAAGGCTATAATGGTGAGAAGAATTGGGCCACCTATCTGAATGAACTCCCGAAGAACATCCCGATTCTATATGATCTTCAATTTGAAGTGAACCAATCTACTATTCAAATTGATGCCCTCTGTATTCTCCAAAACAAACTAGTACTTTTTGAAGTAAAAAACTTCCAAGGAAATTTTTCAGTAGATGGAGATAAGTGGTATAGCCTCTCTCACAAAGAAATGAAGAATCCCCTCAACCAGATCAAACGTGCCGAACCCTTATTCCATCAATTCTTAAAAAAGTACCAACTTAACATGCCGTTTGACTATTACCTTATTTTCGTCCACCCTACTTTTATCCTCTACGGTGCCTCTCATCAAGAACAACTCATTCTTCCAGGACAAATCCCTGAATTCTTGGATGGTCTCAAACAACAAACCTTTTCACCCCAACGGATGCACACAAAAATTATTGATACCTTATTAACAAATCACATAAACGATATCCACTTGCTCCATAAACCTGAATATCACTTTGATCAGATGGCGAAAGGGCTATTTTGCGGGGTTTGTGGAGGGAAGATGAAAAGAAAACATAAAAAGACATTTTCCTGCATGAAATGTCATCACTCTGCTACAGTCAACGATACTGTCTTATACAATATTCAAGATTATATGGCACTTTTTCCAGAACGTAAGGTAACTACGGCTAATATTTTTGACTGGATTGGTGGAGAGGTTAGTAAAAGATTCATTAACTATTTCATGCTTAACAAATTTGAAAGTCATGGCTTAGGAAAATCTACTTATTATAAACAAAACAAATATTGACTGTAACTTAGGATCTAAGAGGAAAAACCATTTGTTACGATTACGCATCTACCTTTTTGATATCTTACACGCGCGCAATTCCCGTTTTCTTTCCTTTCCCTTTTGCTCGTATCTGCCTTTTACGCGCATTTCTCGGCTTCTTTTCTTTCTCTTTTGCGCGTATCCGCCTGATACGCGCATTTCTCGGCTTCTTTTCTTTCTCTTTTGCGGGTATCTGCCTGTTGCGCGCAATTCCGGTTTTCTTTCCTTTCTCTTTTGCGCGTATCTGCCTTTTACGCGCATTTCCTGCTTTCTTTCTTTTCTCTTTTGCGCGTATCCGACTGTTACGCGCATTTCTCGGCTTCTTTTCTTTCTCTTTTGCGCGGATCTGCCTGTTGCGCGCATTTCCTGCTTTCTCCCCTTTCCCTTTTGCGCGTATCCACCATTTACGCGCAATTCCCGGCTTCTTTTCTTTCTCTTTTGCGCGTATCTGCCTGTTGCGCGCATTTCCTGCTTTCTCCCCTTTCCCTTTTGCGCGTATCCGCCTTTTACGCGCATTTCCTACTTTCTTTCTTTTCTCTTTTGCGCGTATCTGCCTGTTGCGCGCAATTCCTGCTTTCCCCCCTTTCCCTTTTGCGCGGATCTGCCTGTTACGCGCATTTCTCGGCTTCTTTTCTTTCTCTTTTGCGCGGATCTGCCTGTTGCGCGCAATTCTCGGCTTCTTTCCTTTCCCTTTTGCGCGTATCCACCATTTACGAACAATTCCTGCTTTCTTCCCTTTCTCTTTCGCGCGCAATATTTACCCAAAATCAACTTTCATTTACATATATCAATCAATTACGCACCTACACAAATACCTTTTCCAAAAAAACAAAAACCCCCACAGACCAAAGCCTGCGGGGGTTCCATTAATTATGATAATACTGCTAATCTTTCTTTAACTTCTTCTTCAGTTAGCCCGTGCTCTGCGATGTAGCGGTTGCGTGGGTGTGAACGGCATTCCTCGGAACAGCTACGTAAATGTTTGTGTTCATTTTCCTCAGAACAAAGGATTTTTTTGTTACATTCTGGGTTGGCACAGTTGACGTAACGTTCACATGGCTCACCAGAATAGTAATCCTTACCTACAACTACATGTTCTTTGCGGTTGACGGGTACTGCGATTCTTTCATCGAATACATATAATTGGCCATCCCATAGATCGCCTTGAACTTCGGGATCTTTTCCGTAAGTGACGATACCACCATTCAGTTGACCGACATCTTTAAAGCCTTCTTGAAGTAACCAGCCAGAGAATTTTTCACAACGAATACCACCAGTACAATAAGTGACAATTTTCTTCTCGCCTAACAATTCTTTATTATCTCTTACCCATTGAGGGAGGTCGCGGAAGTTTGTAATATCTGGGCGAATGGCACCACGGAAGTGACCTAAGTCATATTCATAATCATTTCTTGCGTCTAAAACAACTGTATTTTCATCATTTAAGCTCTCGTAGAATTCCTTCGCACTTAAATGTTTACCTGTTAATTGATTTGGATTGATATCGTCTTCTAATCGAAGAGTAACTAGCTCTGGACGATAACGTACTTTCATTTTTGGAAACGCATGTTCATCTGCTTCATCGATTTTGAAAATCATATCAGCAAAACGTGGGTCTGCTTTCATATGCTCGATGTAGCGGTTTGTTTGTTCTACAGTTCCTGAACAAGTCCCATTAATTCCTTCATCTGCAATCAAAATACGGCCTTTTAATCCTAGTTCGTTACAAAATGCTTTGTGTTCAATCGCGAACTCTTCTCCGTTTTCAATTGGTACGTACATGTAGTATAACAATACGCGATAGTTATTCTTTTCTTCCATTTTCTTCACCTATTCTTTTTATATTTGCAAGATATAATGGTTCAATAGGTTTTTTACACCATTTTCTTACTGACAGTATTATAACAAAAAAACGCTAGGAAATAATGTCGATTTATTGACCTTTTTTTGGTATTCTTACCCGACTAACAGTTTATCCACCGCAATATAATTTCATACTTAATATAAAAAATCGAAAAAATACTTAATTTTACCTATATCTGAACATTTAAAATTATTGATAAATATACAAAATTTACTTATTATAAAAGGAAAAGGAGGTATGTTTATGAGCCTTGCACCAGTAAGTTTTGGAGAAATTCTCAGCGATCTTCGTCAATTTAAAAAACTATCAATTGAGGATTTAGCACAAGGAATTTGTTCGTCAGAAGAAATCATCGAATATGAAAAAGGCAAGAAGTATCCAACATTAGATCAGTTATATGAATTGGCTGAACGGTTGAATGTAGAAGTCAGCCATTTCATTGACTATGCATCATCAAGTACCTTCAATTATGTTACGGCTGTTTTTTTATTAATTAAGAAGTATAAGCGTGAACGTGATTATCAAGCGATTTATGGGATTATTGAACAAGAGAGGGACAACCCTTTATTTAAGCAGCGAATTTCTATGCAATTTATGCTTTGGCATGAGGGGATTTGTGAGTATTATTTACACCAAAATGAGGATGATGCGGTAAAACTCCTTTATCAAGCAATCGATTTAACGAACCCTGATAGAAGTAGACTGACAGAGAACGAAATTGAAATTCTTACGAGCTTAGCGATTATTAAACTTGAAGAAAAGGACTTCATATTTGCTTCTAATATGTTTGAGGATGCGTTAGATAATTTGGATTCGCTTCCGCATATACTGGATCCGAAAGTGAAATTGCGGATTTTGTATGGGCTGTCACAAACATTAGCAGCAATGAATAATTATGAGGACTCGTTGAAATATAGTAATTTAGGGATTAATTATTGCATTAATAATGAGATTCTCTATTTATTTGGGGAATTTTACTTCCAATCGGGCGAAAGTTACATCAAAATTGGTGAGATAGATATAGGTACGGAGTATATTAATCGGGCAAAATCTATCTTTTTACTACAAAATGATGAAAAATTTGCCAAATTAGTAGGGATAGAGCTAGATAAATTATTAGAAAAGTGTTAATATTTGTATTGTAAGATATTTCTATATTGAAAGGAGAAAGGAAAATGAAAAAATTCGTTTCTGCATCAGTTGTTGCACTTTCAATGGTTGCTTTCGGAGGATTTGTTGGAGCTGAACCGCTACCGACCCAACATGGCGCTGAACCACTTCCTACTCAGCACGGTGCTGAGCCGCTTCCAACTCAACACGGATCTTCACCACTACCAACTCAACATGGCGCTGAACCGCTGCCGACTCAACATGGTGCACCACTACCTACCCAACATTAATAAGGTTTGAGCAAAAGCACTTTCCCGCCAGAAGGTGCTTTTTCTTGTTAAAAGGAACGCCGTGGGCTTAGTAAGTGTTTAAGATCCACTGCCAATTGTTCGACATATTTCTCTACATCTACATCCCCTTGACTCATTCCATTTTCGTGCGCCTTCAATAATAATTCTAGTAGATTAATAGGGTTTTCTGCATCCAAACCAAACTATCCTCCTAGTATTTCTTAGGAATATTATACTAAAATCCCCAATATGAATCAATATTAAATTGTCAAAAAATTTCCGTTTTTGTAAATATACTTATATGGAAGCATTTAAATATATCCTTCCACCTAATTTACCCCCATTTTTCAACATCAATTGACATATGTCTGCTCATTCGATGATAGTCGACATTTTTCTTCGACAAGAACTTTATCATAAGCTGTCATATTATGTCGTATGTTTCAAGAACCAAGTCGAAAGTCCTCGAAAATAATGTTTTTTCATCTTATTTTGTAAAAGGTTGTAAAAAATATAATTCTATAGACGATATTATGATAGAATTGACGAAATCTTGGAGTAAAGGAGAGATTACTAGACGTGAAAAAACATATGGTGTCGATGGCCACGATTGCTGTCGTTTCCTCTGCTTTTGCCGCTCAAGCGTCCGCTGACTCAACTCATACTGTAAAACAAGGAGATACATTATGGGATATAGCTAAGAAATACAATACATCTGTTTCTCAGCTAAAAAAATGGAATGATTTAAACTCAGACTTCTTACAAATTAACCAAAAGCTCATTGTCTCTAGTGAAAACTCAGCACCTGCAAAAGAGAATAATTCTTCTAATCAGTCTAGTTCAGGTACATATAAAGTGGTGTCAGGAGATACTTTATCTAAGATTGCACGCCAACATAATATGACTGTCAAAGCTTTAGTAGATCTCAATAATTTAAAAGGCGATCTCATTTTCCCAGGACAAGCACTTAAAGTGAATAGTTCATCCTCAAGTAATTCTGGAAATGCTTCTTCCAAACCATCAAACGGTTCAAATGGAAGTAGCGGGAATTCCAATTCCAAGAAGGATACATATGTTATTCAGCCTGGAGACACACTAAGTGGCATCGCTAAAAAGACAAACACGACTGTTAGCAATTTAAAAAAGTGGAATCAGTTAAGTTCTGATTTAATTTTTGCCGGAAAAAAATTATATGTAACCAGTAATAATGCTGGTAAGGATACAGAGACGAAGCCGTCTAATCCAAAAAATGACAATATCTCAGGAAATGCCGCTGCCATAATTAATGAGGCTAAAAAGCACTTAAATACGCGCTATGTTTGGGGCGGATCAACGCCAAGTGGGTTTGATTGTAGTGGATTTATCTATTACGTACTGAAGCAAACAGGAACAAACATTGCGAGAACAAACGCCGAGGGTTATTTTAGCCGTTCGTATTATGTAAACGACCCTGTACCGGGTGATATTGTTTTCTTTGAGGGTACTTATAAAAAAGGAATCTCTCACTTAGGGTTTTATATCGGAAATAATCAATTCATCCATGCTTCATCAAGTGGTGTTATGATCACCAGCTTAGACAACCCTTATTGGAGCAAACATTTTGATAGTTTCAAGCGACTTTATTAAACAAGTTTATCTTTACCGTCAATGGTAAATAAATAAAAGGGGGGTCCATGTCAATTCACCCCCTTTCAATTTCTAAAAGAGGTGAATCGAATTGAGTATCTTTATGTTTATTAGCATCATGACATTGATATTGCTTTTAATTAGTTTTCTACTGATCTTTTCAAAGCTCTATCGAAAAACAGCTACACGATTAAGTCTATTGATTTTACTTTTCGGTGCCGTCTCTTTTCCTCTGTTTTCTGTGATGTACCAAGTGCGAACAACGAATTATCTAATTGATTTTTCAACAATCGGAACCGTCTTTTTTCTTACTTGGACTTTAGTTGTCATTACACTTCTTGGAGGTATTTTCTTTCGTTTTCGAGTGAATATTTCCGAAGAAAGTGAGATGTACCGTCATTAATTCAAGGCTTGAACGATTACTTTCTGGAATAAGTCTTTCTCCTCCAAAAATGGATAATGATTGCTATTTTCAAAAATAAATAGCTGTGATTGGGGTATTTCTTGGTGGATTTCCTTCGAATACTCAACCGGGCACTGGACATCATAACGTCCACAACAAATGTTCGTCGGTATGTTGATTTGCTTTAATTTCCTTGTTATATCAAAAAGAACGGCTTCTCTACTGAAAAAATCCAACCTCACCCCTGACATATCCTTACATATGTTGCCCGTAAAATATTGGGTGTATTTTTCGGGTTCAAATAGAGAAAGCTGGATACGTTTCTTTTTTAACTGTTCTTTATCTATTGCAGTTACATTTGGCTGAGTTAATGCAAATTGATACTGTTGCATTTCAGCAAATTTGGGATGTTTTTCATTATAGATGCATGCTGAGGACTCTGTGTAGTCTCTTGCTGCTGAACCCACAATAACAAGTGATTCTAACGAAGACTGATGAAGCAGTGCATAAAGAAGGCCAATCATTCCACCTGTTGAATGACTGGCATAAATCCATCTTTCATACCCTAATGCTACTCTTATTGCCTCTATATCTAATACGCTATCTACCATACTATATTCATATGGCTCATGTGCTTGCGCTGATTCTCCAACCCCGCGTAAATTTATTAACGTTACGCAAAAACGCTTAGAGAATGTATGAGCAAAATAGTCTCCTGTTTCATTAAAGACGGCATAAAGATGCGCAACGCATAAAGGCTTTCCAACTCCCTTTTGAAAGATTTCAAACACACCTCTTTGGGTTTGGAGCATTTTTCTCTTCCACATCCTTCTCCACCATCCCTAGTTTAATGATACTTGCAAGATACTTTTGAAAATACACCGTTCTTTTCAATCGTCAATGATCGGTCACCTGACTCCTCATAACAGCGCTCAATAATCTGTTCATTTTCGACATGTTGGTTATATATTTTGAGCATAATAACCATCGCAGCACCCAGGATAAACACACTTCCTAATAATAATATAAGTAATTTCACCTTGTCTTTTTGCATTTTCATCCCCCCTTACTCAAACACATAATTAAATAACAAACTGAGCAAACTAAAGTATTCTTTTTATATAGGGAGCTCAACATATGATATTCTTAGCGATTCTATTGATGGTTTGTGGATTATTTATTATCAACGGCATTTATGCCTATCAAACGAAGCACATTGATACCTTTTTTCTTTCTACACTTTGGTACTATATTAAACTTGTTCCTTTATTTATTGCTGCCAGTTTAATGATTGGCTATGGTGTAAAGTTTTTAAGCAAACATGTCGATAACCTTTCTTTTTCCCTCATCGCCTCTAAAGGGATTGAGATTCTTGTTAGTCTAATCATTGGCTACCTCTTTTTTAAGGAAACACCTACTCTTCGGACAGGGTTCGGAATTGTAGTGATATTGGTTGGTTTTTGGTTATTAAAAGGTAAATGAACATGATTTCTTAAAAAGATCGCACTTGCGATATCAGATGTTGAAAATGAGAACCCTTCACTGGTTCAAATAAAACGGGCTTCATCGTTCCACTGTATGTACAGCAAATATATTCATCATCTATTACGCGCAAATAATCTAATAAAAAGTGATTATCAAGAAATACTTCTACATCACCTTTCCCTGATAACTCTTCAATTGGTTGCCATTCTTCAATCCTGCCTATTTGTTTGGCATTGGAAGATATCCGCAGTCTCCCATTTTGTATTTGTAATTTAATATGATGATTCTTCTTAGCATCCGAAAAGAGTGCTGCTCGCTCAATTCCATGTAAAAAGGTTTCAGTATGGATATGAAAAGAACTGACCTTTTGCTTTGGAATAAAATCACTTGTGGCCGGATATCGTCCTTCTATCAGTCTTATATAAAAATAACAATGTTTACTTTTCAAAGCTAGATGGTTTTTAGAAAGTGATAATGCAACCTCTTCCTCTGTATGTAAGCTAAGTTTCGACCATTCAAGTAGACTTTCACTTGGAACAATCATTTCTGTTTCTAACTGTGAAGGTATCGTCAATGAACTAATAGAATAACGATGAGCATCTGTACTTATGAAAGTGAGCTCGCCATGACGAGCAACGATTTTAACACCCGTTAAGACCGGACGATTGTCATGAACAGCAGCAGCAAACACTGTTTGCCGGATGAGCGTATGAAGTTCTGCTGCATTCAATGAAAGAACCCCTTCTGCTGGCACATCAGGAATATTTAGTGTCTTTACGTCTGTTAAAGCGAAAATTCTTGTATGAATTTCTTCTGATTGAATGTTAATCGTACTATGCTCACTCAAGTAAATATGTATATTAGCTGGTAACTTCTTAATAATATCAGAAAAGTATTTGGCAGAAATAATAACAGAGCCTGTGCGTTTAATGATGAGCCCCTCGTCCGTTTCGGAGGGTATATTTATTTCCATAAGCACATCTTCATTTCCAGCAATGAACGTGACTTGATGACTGTTTACAATTATTTTCATAGGAGATTGACTATTTTTTAACACCTTACTAATATTTTTTAGTATGCCCTGCAATGTAGACTTACAAATGGTTAATTCCATGTTATTCTTTCCTCACTTTATCGCTATGTCTAGGCTATACATTCGGTAGAAACATGTCGAATCCTGCCAGTAAGTACTAATTTTTATCGCCAGAACAGGGGAATTATAATGAAAGATACTTGTTCACTTACAATAAAAATAACAGGGTTTTAAGCAGCGGGATTATGAGTATGTGATGAGTTTTCGCTATTGAGATGAGCTGGATTTATTTATATACGTCCAACTAGTGATTTGCGCCCAAGCACCTCTACTTTCACGTCCGTATGTTGGAAAATCAATTTAAACACCTAGGAAAAGAGGATAAGCTCCATACACACCCTACAACTTGAATTCACTTATTTCAGGACTAACCTGGGCTATTTTGTTTTTTCTCCTCTCTTGTGTTCGCATCTTCATTTGCTCATAAAAAATACCCCATCTATATAGAAGGGGTAAGTTCATTGTTCTCGATTCCTTTATGCTCTATCGCCAACAACAGCAATGCGTTCATTTAAATGTTTGCCTTGTTCAGCTTCATCAAGGACAGCGATAGCAAAGTCTGCATAGCTTATATAACTATCTCCTTGATTGTTGAAGAATAGTTTATCTTTTCCTTTTTGATAGCTTCCGCTTCGTTTACCTTCTGCGTCGAAGAAAGCACCTGGGCTGATATATGTCCAGTTGACGTTTTGGCTGTTTTGAAGTTGCGCTAAATCTTTCCCCATTTGTGTAGCAGTTGGCAGGTAAGCTTTAGGAAAATCTGCTGTTTCATATAAACGAGTTTCTTCGTCTACATATAAACTGCCTGCACCACCAACAACGATTAGCCTAGATTGCTGACCTTTTAGCGCATCAATTAGTACTTTGCCTGCTTCCACATGTTGTTCCTCTTGGCCTTGAGGTGATTTAAAAGCATTCACAATGATATCGTATTTTTTTACGTCCTTAGCTTGTATATCGAAAATGTTTTTTTCTATCACTTCTACTTGGCTATTATTTATTCTTCCTGCATTTCTTACGATTGCCGTTACTTCATGCTCTCTGGCTACTGCTTCATCCAAAATGAATTGACCTGCTTTTCCACTAGCCCCGATAATGCCTATTTTCATAATAAAAATACCTCCTTGTTGTAATTAAGTTGATTACATGTAATCATTATAGTTACAGGTATCTTTTTTGTCAATTCTCACCTTTTTCCTTTTCTTGTGATTGCGGTATAATAATATTCACTATGATTCTTCCTTTTAAAGAAAGGTGATAAACATGACCATAAGCAGTCGATTTGCTGTGGGAATTCATATATTAACATTACTTGAATTAAATAAAGAGATTAATACCTCTGAAACGATAGCAGGCAGTGTTAATACAAATCCAGCCGTCATTCGCAAAATTATCGGGATGCTGAAAAAAGCCGATCTCGTTGAAGTCCACCCTGGGAAAGCTGGGGCTAAACTTAAAAAAGGCTTAGCAGACATTACTCTACTTGACGTCTATCAAGCCGTTGAAGTCGTTTCGGAAAATGAGTTATTCAGTCTCCATGACCAACCGAACCCTGATTGTTTTGTAGGGAGAAATATTCAACAAACGATAGAACCTATTTTTATCTCAGCACAGCTTGCCATGGAAAAGGTTCTTTTAAATGTGACGCTTGAAGATGTTGTAAGGGAAATTGATAATAAATAGAAGGCGCCCCGAGGTCCATTTTCGGGCGCTTTCTATTTGTTAAAGTAACGACTATCTCGTGTTATAATATCATTATTTTCACTATTACAAATTCAGTAGGGGCGGAGCAGATGAAGTGGAAAAACTTTGGCTTAAAAGGAAAAATGATTGCTTTAATTAGCTTACTCATTTTGCTTGTATTTTTGATTTTTACTATTTATTTATTTCGCTACCTATCCGATATGGTTGAAGAACAAACAGGACAAAAAGCGTTAAGCTTAGCACATACAGTTGCCAATATACCTGAAATTCAGGATGCCTTTGAGCTAAGTAATCCCGCTTCTACCATTCAGAAAATCATTACACCTATTCAAGAGGCATCAGGAGCTGAGTTTATTGTTGTTGGCAATAGAGATGGCATTAGATATTCTCACCCTAACCCTGATTTTATTGGGAAGAAAATGGTTGGCGGCGATAATAAACGGGCGATTTTGAACGGTGAATCTTATCAATCTAAAAAAGAGGGAACATTGGGATTATCTATTCGGGGGAAAGTACCGATTAAAAAGGATGGGGAAATCATTGGTGTCGTTTCCGTTGGTTTTCTCAACGGGAATATTCAAGAAATTATTCAAGATAAGAGCAAACCACTATTCGTTGCACTCGTATTAGCGATTTTATTAGGTATGGCTGGGGCCGTTTTAATTACTAACTATATAAAAAGAATATTATTTCATATGGAGCCGGAGCAGATCTCTCAATTATATTATCAAAATAAAGCGATTCTACAGTCCACACATGAAGGAATGATCGCTGTTGATCATTTAGGACACATCACTGCCGTTAATAAGAACGCGAGAGAGATTATCGGGACAGATGCCGAAGAAAGCGAATTTATAGGGCGCGAGATTCGCGCATTACTGCCAGTTCCTCAGCAGATAACAGGACTTATTCGTGATCAAGAATTAATATTAGGTGAGACGATTATTCTCCTAAACGGAGTCTCCCTTCAAGGAGAACAGCCTGGGGCCGTTTATACCTTTAGGAAAAAAACAGAGTTAGCAGGCGTAGTCAAAGAATTGAGTCGAATTAAACAATATGCTCATGCACAAAGGGCATTTACCCATGAATTTTCTAACAAAATGCATATCATTCTTGGACTATTACAAAATAATGAAACGCAAAAAGCGATGTCCTTTATTCGTAAAGAAAATCATTCGCAAATGACCCGCCTAAATTTCTTAACGAAAAGGATTGCTGATCCCCTATTGCAAGCATTATTACAAGGTAAGTACAATCAGGCAAATGAGTGGGGCATCGAGATGACGATCCATGAAGAGAGTAGAATGATGATATCATTTTCGCTAGAAAGACAGAATGCTATTTTAACAGCACTAGGGAATATTATTGAAAATGCCTTAGAAGCTGTAAGAGGCCAAAAAAATGGCGTGCGCGAAGTAAGTATTTATTTTACAGATATCGGAAATGATTGTGTTTTCGAGGTTCAAGATTCAGGTACTGGCATTAAAGACAAGTTGCTGGAGAAAATCTTTGATCAAGGATTTACGATGAAAGAAGGCGACTACCGTGGGGTAGGCTTAGCTATTTCTAAAAAAATGATTAACGACGTAGACGGCGAGATTCTTGTAGAAAGTGGGGAAAATAGTGGAACGAGTTTTATCATTATTTTACCAAAGAAGGGAGAAGAGTAAGGATGGAAAAATACCACGTATTCATCATTGAAGATGATTTCCGAGTAGCAGATATTAACAAAAGTTATATTGAGCAAAATCATCAATTCTCCGTTAAAGAGGTTGCTCGAAGCGCTGCGGATGCACTATTTTATTTAGAAAAGAATGCTCATGAAATTGATGTTATTTTTCTAGATATATATATTCCTGATGTGGAGGGTATGTCATTACTTTGGAAAATACGTTCGCTTTATCCATCCATTGATATCATTATTATTAGTGCTGAAAAACAAGCCCACTCTGTTAGAATCGCATTAAGAGCAGGGGTATTTGATTATGTAGTGAAACCCGTTAGTATGGATCGACTCCTCCAAAGTTTAAATCGCTATGAACGTTTTAGACAACTATGGACAGATGAGCAATTAGATCAAGAACAAGTGGATGAACTAACAAACGTATTTCATATTCATCCTACCCATGTGGAAGAAGAGCAATTACTCCCAAAGGGCATTGATGCGATTACGCTAGAAAAGATCCTACACTTGTTTGAAGGGTTAGTAGAAGAAGGTTTAACAGCAGTTGAATTAAGTGAGCAAACTGGTATAAGTCGCTCAACCTCTCGTAGATATTTAGAATATCTCGTATCTATGAATCGGGTAGAGACTCGACTCATTTACGGTAGTGTCGGTCGACCACAAAGAAAGTACGTGATCTGTTCATGAAACTTATGAACAAAATAGATAAGAAAGAATAATATTCAGATTATGAACAAAATATTCTTTCTTTTTCCTCCTCGTGTTATTTTCATACTAATCTTATTTTTATGATATTTGAAAACGCATTCATCAATGAATGAACGAAGAGGGGAAGGAAAAAATTGAGTTTGAGTTTAATAGGTATTATTACAATTATAATTATTGTCGCTTTACTGATTAGTGGAAAAGTCAGTCCGATTGTTGCGATGGTAATTCCACCAATTATCGGCGCTATGCTTGCAGGGTATAGTTTTGCTGAGGTTGGGGGATTTTTTGAAAGCGGTATAAGTTCTGTTATTAACGTCGCAGTCATGTTTATGTTTGCTATTATTTTCTTTGGTATATTACAAGATGTTGGCCTATTTGATCCGTTAATTAATAAGCTTGTTTCCTTTTCAAATGGAAATATTATCGCTGTAACGGTCGGTACTGTATTGGTCGCAACAGTTGCTCACTTAGATGGCTCAGGTGCATCAACTTTTCTATTAACTATCCCTGCCTTATTACCTCTATATAAACGTCTAAAAATGAATCCATATTTATTGCTTCTTTTAATTGGGGGAAGTGCTGGTATTGTTAATATGATTCCTTGGGCAGGGCCTTTAGGCAGAACAGCGTCAGTGTTAGAAATGGATGTAACGGAGCTATGGAAACCCCTTATTCCAATCCAATTAATTGGCCTTTTATTAATGCTTGTACTGGCGATTTATATGGGTGTAAGAGAGAAGAAACGAATCACGAAAATGTATGGTTCTTTAGAAGCCGCTGCTGCTATTGAAGTATCAGAAGACTTTCGAGAGCAAGAAGCAGAAAAAGGAGCTGCTAACCCCCTCGCTCGACCAAAACTCATTTGGGTAAATGCAATATTAGCCCTACTCGTTCTTGGCACACTCGTTTCTGGTATTATCCCTGCAGGACTAGCCTTTTTAATTGGGGTCAGTATCGTCTTACCCATCAACTTTAGAACAGTCGATGAACAAATGGCGAGAATTAAAGCACATGCACCAGGAGCGATGACAATGGCATCCATTATCATCGCAGCAGGTCTATTTTTAGGTGTCCTCAACGGAACCGGTATGTTAACAGCTATTGCTGAGGATGCAGCTAGTATTCTACCTGCCTTTATTGGCCCATTTGTCCATATTATCGTTGGAATATTTGGTGTTCCTTTTGATCTAGTGTTGAGTACTGATGCATATTACTTTGCTTTATTACCAGTAGTTGATCAAATTGCAGCCACATACGGAGTCGCCTCTTTATCAACGGCTTATGCTATGATTATTGGTAATATTGTTGGTACCTTTGTCAGTCCACTGGCTCCAGCCGTTTGGCTTGCCCTAGGTCTTGCTGGCCTTGAGATGGGCAAACATTTACGCTATTCGCTCTTCTGGCTTTGGGGACTAAGTATTGTGCTCGTTCTGACTGCTGTAGTCATTGGTGTGATATAAATATGATTCGTTCGCTACTAATCTGCAAGTTCTGCTTGTTTGTTGGTAGCGAATGTTTTTGTGTAAATGGCTAACCTTTGGTTTGTTTCTAATGAATTTTACACAGTTTTGGCATGAATTTATTTATCCCCCAAAATAATACCGAATCCAAAACAAACTTCCAACTCCGAATATCCAGAGCGCAATGGTTGTTACATACTGCTTTGACTGAATATACTTCCATTCGAGAATTGCTTGAGAACCGATGCTTAAGCTGAGATAAATAATCCAGAACCAAATTAATGAAGGCGTATCTAGTTGAACCATCAAGGGAATAAAACAAAAAAGGAGAATAACAATAATAAATCTACTCCATGTATCCGCCTTACTACCCTCTGTGTCCCTTAAATGAACACGTTTCACACCTAATAATTTATTCAATCCCCGTTCAATCGTAAAAAAGATTATGATAAACACTATAATTGCAACAAATATATCCATTTTCGCCTCCTCTTTTCCAATAGATTAAAAGTATTTCTTTTATTGTTTCCTTTATCCATTTTTAGTACAATTAAGAAAAATCTTACTATTAATCTAGTAGAGGACGTGATGTGCATGAAACCTCAAATCACTGTGATTACACTAGGAGTCGATGATTTAGAGAAGGCTGTTTATTTTTATCATCATGGTCTTGGATTTCCAACAGACGGAATTGCTGGTACAGAATATGAACATGGTGCTGTCGCTTTTTTTGACTTACAACCAGGTTTGAAAATGGCATTATGGAAACGGGAGGATTTGGCTCATGATGCTCATATTCAGCAGGGGCCAGCTAGTGCCACGGAGTGTTCACTTGGTCACAATGTGAGTAGTAAGGAAGAAGTAAATACAATCATGCAGCGTGCAAAAGAAGCAGGTGCGACGATTACAAAGGATGCGCATGAGACTTTTTGGGGCGGATATGCTGGATATTTTCAAGATCCGGATGGACATCTTTGGGAAGTTGTATGGAATCCAGCTTGGTCTTAATTGAGGGATGATGAAATGAAATGGATAACTGTATTAAATAGTCTGACTCTCATATTATTCACCGTTCTTTTCTTTGCTGATTATTTTCCTAAAAGTATCGTAGCAGAGACAATACCACAAGGCATCTTACTTCTTTTGTTAATTGGCACCCTAATTGGGAAGGGGTATCTGGACAAACATGCCTACAGTTTAAAAGATCAAATCATTTCCTTTCTTTATATGATCTTTTTAATGAGTCTATTCACTTTTCTAGGGGGGAAATCCCAAATCGGCTTTTCTTTTGATGGTTATCTCTTCTGGTTTTCAAGCATCATTGCCTCCATCAATATATATAAAGAGTGGAAAGAGATGAAACAGGAGAAGATTATAACAGCTAACTAGAAACGCCATGCTTATTTGTGACGTTTTTGATCTTCCTTCTTTTCGAATTTGATGACAGCTTGCCCAATTGTTACTAATAGCATCAGCATTACTCCTACACCTACGACTAAATAAAGAATCGTAAACCATTTACTTATTGTTGTATCTGGCACTAGACCTGTATTTACACTGGAAGGAATAAGACTGACAAATGCATAATAAAAAGAATCAATCCAATTCCACCCCTCTTGATTGTGATAAAACATCGTACCAGAAAAAAGAATAAATAGCAGAGTTGTTAATAGCGATTTAAATACAGGTTCCTTCATTGCTCTATACACCGCCGACAGCAGTCGGCCTATTGTGATAACTAAGGAAATCATCCACTCTTGTCCTTTCTATTGATTTCCTTATTAGTTTGTATCAACATTCATTTTTATACTCTTTACCTATTAGTCATAAGGAGTGAAATACAGATGAAAGAAAAATTCAAAATTGCTATCATCTTAATTTTGATCGCCTCACTTGTTTCCTCTTTTGTACTCTTCTTTATCGGATATTATCTTGTCGGTTTTTTTGTTGGAGGGTTATTCATATGCATTGCTAGTATTATTGGCCAATATGCGAATCAAACAAGTGCAATGTATGTGCAAAAACACAATAGAAGAGACCTATAACGTTACCTTTCAAATATTTGCATACGCTTTTTCTCTATTTCCTGTAGTTTATTCTGCATGACATCTTTTTCACCCCTAATTTGATGAAGCACTGCCTGCACTTTTCTTTTTGTTTTCTCTGTCTCGTCGTAACTATCATTAATCTTTCCATGAACGACCCAATCAACAATGATACCGTCGAAGAAATAATCAGCAAAGGTTAACAGATTACCGATCTCATGTTGAGAGGAAAAATGGTTGTCTATATCCAAAAGCTCTTCTTGGAACTGTCTTAACAACCGTTGTGCAATATGGATCGCTGATTTCGCCTGATCTAAATGGCTATGCTTCATCGCAGTAGAAAGGGCTCCGCCACCGAACATATCAAAAGTGGACCAACTTTTTGACGAAGAGAGTGAATCTAAAGCTTGATCAAATGCTCTTACTGTCCTGCTACCAACTTCAATCGCTTCTTCAAATTCCTTTAAATTCGCGTGCACTTCCGCTTCTTCATTTGCCAAATCAAATAATCGCTTACTTCCCATCTCATCATGAGAGTGAATCATTCGCTCTTTTTCTTTTAATAATGACTTATATTGTACATCTGCATCGGCAACTTCTTGCCACTTCCCTTTATATTCAATAAGCTCTGCATTCATATCATCAATCGCTTCAATCGCTTCTGTATATTTCAATTTGGCCGCTAACACCTCTTGTTGTTCTTTATCTAACTTCTCAAGTTTTTGGCCTGTAATCGTATAGAAAATGTTTGTTAAACTAAATCCTTCTAGCTTTTTCACATCTTCTTTTTCTTTTTCTAACTGAATTTGTAATTGTTCCTTCTTCTGGCCCTCTTCTCGAATATGGTCCGTCAGACGTTCTATATGCATTTCGTATTTTTGTTTTTTTCTTTGATTATCCTTCGTTTTAGCCAAACGCTCATTAATATTCTGAAACATTGCCATCCCCCTTGGAAAGGTTCTAATGATATCTTTACGTTTTAAATGGAATAAAGTTTCATTTCTTAAAACGATCTCCTGTGTTTGCATAAATGATGGTAAAAAGAAGAAGGGCTACAAATAGAACCATACCTAGTATATAGAGCCAAGTTAATTTCAATAGATCACTTAATGCCCATAATAGGAGGCTTAAACATATACCATAGATTACCTTGCTCATGAATTTACACAAAGCGACCCGATTGTATTTAGCTTTCTCACTATCCGACATTGTATTAAAACCCGCAATTAACCATGCACCTTTTCCTTTTGATAGAGCAATAGCGAATATAAGGAATGGGATAAGGATGATGAAGTTAATAATTGCACTTGTCATGTTTGACTCCCCTTTTTGTTGCTACTATAAAAATGAGATTACCAATCATTTTATGGACGTTATCAAAAAATTGCGTATCTAAATTACGGAAGTGTTCGAGGCCAGCTTCTTCTGCTCTGACTCGATTGGCGCTATCAACTCAGACTACCTTAGCTTATCTACCGACTTATCTCGATTTAACAGTCTTAGCCTGCAAACTTAAAGAATTACCATTAAAATCGGAACCTTTTAAAATAGCGTTCATCATATCCAAGTCGTTTGGATGCTTCATTACCAGCTTCAATCACCCGTTTCGCCATTTCAGGAATATGATAGTCGTTCATTCTTTGAATTGGACCCACAATATTGATTGCACAAACAACTTTTCCTGTATGATCCCGGATGGGGGCCGCAATTGATTTTGTTCCTTCAGTTAATTCTTCTGTACTGACAGCATAGTTCTGTTTCCTCACTTGCTCTAGTTCATTTTCCAATAGATAAGGATCTGTAATGGTATTAACTGTATAGTTAAGCAAACCCTTACTAATGATTTCTTGCAACAGAAACTCTTCATTAAATGCAAGTAGAACCTTCCCTGTACTCGTACAATAGGATGGGTTTTTACGACCGATATGTGTAAGAATTCTTACTGGATGATGACACTCCTCTTTATGAATGTAAATTGTATCTAATCCATCCAAAATCGCTAAATGTGCAGTTTCACCTGTTATATTGACCAATTTACTTAATACAGGTGCCGCTTCCTTATAGATTTCTAAATTGTTTGTTACTATTCCACCTAACGTTAACACGGATAAACCTAAGCGATAGCCTCTCGAGTCATCATCTTTAATTAAAAAACCTTCATTAACGAGCGTTGACACTAATCGACTAACTGTACTTTTCGCAAGATCTAATTCTTGTGCCAACTCACTCACTGTTCTAACAGGTTCATAAGTAGAAAAACTTTTTAAGATCCTTAAAGCATTTCGAACAGAAGAAAGCAGTGTTTTCTCCTTTGTTTTCAATTCTGTACCCCTCCATTGTTTAATATAAAAGAACAATATTTATCTCTATAACAATATTTTTTTCTAAAAAAATGAAAAAATCAATCTATTTGTTCCACATAGAAGAACTAAAAGGTTTGCTGTTGTTCTTCCATTTTTTATAATGAACACAAATTGAGGAAATGGAGGGAATATTCAATGTCTACTTTAACAAAATCTTCAATTGATTGTGCACATTTTATCAATGGGGAATATATACAATCTGCAAGTCGAGAGACATTTGCTAATGTAAACCCTGCTACAGAAGAAATCCTTGGGTCAGTAGCTCTTGGTAGTCAAGAGGAGATTAATCAAGCAGTACTGTCTGCTCGCAAAGCACTAAAAGGGGAATGGGCGAAGATGTCACTAAAGGAACGATCTCAAACGATTCGCAAAATCGGTGACATTATTCTAGAACGAAAAGATGAACTAGCCACACTTGAAACACTCGATACAGGGAAGCCCCTATGGTTATCTAAAAAAGTTGATATTGATCGCGCAGCCAATAATTTTCATTTCTTCGCAGATTATATGACGTCCATAGGAACTGAAGCGTACCAGCAAGATGATGTCGCCATTCATTACGCTATACGTCGCCCTGTTGGAGTAATCGGCCTTATCAACCCTTGGAATTTGCCACTATTTTTAATGACATGGAAACTAGCCCCTGCTTTAGCTGCTGGCAATACGGTCGTGATGAAACCGTCTGAAATTACACCGATGACAGCGACCATTTTAGTTGAGATCTGTCAACAAGCAGGTGTACCTGATGGTGTCGTTAACCTTGTACACGGAATGGGGGAAACTGGTGCTGCACTCACCTCTCATCCCGAAGTTGATGCGATTGCCTTTACAGGAGAGACAATTACTGGAAGCACAATCATGCAGGCAGCTGCCCCAACACTGAAAAAATTATCATTCGAACTCGGAGGTAAAAATCCAAATATTATTTTTGCTGACGCAGACTTAGATGATGTAATAGAAACAACGATTCGCTCAAGCTTCATTAATCAAGGCGAGGTTTGTTTATGCGGTTCAAGAATTTACGTAGAAAGACCGATTTATGAAGAGTTTATCGGTCGTTTCGTTGAAAAAACAAAAACACTTAGCGTGGGTGATCCCTTTGATGACAACACATTTGTAGGCGCATTAGTAAGTAAGGAACATTATGAAAAAGTATTAAGCTATCTTGCAATTGCTAAACAAGAAGGTGGACAATTCGAAACAGGCGGTTCTTCAACCGAGGGACTCAATAAAGGTTATTTTGTAAACCCAACCATTATTACTGGTTTAGGTAAAGACTCACGTTGTGTTCGTGAAGAAATTTTTGGACCTGTTGTAACTGTCATCCCCTTTGATTCCGAAGAAGAAGTTTTAGCACAAGTGAATGATACTCATTATGGTTTAAGCGCCAGTCTGTGGACTACAAACATTAAACGAGCAACAAGAGTAAGCGCGCAAATTGAGGCCGGAATTGTCTGGGTAAATACTTGGTTTTTAAGAGATTTGCGTACGCCGTTTGGTGGTATGAAGCATAGTGGCATTGGTCGTGAAGGTGGCGCGCATAGTTTTGACTTTTACTCTGAACTCACCAATATCACATTAAAAATGTAGGAGGACCTAATATGCCAATCGATACAGTCTTTGATATTAAAAAAGGGTTTCATCACCTACAAAATGCCTATATCCAGAAAAAAGCTGTGGCACCCTTGTCTGAGATGTCACCAAGCCTCTCGATTGATGATGCTTATCAAGTGCAATTATTACATGTCGAAAACGAACTCAAACAAGGCAAGATCATTTCAGGTAAAAAAATTGGTTTAACCTCTAAGGCTATACAAACACAGTTAGGCGTTGACGAACCTGATTATGGTCATCTTTTTCATATAATGTCTGTACAAAATGGGGCCACTATTAAGAAGGGGCAAGTTCTGCAACCGAAAGTAGAAGCAGAAATTGCCTTTAAATTAGCACATGACTTAAAAGGCCCTGGTGTAACAACATTTGATGTGATTCAAGCAACAGAATACATTCTCCCTGCTTTAGAAATTATTGATAGCCGCATAAAAGATTGGCAGATCACACTCGCTGATACGATTGCCGATAATGCTTCATCAGGACTTTATGTATTAGGCAATCAGCCCACCAATTTGGCTGGTATTGATCTCCGGCAAGTTGGGGTTACTTTGTACCAAAATAATGAAATAGCCAATACAGGTGTCGGCATCGCCGTCTTAAACCATCCAGCCAAATGTGTTGCTTGGCTTGCAAATAAACTGGCGCAGTATAACCGATCACTAAAGGCTGGTGAAATCATTTTATCTGGTGCACTTTCGGGTGCTATCGCCGTACAACTTGGTGATTCGTATATAGCAAAATTTTCCGAGCTCGGGGAAGTAAGCATTCATTTTGAAAATTAGAAAGTAGGTGCATGATAATGGAAAGTGTACAAGTGAAAAAACTAGCTAATTATGTTCATCAAGCGGAGAAAGAAAAACGCGTAATCACAAAAATCACATCTGACCTCTATCCCACACTCTCTATCGAAGAAGCTTACCTCATCCAAGAACAATTGATCACTAATAAAGAAAATGAAGGCTTAAAAATTATTGGTCCAAAAATGGGTATCACGAGTAAAGCAAAAATGAAGCAAATGAACGTCGATAACCCTATATATGGCTTTGTATTCGATAGTATGGTCATTGAAGAAGAGGAACAAATTTCTCTTTCTGATTATATTCATCCGAAAATTGAACCTGAAATCGGTTTTATCTTAAAGGAAGATTTGTATGGGAAGGATATCTCCATTGAAGAAGTATTAAGGAAAACGAAATATGTTTTCCCTGCCATTGAGGTGATTGATAGCCGTTATGAAAACTTCAACTTCACGCTACCAGATGTCATTGCAGATAACACTTCAGCAGCCGGCGCGCTATTCGGTTATAAAATGAGTGATCCAACAAGCCTTTCTCTCGATGTGCTTGGCGTTTCTATTAAAATTAACGGTGAAACAAAAGCATTTGGAACGGGCGCAGCCGTCCTTGGTCATCCAGCTGAATCGGTAGCCAGACTGGCGCAAATGTTATATAAAAAAGGGAAAGCTGTCAAAGCAAACCAACCGATCTTAACAGGTGGGATGACCGAAGCGATTAGAATAAATGCCGGTGACTTTGTTCACGTTGATTATGGTCAACTTGGTCATCTCTCTTTTTCTGTCACACCTTAATAAGAAGGAGGAGCATTATGCCGATTGTAACCATTCAGCTTTTAGAAGGACGAGAAGTGAGTGATATCGAACAGTTAATGACCGATGTCACCAATACTATCAGTCAATCCATCTCTGCCCCAAGAGAAAATATCCGCGTCATCATTCAAGAAACACCGCAAACACATTGGTCCATTGGTGGTGAAAGTGTGCAGAAGTTAAGAGGATAACTATATCTTGCACTGCTCTTTCATCATGGTTTTAAGCCAGGTAGCTACTGAAATTCTATAGAACAATAGGATTTCAGTAGCTTTTCCCCTCCATCTATAAGGCTAGTTCCCTTTAAAAAATCTCCATGAAGTTCTTTCATTCTATTTTTTGAAAAAAATTCACAACTGTGCATATTTATGAGCAATAACCGCATAGGTGATTTTTTTTGCTAGTTTGGTAATATGTGGGTTTTTGCGATATTGGGCATAAACTGAATTTGGAATAGACAAGAATGCATCAACTTTGCGAATAGTAATATCTACACTGTCAACATGGTTGAAACCTAATTTAGGAATAATCCCAATGCCAATATTGTTAGCAACTGCCTTTAAAAGCATCTCGTTATTATCCACATCGATGCGTGTGAGCCCTTTAACTGATAATAACTTCTCATCGATTATTTTCCACAATTGCGAGTTTCGGCGGAAACTAATAACCGTTTCTTGGTTTAGATGTTGAAGCTGTAATGATTCATATTGATTCAATGGATGATTGCTCGGTAGTAACAGCACTAGCTCATTATGAAACAGAAACTCAGACTCTATATCTGCATTTTCAGTAATTAAATCACGTGAAAAAATAAGATCGACCCCACCCGCTAACAAGCGTTCATTTAAATCAACGGAATCATAACCTTCAATTACCTGAATATCAATATTCCCCATCGATTTAATTGTTTTCAAAAGCTCTACAATAAAGGAGTAGCAATATCCTGGAGAAAAACCAACTCTTATAACAGGTGCTTTCGTCATATTGCTTATCTCTTTTGCTTGAGTCATATAAAGAAGTATTTTTTGTGCATAAGCTTTAAATAATTCCCCTTCACTTGTCAGTACCACCTCATGCCCGATACGTTGAAAAAGCTCGCAGTCTACTATCTCCTCTAGCACTTTCATCCTTGAAGTAACAGTGGGCTGAGTTACATTTAAATAGTTTGCCGCTTTAGAGAAACTTTGCAGTTCAGCAATTGTAAGAAAGGTTAAAAGTTGATACTCATTCAACACGAACGTCTCCTTTTTTCCATTTCATTTTTGTGATGATTTAAAAATGTAAGGGTATTCATTTCCATTTTATTAATTATATATTAATTTTTTACAAATAAATAATCGTTTGTTCCTTTATATGCAACAAACTAGCATTATATAAAATTAATTTTTTAAATACATAGAAAAGTAAGAAAAAATCAATTGGAGTCTCAGAAAAACGCTATTTATACTAAAGATATAGTAAAAATGGATGGGGGGATGAATACAGGTGGCAGATGATAAACGATTGAGCGAAACCTTACATGACAATGTAGCAATCGTTACAGGGTCTGCTAGAGGGATAGGAAGAGAAATTGCTTACAAACTCTTATCTTCTGGAGCAAAAGTTCTTATATGCGGGACAGAAGATGATAATGCTGATCAAACTGCAAAAGAATTGAAAGCGTTAACAAATAGTGAGGTACGATCGTTCACAGGAGATTTAAGTAAAGAGGCAAATGTAGATGAACTTGTGCATTACACAATAGATACCTGGGGAAAAATTGATATTCTTGTCAATAATGCTGGGGGTGGTGTCATTCTCCCATTTTTAGAGCAAACGCCAACAACATTAACAGCAACAATCGATAGAAACTTATGGACCACTCTCTGGTGTTGCTATAAAGTTTTACCTCATATGGTGCATGAAAAGTACGGGAGAATTATTAATATTGGGGCCGATTCCGTAAGAAATGGATTATGGGATCATGCCGCCTACAATGCAGCAAAAGGTGGCGTTCATGCCTTAACCACTGGACTTGCCAGAGAATTTGCCCTATATGATATTACCGTCAATACCATTGCTCCTCCTGC
This sequence comes from Cytobacillus sp. FSL R7-0680, assembly GCF_038009245.1. Taxonomy (NCBI): domain Bacteria; kingdom Bacillati; phylum Bacillota; class Bacilli; order Caryophanales; family Bacillaceae; genus Cytobacillus; species Cytobacillus sp. FSL R7-0680. The sequence goes on from NZ_JBBPAO010000001.1 coordinate 3,137,016, forward strand.
AGTTGAATGTGAGGGATTAGATCGTATCCGTAAAAGGGATTCAGCATTGGTAGATAAGTATATTGAGATTATCCCTAAAGGAAGAGCTGCCTACAAGGAGGAAGTAGCTGATGCCGTGTGGTATCTCGGCACAAAAGGTGCCTCCTTTGTTACTGGTCAAGTCATCAGTGTTAATGGTGGTAGTAATATGCTCTAAATAAACGAGAAGGAGGTCACGGCTATGAAAGAGATTGTTAGAGATGATATAGAAAAAAATGAGTTTCTAGTACATCGCAGTGTTTTCACAGATAAAGAGATTCTCGCACATGAACGCGCAGAAATTTTTAATAAATGTTGGTTGTTCATTGGACATGAAACAGAAGTTGCGAAACCGGGTGATTATAAAAGAAAAAAAGTTGGTGGCCGGAATTTACTATTGGTCCATAGCCATGATGGGGAAATCCGGGCTTTATATAACACTTGTCCACACCGAGGGGCCCTTGTTTGCCGAGAGAATGAAGGAAATTCTCGTGTATTTCGCTGTTTTTATCATGCTTGGAGCTTTAAAAATGATGGCAAGTTGAATGGCATGCCTGGAAAAGATGGTTTTCCTGAAGATTTCAATGATTGCGGGTCGAAAGATATGAAAGCTGTTCAACGTATTGAAAGCTATCGCGGTTTTATCTTTGTGAATTTTGATTTAAATGCGGTGTCATTAGATGAGTATTTAGCTGGTGCAAAGGAGTATATCGATTTAGCCGTCGATCAATCAGAGTTCGGTCTAGAAGTAATGGGTGGTGTCCAGCAATATAGTGTGAGAGCAAACTGGAAGTTATTAGCCGAAAACAGTGTGGATCTTTATCATGGAATGCCTACACATAAGACTTATTTCGATATTAAGCATGCACAAGATCCTGAGATTCGAAAGGTCAAACTTGAGGGAAAAGGAAAAGATTTAGGCAATGGGCACGCCGTCATGGAATATGTTGCTCCTTGGGGAAGACCGGTTGCACAATGGACGGCTATTTGGAGCAAAGAATTAAAGGAAGATATGGAGAAGATGAAAGAGCGATTAGTTGAACGGTTCGGTGAAGAACGAGCAGAACGAATCGCTAGCTACAACCGAAATATTATTATCTTTCCTAATCTTGTGATTAACGACATTATGGCAATTACCGCAAGAACCTTTTACCCTATCTCACCTGGTTATCTTGAAGTCTCTGGTTATTCTTTGGCCCCAGTAGGAGAAAAAGATACGCATCGCCTTGCGAGGAATAATAATTTCCTAGAATTTCTTGGCCCGGGTGGTTTTGCCACACCAGACGATAATGAAGCATTAGAACTTTGCCAGGAAGCGTATACAAACAACTTTGAAGTAGAATGGAACGATATTTCCAAAGGGATGGTTCGTGGCGAAGACAATGCATTAGCAACAGATGAATTGCAGATGAGAAGTTTTTGGCGACAATATAACAAAATCATTTCTTCAGCCTTAAGGGAAAAGGAGGCTACCTTTTAATGATTATGCAAAGTGATTTGAAGCATGAAGTGATTGACTTTTTATATCATGAGGCGAAATTGCTTGATCAATGGAAGCTAGTCGAATGGGCTAATCTCTTTGCAGAAAACGGTACCTATATCATCCCTCCTATCGGGGAACCGGAGGCAAACCCATTAACGTCCTTATTCTATATACACGATGATCGCGCCAGACTAGAAGAACGTGCGAAAAGACTCCTAAAAAAAGAAGCACATGTTGAATACCCACATTCTACTACTTTAAGAAACTACCACAATATTATCGTAAAGATTGCCGACAACAACACAATTCATGCAGATTGTAACTTCACAACTTACCGTACAAAAAGGGAAGTTCTTGATATTTTTCTTGGCACAGCAAGTTTTGTCTTAAAAGAAAGCAAAAAAGGTTTTATGATCGAGCATAAAAAAGTCGTTCTCCAATTAGACAGTCTAAGACCTCAAGGAAAAATCAGCCTTATTTTATAAAATTTGTTTCATACAAGGAGGAAGTAAAATGGCAAAAACAATCGAAGAAATAATTAATAAGGACGTAGCACAAGAAAGGTTAGAGGCTTATCTTAAAACCGTTGCTCATCTGGGCCATGTTGAAATCACTGTAAACCGCTTTGAAGAATCTCTATGGTTCTTCACTGAGATTATGGGGTTAGTTGTAACGGAACAAACTGAAGAACGAGCCTATTTAAGGGCATGGCAAGATTATGATCACCATACTCTCATCCTACATGAAGGAAAGACATCAGAAGTGAACAGAGTCGGCTGGCGTGTAAGTGCCAAAGAATCGCTTTACCTTTTTGAAAAAGTATTAAAAGAAATGAGTATCGCATTTCAATGGGTTGAGGGAGGAGCAAAAAAAGCATTAGGTGATGCCCTTCATTTTCATTCTCCAGCAGGTGTACCGATTGAGTTGTACTGGGAAAAAGAATTATTTGTTACAGAAGATCCAAAAATTCAATCGCAATTACCTAGTCACCCAAGTAAATATCGTTCATACGGTGTATCTCCACGCAGATTCGATCATGTGAATATCATGGTAGACGATGTTAAGAAAGAACAAGAATGGTGGACGGAGCTTTTAGGTATTCACCACCGTTATTATATTGAAAATGCAGCTGATGTCCGCCTCGGATCATGGTTAAGCCGTACGAACATCGCTCATGAAGTTGCTTTTATGAGGAATGCCAACCAAGATGGAGCTAAATTTCATCATCTTGCCTATTATTTAGACTCTCCCGATGAACTCATTCGTGCAGCAAACATTATGGCAGAAAACGGTTTAAAAATTGAATGGGGTCCTGGGAAACACGGGACGAGTGGTGCACAATTCATCTATGTATTTGAACCATCCGGTCACCGAGTAGAAATCTGGACTGGCGGAATGCTCATCTTCTCTCCTGACTGGGAACCGATTCAATGGACCTCTGAGGTCGGTGAGTTAGGACTTGAAATGTGGGGAAGTAAACCACCTGAAACGTATTTTACTTATGGTACAAAACTTGGGAAATAAGAAAATGTTACCAATTAGTAGAGGAGCCACAAACTAATGGAAAATCTATTCAAGGTTGACTTTCATACACATGTTATTTCTGAAGACTTCCTAAACTTAGCGGAAAAATATGAGGATGAACGCTGGCCGATTGTGAGCAAAACTTGCAGTTGTGGAGCAAACATATTAGTCAACGGGAAGAACTTTAGAGAAATTACCGACCAAGCATGGGACCCCAAAAAGCGGATTGAAGATATGGAGCGAGAGGGCATTGATCTGCAAGTACTTTCTCCGATTCCTGTCACCTTCAGTTATTGGTCCGACCCTAAAAAAGGTCTTGAGCTTGCTCAGTTCCAAAACAATTTTATCGCTTCCCTTGTCAATCAACACCCTAGAAAATTCGTCGGGCTAGGTACTGTCCCCCTTCAAGATACAGTCCTTGCTATTAACGAAATGAAACGACTCCATCAGGAATTGAATCTTAAGGGCATTGAAATTGGCAGTAATGTGAATGGCCGGAATTTAGATGACCCTACCTTAGAGCCTTTTTTTTCCGCTGCCCATGAGCTAGGTGTACCTTTATTTGTTCATCCTTGGGATACTTTAGGGAAAGAACGCCTCCAAAAGCAGCAATTTATGTATATGGTTGGCATGCCTTCTGAAACCGCACTTGCTGCTGGCAGTATTATTATGAGTGGGCTGCTTGACCGCTATCCGAATTTAAAAATCTGCTTTGCCCATGGGGGTGGCTCGCTTCCTTATCTCATCCCGAGATTAGACCAAGGATATCAAGTATGGCCACATATACGGCAAACAACAAAACCACCGAGTGCCTATATTCAGAAGCTTTATTACGACGCCCTAGTTTATGACAAAGACAATTTAGCATTGATGATTGAGCGACTTGGAGCTGATCAAATCATCGCAGGCTCTGATTATCCCTTTTTATTACGTGAAACACCCTCAGGGAAAACGATTGATCAAGTGGTAAATCTCAAAGATGAAGATAGAAGAAAAATGCATGGATTGAATGCGATGAAATTTTTAGGTTTGAACATCAATGACTACAAAGCGACTAAGGAATCAGTGATAGAAAGATAAATTTGTTTACATGGTAACACCCCACAGAACAAAGTATTTCTACAGCTCTGTGGGGTGCTTTGTTGTTCATATCAATCTCGTAAAAACAACCATTGTCCCAGGAATCGCAATAATCATTATACTGAAAAGGATAATTAATACTTGGTTCGCGCTCAATTGCCACATACCTAAAGACCCTTGTCCAGTAATTAAGAATAATATCAAAATAACAACAAACAAAATAAAATAATTCGCAGTCATTGCCTTACCAATAATTACTTTTGCTCGTTCATCCCTAGGAAAAATATGAGGAGATAAATATGCAAAGAAAAGTTGACTCACACCCAATGCCAAGATCATGACAGAATCAACAAACTCCCCTCGAGCAAAATCTTCATAAGAAAAATAAATACCTAAAATAGTTAGTAACACACCTAAACTTAAGTACAGATAACGATTTTCTTTCGCTTTACCTACCATCTTCCCCACTTCCCTTTCAAAACAATCTAGATAATCATGCATTTGTTTATCCATATTAAATGTTAAGTTTACTTTACAATAACTGATTATGCAGAGCAAGGTACATTTGATCGTTCCGTGTACTTGATACACCGTTTTAATGAAATCTCTGTGAGCACAGAACCCCTATTTTTGCGGGAATGGATTGAATTAAATGGATGAAGATATTGTGAGTAGTTTTATCATGTCGGTCGCTTCACCTCAGTGAATCTGTACTTACTTTAGGCTAGGTGTTTTGGCAGATAACTTTCCTTTTCTAATGTGATCTACTGCTTTCATGCAAAAGAACGAATGTATCTATTGATGTATTGCGCGTATTTTGGCTTTCCACGCAATTGTGCTCGGACTTCCTTTCGCTTTTGCGCACATTTTGGATTTACGCGCAATTGCGCTCGGGCTTCCTTCGGCTTCTGCGTGTATTTTGGCTTTGCGCGCAATTCTGCTCGGACTTCCTTTCGCTTTTGCGCGTATTTTGGTTTTGCGCGCAATTCTGCTCAGACTTCCTTCCGCTTTTGCGCGTATTTTGGTTTTGCGCGCAATTCTACTCGGACTTCCTTCCGCTTTTGCGCGTATTCTAGCTTTGCGCGCAATTCTGCTCGGACTTCCTTTCGCTCTTGCGCGTATTCTAGCTTTGCGCGCAATTCTGCTCAGACTTCCTTCCGCTTTTGCGCGTATTCTAGCTTTGCGCGCAATTCTGCTCGGACTTCCTTTCGCTCTTGCGCGTATTTTGGTTTTGCGCGCAATTCTTCTCAGACTTCCTTTCACTTTTGCGCGTATTTTGGTTTTGCGCGCAAGTCGGATTCATGCTCAATAAATTTTGTCTTTCTTGATGTGATTCAGTAGAATCTTCCATTATCAGATACGCTGTTGAACCTAGTTAAGTACGCAGCAAAAGAATAATTATTTTTCTTATTTCATTATTTTTTTATTGAAAAACAATAAATAACCTGTTAAAGTAACATTAACAAAATTCGGAGGTATCCATTCATGTTTTTTTCCATACAACAGCTCGTACGATTTGGTTGGTCACAGGCGTTATCTTGTATTTTTCCAGTTGTTATTTTTGCATCATTGGCGATTACGCAGATCATCCCCCTCCCTCTATTACCAAGATACGATTGGCTCCTGCTCATTTGTATAGTGACTCAGTGGTTAATGATTCGCTCTGGACTTGAAACAAAAGATGAGTTGAAAGTCATCACTCTTTTTCATATCATTGGGTTGGCATTGGAGATCTTCAAAGTACATATGGGGTCATGGGCTTATCCAGAGGAAGCTTACTCGAAGGTTTTCGGGGTTCCCTTGTATAGTGGCTTTATGTATGCAAGTGTGGCGAGTTATTTATGTCAGGCTTGGCGAAGACTAGATGTTAAATTGATCAAATGGCCACCTTTTATATTGTCAGTGCCACTCGCTACAGCTATCTATTTAAACTTTTTCACTCATCATTTCTGGATTGATATACGTTGGTGGTTAGGCGCGGCTGTAATAGTTGTATTCTTCAGGACTGCGGTAGCGTATAAAGTTGGTCACAAGTTTTACCATATGCCACTGGCCCTCTCGTTTGTACTCATCGGCTTCTTTATTTGGATTGCTGAAAATATTGCCACCTACTTTGGGGCGTGGCAATATCCAAACCAAACAGAAGCATGGAGTTTGGTTCATTTAGGAAAAGTAAGTTCATGGCTCTTACTTGTTATCGTGAGTTTTCTGATTGTCGCGACTTTGAAAAGAGTGAAGGAAAAGCAACCTACCATCCGATTAAAAGTGGATGATTATGAATCACTTCACTCTAACAGATTAGGAGAAAACTAAACATATTTGCTCACACGTCTTAATCATTTTGTTTCCACTTGTGTGGGCATTCCCTGTTTGCCCACACTTCCTGCTCATTTGGTACCCTCTTGTGTGGGCATTCCTAATTTGCCATACTTCTTGCTCATTTTGTACCCGCTCGTGTGAGTATTACCTATTCACTCATACTTCCTGCTAATTTCGACTCATATTATGTGCTCACTCCCATTCCCCTTGATCAGTCTACCCGCTTGGCTTTATCTTTCATTACCTCTTGACTTATTTTATTTTGCCAACCTCCCTTTTTAGAACCCGCTGGTACCACGAAAAAGCACGAACAAAAAATTGCTCGTGCCTCCAATTTATCTAGATAAAAATCCTTTAGAGATTGTTTTAAAGATCTCCATACCTGACATAGCCCCGTAGCTGGCCTTTGTGTTTTTGGTTGGCGAGAGTGGTGTAATGAACGGGTGGTTAGATTTGATTAGGAGTGGACGGTCGAGTACAATTAGTTCCCCTGCTTCTACTCCCTTTTGTACCTCTACTGTATGGTCGAGTTTCATCCCCGTATCCAACTGTCTTCGTTCGACATAACCTCCAGCACCAAGGATATAGCTCACTTGTTTTTTATCTGTGTGTTTAATCGTTTTTACGGGAACAGTCGTTGCTCCCTGTACTTCATTGGTAACGATTTTTACGTTGACATGCTGGCCAAAAACGCTTGTTCCATCTTCTGGCTCGGTTAATTGTACCGTATACAAGTAGCTATTCTCCTTGCCAATCTCTGGTGTTTCTTCTGGATATACGGAAACGGTATCAATAGTCCCTTCTAATTGTTTATTACTATTTTCATATGTAATCAGGACCTTCATGCCCGGTAAGATTTGTTGCACTTCATCCTCTGTTAATTCCCCTTCGATTTTTTGCTCGTTAGAGATGATTGTGAGAATCGGATTTTCAAGCGTATGCTTTAGTTCCTTTACCGTTCCTGAAATCATGCTTTCTGCAGTGAGTTCTATCATGCTTGAATCAGCTGCGGTTAGCATTTCTTCGTATTTCTCGATTTCACTTTCCAACTTACTTTTATCCAATTCTTTATTCTCTATATCGCGAGCGATCGATTGTTGTATATACGCTGTGCTATCAAAGGGCTCTACCTGTACAATAATTGAATCATCATTTGGGGTCTGCAATTGCTGACTCGTACCTGTTGACGAAGCTGGCATTGTGTTTGATGTGGCAAGTAACTGTTCCATCTGAGAAATATGCTGATCTAAACTCGCCACTTCCTGATTGAGACGATCGATTTCCATTTGAAAAGCACTCTTTGTTGCATTAATATTTTGTGGGGAATATTCAAGTACGGCTGTTCCTGGTTCTACTGCCTGACCTTTTTCCACAAGAAAGCCCTGAAAACTCCCTTTATCTTGATCGTGGTAGAAAAACTGCTCTTCTTTTGGCATAAACATACCAGCAACAGGTAGCGTTTCTATTAAATCCTGTTCGTTGGCAACGGTCCATTTTGAAATATAGTTTACGCGGTTAATCTCTTTTTCACTTGTAAATATAAGTGTGATATTCAAAGCAATGAATAACGTAATCACTGCTGCTATCAAAAGCTTCCATTTCAGCTTCATGAGAGAACCCCTTCTTAAATAATATTTTCGAATTTAATGTATGAAAGTAAGGATGATATAACTGCAACAAATAAATAAAAACCTATTAAAGTCCAAATAATAAAACGTGGGGATCGCTCAGATAAGTGGCGATAATACTTATATGTAAGAATGATAGCCCATACTTTGAATAACGTAATATTGGCTAGAAAGAATATAATGAGCTCAATCGAAGTAAACGTTTGGGCGATAATTCCTAGTGAAAATATATTCGATTCAGCACTGATTCCTAAAAACAAATGTACTGGAATGAAAACTAATTTTTCTATTAAAAATATCATCGTAATAATCAGTTGTACAAATAATAATTTACGATAATCTACTTCTAATATAGTCCAAAAAAAGAGTGAAGGAATAAAGATAGCTAATAATATCCAGATGAGTCCCCATGTTACCTGTCCCACAGCAAAAAAAGTTTGATAGGCTTCATATCCACTCCTCGTTAAATCCGGCAATGATCTTGAAACATACTCACTACCTATACCGAAAAAAGCTGAAATGCCTGCAATAATGATACTCGCTAAAGTAAGCCAAACAACCGGTTTCCATAAACCGACAACTTCCTCCTCTTTTCCCAATTGATAAGCGACAAATTGCGGCTGTTTCAATCCACGGAAAAGAGGTACTCGTTCACTCATACTATGTCCCCCAAGCCAAAAATTTCTAGTCTATTTATATTGTAACTGAAAAATCATATATTTGAATAGTTTAAAGGTACCATTAAGGCACGAAAAACCCTTTTATGTCAAGGTTCGACACGATTCGTCATCTATCGTTCTTTTTACATAAATAGACCGATTAAGAAATGGATATTTTCGTTTGATTAAAGAGTATATTTTTACGAAAGCCGTTCTTTCCATAATCCTGCGGGCGGCTTCAACCTTTGCCTAGAAAATGGTATAATGGAGGAATGCTAAAAAGGTACAATAATTGATGTGAATGGAGTGAAGGCTATGGATAATGGGATTCCTGAGCGTTTTTTAGAGCCGTTAGAGGATATGGCACGCAAAGTGAAGGAAGAGCTAGACGCACACGCAGCTACTGATCAAGCACTTGTGCAAAAAGGGTTAATTCTATACCGTCAAGGGCTCGTGAAGCAGATTCGCTATGAGTCACACTCCATCACAGCAGCTGTATTAGATGTAAACCGAGTCCAAGTGTCCCTTAATATAGAAGATTATCATATAAGTCGTTGTTCTTGTCCTGCGGAAGATACTTGTAGACATATGATGGCGGTATTCTTTTATCTGTTAGCGAAAAATAACAGTGTTTCTAATTGGATAGAGAGTTGGCGTGCCCCCATTAAGGAACGGAAGACCTTAGCAGACCTTGGCTTGAAGCGCGCACGTGACCTTATGCAAACGAACCCAACAAAACAACCTGATTATGATAATTGGATTCGTACCTTTACAGAGAATTTCCAGCAAATCATGTATCAATCTGGACAATATCCAAAGCCATACGTCGTTTCTGATTTATTTTATATTTATTTACGAAAAATAAATGCCTATGCCCCTATAAAAAAAGAATGGAAATTGCTATACCAATTAATTGGTAGCATGCATACATTTATGCTACTCGAACAATTTGCCACTGAATGTAAACATAGTGAAAAGGAGATAGAACGCCATTATCTCCACCTTTTTCAAGACTTAATGGAAGAGTCCTCTGTCATGATGGAAAGACTTTCCCAGCAAACGGTCCCATTTGCCTTTGATCCATTTATCGAACGGTTAAGAAATGAAGCAACAGCCTTAATAGACCACCGTTCTGAGATAGTTCAATTTGAAAGAATTCAACTATACCGTAGACTTTGGACACAATTTTTCAAACAAAAGAGTTGGCGTGAAAAAGAGTTAGAGAAACTACGTACACTATATGAAACTGATGCCTCGCTATCATGTACTATCGGCATGGCCCATTTACATTTTTTACTACATGAAGATCAAAAAGTGTTTCAATTGATCGATGAGGGCGATTATGATTATACACCTTATTTCTTTTATTGGATATATCAACTAAATGCTCAAAAAGAATGGAAACGTGCAGAACAATATATCGAAACACTCCTTCCTTATGCAATTAAATACTTAGAGGAAGAAGATGACTTTCATAAATGCTCAGACCTCGTAAAAATGGTTTTAGAGGTCATTACACCTTATTGCCAACAAACAAAACGGAATGACTTATACGAAAAAGTTTTAACTGAAACATTACCTTATAGCTTTTATTATTACGATGATTTCTTATATGAATATGAACAATGGGAGAAATGGGTTGATCTCCAAGCACTGCTCAGCATCCGACTCACTGACATTTCACAAGAGCGGCTAGAGCGTCTTGAAAAAGCAGAGCCCACATTGCTACTTCCCTTATACCATCAAGCAATCCAACACGATATCCATTTAAAAAGTCGTGAGCAATACCGTCAAGCAGTGAAGAAAATGCAAAAACTTCGTTCACTTTATGAAAAATTATCATTGGCTAGTGAATGGGAACAATTCCTAGAGGAGCTGTTAGAAAGCACAAAACGACTACGTGCTTTTCAGGAAGAATGTAAAAGAGGGAAACTAATTCATGCTTAAAACGAGGATGATCTCCATACAAATAAATATGATTAAAGTAGATGCCTTTTTCATTTTTGCTAAAGATGATAAGGAAAGAACGATACCTCCTGTTGACTGGAAGCCCATGCTTTTTTACTCTCATAGCGAAAGCTTCTTTGGCACGATGATTAATGAAAAAACTATCGATGGTATCAGTGGTTTTCTTTTAGATAGTTGGGAGATTGTTACATTATTTTCCAACGAGCAGTTTAATCGTTTTATTCATTGGAAATGGGATGAAACAGCTGAGATTCTACTAGCTGCTGCTCCAATCCTCAAAGATTGCATCGATGAGCGTCAATGGATGCCCGATTTTGACGCTTGGGAAAGTGACCACTTTCGCTGGGCATTGCCAGCTGATGTCATTAATGAATTTCACCCTGATTTTTGGGAACAGTCATTGTTAGATGAACCAATCAAACCGATGATTCAGCAACTCTTCCATCATGCCCTTGACCATTATTTACAAAAAAACAAGCAGGCGAAAGCGGCGTTCGGAGAGAAGCTACTTGCTTTACGCAACGAATATCTCTCTGCACGAGCATTAGCTGCGTATTTTGATGAAGAAAAGTGGCAGGAATGGATAGGGATAAAAGAAATTCCTACACCATTTTCACTCGGGATTAAACTTGAGGAGCCAGCAGAAGATGACCTCACATGGTCCCTTTCCGTATTTTTAAGAGGAAGAGAAAATCCAGATCTCTTTGTTGATTACAAAGATGAAGGTAATTATCCTCCTGGTTGGCTCGATTACGAGAGGGAAGTAGACAAGGAAATGATTCGTATTCTCGAGATGTTTCCATGGTTAGAAGGAAAGAAACAACAATTGACCACTCAACTTACAGAAGAAGAAGCATGGTTATTCTTAACTGAAGCGAGTGAGACCTTACTTGCTCTTGACGTTGAAATCCTTCTTCCTTCTTGGTGGCAAGCAATGAAAAAGGCAAGCATGAATGTAAAGGCAAAGGTTAAAGCATCAAGCAGTCACAGGCCATCCTTTGTTGGATTGCAGGCTATGCTTGATTATGATTGGCGCTTCTCGATGAATGGTGTCGAACTATCTGAAGAAGAATTTCGGCAAATGGTTGAAGAGAAACGTCGCCTTGTATATATTCGCGGCCGATGGATTAAGCTTGATCCCCATTTTGTAAAGCATATTCAAAGTTTAATGAAGAAAGCCGAGCAAGAAGGACTTCATGTCCGGGATTTAATCGAACAAGAATTGCTCGGTGGGGAAAATGATGAAGATCAAGCACAAAGCCAGCGGGCATTCGCAAAAGTACAAATAGAATTAAATCGTCAATGGAGGAAGATGGTTAATCAACTACGGAATATTCATGATATCCCCATTGAGCCTATTCCAGCTGGATTGGCAGGTGACTTACGGCCCTATCAAAAACTCGGCATGAGCTGGTTATTATTTTTACGTTCGTTTAAATTTGGTGCCATCCTTGCTGATGATATGGGACTTGGAAAAACGATCCAACTGATTTCATATATACTGGCAGTAAAAGAGCAAGAGGACGGGAACCATACACAACCTGCCCTAATTGTCTGTCCTACTTCTGTTTTAGGAAATTGGCAAAAGGAATTTGAAAAGTTTGCCCCTGATTTAAATGTTTATCTTCATTACGGTTCTTATCGTGCCAAAGGAAAAGTATTAGAAAAAGCAGTGAAGGAAGCAGATGTTGTGCTTACTTCGTATGGGCTAACTCACTTAGATATTGATAGCCTAAAGGAAATCGAATGGAGTTCTGTAAGTATTGATGAGGCACAGAATATTAAAAATGCACAAACAAAGCAATCGCAAGCCGTCAGGCAATTACAGGGAACGCATCATATCGCCTTGACAGGAACACCCATGGAGAACCGTCTCTCTGAGCTTTGGTCCATTTTTGACTTTACCAACCATGGTTACCTTGGTAGTCTAGGTGCTTTTCATAAACGCTTTGTTCTTCCGATTGAAAAAGACCAGGATGAGGAAAAAGTTAAACAACTGCAAGCATATATTCGTCCCTTCCTTTTACGCAGAACGAAGAAAGATGAAGAAGTGGCGTTAAATCTGCCCGACAAGCTCGAACAGAAGGAATATTGTCCACTCACTTCAGAACAGGCTGCTCTTTATGAGCAATTGGTGCAAGATACATTTGCGCAGATTGAAAAGCTAACTGGTTTTGAAAGAAAGGGTCTTATCTTACAGTTACTTAGTCGCCTAAAGCAATTATGTAATCACCCAGCTCTCTATTTAAAGGAAAAAGTCGAAAATCATGCATTAATTTCCCGCTCTTCAAAATTAGAGAAACTTGATGAATTAATTGCTGCTGTCCACGAGCAAGGAGAAAGCTGCTTAGTGTTTACGCAATACATCGAGATGGGTCATATGATTCAGCAACTGCTTGAGAAGAAATATGGCTTTGAAGTCCCTTTTTTAAATGGCAGTGTGCCTAAAGGGAATCGTGATATCATGATTGAACGTTTCCAAAACAAGGAGTTCCCGGTCTTTCTTTTATCATTAAAAGCTGGTGGAACGGGGCTAAACCTTACCGCTGCAAACCACGTCATTCATTATGACCGCTGGTGGAATCCTGCTGTTGAAAATCAAGCGACTGACCGCGCTTATCGAATTGGGCAGAAACGATTTGTCCATGTCCATAAGTTAATATGCACAGGAACATTAGAAGAAAAAATTGACCGCATGCTTGATCAGAAGCAATCACTTAATGAACAAATTATTCAAAGCGAAGCCTGGCTAACAGAATTATCTACGGATGAGTTACGCGATTTGATCTTGCTGTCATAGTGTGTTGAAAAAGCTGCCTTATTCGGGCAGCTTCTTCTTTTTAAACCTTTAATTCCTGCCTATCTTTCTTATGATTACTTAAGAAGATAACCGCTTCGTTACACATAAATAGCGTTTGCTTCAATAACGGATCATTGATGGGAGTAGTTCTTTGGATGGGTGTGCGTTGTTGGAAGGAAACACGGTGGAAATCTTTAGAAGTTGGATTTGAGATTAATTGGAGGGCATCGTAAAAACTAATCGGACATAGAACTTCTTTTCTTTGGTAGACAAGAGGTTCATTCATAACTTCACCTCCTCTCTATAGGTATTTATGACCATTTCGACAAAGTTTGCTGAATATCCTTTTGGAAAATGGTTGTTTTTACTTTTTTAATTAGATGGCAGTTCGGATGGCAGTTCGCAAATGTGATGGCATGTCTGTATGGGTTGTGTTACGCTCTCATTTTTGTTATTGCTTCTGAGTGACTTGCTTAACCTATTTGCGTGGCGCTCTGCTCTGGGTTTTCTTCTGAATGACTCACAAACTCTATTTGCAGGGCGCTCAGCTCTGGGTTTTCTTCTGAATGACTCACAAACTCTATTTGCAGGGCGCTCAGCTCTGGGTTTTCTTCTGAGTGACTCTCAAATCCTATTTGCTACGCGCTCAGCTCTTGGTTTTCTTCTGAGTGACTCTCAAACTCTATTTGCAAGGCGCTCAGCTCTGGGTTTCCTTCTGAATGACTCTCAAACTCTATTTGCTACGCTCTCAGCTCTTGGTTTTCTTCTGAGTGACTCTCAAACTCTATTTGCTACGCGCTCAGCTCTGGGTTTTCTTCTGAGTGACTCTCAAATCCTATTTGCTACGCGCTCAGCTCTTGGTTTCCTTCTGAATGACTCTCAAACTCTATTTGCAAGGCGCTCAGCTCTGGGTTTTCTTCTGAATGACTCACAAACACTATTTGCTACGCGCTCAGCTCTTGGTTTCCTTCTGAATGACTCACAAACACTATTTGCAAGGCGCTCAGCTCTTGGTTTTCTTCTGAATGACTCACAACTCCTATTTGCTACGCGCTCAGCTCTAGTTTCCCTTCTAAGAGACTTGCTAATACCACTGGCCCTTATTTTCATTTAACTACTGTATTGCCCCCCTCACCCATTTCTAGTCTTTTCTATACGTAATAAATAAGAGCCTAGCAATCTGCTAGACTCTTACGCTTATTTAGAACCCTATTTTACCACCAATCACAGGTTTTCCTGGTGCAATTGGATTTGTTGGTAGTGGATTCGGTGCTTTAATGCCACCTCCGCTACCTGGTAGTGTTGGTTTCACAACATTTCCAGGCTTTTCTGGAGAAATCGGGAATTGGTTGTTTGGTCCGTCTCCATTAGGTGCTTCTTCTCCTTCACCTAATTTGTATAATTCCACTGTTTGTACCGTTTTGTTGCCTGCAATGTCAATTGCCTCGAACGTAAATTCATTTGCTCCGTCTTGTAATTCAAGCTCAATATCTGCCACAACATGTTCAAAGCTTCTCATTTCATAAGGTTCTTGGAATTCTTTGAAATAAACCTCATCGCCATCTAAATAAAGACGAATTTGATCAAAATTATCGGCTACTCTTACATCCACAACTGGATTTTCAGCATCATGTTCAATATATTCACTTTCAGGTAATCCAAGTACCTCAACCTCTGGTGCGGTTGCATCTACTAAAATTGTTCGTTTGAACTGGGCCACATTCCCTGCTGCATCGACTGCCTTAATGGCAAAGGAAGGTGCACCGTCTTCAGAATGAAGAATTGTATCAAAAGTATATTGTTTCTTCTCTTGATCATAAGTCAGTTCTACTTCCTCACCTGCAATAGTAAATTCACTAATCTCAGATTCATCAGTAATGGTACCAGTAAATTGAATATCATTTGTATTCACTGTGCTTAAAGCTTCGGGAGTCGTTAAACGAACGGTTGGTGCCTTTTGATCGGCAGGTTTCACTTCTAGCTCCTTCGTTGTTACATTGCCCGCATAGTCAAATGCTTGTACAGTTACAGTCGAACCAACCTCTAATGGTTCTGAGAATGTATATTCCTCTGTATCCCCTGCAAGCGGTGTTTCTAATACAGACTCACCATCTACTAAAATATCAAGATAAGATACGCCAGAACCTTTTTCATGATCTGATGCATTAATCGTTAACTTTTTATTACCTTCAGTCACTTTGAAAGCCAATTCCGGTGCCTTTGTATCAATGATAACCGGAATTTTTACTGACTGCCATTCGGCATCAGGGAAGTCAATGACAGATTTAATTTCAAAATAATACTTACCATCTGCAGCAAGTTTATTTTTTACTTTCCCATCCCATTTCCATGCTGAGTTAATTTTGTAATAACTACCTTGACCAGCGTCATAATAGTCTTTTCTCAGATCATTGTCTGTTCTCAACTTGCGCAATTGCTTACCATCTTCATCTAATACATTAAATACCACTTGATGGGCATTTCTCAAGAATGATAGAGCAGGAATGATGGCATCTTGTACACCATCTCCGTTTGGAGAAATTGCTACTTTATCCGCTTTATATGCATCAGCTATCGGGTCATAACCAAGATAATAGTAACTGTCGCCAGATTCATAAACAGCACCACCCATACCATAGAAGGATGATTCATCATACTTTAATCCATCTAATATCGGGGATTGATCCCATTCACCTTTGAATCCTACATATGGTACAGAAAGTTCTGGGTGAGTATCTGCTGAATCAGTTAATGTCACATACCCCTCCACAAAATAACCGTTCGGAAATACTTCATCAACATCAACTGGTGTTGTCCAATTACCCGTTTGGCTCGGTTCAACTACTTGTGCATCACTTACATCGGCTTGAACGGTAAACGTAACTGTTTCTCCTGCAGGAACAGTAATTTCAGCCGATTCTTGACCATCAACAGTGACCTCAACATTCAATAATTCTTGTGCTTCAAGTTCATTTGGATTCCAGCCTAATTCTCCATATGCAGCAAAATCTGTTTGGATATTCGCAGCTGCGTCATAAGTGACGTCTTCATCACTAAAGTTTTCTGCTTGCAATGTGAACTCAAAAGTATCCCCAACTTCTTTTAAGGCCACCTTTGCCTCATCCGTTTCTACCTCTGTTACAACGACTGGTGTAGAAAGAGCTGAGTGCAATTGCATGATGCCCGATCCTTGTCTACGAGGTGAATAAGGAACATCCCACTCAAGTGACTCATTAACAAGGCCTTGATCATCGATTGGTTGAGATGTGTTCATCATAATATTTTTCGCTGTATATACACGATCATAACCAGTTAAATCAAAGTCAGCATCTACTCTTTGTAGAACGAGTGCTGCACCACCAGACACATGTGGAGCTGCCATGGATGTACCACTCATCATGCCGTATTGGCCATTTTCTAATGTCGAGTAAATTTGCCCACCAGGCGCCGTAATTTCAGGCTTAAAGTCTAAGTTCGGTGTCACACCCCATGAAGTGAAGGCACTCATCTTGCCTGCTTCAGGGTTTGGTGCTGTTGTTTTTTCACCAGTAAAAGTAAATGTTACTTCTTCTCCAGCACGAAGCGCTTCAACAATTGGATCACCATTCACTTTTGGCATAAATAATTGTGGAATTGTAATAGCTGGATCTGACTGCATATTGACGAAACCATCTGTATTATTATAGATAATTACGCCAACAGCACCTGCCGCTTGTGCATTTATCGCCTTATCAACGAATGACAATTCTCCACGTTGAATCATTGCATATTTCCCTGCAACTTCTGTTAATTGATCAGGGTAGCCAAGTCCTCCATCTGCAACATCGAACGTTTTTGTGTCGACATCGTTAGGGTGCTTGTCACCAGCTGAAAGAAATGGAGCATCCACCTCTTCGCCATTTATATTCACCTTAATGGCATCGAGATCCATAAATGAATTCTCAGAAGATGCCACTTGTAATGAATCTGTGTATACTCCTGGCGAACCAACTACACCAAAGTCCGGATTTTCTGGCGTTGGGTTGGCAAAGCCATTACCAAAATGAGCAGAGTTACCAGCTGAAATAGACATAAGGACGCCATTATCAACTGCTCGCTCAATCGCTTTATATTCGGCAGATTCTGGCGAGACAAATCCTGCTGTTGACCCAAGACTCATATTTAATACGTCCGCTCCTAAAATAATCGCATCATCAATGGCTTTTACATAGATATCTCCATATGTAGAACCGAATTCAGGATCGTTACCAAATACTTTCAAACCGAGAATTTGCGCTTCCGGTGCAATACCTTTAATTCCACCATCTTCTTCATCTCCATTTGCGCCTACTGTCCCTGATACGTGCATACCATGCATACTTGCTCCTTCAGCCACATCACCGATTACTTCGTCTTCATCCATATAATTGTAAGCATATGGTACTTTTTCAGTATAATAGCTTCCCGGTAGCTCGTTATCTGCTTTTATTCTATTAACCTTAGATTCTGTTAAATCGACTTCCGTCTCATCTGATAAAATCATATCTTGATGATCTGGATCAATACCTGTATCAATAACCCCGACAACCATACCGTTGCCTTTGTAGCCATATTCTCTCCAAGCCTCTTGAGCTTGTACCAATTCTTTACTGTAAACCATGTCAGGTTTTTCCTCTGGGCGTTCATATTCATTCACTATTTCAACAGAGGATACATTTTTTACTTCTTTAATTTTCTCAATATCCCCATACATTACATCTGCACTAAATCCATTCACAACTGTTGTGAAACTTTCATGTTCGACGAGCTTCACTTTGTTGTCTTTAACTTTTTGCTTCACCGCTTTTTGTTCTGCTAGTTTCTCGTTTGTCAGTTTCTTTTTCGTTGCTGCGGGTAGTTCTTTAAATGTTTTTTTTGTTTTCTGTGCGTATGCAATGGTCGGCTCACTATCCATTTCGACAATTACACGAACAATATCAGACTTCTTATATTGTTCCTCGGCATCCGTTTTTTCTATTTTTTGTAGATTGAGCTGATTTTCTTTCCCTTTAGTATTTTCTACCTTCTTCTCAGGTACTGCTGCTGACACTGACCCAGAGAAAATAAGTAAAAAGGCCATTAATACGACAAGAATCCTGCTTTTTTTCAACATTCAACTCCCCCTCTGTAAATAAAATTCAGAATTTTTCGTTTCTCTATTAAATTAACATAAGGAAAAATTTAGTTTTAGAGTACTAAAGTACCAATTTATGCTAATTTGCCTAGTAAAATATAATTATTTTATAATTCGAAATATTTTTTATTAATGAACCATTCACATATACCCACTTTTTCCTCTCTCAAAATAAAAACAAACGGGAAATCATAAATGGTATAGTGGAGAAATGTAACTATAACAAGCGCACTTGTTTTCAGCATAAAATGGTAAAGGAAACGAAAAATGATATATTGTCATGGTCCTATTCTGCTAAGTCTGTTATTGCACCCTTTTGCTACAATGCTTTTAGCCTTCCTATTTGAGTGTGGGGTTTCTCCATTCTCCACTTGCTTCCTTATTTTGTTGACTTCAAAATTTACTTTTAAATATCCTATACGTCCTAATACTTACAAGAAAAAAACAGTGCGATAGGCACTGCTTCAAGTTGGGGATATTATGAGGATGTTCATTGATTCTTTCTAATAGAAGGTAATAAGGGGATAAAAGTAAATTGAGGTTCCTTTAAGCTCTTTTTCTTCCTCTATCATACGATTCTTTCAATATACATTCTAATTGTGCCAGTCTACTCTCCATCTCACTCATTCGATAGTTTGCATTACCAAGCATTTTGATAAGACTCTCTATGAGTGTTTCCATCACTTTTTGTTCTTGAGTCATCTGGATTCATCTCCTCCCTTTGTTGTTTTTCTTTCTTTCGATTATCGAGGAAACGTACTTGCTCGACAATCACTTCCATCACATACTTCCTTTTTCCATCCTTTTCATATGATCTTGATTGTAATCTGCCAACAACACTTATAAGTGACCCTTTCGTACAATACTGAACGAGATTTTCCGCAGATTTATGCCAAAGTGTACATTGAATAAAATCAGTTTCTATCTCTCCATTTTGATTGCGAAATTGACGATTGACCGCAACCGTTATATTTGCCACCGACCTTCCATCTGATACAAGTCTTAAATCCGGCTCTTTCGTTAACCTTCCAACAATACCAACTTGATTCATCATCCTCCTCCTTTCTGACACTAGGTTAATATAGCTTGTATAACTTGTAAAAAAACGGAAAAATAATTTTCATTTACGATAGGCTTTCAAAACTGCGGATAGACGGTCAGAATTTAAATTTTCCCATAAAAATATGGCAAAAAATTAACTTTTGCAATAAAGGTAAGATAAATTTCGACAAATTTCAACATTCTTCTCTATAAGGAATATGAGGCATAAATGAACTGATTTTAATATCAAAATAACGTTCTATATCGTTTTTTAAATTTCCTTCTAGTAAGCTTAGCTCGTTTACAAGATATTGGTGGGCAAAAACATTATAAACCTCAGCTTCTGGCCAGCTAGTGTTCAATCGTGCTAACTGATGAAAAGGAATCATTTCCAAAATAGCTCCTTCATCATACTCAATTGAAAAATAATAAAATGCCGCTTGTTGATTTTTCAACCATTTTTTTTGCCATTTCGCCAATGCTTTATAAAATTCAAAGGCAGGTAAATCTGCTTGGAAATATAATTGATTGTTAATCTTTATTGTAAAAAAAATATCTATCGGCAGAATTTTTGCAGTGTCACGTTTATCGCTTGCTGTTATTTCATTGGGAGAGCATGTGAAATGGTATGTAAAATGTAAGGTATTGGTCCGATATTTTTCCAATATTTATCTCCTTCAAACTGTTTTCCTTAAGCATATCCTATTTCTTTTTATATGTGTAAAGGGGACCTAAAAAGGGGTAAATAAACTATAACTTACCTTTTGTAAGATATTTTCGTTTTGTATATCTTCTATGATATAATTTAGACAACTCAGTTAACTTTTGAGAAAGGGAGGGGTCGCATGAAGACATTTAAGCTAGTTTCCATGCAGGTTTGGGATGAGGATGAGTTAGTAGATGTCGAATTGGAGGACGGACTCATTATTAATAAAGAGGATGAGAATAGTCGGTGGCTACTCGAGGCCTTTATTGATAAAAAGCACCTTTCCTTCTTTTCCAATCTCCGCAAAAAAGAAATCGATGTACCGCTACAAGTAGTAATTACGAAAAAAGATAATGATCCAGCACATTTCATTACTAAAATTGCATCCATTAATGAATTTGAAGAACATATGAGTGTCCTTTTCTTAGGGAGCATTCGTCATAAAAGAAATGAATTCGCAGAGATATTACTTAGTGACCTCGTTTCTAAAGGGTTAAGTGGCGAAAAACTTCTTGCTGAATTTAAAGGCCAAATGAAAAGAGCACAAAGATTGACGAGTAATAAAAAATAAGGAAAAGCTAATATATGCTTTCTCCGAGGATCTCCACCCGATTTTTCGAGATGTTCATACTCGTAATATTCGCGTGGATATCTTTAAACTTTAATGAGGCTCCGATTGTTTAATCGGAACCTCTTTTTTATTTACATATTATCTTTGTTTTCTTCGTCCGCAGGTGCATCTTCATTTAAATTTTCATCTGTATTATTGTCATCTTCAAGCATACCATCATCATCATTGTTTAGATCGTCTTGATCATTATTATTAATGTCATTTCCATCCTCTAATTCTGCTGGCTCTTCAATATTATCATTATCTTCTGGCGGTGGCTCTTGCTCATTGTTTGCTCCACAACCAACAAGCATTGTCGCCGCTAAAGCAGATGCAGACAGTAATTTTAACAGCTTTGTATTCATGGGTAAAACTCCCTTCCAATTTCAAAAATTTTTGACCTCTATTGTGGTCTTTTGTTATCGTTCCCGAAAACCTGAACAAAATTTCAAATTGATTGATTGTAAAATTTTCCGCCTGTGATAGTGCCTTGCAGAGAAAAAAAGAAGTAATGCCCTATATAAAGCGGGCATTACTTCTTTTGATGTTATGTTATTTCAATGCAAACATCATTTCTGTTTCACAAACTAGTTCGCCGTCGACGGTTGCAACACCTTTTCCTTTACCAATCGGGCCCTTCACACGAGTCATTTCGACCTCTAATCGCAGCTGATCGCCCGGCTTCACTTGTTTTTTAAATCGACATTTATCAATCCCAGTGAAAAAAGCGAGCTTTCCTTTATTTTCTTCTTTTTTCAGCATCGCCACTCCGCCTACTTGTGCTAATGCTTCCACAATTAAAACACCAGGCATGACGGGGTAATCAGGAAAATGGCCATTAAAGAATTCTTCATTAGCCGTAACATTTTTAATGCCAATAGCTCTTTGACCTTCTTCCACTTCAAGGATTTTATCTACTAATAAAAAGGGATAACGATGAGGAATAATTTCTTTTATTTCATTAATATCAAGCATTTTTAGTACCTCCTACTAATAATAGGTATAATATTAATTATTATTGTACTAAAAAAAAGCCCAAATGCAAAGATAAAACAATTTCATTTTCAAATTCTTAAAATAAGTCAAAACAAAAAGGAGGCATATACATGCGCTCCCCATTCTTCAGTTCTCTTTATTAACCAAATCAATCATATGCATCCACGTTTCTTTTTTAAAAATATCTGTTGCCTGGCCATCACCAAGCACACTATATCCGAACGCTGCACCCGCGATGATACAAATGGCAAGTAAAACTAGCACAATAATAATTCGTAGCCAGATCGGTATAAGTCGCACTCTAATTCGGTTCACTGTGGTTTTATCTTCACGTGTAGTAGTTGAATTATGTTGCGCTTTTTGTTTAGTTATTCTTGTTGACGAATCTTGCTCGTTATTAAGTGACATCGTTTTCTTCCCCTTTAACGAATTCCATTAATGAGGCCCATCATTTGATCAGCCATCGTTATTGAACGTGATTGAAATTGGTATGAACGTTGTGTGTTCATTAGGTCGGTCATTTCCTTTGAAAGGTCGACATTTGATTGTTCTAGGACACCTTGTGATAGTGAAATATCGCCACTGAACTGCCCAGCTAAATCAGTATAAATATCAATGCCATCCATTTCAGCCTCTGCAGGCAAGCTTAACATATTTTCACCGATTTGTGTTAAATATTGTGGTTTATGTACGACCGTAATCCCAAGATTTACCGTTTCAATGCCTCCATTAGCAGTATGAGCTTGGAGTCTGCCTTGCTCCAATAATGTAAACTGGTTTACATCTGAAGAAAAAGTAATGGGTTCATTATTCTGTCCTAAAACGGCATCACCATTCCCAGTTACAAGCATCACTTCATTATTCCCTGACGGCGTAAGATGGAAAGAGCCGTCTCTGGTATAACGGATTTCAGCACCGTTTTCGGTTTGTTGAAGAATGCGGAAGTATTGACCTTCTCCTGTTAAAGCGAAGTCTAATGCCCGATCAGTTGATTTTAGACTGCCTTGTGTGCTCACTAGCTTAGCTTGGGCAAGTTTAGCCCCTACACCTTGTCTAACGCCTTCTGGAGTCATTCTCTGTACGCCCATTAGTTCTTCAGCAGGTTGATTATTAAATTGTTGAACGAGAAGTTCACCAAAAGACGCTTCTCTTCTTTTAAAACCTGTAGTATCGACATTCGCCATATTATTGGCGTGTATATCCATTTGCTTTTGTAATTGTGATAAGGTGTTTGTTGCTGTAATCATTACACGGTTCATTTCATCGCCTCCTTATAACTTCCTGGTTGTTATCCAAGACGGCCGACTTCGTTTACTGCTTTCTCCATACTGCGGTCGTATGCTTGTAACACTTTTTGGTTGGCTTCAAACGTACGATAGCTTGCCATCATATCTGTCATCGTTCTTGAGGTATCAACATTGGAACGTTCTAAGAAACCTTGGTGGATACGAAAGGCTACATTACCGTAACCATTTTGCAAAGCAGTATTATCTTCCGTAGCGAAGAGTCCATCTCCTTGTTTTAGAAGATTCTCTGTTGTTTCCGCATAAGCTACGCCAATTCGTGTGGTATTTCCAGCTGCATTTGTTAAATACCCTTCATCATTAACGGTAAATGATTCACTACCTGGTTGGATTCTGTTCCCGTTTGTATCTAAGACGTATAAACCACTTGCTGAAGTCAAATACCCTTGGCTATCTAATGTAAAATTACCATTGCGTGTATATTTTGTATTCCCATCTTCACCAGCAACAGTAAAGAACAATGCACTACCGTCCGGAAGATTACCATTTTCAAGCGATAAGTCTGTAGCCAGACCTGTTTCATTCAAATCACCCTGGGTATATAAAGGCATTGCTTCTTGTAAATATACACCTGTACTAATACTTCCAACTGTTTCGTTAACTGGTATACGAAATCCGTTTTCAGTAGGGATATTTTGACTATCTATTCTTTGCAGTAACATATCAGAGAAACTGCTAATTGCTGTTTGATCTGCTTTAAAACCAGGTGTATTTGCATTGGCCATATTGTTAGCTAACATTTCCGTTCTTCTTTGCTGCGTTAACATACCTGATGCTGCAGTGTAAAACCCTCTAAACATATCGGTCACTCCCGTATATTATCGTCTCCCTTTTATATCGGAAAGGCTGCATAATTAATTAACATTATTTACTTAGAGGTAAATGCATTCCTCTTCAACGAAAAGGCTGGCCTATAGGAGAATCATTAGGTCAGCCTTAATCATTTGTTAACTTAATTTTTTCCGTGGTAAACGATCAATGTTATCAAGCATAATTCCAGTTCCAATTGCGACACAGTCCATCGGATTTTCAGCAATGAGAACAGGTACTTTTAATTCTTCAGCAAGAAGCATATCGATACCATGAAGCAATGCTCCTCCACCAGTCAGAATAACGCCACGATCAATAATATCTGCTGATAGTTCAGGTGGTGTCCGCTCTAAAACGCTTTTTGCAGCTTGAACAATCACGTCTACAGGCTCTTTTAAAGCTTGTTCGATTTCTTTTGAATGAACAGTAATTGTGCGAGGTAATCCAGAAACCATATCACGTCCACGAATTTCCATGCTCTCATTTCTAGAGTCAGGGAATACTGTTGCAATAGAAGTTTTAATATCTTCAGCCGTACGCTCACCAATTAAAAGCTTATACTCCTTTTTAATGTATTGGAGAATTTCATTGTCAAATTTATCACCGGCCATTTTAATTGAAGAAGATGTAACAATATCACCCATAGATAGAACAGCCACATCCGTTGTTCCTCCACCAATATCTACGACCATATTACCACTTGGTTGGAAAATATCCATTCCCGCACCAATTGCAGCAACTTTCGGTTCTTCTTCAAGATAGACTTTCTTACCGCCACTTTTTTCTGCGGCTTCTCTAATCGCTTTTTGCTCGACGCTCGTTACATTTGTAGGGCAACAAATAAGAATACGTGGTTTAGATAGAAAGCCCTTTACATTTAATTTGTTAATAAAGTACTTAAGCATCGCTTCAGTTACATCAAAGTCAGCAATAACACCATCTTTTAGCGGGCGAATAGCAATAATATTTCCAGGCGTTCTCCCCACCATACGGCGTGCTTCTTCACCAACAGCTAGTACTCTATTTGTGTTTTTATCAATGGCTACAACAGAAGGTTCGTTTAATACGATCCCTCTTCCTTTTACGTGTATCAGTACATTTGCCGTACCTAAGTCAATTCCAATATCTCTTGCAAACATTGTTCCTAACTTCCTCCTCGCAACTAAATCTTCTTCTCATTTTTACAGTTCAAATGGCTTAATAGGCATGTAAAATGCCTTTTGTGTTTTTTGCTTATGTAAGCAATCTATCATTGATTTTTCGTTTCCGCACGAATATTTCCCCATACAAAAGCCTTTCTCAAGCAACCTGAGAAAAGAGTTGTTTTATGTATATTCTAGGGCTTCCACGTTAACAAAAGCACATATCAAGTTCATTATATCCTAGTTAATTATTTTAGCACATCTCTAGGAGAATAAATAACTATTTGTCAAAATATATTGTGACTTTTTAAGGAGAAATTGTCGAATTGGTTGATTCTTGGGATAAAAGCTGGTGAGAACACTTTGAAGTAATAAAGGAGTGATGTTTAAACGGGCAGATGGTGGTTGTATCTTACCTCCCTCTGCCCGCTTCATACATTATTTGATGGGTTCTTCTTCAAGCTCTTCTTTTTTATACTTTAACTTTGTTGCTTCTCCCCCTCGCAAATGACGAATGGACTTATGATAATCTAATATTTCTTTTACTTCATTAGCAAGGTCAGGATTTATTTCAGGCAATCTTTCTGTAAGATCTTTATGGACTGTACTTTTGGATACGCCAAACTCCTTCGCAATTACGCGAACCGTTTTTCTCGTCTCCACGATATACTTTCCAATCTTGATGGTTCTCTCTTTGATGTAATCGTGCACACTACTCGCCCTCCCTAAATTGGATGTGAGAAGTGTGAAATGAGACTCGTTTTTACTTTGTCTTATAGTGTGTTTTTTACTAGTTGTTAAAAGAGTAGCAGGTAAACCTGCCGAGCAGTAGCTAAACATATCCTAGAGATTATACAGCTGTTACTAAACAAACGACCCCTCACCTCAAACATTCTCTTTGTAAGGTTTGTAACAGTTTATTAGCTTGGATTAAAATATATGCACAAAAAACACAAGTAGGACAAGTAGCTGTATGTTTTTTTCATTTTAAGCAATCTTTTTCAAGAAGACATTCTCTATAAAACATGGTTGTTATTTAATACCTGCGACTTATGACTTAAAAAAGGGTGATTAGACCTGATTATAAATTCTTATTTTTCGACAAGTTTCGCAAACCCTTTTTCTTACTCTATATTACAAAAGAGCATTTTTTAGTTCTAATCACTCAATTAAATGTATTTCAGTAACCAATGAAAAGTGATAAAAGTCCATACATAAAATCCAAATACCCAATTCTTTATAATGAACAAGAGATTCTTTATTCCTATTGTTGTTTAATCCATCCCTGACTTACACTAAAAATCGAGCCAATAGATAAAACATGGTTATATAACAATTATTTTCCAATTGAAGGGTGATTTATTTTGACAGTGTTAAAGCCACGGAAAGAGAGAATCTTTGAAGCGAGACAAAGAAGGATGAAAATAAGAAGAATGAAATTAACAGGCATCTTGGCTGCTACAGTCATTATTCTTGCTGTCATTTTCAGCTTGAATGAGCAATCATCAGAAGCCGCTACTTATAAAGTTAAAAAAAATGATACACTCTATCGTATTGCCAAAAAACATAATCTTTCTGTCGAAGAATTAAAAATACATAACCAACTTGTAGACAATTATATTACTGTAGGGCAATCGCTAGACATTCCATATCCTACAAACTATCAAGGTTTATCAGGTGAACCATTTATACATATTGTCGCTCCTGGGGAAACATTATGGAGAATTGCCGGTAGATACGGACTAAGCGTTGAAGAATTAAAAACACTCAACAACCTTAAAGATAATCATATTAACGCTTTTCAGCCATTAACCATCATTGATGAAATGTATACATCGCAAGCTAAACTTATTGGAGCTGCAGATGATCGTGTGCTCGAATTCCAAGCCGATGAAGAGTTCTTCACTTTACTGGCACCTCTACAGTCTGCTTCTAGACTTCAAGCATTTACTGGTCAAGATTTATTCATTACATATAAAAAAAATTCATTACTATCAATACATTCTACTCAAACACCATAAGAAATAAAAAGGGAAATATTCACGAATGAATATTTCCCGAGAAATGTCGAAACTTTTCCATTTTTGTCTCAACATTATTTATGATTCTTGTGAATCCGAAGAAGTATCAGCGTCTGTTTCATCTTCATTGCTTGCACCATCATCTTCTGATTGGCCTTCATCACTTGGCGCAGCATCTGATTCATCATCAGCACTTTCCGTTGAACCTTCTTGGGCTGCATCTTCAGCAGGTGTACTCTCTTCAGCTATTTCAGCTTTTTCCAATTGACTTAACGTTTTACCAACAAACTCTTCTGGGTTTACAGCTACACCATCTTTACGGATTTCAAAATGTACGTGCTCTCCAGCTTCTTGGTTAATTTGGCTTTGACCAGATTGAGCAATTGTATCTCCTTGCTCCACTACACTACCTTCTTTTACTTTCATATCAGTAATGGATTGGTAGCGTGTCACAATTCCTTCAGCATGCTGAATTTCAACGACATTACCTAGTGTTGCATCTTCTTCCACCTTAGTAACTGTTCCACTTAATGCTGCACGAACTTCAAATGTTTTCCCATCTTCCATAACAATGTCAATACCTGCATTTGGTTGGTATGTGTTATTGTAGAATACCAAAGCTTCTTCTTGAGCCGCTTCCTCACCATGTACATCATAGAATTTAGTTTGGATTACTGCTCCGTCCGCTTTTTCTACCGGTAGCACAAAGTTCTCCATTGCATTATTTACTTCAACTGCATCCTCATTACCTTTGCCAGTAAGATCTGTCTCACCGTAATCGAATCCATCTGTGTCTGAAGCATTTTCATTGCTGTTTTGGAACCATAGAACGCCACTAAGTATGAGTGCTGCACTCGCGATGTAAATTGCTGGATAAGCCCAACGTTTCTTCATAAACTTTTTAAAACTAGAATCTTGAGAAGTCTTTTTTTCTTCCTCTCTCATTTTTCATCACCTCTGGCATCAGTTTGAACAGATTCCAGAAGATATATACATCATCTAAAAATTTTTTTGGATTTATTTTTTACTAACTCGATTTTTATATACATGTTTTATCAAAATAATTATTTTCTGAATACTTAAGTACTAAGAGATCTACATTCAAACAGAAAACAAACAGCTCCGATTGAAGCTGTTTGTTTAAACTTACTTTTGTGCAGTTAATTTTGCCACCATCGTATCAGATTCACTTATTTCGATTCCTTTATAATAATAAGAAACGATTT
This sequence comes from Cytobacillus sp. FSL R7-0680, assembly GCF_038009245.1. Classification (NCBI taxonomy): domain Bacteria; kingdom Bacillati; phylum Bacillota; class Bacilli; order Caryophanales; family Bacillaceae; genus Cytobacillus; species Cytobacillus sp. FSL R7-0680. The sequence goes on from NZ_JBBPAO010000001.1 coordinate 3,165,503, forward strand.
CTTTATATGATTTACCTTCTTTCGCCATACCGTTTGCACCATACTGACTCATGCCAACCCCATGTCCATATCCTTTTGTTTGTATATTAATCTGATCGCCATTTCTCTTCAGGGTAAAGTCAGTTGATTGCAATCCTAATTTCATTCTAACATCTGTTCCTTTAATCATGGTTCCATTAATATTTACTTTCCCTATTCGATTACCATCTGTTTTCTCAACAATTTTAGCAACAGTTTGACCCGAAGGTACTTTCACATCTAATTTTTTTTCAAATTCGGACACAGGGATAGAGATTTGATCAGCAAATTTTGGTGTATCAATGTCCCAGGGGCTTTTGACACTTTTTAAATACGGGGTCGCATTAGCCCAAACATTTTCTGCATTTTCCGTATAGCCATTACTTGTTGAAAAGAACGCTGCTGTTATAGGATTACCATCATAGGTAAGAATTTGCCCACTTGTTTCTTGAACTGCTTGCGTAATTTTCTCGATTTTCCAATCATAATCGGACTTCCATATTTTCTTGAGCTCTTCTTTGTTTTTAAAAACTTGATCATCAGTGGAATCAGTAATCATGGCACCATCTGGTAATGAACCCTCATCTGCCAGTAGATGCTGCATTGTATACGTTCGCGCTGCTAATGCTTGTGCCTTCAACGCCTCTAGCTCAAACTCAGCAGGCATCTCAGAAGCAACAACCCCAATAAGATAGTCTTCAAAAGCAAAGGTTTCCACTTTGTTGGCATCGGTACGGTAAACAGCCACATCAACTGCAGGTTCCATCGAGGTGAAAGGTGTTGCCTCCCCCTTCTTCTTCTCCGCAGTTACAGTTTCTCGATTCTCTTGCTTCTCATCATTTCCCAAAGGAAGAACTACTAGTAAGGCTGGAATAATTAATACAAGTGTAAAGAGTAATGCTGATAGTACGATGAATGGTTTGAATTTTGTCATATGCTAGCCTCCATCAAGATTCACGTCTCATTCAATCATATGGTCGAAATAGAGCCATTATGACAAAATCCCACTATTGAATTTCTCTAGTAAAGTAGCTATTTCTTGTGTAATGGTAGAGATAGAGAACCGAGTGAAAATGGAGTTAGGGCTAATTGCGAGAGCTAAATGTTCACCTTCACTATGGTAATGAATAGTTTTGAGTCCACAACCAAATCATAGATAGAGTCCTACAACACCTAAAAAAAATTGTGGATGAACCTTTGTCCTTTTTTGCCCTCAATCACATCTCGATGGTTATGTGACTTCATTTGTGCGCATTTCCTGTTTGCCCAACATCTCATCAGTTTTATATACTCTGTGCACCCATTCCCTAATATAACTTGGCTTTTTTGATCTCACATATATGTACATCTACATTTTCATCCTTAGCTAAAAAAAACCACCAATCTCTAAAAAGATTAGTGGTTCGCCATTTTTATGCATTCAAATCAGTAATGATGGTTTGTTCAGTTGTAGACATATCTTCGTCTGCTTCAGTCACACGTTCAATGTCTGCACCTAAGCTCGCTAGTTTCTTATGGAAATCGACATAGCCACGGTCAAGATGTTTTAATTCTGTTACACGTGTTATGCCGTCTGCTACAAGTCCTGTTAAGATGAGAGCAGCTGCAGCACGTAAATCGGTTGCGGCAACTTCTGCACCTTGTAGGTTGGATGGTCCTTCCATAATAACAGAGCGACCTTCGATTTTCACATCTGCATTCATGCGACGGAATTCTTCCACATGCATGAAGCGGTTTTCAAATACAGTCTCCGTAATAACACTTGTGCCTTTGGCATGAAGCAATAGTGCCATCATTTGAGATTGCATATCTGTTGGAAAACCTGGGTGAGGCATCGTTTTAATATCGACAGCTTTAAGTTCTGACGGGCCGATGACGCGAACGCCTTCTTCCTCTTCGATAAACTGAACGCCCATTTCTTCCATTTTTGCTATTAAAGATGTTGCATGTTCTGGTACAGCGCCTTTGACAAGAACATCGCCGCCTGTAATGGCTGCTGCTACCATAAATGTACCTGCTTCAATTCGGTCTGGAATAATATGATGCTCAGCACCAAATAATACATCCACACCTTCAATACGAATCGTTCCTGTTCCAGCACCACGAACTTTTGCACCCATTTTATTAAGGAAGTTCGCAAGGTCCACAATTTCTGGCTCTTTTGCTACATTTTCTAGAATCGTTGTACCCTTTGCTAATGTAGCAGCCATCATAATATTTTCTGTTGCGCCTACGCTAGGAAAATCAAGATATATTTTCGCACCATGCAGTTTTCCTTCTGGAGCTTCTGCTTCAATAAAACCGTTGCCAACCTTAACTGTTGCACCCATTGCTTCAAAACCCTTTAAATGTTGATCTATCGGGCGTGAACCAATCGCACAGCCGCCTGGCAATGCTACTCTTGCTCTTCCATTTCTCGCTAATAGTGAACCCATGACTAAAACAGATGCACGCATTTTTCGAACATATTCAAATGGTGCTTCTACTTTTAACTCTCTAGATGCATCAACAGTTACTGTATTGTTATCAAACCCCACTTCGGCGTTTAAAAAACGTAATACTTCATTAATTGTATATACATCGGAGAGAGTTGGGACATCACGAATTACGCTTTTTCCATCACTTGCTAACAATGTTGCAGCGATTACCGGTAAAACAGCATTTTTTGCGCCTTCTACTTTGACTGTGCCACTTAACCGATTTCCGCCGCGGACGATGATTTTTTCCAAAGTGTATTCCCCTCCGCGTCCATTTTCTCTATATTAATATTCAATCGTTATGATGGGTGTGCCGATAACAATAGTTGTCTTAGCGCCCAACCCTTCTTTTCTTAAGCCAATTTGTAAATTCATATCTTTGCCATCCGTTGTAACAGACTCTTTGAACATAGGTGAATATGCCGATGTCGAAATAAATTGCTCTTCTTCTAACGCTTCTATTTCTTTCGCATTAAATGTGGACAATAATCCGTTCATTTGTTCAAGCATAGACTCCCTCATATTACCATCATAATGACCAATGATACAAGAGAAAATATTGGGTTTTTTAGTAAAAATGTCAGACATCTGACTTTTCATATAGTTCCCCATATTTTCCTGGATACTGCCTTCGTAGCCAGCACCTTTCGCCTCATAAATGACATACGTTTGTACATTGTTTTTTGTGTCGGTTGAAAGTATTTTTATCGTTTCAGTCAGATCATTTTTTTTAAGCGTTCCTATGACTTCATATCTTTCTTGAGATTCCTTTTGGACAGACCATTTCCAGTCCGTAAAACTCTTTTTCATCTCTTTAGTATATGCTTTTACTTCTGCAAAGGTTTGTAGTGTTTCCAAGTTTTCCCTTGCATGAACTGACCATTCTTGAATCAAAATATTCTCGTCCTGAACAGTTTGAGCGATTTGTATTAGTGAAAGCTCTTCTACAGATGCTGCATCCGAATGATTGCCGAAAATAATCCAAACTAACCCGACAATTCCCATTATAGAAAATATAAATGAATACTTCTTCATTTAACTCCCTCCCTTACTACCATTGTTACCAAAGGAGAGATCGGCATACTTGGGAATTATCGTCACATTTTGACATCCACTAGTTGAGTGAATATTAAGTCAGATTATATGTATAGTTTTAAGAAAATTTATAGCAACATCATGCATTGTACTCAAACTTTGAGCAAATGAAAACATGTACGAAGACCTATATTTAAGGTCTATTTTTTGACAAATGGATTATTGCAAAATAAATGGAAGTTGTTGAGACCAAAGAAGATAATCAAGCACAAAGTTACCGACAATCGATCCAAGTGCGATCGATAACAATACATATAATACCCTTGCTTGCAAAACATGGTTCGCCTTGATCCACGTATCAATTTTAATCGCTTGCAAAGCATACCAAGCTACAGCAATAAATATTAAATGTACAATAATACTAACCAATGCCTGTTGGCCAAATCCAGAGATCACATGACCCACTCCTTCAATCAAAAACTACACCATTTATTTTAACTCAAATCACCTTCAGAAAGATAGCACACACCCTCTTAACAATTGACGTTTTTGTTTCAGTTTTCGTTTCACCTAAATTTATTTTTCCATAATTTACTTTACTTTAAGCTCTTTGCTTTCCATAAATAAAAAAGAAGAAGGAGCTCTCCCTTCTTCTATACCCGTTTCTACTGTAAGAAATCATAAAATGATAAAAAATTTTGATGGAGGAAATCATAAGCTAATTGTGGAAAAACGCCTAGTAATACTGTCATCATCACGCAAATACTTATGATAATGCTATTCAACTTCTTCCCACTCATTTGAAAAGTATGATTCGCTTCTCGGAAGAAAGCGTAAATAATCAACTTAAAATAATATATATAAGATATCACCGTAGTGGCGATTAGGATAACAGCTAATAGATAATGCGTTGGTTCTGTGCTTAATGCGCCTAGAAAAATATTCAGTTTGCCAATAAACCCTGATGTTCCTGGTATCCCCGCTAACCCTAGCATAGTAAGTGCGAGTGCAACAGCTAAAAGGGGAGCGCGTTTGGAAAGCCCAGACAATTGCTTTAGCTCTTCAATATTCATTAATTGTAACAAAGAAAAAACAGCGATTGTCATAAATAAATAGGCCGTTAAATAAAACCAAATCGTCTCTACCATAAAGGCGGAGAAAGCCGTTACCGCAACTAATAAATATCCCGCATGTGCAATGCTTGAATAGGCAAGCATCCGCTTAATCTTCGTTTGCCTTAGTGCCACTAAATTCCCCCATATCATCGTCACGGCAGCAAGAACGGCTAAAAAGTTTTGCAGCGCCATTAATAAAGAAGAATTGTTACTCACATCCGGAATATGATAAAAAACCGTGATGAACATTCGAATGATTAAAATAAACCCTGCTGCTTTTGAAATAATACTCAAAAAAGCGGTAACTGGTATCGGCGCTCCTTCATAAACATCTGGTGTCCACATATGAAAAGGTGCTGCAGCGATTTTAAATGCTAAACCAGCTAAAATCATCAGAAAAGCTAGTGCTAATAAAAATAGATGTTGAGTATTCGTTAACTCTTGAAGCCTACCCGCCATTTCTAAAATATTGGTTGTCCCAGCAATCCCATATAAATAACTCATACCGAACAAAGTAATAGCTGTGGCAATTCCACCATTAATGACATATTTCATTGCTGACTCGTTTGAAGGGAGATGCTTCTTTCTTATTCCTACTAATATATAGGATGATAAGGTCATTAGCTCTAAACCTACAAAAAGAGTAATTAAATCAGCGCTGGAGGACATAATCATCGCACCAAGTAATGCCACTAAAAATAAATAGAAAAACTCTCCCCTGAACTCCGTTAATTCTTCTTTCGGTTCATATGAAATAGCTAACAACAACACAAAGCCGGCAGCAACTAATAACACTAATTTAAAAGCAATCGCAAAGGAATCTAATCGGAAGGTGTCATAGAGGATCGCAAAAGGTGTGTCCCCTATGAGTGTAAGTAAAAAGATTAAAGCTGCAACGATACTTCCTACACCAAGCCAACCGAGCCATTTCCGATGAAACGACCTCGGTAGAAATAAATCTAGGAGGGATAGTAGAGTAGCTGTACCAAGAATAATGAATTCTGGAACCATCGCATGCCAACTAAATGATAATAATGTATCAAGATCCATTTTTATTTCACCCCCCTAATCCAATGATGATTGATTTTAAAGTTGAACCGATAATATCTGGATAAACACCAATACCAACAATACATAAAAGCAAAATAATTGCTGGCCAAATCTCTAATGACGTCATATCTCTTACCCTTTTCACCTTCTCTTGTTGGCCAAAAGTAATCCCTAGTACTGCTCGTAATATATATACAGCCGTCAATATAATTCCTAAACATGCGATAACTGCAAGCACTGGCCATTCTTGAAATAGACCCAGGAACACGAGAAATTCCGCGACAAACCCTGACATACCGGGTAAACCTAATGAGGCGAGACCTGCTACTAACAAAAAACCTGAAGCGATTGGCATTGTTTTCGCTAGCCCATTTAAATCATCCATGGAACTAGATTGATATCTCTCGTAAAAGATACCGATAAGATAGAAGAACAAGGCGGCAATTAACCCATGTGAGACCACTTGAAACATCGCTCCTTGTATCCCCGCTTCATTTAATGCAGCCAATCCGATAAGCACGATACCCATATGCGAAATCGATGAGTAAGCTAAAATTTTTCTCAGTTCTTGTTGGGATAATGCTAAAAACGCACCATAAAGCAAGTTGATTACACCAAGTATCGCCAGCCATAAAGTGAGCGATTGAAACTGGTTAGGAAAGAAGCCTAAACCAAAATGGATGAGACCATAGGCGCCAATTTTCAACAGTACACCCGCATGAAGCATGACAATTGCTGCTGGCGCTTCAGCATGAACCTTAACCATCCAGCTGTGAAACGGCCAAATAGGAAGCTTAATCCCAAAGGCAATGAATAAGGCAAGCAGCAAGCCCGTTTTCTCTTTTGATGAAAAAACCGTTCCATCATCTGCACTTAAAATAGACATTAAGGCCTCGATATTCGCCGTACCTGTTTTAGCAAACAATACCATGATGACAACTAAAAGGATTGCTGACCCAATCCCGTTATAAATGAGCAAAGAGAAGGCTGTTCGTTCTTTTTCATATAGCCCCCATTTGCCTATTAAAAAGAAGGTTGCCACTAAAGTCACTTCAAAAAAGATAAAGAATAAAACTAAGTTCTCAGCAGCAAACACCCCGAGCATGCCAACTTCTAATAATAGAAATAGCATGTAATAACCTTTCCACCCTGCTTTGATCTGAAATGAAGCAAAGGCGGCTAACGTAGAGAGTAAGGCTGTTAATAACAATAGAATAAGAGAAAAACCGTCTACTCCTAATTCATAATCAATACTGTATAATTTGCCAAAGACTTCGGGATTACCAAATTGCATCCAACTTAATTTCCCAGAATAACTAACTAACTCTACACCCATCTTAGATGAGATAATTAAGTAGATTGATAGAAAAAGAGAAGGAAGGGTACTAAGTGTAGCGACTGTTTTAATCGTTTTCTCCTTCGTTTTTGCAACCAGTGTTAATAATAAGACACCGAGAAGGGGCGCAAATACAATAATGCTCAATATAAACGGGAATCCCACTATAAGCCACCTCCTGTCACTGCAAACACTACGATCAGAATGGCTAACCCAACAAAAGCAACCGTTCCATACAATTGAGTCTGCCCATTTTGAAACTTTGAACCAATCATGCTCAACTGTTTAATGGTGATGGTTACAAGAGAAATGAGACCTTCAATTAAATAAACCTCCACGAAATGTAGAACTTGACTTACAAAGCGGCTACCTTTAACAAAGATATACTGATACACTTCATCGATATAATATTTATTTACTACAAGCTGATACGTATAAGGAGCTCTTGATGTAAACCAATCTCTGGAAATAACTTTCTTACTATACATCAACCAAGCAAGCAAGATACCTAAGAATGCTACAATCGTGGCTACAATCATCACCCAAAGCGGACCATCGAGATGACCATGCACATTTGCAGCTATCCCCGTTGTTAACCAATCTCCTAAAAATGTTCCGAACCAAGGGGTTTGTATATAACCAGCAACAATCGCTAACAACGCAAGAACCCGCATGGGAACGGTCATCCAATTGGATGAATCTTTTACCATTGAATGCTCTTTCTTTTCTTCTCCACCAAATACTAAGAAAAATAAGCGGAACATGTAAAATGCAGTGAAGAAAGCAGCAATGATTGCAAGTGTGAATAATAAGTAATGACCACTCACCCAGGCAGACACTAATATTTCTTCTTTACTAAAAAAGCCTGATAATAAAGGTACTCCGCTAATCGCCATTGTCCCAATTAGAAAGAACGGTGCAGTCCATTTCATCTTCTTCCATAAGCCACCCATTTTCTCAATATCTTGGGTATGAACAGCATGAATGACACTACCAGCTGCTAAAAACAATAGTGCCTTAAAAAAGGCGTGTGTTGTTAAATGGAATACACCGGCCACGTAACCTCCCACCCCTAATGCAAGCATCATATAACCTAGCTGACTTACAGTAGAATACGCTAAAGCTCTTTTAATATCTTTTTGGGTCATCCCAATCGTTGCAGCAAAAATGGCGGTAAATCCACCAACAATAGCTATGGTAAGCATGGCCACCTCACTGAAGGCGAATAACGGATAAAGTGCTGCTACAAGGTAAACACCAGCTGCTACCATTGTGGCAGCATGAATTAATGCCGATACAGGCGTGGGTCCTTCCATCGCATCAGGTAACCACGAATGCAACGGGAACTGACCAGACTTCCCAACGGCTCCGATAAAGATAAGAATAGCTGTTAAGGTAGCCATCGTTTCTGATAGACCACCCGCTGAGATAGCAGCAAAAATCTCATCATACTCAAAGCTCCCTACTTGCCAAAAGAGAAGAATCATACCAATGAGAAGGCCGATATCACCAATTCTCGTCATGATAAATGCTTTCTTGGCAGCTACTTTTGCCTCTTCTTTATAAAAATAAAAACCAATCAATAGAAATGAGCCAACGCCCACAAGCTCCCAGAATATATATGTTTGTAATAGATTAGGAGAAAGAACAAGTCCAAGCATCGCAAAGGTGAATAATCCTAAGTATGAGAAAAATACTGTTATGCGCTCATCTCCCTCCATGTATGCCTTTGAATACATATGTACGAGGAAGCTAACGAGCGAGACAATGACAAGCATAAGGGCATTTAATTGATTGACCTCAAAACCTGCAGTCAATTGAGTCTCCCCTATGGTTAGCCATATGAACTCTACCTTTACATTTTCCTGCGTGAAACGCGCAAATAAAACCAGTAAAGCACATATAAAACTAACTAAGGAAAGAATTACTGCGAAATCAATTTGCCCTCTCCGCCACTTCCTTCCAAAAATAAGTAGCACTAAGAAGGAGAAAAGCGGAAAAAGCGGTATGATCCATGCAATCTCCATCATTTCTTCATGTCCCCTTTTATTCATACGAATGACGTATGTTCATTCAAGTTAATTTTTCAAAGAGTTGTAATCATCTACATTGACGGATTTACGATTTCGATAGATAGCTATGAGGATAGCGAGCCCGACTGCCGCCTCAGCCGCAGCAACTGCAATGGCAAAAAGGGCAAATATTTGGCCATCTATTGAAGGCATCATGCCATACTTACTAAAAGCAACGAGGTTAATATTAACCGCATTTAACATTAATTCAATGGCAATAAGTACAATGACAGTATTCTTCTTCGTTAATGCCCCGTATAATCCGATACAAAAGAGGATAATGGCTAGTGTTAAATAGGCAGATAACGGCACACTACTCACGTTCTTCCCCCTCCTCATCATCCCGTTTCGCTAACACTATCGCACCAATAAGGGCGACGAGTAAAATAACCGAAGTTAATTCAAAAGGAATAATATATTTCGAATAAAGGGCAATCCCTATTTGCTCTGTATTATTTTCATGCAACGAAGTGGATGGTTCCCCTAGTTCAAGTTGGTATATACCTAAGTAAAAGACGAGCCCGAACCCAAGGATGGCTAGAAAGATGAGAAATTTTCTAAAGCCTCCTCCACTCGTCTCGCTCTTGTCATTATGACGCGTTAACATAATGCCAAAAAGCATCATAATTGTGATCGCACCTGAATAGATAAGGATTTGGACTACTGCAATAAATTCTGCAGAAAGCATGACGTAAATGCCAGCAATACTAATGAAAGTAAAGACGAGAGCGACGACCATATGAACAACCTTTGTTAAGTTGATCATCATGATCCCACCGCCTATAGCGATGAGTGATAAAACAATAAATATGAAAAACTCGCCGCTCATGCCTTATTCTCCTTTCGTAATTGGGTATCATTTTCATCCAACCACACAAGATCTTTAAATAATTCATCACGACTATATTCTGCGAGTTCAAAATGATTTGTCATAATGATTGCCTCAGTAGGACAAACTTCCGTACATAAGTCACATAGTATACAAATTTCGAAATTTATATCATACGTATCAATAATTTTCCCCCGCTTACTTGAATCGGGATGCTTTTTCCCCGTGAGTGTAATGCAATCTGTCGGACATATATTGGCACATTGATTACAGACTATGCATTTTTCTGGATAAAATTTTTGAATTCCCCTAAAGCGATCGGGAAGTGGTAAGGGTTCATTAGGATAATCATAGGTTAGTTTCTTGCGCGTCATATTTTTCAACGTGTATTTCAATCCTTTTGCTAATCCAAACATACCTTTGTCACCCCTTTAAAATAGATTGATCCATTCTTTTAATAATGCAGTGAGGAAGATATTCGCTATAGCTACTGGCAATAATACCTTCCAGCCGAACTCCATTAGTTGGTCGGCACGTATCCTTGGGAAAGTAACACGGAACCAAATAAGCAGAAAGATAACAACCATAAATTTAAGTGCAAACCAAACGGCTCCCGGTATAAACCCTAAATAGGGTAATGGTAGCCAACCACCTAAAAAGACGACAGTTATTAACGCTGACATTGCGAACATATACACATACTCAGCTAACATAAAGAACGCCCAACGAAAACCGGTATACTCAACAAAATAACCTGCAACAAGTTCCGACTCCGCTTCAGCCAAATCAAACGGCACCCGATTCAATTCAGCTACTGCTGCAATAAAGAAGACGATAAAGGCAATCGGTTGCCAAAGAATATACCAGCCATTTTCTTGCGCTAACACAATATCATTTAAGTTCATACTTCCTGTCAGAAGAATGACACCAATGACCGACATAACTAGTGGAATTTCATATGATATCATCTGTGCGGCTGCCCTCATTGCCCCCATTAATGCATATTTATTATTAGAAGCCCACCCTGCGGTCACAACTCCGACAGTCGTAATACCCGAGACAGCAATATAATAAAGCAAACCAACACCGATATCAGCGAATTGAAATCGATCAGTGAATGGAATGATTGCTAATACCATAAAAGCAGGTGTAAAAGCAATTAACGGTGCAAGAATAAATAATGGTTTGTCTGCTGCCCGCGGAATGGCATCTTCCTTAATCAGTAGCTTCAAGACATCCGCAACTGTTTGTAATAGTCCCCATCTTCCTCCTACTTGGTTAGGCCCATGCCGCAATTGCATAAAGCCCATAACCTTTCTTTCTGCTAAAATGGCATAAGTGACAAACCCTAGAACAATAAATAACAGCAGAACCGTTAATGCAAAATAAATGAAGAAATGGAGCCATGTCGCTTCAGAAGTTAATAATCCCTCAATCATTATCCGTCCACCTCCCCAAGCACGATATCAATTGCGCCAAGGATTGCGATTAAATTAGCCATATTCTGACCAACTAGTAACTTCGGTAAGATTTGCAGATTATAAAAAGACGGCCGCCTAAATTTCAGACGATATGGCTCTTTCTTACCTTCACTGGCAATATAACAACCGATTTCTCCTCGAGGAGACTCGATGCGTACAAACGTTTCTCCTTTAGGCGGTTTAATGACCTTAGGAACCTTACCCATGACCTCACCTGTTTCAGGGAATTGCTCCACCGCTTGCTCAAGTATCCGTAAACTTTGTTCTATTTCCTGGATACGCACTTGGTACCTTCCCCATGCATCACCTGTATCAGCTGTACATATTTCAAAAGAAAACCGGTCGTAAATGGAATAAGGTTCACTTTTCCGTAAATCCCAAGCAAGCCCAGTACAACGTAAATTGGCTCCGCTTAAGGAATAGTCCATTGCCTCTTCTTTTGTGTATTGACCGATACCCTTTACACGATTAAGGAAAATTTCATTGCCGGTTACGAGATCTCCGTAACCCGCTAACTGCTCTCTCATGTAAGGAATAAACGCCTTCACTTTTTCTATCCAACCGTCTGGTGCATCCCATTTCACTCCGCCTACTCTCATATAATTAAATGTTAGGCGGCCACCTGAGATTTCATTTAACAAATTGATGATCATTTCTCTTTCTCTAAAAGCGTATAAAAATGGACTTGTCGCCCCTAAATCAAGCAAATATGTACCCCACCAAACAAGATGACTAGCAATTCTACCGAGTTCCATCGTGATGATGCGAAGGTATTCCGCTCGTTCAGGAATGTCTAGCTCCATCATCGTTTCAACTGCGTGGCAAAGCACATAATTATTTGTCATCGCGGCCAAGTAATCTAAGCGATCTGTATAGGGAATGATTTGTGTATATTGCAGATTTTCAGCTATTTTTTCTGTTCCTCTATGGAGATAACCGATGACTGGTTTGGCATCAATAATCATTTCTCCATCTATTTTGATAACAAGACGAAAAACGCCATGTGTACTGGGATGCTGTGGTCCTACATTCAATAGCATCTCTTCTGTTCTGATCATTGCCTTTTACACCTCCACATCATAAGGTTCATAATCCTTGCGGAGAGGATGACCAACCCAATCTTCCCCAAGCATAATGCGATGTAGGTCAGGGTGGTTGGTAAATTGAATACCAAGGAGGTCATATGCTTCACACTCTGGCCAGTTCGCACCTGGCCATATAGTTGCAATAGAATCAACTCTTGGATTTTCACGATCCATTTTCACTTTCAAAGCGACAGACTGCTTATTTTTAAAGGAGTATAAATGAACATAAATCTCCATATATGTTTCAAAATCAGTTCCATGTAATTCTGATAAAAATTCAAAATGAAGACCGCTATGTTGTTTGAATAACAAGGCAAGGGAATAGTAATGTTCTAGCTTAACAACAATAGTGGGCACATGCTTGCTCATACGATTAATATAGGAATCTTCTAAAATATCTTCTTTGTAGTGTTCTTTTACAATGTTGAGGTAACGATCTAAGATTGGTTGTTGAGGTGATGGTGTGATAGGTTCTGGCTCTTCTGTTTCTTTTGCTTGAGTTGTTTTCCCTCTTGCCTTTGCTGCTGCAGCTGCCTTTGCTTTGGCGGCTGCGATGGCTTTAGCCTTCTCTGAATCGCCACTTTCATTCGCGTTCTTTGCCTTTCGTTTCGCTGCAGCGGCTGCTTTGGCTTTGGCAATAGCGATTGCCTTTTGTTTTTCTAAGTCTTGGTTAGATGTTGGCTCTGTTTCTGTTCCTTTTGTCTCTTTTGCTTTTTTCTTTGCTATTGCGGCTGCTTTTGCCTTGGCGGCGGCCGCTGCTTTTTGTTTTTCTAGATCTTGATTGGAGGTTGGCTCTGTTTCTTTTCCTTTTGTCTCTTTTGCTTTTTTCTTTGCTATTGCGGCTGCTTTTGCCTTGGCGGCGGCCGCTGCTTTTTGTTTTTCTAGATCTTGATTGGAGGTTGGCTCTGTTTCTTTTCCTTCTGTCTCTTTTGCTTTTTTCTTTGCTATTGCGGCTGCTTTTGCCTTGGCGGCGGCCGCTGCTTTTTGTTTTTCTAGATCTTGATTGGAGGTAACATCATCTTTTGTTTGGTTCACTTCGGATACTGAGTCATGCGATTCTTCTTTTTTCTTTTCCCTCTCTTCCCGTTTTCTTTGTGCAGCTGCTCTTGCTTTTTCCGCTGCTTCCTTTTTTAACTGCTCTTTATCTTTTTCATCCAAGTCAGATCACCCGCTTTCCTGTTTTCGCCTCATAACGGATTTTTGCCTTTAACTTATTGACACCGTATATGAGTGCTGCAGGATTAGGTGGACAACCTGGTATGTACACATCAACTGGGACCACTTGGTCTACCCCTTTTACAACAGAATAAGAATAAACATATGGACCACCTGCAGTTGCACAAGAGCCCATAGCAATCACCCACTTCGGTTCAGGCATTTGATCGTAAAGCCGTCTAATTACTGGAGCCATTTTTTTCGTGACGGTACCAGATACAATCATGACATCAGATTGTCGTGGAGAAGTGCGGAAAAAAGAGCCAAAACGATCGAGATCATAGTGAGAAGAACCCACACCCATCATTTCAATGGCACAACAGGCGAGGCCAAACGTCATCGGCCATAATGAATTACTTCTAGCCCATCCTTTTAACTGCTCTAATGTAGACATGAATATATTACGCTGAATTTCAGCCATTTCTTTTTCACTCATTTGATCTAATTTTAAATCCATTTCAGCACCTTCTTTTTCCAAGCATATATTAAACCTATCACTAACATAAACACGAAAATCAGCATCTCTATTAAAGCAAATATGCCTAATTTTTCATATGCTACGGCCCATGGATATAAAAACACTGTCTCCACATCAAAAATGACGAAAAGAAGAGCAAACATGTAATAACGAACCGTGAATTGTACCCTTGAGTCTTGAAAGGGATCAATTCCACTTTCATAAGTAGTATACTTATCCTCATTAGGTTGATATGGTCGCAACAATTTCCCGAAAAATAGAGCAACTAATGGTAATAGCACACCGATAATTATAAAAGAAAGGACTATCAAATAATTATTTTGATACAGATGCCATAATTCCAATATCATCCCCTCCATAATATAGAAACTATTCAAAATTTTTAAAATGTAATCGGATACATTATAACACCCTTGCCATATTCTGTCGATAAGCCACTAGTCATTTCCATCTATCCCATACTTCATTTATATGACAAGTTGTATAGGATATATCTTTTTTACTGAATCTTATCCGAAAAAAATAAGAACTGTTGGTAGGATAAAGAGAAGGTTTATATTATTGTGAGGAAATAGATAGATCTATATAGCTTTTGCTCACAAGGGGTCAGAAATCTTATCAGCAGGATGAGTGAAATTCAATTCACTATGAGCATGTTTGCTTGCAATTACAAAAAGATGAAGGCTGAGAAACTGAGCGTAATTGACTTATTTAACACTGGATACACTCATATTTTTCCTCTACCCCATTTTCTTGACTCGTTTAGCACCGAATCCAATCATATCTTTCTGCTACCTCATTTTTTTGACTCGTTTATCACTGAATCCAATCAAATTTTTCCGCTACCTCATTTTTTTGACTCGTTTATCATCGAATCCAATCATATTTTTCCAACCACACATTATTTGCCTCGTTTTGGTTTATCAGCTGAACTCATCCAATCAATTTAATTCACTCACGGGATTTCTGAAACGTATTGGTATTATAGAGGCATCACAGCACAAATTTATGTTATCGATTCATTCCACGGTTCGTTTACCACCCGAAAGACACGCTTAAATAGACCCACGCAAAACAAAAAACGAACCAATCCTGATGATAAAAACAGGATTGATTCGTTTTCATGATGATTATATATTTCTCTCCGAAACATTGATACGATTCATCGCACGTTTTAGTGCAAGTTCTGCACGTTTGAAGTCGACGTTTTCACGCTTTGTTTCATTCAAACGTTGTTCTGCACGATCTTTTGCACTTTTGGCACGATCAAGATCGATATCAGTCGCTTGTTCCGCAGATTGCGCTAAAATCGTTACTTGGTCCGGACGTACTTCGAGGAAACCACCGCTAACAGCAACCAAATCAGATTGATTTTCTTTCTTTAGACGGACAGCTCCAATTTGTAACGGTGCAACCATAGGGACGTGACCTGCTAAAATACCTAGCTCTCCACTTTCAGCTTTGGTACTTACCATTTCCACATCGGATTCATACACCGGGCCATCGGGAGTAACAACACTGACTTTAATCGTCTTCATTTTTTACCCTCCTGGTCCTAAATTATACCTCTACGCCCATTTTTTTAGCAGCTTCAATTACTTCTTCAATACGACCAACTAGACGGAAAGCATCTTCTGGTAGGTGGTCATATTTACCTTCAAGGATTTCTTTAAATCCTTTAACAGTTTCTTTTACAGGAACATAAGAACCTGGTTGGCCTGTAAATTGCTCTGCTACGTGGAAGTTTTGAGATAAGAAGAATTGGATACGACGCGCACGTTCAACGATAAGCTTATCTTCGTCTCCAAGCTCGTCCATACCTAGGATCGCGATAATATCTTGAAGCTCTCTGTAACGTTGTAACGTTTGTTGTACAGTACGAGCTACTTCATAATGCTCTTCACCAACTGTTTCAGGTGAAAGTGCACGTGATGTAGATGCTAATGGATCCACGGCAGGGTAAATACCCATTTCAGATAATTTACGCTCTAAGTTTGTTGTTGCATCTAAGTGAGCGAAAGTTGTTGCTGGAGCCGGGTCAGTATAGTCATCGGCAGGTACATAAATCGCTTGGATTGATGTAACAGATCCAACATTCGTTGAAGTAATACGTTCTTGTAATTTACCCATTTCAGTTGCAAGTGTTGGTTGGTAACCAACGGCAGATGGCATACGACCAAGTAGGGCAGATACCTCAGAACCTGCTTGCGTGAAACGGAAGATGTTATCCATGAAGAAAAGAACGTCTTGTCCTTGCTCATCACGGAAATATTCAGCCATTGTTAAACCAGTTAGGGCAACACGCATACGTGCTCCAGGTGGCTCATTCATTTGTCCGAATACCATCGCAGTTTTCTTAATAACGCCTGAGTCAGTCATTTCATAGTAAAGGTCATTACCTTCACGTGTACGCTCACCAACACCAGCGAATACAGAAATACCACCGTGCTCTTGAGCGATGTTATTGATTAACTCTTGAATTAAAACGGTTTTACCAACACCGGCACCACCGAATAGACCGATTTTACCACCTTTGATGTAAGGAGCAAGTAAGTCTACTACTTTAATTCCTGTTTCAAGAATTTCTACTTCTGTAGAAAGTTTTTCGAATGTAGGTGCTTCTCTATGAATAGAGTCACGACGAGCATCACCAGTAATGGCTGGATCCAGGTCAATTGTATCACCTAGTACGTTAAATACACGGCCAAGAGTGATATCACCTACTGGTACAGAGATGGCTGCACCTGTATCTATTACTTCAGTTCCACGTTGTAAACCATCTGTTGAAGACATAGCAATTGTACGTACAGTGTCATCACCTAAATGAAGGGCAACTTCAAGGGTTAAGTTGATTCCAACTTCAGATTCGTTACGCGAAGTGTTATCAATTTGCAATGCGTTATAGATTGCTGGTAATTGACCGTTTTCGAACTTTACGTCAACAACCGGACCCATAACTTGAAGAACGCGTCCTTTGTTCATCTTTTTCCCTCCTAATAAGAAATGCTATTTAATTATTCTAGAGCAGCTGCTCCACCGACAATTTCAGTAATCTCTTGAGTAATTGCAGCCTGACGCGCACGGTTATAGCTTAAGTCTAATGCATTGATTAGATCCTTCGCATTATCCGTAGCATTCTTCATCGCTGTCATACGCGCGGCATGCTCACTAGCTTTACTATCTAATAATGCACCATAGATTAAGCTTTCAGCATACTGAGGTAGCAATACTTTCAAAATTTCTTCAGCGGAAGGCTCAAATTCATACGAAGTTAACTGGTCTGACCCACTAGAAATATCTGTTAGTGGTAAGATTTTTTTCGATGTTACTTCTTGAGTAATTGCGCTGACATAGTGATTGTAATAAATGTATAGCTCATCATATGTTTCATCAGAGAACATACCAACCGTTTTAGTTGTTAAGTCTTTGATTTCAGCAAATGATGGCTGGTCTGCTACGCCGACGATATCGACGATTACATTCATCCCTTTTCCTTTGAAGAAATCAACGGCCATTCTACCAATCGCTATTATCGCAAACTCATCATTAGACTTATGTCTTTGTTGAATTGTTTGGTTAACGGCTTTTAGAACTCTACTGTTAAATGCCCCAGCTAGTCCACGGTCAGATGTAATGACAACATAACCCGTTTTCTTAACCGGACGGCTCACTAACATTGGATGTGATGCATCTGCACTACCAATTGCGATAGACGCTGTTACCTCTTGGATTTTTTCCATATAAGGTACAAATGCTTTTGCATTCATTTCCGCACGAGTCATCTTTGAAGCTGATACCATTTGCATAGCTTTTGTAATTTGACTTGTTTTCTTCGTAGAATTGATTCGGTTCTTTATATCACGTAATGATGCCACAGGTTCTCACCACCCTTATACTTAAGTGTGTTTGATTGGTTAGCGCGTAGGCTGTCCCAATCCTTATATATCATTAGATCCTGTAAAAACAATGCATGAAAAGGCAGGAAGGGACAACGATCCCATCCTGTCTAACTCTGCAATGATTATTCAGAAACCACAAACGTTTTCTTGAATTCGTTAATTGCAGCTGCCATATCTTCATCAGCCGGAAGGCCTTGAGTTGTAGCGATATGGTCAAGCAATTCTTTATGATTTTGATCTAACCAAGTAAGATATTCTTCTTCAAAACGACGGATATCTTCAACTGGAATATCATCAAGGAAACCACGAGTTAACGCATAAAGAATCGCAACTTGCTTTTCTACTTTAAGTGGTTTATTAAGGTCTTGTTTAAGAACCTCAACTGTACGAGCACCACGGTTTAACTTCGCTTGTGTTGCTGCATCTAAATCTGAACCAAATTGAGAGAATGATTCAAGTTCCCGGAATGAAGCAAGGTCTAGACGTAATGTACCAGCTACTTTTTTCATTGCCTTGATTTGTGCAGAACCACCAACACGTGATACAGAAAGACCTGCGTTAATCGCTGGACGAACACCAGAGAAGAATAGGTCAGACTGAAGGAAGATTTGTCCGTCAGTGATAGAAATAACGTTTGTTGGAATATAGGCAGAAACGTCACCTGCTTGTGTTTCAATGAAAGGTAGCGCAGTGATTGAACCGGCACCTTTTGCGTCACTTAGTTTAGCTGCACGCTCTAAAAGACGGCTGTGCAAGTAGAATACATCCCCTGGATATGCTTCACGACCTGGAGGACGACGTAATAATAATGAAAGTTCACGGTAAGCAGATGCTTGTTTTGTTAAGTCATCATAAACAACTAGTACATGTTTACCGTTATACATGAACTCTTCACCCATTGCTACCCCAGCGTATGGTGCTAAGTAAAGTAATGGAGCTGGTTGAGATGCAGATGCAGTTACAACAATCGTGTAATCTAGTGCACCTGTTTTACGTAATGTTTCAACAGCATTACGTACAGTTGATTCTTTTTGACCAATTGCAACATAGATACAAATCATATCTTGGTCAGCTTGGTTTAAAATTGTGTCGATTGCAACAGATGTTTTACCTGTTTGACGGTCCCCGATGATTAACTCACGTTGACCACGACCGATTGGCACTAATGCGTCAATCGCTTTAATACCTGTTTGTAATGGCTCATGTACAGATTTACGATCCATAACACCTGGAGCCGGTCCTTCAATCGGACGAGTTTTTGTTGTATTGATTGGTCCCATTCCATCAACAGGGTGTCCAAGAGGGTTTACAACACGGCCAATAAGTTCTTCACCTACTGGTACCTCCATGATACGTCCTGTGCGGCGTACTTCATCGCCTTCTTTGATCTCTGTGAATGGTCCTAAAATAACAATACCGACGTTACTTTCTTCAAGGTTTTGCGCCATACCCATAACGCCATTCGAAAATTCAACAAGTTCGCCAGCCATGGCGTTATCTAAACCATGAACACGCGCGATACCATCACCTACTGAGATAACTGTACCGACATCACTCACTTGAATTTCCGACTGATAACCTTCAATTTGCTTTTTTATCAGCGCACTGATTTCTTCAGCTTTGATGCTCATGAGTTTCACCCCTATCTACGAATCTTAGCCTAACAATTGTCGCTCAAGTCTATCTAGCTTGCCACGTAAGCTGCCATCGAAAATCTTGTTTCCTATGCGAAGCTTGACACCGCCCAATAAATTTGAATCAACGATATTTTCTATACGAAGGGATTGCTTGCCCACTTTAGCTGCAAATGTTGCAGATAAAGCGTTTCTCTCTTCATCAGTTAAAGGACGAACAGAGTAAACTTTCGCTTCAGCAATTCCTTTTTGCTCATCTGATAGGTCTAAGAAATGCTCGACCATACCTGTGATTTCATCTTCACGATGACGCTCCACCATGATGAGTAAAGTGTTTATCACATATGTGTTAACAGATGCAAAAGCTTCCTTTACGATCTCTTTCTTTTTTTGAATAGAGAGCTTAGGAGTCTTTAGAACTGCTTTAAATTCAGAGTCATGATTCACTACGTCTTTCACTGCACGAAGCTCATCTTCCATTTGGTCAAGAAGCTGATGTTCATTCGCAAGCTGGAATAGAGCTAACGCGTAACGTTTTGCCACTATTGAGCTCGTCATTGCTTCTCGCCTGCCTCTTGAATATATTCGTTAATTAGTTTTTCTTGATCGGCTGCACTTAATTCCTTCTCAATGACTTTCGAAGCAACTAGGACAGATAATGAAGCAACTTGTTCACGAATAGCTGATACAGCTTGTTCTTTTTGCTGCTCGATTTCAAGTTTTGCAGAATTTTTCAAACGATCGCCTTCAGCACGTGCCGCAACAATTATCTCTTCGCGTTGCGCTTCACCTTGCTTTTTCGCGCTTTCAATTAACGTTTGCGCTTCTGTACGCGCTTCTTTTAATAGAAGTTTTTGTTCTTCTAGTAATTTCTTCGCCTCTACACGACTTGCTTCTGCTGCTTCAATTTCACCAGCGATATGTTCTTCACGTTGGTTCATGATTCCCATAAGTGGGCCCCATGCAAACTTTTTAATTAAAGCTAACAAAATGATGAACATAATCAATTGGAATACGATGTCGCCACCATTAAAGCCGCCAGATGCACCTAATACATAACTATCTAATAACACCCTCGATTCACTCCCTTCAAGAGACGTTCACTTAAGGTCAAACTATTTTAAAGTCATTCGATTGAATTTACATAAAGGAAAGGCGAAGGTCCACTTGTGATGATCTTCGCCATTTTACAAATACAAAAAATTAGCCACCGATAACCATGAATGCGATAACTACGCCGATGATCGGAATCGCCTCAACTAACGCTACCCCGATGAACATAGTAGTTTGAAGCATACCACGAGCTTCTGGTTGACGTGCCATACCTTCAACTGTTTTTGAAACGATTAATCCGTTACCAATACCTGCACCAAGTGCTGCTAAACCGATTGCGATTGCTGCTGCTATAAGACCCATTATTTGTTTCCTCCTTAAAATTTTGGAATAAAATTATTTTTAACAAACATGTTTTGTTCATGTAATGAACAGGTATATATTAATGGTCGTGACTCACTTTGTGAGACATATAAACCATTGTTAACATACAGAAAATAAATGCTTGGATAGCACCGATAAATACGGAGAATCCCATCCATAATAATGTTGGTAATACTGCTACAGCCGTTCCTAAGAACCCTGTTGCAAGTGAGCCTGCTAGTAATGTCAGTAGGATTTCCCCTGCATAAATATTACCGTAAAGACGCAAACCAAGTGTTAATGTGTTGGCAAACTCTTCAATGATTTTCAATGGGAACATAAACCACATTGGCTTGAAGAAATCTTTCCCATATTCTTTCAGACCCTTCACTCTCACACCATAATAATGTGAAAGACCTACCACCATCGCTGCTAGTGTAAGCGTTACGACCGGATCAGCTGTTGGTGATTTCCACCATAGCTCGTGGTTATAGGTGACTGCAAATGGAAGTCCTAGCATGTTCGATACAAATACGTACATGATGAGTGTGATTCCAAGCACGTGGAATCTACCACCATCTTTCCATGCCATGTTGCTGTTGATGATGTTCTTAACGAAGTCCATCACCCATTCAAAAAAGTTTTGCATGCCTGTCGGCTTCATTGCTAAACGACGAGTTGAAATGACAGCAATTAAGAAAACTATCGCACTTGCTACTGTTATCATCAAAATATTAGATAAGTTGAAGGTTAACCCCATAAATTCTCTCAATGGAGCTCCATGATCCATAAATTATTCACCTCTCTTCCCGCTTTTTACGTAAATGAAAAGATTGAAGAAAAAAATCTATCATAATGACTAAATAGGACGTCATTAATCCCAACACTACACTTATAAGGTGAAAATACGCTGGATACTCCAGTGCGATGATAACTGCCAAAGCGGCAGATGCCATTCGCGACATCGTTCCTAGTGAACGCACCTTTTGCTCTTTCTCTACTGCTTCTCGGAACTGAATCATCTTCCTTACAATTAACCAAAGATTAAAGAAGCTGAGAACGGTTCCCAAAATCAGGCCAAGAAAGATAGATTGATAAGACGTAAAGCCCCAGCCGAGTACAAAGAACGACAACAAGAAAAGCATGTATTTACGTTGTCTACTAAATCTTTCTTGTATTTCCGGCATATTTGTTTATTCTCCTGAAAAAAATTGTTGGATTAAACGAAGCATGGCATAAATGCCCACTGTCAAACCTAGTAATAAACCGATTATTAGAAACAGTGGTTCGGTCTCTAGTAACCGATCGAACCATCTTCCAGCAAAAACACCTAGAAGGATGGCGCCTACTAATTGGGAAAGAATGGCGGACATGAGTGCCATCGCTTTAAAAGGGCGACGGTCATTATGACGCATTAAAACGCATCCTCTCAATCGAGAATGGTAAGAGGTTTTCTGAGGAAAGCAGTATGATAAATCGTCTATTTCATATGATATAAAACTATAAAATCTGCTCATGAAAACCTTATCAATAATACCCTTTGTAAGCATACAATAGGGGCATGTCAATGTCAATGCGTTTAATGGGAATTTCGCCAGTTCTCTTTTGGGCAAAATATGGATGTTCACACTTTTTTCATAAAATCTTCACTAGATTTTTCTTGCAAATTCTGAAAATTTATGCGTTCTTTTTGGCTATTGTTTTTCAATTATAATATTTTTATACCGCTTAATTTCCTATCATTTCTAATTCCCCATTAGCCCCAATGAATAAACGGGTCTCTATCCAATCTTCTTGTCCAGATTTGCGAGCAAATACTTTTGCAATATACAAACCAGGCTGTGGTAAATCGCTTATGAATAAATCCTCTTCTACCTGGCCTTTCTTTACATCTTTCTTCCAATCAAGCATGCCTATAAAAGTTAATGAAGTTGAATCGAATAAAGCAATCCCAAACTCTTCCGCTCCACCTGGTAAATACACTTCATAGCGATACGTTTTCTTACTATCACCTTTACCAAAACTAAAGCCCATGACACGTGGATAATCCGGTTCTTCCAATACGTATAAATAAGGAAGCTGAATTGTTTGCTTATTACTATTCAACCGAATCGTACCGTCTGCCAGTTTTTCAGTGAGTTCCTTTGGATTAACGATCATATGTAAACTAATAGTTTTCTTCTCGTTAGGCTCAAGCATAAATGATAATGGTAGACGCCATTCAATCCCCTTTTGTTTTTTTGGAATTTCAAAAGCATAGGACTGCTTTTCATCAGTTGTATTTTCCACCGTAATTTTTGCTACATGGTCATGATGTTGTTCAGATAACTTAAACTTACCAAACTGTATGGACGATGGATAGATTAATGTAGATGTCATTAATGCTTCCTTCAATTGAATCCGGCCCGCACCTTGTTCAAAGGTCCGGTATGGCGTACCATCTTCATTCACCATAGATAAGGCCGTATTCATTAGTGCTGCTTTTACTTGCTCAGGGCGCCATTCAGGATGAGCCTGTATTAACAAAGCGGCTGCCCCTGCCACATGAGGCGCTGCCATACTTGTTCCTTGTAATGGTGTGTACCCACCAGGTACCGTACTATTAATGGCTACTCCTGGTGCAACCACATCAGGTTTTATTTCCCAAGTAGAAGTCACAGGACCCCTTGAGCTAAATTCAGCTAAGATGTCTTTTTCTTCCTTTATCACTGTTTGTCCATATAATCTTTTAGCTTGTGAAAGCTCTTGATTAATCTCTTCCCCATCTTCCTTCGTTAATGACACAACCGGGATATCTAACACCCCTTCTAAATTGCCCATGAAGGAGCCCGGTGTATTATTGTAAATGAGCAAAGCAAGTGCTCCTGCTTCCTTGGCATTCTTACTTTTTTCCGTAAAAGTTAATTCCCCTCTCTCCACAATAACTACTTTTCCATTAGCTCCTTTTAATTGCTCCTCTTTCCCAATGCCACCGTTATATAACTCAAATGATTTGTTTAAATCCCACGGAATCGTTCCTTGCAGTGGATACAACTTCATTTCTTTTTTACCAATATGTAAATAAGGTACTTTTAATGTAGGGGTAGAAGCTCCTACAGATATCGCTTTGGCAGCCGTACCCGGTGAGCCAACACTCCAAATGCCAGGCCCTGAATTACCCGATGATGTAACAGCAACAATTCCACTATCGACTGCCTTATTTAAAGCAAGACTAATAGGGAGATCAGGTCCGTTCACATTATTTCCCAATGAAAGATTAATGACATCCACTTTATCTTTCATCGCTTGTTCTATTGCTTGTAACACTTGCTCTGTCGTCCCGCTTCCTCCTGGGCCTAAAGCACGATATGCAATAACCTCTGCTTTTGGTGCCACACCTTTAACTTTTCCGTTGGCTGCAATGATACCTGCCACATGGGTGCCGTGCAATGTATCCAACCGTCCCATATTCACTGTTTCCATCGGATCGTCATCTTGGTCCACGAGGTCTTTCCCACCACCATAACTAATGCGTAAATCTGGATGACGATAATCAATCCCCGTATCAATGACGCCAACCTTAACACCTTCTCCAGTAAGGCGGTGATTATCATCATCAAAATATCCTCTAATAGCCTCTCCACCAATAAGCTGAATATTGTCATTCTCTGCTTGCACAGTATAATTTTTTACGGTCGTAAGGTGATGAATTGTTTGATTCCTTTCTATTTGTGCTAACTTATCATTTGTTGCTTCAACAGAAAACCCTTTTAGGGCATAGTTAAATATGTATCTTATTGCGACACCTTGTGCTTTGAGCTTCTCCTTTTCTACTTGTAAGTCAGCGTCATCACTATAAACGATGATAGCTACTTGTTCTTCTGTTTTAATTTCATCCAAGGAAGGCACAATTAGTTGAGATGAAGACGCACTCATACCTAACGTACAAGGAAAAAGAAAAAGAATAATAACGAGAATAAATAGATTTTTCTTCATTACGACGCCTCCTTTTTTTGTTAGCGTCTTCGATTTCTAGCTTCCCTATACTACGGAATTTAATGGGAAGCGCAAATAAAAAAGGTGAATACCCTTTTTAAACTTAGGTAATCACCTTTTTTATTATAGGCCGTTTAAAACCAATGTGTAATGCTGCAGAAATCCTCGAGTTGCCGTGCAGGAAAAATCCGAGGAGGCTTATAGGATCTTCGCGAAAAAGCGAGTGTCTAGTGCACAATAAAAAGAATCTAGTATCGTAAGTGAGTTAAAAGCTACAACCATTACGAAAATAGCGTTCTTATATTAAGGGCTTAAATGGAGCTGGCTTCTTTAAACCTTCACGAAAATAATACTTAATGGCCTCTGCAATTCTTTCAGAAGCGTGACCATCCCCGTATGGATTAGAAGCTTTCGACATCGCATTGTACGCCTGTTTACTAGTTAACAGTTCATTAGCGTTTGCATAGATAACTTCCTCATCTGTACCAACGAGTTTCAATGTGCCTGCTTGAATACCTTCAGGGCGTTCTGTTGTATCACGCAACACTAACACAGGCACTCCTAGCGATGGTGCTTCTTCTTGTACACCACCTGAATCAGTTAAAATTAAATGGGCACGCGAGGAAAAGTTATGAAAGTCGATCATCCCTAGTGGCTCAATCAAATGAATCCGTGGATGCCCTTGTAAAATTTCATTCGCAACTTCTCTTACAGCAGGGTTTAGGTGAACAGGATATACTAATTGTACATCTTCATGCGTTTCGACAATTTTTTTGATCGCTTTAAACATATGTCTCATCGGCTCGCCAAGATTTTCCCTGCGATGGGCTGTCATTAAGATTAAGCGATCGTCACCAATTTTCTCTAAAATCTCATGCTGATATTCCGGTCGTACTGTTGTTTTTAACGCATCAATCGCCGTATTACCCGTAATGAATATTTGCTCTGCAGATTTATTTTCCCTCAATAGATTATCGGCCGATTTCTCTGTTGGCGAGAAATGAAGATCACTGATTACACCTGTCAGCTGACGATTCATTTCTTCTGGGTAAGGAGAAAATTTGTTCCAAGTGCGTAAGCCTGCCTCCACGTGGCCGACAGTAATCCCGTTATAAAAAGCTGCTAAACTGGCCGCAAATGATGTTGTTGTATCCCCATGAACAAGAACAATGTCTGGTTCAACCTCTTTCATTACTTCATCTAAACCAGACAATACACGGTTTGTCACTTCTACTAACGTTTGTCTTGCTCTCATAATATTTAAATCAAAATCCGGTTCTATTTGAAAAATTTTAAGCACCTGATCAAGCATTTCTCGATGTTGAGCAGTCACTGTAACGATAGAATGAAAGTCTTGTGGGTGCTTGTTGAGCTCAAGAATAAGCGGTGCCATCTTTATCGCTTCAGGTCTTGTTCCAAATATACTCATTACCTTAATCGGTCTTTGCATAAAACACTCGTCCACCTTTCTAAAAGAAGTGCTGGTTGCACTCACCTTCCGACAAACATTTGTCGAACAGATCTTTATCAGATCCACTTAAAGGGAAGCATTCTTGTAAAAAAGCCCGTCCTAGGACGGGCTCATTTTCTATAATTAACTTTATTTTTTTATTTTGTACCGAATAAACGATCTCCCGCATCCCCAAGACCAGGAACGATGTAGCCTTTTTCGTTTAACATTTCATCTAATGCAGCGATATATATATCTACATCTGGATGTGCTTCTTTTAATGCTTCTACCCCTTCAGGTGCAGCAATTAAACACATAAATTTAATGCTTTTTCCACCGCGTTTTTTCAAAGAATTGATTGCTTCAATTGCAGATCCGCCTGTTGCAAGCATTGGATCAACTACAATGAAATCACGCTCTTCAATATCACCAGGGAATTTTGCATAGTACTCAACTGGTTTTAAAGTCTCTGGATCACGATATAAGCCAACATGACCTACTTTAGCTGCAGGGATTAATTTCAAAATACCGTCTACCATCCCAATACCTGCACGTAAAATCGGCACAATTCCCATTTTCTTTCCAGAAAGAACTTTTGAATTTGTTTTTTGAACAGGTGTATCTATTTCAATTTCTTCTAAAGGCATATCTCTCGTGATTTCGAAAGCCATCAAAGTTGATACTTCATCAACGAGTTCACGGAATTCTTTCGTACCTGTATTTTTTTCACGAATGTATGTAAGCTTATGTTGGATTAATGGATGATCGAAAACATATACTTTTGCCATAAATATCTCTCCTTTTACTGATTGTACAAATCACACTTCGTACTATTTTACAGAAAAAATGTTTGTGGGGCAACTACGATTCTTGACATAGAAACATTTATTGCCATTGGAAGAAAAGAAAATGTAGAAGATACTTTTAGAACATTCGTTATAGTTGGCATAACTTAACAAAAATCCAGCCCTCAAGCGAAGGCTGGATAAACTAGATGATTATCTTTCTGGATATAAAATAAATTTGCTTGTTAATGCTTCTACTCGTTGTGAAGCTTCAGCTAACTTTTCTTCGTCTTCCGCATTTTTCAACGTGAACGCGATAATAGAAGCAATCTCTTCCATATCGTTCTTTGCAAATCCACGAGAAGTAACTGCTGCTGTACCAATACGTATACCACTTGTCACAAATGGGCTTTCTGGATCAAATGGAATTGTATTTTTATTAACCGTAATACCTACTTCATCAAGTACTTTTTCTGCTACTTTACCCGTTAAACCTAATGAACGAACATCTACAAGTAAAAGATGGTTATCTGTTCCACCAGATACTAAGTCGATGCCTTCTTTTTTAAGTGACTCTGCTAAATGCTTAGCATTTGTGATAATGCTTTCCGCATATTCTTTAAAGCTATCTTCTAATGCTTCTCCGAAAGCTACAGCTTTAGCGGCAATGACATGCATTAATGGACCACCTTGAATACCTGGGAAAATCGATTTATCGATTTTTTTCGCAAATTCTTCTTTACAAAGAATCATACCACCACGTGGACCTCTTAATGTTTTATGAGTTGTTGTTGTCACGAAATCAGCATATGGTACTGGATTAGGGTGAAGACCAGCTGCCACTAAGCCCGCAATATGAGCCATATCGACCATTAAATAAGCGCCAACCTCATCTGCAATTTCACGGAAACGCTTGAAGTCAATCACACGAGGATACGCACTTGCACCTGCTACAATTAGCTTCGGTTTATGCTCTTTCGCTTTTGCTAATACATCATCGTAATTGATGGTATGAGATGTTTCGTCTACACCATATTCAACGAAATTATATTGGACACCACTAAAGTTTACAGGACTCCCGTGCGTTAAGTGGCCACCGTGGGATAGATTCATACCAAGGACAGTATCTCCTTGTTCTAAAATCGTGAAGTACACTGCCATGTTTGCTTGCGCACCTGAATGAGGCTGAACATTCGCATGCTCGGCTCCAAAGATTTGCTTCGCGCGATCTCTAGCTAAATCTTCCACTACATCAACATGCTCACAGCCACCATAGTAACGACGACCAGGATACCCTTCAGCATATTTATTCGTGAGAACAGATCCTTGTGCCTCCATTACCGCCTCTGACACAAAGTTCTCTGAAGCGATTAATTCAATCTTACTTCTCTGACGTCCTAATTCATCTTGAATTGATTTGAAAACTTGCTCGTCCTGCTGCGCTAAATGCTTCATACAATAATCCTCCCTTATCTCTACCACACTATCAAAAATGAATAGCTATTATGAAAATTCTCCTTTATTCTATCATGTTTTTTCAGGAGGATACAGGCAAGCTTACTGTTTATTAAGAGAAAAAAATTATCCATATTAACGGAAAACGGTTACATGTAAATGATTATGAAATGAAGGGTAAAGTTGGTATTTCCGAATAAAAGTTATGCAGAAATAATTAGTTACATACGTCATTTATCTACTTATCGCTAGCGGCGCATTATCAGACAATGACTATTTCTATTGGTAGACCGCTCTTTCTCCCCCAATCAACTTCGGCCTAGTCGTTGCTAATGTGACGTGTGCACCACCTACTTCTTTTAATGAAAGACGAATAGGTACAACCACATGCTTCAAGTGCATGCCAATGAAGGTATCACCGATATCTATCCCTGCATCAGCTTTTATATGCTCGACTACAACAGGGGCATCGAAATGTTGAAACGCATAAGTCGCCATCGCACCACCCGCTTTTCGGATTGGCACAACACTCACCTCTTCTAAGTTATACTTCTTAGCGGATGCTCGTTCGAGAACAATGGCGCGATTTAAATGCTCACAGCATTGAAAAGCGATTTGAACATTTGTTTGTTTTTGTAAGTTCATTAGTTCTGAAAAGATGAATTCAGCCACATCCTCTGAACCAGCCGTGCCGATATGATTACTCATCACTTCACTCGTACTACAGCCAATAACAATTAATTTGTCTTCGTTTAGTGATACTTTTTGTGTAAACTCTGTTAAAATATCCCGCCATTGTTGTATTAACTCTTCCATCATCATATGCTCCCTCTCTTCTCAAGATAAAAAAGATGCATATGTCTTCCTTCCTTTCATGAAGTCAACATATGCAACAAAGTTTTATAGATTTTCTTTTTCGTATTGATCTATCTTCCCAATACGGTTTTGATGGCGACCGCCTTCATAATCCGTGCCAAGCCATACTTGGGCAATCTCTCTTGCAAGCCCTGGGCCAATGACTCTTTCTCCCATCGCTAACATATTACTATCATTATGCTGTCTTGTTGCTTTCGCACTGAAAGTATCATGAACAAGCGCACAGCGAATGCCTTTCACTTTATTGGCTGCTATAGACATCCCAATCCCTGTCCCACAAACGAGAATACCTTTATCAAATTCACCGCTCGCTACTTTTTCAGCAACCGGTAAAGCATAATCAGGGTAATCTACAGAAGTACTACACTCACAACCAAAATCTTCATATTCAATATTGAGTTCTTCTAATAATGACTTTATTTCCGCACGAATGTTTAATCCACCGTGATCTGATGCAATTGCAACTTTCATTTTTTATGCCTCCAATCAAACTTGATTGTATGATTATCACTTTATTCTGACACAAAATTTAAAAATTATAAAGATGCAATTACTTTTCAGTTGGGGAGGCTACACTTTAAATTTATTCATATCTGTTTTTAACTGGTTGGCTTGCTCTTGTAATTCTTTTACTAGTATGTCGACTGTATCAATCACAGATGTTTGAGCCTCAGTTGAAGCAGCAACTTGTTGTGCACCGGCAGACGTTTCCTCCGCAATCGCTGCTACTTGTTGCGATTGGGCTGAAGTTTCCTGCATAGCATGCATTTGTTTATCTACTAAATCTTTAATCATGGTCACTGCAGCATTCATTTGATCTACAGTTTGCGTCATCTCTTCAATGACGGCATGTGTCTCGGTCCCTTTTTGTGCTTCTTGATTGGCAGACTCCACTTGATTGGAAATTTGACTGACCACATTACGCACTTCTTCTTGAATATTTTTAATTAATTCCGATATTCCTTGCACAGCTTTCGCACTTTCATCAGCCAACTTGCGCACTTCTTCGGCAACCACAGCAAAGCCCTTACCATGCTCTCCTGCTCTCGCCGCTTCAATAGAAGCATTTAATGCTAATAAGTTTGTTTGCGTGGCAATATCGCCAACAAGTTGGATAATTTGTTCTACTTTGACTGCATTTTCTTCTAAAATTTTTACAGTCTCTAACGATTTCTGATTACCTACTGCTAGTTTTTCTATTCCAGAAATAAGTGAATGCATGGCATGTTTGGATTTATTCAGATCACCAAAAAGCTCTTCAGATACTTGCTCAGATTGCTTTGCCTGCACCTGAACTTCTTCAGCAATTCGAATGACTTCATCAACAAGTTCGGCAACAGACTGTGTTGCGACCGCTGAGTTTTCTGCTCCTTGAGATATTTCTGAGATAGTTGTAGCAATTGCTTCAGCTTGCTCATTAGCAACCGAAGACTCCGCGGAAATTTCGTGCACTTTTTTATTTGTCATAGCAAAGTTCTCATCAATTCGTTCAATCATTTCTCTTAAACTCGTTAGCATTTGATTAAAGGCTAATCCTAAAGAACGTATTTCATCATCCGAACGCGAAACCTGTGCCTTTTCTTGTAAATTACCATTCGCTGCTTTTATAGCAGAATGCTCTAAGTCTTTAAGTGGTTTTGTAATAAGCCCTGCTGCAATAAATGCTAAGATCGCAGACCAAATCGCTCCAAGCAAAAGAACAATAATCGTAAAAAATTCTTTACTTATCGGCATATTTCCCATTAAAGGATATACGAACTGAATACATATCGCACTTATTGAGTATGTAATAACGGCTAATACTGAGATGAGAAGAACCAATTTTTTTCTTAAACTAAATTTCATCTTACGCGTCTCCATGATTGCCCCCTACTTCAACCTGTTCATCTTTGTTTATCTTGATTACTATCTTTTAATACTTCTGCTATTTTTTTTATGCTTCCATGTAGTTCATTATAGGTTTCTTTATATTGTTGCAACGTCCCACCGAATGGATCAATGATATCTTCTTGTTTACCATCATAAGCAAACTCTTTTATTAGAAAAACTTTTCCCATAGCATTAGGAAAATGTGATAAAATCGCATGTTTATGTCCATTTGTCATCACTAATATATGTGTCGCCCATTGAATAAGCTCTTCATTCAATTGAGCTGATTGATGATTGATGCTTATGCCTTCTTCTTTTAAAACTTGAGATGTATAAGCAGATGCAGGTCCACCTTGACTTGCAAAAATGCCCGCAGATTTCACCTTTACATCTGGAATGTCTATATGACGTAATATCGCTTCAGCCATGGGGCTTCGACATGTGTTACCTGTACAAATAAATAAAACGTGAGCCATAAAGCTCGCCTCCTTCTCTTACATTATAATCCAAAACTCCTATTTGATATAGACAAAATAAGGTGTCTATCACCGACATATTTCGACAATTTTAAGAATTTTTTGTCGAAACACATCAATAATACGCACCTTAACTGATTTTTATTAGGAAATTTTAACCATATTACATGAATAACATTTTGACGCCAAAAGCAAAAAGAATCGCCCCTCCAAGTGTCTCACTATATTTACCGAACCACCCTTGCATTCTTCTTCCTATCATTAATCCTGCCCAAGTAAGAACCATGGCAATTACACCAAATAATGTAAGAACAAGAGCCGTTTTTGCCCCCAACACACCTAATGTAAGCCCAACTGAAAAGCTGTCTAAACTTACACTTAAAGCAAAAATTAATAAGCCAAAACCAACAGGGGTCAACAGACTTTCTTTTTCAGCCTTTAAGCTTGACCAGAACATTTGCAGGCCTAAAAGCATCAACAAACCGGCACCAATATAGGCAGCAATCTCACTAAAATAAACTGATAAAAACTTCCCTGCCATCATTCCTAACAATGGCATGATGACATGAAATACTCCAATCGTAAAGCCTATATATAATATTTGCCGATACCTTAATTTGTACATCCCCATACCTAATCCAACTGAAAATGCATCCATTCCTAAGGCAAACGCCATTAAACTTAAAGTTAAGACTTCACCTACTAACAACGTCATCTCTTTAGCCTCCTCGGGACTTGCTCTTTTGAAGATATGCATGTCCAAGGAGAATTAGAATTGTTTTTTTAGGCGAAAACAAAACTGCTTCGATAGAGCGAAATATGATGGTTGCAAAAATCTCAGCGCATCTCTATAGGCTAGGGATGTAGTTACGCGGCAGGATAATGCAAAGTGCATACATACAGGGATTTTTAGTATGCTTGTTTTGCCATAAGAGGACTCACAATTAAGGCAGGTTTTTTCTGTTTTCATAGTAGTGATTTTCACTAGCGAAGATGCATCAATAGAGTTGATTGCCGGCGGATATCGTGTAGTGTAGAAGGAAACCAACGTTGTTTATGGATGCTGAAATGTACATTATTTGCAGGGTAAATCATTTTTAGTAGGGCTTTCCGCGAGTGATTTGGGATGAGATTTCTTTTTTAGTCGCGGATTTGCCTCTTTTCGCGACTGATCATTGGCGGGTCTCTTTTTTTAGTCGCGATTCTTGCTTTTTGCGACTTATAAAGAGTGTCTCTGCTTTTTTAGTCGCGGATTTGACCTTTTCACGACTGATCATAGTTGGTTCTCCTTTTTTAGTCGCGATTCTTGCCTTTTTGCGACTTATAAAGAGTGTCACCGCTTTTTTAGTCGCGGATTTGACCTTTTCACGACTTATCATTGGCGGGTCTCCTTTTTTAGTCGCGATTCTTGCCCTTTTGCGACTTATTAAGAGTTTCACCGCTTTTTTAGTCGCGGATTTGACCTTTTTATGAGCTATCAAGGACAGATTTGCTTTTTTACGCACAAAATAAAAAAGCTCCGCTCATAAGTAATACAATCGGAATATGATCATTTTACCCACATAACTTACCGGATTTCTAATGAAATAGCACGCTATAGGAATCATTGAAAAAATCTTATTAACCAACATTTGAGCTTCTGTTTTAGTTTTTAAGGTAACAAGGGATAACAAATCAGAACCTGAACAATTTTTTGTTCAGGTTCTGAAACACTCATTCCCCAGTCTACTTATAATTGAATGCGCCTATGGCCTGCAGCTTTCTCTAAGCGATTCATAATCGCCACACCGACACCTTCATATGGGAAAACCTCACCTAAAATGATATCGACATTCTCATGATTAAATGCTCTCAATGCATAGTATAAACCTGCAGCCACGGTATCTAGCGTTTCCCGCGCACCCATAGAAAGAACAACATCCGTTTCATAGAAATCTTTATTTTCATCTGTTGTTAGTACACCTACTCGCAGTCCTTCTGCCCTTTTTTCATTGATCAATTGTTGCAACTGCATCGGAGTTGAATCGACTAATGTTAATGGTGCATCTGGTGCGTAATGTGTATATTTCATACCAGGCGATTTTGGTTTGGCTTGTTGATTATGTAGCGCGGGATCTAATTTTACCTCACCTATCACCGCAATTATCTGTTCCTTGGTCACACCACCCGGCCGTAAAATAACAGGTATCTCTTCTGTGCAATCAATTACGGTTGACTCCACACCAACACCAGTGGCTCCTCCGTCTACCAGACCAGCAATTTTTCCTTCTAAATCTTCCCACACGTGATCCGCTGTTGTTGGACTCGGTCTTCCTGAGCTATTTGCACTTGGAGCAGCTATTGGTAAATCCGTTTGGGCA
Organism: Cytobacillus sp. FSL R7-0680; assembly: GCF_038009245.1. Classification (NCBI taxonomy): domain Bacteria; kingdom Bacillati; phylum Bacillota; class Bacilli; order Caryophanales; family Bacillaceae; genus Cytobacillus; species Cytobacillus sp. FSL R7-0680. The sequence goes on from NZ_JBBPAO010000001.1 coordinate 3,199,889, forward strand.
AGAATGGCTAATGCTACAGGATGATCAGGCATACGGAAGCCAACAGTTTTTAATCCTGCTGTTGCTAAATCAGAAAGGCTACCCTTTTTTTTCTTAAGAATTATCGTTAATGGCCCTGGCCAAAAGGCATTCATCAATTGTTCTGCCTTTAATGGTATCTCTTCAGCCAGTTCCTGCAGTTGCATTCTCTTTGCTATATGAATAATTAAGGGATTATCTGCCGGTCTTCCTTTGGCAGCAAAGATCTTCTCTACGGCACCGTCACTCTTTGCATTCCCACCTAACCCATATACGGTTTCAGTTGGAAAAGCAACAACCTCATTTTCTTTAAGTAAATCAGAGGCTTGGACAATTTGTGGGTAACTATTCAAATTATCCACATTATTATCCACTGACCATCTAATTGTTTTCATTGTTATCCACCTTCAATATCTTTCATTCTAAATAGGAGAAATCCCCCTATTTTCAGTCTATCATCTAAGACAGTATAAAAGAAGCAAGGTGATAACTCAAGGTATTATCCACAAATTGTGAATAAACACATCGTTTTTGTGTATAACTTTGTGGATATATCCACATTATTCGAGTGAATATTTTAAAAAGAAAGAGTTATCCACAGATTGGACATTTTTAATATGTTCTTTTTCTACTAAAAATGTTGGCAATTCCGATTTATCCACTTGTTGAAAACCCATTAATAAAAATAATTGTAGTGTACTTTTGCGATTTGATCCTAAATATACTGTGGATAACCCTTTTTCTTTTGCTAATAGAAAAATTTGTTGCAATAAATACAATAAATCTGTCTGCACGGTTGTTTCTGACTTCATAACAAGCGAGCGTAACAAACCAACCGTATCATAAGGTTCGATGCCAATTGTCGCTTTTATTTCTCCCTCTTCATCTTCCATAATTAAAAAGTAATCAATTAAGTCCGCTACACCTTCCGATCGAACTGACGCTTCTGTTAAAAATTTCATGAGCTCGTTTTCATCTTGCTTCTGTGCAACTCTTACAATACTTGTTTTCATTCACTTCACCCTCTACCTTATTTTATAGTCTATGAATATGAGTTAATTGAAATTGATAGAACTAAAAATTTGCTAGAGTTAAAATATTATCCGAATAGCTTATCCCATATCTCTGCTAAAAAGAATTTTACTTCCACTTCTTCTTCATCTTGTTCACCTGCATAAACAGGATCTTCTTCTTTTTCGGTCATTTCTTCTTCTACGTTCTCTTCTTCCACTACTAATTCTTCCTCTTGCTGTTCTTCATCACTAAACCCTTCGCTCACAGCCACACCATTTGAAAAATCAAGAAAGCATAATGGTGGAAATAAAACACACCACCAGTTCGCACCGTCTCCTTCACCAAGCGTAATTAGAATCGCTTCATACTCACCAGCAGGGTATAAAAACTGGCCATAAAGTTTCGTCGGAAAATCTACTTTATCAAACTCCGTCTTAACTGTTTGTTGAGAGCCTGCTTCAGCTACAACTCGTTCGGCTATTTTTTGAATTTCTGGTAATTTTGATTGAATCAATGCTCTTGCTTCTTCTAAAGAGGTTAAATCGGATACCCACTCTGTTATATTTGCATTTACTTCGTCTCTCACCGCACGTTTAATCTTTTGATCTTTCTCCATATCGCTATTCGCTAGAATTCTTAAACGGATCGCTTCGTTAGGAATGACTAGTGATTCATCAGCCACTACCTCTGTTTGCGGTATATATAAACTAAATAAAGTACCTAATGATAAAATTAAGATGTATAAGTTCACAATCGATTTCGTTTTCATCTTCCTGCACCATCCCTTCACTATCCACAGTGTGGTCAGAAAGAGAACATCTTAAACTATTAAAATTAAAAAGTTATAAAAATAAGAAGGAAAGATAGACTAAATTTAGATGGTGAACGGATTAAGTTAACATGTACAAAGCGTTACTTTGTTTATAATCCATACATATGTCCATAACGAGTCTTTTTTCTTTTATAATGGGAGAAGCTTGCAGAAAGTATCTTTGGGGATTTTTAAATTTTTACGACTGTTAGCTTTTTTTACCGAGGACAGTTCACTTTACAACGCTCTCACTCTTGGACGTTTCACCAAGTGCCGTCATTTTTCTTTTTCCACCGCTCTCGGTTCCTATTTCCTTACCGAGAGCGGTGGTTTCAATCAGTTCCTAATGCTATAAATCCTCATTAGCTACTTATTTCAGCGAATACCATTCGATCTTTCCCGTTAATGTCAAAGACGACTTCGACCTGTGCTTGTGGGAGGGCACCTTTTAATAAGTTTGCGACCAATTCCCCTTGACCTGCACCTACTTCAAATCCAACAAGTGCTTGTTCGTTTAGTACATATGGTAATTCATTTACTAAACGGCGATAGATGTCTAAACCATCCTCTCCAGCAAACAAGGCACGATTAGGCTCATGTTCAGTTACAATCTCTGACATCCACGAACGATCTGCAGTTGGAATATAAGGGGGATTGGAGATAACTACATCTAATTTTACTCCAGAGTTGATAAAAGGCTGCAGCAAGTCCCCTACTATCCAATTTATGTCTGCGTCTAAATAAGCCCCATTACCCTTAGCTACTTCTAAACTTGCAGGATATAGATCAGTTCCAAAACAATCAAGCTGAGGGTTTTCCCGTTTCAGAGTAATAGCAATTGCACCGCTACCTGTGCCAACATCGGCCACTTTTAACCCTGTATCATCTTGCCAACGTGCACGAATACGCTCAAGCGTAGCAAGGACTAACTCTTCTGTTTCTGGCCTAGGAATTAGAACTTCCTTGTTCACCTTAAATTTTCTACCATAAAACTCCTCATAGCCCATAATATACTGAATAGGTTCACCAGCAATATGAGTGAGTATCGCCTTTGAAAAAAGTTGATCGATCTCCTCAGGAAGTTCTTCACGTAATCTTGTTAAGAATTCAGCTCGACTCATCTTCATATAATGTCTTAGTAAAATTTCAGCAGCATATCCTTCCCGTTGATTTTCTTCTAAAAAAGAAGAAGCCCAGTTAAGGGCTTCGAATACTCTGCGATTACTCATTAGTCGCACTCTCTAGTTTAGCCGATTGCTCTTCTAAAATAAGAGCATCAATAATTTCATCAATCTTACCGTGTAGGATCTGGTCTAACTTTTGGATAGTTAAACCAATTCGGTGATCAGTTACACGGTTTTGTGGGAAATTATACGTACGGATACGTTCAGAACGATCCCCTGTCCCTACAGCTGATTTACGCTGCTGATCGTATTCAGCTTGTGCCTCTCGTTGGAATTTATCGTATACACGTGCACGCAAAACTTTCATCGCTTTTTCTTTGTTCTTAATTTGCGACTTTTCATCCTGACAAGAAACGACAGTTCCCGTAGGAAGGTGGGTAAGTCTTACTGCGGACATAGTCGTATTAACACTTTGTCCACCCGGTCCACTAGATGCAAAAGTATCGACACGGATATCTTTATCATGAAGCTCAATTTCCACTTCTTCTGCTTCAGGTAACACCGCTACTGTTGCCGTAGACGTATGAATGCGACCGCCTGATTCTGTTTCCGGTACACGTTGCACGCGATGCGCACCATTCTCATATTTTAATTTAGAGTAAGCACCGTTTCCGTTTACCATGAAGATAATTTCTTTATAGCCACCGACTCCTGTACTACTTGCTTCAATGACGTCAATTTTCCAACCTTGGACCTCTGCATAGCGACTATACATACGGTACAAATCACCCGCAAACAGTGCAGCTTCATCTCCACCAGCTGCGCCACGAACTTCTACGATAACGTTTTTGTCATCATTAGGGTCCTTTGGAATGAGAAGGATTTTTAATTTTTCTTCTAATTGCTCCACTTTTCCCTCTAATTCAGAAATCTCTTCTTTCACCATATCACGCATTTCAGCATCTAATTTCTCTTCCAACATGGCCTTTGCGTCTGTATATTGTTCATGTATTTCTTTATATTCACGATATGTATCCACTGTTTCTTGGATATCAGACTGTTCTTTTGAATACTCACGTAATTTTTTTGGGTCATTTACTATTTCTGGATCACTAAGCAATTCATTAAGACGTTCATAGCGTTCCTCTACAGATTGAAGACGATCAAACACGGTTATTCACCTCTAATTCATTATTAACAAGCATCTATCTTATCACTGCTATCAGTATGCAGTTTTATTTCCAACGTATAACATTCTAATTATAGTATAGCCGCCTTGTTCAGTCAAAACCACTTTAGATTATTTTAGAAATTTCTGTTATTCGATTGATGAATCTTTCATCGTTTACTATAGTAAAGTTATCTAATTAAAAATGAGGTGCAGCACATGAAAGCCATTATGATTGGAATACTCTCCGCATTCTTTTTTGCTTTTACATTTGTTTTAAATGCAGCTATGGAAATGAATGGAGGAAGCTGGTATTGGAGTGCATCGCTCCGTTACTTCTTTATGATTCCACTTCTACTTATCATTGTTTTATACCGTAAGAGCTTACGTGCACTTATGATTGAATTGAAAAAAGCTCCTGGAAAATGGATGCTATGGAGCACAATTGGCTTTGGGCTATTTTATGCCCCTATATGTTTTGCTGCTGCCTATGGTCCCGGCTGGCTAATTGCTGCCACCTGGCAAATCACGATTATTTCTGGCAGTCTACTTGCCCCATTATTTTATGAAATGCGCCACACTTCTCAAGGAGTCATTCGCATAAAAGGGCAAATTCCTTTTAGAGGACTACTCATGAGTCTCATTATTTTAGTTGGCGTATTTGTTATCCAATGGGACCATGCCTCTGTTGTATCGGTGAAAGATACTTTTATTTGCACCTTAGCCATTCTTATTGCATCGTTTGCTTACCCTCTAGGGAATCGAAAAATGATGGCCTTAACAAACAAGCGCTTAGATCCTTATCAAAGAGTGCTTGGTATGACAATAGCTAGCCTTCCCTTTTGGCTCTTACTTGCATTTATTGGTTTACAAACAGCTGGCATGCCATCGATGAGTCAAGTTTATCAATCGGGGTTAGTAGCCTTATTTTCAGGTGTTTTTGCAACGGTACTATTCTTTGCTGCCACCGATCTCGTTCAAGGCAACATGCAAAAACTTGGAGCTGTGGAGGCAACACAGTCCTTTGAAGTGCTGTTCGCAATGATTGGTGAAGTGATCATTTTATCTGCTCCTCTTCCTTCTGCCACTGCTACGGTTGGAATCAGTTTAGTAATACTCGGAATGGCACTTCATAGTTATGTATCCAATTTACCTCAAAAGGGATTTAAAAAGGAAAAGGAAGAGACGGTTTAATTCACCGTCTCTTTAGTCTGTATGGTCTTCTCTAATTTTCACATTTATATAATAGGTCGGCACCGCACCAACTAATTTTTTTTGCAAACTTTCCTCAGCTTTTTCACGTTCCGCTTTTGATGAAAAGTCTTTATTCGTATACACAGTTACATGCATATATTCCCCGTCAATCCATATACCACCTGGTTCATAATCAGTAAGCTTATTAATCGTTGATCTTGCTTGATTAATATCACTACGGTCTGATTTTTTATCGCCATTGGTATTTAATAAGTTGGGATTTTGTTCATACATCGACCATTCCTGAACATCTTCGGAACGATGACCAGAAGGGCTGCTTATTCTAACGGTATCGGTATGTTTGTTGATATCATAAGTTTTATCAGCGTTTGCACCGTAATTATAAGAACAACCAGTTAGTAGACTGATTAACAAAACACCTGTAATGGTTTTTTTCATGAATGAATGGCACCCCCTACTAAATAAAATGCCCATTCATTTTAAAATTTCAGCAAGCAATATTTCCTATGTAAAAAAATGTATGCCAGGGAGTTTTTTCGTTCCAAAAAAGACGCCAAAGTTAGCGTCTCCAATCAAAAATGTGTTATTTCATCATTTCCGTGTGATTTTTAATACTTTTTGGTTTGCCAATCACTTCATGATGTTCACGGCACCGAGGTTCATACGATTCCGATGCGCCAACAAGAATGGTGGGATCTGTATATGATGCTGGTTTACCATCAATTAAACGCTGCGTTCGACTAGCAGGTGAACCACAAACAGCACATACGGCTTGTAGTTTTGTCACTAACTCAGCAGTAGCCATTAAATCCGGCATCGGACCAAAAGGCTCACCACGAAAATCAACGTCTAACCCAGCCACAATGACACGATGACCGTTCCCCGCAAGCATCTCCACAACTTCAATGATTTGATTATCAAAAAACTGAACTTCATCAATAGCTACGACTTCTGTATCAGACGTAACAAATGACAAAATATCCTCTGAACAGGCTACAGGTTGAGCAATAAACGATGCCCCATTATGAGAAACAACTGATTCTTCACTATAACGTTTATCGATTTGAGGCTTGAATACAGCAATTTGCTGTTTGGCAAATTGCGCTCTCCTTACTCTGCGAATAAGCTCCTCTGACTTACCAGAGAACATACTCCCGCAAATTACCTCAACCCATCCATGATGATTGATAACATACATGAAAGGTCTCTCCTTCCGCAACAATCTAATCTATCTATAAACACCTATTACAGTCCTTACTGTTAAGGTCTCACAAAAGAAACATTCTTATGTTAAATGCCGAAAAATAGTGGTGGTGTGCACCACTATTTTTCGACATTCATGAAAAAACAGGCAAGTATCATGACTTGCCTGCTTTGATTGTTATTTAAATTACTTCTGTTTGATGCCGTATTTTTTATTGAAACGGTCAACACGTCCGCCAGCTTCAGCGAATTTTTGACGTCCAGTATAGAATGGGTGGCATTCTGAGCAAGTTTCTACACGGATTTCTTCTTGTACAGAACCCGTTTCGAATTCGTTACCGCATGCACATTTCACCATTGCTGTTTTATAGTTAGGATGAATTCCTGCTTTCATTCTTTTCATCTCCTTCCGCCCTGAATCATTCTGAAACAGAGTTATATAGTTACGGATTCACCGTAATCTTAGAAACGCACTGGAATCATTATAACAAGGTCGAGCTTAATTTGCAATCATCGATTACGAATCAGCTTTACCATTTGATTCCAAACCTAATGTGAGCGTTTTGCTTTCATCTCTTCACTCAACAAGGCAAAGAAATCCTCATTTGATTTCGTTTGCTTTAATTTTCTCATGAGTTTTTCCGCAAAATCAGGAGAATCAGTCATTGATTTACGGATTGCCCATAGTTTATCAAGATGATCCTTAGGAATCAACAATTCTTCCTTACGTGTACCAGATCGTCTAATATCAATTGCAGGGAAAATTCTTCTTTCCGCAAGCGAACGATCAAGATGCAATTCCATATTCCCCGTTCCTTTAAACTCTTCATAAATCACATCATCCATACGTGATCCCGTATCAACTAGAGCAGTAGCTAAGATGGTTAAGCTTCCGCCTTCCTCAATATTTCTTGCGGCACCGAAAAACCTTTTCGGACGGTGGAATGCGGCTGGGTCAATACCGCCTGATAACGTACGACCACTTGGAGGAATGACCAAGTTATAAGCTCTAGCTAAACGTGTAATACTATCCATTAAGATGACAACATCGCGCTTATGCTCAACTAGACGCATCGCTCTCTCTAATACGAGCTCGGCCACTTTAATATGATTTTCCGGCACTTCGTCAAATGTTGAACTAACAACATCACCAGCAACAGAGCGTTCAATATCGGTTACTTCTTCCGGTCTTTCATCAATAAGTAATACGATAAGCTCTGCTTCAGGATGATTCGTTGTAATACTGTTGGCAATTTCTTTTAACAACATCGTTTTCCCTGCTTTTGGAGGAGCGACGATTAAGCCACGTTGTCCAAAACCAACTGGTGAAATTAAGTCCATAATTCTAGTTGAAATATGTCTTGTTTTTGTCTCTAAATTCATATGACGATCAGGATATAGAGGCGTTAAACCTGGGAAATGAACACGTTCCTTTGATGTCTCTGGATCATCTCCGTTAACCGCTTCCACTTGTAACAAACCAAAATAACGTTCATTTTCCTTCGGCGGACGAACTTTACCAGAAACTTTGTCACCATTTCTTAAATCAAAGCGACGAATTTGCGATGCAGAGATATAAATATCCTCTGAACTAGGCGAATAGTTAATCGGTCTTAAGAAACCGAAACCTTCTGATTGAATGATTTCTAGAACACCTTCCATAAAGAAGTATCCTTCTTGTTCCGCTCTCGCTTTTAATATCGCAAAAATAAGTTCTTTCTTTGATAATTTACTATAATAAGAAACTTTATATTCTCTTGCATGTTCATAAAGTTCTTTCAATTTCATATTCTCTAGACTTGAAATATTTAGTCCCATTTCTACACCACTCTTTAGATTTTTCGATTATTTCCCCCATATGCTAAAGAAATAAGATTCATTATACATTCGAATATGGTTGGAAAGGAAAGTATGTTTGAGGCTTCCTGAAGTAAACGAAGAGTTTGATTTAATCAACTCTACTTTGTAATAGAGGAATGATTGGTCTTCCTTTGAAAATATCTTTTATTTTACCCCTAACCTCTATGTTAGGCAACTACATTTTATAGTAGGATATTTGGAAGGATTCTTTCTATTTTAATTTAACCTAAGAAATGCAAGGATGCACTTCTTAGGTCTATCATCAATTATTTAATTACAAGATTAGGTTTTTTCTTCAAGCTATGACGACCATCAATAAACCTTACTGTGCCCGATTTAGCACGCATAACGACAGAAGACGTCGAACCGTAAGATCCTTTAAATTGAACGCCTTTCAAAAGTTCTCCATCCGTAATACCTGTCGCAGCAAAGATTGCGTCATCGCCTTTAACTAGGTCTTCCATCAATAATACTTTGTTAACATCTAATCCCATTTTAATACATCTTTCTAGTTCCGCATCGTTTTGGGGAAGCAGTTTACCTTGCAATTCACCACCAAGACATTTCAATGCTACAGCTGCAACAACACCTTCAGGGGCACCACCTGCTCCAAATAAAATATCTACGCCTGTATGATCGAATGCCGTATTAATGGCTCCTGCTACATCACCTTCATTAATTAGCTTAATTCTAGCGCCAGCGTCACGCAATTGCTCTATAATATGTTGGTGGCGATCACGATTAAGTACAGTTGCAACAACGTCCTCAATATCTTTGTTTTTTGCTTTCGCAACAGCTCTCAAGTTATCAATCACTGGAGCATTGATATCGATTTGCCCAACCGCCTCAGGTCCAACGGCAATTTTATCCATATACATATCTGGTGCATATAGTAAGTTACCTCTATCTGCCACTGCCAGAACCGCAAGCGCATTCCAACCACCAGAGGCAACAATACTTGTACCTTCTACAGGATCGACTGCAATATCAACTTGAGGGCCAGAACCTGTTCCAAGCTCTTCGCCAATATATAGCATTGGTGCTTCATCCATTTCACCTTCACCAATCACTACTCTGCCCTGCATAGGAACTGTATTAAAGATATCTCTCATTGCTTCAGTTGCTGCACCATCAGCTTCATCTTTTAATCCACGGCCCATCCAACGAGCAGATGCTAGTGCTGCACCTTCTGTAACACGAACCAACTCCATTGATAAACTTCTTTCCATTTTTACTTCCTCCCCAATATTCACTTCGTCTCAGTATGTACTGAAATCGATGCGGAATCTAGATGTACATTTTTAACATTGTCAATTCATCATTAAGCATTATTCATTTGTTCAATTTCTTGATCAGTTAGCTTTTCTCTCCAAATCGTTGCCCCTAAACCATTGAGTTTTTCAACTAAATGACTATAACCTCTATCAATGTGATCAACGCCTGTAACCTCTGTTACACCTTCAGCCATAAGGCCTGCGATGACTAGCGCCGCTCCAGCACGTAAATCACTTGCCTTTACTTTGGCACCTTGTAACTTCATAGGGCCGTTAATAATAGCCGAACGACCTTCTACTTTAATATTGGCGTTCATTCTTCTCAATTCATCAATATGCTTAAATCTAGCCCCATATATCGTATCAGTTACCATGCTTGTTCCTTCTGCATTCGTTAACAATGCCGTTAATGGTTGCTGAAGATCGGTTGGAAAACCAGGATATACAAGTGTCTTAATATCTACTGCCTTCATTTTTTCAGCGGGACCGACAAAAATTTGATCATCACCCGCTTCAATTTGTACACCCATTTCTCTTAGCTTTGCTGTTAATGATTCAAGATGATGGGGAATAACATTATCAATTAAAACGCCCTCTCCAGAAGCTGCAGCAAGCACCATATAAGTCCCTGCTTCAATACGATCAGGAATAATTGTATGTTGGCATCCATGGAGCTGATCTACACCGTCAATACGGATGACATCAGTACCTGCGCCTTTTATTTTTGCACCCATATTATTCAGCAATGTAGCAACATCAATAATTTCAGGTTCTTTAGCCGCATTTTCTATAACCGTACGACCCTTTGCCTTTACAGCAGCGAGCATAATATTAATGGTTGCACCAACACTGACGACATCTAAATAAATACGTGCACCTCTTAGTTCATCTGCACGTAAATAAATCGCGCCTTGTTCATTTGTTACACTTGCGCCGAGTGCCTCAAAACCCTTAATATGCTGATCAATCGGTCTCGGTCCTAAATGACAACCACCCGGAAGTCCAATGACTGCTTTATTAAATCGTCCAAGCATGGCCCCCATTAAATAATAAGAAGCACGAAGCTTTTTCACCTTGCCATTAGGCATAGGCATGGAGATCATTGCAGAAGGATCAACCTGCATATCTCCATCAGCGAATGTTACTTCACCACCGATTTCCTCTAGTAAACCTTTTAAGATTTGCACATCCGAAATATCTGGTAAACCTTCTATTGTTACAGGCGAATCTGCTAGTATTGTTGCCGGTATTAAGGCAACTGCACTATTCTTCGCGCCGCTAATTCTCACTGTTCCTTTTAATGGGTACCCGCCTGCAATCATAAGCTTTTCCATTTTGAACTCCCTTCTAAGCCGTTAACGCAACCCCTTTATAGAGGATGCTCTATAAGAATAAGCTTGTCCTATGTGGAATCTTTTGCTCTATCAGTCATAAAACAAACCCGCATTTTAAAAAAACACAGGTGTAATCTACATTACCATTGTTGTCTATCTATTGAAAAAATAAGCATCTTTATGTTAACATGTCTAACAATTTTTAAAAAGCTCACATATGATAGGCATTTAGATGCATCTTCCTTCTCCTATTTTACACCATAACAATTGGAAATGTAGTTGTTGTTTCGAATTGTTATGAATATGTAAATTTTTAAGGAAACATTTGCATCATGGATTCATTCACCGATGGAAATTGTTGACTAATGAGTTTTCCGAGAGTCAAGAGGGATTGAATTGAGAAGTTGCTTTAAATAAGCTTAAGAAACCGTTGAATGGACAACGGCTTCTTTTCTATTTTATGCCTTGTTAGCAGAACCAAACTCGCGCATTTTGCCAATTACTGTTGCTTTAATCGCTTCCCGAGCAGGCCCTAAATATTTACGTGGATCGTACATTTTTTCATCTGCTGCAAGGACTTCACGTACTTTTTTCGCAGATGCAATTTGGTTCTCTGTATTTACGTTAATCTTTGCTGTTCCTAGAGAAATTGCTCTTTGAATATCTTTCGTTGGGATACCTGTCCCACCATGCAATACAAGTGGTACACCTGTTAAGCCACGAATTTCTTCCATTTCTGTAAACCCTAAGTTAGGCTCACCTTTGTATGGTCCATGAACAGACCCAAGAGCAGGCGCTAAGCAGTCAATCCCTGTTCTCTGAACTAATTCTTCACATTCTTTTGCATCTGCATAAATAACGCCATCTGCAACAACGTCATCTTCTTGTCCACCAACAGTGCCAAGCTCAGCCTCAACAGATACTCCTTTTGAATGCGCATATTCTACTACTTTAGAAGTGATTTCGATATTTTGCTCAAATGGATCATGAGAAGCATCAATCATAACAGAAGTAAATCCTGCATCGATTGCTTCTTTACATTTATCATAACTTGAACCATGATCAAGATGAATGGCCACTGGAACAGTAATATTATAGTCTTCCATTAGACCTTCTACCATTTTAACAACCGTTTTAAATCCACCCATATAACGACCTGCACCCTCAGAAACACCAAGAATTACAGGTGATTTTTCTTCCTCAGCTGCTTGTAAAATTGCTTGTGTAAACTCTAAATTATTTAAGTTGAATTGACCAACTGCATAGCCCTCTGCATTTGCTTTTTTCAACATTTCAGTCATAGAAACTAAAGGCATATGTAAAAATCCTCCTTGTCTTATTCACTTCAGTCATTCCTTTTAAAGGATTTCCTTCCAGCTACATGTTTATGTACCCTAATAGCTCTCCATCAAACGGAAAAAATGAAATGAACATATAAATTCCATTTGTATCATACCAAAATGTGCAGAGAAAATCTATGATTAGGTTATAACTTTTCATAAATAAGATGTACTATTAATTAAAAAAGGCATAATTGTATAACCTTATTTAGGTACTGGTAAATATTTCTTAACTGCCGCCCGAATGTCATCTATGTCGAATGGTTTAGCAAAATGTGTTAAAGCACCTAAATCTTTTGCCTCTTGAATCATATCTAATTCTCCATAAGCAGTCATAATGATGACTCTTATATCATGATGCCCTTCTCTCATTCTCTTTAGAATTTCAATCCCATCCATACCTGGGATTTTCATATCTAATAATACTAAGTCTGGGTCATGCTTCGCTACAATATCAAGGGCTTGAATTCCGTTTGCTGCTTGGTACGTTTCATAGCCCTCCTTCTGTAAAACTTCATTTAATAGAATCCTTATACCAAACTGATCATCGACAATCAATATTTTCCCTTTCATAATACACCCCATTCTCGTTTAATCAAGAATACTTAATGTTTTTAAATTCGACTCTAAGTGTTTTTTTCCTGCATTTGTTAGGAAAATAACTAGAATGAGTCATCGCCGTTAATTGCTATATTTCGACAAGTTGATGGTTCTCTTTTCGTTGTGTATCAATCAATTACTGTAGCACCAAAAAACCAAAGTGAGCAGCCTGATTATTTTGTGATTTCGTCTTATTTCAATATAATGATAATATTGGGAGAAGTACAGGAGGAATTATTAATGTTAAAGATTTTTTCTACACAATTATTCGGTTTATTTAAAAAATGGCAAGACAATCATGAAGAATCAATAGAAGATGCTGCTCGAATTTTAGCTCAAGCGAGTGTCGGTGAGGGCCATATATATATTTACGGAAAACAGGAGATGCAAGCTGTCGGTATCGAAGCAACTGAGGGAGTAGACGCACTGGCAAACGCAAAAGTCTGGGATTCTTCTGCATCATTTGATGATATCTCAGCTAGTGACCGTTTTCTCATTATCACCAGAGAGAGTGATGACAAGGAAGCACTCCTATTAGCACAACATTTGAGTAATCAATTCATACCTTTTGCAACAATAAGTGCCCTTCCATCTGATAACACGGAGCAATTAGCCTCCTATTCCGATGTACATTTCGACTTACAACTGAAGCAAGGACTTGTTCCAAATGAAAGCGGGGAACGAGTTGGTTATCCATCTGCGATAGGAGCATTATTTCTCTATCATGGAATTAAATTTACGTTAGACGAGATATTAGCAGATTATTAATATGTGTATTTATATGAGGCGAGGGATTCCATTTTGACGGGGTTCCTTGCTTTTTTTTATATGTTATAGAAGGGCTCATTTCTCGGGCGCATATATTCTTAACTACACAACGGCTTTGAAATAAATGATTAGTGTTTGTTTCATTGTCTCTTTAAACCAATATTACTTTTCTTTGCAAGTGTGAAGCGAATCTAAATTATTTACTGTGAACTTTTTTGTTTCGTTCATACATTTTTCAGTGACAAATTTACAATATGCACTGATACATGTTTCTTTCTCTTTCTGAACGACATGCGGGCCTCTTTTGTAAAGCGCTCACCTTTAGTGTTCCTTCTGAGTGACTTGCAAATCCCTTTTGCGAAGCGCTCACCTTTGGTTTTCTCTCTGAGTGACTTGCAAACCCCTTTTGCGAAGCGCTCACCTTTGGTTTTCTCTCTGAGTGACTTGCAAACCCCTTTTGCGAAGCGCTCACCTTTGGTTTTTCCTTCTGAGTAATGTCATACCACTTACAGAAGCTAGCTTCATGAAGATTGATTGTAATAAAAATACCAAATTTTATTTTTGTACCCTTTTGAATTCTTGATTTTACACAAAAAAAGGAAGAGATCCGGAAATCTCCTCCTTATAACAATTTATTCATTGATATTGATTGTAGCACCGACAAAGTCACGGAAAAGTGGTTGTGGACGCGTTGGTCTAGATGTGAATTCTGGATGGAATTGAGATGCCACGAACCATGGGTGATCTTTCAATTCAATGATTTCTACTAGTCGACCATCTGGGCTTGTACCAGAGAAGACAAGACCCTTTTCTTCCATTTCTTGACGGTAGTGATTATTAAATTCATAACGGTGACGATGACGTTCGTAAACGACTTCATCTTGGTATGCTTCATAAGCAGCTGTACCTTCTTCTAGTTTACATGCTTGTAAGCCTAAACGTAGTGTACCACCTAAATCTTCAACATCTTTTTGTTCAGGTAAAAGGTCAATGATTGGGTGGTTCGTTTCAGGATTGATTTCCGCTGAGTGTGCACCATCTAATCCAAGAACGTTACGAGCAAATTCAACAGTAGCCAGTTGCATACCCAGACAAATGCCTAAGAATGGTTTATTGTTTTCACGGGCATATTGTGTTGCTAGGATTTTTCCTTCAATCCCACGATCCCCAAAGCCACCTGGTACAAGAACACCGTCAACATCCCCTAAAAGTTCAGCAACATTTTCTTTAGTGACATGCTCTGCATTGATCCATTTTACATCAATATCTGCATCATGTGCATAACCTGCATGTTTTAATGCTTCAACAACAGAAATATAAGCATCTTGAAGAGCAACGTATTTCCCTACAAGTGCAATTTTTGTTTTCTTCGTTAAGTGAAGCACTTTGTCTACAAGTTGTTTCCACTCAGTCATATCTGCTTCTGCACAATCTAATTTCATCTCTTTGCATACACGTTTATCTAAGCCTTGTTCTTGTAAAGCTAATGGAATAGTGTAAAGTGTTTCAGCGTCTCTACATTCAATAACTGCTTCTTTATCAATATCACAGAAGAGTGCAAGCTTGTCTTTCATTTCTTGAGAGATAGGCATTTCTGTACGGACAACGACAACATTTGGTTGAATACCTAAGCTTCTTAATTCTTTTACACTGTGTTGTGTAGGCTTTGTTTTCATTTCTCCAGCCGCTTTAATATACGGCACCAATGTACAATGAATATACATAACATTATCTCGGCCGATATCACTCTTAATTTGGCGAATCGCCTCTAGGAATGGTAATGATTCGATATCACCGACAGTTCCACCGATTTCAGTAATAACGACATCTGCATTCGTTTCATGTCCCGCACGGAAAACTTTATCTTTAATTTCATTTGTAACATGAGGGATTACTTGAACCGTTCCTCCGTTATAATCTCCACGACGCTCTTTACGTAGAACCGTTGAGTAGATCTTCCCAGTTGTTACACTGCTGTATTTAGTTAAGTTTATGTCTACGAAACGCTCATAGTGACCTAAGTCTAAATCCGTTTCTGCGCCATCTCCTGTTACATAAACTTCACCGTGTTGATAAGGACTCATTGTACCTGGGTCCACATTGATATACGGGTCAAACTTTTGTATCGTTACGCTAAGCCCTCTATTTTTTAACAAACGTCCTAAAGATGCTGCAACGATTCCTTTACCTAATGACGAAACAACGCCGCCTGTAACAAAAATATATTTTGTCATAAATGATTCCCCCTTAACTATTCATAGCTTGTGCATTTATCCTTTGTTTAAAAAGATGAATCTTATCTTTCATAAAAAATTGTCCCATGCACGACCTTTTATTTGAAAAACTTGGTAGAAGCAGCACATGCTCAACTATCAAGCCTTACTCAAAAAAATAAAAAGCGCCCCGCTTACTTTAATTAAGTAAGGGAGCGCTTTTAGCGTATCAATTTATGATCGTTCCTTTTTAAAGGAGCCCAAAAATGATTCTACAAGGCTACAAGAAAAAAGTCAAGGCTATTATTTTCTGTCCTCATCGTCTTCATCTTCATCTAAATCATCATCTTCTAAATCATCGATGAGATCATCGTCTTCATCGAAATCTTCTTCGATATCTTCATCGTCATCGTCTTCATCATCAAGAAGATCATCCACATCATCGTCTTCATCTAGATCATCGTAATCCTCTAAATCATCGTAATCGATGTCTTCTTCTTCAAAATCTTCCTCTTCCTCATCTATTACAGATTTTTTCGCCTTTTTCTTCTTCGGCTTAATAACTGTAACAACTTCCTCTTCATACTGTTCTACAGGGTACCATGCACGCAGTCCCCAACGATTGTCTCCAAGACCAATGAAATGCCCTTCGATATTTAAATCTGTATAAAACTGGGCAATCTTCTCTTGGAATTCTTTTTCACTAAGATCCAAAAGGTTTTTTAATTCACTCACAATGTCAGCAAACGCCAAAGGCTCTTTTCTTTCATTTAATAATTCATGAGCCACTTCAATTAATGCCATTTCTTTTAATTGCTCTTTTGAGTATCCTTTTAAACTCAAGACCAGCACTTCCTTTCCCTATATCAAGCTATGTATTAGCAACATGTAATCAAATATTTCGTGCCTAATAGTATAACGCTAAAAATAAAAAAGACAACCTAAACATACTCGTCCAATCTCTAGGTTACAAGCAGCGGTGCCTTCTTAAAAGAAAAAAACGCATATTCTTCATTATAAACAAATTATTAGTGTTTATGCTACCTTTAACGATAAGTTTTCCTACTTTTTACATTGACCTTCGAGTTGTCTCTCCTTTTGATACAACCTTATTGCTAAAAGAGTAAAAAAGACAGACAACAAAAAGAAGGGGATGGCCCCTAGTTGTATTGAATAAAGATATCGTGCACATATGATAAACACTATGAATGCAAAAACAATCATAATTTGCTTCACACTCGCACCCACCTTAAAAAACAAAATCCATACCGATACTATTATATGATGATGGTTAGCAATTGTATATCTTATTTACTCAAGAAATTTTGTTGAATACGATCACTTTACTCCATTGTACCCAATTTATTCATTCCGGAAAAGTCAATGAATAAAATATCCTCTCTAGACGTTTAAAAACCCGAACTCACCTTTTAACATTTTTAGATGGTCCGGGTTATTATTCAATTATGACAATTTACATATTCCGTCTGTATTGTCCGCCCACTTCATATAATGCATTTGTTATCTGTCCTAAACTTGCTACGTTGACCGTTTCCATTAGTTCGTCAAAAATATTCCCACCGCTTACTGCAACCTCTTTTAATCGTTGCAGTGCTTCTTGAGCAACTGCTTGATTTCTTTCTTGGAAAAGTTGCAGATTACGTATTTGTGTTTCTTTTTCTTCTTTAGATGCCCTGGCAATCTCCATACTGTCAACTGCATCATCTGCTGGTGGATTTGGATTGATATACGTATTGACACCAATAATCGGCAGCTCTCCTGTATGTTTTTTCATTTCATAATACATCGATTCATCTTGAATTTTACCGCGTTGATATTGTGTCTCCATCGCACCTAGTACGCCACCGCGATCATTCATTCGCTCAAATTCAACCAATACTTGCTCTTCGACTAAATCTGTTAATTCATCAATAATGAATGCACCTTGTAAAGGATTTTCATTTTTAGACAATCCATGTTCCTTAGTAATTATCATTTGGATAGCCATCGCTCGCCTAACTGATTCTTCTGTCGGTGTTGTAATCGCCTCGTCATATGCATTAGTATGAAGAGAATTACAATTATCTTGGAGTGCCATTAATGCTTGCAGCGTTGTACGAATATCATTAAAGTCTATTTCTTGTGCATGTAAAGAACGACCAGACGTTTGAATGTGGTATTTTAATTTTTGACTTCTCTCATTTGCACCATATTTGTCGCGCATAACCGTCGCCCATATACGTCTCGCGACTCGACCGAGAACAGTGTATTCTGGGTCTAAACCGTTCGAGAAGAAAAATGAAAGGTTTGGCGCAAAGTCATTGATATTCATCCCTCTGCTTAAATAATATTCCACATAAGTAAAACCGTTGGCTAAGGTAAACGCCAATTGAGAGATAGGGTTCGCTCCCGCCTCGGCAATATGATAGCCTGAAATGGAAACAGAATAATAATTTCGAACCTTTTGATCAATAAAATATTGTTGAATATCTCCCATCATTCTTAAGGCAAACTCAGTGGAGAATATGCAAGTATTCTGGCCTTGGTCTTCTTTTAAAATATCAGCCTGAACGGTTCCGCGTACAGTTTGTAAAGTGAAAGCTCTGACTTCTGCAAACTCTTCTACTGTGAGATTCCTACCTAATTCTTTTTCTTTCTTTTCAACTTGCTGAGAAATGGCTGTGTTCATAAACATCGCTAGGATGATAGGGGCCGGACCATTTATTGTCATAGAGACAGAAGTCGTTGGGTGACAAAGATCAAAGCCCGCATAGAGCTTCCTCATATCATCAAGTGTACAAATACTAACGCCACTCTCTCCTACTTTTCCATATATATCTGGGCGATAGTCCGGGTCTTCTCCATATAAAGTAACTGAATCAAAAGCTGTACTTAATCGCTTCGCATCGTCATCTTTAGATAAATAATGAAAACGACGGTTGGTTCTTTCAGGTGTACCTTCACCTGCAAATTGTCTCTTCGGATCTTCTCCTTCTCGTTTAAAAGGGAAAACACCAGCTGTATAAGGGAAAGAGCCTGGTACATTTTCTTTATAAACCCACTTGATAATTTCCCCGTAATCTTTATAACTCGGTAGAGCCACTTTCGGGATCTCTAAGCCAGATAAGCTCTTCGTCCGCAGAATAGTTACTATCTCTTTATCTCTTATTTTTGTGACAAACTTATCACCTTTGTATTGCTCTCTTAACTGCTCCCAACCTTCTAATATCTTCTTAGATTCAATTGTTAATTGTTCATATGTCTTATCTTTTAACATTTGCAGGGCACTGTGCGCACTTGTATCTTTTTCTTCAGATAACATGGTCATTGCACCCTCTAGCTGAAAAAGCTTTCTTGCTAAATCCGCTTGTTCTTCGGCTTTTTTATGATAGGTGCGTACCGTATCAGAAACTTCTCTTAAATAGTAACGTTGATCATTCGGAATGATGACATTTTGTTTTTCTACATCAGCCGTTTTCTCATAAGTGGTTACCCAATTTAAACCCGCTTGTTTATTTATGATTTCAACAAGATTAGCAAATACGGCATTCGTGCCCGGGTCATTAAATTGACTGGCAATCGTACCGAAGACAGGCATGTCATCAAGTTCTTTTTCAAATAGCATGTGACTGCGCTGATATTGCTTTTGCACTTGTCTTTTCGCATCTTCCGACCCTTTACGTTCAAATTTATTGATAACAATTAAATCAGCATAATCAATCATATCAATCTTTTCTAACTGTGAAGGAGCGCCAAATTCACTAGTCATCACATACATAGAGACATCACAAATATCCGTAATACCTGCATCCCCTTGACCGATACCACTTGTTTCGACAATGACTAAATCAAAACCAGCAGCTTTTACTACTGAAATCGCATCCTTAATAGCCAGTGACAATTCACTTCTCGCTTTTCTTGTTGCCAGGCTTCGCATATAGACTCTCGGATGAAAAATCGCATTCATTCTTATCCGATCTCCGAGTAATGCCCCACCTGTTTTTTGTTTTGTCGGATCAACTGAAAGAATAGCTACTTTCTTATCAGGGATATCATGGATAAACCTTCTAATTAGTTCATCCGTTAATGAACTTTTACCCGCTCCCCCTGTTCCAGTGATACCAACGACTGGGACTTGTTTCTCTAGTTTCTTCACTTTATCCATTACGGGATCCAGACTGGCCGCAAGTTCTTTCTCTAAACTAATGTGATGTTCGGCGATTGTAATTAACCTTGCTATCGAGTTCACATTGCCTTCTGGAAGCTTCTTAACTAGGTTATCATCTTGTTGAGTAAACGTAGGAAAATCACATTCTTCTAGCATTTCATTGATCATTCCTTGCAAGCCATTCTTTCTGCCGTCTTCAGGTGAAAAAATTCTTGCTATCCCATATTCGTGCAATTCTCTAATTTCACGTGGAATAATAACGCCTCCACCGCCACCATAGATGCGAATGTGAGGTGCTCCCTTTTCTTGTAAGAGGTCATACATGTACTTGAAATATTCAACATGACCTCCTTGATAGGAAGACATGGCAATTCCTTGGACATCCTCTTGTATGGCAGCATTCACTACTTCTTCAACTGACCGATTATGCCCAAGATGAATGACCTCTGCCCCGCTCGCTTGAATAATACGCCTCATGATATTAATAGATGCATCATGACCATCAAATAAACTTGAAGCTGTTACAAATCGGACATGATTCTTTGGTTTATAAACCTCTATCGTACTCATGGATAAATCCTCCTCTTCATCCAGCATTAATCATCACTGTTCTTTCTTTCGGTGAAGGTAATCTTAGTTGTGAAAATATTTTATTTTCAGTTATTTTTACAGTTAATCTATTATCGTTTCTCTGCATGAATTGCTTGAAAAAGTAAATCTGTTTGTAGTTCAATATATTCCTCAATCGTAAACATTCTTTGTAATGACCAACGCCTAAACGCCCACATTTGTCCTTGGACAAAAATATTATGAGCGATCATCTTGACCTTTGTCTCAGGTAATGAAAGCTCTCCATTTTCTATGCAAAGAACGATTACTTTCTCAAACATTGCCACCATTTCAATTTCTTTTTCTAAAACATAAGGTAACGCGTCTTTCGATAAAGACTTTACTTCCTGATACATCACTAGCACTTCATCCTGCATACCATCAACGACTCGGAAATAATCTGCTATCCCTTGTCTCAGGCTATCAATCGTTCCCTTTTTTGTGTCTAGCCCCTTTTGTAGATGCTCTCGAACCTTATCATAAATACTGTCACAGACAAGATATAGTACGTCTTCTTTTGTTCCGATATATTCATATAATGTACCAATACTAAATCCAGAAGCTTTCGCAATCTCTCTTGTCGTCGTTCGGTGGAACCCCTTTTCGATGAATAGGTTCACTGCGCCTTTGATCATTTGATCTCTTCTTTTTTTTACAAGCTTTTCATCTTTGACAGAGGCCTGTACTTCTCTCTTTGACATGATTATCTACCGTCCTTTTATACCCTCCATCCATGTTGATGACTGTATAAACCTCTCTTTACTTAATGGATCTATGAGAAGAATCATTTAATGCGGGGCAACGATCTAATTGCGTACCTAAACATAATCGGCGCCCCATTTCTTTATTTGTTATTTCGTAACCATTCTTGAAATGACTAATCTTTGAATTTCTTGAGTACCCTCATAAATTTGTGTAATCTTTGCGTCTCTCATGTAACGCTCGACAGGATAATCCTTTGTATAACCATAGCCACCAAATACTTGCACAGCATCCGTTGTCACCTTCATCGCCGCATCGCCAGCAAAAAGTTTAGACATAGCTGATTCTTTTCCATAAGGCAGTCCGGCAGATTCCAACCAAGCTGCTTGATAGGTCAATAGTCTAGCTGCTTCTACACTTGTTGCCATATCTGCTAATTTAAAACCAATTCCTTGCTGGGCTGCAATCGGTTTTCCAAATTGAACACGCTCTTTTGCATAAGCAGTTGCCGCATCTAACGCACCTTGAGCAATTCCGACAGCTTGTGCAGCAATACCATTACGACCACCATCTAACGTCATCATCGCAATCTTAAAGCCCTCACCGACTTCGCCGAGCACATTTTCAACTGGTACTTTACACTCTTCGAAAATGATTTCAGTTGTAGGAGAAGAACGAATACCTAACTTTTTCTCTTTTTTACCGACAGAGAATCCTTCATAATTAGACTCGACTATAAAGGCCGTTGTTCCTTTATGTTTATTTGAAGGATCAGTTAAAGCAAATACAACATAGATTTCTGCTTCACCACCATTTGTGATGAAAATTTTTGAGCCATTAAGAATGTAATGACTGCCCTCTAATCTCGCCGTTGTTTTCATACCGCCAGCATCAGATCCGCTACCTGGTTCCGTTAGACCATAAGCACCTATTTTTTCACCTTGTGCCATCGGCTTTAAATATTTTTGTTTTTGTTCCTCTGAACCAAATTTATAAATTGGCCATCCGGCTAGGGATGTATGTGCAGATAAAGTTACACCGGTAGATGCACATACACGTGACAGTTCTTCCACCGCTATACAGTATGCTAAATAATCACTCCCAATACCACCGTATTCCTCTGGCCAAGGAATACCTGTTAAACCTAGTTCAGCCATTTTATTAAATATATTGCGATCAAAGCGTTCCTCTTCATCACGACTAGCAGCGGTCGGCGCCACTTCGTTTTCAGCAAAATCTCTTACCATTTTTCTAATCATTTCATGTTCTTCACTTAATTGAAAATTCATGATTACTCCTCCAAGATAAGTTGTTAAAGTTGTTTACTGATTACTAGCTTTTGAATTTCACTTGTACCTTCGTATATTTCCGTTATTTTTGCATCACGGAAATATCTTTCTACTGGATAATCTTCTGTATAGCCATAGCCACCAAATACTTGAATCGCATCCGTTGTGACTTCAACAGCTGTTTTAGAAGCGAATAATTTAGCCATTGATGCTTCTTTCCCACATTTTTGACCGTTTTGTCTCATATGAGCAGCACGATAGATTAGTAGTCTTGCTCCTTCAACTGCCGTTGCCATATCCGCTAACTTAAAGCCAATACCTTGCTGGGCTGCAATCGGCTTACCAAATTGGACTCTTTCTTTAGCATAACGAGTGGATGCCTCAAGGGCAGCTTCAGAAATCCCCAGGGCTTGGGCAGCAATGCCAATCCTCCCCACATCTAAATTAGACATGGCAATCTTAAAGCCTTCACCTTCTTCACCTAAAAGGTTTTCCGAAGGTACCTCCATATCTTCAAAGCTAAGCTGTAAAGTTCTTGAACCATGAAGTCCCATTTTATGTTCATCTTTTCCGATGACTAGTCCAGGGGTATCCTTGTCAACAATAAAAGCCGATATTCCTTTTGTTCCTAATGCTGTGTTTGTGGAAGCAAAGACAATATAGACATCCGCTTCTCCACCGTTTGTAATAAATACTTTGGAGCCATTGATAATATATTGATCTCCTTTTTTTACCGCTTTTGACTTTAAGCTTCCTGCATCAGAACCTGCACTTGGTTCAGTCAAGCAAAACGCACCCAAATATTCTCCACTAGCTAACTTGGGAACATACTTTTGTTTTTGTGTTTCTGTACCAAAATAAACAATTGGATTCGTACCTACAGATGTATGGACAGATAAAATCACACCAATTGTTGCACTTACTTTAGAGATTTCATTAATAGCAATGATATAGGACATAAAATCCATTTCAGAGCCACCGTATTTTTCTGGAATGGGAATCCCCATTAATCCAAGCTCTCCCATTTTCCTCAAGACTTCCCTTGGAAACTCGCCAGCTTCCATCCTATCCACATATGGAGCTATCTCGGCTTGAGCAAAATCCCTCACCATTTTTCTCATCATCTCTTGCTCTTCAGTAAACTTTAAATGCATATACTTAACCCCCGATGTCGTCAATTGTATGTGTCTTAGCAAGGTTCAAAAAAGATTTTTATCCACTTCGACTAATTATTTAACTTACTTAATCATTAAGCGTATTCGTAAAAACCTTTACCAGTTTTCTTACCTAGCCATCCAGCCTTTACATACTTTCTTAATAAAGGACATGGACGATACTTATCATCACCGAAGCCTTCGTGTAAAATTTCCATAATATAGAGACACGTATCTAAACCGATGAAATCTGCTAAAGTCAACGGTCCCATCGGATGGTTCATACCCAGTTTCATAACGTCATCGATTGCTTCTTTCGTTGCAACTCCCTCATATAATGTATAGACAGCCTCATTAATCATCGGCATGAGAATGCGGTTAGACACAAAACCTGGAAAGTCCTCCACTTCTACTGGCACCTTGTTTAATTGTTTCGTCATGTCCTCAATTGCTTGATACACTTCATCTGTTGTTGCTAAACCACGTATAATTTCGACTAATTTCATGACTGGTACAGGGTTCATAAAATGCATACCAATCACTTTTTCGGGACGTTTAGTCGCTGCGGCAATTTCCGTAATCGGTAAAGAAGATGTATTTGATGCTAATATCGTATGTGCTGGCGTAATTTCATCTAGTTGGTTAAATATCTTTGTCTTCACTTCCATATTTTCAACAGCTGCTTCTATCACTAAATCAACCTGTTTTGCATCTTCTAATGAAGTAGAGGGAATCAGATTAGCAAGAACTTTTTCCATTTCTTCTGCTTGCATTCTGCCCTTATCTACTTGTCTAGTTAAATTCTTTTTAATCACACTTAATCCACGGTCTAAAAACTCCTGCTTTAAATCATTTAAATAAACACTAAATCCCGCTTGCGCACAAACTTGCGCGATCCCTGAACCCATTTGTCCTGCACCGATAACCATTACTGTATTGATACTCATTTATTTATCCCCTCCAGGAATTTATTGTTTGGCCACTTCTATCATTACTGCGTCACCCTGACCTCCACCTGAACAAATAGCAGCAATGCCAATACCGCCACCTCTACGCTTTAATTCATGCATGAGTGTTAAAATAATCCTTGCACCACTTGCACCAATCGGGTGACCGAGGGCAACCGCACCGCCATTCACATTTACCTTCTCTTCATCTAATTTAGCAATTCTTCCACTTGTTAAGGCAACTGCTGCAAAGGCTTCGTTTATTTCAAATAAATCAATATCATCTAAGCTTTTACCTGTCTTTTTTAATAACTCATTAATGACTAAGCCAGGTGTTTGCGGAAAGTCCTTTGCTTCTACCGCAATTGCTGTATGACCGAGAATTACTGCCCCTATCTCTTTTCCTTCACGCTCTGCCTTTTCTGCACTCATCAGTACAAGGGCAGCCGCACCGTCATTTACACCAGGAGCATTCCCTGCAGTAATACTTCCACCTGGACCAAACGCGGAACCTAGTTTAGCTAACTTTTCTAAGGATGTATCTTTCCTAGGCGCTTCATCTTCTGAAACGACGATGCTCTCACCTTTTCTTTGCGGTACTTCAACTGGCACAATTTCTTCAGCTAATTTACCTGATTTAATTGCTTCTACTGCTCGCTGATGACTTCTCAATGCCCATCTATCTTGTTCTTCTCTACTAATGTTGAATGCTTCTGCTGTTTCATTCCCATAAGTGCCCATATGCACACCAGAAAAGCTGCAAGTTAAACCATCATATGTCATTAAATCCTGCACTTTGCCATCGCCCATTCTTAATCCCCATCTAGCCTTTGGCAGAAGATAAGGAGCATTACTCATCGATTCCATTCCACCGGCAACAATGATCTCTTCTTCACCTAGTCTTAAAATTTGATCTGCTAAGGTCACACTCCTCATTCCTGAAGCACATACCTTATTGATTGTTTCCGTTTTCACTTCCCAAGGTAAGTCAGCTTTTCGCGCTGCTTGCCTTGACGGGAGCTGTCCTTGTCCTCCTTGTAAGACTGAGCCTAAAATTACTTCGCCTACATCTTGCCCAGCAACATTCGCTCGTTTTAGAGCTTCTTTAACAACGATTCCACCTAAATCTGAAGCGGTGAAAGAGCTTAACCCACCAGCAAACTTACCAAAAGGTGTTCTCGCACCTGCAACAATGACTGTTTTACTCAAAACTTTCACTCCATTCCTATTTATCTCTTATTCACTAAATTTTCTTTTAACTAAAGAGGCTATTGACTGAACGCTCGCTCAAAGGATGTCCACAGAAAAAAGTAAAATTTCTATAAATATCATGAAAGCGCTTTATTTACTTTATTTTACACGAAAAAAGAGAAGAATTAAAACAATATCCTAAAAATTCATAAAATTTATTTTTACTGAATTTTTATACGTTTCAATTCCTCTCTCCTTATTTCTATGAAGCGAGTGTTTGTTCACCGATAACAGCTTTTTCTAAAAGCTCAGCTACATCATATGTTTGTACATTTTCTTCTACTTCTTTTGCTTTTGTTCCATCTGATAACATCGTTAAGCAATATGGACACCCTGAACTAATAACCGTTGGATTGACCGCTAATGCTTGTTCTGTACGTGAAACATTGACACGATTACCTGTTTCTTCTTCCATCCACATTAATCCACCACCAGCACCGCAGCACATTCCTTTTTCGCGATTTCTCTCCATTTCAATTAGTTTCACACCTGAAATCGATTTTAAAATTTCACGAGGTGGATCATACACTTCGTTATAGCGCCCTAGATAACAAGAATCATGGAAGGTAATCGTTTCTTCAACGGCATATTGCGGTTTTAACACACCGTCCTTCACCAATTTCGCTAATACTTCCGTATGGTGGTATACCTCGGCTTTAAGCCCAAAGTCTGGATATTCATTTTTAAAGATATTATAAGCATGTGGATCGATTGTTACGATTTTCTTCACTTCATTTTTCTCAAACTCTTCGATATTCTTTGTTGCTAACTCTTGGAATAAGAACTCATTCCCTAGACGTCTTGGTGTATCACCTGAGTTCTTTTCTTTATTGCCAAGGATAGCAAATTTAACTCCTGCCTCATTCAAAAGACGAGCAAAGGAAAGGGCAATCTTTTGGCTACGGTTATCATAAGAACCCATTGCTCCTACCCAGAACAGATACTCATAAGATTCATCTGCTTTCTTCATTTCTTTCACTGTAGGAACATGTACATCTTCACGAAGACTTCTCCAATCTTCTCGCTCTTTCCTGTTTAGTCCCCAAGGATTTCCTTGACGTTCGATATTCGTCATCGCACGTTGTGCATCGGCATCCATTTTACCTTCTGTTAAAACAAGATATCGGCGTAGGTCAATAATTTTATCTACATGTTCGTTCATAACTGGGCATTGGTCTTCACAATTACGGCAAGTTGTACATGCCCATATTTCTTCTTCTGTAATGACTTCCCCAATCAAACTCGGACAATAAGCGAGGCCCGCTGCCGCCTCTTCAGCACCCTCTGCCCCAGCTGATAAAGCAATTTGATTTCCCTTCGTATTCGAAAAGGCAAATGTCGGTACCCATGGTTGTTTTCTAGTCACCGCTGCCCCGTGGAATGTTAAATGGTCACGCAACTTAATGATAAGATCCATCGGAGAAAGCATTTTACCTGTTCCAGTCGCCGGACACATATTTGTACAACGACCACACTCAACACAAGCATAAAAGTCGATCATTTGTAATTGCGAAAACTCCTCAATATGTCCAACACCAAATGTCTCTTGTGATTCATCTTCGAAATCGATTGGTTTTAACTTTCCTGGGTTATCTAATCTATTGAAATATACATTTACTGGTCCTGCAATCAAATGAGCATGCTTCGATTGCGGAATATAGACTAGGAAAGCGAGTAGGAATAATAAGTGAATCCACCAAGAAACATAAAAGACTACAATAGAAGCTGTTTCACCAATCCATGATAAGGCGATGGCGAAAAGCGAAGCGACCGGTTCCGTCCATACAGGATCATGTCCGTGCCAAATCATCGACATGCCATTTCCTAATAAAACAGATAACATCAAGCCGCCAATAAAAATTAAAACAATCCCTGATTTAAAACCTCTTTTTAGACGAACAAGCTTTTCAACATATCTTCTGTGAAATGCCCAGATGACGGCAACCAAAATCATTAAAGTAACGATTTCTTGGAAAAAAGTGAATCCTGGATACAACGGACCTAATGGAAGATGTGATCCAGGCGAAATTCCTTTGATAATAAAATCGATTGCACCAAACTGGACTAAAATAAAGCCATAGAAGAACATGACGTGGATAGCGCCACTTTTTTTATCCTTTAAAAGCTTCTTTTGTCCAAATACATTGACCCAAATTTTGTTCATACGCTCTTTAACATTATTGTCAAATGCCGTTTTCTTTCCAAGCTTAATGTACTCATATCTGGTCTTGAGCAAATAAGCAAACAAACTAAGTGCGTAAGCGATTACAAGAACGGTCGCAATAAGGTTAACCCATAATAATCCATTCACGTGTGTTCTACTCCTTTCTCGACTAATCCATGTGTATAAGAAGATTATTCAATGTAAAAAGAAAATTTTATCGTATTAAAATTTTCTGAATTTAAATCTTAGTTCCATTATATAATGAATGAGCATTCAGTCAACTACTTTTTATTTATTTTATCCTTTTTTCTTCAGGCAATAAAAGCGATAATAGAATAGGTCTCTATGGAGATACTATTTAAACATACTGTTTTGGGAGATGATCAACTTGACAATCCTTCTTTCTGTTGCGGTCATCTTGCTGATTGCTATCGTATTTATTTTTCTTCTATGGGTCGATTATGCCCTTGGTCGTAAAAAACATTTAAAAACAGTCAGCCGAATGAACCCCTCCCCCGCTTTCGCTAACTTTGTCCTTTTTGCGGACGGACCTTCATTATTTGATGATTATTTTACGGAGCTAAAAAAAGCAAAACACCATATCCATATTCTCTTTTATATTGTTAAAGACGAAGGAATAGGACAGGAATTTTTAACTATCTTAAAGCAAAAAGCAAATGAAGGTGTAGAGGTACGTCTGCTATTAGATTGGGCAGGTAGTTTACCGATTATTCTGAATTTTAAACTCAAAAAAGAGCTACGATCTCATGGTATTCAATTAGCCTTTGCCCATACACCTACGTTTCCCTTTCTATTTTACAACGTACAAGCAAGAAATCATAGGAAAATTTCTGTAATTGATGGAAAAGTAGGATATTTAGGTGGATTTAATGTAGGCCCTGAGTATATCAACCTTGACCGTAAACTTACACCATGGCGAGACTACCATTTAAAAGTAAATGGAGAAGGTGCACATACTTTACAAAGTGTTTTCCTACAAGATTGGGCAGATGCTAGCAACCAACTAATAAGTAAAACTGAAAAGTATTTTCCAGAAGATATAACAAAAGGCAGTGTAGAACATCAGTTTAAAGTGAATGATGGTGCATTCTTGAAAGAGGAATATATCGCACTGATTGAAAATGCTGAACAATTCATTGAAATTGGTACACCCTATTTTATTCCCGATGTAGAAGTAATGCAGCATCTATTGTCCGCATTAACAAGAGGGGTAAAAGTAACGATTATGATTCCCTATACGAGTGACCACTTTCTTGTCAAAGAAGCTTCCCATCGTTACTTACGTCCATTACTGAAGGCAGGAGCAGAAGTGTATGAGTATAAAAAAGGTTTCTATCATGCAAAAGCAATGATCGTCGATGAAGTTGCTGTCGTCGGAACAGCTAATTTTGATAAAAGAAGCTTCTTTCTTAATGATGAAATAAATTGTTATAGTGAGGATCTTCATTTTCATAAAGAACTAAGCGAAGTATTTCATAAGGATTTAGCGAATGCAGAAAAACTGCAATATCAAGATATTTCTGGTTTCAACCTGAAGAGACAAGGGAAAGAATTATTAGCACGATGTGTAGATCTCTTTTTATAAGGAGCCGATAACTATTGATTTCAATACGTTTCGGGTATGTATCTCATGCGATTACATTATGGGATGCCTCCCCTGCAAAAACACTTACTTACGCTCGCTATCAACAATTAAATGCTCATGAAAGATTAGATAAACTGAGGGAAATTACTGCACTTAATCTTGCTCACACAAAGCGAATGCTTCATTATAATATTGCTCATGAAATCCCATTATACCGATTATCAAGTTCGATAGTGCCACTTGCTACTCACCCCGATGTGAAATGGGATTTCCAATCGCCCTTTAAGAATGAATGGTATGAATTGGGTAAATTGATTAAAGACCATCATTTACGTGTAAGCTTCCACCCTAATCAGTTTACTTTATTTACTTCTCCTAGACAGGAAGTAACCGAAAATGCCGTAATCGACATGCAATATCATTTTGACATGCTCGAAGCAATGGGTTTAAGCCAGACCGCTATTATCAATATACATATAGGCGGTGCTTATGGTGATAAGATGACATCCTTAAAACGTTTCGAGGAAAATCTTAAAACTTTACCCTCACATATTAAATCGAGAATGACGTTAGAAAACGATGATAAAACCTATAATGCCGAGGAAACACTTGCTGTATGTGAAGAGGAAAAGGTGCCAATGATTTTTGATTATCATCACCATATGGCTAATCTCGTGGACATTCCTTTAAGAGAATTATTACCACGCGTATTTCAAACATGGAGCCATAAGGGTTTGCGACCTAAAATCCATGTGTCTTCACCTAAATCAGATAAAGCCTATCGGTCGCATGCTGATTATGTGGATTTCCAGTTTGTACAACCCCTGCTAACGGCCATTCGCGAAGTAGGTCAAGATGTGGATTTAATGATTGAAGCGAAAGCAAAGAACTTAGCATGTTTACAACTTGTTGAAGATGTCGCTAGCATTCGCGGAGTCAAGCGTGTTGGTGGCGGAACGGTTGAATGGAAGTAGTGGATAAGACAATATATGCTCTGATTCATACCTATAAAAATAAATAGAACCTAAAGTAGACTAATGATCTTTTTATCTGCTTTAGGTTCTTTCTATGTGTAATGTTAGAAGTGCCATGTAAAACTTAATAACACCAATCCCCTTTCTTCTGTCTTTTACTGCGGAGACATAACTTACACGCAATTCTTCTCCTTCTCCCTTCGTCTTTTGCGCGCAAACACGACTTTCACGCAATTCTCCTCCTTCTCCCTTCGTCTTTTGCGCGTAAACATGACTTTCGCGCAATTCTCTTCCTTCTCCCTTCGTCTTTTGCGCGTAAACATGACTTTCGCGCAATTCTTCTCCTTCTCCCTTTACCTTTTGCGCGCAAACACGACTTACGTGCAATTCTTCTTCTTCTCCCTTCGTCTTTTGCGCGTAAACATGGATTACGCGCAATTCTTCTTCTTCTCCCTTCGTCTTTTGCGCGCAAACACGACTTTCACGCAATTCTTCTCCTTCTCCCTTCGTCTTTTGCGCGTAAACATGGATTACGCGCAATTCTTCTCCTTCTCCCTTCGTCTTTTGCGCGTAAACATGAATTACGCGCAATTCTTCTCCTTCTCCCTTTGCCTTTTGCGCGCAAACATGGATTACGCGCAATTCTTCTCCTTCTCCCTTCGTCTTTTGCGCGTAAACATGGATTACGCGCAATTCTCCTCCATTACTACTCTTTGTGAATTTAATTCTATTTCAAGAAAAAAAGCGCCCACTACACGAGTGGGGCGCTTGCTGTACGTCTCTTACATTTTTTCAGGAGCTGACACACCGATTAACGCTAATGCATTTTTCAATGTTGTTTGTACCGCTTTAATTAGTGCTAGTCTTGCTTTTGACTTTTCAGGCTGATCGCTATCTAAAACTTTTTCAGCATTATAGAAGCTATGGAAAGTAGATGCTAAGTCAAAGATATAATTGGTAATTCGATGAGGCATGCGCTTTTCAGCAGCTTCACCTACTGCTTGTGGAAATTCGCCAATTTTCTTCAATACATCTAGTTCTTTTTCTGCTCCGATTAATGATAAGTCAGCTTGGGCGTCAAGAACTAACCCTTGTTCTTCACCTTGTCTTAAGATGCTTGAAATACGCGCATGTGCGTATTGTGCATAATATACTGGGTTCTCGTTAGACTGTGATACAGCTAGATCTAAATCAAAATCTAAATGAGTGTCCGCACTTCTCATCGCGAAGAAATAACGAGTCGCATCTAAACCGACTTCCTCTACAAGATCACGCATGGTTACTGCTTTACCTGTACGTTTACTCATTTTCATTTTCTCGCCATTTTTATATAAATGAACGAGCTGAATAATTTCAACTTCAAGGGCTTCTTTACTATAACCAAGTGCTTGAATGGCAGCTTTCATACGCGGTATATAACCATGATGGTCTG
Source organism: Cytobacillus sp. FSL R7-0680 (assembly GCF_038009245.1). Classification (NCBI taxonomy): domain Bacteria; kingdom Bacillati; phylum Bacillota; class Bacilli; order Caryophanales; family Bacillaceae; genus Cytobacillus; species Cytobacillus sp. FSL R7-0680. Next base: position 3,232,127 of record NZ_JBBPAO010000001.1, read on the forward strand.
CACCCCAAACGTTAATAATTTTCTCAAAGCCACGCTCTAATTTATCTTTATGATAAGCAATATCTGGCGTTAAATACGTATAGGAGCCATCATTTTTAATCAAAACACGATCTTTGTCATCACCAAAAGTAGTAGAGCGGAACCATGTCGCACCATCTTCTTCGTATATATGACCATTTTCTTTTAATGCTTCCAATGCACGGTCGATTTTTCCATTATGATAAAGTGAAGTCTCTGAATACCATACATCATAAGGAACACGGAAATCTTCCAAGTCATTTTTTAATTTTTCCATTTCATATTTCAAACCATACTCACGGAAAGTGTCAAAACGCTCTTGGGCATCGTAATCGACATACTCATTACCATGTTCTTTAGCAAGTGTTTTACCGATATTAATAATATCTTCCCCATGATAACCGTCTTGCGGCATCTCCTTTTCCATACCTAATGCTTGGAAATAACGGGCTTCTACAGAATAAGCGAGATTATTAATTTGGTTGCCGGCATCGTTAATATAGTATTCACGCGTAACATCATAGCCTGCCTTCGCTAGAATGTTGGATAATGAATCACCAACAGCTGCCCCACGCGCATGGCCTAGGTGTAAATCACCTGTTGGATTAGCAGATACGAACTCTACTTGAACTTTTGTGCCATTACCTACATTTGTTTGACCGTAGGCTTCATCTGCTTCTAACACGGTAGGAATTAAGTTCGTTAAATAACGATTATCCATGTAAAAATTCAGAAATCCTGGCCCAGCGATTTCCATCTTTTCAATCGAAGCTTTTGATTGATCAAAGTGAGTAATGATATCTTCAGCAATCATTTTTGGCGCTTTTTTTGCCACTCTTGCAAGTTGCATCGCCATATTTGTAGAATAATCACCATGCGTTTTGTCTTTTGGTATTTCTAGAATAACATCAGGAATTTGTCCCTCTTCAGCTAAGCCAGCTTTTATGACCGCTTGTTTAATTTCTTGTTTCAGATTTTGTTGCACCTGTTCAACGATATTCACTCAGTTTTCCTCCTCAAATGCAATGGTTAGATGATAGGTTCCTGCTTTAGATCCTTGCATGTTTAAATCATACATCAAATCAATAGAGCCAATGTTTGTCTCTTCTTTAAACTCATGCACCATTCTCTTCGTTAAAGTTTTTAAATTAAATACACCATATGGGGTCGTATAATTACCTCTTAAAGACTGATGCATTTTAAATGGCAAGCGCATTTTTATCGAACCACTTCGTAAGATTAAACCGTCATCCTCAGTCATTTTTACAATGGTTTTCACCATGCCTACATCCATCTCTTCTTCATATTGAAGATATCTGGCATTTCCTTTTTTATAGTATCGACCAGCCGCCGTTAATTCAAAAGTATCCTTACTATTCCCATCATGGATGGTCGTTTTCACATTTATTTTTACAGGAATTTGATCATCTAAAACTTTCGACAATCCCTCCACATCCTTTTATACCGTTTCAAACGAAATTTCTATAACCTTATTAGTATAAAACAAATTAATGTTATCTTCCAGTCATGAATAATTATACAATAACAACTTTAACCACTAGTATACCACGGGCATCCACAGAACTTTTCTGATGAAAAGCGTATGATAAAGCTTTTCACGTAGTTAGTATTTTTGAACTAAACACCAGATATCACACAAAACCAAATAAAAAACGAACAAATTCTCCTATAATAGAATTTGTTCGCATCATCAATTTATTTCACCCAACCTAAAATCATTTCACGAATAAGCTTACTAGCTGTATTCGCAGTTTGTTCTGAAGGGTCATAAATGGGTGCTACTTCAACTAGGTCACAGCCAACCACATTCACATTGGCACGAGCAATTTCATGAATAGAGGCTAAAAGCTCCTTAGAAGTAATGCCTCCAGCATCAACAGTACCTGTACCCGGCGCATGTGCAGGATCAAGGACATCGATGTCAATTGTCACATAGACAGGACGACCAGCTAATTGTGGCAAAACTTCCTTCAAAGGTGCTAATACTTCAAATTTAGAAATATGCATCCCTACTTCTTTAGCCCATTGAAACTCTTCTTTCATCCCAGAACGAATCCCAAATGAATAGACGTTTGTTGGACCAATGAGATTAGCCGCTTTCTTGATTGGTGTGCTATGAGAAAGTGGTTCGCCTTCGTAATCGTCTCGTAAATCTGTATGTGCATCCATATGGATAATCGCTAAGTCAGGGTATTTCTTATACATCGCCTTTATGACTGGCCAGCTAACTAAATGCTCCCCACCCATACCAATAGGGAATTTATTATCTGCAAGTAGTCCGTCAATGTATTCCTCTATCATATCGATACTTTTTTGCGGGTTTCCAAATGGTAATGGAATATCTCCTGCATCGAAAAATTTCACTTCTTCTAGATCTCGATCTAAATAAGGACTATACTCTTCAAGGCCGATGGACACTTCTCTTATTCTTGTTGGGCCGAATCTTGAACCCGGACGATAACTAACTGTCCAGTCCATTGGCATCCCATAAATTACAGCACTGCTGTCTTCATAATGCGGATGACTTTTAATAAACACATTTCCTGAATAAGCTTCATCAAAACGCATAGAGAGCCCTCCTTATTCCACTAAATCTTTAACAAATTTCGGTAGTACAAATGCAGCCTGATGTAGTTCTTTTGTATAATATTTCGTCTCAATTTCGTGGAAACGCTCTTCTTCCACTTTTAGTGGATCGTGCTTTTTCGAACCGATAGTGAATGCCCATAATCCACTAGGATAAGTAGGGATATTCGCCACATACAGACGTGTAATTGGGAAAATTTCTTTTACATCCTTTTGAACATTGCGGATTAAGTCTGCTTTAAACCACGGATTATCTGACTGCGCTACGAATAAACCATCTTCCTTCAATGCTTTAGCAATACCTGCATAGAAACCTTTAGTAAATAAGTTAACTGCCGGACCCACTGGTTCTGTTGAATCGACCATAATAACGTCATATTCGTTTTCACTTTCAGCAATATGCATGAAGCCGTCGCCCACTTTTACATCTACACGCGGGTCTTCAAGCTTTCCTGCAATTTCTGGCAAGTATTTTTTCGAGAATTCAATAACCTTCCCATCAATATCTACAAGTGTCGCCTTTTTCACGCTAGGGTGCTTTAACACTTCACGAATAACGCCTCCGTCTCCACCACCGACAACGAGGATATTCTCAGGGTTTGGGTGAGTAAATAAAGGCACATGAGCGACCATTTCATGATAAACAAACTCATCCTTCACAGAAGTCATGACCATATCATCAAGAAGAAGCATATTGCCCCACTCTTCTGTTTCTACCATGTCTAGCTTTTGAAAATCTGTCTGTTCCGTATGTAAAGTTCGATTCACCTTCATCGTGATACCGAAGTTCTCTGTTTGTTTTTCAGTAAACCAAATGCTCATTATTCTTCAATCCTTTCTATTAAAAAAGTGCCTCATTTAACCTTATCGTTCCCGAAAAGCAAAATGACAAACATGAGAAAAGTATAGAGGATTCTAGCAAAATTGCAAGTGAAAATTTTGTTAAAAAGCAGATACCCGCTAAAAAGAGGAGTGGGCTAATAGAATCTTCGCACTCATTCATTGTGAAATCGGAACAGTCTTTGGCGTTTCAGCTATATGATTGAACCGATGTAGATGTTTGCTGACCTGGCTCTCTCTACTATTCATGTTTGACCCAATCGGGGGGTTTTCATGCAGACTTTAGATATTCGTGTAATCACAAATATGCATGTTTAAAATACCCTATAGTTTTCAATACTATATGTAAACGAAGCACATTAAAATGGGGGTGGTATATGTGGAAATCATGACAAATCAGCGCTTTAGAAATGCAGGTAAATATTTGCGAGCACTCGTCATTTGTAGCTTAATAGGTTTAGCGTTAATGGTCTGCCTGCTCATCGGTATTTTCATTTATGCCAAAATTTTAGGTCCACCACCACTTGCCGTACCACAATCCACTTTATATATGGCAAGTGACGAGTCTATTATTGGTGAAAGTCACACAGGGGAGAAAAGGTATTGGGCAGATATTACTGATATTTCCCCAGACTTAATTCATGCGACGATCGCGATTGAGGATCAGAGTTTTTATGAACATCATGGCTTTGATTATAAAAGAATTGCTGGCGCCTTGCTGGCAGACCTCAAAGCAATGGCAAAGGTACAAGGTGCGAGTACTATTAGTCAGCAATACGCTAAAAACCTCTTTCTCGATCAAGATAAAACGTGGACAAGGAAAATAAAAGAAGCGTTTTATACCCTAAGAATAGAAATGAGTTACACAAAAGAGCAAATACTAGAAGGCTATTTAAATACAATCTATTACGGTAACAGGGCTTACGGTGCACAAGCAGCTAGTCAGTTTTATTTTGGAAAAGATGCAGCTGATTTAACTTTAGCCGAATCCGCTATGCTCGCAGGTATTCCAAAAGGACCAAGTGCCTATTCACCTCTTGCCTCATTTGAGAAAGCGAAACAAAGGCAAAAGTTAATCTTAACTTCTATGGTAGGGAATCAATATATTACGAAAAAGGAAATGGCAAATGCTTTCAATGAAGAGCTTACTTTCGTTGGTGAGCATCAATATTACGTGAACACTGTTGCCCCCTACTTTCAAGATGCAGTCAAAGCCGTACTAAAATCTCAATTAGACCTTGATGAAAGAATGATTGAACTTGGTGGATTACGAGTTTACACAACACTAGATCGCCAAAAACAAGAGATAGCAGAGAAAACAATTGAAGAAGTGATGAAAGAAGATACTTCAATGCAAGTCGGGCTTGTATCAATGAATCCTAAAAATGGACATGTAGAAGCCATGGTTGGAGGAACAGATTATGAAGAGAGCTCATTTAATAGAGCTTTACAAGCGATTAGACAGCCTGGATCTACGATGAAGCCCCTTTTATATTACGCGGCCATTAAACAAGGATTTACACCAGCATCAACAGTAATGAGCAAACCTACTACTTTTCGGTTTGACGATGGACAATCAACATATGCACCTCATAATTATAATAATAAGTATGCAGATGGGGATATAACAATGGCGCAGGCACTAGCGCTCTCGGATAATATATATGCTGTGAAAACCCACCTTTTTTTAGGTGAAGAAACACTCGTTAAGACCGCTAAAGATTTTGGTATTCAGTCTAAGATGGCCAAAGTCCCTTCACTCGCCCTGGGTACATCCGGATTAAGAGTAACAGAGCTTGCCAATGCATACAGCATGTTAGCTAATGGTGGGAAGCGTACTGACCCTGTTTTTATAACAAGAGTTGAGGATTATAAAGGCGATGTCCTTTACGAGGCTAAGGGGTCACATGAGCAAGTATTAGATGAGGATACAGCTTTTGTCGTAACAGAGATGATGACGGGCATTTTTGATCAGACATTAAATGGATATGCTAGTGTGACTGGATCTACTATTAGCAATCAACTCACAAGACCATACGCAGCAAAATCTGGTTCGACGGAGACTGATAGCTGGATGGCTGGATTCTCTCCCCAGCTCGTTACTGCTGTATGGACAGGTTACGATGATAATCAAACGATCGACCTTGTGAAGGAAAAGGCGTTTGCAAAGGAAATTTGGGGGAATTATATGGAAGATGCGCACCAGGACCTACCAATCCGCCAGTTCACACCAACAAAAAATACAATAGGCGTTTATGTTGAACCTTCCACTGGCAAACTAGCAACAGAAAATTGTCCTGTCAAACGTTTTACCTACTTTATTAAGGGAACCGAACCAACTGAATACTGTTCGCTTCACCTGCCTGAATACCAAGCAGAGGAAAAACAAAAAGAGAAAGAGCCAGCCCCTAAGGAAAAAAAGCCTTGGTACAAGAAGATATTACCATGGACTTCATAATTCGCACACAAACATGACAATAGTAGAAATAATGAAAAACCTCGACAGTAGCTGTCGAGGTTTTTCGTGTCCTAGTTCTATACAGTGCTTTGCACTAATATTAAGTTTACTTTTTTTATCCACTTGAAGCAATACTTTGTAAATTCCTTCAATAAACTGTCACAAATACGCCACAATTATGGCTGAATTTGTCTCTTATGCTTGCAAATCTGTTTTTAGTTGTTCTGATGATCTCTCCCACATACCTGCATCATAATCTTGTAGGAATTTAGCTAATACTTCTTTAGAAGAAACATCCATATGATCCACGATCACTTGACCTTTAATTGATTTATCCATTCGATTCACATGTTCAGGAAGTGACTTATACCCTCTTCTAATTGATCGATCAACTGTAAACTCACAAGCTGTTACACCCGCATAATACGTACCTTCTGCTCCACGTTCTACCGTTACCCAGATTAACCAGTATGGCTTACCATTAGGGACTTCTTCTTTTGTTTTTAAAAACTTAATGCCTTTTTCTTGTGGGCTGCGGGCATGCATTGCCCCAACCTCGATTGAAGCCTCTTTTTCATTGACATCTATAATAACCGGCGAAACATTATCTAAACTAAAAGCACCGGCCCCGAATCCACCATGCCCCTCAGTTGGGTCACTTTTAATAATATTAAACTCCATTTTTTTCTTATTCTCTGCCATTTGAAACTCCTCCTTCATCTATGCTCTCACAAATAATGTATAAAAGAATGCGCTTAGGTTTTCCATAATCGCTGGAAGTAATGTATTCAGGATAGGGCTAATCGTATATTGACTGAGCGGTGTAATCACAAGGATGAGAAAAATAAGACCTCCATAATTCTCAATTGACGTCATCTTCGCTCGCCAATCATTTGGTACTAAATCTGCAATCACCCGATAGCCATCTAAAGGCGGCAAAGGGATTAAATTAAATATGAAAAGAAGCATATTTAGACCAATAAAAATATTGAGAAACGCGAGCAACGACTCCGGCACTGTATAACCATTTCCAATTAACCAATACCATAAACCTAAAGCAAATGTAGCCAAAACAAAATTACTCAATGGACCAGCTAAAGAAACGCATACACCAGCAAGCCTCGGATTTTTAAAAAAGAAGCGGTTAACAGGGACTGGTCTCGCCCACCCAAAACCCGCTATAAAAATTAAGAGTGTCCCAACCGGATCTAAATGACTAATGGGATTCAACGTCAATCTGCCTTGATTTTTTGCCGTGGGATCACCAAATTTATAGGCGACCCACGCATGGGCAAGCTCATGAAGAGTGAAGGCAATAATTAACGTGATAGCTACATAGGGAATATCCCTAAGTGGATAGGCTAAGAATTGTTCCACACTTTAATCCCCTTTTTTAACTCATGAATGAGTGTTTTATACCTTTTCATTAACCATATGTAAACCTTATCTTTGTCATACATATTAAAGTATAACGCATCATTCCTGCAATAAGGAAATCATGCGCTACTATAAATTTGCTTGTCTAAATGAAGAAAATATGGAAAACTTAAAATAATCGTTGTTCAGAAACAGCGCGAATTCATTTAGGAGGAAGAACTTATGCCATACGTAACTGTTAAAATGCTTGAAGGACGTACAGAAGATCAAAAGAAAGCACTCGTAGAAAAAGTCACAGTAGCCGTGAGCGAAACAACAGGTGCTCCAAATGAAAAAATCACTGTATTTATCGAAGAAATGAGCAAGAACCATTATGCTGTTGGTGGCAAGCGTCTGAGCGACCAATAAAATACAAGATTAAAATATATCGGCACTGACAATGTTAGTTATTCATTGGTGCCGGTTATTTTTTTTGGTGAATCCCTTAATGTAGGATTCTCTATTGTTCTTGTACACTATTATTGATTTTGCCTAGGGTCTTCATATCAAAATTCCCTCTCGCTTCCTTTTTTTGACTCATTTTCGGCCGAATCCAATCAAACTTTGGCTCTGCCACCTTTTTTTGTAACGTTCCTTTCCGGATCCCATTAGATTTAAGAGAACTACCCAATTCTGAGGGAAATACAACGTTTTCTTTTCAGACAAGAAAAGAAACTTCCCAGGGTGAGTAGAAGCCGGAACAAATTAAATTTTATCGCGTATAACTATAAATCGTAAGAGCGTAAAAATACAGCATGAGATATGTGTATATTTACGGTTTAGTTGTGCTCTCATCTCCATTTTTCTTTCTGAGTGACTCGCATACTTCATTTGCGAAGCGCTCAGTTCCTTTTCTCTTACTGAGTGACTCGCGAACTTCATTTGTGAAGCACTCATTCTCTTTTCTCAACTTGAGTGACTCGCGAACTTCTTTTGCGAAGCGCTCATTCTCTTTGCTCAACTTGAGTGAATCGCAAGCTTCATTTGTGAAGCACTCAGTTCCTTTTCTTACCTTGAGTGACTCACAAACTTCTTTTGCGAAGCGCTCATTCTCTTTTCTCAACTTGAGTGAATCGCAAGCTTCATTTGTGAAGCACTCAGTTCCTTTTCTTACCTTGAGTGACTCACAAACTTCTTTTGCGAAGCGCTCATTCTCTTTGCTCACCTTGAGTGACTCGCAAACTTCATTTGCGAAGCGCTCATTCTCTTTTCTCAACTTGAGTGACTCACAAACCTCATTTGCGAAGCGCTCATTCTCTTTTCTCAACTTGAGTGACTCACAAACTTCATTTACGAAGCGCTCAGTTCCTTTTCTTACCTTGAGTGACTCACAAACTTCTTTTGCGAAGCGCTCATTCTCTTTGCTCAACTTGAGTGACTCACAAACTTCATTTGCGAAGCGCTCATTCTCTTTGCTCACCTTGAGTGACTCGCAAACTTCATTTGCGAAGCGCTCATTCTCTTTTCTCAACTTGAGTGACTCACAAACTTCATTTACGAAGCGCTCATTCTCTTTTCTTAACTTGAGTGACTCACAAACTCTAATCCATCAAAACAGAAGCACTCAGTTCATATTACCGATTAAGGCACGCAATATCATTTTCACACGAGCATATATATGAACAACCTCAATATTAAAAAGACCGCTCCTATGATAGGATAGCGGCTTTTGTATTTAAGGCATCGATATAGTGATAAGCTTGGTTAATCTCTTCTTCTGTATATCGTTGTTTGCTTTTGAGCGTGAAGATCTTTTCCTTTACTTCTTCTTTAGGCAGTTCCTCGAAGTATAAGACAGTGGATACTAGCTCTAGAAATCTTGCTGATTGGCCATTCATATCAACGAGACAGTCTTTTAAATGAGGCATACTTACTTCATTTAATTCTAGAAATTCTGTTCCCGATTCGGTTAGTGTATAACGATATTGATAGTATCCACCTTTTTTTTCTTTAATTTCATTCAAGAATCCCATATTGCATAGCTCTTCAATACGAAGAGTGAGTTCTTCTGAATAAGGTCCATAAAAGTGAAAGGCAAATTTCTCATGAAAAGGGTAATTGATTTTTTTTGCAATGTAAATCATTTTTTGTAGCTTTTTACGGCCGACAATTTCATCCGAGGCAGCAATGGCATGAATGATTTTTGCATGGTCTTTCAGCACATTGATTCATCTCCTAATTATTTATTACGTTCCATTCGAACTTTTTTATTCTAAGTCTAGTAATTTTCGTATTTGTTTCTTAATCTCTTTATGTGGCCCTTCACCATGAAGGAGATTGGCAGGATAGTATAATTTATGATCGGTCCTTCTTTTACCTGAGATAGCATCAACAATCGATGATTCCCGAGATAATTCCCTTACCTCTCCATTTTTCGATAATAAATGAATCGGTAAACGCTCCTCTTCTTCACCCGGTCGATAAAAATCATAAGGTAAATCAGAGGAAGAATCGACAACTAAGTAATATTCAGGGTCAATTCCCGCTTTTAAAAATAAGATAGACAGCTCTGACAGTTTCTTATATTCCTTGGCTGGGTCAAATTCAACATACTTAAAGAGATGACGGTCTAAGAAACGTTGCGCTAAATCACTTAAAATCTCATCTTCTTCCCACTGCCACATTTGGAAATAGTATAGAACAATTGATTCATCCAGATGAATGTAATCATCCACCGTTATTTCGCCTTTAAATAAAGAATAAAAATGAGCAGGGGCTTGTTTGAACTGATAAGATTCTTCATATAGAGCCTTTGCCCTATGGAGTATTTTTGTTAAGATCACCTCTGCACTTCTCGTTACAGGGTGAAAATACACTTGCCAATACATTTGGTATCGACTCATTATGTAATCCTCAACAGCATGCATGCCACTTTGTTTAATCACAACCTGGTCTTCCCTTGGCCTCATCACTCGTAAAATACGTTCCATATCAAAATGACCATAACTCACGCCTGTAAAATAGGCATCTCTTTGTAAGTAATCCATCCGGTCGGCATCAATTTGACTAGAGATTAAACTGATAACTAATTTGTTTTTAGACGTTTTCGCAATTATTTCTTCTACTTTTTTTGGAAAATCATCACTTACTCTTCTTAACACATTGTTGACTTCTGTGTTACTGAGAATAATTTTCTTTGTAAAATTTTCATGATCTAAGCCAAATACCTTTTCAAAAGAATGCGAGAACGGCCCATGACCTAAATCATGTAACAATGCTGCACAAAGGGTTAATAAACGATCGTCATCATTCCACTCTGGACGTCCTTTGAAGACATCATCGACAATTCGCCTAACAATTTCATAGACACCAAGCGAATGATTAAATCGGCTATGTTCCGCTCCGTGAAAGGTAAGAAAGGTTGTTCCTAATTGTTTAATCCTTCTTAGACGTTGGAATTCTTTAGTACCAATCAAATCCCAGATAAGACGATCTTTCACGTGAATATAACGGTGAACAGGATCTTTAAATACCTTTTCTTCAGTTAATTTTTCTGTCGCATATGACATCATGACACCTCCCTTTTTATATAGACATAACCAATATATTAACTTCTTTTTTTACCTTTAAACATTTGATTGCTCTTCATCAGTTTTTTTTTACTTCCCCTATTATATCTTTCTCTTTCTCTTGTTTCACCCCCCGAATGTAATAGACCAACCTCTCCTGCACATACGAACCCCTGTCCTAGTTGTTTTTTGGCGAAATGAGAATTTTTTTCGACATTTTTAACATGATTTACCATACGTATCTATTAGAAACCATCTTCTACTATCCTTTCAAACATAGAATGTATAAAACCTTGTATTCTTGACAATCCTATTGCTAAAGCTTAACTATTATAAAAATTTAGGGAGTTGAGATCATGAAAGTACGTCAAGATGCATGGTCAGAGGAAAATGATTTATTATTAGCAGAAACGGTTTTAAGGCATGTCCGTGAAGGTAGTACGCAATTAAATGCATTTGAAGAAGTTGGAGATAAGTTGAATCGCACATCAGCAGCTTGCGGGTTTCGCTGGAATGCAGTTGTACGGCACCAATATGAAAAAGCCCTTCAACTAGCAAAAAAACAACGAAAGCAACGACAAAGAATGCTTGGCAAAGAGCAAGGTGGAAAGAAAAAACTATTATATTCACCACCAGTTCCTACATTAGATGACGTAGAAACAGCGATGGAGCCGATGAATGATTTGCTATTTGAAGAACCTGAAGTCACAACACCTAATGCGGCTCCTACTGAAGAAGTGAAGACACCTGTATTCAAAACGGAGGAAACTTCATCATCTAATATGACGATGGCAAGTGTCATTCAATACCTTGAATCATTAAGTCACTCAAGTATTAAACTGGATATCTTAAAAAATGAGAATGAAAGACTTAAGCGCGAGAATGCTTCTTTAAAGGCTAGAAACCAAGAATTAGCGGCAAGAGTAAGCAAGCTAGAGCAGAATAGTGTCACTATCCAAGAAGATTACGAGACATTAATGAATATTATGAACCGTGCTCGAAAATTAGCGATTTTAGATGATGAGGAAAGAACCGCCACTAAATTCAAAATGGATCGTAATGGCAATTTAGAAAAACTAGCAGAATAAATGATTAGACTGTGGTTTACCACAAACACATACAAAAATAACTGAGTAAAAGGCTGAACCAGCTTACTCAGTTATTTTCTATTTAGCGTGACTTACTAGATTAAGATTTATTCGTACATTTGATAGGCCCTCCACCAGTGGTAAAACGAGCAAAAGAGCACCTGTTTTCATTCTAAAATCTGCAAATTATTCGGGAGTTGCCTGGACCCATATTATTTCTTGTTCATGATTTTTTCGTTTCTATCGACTACACGGTCGAAATAGTTTTCAAACATTGGTGCTTCAGTGACGGTTAACTGACCTGAATGAAGCGTGCCACTATGTTTCTTTAATGTTTGTAGGAAGCGGAGCATCACATCTTCTATGGTGAATTCCGTTTGGAGTAGTTCAGCTAGCGAAGCCATCACTGTTGGATCAATGTCAGGATAAGTAAACTTAGTCTTCTCATCCTCTTTACTAATACGGTAAAATTCTTGAATGATCTGCGCTCGTTCACTGCCGCTGCCATTTACACAAAGGTAGATTTGCACAGCGACACCCTTTCTCAATCTGCGTTGTGAAATGCCTGCAAATTTCTGGTCGCCAATGCTTAGATCATAACTCCCCGGACAGTAGGACTTGGTGATCTCTTTCGCTTCAATTTCTACGGGAAAATCGGCGAACATTTCTTTCACTAAAAACCACATCGCATCATATCCACGGTTAATATCAATACCTTTTTCCGTTTCCTGCAGCACTAAAGTAATATTCAAGACACCTTCATCGAGAACAACCGCAAGCCCACCTGAATTCCGCACAATACAGTCATAACCTTGTTGCTGTAAAAATTGAACCCCTGCGTTAATAAAAGGCAGTTTTGTATCTTGAATACCAAGTACGATTGTGCGGTCATGCACCCAGCTTCTCGCAGTAGCAGGAGAGAGTCCCGCCCCAACCGAAGCGCATAAAGTATCATCCATACCGAAAGAGTGAAGTGCACTGACAAATCGCCCTGATTGCGACTGATCAATTATACGCCATTCTTTTTGTTCTAATAAATTTAAAGCCTCTTCCATTCCTTCTGCTCCTTTACCATTTAAGAACTATTCGACTAAAGCTTGGCTAGCCGTAATAATCGCAAGCTTATAGACATCTTCCTCATTACAACCGCGGGAAAGATCATTAACCGGTTGATTCAAACCTTGTAAAATCGGACCTACCGCTTCAAATCCACCTAATCTTTGCGCTAACTTATAGCCAATATTTCCTGCTTCGAGGCTTGGGAATACAAAGACATTTGCTTGTCCATTGATTGGTGAACCCGGCGCTTTTTTCTCTGCGACAGAAGGTACGAACGCTGCGTCAAACTGAAGCTCTCCATCAATGACAAGCTCTGAATTTTTTTCTTTTGCCATAGTTACTGCCTCAATGACCTTATCAGTTTCTGGAGAATTTGCAGATCCTTTTGTCGAAAAGCTCAACATAGCCACACGAGGATCAATATCCATCATTTTTGCTGTTTTTGCACTCTCTACAGCGATTTCTGCTAATCCTTCTGCATCAGGGGAAATATTGATCGCACAGTCAGCAAAAACATATTGTTCTTCCCCACGAACCATAATAAATACACCAGAGGTCCTTTTCACCCCTGCTTTTGTTTTAATAATTTGTAATGCCGGTCGGACAGTGTCTGCTGTTGAATGTGCCGCTCCACTTACCAAGCCGTCCGCTTTGTTTGCATAAACAAGCATCGTTCCAAAATAGTTTTCATCCAAAAGAATTTCCTTTGCTGCTTCCGCTGTTACTTTCCCTTTTCTCCGGTCGACGAATACAGGAAGCAATTCATCCATATACTCACTATTTTTTGGGTCAATGATTGTACAATTTTCTAAAGAAACCCCTAATTTAGTGGCCTGATTAGTAATTCCCTCTTCATCTCCAAGTAAAATAGGTACAAGAATGCCTTCCTCAGCTAAGCGACTGGCAGCAATAAGAATTCTATCGTCTGTACCTTCAGGAAAAACGATTTTCAAGCTCTTCCCGTTTATTTTTGCTTTCATTATTTCAAATAAGTTGCTCATATTAAGCCCCTCCAATTAATCATTTAAATGCAATTATTTCTTCTCTTCTTCCATTACAATAGACCGCTCGTTAAATAGCAATAGAAAAGGCAAATGTCGGTTAATTCTAAAAAGTGAATTCTCTTAAATAAAACAGTGCACTGAAGCTCTTCATTCATATCATACTTATAACCTATCCATTAAGCAAAATAACTAATCAACACTAGCTAGTTTTAATCGTGTGGTTTGCTGGCTAAACTATGGTATAGTAAACATGAAGTAAATAGTACATATATGAGGAGCGATGACAATGAACGAAGCAGCAAAAACTCTTGACGGCTGGTATTGTCTCCATGACTTCCGTGCCATCGATTGGACTACATGGAAAATGATTTCTAGCGATGAGCGTGAAGCCGCTATTCACGAATTTCTATCACTGGTTGATAAATGGAACACCACGCAAGCTGCCGAGCAAGGTAGCCATGCACTATATACAATTGTCGGTCAAAAAGCAGACTTTATGATGATGCTTTTACGCCCAACAATGGAAGAATTAAATGAGCTAGAAAACGAATTCAATAAAACAAAATTAGCAGAATATACGATTCCGACTTTCTCTTATGTTTCTGTCGTAGAATTAAGTAACTATATGGCAGGAGATTCTAATGAAGACCCTTATCAGAATCCTCATGTGAGAAGTCGACTATATCCAACACTTCCACAAGCGAAATATGTTTGTTTCTATCCAATGGATAAGCGTAGACAAGGTGAGGATAACTGGTATATGCTCCCAATGGATCAACGTCGTGAATTAATGCGCAGCCATGGTCTCATCGGGCGCTCTTATGCTGGCAAAGTTAAACAAATCATCACTGGCTCAGTTGGATTTGACGATTATGAGTGGGGCGTCACTTTATTTGCCGACGATGTGCTACAATTCAAAAAGCTCGTATACGAAATGCGTTTTGATGAAGTAAGTGCTCGTTACGGAGAGTTCGGTGCCTTCTATGTAGGCAACCTATTACCAGAAAGTGGCTTAAGTAAGTTTTTACATGTTAATTAATCGATATTGTTCCCGTCAATTTATTGGCGGGAGTTTTTTTGTCATAAAAGAAAAGGCTTATACATAGTTATAAATAGTGAGTTTATGAATAAGCCTCTATCTAGCAACATGGCAAAACTTTTAAGAGGTGATTGTATGGGCGTGATAGCCTACACAGAAGCAGATGTAAAGCTACTAGCAAGACTTTTGCGTGCAGAAGCAGAAGGTGAAGGAAATCTTGGTATGTTAATGGTTGGCAATGTCGGCGTCAATCGCGTCCTTGGTAATTGCTTGGATTTTAAAGACATTACATCCATTAGGCAAATGGTTTTTCAAAATCCTGGTGGGTTTGAAGCAACGCAGAAAGGCTATTTTTATCAAGCGGCACGATCGAATGAATTGAACTTAGCAAGAAGAGTTTTAAAAGGCGAAAGGCAACACCCTGCTAGTAATGCTTTATGGTTTTTTAGACCAGGTGGCGATTGTCCAGCACAATGGTATAACCAATGGAATTCAGGTAGGTTCAAATCACACTGTTTCTATATCCCTACCGAATCAGATTGCCCATCTGTTTATTAATTTATTTGGAGGGAAGTGCAATGACTCAACAAGGTTATCCTTATTATGGTGGGTATCCCCAACAACAACAGCAATACAGCAACCAATATCAGCAGCAGCCTCAACAGAATTACAACACTCAACCACCTCAAGTAAACATACCAACACAAGGGATGCCAACAAACGTTCAAGGTCAATCAACAGGTCAACTGCCAATGGAACAATCCTTTATTGAAAATATTCTCAGATTAAATCGCGGCAAGCTTGCATCCGTTTATACAACATTTGAAAATAATTCACAATGGAATGCCAAAGTGTTTAAAGGAATCATTGAAGCAGCTGGACGTGATCATGTCATTATTAGTGACCCCGAAACGGGTGAGCGCTACTTAATCCCAATGATTTATTTAGATTATGTTGTTTTTCCTGAGGAGATTGAATACTATTATCCAGCACAATTAACACAATACAACCCAAGGTAAGCAGAAAAGCGGAAGCGGCTCGCTCTGGAGCGACAAGCATAAGGCAAAGATGGCTGTGAGGTTGTCCTTTACCTCATAGACAGCTTTGACTTATGACCTCGAGCTCCATGACGCTGGAGCTAGACATGATGAAAAGCGGAAGCGGCTCGCTCTGGAGCGACAAGCATAAGACGAAGATGGCTGTGAGGTTGTCCTTTACCTCATAGACAGCTTTGACTTATGACCTCGAGCTCCATGACGCTGGAGCTAGACATGATAACTCATTGAACAATTTTATACTTTCTTTTGAAAAAGGGCTGAACATCATAAATGTTCAGCCCTTCATTATTATAGGTGTTTTACAGCAAATACAAGAATAAGTACCCAACCTACAAGGAATGCTACACCACCAATAGGTGTAATGGCGCCTAATATGGATATTTTCGTTAATGCTAAGATATATAAACTTCCAGAGAAAAATAAGATACCAAATGCCATTAACCAGCCCGACCAAGTTAATAAGGAAGAGTCTGGCATTTTCGATAATAATAAAGCAACAATAAAAATTCCAATAGCATGGAACATTTGATATTGTACAGCCGTTTGCCAATTATCCATATACTTGCCTACTACTTTACCTTCTAAAGCATGGGCACCAAATGCACCAAATGCAACTGCTAGAAAGGCAAAAATCGCCCCAATAATGATGAAAAGCTTCATTTATTTTCAGCCTCTTTCTTTTAAGTATATATTTAGTATAACAGGTAAAGCAAAGCCACTCCTTAAAAGTCAAAAATCGACTCACCGTTTGCCTCATCACCCATTTTCATTGGTTTTTCATTCAGACTTACCTGTTGAGGACTGGGGATATTCGTCTGGGTAGTTACCATCGGTTGTTGCTGCGTTTGCGCCGCCCGTACTGCTCCCGTTGATTGTTGATCAAGAATCACTTCACACAACGTTTTAATAGCATGGACTCTTTCTCTTACTGCCGATTCATTTAACCCCTTCGCCTCACTAATCTCAGCTTCCATTTTACTTAGCATTTTCTCGATTGAAATACTCATGTATTCACCTACTTCATCTACCATCTTTTTCTTCTTATAGTGTATCAGTTCTTCTTTTCAAAACGCAAACACGATTGCCCTGACGCAGTATGAACCTCCATCGATGGCCATTTTTTTGTTTTAAAACCAAATGCCTTGCAGCCTCTGGGAAATCTTTGATCCCATGTGACATAGAAAAATTTACATTTGACACAGCTTACCTTTTTCTCCGGCATTTTGACAGCACCCCTCTCGTTTCACGTGAAACATGACGAAAAGTCTTATAAATTGTCTATTTTCCAATCTATCGGTTTCTCTCCCCATTCTAACAATTTTTGATTAATTTTTGAGAATGGCTTGCTACCAAAGAAGCCTCTATGAGCAGATAACGGACTCGGATGGGGCGCGAGGATAGTGGCATGTTTTTCTGTATTAATTAACTTTAACTTCGCTTGCGCGGGCTTCCCCCACAACACAAAAATAATAGGCTTCTCTCTATGATTTAAAGAAGTAATAATATAATTCGTAAACTCTTCCCACCCTTGTCCACGATGAGCATTGGCCTCTCCTTCTCTTACTGTTAATACCGTATTTAATAATAATACCCCCTGCTTCGCCCAAGAAATGAGGCAACCATGGTTAGGTATGGGACAACCAATATCTGTTGCTAATTCTATATATATATTTCGTAGAGACGGAGGTATTTTCACACCAGGTTGTACCGAAAAGCTTAAGCCATGCGCCTGATTGGCACCATGATATGGGTCTTGACCAAGGATAACCACCTTTGTCTCTTCAAAGCTCGTATATTCCAATGCATTAAAGATATTTCCCTTTACAGGATAAATCGTATGATGCCGATATTCCTGTTCTAAAAAGCTCATCAACTTTTGGAAGTAAGGCTTTTCTTTCTCCGGAGAAAGTCTATTCTGCCAATCCGAATTCATCTCTTTCTCTCCTTCATTAGTTTTTATACTATTTTCATTGATTATTAGATATACTATAGAGAATACAATTAACTGCTCGGAAATGAAAGCACGAAAGCGGAAAGGATGAGGTGATAGATAAAATGAAGGTTGCCTTAATACACGCAACAACGACTGCTTTAAAGCCTATAGAAGAAGCGTTTAGAAAAGTGGCGCCTGAGGTTGAATTATTACATTTCATGGATACTCACTTACTGACGATGATTGAAGAAAGCGGCTCATTGACACCAGAAATTGCTCGGCGCTTTTCAAAATCTGTCTCTTTAGCAGCGGAAGCTCGCCCTGATTGTATTCAGCTAACTTGTTCGGCATTCAATCCTTTAACAGCTATCCTTCAACCACTTTGTCGAGTGAAAATGTTCCGTTCAGACGAAGCGATGCTAGATGAGGCTTTAGAATATAATCGTATCGGTTTAATCTCTACCGTCAGAGAAACACCCGAAGCGCTAATTAATTACCTACAAGCACGTCAACCGAACTGTGCCATTGAATCTGTTGTTGATCCTGGCATCATCCATCTACTTTTTGAAGGAAAAAAAGAAGAGCATGACGAAAGAGTCAGGAGAATGGTGGCGGAAATGGATGGAAAGGTAGATGTCATCGTCCTCTCGCAATACAGCATGGCACATGTAGCTAACCAAGTAACACCCAACACCCCTATTCTTGTTGCACCGGAAGCAACTGCGAAACGGTGTTTTCAATATATACTGCAAAAATGATTTAAGAAACAAGCATAACCACTGCTTGTTTCTTTTATTCACTAAATTGCTCTACTGTTCATTTTTATTAAGAAATGTTTGTATCGATACGGATTCAAATGAAGCCACCTATTCACAAGGAATGATAAATTCATATAGTAGTTGCTCACTATTTAGTAGCTTCACACATTAAACATTTCTAGCTTGTCCTGGTTCATTCAATGACTGCTGCTTTGTGTTTCGTAAAATAATCGCCAAAGCAACAAGGAATAAACAAGCAGACACTTGAAAGATAAAAGTTACTGATACCACACTTTTTAATATGCCTACTAATGTTATACTCATTACCATAGACCCACTAAACAGAGGCACTAAAATACCGTTGACCCTCCCTATAAGATGATCATTCGTATTTTTTAATACCATTGTATGAATGCCAATTTGAATAACCGGAAGAAATACCCCATATAAAAATTGTCCTAATAGTGTTAGCATAAGTACTGTTGAATAGCCAATTATACTTATAGATATCGCGGTCATTGCCACTCCTATTGCTAAAAACTTCATCGGTTGTATCTTACTAGATAAAGTAAATGATATTACTCCACCAATCACCATTCCTAAGCCATTTATCATGAGAAGCCACTGTAAATACTCTGTTCCTAATGACAATTTTTCCATGACAATAAAAATGTTCATTGGTTGAATGAGCCCTACTGCTAGTCCTGCAAATAAGAAACATGCTCCCAGCGCTTTTAATTGATTATTTTTAAGTACGTATTTTATTCCACCCCTCATATCATCCAAAATATTGGCTATATGTATGGACGACTCCCTTTCAATATTTTTACTCTCTGTAATGAAAAACAACGAAAAAGCAGATAATAGAAAGGCACTTCCAGTTATTAAAATGGAAGGGAGAAGGCCTAAGTTTTCATAAACAATGGTACCAATGACCGGCCCCATTATCATAAAAACAGCAGATAAGGTTTGATAAAGAGACATCGCAGGCTGTAATAGTTTGTCTGGGAGATTTTGCTTAAATAACTTCATACCCGCTGGTTGTGAAAGCTGGGAAAGTACTGCAGAAATTAAAGTAATAAAAAAGACAACTTTCCAAGTACTAAAAAGTAGCGCAGCAAAAATAGCAAAAATTGATATTGCCGTAAGAATATCACACCATACCATCGTCTTCTTTGGTCGCCAACGGTCTGCAAATGTTCCTCCTAGGAAAGAAAACAAGAAAATGGGGGCATACTCCGCAAGCATAATAAAAGAAATGGCTATAGCGTTCCCATTCGTTTGTTCAGTAACAAATAGTAATATCGAAAAGTTCCTAATCCAAATACCCATTTGAAGAAATAAGGCAGAGAAAAGGATACAATAAATAAAGCGGTTATTAAAAATTGAACTCACCTTTCATTCTCCTTTTTGAATACTTTCACACAAATTTAAAAGCATAAACGATCTTATTCTCGTCCAAAATACCCACAGAATTGAGAAAAAGAAAGCCTAGTGAAAACACCACTAAGCCTCAATGTTTACTTCTTCTTTTTGAGCTCTTTTCTTTTTAAACTTCTTTTTCATCTTCATTAAAGCTTCATAAACAACTGGAACTACAATCAAAGTGAGTATTGTTGAAGTTGTAAGACCACCAATGACTGTTATCCCTAACCCCCTCGAAATTAAGCCACTTCCATCCGTCTCACCAGTAAACACAAGTGGAACCAATGCCCCTACAGTTGCAAAAGCGGTCATTAATATCGGTCTCAAACGTGTTGTACCCGCTTCTAATATTGCCTCCCTTAAATCAATACCTTCTTTTTCATTCTGAATAATTCTCGCCACTAAAACGATCGCATTTGTTACAACTATTCCGATTAACATTAAGGCACCAATCATTACTGAAATACTAATTGGTTCTCTAGTTAACAAGAGTCCAACCAAACTCCCAATAATTGCATATGGCAAGGAGAATAGGATAGCAAATGGTGCTAGACCACCTCCAAATGTGACAATTAAAACGAAAAATACAACGAAGATAGCAAGACCTGAAGCAATAATTAATTGATTAAAAGAGTCTTCAATTTGATCTGAAACACCGCCAAATTCGAGGTTGACTCCATTCCCAAATGAAATCCCTTTTAATTCACTTTCTAAACCTTTGATTGTCTTATTGATATCATTGCTTTGAACATTAATCGTTACTTCACCATATTGCTTGCCATTACGATTGTATATAGCTGAGGGAGCTTCTTGCTCAATAAGTTCTGTCACCTCTGATAGTTCTATCTCTTCACCAGACAAAGTGGAAATAGGCAACTTAAGATAATCCTCCTGTTTTTCAATCGCTTTTGCTGTATTCAAGTAAACAGGTAAGTCGTCTCCTTCCTCATTTATAGTGGTGAGTCTCATGTCAACCCCTCCACCTAGTGCTGAATAAACCTGTTCTGGGTGCACACCATTATCAATTAATTCATCCAGTTTCAGCTGAAAACCAAGCTTATCATGCAACTCAGAGACATTAGTTTTTATGCTCTTTACTTCTTCTCTATTTGATAGTTTATCTTCAATCTGACCTATTGACTGATTAATCTCTTCAAAATTATTACCGTAAACATAAATATTCATTTGACTATTGCCTGAACCAGAATCCTGAAAACTCCATTCTCCCTCGGTTTGCTTCCGAATTTCAGCAGAGATTACTTCCTGCTCTTTTCCAAAGTCTTCAACGCTTCCTTTATATTTAATGAAGAATAAAACTTGTCGCGTATCCGCTGGGTTAAGTGGATTTCCTCCACCTTGTGATGATTGAACGAGCTCAATATGTTCCCTGCCAAGCAAATAATCTTCTACAGTCTCCACTTGCTCATTA
The DNA here is from genome assembly GCF_038009245.1 of Cytobacillus sp. FSL R7-0680. Classification (NCBI taxonomy): domain Bacteria; kingdom Bacillati; phylum Bacillota; class Bacilli; order Caryophanales; family Bacillaceae; genus Cytobacillus; species Cytobacillus sp. FSL R7-0680. The sequence continues at coordinate 3,253,768 of NZ_JBBPAO010000001.1, forward strand.
ATTTCTTCTCTTGTATCACCTGTTTTTGGATCATAAGTGATAATAAGTAAATTATTTTCATCTTCTTGTATGAAGGTGACGCCAATAAATGGAATCAAAAACAAACTACCAATTAAAAGAATATTGATACATGTGAAAGATACGATTTTATGATTAAGACTCCATCTTAGTATCTTTCTATACGTTTCTCCTTTATGTTTCTTATCTCTAGAAGCACGCTTTCCAACTTTTCTACTCATCATAAAATGAGCCATCATTGGCACAATTGTTATAGAAACTAACAGTGAGGCTAAAAGGGCAAATACGATTGTTAATCCAAAAGGATAAAATAGTTCTCCTACTGGACCATCAACAAGCCCTAATGGAAGGAACACTGCAATTGTTACAATCGTAGAGGACATAATTGGTGAAAACATTTCCTTTGTAGCTGCTACAATTAATGCATTTCCACTCAATGGTTCTTTAGATAACTTTATTTTTCTATGAATGTTCTCAATAACAACAATTGAGTCATCAACTACTCTTCCAATGGCAACTGTCATCGCTCCAATTGTCATTAAGTTCAAGCTAATTCCAATTCGATGAAGTAACAATAATGCAATGAGTAATGATAGTGGAATTGAAATAACCGATATAAGGGTAGATTTTATATCTCTCAGAAACAGTAATATAATCAATACTGCAAAGGCGGCTCCTATTAGAGCCTTTTTGAACATCATACTGATGGAATCTTTTATTGGATCGCCACTATTCAATACTGTTTCAAATGTTAAACCGTCATACTGTTTTTCTAATTCATCCATTTTATTGGTTATTGCGTCAATAATTTCAACCGTATTCCCGTTTACTCCTTGTACTACTTGGATACCAATTGACTCTTCCCCATTAAATCTAGAGATGGACGAAGAGCTTTGCTCTAACTCAATTTCGGCAATATCACTAAGGGTAGGTGTTGCTTCTGCTGTTTGATCTACTCCTTCTATTACAGATTGCGGATTAATTGGCACACTAATATCCTTTAGTTTTTCTATATCCAATTCGCTTTGAATCGCAACGACCTTTTCTTGATTATCAACCTCTTTCACACCTAATGAAAATTCATTTAACACGCTATTCAAATATTCTGCTACGTCTTGATCACGCAGTTGATATTCTTGTAGTCTTTCCGGTAAAAGATTGATTCTGACCTCTTTCGTCTCATTCCCAACGATATTTACTGTAGAGATTCCCTGAATTTCTTCAAAAGCCGGCTGTATTTCATTTTTTACGAGATTGCTTACTTCCGAAAGGTTACTATTCTGATTTAATACGGATACTACTAAAATTGGTAAATCATTAAAGCTAAGTCTCGCAACCTTTGGTGTCTGGGCATCCTCCGGAAGATTCAGGTTTTTTATCGTTTCTTCAATTTCCTGCTCTGCTTCCTTAAGATCCTTGTCAAATCCATATTCTACTTGGATCGATGACGCGTCTTGCATGGAAGTTGATACCACATTTTTTACCCCATCTAAATTCCGCACACCATTTTCTATCTGATTGGTAATTTTATCCGAAACTTCTTCAGACGATGCACCGGGATAAATAGTTGTAATATCAACGATTGGCTCGTTAATATTTGGGAGTTGCTCCATTTTCATTTGAAAGGCAGAAAACATACCAAAGACTATAATAAAGATTGTGACGATCCAAATTGCGAGCTTGTTCTTAATTGAAAAATTAATGATTGACTTCATTCTTCGACTCCTTCTATATTTTACTTATTATCACCTACAAACACCTCTCTATTGTATTCAGTTTGAACAACAAAAAGATTAGAGTATCACGCAAATTTCGCCTGTTATTAAAAAATGCTAAAAACCTCCTAAAAAAGGAGGTTTTTTCATAGGTAAACAGTTGTAATTTCATCTATAGAAACAATTACAGAACCATTAACTGAAGCAATACCCTTCCCTTTCATTAATCCATTTCTTATCCTTGTAACCTCAAAGTACAAATCTAACTTATCCCCTGGATAGGCTGAACCATGTATTTGAGCACCATTAATCCCAGCTAATATTTCATATTTTTCTGATTTTTCAATACGGACAAAAGCGCCTATTTGACCAATTGCTTCAATAATAAGTGTAGAGGGCATACTTTTTTGACTTTCACTGATAAACCATTCGTTATTGCTTATATTTTTATAACCCTTTACCCACTTCATCGGGTCTCTTTCAACTACTCGATCTACGTATAGGAAAGGGTATTTGTGCGGTAAATACGATAAGCTTTCCATAACCTTAAACAGATTCAGATTTTTTTTGTTTCTCAATAAAACTAATAATATTATTGATAGTCATAAAGGAATCAGTATCTAGTGTGCTATATTCTAAGCCAAATTCTTTTTTTAATTCATTAATGAAAACCAAAACATCCATAGAATCTAAACCATATACTGAATCTGGCCCAAATAAATAGCTATCATCCAATAATTCCTCCGGTTTAATGTCCATTTTGTAGACCTCAATAAATTTTTCTTTTATTTTTTCTTTCATTTTCCTAACCCCTTTTCTCATTTTTAGTATATTTTAAGCAGATAGAACCCCATAAGAAACCCGCACCAATAGCTGAAAGAACAATCGTATCATCCTCTTTCACTTTTCCATCTTTCAAGGCTTTATATAAAACTGAATATAATGTCGCTGAACCAGTATTGGCATATTCTTGTACAGTTATGGTCGTTTTTTCGAGTGGGACATTTAAATCATGCATAACTTCTTTTACTATATTAAGATTTGCCTGATGGACTAAGAAATGATCAATATCACCTATTGTTAATCCTGCAGATAATATGGCTTCCCTTATAGAGGTTGGAACTACCCTTGTTGCAGTATTCCAGACTTCACGACCATTCATCTTAACAAATTGGCTTGTTCTATAATCTTCATTTTCACCCAATGGTACTGTCCCGCCTCCAGGGATTTGAACTGCATAATTAAGCTCTGAATCTAAATGGAAGGAAAGAATGCCTCCACCCTCTCTTGTTTTTTGCAACACCATTGCTCCAGCTGCATCACCAAAAAACACACGTGTAGTGCGATCCTTTGGATCACTAATCCTCGAAAGGATTTCACAACCGATCACTAATACATTTTTCACATTGCTATTTTGGAGTAGATGAGTCCCGACATACATAGCATATATCCCACCTGCACAGCCACTTTGCGTAAGATCAATCGGAATCGCTTTTTCTGCACCTATTTTTTCTTTGATAATCATTGCAGTTGAAGGTAATGCTTGATCAGGTGATGTAGTGGTTACAATAATGGCATCAATCTCTTCTGCTTGAATATCGGCATCCAAGAGTGCCTCCGCCGCTGCACTTGCACAGAGGTCAGAAGTCACATACTCATCTTCTAAGTACCTCCTTTCCTTTATTCCGGTTTTGTCCTGTATCCATTGATCACTTGTATCTAGTTCTTTCACCAGATCTTCATTTTTTACAATTTTGCCTGGTACACGAAATCCTATCCCTTGAATATTAACTGGGATTTCTAAACCCGTTTGATTCAATATTTTTTCAGTGAGTAATGCTTCCATTTACCTTATTCACCTCTCCTTTATTGGAAAATCCCCATATATATCTTTTAAAGCAGATGCTACATCATTTACTTGTACAAAGCATTCTAGTATAACTGATTTACCTACTCTATACGCAGCCATAGCTTCTTTAATTGAATCTACGAGTTCATGACAGGATTTTACTTGTAGGTGATGCAGATTTGAATGTACACCTATAAGCGCCGATTCCTCTTCATGAATAAAAACGGAAGATGCCCCATTATTTTTATTTTGATAAGCTAACCATCCATATCCACCATTATTTAAAACAACATATATGATGGGAATTTTATTTTGTACTACAGTTGAAAGATCGCTTTGGAAAAGATTAAATGCACCGTCGCCTACTATAGCCACAACCATTTTGTCTTTTTGAGCTTGGGCAACCCCTACTGCTGCTGCTGCTCCAAACCCTAAGGGCGTTTGTTCGCTAGGAGTAATAGCATCCTGACCCGCTTTTAGAGCATGATAAGGATAAAAATAACTCCACATGTCTTGCAAACCATTTTCATGAACAAAAACAACCTCTTTAGGTAAATAACTATTTAACACGTTAAGAATGTCAGCAACCCTTAATTGATTATAATGATAAGTTACTGCATCCTTTTCTCTAAAGAGATGAATCTTTAAATTTTCCGCAAATTCTATCCACTGATATGGATCTTCTCTTGGAATACTAGTCTCCATTAATTTACTTAAAATTTCTTCTGCATCCCCCTGGAGATTGAAACTATCATACAAAAGATTGAAACCTTGCTCACTGATATTAATTTGAATCATTTTATTTGCTTTTAGTGAGGCTTCCCAACCGAAAGTAGCTGTTTCTTCGAGTCTACTACCCACTGATATAAATAAATCTGATTGTGTGATAAGTTCCATCATATGAGCTGGACAATATAATCCTGCTAAACCACAAAAAAGAGGATCCTCTTCAGAAATCGCACCACGTCCTGAAGCTGTTACAAAGATAGGTGCCCTAAGCCATTCCGCAAATGCCTTTAATATATGTCTATCTCTTCCCCGTTTCGTTCCGCCCCCGTAAATGATGATCGGTTTTGTTGATTCTTTAATCATCCTTCTTGCTTTGTTTATATTTTCTACATCTGCAGAAAGCTTTGAATGAATGGTAGGTATATATGAGGAAAATTCATTTTTCTGCACCTTTTGAAAACCAATGTCCTCTGGTATTTCTATATAAACAGGTCCAGGTGATCCTGATGTGGCAAGAAATATTGCTTTCTTCATTACCCAATGAATTGAATCAGCGCTCTCCACACGGTGGGCCCACTTTGCTAGAGGAGACACAACTTCGTATTGATTAGCTTCCTGGAAGGACCTATTAAAGCCATATTTTTCTGTTTTAGTGCTAGTTGCAATGATTAAAACCGGTGCACATTGTGCATCTGCCTCAAGGACACCCGTCATACAATTCATCATTGCTGGTCCTTTTCCAACAACACATACACCTAATTGATTCATGGCCAAACTATAACCAGTTGCCATGAACATCGCATTTCTTTGATCCTTTGTTATTAAAAAATTAATGTTATTCTTTTTTATTTCTATCATTAGTGCAAGATCATCACTTGGTAAACCAAAAACTTGAGTTACTCCATTGCATTTTAGGGCTTGTGTAATTGCATACCACACTGTATTACTAGTCATGCTTCGACTCCCAATAATCATGGAGGATTTTCGAAAGTAAAATAGGCTTAATGATTAATTGACCTTTATAAGAAACATAATTAGCCATCGGACCATAACCTCCGAACGGGGCATTTCCATTTTCTATATCTAATAAGGTTTCATTTATTGATACCGTATGCCTCTTATGTAATGCATCGATTAAATTTTTATTGCAATCTCCATACACCGTTGCCCCCATCGCTCTCTCAAGAAAATAACCTGTATTAAAAACCTCCAAGATTTCGTCAACATTCTTATACGTAACCACATTAAAGATAGGAGAAAAGAATTCAGCCATTGGCAAATCATCCTCTATTTTGCTTAACAAGATCGTTGGTTCTATTCTTCTTTCACGATAATGAATATTACCTCCTGAGTAGATATAGTTACTAAATTGATTTAAATGTACGGCCACAACGTCTATTGCAGATAGGTAGTGAATAGGGCCATAATCCATTACTTCGTCCTTATTGCTACCGAATTTGAGTATCTCTAATCTTTGTTTTAACATTGAAACGAATGGTTCTTTCAAATGTTCTGGCACATAAATAACATCTGGACCTAAGCAGTCTTGCCCGGAATTATATGTCCGTATAGAAACAAGGTCATTGATGGATTTTTCTACATCCGCTGATTCAGTTAAGATAAATGGATTGACTCCGTGACCAAAGAAAACAAAGAATTGATCTTCTGAAAGTTGGAATTTAATTTCCTCAGCATTTTTATAGGCACCAGTAAAAATGACTAGTTCCGCCTGTAGAGCTGATTCTTTAATGTACTTTCGATGAGACAATTCTAATAAGTGAATAGGCAACTGATGTATTTCTTTTAACAAATTGTGTAGCTTTCTAACTTGTTCAATAACAAGCCCTGATCCCCTAAATTCAATTTTTTCTACATAAAGCGAAGGGATTAACAAGTAGAGGACATATGAGTATAACAAAACGTTTGATGGCATAAATACTGACATACTATTCAATGTTGGTGGCCTATTTTCATTGACCTCTGCAATCGCGCGGGTGAGAGCTTGAATAGATATATTTATTTCATCTTTAGCTGTATGATAAGGTGAAACCTCTGTCAATATTTCCATCATACATTCTCTGTTTTTTTCGAGATATTCAATTGTACGCTCAATCGCTTCCTTTCTCTCCAGAACTAAAGATGGGAAAGGATCAACTATGATAGTGCTATGCAATTTGAATCCTCCTCTCTATTTTGATTCCATTGTGATGCAAGTTTTTGTAATCCAACCTGATCAACCTTTCCATTTAACAAGTATGGAAATTCCTTTAACACTAAGATTTTATTTGGCTGATAGAAAGGATCTATATGTGTATAAATATTTCGTTTAATTTCAGCTATTTTTGCAGGATCTTCCTCTATAAAGATAAGTACATATGAATCTTTCTTTTCGTCTCTAAAGGAAAAGACCTTCCCTCTATATCCCAAAGAATCAAATATTTCTTTTTCAATTGTTGCTGGGTATATGAGATAACCTTTCCTTAGGAACCCCTCCCCTTTTCGCCCAACTACGTAAAGATGCTGATCTTGTGTCATATATCCCAAATCACTTGTACGATACCATCCATCTAGAAAGGCTCTTTCTGTTTCTTTCTTTAAACCAAGGTATCCTTCCATTAATCCGGAGCTTTTTATTAACACTTCACCAATGTTTCCAGTTGGAGCTTCTTTTCCATATTCATCCATTATCATTATTGTTACACCCTCTAAAGGTTTACCGCAGCCTTTCTCGTTACCTGTATTTAAAGCTATATTTCCTGCTTCAGATAGACCATAGCCGTCAAGCAAGGGCCTGCCTACATAACCTTCAAAATCAGCAGCTAATTTGGCCGATAATGGAGAACCTCCAATACACCACAATCTAACACTTGATCTTTTTAAATCATTTCTAACCTCTTGCCTTTTTTCCATTAGCTGTATTAAAACATGATACGTAGAAGGAATAGCATCAACAACCGTTACTTTGTAATCAGAAATAGCCTTTAGAATTTTCCTTACTTTCTTGTAATCACATAAGACCAAATGACAATCCATCATCCACCAAATGAACACTAAAGATAATCCGTAAAAATGCGAAAAAGGAATAACCGGTAATAATATGTCGTTTCGAAGGTAGCACATGCTTTTCATCGTACTTTCTAAATTGATAAACATGGACTGTCCAGACTTTATTATTGCTTTTGATTGTCCCGTTGAGCCTGATGTATATAGTATTAGTGCATCCTTTCTTGATTTCCATTTTTCGATATTTAATTTAAATTCTATATACGATATTTCATCTGATGATGCCAATGACTTTATACTTATTGAATTCACGATAGGCAAATCACGATCTATTAAGCAAATCTTTGCATTGGTTTCTTCCATAACTCTCTTAATTTTTTGTTCACCTACCTGTCCATCTAGAAGTATAATGGAGCAGTCTAAATGGATTAGTGAAAATAGGGTAACAATAAACTCATAAGAATTTTCTGCGGAAATTACAACTCGATCTCCACTGGAGATACTGTGAAAAGATAAACTTTCGATAGATTGTCTTATATCGTGGAAGAGTATTTGTTTTGTATAGGATCCACTCTCTGTAAATATCATTTTATTCCGTCCTTTAATGGGTCACTGCCTGTTTAATTATCGAATCAGGATCAACCTTAATGGTCTTAATTTTATTTTTCAGAAGTTGGTAAAATAAATTTTTAGGACCTACAACATACACCTCTTTGATTCCGAGAGATTCCATCTGTTCAGTTACTAAGTCCCAACGTACAGGGAGGTCATATCCTTCCGACATCATCACTTTTAATTGCTCTGACTGATTAATTAATCTTCCATCTACATCCGAGATGATGGGTAGAGTAGGGGGCTTAAATTGAACATTAGCAAAAACTTCCCTTTCTACATCTAGTCGTAAAGGAGTTAATACCTCACTATGGATTGGATGTCCCATAGTATGAAGAGAAAAACACTTTGGCCTATTATTTAAGGTTCTTTTTAATAGATCAATTGTAGAAGCGCTACCGCAAAAACACATTACACTCTCCATATTTCCAACCAATTCTAAAAAATGCCCTTTCGACTTGAAATCCTCAATGATTTTATTGGACTCGTTCAATGAAAGATTATAAACAAAGTGGGTTTTGAAATCCCCCAGCCGTTCATACCATTCACCTGATAATTTATTGGATTCTTTTGTTATCCATACAGCTTCTTTATAAGAAATGCTTTTCACGTAAATCGCTGCAACAATTCCACCAAAACTCGGACCAATTACCACTTGAGGAGAAAGGCTATATTCCTCATAGAAATGGTCTAACACAGCCATTGTATTGGCAAGGAAAGCACATTCCATCACTACGTAATCTTTATCTCCTACACTTTTGAAAGCCTCAATCAATGAAAAACCTAAAACTTCACTCGCCTCTTCAAATCTTCTTTTTGAAAATGGACTATTTTGCATAAAAGTTTTAATATCTTCATAGTATGATGGTGCTAAACCAGGAAACACTAGACCTATCATCTTTTAACCTCCAATAGACGAACTACTACTTCTTGTACATATTTTATTGATCTCCTCCGCCACAAGATATGATTCCACTTCAAAATCAATATCTGTAAATTGTAGTGATTTGGCTACAAAATTCCCAGGCCCTACCACAATCAACTTTTGCACATTATTTTCTGCTAAAAACTTTAGCGATTGATACCATTGAACAGGTTTGGTGTACTGATTAACTAGCTCATTCGCTATCTCTTTCCCGGTATATAAGGGTGTGGCAGTTACGTTACTAACCAAAGGTTTAATGGGATTCACCGGCTTGATCATGGGCATGAATTCATTCTCAAATCTCTCTTTAACAGATTGAAGAAGAGAACAATGACCTGGTGGTCCATAAGGAATTGTGATTCCAAGGCCCCCAAGAGGTGATATTTTGCTACTTAGCTCCTCAAGACTTTTTGTATCTCCATTAACAATCATTTGATTGGAAGTTCCGTACATACATGGTTCTAGCGTACAGCCTTTATTACGTAATTCAGCAATATGATCATCCAGTACCTCGGTATCAATGTTGTAGAAGAAATAAACTCCATTGCCCTTATTTCTCTTCTCCTCAGCCTCCATTAAGCACATAGCTTGAATCATTTTAACAGTATCTGTAAAATCAAGACTTCCACTACAATGGATAGCATTTACTTGGCCTAGACTTGGACCTAAATAAAAATCTGGCTGACTAATTTCATTTCTAATCAGCTTATATAAAGCTGAACTGATTGTTACAATGCTCGTTCGGGCAATATCTCCACGATTTGTCATGGCCTCATTTTCTAAAAAAAAACTTTTTGCTAAGTCTTTACCGATAATGTCACTTGCTTGTTCAAACTGTTCTCTTACTAAAGGGAAACGATCATATAAATTTTTGAAATCTCCCTTTTTAAGTTTCATTAAAGGTGGAAACAATATGGCTGTTCTCAATTTTTCTACCTCCATCCATTCACATTAGTCCTCCATCAACGACTAACGTTTGCCCCGTGATATAACTTGATTTATCTGAAGCAAGAAATGATACAGCTTCAGCAACTTCTTTTGCAGTCCCTAATCTGCCCATGGCGATTTTCTTTCGAAACTCAGTCATCTGCTTTTCTGGAATTCGATCTACCATTCCAGTGTCTTCAATATATCCTGGAGCAACTGCATTCACCCTGACATTATAAGGGGCATACTCCTTTCCAAGTGAGCGTGTTAAACCAATTACTCCCGCTTTACTTGCGCTATACGCACTTAGTCGTTCTATTCCTACCAACCCTGAAAGGGATGATATATTAATAATTGAACCGCTTTGTGCTAACAACATGTGAAAAGAAACAGCATGAATGCAATTAATTGTTCCCATAATGTTGGTGTCCACAATCTCTTTCCACTTCTCTACCGGATTACTTGGAATTAATGCACCACCAAAACTGATACCCGCATTATTAACAAGTACATCAATTCGCTTATGCGTGGATATTATATTTTGAAAAACATTTTTGACCATTTCAATATCATTGACATCCAGTTTTTCAAAAAACACGCGCTCATGACCCGTTTCTTTTTTTATCTCCTCAACTACTTGTTTGATTTCTGATAACGAAGATCGATAAAGCATGATTACAGTTGCACCTAATTCAGTAAAATGCTTTGACATACTTTTTCCTATTCCTTTTGAAGCTCCTGTTATGACTACTACCTTTTCACTCCACATTAACGCCAACACCTTTTACCAAACTTGGAAAGCACTCATCCTTCCATTGATGATTGAGATATTCATATAATTCTTTTCTAGTTTTCTCTTTTTCACTTTTGGGGATCATATCCTCTGGCAGATTCCCCTCATCCTGAGAGTAATATTCCTCCCTCAAAATAGAAGAAACCACAGCATCATGATACTCTCCATCTAAGAAGAAATAATCACGTAGAACCCCTTCTATTGTGACTTTATTCTTTATTAGAAAACGAATAGTCCTCAAATTGTATAAACCATTAATGAATTGAACTTTGTGAGCATTTTTAAAATGAAATAAATAATCTAAAATCAATAATGAGGCTTCTGCCCCGTAACCCATATCCCATAAATCGGGATTTCCTATTACACCACCAAGTAAATAACTTCCTTCATACTTCTGAGGCTGCCAGGAGATAAATCCTATCTTTTCATTGTCATGTGTAAGCACTGTGGCATAATTTGTATTCCCTGTTCTAATATCAGCCTTAATGTCCTCCAATGTGGCAAAGTCTTGGGCCCCTCTCGCCAATGCACTTACTTTTGATGGACAAACCCATTTTGAGAACAACTTAAAATCTTCTTCTTCAAGAGCCTGTAGTTTAACAAAATTACCTTTCATAATTTCCTCCTATTTGTATTTATTAAGCTCATCATAAAATAGGAGTGGGTCAAAAGAACCCGTAAATCACGCAAATGTAAGTCGTCTTCTTACATTCTCCTATCTTAGTTCTGTGTTACTAGTTGAGATGTGTATACTGTATAAATAAATTGGATGCCAATCTCACTTTTGAACTACTTCCCTCTATTTTTTCTTTTTCCATAAAAAAAAGTCTGACATTTGGTCAGACTCTAGGCATATACCGTTTGAACTTTTCTTATACTTATTGATTGATTCTGCAATAGTATGGCCTTCGTCATCTTAACCGCCAGACCTACTCTTGAGTTTACTTTTAATTTTTGCATACTAGATGTAATATAGTATTCAACTGTCCGCTTACTTAAATACAAGGTATCTGCGATTTGTTGATTGGTTTTATCATTTATTAACTCTTCTACGACTTTTAACTCCATTTCAGTTAAAATCGTAGGTATATACTTCAACTCTTCGTCAAGATCAAACGGAATTTTATTACCCATTAAAGGAAAGATATATTGCTTTAAAGCTGTCGAAAAGTAAAAGCCGCCCTTTTCTATCATTTCAATGGCAAAATGTATCTCTTCTGGTTTTTCCTTTGAAACGATTCCTTGGACATTACTTACAACAGAGATTAAATGCTGCTCCCTTTTTCCAATTAATACAATGCTAGGAACTTTATTTTCTAGAAGACTGTCTATATAAATGCTTTTAACTTTATTAATAATTGCCAAGGAGAATCCCTTTAAAAATAGTGGATCTTGTAAAAGATTTTCATTGTTTAAGTAATGAAGCTGATATTTTTCCTTATTCAATAATACGGAATGTATCGAGCCTTTTTTGAACGCCTTCTCTTTCCCCACAATCAAAACTTTTTTAGGCTTCATAACTTTTTCTCCTAGTGATGGCCTGGGATAGGTTTATCTTCGAATATACCTATACCGATGTTATCAGCACCATTACTTTGTACTACTTCAGATTTAATCACTCCATTAAATACGCCTATAGTAAGTAGTAAACCAATAATAAATTTATTTAGGACTTTCATCCTCTTTTTCCCCTCCTTTTGATTATCTAATACCATTATCACCCAAAAATTTGTTAAAATGTATATGTATTTACGCAATATTTAGACATATTTCATTAGGAGGATTGGTCTTTTGGAGAAAACAGGTGAAAAAATTGCCTATTATCGAAAGAAAAACGGGTTTTCTAGGCAATATTTAGCTGATAATATATGTGATGAATCCACTTTATATCGTATCGAAAAAGGACAGCAACTGCCTAGATTGGATATACTGAAAGAGATCTGCATGAAACTTAATATCCCTATTGAATACATTTTATCAGATAATGATGAAGCAGAACTTATATCCTACGTACAAAAATTTAAGAGGCTTTGCCGAGAGAGTCTCTATCAATTAGATTTTATCACTTTACAATACCACTATGAAGAGGCAAAAAATTTCTCTAATAACAACCCTTTATTAAACAACCGACAATTCCTCAGATTTCTAAGTTGGATTGAGGCAGTTCTTTATCATAAACGAGACCAAAACCCTGAAAAAGCTGAAATACTGCTGCGGAAACTCATCCAAAACGGAAAAATAATTAACGAAATAGATATTAATATTACGAATTCTCTTGGATTATTACTCTTAGAACAAAATAAACTAAAAGAGGCTCTTCGTCTTTTTATTTCATCATACAAAGCTTTAGAAAATAGTCCCTATATTGAGGATAAGTCCCTCTTCCCTAGAGTAGCCTATAATCTGGCCTGTCTTTACTATGAAAATCATAGAGATAGTGAATGCTTTGATATTTGTTATCGCCTAGAGTACTACTTACAATCTAATCACTTATTTTATTGTGCAGGAGAAGTAAGATATCTATTGGGCATTCTACATAAGCGAAAAAACGATTTAGATATCGCCCAACAATACTTCGATGAAGCAGTAAATATATTTTCTTTTGAAAGGAAATATGCTTTCTGTAGCCAATCACTACACTCCCTTGCTGAAATTCACTATTTAAAAGGGGATTCCAGAAATGGTGAGTTACATGTTAACAAAGCATTAAGCATAGCAGATTCAATTAATGATCAAGAAATATCTAACGCCATCAAAGAAGAAATAAAGCATACTATAAAACAGTATGCTAGTAGGCTTTAATAATATTAGAATGTAGTATCTCTTTTATGATCTTAATTGTTGAAGTGATATCGTCATCTGTAATATGTCTATGAATAACCGCTCGTATTCTACCATATCCCATCTCAGAAAATATTACATTATTTTTTTCTGCAGCCTCAAGAAATGACTTCCAAGTGAAATTTTCATTAATGATTTTGAACATGATTATATTTGAATGTACATCCTTTGTTTCAACCTCAATCCCATCAATCGCTTCTAATTCTTTCGCAAGTCTTTTCGCTTTCTGATGATCTTCTGTCAGTCTATCTATCATGGTTTGAAGGGCCACCAAGGCGGGAGCTGCTAAAATTCCCGTCTGGCGCATTCCTCCACCCAACATTTTTCTAATTCTTCGTACTTCGTTAATGTGTTGTTTTGTACCTGATACAATCGAGCCTACAGGTGCCGATAACCCTTTTGATAAACAAAATTGTAAAGAGTCCACATGCTGTGTAATCTCTTTTATATCGACACCTAATGAGAGAGCTGCATTAAAGACACGGGCCCCGTCCATATAGATAGGGATATGATTTTCATCCCCAAAACGCTTTATCTCACTTAAGTAATCTAAGCTTAACGCTTTCCCTCCACACCTGTTATGTGTATTCTCAAGACAGATTAACGCCGGCAGAGCAAATTGTGGATCGTTCTTATCGATTGGAATAGCGTTGGTTAAATCTTCTATAGAGAGACTTCCATCAGACTGTGTACGAATAGGTTCGTACATAATCCCCCCGCAAACTGAAGCTCCTCCAGCTTCAAAAATATAGATATCAGATTCATCACCAACGAGTGCTTTTGTTCCTCTTGGACAGTAAGCCATGATAGAAGCTAAATTCGCCATTGTACCACTCGGCATAAAGCAGGCCGCTTCTTTCCCTGTTAACTTTGCAGCAAATTCTTCAAGATGATTTACTGTTTCATCCTGCCCATAAACATCATCACCTAGCTTTGCTTCTTGTATTGATTGCATCATGGCATCTGTTGGCAACGTAATTGTATCACTTAAATAATTGATCATGTACACACTCCTCAATTAGCATTGATTGTTCAAAACCATCCAATAAACATTTCATTTCACTATAAGTTCGTGAGGCTACCACCATATAACCTATTCGGCCATACGCATTTTCCGCTTTCTTTACATAGTCACCAGGTACTTTAGAATAACGAACCTCTTTTATATCACTATGAGATTTAACATTATGCAATTCTTTTATTTCCCCTGACACACTAGGCACTAAAAATTTGATACCTGCAGTTAATGACTTTTTTTCCTCAATTAACGGTTCAATTCCTGATGCATTCTTTAATTGTTCTTTAAGCAGATCCACTCCAGTTGCATATTTTATAAGTTCAGGTATCATACCTCCTGCAAGTCTCCCATTAAACTCCACTAAAAATACTTTATTATCTTTTATCTTTATCTCTAGATGAGCAGGTCCTGATTTCCAAAGTAAACTTTCAAGAATAAGTAAAACCCCTTTTTCAATTATTCCTTTAAGATTTTCATCTATCCTAGCTGGAAATACATGACCACTTTCTATAAAAAAATCTCCCTTATTTAATTGTTTTTCGGTCACTCCTATCAGATGATGTTTACCTTTAACGGAAAAAACTTCTACGCTGTATTCTTGCCCTTCTATATACTCTTCGATCAAAGCTCCTTGTTTTTTCGTTTGACCTCTGACATTATGAGTAATTCTCATTATCTCTTTTGCATATGCAGATAATGATGGATAGTCCATACATTTACGTACGAAATTGGACCCACTATCATCAATTGGCTTTACAATGACTGGATAATTAAGTTCACCTTTTAATAATTCTAAGTCTTGCTCTGATTCTACTAATCTAAAATATGGCTGATAGAGTTCTGAGCATTCTCTTAATACCTGTCTAACAGCAGACTTATTTCTTACAATTTTGATTGTATCTGGCGAATTACCAGAAAAATGAAAAAGGCGATTCAAACATGCGACAGTATAAATATAAAATTCACTTGTTGTTGTAATACCTGCAATCTCTTCTAATGTAAAGTGATTCAAAATTGTATTTTTCAAGCCTTCTAAATCATTCGTTTCTGCTATAACAACCTCACAATCAATTAATGTCAATTGCTCATAACGGCTAGAATTATTTGTTATGAACACTGGCCTTAACCCTAGTTCCACCGTTTTTTCCAGTGCCAGCATTCCTGTACCAGTCGTATTAGATTCAATAAACAGCAACTTTTTCATTCACTTTCTCCCCTCGATTGATATGGGTATATGACCAATTACACACATCCTTAATATCCTTTTCCTCGACAGGATTCATGTTTAAACAATTGCTTATGATACCGTGTTTCCTTAAATACTTCTCATCATATATTGAATGAAAATATCGATCTCCTCTGTCTGGAAAAATGCCAACAATCACATTGTCTTTGTTGACTTGTGTACTTAGCCATCTGCTTACAGCATAAACACTCCCCGAACTGTTTCCAGCAAATATCTTCTCATGTCTAGCAAGTTCTAAAGTCCATGAAAAAGCTTCCTGATCATTCAGCCAATGCACACTATCTATTATGGAGTAATCAACATTTTGCGGCTTCAAGCTATTCCCCAATCCTCCTTGGAGTCTGTGAGGCTGATCTTTTTGTTGGAAAATCGCACTTCCTACTGCATCTACTGCAATTACCTTTAATGAGGGATTCTCCTTTTTTAAAGCTTTAGCCGTTCCACATAAGGACCCTCCACTTCCCACTGCCGCTACCAAATAATCAACTCTACCGATATCAATGATTAAGTCATTGGCCAAATCCTCATAAGCAAGGGGGTTATTAGGATTTTCATATTGTCTTGGCCAAAAGGCATTGGGGTGGCTTTCCATAAAACGATGAAGGTAATTAAGTCTCGCCCTTTGCCACCCTCCCTCCTCTTCCATTTCTTTTACAATATGAACATTGGCTCCCAAAGCCTTCATTTTCGCCAACGTTAACTGATCAATACGTGGATCCGTAATAATATGCACATCATAGCCAAGATACGTTCCTACTAATGTGACTCCCATAGCCAATGTACCTGAAGAACTTTCTACAATGACGCCTCCAGGTTTTAAAATTCCCGCATTGATTGCTTCATAAATTGCCTTTTTTGCTACGCGATCCTTCATACCGAAAGGATTATTCATCTCTAACTTTGCATAAACCGGTGCGACACTATTTGCTTCCAGCCGTAGCCTGACTGCTGGTGTCCTACCTATCAGATTGATCATACTATCATTCACCAAAGCCACCCCCCGCCTTCTCTTGTAGAGGGTAGGGAGTGAAAGACTTCAGCACTTAGTCCAAAGGATTTAAACTTTTCAATACCCTTTTTCAATTTATCTATATAATTGGGATCCGTATCCGATAGTAAAACTCCAATATAAGTACCACTATGAGCTGTAACTATACCAACCCCTCCTATTTCTTGATTAATTCTTTTCATTTTATCTATTAACAATTTCGGTCTAACCTTTTGATTCATCTCTGTACTTCTTGTCGCTACCTGCCCCAATAAGTTCACATCGCCTACTACAATAGCACCTTCTGCCTGTTGTAAAAGACGTTCATATTCTACCTTTTCTTTTTGATCAAATGGTTTAATTTGGTGGTTGAACTCAATTGTATCTACTACCCCACCTTCATCAATTGCAAGAACGGTTAATGGTGGACAACTACCAAAGTTGCCTCTAATCTTAACTTCGCGATGGTAATAAGACACAACGCCTTCATACATAATGCCATCGGAGGGCTCAATTCTTCTCATCATCTCTTCTAAAAGATAAATAGGAATCTTAATTGGGTAACAGTCTTCTATTGCCCTTATAGCTGCCACCATATCAGCAGTCGAGCTCGCCAACCCTTTCCCCTCAACAAGCTCACTATCTATTTCCAGTCTTCCTCCTGTAGGTAAGTTAAAATAAGACAAAATATTAATAGCTAATTGTCTAGTTTTTTTCTTATGGGGAGGAAAAACTTCTAACTCTTGAGCAGATGGGGATGAGTTAAAATAGCAAGTCGAAAACCGATTAATTGGAAAAGTGACTAAAAATTCCTGATTATCTGGTAGGATCCCTTGTAGGAATTCTCCAAAGGTACCACATGCTCTACCAACACCGGTAATCACTTCGTTATCACATACCATTTTGGCTTCCTTAATCATTTACATTTTCCTTTCCGGGCACCCATTTATTCAATCTCTGCTTTGCCTCGGTCACCTTTTCTGTTATCCGATTAAAACGACGAATAAACTCTGCGTTTTGCCTTTTCTGACACTCTATGATTTCATTTACTTCTTCAGGGTGAACAGAGCCGGCTGTAATTTTTACAAACAAGGCTTTTTCTGGGTCAAATATATCAACTAAAGTAGCTTGATTTATCTGAAGCTGTTTATAGCCATACCGCTCGCAGACTTGTGATAATAATAAAATGGGTAGTTTTTTTGGCGCAATTCCCTCATTGATTGCTAAGGTGATGAATTCACCTGAAATGACTTGGGCCTTACGATAAGGAATGCCTTCTTTAGCTGATAAATAATTGGCTAACGTAAATCCACCAAGGTAATCCTCTTCACACCTTTTTTTCATCTTATTTATATTGAAATCAATATTCTCAAAAATAAGTAGCAGAAGATCGGCAATGTCATTTGCTGTTTGGAAAAGCCGTGGTAGGTTGCTCGATGATTCCTTTGAAACCTCCACTAGATTACTAAAGGGTGTATTCCGTTGACCCAACATAAAATCCTGATAATAACTAATTAGATGACTTGTTTTTCCTCTAATTCTCTCTAGTATAGGAAGATTTCTTTTTTGTGGCATGGAGGAAGAGATACCTACTAGTTCATCAGGAAAATGAAGGAATTGATATTCACTACTCCCCCAGTTCATCATATCTGTCATGAAACGGCTCATATTAACACCAAAGAATGCCAGACTCTCTCCTATTTCTAAAATCCAATCCCGTGATGCCACACATACTAAAGCATGTCCACCAAATGAATCGAAACCTAGATCATTTGCCATCATTTCCAAATCCCATGGATACTCCTGACCTGACATTGCCCCAGAGCCTAATGGACAACTTTCATTTATAGACTCCAAACAAAGAACCATTTTCTCCAATGTCTTCTGTATATGACGGCTTATGGCAGTCAGATAGAATCCGACACTCATCACCTGCGCCGTTTGAAAGTGTGTATAGCCTGGCATAATCGTCCTTTTATACTTAGAAGCCAGTGCCCATAACTCTATCAAGAGCTTTTGAAATTTTTGAATTAGACTGATCCATGAATCCCTTGCATACATTAACTGTCCGCATGCCTGTAAATCATTTCTGCTTCTGTCTAAATGCCAATTTAATACTGGCTTACCCAAGTTCTCATCAATTGCCTTTTCAATAGAAAAGGCAATATCATTCATATTAGAATAGGCGCTTTTAATAATATTTTCTTTTTGTACAGATTTTACACTTTCTAAGAGTTTTACAGCATCTGTTGTATTAATTAAATTCATTTCCTCATAAGATTTTATGAGCACTTTTTCAATAGATAGATAATGTTCTAGATAGTTATCTGACTCAAACAATAGCTGCGGATATAATATAAGCTTATTCATGATTTCATGCGGGGGACTCTTGACTCTTCCTGTCATTCTCAATTTGCTTCATCTCCTTTAACGATAATAATTGATCCATCATTGTTCCTATTACTACAGAATGTGGAGATTCCAGTAAATTATTATGATTACCATCAACTGGTATGACCGTTACCTTGCCTAACGTCCTATTCCGCCAAATATTTTCATCAACAAGTGCATGAGGCTGAGTCTCATCAATTTTTTTACATTTAAAAAGAACTAAATCTGAAGTAATTTCTTGAACAAACTTATACGACTCACATGCAATGTTATTCTTCCCCATTACTTCAATGATTCTTTTTACATCCTCTTGTTCTGAGCCTTTAGGTAGTACACCTTTTCTAATCGCTCTCTCTAAGACTTCTGTATATTTATCCTTATTTGAAAGTTGACTAAATGCCTCTAAGTCCATCCCTAAACTATGTGCCCATACGATTAATGGATCCCTATTAGCTACTGACTGCAAGTTATGAAAAGGGTGAGCATCAAAAAGTATAACTGATGACACATGATAGTTTCGCTCTTCTAATATTCTTGCCATTTCTACCGCAATTGTCCCACCCATGGACCAACCAGCTATTCTGTATGGACCTTCCGTTTGAATTTGTAATACTTCCTCCACATATTTAACTGCCATCTCTTGTATAGTATTTAATGGCTGCTGATTATCTCCATATCCAATGGATTCTATTCCATATATAGTAAGATTTATAGACATATCTTTCACGAGTGGCATATAACAGAGTGCCCCCCCACCTCCCGGATGAATCAAAAATAATGGAGGGTGAGTTGTATCTGATTGCTTTAAAACAACTACATTATTATCAACTTTCACTTTGTTCCCATCTTCAATAAATTCACTCAATTGCTCAATCGTTCTATACTTAAATAAGTCAGAAATCGTCATACTGATATTAAACTCTTTTCGAACGGCAGCAACTACTTCAATGGCTTTTATACTGTAACCACCGAGATCAAAGAAATCCTCTTTAACCCCCAATTCTTTAATACCTAATACCTCTTGCCAAATGTGACAAAGTTTGATTTCCACATGGCTCTTTGGCATTAACTTCACTTTGCTCACAAGGTCATTTCGCTCAAAAGGCAATTCGTTGACGAGAAGTTTACCATTTGAGGAGAGGGGAATTTCATCCACCCAAACAAAGGATGCTGGTACCATATAATGCGGAAGCACTTGTTGCAGTCTGCGTTTAATGTTTGCAGCTATTATTTGACTATCTTTATTTTTAACAAGAAAAGCATAGATTTGATTTTCTCCATTATTTATATGTGTAACGACTGCAGCATCTGTTATCTCAGGGTAATCTAGAATTGTACTTTTTATCTCGTTTAATTCTATTCGAAAACCTCTAATCTTTACTTGGGAATCCTTCCTTGATATAAACAAAAACTCATTGTTTGCCAGTTGCTTCACAATGTCCCCTGTTTTGTAAAACATTTGATTTTTTCCACTTACATCTAAAGTAATAAATGTGTTTTTTGTTAACTCTTCATTGTTAATATACCCCTGTGATACACTTGGACCACCAATAAACAATTCTCCTTCAACGCCTTTAGGAACGAGTTGAAGATTCTCATCTAATACTATTAGTTGGTAACCTCCAAAGTTTTTCCCTATTGGCATCGTTACGTTAGGGTATGTTTTACTACATATATGATAACTTGCCGCAACAGTCGCTTCTGTTGGCCCATATAAGTTGACTAGTGTTGCATCGATATTAATCGACCCATAGAATTTTTCTACTATTCTCCTATTGAGTGCTTCACCTCCTGTGAAAACCAGTCGAAGCGAGTCATTATTATTAAATAGAGATTGATCATTCAATTTATCTATTAAACTATGAAACAGCTGTGCTCTCGTGACTCTTTCTTGATACATTAAATTCGCTAAATAAGCGATATCAAATTGATTCTCTTGTTTCGTGAGAACCAATGTACCTCCTCCTATCAGCGAACCAAATATTTCGGTTATTGACGCATCAAAAGTAAAATTTATGTTTTGTAAGACCCTTTCACTTTCTTGATAAGGAAACACTTCTAAGTAATCATCAATATGATTGAGCAATGATGCATGTGTAACTTTAACTCCTTTTGGTTTGCCGGATGAACCCGATGTATATATTACATATGCTAGCATCTCATCTGGAGGCAATTCCTTTAAACACAGGAGTGGTTTATCCAGCTCTGATTGCATTGCCTCTTTTATGTTTATAATCTGATAAGGGACCCCATGTTGATTCACTACTTTATCAGTCAACAAAAGCGGGGCATTTGCATCACTAAGCATATAATTCATCCTGTTTACAGGAAGCGCTGGATCAATTGGTAAATACGCACACCCACTTTTGATAATTCCCAATATTGCCGCTATTTGCTCTAAAGTCCGACTCATCGAAAGACCTATTATGCTCCCTTGTTTACTACCGTTTCTTCTTATTATGGCTGCAATCTGATTACTCTTTCTCTCCAATTCTGCAAAAGTATAACTGCCTGAATCTGTTTTGACAGCGCAGGCATTTGGCTTATAAAGAGAGTGATAGGCAATCCTATCATGGATATAAGATGGCGGCCTTCCCTTCATATTAAAGCTTGTTAATTCGGCAATTTCATGCTTACTCATAAAGCTCAATTTAGATATTGGCTTATTAGGATCCGCCATAATATCTTGAACTAATTGAATATAATGATTAATGAACCTTTCCATTGATTGCTTGCTTAAAATATCAGGGTTGTACTCAATTTCTGCATATGCTTGATTTCCTTCAGCATTTATATACAGGACCTTATCAAACTTTGATGTACCTGTATTAATTTTTTCATACTCGACCTTTAAACATTGTTCATCTTCTGTTCCTTGCTCATGGTAAGTAAATAGAACCTGAAATATCGGATGATAAGAGTTTTCCCTTTTGGGATTAACCTCTTGGACAATTCTCTCAAATGGAACCGTACTGTTTTCGTATACATTTAGAAAAGATTTGATTGTCTTTTTCAATACGGATGAAAATTTACTATAGGGTTTTAAAGACATACGAATAGGAAGTGTATTAACAATAAATCCAATCATATCTTCGGTAAATGCTGCTTTTCTATTAGATATTGGACTACCTATGACAATATCTTTTTGACCGGTATATCTATAAAGTAAAATAAAATAGGCTGCCATAAAAAAGGCGTTCATTGTGGATCCACTCTTTTGAGTATACTCCCTTACCTTTCCTACCAACTCGTTAGGAAAAGATAGCCTAATATTGTTGCCGCTGTAGGTTTGTTCTCTTGGTCTTGGGAAATCAGCTTGTAATTGTAAAAAGGGAGAAGCATCTTTCAAGTATTCCTTCCAGAAGCCAATACTCTGTTCTAGTTTCCCATCAAGAAGTGACTCACTTTCCCAATTAGCAAAATCCGCATAGTGATATTCAGGATCGCTAATTTGAAGCTCATCCCCTTTTTCTAAGTGTGTATATATATTTAAAAGTTCTTTTTTGAATATATCTAAGGACCACGCATCATAAATAATATGGTGTACATTAAAAAGAAAGTAATGAAAATGCTCATCGATTTTAATTAATTCAAAATTAATGAGAGGACCCTTTTCGATATCAAATGCTTTTTTTGCAAAGCTCTGTATATACTCTTCTAACTTAACTTCTTCTTCAATTTCTTGCTTATTTTTCATTATCAATTTAAAAGTTGGAGAAGAGACAGAAACTTTTTGTACTGGCTCTCCATCCACTTCAAGAAATGTCGTTCGAAATATTTCATGCCTTTCAATCATTTTCATAATTGAAAGTTCTAGTATGTTTTCATTTAATCTACCACTAAGCTTAAAGATAAAAGGAATATTATAAGTTGGACTCTTTTGAAATAACTTTTCAAAATACCATATTCTCTTTTGTCCAAAAGAAGCCGGGAGAAGATACACATTTTCTTCTAATGACTCGTCCATTTTTTCACTCCTTTCCAGTATAAGTAACTGTTCTTTTTATTCGCTCAACTTTTCTCACAGCTACGGTCTTATTATCACTTTGACCTGCTTTTAGAGAAAGATAGGCCGTTAAGCTTCGTATCGTAGGGTATTTAAAAATATCAATTAAGGATAAATCCTTGCCGATTTCATCTTTTACAGCGGCAATCATACGTACAATTAGCAAAGAATAGCCACCCAATTCAAAGAAATTGTCATCAGGACGTATCTCTTTTCCTGGTAGAAGATGATCCCATATTCTTTTCATATCCTTTTCCATTTTTGTTTGAAAAGAATAAGAGCCCATGTGTTCCTGTTGACTAGACCAAGCCATTAACTTCAATACATCTACTTTTCCATTTTTCGTAACAGGAATTTCTGGTATGGATATAAATTTGTTAGGTATCATCGACAATGTCAGTACTTCTCTCAACCGAATCCGTAGTTCATTCGGATTAAACATTTCCTTGTTTACTACGACAAAAGCAATTAAGTGAACATCGTCATCTGTATTTACATCTATTACTGCACAATCAGTAATTTGAGTTTCATTAACAATAGCCGCTGCTACTTCATTTTTATCTACTCTTACACCTCTTATTTTTATTTGATGATCTTTCCTACCCAAAATCTCAATTAATCCATCTGGACGATATCTCCCCAAATCACCTGTCCTATATAACACATCATCTGAAGAACCTGACCATTTATGTTGTTCAAATATCTTGTCTCGGGAATTAATATAGCCCTTAGACATATAAGGTGTTCTTATTGTAATTTCACCCATTTCACCAACTCCACATTGATCACCACTTTTATTCACAATAAGAAGTTGAGCATCAGAAATAGGGCTACCAATAGGCATTACTGTATTACTTTGTAATGCTGAATCGATGGGACAACTGCTCTTGGCTAAAGTTGTTTCCGTTTGACCGTAAAAATTATTGACCTGGGCACATGTTACCTCTCTCCACTTCTCTACCAAATAATCAGGTAACGGTTCACCGGCAAAAAATATGTGCCTTAATGAAGGCAATTTTATCTTCAAACCGCTTCTAAACCAGTGCATGGTAATAGACGGGACAGCGTGAAGGAGCGTGATTTTTTTCTCATTGAGCCAATGAAAAATATCTTCCTCCTCATCCTCTACAGGTACACAAACTGTAGATCCACTTGTTAACGGTAAAAATATATCACGTAAGTATACATCAAACGTTGTATGAGTCAGCTGGGCACTTCTATCTTCATTACTGACACTAAAATGGTTTCTTTGCCAATTGAGAAAATGTGAAAGGCTATTATGAGATCCTAATATTCCTTTCGGTTGACCTGTAGTACCTGAAGTAAAGAATATATAAGCATTGTCATGATTGATAGGTTTCATACTTCTTGAATTCTCCAACCTATTAACAAACTCATCTACATGGTATGTAGCGAGAGTACTAATTGAAAAAACGCTCTGATGAATGCCTAAATTGTCAGTAAGAATAATAGCCTTAGCTTTCGACTGCTCAATCATTTGAGTAACCCGTTGTGCAGGTAGGTCATTATCAATATTTAAAAACGTTCCGCCTGCCTTTAATACACCTACGATTGTGCCTATCATCGAATAACTTCTTTTGCCTTGAATAGCAATAACATCCCCTGGTTTAATGCCACATCTTCGTAAACCAATGCTCACTTTATTAGAATAATTAGATAATTGCGTATACGAGTAAAATTTATTACCTTCTTCCACGGCGATTTTCTCGGGCGTGTTCTTTGCCCAATATTCAACCTGTTCGGTAACAGAAGGATAGCTTTTTTTGTACAGTGGTTTCTCTGGGTTAGGTAATATTTTTTTTGATTTTCCCGTCATTAAACTCGGTTGTAGGATCGATTGTTCTTTGTTAGCGATAAAAGTATTTAATAGACTCAAGTATTGTTCAAAAAAGTCTTCCATTCGCTCCACTGAAAATAAATGATTTTGATAAGCTATACTGAATTTAAATTGATCTGCTGTCTCTTCAATATATAAAGTCATCAGGAATTTAGACGTTATATCCGCTACTTCTAGTTCAGCTATTTCCTCACCATGAACGCTGAACGTTTTTTGCTCTTCAAACTTCCGATAATTTATTAATATGTCAAATAACGGATTCCGGTCTATATTTCTTTCAGGTTGAACAGCCTCAACAATTTGTTCAAAAGGAATATCTTGATTTTCGAATGCGCCCAAGACAATTGCTTTTGTCTTCATTAAAAACTCGGTAAAACTCAAATGCTCATTGATATCCGCTTTAAGTGGTAGCGTATTTAAATATAACCCTACTGCCTTTTCTAATTCGGTATTACTTCTATTAATAATCGGTGTACCTAGAGTAATTTCATTTTGCCCACTTAAGCGGGATAAAAGAACATAAAATGCACTCAAGAAAAACATAAATGGGGTTACTTTATTGCTTCTAACAAAAGCCCTAATTT
This sequence comes from Cytobacillus sp. FSL R7-0680, assembly GCF_038009245.1. Classification (NCBI taxonomy): domain Bacteria; kingdom Bacillati; phylum Bacillota; class Bacilli; order Caryophanales; family Bacillaceae; genus Cytobacillus; species Cytobacillus sp. FSL R7-0680. The sequence continues at coordinate 3,279,271 of NZ_JBBPAO010000001.1, forward strand.
CATTGGCTTTATTCAAATCAATTTTTTTGTGAATCGTATGATTATATCTTGTGTTATTTTCTAAATAATCCATTGGAAGCTGAATAATTGGAATATCTTCATTAAATATCTTTTTCCAATATTCTAGTTGATGTTGGATTTTACTCTGCTTATTAGACAACCAATAAGTATAATCTAAATACTGAATTGGCTCTTCTGCAAAACAATCCTCATTCCCCATATAAACTTGAATAAGCTCATTTTTTAGTACATTTATAGACCAACCGTCACAAATAATATGGTGAAGTATTAGTACGAAGATATCTCGTTCCTCACATCGCAAAACACTTCCTCTAATTAACGGCGGGTCTTCTAGGTTAAATTTCATTTTCATCTCAAGATTAATGCACTCTTGTAAAGTAGCCTCACTTGCCTCTATAACCTTCACACACTGTTCATATCCAGGAATGACCTTCTGAAAAGGAAAACCATCGATTTCTAAAAATTGAGTCCTCAATGATTCATGCCGAATAATAAGTTTGTTTATTGCATCATTTAAACGATTTATATCAAACCTGCCAGTTGATTTTAAGATAAGCGGAAGGTTATAACTCGTATTATCTGTATTTAATTTTTCTAAAAACCAAATTCTTTGCTGTGCATCAGTCAAAGGATGCCAATCTTGTCTATCTGCTACCTTAACAATCGGTGACAATTCTGAAATAGAAGTAGAAGCTTGAATCAAATTGGATAATTGATTAACTGTAGGATTTTCAAATAATGATCGTACGGTTAAAGAGATTTGAAAGGCTTTGTTTATTTGCGAGATAATCTGTACGCCTAATAAGGAATGGCCGCCTAATTCAAAAAAATGATCATTCAGTCCAACAGAATCAATGCCTAATCTTTCACTCCAAATATCTGCTACTTTTTTCTCTATCTCACTTTCAGGGATTGCGTAATCCTGATTAATCATAAGATGTTCCGCATTGGGTTGAGGAAGAACTTTTCTGTCTACTTTTCCATTTGCATTCAGCGGAAAACTCTCTAACTTCATATAATAGGCAGGTATCATATAAGAAGGTAAGTGTTCTGTTAGATGTTCTCTTATATCAACAGCCTGCTTATCTTCACCTACATTTAAAATGTAATAACAACTTAATTGCTGTCCATTTGCAGTGACAATGGCTTCTTTTATAAAATCTAAAGCTGCAATCCTACTTTCTATCTCTCCAAGTTCTACTCTCATTCCTCGAATTTTAATTTGATTATCATCTCTTCCGAGGAACATAATCTCGCCATGTTCATTTAAATATCCTCTGTCCCCTGTTCTATACATCTTCTCCCCTTCAAAAAAAGGATCAGCAACAAAGGACTCATTTGTTTTTTTAGGGTCATACAAATAGTCTCTGGCAAGACCAATGCCAGCTATATAAAGATCTCCTGGAACCCCATATGGAAGTGGATTTAAATGATGATCAAGCACGTATACCCGATTATTATCAATAGGGCGTCCAACTGATACAATATCTGTTTCAAATTCGTCATCAGGCGTGCAATCATAGCACGTTGAATCAATAGATACCTCTGTTGCTCCCCAGGTATTAAATAATTTACCAGGCATTTTTTCGTAGAATTTTTTGACCAATGAAGCCTTTAATGCCTCACCACTAGATACAACAACCCTTAAATTAGATAATTTCTCTTTCTGCAAAGGTGTGATTTCTTCAATAACCATCTTGAGCATGCTTGGCACAAATTGTAGCAGAGCCACCTTGTATCGTATTGCATATTCGATAATACTTGTCGGTTCACGATGTGCACCTGGAGGAATGAATGCGACTGTTCCTCCTATCATCAATGGCCAGAAAAATTCTACTGCTGAATCATCGAAAGTTAAAGTTGTCTTCTGCAAGGCTACTTCATTTTCTTGTAGTTTATGTTTATTTTGCATCCAACACATACGATTAACCCAACCCCTATGTGTACTACTCACTCCTTTGGGGGCGCCAGTGGATCCCGAAGTATAATATACAGATACCAAATGATCTGGAGATATTTTCACCGTTGGCTTTTCACTCTTGTAGGTACTGAAAGAATCTATTAATTCATATTCTATAAATGTAGTATTTGTAGCTGCTAATCCCTTTTCATCTGTGATACAAACAATTGATTTAGCACTTTTCAATAAACTATACACACGTTGTACAGGTGCTTCCTTATCGATTGGCAAATAGGCGCCTCCTGCCTTTAAGATACCAAGCATAGCAACCACAAGCCCCAAGGACCTATCCATCCTTAACCCTACCGGTTGATCAGGTTTCACACCTCTTTTTATCAGAACATGTGCTAATTGATTGGCGCGCTTATCTAGTTCTTCATAAGTTAAAATCTCATTTTCAAAGATTGCTGCAGTAGCAGAAGGCGTTTTTTTGACCTGTTCTTCAAAAAGCTCATGTAGGCAACAGTTAAGAAAATCCACCTTCGTATTATTTAAATCTACTATTAACTCCCTTTTACTCTCTTCCTTGATGATAGAAATATCTTTAATTTTGATTTGCGTGTTTTCCATCACCGATTGAAGGATTTGAAGAAAGATATTGTTATATTGCTTCATAATCTTTTCACTAAATAAATCACTTCTATATTCCCACTTGCCTAGATATTCTGCCCCTTCTTTTTTAATAAATAATGTTAAATCGAATTTCGATAAACCATTAAAAACAGATTTAATGGGGCTGAGGTTTAAATCTTCAACTGTAACATCTGTATTTGGCATTTCTTCAAAAGCAAACATATATTGAAAGAAAGGACTTCCAAACAACTTCCTATTAGGCCTAACCTCTTCAACAACCTTTTCAAAAGGAACATCATCATTTGAAAACACATTCATCGCTTTATTTTTTATCTGCTTTAAGAATTGTTCAAAGCTGTTATCATTATCTATTTCATTTCGTATCACAACCGTATTAACAAATAAGCCAATAATGTCTTCAAAATTTGCTTGCTTTCTTCCGGCCACAGGGGACCCTACAGAAATATCATGTTCACCTGAAAGTCTATGTAGAAATATAATATAAATAGCCAAAAATACAGTGTACACCGTTACATCCTTATGCTTGCAATAGTTTTTTAGCTCCTTTATTATTCCTTCTGGTAATGAAAAGGTAATTTCTTCTCCTTGCATTGAATTGGATTGCTTTTGCTTACCAGCTGATAAGTTTACTATCGGTTGCTCTTTTTCTAGTTCCTTTTTCCAAAAGGCAAGTTGCTCATCCATATATGGCTGATTCCAATGGGCAGATTGCATTGAAATATAATCTTGGTATGTTACCTTCGTTTTTTCTTTCAATTCTTTTTCTTGCATAAATGATTGATAATGTCTAAAGAGCGCTTGAATAAAAACATGATCAGACCAACCATCTGAAATGATATGATGAAAATTAAAATAAAAAATATGCGTATTTTTTGCTAATTTATAAAGCTTGAATCGAAAAACCCTTTCTTTTTGTATATAGAAAGGAATTTTTGCATCGATCTTCATAAAATTAACTGCCTGTTCTCTTGCCAATTCTAATGGGTAGTCTGACAGATCAACTTCCGATACAGTTATACCTTCAATGACATCTTTATATTGGTAAGGTTCTCCATCCTTGTCACCAAACCGGTAGGAAAAAATATCATTTTCTATACATGTTTGATGAAGACTCGCCTTTAAACCAACAGTATCCAAGAGTCCATTGATTTCTATATAATGAGGTAAATTATATAAAGGACTGTCACCTTCCAATTTATTTAAAAACCATAAACGTTTTTGTGCATCTGATAGGCAAGATGGTTCGCCGTTCTGTATTTCTTTGCATGCCAACTCCTCATTTTTACCATCCTGATACTTTTCATTTATGAGAATAGATAATTGTCTTATCGTCTTTGCTTCAAAAACATCTTTTAAAGTAAGGAAAAGGTTAAATGTTCCATTAATTCTTCCTACTAACCTTGCTACGAAAAGAGAGTTACCACCTAATTTGATAAAAGGCGTATCCATATCAACAACCTCTAAGCTTAGAAGTTGTTTCCAAATCGCAGCCACCTTTTGCTCTGTTACATTGGTAGGGACACTTTCTATATTGCTTCTATAAGGCGTTGGTAGCTTCTTCCTATCCACTTTTCCATTTAATGATAATGGAATAGATTCCACTTCTATAAATACGGAAGGAATCATATGTTCAGGCAACTTAGTATTAAGATCATCTCTCAATTCAGACTCCTCGAGCACAAAACCTTCACTAAATTGCACATATGCTACTATACTCATTTCTCCAGATTGGTCCCACGGTGTTGCTATGCACCTTTTTATTTCTTTTCTTTTTTCTAGAGAAGCTTCAATTTCTCCGAGTTCAACTCGAAAACCACGAACCTTTACTTGAAAATCTTTTCTCCCTATATATTCTATTGCTCCGTCTGACCTTTCCTTACACCAGTCCCCTGTTTTATATAAACGGCCCCTCTCTTTATTTGGATGATGTATAAAGGAATGTCTAGTTAATTCCTCTCGATTGTAGTAACCTCTTGCTAGGCCAATCCCTCCGATATATAATTCCCCAGTCTCTCCAGGAACAACTGGTGCGAGGTTTTCGTCTAAAATATATAGTTGAGTATTACTTATCGGATAACCAATAGGTACAACTCTTTCACTTTCATCACCCGTACATTTCCAAAATGAAACATCTATTGCTGCTTCTGTTGGACCATAGTAGTTATATAAATTGGTATTTTCATATTTAGAAAAAAAATCTAATTCAATTTTCTTTGTTAGGGCTTCACCACTGCAAATCACCCTTTTCAATGATGTTATCTGTTTAGCTGGAATTACTTCAAGAAAGACAGATAACATGGACGGGACAAAATGTATGGTTGTTACGTTCTGTTCTTTAATTAAATTCAACAAGTAAGTGGGATCTTTATGTCCTCCTGGCTTAGCCAGTACGATAGCAGCACCGGTCATTAATGGCAAAAAGATTTCCCATACTGAAACATCAAAACTGTACGGGGTTTTCTGGAGTACTCTATCGGCAGTTCCTAAGACATGTTCATTCTGCATCCACTGTAAGCGGTTGTTTAATGCTTGATGTGTATTTGCCACTCCTTTAGGTTCTCCTGTTGAGCCCGAAGTGTAAATAATATACATTAAACGATTATTATCTCCTTGTACCAAAGGGGATTCTCCAGAGTGAACTTTCCATTTCTCCTCATCTACTAGAATTTTTTTATTTATTAATTTATTCATTGCTATAAATAAGTTTTCTTTTTCTTTTGAGGTAATTAAAAATGGAGAATGAATATCCTCCACCATATATGAGAGCCTATCTGATGGGTAATCTGAATCTAACGGCACATAAGCGCCTCCTGCTTTTAAAATACCTAAAAGCGTAATCACCATATTAAAGGAACGATCTAAACATACAAGCACAGGTTCTTCAGGCTGAAGACCTTCACTGAGTAGATAATTTGCCAACTGATTTGCTTTTTGATTTAAATCAGCATATGACATAGCTTTGTTTTCAAAAATAATTGCAGGAAGGTTAGGTGTTTGAATCGCTTGCATTTCAATTAATTCATGAATACTTTTCTCACTGTTTGGAAAATTTATTTCAGCTGATGATGAAATCATCTTCGTTATATCCATAATCCACCCTCCCTTTACTCATTCCATTCTTTCGCTACTAAACTTGCGTTATGACCACCAAACCCAAATGAGTTACTCAAAGCCACTTTTACCTGTTTCGCTAATGCCTCATGTGGGACAAAGTTAAGATTTAATTCAGGATCAATATGATCACAATTGATTGTAGGATGTATAAGATTTTCCCTTATAGAGCAGATACTTGCTACTAGTTCAACCGCTCCTGCTCCCCCCAATAAATGGCCTGTCATTGATTTTGTTGCACTTATAGGAATATTTGTTGCTGCTTCTCCCCACAGTTTTTTAATGGCCATGGTTTCATAATAATCATTGTATTTTGTACTCGTACCATGAGCATTGATATAATCAATTTCAGAGAGTTCTACGCCAGCATCCTCAATAGCTTTCTTCATTGACATCATCATTCCCTCAGCATTTGGGTCAGGAGCAGTCTGATGATAGGCATCTGAAGTAGAGCCATATCCAGCGATTTCAGCAAGAATAGTAGCCCCTCTGTTTCTTGCAAAATCTTCAGACTCAAGAATAAGAACTCCCCCACCACTTCCTAGTACAAATCCATCCCTATCTTTATCAAATGGTCTACTTGCACCTTGTGGGTCGTCATTTCTAGTTGATAACGCTTTAATATTAGAAAATCCCGCAAGATCTAATGGGGTCAAATCTCCTTCTGCTCCGCCAACAATCATTACATCCGCTTCACCCCACTGGATTGCTCTTAAACCTTCACCTATACAATTTGTACCCGTGGCACAAGCAGTAACAAAGGCTCCACTCTTCCCTTTAGCCCCAGTTAATAAAGTGATTTCACTAGAGGCTGCATCTACTACCATAGATGAAACAAGATAGGGGCTGACCCTTTTAGCCCCTCGTTCAATCAGCCTTTTATCATTTTCTAATACTGTCTTGAGCCCACCAGAACCCGAACCAACGATTACACCTATCCGATAGGGGTCAATATTTTGTAAGGGCAAACGCGATTGTTTGAGTGCCTCTTTTGTCGCAATTAATGCATATTGAGTATATGCATCCATACGTTTAATTTCCTTACTATTAAAATAGTCTTCGGCTTGGTAATCTTTGATTTGTGCTGCAAACTTAGTAGTAAAATGCTCGGTATCAAAATTAGAAATGGGCTCTACCCCACTTTTACCACGAATTAAATTTGCCCAAAATTGCTCTACCCCAATTCCAATAGGAGTTACAACGCCCATTCCGGTTACAACTGCTTTTTGTTTCAATTTTTATCCTCCCTAATTACTGCAAAAATAGATTTTTAAACTTGTAAAAAAAATCAATAGTCTAGTAGGATAATGACGACTCTTTTTCCACTGCATTTGTCACTATCTCTTTTATTACTGGAACATAAAGATCAGCATCAAATTTTGATTCCAAATGTTCTTCCAAGTCATATTTAATTATTTCGTCACCTTGTTTCACTCTAATAACTGGATGAATATGCACACTTTGTGTAGCATCCCCTGGTACTCTTGGAATACTAAATGTTTCTTCAAATTTCCTAATGTCCCCATATTCCAGCGAAATAAAGAAGGTTAATTCATTAGTGTTCAATGTTGAATCTTTAAATTCATTGATTGTCCGATGACCATTCTCATACCAATGCTGCCCATCAAATTTTAATTGATAGCCCACATATCCAGGCTGAAGCCATAATTCTGGCGATTCATTCAACTCATCTAATATCCTCTTGGATGGATCTTGTACTAATGACTTTTCCATTTTACTGATATTAAATTTTTCAGCTAGATGGTTTGCAAGGATTCGAGAGTTATAACGGAACCCGTGAATAAATCCACTTGTAGAATATCCTCTATAATCCAGACCATGTGTTTGTGCCCCCGCAAAATACAAATTAGATACTTCTGTCGATTCAAATACCCCATTGATCGATGGGAATTTTTTATGCATCAACTGGATGTTAAAATCCTTTATCAGTTGATCTATATTTGACTTAAAGCCTGTTGCTGCAATTACTTCATTGAAAAAAAGTGTTTCAACTTCACCTTCTGCATGAATATATTCAACGGTTACATTAAATCCTGTTGCTACTTTCTCTATACTCTTTATATGGCAATCAAGTAGTGCTGCTTGATGTTTAAGTTGATAGTTTTCTGCAAAAATCGAATTAACCGCTCGGATATTTCCAACATAGTGGGTTTTGTAAGCCATTTTTGCTGAGGAAGGGCTTGCTACCATAATCACATTCGCTTCATTTAATATCTCCTGCGCACATTCAAGTCCACTATTGCCTTTCCCTAAGATAAGAACACGCTTGTCTCTGTATGATTCTTTTGTTTTCATATTTTCATACATAGTTATATGCTCTATGCCCTCTATTTTTGGGATAACAGGTTTTAGACCTGTTGCTACAACAACTGCTTTGCTTGTAAAAGTTCCTTTAGTAGTAATGACCTCAAATAACCCTTGTTCTGTTTTATTCGTTTGAATCCACTGAGTATCATAACTAATCGGGATATTACATTCGTCAATAAGGTCATTTAACATATCAACAATTGCTTTCCTATTTGGATAAAAATCCTGGCTATAATTTCTCATTAATATATTCTTCTCTTTTGTAATTAAGCTATTCCAATCGAACCTTTCTGCATATCGGCTTTTAAATGGTTTACCAGTATACAATTTATTATTACTAATAAGTTTTTCGTGGACGGGATATTTTGTGAAGCTATATCCAGCTCTGTTAAAAGCCTCTAGAACGACCATATTAGGTTCTGTCCCATTTTCTCTGCATATCTCTGAATAAGTAAGTGCCGTTTGTATTCCACCAGGTCCTCCACCAATAATTAATACATCATAGATATGATTGTCCATTTTTACTTCCATATATAAATCTCTCCTTTTATTTTATTGTGATAGTATTTGAAGGTAGCGCCTTCTTGAATTTGAATTTTTCCGAAAAATGATAAGCAGGTAACGCCATCGCAGTCGTGATAATTGCCATCCAAACCATTAAACTAAATAAGTCTTGAGAAATAATGTTATATGTTAAGCCAACATTAAGTACGATTAATTCCATTAATCCTCTGGCATTCATTAATGAACCTACCCCTGATGACTCCCTCCATCCAAATCCAGCTGCCCTCATAGTAATCAAACAGCTAGCATATTTACTGATAGATGAAAAAATAAGAATGATTAAAAACATGATGAGCAGCGAGACGTTCAGTGTAGTAAATTGCGTGTTGATCCCAGAGTACGTAAAGAAAATGGGGACAAGGAAGACCACTACAATGTCTTCTAATTTTGAGCGAACCTGCTGTTCAAACACTTTATTCTTAGGCATAATGAGCCCCATCATAAAACCACCAAATACTGAATACACCCCTATATAATCAGTAAATGCTGCTGCACTTAAAACGAGGACAAGTATCAGCGCTAAAAGCCCCTGATGCATCTTTCCTGTTTCTACTACGCTTACAAATATTCTCTCTAGTAATGGTTTACATACTTTAAATAAAACAATGACAAAGATTATAGTTCCGAGAAATGTCACTCCTCCACCTTTGAGGGAATTTGTCTCTACTAAAGCAATAACTGCAGCTAGCGACAACCAACCTAAGACATCTATCACACTCGCAGATAAAAGTGTAATCCCACCTATTTTTGTCTTCATCATGTTTTTTTCTTGGAGAATACGTGCCAACATAGGAAAAGCTGTCATGGAAACTGCAATGGCAATAAACAATGCAAAATGGAGGAAATTATCTCCTTGAAAGAAAGCATCCTTCAAAATAAAAGCCAAAGCGATTCCTGCTACAAAGGGTACCAAAAAACCTGATAGCGATAATTTTGCTGAGTTTCGATAAAACTTTTTATCATACTTTTTAAAATTAACCTCTATTCCAACTAGAAACATATAAAGTGCCAGTCCTAAATGACTAAACATGTACAGGATATTTTTAATATCAGCATCAAACAAATTTGCATACAGGCCCGGAAATACTGCTCCAAATAATGTTGGTCCTAATATTACCCCTGCTAACATTTCCCCTAATACACGTGGTTGTCCGACATAAGTGCATAGCCTTCCAACACTTCTGGAGGCAATCAATATTAGGATAAAAACTACTAACATTTTTATAAATATATGCATCTCATTTCCCATATCACGGCTCCTTTTCTTGTACTATTTCTCCTAAAGTTTAATAGTCTAAAGGGTTTCAAAAATCCGTATTTTACGCAAAATTAAATTGATTCTATTGCGTTATAGCCATATTTTAGTAAGTTATTAGTATGAGAATGTAAAATAAAAAAACGAGAAGGTGGGAAAATGGTTGTTTTTAAAGAGAAGATGCATCACATCATCGACGGGGAATGTGCCATATGGTTAATTGACCTGAGTAAAACATACACGGAACAATACAGTATACTTTCAGCAGTCGAAATCACTAAAGCCAATCAATTTATACATAAGACGGAAAGGCATCGCTATTTAACCTGTAGATATGCACTTAGAAATCTGCTCGGGTATTATTTGCATACTCCTCCTGCTTCAATCCATATCCAATACTCTAAATACGGCAAACCGTACATATCTAACAAGCATAAACATCCTTATACTTTTAATATAAGCCACTCAAATAATTGGGCCAGTATTGCAATTAGTTTAAGCCATTCAGTTGGAATTGATATCGAGGAACTCAAACCTTACCAACTAGATATGAATGATACTGCTAAGCTATTCATGACCAATACAGAATTGGACCAGTTGAAGAAAATAGAATCAGATGGCGAACGAGCTTTCATCCACTGCTGGACACAAAAGGAATCCATACTAAAACATTTAGGTGTTGGTTTTTATACTGACCCTAAATTAATTCATACCATCATTTCAAAGGATGTTTGTTTAAGAAACTATCATACCGATTCATTATTTTTAAATACTTACACTCTTTCTAGTTATATATTGTCGCTTTGTACATCACAGCCTGTCTCCCCCTTCTTTTATAAGTATGATTCATTCTTTTAGTGAAATGTTTTAACAGGGAGATTGAACTATTTTTATTAAAAATTGGCATTTAGTGTATACTCAGTATATATTAGTGGTATATACTGAGTATACAATATATATACTGAGTATATACTGAATAGGAGGCTTTATATGATTCAAATAGAAGGTATAAAGAAAACTTATGAAATTGGAAAGGAATCATACGAAGTATTAAAGGGCATTGATTTAACAATAAATGAAGGGGAATTTATTGCAATTATGGGACCCTCAGGTTCAGGAAAAAGTACGCTATTGAACCTTCTTGGTGGCCTTGACCAAGCGGATATTGGAAACATCCAAGTTAATCATGCAAAACTTCAAGACATGTCAGAAAAGGAAAGAACACTTTTCCGCAGAAAGAATATTGGATTTGTATTTCAGAATTATCAGCTTCTACCTAACATGACAGTTGAAGAAAATATTGCTTTTCCTATGCACGCCGATCGTTTGCCAAAAGCAAGTATTCAAACAACTGTTACTAATCTCATCCAATCCACAAAACTGGAAGGCAAAGAAAAAAATTATCCTTCGCAATTAAGTGGTGGTCAACAACAACGTGTTTCCATAGCAAGAGCATTATCAATGGAACCAAAATTAGTACTCGCAGACGAACCGACTGGCAATCTTGACAGAAAAATGGGAACAGAAATATTAAGACTACTCTCTTCTCTTCACCAAGACCAGAAACTCACGATTATCATGGTTACTCATGATATGTATGCAGCAAGCTTTGCGAATCGTATTATTTTGTTAAAAGACGGAATGATTGAATCGGATATTAAGCAAGCAGAAGGCGGGGATCAAAATGCTATGGCTAGCATCATTACGAAACTTAATTCGTAAAAAATCACGTTCCTTCTTTACTTTATTGGCCATTCTCATTGGGATTACCACGATGTTCGCAGTTATCAGCACTGTCGAAACGGCAAAATATCTTACAACGGAGCAACTAAAGGAGTTCACAGGGAACGCTGATTATACTATCCATTCAACATCCAATACTTTTTCAGAAGAAATATTGGATGAAGTTGAAACAAACTCAGATATTAGTAGCATAACAGGGCTAGTCCATAGACAAACAAAAATTAATTTAGATAGTGCACATCATTCCGCTGAAAGCAATCTGAGATTAACCGGGCTTTCTTCCTTTGATAACGAGTTATTATCATTAGATGTCATTGCTGGTAACCTCGATCAAAAGGGCATTATTATATCAGAGACTACCGCCGAATTGTGGAATCTACGCGCAGGAGAAATATTGAATATACAACTTCCTAAAGGTAATAAAGATGTAGCCATATCAGCAATTGTAGCTGATACAGCTTTGTTGGAAGGTCCAGCAAGCTGGAATGAGGCAAGTAATAAGAATTGGCGAGCTCTTACAACTTTAGATAATATTCAAGAATTGTATAATGCACCAAACCAAATTGGTGAAATAAGAATAAAGTTTAAAGAGAATGTGGAACAAATAAGCAGTATAACAGCAATAAAGGACAGCTTACAAAATGAAGAACTCATATTTCAAAAGGTCGTTTTAGATGAAAGACAAACCAATCAATTAGAAGAGTTGTATTTCATGCTTTATGCCATTGGTGGACTCGCCATGCTTATTGGGGCTTTCATTTTATACAACACCCTTTATGTTAGTGTATCGGAACGAAAGAATGAAATAGCCATCATGAAGACTGTCGGCTATACACCTAATCAAGTCAAAATCCTATTTCTTATGGAAGTCTTATATCTCGTAATTATTGGACTTATTCTTGGCATTCCAGCAGGGTTTATGCTAGCAAACTTGCTCCAAGATGGGTTATTCGGTTCTTTCCAAACAAACATTGAAGTCAAAATGCAATTCATGTATGCACTTCCCCTTTCCATTTTATTAGGTATTATCATACCTATGCTCGCATCTTTAATTCCAGTTACTTATGCTAGCAAAGTAGATGTAATTAGTAGTTTAAAGTCCATACCTACTGAAAAGGTCAGCGGTCAAAAAAAGCGAACGATCATTGGGTGTATTGTATTATTAGGTGTGTTTATTCCTCATGCCATATCCATCGTTTTTCTTTTAGTAGCTGTTATACTTCTATATCCTATAATGATGAAGGCTTTGACGATTCTCTTTTCTAAAACTTCATTTTTGGGATACGAGGGAAGTATTGCCGGAAAGAGCACATTGCTTACATTAAATCGTTCTTCAAATATGTCATTAATTCTTGCAATTGCTATTTGTCTTGGCTTACTCGTTTCATCTATCTTTACTTCTTTAGAACAAAACATAAGCCGAGATGTCATCCGTTCCTTTGGTGGTAATATTCAGTTTAGCAGCGAGACTCCGATCTCTAATGAAAAACTAGAACAGATTAGTCAGATGGATGGTGTAAAAGATGTTATGGCTTATAGCGAAAGCCCAGCCACTTGGACCATAGGCGATGAGAATCGCCAATTTACAATGATAGAAGTGAAGAATGATTGGTATAGTAATAATCCTTTATTTTACGCTCATGAATCTGAGCAAAAGCAAATATTGGATGCACTTGAAGAAAAAGATACCATTTTACTAGGAGAATATGCGTTTCGTGAGTGGGGCGGAAAAATAGGCGATACTATGACTATTTATCAAAATGGAAAAGAAAACAGCTTAAGAGTTGTTGGGAAAGTTAATACAACACAATATGGTGGCTATACTGCGTTTATTTCAGAAGAGAATATCAACCAACTGCATCCAAATGTTTCTCCTTCTAAGGGATTAATAGTCTTAGATGAACATACAGATGAAAGCTCTGTAAAAAATGAACTTCTTAACACTTTTCCTTTTGATTTAAGCTCTGTACAGACTTTAAATGAAGAAATATCTAAACAAGAGCGTGCCCTTCCAGGCGTAAAATCACTCTTCAGTGGATTATTAATGATTGCTATCATCATAACGGGAATTGGTATATTAAACACATTAACAATGAATGTAATGGACCGAGTTAGGGAAATTGGCGTGATGAGAGCTATTGCTTTTACAAGATGGCAAATCTATAAAACCATCATAAGTGAAGGGCTTATTATTGGGTTAAACGGTATTTTGATTGGCATATTTCTTGGAATTGCCACAATCTATTTAAACGCCAAAACCTCAGAGGATATACTGATAGAATTTATTGTACCATTAGAGACAATACTTATTTCTATCATTTGTGGCTTAATTGTCAGCATAGCAGCTTCAGTATTACCTTCATATACAGTCAATAAAATAACGATATCAAAATCACTTAAACAAGATTAGATGGGTAGAATTTTTACAACTACCCATTCATATTATTAAAAAGAGGAAAGAGGAATTTATATGTCAGTAAAGCATGCCATATTGACGCTTTTATCCCAGTCTCCTCGCCATCGTTATGATTTAAAAGTCTCTTTCGAATCTATGGTTTATAAACAGTGGGATTTAAACGCTGGACAAATATATACAACGATTGATCGATTAATTAGAGATGAATTTGTACAAGAAGCACAAGAAAAAGAGTCAGAACTGAAAATTTATCGCATTACACCAAAGGGGAAAGCTGAGCTTCAAAAATGGCTATTGCTACCGGTTGAAAGCTCCCTCCTTCAAGATGAGTTTTACTTTAAATTACTTTGTGCAAAACAACTATCATTTAAAAATCTTGGCGAGATGATTAAACAACATAAGGAACTCATCATTAAAAACATCTTTCAATTACAACAACTAAGAAATAGTCACGTATTTTCTGAAGAAAATGAGGCCATTCATTATTTAATTGATGGTAAGATACTGCATCTTGAAGCTGACATGAAATGGATAGAAATGCTAACAGAAAATTAGGAGGGTTTACCAAATGGATTTTATTTTAGACCATAAATGGGAGTTTTTTATTGCTGCTGAAGTTATTTTCTGGATTTCAATACTATCTTTTCTCATTTTAAGATATTGGTTCAAGTTAAATAAGCTCAGTTTTCTTTTCTTCGGCATTTTTATAGTGAACGACCTATGGATTGCCACAATGGGCTTTATGGATTATATGAGAACTGGTGAATTTACAAGCTACCAGGTTGTTATATTAATTGTGATTGTATACGCATTTACCTATGGGAAATCAGATTTCAGAAAGCTTGATCGATTTATACAGAAAAAAGTAGCAAACTGGAGAGGCGAAACAATTAATATAGAAGATCAAGTAAAAGAGTTGGATGGAAAGGAATTTGCTGCTGTAGAAAGAAAACACTTTTTTATGCATCTTCTCATATTTTTAGGTGTGCATATTCTTTTAGCCCTTTTTCTTGGATTATCAAACCAATTCTCCACGATTAGTTCTATAGGGGACTTCTTTCAACAATGGTTTGCATCAAGTAACGCTGCGTTCCCTTTTGATCATTCAGCAACAAATAACTTAAGTAGGATTTGGACAATTATTTTAGTTATTGATGGATTAATTTCTTTTTCCTACACAATTTTTCCAAAAGAATCGAAAAAACACGCATCGTCATAATTAGAAATGATTTTCCATCACTTTATAAAACAAAAGTCCGTTTACCAGTTTTTTGAGGGTAATCGGGCTTTTTACTTACTTTTTTGAACCTATGATTCAAGCCATGCAAATATCAAAGTAATAATACATATGTTGAAAAATGGGCTCCTTCTTCCTAACAAATATCATACTATGTGATTTCTTTAAAGGTTAATGCTTTACTTCTTCTCTGGGTAGGGGTTGCATTCTTTTTCATCATTAAGACCTGGGCTAAATCATCAAACGTTATATGTTGTTCTAGTTGCATAAGAGAAGATAAATTTTGTAATTCTTTTAAAAGACCTTCCTGATTTTTTATCGCAATTTTCAACCGCTCTATATGAAGGTTAATGACTTTCTTAGGTGTGTAATCTTCATCTTTCAAAGTAGATTTAATCTCTTCGAGTGATAACCCCAAATCTTTCAGAGTAAGAATTTGAAATAAAATTAAAATGTCTTCCTCATCATATAACCTATGTCCAGATTCGGAATATTCAGATGGAGATAATAAACTAATTTGATCATAATATCGTAAAGTTCGAAACGTAAGCCCCGTTAGTTTTGATAAGTCTCCAACTGTCCAATATTTAGTCTTTTTAATGGTCATCCTCTCATTTCGCAATATTTTTTCATTGTGTAACTTTACCATAACATATTCCTCAACATTCAATATAGTAGTTATTTATAAATTTTAAATATTTAGTTAAAAAGCAAATTCGTAATGGAAAGCTTCCATCGCTATTTATTAAACAATTTCTCAACTTCAATTTTCTCTCCTTCTATGGACAAATGAAAAATGCCCTCAAAAGAACGGTTTTAACGAGAGCCCTATTAGTTAAACTTATATGTTTTATTTTTAAACTAGCAAAACTAATTTCATAACCTTTAAAAACCCCCAAAAGATATATAAGGAAATGAAATCTCTTAGTAAAATTCACAAATATGTCACTTATGAAGAAAAATTTGAACCGATATAATTACATTTATTCTCTTAAAAGAAAGGTTGTTTTTCATTTGCCTAGTAATAAAAAAGAAGGCCTTATTTTTGGCCTATTCATGTGTTTTGGGATGGTTTTAATCATGTCCGTTTACAACTCAGCTTTACACGGCTTTTCATCGTATAGCTTAGGTAGTGCATTGATTCAATTTGCAATAACTTTTATTGTTGCTTTTATCGCAGAGTCTTTCGTTGAGCCAGTCGCACACAAACTTGCAAGGTCTCTACCTTATGACCAATCAAAAGAATTCAACTTTATTATTGTTTTTGCTTTTTGTATGGTTCCTATAATGGTTGCCATCATGTCAGCATACGGAATCATCTTGACCTTGATAACAACAGGGATTGAAGGTTCTATTTTTACCGCTTATCTAAAGACATTAGCCTTAAATATTATTGTTGCCCTTCCTTCACAGTTATTAATCGTTGGCCCTATCTCGAGGAAATTACTATGTAAATATATAAAACCGGCCATACAAAAACCCGAACTGAATGGATAAAAACAGGGTGGAGCAAAACTAAATGACCTAACTTCAAAACGAACAAAAACAAATTGTAATCTATAAAAAATCAATTGTAAAAAAGTCCGTTCCATTTCACTACAGACATTCGCTTTCCACGGGGAGGGAACGCTTGAGCCTTCTCTGCAATACCTGTGGGGTCTCAAATTCCCCTCTATTTCCCTGAGGGAGTCGAGTGTCTTTTGCTCTATTCCTCTATTTTTTTCATATAAGGATATTAATCAAAATGTTTCACACTCCTAATCATCCGGATCAATCCTTAACTAGAATACTTATATCCTAGCTGTTACATATTAAAGCACCGTATACTATTATAGAGATATAATAATATCTTCAGACCTATTTTATAAACACCCCTAGGATAATGATTAATGTGATAAGGCCTAGTAAGATTAAAAATGGGTACATCAATGCAAATACATCTTCAAAAATAAGTTGTATAGGTTCATATCCAAAGAGAAAAGCAAAAAATACTATGGCAAGTATAATCCTATTCAAATTCATTCTCCTACCTTTAGATCTATCATTGCCCATTCTCTAAGTTGATAGATTGTTACTTTAATAAACAGTACTTTTATTTATTCATATGACCACAGCGCATCACGAAGCTTTTCTCTAGTTGTTTTGGATCACCTTTTTCAATCACTCACCTATCAAATTCAAAGTATTAAAACGAGGAGTACTACTTGTTCTTCGTTTTAATAGGATAAAATATTTCTTTTTATTAATAATGAAAAGCACTGCTTTATGACCGACTGTAGTAATACCTGTTCTTTTAATTGCTGTTAAGGGGAACTTGAAACTTCCAGTCTGCACTTCTTCAATCACATGGTAAGGAATTTTGATTGTTTTCCTAAAAGAGGTAATCGTCGTAAGACCTGATAGGTCAATATTAAAGCTGTGTTACTATATTCTATTTAAATGCTCATCTTATTACCTCCATCCTTCCAGGTTCCTATCGATTATATTCCATTATCTTATTATACAATTATTTCCACTCTCCCGCTTTACTCTAGACCTCCTGAGGAGATTACTCATTTGGGCATTTATCTTCAAGCAAAAATTTAGCTTCTTCTTCAATCATTTCTATATAGTTGTGCTTTTTAAAAGGTTTCGTAAATTTATGGATTCTTCTAAGGCTTCCTTTTACGGAAGTTTTTTCGTTCAGAACATCTACAACAACGGTCAAGTAAACCTTCTCATCATACATGACTAACCCAGTCACTTGGCCATTTTCCGTATCAACTATATATTCAGGGAATATCTTTAATGGAGCAAATAATGCCCATCCTACTTTTCTAGACTTTCTCCCAAACAGCCGAAATAACATATATCTATAAATCTCTTTTAATCTTCTCATTTATATTCACCCTTACTATTGATTAGTCTAACTTTCAAGACACGCTTTGTTTATTCCTGCTATTGTTGTTATGAACGAGCAAAAGCACGCACATATCAATGTGCGCGCTAATCCTGACTAAAGAAATAATTAATGATGGCCCCCACCAAAAACTTTTCCGACACCGTGGATTTTTTCTAAGATGACGATGAGAATCACGGAGATGAATATGACAACACTGGATACAGAGGCAACAATTGGATTATAAGCATCTTGCATGGTAGAGAATATTTCAATTGGTAAAGTGCGTGTTTCAGGAGAGATCATAAAGAGTGAGACCGTTACATTATCAAAGGAGGTTAAGAAAGCGAAAAGGCCACCGGAGATAATTGCAGGTCGGATTAATGGGAGCGTGATTTTCCAGAAGACCGTCCATGGATTGGCGCCTAAAATTGCCCCCGCTTTTTCTAAATTATAATCAAAACCGCTTAAGCCAGTTAACACTAAACGAATCACGTATGGAATACAAATGATAATATGTGAAATCAGGAATCCTATTGACGTACCCGCAAGCATTAATGGTGTGAAGTAAATTAACAATGCTATCCCTAATACAAGCTGAGGTACACTAAGTGGCGCCGTTAAAAAGGATGTAATCGCTGACTTTCCGGGAATATCATACTTGGCAATAGCTAGCGCACCTAGTGTGCCGAATATAACGGCAAATAGTGCTGCAAGCACTGCAAATTGCAAACTATTCATAAAGGCGTCAATAAATTCAGGCCTTTCCAAGATTTTCGTATACCATTGAAACGAAAACCCTTCTGGCGGAAAGCTTGGATAGCTTGCTTTTGTGAACGATGCAGGGATGACAGCGATTAGTGGTATCAAGATGTAGATAATCCCAATAACAGCCAATGCTCCGCGTAATTTCCCAATGGCATTCATTAACGGAACACCTCCTTGAATTTACTCTTCTCAAACCCTCGAGTAAATAAAAAGACTGATAGAAGCGTTGTCCCAAGCAAAACGTATGATAATGCCGATCCAAATGTCCATTGCAGGAGATTATTAATTTGGTCGTATACAACAACTGGCATCACAGGCACATTCGCTCCACCCATAAGTGCCGGTGTTACGTAGGCACTCATCGATAAGCTAAAGACTAAAACGCAACCAGAGACAATACCTGGTAAGCTCAGTGGTAATGTAATCGAAAGGAAGTTCCTTAATGGACTTGCACCTAAGATGGCCGATGCCTTCTCTAATGATGGGTCAATATTGTATAAGCTTGTGACTATAGCTAGTACCATAAATGGTAAATAGGCATTTGAAAGACCTATAATGACACCAACCTCTGAAAACAATAGATTCATAGGCTTGCTAATTAGACCCATATCCATTAATAGTGTATTAACGGTCCCATTAGGTAAAAGTAATAAATACCAGCCAAAGTTACGAACAACAATACTAACTAAAAGAGGTGAAGCAATCAGTAGTGTAATAAGTGCGCGCATTTTTGCAGAAGCCTTTGCCATCGTTAAAGCGATCGGATAACCCAATACGAGCGCAACCAGACTAGATAATAAGCTAATCTTAACCGTAATCCATAAAGAGTTTAAATAATAGCTATCCGTAAAGAGCGTGATATAATTTGATAAACTGTAACTAGCTCCTTCACCACTTAAGCTATCAGTTGAAATAAAGCTTAAGTACAAAATATATAACATCGGTACAACAAAAAATCCGAATAAGAACAAGAGAATCGGTGTTAATAACAACAAGCCAGGTGCCCATGGCTTCCGTTTTTTCACGCGCCTCTCTTGTTGCGGCGGTTGTCCCTTAGGTTCTACTCTTTTCTGATGATTTTGAGCTCTTGCGGCTTCCATCCTACAAACACCTCGCTTCCCTCTTTCCATGATGAACGGTACTCATTTGTTAATATTTGCAGAGATTTCCCCATAAATGCGACATCTATTTCCCAAGAAGTCCCTAAGTAATTCAGTTGTGTGATTTTCGCAGGATGTAGTTCATATCCATCAACAGCCTCTTGTGACTCAGAAATATGAATGTTTTCTGGGCGAATGTATAATTTTACTTCATCCCCTTTTTGGAACGTGCGATTCTCTCCAATCACATTATCCCAACTTACTGATGTGACTTCTTGACCCGCTTGAACCATAATCCGCTTTTGATCTGTTGATGTAACAATACCTTCAAATGAGTTAGATTTACCGATAAATTGAAAAACAAATTCTGTTTTTGGATGTTTGTAGATGGATGTCGGTGTACTAATTTGTTCAATCTTACCTGCATTCATTACTACGACACGATCGGAAAGCGATAGTGCTTCTTCCTGATCATGGGTAACAAAGATAGTCGTTACACCGATTTCTTTTTGTAACCTTTTGATTTCTAAGCGAAGCTCATGCCTTAACTTCGCATCAAGGTTCGATAATGGCTCATCTAATAATAATAATTCCGGTTCAACAACCAACGCTCTGGCGATGGCTACTCTCTGTCTTTGTCCGCCTGAAAGTTCCCGGGGATAGCGATGTTCTAACCCTGATAACTTTACAAGTTCAAGAACACGATCGATTTTCTTTTTTTGTTCTGACTTGGAAATTTTTCTTAATTTTAAACCAAAGCTTAAGTTGTCATAAACCGTCATATGTGGAAAAAGAGAATACGTTTGGAAAACCATACCCAAATCTCTTTTATATGGAGGCACCTTTGTCACCTTTTTTCCTTTAATAAACACATCTCCTTGGTCTGCCTCAAGAAAACCCGCAATTAAATTTAAAGTGGTCGATTTTCCGCATCCAGAAGGGCCAAGCAAGGTGAGAAGCTCACCCTGCCTTACTTCTAAATCGATGGAATTAAGAACAATATTTGATCCGAATTTTTTTATAGCTCCCTTAATTTCTACGTCGCTTATCGCTGTCGTCATCTCATTATGCCTCCTCTTCTATTATTCTAGTAGTTTGCCAATTTCAGGAACGACTTCTTTATTCCAACGATCTGACCATTCCGCTCTAATTTCCGCGAATTGAGGGACATCTGGTTTAAATGTTGGATCATCCTCTGCTATCCCAATAGATTCTTGATATTTTTCAGGTAGTTCTACTCCTTCAGCAATTGGATAGAACCCTTCCTCTGCAATTAACGATTGTGCTTCCTCACTCACAAGATAATCAATAAATTGGAGAGCTTGCTCTTCTTTTGGTGTGTTCTTCACTAAAGTTGCACTAAAGGCTTGTAGTGGAACACCTTCTTTTGGTATCGCCATTTTAATTGGTATACCTGATTCAGCTAAATCACTAATTACATAAGAACCTAAAACAGATAGGTCAGCAGCACCTTGTTGAATCGCTGGCATCACCTGTGTTGAGTTTTTATAGAAAGTGGTTGAGTAACCTGCCAATTCCTTCGCTTTTTCTATACCAGGATCAACGTTATCTGTACTCCCACCATTTGCTATTGCTAACGCGTTTAATGTATTAAATCCCCAGTCATTTGTGATATCAACAAATGCGGTTTTTCCTTCATAATCTCCGGATACAAGGTCATTCCAAGATTCAATTGGTCCCCAACCATTTTTTTCGAATGATTCCGTATTATATGCTGGGGCAATAGCTAAGCCAAAAACTGGTGCCCCCGCACCCTCAACAGATACGAAATCATCAATGACATTGGAGAAGTTCGGTACATTCTCTTCACTTAATGTCTCAGTTAAATCTTTTTCATTCGCCCGATAAACATCAGTTGGTACAAAGAAAGCGATATCAATATGTGGCGCATTCTTTTGTAACTCTACTTTAGAAAGAATCTCTCCTGATAATCCTGGGATATAATTCACTTTAATACCGGTTTCTTCTTCAAATTTCGGTGCGATTACATCTCTTATCGTTTGTTCAATAACGCCACCATTACCCGCTACCGTAATTGACTTACTATCTGAGCCTCCGCCTTCTGAACTTGCTTGTTCACCGGATTTTTGTGGTGTTGGCGCCCCACAAGCAGCTAGACATAGCAACATAAAAATAGATAATGCCGTAATGATTTTTTTCATTTTACTTTCCCCCTACTTCGTTTATATATTGTTTGGCACCTGGATGAAGCGGAATCGCTATATTAGTTGCTGCTTCTTCAACCGTCATATTTGCTACGGCTGGATGATAGACGGCCCATTCATCTAAGTGCTCATAGATACCTTTTAAAATGTGATAAGCCAGCTCATTAGATAATTCTTCATTCGCATACAGCACGTTTTGTACTGTAACTGTCGGTGTCGGCTCCGTTATTCCCTCATATGTATAGCTCGGAATTTCTTGCCACTCATAACCCTCGTATTGCTGATTTAAGCGCTTACTTGTTTCCTCATCTACCTTAACTAACGTAAGATTCTCCTCCTCTAGCAATTGTTCGATAACTGGATTAGGTAATCCGGAAGAGAGGAAGGCAACGTCAATGGTACCGTTGTTCATACCCGCAGCCGATTGGGTAAAGGATAAATACGAAATATCCATTGTCTCTTGACTAAGCCCTGCTGCGTCTAATAGCCTTTCTGCCGTAAATCTTGTGCCACTTCCTTCTGCACCTAAACTGACTCGCTTACCTTTTAAGTCAGATAAGGATTCAATGGATGGATCTGATGTTACTATTTGCATATAGTTGCGATAGAGATTGGTTAATACATTTAAATGTTTTTGTGATAGTTCATCAGAATACAATACATCAGCCATCGATATCCCAAGCTCTACCTCATTACTACTTACGAGCTTCGCATTTTGAATCGAAGCATTTGTCACTCTTGTACCAAAAGCAGCCTTATTATATTCTTCTAAAATCGTCATTAACCCCGTACCTAGCGGATAATACACACCTGATACATCACCTGTTGCCAGCACGATTGACTTTTTCCCAACCGCTAGTTCTTCTGATGGAGCCTTAGATGGATCATAAGAAGACCGGATCTCGGAATGAGTATTCGAACAACCGCTTAACAGAAAAATAATTGCCACCCACAAAAATGACTTCATCCCTACTAACATCCTCCTTAGTTTTATTAATGCAAATGTTGTGCCAAAATTCATAATATTGTTTTATGTATACGCTTACAATTTTATCAAAAGGAAAACCGGCAATTATTTCCGTATGAGGCAGAAAATATTGCCGGTTCTTTTATTTCTTATAATTCTTCAACTTATCCCGCAAACTCCTCTCCGAAATCTGCAAGGAATGAGCGGTTTTTTGCCTATGATCTTTATAGTGCTTAAGGGTAGCAGTAATAACTCGCTTCTCTACCTCCTTCATCGGGATACCAAGTGGTAATTGAATCATTTCATCCTCATTCATCGGATGTTCGGCATGACCTTGGACGAAATGGGGCAAATCTAACACGTCGATTAATCGGTCCATTGATAACGCCACAGCATACTCGATTATATTGCCAAGTTCTCTGACATTCCCTGCATATGGATAATGGAGAAGCACTTCCATCGCTTTCGGTGTCAGACCCTCTTTTTGTTTGTTCATTGATTGATTAAATTTTTGAATCAAATGATTGATGAGTAGCGGGATATCTTCCTTTCTTTGTCTAAGCGGTGGCATATGAATAGGAATCACATTTAAGCGAAAGTATAAATCTTCGCGGAACTCACCGTTTTTGACCATTTGCGCGATATTTTTGTTGGCTGCACTAATAATACGGATGTCGAGTTGCTTTTTCTTATTAGATCCAAGTGGTGTGACTTCACGCTCTTGGATGACTCGTAAAAGCTTTGCTTGTAGAGACAAAGGCAATTCACTCATTTCATCTAGAAATAATGTCCCGCCGTTAGCTGCAACACATTTGCCATCCTTCGATTGAGTGGCTCCTGTAAAGGCTCCTTTTTCGTAACCAAACAGCTCTGATTCTAGTAAATTATCAGGAATAGCCGCACAATTGACAATCTCTAATGGACCTTGATACCTTCTACCAGAAAAATGAATTTCCCTCGCAACTAATTCTTTGCCTGTTCCACTTTCTCCCGTAATAAGTACGCTTGAATCGATGTCCTTAATGCGATCAATCATTGAGAATACTTGTTGCATCGCCTTGCTTGTCCCTAAAAACGCACGTGCTTCCAGTTGTTTATCTTTTGACTCCAGGCGATTTGAGACTTGTCTATATTGCAGTGCGCGCATGATTAATACAGATAATTTATCCATATCAATCGGCTTTTCAATATAATAATAGGCACCTTGTTTAATTGCCTCAATCGATGTCTCAATGCTAGCAAAAGCTGTCATCATAATGGCCGTGAGCTCCGAACGTATTTCCCTCACTTTCTTTAAAATATCTAGACCGCTAACAGCCCCCATTCTTAAGTCTAATAAGACGATATCGATTCGTTTACTTTTCACCCACTCTATCCCTTCCTTTGGGTCTATAGTTGTATATACTTGATAATCATCTTCTAAGGCAAACTTTATTGACATACAAATCGCAGCTTCATCATCAATGACGAGTAGACCTGGCTTCATTGAGCGAATCCTCCTCTCGATAAATAGGTAAAGTAATGACGAACCGTGTCCCTTCTTCTTTCGTACTTGTTACGCTAATGTCCCCATTGTTTTCTTGTACTAAATGATAAGAAAGTGTAAGCCCTAGACCGACTCCTTTTGCTTTTGTCGTATAAAACGGATCAAAAATATGATGTTGTTGCTCCACACTCATCCCTTCACCATTATCTTTAATTGAAATTTCTCCGCATTCTCCATCTAGATGATACATTTCTAACTCTATACGCTTCCCAGTAACATTCTTTACTGCATCCACCCCATTCAGTAAAATGTTCAAAAGTACTTGTCTAATTTGCTGCGGATCAATATAAAAAACTAACCCATCTGGTACTTTTAATTGAAAGTCAATGTGCTCATCCTTCATCGTTACATGTAAGAATGTCAGCATAGTAGTTAACTCAGATGCAGAACATGGCTGAATACGTGGGGTACTTGGTCTCGCATAATCAATAAGATCGGTGACAATCTGATTTAGCCGGTCAACTTCTCTTGGTAAATGTTTGACTAACATCTCTTGAAAGTCTTTTTGTGCTATTTTTCTTGGAATTAAATTGATAAATGTTTTAATGGATGTTAATGGGTTTCTTATTTCGTGAGCAACACCGGCTACTAACTGTCCAAGCGCATGAAGCTTTTCCTGTGTGAGTAACTTCTGCTCTAATTGGACCTTTTCCGTTTCATCTCTGATAGTAAGCAAATACCCTGCTTGATTTTCCAAAGAATTATACATTTCGTTCAATGAATAATAGATAATTTTCCGTTGACCGTTTCGATGAAGCACGAATTGTTTGGCACTATCATGATAGAATTGCGTTCGTACTTCTTTAAAAATGGGTGACTGCTCAATCCCCTCTTG
Organism: Cytobacillus sp. FSL R7-0680; assembly: GCF_038009245.1. NCBI lineage: Bacteria > Bacillati > Bacillota > Bacilli > Caryophanales > Bacillaceae > Cytobacillus > Cytobacillus sp. FSL R7-0680. The sequence continues at coordinate 3,304,780 of NZ_JBBPAO010000001.1, forward strand.
TTGGGGCCACTCTAAAATATCAAGTGCCCTTGAATTGCAACTCGTCATCATAAAGTTCAAATCAAAAGTAATAATGCCAGCATCTATATTATTGATTATTTGATCTTTAAAAGCATTGCTATCAGCGGTACGTTGCCGTTGGTAATGCAAATCCTCATTCAAAAGAGTCAGTTCTTTCGTATGTTCATTGACAGCTAATTTCAACCGATAATTCCATATATAGATGAGAATAAGAATAAAACCACCAATGGCCATAAATATTGATAAAATGGTAATGAAATCCTTTAACCTTGTGATTTCCTCTTCATTTTCACCTTTCGTCCAAAAATCAACCAGCTGGTTCATTTCCCCTGTTGCCTTTAAATCAATGATGGCTTTATCTAAGAACTGTCGAAATTCCTCGTCCCCTTCTTGTACAGCTACAGCATAATCTGCAGGATCCAAAATGATATCTAACACAACATATTGTTTCTCTAACTCATACCGATCTAAAAAAAAATATGAGGTCCATTTGTTGCCAATAAAAACATCCGCGCGGCCATTCCAAAGCATAAATAAACCGTTGTATTGGTTAGTCGTCACAGTAAAGTTATTATTTCGCAAGTTTATTAATGTATTTAATCCAGCCGTATCTTCTTTTAATACTATATGCGTATCCCGCAAATCTTCTATATTCTCTACTTCGTCTTTCAAGCGTCTAGGTATCACTAATGAATCCGACATCGTAAAATAAGGGGTGGAAAAGTCCATATACTTCTCCTTGTCTATACTATAGGTGACCCCGGCAACACCATCTATTTCTCCCCTTCTTAACGCTTCCTCAGCTTGCTTTCCATCCATAGGGATAAACTCAAACTTCACATCATTTTTGTCGGCTATCCTTTCTAAGACGGCAATGCTTAAGCCTTGTAGCTCCCCGTTTTGATTAAGATAAGAAAATGGTGGAAACGCTTTTTCTGTTCCTATTCGATACACTTGTTCTTCTGCTAGGACATGAGTGAATGGGAAGAGAGTGAAAAACATGAAAACGAGCAATACTTTGCGCAAAATGATCTCCTTATTATGTTAGAAAATTATAAATATTTTATATTTAAATAATAAATAAATCACTTTCATAACACAAGGCTCCAAAGAACATTTTTATCTATCAATTAATGATTCTATTTTTTACCAATAAACATTAAGGTTTAATCTATTGTAGAACGGATATATATACACTAAGAAGAGACACAAGATACTCTTCAAAAAAGAGGAGGATGTAAACTATGTATAAAATCGAAGTTGTAGAAAACGGAGTACAGGCGGTTGGCATCATTAACTCTCTTGAAAACGAAGGTTATACTAAGAAGGATATATACTTATTCGCACATGACAGAGACCGCTCAGAAAATTTAACAGATGCAACAGATACAAATGATATTGGTATGAAAGAACAAGGTGTTTTTGACTCCATCGGAAACGTCTTCAAAAGCCGAGGCGATGAATTACGTTCTAAAATGAGATCAGTTGGTATGACTGATGTTGAAGCTGAGAGGTATGAAGAAGTACTTGATCAAGGTAAACTTGTTGTTGTCGGCTCTACTAAAAACTAATCTTTATGTCTAATATAATTCCCCCCATTTCACTATATATGACCGGTAGCGAATCGCTACCGGTTTTTATAATTAAAGAGAAGGATGAAAGATTAATAGATTTTTCTCATATTCCCTTCTATTGATGAATTCATTTCAGCATGAGCATCTTGCAAACAGGGCAATCGTCCTTCTCAGATTAAAGAACGAAGCTGCGAATCCATTTGCAGATATCCCTCTGTGATAACTTGTTGAACCAAAGCAGTTTTTCATTCGGTCTTACGCTCTCTCACCTAGACTAATAGATAATCAATCCCGAAATGGCCCCTACGGCTAAAGCGATACTAATAACAATGGCGGGGTGCATTTTCATTTTTTCTAATAAAAAATAACTACCAATGACCATCAAAAGAGAATAAACCATCCCTAATGAAGAGAAGGAATCCTTCAGAAATTGGAAGGTCATGACGGCTAGCAACACAGCGATCACTGGACGGACAATTTTAGAAATATTTTTGACTTGAGGGGTGTCTTTATATTTCATTAAAATCGCCATCAGTACGAGCATTAAGATAATCGAAGGAGCTATTGTAGCAAAGAGGGCAACGAAACTACCTAAAATTCCCCCTTCTGCGTAGCCGATATAACCGGCCATTTTCGTCGCAATCGGCCCTGGCAAGGAATTCCCAATCGCTAGGACTTCACTAAATTCTTGAGTGGACATCCAGCCATATTTACCGACGACTTCATTTTCAATTAAGGGAATGGTCGCAGGTCCACCACCGTAACCAAGAATACCTGGAATAAAGAAAGCTAAAAAGATTTCCCAATAAATCATGATGGATTCTCCTTCCTCTTAAAAGGAATAAAGACGGAAATAATTAATATCATGATGAGAATACCTGGATGCAAGTGCGTCACTTCTGTAAGTAAGAAAGACGCTAATATGAGAATAATAGCTTTCTTCCACCCAAGCGTCGTGCCCGATTTCTTTACAAATTCCCAAGTCATTTGCGCCAGCATCACAGCTACAACCGGGACAATCGATGCTGACATATGCTTTACCCATGGAATATCTTTATAAGCTTGTAAAACTTGCAGAAGACTTATAAGGATAATAACAGTAGGGAGAACGGAAGAAACAAGGGCATTAATCATTCCTACGATTCCTCCGACACGGTAGCCAATGTAACCGGCCATCTTTGTCGCAATGGGGCCTGGCATCGTGTTAGCCAATGCCAAAGTATCGGCAAACTCTTCTTCTGTCATCCATTTGTATTTCTTTACTGCTTCTTGCTGGAATAGTGGTATAGAGGATGGTCCACCGCCAAACCCTAACATTCCAGTACGGAAGTTCCCAATCATTAATTCTTTTTGTAAACGTAAGCCTTGGCGTGTTTGAGGCTTAGCTTCTTCTCGTTGTTTTTCTTTCGCTGATGCTACCAAGCGGCAATCGTACCATCCGTACGGGATTCAGTTCCACCCATTAATACACCAGTCTCAGGATTACGCCAAATGATTTGCCCACGCCCAAAGCTTCCTCCATCCGGTGTAATTGTAACTTGATGACCCCTTCTTTCTAACTCTTGCACTATATAATTAGGAAACTCTGGTTCTACGAAAATAGATTTTTCTTTCATCCATTGCCATCTTGGCATATCTAGTGCAGCTTGCGGATTTAAGGCATAGTCGACCGTATTGGTTACTACTTGGAAATGACCTTGTGGTTGCATATAGCCGCCCATTACACCAAAAGGACCAACTGCCTTACCATCTTTTGTTAAGAAGCCAGGGATGATTGTATGATAAGTCCGTTTGCCACCTTTTAAATAATTCGGATGATTGTCATCCAATGAGAAATCATGACCTCTATTTTGTAAACTAATGCCCGTACCTGGGATCACAATTCCTGAGCCAAAGCCCATGTAATTACTCTGAATATAAGAAATCATATTTCCTTCTTCATCTGCAGCAGCTAAATATACTGTACCGCCTTTCGGCAACTCATAAGGTTCCGGATTGGAAGCGATATCCGAAATTGTTTGACTGCGTTTATCCGCATACTCCTTAGAAAGTAACTCTTCTGTTTCAATAGGCATATCTGCTGCCTCTGTAATAAATGCTTTTCCATCGGTAAAGGCAAGTTTCATCGATTCAATTTGTTCATGAAGCGTTTGGGCTGATTGCCATTGTGGCTTTGACAATCTCTCAAAATTATTAAGTGCCATCAACGCAACCATTCCTTGACCATTCGGAGGAATCTCCCATACATCGTAACCTCTGTACTGAGTAGAGATAGGATTTACCCATTCAGGCTCATATTTACACAGATCTTCTTTTGTTAAAAAACCTTCATGTTTCTTCATAAAAGCATCCATTTGTTCCGCTAATTCACCCTCATAAAAGGAGCGACCTTCCGACTCTCCAATTGCTTGAAGGGTTTTAGCGTGCCCTTCTGAACGCCATAATTCACCGATTTCTGGTGCTCTTCCCCCCGGTGCGAACGTTTCGAACCATCCTTCGAAAGCCTCATCCGTAAATTCTTCTTTAAACTTCGTATATGCCCTTTTCCAATACTTCCCTAGAATCGGTGTCAGCGGATAGCCCTCTTCTGCATATCTAATCGCTGGCTTTAATGATTGAAGTAAAGATAGTTTACCGAACCGTTTCGATAACGTTGCCCATGCGGCTGGTACCCCAGGTACAGTAACAGGGATGGTACCGTATGTTGGCATTTTTGTGAATCCACGCTTTTTAACCTCATCAGCAGAAATGGATTGAGGTGCAGGGCCAGAAGCATTTAATCCATGAAGTTGATCTTTTACCCAAACGAGAGCAAAGGCATCTCCACCGATTCCATTTGAAGTTGGCTCAACGACTGTTAATGCTGCAGCTGTTGCAATCGCTGCATCAATCGCATTCCCCCCTTTTTGCAATATCTCAATACCTGCTTGTGCTGCTAAAGGCTGTGAAGTCGCTACCATTCCTTTTTTAGCGAACACTGTATGTCTTTTTGCCGAGAATGGGTGATGTAAGTAATCCAAATTAACCTCTCCTTTTACATTTGTAAATATAAAATCAATTTTAACTTACGTAATGTATATTACACATTACAGATTATAGAATAAAATTAATGATAATAACAGGATTTAAATCTAATATATTTTAAATTCTCCAAAATCAATATGTTAATTATCTTGATTATTCTTACACAAATGTTAACCTACAATAAAAACACGAGATGCTAGCTAACAGCACCTCGCTCTTCAAAGGAATTTCACTTCGCTTCTTTAAAAATAGATTCCCCAGCAAAATGACAAGCTGCATAATGTTCCTCACCGTACTCTCTCCATTGAGGCTTCTCTTCCATACATTGTGTCCTCGCTATTGGGCAACGTGTATGAAAGGGACAACCAGAAGGAGGATCTGCCGGATTCGGTAAATCACCTTGTAATCTTATTCTATTTCGTTTCTTTTCAATAGAGGGTCTAGGAATAGCAGAAAGTAATGCTTGTGTATAGGGATGTAGAGGAGCATTATATAAATCCTCTACCTTTCCCTCCTCAACCGTATTCCCTAAATACATCACTAGTACTCTATCGCAAAAATAACGAACAACACCTAAGTCATGAGAAATAAACATATAAGATAGTTGATACTTTTGCTGTAAGGTTTTCAATAACTTTAACACCTGTGCTTGGACAGATACGTCGAGAGCAGATACTGCCTCGTCACAAATGATAAAGGATGGATTTAAACAGATGGCACGTGCAATCCCAATTCTCTGCCTTTGTCCACCACTGAATTCATGAGGAAAACGATCATAATGCTCTTCTTTTAAGCCTACTTCTTTTAATAAATCTAAAACCGCTAACTTTTTTTCTTTACTGGACATAGATGTATGTATGGAAAAAACCTCTGCTATAGCTGGACCTATTTTTTGTCTAGGATTTAAAGAAGCAAAGGGATCTTGGAAGATCATTTGCATTTCTTTCACAAATTTAAGCTTTTCTTTTTTTCTTAATGATTGTATTTCGGTCTCTTTGAATTTAACTGTCCCGGCCGTTAATTCTTCTAATCCTAGAATGGCTTTTCCTAACGTCGATTTTCCACACCCTGACTCTCCTACAACACCTAAACTTTCACCTTCATATAATTTAAAAGAAACATTTTCTACTGCTTTCACATGAGATTGTACCCTTTGCAACAAACCACCCTTGATTGGGTAGTACTTCTTTAACTGGTTAATTTCAAGAAGGGTCTTTTTTCTCCCATTATCATTTGCGACACTCATGGATTTGTTACCTCCTCTGCTTCAAGCCAGCAACTCACCGAATGAGAGTGAGACAAATCAAAGGCAGGTGGCTCTTGTTGTTTACATGTTTCCATGGCAAATTTACAACGGTCGTGGAATCGGCAACCTTGAATTTGTTGATTTAAACTAGGTAAAGAACCAGGAATAGCTTCAAGTTCAAAGTCAGGTTTGTCTACATCTGGTACAGAATTTAACAGTCCAACGGTATAAGGATGTTTTGGATGATTAAAAATCTCCTCTACTGTCCCTTCTTCTACCTTTTTCCCTGCATACATAACCATTACTCTGTCAGCTACTTCTGCAACAACACCCATATCATGAGTCACCATGATTACGCCCATATGATATTCTTGCTTTAAATCATTAATCAAATCTAGAATTTGCGCTTGAATCGTCACATCTAACGCAGTCGTCGGTTCATCTGCAATCAGTAATCCGGGGTTACATGACAACGCAATCGCGATCATTACCCTTTGACGCATGCCTCCACTTAATTCATGTGGATATTGACTCATTCTTTTCTCAGGATAAGGAATACCCACACTTTTCAGAAGATCAATTCCCTTTTTATGGGCTTCTTTTTTAGATAATTTCTCATGAATTATTAGAGGTTCTCTTAACTGATAGCCTATCGTTAAAACAGGATTCAGCGCTGTCATCGGTTCTTGAAATATCATCGAGATTTGGTTGCCACGAATCTGTCTCATTTGTTCAGCTGTATGACTTTGAATAGCCTCTCCCTCATACTTAATTTCTCCACTTGCAATTCTACCGTTACTAGGTAACAATCCAATAATTGAGAGAGAAGTTATACTTTTACCACAGCCCGATTCGCCAACAATACATAATGTCTCACCCTTATTTAGCGAGAATGAAACATCGCGGACAGCAGGTAAATACCCGTCTGCTGTCCGAAACTCTGTAATCATATTTTTCACTTCTAGTAAAGCCTCTCCCATTGTTGCACCTACTTTCTTGTTACTTCTGATAGATTCCATTTACCAGTTGCTTCTAAAAGTAGACCTTCATAAGATTGATCCATTGCAGCTGTTACGATGGAGTGATACATAATAACGACTGCATCGTCATCTAACATTAAGCGATTAGCTTGATCTAATAGTTCTAACCGTTTATCTTGGTCTGTTGTTGTTCTCGATTCATCTACTAATTGATCAAATGCTTCGTTACTATATTGTGCTCTATTTGATGCACCTACATTATCAGTGTGGAAATTAGGATAAAATAATTCTGAGCCATCAGCCGTTAAGTTAGACCAGCTTAAGAAGGTTAAATCAAAGTTCCCTTGTCTTGCCGTATCTAGGAATGAAGCCCATTCCATTGACTCAATTTCGATGTTAAACCCGGCCTCTGACAATTGCGCTTGAACGATTTCAGCCATCAGTAAGAAATTACTTCTATTTGGTGTTAATAACTTATACGTTTTCTCTCCAAATCCATTTTCCTCTACTAAACTTTTAGCCTTTTCTAAATCATAAGGTGTACCTGCTTCAGCAGCAGATTCTACGTACCCAAATACTTTTGGCCCTATGACACTATCACTGCGAATGCCTAACCCATTCATTTTTGAAACAACAGCATCCCGGTCAATCGCGCTAGCAAAAGCTTCACGTAATTTTGCATCTTGGTATTCTTCTTTTCCATGATTCACAGTGAAATAGTATTCTGGTGTCCCATCCACCTTTTCAACTGTTACATTCTTAAGACTTTCAATTCTTTCAATCTGTTCCATAGGAAGGTTATCAATAAATTGTACTTCTCCTGTTTGTAACATCGAGATTGCTGTTGATATTTCTGGAACAACTTTAAAAATTAATTGTTGAATCGCAGGTGCGCCATCACGATAGTCTTCATTTGCTTCTAATACGACTTGATCCCCTGGTACCCATTTCGCAAATTTGAATGGCCCTGTACCGACAGGCTCTTTATTTAAATCTCCCTCTTTATCAGCTGTTGGGCTTACAATGGCTGCATTAGAATGTGACAGTGCCGCTAGAAAAGGACCGTATGGATATTTAGTTTTGATTTCAACTGTGTAATCGTCAATCACATTAATAGATTCAACCGGCTCCATTAGTGAAGCTCGTGGGGCTGCTGTCTCTGGATCTCTTAATTTATCAAAAGTATATTTAACAGCTTCTGCATTAAAGTCTGTTCCATCATGGAACTTAACTCCTTCTTTTAATTTAATCAGCCAAGTGTTCTCGTCTGGATTTTCATAAGATTCAGCTAATTTAGGTTCTATTTCCATTGTTTCTGTATTTCTATCAAACAACTTTTCATACACATGGTCAGTCACATTAGCTGATGCACTATCATTTGTCATAATAGGTGATAGCCCTACTGCATCTGATAGTGAAGCATATGTAAATGTATCGATTTTACCGTTCCCTTCACCCTCCCCACTTGCCGGTTCATTACCGCTTGAACAAGCAGATACAATCATTAATGTGAATATCGCTAGTATTGCTAATAACTTTTTCCTCATTCTTAATTCCCCCCAAATTTTATACATTCATATTAGGATCAATGGCATCTCGTAATCCATCCCCTAATACATTAAAAGCAAATACAGTTAACATGATGGCAATCCCAGGTACAATCGTTAGATGTGGAGATGACCACATAAAAGCCTGTCCTTGCGAAATCATTGATCCCCATTCAGGGGTAGGTGGTTGTGCACCTAAGCCTAAATAGCTTAATGCAGCTGTTGAAAGAATAGCCGTAGCCATTCGCATTGTGGCAAAAACTATAATAGGCGCAAAACAATTTGGTAATATATGTTTAATCATAATACGAAGATCTGAAGCACCTACCGATTTCATGGCCATAATATATTCTTTTTCCTTTATCGATAAAACGGACCCTCGCACAATTCGTGCACAGGAAGGTATCGACCAAATACTTATAGCGATAGCTACATTTACTAAACTTGTACCGAGTACAGCAATAATGAGCATAGCAAGTAAAATCCCTGGGAATGAAAATAATAAATCGACAAATCTCATAATAATGCCATCTAATTTTTTGTAATATCCACCAAGTAAACCTAGCGTAACGCCACCAAGAAGGCCGAGCACTACAGCTACGATCCCTACTAATAGAGAAATTTGTGAGCCATAAACAATTCGGCTCCAAACATCTCTTCCATAATTGTCTGTGCCTAACCAATGACCCTCACTAAATACAGGTAATTCACTAGCTGATAGGTCCTGCTTCACGGGATCGTGGGTTGCAATAATAGGTGCCAACAACGCCATGGCGATTTGAAGAATGATAATGATTAACCCTAGAACCGCTAACTTATTTCGTAGCAACCTTTTTATAATTAACAACCACTCATTATCCTTTTTCGGTGTTACTGCTACTGGACTATTCGTTGCCTGAACAACCTCTGGCATCAGTTTTTCCTCCCTTCGTCATTACTGATATTTAATCCTTGGATCAATATATGTATAAACCACATCAACGACTAAATTCACAACAACAAAGAGTGTAGCTACTAAAAGAACAGAGCCTTGTACCATCGGAAAATCTCTAGCTGCTATGGCGTCAATCATTAGCCTACCTACACCATTAATCGCAAATACTTTTTCAGTGATAATGGTCCCTCCTAATAGCGAACCAAAGTTCACACCAATCACTGTCAAAACAGGAATCATCGCATTTTTTAATGTATGAATCCATATAACTTCGCGTTCTTTTACACCTTTTGCTCTTGCTGTTCTTACATAATCTGCCCTTACTACTTCAAGCATAGATGATCTCGTCATTCTAGCAATCATCGCAGCTGCCCCTGTCCCTAAAGTGATTGCAGGTAAGATTAATTCCTTCACCCCTTCAATGGTATACCATGGTGAAGATAACCCACCGACCGGGAGTAGTTGTAAGTTAACGGAAAATATAAGGATAAGGACAGCACCCATCCAAAAGTTCGGTATAGAGATACCCGCAAGAGCAAAGGTTGTTGACCCTACATCTAGCCAAGAATTTTGTTTAAGAGCTGATATCAACCCTGTTAAAATACCAATAACAATGGCGACAATCATACTGGCAATTGCTAACTTTAGCGTATTTGGCAGTCTTACCCCAATCGCCTCAGCTACAGACTGTTGGTTTTGATATGAATATCCTAAATCACCTTGTACAAGATCTACTACATAGCGACCATATTGTGTAAGAAAAGGGTCATCTAAACCAAGATTATCTCTTATCGCCTCCACATCTTCTTTTGATGCTGTTGGCCCTCCAATCATTGATGCCGGGTCACCAGGCGCCAAATACATGGATGAGAATACAAGAAAGGAAATACCAAATAGTAGAATCACAAGTTGAAAAAATCTTCTGAATATAAATCCGACCAATTTCACCCCTCCTTCGAAATCATTTGTTAATCATTTTCCTTTTTTTAATTACTAAATGTTTAAAATAATTTAAAAATGATTATAAAACATAAATATACAAAATTCTATATATTTTTTCATTTTTTTAAATTATTTTTTATTTCAATTTCCTTTTGTTTTCATTATTTTACAAATATGTTCATTATGTAACTTAAGTATAATTATTTATTATCTTTTAGTTATCGATAGGTAAAGCGTTTTCAAAAACAAAAGGTAATTTACCAATTTCTTGTCCCACACAAAAAAAAGACCCGCCAGTGGCGAGTACCTGTTTTTCAAAAAATATTTAAGTTTAATAGGGTATCAAATCTCGTTGATCAGGAATCTAGCAAAGTTAGGAGGTTTTCTTTTCAGAAGACGGACAAATTGGTTGGTGCTGTTCAGCTATCTTTTCGGTTGTTCCGAAGTTGGACGTGCTACTTGGAATTACCTCCGCTATCTATCAGAATGTCTAATCAGAAGTTCCAATTGGCTTAATTGTTATTATCGCAGCTTGCATTCGATACAAAATAAGCAATGTTACTACAATTTTAACCCGCGACGACTTTTAAATCTTCTTAGCAATATGTTACTTTCCACACGCGTAATGCCATCTAGGGCATATAATTCTTCGTTAATAAACCTCTCAAGTGCATCAAAGTTATCTACTAACACATGTGTATGTAAAGTAGAGGGGCCGGTCATTTGGTAACAACTAGCAACACTTGCATTCTCCGCCAACGCCTCGGCTACTTTCACTAACGAACTCGGTTCACAATCAATCTCAAAAAAAGCGGAAACTTCTTTCCCTGCCTTGCCACTATTAATCACAACTGTAAACTGTTCAATCACACCATCTTCAACAAGTTTAGACACTCTTTCCCTTACGGCTACTCGGGAAAGACCTAATTGTTTACCAATATCAACATAAGACATTCTACCATTTTCAATTAATAAATCTAATATCTTCTTATCGACCTGATCCAAAAAAACACCACCTTCTCTTTTGACTATGTAAAAAATGAAATTAACCTGTATATTTAATTATCATATCAAACAGAAATTATCAAATACTATTTACGCTGTTGTCTCATTTAATGATTTTTTTATGAAAACAGCGTTACACAGTTAGCGATATGAGAGACAATGATTCAATCTTTTTTATACCACCTCCGACGGTATACACGGAATTGTAATAATATACGGTGTACAGATTCGTTTTGTTTCCTTTCTGTGTTTGCTTCTGACCGAACTTCAAATCGCTTTAACTCGACACTCAATTCAGTTTTCGATCTAAAATAACCTGCGTTGGTTGAGATTTCCCGTTTCCCCACTCTACTTATTGGACTTCTTATATGTTATGTTCATATCGGCAATAACACCCACCATGTTGTTTGTTTTTGGCTCCTTAAAAGCAAACAAGAAAAACCGCTCTTCAAACAGAAGATGCGGTTCTTATTAACCTAATAATTTTTGGTAGATGGAGCGTGCTTGTGCCAGGTCTTTTGTTCCGTGGATGAGTGCCCGACCATCTTGGAAGATTACAACTCTTTCTGGTTTCAGATCAATTGACAAAAGGTACGGGTTCCCTTTCGTGTCATAGCCCGACACCTTCATTTGTTGAGATAGCCTTTGCAAGTCTAATTGCTGGACAGTCGATGGCCTCACTTGCACCGTATCTCTTCCACAAAGTACAGTCGTCTTTGTTAAGTTTTCTTGTTGGAGAAACGGATAGGTCGGTGCCTCCCCACATGATAAGCAACCTGTATCCTTTATTTTAGCAACCTTTATATTCGAATATTGATTTCGCCACATGTCAAAGCTTGTAAAAGTCGTGCGAATGGCATCTAAGTCACCTACCAATATCTTGAGTGCTTCTGCGGTTTGATGAGCGATAACCATTTGCACAGCAGGAGCTATAATTCCACCTGTATCACAGGTCATACCTTGAATAGGAATCTTCTTCAACAAGCAATGCAGACAGGGTGTCACACCAGGAATAATGGTTAAACTCATTCCAAAGCTGCCGACACATGCACCATAAATCCATGGAATGTGATGTTTTTGTGATATATCATTTAAGAGCATTCGCGTTTCAAAATTATCTGTCGCATCAAGAATTAAATCAACTTCACTAACGAGATCTTCTAACAAAGACGGCACAGCATCAGCTACCATCGCCACCACTTCAACTTCTGAATTAATCGCCATTAGTCTCTTCTTAGCAGCAATAGCTTTAGGCAACTTCTCTTTTACATCCTCTTCCGTATAAAGCTGTTGTCTTTGGAGATTACTTGCTTCTACGTAGTCGCGGTCAATGATGGTTAACTTGCCTACACCCGAGCGAACTAACACTTCAGCATTGCCAGAACCAAGTGCCCCCGCCCCTATCATTAAGACATGCTTACGCCCAATGAGTGATTGCCCTTTTTCACCAATGGGAGAAAATAATAATTGCCTTGAGTATCTATCATTCATTACATTAGCCTCCACTAACTGGCGGAATAAAGGCAATCGTATCCCCTTCTTGAATCACATCATCATCTTCAGCAAACTCTTCGTTGATCGCTGTCATGACACTATCAATTGATGATAAACCATACGTTTCATGTACTTCTTGTTTTAACGCTAATACGCTCTTACCTTTCGCCTCTATTTGTAAACTTTCCACACCAACTTCATCCTTTAAATGAGCAAAAAACAATACATTATTCATCTAGATGTTTCGCCTCCGGTTTCCCTTCAGGATAAGATACTTTTTCCAATTGGTCGCCAATCCATTCTTGTCCATCTTCCCAATGTTCTTTTTTCCAAATGGGTACGATTTCTTTAATACGTTCAATGGCATATCGGTTTGCTTCATAAGCATCAGCACGATGAGGTGTCGAGACAGCAATCACAACAGCAACGTCCGTTATATCTAATTTACCTACTCTATGCACTATTGCTACTTCGGCTCCTTGCCATCGCTCCCTAATTTCCGTGCCAATTTGCTCAAGCTTTTTTATAGCCATACTTTCATATGCCTCATATATTAAAAACAAAGTCTTCTTACCTTTAGTTAATTCTCTTACTGTTCCAATAAACGTCGTAATAGCGCCTGCGTTTCTTTGTACGACATGATCAATTACTTCTTGTATATTGATTGGCTCTTTTGAAATTCCAAACTTCATTTTAACACCTCGCATCTAAGTTCTATTTTATCAATTCTTACTAGAAATTTGTATTGCTTTCCTCCAATCACTCGGGTCATTCATATTGAAGAAGCTTTGTTCAAAATTAACTAGACGATGCCGAGTTACATCTTCTTCTGTTACTTTTTTTACCTTTAACTGATTTAAGAATAACTGTAGCTTCAAATCATTTGCCTCTAAACATTTCTCTACTATTTCCCTTACTCTCTTATGGTAGACAGCAAGAAGTGGATGAATTTGACCATTCACTTCAGGAATAACTGCTGAATAGCCTTCGAGATGGTTTAAAAGCCATTTCATTGTTTCAGCCGTAACAAAGGGCATATCACAAGCAACAATAATATTTTCATCATTTGTAGAATGATATAGGCCAGACTCAATTCCAGCTAACGGACCTTTATTAGGGTAGCGATCACTTACCTTTTTAACAGGGAGGAAATGATAATCTTCTGGTGTATTTGTTACAATAAGAATATCATTCGTTACGGATTGCAACTCCCTTACTAGGCGTTCGATTACTGTTTCCCCATTCACCGCTAACAAAGCTTTATTTTCCCCCATTCTACTCGACTTACCACCCGCTAAAATAATTCCGGTACTCTGCATACTACCACCTTTTTCACCATTCACGTCTATATATACCATTAAAGCGATTTTCCGGCGGCTATGCAATGGATAAAACTGAAAGATAGACAAACGGGAAAATGTTTGTTAATTTAAACAATGTCCAAAACCTTTGACAGGAGAGGCAGGACTACGATTTGAAAAACCGGATAAAACCGCTAAGAATACAGCTGCGCTTAACACAAGAGGCATTAGCAAAGGAATGCAACGTTAGTAGGCAGACCATTAATTGTATTGAAAACGATAAATATGACCCAACTTTAGCGCTCGCCTTCAAAATTGCAAGGTCATTACAGACAAATGTAGAAGAGGTTTTTAACTATGAGGAAAATTTCTAAAGATACGATAATTACCATGAAAGATTTTGTCGATGAAAAGCATGAGATTCTTCATCAACCAATAGAGGATTTAAGGTTACCGGCAACTGAGGAAGATTTAGCGGAGCTACAAGCGATGCTCGTATACTTACGAAATAGTCAGGATGAGAAATTAGCTAAGAAATACAAATTACGCCCTGGCACTGGCTTATCAGCCAATCAAATCGGCATTGCTAAACGAATGTTCGCTGCTAAATATGAAGATGAAAAAGGGCAATCATATGAATACCAATTGATTAACCCGAAGATTATCAGTCATTCAACAAATATTATTTGTATTCCAGAAGGAGAAGGCTGCTTATCAGTTAATCGTGAAGTATTCGGCCAAGTGCCACGTTATGAAAAAATTAAAGTTAGAGCGTATAATGAAAAAGGTGAGGAAGTCACACTCTCTTTTAAAGGATTTGCCTCTATTCTTATGCAACATGAGATCGATCATCTAAACGGTATTATGTTTTACGAGCGAATTGATAAAAATCAACCAATTATAAATAAAATATAACCAGATTCACTATATTAAAATAGAGACCATATACATTTTTAAAATAATTGTTATAATGATGATAAAATGCATGTCTAATCTATCACTCCAGGGAGGAAACGTCAGATGACTATGAAAAAAGTCTTAACTATAGCTGGATCAGATTCTAGTGGTGGTGCGGGGATTCAAGCTGATTTGAAAACTTTTCAAGAGCTTGGTGTGTACGGAATGTCAGCACTTACTACTATTGTAACAATGGACCCTAAAAACGACTGGCATCATAATGTTTTTCCAATTGAAATTAGTACATTAGAGGCTCAAATTGAAACCATCCTTTCTGTTGGCATAGATGCAATGAAAACAGGTATGCTTGGTTCAGTGGAAATTATTGAAACAGCTGCCAAAACAATTAAAGAGAGTGGCGTTCCTGCAGTTATTGATCCAGTAATGGTATGTAAAGGCGAAGATGAAGTACTACATCCTGAAACAGCGGATGCCCTTCGTGAGGTACTCGTTCCTTTAGCAACCGTTGTGACACCAAATCTTTTTGAAGCATCACAACTTGCACAAGTGAAACCGATCAAAACAATTGAAGAAATGAAAAAAGCGGCGGAAAAGATTCATGCACTTGGTCCAAAATATGTCATCATTAAAGGTGGCAGTAAGTTGCAATCTGAAAAAGCCATTGACCTTTTATTTGATGGAGAAAATTTCACAATCTTACAGGCTGAACTGATTAATACGCCTTACATCCATGGGGCAGGGTGCACTTTCTCAAGTGCCATCACTGCTGAACTGGCAAAGGGCAAATCGGTAACAGAAGCAATCGATGTAGCCAAAGATTTTATCACTGCAGCCATTACACATGGATTCAAACTAAATGAATATGTTGGACCAACAATGCACGGTGCTTACCGTACTTTTGGTGCGGATCGTACGAAGGTTGAACAATAATAACATTTTAAGGAGAATGTCTCTCGAGTGAGCATTCTCCTTTTTGTTTCTTGATCAATTCTTCTAATCATGCTGCTCCCTGAGTCACACATTATGCAAAACCACTTTTTTTTTAGTAAAATAAAAGAATCAAATGGATAGCTTAATTCTCATTTTGACAAATTATATAGAAATGCTTTTCGAAAGGGGGAAATGAATTTGGATATCGTCATGAAAGAACAAGTACAGCTGGCTTTGGATGAACGTGCAAATAAGGACGTTTATATCCACCTTGAAACAACAAACGGTGCTTACGCTTCACACTTTGATGAGACTTTCTTTTCATCAGGTGCCTATATTCGTAATGCCAAACTAAAATATATTCATAGTAAAATCGCCGGAAACGGACCTTACAGAATCGGGTTAAAAACTGACATCGGTTGGGTGTATGCGGAAGGCATTACCCATTATGAAATAGATGAACATGATCGCTTATTAATGGCTGGTCATGATTTTAAAGGTAAACTAGCGGTTTCTCTAGAAATTAGCGAAACACCCTTTGAATAAATAGCGGAAGGAGGAAGAATGATGGAAAAAGAAAGACAAGTACTTGTTATTTTTCCTCATCCAGATGATGAGGCATTTGGCGTTTCTGGTACGATTGCCAAGCATATTCAAAATGGCACACCTGTAACTTACGCATGCTTAACACTGGGTGAAATGGGTAGAAATATGGGCGATCCCCCTTTTGCGACAAGAGAATCATTGCCACATATTCGAAAACAAGAGCTTCAAAATGCCGCTAAAGCGATGGGCATAACTGACTTGAGAATGCTTGGTTATCGCGATAAAACGGTTGAATTTGAACCAGAAGATAAACTAGCACAACATATGGGTGAAATCATAGAAGAATTAAACCCCTCTTTGGTCATAACATTCTACCCGGGTTATGCAGTGCATCCAGATCATGATGCAACAGGAGCGGCAGTTATTCATGCCGTTAAAAACCTTCCAAAAGAAAAACGTCCAAAGGTATATTGCGTCGCTTTTTCTAACAATTGTGAGGAAGAAATTGGTGCGGCCGATGTTGTTCATGATGTAACAGAAGTTGCTGACATTAAATTGAATACATTAAAAGCCCATGTCTCACAAACACAGTTAATGATTAAGGAAATGGAAGAAAACCTTAAGAAACAGGACCCTGCTGTGATGGCTAGAATTAACCAAGAACGCTTTTGGACCTATCAATTTGATGAATAAATACTTTTTAAAAAAACAGAACCTCCATATACCGTTGGAAGTTCTGTTTTCTATTAAAAGCTTATTTTGTTTGATTTTCTTCAGGTCTTTCTTCTATCTGTTCGCCTTCTTTGGAGACATCTTCATCAGATATTTCTTTCGTACCTTCAAGCATATTTTTTAAATTCGTTAATTGATAGCCATCTTCACGATGTACCATGTTCACTAAAAATTTACGCAAAAGCTTCATTTTAAATCCTGTTGTTTTAATATTAGCTTCTAAATCAACTTGTGTACCTTCATCCACTTCATCAAAACGATAATAGTATTCTGCGATTAAACCGTTGGAATTGGAACGCGTTGCAAATACTTTATTTGTTTCATATGCTAATACTTCGATTTCAGATGTGATATCGGAAGCACGAACTCTTCTTGTTTCTCTCAGTTTTGTACCAACAGCTAATGGCCCATCATTGATCTTTTCTCTCTTTACTACAAGTGGCATGATCTCATGAATATTATCTATATCGACCATATAGGAAAAAACTTCTTCAACTGGTTTATGAATAATTACGGTTGTGCGAAAGTCAGACATTATGTTTTCTACAACTCCATTCGTTAACTATCTACATTCATTCTTACCATAAAGTTGGGGTCGCTGTCATCTTAGACGAATAGAAGATTAACTGCTGTTCACTTATCGTTTTGCTACTTATCTGATTTTTAATCGATATAACCGATCATCCTGTTCTGCCGGATTGCCGCGGCCGTCTGTATTATTACTGATAAAATACAGATGATCCCCATCGACATAAACATCTCTTACTCTACCTACGTCACTTACTAAAATAGACATTTCATTTGTCTCTAAATTTAACTGCATGACTGCGGTACCTCTTAAACTTGCTATATAAAGATTATTATCTGCATAAGCAATACCTGATGGTGCCCAGGTTGTGTCATCTCCTGAGGTGACGAGTGGGGTAATCATCCCTTCTTTTTCCTCTGTACCCGTAATTTCAGGCCAACCATAATTCCCATGTGCGGTTATTTTATTAATTTCATCATTTGCTGTTGGACCATGTTCACTTGCGTACATTTCTCCTTCATCTGTCCATGCCAAACCTTGAGGATTACGATGACCATAGCTATAAAGATAAGATTCTTTTGAAGGATTATCTTCTGGAATACTGCCATCTTTATTCATCCTTAAAATCTTTCCTGCTAACGAATTTTGATCTTGTGCAAGTTCTGGTTCTGTCGCATCTCCTGTAGTGACATATAATTTATCATCTGGACCAATCGCTAGCCTACCCCCATGATGAAAAGCACCACTCGGAATTTCATCTAAAAGTAAATCCGTTTCCACCCACACCTGTTTTTGATCATCCAATGATAATGTGACAACACGATTTAACGGTTGACCATCGAGCTCGTATGTATAATATGCAATCCCTTTTGTACCATCATCAATTAAAACAAACCCAAGTAATCCTGCTTCTTGTGCCGTTGATAATGATTTCTCTAATTCTACGGGTTGACGAGTTAATTCTCCCCCTTCAATTTTAGCAATTGTACCTGTTCTTTCGGATAAATAGAATACATCATCGCGCTTATTAATTGACCAAGGGATATCAAGGTCTTCTGCCACCACTTCTACCTTTTGCTGATTCGATACATCTACCGATTCTGGTTCTTCATCCATTTCATTGTTAGAATTACAACCCATAAGAATAAGTAGGAAACTTGCAACAAATAAAATAGTCAGTTTCTTCACTAAATCTACATCCTTTCTTTTTTTAAAATCTTGTTATATTAAAGTAATAATTTTCAGAATCATATGATAAAATTCTATCAAAAGGGGGAATGATAGATGAAAATAATTGTTAGCTTTTTTAATCGTTTAATGCAAAGATACTTACCAGACCCATTTCTATTTGTTATCATTTTAACATTTTTAGTGTTTGCACTTGGACTCATATTTACTGATAGTGGTCCATATCAAATGGTCCAATTCTGGGGTGAAGGATTCTGGGGATTATTATCTTTTGCTATGCAAATGGTGCTAGTATTAATTACCGGTCATGTATTAGCAAGCAGCGCTATATTCAAAGCTGGACTGAGTGCATTAGCTTCAAAAGCAAAAACACCTGGGCAAGCTGTTATTATTGTAACAATCATATCATTACTTGCTAGTTGGATTAACTGGGGATTTGGATTAGTCATTGGTGCTTTATTTGCCAAAGAGTTAGCGCGCCATGTAAAAGGAGTCGACTACAGGCTATTAATTGCAAGCGCTTACTCAGGCTTTGTTATATGGCATGGTGGTATTTCAGGATCAACACCGCTAACAATTGCCACTCCAGGTCATTTTTCCGAAGATTTGATTGGGATTATTCCAACAAGCGAAACCATCTTTTCATCATTTAACTTGATTATCACTATCGCACTTTTTATTGTTTTACCTATTGTCAATCGTATCATGCTTCCAGCTAAAGATGATACTGTTACGGTTGATCCAGCGTTATTAAAAGAAGATTTACCTGCAGCGACATTAGAAAGAGATTCCATGACACCAGCAGAGAAATTAGAGAATAGCCAAATACTCTCGTTACTTATTGGCGTGATGGGATTAATCTTCTTATTTTATTATTTTGTTACTAATGGTTTTGCCCTAAATTTAGATATTGTAAACTTTCTTTTTTTATTTCTTGGTATTCTCTTTCATCGTACCCCTCGTCACTTTTTGCAGGCAGTTACGAATGCTGTTAAAGGTGGCAGTGGCATTATTATTCAATTTCCGTTCTATGCAGGAATTATTGGTATGATGACAGCTTCCGGCCTAGCGGCTGTTATATCCAATGGATTTGTTTCCATTGCTAATGAACATACTTTACCATTATTTACTTTCCTGAGTGCAGGTCTTGTCAATATTTTTGTACCATCTGGTGGAGGTCAATGGGCTGTGCAAGCTCCTGTTATGTTAGACGCAGCGATCGCATTGGATGTTTCCATTCCTAAAATCGCAATGGCGGTAGCATGGGGAGATGCTTGGACGAACTTAATACAGCCTTTTTGGGCTTTACCCGCTCTTGCCATCGCAGGTCTAAAAGCAAAAGATATTATGGGCTTTTGTGTACTTACATTAATTGCTAGTGGAATCATTATTTCGTTAGGTTTCTTACTATTATAAACGAACAAATTTACGAAAAGTACTAAGTAGGATTTATGCACCAGTCTGAAGTAATTCGTGATGTAAATCCCTTCAGACTGTGTGATAATTAGATTGGTTAATCCCCATAGTAAAATTATCATTTGTCTAAAGTCTATTTCACCTATTGGTGCATTCCCTTTTACGCTCAACATCGCCTCTTTTTGCTGCCACTTGCATCTACATAACTTCTGCACACTTATCCTCTGCTAGTCATCACCTATAGGATATTTATTAGACCAAAAGATGTGTTTAACAACTCATCTACCGTTTCTTACATTTAATTCTCCAATAAGTGAGGAGAAAGGACCCAATAAATTCGACCGTTTATTGTGTTGAGCAACATCGAATAAGTTTTTTATTTTACCATTGTATCTAACGTAACGTGAGGTTTTATAATACTACATAAGGAGGGCTCTTATGACAAATGATTATTACCGTATTGGAGAGTTTGCTAAGAAAACAAATACGACCATTCGTACATTGCATTATTATGATGAGATTGGCTTATTAAAGCCCGCACGCACTAGCAAAACAGGTGATAGATATTATTCTACAAATGAAATATTAACAGTTCAAAAGATTGTTACTTTAAAATATTTAGGTTATCCATTAAATAAAATACAGAAGCTTCTCAACAACAATGAGTGGGATCTGCAACAATCTCTTTCGTTTCAACGAGAAGAGCTCGTTATCAAAAGACAGCAAATAAATCACATGATTAAAACATTAGACCATGCTCTTTCTATTTTAGAAGAAAATCAAACAGTTGATCCTAATATTTTCATTATGCTCATTAACTCCATTCAAATGGAAGCGGAGCATAAAGAATGGATGAGGAATTTTATCCCTGAGCATATGATTCAAGATATCTACAATATTTCTGATGAAAAACAACAACAATTAAACAAACGAGTCGCTAAAGAATTTGCAAACATAAAAAAGTTGGTGGGCACCGATCATAATGATGAGCATGTCCAATCAGTGGTTGCAGCCATTTGGGATATCCTCTATGACCTTTATCCCAATATAGAGGAAATCATTCTCCGCATAACAGAAATAAATGACGATATTGATCGCCATCTCGCCGAAGCTCCTGTTCTTTTCCCCTCTCCATTTACAGTGGAAGAAGAAGAATGGCTTGCCCAAGCTATCTCCATTTATCTAGAAAAGAAAGGAATGGAAAAAATTGAAGACAAAAAAGAAAACGACTAGTCTGTGGTCATTATTAAAAGGCGCAAATGTACCAAAGTGGATCATAATTGTTGCTTTGCTACTCAGCCTACTTGAAACCGCAGCAGGATTGGTCGTTCCGTTATTCACAGCTAATATGGTCGACCAGTTAGCTACATCTCGCCTTGAACTTTCGCTCATTGCATTATTAGGAGGCGCGTTCATTATCCAAACAATTGCCTCAGGTTTTTCCTTTTATTTAATGACTTATATTGGAGAGAGAATGGTTGCCTCTTTACGAAGGAAACTATGGGAACATTCCATCCATCTCCCAATTCCTTTCTTTGATAAGCATCAATCAGGAGAAACAATGAGCCGAATCACACAAGATACAAATATAGTAAAAACTTTGATTACACAACATATTATTACGTTTATAACGGGAATGATTTCAATCATTGGGGCAATTATTATTCTACTAATGATTGACTGGCGAATGACACTCATCATGCTTATTGCTGTTCCATTAGCCGTTCTTATAATCATGCCGCTCGGGCAAAAAATATATAAAGTCTCTTTATCTACCCAAGATCAAATGGCTGACTTTTCAAGCAACCTTGGTCGGGTCTTATCAGATATTCGACTTGTGAAGGCTTATCAAGCTGAAAAAACGGAGATTGAAAAAGGGAATAAAAACATTCAGCGCTTATTCCAATTTGGTTTAAAGGAAGCAAAAATCCAAGCTGTCGTCTCACCATTTATGACCTTTATTATGATGTTTGTTCTTGTGGTCCTAATTGGATATGGCGGCGTACGAGTCGCTTCAGGGGAATTATCTGCTGGTTCATTAGTAGCTATTATTATTTATATGTTCCAGATTGTTGTTCCATTTACCCAAATGGCTTCCTTCTTTACTGCTTATCAAAAAGCAATGGGTGCAACAGAAAGAATTCAGGATATGTTGAATACACCTACCGAGAATATGAATGAAGGAACAAAAGGGATAATCCATCCAGAGGAGATTACTTTTAACCAACTCCAATTCTCATATAAAGATGACCAGATTATTAAAGATATCAATTTACACATTCCAGCTGGAAAAACAACGGCATTTGTCGGTCCAAGCGGTAGCGGTAAAACGACCCTATTCGCTCTGCTCGAACGCTTTTATGGACCTAATGGCGGCCTTATTCTATTAAATGGTAAGCCAGCAGAGGAGTATGCTCTTGAAAATTGGCGGGAACAAATTGGTTATGTTTCTCAGGAGAGCCCGCTGATGTCTGGCACGATTCGAGAAAACTTAACATATGGCACGAAAAGAGAAATTAGTGAAGAGGAATTACTGCAAGCAACTACACAAGCTCATGCAGCAGAGTTTATAGAGAGATTGCCAAATGGTTTAAACACTGATGTAGGCGAAAGAGGAATTAAACTCTCTGGTGGACAACGCCAACGCATTGCCATTGCTAGAGCCATTATTCGTGATCCAAAAATCCTTTTATTAGATGAAGCCACATCGAATCTTGATAGTTCATCCGAACAACTCGTACAATCAGCTCTCCAAAATTTAATGAAAGGCCGAACAACACTCGTCATTGCACACAGACTGTCAACTATCATTGATGCCGACCAAATTATTGTTCTTGAAAATGGAAAAATCACAGGAAAAGGGACACACGATGAATTGATGCAATCTCACCCTTTATACGTACAACTCGCTACAAAGCAATTAAATATCAGTCAAACTTAAGCTGAGAGAGAGGCATATACCTCTACTCAGCTTCTTTTATGACCTACTTTTAACAGGAATAGGTTGCTCAACACCGTCAAAGCCTTCTTGATAAATACGACTAATAATTGATTCAATTTCAGGCTCTTCGACAGTTAAATCTTTTATATTATGTGTTTGTGTAATTTGTGTGATAACACCCGAAGCAGATATATCTTCTCGATTAAAGCGTATCCAATACTTACCTGCTTCTACTTTAAACACTTCTGCTTTTTCAAGCGTCAATGGCTTAGAATGTTCTTCTAGATCTACTACAAGAGTACGGATTTTCCCAAATCGATTTTTCACTACTGCCATTTCTCCATCATACACTTTCTGCCCGTGATCAATTAATACCATCCTCTTACAAAGTTGCTCGATATCTTCCATATCATGGGTGGTTAAAATAACTGTAATATCGCGTTCTTTATTGATTTCTTTTATAAATGTCCGCATGCGTTCTTTCGCCACTACGTCTAACCCAATCGTTGGTTCATCTAAGAATAAAATGGGAGGATCATGCAGTAAGGAAGCGGCAATGTCAGCACGCATTCTTTGACCTAAAGAGAGTTGCCTGACTGGCGTATTGATGAACTCATCTAACCCAAGAATTTCCGTAAATGTATCCATATTTTCTTTATAGCGGCTATGTGAAACTTGATAAATTTCCTTTAATAATTCGAATGATTCAATCGTTGGTAAATCCCACCATAATTGCGTTCTTTGCCCAAAGACAACACCAATATTTTTTGCATTTGCTTGGCGGTTTTCATAAGGAACAATGCCATTTACTTTAACCGTGCCCGCACTAGGTACAAGAATTCCAGTTAACATTTTAATCGTTGTTGATTTCCCTGCACCGTTAGGTCCGATATATCCGACCATTTCTCCTTTATCCACAGTGAAACTTACATCCTTTACCGCATGCTTCGTATAAAATTCACGTTTTACCAGACTTTTCATGGCACCAAGAAAGCCGGTCTCACGTTTCGCAACTTTAAATTCTTTCATCAACTGATCTACTTCTATGATAGCCATTCTTTACCCTCCACTCTGTTTATGACTGCCAACCTTCACTACGCTTTATGAGCCCGTACTCTTATAACGGCTGAGTCCTAGCATCCAAATGTAATAGGCAATAATGAAGAAAACAATACCAACCAATGGTGAAAAATAACCAATATTTTCTGGAAAGTATGGCGTTTCTTTATCCAAGATAACGCTTGCAGGAAAATAATTCACAAAACCAAAAGGAACAACAAACGCCGTAAACCATTGCACCATTTTTGGATAAATGACTAATGGGTAATTCGTTAAGTTTCTTGCCGGATACATCACTACCCAATAAAATTGCTCCGATTTCGTTGTCCAAAAAGCAAAAGCTGAGATAATCACGAGCAAGCCACCTTGTATAAGGACTCCACCAAGCACTGCAGCTAATAAAAATAGGATATTAGCAATGGTCCAATGAATGTGCAATTCTACACTTACCCAAATAAAAATAAAGATACTAAAAATAAACTGTCCAAAGGATGCCACATCAAATTTCATCGCCATAAAGTGAAAAAAAGGATTAATCGGCCGCACTAAGAAACGATCAAATGTACCGTTCAAAATGTATGTATCAAGACTACGAAAATGGAAAAATAAAATAATGCAAAATCCCCAAGAAAGCACAGCTATCGCAAATAAAAATAACATCTCATAAAAATTCCATGTACCTAACTCCTGAAACTGATAGAGCATTACCCACATTGTTATCGCCGTTCCTGCATACGAGGTCAGCATCCCTACAATCCTCATAAAGAAGGCAAATCGGTATTGCAGCTGGGCCCTTATACCAGCAGCAACAAGTTTAAAATATAAATCAATATATCTCATGAATGTACTTATCCCCCTTGAACAACAACCTTCTGCGATGCTTTATTCCATACTAATCTTAAAAAGATATATGTAACGACCACCCAAAACAACTGAACCCCAATAGAAGTAAGGATCTGATATCCTGAAATCTCACCTATAAAGATTGCATTTGGAATGTAATAAATACCTTGAAAGGGCAAGTATGAGGCAAAGCTCGCGAGCCAACCTGGGAAAAACCACAATGGAATAACCGAACCAGATAGTAATGACATCGCAAAATAAAAGATATCCTCAACTCCGCCGGTTTCTACTAGAAAGAAAGTTAATAATCCAAAGGCCATTTCAATACAATAACGAATTAAAAACCCAATAAAAGCGGCAAATGAAAAAGCTAACCAGATAAGTGGATCGTTAGGTAATGAAAGGTCCATGAAGAAAAATAATATAATATACAAAGGTAATAGTGCAGTAATCATATAGAAAAACACACTGCCAAAGTCTGCGAATAAATAACGTAAAGGCACATCAAAAGGACGCATTAATTCCAATGAAATATCACCCGTACGCACTTTCTCTTGTATTTCCCAGAGAGGAGTCCCAGCCCCGTTTACACCTGAGAGAAATTGACTTACTACAATATATGTAAGCATTGCTTGAAAACTGACGCCACCAGCCTCTTCTCTACCCGCATATAACGCTGTCCAGATAGAACCCCACATTAAAAGAAAGATCACATTAGAACCGAGTCTAGACCAGACATCAAATCGGTACACAGCCGAACGTAGAAAAGACTTTTTGGCAAACGTCCAATACAATCGATAATTGAACATCTACTTCCCACCTGCTTCTTTAAAAATCACGTCATCTGCAAACATTTTAACATAATTTTACTAAGACTCACCCCTTTTAGTTTGACAATTATTAAAATTGACAATAGAATAACATCTCTACCATTTTTAAGTATAAGGTTGGCAATTAATATAGAATGAATTAAAATGTAGTCTGACTTATTTTTATTAGAAGGAGACATCAACTGATGCGTAAATATAAATTATCGGATATGTTGACCTTCCTCATTCCGTCAATTTTAGGTATCTTATTCTTTATGATTCCTATTAGTATTGATGGGGAGGTAACAATTCCTATCGCTATATTATCCGGCTGGATACAGGATTTATTAAATGGATCTATTCCACTTATTATGGTCGTTATTATTGTCCTTACTTTAGTAGGAACTTTGATTGCCAAGATTTCTCCTGCTATATTCAAAAACTCACCCTTTTTAAATAACCTATTCAATGTCACATATGGATGGGTAATTGTCCGCTTCATCGGGGCTGTATTTGCTGTTCTAACATATCTTCAATGGGGAGTTGAAGCAGTTTGGTCTACAGCTACTGGTGGACTTTTATTATTTGATCTATTGCCCGTTTTATTTAGTGTATTTTTATTTGCCGGCTTACTTTTGCCGTTATTAGTCAATTTCGGTCTACTAGAGTTATTTGGTTCTTTACTTACCAAGGTAATGAGACCACTTTTCAAACTACCAGGTCGTTCAGCAGTCGACTGTGTTGCCTCTTGGATTGGAGATGGTACAATCGGAGTGCTTTTAACAAGCAAGCAATACGAAGAAGGCTTTTATACAAAAAAAGAAGCGGCTATTATTGGAACTACTTTTTCTGTTGTGTCTATCACTTTCAGTCTTGTTGTTATTTCTCAAGTTGGCTTAGGGGATTACTTTATTCCTTTCTACTTAACCATACTAGCAACAGGGATCATTGCAGCATTCATTATGCCTCGTATCCCACCACTTTCAAGAAAAGCGGATACTTATTATAAAGAGAAAGCAAAAGAAGCAGATGAGGACATTCCTAAAGGCTATAATTCTTTTACTTGGGGTATTGATTCTGCGATTAATAGAGCAAAGAAAAATAAAGATGTTAAGGCTTTCTTCACCGATGGCTTTAAAAATATTTTAGATATGTGGATGGGTGTTGCACCAATTGTTATGGCCCTCGGCACACTCGCGTTAATTTTAGCTGAATATACGCCTATCTTCACTTGGATAGGAATGCCATTTATTCCTATTTTAGAGCTTTTAGGACTACCTGAAGCTGCTGCCGCATCTGAAACATTATTCGTTGGGTTTGCAGATATGTTTTTACCTTCTGTCATGGGGGCAGGAATAGAAAGTGAAATGACACGGTTTGTCATCGCTGCTCTATCCGTATCACAGCTCATTTATATGTCTGAAGTTGGTGGATTACTACTAGGTTCTAAAATTCCTGTATCTTTCTTTGACTTAGTATTAATTTTTATTCTTAGAACAGTTATTGCTTTACCAGTTATTACATTGGTTGCTCATTTTATTTTTTAACCCCGTTATTCTTTCTCGGGAAATAATTTTATTCGCCACCTGTCATTCCTAACAGGTGGCGTTTTTATATACATTGAATAGATTGAACTTTTGATAGATGTATAACTAAAAAGATCCATCGGTTATGATAAAACCTCCAACCATACAACGTTTGCCCCTTTACGAAGGTTGGACAAAACCAAAGTTGTTCTCCATTTTTAAGCGCCATACAGTGAATACGATATAATCCTTTCACACAAATTTGTTTCAAAATGAATTCAGGTTGTTCTTCAGTTAGATTGGGCATTTTTTTTGGCGGTTTATAAGAAGGGGGCGTTTGCTGGAATGTACCTATATCCATATTTTTTAACAGTTTCCCTTTAATACCTTTTGGTTCATGTACGTTAAAATGACTCATATTAATCACCTCATGCACATCTTATGTGAAAAGTGACTATTTGGCCTCACACCTCTTTAGAAATTACTATAATCCCTATCCAGAAAACAAAAAAATGCCTGCAGTAACATCTTCTGAGGCATTTGGTATTTTATTGAGCGATCTCGTATAATTCTGCACTTGTCATTTTAATGAGGTCTTGCAACGTTAATTCTATCTGAGTACCTAATTTACCCCCACTAACAATCATACTTTTCAAATCCTTTGCTGATGCATCGATAATAGTAGGATATTGTTTTTTCATACCAATTGGTGAACAACCGCCACGAATATAGCCGGTAATCTTCTGAATATCTTTCACATGGATCATTTCAATTTTCTTCTCACCTGACGCCTTAGCAGCCTTTTTCATATCCAGTTCCTTATCGACTGGAATAACAAAGACATAGTTTTGTTTACTTGCACCGACTGTCACTAATGTTTTAAAAACCGTTTGACCTGATTTCCCCGTTTTTTCTGCCACCGAAAGACCATCTATTTTTCCATCCGCGACATCATAAGTCATGATCTCATAGCTTACTTTCGACTGATCTAATAACCGCATCGCATTTGTTTTTCCTTTTGCCATTCATCTACATCTCCTAGAAATAACGAAAAATTTATATTTGCTTATGTTCGATAAACTCTAGCTTCATATGGACGGAGTTCCATTTTCTTAGATAGCGATATATCGCCTTGTGCTTGATAGTTCCATAATAATAGCTTTGAACTATCCCTGACAAGTTGGTGATTTAAATTTAAAGTTACGTTACACTCAGACAGGTTTACTATAACCAGAAACCTCTGTTCTTCATCTTCTCTTGTATAAGCAAAAATCTGTTTATGATTTGGAAAAAGAAGATTATATTCACCCTCAATAAAAGTAGCGTGAGTTTTCCTTAAAGTAATCATCTCTTTGTAAAATTGCAATACAGAATGATTTGAATTTTTTTGGAGAGTAACATTGATTTTAGTATAATTTTCATTTGTCTCCATCCATGGTTTGCCCTCTGTAAAGCCTGCGTTTGAATCAGAACTCCACTGCATAGGTGTACGGCTATTATCACGAGAAGAAGCCCAGATGAGTTTCATAATCTCTTTGTGTGACCAGCCTTTCTGTTGTTTGTCCTTATATAGATGATGAGTGAGGATATCATAATAGGAGGACATCCCTTCGAAGTGCACATTCGTCATGCCTATTTCTTGGCCTTGATAAATAAAAGGTGTACCTTTCATAAAGAAGTACATACATGCTAAGGCTGTGGCGCTTTCATACCAATAATCTTTATCATTTCCCCAAGTTGAAACAATTCTCGGCTTATCATGATTTTCGAGAAATAGAGCATTCCAACCGTCTGAAGCTAGCGCGACTTGCCATTTTGTTAATACTTTTTTCAGAGCAATGATATCCAGGATTGGGTTTTCTTCTGCATCCCATAAACCAAGATGCTCAAATTGAAAGACCATATCCATTTTTCCTTGATCTTTACCAACCCAAAGAAGAGACTCCTCTGCACTAACCCCATTTGCCTCCCCAACCGTAACGACTGGGTACTTCCCATACGTTTCTTTTTTTAATTCTAAAAGCCAATCATGTATTCCAGGTTGATTCATATGCTTCGAGAAAGAAGGAACATATGTCTCTTGATTAGTTGGAGGGATGTCTGGTAATCCTGGGCTTTTCTTGATATGACTAATCGCATCAATTCTAAAGCCGTCTACTCCTTTTTCTAGCCACCAATTGACTGTATCGTATAGTGCATGACGCACCGCTTGATTTTCCCAGTTTAAATCTGGTTGTTTTTTAGAGAATATATGCAAATAATATTCATTCGTTTTTTCATCAAATGTCCATGCAGAACCACCAAATATACTGGCCCAGTTATTCGGCTCTTGCCCATCTTTTCCTTTTCTCCAAATATACCAATCTCGCTTTTTCGATTCCTTGCTAACTTTCGACTCTATAAACCATGCATGCTCATCACTTGTATGGTTTAAAACAAGATCAATAATTAGTCGCATACCTCTTTGATGCACTTCTTCTAATAATTGATCAAAGTCATTCATTGTCCCGTATTCAGCTAGAATTGCTTGATAATTTGAAATGTCATAGCCGTTATCATCGTTAGGAGACTGATATATCGGACAAATCCAAATCAAATCAATCCCAAGTTCTTTTAAATATGATAGGCGTTGAATAATGCCTTGTATATCCCCAATGCCGTCCCCATTTGAATCTTGAAAGCTTCGCGGATAGATTTGATAGGCAATTGCGTTTTTCCACCAAGTCACATCCCATTCCTCACCTTCTACTAACGATTAATTAATGATTTATGAATCCATATGGCCGCCTGAGAGCCTTCACCCATAGCAATTGTCACTTGTTCTGAATGAGCCACAACATCACCAGCAGCCCAAACATGAGGGACATTCGTCATTTTCGAGCGCCCATCCGTTATAATATGCTGATTACCTAAACGTTCTACTCCTAATTTTGCTGCTAAGTCTGATTTTACATGATTCCCTCCATAAGCAATAAAACCCCTCTCACCTTCTACAATCTGCCCAGATTCCAATCGAACTCCCCGAAACGATGAGCCATCTGCCAATACTTCGGCTATTTTCTCTTTAATCACTTCGATTCCTAATTTCTCTAACTGTTGATAAGTTTGTGGATAAACTTCTTTTTTCTCATCATTAACGAATATTATTGAATTCGTCCAATAAGCAAGCGTCAATGCCATATTAGCACCCGTGTTTCCAGAACCCATCACAACCGTTGTTTTATCCTTCACCTCATACCCATCACAGTCTGGACACACGTACACAGTCAAACCTAGACATGGGCCGAGCGATTCATAAGGGGGAATATGGTCCATGATTCCTGTGGCAAGTAATAACCGCATGCCTCTATATTGCTTATTACTTCTTGTGTAAATAATGAACTCCTCTTCCTCGTATACAATGTCTACCACTCGTTCATCTTGATAATGAACACCATATTTCTCTCCATGCGCTCTTCCGATTTCCCTAAGATAAGGGCCGCTTACGCCATTAGGATAACCTAATATATTATGATAACTTTGACAAATTGACGATCGACCTTGATTATCATCAAGCACTAACACTCGGTGTTTATAACGACCTAATTGAATCGCTGCCTGTAACCCTGCGATTCCACCACCAATAATGATGCATTCGTATTTCATACTCCTCATCCCTCCTCATTTTCATCTTCGTATTGTTTCCAAACGGATGAAAAAAAATGAAAAAGGGCAACAAAAACTTATTATCCACAACAAATAAATTAGCTTGTGGATAAATTATATATATTCACAGGGTTATACACATACGAACAAACGCTTGGTTTAATAGCTTTTCTCCGTGATATAAATAACTTCTTCCTTTGAATCCATTTCACCTTTTTAAGTTATCCACTTTTTGTTGTGGACAACTGTTGATAAGTGCTAATATTCTTTAAATTCTTTTCAAGTGACTTGATTTTTAACTTTTTAGTTACTCAGACTTGCGGTACACTCCTTTTTACTTTGTTTATTTCTTGAGGAGCTCTTCTTTTAGTCGCGATTCTTCCTTTTTCGCTACTCATTTCTTGGGGTACTCTCTTTTTAGTCGCGATTCTCCCCTTTTCGCTACTTATTTCTTGGAAAACTCTCTTTTTAGTCGCGATTCTCCCCTTTTCGCTACTTATTTCTTGGAAAACTCTCTTTTTAGTCGCGATTTTCCCTTTTTCGCTACTCATTTCTTGAGGAACTCTTCTTTTAGTCGCGATTTTCCCCTTTTCGCTACTTATTTCTTGGAAAACTCTCTTTTTAGTCGCGATTCTCCCTTTTTCGCTACTTATTTCTTGGAAAGCTCTCTTTTTAGTCGCGATTTTCCCCTTTTCGCTACTTATTTCTTGGAAAACTCTCTTTTTAGTCGCGATTCTCCCTTTTTCGCTACTCATTTCTTGAGGGGCTCTTCTTTTAGTCGCGATTCTCCCTTTTTCGCTACTCATTTCTTGGGGTACTCTCTTTTTAGTCGCGATTCTTCCTTTTTTGCTACTCATTTCTTAAGGAGCTCTCCTTTTAGTCGCGATTCTCTCTCTTGTTCCCAAATAAAAGACTTGTCCTCACAGCCCCACCCAACATGGGTTCAAAAATAACAAAAAGGTTGCCCCCGTCGGCAACCTTTCTGCTATTTATTCATATGTGACAAAAAACCACCTAATAAATCATCAATATCTTCTTCTTCGGCTTCTTCCTTATGTGTTTCTGGTTCGTTTTTCTTCGCTTGATTCCAATCGAAACTATCTAGTTCATCTTCAAACGTCGCATCGTCAGCAGGTTCTTCCGCCGCAGCAGTTTCCTGCCATTCATCAACAGGGGTAACTCCTGATTCTTCTTGCAAATATAATGCTTCATCGATATTAGCTGAGCCACTATTTAAAGAGGCTAATAATGCTGTGGCTCTGAGTGGGTCGGAAATAAGCTGATACACAATACTTCCGAGTAGTGCCTCAGAATGCTCATGTTTTAGCCAATCCTTTTGAACCTTTGTTAAGTGTTTCGGAAGTGGAATCGTAATAGCTTCTCTCTCATTACTCTTATTTTGATTGACTCCCGCAAGGACAATTTCTGCAACCTTACTAGAAAAATTTCTTCTCTCTGTTGTTTTTAATCTTTGTAGCTCTTTTAGTAAATAATCTGGTGTATCGGATGGTATTCGGAATGAAATTGACTGACCCCTTTTCAATTCCGAAGAAGCTGGTTTTTTCATCAAAACTCACCTAGTTTGATTTAACAGGTTTCTTATCCTGCTTATCTTTGTTTGTTCTTCTTGCATAATCTGCAACCAATTTATAATAGGCATTCGCCATCATCCAAATGCTTTCTTTTTCATCTTCAAAAAAGTCGATGTTAAAGCCATCTAAATTATTATTCAATGTCTTGAGGTAATCTTTTAGGACGATGGAACCACCACCAACAAAATAGCATATCTCAGTTTGCGAATTTTTTTGCCATACGTTTCTTAATAAACGATATTGCTTCTTCGCTAAGTCTAAAAGAATGCGATCTGTAATGTCATGAACGCTTGTGCGGCTACCTTTAACCATAATATGGTTGCGATTGTTTTTTCTTGTAATAATCTCCACGACATCGCGGCGACTATCAAGCTCTATACCATGTTTTGATCTTATTTCTTCTCTAATCGCTTCTAAAGATTCAGACACACCTAAATTAAAGCCCTGAGCTTTATCATCATCCACATTTCGATCTTTAATGACAGCGATATCTGTTGATAAACCACCAATATCTTGAATAAGTATGCGCTTATCTATTAAGTCTTTATTAATAATATTTAATTGATTGTCCATCACCAAATTAATGAATGCAGCAAAGCCTTCAGGATATACTTTAACATCATCAAATTTAATATTAACCTTTATCCCTTGGTATTTAGGTGTAATTAAAAATTCAACTTGATGAACAGAACCCATTAATTTAGAACGATAACCCGAATCCTTACCTTCTTTTGCTTCTCTCAATGGAAGTCCTGTACCTAATAAATAATTCGCATCAACCACATTACCAGATCTCTTAAATGTAGCTCCTTTTTCTTCGTTAACTGCATCCAATGCCAATGCTGTAAATAACATGACCAATGTTTGATCTTCTTCAGATTTACTACTGCCTGGATCAAGCTCTGACGCGTTATCACTTTTGGTTGCTAAATGTCCCACACGATAGATTGCATTATTCTCTTTCAAAGCAGGGGAGTGGACACGAATATGTATGCCATCTAGCGGATCCTTACTATTTAGCTCTTCAATTCCAATGACTGGTCTATCCTCAATATCTCTTGCTACGACATTCGGTAAATTAAGCTCGTTCTCTACCTTACCAAAAATAGCTTTAAGCGAATCATTACCAACATCAACAGCCGCAATTCTTGCATTCGTCATCTCTTATCCAACCCTTTCATTCTCATAAATTTGAGTTAATAGTTTAAGAGTAATAGAGAATGAAGTATTAAGCAATGAAACAGGGAGAAAAGTTACCAAATCGTAAAAACGTAAACAAACAGCAAAATTACGCATACTTGTATACTTTAATGTTTACAAGAAGACAAAACTCGCACACCTCTTGATATATCAACATGTATACATTTTTGCATACTTGTACACATAAGAACTATAATACGTAAACAATAACATAAACTTGCATACTTATTTCGTTTACATGTATTCAATTACAGAATACATGTAAACATAAACCTCCCTACCTCTTAATTTGTTTATAAAAAATATTAAAGGGAACGATACTATCATGCCCTTAGGGAGGTCTATTGGAAGTGAATAAAAGATAGTATCAGAATCATTCAAGTAGAAAATACTATCAATGGTTTATAGTTCCCGCTAGTGGGTCTTCGGAATTCACATATAATTATCAAAATTTCCTGAAATGTAATCAACATGATTAGAATTTTTGATAAAGTTCACCTATTATAATTGTACCTAAAAACATATTATTTCATTATCAGAATAATCTTAATATAATTTTTTAAAAAAGGAGCATTCCCATTAAATCAATATTTATACGTTTATATGGCTAAAATATACTTATCTTTGATTTGACAAAAATCTGAAAAACATTATTATAGTATAAGTAAAAAAAGGAGGAAGTTATATGTCTGACGACAAACAACGTATTGTCGATAGTGTGCCTCAGAAGGGATTTTTTGGACATCCTAAAGGTTTATTCACACTATTTTTCACTGAATTTTGGGAGCGCTTTTCCTACTATGGAATGAGAGCCATCCTTGTTTTCTACATGTATTATGAAGTTTCACAAGGCGGTTTAGGTCTTAGTCAAACAACGGCTTTATCTATAATGTCTATATATGGTTCACTTGTTTACATGTCTGGAATCATTGGCGGTTGGTTCGCTGACAGAATATTTGGTACTTCTAAAGCTATTTTCTATGGCGGAATCCTTATTATGCTTGGACATATCGCATTGGCTATTCCTGGAAGCGTTGCCATGTTCTTTGTATCCATGGTATTAATTGTATTGGGAACTGGTTTATTAAAGCCTAATGTATCAAGTGTTGTAGGCGATATATATAGCGAAAATGATAGTCGCCGTGATGCAGGGTTCAGTATTTTCTATATGGGAATTAACCTTGGTGGTTTCCTTTCTCCTCTAATCGTTGGTTCACTAATGGATACAAGTTTCCATCTTGGATTTGGTGTGGCTGCGGTTGGTATGTTTGTTGGATTAGTCACTTTCCAAGTAACTAAGAAAAAATATTTAGGTCTAGCAGGTACTCAGGTACCTAACCCATTAGCACCAAATGAAAAGAAACGAGTATTTACACAAATAGGATTAGGTATTCTTATTGTTGCTATTCTAGTTGCTGTAGGTATTCCTACTGGATATTTAACATTTGAAAGTCTTGTCTTTATTGTCGGAATTTTAGGAGTAGGAATTCCAATTATATACTTTACTGTTATGTACAGAAGTAAGAAAACGACAGATGTGGAACGCTCAAGATTAATTGCCTATATACCTTTGTTCATTGCAGCAGTTATGTTTTGGGCAATTCAAGAGCAAGGTTCAACAATCTTAGCCAGCTATGCAGACAATCGTACGGATTTAGAATTTATGGGAATTACTATTTCCCCAGCATGGTTCCAATCTCTTAATCCTTTATTCATTATTGTATTGGCACCAATGTTTGCTTGGTTATGGGTAAAGCTTGGAGATCGTCAACCTACGATTCCACAAAAGTTCTCTCTCGGATTACTATTTGCAGGTCTTTCTTTTATCGTTATTCTTGTACCTGGATATTTCGCTTCAGAAGGTGCATTAGTAAGTCCACTTTGGTTAGTATTAAGTTATTTTATTGTTGTACTTGGTGAACTTTGTTTATCACCAGTTGGTTTATCAGCAACGACAAAACTAGCTCCAACTGCATTCTCTGCACAAACAATGAGCCTTTGGTTCTTAGCAAGTGCAGCAGCTCAAGCCATCAATGCACAAGTGGTTAGATTTTATTCAGCTGAAACAGAAGTACTTTACTTCGGTATTATTGGTGGTTTATCCATTGTCCTTTCAATCGTCCTTTTCTTGGTTGCACCAAAAATCCAGAAAAAAATGCGAGGAATTAAATAAATTCATAAAAAAGATGAACCTATACGACGGTTCATCTTTTTTCTTTTGCTTAAACCTCTACTTCTGTACCTATTCCCTGTTTTTTTGCTTTATCATATACAGCTGCTGCAGCTGCTAAGTCAAAATAAGCAGCTCCAACAGATTTGAAGAAAGTAATTTCTTCGTCTGATTCTCTTCCCTTAATGGTATGTGCTGCTAATTCTGTAAGCTCTCCATGTAGCTCATTAAAATGCCAATCACCTTTATTATTAGGAATAATAAAGTCACCAGCTTCTTCTTTTACACCTTCTATCGTATCAGCAACCACTTTACTCGCTCGTTTTAATGTTTCAACGTCCACTTCTTGCATATTAGGTAAATAGGATCCAATGCCATTGATATGTGTGCCTTGCTGCAAACTAGCTCCTTTGAATATTGGTTCCACTGCTCGTGTACTACAATTGACAATATCAGACCGTTTCACAGCATCATCAGGATCTGCTACCACTTCCACTTTCCCTTTATAATTTGGCAGGATCTCTCTCATTCGGTTATAAAAGTTCTCCGCTCTTTCCCTTGTACGGTTATATAAATATATATGATCAATATTTCTGACTTCGCATACAGCTTGTAGTTGCTCCTCTGCCATTGCACCACAACCAAGCACGGCAACAGATTTTGCGTCTTTTTTTGCTAAGTATTTTGTTGCGACGCCACTAAGCGCTCCCGTTCTTAATCTAGTTAAATAAGATGCATTCAGACAAGCCACGTGTGTACCGTTTTCTGTATCTGATAACAAGATGACACCTTGGGTTGTTTTTAACCCTTCTTTAGGGTTCTCAGGAAAGATTGTGACTATTTTTACTGCAGCTTTCTTCATTGTCTCCATTGCACTAGGCATATATAATGCCGATGCTTTTTTTGAAGGAATATCTAAAACAGTTCTTTGTGGACTCGCGATTTTACCTTGATGATGAGCAACAAGTGCTGCTTCCATATCCTCAATCGCATCTTTCATTACATATAATGTTTTAATTTCTTTCTCTGATAAAACAAGCATAAAAACATCTCCCTTACAACTATTGACCACATCTCATAAAGCCCGATACGATGACGTACCGAGCTTTTTAAATTAACAATCTACTACATGGCTACATCTTGATCTAATTCTTGTTTACTTTTTTCACGTACAGCAATCATGGCAATAAGAGAAATCGCAGCACATAATATAATATATAATGCCACCGGTACATAGGAACCATTAAAGTAGGCCAGTAATGCAGTAGCGATTAATGGCGCGGTTCCACCTGCTACCGCAGCACCAATTTGATAACCTAATGTAATACCCGTATAACGAACATTTGATTTAAAAATTTCTGAGAACATTGTGCCTAAGACGGCTGTAATCGGTGCCCAGACAATCCCTAACCCTAATACAGTTGCAATGACAAGCCAAGTAACCGTTCCTTGCTGTAACATCCAAAAATAAGGGAAAGCAAAAACAGCCATTGCTATTGTACCACCAATATAGAGTTTCTTCCTACCGATCTTATCAGAAAGACTCCCCATGATAGGAATAAGAATAGTTGTAACAATGGTTCCTACTGTCACAGCATTTAGGGTCGCTGTTCTTGAAAAGCCCAATTCGCTCGTTGCATATGAAACGATAAACGTACCGAAAATATAAAACGGCGCGGTTTCTACTACTTTTGCTCCTACTGAAATGAGTACTTCTCTCCAAGACGTTTTAAATGTTTCAACAATTGGTATTTTAGCAATCTCTCCACTTTCTTGTGCCTTTTTAAACGATGGTGTTTCATCGATTCCTTTACGAATCCAAAGACCAAAGAAGACGAGTAATGCACTCATGATAAACGGAACACGCCAACCCCATGAAAGAAACTGCTCTTCGGGTAATAATGTCATAATAGACAGCGCAATAGTTCCAAGAAGCATACCGATAGTTACCCCCATTTGTGGGACACTACCGAATAATCCACGTTTTTCCTTTGGGGCATATTCTACAGCTAATAAAACAGCTCCACCCCACTCTCCTCCGAGTCCAATTCCTTGGATAAGACGAAGAATAATCAGCAGAATAGGTGCCATGACACCAATGGTTTCATACGTTGGTAAGAAGCCCATTAATACAGTAGATCCACCCATAATGGTTAATGTTAATACTAATGTTTTCTTTCTTCCTACCCTATCACCAATATGACTGAAGATTACTCCACCAAGTGGTCGAAT
This sequence comes from Cytobacillus sp. FSL R7-0680, assembly GCF_038009245.1. Taxonomy (NCBI): domain Bacteria; kingdom Bacillati; phylum Bacillota; class Bacilli; order Caryophanales; family Bacillaceae; genus Cytobacillus; species Cytobacillus sp. FSL R7-0680. The sequence goes on from NZ_JBBPAO010000001.1 coordinate 3,343,124, forward strand.
AAAGAATGCTAACGCAAATGAAGCATATGCCAACATTAAGCCGACTGTTGGGTCATCACTATGGAAGAAATATTCATTAAATACAAGAGCAGCAACCGTACCATAGAGAAAATAATCAAACCATTCAATCGAGCTTCCAACAAGGCTAGCAATTAATACTTTTCTATTCTGAGCTTTACTCATTCTAGCACCTCCCTATAATTATAAGAAATATCAAAATATTGTATTTTCAATATAATAGTATATTTATACAAAAAAATCTATAGTTTTCTAAAAAAAGTTCTTTTAACTTATTTAATTGGTTCATAATAGAATGAATGCCCAAGAAGCTATGCTAGTAAAAGATTTTCTCACCAAATCACTTTTTAAGAATAATAATTAATAGATACTTCTTATTATCTGCACTAAATCCTTCATTACTGGACATAATAGAGGTATATAACTTTGATTTCCTACAGCACTTTCTTTTTCTCTGCCCTTATGATATTTATGTTATAGAGCTGTTATCAGTATTGGAGTGACTTTTGTGATCGAAAAGAAAAAAGCTTTACCTATCTTGTTTGCTGTTATGTTTCTCGTTATGTCCGGATTTGGTGTCATTATTCCGGTTATACCATTTTATGCAGAAGAAATTGGGGCTACCCCCTCGCAATTAGGTTTATTAATGGCCGTTTATTCACTTATGCAATTTATCTTCGCACCATTATGGGGACGTGTATCTGACCGTTATGGCAGGAAACCAGTCATGCTCATCGGCATATTAGGCCTCTCACTTTCGTTCTTCCTAATGGCTTTATCTAGTGAATTATGGATGTTATTTGTCGCACGCATCATCGGAGGAACGCTGTCTGCAGCAAATATGCCAACAGCGATGGCTTATGTTGCTGATATCACGACAGAGGAAGACCGTGCAAAGGGCATGGGGATGATTGGCGCTGCAACAGGTTTAGGCTTTATATTTGGCCCAGCAATAGGTGGGGTATTTTCCCAAGCAAGTTTAAGTACACCCTTTTATGTAGCAGGAACTCTCTCGCTCATTACGAGTCTTTTCGTCCTTTTTGTTTTAAAAGAATCGTTACCTGCAACAGGTACAGGCGAAGGTAGAGAGCGTCCTTCATTTTGGAAGGCGTTTAAAGGTACGACCTCCATTTTATTTATCTTGAATCTGTGCGTATCCCTGTCTCTTGCAGGATTAGAGGCTACCTTTGCTTATTTTGCTTTTCAAAAAGCAGGACTACAGCCAACAGAACTAGGTATCATTTTTATGATAATGGGCTTCGGTTCTGCTCTTGTTCAAGGCGGGTTAGTCGGTAGGCTATCTAAGAAATATGGAGAAGGAGCAGTCATTCAAGGGGGCATAATCGTCAGTGTGATTGGTATGGGGCTTATTTTAACATTAGATAACTTCTTAACCGCTGCAATCTTCCTTACGATTTTCGGAATGGGCAATGGCGCGATAAGACCTGCAGTGTCAAGTCTATTAACAAAATCAGCAAAAGGAGCGCATGGCAATATAACAGGGCTTTTATCCTCTTTTGATTCCTTAGGACGAATACTCGGTCCTCCTCTCGGCGGGTTATTATTTACTGTTTCGATTGGATTTCCTTATATTTCAGGAATGATTCTTTCCGTTTGTGCATTATTATTATTTCAAGTTTACCGTATGAAAGCACCAGGTAAAAAAAGCTTTGAAGCTTAAAAAAGGCTGTCTATGTAAGGCAGCCTTTTAATGTTGACTTGGAAAATAGCGTTTTTTGAGCTGTGTCGACGCAAGCTCTAATAGTATCGCAACAAGGAGAATACAATAGGTGATGAAACCAACTTCTCTTAAATCAAAGTAGAATCCCGATGCCATAAAGAGTTCAAAGCCAATGCCACCTGCCCCTGCGGCCGCCCCCATTGCAACAGCAACCGAAAAATTGATTTCAAAACGAAGAAATGTCCATGATAAAAGATAAGTCATTGTAGATGGTAAAACTGCATGAACGATAGTTTGCCACCAGCCAGCACCTGTCGACCGTAACGCTTCGAGCACCCCTTTATCAACTTCCTCAAATGATTCGGAGAAAGCTTTTACCAAATAGGCTACGGAATGGAACAGCATCCCTAAAACTGCAGCCGTACTCCCTAATCCAGCTGCAATCGCAAAAATCAAAACCCATAAAACCGTTGGAACCGCTCGTATGAACGCGACATACGTTTTAATAACTTTAGCTACACCTTGATTTGATAAGTTTTCCGCTGATAATAATGCAAGGAAAAAGGCAATTACGGCTCCAATTACTGTCGATAGAACGGCTAATGCTAATGTAACACCGACTTGATAAAACGCTTCACCCCAAGAAAAGTGATTCAAAGCTGGCGTAAGGAACATTGTCTGTAAATTGGTCATTGTCTCCTTTAATGCGGAAGTTAACTGAAAGCCGGTATAGTCAAAAAAAAGGAAGGCAACAACAGTTACAATGCCGAGGCTCCATAGAACGGCTTTTAATGTATAGTCAACCTTATTGCCTATTTTTATATTAATTCGACCCGTTTTACTGCGCTTTATATAGGCTATACCCATTATAAGATCACCTTTCTGATACGGTTCGATGTGAGTTCTATGGCGATGACTGTAAGGATAATTAATAATGTCACCAGCGCAACCGCTTCATAATTTAATGTCTTATAATACAGGTCAAACGTATAGCCGATGCCTGTACCTGTCAAAATACCAACCAAAGTTGCACTTCTTATATTCGTTTCGATCATAAACAACATCCAACTCAACATTTGTGGTAATGCCTGTGGAATAACAGCTTTGGAGATTACTTGAAAATATGTGGCCCCCGTCGCCGTTAAGGCTTCAAAAGACTTTAAGCCCACTTCATCAATCGTTTCCATAAACGCTCTCGTCAAAAAGCCAACTGTACCAACAAATAGGGCAAGAAATCCGGTTAGTGAGTTTTGTCCAAATGAGAGTAGAAGAATTAACGCCCATGCTACGACAGGGATATTTCTCGCGACAGAAGCTATTCCTCTAGATAAACCCGCCATTAAACCATTACGCCTCGTCGTTGTTGAACCCGATATTCCGAGGAAAAAAGAAATGAATGCCGCTATCGTTGTCGCAGCTACTGACATGAGAATGGTTTCAACCAATTTCAACATAATGTCAGGAAACTCACGCCAAGTATCCCCCGTAATCCATAAATTTTCAACCATCCATAGACCAGCTGTTGGAATAGCTAACAAGCTTTGATAAAAGTCAAATTGGACCATTTCAATCGATAACCATGTGAAGCAACAAACAATAATCAGTAAGAAGAGATGTTGCCATTTCCTACTTAATCGTTTTTGATCTGTTAACATATTCGCCTTCCTCATACCGTTATAAGCTCTCTTGTATCCATCCCATAGACTTCTCCAATGTGATGAGAGTCTAATTGTCTATTTGGCCCATTGAAAACTAAATGTCCTTTATTTAAACCGATAATTCTATTCGAATAGGATTGGGCTACTTCGACTTGATGGAGGTTAACGATACAAGTGATACCCATTTCTTCGGTAATAGACTTCAAATAATCCATAATGACCTTGGAAGAATGAGGATCTAATGACGCAATCGGTTCGTCACATAAGATGAGCTTCGGATCTTGGATAAGTGCGCGGCAAATTCCTACTCTTTGCTGTTGTCCTCCACTTAGTTGGTCACAGCGTTTATAAGCATGTTCAGCGATTCCCAGCTTCTCTAGGAGATAGAAAGCTCTTTCTTTTTCTTCTTCACTAAAAATACCGAACATTCCTTGTAAAGTCGACTTATATCCGAAGCGCCCATGAAGTACATTTTCGATAACTGTTAAACGTGGGACAAGATTATAATGTTGAAAGATCATCCCGATATTGGCTCTTTCTTTTCTCAATGACTTTCTGCCAAGTTTAAGAATGTTTTCCCCATTAAAAAGGATTTCGCCACTATCCGCTTCCACTAAGCGATTGATGCATCGCAGTAATGTTGATTTTCCAGCTCCTGATGGACCAATAACCGATAAAAATTCGCCTGTTTCAACAGTAAAATCGATATTTGTTAGTACACGGTGACCTTGATAGGATTTATTTAGTGCCCTAATTTCTAATAATGCCAAAGGATTTCGCCTCCTCATAGATTACTTAGATAGCTCTCTTATCGGGTTAAACCATTCATCATCTACTGGCGCCAATCTTTCTTCTCCAGACTTAAAGAATAAAGCCGATTGATCTGAGCCCTCAGGAACGAAGATTTTCTCATTATTTGCTACTTCGTCACTTGATAAGTAGTCTTGTAGCTTTTTGAAGCCTTCCTCCCCTAAAAGGTCGATATTGCCAACAAAAGGTGCATTTAAAACCGGCGTGACACTAATGAGCACAAATTCCTTACCCTTAACAAGACTAAATGGCTCAGCTGCATTATCTTTTACGCGATAAATCGAACCCGGACGATTCGCTTCGCCTTCCACAAGCTCAACATAATTTTCTACACATGTATCACAAAAAGCTGCTACATCAGCACTTCCCTTTAACAAATTAACCGCAGACCCTTGATGTGAATTGCCGAACAATACCTGAGAGAATAATGGGCCACCTTCCATTAAATCTTCTTCTGTTAAACTTTTATCGCTAAAATGGGCAATCAAATCAGAGGCAGGTACTTTAAATCCTGATGTGGAACTATTTGATACAAATGACATTTTTTTATCGGCAATTGTATCTAAAGAAAATTCCCCATTTTCTTTATAGTTATTTACATCATCAACAGTGACAGCTAACCAGCTATGATAAACGGCATCGTCTAACGTGCCTGATTCTCCTGTTGAAACAACTAATGGTTGAATAGCGTCATTACGCTCTTTCGCCTCTATATAACCTTGTGCACCCATAAAAGCGAGCTCCGCATTGTTATTTACCATTGTCTCAATAGAGATCGCATAATCCGTTGTTAAATGGTGCTTCACTTCACGACCTGTTGCATCAGCAATTACCTCACCAATGTCATCTCTTGATGATTTCATATCTGATCCTGATTCACTTGGATACCAAACAATATCGACAACATCATCACTTGAAGAAGCCTCGCTATTTCCTTCTTCTGAGCAAGCACCAAGCAACAAAGTCAATAATACAAGCAGCAACCAACCATATGATTTTTTACCCATTTTCATTCACTCCCTTTATAAACGATTTAACTTATTTCACTTTTATTTAAGCATAATAATCTAAACAAAAGACTGAATTTACTGTCTTTTTACACGAAATATACCGGCTTTCACTAATCATTTACAAACCAAATAATCAGTTAACAATCGGTTTATAGGCGACTCATAGTCCCCCATACGGACTGATGAACCAAATGCACCGTGATAATCTGAACCACCTGTCATAAGAAGACCATACCTTGCCATAAGGATATCAATTCTTTGGTGATCCGCTTCACTATGATCAGGATGATTACGCTCAATACCATCCAATCCAATCTGACTATCTACAAGCTCTTCAATCAGATCATAGGAATCAAGTTGACCAGGATGAGCAATTACAGCAAATCCACCATCTGCTTTAATCGCTCGAATGGCATCATATACGTCCACATAAGCAATATCCCCAGCAGCTACTCCCCCTCCTTTAAACAGTGAACGATACAGCTTTTTATATGCTTCTGAGTCGTAAGGTTCTGACGTAATGGCCGCCATAATATGTTGCTTATAAATCGTCTCACTTGGTGAGGCGATTTGCGATATTGCTTTTATAGACAAATGGATGCCTTGCTGTTGAATTTGCCCAATTTGCCAAATGGAATGGGCTTGTCTACGCTTAAGCACTTCATTACATAATGCTAAAATATGCCCTTTGTTAGCATCATAATGGTAGCCTAGTACGTGTACTTTTCGGTTTCTTTTGAAATCAAATGCGGAAATTTCAATCCCAGGAATGAGCTGAATCTGATATGTTTCTGCCCATGTCAAGGCTTCCCCTTGCCCTTTTACCGTATCATGGTCAACGATGCTAATATGTGTGATACCGGTCGCTGCAGCTTTTTCCATAACCACTTGAATGGAATCTGCGCCATCTGAAAAACCGCTATGAACATGTAAATCCGCCTTCATCATAAGGCCGCTCCTGCCCTTTTGAACGATTGCTGGCTCATTTCAAAAATATGATCACATAATTCATCCATAAATTCGATATCATGGAAAACCCCTAGCAATGTTGTCCCACTTTCCTTTAACTTTTGAATCACTTCTTTCACCTTTTGCTTGGACTGTTGATCAAGACTTGCTGTTGGCTCATCTAAAAGGAGTAACCTTGGCTTTTTAACGGCTGCAATGGCAATGTTTAACCTTAACTTTTCCCCACCTGAAAATGTATTAGGGTACGTATCCCATAGTTTGCGATCAAGTTCAAAATGAGAAAGCACTTCCTCTGCTTCTTTTTGTGCTTCTAATAATGACCGCCCCGTCTCCAAAACAGATTGCTCTACTAATTCGCGGGCGGTTGTTCGTGGCATGACATTTAAAAATTGTGACACATACCCAATTTCATATTTTCGTAAATAGATAATCTCCCTTTCTGACGCTTTTTGCAGATCAATCCATCCATATTTCTCTGAGTCAAAATAAATCCGCCCCGCTTCAGGTAAATATGTGCGATAAATACTTTTTAAGATCGTTGATTTCCCACTGCCACTTTTGCCCGTGATCCCAATAAATTCACCTTGGTTCATTGAGAAGTTCAACTGTTGCACAGCATGAATCGTCTGACCTAAATGCACAATTTGAAAGTTCTTCTCCAGACCTTCAATTTTTAAGAATGTCATCGTATTACCTCCTCCATCGCCAGGTTTTTTCGGTAATTTGTTGTCGTTATCACAACACCATTAACCATTGTTAATGTTACTGTTGGAAAACCATCATCCAATTTCTCAATGATGAGTAAATCGGCTTTATAGCCCGGTTTGATAGAACCAATTTCATGATTAAGGTTTACTGCCTTCGCTGGCTTTGAAGTGACCATTTGGAACATATCTAGGAGGTTCTGATCATACTTTTCATGGAGCGTAAAGATAGAATGGAGTAAGGCCGATGGATAATAATCACTACATAAAATATCTGCACATTGATTTCGAATCGCTTCTGCTGCAGATAAATTGCCTGAGTGCGAGCCACCTAAAAGGATATTGGGCGCCCCCACGATTGTATATAGACCGCTCTGCTTCGCCTTTTTAGCAACCTCTAATGTAATTGGAAATTCACTGATTGTGGTCCCAATGGATTGGACGAGGTCAATCTTACCTTTATGGTCATCATCATGTGAAGCAATGCTAACCCCTTGCCTTATCGCTATTTCAGCAATCTCTTTCATCATATCAATCGTCATCACTTTTGAAGATAGGCGGTCTTGGATAATACGATTTAACTCCTGTTCAGTTAAATCACGATAACCACGCATCGTTTCACGAAAAACTTCTAAATTACGATACTGACCTTGACCTGGTGTATGATCCATAAAAGATAGCAGGTGAATTTTACCTGAACGGAGGTTCTCTATTAAACGGTCGACACCTTCCAGATTATCTATTTCAAAACGAGCATGTAGGCGATGGCGAATAAGATGTTGCTGCTCGGATGTCTCCGTAATCGCTTCAACTAATTTCTGTACATTTTCTGGTAAGCGCATCGGCTTATGGGTGAAAATATCCTCCCGGTAGAAAGAAAGTGAATGAAACATCGTTGTAATCCCGTGTCCAATGAGAATCCTTTCTGCTTCACGCAGGCCCATTTGGACATTCATCATACTTGTCGGGCGCGGCGAGATGATAGATTCAATATAATCAGAGTGAATATCTATAAATCCTGGAGAAATATAACCCCCATTTGCATCTATTCTTTCAACATTGGTAAATGAAGTGAGTTCATCTTCTCTTACAATTGCCTTGATCCGTTCTTCTTCTACTAATACTGCATGTTTTTCTAGCATTCTATCTTCAAGTACAATCACACCGTTATGAATAATATACATATGCACCCTCCTCTTTTATAGCAACGAATAAACAAGCTGTTGTGTGTAAGCGTCTTGAGGATCTTCAAGGATTTGATCTGTTAGCCCTTTTTCAATTACTTCTCCATTTAACATCACCATTGTGCGGTCAGCTAGCATACGAATAACGGCTAAGTCATGTGATACCACAATCATGCTGATACCCATCTCACGTTGAATCGTTTTAATTAAATCAAGGACACTGGCTTGCACAGATAAGTCTAACCCGGTCGTTACTTCATCTAAGAAAAGAATGGGGGGATAGTTAGAAAGGGCTTTTGCAATTTGCACACGCTGCTGCATTCCCCCTGAGAACCGCTTGGGTTCTTCTTTCATTCTAAAAAGGGGAAGATGGACCTTGTCGAGCAATTCCGTTCCGACACGCTCCATTTCACCGACATGGCGATTGCCTGCTGCAATGAGTTTCTCAGCGATATTACCAATAGAGGAAAAGTCCATCTTCAACCCTTTTGCTGGATTTTGATAAACCATTCCGAGGATATGGTTGCGCACATATCTTTTTTGCTGATTAGAAAGAGCAAAAATGTTTTTCTCCTTAAAATCTTCATGGTTGATAAACATTTCCCCACCTGTCGCAGTCTCATCAAAATATAAACATTGCATAAGCGTAGATTTCCCACTCCCACTTTCACCAACAATCCCTAATATTTCCCCGGGAAATAATTCAAACGAGATATTTCGACAGGCATACACTGTCCCACAATAAGGGCAAAAATTCTTTTCTAACTGTCTCGTATCTTGATGCTGACAATGACTACAGCTTCTTCCAAACACTTTTTCTAATCGCTGGACTTGTAAGATAGGTTTATCACGCATAGCTTATATCCCCTTTTCCTTGAATCGCCCCATTTACTTGTGCTAAACAATGGTGAGAATCATTACATTGGTAATACACTTTATCTTTATCTGCATCTATGATCTCATCCAAAAACGTATCTGTTGCCCCGCATAAATGACAAGCTTGTTCTACGAAAGATTCGACAGTAAATGGGTAATCCTCAAATGCTAATGAACGGACATCTGTATAAGGTGGAACCGCATAGATTTTCTTTTCTCGTCCCGCCCCTAATAAAATAAGTGCTTCCGAATGATTCATTTTATGATTATCAAATCGGGGGATAGGACTCGGTGCCATCACATAACGGTCAGCTACATAGACGGGGTGGTCCGCTCCTGTTTTGGTCTGACCATATTTCATAATTTGTTCAAATAACTGTAGCCAAGCACCGCTGTATTCTTCTTCCGCATGGAGAATTTTCGTTTGTCTTTCACTTTTTTCTACTGACCGCAATGGTTCTGGAGCAGGGACCTGCAAGACGAGCACTTGACCTTCAGTTAAAGGCTGCTCAGGGATGCGATGTCTTGACTGAATAATCGTTGCTTCTGCTGTTCCTTCCGTAATGGCAATGCCTGTCGTTTTTTCAACTAGTTTTTTAATATTGACTGCATTAACTGATTCATCTGATCCTTGATCAATCACCTTTAATACATCGTCTTTGCCAATGATGGATAGCGTCACCTGTAATCCACCTGTACCCCAACCTCTAGCGATAGGCATTTCCCTCGAAGAAAAGGGCACTTGATATCCTGGAATACTAATCGCTTTTAAGATTGTTCTTCTAATCTCTTTTTTTGAGCCTTCATCGAAGAAAGCAAAATGATGGAGTCTTGTCATAATTATTACTCTCCTTTCTGTCCTTTTCTTGCACGATCGAGCTTAGATTGGAAAGTCACATAATGAGGAAGTTTCAAATGCGAAATGAACCCTGTCGATTCAACGGAATCAATATGCAATAAAACAAACTCCTCGTCATGTGTAGGAAAATCAGATGATGGGTGCTGCAAGCATTGATCTAAAATACTCATCGCTATCGCCTTTGTCTCATTTTGTCCGTAGCACATCCCATAGCCGATTTCAAAGTCGAGGGCTTCTTCACTTTCCTCACTTGCGCCCTTTACCGGCACAAATGATTCCACTTCTGTCACTTCAATAGCACCTATATAATATTGCTCTTCCTCACATTCATGTGGAGATGAGATGTGAATAGGCATCATACCCACCCTCAACTCCCCTACATTGGGATGAACTTGACCGTATCCCCGCATAGAAGCATAACCAAGAGAAATAACTGCACCTGTCTGTCCCCTTGTTAATGTCTGCAACCTTGCACTTCGATTGGCAGGAAATTGGAGGCTCTTCTTTGTGACATCAAAAGGCTCGCGATTATCATCTACATAAGTTTGCACAAGACCGTTTTCCCTTAAATATTCCACAACTTTAGGGAAGATTTGTGATGATGGCTGCTCTCTCAGCTGATCGATTCTTTCTTTATAATGCTGCAACCATTGTTTCTCTTCTTGTTGATCCTCTATTAATAAATCAAAATCTAACAACCTATGTGTATAATCCGTTGTTGCTCCTAATATTTGTCCACCAGGAATATCTTTAAAACTAGAAGAAATCCGCCTAGAAATGCGCATATCTTCTGTCTGGATTGCTTCGCTATAATACAATCGTGGTAATGTCGAACGATGGGCACGCAAGGTAAAAACGGCCTCCTCCATATTCCCTTCCGATTGTTTAATAGCCAACGCAGCTAACATAGGCGCATATAGACTAGCTTCAGACATCACCTGATCTACTAAGCCCTTCATCGTGGCAAGAATTGTTTCAATCTCTATATGCCTTTCACCTTTCAGCCGGTTATAACGAAGGCGTTCAATGGAGGCTTCGATAGCCTCTGTCCCTCCTTTAACGGCAACATATCCCATTACTTACTCACCTCACTGATTACTGTTGTCCTTGGTAAACAAACAAGCTTACCTACTTGGTCCGTTATCACGATATCGATTCCTAACGGAAATTCTTGATTTTTCTCTTCACGCGCTTGGTTGATTGTCTGAGAATAAGCGAGCTTTATACGCTTAGCCTTCTTGATCCCTGGCCCTGATAATAGCCATTCTTGCCCTGATGACAACTTCGGGGTCTCAATAATGATAGTGGCAGAAAGTTGGGGATCGATTAAACTACCATTTTTCGCCGATTGGATAGCGCTTATTAGACCAGCTTGTGGTAAATCAGCTGTAATGATGATAAAATCGGCTTCACTTTCCTTCACATGCTTGGCTAATGTCAGTTGAGAGATTCTTTGGACGAGTGGCGTATGGTTCCCTTTAATATGGAAAGTTGCCTCGCTATCGAGTAAGGTTACCATCGTTAAAAAAGTAGAATGATAGCAATCGATTGGATGGTCAATTTGAATCATTTGCTTAGCTAAACTATTTGTTTTACCAGGCTGCGCCATGCAATCCATTACCTTGCGAAACACAGCTTGTGTGTCATGGACATAATCAAGTGGCATTATTTTCACTCCCTTAAATTGACATCGTTTCAAAGGACACTTTTGTTTCCATTAATTGTGCCTGCTCTTTATTTTCCTGATTGATGATTGCTTCTTCTTTCGCTTGGAGAAATTGATTCCATCTCGCTATAATCGGCAATTTTGCGCCATAAGCGGCATCAATGATGGCAAGGTCACGAGACCACTCTTCTTCTAGACCGATGACCATTCCCTTACCTAGGCTGCCCTCTATTTCTACCATCGTCTCCGTCATTAATACTTCCCCTAGATAAAATAGGGATTGCTTAGCTGTTTCTCTTACCTTCAGCATTGTTAAACCGTTTCTCGGTGCAACTATTTCTTTTACGTCGTAATGTTCGGTCACCTCTCTCGCCATCTCCTTAGCCAACGAGGCTCCCGCCTTCACTAAAATCGTTGTTCTTCTTTTTCGATTCATCTCCCTACCTCCTCTCGCAAGTTCATCGTAACTTGGCGCCAAGCTGTTGTGTTTTAATTTATTTTTAATATTGTGTAAATAAGGATTTACATGGCGGACACCTTTATAGAATCAACCCTTGCCAAAAACCCCTCTCCTTGTTTTGTGGTGAGGGGTCTTTAAAAATGAATATAGCTATATTGGTTTCGGGCTTGAGCTGCTTTTTTTGAGGTTATTAATGTGGTTGTCAGTTAGTAGGGTGAGTAAATCGGTGGTCGGTGGTTGCTCTCGCTTATCAAGCGATTAGCTACCATATTCCGTTTTGGTTTCGAAATAATGTTCAATTATGACCTTAATTTCATGATACCCTTTGACATGGAGCCTCTAAGGGTATAATTAATTACTCGCCGGAAAAAGCCAGAAGTATCAAAGGCTGGTACGCCCTACGATACAAGGTGATTATGCCCGCATCTCCATATAAATGTGGCGACAGCATCCTTCAAACTGTTGTCAGACTCATCCAATCAAAATGTATATTCTTAAATGAACGTTTCAGACTGAGACTGTGTGTAAATCATGGTTTTGCGCAAGAGCATGATGGACTTGGCTTTGTATTGCGCGCAAATCTTAGTTTCGCGCATTATTCTTTTGAATTTGACTATGTACTGCGCGCAAACCTTAGTTTCGCGCACCATTCTTTTGGATTTAGCTATGATCTGCGCGCAAACCTTAGTTTCGCGCACCATTCTTTTGGATTTGGCTATGATCTGCGCGCAAACTTTAGTTTCGCGCACCATTCTTTTGAATTTGGCTATGATCTGCGCGCAAACCTTAATTACGCGCACCATTCTTTTGGATTTGGCTATGATCTGCGCGCAAACCTTAGTTTCGCGCACCATCCTTTTGGATTTGGCTATGACTTGCGCGCAAACCTTAGTTTCGCGCACCATTCTTTTGGATTTGGCTATGATCTGCGCGCAAACCTTAGTTTCGCGCACCATCCTTTTGGATTTGGCTATGACTTGCGCGCAAATCTTAGTTTCGTGCACCATTCTTTTGGATTTGGCTATAATCTGCGCGCAAACCTTAATTACGCGCACCATTCTTTTGGGTTTGACTATGTATTGAGCGCAAACCTTAGTTTCGCGCACCATCCTTTTGGATTTGGCTGTGATCTGCGCGCAAATCTTAGTTTCGCGCACCATTCTTTTGGATTTGGCTGTGATCTGCGCGCAAACCTTAATTACGCGCACCATTCTTTTGGATTTGACTATGTACTGCGCGCAAACCTTAATTACGCGCACCATCCTTTTGGATTTGGCTATGATCTGCGCGCAAATCTTAGTTTCGCGCACCATTCTTTTAGATTTGGCTATGATCTGCGCGCAAACCTTAATTACGCGCACCATTCTTTTGAATTTGGCTATGATCTGCGCGCAAACCTTAATTACGCGCACCATTCTTTTGGATTTGGCTATGATCTGCGCGCAAACTTTAGTTTCGCGCACCATCCTTTTGGATTTGGCTATGACTTGCGCGCAAACTTTAGTTTCGCGTACCATTCTTTTGGATTTGGCTGTGATCTGCGCGCAAACTTTAGTTTCGCGTACCATTCTTTTGGATTTGGCTGTGATCTGCGCGCAAACTTTAGTTTCGCGTACCATTCTTTTGGATTTGGCTGTGATCTGCGCGCAAACCTTAATTACGCGCACCATTCTTTTGGATTTGACTATGTACTGCGCGCAAATCTTAGCTACACGCACCATTCTTTTAGATTTGGCTTTGTATTACGCGCAATTCATGGAATCGCGCAATAAGGTGTATATTTTTCTATAACCTGCGCGCAAATCATATTTTCTCCCTCTCTCACCGTTCTCTCTAGCAATATATATCTAAACACCAAGCAATCGGCCCCATTTTAACGGAGCCGATACTTAAATTTATCACTTCTATAAAGAATGCACGTTCGTTCTAGTATTTTTTCAGTGTCTTCGCATACGGTATGACTTTCAAGACAAATAAGTGGGAGGATATTATTGCACTTGAGCAACTCTTGCTCATAGGCGGAGGGGAATTGTACGCTTAATACTGCTCCATTATTGGTGAAGTGATGAAAACCATGAGCTCGGTAATAGGCGAACATGGATGTAATTGTCGGCGCATCTTTTTTAATCGTAGGGAAAACCTCTGTATTGACATACGATTGATGAATAGCAATTGGCTCCCCATTAATATAGCGAAGTCTCGACAACATATAGGTTTGGTTCTCTTTATTTATCTCATTATCTGGGGAAAATAGATTTATAGTTTTCAAATCATAACCGGAGGCTAGCATTTTATCTGTAAAACTTTCGCCCCCCGATAAGTGTAAATGAATCGCTTCTGATTCAGGCTTTAAATACCGCCCTTTTCCGCGTACTGAATAAAGGTAGCCTCGACCTTCTAAGTGTTGTAATGCTTTTCTCACAGTCATTCTTGGCAACTGAAACTCTTCTGCTAATTGATTTTCAGATGGGAACTTTTCATTCGATAGATACTCACCTGCAATGATTCTTTTCACTAATTCATCAATTAATAATGCTTCACTATACATCCCTCTCACCTCTCACCTTTATTTTACCAAATGAAGGGCTTTAATTTCAGAATTGATGAAAGTAAGTTTATAATAAAAGCATGATCACTAAAAGGAGGAATCATGATGTATATCGTAACGAATCGCATTAAAATGAAAAAAGGTTTTGCTGAAAGATTAGCACCTAACTTCACCAAGCCAGGTCCTCTACAAGAAATGAAAGGTTTCATTAAAGTGGAAACCGTTATTACACAAAACTTAGAAGAACATGATGAATTGAATGTGAATATGTATTGGGAAGACCTTGATAGCTTCCAAGCTTGGAAGGAAAGTGACATATTCAAACAAGCACATAAACGCCCCGAACCAAAACAAGGGGAAGAGCCTAAAGAATCTCCAATGCTTGGTAGCGAACTCGTTATCGGAAAAGTAGCAACGACAGTTGAAGCTATCGGAAAATAAAGGATAAGAAGATCGTCGCTGTACGGTCTTCTTTTTTTCCAGAAGGTTGTCCTCCCTTTCGTTTTTAATATAATATATGGAAAAACAAGTGTGGTGAAAAGATGTTTACTCTCTTACTTATAGAAGACGATGAAAGCTTATATCGAGAAATCAGAGAAAGATTAGAACAATGGTCATTTAGCGTGCATGGAATTGATGATTTCTCAAAAGTAATTGAACGATTTTCAGAGGTTAAGCCTGACCTCGTAATCATAGATATTCAATTGCCTAAATATGACGGCTTCCATTGGTGTCGTATGATTCGTAACCATTCTACCGTTCCGATTATCTTCTTATCTTCTCGTGATCATCCGACAGATATGGTCATGTCTATGCAACTTGGAGCAGATGATTTTGTGCAAAAGCCTTTTCATTTCGATGTACTTGTGGCAAAAATCCAAGCTTTACTAAGAAGAGCCTATAACTATACTGCTGATTCTCAGACACTACAAACATGGTATGGAGCTAAAATCGATTATGAAAAATATACGGTTTCTAACGAACACGGTGAGATTACCTTAACGAAGAACGAAATGTTTATTCTTAAACAATTGCTTCAACATAAAAATAAAACACTAAGCCGTGATGAACTTATTAAAGCTCTATGGGATGATGAGCGATTTATTAGTGACAATACTTTAACCGTTAATGTGAACAGGCTAAGAAAACGACTGGAGGAAATTGATTTAGGCAAACATATACATACAAAGGTAGGACAAGGTTATATGGCAATGGAAGAGGTCTATTAATATGGTGATTACTTTTTTAAAAGAACGAATAAGTTGGATACTCCTCTTCCTCTTCTCTCTCATGCTTATCATTGTATTTGCTTATATTGATCCTGGATTATCAATGTATTCGACCCTCTATATGGTTGCGATCCTGCTGGTTATTTTCATTATCTTTCTATTCTTGCGTTTTATAAAAGAGGTCTCCTACTACCGCCGATTAGAAAATTGGGCGCCTGGACTTGATCTCCACTATTTAGAAGAGGCCCGCTCACCTTTTGAAAAAATCATTGAATCTAGTCTTCAGAAACAAACGCAGCAATTAGAGATGGAAAATCAACAGATCAAATTGGAGATTGAACAAGAGAAAGATGAATTATTGCGGTGGATTCATGAGGTAAAGACCCCTTTAACAGCAATGAAACTCATCATTGATCGCCTAGAGCATCCAAGCTCGAAATCTGCTTTAGCTAACGAGTGGCTTCGCATTCATTTACTGCTTGATCAACAGCTTCACCATAAACGTATGCCAACTTTAGAAAATGATCTTTATATTGATAAGGTCTCACTTGAGGAAATATTATTTAGGGAAATACGAGACTTGCAATCTTGGTGCATGCAAAAAGGAATTGGTTTTGAACTCGATCTCGCAGTAAAAGAAGTGACAAGTGATGGTAAATGGCTTGGGTTTGTGATTAGGCAGATTTTATCTAATGCAGTAAAATATAGTCACTCATCCGAAATTACCATTGAATCGGAGGCACTTGGTGACATTAACGTTCTCACCATTTCAGATAAAGGGAAAGGTATTTCACAAAAAGATTTACCACGTATATATGACAAGGGTTTCACTTCAACCGCTGACCATGCAGGACATGCAGCTACAGGAATGGGTCTTTATTTAGCCAAAAAAGCAGCTGATACATTAAAAATAAACATTCAAGTTAGCTCAATCATAAATGAAGGGACGACAGTAACACTTGTATTCCCTAAAATGAATGATTTCGTTGATATAAGAATGACAACGAAGTGACAATAATGTCACACGCAATGATATTTTGTTCGCTGAATCGAAGGAGAAAGTCTCTCTATCCCTTTACAATGTAGGTAAGCTTAGAAAAAGGAGCATTCACATGAATATATTAGAAGCACATAAAATTCATAAAACCTACGGTAGTAGAGGGAATAAACAAGAAGTTTTAAAAGGCTTAGACCTGCATATAAAGCAAGGTGAATTTGTCAGTATTATGGGCGCATCGGGGTCTGGGAAGACAACCTTGCTCAATATCCTTTCGACGATCGATCACTTAAGCGCTGGTTCAATTAGTATTGAAGGCAAAGAAATGACGAAAATGAAAGAAAGACAACTTGCCGAGTTTCGTAAACATTATCTCGGCTTCATTTTTCAAGATTATAATTTACTTGATACATTGACAGTAAAAGAAAACATCTTACTGCCATTATCAATCAAAAAAGTATCACGGACTGAAGCCAATAAGCGCTTTTCTGACATCGCCTCTGAATTAGGGATTGAAGATTTAGCTAACAAGTACCCAAGTGAAATTTCAGGTGGTCAAAAGCAAAGAACATCAGCAGCTCGTGCTTTTATACATGATCCTAGTATCATTTTTGCTGACGAACCGACTGGTGCTCTTGATTCGAAGTCCGCTTCGGATTTACTCAATAAATTAACGCGACTGAATGAAACAAGGAAGTCAACGATTGTTATGGTCACACATGACCCCGTTGCGGCTAGTTACTGTAGTCGTGTGATTTTTATTAAAGATGGCCATATTTACACGCAATTGAACAAAGGTGATGAGAAGAGGCAAGATTTCTTTAAAGATATTATGAAGACACAAGCCATTCTGGGCGGTGTACAAAATGAACATTAATTTGCTCATTTGGCGTAATTTAAAGAAGAATTTGAAGAATTATTACCTTTATGTTTTTGCACTTGCTTTTAGCTCTAGTCTTTATTTTGCCTTTGTTACATTACAATATGACCCTGCATTAGATGAGGCGAGCGGTACTATAAAAGGTGCAGCAGCTATACGGGCAGCATCTGTCCTTCTCATCGTAATTGTTGCTGTATTTCTCTTATTTGCTAACAATCTTTTTATAAAAAGACGTGGGCAAGAAATCGGGCTCTTCCAACTTATCGGTATGACGAAAGGGCAAATCTTCCGTCTACTTACAGCTGAAAATTTCTTATTATATTTCAGTTCTTTAATGATTGGTATTTTTCTTGGTTTTCTCAGCTCGAGGTTTGTGCTAATGATTCTGTTTAAATTAATATCGATCGATGAATTAGCGGAATTACAGTTTTCATCCCAGGCGTTAGTACAGACGCTAATTGTTTTTGCTGTGATTTATTTACTCATTATGGCAAATAACCTTTTCTTTATTCACCGTCAGAGCATACTATCACTGTTCAAAGTAAAAGCAACTACAGAAGGAACTGTAAAACGGGTCACGGTTGTAGAAATTGTAATTGGAATATTAGGACTTTGCTTTATTACAACAGGTTATTATGTATCATCCAAACTTTTCAGTGGTAATTTTACATCAATAAATGAATTATTTCTCGCCATGATTTTCATCCTTGGGAGTGTCATTATCGGTACTTACCTTTTCTTCCGTGGGTCGATTACTTTCATTGGTAATGTCATTCGCAATGGTAAAGGCGGCTATCTTAACATAACAGATGTCCTCTCTTTGTCATCAATTATGTTTCGCATGAAATCCAATGCCTTATTATTAACGGTAATAACAACCGTATCGGCATTAGCTATCGGTTTACTCTCTTTATCCTATATTCAGTTCTATTCAGCAGAAAAAAGCGCATTTGAACGTGTACTAGCAGATTTTTCTACGAATAGTGAAAAAGAAGCAAACATGCTAACAGAGGCATTCACTGATCATAATATAGCTTTTACAGAAGAAACAACGGAAATCGTAGTTACTACCTTTAATATGGCAGACATGATTCAACTATCTGTGGATCCTGAATCAGCAGGTATGGATGTACAGAAGATGGAATCGACCGTAGTTAGTGATAAAGATGTAGACGGTTTAGACGTTAAGCCAAATGAAGTATTCTTTACTGGTTGGCCTGCCATGTTTGATTCTATCATGGATGTAAACGAAAACAGCTCTATTGTGATGCATACAACAGCAAATGAATATAAATTAGATCTTATTGGTTTAAATGATGAACCTGTCATTCCATTTTATTTCACATTTGGCGGCTCTCCTACTGCTGTCGTCGATGACACAGTATATAAGCAATTGCAAAAAGCATTGAATCCAGATTTACAAACCATTTTTAAAGACCAAGGCAACGTTTTTTATAAAATCAACCTGGAAAATCAGGACGATGTAGTAAAAGCAAATGATCTATACGAAACGCTGGACATCGAACGAAATACCTGGTCCCTGCAATTAGAATTTCAAGGTGTGAAAGAATTTATCGGTTTGACATTATTTATTACCGGCTTCTTAGGGCTTACATTCTTAATCACTTCAGGCTGTATCATTTATTTTAAGCAAATGGATGAGGGGGAAGAAGAAAAGAATGGCTATACGATTTTACGTAAGCTTGGCTATACTCAGAACGATCTCTTAAAAGGAATTTGCGTGAAACAGTTTTTCACTTTCGGTATCCCACTTGTTCTCAGTCTGTCTCATAGTTACTTCGCTGTTAAATCGGGCTGGTTCTTGTTCGGAACAGAAATGATGACACCAACTATTATTGTCATGATTATCTATACTGTGCTTTATTCCATCTTTGGATTATTAGCAATTTTACATTATAAGAAAGTGATTAAAGATGCATTATAATTAAGAAGGGCACCGTTCATTTAAGAACGGTGCCCTTTTTAATGCATTTTTTCACATCATAAAGTTTAAATGCTTTAATTGTTTGTTAAACTCCTGTACTCTCATAAATCTTCCTTCTCTTAAGTACTCTTTCCCTTCTTTAAAGAGGATGATTGTCGGTACAGAAAATACCAAAAACTCACCGGCAATTTCGCTTACAACCTGATAGTTAACTTTTCCTAGTTTTATCTTTTGGTAATCCTTTACACTCTCAAATAATTTGGGATACAATGCATGACATACACTACATTGATCACTCCAAATATAAAGGAGGGCAAAGTTATTTTCTTGAATAAATGCTCTCACTTCTTTAATAGATTTCAATTCTGAATGCTTATTCACTTTTTCAAACCCCTTTAAAAGCACAGCATCATTTTTTAGTAATTTTTATTTTAGTCAGTGCTCTCCCTTTTACTTCTAATATTTCAAAAGTAAGATTGTTTTGTACAATGACTTCACCTACCGCCGGAAAATGGTCTATTTGCTTTTGTATGTAACCTGCAAGTACATCATCTTCCTCTGGTATATCTGTCTTAAATACAGAATTGAGTTGATATAATGTAATTTTTCCATTACAGATGATTTCTGTGTCAGTCAGCTTATGAATATGCCTTTCAGTATCCAGATCCATTTCATCTTCAATTTCTAACCCGATCATGGCTTCAATAATGTCTTCATGAGTAACAATTCCTTCTGTTCCACCATATTCGTCCAAGACAATTGCTAGATGTTTTTTCTCCATCGTCATTTGGCGAAAAACACGCTCAAGAGAAGCAAATTCATAAATAACCAAAGGATCTGTATCACAATAATCCTCTAGTGTTTTATGTGGTTCCGCATCCCAAGATAATAAGTACTTTGAATGAAAAACTGCGACAATACGATCAATATCCTCCCGATAGACAGGATACCTTGTATACGGATGTTGAATCACAGTATCCCTTACTTCTTCAAATGTAGTTGTAATAGGAAACGCAACAAGATCTATTCTTGGGGTTTTTAGCACGTCTTTTACATTTAAATTATGAAAATTAAGTACACCTTTAATACGATGAGACTCTTCTTTTTTAAAGATCCCTTCCGTGTCAGCGATTTCCACTATTGCCCGTAACTCTTCCTTAGAAATTGATGATTCTTGCTTCTGCCCCTTTGATAATATGCGGGTAATAAAACCCGTTAATCCATTTAAAATGACTGTCACTGGTTTTAGAATAAAAATAACAGACCGAATCACAGGATATACAAGATACGATATACGATCAGGGAAAGCTGCTGCAATGGATTTCGGAATTACTTCCGAAAATATAATAATAACCACTGTTAATATGGCCGAAGCGAGCGCAACATTAAAGCCATATTGAATAGCAAGGGTTGTTACAAGTGTCGGTAGCAAGATATTAGCAATGTTATTACCAATGAGAATAGAAGTAATAAACTCACTTGGCTTTGAGACGATATTAAGTAGCTTTTCAGCCTTTTTATCATGGTTTTTCGCTTTCGTTCGCAGCCTCATCTTATTTGTTGCAGTTAATGCCGTTTCACTCCCTGAAAAAAAGAATGAAACAAATAAGAGAAAAATAATAGCAATAATCAACTCTAGTCCCCCTCACAATGGAACAGCAATTAAACGTTATTTTATATACCAATAGTATACCTAACTACTCCTCCTACAAACATATTTGATTGACTTTAAAAAAGGTTTATATATTCTAGCAGCTAAAAAAAGGCTAGGAACCGCTTTTCGCACCTGCCCCTAGCCTTTATTATCACCTTATTTTACTCTTTAATAATTTGCAGCTTTTCTTTCATACTTGTTCGCGGCTTTGCTTCAGGAATATGATCGGCATAACCAATCATTAAAGTAGCTACTACTTTCTCCCCTGGTTTTACACCAATCGCTTCTCGGAAGACAGGATTATAGATCCAATCATTGGTTCGCCAAATCATGCCAATGCCTCTTTCCCATGCAGCTAATTGGAAATTTTGAATCATCGCACTCACTGCACCATAATCCTCATCCCATGTCTTTTGACGAGGGTCCTCAGGCATCACAACAACTAAGTGCAAAGGTATAGAGCGAAAATAAGCGGATTTATTTTGTGCTTTTTCAGGTATGGTCCCATCCTTTAATTTTTGCGTTTGGCAAAATGCATCAATAAACTTCTCTTTCCCTTTTTCAGCGAATAGTAATAAACGCCATGGTTCCGTCATTTTATGATTTGGTGCCCATTTTGCCACCTCTAGTAATTCTACAATTTCATCTATGCTTACAGGATCTTGTTTGAACTTTTTAATCGAACGGCGATCCTTGATGATTTCATCGATCTTTCTCTCCATTTCCAGTCACCTCTTCTAACATTCTGCTTACCAGAACTATTATACTATTTTCTGAACTTTCTTTCATGCTCAAGCAACCAGCCTTTTCTTTCCATCCCACCTGCATAACCAGTTAACTTTCCGTTTGTGCCAATAATACGGTGGCAAGGTACAATGATACTCATTTTATTTTTACCATTAGCGCTCCCGACTGCACGGACAGCTTTTTCATTTCCGACAATGACGGCAATGTCTTTATATGAGGCAGTCTCGCCGAAAGGAATTGTTGTTAACGCTTGCCATACATTCGTTTGAAAGGTTGTCCCATTGAGCTCATAAGTAATTTCAAATGCTTCTCTCTTCCCTTGAAAATATTCCTCTAATTGCTGTACACATTCCTTTATTACATCTGGCGAGTCATTTCTCAATGGTTCTGCGATTTCCGTTCTATCAAGAAATTGAACAGCTGTGATGGCTTTTTCTGTTCCTTCGATTGCTAGCACACCTACAGGGGAATTTATTTGTACAATCGATTTTTGCATAACAAGCTCACTTCCTCATTTTTTACTTGTATTCTAACACTCTTTCTAAAATTTAGTTAGAGAAAGAAGGAAATCACCTTGTAAGCGCTTAACTATTTATAAGTAAAAAAATATTAGAGGGAGAGGATCAGCGAATGAGTTTATTGAACGCATCATTTCACTTAAATCTACAAACGGATTTAAAATTTGGTTATGAGGTCGTTCAACAAGAGCTTTCAGACAAAATTAAAGCGACAGGAAAGAAGAAGGTCTTCGTTTGTACAGATAAAGGACTGATTTCATCAGGTGTCGTAGAAAAAATTACCCAAGTATTAGAAGATGCATCCATTGAATATGCTGTTTATGCAGAAATCGAGCCCAACCCGTCTGCTCATTCGGTTATGGAAGGCATGAAGAGCTTTCAATTAGAAGGCGCAGACTTGATTATTGCCCTTGGAGGCGGTAGCTCTATGGACTTTGCCAAAGCGCTGGCTGTTGCAGTCACACACACCGGACATGTACTGGAATATTCTCTTGGCGGTAAGCCAATAGAAGATAAACTACCATTACTTTTTGCGATTCCAACAACAGTTGGTACTGGGTCTGAAGTAACGATTGCAAGTGTCATTACAGATAGCGATGGTGGTAGAAAACTTGTTCTAGGATCTCCTTATCTTGTACCAAAAGTTGTGTTTGTGGACCCGGCACTCACACTTGGATTGCCACGAAAGCATGTTGCTGCTACAGGGGCTGATGCACTTGTCCATGCCATTGAATCTTATGTATCATTACCAGCTAATCCTTTTACAGATGCTCTTGCTCTTCAAGCGATTCGCATGCTCTGGACCTATTTACCACAAACCTATGCTCATGCAGACAATTTAGAAGCAAGGGGGCAAGTCCATCTTGCTAGTACATTGGCTGGCATGTCATTTAGCCTCGGTGGATTAGGGATTGTTCATTCCTTATCACATCCAATGTCTGCACGCTACGGTGTCCCCCATGGACTTGCGAATGCTGTGATACTACCAAAAGTGATTGCCTACAATCTTCCAGCATCAACAGAAAAATATGCAACAATTGCACGCATGATTGATCCATCCTTACATTCCGTTAGTATGCAACAAGCAGGCAAAACTCTTATTCCATTAGTAGAAGAATTAATGCATTCTATTGATATTCCACAAAATTTTGCGCATCTCGACCACCACTTTACAGATGAAGATATCGCCCAACTAGCAGAAGATGCAATGAACGATCATGGAACCGTACATTATAATCCAAGAAAAGCAGTGAAAGAAGATATTGAAGCCATTTATAAAAAGGTCTTACCTGTGAATATAGACGAGAAAATTTATCATTAACTAAGAAAAAAGAGCAGTCCTTCCGAGCTAGACATGAATAAGCTTAATTCTGGAGCGGAAATACGACAGCATAAGTTGATCTTACGAATGTAGTTCATTCATCTTTGTCGCGGCTCAACTTCTACCAAAGGACCGACAAACTTCTGATCCAATTCCAAAGCTTTTAACAACGTTCCGTACGAGAGGCTAAAACTAAAAGAAGCCAACCCAATTTAATTATTAAATCGGGCAAGCTTCTTTTAGTTACGTGTACGTTGTAGGAAAGCTTTGGTTCTTTCCATTTTGGGGTTATTGAATAGTTGCTCTGGTGTCCCTTCTTCAGCAATGACGCCTTTATCCATGAAGACAACGCGATCCGACACTTCACGGGCGAATTCCATTTCATGGGTGACAATAAGCATGGTCAGGCCTGTGCCAGCCAGTTCCTTCATCACCTTTAACACTTCGCCAACCATTTCAGGATCGAGTGCTGAGGTTGGTTCATCAAACAACATCACATCTGGCTCCATTGAAAGTGCTCTTGCAATCGCCACACGCTGTTTTTGACCTCCGGAAAGCTGTCTTGGTTTAGCTTCTACATAAGCCTCCATCCCGACCACACGCAAATATTTCTTCGCGATTTTTTCTGCTTCCTCTTTTGAACGCTTTAATACTTTTATTTGCCCAACAACACAATTTCCCAATACATTATGGTTATTAAATAGATTAAAAGATTGAAAAACCATGCCGAGATTTTTACGATATTGATGGACATTATGTTTATCGTCGAGGATATTTTCACCGTTATAGATAATTTGTCCACCACTTGGTTTTTCTAATAGATTGACACATCTTAATAGGGTCGATTTCCCAGACCCTGATGAGCCGATGATTGTAACTACTTCTCCTTTATTCACTGAGAAGTTAATATCTTTTAATACTTCATGACTACCAAAAGACTTACTTAACCCTTGAATATCAACAACTGTATTCACTTTTCCAACTCTCCTTTCCGCCACCTATGCTCCTGTTGTTTTTCTTTTGATATCTTCTGCCGTATCCATTTCACCTGCAACGACGTAATTTTCCGGTCCATCCATTCTTCTTTCAATATAGCGTAGAATTAATGTAACGGTATAAGTCATAACGAAATAAATAATACAAACAACAAAGAATGACTCAAAGTAGCGGAAATTATTCCCTGCAATTGAATTCGTTTGGAAAAATAATTCAGATATAGAAATCACGCTTAACACGGCAGTATCTTTTATATTAATGATAAATTGATTACCTGTAGCTGGAAGAATGTTTCGAATGACCTGAGGTAAAACAACATTCATCATTGTTTGCAAATGGTTCATCCCAATGGCTTGGGCTGCCTCATATTGACCTGGGTCGACAGAAATAATCCCTCCACGAACAATCTCAGCCATATAAGCACCCGTGTTAATGGAAACAATAACGATACCAGCAACGAGCGGATCCATTTGATAGCCAAAGGCCATTGCTGCCCCGTAAAAAATAACCATTGCCTGTACAATCATTGGTGTGCCTCTAAAGAATTCAATATAAGCAGATAACAAGAAATTCACTATTTTTAATAACAACCGTTTAGGACCATTCTCAGGTATTGGTATTGTTCGAAGAATGCCTGACAACAAACCAATTAGGGCACCGAAAACGGTACCAATTAAGGCAATGACTAATGTCACACCGGCGCCTCGTAAAAACATTGGCCAATATTCGACAACGATGCGAATAATCCATTCTATACTCATAACAATGATCTCCTTTTCTCTCATCATGATTGGCCATTACCAATCAATCTGCTAAGGATTTGCGCTTCAAAGGTTTAATACGACGGAGAGGATGCGCTACCCTAGTTGTTTATTTCTCATGTCTCTCCTAACCTTCTTCTCGATATAAAACCGGCTACATCTCATGCAGCCGGCTCATTTAGTTATTCTGCCGCTGGCTGATTCTCAATAGCAGCATCCATTAATTCTTTTTGCTCTTCTTCAGAAATATCTGCAAGGATTTCATTGATTTTATCTGTTAATTCGCTACCTTTTTTCACCCCTACTGCAATGGCAGTATCTTCTTCACTTGTCTCAAATCCTTCAGTAAATTCAACCATCGCAAAGTTATCATTAGCAGCTGAAGCACTTACACCTTCCGGACGTTCAGAAACATAGCCGTCAATAATTCCAGACTCTAATGCAACACGCATAGCAGGGAAGCTCTCCATCGCTGTTTGCTGTTGTACGCCGTCAATTTGATCAATTACTGAATAATGAAATGTATTTAATTGGGCAGTAACCTTTGCCCCACTGAAGTCTTGAATGGATGTGGCATTTTCGTAATCGCCACCTTTTTTCACTACCATGACTAAATCAGATTCGTAATAGTTATCGGAAAAATCAATCGTTTCTTTTCGTTCTGCTGTTGGTGACATACCAGCAATAATAGCGTCAATTTTATCTGAACTTAATGATGGTACTAATCCATCCCATTTTGTTTTCACAATTACTAACTCTTTTCCTAAACCTTCTGCTATCTTCTTCGCAATCTCAACATCGTAACCGCCTGCAAACTCTGAATTACCTTCAATTGCTACTGCGCCATTGCTATCATCCATTTGCGTCCAGTTAAATGGCGCATAACCCGCCTCTAGTCCTACGCGAAAAACGTCTTTATCTTTTCCACCTGAACCTGTGCTTCCTTCAGCCTCATCATTTGAACCACAAGCAGCTAGAAACATACTCAGTACTATAGCCATAGCTAGTAAAGCAAATCTCTTTTTCATCTCTATTCCCCCTAATATATTTTTCTACTAATTAAACTATTCCGAATTAAGAAAAAGAATAACAAAAAAAGACCTGAGATGAACTCAGGTCCTTGTTATTCTTCCGCCTAAATCCTCTACTTTTCCCATTTTAGAGATAGTGCACCTTAATAAATCGGGTAAATTTATTAAGACAGTCCTGCAATTATTCACTGCAGACCCAACATGCTATACAAACGGGTATAGCACATTTCGGCGATATTTCCTTCTCTTTAGTCTCATCATGCCTTATCACTCTACTAAAGACTGTTAAATACCGCGCCTCTACCCCACCAGAAAAAGTGAGGTTTATTCAATTTGATATCTATTAGGCTACAATAGTTTAATAGCGTCTGTCAATATAAACTCTATGGAAAATTGGTCCTTTTTTCGCACAACCTTTTGATTAGAGCATAATTACCAATGTTAAGCTTGTTGGCTTGAAGCTAACTCTTTTAACTGTATGCTCAAACGATTAATATCCGCTACCGAATGATTTACGTTTGACACCATCTCATGTTCATCTTCTATGATAGCAACGATTTCCTCTGTAGCTGCGGCGTTCTCCTCTGATATATTTGCCATATTTTCAATCTGCTCTTGAATTTGTTCAAATTTTTCTGTGGCAGCGGAAACTTCATTGACACCTCTCACTAACTCTAAGTTGTTTTCTTGTAATGATGTTTGTATCTCGTTGAAAAAGGCAGATATCTCTGTTAGAAGTGCTTGTCCCTGCTTTACAGCACCTTCCCCTTCAAGAGAGCTTTTACGTGCTTCAAGAGACTGAGTGAAAAGAGTATTCGTCACTTCAGAGATCGCCACCGTGATTTCAGCACTTTGCTCAGCTAACTTCCTTACTTCATCTGCAACGACCGCAAACCCTCGCCCATGCTCTCCGGCTCTTGCTGATTCAATTGCTGCATTTAATGCGAGTAAATTAGTTTGATCGGCAATTTGTTTAATGCCTGCTAATAATTTATTCACTTGTTCCATACTTGAATGAACATCTGATACCGTCGATGCTGTCACACTAATCGTTGTATTTACAGTATTCATATGCGATGTAACATCGACTATCTTATTTAAACCATCTTGTACTTTCTCATTCATATTCTCCGACTTTTCTACGACACCTTCTGAAATGGCAACAGATTCTTTTGTATTTTGTAAAGACTGACTCATAGAATCATTGACAATATTTAAGCTGTTCGCTTCTTCTTGAATACTTGTAGCCATCTGTTGAGCAGCTTCTAATACTTGTTGACTTGACTCATGTATCGTTTCAATATTTTGCTTAAAAAGTCCAATATGATTTTCTAGAGTCACTGTACCTTTATCTATTGAACCAAAGGTGTCTTGCAACTGTATGAGGAGGTCCTTTGACTCCGTTTCTTTTTGCTCTGCTTGGTCAATTAATTCCCTACCCCAACTAGCTAATAAATAAAATAAGTACAAAATCCCGTTGGCGACAAGAATAATAGTAAAAATACTCCGGACACTATTACTTTCTCCTAATAACTGATGGCCAATTATAAAGTAGGTAGCAATAAAACTAACATTATAGAATACAGAAAAAGCAACAATCATTTCTTTCTTAAAATATAGCACCACCATTGCAATCGTTAAGAATAAAATATAATGCTTATTCAATGCATATCCGTCCACAAAAAAGAGCATCATCACAATGAGGTTTGGTATAGCAGCATATAAAAAGCCCTTTACGTAATCATTGATACGCAAAAAATACAGAACAATAGCCATGACAATGACAGAAATCCCAGCACACATAATGACAATTGTATCGCTCAAACCCCGGTCAATAACAATAGGTAAGACTAATAAAACAGCTAATGTCATCAATCCCCACATATTCACTTTATGAACTCTTAATAATTCATTCTTTTGCGTACCCAATTATTTTTCCTCCTAATTTAATCCAAAAACAAGGACTTTAAGCCTATTATTTGGGTTTTTTTTCTTTTATTTCTATTATTTATTTCGGTATGATTAACTTTTATGTTAGTGCTTTACAACTAAATATTTTAGGAGGATGCATAATGAGAATTGCTATCATGGGAACAGGATCTTTAGGGACGATTATTGGGGCACACTTATCAAAAGGGGCACATCATGTGGAATGCATCGATGTAAATACTGACCATATTAACGCCTTAAACAGTAACGGCGCAACAGTTGTGGGGACTGTAAACTTGCAGGCTTCTGTGAAAGCCATCACGCCACATGAAATGACTGGCATTTATGACCTTGTCTTACTTTTAACAAAGCAAGTATACAATAAATCAGTGCTCCTACAACTTCAAGCGCATATGAACGAAGCAAGTATATTACTCTCTTTACAAAATGGTGTTCCAGAAGAAAGTTTAGTAGAATCACTTGGTTCATCCATCATTATTGGTGGTTCTGTAGAGTTTGGTGCTACTTGGGTAAAACCAGGTGTATCACAATTAACATCAGACAAAGAGGCATTCTCTGCTCACGCTTTTCAAATTGGTGAGTTAGACGGACAGATTACTGACCGCGTGAACCTAGTAAAAACCGTTCTTGAAGATGTCGGTGGCACAATCGTTTCAAATAATCTAATCGGTACAAAATGGTCCAAACTTCTTGTTAATGTAGCGATGAGTGGTATGTCGGCAGCACTAGGTTGTACATATGGAGATATTTTGAATAACGAGGCAGCTGTCACAAGTGCAGTGATGTTAGCTGATGAAACGTTAAAAGTTGGTTACGCGAATAACATTCAATTTAGCGAACTAGCTGGTGTAAATGTTGGAATCTTCTCTATTAACGAAGACAAGAGCAATCTACCTATGGTCATCCAAGTTGCTAAACAAGCATTTGGTCCTCAAGCACTGCTCAAAGCTAGTATGCTACAAGATTTAGAAAAAGGATTACAAACAGAAGTCGACTATATTAATGGTTACATTTCAACAAAAGGGAACGCCCTACAAGTATCTACTCCAGTAAATGACCTTGTCACAAGCATGATCAAACAAGCAGAAGAAACAAAACAACTGCCGGACTTTAATGAAAATATTAAAGCATTCGAGTCCCTATTAAACAAAGAATTTGCTATTCATTAATCCATACTTGAAAGACAGGCTGAGTGAGACGTGCGAAATCAAACCCCTCACCAGCCTTTTTTCCTTCCTCATTCCCATGCAGAATTAGAGAATTAATTGGTTAATACATAAGTATAATCCAGTAAATAAAAGGATGAAGTAGGAAATAATTGAGAAAAACTTTTGGCTCATGACTTTAAATAGTAATTGTCCTAAAAATATACCAATTAGTACCACAGGAGCTCCAACCAAACTAGCGAGCCAAACTGTTTGTGTAGTACCGGCGACAACCATTTGGATAGCCAGACTGATTACATAGATATATAAATAAAAAGCAATTGTCGTTCCTCTGAGAATTTCCATATTCGTTTTGGTGCCCGAGAAATACAATAATAACGGCGGACCAGGCATACCAATACTTGTCGTTAATGTTCCAGATAGCCCACCAGCGCCATAATCTCTATTTCTCGTTTGCTTCATCTTTAATTGAGCAATCATCAACACAGTCAAAACCAAGATTAGAATACCTATCCCTAGTTTTAGCCAGTTAAGCGGTAACCAAAGAAAAATGACCATCCCTATAGGTAAACCAAAAATACTGCCGATGATGAGTCGTTTTAACACTTTTTGATCAACATCGACCTTGACTTTCCCTATCATGACAATCGAAATAAACAAAGATAAGATTAAGTTGATTTGAATGGCCTCCATCGGCTCAAAAAACAGCAGTAAAAATGGCGTCGCTAGAATAGAAAAGCCATATCCCGTACTCGCCTGTAATATAGAAGCAACTAAAATAAGAAGTATATATAAAATGAGCAATTGAGCAAACCACCTTCACTATTACAGAAACTTTCTCCCCTGTCTCTATTTTACCATTTCAGCTAACAAAAACCCTCATAAGATGGACCGTTTGTTTCACGTGGAACGAGAAATTAGTGTGGGGACTTATCAAATTAAGATAAGAAAGTGCCTCTTAGTTATAGGGGTGCAGGATTCGTTCAAAAAGCTTTGTTGGATACGAATATATCTATTTTCACGTTGCAATCATTTTTATTTTATTACGACTCTTTATAATTTACTGTTGCTTTAAATTAAAGCATTCATTACTTCTTTACTGCCCTAATGATATAAACTGGCTCACTTCCTAATTTCCGCGGAGAAACGGTCATTTTCATATCGCTAAAACCGGCATTTTCCATTGCCTTCATCATATCCCCAGATGATACTCTCGGTCCTCTGGCATCTGCGGTTTTTTCAATATCAATGCATAAGAATGTACCTCGAGCTTTTAAGGTACGCTTGATTTCTTCTAGTACAGCGGATAATGGTTTTACTTCATGTAGCGAGATTGAAGCGATCGCAATATCTACTTGTTCATCTGCTAATGGTATGTCTTTAAAATTAGCTATTACGGGCTGAATATTTGTGATCCCTCTCTTCTCTGCTGTTAGCTGCAAATAGTTTAAAATTTCCTCATCCAAATCAAGTGCATAAACCAAATCTACCCTTTCTGCTATAGGTAGTGCTACGTATCCTGCACCAGCTCCTATATCTAATACGACGTCACTATGATTGAGGGGGAGGTATTGAAATAATTCCTCAGCTGAAAAACGGTCAATATTTTCTAGATTACTAATCTTTCTTTTTACTTTTTCATTCATAAGTATTAACCCCTTTTTAATTATAGATATAAACACTCTTTAATAACTATAATTTATTTAAACTTCTTTGTAAATGGGTAATATTGTAATGGATGAAAAAACGGAGCAGAGTTTGTTCTGCTCCTTTCTTTATGAGGATGCCTTTGTTTGGAGAAGCTTAATACCTAAGCCGACAAAGATCATGCCAGTTACCTTATTAATAATAAATTCTGCTTTAGGATTATTTCTAAGTTTCTTCGTTGTTGTAGAGGCAAAAAGCGCGACTATCGAACACCAAATGGTTCCTGTTACAACATAGGTCATACCAAGGATGATAAAAGGAAGTGGGCCATATCCATTGTCTACAGATATAAATTGGGGTAGAAATGAAATATAGAAAAGCGCCACTTTTGGATTGGTTAGATTGGTTAGTAAACCTTGAGCAAACACTTTCCTTGCAGTTAAAGGTTTCGTCTTTTTAACTTCAAATTGAGAGGATTTTTGAATGACCATACGTACGCCAAGATAAATTAAATACGCCGCACCAATCATCTTTACAATAGTAAATAAAATGACTGACGTTGTAAGAATAAGAGATAATCCGATAGCAGCTAAAAATGTATGCACCATTGCTCCTGTAGATATACCAAGAACAGAGTATAACCCTGCCTTCTTACCTTGTGAGACACTCCGTGATACGATATACATCGTATCTGTCCCAGGGGTAATATTCATAATAATCGCGGCGGCTAAAAACACCGTAAAACTTGTGATGCCAAACATCTAATTCGCCCCCTCAACCAATACAAGTATTAAAATTACTTCTATTGTACTCCTCTCGCAAGAAAAGAAATAGAATATTTTTAAAGATTATTTCTGAACAAGGATAGCCATTGTCTCGCTTCTATCAGTGTAAGGTTCTCCAGCCACATTACTATACTCATTAATCACTTTAAATCCAGCATCCCGGAGCTCTCTTATCAACCGCTCCTTAGTAAAGTATTGATACCAAATGTGATACACATCAGCCGATTCTTCAGTCAGTACCAAAGTTTGTTCAAGAGAAATTTCATCATCATATTTTTTGTTATGAGAGATTTCCAAATGAGGATGGGCAGACCAAAACCCCCCATGATTATTCATTGACCATTGTTTTCCCTCTACAAAAGAATGATACTTATTAACGGTAAATACATCTAAAAATAGGCGTCCAGATTCAGTTAAGCAGCGATAAATATTCTTTAACAGCTGCTTGCGATTATTTGGTGATAATGCACCATAATCACAATAGATAAGCGTCGCAAAATCAAACGTATTTACGTCATCCATGTTCAGATAATCCTCAAAGCGGTACTGTATCGGTAAATGCCTTTCACTAGCCTGGGATTTGGCGTAATCAATAGAGTTCTCGGAGAAATCAATCCCGGTAACCGCATAGCCTCTCATTGCCAGCTGTTCACAATAAAGACCTGGACCACAACCGAGATCAACTACTCTGTCTCCACTGTTCATAAGCTGTGAAATAAATCTTACCGAAGCATCTATAAATTTCGGTTCTCTACTCGCTCCTTCATGGTTTGGATTAAGATGTGCTTTTAAAAGCTGTTTTGCAATATACTCATCTTGCCAAAACATTTTTTCAGATGGTTGAAAAGCTTCTGGCTGTTCAATTTTGCTTAAAATCTCCTTATACATAAAAAGTCCTCCTGATCGAAAGTTATTGCATATTATAACAGAATTCAAGGAAGGTAACGATCATTCTCTTGCTGGATGAATACATGGTTAACGGCTATACTATAAGAGATTCTTACTGAAAATTAGAGGTGTACAACGTGAAGCACGTAAATATTTTGATTGCCGATGATGAGGCGGAAATTGCTGACCTTGTTGGGCTCCATTTGGAAAAAGAAGGCTTTCATATTTTCAAAGTAAATGATGGAGAAGAAGCATTAAAAATTGTACAATCACAGCCAATTGATTTGGCTGTCTTAGATATTATGATGCCCCGTTTAGACGGACATGAAGTCACTAGAATGATTCGCAAACAAAACTATCTTTTTCCGATTATCTTTTTGAGCGCTAAAACATCTGATTTTGACCGTATCACCGGGCTTGTCATTGGAGCTGATGATTATATGACCAAACCGTTTAATCCTATGGAATTAGTGGCACGCGTCAAATCACAATTACGACGGACAATGCTGTATAATCAATCAGTTTCAAAAGAGAATATTTTAGAGTTTCGAGGACTTACGATTGATCCTGATCAACATAAAGTAACAAAATATGATACGGTCCTCTCTCTCACCCCGAAGGAATTTGATATTCTCCTCTTACTCGCTAACCATCCGAATAAGGTTTTTAGTGCAGAGCATATTTTTCAAACTGTGTGGGGAGATGCTTATTATGACAACCAAAATACAGTGATGGTTCATATTCGCACATTAAGAAAGAAACTTGGGGAAGACAAGAACGAGTTTATTAAAACCGTCTGGGGAGTAGGTTATGCCTTTCATGGTTAATTATAAAATTAATTTTCAAACGAAACTATTACTACTCGTCTTCGTTAGCATGATATTAGCTGGCGTAATCACATATTCACTTTTTGCATATATGCAATATTATTATCATCAGTTTGTGTTAATCGATGATCCTTTAGCTCGAATCAGATGGGCATTAGGAAATAAGGGTCTATTTATTATTTTTGCGATTCTATATATTCTATTTACACTCGTCATTTTTAAATTACTTACAAGACGAATTTCATCGTATTTCAGTCATATTTCACATGGTTTAAAGCAATTAGCTAACAGTGATTTTCAATATGAAACAAAAATTTCTACTAATGATGAATTTGGCCAGATAGCGATAGATTTAAATACAGCTAGTCTCAAGCTAAAAGAGGCGATTGAGCGTGGAGATTTTGCTGAGTCAAGCCGTGATCAGTTAATTGTCAATCTCGCCCATGACTTACGAACACCACTCACATCAGTCATCGGCTATTTAGATATTATCAAAAAAGACACTAGCTTAACCGAGGAACAAAAAAAGCATTATACAAACATTGTCTATAAAAAAGCTGGGCGGTTAGAAGAATTAATTGATCATCTTTTTGATA
Source organism: Cytobacillus sp. FSL R7-0680 (assembly GCF_038009245.1). Classification (NCBI taxonomy): domain Bacteria; kingdom Bacillati; phylum Bacillota; class Bacilli; order Caryophanales; family Bacillaceae; genus Cytobacillus; species Cytobacillus sp. FSL R7-0680. The sequence continues at coordinate 3,377,505 of NZ_JBBPAO010000001.1, forward strand.
TAACGAAATTAAATTATGGTAAGCTCTCTATTATCAAAAGTGAAATTAATTTAAGTGAGTTATTATTACAACTCTGTGAGGAAATGTATCCTGCCCTTAAGAAGAATCATTTAGAGGCAAGGTTACATTTACAGCCCTCCTTAATGATTGAAGCAGACGGGAGACAATTAGCACGGGTATTTGAAAATCTCCTAAATAACGCAATACGCTATGGGGCAGATGGACAATTTATCGATATTCACACTTCATTAGACGATGAAGGAGCGATTGTGCAGATTATTAACTACGGTGATGATATCAGAGAAAAGGACCTACCTTATATTTTCGATTCCTTTTACACATCCGACCCTTCTCGCGCCCATCAAGAAGGTGGAACAGGGCTGGGGTTATTTATTGCCAAGAATATTGTTGAACAGCATGGCGGTCGTATCACTGTCAATAGTACAGTCATACAAACAAGCTTTGAGATTAGACTCCCCATTCATCCATCTACTTTGGATAATTAAAGGGATGATTTAAGAAAAACTTTATATTTACCCCTACTTTTTTTTAAGCTTTATTCTTTATCTTTAATTTTATGAATTGAAGGAGGAATAAACGTATGAAGAAGTGGGGATTTTTTTTAGCCATCATTTTATTTTTATTAATAGCCATCAATCAATATCTTACTTCGAATAAAGCCAATTTATTAAAGGATGATATTGAATACGCCAATGAGGAGAACGAAAACAATGATTTCAAGCCCATACCTTCTAATCGAAATTTATCTGTAGAAGAAGATATGATAAACGATGGTCAGCTATTACTTGTTAATGAAGAACATCCATTGAAGAAAAATACAATACTAGACGATGTAGTCAACGTATTTGACTATGATGAATTAGAGAAAGAGTTTGGTCTTATCGATGATGATATACAATTGTCGATAGATTTATTAAATCGATTTAATGATATGATCCATGAAGCTAACAAAGAAGGAGATTTTCAATTTTTACTAACAAGTGGCTATAGAAGCTGGGACGCACAACAAACGCTGTATCAGGAAAAAGGGGCGGATTACGCTCTACCTGCTGGTTATAGTGAACATAATTTTGGACTTGCCCTTGATGTCGGTTCTCAAGCAACAACTATGTATAGAGCAAAGGAAGCCCAATGGTTAGAAGAGAAAGCTTGGATGTATGGCTTTATTTTACGATACCCTGAAAACAAAAGTGATATTACTGGCATTTCATATGAACCATGGCATATTCGCTATGTTGGTTTACCACATAGTGCAGTAATGCATAAGAAAAATCTTGTATTAGAGGAATATTTAAAACTGCTAGAAACAGAAAAGACAATTGACTTTACATTAGGTGATGTAACTTATCATATTCGATATTACCCGGTCCATGATAGCAAAACTATTACCTTACCGGATGACGATTACTATCAAATTTCTGGTGATAATAAAGAAGGTGTGATAGTCACTACTTACTCTCTTTAAAAAAATAACAGAGCTTTGACCATACTAATACATGAGAAACAAGAAAATTACCCGAGTGGTGTGCACAATTCAGCATGCACACCACTCGAGTATAATTAAGCAGGACTTCATAACCGTTGTTATAATACATCTTTCTCCATACCCAATCTTTGAACCACATCTGCTCGATCGACTTCATCAATCCAGTTACCATACTTTTCATATAGCTGCCTCAGTATCTGAACATTGCGGGCAATTACTTCACAACCACGATCATCGTATATGAAAAAGATGACATCTCTCGTTAAATTAATAAAGAAAACATCTGGATAATTGACATGATAACCACCAAAACGTGGTTTTAAAGGAAAGTCTTCATGAGCAGCTGCTTTTATAAGTGATTCTATTTGTATGTCTCGGCACTGACATAATAAAGAGAATTGTTGTAATTGGTATGCGTCTGCATCCTCCGCTTCAAAAGGGTAAGGCATGGTTTCCACCTGAAGTTGATACAACTTTTTACGTTGCTTCAAATGAGATTGGTAAACCTTTAATTTTCTCGTTCTCTTTTCTTTTTCAACCATTTTATACATATTAGTCACTAGCATCACTTCATCCTCGCTAGCAAATAACTCATTAAAAAGAGTTGTTGCCTGTTCATAAACAAGCTCAAATCTATCCATATTTAACTGACCTTGTTCGTTAAATTGGTAGATTTCTTCAGCGAACGTGAAAGGAATACCGATATTCCATTGCTGATAAATACTTGGCATTAGTTTTAATCCTGGAAAATGAGACTGCAAATAGTTTGGTAACTCCATAGAAGCCCTTTCTTACATGATTGCATATTGTTCATTTAACACATCTGTAATAAACATATGACCAGGTGCATGCGTAATCATAATCTCTGGTTTTGCCCGCATCGCCACTGCTTGTGGGGTTACGCCACATGCCCAAAATACAGGAACTTCTCCATCTTTAATGGTAACCGCATCTCCGAACTCAGGCTTGTTAATATCTTTAATCCCTATTTTTTCAGGATTTCCTAAATGTACCGGGGCACCGTGGACTGAAGGAAAGCGACTCGTTACTTGAATAGCCCTTATCGCATCCGCTTCTTTCATTGGTCTCATACTTACCACCATCGGGCCTTCAAACATACCAGATTTTACACATTCAATATTAGTTTCATACATAGGCACATTGCAGTTTTCTTCAATATGTCTGATTGGAATATGATTATTTAAAAGCGCTTCTTCAAAAGTAAAGCTACATCCAATTAGGAAGCCAACCATATCTGTACGCCAATAACCGGTTGCATCCTGCACCTCATCCACAAGTTCTCCATGCTTATATATACGGTACTTAGGAATATCTGTCATAATATTGCCGTTTGGTGCGGCTAACTTTGGTATAACTGATCCGACCTCTGTTACATCTATAATCGGACAAGGCTTTTGGTTTCTTTGACAAAATAATAAAAAGTCAAAGGCAAGTTCTTTTGGTAATACAGCTAAATTCGCTTGGATAAAGCCATTAGCAATGCCAGCAGTAGGCTGCTTCCAATAACCGTCCCTAATCTGCTTACGTGCTTCTTCAGGACTTACTGTTGTTAAATTCAAACTTATTCACACCTTTCAAGCTATTATTCAAACAATTGTGGAATCCCATTAATTAAAGAGTAACCGCCCATTAATGCCATAACAATGACAATTAGTAGTCCAAACAAGGTTAACCATAAAGGATGTTTATAATCGCCAACAATCTTCGCCTTATGTGCAGCAATTAACATCACACCTAGAGCGATAGGCAAAATTAGTCCATTTAATGAACCAACTAATACGAGAATTTTCACTGGTTGTCCAATAATAACAAATACAAGGGTAGATATTGCGATAAAACCTACTGTAAACCATTTCGCATTTTTATCAATGAAATGGGTGAATGTCCGAATAAATGAAACGGATGTATAGGCCGCACCAACGACAGATGTAACCGCTGCTGCCCACATAATCACACCAAATATTTTATAGCCAACATTACCGGCAGCATGCTGAAACACGGATGCTGCTGGATTATCAGGGTTTAAAGTTAACCCTTGAGAAACAATCCCTAAAGCAGCTAAGAAAAGGAAAATTCTCATTAATGAAGCAATTCCAATGGCACTCACTGCACTTCTTGTTACTTGTGGTAAAGCTTCTTTCCCTTTAATACCAGCATCTAATAAACGATGCCCACCGGCAAAGGTAATGTAACCACCGACTGTTCCTCCTACTAGTGTAACAATAGCTAAAATATCAATCGTTTCAGGTACAAATGTACGTGTCACAGCTTCACCAACTGGAGGAGAGGCAGTAAACATGACATAAACCATCAATCCAATCATGACAAACCCTAGCACTTGTGTGAAACGGTCCATTAGCTTTCCTGCTTCTCTGACAACAAAAATACCAATAGCAACTAATCCACTTAATAAAGCGCCTAATTCTGGAGAAACACCAAATAATACATTCGTTCCAAGTCCAGCTCCAGCAATATTACCGATATTAAAAGCCAGTCCCCCCATCACTATGAGTAAGGCCAAGAAATAACCTAATCCAGGTAAAACCTGATTAGCGATATCTTGGGCTTTCTTTTCTGAGACGGCTAAAATTCGCCAAATATTTAATTGTGCTCCGATATCTATGATAATTGATACTAAAATAACAAACCCAAAGCTTGCTGCTAGTTTTTCTGTAAAAACAGTTGTTTGTGTTAAAAAGCCCGGCCCTATTGCTGAAGTAGCCATTAGGAAGGCTGCACCTAAAATAATACTTCTAGTTGATTGTGTTTTCATTAAGCTTCTCCTATTCGTCTCACTTGTATATTTTCTTTTTGTAGAGTCGCATGAATGAGTTTAGCAAATGCCAATGCATGTTTGCCGTCACCATGAATACAAACAGTATCTGCTAAGATGTCAACATCCTTTCCACTTACAGACGCTACTTTCCCTTCCTTTACCATACGAACGACCTGTGCGACCGCTACCTCTTGCTCGGTAATTAATGCATTTGATTCTCTCCTTGAAGTCAAGGAACCGTCATCTTGATACGTACGGTCAGAGAATACTTCACTTGCCGTTTTTAAACCTATCTTCGCACCCGCTTTTACTAGCTCGCTACCAGCTAAGCCAAACAAAATTAATTCTGGATCGACTTTGTACACCGCTTCTGCAATAGCTTCAGACAACTGAGCGTCTTTTGCTGCCATATTGAAAAGGGCTCCGTGTGGTTTAACATGTTGCAACTTTCCTCCCTCAGAATGAACAAAAGCGGACAATGCGCCAATTTGGTAGACAACAATATCATACGCTTCTTGAGGGGAGATATTCATTTCTCTTCTACCAAAGCCAACTAAGTCTTGTGTTCCTGGATGAGCACCAATCCCCACTTTTTTCTCTAATGCCAGTTTCACTGTCTTACGCATCGTTGTTGCATCACCTGCATGAAAGCCACAAGCAATATTTGCACTGGTCACATAATTTAATATTTCTTCATCATTACCAATTGAATAGTTTCCAAAACTCTCACCTAAATCACAGTTTAAATCAATCTTTATCATCGTTATCCCCCTATTGATATTTTATTTGGATACTCCTTTTATACTCATAGAGCCTTTGCTCCTTTTGAATAAAGAGCTTTTGAGCTTCTGTAAAAGATATTTTTTCAAAATATACCTCTTCTCCAGGCTTTGTTTGAGCCAATACATGTAAATCGATGGATGCCACCTGCCCAATCTTCGGGTATCCCCCAGCCGTTTGCCTATCAGCCATTAAGATGATTGGTTGCCCATCGGGAGGTACTTGAATGGTCCCCATAGCAACAGCCTCTGAGATCATTTCTTTCTCTTCTGATAATGCGAGTGCACTACCATTCAGGCGATATCCCATTCGATCCGATTGTGAAGCTACCTTATAAGGGTTATTGAATAATGCTATTTTGCTTTCTTTATTAAAAAGAGAAAATTGCTTCCCTTCAATGACTCTAATTCTTTGATTAGAGGGTCTTCTCATCTGAATCGGTATATGCCATTTTGCTTCAACAAATGGCTTGTCAGATTGTTTTAATGAAGCGATCATTTTTTTCGATAAGCTACTCTTCTCTTTTACAGTTAATCGATCGCCTTTTTGAAGCGCGCGCCCATTATGTCCACCAATATGTGCACGTAAATAAGTAGCATAACTATCCATGACCAACTCGACATCAAAACCACCAGCAATGGCTAAATAAGTACGACAGCCCTCTTTATACGAGGCGAATGTTAGCTCACTTCCGGCATTTACCCAAATAGGTTTCCACAGACTTACTTGCTGTCCATTAATTTGCGGACCGATATCTCCACCACAAAGACTAATCAAACAATCTTCGTGAAAAACAATTCGTGGGCCGATTAATGTCATTTCTAATGTAGGTTGTTCTTCGGAGTTCCCGACAAGCATATTCGCAATCTTATGAGCATCTTGATCCATGACACCACTGGCGATTACACCATATTTCTGGTATCCTGTTCGGCCAAGATCTTGTAGGGTCGATAATAAACCTGGTTTCTTAATCTCTATCATGACTGTTCAGCCTCCAATTGCTTATACTCATCAAAGCTAATTGGCTTAAATTGAATGCGATCGCCAGCCCTTAACAAAGTTGGCATTTCTTCCTGTGGTGTAAATAATTCGATTGGCGTCCTTCCAATCAATTGCCAACCTCCAGGTGTTTCAATAGGATATACACCTGTTTGCATCCCTGCAATCCCAACAGTCCGAGCTGGAATTTGTAGCCTTGGTGATTTCCTCCTAGGTGCAGCAATCTTATCAGACATCCCTCCAATGAATGGAAACCCCGGGGCAAAACCAATCATATGGACCAAATAATCACCAGCTGAGTGAATTTCGATTACTTCATCTGGTGTTAGGTGATTTAACCGGGCAACCTCATGTAAATCGGGACCAAATTCTCCACCATAACAGACAGGAATGTCAATTTTCCTGGAAGATAGGCGATTTTGTGTATCCACAGATTTTAATAATTCATTCAGTTCTGCGCATACAAATTCATAAGGTAGTTGTTCTTTATCGCATAATTGACTAACCTTCCAAATGTCATAAAATACCGCAATATTCGTGTAAGCTGGAATGCATTCCTTCATCCACGGTAAGCGTTGATCCTCGAGAAAATTCGAGAACATTTGAATTTTTTGTTGGGTTTCAGATGAAATCTGATCCCCTAATTCTATAAGAAGAGCTTGGTCTCCCAACGGACAAAAATGCCATTTCAATTTACACCCCTCCTTATCTAAGCTGTTCAGTTTATTTGTAAAAAATTCAATTATACTAATAATCTATCTATACAGATTATTTTATTTAAATAATACAATAAAGTATTAAAAATAAAAAGCAACCCTAACGATATTTACTATCTTTCAATAATAAAGATTGTTAGAGTTGCTTTATTGATGAATGCTTATTAGTTTTTTGTATTTAATTGATAATGATTCATCAAGTTCGTGATTTGATTACAAAAATGAGTAGCATTTTTCTCGCAATCCTCTTTTACCCAGTTTAGTATAATTTTGGTGAACCCGCCAATTTGAAATTGAATTAAGTATTCTGCAATATCAACGTCAGTGAAAACTTCCGCTAGCCCCTCTTCGATCATTTCAATGAATTCTTCCATAACTAAGTATTCCAAATCATGTGCAAATAGCTTTCTCAATACTGGTTTTTGTAGTTCTGTGATCATAAACATCATATGGATCATTTGCGCTATAGTTAGATTATCTTGTTTCTTCCTCATATTGAATAAATCTCTATACAATTGACGTAAATAGATGCGTATAATATCTTCTTTTGTGCCAAAATTTCTATAAAAAGTTATTCGTGCAATCCCTGCTTGTTTCGTAATTGCTGATATTTTTATTTCACGAAATTGAAATTGATTCATCAAATCCATTAAAGCACTACACACAATCTCACGTGTTTTGGTTACTTGCTTATTCGTTGCTTCATTCAATTGTCTACTCCTTTTTAAGGATATTATTTACTTTCTCTCTATAAACACAATTGCTCTAATCTAGTTCTAAATTCTCAATTAATTACAACGAAACACATTCTTTTTACCTATAACATATTTATTTTAACACAAAACGCTCTATAAAAACCTGCTCAAAAATATATAGATAGAATCGTCGAATTAACAGTATACTAATTTTGAATCCATAAAAACTAGGTGATAGTAAATGACCTTTGATCAACTAAAACATTTTTCAACTGTGGCAAAAACACAATCATTCACTGTGGCAGCTCATGAACTTTTCCTTTCTATATCGGCATTAAGTCAATCCATCAGTAGTTTAGAGACCGAGCTAGGGTTGATGTTGTTTAAACGCTCCCGTTCTGGTGCCCATTTAACTGCTGAAGGCGCTCTATTAATTGAAAAGGCAGAAGAAATCATGAAGATGACGAAAGAGTTTCAAACATTCGCACAAGCGCAAACAGAAAAACTCCAAGGACATCTTCGTATTTCTACAATACCAGGTCCTTCAAACGCTTTACTTGCCGCTGTATTTTCATTTAAGAAAGAACATCCAAATGTCTCCATAGAGCTTCAAGAGTTAGGACCAAAGGAGATAACAGAAAAACTAATCAACGAAGAAATGGACGTGGGTATGCTTGTTGTTGGACCATCTTCTGAAGTAAATGAAGATAAATTCCACTTTGAACCACTGCTAGAAGGCTATATGGTTGCTGGCGTACAAGCTCATTCCACACTTGCTGAAAAGCCTTTTATTTCAAAAAAGGATTTATCAAGATATCCCATTATTTTATATCAAGATGCTTACCTTAATCAGACGATCAAACAGCTTCTTGATAACAATAGCCAAAGAAATCTAGTTGTAAAAACCAATCATACAAATGCAATTACCCAATGGGTATCTAGTGGTAATGCAATAACGATTGGACTTGATTATTCATTTCAGCATATTGATGGGATTACCGGGGTGAAAATACAAGAATTAAAAGAAGAAAGAGTTCACTACGGCTGGGTTCATTTAAAGAAAAAACATATAAACCGACTGACAGATATTTTCCTTGAAACATTAAATCAGGAAATTAATAAGCTTATTGCGCAATCAAACGAGATGTGACATTTATGAAAAGGAACGTCCTCTGCATAAGAAAATGAAAATTGACTAAGAACATCCGTTTAAAGGTGTAAAAATCCGAACGCACACGAACCCTAAAAAAGGCATTCGAGTGACTGTTCGGATTTTCTTCTTATACTAAAATAACCCACAAAATCATTGCTACGATGATAGAAACAAGTCCTTGTAATAATGTCGCCATCGTTTGAGCTTTGTAAGCATCTGTTACCTTCATACCAGTAAATTGTGTAACAACCCAGAAGTAACTATCGTTCACATGACTAACGGTCATTGCACCCGCTCCAATAGCCATTACAACTAATGCTAGCGGTACTGCTCCTTCAATACCGACAACCGGAAGCATTGGGGCAATTAATGAAGATGTTAGTACTAATGCTGTAGTTGATGAACCTTGTGCTGACTTTAATGCTGCGGCAATCAAGAAAGGGATAATCAAGAAAAGCGCACCCGTAAACATATCGGAAATGTCCCAACCTTGAATAATATCCGCAACACCAGAGTTTTTGATTACTGTTCCAAAAACCCCGCCTGCTCCGGTAATTAAAAGTACTGGCGCGGCATCTAATAATCCTTTACCAACCCAATTAGTTAATGTTTCCTCATTAAATTGAGGTAATAATGGTAGAGCAGCGAGAATACCTATGAACAATGCTATAACTGGTGTACCTAAGAAACCAATAAATTGTGCAAACCAACCTTCGTATCCCAGAACGGCAACAATTGAACCTAAACCGATTAATAGAATGGGTAAAATAATTGGGAAGAACGCTTGAAAAGTCGAAGGCATCTTACCAAATGAAGCGACAACCTTATCATAATCGAATTCTTCTGTGTTACGATCCTCTGGAACTTCAATTTTTGTTGCTACTTTAACTGACCAAAGATAACCAATGGCAGCAGCAGGAATGGCCACAATAAAACCAATTAAAATCACTGTTCCTAAATAGGCTTCTGCACCAATATTTCCCGCAGCGGCAATTGGGCCTGGTGTTGGTGGTACAAGTGTATGAGTGGCATATAATCCTGTAGCTAGTGCTACAGACATTGAAGCCATCGTTACTTTAGCTCTCTTAGCTAATGCCTGGCGTAAACTATTAAGAATAATAAAACCAGAATCACAGAACACTGGAATAGAAACGATGAAACCAATAATACTCATGGCAAGCTGTGGTCTCTTTGGACCCACGATACGTAACACAACCTCTGCCATTCGATAAGCCGCACCTGCTTTTTCTAAGATCACTCCAATAATTGTTCCAAACACAATGACAAGACCGATACTTGTCATAACACCGCCAAATCCACTATTAATGCTCTCAACTATTAAATCAAATGGCATTCCTGATGCAAATCCAACGAATAGAGCACCTATTAGTAAAGACATAAATGGATGAATCTTAAACTTTGTTGTCGCTAATACGATAATTAAAACCCCAATAGCAATGATGAAGAATAACATTCTTTTCCCTCCTAAAAATGGATTTATCTTTGAAACGCAATAAATGTTCTCATTACTCGTTCAGCAGCATCCGCTAGCAATTCTGCTGAACGCTCCATCGCCTCGTCTAACTCCATAGGACTTGTCACTAAACTGTGGACACTAGTAATGCCATATTCATATAACTCTTCAATACCTTTACCAATAGAACCCGCTAGAACAAAGACAGGAATATGATTTATTCTCGCTGCCTCTGCCACACCCATAGGTGTCTTACCAGAGGCTGTTTGAAAATCACACTGGCCTTCACCAGTAAATACACAATCGGCATTCACCATTTTTTCCTTTAGTCCAGTGTACTCAATAACAAGATCAATCCCTCTTTTCATATCTGCATTGAAAAAGGCTTGGAAAGCACCACCAATTCCTCCTGCTGCACCTGCACCCGGCCGATCATGTAAGCGAACTTTAGTCGCATGCTCAATCACATCTGCCCAGTTACCCATATAGTGATCTAACGTCTCAACCACTTCAGGACTTGCCCCTTTTTGAGGACCAAAAACATGGGAAGCACCATTAGGACCAATAAACGGATTCTGTACATCAGAAGCGATTAGAAATTGACAATCCTTAATCCGCGAATCAAGAGAGTCTAATTGAACAGACGTAACTTCACCTAGCGCTTCACCACCAAGACCAATTTCATCTCCGGCATCGTTCATTATTTTTAGCCCTAGAGCTTGTAACATACCAGCTCCGCCATCATTGGTAGCGCTTCCACCAACTGCTAAAATAAAATGGCGATAACCATCATCTAACGCTTTCTTAATTAATTCTCCTGTGCCAAAAGTTGTAGCAATCAGTGGATTGCGTTCACTTTTATCTATAAGCTCTAGACCAGAGGCACTCGCCATCTCAATAACACATGTCTTTTCATCGCCGAGTACACCATACTCCGCCGCGACCTTTTTGTGTAATGGACCCATCACACTAACTTTTACCTTTTTCCCCCCCGTTGCGGAAACAAGACTATCCATTGTTCCTTCTCCACCATCCGCTACAGGAACAGAAATAACTTCGCACGAAGGAAGCGCTTTCTTAACACCTTTAGCAATTGCTTCTGCAGCAGAAACACTCGATAAGCTACCCTTATATGAATCAGGTGCAATAACTACTTTCATAAACTCGCCACCTAACATCTATTGTGTTATCCTTATTATAATTATGTGTCATACTATTTGTCATCGTTATGATTGAACAAAAAAACAGATTATTTTGGTTAAATTTTTATCTATTATAAACAGATTGTGATATTATTTTACTGATATATAACAAACGAAATGAAGAGAATAAGGATGGGCCATATATGTTAACTCGTGAAATTGCCGCAGAAATTGTTAAGCAAACCATGGTTAGACTGGATAGAAATATAAACATTATGGATGATAGAGGCAAAATAATTGCATCTGGTAACCCCGATCGAATCAATATGATTCATGAGGGAGCAACAGAAGTTTTACGTACTGGTAGAGCTGTCACCATTAGTGATAAGGATATACAGTGGAAAAACTCATATCCCGGTGTTAACCTACCTATTCATTTTCAAAAAAAAATCATCGGTGTGATTGGCATTACTGGTGACCCAGATGAAATTTTTGAATTTGGTGAGTTAGTAAAAATGATTACAGAGATGATGATTCAACAATCCTTTAGTTTAGATCAGTTAGAGTGGCAACAAAAAGCGAAGGATCATTTATTCGATGATTTATTGCAGGACTCAATTGAAGATTCATCGATTGAACAACGATTTAAACTATTTGAGATTCATCTTTTGCCCCCCTTTCAAGTGTCAGTCATTAAAACAGATATGCCCAAATTGAAAAAAAATGACTTCATCCAATGGGTGGAAAGATTTTTTCCCAAAGAGAATACATTGATTGGTTTCCTAGGAATCAATCAACAATTTATACTTCATACCGGGTTAACAGAGGAGCAAATCATTCATCGGTATCAAAGTTTCATTTCATTTATAGAAGAAAATCAACTTACTGCAAGAATTGGGTTGGGTTCCAATGTGAAGACTGTCAATAACATTCAACATTCCTATCAGCAATCCATTTCGGCTTTAACATTAAGTGCAGAGTCTTCTATTTTTGCTACTTTTAAAGATATTGAAGCACAAGCATTACTGAATGAACTGAGTGAAGCATCTAAAACTTACTATTATACAAGAGTACTGAATGGACTTTCTGAGAAGCTAATTGAGACACTTGAAAGCTTGTTTGCAAATAATTTAAACCTTGGAGAATGTGCGAAAAGTTTATTTATCCATAGAAACTCACTCATTTATCGGCTAAAGAAAATCAAAGAAATAACCGGATATAACCCACAGCATACTCTCGATGCGATTACATTGCAACTTGCGATTTGGCTTAGACAAATGCATAAAGAGTAACTGGTTAAATACCTTCCTCACTTGTTGGTTCTCTGACTCTTGTAAAAATACCATTTGTGATTTCAAGTAAAAAAAGCTCGCCATCTGGTGAGCTTTTCTAATCTATCTACTAATTAATGAAATAAAATACTTTGAAAAACCCAAATCTGGTGGACCATACTAATTAGACAATCGCGCAAACGACTGTAAAGTTTCATCTATATCATCTTTTGTCCGTGAAACAATATCTTTTAGCTCATCAGTTATCTCATACACATTCACGACTTGCTCTGTAATATTCTCAATATTTATATTTACTTCTTTCATCGCATTATCAGCTGAGACAGATAGCTTTTTAACTTCTTTGGCAACAACTGCAAACCCTCTTCCTTTTTCACCAGCATGAGCTGCCTCAATAGCAGCATTAATTGCCAATAAATTCGTCTGAGATGCAATATTTCGAATAAGTTTAGATGTTTCTTCAATTAGCTTCATTTGTTGTTTCAACGTTTCTAAAGCTAATACCTTTTCATTAGAGTTAGATAATACCAGTTCAACCAGATGTGTGGGCGCCATTTTTAATTTTGAGATCATCTCATTTGTATGCTGCTCCCTTTCAGTAATGTCCGTGGCAATTTTTAAAACTCCCTTTACCTCTCCTTTCGTTCCTATAACAGGAATATATGTCGCTTCTAACCACAATAATTGGCCAAACTTACCCACTCTTTTGATTTTCTCTTGAAACTTTCTTCCCCTTCTCAAATTACGCCATAGCTCAAGATAGGTTGAACCATTCAACTCTTCAATAGTACAGAAATTCTGATGATCCATTCCTACCATTTCTCCTGACTGATACCCCAGTACTCTGGCAAAATTATCGTTAACCCATATCACTTCTCTATCCAAATTAAACTCAATCATGGCTAAATTTCTCTCAAGTGATGCTAACACTTCATTATTATCTAACACTTGATGATTTTCCTGAAAACCAATTGTTGTATTCATACATGCTCCCTTTCATACGCTAGTAGTTCTTTTTACCCACATCAAACATAAACGAAACCCACAACAGAATATAGTTTTATTTCATCTACTTAAACAAAAAGGTCTTTCCTTTGTTTTTTGCCAAAAAGGAAGAGATAATAAATAGATGGAAATTTGCCAAAGGTGGGGTTAGCACTGAATAAAATGAATATGGAACTCATATTAAAGACACTTGATTATACACGCGTTGGTATTTTAATTACCGATCCGAGTAAGCATGATAACCCTATTATCTATTCTTCTAAAGGTTTTACTGATATGACAGGTTACACCAAAGAGGAGGTAATCGGTAATAATTGTCGTTTTCTACAAGGCGAGCAAACAAGTAATGAAACCATTGCTCGTATTAGAGAAGCAGTAACAAGAAAAGAATCCATACAATGTGAAGTTCTAAATTATAAGAAGAACGGCGATATTTTCTGGAATCACTTAACAATTGATTCGGTTTATATGGAAGAGGAGGAAGCCCATTTTTTTATCGGTGTTCAACATGATATAACTGAACAGAAAGAGGCCGAGCAAAAGTATTTACAGTCCTTACAGAGAATCGAAGAACTTGAAACACCTATTATTCCACTCACAGATAAGGTATCTGTTCTCCCTTTAGTTGGAGAGATGAATGAAAGTCGTTACCATAAGATGACAACGCAATTATTGCAATCATTAGAGAATACATTTGCTGAAACCCTATTAATCGATGTAAATGGATTAACTACTTATAATGAAGAAATTATGCAAAGATTTATTGAACTAGCAAATGTATTATCATTAATGGGTACGTCTATGATATTATGTGGAATCAAACCGGCAATGGCACAGAAATCAATTACATTTGCCGATCGACCTACAAGTAAGCTTAGAACCGCTAGTACAATTAGAGCTGCTCTTGATATTGCTTCTAAATAAAGGAAAAATGCAACTCTAATTGATAGCAGTTGCATTTTTTTCAAATGATTATTTTGGTGTCAGGCTAAACTTTCAATGAATAAACCAACAACTTATCCTGCCATCGATTGTTTCTTCTCTTCTTGTTTCTCTTTTTTTCTAATCTCAGTGAATTTCCGGGATTCAGCCACAATGACTGGAGATAGAAGCAAGAGAGCAATTAAGTTTGGTAAGGCCATTAGTGCATTAAAGATATCAGCAATTCCCCAAACCATTTCTAACTCTAAAGCCGAGCCAATGAGTACTGTTATGACAAACAGCACCTTGTATATCACTGCATTTTGATCACCAAATAAATAACCAAAACATTTCTCGCCATAATAAGACCAACCAATAATAGTCGAATAAGCAAAGAACATAATACCAATAACTACAAGCATATTACCTACACCAGGTAAGAAGAATTCAAATGCTTCTCCCGTTAAACTAGAAGCATTTTCATGCCCGACATAAAGACCACTTAATACAATCGTTAAACCAGTAATCGAACAAACAATAATTGTATCAATAAATGTTCCTGTCATTGAAACTAACGCTTGTCTACCAGGATAATCTGTTTTAGCCGCTGCGGCTGCGATGGGTGCTGAACCAAGCCCCGCTTCATTAGAGAATACCCCACGAGCGATACCATAACGAATGGCCATCCCGACTGCACCACCAGTTGCTGCGGATGGGTTAAAGGCCTCAGAGATAATAAAACCTAATGCTTGAGGTACTTCAGTAATATTCATAAAGATAATAATAAGTCCACCAGCTAAATAAAATAATGCCATGAAAGGAACGAATATACCCGTAACTCGACCAATTCCTTTAATTCCACCTAACAGTACTAATCCTGTTAATACCATTAGAACAACACCCGTAATCCATGGGTTCACCCCGAAATTGGCTTCAAATGAGCCAGCAACAGTATTTGCTTGTGTCATATTACCAATTCCAAATGATGCCAAAAATCCAAAGAGAGCAAATAATACAGCTAACCATTTCCAGCCGAGACCTTTTTCAATATAATACATCGGTCCCCCGGAGATTTCACCTTTACTATTCGTCACGCGGTATTTAACTGCTAAAATAGCTTCACCGTATTTTGTCGCCATTCCAAAAAATGCAGCTAACCACATCCAGAATAAAGCACCGACCCCACCAAGCATCACTGCTGTCGCTACACCGGTAATATTTCCTATCCCAAGTGTGGCTGCCATTGCTGTCATCAAAGATTGAAAGTGGGATATATCCCCTTTATCTTTATTGTTTTTATCACTTTTACTAAAAGTAAGCTTTAAGGCATACGGAAGTTCCCTTATTTGGATAAACCCTAACCTAAAAGTAAGGAAGATCCCCGTTCCCACTATCAATACTAGGGTTACTGGCCCCCATACAAAATTACCTACTACGCTTATTAAGTTCTGTAGCCATTCCATCATTTTCCCTCCTCTTTAATTTTCTGTTATACAACAATAAACAATTAGATTGAATTATTATATTATAATAGATTCTTTACAAAAAATAAATACGAATTAAAGCATTACCACGTTATTTTGTTGAACATTTTCTAAATTTTTATCATAGTAAGAAAATTAACTTAACTTATAAAGTCTAAAAATTCTAAACTATTAGCCTATAATTCTCTTCTTATATAAGAATCACCTCTTTTTTTCTTCAAAATAATGATGAATTCTGTCGAACAAATAACCAATACTTTTGTTTTAAGAATATATTACTGTAAAATTAAATCTTTTGAAGCGGGAACAATGCCTTAAGGGAGAGGAGATTTACCCCATAAGAGGACCTTTATAGAACCTAGAATGGGTTGTATGTATTCAAACACATCTTAAAAAATTTAAGTGGTAGACCATCCTATCATATCTAACGATAGTGTTTTAAATTTGAACATTACATGGGAGGAATCACTTGATTGAAGCAAATAAAAAAAGTAGGGGTCGCCTACTTTTTTGGTTTAAGCTTGCACTTCCCGATATTCTGCTTTCTTCTTAAATAGGGCAGCGACAAAGGGACAAGCTGGGACAATTTTTTTATTTTGACTTTTCACCTCTTGCACAACCGAATCCACTAGTTGTTCAGCAAGTCCAGTCCCTCTTGCTTCTTCCTCTACATATGTATGATCAATAACAATGGTGTGATCGTTTCTTTCCGAAAAAGTAACTTCTCCTTGTTCCTTCCCACTATCATCGATACCATAATGTCGATTGCTTGCTTTTTTAATTTCCACGCCTCACACCTCCTTCTTTTGAATGATGGTCTTCATGATGCTTTTCTCAAAAACACGAACCGTACACGTTATAAGAGCAGCGTACCTTTTTAATTATAGTATGTGCTAATGTTTACTGGGATATGTACTATTTTCGCTTTGGTTTATCCATCTGAATGACGGGCAACTCCTACTTGCTCGGCCTTCATCTTTGCTTTTTATGGAGGAATCCTATACGGTCCCTCCTTGTTTACCCTGGTAGAACTATGGCTCTATTTTTTTGGGAACGATAAGTTACCATGATGATAATAGTAGGGTTCACTTTCAATTGCCATTACGGTATGTTGACGAAGTGCTTTTGACGTGAGTATTCTAGGCTCATTTAACTCTTGTACCTGCGATGCAAAAATGGTTTGAGGCAGAGGACAATCAAAAGCATTTAACCATTGACTATCTTTTTTAGCTTGTATAAGGTGCCAACATCCTTTGGGGATATTAACTACTTGGTTGGGGGAAATAGTGAACAACTTGATTTGATGTACATCTGGTAACACAAATGATACTTCTATTCTCCCCTGTACACAATATAAGAGTGAAGAAGCATTCAGGTGACATTGAATGGGTGTCACTTCACCCTTCTCTAAGGAGACAATCAATAAGGTAATATTCTCATCATTACAAAACACCCTTCCCACTCCTTCAACATCAAATTGCTTCATTATATGTAACCTAAATGGAATAGTGACGAATGATTTATCTTAAATAGTGAATAATAATTAAATCTTTATTTGAGCTAAGAATACCTTTCTAAGAGGATTCGTCCGCCACCCTTCCCCCCATTTCCTCCATACAGAAAAAAACAATTCTTATTAACTCCTTGAATAATCGAAAATTCGAGATATAATACTTGTATACAAGTATACTAAAATGAGAAGGTGTTATGATGAACGAACCAATAGAATTTCTCTACCCTTCCAAATGGCTTACGAAAGCTTCGACAGGTGAGCGCGTTGTAAGTGAATTAAGGATGCAAATTCTCTCAGGACGCATTGAAAGCGGTACCATTCTTTCTGAAAATAAATTAGCTGCTGACTTTTCAGTAAGTCGATCACCAATAAGAGAAGCATTAAAAATTCTTTCTGCTGAAAATATTATTCGCCAAGAACGAATGGGTGCAGTCGTCATTGGCTTATCCGAGAAAGAAATAGAAGAAATATATGATGTGCGTATTCTTATTGAAACGTTTATCTATCAACGACTTGTACGTTCAGATATTACAGACCTTGTAAAAGAACTCAATAAGATTTTAGAAATGATGAAAGTCTCTATTAAATATAATGATGCGGATGAATTCTCACTTCAGGATTTACAATTTCATGAGACAATTATTCGAGCCGCTAATCACTCATATATATTAATGATCTGGAATAATTTAAAACCAGTCATGGAAGGATTGATTCTATTATCCATGCGTAAGCGTTTTAAAGAAAACCAGCACGATTTCGAACGCATATTCACAAACCACGCACTCTATATTGAAGCGATTGAGAAAAAAGATAAAACATTAATGATTCAATCTCTCCATCAAAATTTTGATGATGTGCAAGGAAGAGTTGAAGATATGTGGAAATCCCAAGAAATTCTTGCAGAAGGGGGCGGAACAAAATGACAACCTATATGTTAGGTGTAGATATTGGAACAACCAGCACAAAGGCTGTTCTTTTTACAAAAGACGGGAAAGTCATTCAAAAAGAAAACATCGGCTACCCATTGCATACACCAGATATGTCTACAGCTGAGCAGGACCCTGAAGAAATCTATCAAGCGGTCAAGCAGGCGATAACGAACATTATGAAAAAAAATAGAGAAATGATGCCAGCATTTATTTCCTTTAGTAGTGCCATGCATAGCCTAATTGCTATCGATGAGAATGATCAACCATTGACTCCATGTATTACATGGGCCGATAACCGCAGTGAATCATGGGCACATAAAATTAAGGATGAATGGGGTGGCCATGAGATTTATAAACGTACAGGGACTCCTATTCATCCAATGTCCCCATTGAGTAAAATAACATGGATCACAAATGAACGCCCAGAAATAGCCCAAAGAGCGAAAAAATACATTGGCATAAAAGAGTATATTTTCAAGAAGTTCTTTAACCAATATGTTGTTGATTATTCTATCGCATCAGCAATGGGAATGATGAATCTTACTGAATTAACATGGGACAAAGAAGCATTAAAGATAGCGGGCATTCGCGAGGACCAGCTATCCACCCTTGTTCCCACAACACAGATATTCACGCACTGTGACAGTGAGCTTGCCTTACAAATGGGACTTGATCCTCATACCCCTTTTGTTATCGGTGCAAGTGATGGTGTCCTCTCTAATCTTGGTGTCAATGCAATTGGCAAAGGGGAAATCGCCGTCACCATCGGAACTAGTGGAGCCATTCGTACGATTATTGACCGTCCGCAAACAGATGAAAAAGGCCGGATTTTCTGTTATGCACTAACGGAAGATCATTGGGTCATTGGTGGCCCTGTTAATAATGGTGGGATTGTCCTCCGTTGGATTCGTGACGAATTTGCCTCATCCGAGGTAGAGACTGCCAAACGTTTAGGACTCGATCCATATGAAGTGTTAACAAAAATTGCTGAACGTGTGAGACCGGGTGCAAATGGACTTATTTTCCATCCTTTCCTTGCGGGTGAAAGAGCACCTGTATGGAATCCAGATGTTCGAGGCTCATTCTTTGGTTTAACCCTTTCACATAAAAAAGAACATATGATTCGCGCCGCATTAGAAGGTGTCATTTTCAACTTATACACTGTTTTCCTCGCACTTATGGAGTGTATGGACGAACCTGTTACGCGTATTCAAGCGACAGGCGGATTTGCCCGCTCTGCTGTTTGGCGCCAAATGATGGCGGATATTTTTGATTCTGAAGTGGTCGTACCTGAAAGCTATGAAAGTTCCTGCTTAGGGGCATGTATCCTTGGGTTATACGCTACAGGAGAGATTGAAAATTTTGCAGTAGCTTCTGACATGATCGGTAGCACACATAAACATACACCAGATGAAGATGCAGCAAATGCGTATCGTCAACTAATGCCTAGCTTTATCAACCTGACAAGAGTATTAACAGAGGAATATACAAAAATCGCTAACTACCAAAGAGGCTTGATTGGAAAAGATAGCGAATAAAAAGGAGAGAAAACTATGCCATTATTTATTGTTGCTTTAGGTATCATTGCCCTATTGCTCCTTATTATGGGGCTCAAACTCAACACATTTGTCTCACTTATTATCGTTTCATTTGGTGTTGCCCTAGCTCTTGGCATGCCTGCATCAGAAATTGTTGGCACGATTGAAAGCGGTCTTGGTGGAACACTTGGACATATCGCCCTAATCTTTGGTCTAGGTGCTATGCTTGGTAAATTAATCGCTGATGCTGGCGGTGCACAAAGAATTGCAATGACCCTTGTCAATAAGTTTGGTGAGAAAAATATCCAATGGGCAGTTGTCGTATCATCCTTTATTATCGGGATTGCCCTATTCTTTGAAGTAGGTCTTGTATTACTTATTCCCATCGTATTTGCGATTTCAAGAGAATTAAAAGTATCGATTCTTTATCTCGGTATCCCAATGGCAGCAGCATTATCTGTTACACATGGTTTCTTACCGCCTCACCCTGGTCCAACCGTCATTGCTGGTGAGTACGGTGCAAATATTGGTGAAGTTCTATTATATGGGATGATTATTGCTATCCCAACAGTGATTATTGCTGGTCCAGTTTTCACTAAAATTGCGAAGAAAATCGTACCAAACTCATTCACAAAGAGCGGAAATATTGCTTCTTTAGGTGAGCAAAAACAATTTAAACTTGAAGACACACCAGGGTTTGGTATCAGTGTATTTACAGCGATGTTACCAGTTATCCTTATGTCGATTGCAACAATCGTTACTTTACTTCAAGAAACGATGGGCTTTAGCGATAGCATAATCGTTATCGTGATTAAGTTCATTGGTGATGCTTCAATCGCGATTTTGATCTCTCTACTTGTGGCCATTTACACAATGGGCATTGGCCGCAATATTCCAATTAAACAAGTAATGGACTCTTGCACAACAGCCATCACACAAATTGGAATGATGCTATTGATCATCGGTGGCGGTGGTGCTTTCAAGCAAGTATTGATTGACGGTGGGGTTGGTGATTATGTTGCCCAATTATTCGAAGGCACGACCCTTTCACCTATCTTATTAGCCTGGACCATCGCAGCCATCTTGAGAATTTCCTTAGGTTCTGCGACAGTTGCAGCATTAACAACAGCTGGACTTGTTATCCCTTTACTCGGTCAAACAGACGTTAACCTAGCTCTCGTTGTACTCGCAACAGGTGCAGGTAGCTTAATCGCATCCCACGTCAATGACGCAGGTTTCTGGATGTTTAAAGAGTATTTTGGTTTATCAATGAAAGAAACGTTTGCTACATGGACATTATTAGAAACAATCATTGCCATTTCAGGCCTAGTATTTACTTTATTATTAAGCTTGATTGTTTAAGTGACAAAAAGCAAAAGCCGAGAGAGTTACGATCCACTCACTCGGCTTTTTGCTTTGTTATTAGCTAATTCGGAGAGAACCGTTATCGTATCAAAAAGCCGATCTGAAATTATAAAAGCTTGAATGGGATGGAAAATATCGTTAAAGGTTTAAGAAAATTAAAGGCACGCACAATGAGTCATACATAAACCTCGGATCTAAACGTTCTTGCTGTAAGCTACTGTGACTTTGCGTTCACAACTTTGGTTTTTTATTCGATTTTTTGCGCGTATTCCCTATTTGCGCGCACTTCTTTCCCTTTCTTCACTCGCTTTTGCGCGTATTCCCTGTTTGCGCGCACTTCTTTCCTTTTCTCCACTCACTTTTGCGCGTATTCCCTGTTTGCGCGCACTTCTTTCCTTTTCTCCACTCACTTTTGCGCGTATTTCCTGTTTACGCGCACTTCTTTCCCTTTCTTTCCTCACTTTTGCGCGTATTCCCTATTTACGCGTACTTCTTTCCCTTTCTTCACTCGCTTTTGCGCGTATTCCCTATTTGCGCGCACTTCTTTCCTTTTCTTCACTCACTTTTGCGCGTATTCCCTATTTACGCGTACTTCTTTCCTTTTCTCCCTCGACTTTTGCGCGATCATCCCGCTTCATTCCCCACCAACCAATTCATTAAGAAGGTTCTGATTCAATACATCAGACTCACATAGACAGATACATTTATAAAATGCCACAAGAGGCTGGGACAAAAGGTTTTCCGCAAATGAAAAAAACGAACTAATATTTGAAACTCTATTTTAGAGCTTCAGATTAGTTCGTTTTTTATTATTTTTCACGTGTTTAGTTATGAATTAGAAGTGAAGAATTTAGTTTTGTTTCAGCTTCTAGATCATAGACATTTCTATGTTATTCAAATGCCGGAATCGCCGTTTCATCATAATTTTCTTCTAAGAATTTTTTCACTTCAGGACTTGTCATTGCTTCTGCAAGTTTTTGAATCGCTTCTGAATCTTTGTTATCTTCGCGAGCGACAAGTGTAATGGCAAAGTCATTATCAATACCTTCTGTTAGTAGTGCATCACTTTTTGGTGTTAAGCCCAGTGGTGCAGCATAAGCAGGAGTCATTACGACTGCATCAGCATCATCATACATTCTCGCTAGCATTAATAAATCTACCTCTTCGAACTGATAATTCTTTGGATTAGATGTGATGTCTGATTTCGTATAATATGGACCTGTTTTTTCTTTTAATTCAATCACATCATGTTGCGCTAGTAATGCTAATGAACGGTCAATATTGGATACATCATTGGCAATGGCAATCGTTGCTCCTTCAGGTAAATCAGCTATATCTTCAAAGTTCTTTGAATAAACACCATAATTGGCAAAATAAATCTCTTGTATTGCCACTAAATTCGCATCATTACTACGATTGTACTCCTCCATATAAGGAACATGTTGAAAAAAGTTTGCATCTACTTCTTTTGCCGCTAATGCTGTATTGGGTTGCACATTATCACTTAGCACAACCATCTCTAGATGAATGCCCTCTTCTTTCAGTTGTGGCGCTACTAACTCAAGAATCTCTGTCATCGGTGGAATAAGCGAAGCGACTTTTAGTGTTACCTCTTCTTTACTGTCACCACCATTTATTTGTTTATCGTCTGTTTGATCTTCTGTTTCTTGACCACAAGCAGCAAGCATCAAAATACTTAGTATCATTAAAGCAAATAGTCTTTTCATATTTTCCTCCTTCAGTATGTAATCATCTCTTATCAATCACTCTCGCAACTGTTGTCCCAATAAACTGGATGCACTGTACGAGAATGACCATAATAATGATCATATATATCATTAAATCCGTCATAAATTGTTGATATCCATAGCGAATGGCGAAATCACCAATTCCTCCACCACCTACTACCCCCATAATAGTGGAATAGGATATAAAACTAATAATTGAAGTCGTTAAGCCAAGGACTAGCCCTGAACGTGCTTCGACAAACAAAAATTTGAAGACAACTTCGACAACCGATGCCCCCATTGCCTTTGCTGCCTCTATTACGCCTCTAGGGACATCTAATAAAGACTGCTCTACAAGGCGAGAATAATGTGCGATAGCGATAATAGAAAGCGGTACAGTTGCTGCCGCTGTGCCTATCGCTGTCCCAATAATGAACCTTGTAAAAGGAATCAAGAAGACGACTAATAATAAAAATGGAAAAGAACGAATCGTATTAACCAATAAATTTAAAATCGAAAAAACAGCTCGGCTTTCTAGTAAATTCCCTTTTCGACAAAGAAAAAGTAGTGTTCCAACAGGGAGTCCCACGATGACAGCGGCAAGAATAGACATCCCCACCATCGCAAAAGTCTCGCCAATCGCTTGCCATATTTCCGCCTCATACCTTTGCAATACTTCAGGCATCCCCGCTCACCTCACCTGTTAATTTTTCAATAAAATATTCAGGGGTGTGGTCCACATCAGGGATGCCTTTTGGTTCTAGCTCGATTGTCTTATAGACAGAACCATCTGCCATGACCGATACGCGGTGACAAGTGCTTTGTATAACCTCCATCTCATGGCTAACAATGACAATCGTGACCCCTAATGTACGATTAATCTCCTCTAGCACAGCGAGAATTTCTGCTGTTGTATGAGGATCAAGCGAAGAAGTTGGTTCATCGCATAATAACACCTTAGGCTCGTTCGCAAGGGCTCTAGCAATCGCCACTCTTTGTTTTTGACCGCCACTTAAACTTTGTGGGTACTGCTTTTCCAAATGAGCAAGACCGACGAACCTCAAGCATTCCATCACTCTTTCTCTTCGTCGATGCTTCGGGTAGTTTGCTAGCTGAAGACAAACCTCGACATTATCATAAATGGTTAAATTCGCCACAAGATTAAAATGCTGAAAAATCATCCCCATTGATTTTCTCGCTTCTCTTAACTGTTTTGGTTTCATCGTCATCAAGTTTTTTCCATCAACAACGACTTCACCGCAATCGGGTACTTCAAGCAAGTTCATTAACCGTAGTAATGTCGATTTCCCCGCTCCACTTGCACCAATGATGCCGTAGATCTCGCCTTCATTTACTTCGATATCAACCGCTTTAATCGCTTCATAATCAGCGAAGCGTTTACTTATATCATGCATTTGAATCAAATGAAATAAACCCCCTTTCCATTTATGAAAGGTAATCAATAACGGATATATTATAGCTCAATCCCTCTATAATGTCATTTTGACGGGCATTTACAAACATTCTGTCTACTTATAATGATGGAATCTGAATTAGAGACAAAAAAATCCCCCGCCATTTATTTTGGTAGGAGATTCTTGAATTAATGTAATTTTATTGATCCACCATCAACAAGAATAGTTTGTCCAGTAATGTAGTTTGAATCTTCACTTGCTAAGAATACAGCTACTTTTCCGATATCATTTTCAGGATCACCTAAACGGCGTAATGGAATCTTATTTACCATCGCATCATATGCTTCTGGCGCATGTTGCTTCCATTGTTCAACACCTGGTGTTAAAGCAATTGGAGAAATCAAGTTAATATTAATATGATCAGGTCCCCATTCATTTGCTGTTACACGTGTGATGGCACGTATCGCTTCTTTCGCTGCAGCATAAGCTGTTTGTGTCACTTGTCCATCAATTCCCGCTCCTGAAGCAAAATTAATGACTTTTCCTTTATTTTTCTTTAACTCAGGATACGCCGCTTGCATAAAGCGAACCGTTGGATAAAAACCAGTGTTAAAAGAAAGGTCAAAATGTTCTTGAGTTGTTTCATTAAAGAGCACCTGCTTAGATACATGTGCATTATTTACGAGAATATCAAGTTTACCAAACTTCCTAACAACTTCTTCAACAATTTGCGTAATGTTTTCTTGTACTGTGATATCTTTGATAAACAGCATACCTTCTGTGTGAACACGAATCTCTGCTAATGTCTCTTTCCCTTTTTCTTCATTCACATCAACAATGGCAACATGCGCGCCTTCTTTCGCCATCGCAAGCGCCATTCCTCTTCCGATTCCAGAAGCACTCCCAGTAATAATCGCAACCTTACCATTCAATTTCATGAGAAAGACCCCTTTATTAAAATAATATGTTTAGACGTCTAAATACTTTACGAATAAATCATATCAGATTATATTAGGATCTGACAATAGATAATACTTACACACTAAGGGAAATATAGGGTTTAGAACAGCAACATTACGGACGGATTTCATAAATGATTTATTAATAACCGGAGAGGGAAAAGGGTTTGTATAGAAAAACGCCAGGGGACTAAAGGGCTATTTTCACAAAAGTTACATTTATTCTGTCAGATTATGCGGGTAATTCGCCTATGCACAATCATAAATACGCTACTCTGAACTCGTATCTAATCACAATCATTTTCCAAAATTCCTCTGATTTTCAACTATTTATCATTCGGCTGTTCGGACAGGCTTACAATATTCCCCACCAATCAATAACCATTCATAAACACAAAAAAACCTGAACATTCCACACTTCAGCTGTGATGTTCAGGTTTCTCTCTCATATATTAATTATGAATCGCTTTATTTTGATCTAAACCGAGCGCTCGGTCAGTCGTTTGATTTACTTTTTGGAGTAACTCCGGATTTTCTGATAAAGAAAGACCGTAAGATGGTACCATCTCTTTAATTTTTGGCTCCCACTCTTTTATGTTTTCTGGGAAGCAGCGCTCAATGATATCCAGCATTACTGGAACAGCTGTTGATGCCCCTGGTGATGCGCCTAATAAAGCAGCTATTGAACCGTCGCCTGCCGTTACCACTTCAGTACCAAATTGGAGCGTCCCTTTTCCGCCTTCTTCTGTATCTTTAATCACTTGCACACGTTGTCCAGCAATGACTAATTCCCAGTCTTCACTTTTTGCATTTGGAACGAATTCACGTAATTGCTCCATACGCTTTTCTTTTGACTGTAGCACTTGCTCAATTAGATATTTTGTTAAGCCCATTTCCTTCACACCAGCTGATAACATGGTTAACACATTGCTTGGCTTAACAGAAGTGATTAAATCAAACATGGATCCATTTTTTAAAAACTTTGGTGAGAAGCCGGCGAATGGACCGAATAATAATGATTTTTTGTTATTAATGTATCTTGTATCCAAATGCGGCACAGACATTGGTGGTGCACCCACAGGCGCTTTACCATAAACTTTCGCATGATGCTGTTCCACGATCTCTTGGTTTGTACAAGACATAAATATTCCACTTACAGGGAACCCGCCAATGCCTTTCCCTTCAGGAATACCTGACTTCTGTAGTAAGTGTAAGCTACCGCCTCCACAACCGATAAAGACAAAGTCTGCTTTATGGTTTTCCAGGTTTCCACCTGCATGGTCACGTACTTTCACTTCCCAGCCGCCATCTCTTGTGCGTTTTAAATCATCTACACTATGCTGATAGTGCATTTCCACACCTTGAGACTCTAGTTGTTGGAATAATAAACGTGTAAGAGCACCGAAGTTTACATCTGTCCCTGAATCGATTTTTGTTGCGGCAATCGCATCAGTAGTTGCACGGTTTTCCATAATTAATGGAATCCATTTTTTTAATGTTTCATGATCTGTCGCATACTCCATACTAGCAAATAGTGGATTGCTAGACATTGCTTCATGACGTCTTTTCAAAAACTCTACATTTTTTTGTCCTTGCACTAAACTCATATGTGGCAAAGGCATAATGAACTCTTGTGGTCTTCTAATTAATTGACTATCAACTAGATAAGCCCAAAATTGTTTAGAAACTTGGAACTGCTCGTTAATATTGATGGCTTTCTTAATATCAACAGAACCATCTGGATTTTCTTTCGTATAGTTAAGCTCACATAATGCAGCATGACCTGTACCTGCATTGTTCCACTCATTTGAACTTTCTTCCCCTGTTTTATCCAATTTCTCAAACACTTTGATTTTCCAGTCTGGAACTAATTCTTTTAAGAGCGAACCTAAAGTCGCGCTCATAATCCCAGCACCAATTAAAATCACTTCTTTGGTTTCCCCGTTGCTCATTTTTTACCATCCTTATACCGTGAAATTTGCAGAGAAAATAAGACAATAGTCTAACCTACACCAAAAACGCTTCTCTACCCTTCCAGTTGTTGGTCGATGTAGGCAAACGTTTACATTGTGCAGGCACCTTCTCTTTAAAATGCGCTAAATTAAATGTCATCAATCTTTGCAAAATATATATTTCTCAATACTAATTATACTATAAAATTGGCAATTATCCATCATAGAAGAAATTCTTCTCCCTCTATAATAGTATAAATCCTATTTATATTATATAAAATTTTTTGATATTTGACTGAAAAAAATAATGGAAAACAGATAAAAGTTGGAAAGTTCCGCGCATTTTTTCTTAGTGGGTATTATTTTATTTGCTTTTAACGAATATTTTGCTGTTTTATTCAACTTTACCATTCTAATTATTTATTATTCCAAAATACTTAAAAGCCCCCGAATAAAAATTTCAGGGACCTATCTTTACGATTTTATTTTTTCTATTACTTCTGAAGGAATATCACTTTCTTTTACTTCATCGTAAGACGTGACTTCATTACTATCATCAAGGTAAAGCATTAAGTAGGCATCCTCACGCAAAGCTCTAGAAGCAGAGAATTCTACTGCGATTGCTTTGCCTTCTTTATTATAAGCTGGCAGCTCATACCAATACCTTTTCATCACTTCTCCTGATTCTAATGTTTCTTCTTCTACTCTCGGCTCTTCATTTAATTGAACATACGCATTCTCTTTGCCTAAACGATTAAAATCTATATTTATTAATAGAATAACTGCCACAATAAAAACGATGACAATTCCTCCAATAACCCCAGTTGTCTTCTTCATTTATCTCTCCCCTAACATTGAAAATATCGTCTTTTGAAAGCTTCTTATCGTTAAGAAATAATAGATGAAATAGATCATTGTATATGCTAGCATCCATATTACTACTGGTATAAGCAGATTCATCATTAGCAAATTAGAAAATGCAACTAAGGCAATCGCTCCATGCATTAATCCAAGTAGTAGTGGTGCCGTAAAGATCATTCCCACCTGATGTCTAATCGTTCGTTTCATTTCTTTTTGTGACACACCAATTTTGTATAACACTTGATACTTCCCTTTATCTTCTTCTGCTTCAGTCATCATCTTAAAGAAAATGATGCTACCCGTAGCGACTAAGAATACGAGTCCAAGAAAGCTTCCAACAAATAGCATAGAGCCTGAAGCTTCAATGGAATCTTTATATTGTTGTGTTGCACTTGAAAATTGTTCTGTAGAAGCAGCTAAATCATCTGATAGTGCTTGCTGCTTTTTATAATCTTCCACTTGAACCGCTTGGTAGGTCACCTGCGGGCTGTCTATTTGTTCAAACAAAGCATCTGTTACAACTAATAATTTACCTCCCATTGTGAAGGTATTAACAACGGATCGATCCTCGTAAGCGATCACATTTAATGTCTGCTTATTAAGCTTAACCTCATCTACTTTTGTCGACCAACGCTCATCATAATACGTATCCAGGATGAATGCCTCTTCCTGATTAATGGTAGGGAGGTCCTCCCACCCTTGTCGTGTAGCCAATTGCTTGAAGGTTGAATAATCCATTACTTGGTAGTCAATTTCCATGTCACCTTCAGCTATACGGACAGTTTTACTTTTGATTTCCTCTTCATACACAACAATGTCTTGTGTAATTTTCTGTGGCTCGCCCTCCCACATAAATGTAATAGGCGTATAGGTCTCTATTTCTTTATCCGCATTATAATAAAGCCCAAATACCGCACCTCCAGCAGTAATTGTTGTCGCACTTAAAGTTGCAATCACTGTTAGTGTTCGTGCATTTCCACGAATGCGGTGCAATAGCTGTGACGTTGTCCATAGATTTAAGCCTTTCCAAGCCCAGTTCTTTTGATTTTTTAATTTCGATAAAATATAAACAAGTACACTATTAAAAATAAGATACGTTCCTAACACCGTTAATCCAATAATAACTAATGGCATAGCTACACTAAGTAAGCGCCATACTTCTGAAGTCATCAAATCTTGCAACGCCAACCAATAAGCACCTGCTAATGATGCCACACCTAATAAAGCCGAAATAAGACGTGCTTTCGGAAATTCCTCGCCTTTCTTTTCTGCGTGAAATAAATCAATTAACTTAAAACGATAAATTACACGATACCCTTGTAATGACGTAAATAAAAACAGAATCATAAAGACGATGACTGTATTAACAACTGCACTTGGTGAAAATGCTAGACTACTCATTACTTCAAGTCCCATTAATTTTAATAAAACCATTAAGAGAAGTTGTGATAGTAAGAAGCCCAAGCCAACACCAATAATTAAGGCAATTACGCCAATAACGATATTCTCGAAAAAAAGCATAAAACCGATGGAGCGTTTACGTACCCCAAGTAAGGAATAAAGCGCTACTTCCAGCTTCCTTTTTTTCATAAAAAAAGAGTTCGAATAAAGGATAAATACAGCAACAAAAATAATCAGGACAAATGCAGATGCACTCATAATACTACTGACTTGCTTTGAGACTGCTGCCAAGGCAGTGATGTCTTCACTATATTTCAACGTGACAAAAGTAAAATAAATGATAATAGAGAAAATCATCGAGCCGATGTACAGCCCATAACTCTTCACATTTCGACGAATATTTTTGATCGCTAAATCAAATAGCGTCATTATCGTCACCGCCTAGTTGTGCCAATTCCGCTAAGATCATTTGGAAAAACTCTTTTCTCGTATGTGAACCACGATAGATTTCCTTTGATAATTGGCCATCTTTAATAAAAAGAATTCTTCGGCAAAAACTAGCAGCATAAGCATCATGCGTAACCATCATAATCGTTGTTTCATGCTTTTCATTTAATTGGCTCATGCTTTCTAGTAAGTCTGTTGCTGACTTTGAATCCAAAGCACCAGTCGGTTCATCAGCAAAAATCAATTTAGGATTCGAAATCAATGCACGACAAGCTGCCGTTCTTTGTTTCTGACCTCCAGATATTTGATAAGGATATTTATCCAATAAAGAAGCAATCCCGAAAGTATGCGCTAATGTCTCTACTTTTTCAGCCATTTCCTTTGCTGATTTTTTAGCAATCGCCAGTGGCAAGACAATATTTTCGCGAACAGTTAATGAATCGAGTAGATTGTAGTCTTGAAAAATAAAACCTAAATGATCACGGCGAAAATCCGCTAACTTCTCTTCTTTCATTTTGGCAATATTGTCTTCTTCAATATAAATATCACCGTTTGTCGGAGAGTCAATTGTTGCCAATACATTTAGTAAGGTAGACTTCCCAGCTCCTGATGGCCCCATAACGCCTACAAATTCCCCATGGCTAATGTCAAATGATATATTCTGAAGCGCATGAAATGTGTTTGCACCTTTTCCGTATATTTTTTCTACCTTTTTTACAACTAATAATGATTCCATATATTAAGCACCTCTTTCTTATGTCTCTACTTTACCTCCCCATCCTTACACTAAATTCACTTCTACCTTACAAAATCCTTAAATTGTATATAATAATCGTTAAACACTGTTAAGATAAGGCTAATAGATAGATGAAAGGAAGGAATCAATGTGGAACAGCCTCGTATTCTAATCGTTGATGATGAACAAGATTTATGTCAGCTCATGCAAACTTCTCTAAAAAAAGAAGGATTTCAATCCATACAAACAGCAGGTACAGTTAAGAATGGTTGGGAACAATTCCAGGCTTTCTCCCCAGATTTAGCGATTCTCGATGTGATGCTTCCTGACGGTGAGGGCTACGATTTATGTAAAAAAATCCGTGAAGTCTCGAGAATTCCAATTTTATTCCTATCCGCCAAAACAGATGAAATCGATAAGATATTAGGATTGGCAATTGGCGGAGATGACTATATTACAAAACCATTCAGCCCAAAAGAAGTTGCTTATCGTGTGAAAGCGCAACTCCGACGTGCTGGCAGCTATTCACAACAGATATCTGAACAAACAATGATAGAAACAACGATGATGACTGCCGGTCCTTTTGCCTTAAATAAAGAACAAACAGAAGTATACAAGCAGGATCAACGCATAGAACTAACTGCTAAGGAAGTTAGGTTAATGGCTTGTTTTATCCGAAACCCAAATCGAATACTTAGTAAGGAAACATTGTTTCAAACCGTGTGGGGTGAAGACTTCTACGGAGCAGATAATACTTTAATGGTTCATATCCGCAGATTACGTGAGAAAATAGAAGATACCCCCTCCAAACCGACCTTCATTACGACGGTTAAAGGGCTCGGGTATCGACTGAATGTAAAATAGGTGAGGACAAATGAAATGGAAATTAACTGGTAGGTATTTATTCTCAATTTTAAGCATCGTTTTCATCGTTATCATTGTTAATACAATGGTTTTAATTGGTTTGCTTATTTATCAGCAACAACAAGGCATTGATCAAGTAGAAAGTGGTTCAGCCGAACGATTCACCCGTTCTTTTTCTAACTATTTAACATTAGAAAATGAACAACCAACTCTTTCAGCTGAAGGAGTAGAAGCGCTAGAATCATTCGGTGCGTGGCTGCAAATTTTAAATCAAAATGGAGAGGTGATTTCCTCTAAATTTGCACCTGATGGAGTTGCAAATCATTATAGCCCTGTAGAACTTGTACATAAATATAAGTATATGGACGATCATTTTAATACGTATTTCCTCGGGGAATTCGAAGAATATAGTTACATCATTGGTGTCCCCCAAAGTAAAGAGGAGCGCGTTACTTTCATGATGGATACCACTTCAGTCATTACGTATGTCTTCAAAGCAATCATTGCCATAACGATTGTTGATTTGATTATCGCAGCTATTGTTGGGCTACTCTTTAGCACAATACTGACCAAGCCTGTTCATTATATGATTGAACGCATTTCTCAACTTAAAGCACGAAATTTCACTGTTCAAAAGACGAAACGAGCAGGTATTTATAAACCTGTGTTTGCCAATCTGAATGAAGTTTCCACTACCCTTCAAGCGCATGAGGAAGAACGTAAAAAACTCGAAAATATGCGTAACGAATGGATAAGTAATGTTTCCCATGATTTAAAAACACCGCTTGCCTCCATTCGCGGCTATGCCGAGTTATTAAATGAGGAGCAAGTTTCCCACGCGGAGAGACAGGAGTACGCAGAAGTCATTGAGCGGCAATCTCTTTATATGAAAGAACTACTAGATGACTTTAACCTAACACTGCGATTACGCAACCAAGAATTACCTTTGCACATACAAGAAATAAAGGCAGAACGATTTACGCGGGAAATTGTTATAGACATCCTGAATGATCCTCGTTATGACGGCTATCATATCAATTTTGAAAGTGATGATCCGGCACTCATTTGGTCCATCGACCAGCATTTAATGAAACGAGCTCTATTGAATTTTATTCACAATGCCCTTCTGCATAATGCATCAGACGTTGAGGTAGATATTCGTCTAGAAGCTGGAAAACTAATCATTGAGGATAATGGAAACGGCATCGCTCTCGACGACCTAGAGCAAATTTTTGACCGATACTACCGTGGCACTAATACAAAAGCACAAGGTACTGGGCTTGGAATGGCGATTGCGAGAGATATCATTACAGCCCACGGTGGCACCGTTTATCTGACTAGTGAACAGCATCAAGGTACAAAGATTGTTATTGCATTAAAAAAGCAAATGTAACGAGTTAATACACCCCTCCTAGAATTATAAAAAGGGGTGTATCTCTGTTATGAAGAATGATAAGAAGGAATGAAGTATGTTCTTTTTACAGAATATTCTAAATTAAAATTGACTACCTCATAGCATGTCTCTATAATTAACGTGAAATCAGTCTTACCATTAACTATGAAAGAGAAGGTGACAAGAAATGTCCTTTCAACCTAAGATGACATTTATTAATTTACCTGTGAAAGACCTAAAGAAGTCAATGGACTTTTTTAAACAAATTGGGTTTACTTTCAACGACGATTTCACGAACGATGACGCCGCATGTATGGTCATCAATGAACATACTTTTTCCATGCTGATGACAGAGGGACAGTTTAAAAACTTTACCGCCAAAAACATCATTGATTCTAATGACCAAATTGAGGTCATTACATCCTTTGCTGCTGAAAGTAGAAACCAAGTCAATGAAATCATTAAAAAAGCGCTAGATGCTGGTGGTAGATTGGCATCTGAAGCAAAAGACTTTGGATTTATGTATCAAATGGGCTTTCAAGATCTTGATGGACATACGTGGGAAGTCATATATATGGATAGTCAAGCGACAAGATAAAGGAGGCAATTATTTTGACCCTATCACTAGGACAAATCATGTTATACGTCAACGACCAACAAACAAGCTTGCAATTTTGGATAGAAAAAATCGGCTTCAAACTGATCGCGGAAAATGACGAAGGGGATTTTAAATGGTATGAGGTTGCTTCGTCCGAACAAACAGAAACAACCATTGTCCTTCAAGATAAACAAACCGTGGCAAAGATGAGCCCTGAATTAAACCTTGGGACACCATCTCTAATGTTTTATACAACTGACATTGAAAAGCTCTACCAAACATACAAGAATAAAGAAGTCACAGTAGGCGAGCTCGTTGAAATGCCTTTTGGTAAAGTATTCAACTTTGCCGATAACGAAGGGAATTATTTTGCGGTGATGGAGAAGAACTAAGTTAGCAAACACACGGGCTGTAGGTTCGTGTGTTTTTTTGTGGTAGGTGGTTGACTGCAATTGCCTATGGCTGTTACTTCTGTTTCACTGCTGATTCAAGCAATTTTTGCTACTGACGCGGGTTTTTGACTCGTTTTTTGCTTAATCCTATCTGTTTTTTCTACTGACTCCGTTTTTTGACTCGTTTCTTGCTTAATCCTATCTGTTTTTTCTACTGACTCCGTTTTTTGACGCGTTTCCTGCTTAATCCTATCAGGTTTTCCTACTGTCTCCGTTTTTTGACGCGTTTCCTGCTTAAACCTATCAGGTTTTCCTACTGTCTCCGTTTTTTGACGCGTTTCTTGCTTAATCCTATCAGGTTTTCCTACTGTCTCCGTTTTTTGACGCGCTTCTTACTTAATCCTATCAGTCTTTTCTACTGCCTCCGTTTTTTGATGCGTTTCTTGCTTAATCCAACCAGGTTTCCCTACTGCTTCCGTTTTTTGACCCGTTCAGTTTCTCGCCGTATCCGATCAATTTTTGCAAGCCCCACAAAAATCCCCATAAACATGCGTAAAAAAAGCAAGGGACATTCCCCCGCTTCTTTTACGTCCCGCAATATGTTTGATAATTATCATCCTGTACCGGTACCTCTTTATACTTCTCCTGCTCTGCCGTATGTGCATATGGATGAGCGAGCACCGCTAATAGCTCCTCAAATAAATGATAATCCCCTTTGTTCACCGCTGCAGTTAATGCTTTTTCAACATAATAATTTCGTGGAATAACAGCTGGGTTATGATTTTTCATTAACTGTTCCACTTCCGCTTCTGAAGCTTCCTGTCTCTTTAACCGCTCTTGCCAACGAACTATCCACTCTTTGAACGCTGGCTGATCTAATGTTCGATCGGTCAGGGCGATGAATGTGTTCGTATAATCCGCGCCTTGCTCCTTCATGATTTCGAGTAAATCATGAATAAGAGCCTTATCTGATTCTTCTGCTGTAAACAGACCGAGTTTGGCCCTCATTTCTCCGGTCCACTTATGAATATAGATACGATTGTATTCGCCGATTTTCTCTTGCGCAATTTTCACCGCTTCCTCGGTTTCATCATGTAATAAGGGAATCAGTGACTCTGCGAAGCGCGCCAAGTTCCAACCAGCCATATATGGTTGGTTCCCATATGCATAACGACCTTGAACATCAATGGAGCTGAATACCGTTGCTGGGTCATACGTATCCATAAAGGCACATGGTCCATAATCAATCGTTTCCCCAGAGATCGTCATATTATCCGTGTTCATGACACCGTGAATAAAACCGACCGCTTGCCATTTAGCAATCAACCCTGCCTGAACTTCGATCACTTTGCGCAACAAGGCCACGTATGGATGGTCTTCTTTTAAAAGCTCAGGATAATGACGCTCAATGGTATAATCAGCTAACGCCTGCAATTCTTCCGGTTTCGTGAAGGTAGCTGCAAATTGAAAAGTGCCTACACGAATGTGACTCGCCGCCACTCGTGTCAAAATGGCCCCTGGTAATAAAGTTTCGCGTGCAATATCATCACCCGTTTCGACTACAGCTAAGCTTCTCGTTGTTGGAATGCCCAAACCATGCATCGCTTCACTGATGAGATACTCCCTCAACATCGGTCCAAGCGCCGCACGCCCATCCCCACCTCGAGAATACGGTGTTCTGCCGGCACCTTTCAACTGAATATCAACGCGATCACCGTTTACCGCCAACTGTTCCCCTAAAAGTATGGCGCGCCCATCACCTAGCCGATTAAAATGACCAAACTGATGTCCTGCATAGCTTTGTGCAATCGGCTCACTGCCCTCTGGCAATTGGTTTCCGGCTAACACCTTAATGCCCTCTTCACTCTGTAACCACTCTTTATTAATCCCTAAACTTTCAGCTACTTCTTTATTCCATTGCACCATCTCTGGACCACTTGCTCGCTGTGGTTTTGTTTCTGTAAAAAGACCGGGAGACAGCTTCTTATAACTATTTTGCAAATTCCAGCCTGACACATGTCTTTCTGGCATTCTTATCGCCTCTCCTTTTGTATCATATTTGTTTTATTATATCTCTTCTTTTATGAAAATAAAAAACAGCTAACCTCTTTTATTTCCTGTAACTTTAACTACTCAGAATATAAAGATCTTCGTTATCCCTTTTTGCAAATGAAAATTTCTTTAACAAATGGATAGACGAAGCGTTCTCAGGATGAACACTCGCATAAATAGTAGAAATATTTAATTTTTTATTTGCAAATGCTAGAAGTAAGGTGATTGCGTCTGTCGCATAACCTTTTCCCCAATATTGCCTGTCTAATCCATACATGAGGTAGTATCTTTTATTGACATCGTCAAAAGTAAAACCTGCATAGCCCATATAATCATTGTTTTCCTTAGAATAAATAGAAAACTCCCAATTTCCGTTTTCACCAAAGGTCTGACATTGCTCAGCATATAATAACTCTCTTTCCGCATAACTTATTTGAGGAATGCCTCCCGTATACTTTCGTGCATCCTTATCATTAAGCATATTCCAAACATAAGGAAATTCTTTCAATTGGGGACTTGCTAAATAAATATGACTACCTATGAGTTTCATCATTCACATCTCCTCTTCCTCAGTCAAATTTACCATACGAGGAACTTGAGTATATCGATAAATTTTTATTGTTTTTCAATAAATTACATTGTATCCTATATATGAAATAATTTTATTATGGAGGGTTATAATGTCTTTAATATTATTTGTTGGTTCACTCATCATGTTAGTTATTATATTCTTTAAAAACCCCAGCCTCTCTCAACTTGGCAAGGGGAATCCATTCGTGCACCTTTTAAAAAAGACGCCATGGTTCCAATCATATTGGGGAGCTGGGATTCTCCTATTCTTCATGAATACAGTCCTATTTTCTGCTACCATTCTGGCTCTTTATATTGTGGGCTATTTTGTCATTCCCTATGTTCACTTAATTTTTATGGTTTTAGCTGTATGCACAAGCATCTATTTATGGGCATCAGTAAATAAAGCCTGGCATGGCTCAAAAGGGGATAGATTAAAGTTAGCTACTATTGGAAGTAGTTTTTACATGGGATTAACCGTTTTATTTACTTTTTTTTACATCACTCTTGAGCCATCCTATCAAGGAGAGGATATTTTCATGCAGGCTATGGGGTTATTTCTAGCTATAATCGTTACAACCACTGCATGGATTACATGTTTTTTCATTACGGGGTTCTACCAACAAAACGCGGAAAAGATACGTTAAGCAAAATGGATGAGGACCTTGAACAAGTAATACTTCCATCGAAATGGTTAAAAAGCATACTGTGTCAGAAG
Organism: Cytobacillus sp. FSL R7-0680; assembly: GCF_038009245.1. Classification (NCBI taxonomy): domain Bacteria; kingdom Bacillati; phylum Bacillota; class Bacilli; order Caryophanales; family Bacillaceae; genus Cytobacillus; species Cytobacillus sp. FSL R7-0680. The sequence continues at coordinate 3,414,900 of NZ_JBBPAO010000001.1, forward strand.
CCTTGCGCTTACTGGCTTTTTCTTTTTGTTCTTTTTGAGGGTTTTCCGAAAAAAGACCTCAAAATAAAGTTGGACTTGCTTCTGGTTTAGCCTGTATAAACGCGGGTAAATAGAGACAAACACCCCTAAAGGAGGTAAGATTTATGGCAATTGGAGAGAGATTTAAAACAGGTCAACGTTCCACTGCTCATGCTTACTACGAATGGGATGGTTATACAGATGGGACGCGTACACCTAGTCCAACCGGCGAGGAAAAGAAAATCCAACTAGAAACCGAAGAAGTTTTCCCACCGATTAGCTCTTGTGACAAAGGGGCTTTTTGGCGAAAAACATCATACGCATAACGCAACGCCAATCTAGCTTATTGCTGGGTTGGCGTTTTTATTGGCTTTTCTTTCTCTTCTGAAATTTATAGAGCCTCTCTTCTAAAGCTGTATAAACCTCTCTCGGCACCTCCACCAATTCTACATCCTCACCAAGAAATAGCAACCAACTGGCTATTTCCTCTAGTTGATCTCGTTTCTCCATGGTGACATATATTTTTGCTATAGCTGTTGTTTGATAGGGGTCTGTATAGGTAAGGGCCACATTGAAAGGATGATACTTTTTATATTGAGCAATGGCTTTTGGTCCAAGTTTCATGACGATATTGTCTTTCACATGATGTTCAGCCATCTTTTTTAGCATGCTGTTTCTGCTTAATCTTTTTTTCGTATGAAAGACGTTTACTTCGGTCAAATGATCGACTGCTATCAGCCTTTTCTTTTCTTCGCTTATATCAAAGCCTTCCACCCACCAGATGTTTTTCTCACGGTAAAGGTGCATAAGATAAATAGGATAGTCCACATCGTTAATAGAAAGGGTCATATAACGGTCTGTTAGTATCAATTGAATCAGTTTTTCTAACATCGGGTGAGGTAAATCGGATAGTTCTAAGAGTTCAGGATTATAAGGGTTCGTTCCTTCAAATAAGAGAATCTTATTTAAAAGCACGAGATCATCTTGTTGGGCTTCTGAAATCAGACCGAGTAATTTTTCAGCTAACGATTGGCGACTCTTTAAATAAGGTAATTGCAAGTTTCTCGTTGCCATAAAGGCTATAAATAGTGCTTTTAACTCGTTATCAGTGAAGCGAACAGAGGGAAGTACAGCGTTTTTCATGACAGCATAACCACCGTCTCTTCCCACTTCCGCAACAAGAGGGACACCCATACTTTCGATCTCGCGTATATCTCGTATCGCTGTTGACCGAGAGATTTGAAATTCCTGCATGATTTCTGAAATCGTAAAATGGGCACGATTATTAATGTATCGCATCATGACATTAATTCTTTCAACCTTTTTCATCTCAGTCTCCTAAACAGTATCATTTTTTGACATGATTTAAAGTTATTATAAACTCATCAAATGAAAACACCAATCATTTGGTCAAATTTCAAGAAAGAAGGACGATAAAAATGGCTAATTATTCATTACAAGAAAAAGAAGGTTTCGTCGTATTAGGCTTTGGAATTGAAATTGTAGCGGACTATAGAGACCAAGAAAGCATCAATCAACAGAAAAGCGATTTCTGGGAAACTGTGAAAAAGGATGGCACACTTGAGCAGCTTCAATCCGTGGCAGACAATAATTATATTTTCGCAGTCAACGAAGCGGTCAATAACAAAATGATGCATTATGCAGGCGTGATGACTGAAAAGACATTACCTGATGCAACGAGAATTATCCAATTTCCTAAAGGACCCTACCTCGTTGTCGAAGGGAAAGCTGACTCCGCTCAAGAATTAAGTAATCAACTAACAGCTGTGGCCTTTGGTCAAGCATTAGTAGAAATGACTGACTATGCCTATGTTGGCGGACCAAACACAACAGTGGAAATGAGTGAGGACAACGGTACAGTATACGGTGAAATGTGGATTCCTGTTGTTAAAAAATAATAGGAATGGTGATCCCACTTTTAAAGTGGGATCACTTTCGTTTATATGCAACTAGCTAAAAGCGCAATTCCCTCTTCAATTTCCTCAATGGATAGTCCACCAAACCCAAGCATGATATACCTTTGGCTGTCGCTAATTGGATATAGCCAAAAACGTGAAGGGGTGTAAACTTTTACACCTTTTTTTAACCCTTTTTCAATCACTTGTGGTGCTGCATGCCCTTGTAATTCTAGGAGGATATGTAAGCCCGATTTTTCCCCAATAATTTTTACTTTATTGCCTAAATGTTGCTCAATACTATTTAATAGTGTTTGATGTTTTCTCTGATATGTTTTTCTCATTCTCCGAATATGCCGTTCAAAATCACCTGCATGCATAAACTTAGCCATAGCTACTTGTATCATTGGTGAAACTGGCTGATTATAATCAGGAAACATCTGTCCGTACTGCTTCATTAATGAAGGTGGAAAAACGATAAAGCTCATGCGCATGGAAGGGAGAAATGATTTTGAAAAAGTTCCTAAGTAGATGACTTTTTCTTCTTCATCTAGCGATTTGAGCGAGGGGATAGGCTGACCTTGATAACGAAACTCCCCGTCATAATCATCCTCGATAATATAACCAGCTGATTGATAAGCCCAGTTAAGCATTTGCGTTCTTTTACCGACTGGAAGAATCATCCCAAACGGAAATTGGTGAGAAGGGGTCACATAAACGGCTTTTGCCTTACTTTTCTGTAGATGATAGATAGATAAACCATCTTTCTCGAGCGGCACAGGGACCATCTCACAGCCTTGATCAACAAAGACGGTACGCACCCCACTATAGCCCGGCTCTTCTATCGCCACCTCTTTTCCCTGCAGTTTCAAAAGTCGGCAAATAATCTCTACTGCTGATTGTGTGCCACTCGTAATCAAAATCTGCTCTGGTCTCGTATGAACTCCTCTTGATTGCAATAAATAGGTGGCAATCTCTTGCCGTAATAACCATTCTCCTTGCTTATCGCTATACTGAGATAACGTCTGTCCTTCCTCTTCGATGGCATGAGAGAGAGATTTTTTCCAACTTTTAAAAGGGAATTTTTCTACATCGATGTTTCCATATTCAAAGTCAATCATCGTCTTAGATGATGACTTCCTTTCAATTATTGCTGGTGATACCTCTTCTGAAGATTGCGAGAGTCGTTCCTCTATTTCTGCCACCCAAATCCCACTGCGAGGTATACTCTCAAGATATCCTTCTGCTTGTAACTGCTGATACGCTGCGTCCACAGTATTTCTACTAATCTGCAAGTGATGGGTCAGTTGCCTAATCGATGGCACCTTTGTTCCCGGCAATAGCCGTCCCTCTTCAATTTCTGTCTTCATCCAATGATAAAGCTGACTATAAAGTGGTATCGTTTTTCCCCTGTGAATAAATGGTGTGATTTCCATCCCACATAACCCCCAACTGTCCCCAAGAAACTTTCCCTTTCTGGCACTTTTCTTAAATACAGATTTTTCTTACGATTATTTTAACATTTACAAAGAAGGATGGGATGGAAATGTTATATGAAATTCGCAATCAAAAATTAGCGTGCACAGATCAGGCCCTAATTGAACAACTAATAAGTAATACACGTACAGGCTATCTGGGATTAACTGATGGTGATCATCCTTACGTCGTTCCGTTAAACTATACCTGGATGAACGGATCGCTCTATTTTCACGGTGCTGCTGCCGGCAGAAAAATTGAAATAATCCGCGAGAACCCTCATTGCTGTTTCACCATCGCAGAAGATTACGGTACAATGGTTAGCCCGATTCCGGCGAAAACGGACACTGCCTATATGAGCGTTATGCTTTTCGGGCAACTCCAAGCCGTAACCGACATAACAGAAGCCACCGCCGCTATGCAAGGCATGCTCGATAAATACGTCCCCGGATACTACGATAAAAAACTGGCTCAAACTCATGTGGAAAAATACCAATCTTCTTTAGGGAGTTATACGATGGTTTTTAAATTGACACCAGCTGAGGTGACGGCGAAGGAGAATAAAATGGTGGAGGAGGCTCGGTTTTATCCTGGGAGAAGGGTATGAAAAGAGGAGAGGGCTTTCCCCCCTCCTAATCTATTAAAATTGAACTTGTAGATTTACATCATCAATATCATAGGCATTGTTAAGAAGGCGCTTCGTCAAACCACCGAGACTTACTCTACTCATTTTTCCGTCTCCGAAATAAAAGAGTTGCTGCTATATAGGAGAGCACTAACAATCCACTAAACCAAAGAATCGTTAACCAAAGATTATAATCAATTGGTGTACCAATTAACAGCCCTCTTAGTGCCTCAATTAATGGAGTCATTGGTTGATGTTTGGAAAAGGCATCTAGCCATGCAGGCATTGTATTTGTCGGGACAAAGGCACTACTTAAATAGGGTAGGAATAACATTGGGAAAGTGAATGCACCAGCTGTTTCAACATTTTTCGTTAGTAAACCTAAGACGACAAATAACCAGTTAATCGAAATCATGTAGAGCGTTAATATCCCTAAAACGCCAAGCCACTCTAACAACCCAGCCTCTGGACGAAAACCAATCAGAAGAGCTACGATAAAAACTGCTAATGTAGCAATCATATTACGAAGATATCCTCCAACAACATGGCCTACTAATAAAGAAGAAGGTTGAAGGGGCATACTGCGAAATCGCTCGAATAAGCCTCCACTCATATCCTTTGTCACGCTAACGGATATTAAAGAACTGCCAAACCCTGCACAAGTAATTATAACCCCTGGAACAACGTAATTTACATAATCAGTCCCTGTTTGGATTGCCCCACCAAAGACATAGACAAATAGCAACATGATGGAAACCGGTAAGGCAATTGCCATTAATAATGATTCCACGTCACGAAAAATATGCATAAGACTTCGCTTTGACATCGTTAAACCGTCTCTTAATGCCCATATCCACTTTGCATCACCCATTTACTAACACCTCCACTTTATTATGCTCCGTCATTTTAATAAAAACATCATCCAGTGTAGGCTGTCGTATAACAATCGCGTCTGGTTCAATTCCTTTTACATATAGATCATTCAGCAACTCTCTTAGTTGTCTCACTGAGCGTATAGGTATCGAAATCTTTCTCGCTTCCTCATCTACTTCACCTGACATATAATTCTGTGCTTCATGGTACCCACTTGTATCGGCAAAGGTTAACTCTAATGTCTCCTCTCCAATGACTTCCTTTAGTTCTTCGGCCGTTCCTTCTTTGATGATTTTCCCTTCAGCAATAATAGCAATCTTATCTGCCAGCTGATCAGCCTCTTCTAAATATTGTGTCGTTAGAAAAATTGTCACGCCTTGATTGGCAAGTAATTTAATCATATCCCACATCTTTCGTCGGCTACGTGGGTCCAAACCAGTTGTCGGTTCATCCAAAAATATCACTTCTGGTGCAGCAAGCAGACTGATAGCAATATCAAGTCTACGCCGCATCCCTCCAGAGTAAGTTTTTACTTTCTTACGAGCTGCTTTCGTGAGCTCAAAGGTCTCCAGCAGTTCTTCTGTCCTTTTCGCTATAAGTTCTTTATCTAGGTGATTGAGCCTGCCCATCATCGCTAAGTTCTCTTCACCTGTTAATAACTCGTCTACCGCTGCATACTGTCCAGTTAAACTTATCTTCCGTCTCACATGATTAGCTTCGGTTTTCGTATCATAACCAGCAATCATTGCTACCCCGTCATCTGCTTGAATTAATGTTGATAAAATGCGAACCGTCGTTGTTTTACCAGCCCCATTTTCACCTAATAACGCAAAAATAGAACCACGCCTTACATCAAAACTCAAACCATCTAGTACTTGCTGATTACGATAGGCTTTTTTTAGATTTCGAACATAAATAACTGTCTCGTTCATACAATACCTCCTAATGATTGACTTAATCAGTCAATATTTAATTAAAAAAATAATTTGGGCAATTTATTCAAGGAATAGTTTATATGTTAAATTTAATTATTGATTGATTCATTCAGTCAATAATACTAGATGCCTAATCATTTTGTCAATTTATTCCCTATTCCTTTGATAAATTCATTCCCCCTTTTATTTTTATAACCATTTCTCAAAATACATGTCAAAAAAAATAAAAATCCTGAATTTCAGGATTTTTTCTCTCTGTAATGCCTTACGCTTTTTTATTTGCTTATCTTGAGGTAATCATACGCAATAGAATAGATACTTTCTCATCAATGTTATCCTTCCACCAATCAGGGTCGTCTGCCATAATACCTGAGATGACCGTTAAGAATAATCCAACTAATTCTTCAGGGTCCCCTGCCATGATTTCTCCTAATTGCTGTCCCTCGATAAAGATAGGGAGAAAGAATTCAATATACATTTGCCCAATATTTTTATATACAGCAAGGATATGCTGAGGTACATTTTCACTATGTTCTAAATGTTGAATCACACGAAAAACATGATTTGATCCTGAAGTCAGTGCAAAGGTAGTAAATTTATGTATCTTTTGAACGGGCGTTCGTTCTTCTTGTTTCAGTTTTTCTAAGAATGCTTGAGACTCTCCTAATGCAACTGACCATTCTAAACTCTCAAATAGTACCTCTTCTTTTGATTGGAAATAATGATAAACAAGACCATGGCTAATTCCTGCCTCTTTGGCAATCATGCTAATTTTCGTCAACTTAATTCCATTCTCCGCAAATACCTTCATAGCGGCTTTCATAATTTGCTCTTTACGTTCTTCCCGTATCGACTCTAACTGCGCATCATTAAAACGAGGCATGATCCAAACTCCTCCATCGTAAACCTTCTTACCTCTATCATAACAGATTGTGTGAGAGAGAAGAAATGGATAATAAAGACCCCACCCTAATACTGTTTCAGAAATAAATCACTTAATTATATACATATGGGGTGTATTCTAAAGAGAGGGGAAGAATCCGACTGATTCTTCCCCTCTCTATCTTCATTTCCTCGCCACATGGACTTTCAATTGCTTTCCTTTGACAGTTGTATGCTTCATTGTTTCCAACACAAGCGGACCTTTATCATTTAGAATTTCTACATAGGATGCCGTATCTTGGATAGTAATAATCCCTATGTCATCGGCGGTGACACCGTCTATTTTAGCGATGGTTCCAACGAAGTCGACTGCTCTAAGTTTCTTTTTCTTACCGCCATTGAAATAGAGTTTCATGATCTGTTTATTTAACTTTTCGCTTTTCGCCTCTTTTAATGGTGGTTCGCTGTTCAGCTTTTCTAAAAATGCCGGCCTCGCCGCTGACACTGCCGCTTTCGAAGGCGCTTCAGATGCTGGGATTTGGAAGCCAATATATGCTTCTATTTCTTTAAGAAATTTATCTTCACGCGGTGTCACAAAGGTAATCGCCTTACCGTGATGTCCTGCTCGCCCTGTTCTTCCTGTCCTGTGCACATAGCTTTCCTTCTCTAACGGAATATCATAATTAAAAACGTGCGTGATTTGATCAATATCAATTCCTCTTGCCGCGACATCCGTTGCAACTAAGTAACGAAATTCGCCTCTGCGGAAGTCTTCCATTACTTCTAAACGATCGTATTGTTCCATACCTCCATGAATCATATCACAATCGTACCCTTTATCGGTTAACTCGTCACAAAGTGTATCAACGCGCTCCTTCGTTCGACAGAAAATAATCGCACTATCTGGATTTTCAATAGTTGTCACATCCGTTAACAATGACAACTTCTCGTTTTCTGATACCGTATAAAGACTATGTTCTATTTGCTTTGTGGTCAGCCCGCTAGCTTTGACCTCAATATCTATAGGAGTTTTCATATAATCAAGTGATAACGTTCTTACGCGGTCAGGTAGCGTAGCTGAGAAAAGATACGTATTCCGCTGTTTCGGCATCTCGTCAATAATCGCTTCAACTTGTTCGATAAAGCCCATATTAAGCATTTCGTCGGCTTCATCAATGACTAAATATTTCACTTCATCGAGCGCGAGCGTACCCTTTTCAATATGATCAAGCACACGCCCAGGCGTACCAACGACAACATGCACTTTCTGCTTTAACTCATTCTTTTGGATATGAAACGGTTGTTTACCAACGACTGCTGCTGCCTTAATCCGTTTAAAACGGCCAACATTGATGATATCTTCTTTCACCTGTACCGCCAGTTCCCTTGTTGGTGTCAAGACAATCGCCTGCGGCTTATTTTCCTGCCAATCGACTAACTCACAAATCGGAATAGCGTAAGAAGCCGTTTTCCCGCTCCCTGTTTGTGATTTCACCACAAGGTCAATCTTCTCAAGTATTAACGGTATCACCTTTGCTTGTACTTCTGTTGGTGTATGATAATCTAAACTATCCAACGCTTTTATCATCTCATTGCTTAATGGATAATCTGAAAAACTCTTTTTGGTCATGTGAAAAACCTCATTTTTTTCTTATTATTCTCGTTCATAAACTTCTATTATACAGTATCCAAATACGAAAAAGAAAAACGGTCTGTTCATACACATAATCCAACCCTCAAAACGCGATCACTTTATTGAATCATGCCATGTTGTTTAGCTGATGTCAGCCATGATGGGAACTCATCTAATAACCGATTATATAATTCATCATCTGTAATTTTATCTAAATCATCCAATGCGAAGAAACCGGCATTATCAATGACTCTTCCAGGTAATTGATCCAGTTTTTGTAGTACACCATAATTGGCATTGCCAATGCCGACGAATTGCCAAAATAAGTTTTCCTTGGAACAATCAATAAGGATTTTTGATATCTTATGATCCAAATAAATGCCGCCATCACTAAAAAAGATAATGTATGTAGGTAAATCACTGCGAGGGTCTTCCTTTACATATTTCTTAATGACATCTTTCATCACCACAGGCTCGTTATTTCCTACTCCTAGCCCACTAAATATTTTGGGACGAGGATAAGTTCTCTCAATATAACCCTCATAATCCTTTTCTGTTACGCTATTTGCCCGCATAGACTTAGAACCGAAAAACCACACATCTAATTCACCATCATCGTCCATACATGCAGCAACTGCTAGAACACGTTCGAATGCGCGCTGTACCACGCCTTTTTCATATAAAAGTGACATCGACCCAGAAGCATCAAATACAACCGCTACCCGTGCTCTCACTTGCTGTATTTTCTTCTTTTCTAAAGAAATGGTTACTTTCTTCTTTAACAAATCAATTTTGGATAGATGAATGGGTGCATTTGATGGTGTGGGCTTTTGTTCCGGAACAGAAGGCGCCTCTTCTTCCGCTACCTTTACACCAAACGATTCAGCTAAAGGCTTTAACCCACCATTAAACCCTCTTCCTATTGCGCGGAATTTAAAGTAAGACTGATAGCGATAGACCTCCACAAGTACTAGCGCCCGCTCTTCTGTCGCATCATCTACCTCATAATGAACCATTCCTTGAGGACTATTAACAGTAATGGCTAGTCCTTGAACCGTACGAAATGATTCCTGCCCATCAAGCGTAGCGGTAAACGAACAGCTTTGAATTACTGAAGATAGTTTGTCTAAATTTATGGTAAACACAACTAGCTTCTCTTTATTTTGTTGCAGAAAGACACTCTCTTCCGGATCTTTCTTTTGGTTATAAAAAACCATGTAATCATCCGAAGGTACATGACCGTCCCCTGTAACTAGGAAAGCGCTAATGTCTAATTCAACCTCTCCTTGCCATTTAACCTCGATTGTAACTAATCCCTCTTTTGGAAGTTGGATATTTGCTCCTTTTCTAAGGGAAACCGTGTTCGACATAACCATCATCTCCAACCTTTTTCTTTCCATTATAATCTTAAAATGGTTGGGAAATGGAAAAAAATATTTTATAGGCTCTAACTTCATAAGAGTCTTTCAATGGATACATAAAAGGAAAATAAAAATACAACAATGAGAAATACGCCCATTCCCTTCTCTTCTTTCTTAAATGCTTCGATACCCAAAGCCAACATAGTAAGACTTAAGAATAAAATCATGATACCCACAAACGTAAAATCTTCGGTCACTACTCCATATGTAGCAAATAAGAGAGTAACTACAGATAAGACATAACGTAGTATTTTTAGCAAAACAACCCACCTTTCTTACATAAACAAATTGGGTCCTTTAGTTTCCTTGTTTTGTGACACTCTTAATCTATCATACTTCTCTTTTGCGTTTATGTTAGTATCAAATTCAGTAAACACCTTATGTAGAACGATAAGAAAAACGAAGCATTTAATAAAAAAAATAGCAGAAACGTTTGTGATTATTCCTTAAAATAAGTATAGTTAGTACTTAACGAATCATTTAAAAAGGATGTGGCAATATGCGCCTTAATAAATATATTAGTGAATCAGGAAAGGCTTCTAGAAGAGGAGCGGATAAATTAATTGCTGACGGGAGAGTCACCATTAATGGGAAACGTGCTGCGATTGGTACTCAAGTCGAACCCGGCGATGACGTTCGTGTAGACGGTAATCAAATCCGTGTAGCCAGAAATAATGTTTATATTGCGCTCAATAAACCTGTAGGGATTACGAGCACAACCGAAAAGGGTGTCAAAGGGAATATCGTCGACCTCGTGAATCACCCATTACGCATATTTAATATCGGCCGTTTAGATAAAGACTCAGAGGGCTTAATCTTAATGACCAATGACGGTGATATCGTGAATGAGATCTTACGTGCGGAAAACCAGCATGAAAAAGAATATATCGTTTCTGTCGACAAACCGATCACGCCTGAATTCGTGAAGCAGATGTCAGAAGGTGTGAAAATCTTAGGGACCACTACCCTACCTTGTAAAATCGTCCCCTTATCCAAATTTGATTTTCAAATCACTTTAACACAAGGTCTCAACCGCCAAATTCGCCGCATGTGTGCTGAATTCGGCTACGACGTATTACGTTTACAAAGGATTCGCATCATGAATATCAACTTAGGTTCCCTCCCGCCTGGACAATGGCGCGATTTGTCTAAGAAGGAGAAGAATCAATTGTTTAGAGAGTTGAATTATGAGCCTAAGGAATGGTAAAAAAGGGAATCTAGGCTAACCTAGATTCCCTTTTTATTTCCCAAACCGTTTACGATACCCACATTTCCTACATAATTCCTCGACAGCCTCTCTTCGCGAAAAGCCATCAACGAGATTCTTTGCTCGATCCATTTCAATAATCTCCGAAAAAGAATTTTCATTAATATTGCCGAGATTGATGATACCCTCCCCATCTAAACAGCATGGAATTACGGTACCATTGGCTAAGATGCCCGCTTGATTACGCATGCCGTAACAGAAGCCTTTGCCATCATCCTCTTCTTCATGAAGAGCGGGCCACTGAAATTCATAATCTTGATTAATATAAATACGATCAGCAATTTTCACACCGCTACCAGGTACGACCTTTTCTTCAATGCGATAATCCAAGTTAAATTCTTTTTCAATGATTTCCAGCACTTCTCTATTTCGCTTTTTCTCCAAATTCGTCGCATTATCCTGCGTCAAGTTCCATAGCCTTAGTGACACAATCAGCTCCGATTGACTCGTCGCTTCCTTAATAAACGAAAGAATACTCTTTACATATCCTTCTTTATCCTCCGAACCTATATGGCCATCAAAACTGTGAAGTGAGAAATTCATCTGCCTTAGAGCCGGCTTGTTCAATAACTTCTCCCTCTTCTTATTAATGAGCGTCCCATTGGTTGTAATATTGACCTTAAAGCCTTTTTCGTGACTGATATCAAGCAACTGCCCAATTTTCGGATGAAGCAGCGGCTCACCCTTCACATGCAAATAAATATAATCCGTATGCGGCTTAATCTGATCCAACCGCTTCGCAAAATCTTCCAAAGAAATAAACTGCTTCGCCCGTTCTGTCGGCGGACAAAAACTACAAGCCAAATTACAAACACTCGTAATCTCCAAATAAAACTTCTTGAACTTTTTCAACTTCTCTTCCTCGATTCTTTACCTACTTCAAACAATTTGCACTACTATACTAATTAAAGCAGATATATCGTGGGATGGGTATAGGGAGTTTTTGGCCTACTACTACAAATAGGTATTGATTAGCTCGTAACACCTTTCTTTAGTAAGATTGGCGAGGACGGATACATATTCTAGCTGTTCCTGTGTTCCACCTTCAAATTTTAATGACGCATTTTTTGCCGTATCATCTCTTTCATTGAGCCAATTTCGTTGTTCTTCTCTTAAATGAGCCATCTTTTCTGTTGAAAGTTCCTCCTCTAACACTTGATAAACTTCATTCAACAACGCATCCCAAGCATCATATCGATCACCCTCTACTTTTTTCATTGCATAAGTGGATGCATCCGCTGGTTTTACTTCTTCCAACTCTTTTTGCGTACGATTGAATTCTTTTATATACGTCTCTTTTAAAGAATTCTCATTATGAGTGATTGGAGGCTGTTCTTTTTCGCTTTGGGTAGGGACTTGTTTTGTTTGTTCCGTATCCAACTGTTTATGTGTCTCATTACCAGTAGTTCCACAAGCCGAAATCATAAGCACTAATAAAAGCCATACAGTGGTAATAAAAATCCCCTTATTCTTCATACAATCTCCCCTCGTTCCCCTATTCCATATCTCCTATTTTTGCATAAAAAGGGTAATTTTCCACCTACGAATCTGTAAATATCTAACTTTCTTCGCTACAATAAAAGGAAGATCTTTTTGGAGGGAGTAAACAAAAATGGTTCCTATCTTTAAGATTTCTCTTTTTTGTCTGGGAATAATCATCATGTTGGGTGGATGTTCTAATCCAACTGACACGAGTGAGACAAATGCTTCTGATGACGCCTTAGTAAGTGTGGCGGAATACAACGGTGAAGGCTATGCCTTACCATACGGAAAAGAAACCGATCAGATTGCCGAAGATCATCGAGAACAAATTGAAAAGGCCGCAGTCGCACTTTTTCAAGAAAACTACCAAACCGAAGTCGTAGTGCACAATGTAGTCGGAGCATTAGATGCCGCCACGGTCTTTGTGGAATCGGTGGGTGAACCTCATTTTTATACATACGCTGTTGTACCAATTGATGAAAAAGAAAAGAAAGTAATGACCGAGCATATTTCAGCCGAAGCCTTTCAAGTAGAAAACGCTATGAAGGGCGGGTTATATCATATGATTTTTAGCAATGAGTTCAAGAAGCTTGATGATTACTTTGAGTCATTGGTTGCAGAAGGAGAAGTGGTTGGTAAAACAGAAGCAGCGCTTGAAAATGTTGGTGGACATGGCTTTATGACGCCTTATTATTTTATTTCTACTGACCCTGATGATGCCGCCATCAAACCCGTGTATGACCTTTATTTACAAAACCCTGATTCGAATATTGAAACGCTAAGAGATGCGTATGAGGAAAGCTTATTTGATAAAGAAAACTTCCAAATTAATATCCAATTGTTTATGAAAGAGCAACAAGCAGAACCTAGTGAAGAGATTTTTACACAAGTGATAAGTGACCTCGAGGAAATGAACAATATTCCTAAAGGAACTTACAGCCTTTATTTAAATGATCATTTCATACATGTGGAATCTAATGAAGGTGCGAAGGAGAATTCTTTGAAGCGGGCGTTTCCGGATTATATTGTTAAAGAGTGAGGAGTGCGAGCTTTCATGACTACTGTACTTATTGAAGATATTGAATACGGTAAAGTAAATGGGGTACCGTTGATGTTAGATATTATTCGCCCTACCAAACTTCCAGATGAACCAATGCCGGTAATCATTTATATTCATGGTGGAGGTTGGTCCAGTGGAGATAAAGCTGGAGTAGGTGGTCGAGAATGGAATTCATATTTTGCTAAGAATGGTTATTTTGTCATCAACATCAATTATAGATTGAGTGGTGAAGCAATTTTCCCCGCGCAAATTCATGACTGTAAAGCAGCCGTCCGCTGGTTAAGAGCTAATCATGTAAACTACCATATTCATCCTGAAAAAATAGGGGTTTGGGGACACTCCGCAGGCGGACACCTCTCAGCTCTTTTAGCGACATCTATTGGAAATGATGAATTAGAAGGAGGATCAGGGCATCCTCATTACCCGACTCATATAAATTGTGTAGTTACAGTTTCAGCCCCTATTGATATACTCAAAATGGGCGGATGGCATGATCTAGAAAATTCTCATGAAGCCAAACTTATTGGAGAAATAACCGTTCAAAAAAATGCGGAACTTGCCAAAAAAACAAACCCTATCCCATACATCAACGACAAAAGCAAGAACATACCTTTTTTAATCATACATGGTGAAGACGATAAAATCGTTCCGGTCTCTCAAGCCCGATTAATATATGAAAACCTCCCTAATGCTGCGCTTCTAACTGTTAAAGGCGCTGACCATGGGATGGAGGGTGGAAATATAACAATCACAACGTTATTAGAGATGATTTTGGCTTTTTTTGATCAGTCGTTGGTGAATAGAAAACTATAATAAACGATTATAAGGATTGGGATTAAATGGGGGAATATACAATTATACTCCTTCCCCCACCTGACCACTTCTATAAATACAATTAAACAATTCTAACCCGTTCACTTATACGATCATACCTAAGAAACTCGTCATTATCAGGTGAAACCCCTGAAATTTTGAAGACACCTACAAATCGATAACTATTAAAGCCGAGATTATTTTTGTATTTTGCAAATACTGCTCTTTCTCGGCCAACATTCATTTCTTCCATATAATTTTTTGTTCTTTCTTTGGCGATGGCAACGTCCTGGTGAGATTCATCTATGTAAGTCCAATCTTCTGCCAATAGATTTAACCAACCGCTGGCAACTGATTTTGTATCCCCGTTTTCTACGATGGAGAGTTTCGGACACCATAACCAGGTTTTATCTATCACTCGAAAATAGCTCAATTGATACCTCTTAGCATTCTTACCGAATACAGTATTGGCGATATCTTTTATGTCCTTGAATTGCACATTATCGTGAATAGAGAGATATTCTTTTTGTTTTAATTCGCTTAATTCTTCTTCATATGTCATCCAATTCAATGTTGTTTTCACTACCGCCGCTTTATTTTTAATAATAGATACGACCTCGTGGATTCTAGCATTTATCTCATCTATAGATTTCGTCGCATCCATTCTATACACTTAAAAATCCTCAATGGATTCCTCATAAACCGCCGAAATAATATCATCCATACGTAAATTGTCTTCTGTATGATGATTTAGATGATAGGCTTCGTCTACTTCTATCCCTATCTTTAATTGGGGAAAATAAAGGTCCATCAAAGCATATCGGCCATTTTGCCGCTTCACATACTGTTGGCTTACCGGCTTAATATTCATATTGTCTAACTTATGCCAAATCGCCGTTAAAATATAGTTTTCATAGTCTTTTCTTTTTGTTCTTGAGAAAGTCTTTATTAGGTAGTCGCGTTTGTTCATGTCGGTACCCCTCTTTTCTGTCTTTAACTACTATTCCAAAAATATCTTTTAAGAACATCATCAACTAATCCTGAGTATAGAAATTGTTAGTTATAGGTGTTCCTCAAAAAATGATACTAATTCTATCCATCTATTTCATTGAATTTAAAACTTTAATACCCTGCACTTTCACCCCTAAGTAGAATGCGTAGTTTTATAACAAAAGGGCTATTCATTTTCCATATATCAATAACCAAACATCCACACTTCTGTTTTAGGGGGAAAGATTGAATCATAATATGATTATTCCAAAGAGGTGGGACATAACTACATGACACAACTATAAAACCGAAAGGTGATTTGATAAACAATTAAAACAAAGAAAATCAGAGCTAACTCGAAATCCGAATGAAGATTCTCGATTAAGAATTCGGTTTTTTCTCTGGTCAAAAAACTTTTGTTCTAGTTTCATTATAATCATCAATAATAGAAATTGTTTTATTTGCCACTTCACTACCAAGGGATGCATATAATTTTTTATCTCCAATAATATAAAATTCCTCTTTTGCTCGTGTAGCTGCAACATTCATCATATTTGGATCAGAAACAGCCCACCTTGCTGCCCCACTGCTATTTGAGTCAGCTCCAAGAACAAAATAGACAATTTTTGCTTCTTTACCTTGAAAAGTATGAACAGTCCCGATATTGGCTATTTTTCCATTTTCCCGTTTCGTGAAGTTAATCTCATCTAATACACGTGCAAGTTTATATGCCACATTTCTAAAAGGAGTTATAACATAGATATCGTCTGCTAATGCTGGACTTTCTTGCAAACCTTCTATAATTAAATTTTTCAATAAATCAGCTTGTTCTTTAACAAATTTATCATTTGCTTTCCCAGTTGAGTGATACCACTTTGATTTACCATTTGACTTTTCTTCAGGTTTCCCTTGTACCATTAACCCATCATAAGATATTTCATTTGAAATCGTAAACATTGGATAGTTTGAACGCCTGTGTACCCAAAGTGGTATGCCTATCCATTCATCATCATTTTTTTTGAATCCATACTGACTTGTGTCATCCACAATAGTTTGAGTAGAAACATCAGCAGCAACAAATTTCTCGTCAACTTTGTAATGTCTTCCAATCAAGGTCAATACATTTGAATCTAAACTCACTACTGGTTTTATCTGTGACGGATCCCCAACAACCATAATTTTTTTACTTCTTAATATTGCACCAACACTCGCTTGTGGTAAAGCTTGACCAGCTTCATCGATAAATAAATTACCAATTGAGTTTTCATTCATATTTTTAAACATTCTTCCAAAACTAGCAAATGTAGTACTAACAACAGGGATAGCGAAATTCAACCATTGCCATGATTCTGAAATTAACTGATACCCATTCTGTTTCCCTATGTATTCAGACTGCTTATTCCAAATAATCCTAGCAGCTTTTAAGTTTTTTCTGTTTTCATACAAGAATTGCTTTCTAACTTTCAAGGCAGAAATAAATAATTCTGATTGTAAAACTCGAAATTGCCTTGTAAACCACGGATTAGACTTTTGTAGTTCATCATACGGGAGTGAAAAATCCAGTTCACTTATTCCACTTTGAAACTTAAGTTCTTCCAATAGCTTAATTTCATTTTCGATTTTTTTAATATTATTTTGTTGAGTAGTCATCCATTTTTTGAAGTCATCTTGAATGATCCGAATTTTTCTTTCAATCTTCTCAGCTTTT
Source organism: Cytobacillus sp. FSL R7-0680 (assembly GCF_038009245.1). Lineage (NCBI taxonomy): Bacteria > Bacillati > Bacillota > Bacilli > Caryophanales > Bacillaceae > Cytobacillus > Cytobacillus sp. FSL R7-0680. The sequence goes on from NZ_JBBPAO010000001.1 coordinate 3,431,999, forward strand.
ATCTCATTATCCTTTTTCCTATTTTCTAGTAGTTTGCGATCGTTCAAAATTTTTGTTTTCTGTTGAGAAAGATCATTTAAAAGATCATTCGCATTATTGAGTTCTCTTGAATATTGTTCAACTTTTGACTTTTTAAATATCTTTTGAACCCATAAAAAACTTGGCTTTTGTGAAATAACAACATCATAATTCCGTTCTGCTTGAGTATACATATTAGCAATGTTATCAAGTTCAATGACAATATCCGATAAATCTTTTTGCAGATTTACACTTTCATGGTTATTTCTTTCTAGTTCAAGCCTAGCTTCTTTATCTTGTGATTCCAAAATCGATTCTCTTTTTTGTTTCTCCTGTTCAAAAGCGATGGATTGCTCTTTATGTTTATATTTTAATTTTTTGAGAGAATATATTTTCTCACTATACTCTTGTATTTTCTCTCTTACAATTTTTATCTTTTCATATTTTTGTAAGAACTCTTGATATACACTTACACTTGTATTTGCTTGATAATTTTCTTCCAGATCTTTTTCAATTACTTCAATATTTAAAAGTAACTTATTAATATTTTTTGACGTACCACCTTCTAATGAAAATGCACCCCAATTTTCATCATTTAAAAGTTCACTTTCAATTTCGCGATTCTTCCCGAAACCTTTACCGTCCAATTTAGAATTAGAGACATCTTTGAAATAATTCGCTTCCTCTAGTTGTTTTTGAAATGCAATATCAATTTCCTCTTTCTTTGGTAACTCCATCACAATATTTTGGACTGCCCCATTGTTTGAACTTGCAACAATCATGTTTTTATCTGAAATCGATTGGGGTAATGTTCCAAGTCTTGCATTTTTCCAATAAACTAGATTTCCTTGAATAGTTTTATCAGGAAACTTGATAATTTCCGCTGCCTGTTGTACTACTAAATCAGCAAATATGTCTTTTAAGAGCGTAGTTTTCCCTGTCCCTGGTGGCCCATTAACACTTCGAATATCATTTTTATCATTTAAAGCAAGGTTTACAGCAACTTGTTGCATAAATGAAAGCGAAAAATCAGGATTACTGGGGAAACGCCCTAATGGATAAAATTTAGGTTGTAAGATTGTCTCAAAAATATTTGAGTTAAAGTGAATTGATTTTTTATTCCCGTCTAAATTTTTCCTATATCCAGAAAAACCATTAAAAAATCGATTCAAGTTTTCATTAGTTATTGTCTTTGCTTTGGTTAGATCTTCAATAAAGAATGAATGTAAATTGACATCTCCATTATCTAAGTTTTTCACAAATGCATAGCGGAAGTTCTCTTCGGATACATGATACTTTTGTAAAAGTTCGGAAATCGCGACATTAAAATCTTCGTGAAATTTCCTAACCAAGTTTTCTCTAAATGAGGTTTCAACTTTTAAAATATCTTCAGGCAAAACACCATGCTGATGAATATAGCCACTCATAGTAAAAAACAATTTGTCTGCTATGAAATTTAATTGATTATCAAAAAATAATGAGAAAGTAAATTTATCTGAGTTACTTACCTCTTCATATGTATTAGCAATCTTGTATTTTTCCCTTAAAATATCAACAACTTCTTGAAAATTAAAAATATCAAAATAAAATACTAATCCTGACTTTTTAAATTGCTTTTCTGAGACATTTTGCTGTTCTTTTTGTTTAATTAAAAAGGCTGAGAAAAAATAATGCCAGTCATCTTCCTTTTTATGTAACAGCTTTAGCGATTTGTCTTTTTTATTAATATCACCTTCAGAAAGCTGCTCTATTGTAATCCAGGCATTTATGATATCTTCCCTTTTATTCAACTTCTCACTCCCATTATCAAATATTTGTTAAAAACTTATTAAACCCTTTTAGCAGGATATAACGATCCAGTATTTGGAATAACCTATCTATCAAAATTATCGGCATTTCATCCATAATTTTCATGGTTTTTTAATGTGTCGTATATATAGTTAATCATCATTTAACCTAACATACCTTCACAAATACTGTACCCCCAATATATAACAATTGATTTGTAATATATGATACTATATAAAAAAAAGACATACTGAGGATAAAAACATGAATGGATTAGTATTTGAAAAGATAAGTTTTACTCGTGATCATGTAAATGCTGTAAAGACACTGCACCTAAATAACTATCCTATTTTATATATACTATATAACGAGAAAAAGAGACCGTCCGCCTATATTGGACAGACGGTTCAAGCTTCACGACGTTTGAAAAAGCATCGAGAAGATAAAAAACGGAAAAATTTGAGCCATTCTATATTAATTGGACATGAAAAATTCAATCAGTCTGCGACCTACAATATTGAGTCGAACTTAATTAACTATTTCATTGCTGATAACCACTATCAATTGCAAAATGTTAGTCAAACACGTTCTAGGGTCATGCATAATTATTATCAGAAATCCTTCTATAATGAAGAACTCTTCCAAATGATTTGGGAGAAGCTTAGAGAAGAAAAAATCGTAAGTGATACTGTTGAAAACCTAAGGAATAAAGATATTTATAAACTTTCTCCATATAAAGAGCTTAACCCTCAACAACTCGATATTAAAAATGAAATTCTCAAATTTTGTAATGAAAATATTAAGAAGAACGGGAATCATGTTTTTGCTATTGAAGGTGACGCGGGGACTGGTAAAAGTGTTCTTTTAAGCTCTCTGTTTAATACCATTCAGGATCTAGCCAAAGATGATAGCTCTTTATTATATGGAACAGACAATTATTTGCTGGTGAATCACACTGAGATGTTGAAGACATATAAAAGCATTGCCAACAGTCTACCCAACTTGAAGAAAAAGAATCTGATGAAACCGACACCGTTTATTAACGAAAAGACAAGGGCGCAAGAAATAGCAGATATCGTTTTAATAGACGAAGCGCATTTGCTTCTTACAAAGGAAGATTCTTATAACAATTTTCGCTACCAAAACCAATTAGATGAAATCATAAAACGTAGTAAAATCACCATTGTTATCTTTGACCCAAACCAAGTTTTGAAGATTAAGAGTTATTGGAATGATCGATTACTAGCAGAAATCACTAGACAATATAACGCTAAGACGTTAGTACTTAAAGATCAAATGAGAATGAATGCTAATCCAGAAACAATTAAGTGGATTGACAATTTTGTTGCAAAAAAGATTCTACCGTTACCAATAGAAAATGACTCAACCTTCGAGCTTAAATTTTTCGAAGATCCAGGTACGTTCAAAACAGCTATTAAAAAGAAAAACAAAGAACTCGGTCTTTCTCGTATTGTCTCAACCTTTGATTATTTACATAAAAAAGACGGTAATACTTATATAGTTGATGAAAATGGAATCAATATGCCTTGGAATAGCACCCAAGATAGTACAACATGGGCAGAAAACCCAAATTCTATTAAGGAAGTTGGCTCCATTTATACTGTACAAGGATTTGACTTAAATTACGTTGGCGTTGTCCTTGGTCCATCGGTGAGCTACGATGTCGAACAAAGGAAATTAGTCATTGATCCTTTGAAATATAAAGATACCGGAGCATTTATTTCACGAACGGATTTACTGCCTGAAAAAAATCAAGAAATTAAAGAAGAAATTATCTTAAATTCTATTAATGTACTAATGAAGCGAGGCATCCATGGATTATATATTTACGCCACAGATCCTAAATTAAGACAGAGACTACTTGACTTAAAAAGGGGAAATTAATTTATGAGCGATATTAGGAACTTAATCAACACCATTAACGATTTTAGAGATGAAAGGAACTGGAGACAATATCACAACCCAAAGGACCTTGCCATCTCAATTTCTATCGAAGCAGCTGAACTACTAGAAGATTTCCAATGGATCAGCAGCGAAAAAGCACTCAAAGAAAATGGAGAAAATATTCGCGAGGAAATCGCAGATGTTCTAATTTACTCCTTAATGTTATGTTCTGACTTAAACTTAGATGTAAAAGAGATTATAGAGGATAAGATTGTGAAGAACGGGAAGAAGTATCCTGTGAATAAGTGATGACATCTACTGTTATCCCCTTCTCCCTCATATTCTTATTAAGATGAAGGGGGATCTTTAAATAAACTGATGAAGTATTATATTAAAAGACCCTCTTCTTATTTATAATGTTTGCAGTGATTCGTCATCACCAACTAGCCTTTCTCCTCAAATTCTTCGCTTATGCATAATAAAACAACTCAATTTTCTAAAAACAAAAGACAGATATCTTTAAAGGTAATTAGTTATTACATACCAATTATAATGCAATCTATCTACTAAATTTATCATCAGTATTTTTTAACTGTAACAGTTTATCTTGGTCTTCCATTTTGGTGCCTATTAATTGTTGAGAAAAAACAATTTTCTCAACATTTCGTCTGAAACGCTGCTTTCCCTTCCAAAATGTCCTGCAAAAACTTTTTTGATTTGGTTAATTGTTTCCTGATATCATCTATTTCTTTGATTTTTTGTTCAACGATTGTTTTCTTTTCATCGTATGATAAGTTCATTTGTTGATTGACCATCATACTTATCTCTTCTATTGAAAAATCTGCGCATAGAAGTGCTTTTACATCCTCAAGGTACTCCACAATTTCTTCAGCATATACGCGATAATTATTTACATCTCGCTCAATATAACAGTCAGGAATTAGATTTTTGCGTTCATAGAATCTTAATGTGGATATGGGCAAATCCGTTAATTTCGAAACTTCATTTATTTTCATCATATGACCTCTTTTTTTATTGCTATAAACCTAGGTTCATAGTTCATAATGTGCTTATGATAACCAATGGCATATAAAATGTCAAAATAATCTAAAGTTATCAAAAGGAGCGATTTTATGTTCAACCATATTCTGAATAACGATTTCGTCGATATAGTCAAAGGAAGGCGTTCTGTTCGTCATTATGATGAAGATTTTAAAATATCGCAAGAAGAGTTAAGCGAGATTATTGCGGAAGCTAGTTTGGCGCCATCCTCTGCAAATATGCAATCTTGGCGTGTAGTTGTTGTAGATACTCCCGAAGGAAAAGAAAAACTTAAACCTCTTGTACGTTTCAATACATTACAAAATGATACTTCTTCTGCCATGTTATTAATTTTTGGTGATACAAAAAGCTATTTGTATGCAGAAGAAATATTTAATACAGCTGTAGAACAAGGGAAAATGCCGCCTGAAGTGAGAAATAGCCAACTCGAGACCATTCTATCAATCTACCCAACACTATCAAAAGAAATGAAAGTTGAAATTGCAAAAATCGATAGTAGTCTCTTTGCAATGCAATTAATGTTAGTAGCTCGTGCGCACGGATATGATACAAATCCAATGGCGGGATTTGAAGCAGATCAGCTAGCAAAAACTTTTGAATTGGATGAAGAACGATATACTCCCGTCATGATCCTTTCAATTGGTAAAGCCAAAGTAGCTGGATACGAATCCATTCGATTAAGTACTGACAAAATTTCATTTTGGAGATAAACCTGACAATCCATTAGAAGTGCAAAAAAAGAGAAGAAGTTTCCTACTAATAGTGGTAATGCTTCTTCTCACTTCCCTTCCAATTCACGTTGAAACAGAGTTGATTGGTGTGTTTATGATTCCCTCCCTAACAAACCAACCAACTCCCTAAAAACAAAAGAAGGATTCCTTTGTAAAGTATCTAGACTAACTGTTTTCTGATCATCTTTCCCTATCAGAGACACTTCCCTTTTGTCTTTATTGATTTTGATTAAAACATTCTTAATCCTGTATTCTTCTACCTTAGTAGCTATATCGATTTCTACTGAGTCCAGTTCAATAGATATTTTATCGGAGACCCTTCTTAGGATTCTCCAGAGCGTTTTTTCTTCTTTCGATCTCATAAATAGTTCTGGGAGCTCTGTCGACTCTTTCAAATGATTTAATGTGGTCTGCATATAGGCAGCCACACCGTAGCCTACAGGTTTAATGATTGGGTTGCAGTTGATCCAATGGTCCACTTCAAATTGCATGTATTCTTCGCTGCCTACTTTTTCAGGTCTTATTTCTTTGGCCCTGCCATAGCAGATGACTCCATTTTGTTCTAAAACACCTTTTTTTACGTAAAGAGCGATATACTTTGTCTCTTGCCAGCCTGATTTAAGCTTAGTGATAGGAATACGATAGCTGCCTGTCTGTTTAAATTGAATATACTCTTCTCTATCTTTCACAAGGCCAACAAGCACTTTCTCTTCCAAATTGGAATGCCATTCTTCTAATGACCCTCTTGGTAAGATGCCTTCATGTTGGATTTCTTCAGGGCTTTTTTCGATCAGTCTCTCTACAAATTTTTCGACTAAGCCTGTTGCATTAGGGAGAAATGGCAAGCCACCAATATTGACCTTATCAATGCTCTTATAGAAGTGATGATTTTGGTACAACTCTTCAAAGGACCACGGAAAAAGGACGTAGGCGCCAAAGGCTGTTCGTTCATACGGCCCCTCATTATAGGCTACAATCGAATCTCGATAACGGTGCATTGTGTTTATATCATCCTCAAGTGGCCCGGGGTGCTTATATCGATTTTGATAATAACTGCCTTCTTGGGCGTAATCGATACGATATTTGGCATCGAATACATAGTTATAGGTAAAATCCTTGCCTTTCTTCGCAATGCTAAGCATCGTATCTGGCTTTTGAGGGATGGTAGGCAAACCGCTTTCGTACTTTTGGTATGTTAGAATAATCTCCTCTTTCGTATAAGGGTGTTTGTATTTTCGCATAGCCGACCGATTCGTTTGCAGGTTTACAAACAACCCGTCCCTGTTGACCTGGATGATATCTTGACTGATCAGTTGATACTTCTTATCAAGGATTTGCCCAAGCTTCAAAAATGTCCAATATTCATAGAGTGTAGCTACATCTTTCACCGACATTTGATACAGCTTTCCTTGTAACATCAACCCTTTCGACACTGTCAAATAAATTTGAAATGCTTCTCGATAGCCTGGTGCCATCTGCAGCACTAAACTATGAATAGAGCGATCTAGTTTTTTGATGCCTTTCCAAAAGGGGCTTTTTTGCTTCGCTTCTAATTGCTTAATCATCTCAATCAACTTGTCTAAAAGGTCCGTATCCACTTCGACTTCCCATCTCATGCCTTTATGTCTTAATGTCTCCAGTAAATCATAGAGCTTATGAGATACCCGTTGCATCATCCATTTCACATATCGATTTTCCAACGTATCATAGGTAAGTTCTTTTTTCATCCGGAGACCTTCGATAGGCATAAATGTTTTATGGTTGTTCTGAATTGAGATGCCCTTGTTAACCTCCGTAAACAAATGCGGCCTTTTCTGCAAATAGGTTCGACTTCTCGTGTCTAATTTATTTAATTGATCTCCTCTTACCTTTTCATAGGTCTTATGTAAAAGATGATGTGGCTGCCGTTCAATTTGGTTAACGGCTTGAATGAACTGATCAAAATGCTTACTAATGAGACGGTAAAATTCACTTCTTGAAGGCTTGCCTTCGAGTTTCAATCTAGCCCCTAAATAGGTTTTGCGAATAAAATGGAAGGCGAGATTATAAATTTCATCGTTCACCTCTTCCAGAAGCTTTTTATAATCATTTCGATAATCAAGCTTTGCTGGAAACACTTCTAACGTCACATCTAACAGTTTTTGACTACCGTCCCTAATTTCAAAAGTGGTTAACCCGACTTCATTCTGGAATCGTAAGTTACCCATCAACATATATGTATTGGCTATCTCTACCTTAGCGACGGCTTGTCTTAAGCCCGGATGTTCATGGTAAAAAGATAATTCTCTATTTGTCTTCGGCACGACAATGACTTGATACACACCATTCTCGAAAAAAATTGGCCGTAATTGAGAGGATTCCTTAAGCAATTGTGTTTCAATATTATAAATCAATACCTGACTTACTTTTTCTCCATGAACAGAAAACTGCATGACATCATGCCGATCCATTGCCCGGTATTGTTTCAATCCTTCATATCGCTCGTGATACGGCTTACCTTTCACCACAAGAGACATATCCTCCGTTTCGATCTTCACTAATTCAACATCATCATGATACCCAGAAGGATGTAAAGCCATCTTCTTGTAACCTCCTCAGCATCTCAACCACTTTCCTGACGCTCCTAGGGTACAGCACACTCTCTACATCGAACGACGCATTCTCATCGTCCTGATACGCCGTATTCGTGAATAGTTGATACAATTCCCTTAGGAGTTGATCAATTCTAGCGTCACTTCCGGATAAACGAGGCAGGATCTTCTGAAGGATACAATGATCAAATGCTTCCTCAAAGGTCAATAATCCTCCTTCCTTGTTATAGGCAAGATAGAAAGAAATTTCATCCCTCACCCGGTAACCTATATGGGCATTAATTAGCTGGAGAGACTGATTAATTCTCACGAGCTCAGCTGTTGCCTTTTCGATCATTTCCGTATCTTCCTTATAAAGATCCTTCAGATGTAAATACTCTGAAGCCAGTTGATTCTGCCCTATCACCACAGGCTCAGCTTCTTCAAGGTCTTGAAGAAAAGATAAATGATCCAACTCCACACGATTAAACTCGATTGTATTTGCACGGTCCAACACCTTTTTACTAAACGGATGTGTCGTTTCATCCATATTAACTGTGCCAATCACAAATAGATTATTAGGCAGTGTAATCACCTCATTCGCAACCTCTTCCGATAATAAAGCAGATGTAACCACCTTCCCATCCTCCAACCGACGACTCTCCATGACACTGAGAATATCACTGAAATAATATTCAACCCGTGCCAAATTCATTTCATCTAAAAGAACAAAATAAGGCAGATCTGGATGCTTATGTGCTGCTTTAATGGCTTTTGTTAAAGGACCTTCTTTAAAATCTCCCTTAATATCTACATAACCTAATAAATCCGAACCATCGCTCCAATCAGGCCGCACAGGAATCAATGTAAACTGGCCATTTTTCTCATTGGCACCAACACTCTCGGCAAACCATTGCACCATCTTGGTTTTCCCCGTTCCAGAAATACCGGAAAGGATCACAAACGGCTTGGTTTTCAAAGAAAGATATAAGTTGATGACTTCCTCTTTTGGATAATAAAACCCTTTGCTTTGTATGTAAGAATAGACGTGATTAATTAAATCCTTTGTGGGCAAAAACTCATAGCTTTTCTCCCTGATTATCTCCTCATCACTATTGTTTAAAGAGTTATCATAAATAGTACGATCATTCAGCGAGATATAATTCTCATATATTTTGATCATGCTTCTTAAATCATCCAAAATCACATTTTCTCCTGGCATCTGATCCACATCATAACGAATATATGCCGCAGTAGATAGCGCATAGCCCTTTGCCTTCTTACTCTCTCCCAGATTAATATGATCATCTATCTTAACCTTGCTATTTGCGGGAATAGACCCCCTCATCTCAGCTTTAATTCTCAGCATCTCATCCTTAGAAGTTTCCGTTATCCCCTGGGCCAATGTAAGATAGATACTTTCCATATCCTCACTGAACAAATAGACAATATAATAACCCCTCTGCGTCGAAACAGTAATTTTGCGATTCATGATCGCAATCCAAGGAACAGACGCCCAGTTCCCTTGCCCCACCGATCCAGTCACAACATATTCGGAAGGGTCAATAAAAGGAAGGTTATGTATAGCCGCGGTCACCTCACTTCGAACAAAGGGTCCCAATTGGTGCCCCCCGAAAGCTTCCCTCTTTGCAGCTAAATATTGATTCGCAATCCTGATTAATTTCTCTCGTATATTTTGAGACATGATCTGCTCCTTTTTATTTAAAGTGTCAAAATAAGGCTCTGTTGGATTCCACTCTTTATCAATTAAAGTTGTACTTTGTAACCATATTAATAAATTGTGCGTTCTCTCTTTAGCTACCGACTCTACCATTAGGTTTTCACCCCTAGAATTCCGCACAATTAGCATACCAAGTTCTTCAAGAGCCAGCCTTTTGTCCCTTTTAGGTAGATGTCTTAATAAATCAAGGCAAATAAGGGCTGCTCTAAAATACCCTTGATTCATAATGATCTTCTTTACAAAATCACCTTTATTTTCAGCTGCCTTATAAGCATCGAACTGACTTTGATTGATCTCATTAAATTCATTCACCAAACCTAATAATTTTGCATCCTGCCTGGCTCTTGACTTAACCCTTTATAGATTACCTTCGACTTGCTTACTGAGCTGCTCAGTGTCGTATTTTCCAATTTTCACTTCATCTAAGAAGGTGATTACCTTTTCATACTGCTCATTCGGCAACTCATCTGTCTTGAATTCCTTTAACTTGATGGTTGCTTTATCACCTTGGGTCAATAATTCAACAAAAGGTAGTTGGGCGAAGTAAGATAGAATGAACGTACTTTTTTCACTTTCTGTCATTAACTTATCGACAGTGGTTGTTCTTTCTTTAGTAAATGATTTCCATTCATTCAATATAAAATTAAAATCAATATCTACATACGGAGAATGCCTTTTACCTCTATTGTATTCATCCCTAGATGATTCTGTTTCTATATGTATTCCTTGATTGTCCACCTTTGTAATTTTCTGTATATTTGGGGGTTTGATGTATTTTATTCGTTTTGATAGTTCAATAATAAGTTGCTCAATCATTTCTTCACTCCGTTTACAGATCAATCCAATTATTTGTATATATTATACTATAATAAAAAAGCCATTCAATTGGGAGGGAATGGCTTCTAAAGTAACAAATAAGTATAGTGTGCTATTGTTTTATAGTATAAGAATAGGGTGGTCTTGATACTTATCATACGATTTTCCGTTAATAACCTAAGTGTGGTCTTTATTTTCAACTGATATAGTAATAATCTATTTCTCCAACAACTCAATCATCTCTGTGTATCCTCTATCTTTAGCATAATCCAATGCCGTCATACCATTGTCATCACGAAGCTCTTTGTTAGCATTGTAAACTAACAATTCCTGTACAATTTGCTGATATACTTCTGAACCATCTGTTAATGCGACTGCTTCAATTAAGGCTGTATAACCAAAGTTATTTTGATGATTTATATCCACATTCCCATCTGCTAAAAGTAACTTTACATTAGGTAAATGTCCTTTCTCAGCAGCTGGAATTAATGCATTGCCACCATAGCGATTGTACACTTGATGATCAGGTTTTGCGTTTTCAATTATATAAGCTAAAATCTCCGTTTTTCCTTGTGCGCCTGCATATAAATAAGCACTATCTTGGAGCACATCTTGTTTGTTAACATCTGCCCCTTCATTAATAAGAGCTTTTGCGATTTCAATATAATTTTTATGAGTAGCAATTAACAACGGGGTTTCGCCTTTTTCATTGGTTTCATTAATTAGATAAGAAGTATCTTTTAAAATATCCTGTACTTTTTCAAGATTATTAGCTTCAACAGCTTGAAGTAATTCACCAGATTGATGTGTCATTTCCCTTTCCTCCTCATTATTACAGCCTGTAACTAGGAATAAAAATCCAAGCAAAAGCCCTATAATAAATTTCAAATTAAAACCTCTCTTCCCAAGGAGTGATTGTATGATTAAAACGATAACCGCTGCCCCAAATGGTTTCAATCGGTAGATCTGATAGTTTCCCCTTTTTTAATTTGTCGCGAATGCGCCCGATATGTACAACAACAGTGAATACATCACCATCCAAATCATCCATATACCATAATTGGCGAAAAAGCTGTTCCTTCGTCCATACACGATTCGGGTGTTCCATAAAAAATACGAGTAAATCAAACTCCTTGGTTGTAAAAGTAATCTCGTTGCCGAGTACAAAAACTTTACGTGCAGCTTTATCTACAACAATATTACCCATTTCGATAAACTCCACCCGTTGTCCCACGTTTGTTAATTGTTTGTAGCGTTTCATATGTGCTTGAACACGTGCAACCAACTCACTAGGACTAAATGGTTTTGTTAAATAATCATCCGCACCTAAACCGAACCCTCGAATTTTATCGATATCTTCCTTTTTTGCTGAAACAATCATAAGCGATATATTTTTCACTTCGCGAATACGACGACAAATTTCATAGCCATTCATCGAAGGTAGCATTAAATCAATAATGACTAAGTCATACTCTTCTTTCAATGCACGGGTCATCCCTTCAAAACCATCTGTTACAATATCTGCTTCAATTGAATGAATTTCTAAATAATCTCGTTGCAATTCCGCAATACTTATATCATCTTCAATAATTAAAATTCTTGATGCTGCTGCCATTTCTCAACACTTCCTTTAAGACTTTTCCAACACAATGGTTACAGTTGTACCTACATTTAACGTACTTTGAACTTTCACCTGACCTTTATGTTTTTCAACGATTTGCTTCACAATCGCTAGTCCTAATCCACTGCCGCCCGTTGTCGATGTTCGCGCTTCCTCCCCGCGATAAAAATGATCGAATACATATGGCAATTTCTCCTCTGAGATTCCTTGCCCGTTATCTTTGACATTTAATTGCACAAAACGATGCAAAACAATCACTTCCACAACAATAGCTAATGGCACCTTCTCCTTTTGAAACTTTATACTATTTTCAATTAAATTCGTAATCGCCCGGTTCATATGCATTCGGTCAACCTGCGCATACACTTCCTCAGAAAATTGCAAGTTAATGTGAACCTGTCGATTCGATAATTGAAACTCCTCTACTACATGTGCTAGAAAATCTGGCAATGAAGTGCGTTCAAAACGAAATGGTACTGACTCTGCATCAAGCTTTGAATAGAGAAAAAGCTCCTCTATTAAATGATTTAGGGCAAGTGATTTGGAATGGATTGTTTTTAAATACTTTTCTTGCCTTTCCGGTGTTTCAGCAACACCCTCTTGCAAACCCTCCACATAACCAATAATAGAGGTAATCGGAGTTTTCAAATCATGTGAAATACTCGCTACTAAATCTTTCCGGTTATTTTCTAGATTTTGCTTCTCCTCAATAGAAGCAAGTAATGCCTCTCGCATTCGTTCAAAATTTGCAGTCAGCTGCTGGACTTCTTTTGCAGTATTTTCCGGCAAAGTAGGTGCCTGCATCATCATGTCACTGTCCCGAATGCTGGACATTATTTGCCCTAATCTTTCAATAGGCTTGATAATTGATTTGCGAATTTGATGATTTAAAAACAGCATAACTGCAACCGAAACTATCATAATGATCAAAATAATGAGCATTCCCCATCTAGTCAGAAACTCTAAAAAACTATTTTCTTTCTTCAACACGAGTATACTACCTTTAGTCTGATCACTGTAATAAAAATCAAATTTAATGTAACGGTACATTCTACCTGCGTTATCAACTGTACCCTTTGTTTCAATATTATTTGTATCAAAATCAGGAAAATGGACAATAAGGGACCTTTCAACTAGCTCCTCCGAATAATATAAAATATCCTCTTCCTTACGAATTACAAGGCCGAGAGATTGATGCTCTAATTGCTGTAATTTATTTCGCATATCCTCTTCTAATAGTTGGTCCGGCGTACTTTTTGCTATATCTCGTAATTCTACGTAAGCAAGCTCTTCTTCTGGACTCAGGGAACGTTGCTTCGTAAAGGATTCATATAATGTTTTCGGAGTTGGTACAAATCCTGTCGTTACGTAAAAAGCAATACATAAAATCATGAGAATGGAGACACTCGCAATAAAAATACCACCAATATATGAAATGAGAAATCGATTTTTTATTGTCATAGTGACCACCTTCCCCGATTTCCAAAAGAGAAATCAAGCATATTCAAATATTACCTGTTAAAAACTAAAATTCAAATTAAATTCTCCGTTATATGGCTCATGTTCCACAAAAATAGTTACGTCATTGCCTGCTGCATCTTTGCCCATGCGCTTATACGTGAACTTGTTATCGTTTAATTCTGTCAGTTCTAAAGCAGCCCCATATTTATTTTCACCTAGTGATACATGTGCTCGCATTTTGTTACTATTAATCACATCAAAGTAACCAAAATCATCCCGACTCTCTCCTGATTCAACATTGAAAAATTCATATTGATTTGTTGCTGAACTATATTTGGCAATGCTAATAAAGTTGGCATTTTGCTCTGTCAAATCATTCCCCTGCTCATCTATCACCCTTGTCCCTTGCCATAATGTTTCGCCTAAAACTTCATCACCATCAACGTCTGTCAATATCGTCCCTGTCTTGGTGGTTAAAGTTTGCGCTGGATTTGTAAAGGCTAACTCTGTTTCTTCGTATGGAATATGTTCAACAAAAATTTCTACATCATTGCCTGCTGCATCTTTCCCCATGCGCTTATATGTGAAAATATCTTCGCTAAGTTCCGTCATCTCCACAACAGCTTGATATTGCATCGTATTAGAAATTAAAATTCGCTTCTCTCCATCGTTAGTCACGAAGAATGTACCTTCATCTCCACGTGTCTCCTTTGTTGCTGAATCAAAAAACTCATAGTGCCCTGTTTCTGAATCATATTTAGCCAAGCCAATAAAGTTTGCATTTTCCTTTGTTAAATCATTGTTATCTTGATCATAAACTTTTGTTCCTTGCCAATTTGTACTACTTAATAGATTCATCATTTCCTGACCTTTTGTAAACTGGCTTTTCTCCTCAACTTGTGCTGTTTGCTCAACCTCATCCGTCGAATTAGTTGTCTCCATCTCCGTTGCTGTCTCGTCGCTGCATGCCACCAAAATGGTTAAGCTAAAAATCGCCAATGATGTAAATTTAAATTTTTTATTCATATTTATCCTCTCCCTTTCAATTTCTCATACTTCATTATGAAAGGCAGTTCTAAACTCCTTATATCGCAAATATAAACAAATTATAAATTCGAACCTGACCACATTACTCATTACCACCCGTGTATTTTTCAACTCAGCGCTTTTTCAATAGACCTACCAAATAGATGCTTTTTCATCCAAAATGTAGAATTGAATAATTTTACAAATTCATTAGTTATTAAAACAGAGCAACATTTTCTACATTCATTACGGGAAGCAATTAATTTATACAGGATGGGAGCTGAATAAACTGACGAAGATCTTGTGCACTTATATATGTTGAAGCCATTCTATTAATACTTTGGATTTACAATAGATTAAATCGGTTTCAATCCAGTTGAGTACCAGCTGATATTCTTTATTGCAGGAATTTTAATTTTTCCTACTTTTAAATAAAAGTAATAAATCCACTTAGTCTATTCTTAGTTTCGACTTTTTTATACTTATTAGTTTGCAACTTAAATCTTTATAAACCGGACTTACTTGTGATACGGTTCCCCCCGATTAATCCGAAACCCCCGATAAATCTGCTCCAACAACAACAACCTCATCAACTGATGCGGAAACGTCATTTTCGAAAAACTCAACGCCAAATCACTCCGACTCTCCACTTCCTTGCTAGTCCCAAGAGATCCCCCAATAACAAAAGCAATCTTACTCTTACCATAAGTGGCGAGCTCGTCTAGTTTCTTTGCGAGTTGTTCGGAGGTGAGCATGTTGCCTTGGATTTCTAGGGTGATGACGAAGGTGTCTGGGGCGATGTGGGCGAGTATGCGGTCGCCTTCTTTGCGTTTGACTTCTTCCATTTCGGCTGCGCTCATGGATTCTGGTGCTTTTTCGTCTGGTACTTCGATTAAGGTTAGTTTGGCGTAGGCGCTTAAGCGTTTTTTATATTCGTCGATACCTTGTTTTAAGTATTTTTCTTTTAGTTTGCCAACGGATACGATTGTGATGTTCATACTTGGCCTTCCTTCCGTGCTTTTTTCTTTCCCTAGTTTACCATAAAGGCTGCAGACTTATTGATGGTCCTAGTTGTTACCTGAAAAAATTTTCTTCTTTTCGCAACCTTTCCAAATCTCTTAGTATCTATGTATTAAACTCGATTCTATCTTGAGAGGAGGGGCCGTATTCTTGCATCTTGTAGAACGTTAAAAACAGAATAAAAAGGCGTATTTAGAAGTGATGGATGCCCTATGGTGATTATCTACTAAGGACTGCTTTTTTGGCTAATGAAGGATTACCAGCTGGTAGAAAAATATGGTTTAAGATACGCTTGTGATTGCTTTTCAGAAGGTAGATTAGCTTGAGGATGAGGCGAAGTTGAAACCATTCATCTTCACGCTGCCGCTCCTAGAAGAGGAAATGATATTAAATTCTGGTTTGATTTTAGCCCCTTTCTCTCTCATATTGCTACTAACAAAATACATGGTCAGTGGAAGACTTATATAACCATACCGTTGGACTCTCTATGTCAGGTGATGATCCAAATTCTGTTGATCCCATTACATTACTCGCTTTCACCAACCCAAACAACCGCTTTTCTTGGTCTGTTGACGCTTTCGATGAAAATGATGAATTACTGACGAGAAGCAACGGCTACCGCTTAGGTAATGATACGATCGGTCATCTTCCCTTTTTTTACTTAAAAACGAGAACACTAACTGAAGCCGACCAACTTTTGTTAGATAAGAAATTTACTGAGGCATTAAAAGCGTACAAGACAAATCCCGAGGATAAACATAGTCAACGAATGATCAAACGACTAGAGGAATTAGATGAGTAAAATGATGAAAGAGGTTGGGACATAAGTATTCTAGCTAATGATTTATCCGAATGATAATGATTAGGAGTTCTAGCATCTAATCATTCGGTTTTTTGTGTGATTTGAACCCTTATATGAAAAGAATAGTGAAATGGAGCGGAAGACACTCGACTCCTGCGGGAAATAGAGGGAAAGCTGAGACCCCACAGGCAATGTGAACTGCACCCCAATTGTTAGACACTATCTACAACTATTGGAGGTGCAGTTTTTTTGTCCAAATTTACTGCGGAAATGAAGCTACAAGCCGTGACTCGCTATTTAAGCGGAAAAGAAAGTTACAGAGAAATTGGAGAATCTATTGGAATAGATCACAAATCGATTGTTAAATGGGTAAGACAATACAACTACAATGGTGCAGAGGCATTGGTGAAACGTTGTACAAGTTATACACAAATGTTTAAACTAGAAGTACTACAATATATGACTGAAAATGGTACTTCTCTATGTGAAACGGCAGCTATTTTTAATATCCCAGCGCATTCCACTCTAGCTGTATGGAAAAGAAAGTTTGAAACACAAGGGATAGATGCCCTTCAGTCACAGGAACAGGGGCGTCTATCCATGAAAAAAGATTCAAATAAACAAAGTTCTACTGACCGTTCTTTTGAAGCACTAGAAAATCGAATAAAACAACTGGAAATGGAAAATGAGTATTTAAAAAAGTTGAATGCCTTAGTTCAAAACAAGGAAAAATCACCAAACAAGACAAAGCACAAGTAGTCTATGAGTTAAGGCATAAGTATTCGGTGAAGTCACTCGTAAAACTCGCTGGCATTCCACGCAGCACCTATTATAATTTAGTAAAACGAATGAATCGACTTGATCCAGACACCGATATAAAAGGAGAAATCCAAGCCATTTATGAAGAACATGAAGGTCGTTACGGTTACCGTCGTATTCGGGATGAGCTAGTGAATCGTGGGAAAAAAGTAAATCATAAGAAGGTTCAACGAATCATGAAAGAGCTGGGTTTAAGATGCCTAGTGCGGATGAAAAGGTATAAATCTTATAAAGGCACAGTCGGTAAAATAGCGCCAAATCATTTAGACCGTCAATTTAGTGCGGACGCACCGAATGAAAAATGGGTAACAGATATTACAGAATTCAAGCTATTTGGTGAAAAGCTGTATCTATCGCCTGTATTAGATTTATTTAATGGTGAAATTATTACGTATACCATCGGTTCTCGACCAACGTATTCATTAGTTTCGGACATGTTAGAAAAAGCATTAGAATCCTTACCAGAAAGGCATCAATTACTCATGCATTCCGACCAAGGATGGCATTATCAAATGAACCAATATCGCAACTTGCTTCAAGCAAAAGGGGTTAAACAGAGTATGTCACGTAAAGGTAACTGTTACGATAACTCTGTAATGGAAAACTTCTTTGGGATACTGAAGTCAGAATTGCTTTATTTTAAGGAATTTGAAAGTGTGAACCACTTTAAACTAGAATTAGAAAAATATATAGAATACTATAATAGGAAACGGTTAAAGGGAAAATTGAAAATGAGTCCGGTACAATACCGAACTCATTTTGAACAAGTTGCCTCATGAAATAACTGTGTCTAACTTTTAGGGGTCACTACAATGCCGAGGAGGCTCAGCCCCTCCCCGCGGAAAGCGAGTGACTGTAGAGCAACGGAACGGACTTTTTTTGCAAATGATGTTTTAAGATCAATTTGTTATTGTTCTTTTTTGAGGTTAGCTCATTTAGTTATGTCCCAGTCTCATTTCATCCCTCAAAAGATATACACAGCTCATCCTCACACCATAAACAGAATATCCACAGAAGTTATCCACATATCCACATTTTCTATCCACATGTTGTATGGGATTATTTGTTCGCCACCATATATATGGCTGGGTTGGGGCAGAATTCACAGGTTGTTGATAAGTTTTCTTCTGGTGCGCATTTTGTTAACACTGGGAAGGTTTCGTGTTCGTCTACAATGGTATCAATGGCGATATCAATATGTTCTTCGCAGCTATAAATCATCTTCGGTGCCTCCTCATTTATCTATTTATAATTTATCCACATCTCATCTTATCAAAACTAAAAAAAACAGGAAAGTGATGCCTTCACTTTCCTGTGGATGAATTTAGAATGTATTTTCGGTTTTTAAGGCCATTGTTGTTTCTGCTGATTTACCCTCGCGATAATACTTCACCTTCATCTCATCTCCTACGTCCTGACCATATAAATGGTGGCGTAAATCTAAGACATCGGTAATTTCTTCGCCATCTAGCTCAACAATGACATCCATTTCTTTCAGTCCTGCTTCTGCAGCTGGACCATTTGGCTCGACTCCGCTCACAACTACACCATTTTCTACATCTTTCGGAAGTTTTAACGCTTCTTCTTGATAATAGGCAGGAATATCACTTACTGAAGCGATTTGTACGCCCATATATGGTCTTCTCACTTCACCATGCTGTTCTAAGTCACTGATGACCGTTTGCGCAAAATTAATCGGAATGGCAAGCCCAATGCCTTCCACAGAGGATTCGGCAATTTTCATCGAGTTAATGCCGATGACTTGTCCGCTAATATTGACGAGTGCCCCACCGCTATTTCCTGGGTTAATGGCTGCATCTGTTTGTAGGACTTCAGCATTCCAATCGACTGTACCGTTTTGATCGATATCGACTGGTACGGTCCGATTTAAGCCGGAAATAATCCCTTTTGTGACTGAGCCTTCAAATTGACCGAGTGGATTTCCGATAGCAATCGCAGGCTCACCAATTGATAGAGCGTCGGAATCACCAAATTCTGCGACATCCTCTACAATCGAGCCATCTATTTCAAGTACAGCTAGGTCTGTCCATACGTCGGATCCTACGAGCTCAGCTGCAATTTTCTCACCATTGAAGAGATTGACTTCAAGCCTCTCCGCACCTTCGACGACATGGTGATTCGTCACGATAAAGGCATGGTCCCCCTCTTTCTTATAAATGACACCAGAGCCAGAGCCTGCTTCTACTCCTTGTGTGCTTTCACCATTTTGACCATTCGACCACATGCCTGCCGATTGGATGTTGGAGATGCTAACAACCGCTCCTCTTGCCTTTTCGACTGCTGTTGTGATTTCTGTTTCCACATCTACCGATACTTTTTTCGTTTCTACTTGGCTGTTTTCATCTGTATTTGATAAGCCTAATGTTTCTCCACCATTAGAGCCCCCGTTCATTTGGGGAACAACGAATAAAACGAGCAATGCACCGATAATGACACCGACAAGACTAGAGAATATGTAACCTGCTTTACTTCCCTTTTTGGTGCGTCCCTCACGATTATAATGATCATCATAATAGCCCATTACACAACCAACCCTTTCATACCATTTTCTTTTTTTAAGATATATCCTTCTATTTTTATAAAAAATGAGGTCTCTTTTTTCCCTAGTGTTATCATAACTCTTCTTCATTAGAAACATACTAGGAATGAGAAAGATTACCTGATGAAACGTGTAGAGGCTTACTCCGCTACTATTATTATACGCATAGATGAAAAAAGACAAATACTAAAATGCATAAGACAAGAAAATCTTACGAATTTGTTCATACTTTCTTTCTCATTTGGTAAAAAGCGCAAAAAAGGAAGGGGTAGCATCTAAGCCTCCCCTTCCTTCTACCCATTATTTCTTGCCTTAAACAGCTGTTAAAGCTGTAGGTTTTTTCGGATCTGTATCAAAGAGCTGGAATCGCTCTCCGACGCGTATGCCTTTTGTTTCAAGTGTTTGTGCGACAGCCATGCGTGCCAAGTCCTTCATATTATTATCTTGACTTAGGTGGGCAAGATAAAAGCCTTTCGTGCGATCACCGGCCACTTCGCTCATCGCAATCGCCGCGTCTTCATTGGAGACATGGCCGACATCGCTTAAAATCCGACGTTTAATATTCCATGGGTAACGTCCCATTCTTAACATTTGCACGTCATGATTACTTTCAAATACATAGGCATCGGCGTTTGAAATAAGTCCCTTCATGCGATCACTTACATACCCCGTATCTGTGATGAGCACAAGTTTCTTCTCGCCTTGATGAAAAACGTAAAACATCGGTTCGGCTGCATCATGTGAGACGCCGAATGATTGAATATCGAGGTCGCCGAAGGTTTTTACGGTTTCCATATCAAAGGTGAATTTCTGATCTGTTGGGACTTGTCCAATTAACGGAGACATCGCCTGCCATGTTTTTTCATTGGCATAGATCGGGAGCCCATATTTCCTTGCAACAATACCGACACCTTTAATATGGTCACTATGCTCGTGTGTCACAAGTATCCCGTCTAAACGACTCATATCACGATCAATTTCTTTAAATAATGCTTCCATTTGCTTGCCACTGAGGCCAGCATCCACTAAAAAGGAGTGGGTGTTGGTCTCTACAAAAATGGCATTCCCCGTACTGCCGCTCGCGAGAACGCTAAATTGAAAAGACATAGGTTTCTCTCACTCCATTGTTTTATTCTCATTTTTATTTAGTTCGAGTACATTTAGCTCGAATCCGTGTACATATAGACTGTATTCACCATCAATGACGAAGCGCCAAGCTGGTGTTAATACTTGAAGATTACTCATATCGACATACGTATGAAGCCCAAGCTCTGGTTCTGATACTTTACTGCCAGAAGGAATCTTACCACTATTGTATAGAGAAGATAATGCTTCAGATGGCGGCTTGATCAATTTTTGATCATCCTCAATTGGTTCAATTGCTTCCAAGTATGTTTGTGTATAAGAGACAATTTCATTATTTTCATTTAAGAAGAAGGTTAATTCAGCATTTTTATTTTGGTAGATGATTTTCTCTTGGTATGTTTGATAATACGTAATGGTATTGCCTTTCTTCTCCCAAAAACGATACTCATTACCGTATAAGACTTGACTCTGAATAAAGGACTCTAATTCCTTTGGATCAAAGTCTTCACTTACTTTCATCAATGGCTTATTGACATCAAATATATACTCGACACCGCCATCAACCTTAATGTCTTCTCCATTCAGGCTCTTCAATTCATCTTTTTCAAACTCTTTAGGAGTTGCCCGTAACAACTGGCCACTGACTTCTTCTGTCGTAAAAATATTTGCGTCGTACGAAATGTCATCATCCTTTAATTTTTCTTCTAACGTGCTTGATAAAGGAAATTCCGTTTCTTGTTCTTTTGCTTGGACGACAGTAAAGTACTCATACAATAAATAGACATTGAGCACAAGAAAGGTCAGTATAAAAATGGTTTTTATTTTGCTCCAATCCATCTACTTTCCCCTCCTGCCTCAATTTGGTATAAACTCATCCTTGGTAAACTTCTTCCACTCATTATTATAACGATAATACCAAGCTGGCTGCAAATTGATGATTTCCGAATTAGTTGTAGCCACATTCTTTTCTACCTTCATCTCGTAAGCCACCGTTACATCTTGCAGCAAGTTACGCTCAAAATTAGGCAGCTGCTCAATCTCTTCGATGACTTCCTTACCGGATAGTAAACGGCTTTCCTCCCCACCACTCACAATCGTTCCGAGTGCGAAGTTGCTACGCGTATATTCATTAATGTCTGTATCGCCAAGCTCTACTTCTATCTTCGCTCGATGATAATCACTAAAGATGGGAATTCCTTGTTGGTTATGAAATAATCGGAAGACAACCTTATTACTCTCTGGTACCTCTTCAAAGTAACGATAATTGCCTGTCCAGCCCTTATGTGCATTCATAAAATCAATGCTTCGTCGCAGTAGATTCATCCCAACAAACTCATCACCAACAACAGAAGAGATGTTTTTATAAGAAATCATATTGCGATCTTCATAGACACGCATAATACTCGTACTATCGGTATATTCAATCATGGATGGTTGAGTTGTACTCTCTTGTACAACAGATGGATCACTAAATAATGACTCCATCAATGTACGTGGTTTGATTTTATCCATTAAATAGATGCGTTGTGTCGATACAGGAATATGCTCATTCGGTACATAAATCACGCGATCATTCTGGCCCTTATAACTAAGAAGCGAATAGAAATCTTCATCTTCACTGGCAGTCTCGTAATACTTCGTACGGAAATCAGCCATCGATGGACCTTGCACTTCTCCACGGTAGACCGTACCTTGATCTCTCGATATAAAATAGGCTAAACCGATATCATCCTCTATAGAAGTCGTGTCAATCATCATTGTGTCAAATGAAAAATCGGTAGCGTTCTTATCAATATTGGGCATGACTTCGCGAAAAGCATTAAGTGAAACGTCATCTGGGTAGACCAGTATAGAATGTCCTGACTCTTCTATCCATTCATGTAATGAACCAATATCGTTGGAGACATTAGCTAGATTTAATAGTTCCCATTTGTTCATATCATTAGTGATTTGGTCGATTTCCGCAGATAAGGTTGTTCCAATTTTCTTATCATCGTAGAAATGAATAAGCTGACTAGGTCTAATGACTTCGCTATACTCCTTGTCATCTCCTATCGGTTCAATCGCTTGTCCTGGGTTCTCGACAGGCGTTAAATTAGGTCGATACGTCCATAAATTAAACGTCAATAAGATACTACAACCTACTAAGATAATTAATAGGATATTCTTTATCTTCTCATAGGTCATTCCCAATCATCCTCTTCGGAACGGATATACGGCAAGCTAAAGGAGATCGTTGTCCCTTTTCCTTCAATACTTTCCGCCCAAATTTCACCACCGTGCGCTTCTACCATTTCCTTGGCAATCGCTAGTCCTAATCCCGTTCCTCCTAATTTTCTTGTTCTTGCTTTATCTACACGATAAAAACGATTAAAGATTTTTGATACATTTTCTTTTGGTATACCCATGCCTTCATCAGCTACGCTTATGATTAAATACCCCTCTTGTTCTTCAATACTGAAGGTAATCTTTCCTCCTTCAGGTGAGTATTTCATCGCATTGGAGATGATATTATCAAGTACCTGAGTTAGTTTATCTGTATCAATCTCAACAAAATCAGCTGTTGTTGGCACCCTACGTTCGAAAGTGACATTTTGTTGTTTCGTGAACTCAAAGCGATCGATAATTCGGTTATAGAATTGTGTAAAATCAACCCACTCTTTATTTAATTGATAGTCGCTACTATCCATTTTCGATAGCTGCAATAAATCATTGACCAATCGAATCATGCGCTCCGTCTCATTTTGAGTGACATCAAGGAAATTCGGAGCAATCTCCTTATCCTGCCACGCACCATCTGTTAATGCTTCTAAATAACTGCGCATAGTCGTTAGTGGTGTTCTTAACTCATGTGAAACGTTAGCCACAAATTCGCGGCGCTCTTCTTCAATTTTTTCTTGCTCGGTAATATCATGTAATACGGTTATAAGTCCATTAATAAAGCCTGTTTCCTTTTGAATAACTGAAAAATTGGCCCTTAAAATAAGATTGCTCTTTTCATCACTATAATCTAAGATAACCGATTCTCTTTCTTCAAGTAGCTCTTCAAATGTGTAGTCTTCTTCCAACCCTAATAATGAAACAATTGAATTAGATAAGACTGTTTCACGTGAAACATGCAACATTTCTGCAGCAGGTTCGTTGATGAGAATGACACGCCCTTTGCGGTCAGTGGCAATAACACCATCTGTCATAAAGGTGAGGACAGATGATAGTTTCCTTCTTTCCCCTTCAGTGGTAGCTTGTGCTTCCTGCAGCTTTCTAGTCAAACTATTAAAGGTCATAGCTAATTGACCAATTTCATCTTGGCCATAGATTTTTACTTTTCTAGAATAATTTCCTTTTGCCATTGCTAACGCTTGTTTTCTCATATCGGTGATAGGTCTTGTAATGGTTTGCGCAAGTAACACACTGAGCACAGCCGTTAAAATAAGAGCAATTGCTGTACCTGTTGAGAAGATTTTGATAATCTCCCTCATCTGTGTATAGACATTCTCAATTTTAGACGTGACATAAATCACACCTTTTACGTCATTATCAATAATAATTGGTTTAATGTAGATCCATACTCGCTTGCCATTAATAACACTATCCTGTTCATTCGGTTGACCATTTTTAATTGACGTACGAATAAGCGCATTAGACATCTTCTGACCAACCTTTGATTGATCAGAAACATTTGATGTCCCTAGCACTCTCATAGACGTGCCCTCAATAACGGCGACTTCACTAATATCATCAGTGTTGTAGTCCTGCAATAGTCTGCGCAGGTCCACCTCCAATGTGGCATCACCGTCTTCTGGCACTCGTTCTTTCACAAATTGTTCTTCTAAATAATAAGATAGCAGCTTCATCTGATTTTCAATCGTTGTTTTAAAGTTAGCGTTTAACGTATCCTCTAATTGCCTGACGAAATAAGCACTGACAATTTGCATGGCAATGAGGATGAGCAACACATATATAATGACGAACTTCAGATGAATTGATCGAAAAAATCCTACCTTGTTCATGTTCTACTTACTCCTGTTCTGGATTTCGCAAGTAGTATCCGACACCTCTTCTTGTAACGATCCATGTCGGATGACTTGGATTGTCTTCGATTTTTTCACGCAAACGTCTAACGGTTACGTCAACTGTTCTAACATCTCCGTAATAATCGTAGCCCCAAACAGTTTGAAGTAAATGTTCACGCGTCATTACTTGTCCAATATGCTTCGCTAAATAATGAAGTAATTCGAATTCTCTATGTGTTAGTTCGATCGTTTCACCGCGTTTAGACACGATGTATGCGTCCGGGTGAATCGTGAGGGAGCCGACCTCAATTTCATTACTTTCATCTTCTTCATCCACTTTTGATGCAATTTGTTGATGACGACGAAGATTGGCTTTTACTCTGGCAATTAATTCCCTTGTGCTAAATGGTTTTGTTACATAGTCATCTGCTCCTAGCTCTAGCCCTAATACTTTATCAATTTCAGAGTCCTTTGCTGTGAGCATAATAATCGGCATATCATATTTCTTTCTTACTTCTCGGCAAACCTCAATGCCGTCTTTCTGTGGAAGCATAATATCTAATAGAATCATATCAGGCTTTACTTCTTCTACTTTTTCCAATGCGGAGACACCGTCATATACACAAGTTACATCGAAGCCTTCTTTATTTAAGTTAAACTGTAATATATCTGCAATTGGTTTTTCATCATCTACTACAAGAATTTTCTTATCCATCGTTGTTCTCCTTTATCCAATTATTATCTACTATCGTCACAATCATGTATCTTTTTCAAGATTATCATATCTAAGCTTATTGGGCTTGTAAAAGCATTTTGTAAAATTTCGTCAGCATGTATCCTACTCTACTTTATCACGTTACATACAAGTACGCATCATTTGTAATGTATCATATATGTACAAGTTATGGAAAAGCAAGATAGAAGGGGCTTTTTGTTTTGCGAGCGTCCTTAGATGGAACCTTGCCATACACACAAAAAAGCACGATAACTTCTGTTTATGAAACAGAGTTATTCGTGCTTAATGTTAGCTAAAACACTCATGTCCCAGCGCTTTTTTGATCATTGACTAATATAGTCTAATGGGTTTTTCAACTGACCATCTTTGTATAGTTCAAAATGAAGGTGAACACCTGTTGAATTACCAGTAGAGCCCATCACACCTAACTTAGAACCTTTCGTAACTGTCTCTCCTGCACTCACTGAGAGAGAATCTAAATGAGCATACAAGGTACGGTAGCCATTTTGATGGTCTATTTCTACTTTATAGCCATAACTGCTACTAAAGCCAGCTGAAATGACCTTTCCATTATCGGCTGCTTTAATGGTTCGATCACTTGGTCTGGCAATATCGATCCCTTTGTGGAGCTTCCCCCAACGATGACCAAGCTCGCTTGACACATATCCACCAACTGCTGGCCAAGCAAAGTCACCATCGCCAACATCTGGATTTTTTGTTCCTTTAATAATGATTTCCTCTACAGGCTCATCAATGATTTCCTCTTTTAGTTCACTTTTATCGACTTCTTCACCATTTGATTCTTTCAAATGGTATAACACGTTACGTTTTCCTTTTTTCCCTTCTTGCTTTACTTTCTCTTCCCCTTTCAACATATCATCATCTTCTATTACTTTTGTGTTAAAGGGAATGTCTTCTTCTATATATTCTGATCTATTCGTAATCACATCAACGTACGGTTCGATTGTTTCAACAACAAGTTCTTGACCAACCTTTAATACATCTTCTTGACCTATATCATTCAGGTCTTCAAGTTCTTCTGTAGATAAATGAAATTCGTCAGCAATCGTACTAATAGAGTCGCCTTCTTCAACTCTATATTTCTCTTGTTCTACTGTTCCTTTATTTAAGAAATTGATGACCTCATCAACAGACTGCACCTTGTTCGGATCTACTTTTTCTTTCTTCCATTCTATTTCCTCGGAAAATTTCGCATTCAACAGGCGGGTATCACCAATTGCTAATTCTGGTAGTGGCTCTTCTTCTTCTGAGCGCTCTTTTAACTCTTTATAGTCTTTTTCAGAAATGTACTGTAACTGTAGTTGCTGAAGCACTTCATTCGCTTCTTCTTGGTTCTTTACATAAGCAACTGTTTCACCATCAATTTCTAGCGCGACAGCATCTGCTTTAATAGAGATCCCTCTCAGCCCGTTTTCTGACGTTAACTCTTTGTCGCTTGCTTCATTAAAGGCTTTCCCTTCATCTTCAGGTAGATAGGAGATCTCATGGTCTAACGCCTTTTGTATGCCCTCATAGGACTTCCCTTGGTTTTCAAGTTCATCCTCTACTATATTTTCAATCACTTGGGGATTATCAACTGTCCCCACATATTGATCACCTATATATACATAATACAAATCCGACTCTTCTGCTTCTGCTAATACTGATGTGGATCCACTCCACGCTAAACAACCACCAATCATAACGATTGCGGCCGCTTTCTTCCATTTATGTGTAACACGCTTAGATGTATGTTCTGTATATGTAGTCAGTCTTTGCTTCCATTGCTTCATGGTTCTTCCCCCTATACTACTTTACACCTTCTGGTTCTTATTAGTGCTATCAGACTAATCACTATTGCACCTAACTAATGTACCATATCGTCATTTTTACGAGTTTGATGTCTCGGTAATGTAAATAAACTGTATTTATGGTGACATAGTTTGACGTAATATAGGAAAAAACTACATAGAAAAGGGGGAATTTTGTCATATGATTGTAATAGAGGAAGGAGAAAAACATAAAAAAAGAGAGCACGAATTAAATTCATACTCCCTTTTTGATGGCTCAGGACGGAATCGAACCGCCGACACAAGGATTTTCAGTCCTTTGCTCTACCGACTGAGCTACTGAGCCATAAAAACAGCTTATCCAATTTTCATGATCACTATACAAGTGAATCATGGCGGTCCGGACGGGACTCGAACCCGCGACCTCCTGCGTGACAGGCAGGCATTCTAACCAACTGAACTACCGGACCAAATCTATATAAAATTCGTAATCAATGAAAGAATGAGCGCTTGCATCCTATGATTACTACTATTAAAAAAGATGACCCCTACGGGATTCGAACCCGTGTTACCGCCGTGAAAGGGCGGTGTCTTAACCGCTTGACCAAGGGGCCATACGAATATAAAATGGTGAGCCATGAAGGACTCGAACCTTCGACCCTCTGATTAAAAGTCAGATGCTCTACCAACTGAGCTAATGGCTCGCTTTTTAATTTGAAGCGTTTTCTTTTCTTGACGACGCTTTTTATATTATCATAGGGTGATAGCTTTGTACACTCCTTTTTTTAAAATTTTTTCAGAAAAACTTTTTCTAGTTAAAATCCTCTCATAACTTGTCTTATAAAAAAGAAAAAAACTAAATAACATGGGTCATTTAGTCTTTTTTTCAGTAGATGGATGTGTGAGTTTAATTGCCCCTAAAATAAGTGGGATTTGTAGTGGTAAACGCATCCATAAAAATAACGGATGAATCTTTTTACCTTTATAGAAAGTATTATTTTTTACTGCCATGTTGATATTCGCTGGGAGAACAAGCACCATGAAGAATGAAAGCAGCTTACCTACTAGACTTTGACCTCTTTTCGCCCAAAGTAACATCGCAAATGCGACCTCCAGCACACCTGTAATGAGGACAACCCCTTTTTTAAACGGTAAAGATTCCGGCACTATCTTACGAAAATTTCGTTCCCGAACGAAATGAAGGACTCCTGCTACAAACAAAATCAATGAATACATGCCTTTTAATATTTTCAAATTCTTCCACCACCTTAGTGTGTTCAATGCCCTAATTTTTTGCTTTCTAAACCATTCTACTATTTTCAACATCACTCTATGTAAAAGTGACGACTCCACCTTTCATCTTCATAGTGCAGTCGTTTATTTAAATTTTTAAAGATGATCATTTCCATCCAATCTACTCATAAGAGAAGCTAATTGATTTTTTAAATCTTTTATTTCACGACTAATTATTGCATTTTCCAGCTGTAAAGCCTGCATCTTTACGTCACTCTCTTCTTTTTGCGTACGATATTCCTGCATCGTCACAACGCTTTGCTTTTGCAGCTCTTCTATCACTGCTATGTCTCTTTTTAACTTTCGGTTTTCATCATCATTCGGCTTGATCAAAACTAATACTTGGTTCTCTCCTGTCCGTTTAATGACGCGGAACCCATCCGTTGCCTTCGTAGCAATTCCATCATCATTAGACTGACAATACCCATCGACTTCACATGTGCCATCATCTCTTACAAGAATTTGGCCCACTAGTCCAACTGGTACCCATTCTGGACGTTTTTCTCTTGGAATGTACGACTTTTGTGTGTCCCATTCTGGATTTATAATTGGTTGTGTCTCTGTTGAAGCAGGAATTATGACGTTTCCTTCTTTATCTTTCTTTTCAAGGATCTCCACTTCATGATACGTTCTTCTTCCCCATTCATCCAATTGGTAGCGCCCATGCCAGCTAAGGCCTGCACTATTGCCAATGATGCTCGGAGTCGCGCTAGTAATCCCAAGTATATAGTTATCTAATGATGTAGCCTTTTTGATTTTGTCACCCTCTAAGGTAACAAAGTAGCCTACTTCTATTTCTTCTCCATTGATGGATTCGAACATTTCAGCGAAGTCGGCTCCACCTGTGTTGTAGGACGCACCGTCGATGTACATTTCTCCATTGCTGGCGAGCCATTTGGCGCCAATTGCTCTAGCATTAGTCCCTGTGCCATTACCAATAAACCATGAATTGGCTTCTTCTGCATTGCCAAACACACCCATAATATGTGAGGCAGCAAAACCTTCCGTGGAGGTATAGAATCCTTCGGCATGAGAATAAATTCCACTTGCTACAGTTTGCCGACCTTGAGCATGGGAATAGTTACCGCTAGCTAACGTTTCATAGCCTTCTGCATGAGCCGCTTCACCACTAGCAGTGTTAAAAATCCCTTCTGTATGAGATGCCTCGCCAGTTGCATTTGTTCTCGATCCTTCCGCATGTGCTGAAGCAGCACTTGCAGTTGTATAAATACCTTCTGCATGCGAACCACTCGCACTTGCAGTTGAAAAACCACCTTCTGCATGCGAATACCATCCATATGTCTCTGTTTGATACCCCTCAGCGTGGGAATACCATCCATATGTTTTTGATTGATATCCTTCTGCGTGTGAGTATGGGGTATTAGCTTCTGTTTGATACCCCTCAGCATGTGTGCATATACTATTAGCCATTGTCATCTGCCCCTCTGCGTGGGAATTTTCCCCTGAAGCTGTCGTTTGGTTACCTTCAGCATGCGCATTTAATCCACTTGCTTCTGTATTATATCCTTCTGCATGGGTTCCGGAGTTACTGGCTGTTGTCGATATACCTTCTGCGTGGGATCCATCTCCACTTGCTGTGACCTCGACACCTTCTGCATGGGCATTCGCACCACTTGCTGTTGTTTGGGAACCCTCGGCATGGGCATTCTCTCCACTTGCTGCTGTATATGAACCTTCCGCGTGAGATGACGCGCCACTTGCTTCTGAATGATCTCCTTCTGCATGAGCAGAGTTTCCAGCAGCAACCGTTCCATCCCCTTCTGCGTGAGAAGTCGCACCGATTGTTCTTGTTTGGTAACCTTCAGTATGAGAACCAATGCCAATGGCTTCTGTTTGTGAACCTTCTGCATGAGTAACATTTCCGATTGCCTGTGTTTCAAAACCTTCTGCATGCGCACCAAGTCCAATCGCTTGTGTTGCTTGCCCCTCTGTATGTGAAGCAATTCCTTGTGCGGTTGATTGGTATCCTTCTGCGTGAGAAACATCCCCAGTTGCTTGAGATCCATTCCCCTCCACATGGGCTGTTACTCCAGATGCAAGGGTGTTCACTCCCTCCGCATGGGCGCTATCTCCGACTGCCTGTGTTGCAAAGCCCTCCGCATGCGCAGCTATACCAATTGCTTGTGTTTGACTTCCTTCTGCATGCGAGGCACTAGCTGTTGTTTCCGTCATATAGCCTTCTGCATGTGAGGCATCCCCTGCCGCAAGTGTATGCGATCCTTCTGCATGTGAAGCCTCCCCGTTTGCAACAGTTTCAAAACCTTCCGCATGCGCAGCAGCGGCGTTCGCTATTGTATTTAACCCTTCAGCCGTTGAACAATCGCCTAATGCTTGTTGGTTACATGGATTATCCATCAATTTATCTCCTTCCAACATCGTTTTATATTAATGTATGAAAATAGATAAAGTCGGCTTGTACAAACACCTATACAATGTAGAAGGTATATCATATGGAACATAGAAAAAAAGACCGTACCCTCTACAGATACGATCTTAAAAAGCTTATTTTTTTAGTTTTGTCTCCAAGGGCTTAAGACCACATTTGTTTGCGTACGGTCAGGGCCAACAGAGAATACTGACAATGGAATGCCTGTTAATTGAGAGACACGCTCTAAGTAGTGACGTGCATTTGCTGGCAACTCATCTAAAGATTTGCAAGCTGTAATATCTTCTGTCCAGCCTGGCAGCTCTTCATATACTGGTTCGCAATCAGCAAGGACTTTTAAGCTCGCTGGGAATTCTTCAATGATTTCGCCTTTGTAGCTATAAGCCGTACAGATTTTCAAAGTATCAATGCCTGTAAGAACATCAATAGAATTAAGTGAAAGATCTGTAATTCCGCTCACACGACGCGCATGTCGAACAACGACACTATCAAACCAACCAACACGACGAGGACGACCTGTTGTTGTTCCATATTCACGACCAACTTCGCGGATTTGATCACCAATCTCATTATTTAATTCAGTTGGGAAAGGTCCATCTCCTACACGAGTTGTATAGGCTTTGGAAACCCCAACAACATGTTTAATTTTTGTTGGTCCAACACCAGAACCGATTGCGACACCGCCCGCTACTGGGTTAGAAGAGGTAACGAATGGATATGTTCCTTGATCAATATCAAGCATAACCCCTTGTGCACCTTCAAATAATACTCTACGGCCATCATCAAGTGAATCATTCAATACAACGGATGTATCACATACATATTTCTTCACTTGTTGACCGTATTCATAATATTCGTCCAGAATGTCTTCGATTTTGAAGCCTTCTGTTTCATAAATTCTTTCAAGTAAACGGTTTTTATCTGCTAAGTTACGAGCAAGCTTCTCTTCAAATACTTCTTTATCTAATAAATCTGCGATACGGATTCCAACACGAGCGGCTTTATCCATATAAGCAGGTCCGATTCCTTTTTTCGTTGTACCAATTTTGTTATCGCCTTTGCTGTTCTCTTCTACCTCATCTAATTTTAAGTGGTAAGGTAAAATGACATGGGCGCGGTTACTAATACGTAAATTATCTGTTGTCACGCCTTTTTCATGTAAGTAAGCTAATTCTTGTACCAATGCTTTAGGATCAACGACCATTCCGTTACCAATGACACAAATTTTATCACTATAAAAAATACCTGATGGAATTAAATGCAATTTATACGTTTCACCGTTAAATTTAATTGTATGTCCAGCGTTATTACCGCCTTGATATCTTGCGATC
The DNA here is from genome assembly GCF_038009245.1 of Cytobacillus sp. FSL R7-0680. NCBI lineage: Bacteria > Bacillati > Bacillota > Bacilli > Caryophanales > Bacillaceae > Cytobacillus > Cytobacillus sp. FSL R7-0680. The sequence goes on from NZ_JBBPAO010000001.1 coordinate 3,464,595, forward strand.
ACTTCCGCATTTTCTGATAGAAAATCCGTGATTTTCCCTTTACCTTCGTCTCCCCATTGTGTTCCTACAACAACTACTGATGACATTACGAATGCACCTCCGAGGTTTCTTTTTCCCTTATCAAACAAACTAATTCTACAATTTTATTATGATAAAGTCAATAAAACACGAACATTTTATTCATATAACGAAAAATACGTTCGTGAAACAATTGAGTAATTCTTGCATCAAGGGTTTGGTGACACCTGTTTTTACTGCTTCTAAGTTATTTGAACTCCGTTAGTAAAAATACGAAAATAAAACGACGGTTAGGTGGTTTTTGTACTGTTGATCTTATATGACATTGATTTTTATTAAATATATGGGGGATTATTTTTGCTCGGCTATGTTTGTGTTTTTTCCTTTTGATGTACGAGCAATTCACTTCTGCCCCGTTATCTTTATAATTTTTCCCCCAAACCACTTCCACTTCACCATTTTCACCAATATCTATCTCAAAACATGTGCAATCTCACCGCTCCTTTTATATTTACCCATTTGCCGCGACTTCCATTAAAAAAGAGGGAACCAGCCAAATGCTGTTTCCCTCTTTATGCCCCAGGCGGAGCAAATGAATCGTCAAATCTTTTTTCTAGGTTGACGAATTTATTATATTCTTTGACGAAGGCGAGCTGGACGGTACCAACCGGGCCGTTACGTTGTTTAGCGATGATGATTTCGATGATGTTTTTGTCTTCGGACTCTTTGTCATAATAATCATCACGATATAAGAAGGCAACGATATCAGCATCCTGCTCAATACTTCCTGATTCACGTATATCAGACATCATTGGACGTTTATCTTGTCGTTGCTCAACGCCACGTGATAGCTGAGATAAGGCAATAACAGGTACTTGCAGCTCCCTCGCAAGTGCTTTTAGGGAACGAGAGATCTCAGAGACTTCCTGCTGACGGTTTTCACCAGAACGGCCGCTACCCAAAATAAGCTGCAAATAGTCAATGAGAATCATGCCTAAGCCATGTTCCTGCTTCAAGCGGCGACATTTTGAACGAATTTCAGTGATTCTAACACCAGGAGTATCATCAATAAAAATGCCAGCATTCGATAGGCTCCCCATCGCCATCGTCAGCTTGCCCCAATCATCATCGGTTAAAGAACCTGTTCTGAGACGTTGTGCATCGATATTTCCTTCCGCACAAAGCATACGCATAACGAGCTGTTCAGCACCCATCTCCAAACTAAATATCGCAACATTTTCTTGTGTTTTTACGGCAACATTTTGCGCGATATTTAAGGCAAAAGCTGTTTTACCAACGGAAGGTCTAGCGCCAACGATAATTAAATCATTGCGTTGAAAGCCTGCTGTCATATGATCAAGCTCAGCAAACCCAGTCGCTATTCCAGTGATATCACCTTTACGGTTATGCATGACCTCGATATTATCATACGTACGAACAAGCACATCTTTAATATTGTGGAAAGCCCCTGCATTTTTACGTTGCGATACTTCTAATATATTTTTTTCTGCTTCGCCAAGTAGTGATTCAACTTCATCTTCTCTCGTATATCCATCTTGGGCAATGTCTGTTGCCGTACGGATGAGTCTACGTAAGATCGATTTTTCTTCAACTATCTTAGCATAATATTCTATATTTGCTGCTGTTGGAACAGATGCAGCTAATTCACTTAAATAAGTTACTCCGCCTGTATCCTCTAACATTTTGGCTGCGTTTAATTCTTCTGTTACTGTTACTAAATCAACGGCTTCTCCCTTGTCATTTAGTTTCAGCATGACATTAAAGATTCTTTGATGAGCCGCTCTATAGAAATCTTCAGGAATTAATAGTTCTGAAGCCATTGTTAACGAGGAAGGCTCCAGAAAGATTGCGCCTAGAACAGCTTGTTCAGCCTCTATGTTTTGCGGAGGGAGACGATCAGCAAATAATTCACTCAAAACAAATAGAACCCCCTCATACTGACACATTTTAAACACGTTAGATGACAAAAATGTGATCAGCCTTCACCGATCACATTTTTTCACTCAATTATTTTACCATGAATTCTTTTGATGCGTTGTTAAATTCTTTAATTGGCTTCTTTTACATGTACATTTAACGTAGCTGATACTTCTGTGTGCAGTTTAACCGGTACTTTTGTGTATCCTAAAGTACGAATGGCGTCACTTAATTCGATTTTGCGCTTGTCGATTTTAATATCATGCGCCTTCTTTAATTCTTCAGCAATTTGCTTGCTTGTAATCGAACCGAATAGACGACCGCCCTCTCCAGCTTTTGTTGAAAATTCGAGTGTCAACTTCTCCAATGTTTCTTTTAATTGCTTCGCTTCTTCTAACTCAGCTGCTGCTTCTTTTTCTTCTTTCTTTTTTTGTGCATTCAATGAACTCACATTTGAGTTATTTGCTTCTACAGCGAGCCCTTGTTTAATTAAAAAGTTATGTGCATAGCCGTCTGCTACGTTCTTCACTTCACCTTTTTTCCCTTTTCCTTTAACATCTTTTAAGAAAATGACTTTCATTCTTCTTTTCTCCCTTCTAAATACTCATCAATTGCTTCTTTTAATTTACCTTCCACATCATTGATTGAGACATCATCTAATTGAGTAGCAGCATTTGTCAAATGGCCGCCCCCTTCTAGCGCCTCCATAATGACCTGTACGTTAATATCACCTAATGAGCGAGCACTCACACCAATCATTTCATCAGCACGATAAGAAATGACGAATGAAGCTGTCACACCGTCCATTGCCAGTAATGTATCGGCTGCTTGTGCAATTAACACTTGGTCGTATATATCATCCTCAGCACCTTTAGCAATGGCAAGGCCATTTCGGTAAAATTCTACCGTTTCAATGATTTTCGCCCGTTTAATATACGTGTCGACATCTTCTTTCAAGAATCGTTGCACAAGGACTGTATCCGCTCCTTGTCCTCTTAAATAAGATGCTGCATCAAAGGTTCTGGCGCCTGTTCTTAACGTAAAGCTCTTCGTATCAACGATAATTCCAGCGAGTAGTGCAGTCGCCTCAAGCATATCAATTTTACGATTCTTCGGTTGATATTCTAGCAATTCTGTCACTAATTCTGCTGTCGAAGAGGCATAAGGCTCCATATAAACGAGCAGCGGATTTTTAATAAAATCTTCGCCACGACGATGATGATCAATCACAACTACATCTTCTATTTTAGCAAGCAATCGCTCTTCTATCACCATAGAAGGCTTATGGGTATCAACAACAACAAGTAAAGTATCATCAGTTGCCATCTCTAACGCTTGATCTGGCGTGATGAATTTCGCATAAAGCTCTTCTTTTTTCTCTATCTCACCCATTAAACGATTTACGCTTTGATCAAATTCGTCTTTATTAACGACAATATAGCCATCACGATGGTTCATCTCTGCTACCTTCTGAATACCAATGGCAGCACCAATTGCGTCCATATCCGGTCGTTTATGACCCATGACGATGACTTTATCACTTTCAGAGACTAATTCCTTTAAAGCGTGAGAAATAACGCGTGCCCGCACCCTCGTTCGTTTCTCGACGGGGTTCGTCTTCCCTCCGAAAAATTTCACTTTACCATTTGGCTGTTTAATTGCTACCTGGTCACCACCTCTACCGAGAGCAAGGTCTAAACTAGACTGAGCTAAGACACCTAGTTCTGGCAAATCGGAAACCCCTGCTCCGACACCTATACTTAATGTGAGTGGCACATTTTGTTTTGCCGTCGTTTCTCTGACAAAATCAAGAATGGTGAATTTACTTTTCTCGAATTGGTCCAAAATACTTTCGTTAAAGACGGCGATAAACCGCTCTGAAGATACACGCTTAAAGAAAACGCCATTTTCCATGGCCCATTTATTCAGAATAGAGGTGACAAGATTATTCAAACTACTTCTTGTCTGGTCATCCATTCCTTGTGTTAAATCATCATAATTATCTAAAAAGATAATAGCAATAACGGTACGTTCATCTTCGTATAATTTTTCAATCTGTGTTTGCTCTGTTACATCAAAGAAATAAAGCAGACGTTCATCAGGCTTATGTACCACACGAAATTTGCGATCTGTTAGCGTAATGGTTTCTGATTCAATCTCTTTCTTAATGATAGGGATTAAGGCATCTGCCACATCATAAAGTGATCTCCCTACCAATGTATCTTCCCCAAAGCATGATGCCATATAAGGATTCGTCCAATCGATATAATACTCATCATTAATCAGCATAATTCCAATTGGCATCTCCATTAATGCTTCTTCCCCTACCTTTTTCACACGGTAAGATAAGGTCGATATGTACTCCTCTGTTTCCTTCCTCTGCTCATAATCAAACTTAAATAATAGGTAGAAAGGAATGCCGAAAAGGAGGAGCGCAACGAGACTCAATATCCAATTGTACAACGCCATAATCGCTAGAAGAACGACGGTTACACCAATTAAAGCAAACAGGCAATAACGCATCGTTTTCTTTTCTAAATACGAGGGCATGTTTTCAACTCCTAAACAGTAGTGTTATGCATCCCTATTATCTAATCGTTTTCTTAAATCAAATCCTATATCAATTATACCTAATATCCTCACAATATAAAGGAAGATTGGCATTAAAAAGGTAAATATGAGGATGGCAATGGGCACAATCTTTGGCCAATTCTTTAATCTGCTATAGAAGAAGATAAAGGCGAGCCCTTGAATCACCATAATTAGCTGTAAAACGAAAAGGAGATTCATAATGGCCATCGTTGTAAAAGAACCTTCCTCTGGTCTCATGACAAATTGGGCAAGGATGGTTAATAAATAATACCATAAAATACTTTTCGGGAAACTGATATCGGCAAATGAGCGCCATTTTTTCACTTCAATACCAAATCTCCTGACAATGGGTACACCAATCAGCTGAATAATAAATACATACATTGCAGAAGAAAGCACAAGGAGACTTGGAAGTAATGTCTCTAATGCAGTAATTGTCGCTTCTAACTGCTCGATAATTTGTTCTGCTTCATTATTATCTATCGTAGATAACATGTTTTTTGTCATATCCATTGATTGCTCAAGAACTACTTTTAGTTCCTCAACAAAATTGATATTCAATAGCACGTTCATGCCAGCAAAAACGAGTAAAAACATCGCTAAAAACGCTAAAGAACCACCGAGCAACATCGCTGTCCGTTCTTTCTTCAGCTTAATTAACTCTCCAATCACTAACCCTGTTAAGCCAAAGATAAGGGTTAATGGAATGGCTGTAATGGTTCCAACAATGAATGAAATCAAAATAGCCGCAACAAAAAAGATAGCCGCATCACTTCGCTTATTTTTAGCGGCAAATAACATAAAAGGAACCGGTAAGCCGAAAGTGACAATTGTTCCGATAATCGGCAAATAAAGGGACATCAATAGTAACACAGCAAAAGCAGCTAATAAAACTGCCCCTTCAGTAAGTTTATGTACATTTTTCAAATAGATTCACCTCTCAAATTGGGCACAAGCCCGCATCTATTATTGTATACACTCATGGATAGGTATTCAACTGAATGAATGCTTCATTTCGTGTAAATATATTCTTTCATAACCAAATCATCCTTATCTATCAAGAAAACAGGCAATCATGCAAAAAACCTCCAAGAATGAAGGTTCAATCATTCTAGAAGGTTCTCATTACGATTTTCCCTTTTATGCTTCGGTTGAAACGACCTTGGTTTGGTCAGTTTGTTTTAATAGATTAAAAAACTGTTTATTTCTTGTATGATAAAGAATCATACAAATAATACTGCCTCCTGAAACGAGCATGATCACCCATATCGGCCACCATTCAAGAAATAAACCAAATAGGATATACCCTAAAGGTGTTGCTGCACTCGCACCTGTTTCGAGTATGGCCATCACTCTACCACGATATTCATCTTTTGTACTTTTTTGAATGAGTACCATCACTGGAATATTAATAATCATGATTGCTGCCGCTAGGAGTAGCACGATCCCTATTAAATAAACGAAGACCACTTGATTAGAAATCTCTATCAGTTGTGGCATCCCTATTAACATTAACAATATTCCTAAGCACACCATACCAATTCCAATACTGAATGATTTATTTTTCATCTCTGCTTTTAACGAGAGAATCGTACTCATGACTAACATGCCCACAGCAAAGCTACCCTCAATAAGACCAAATTGATAAGTTGGCATTTGGCGAATCGTAAGAACGAGATAAGGTAGTGCTACGGGAAAAACTGCAAACCAAAAATTCACCCATACAGACATAAAGATTAATTGGCGAAGCAAGGTTTGTTTTTTTACATAGGATAGACCTGCTCTCAACTCGGTCTGAATCGTTCCTACTTGTTGTTTTTCTGTTTTTTCGACAAATAAGTAATAGTTAATAAAAAGACTGGCTATACCGGAAAGGAAAAATCCACATATGTTGATCATCATGAAGCTTGAGAGAGGTAATAGTCCGAAAAGGATGCCTCCAAGTATTGGCCCTAATATAACTGAGAAGGAGGCCACAGCTTGGTTGAGAGACATTGCTTTTTGTAAGAAATCTGGACCGACCATATTGTATATGGAGGACATCACTGCTGAAGAATAGAAGGTATTGATGATACTGAGTACGCATGTCGCTAAATAAAGTAGCCAAATGTCTTGTGTGACAAAAATAAACAAACCACAAATAACGGCAATCCAAAGGGCACAAGCAAAATTGGTTGTAATAATGATTCTTTTACGGTTCCATCGGTCGCTCAATGTCCCAGCAAGTGGAGCGAGTATAATACGAGGTAGAATAGTAAGTAAGAGGGTAATTGAAAAGTTGACGGCCGAACCCGTAACCGCAAGAACATATAATCCTATCGCGAAACTATAGATAGATGACCCAAACACAATCACTACTTTCGCTAAGAGAAACAGCACCAAATTCTTTTTTATGGCTGCTGATGATGGCATTTAACTTTCCCCCTCTTTCGGTAGTTTCTTAAACGAGCAATTCACTTCATAAGTATCACGATTCTTTGTCTGTTCATCAGGCTTAACCGTCTTTTTAAAATACTTCAAAAACAGCTCATCTACCTCATCTTGGAATAATTGCAGCTCTTCTTTGGTTAAAGATAAAGTTGTTCCTCTTGTACTTTTTCCTTTATCCTCAACATTCGCACCTGTTTGATTAAGATGAAATTGATTAGCCTTCGCTCGGTAATACTTTTCGATAATTCCTTTGTACTCCTTCGTTGATTCAATCTCTAAAATGTTACCCTTATAAAGTTGCTGAATATGGTAATGGATACTACCTGCTGATTTCCCCAACTCATCTGCTACTTGCTTCGCTGTGAGCGCGCGTTCCGACAGTAAAAAGATAATTTTCATTCGCAACGGATTAGAGATTAGTTTTTGTTGATGTATATCAATATTCATGGACTTCCATTCAAAAGATGTCATTTTTACCTCTCCTATCTAATTGTATTGTATGTTCTAGATTAATAATACGTTCTAACTTTTTAGAATGCAAGTTATATTTTTAAATATTCTAATTATTTAGAGTGTGGATAACCTCGACTCAGGGAGTGTCGACCATCGGATTGATTCTTAGGAGACTCTATATGGGCACAAGGAGCGGAAATAAAAGGGGGTGTGATTCTAACCGTTGCAAATAATGAGGGCTAACTGTGTTTACACAGCTATCTTCCAATTGTTTTCGCTCTAATCCAATCAGATTTTTTACTTTGGGGCAATTTTTGACACGTTTCTGACCGAATCCTATCAAATTTTTAACCTTGGTCAGGTTTTTGACGCGTTTCCACCTGAATCCTATCAAATTTCTGCTCTTGGTCATGTTTTTGACTCACTTCCTCCTGAATCCTATCATATTTCTACTCTTGGCCAGGTTTTTGACTTACTTCCTCCCGAATCCTATCATATTTCTACTCTTCTCCCATTTTTTGACTCGCTTCCGACCGAATCCTATCAAATTTTTACCCTGCTCCCATTTCTTGACGCGTTTCCTCCTGATTCCTATCAAATTTCTACCTTTGCCCAGGTTTTTGACGCGTTTCCGACCGAATCCTACCATTCTTCTACCCTGCGCCCATTTTTTGACACGTTTCTGACCGAATCCTATCAAATTTCTACTCTTGGCCAGGTTTTTGACGCGCTTCTACCTAAATCCTATCAAATTTCTACCCTGCTCCCATTTTTTGACGCGTTTCCACCTAAATCCTATCAAATTTCTACCCCGCGCCCATTTTTTGACTCTTTTCCACCCGAATCCCATCAAATTTCTACGCTTCGCCAGGTTTCCGACTCGTTTGAAACATGTGTTCAAACTAAATTAAACCTAAAAAAACACAGTAGGCGCGAAGCCTACTGTGTTCGAACATTTACTTATTATTCACCTGAAACGAATGGAAGTAATGCCATTTGGCGAGAACGCTTAATAGCAATCGTTAATTTACGTTGGTATTTAGCGTTTGTGCCTGTTACACGACGAGGTAAAATTTTACCACGTTCAGAGATGAATTTTTTTAGAAGATCTACATCTTTATAATCGATGTGAGTGATTCCGTTTGCAGTAAAATAGCAAACTTTACGACGTTTCGCACGTCCTCCTCTGCGTCCACCAGCCATGTTTTGTCACTCCTTTTCCTATTATTTTTTCAAAGCCTTATTGGTTTAGAACGGAAGATCGTCATCGGAAATATCGATTTGACCGTTATTAGCGAATGGATCTTGATCTACACGAGTTTGGCCTTGGTTGCTGCGGTTATTATCATATGGTCGTTGATTCTGATTATTGTTGCCACCATAAGAATAATCATCTCTCTGGCCACCATATTGATTCGAGCCACCTTGTGAGCCTGCAGCATTTCTTGGTTCAAGAAACTGTACGCTTTCTGCCTGAACTTCAGTCACATATACACGTTTGCCATCTTGTCCTTCGTAATTACGTGTTTGCAAGCGTCCATCGACACCAGCTAGGCTTCCTTTTTTAAGGAAGTTCGCTACGTTTTCAGCAGGCTTTCTCCAAACAACGCAATTAATGAAATCCGCTTCTCTGTCTCCATTTTGATTCGTAAATGTACGATTCACAGCAAGAGTAAAAGTAGCCACTGCTACTCCATTCGGTGTATAACGTAATTCTGGGTCTTTCGTTAAACGCCCCACTAGAACTACACGATTCATCATCAGAATCAACTCCTTTCGATAAAATTAAGCATATTTATTATTTCTCGTCTTTAACAACGATGTATCTGATAATATCTTCACTGATTTTTGCAAGACGAGTGAACTCATCAACTGCTTTAGAATCAGCATTAATGTTTACTAATTGGTAGTATCCATCACGGAAATCATTGATTTCGTAAGCTAAACGACGCTTACCCCAGTCTTTTGACTCGTTGATTTCAGCACCGTTATCAGTAAGGATTGCGTCGAAACGCTCAACTACAGATTTCTTTGCCTCATCTTCAATGTTTGGACGGATGATGTACATAACTTCGTACTTTTTCATCACTTTCACCTCCTTTTGGTCTAAACGGCCCGTGTGAGGGCAAGGAGCAATTATTCATTACTCACAAGGTAAAAGTATATCATACGTTTGATCAATATGCAATTGCCTCAAAAGGAAAAACAGAGAGACGAAACATAAAAAGAAAAAAACGAATAGGATGAAATATTTTTTGCGGTTAAAGCATTATGACGATACGCCTCTGTAACTCTATAGAAAAACCCCAATAAATCCTTTATTACAAGAATTCATTGGGGATTTTATCAAACGTTAAATCGGAAGTGCATAACATCTCCGTCTTGAACGATGTATTCTTTTCCTTCTAAGCGAACTTTCCCAGCTTCTTTCGCTGCATTCATATTGCCAGCAACGACTAGGTCGTCGTAGGAAACTGTTTCAGCACGTATGAAGCCTTTTTCGAAGTCACTATGGATGACACCGGCACATTGTGGTGCTTTCATTCCTTTACGGAAAGTCCAAGCACGTACTTCTTGTACGCCAGCTGTAAAGTAAGTAGCTAAGCCAAGTAAGCTGTACGATGCTTTAATCAATTGATCTAAACCTGATTCTTCAATACCAAGCTCTTCAAGGAACATTTCCTTCTCTTCTCCTTCAAGCTCAGCAATTTCTGATTCGATTTTTGCACAAATGACAATCACTTCTGCATTATCTGCGGATGCAAATTCTTTTACTTTTTGAACGTATTCATTAGTAGAAGGATCAGCCACATCATCTTCACCAACATTCGCTACATAAAGCATTGGTTTAATCGTTAGTAAGTGTAACCCTTTAACCAATTTCATTTGTTCTTCTGTAAATTCTACTGTTCTTGCAGGTTGATCTGCTTCGAAAGCTTCTTTTAATTTTTCAAGGATTTCTAATTCAAAAACAGATTCCTTATCTTTTTGTTTCGCAAGCTTACTTACACGTACAATGCGTTTTTCAACGGATTCTAAGTCAGCTAAAATCAGTTCCAAGTTGATTGTTTCGATATCATCAATCGGATTCACTTTTCCTGATACGTGGGTAATATTATCGTCAGCAAAACAACGAACCACTTGGCAAATCGCGTCAACTTCACGGATATGTGAAAGAAACTTATTACCAAGTCCTTCACCTTTACTTGCCCCTTTAACAATTCCAGCAATGTCTGTAAATTCAAAAGCGGTAGGTACCGTTTTCTTTGGTTGAACAAGTTCGGTTAACTTCGCTAATCTTTCATCCGGTACTTCAACAATACCGACATTAGGATCTATCGTACAAAACGGGTAGTTCGCTGATTCAGCACCCGCTTGAGTTATTGCATTAAATAAGGTGGATTTACCAACGTTCGGCAAACCGACAATTCCAGCTGTTAATGCCATTTAGGTCACTCCTAATCATTTAATCTATCTAAGAAAAATTATTAATCGATTTTTATACAAGCCTTTAACAATTATAGAGATTTGTATAAAAATAAGCAAGTTCACTGTGCGTTTTAAGAAAAGCGCAAGGCGCCCGTCTATCAGCTACAAGCATAAGATAAGATGAGCCGGTGCAAAGGTTGTTCTTTAACCTGTTTGACGGATTGGCCTAGACCATAGAGCCGGATGGCACCTGGAGCTAGACATGAAAACTCATTGAAAAAATCACATTTTCTTATCGGAAAAAATGGTAAAGATAACCTTTACCATTGATTACGCCAATACTTTTTTTAGTTTTCTTGTAAATTCTCTTCTTGGAATCATTACACTATGACCGCAACCTTCACATTTAATGCGAATATCCGCGCCCATACGTATAATTTTCCATCGATTTGCTCCACATGGGTGAGCCTTTTTCATCTCAACAATATTATTAAGATCAAATTGTTTTTCTTCCAATTTCATCACCCTTTTCTTCACTTCTATTTCACTATTATACCTTGTCCTACTAATATATTTCCAATAAACATCAGAGGAAAATATATTTCGTGTCCTAATCACGTATAGAATGCGTGAATATTCCGTATACTATTACTACTATTCAATTCAATCGCTAAAAAGAAAGTAAAGCGCTCTTTTCTATAGAGTGACATTGAAGGAGTGACGCTTGATGAATTTTTATCCACGTATTTTTGATAAGAAACCTAAATTAACCTCTCGGATTCCACACGATGAACAAAGTGCTACTAATAAACTTGCTCATGAAATCAAGCAGTTTCTCCCGAGTAATATACAAGAAAGACCATTCGTCCTTATTTGTATCGGTACGGACCGCTCTACCGGTGATTCGCTCGGTCCATTAGTTGGAACCTTATTAAAAGAACGATCTATTCCTAACCTTCATGTATTCGGCACATTAGAAGACCCTATTCATGCAGTAAATCTATCTGAAAAACTGTCATATATTGAAGAACAATTTCCTAATGCTTTTATTATCGGCATTGATGCCTGCTTAGGGCGTGTAAAAAGTGTGGGGATTATTCAAATTGCTGATGGTCCTGTTAAACCAGGTGCTGGAGTAAATAAGGATTTACCTGAAGTTGGTGATATACATATCGCTGGCATCGTCAATGTGAGCGGGTTTATGGAGTTTATGGTATTACAAAATACAAGACTGAGCTTAGTCATGAATATGGCCAAAACCATTGCCAATGGCATCCACGAAGTAACGATGATGGAAAAAGCAAAATTTATCCCTATCGACTGGGGTAAAGAACAGACTTTATAATGTGACACAAGAGTTTCCGACTGACAATAAATACGAGCTACCGATACGTGACGATTTTCGTTTTTCCAGACGCAAATCGCCGCGTATTTTCTTTGGAATCGACATAAATAAAGACATTTTGGAAATCTGATTTGATGAGGCTGAAATGCATTAAACCATGATGAAGAAAGGAAGCAGGTTGTGTAGTCTAACTGCTTTTGCCCATGAATCTCTCGAATATCTCATTCACCCCCTGTATGAAGACTTGAAACCAAAGAAAAAACGAACAATCCATGCCTATCAAGGATTGTTCGTTACCTAAATTAAAAGAAGTAATAGAAAGAAACGACAAGGGCGGTGACAAAAATACCCGGTAAGAGATTTGCTACCCTGATTTTTGTTAAGCCCATTAAGTTTAAGCCGATAGCAAAAATCATTAAGCCGCCTGTAGCTGTCATTTCTAGAATAAAGCTGTCCATCCACGCTTGGGGAATCCATTTATCAATTTGTGTCGCAAATAACGCAATCAATCCTTGATAGATAAAGACTGGGATGGCTGAGAATATGACACCGATACCTAAAGTGGTCGTTAAGATTAGAGCCGTGAAGCCATCTATAATTGATTTTGTATATAAGACCGAATGATCTCCACGGATCCCACTATCTAACGCACCGATGACACCCATTGCACCAATAACAAAAATTAATGTTGCTGTGACAAATCCCTGAGAGATGCTACCTTGATGATTGGATCCAATTTTATTTTCTAATAGAATACCGACTTGATTGAGTCTATCTTCTAATTTTAACCATTCTCCAAGCATCGCCCCAAAAACGAGGCTAAGAATGACCACTAAGAAGTTTTCACTCTTAAGCCCCATCTGTAAACCAAGTACCATTACTGCCAAGCCAATAGCTTGCATCACTGTATCTTTCATTTTTTCAGGGATACGATTAAGGAACTTACCGATTAATGTACCGACAATAATTAATAGTGAATTGACTACTGTACCTAATAAAAACATTAGAGCTACCCAAATATACTTTCTATCTTTTCATGATGTCTATCTAGCAAACGACTAAGCGGCTAGATGGATTCTTTTTGCTGATCTAAAAGATCCAGTATTCGCTCCAAATCGTCGTTAGAAAAGAATTCGATTTCTATTTTCCCTTTCTTTTTTCCTTTTTTAATATGAACGTTCGTGCCGAACCTTTCTCTAAGCGAAGATTCATGTGATTGAATAAACACATCTTTATTTTCCTTCTTCTTTGTTTCACGTGGAACTTTTTCGTTTAATTGCCCGATCCATTGTTCTAACTGCCTTACATTTAAAGAGTCTTTTAACACTTTTTCTACTACCGTATCCATAAGGGATTTTTTCTTTAACCCTAACAGCGTCCTACCATGACCCATCGTTAATTTTCCATCAGCAATCATCTCTTGTACTTTAGCTGGCAGTGAAAGCAAGCGAATATGATTAGCAATATGCGGTCGGCTTTTTCCTAATCTCTTAGCCAATTCCTCTTGTGTGATTTTTAGTTTTTCAATTAATAATTGATAAGCTGCGCCTTCTTCAATCGGCGTTAAATCTTCCCTTTGAAGGTTTTCTAATATAGCTAATTCCATCATTTGTTGTTCTGATAGATCGCGAATAATGACTGGCATCGTCTGCATATTTGCCTCTTTTGCTGCCCGATACCTTCTTTCACCAACAACAATTTCATAACCTTTAATACTTTTACGAACAATAATTGGTTGGAGGATTCCGTGTGTGAGAATCGATTGTTTTAGCTCTTCTATACTCTCTTTTGTGAAGATTTTTCGCGGTTGATACGGATTAGGACGTATTTCCTTAAGTTTTATTTCTTCAATTATTTCTTCACTTTCTTTGTCCACATTCGTAAAGAAGGCATTAAGCCCTTTACCTAACCCCTTAGCCATTTGTTAACACTTCCTTTGCTAAGTCTAAGTATACTTCTGCTCCGCGAGACTTTGGATCGTATGTGATAATTGGCTCCCCATGACTTGGTGCTTCACTTAAGCGTACATTTCTAGGAATCACCGTGCGATACACTTTATCTTGAAAGTACTTTTTCACTTCTTCAATGACTTGAATTCCTAAATTCGTTCTTGCATCCAACATTGTTAACAAAACGCCCTCAATACGAAGATCTTGATTTAAATGTTTTTGCACAAGTCTCACCGTATTTAACAGTTGACTTAATCCTTCAAGCGCATAATATTCACATTGTACAGGAATTAATACGGCGTCAGATGCTGTTAAAGAATTCAGCGTTAGTAATCCTAGTGATGGAGGACAATCGATAATAATATAATCATAGTTTTCCTTCACGTCTTCTAAAGCTCTCTTTAACCGAACTTCTCTTGATATTGTTGGTACAAGTTCAATTTCCGCTCCTGCTAGTTGAATCGTAGCAGGTATTATATGCAGTTTCTCTACAATTGTTGGTTTGATGGCTTTACTTGCTTCTAAATCGTCCACTAATACATCATAAATGCAGTAATCCACTTCTGCCTTCTCAATACCAATACCGCTCGTTGCATTACCTTGTGGGTCTATATCTACAAGCAACACCTTTTTGCCCATAGAAGCTAGACATGCACCTAAGTTCACTGCTGTTGTTGTTTTTCCTACGCCACCCTTTTGGTTAGCTAAAGCAATCGTTTTCCCCACCTGAACTCACCTGCTTTCTTCACATGTTTGTTTTTCTACGTATGTAATCTATTAAAAACCCCTATTAAAGACATCATTGTTTTAGTACGCATTCACTTTTTTCGAACGCACGAATCTATTTTATCATGAACGTGAGGGGAAGAATAATTATTTTAAGAAAAATAAGAAAATCTTCCAGATGCTATTTTCTGGATAAAAAAAGAGCCATATCTCGCAAAAGTTGATTTGAGATTGGCTAGGTCATTTATTTTTTCTTTTTTGGAATTTTGATTGTTATTTGATAGAATTCATCAAATTCTTCTTCTTGTGAATCTAAGTTTATGCCACTATCAGAAACCATTGAAAGCGATTGGCGAATCGTGTTGACAGCAATACGCATATCTTTACTAAATGCTTTTCTTCTTGGTTTTGCCTTTGGTTGATCTTTTTCTAATAGCTTTACCACTCGGTCCTCTGTTTGCTTTACATTTAGCTGTTTTTCAACAACTTCAGCTAATAAGCTAACTTGCTTCTCGTGGCTTTTTAAAGGAATAAGTGCCCTTGCATGTCGTTCTGTTATTTCTTTTCTTAAAAGGGCTTCTTGTACTTCTTCTGGTAATTTCAACAACCTTAATTTATTGGCTACTGTTGATTGCCCTTTTCCTAGACGTTGTGCCAATGCTTCCTGTGTTAAGTTATGTAACTCTAGTAGCTTTCCATAAGCAACGGCTTCTTCAATAGGCGAAAGCTCTTCACGCTGCAAGTTTTCAATAAGCGCAATTGAGGCCGTTTCTGTATCACTCATATTCTTGACAATGGCGGGAACTTCTTCCCAACCCAATTTATTCATTGCACGCCAGCGACGCTCACCTGCAATAATTTCAAATTGATTGTCACCGTATTCTCTAACGACAATTGGCTGAATAATACCGTGAATATGAATTGTACGAGAAAGCTCTTCTATTTTCTCATCATCAAATATTGTCCGAGGCTGAAAACGGTTAGGAACGATTTGATCGATAGGGATCTTCTTTACCTCTTCCTGGCTTGCTAATGTCTCTGTCTCTGCCTCTTCCATTTCTATATCTGCTTGTTCGTCTAGCTTGTCTTCATTTGTTTTTTCCTTTTCGCCTAGGCCAAAAAGGCGTGAGAAAGAATGCTTCATCACCCTGCACCACCTTTACGAAACTCCCTATAACCTATTCTCTACAAAGTAGACAATTCCTGCGATTGTCTATCAATTTATAGTGATATAAAAAACCATATACGCTCAAATTCACGATTCAATCGGTGATTTATTAGGCGTTCCCGGCTTTCTTGGATATTTATTAGGGGTAGATTTTTCTTTCTTAATTACTAGAATGTTTCTTTCACTTTCTTCTTCTGGTAATGTGAAAGTGTGTGAATCTATCAGTTTACCACCAAAGGTTGTTATCGCTTTGTTTGCTTTATCTAGTTCTTGTTCAGCCCCTGCACCTTTCATAGCTAAAAAGGTACCACCGACTTTGACTAAGGGCAAGCATAATTCACTCAGTACTGACAATCTTGCTACCGCCCTAGCTGTGACAAGATCAAAGCTTTCGCGGTATTTTTTGTTTTTGCCAAACGTCTCCGCGCGATCATGTACAAATTCGACATGATCTAATCCAAGTTTTTCAGCTAAATGATTTAAAAAACCAATCCGTTTGTTTAATGAATCAACGATGGTCACTTGTATTTGAGGAAAGGCAATTTTTAAAGGGATACTTGGAAAACCAGCTCCAGCTCCAACATCACATACCTTTAACGGCTGGTTGAAATCGTAATAAAAGGCAGCTGAGATGCTGTCATAAAAATGCTTTAAATATACTTCATCTTTTTCTGTAATGGCCGTTAGGTTCATTTTTTCATTCCATTCAACAAGCGTCGAATAGTACAATTCATACTGTTCCATTTGCTGCTTGGAGAGGGAAATTCCCTTCTCCTCAAGCAAATGAACAAATTGTTCTGTATTCATGCGTTCAATCCTCTCTTATTCATTAGCCACTTTCGCAATTCTTCCTTGTTCTAAATAAACGAGTAGAATAGAAATATCTGCTGGGTTTACACCAGAAATACGAGATGCTTGTGCTAAAGATAGAGGACGCACTGATTTCAATTTTTGGCGTGCTTCAGACGCAAGCCCATTGATATCATCATAATCGATTTGATCTGGAATTTTTTTGTTTTCCATTTTTTTCAGTCTGTCTACTTGTTGTAATGATTTTTCAATATAGCCCTCATACTTAATCTGTATTTCTACTTGTTCTTTTACATCATCATCTAACTCACTCGTTGCTTTAGCGAGCTGTTCAATATGAGCGTAAGACATTTCTGGTCTTTTTAATAAATCACTTGCACGTATACCATCTTTTAATTCACTTCCACCTAGGGATTGAATTAAACCTTGAACCTCAGCATTCGGTTTTAAAATAATCTTCTTTAAACGCATTTTTTCTTCTTCAATTTGCTGTTTTTTAGACAAGAATTTTTGATAACGTTCCTCACTAATCATGCCTACTTTATAACCTACTTCTGTTAAACGAAGATCCGCATTGTCATGGCGTAATAATAGACGGTACTCCGCTCTAGAAGTTAATAAACGATAAGGTTCGTTCGTCCCCTTTGTTACTAAATCATCAATTAGTACCCCGATATAGCCATCGGAGCGACTTAAGATCACTTGCTCTCTACCAAGTGAATGAAGCGCTGCATTCATCCCTGCCATTAGACCTTGACCGGCTGCTTCTTCATAACCGGATGTCCCATTTATCTGGCCGGCAGTATAAAGGTTTTTCACTTTTTTCGTTTCCAATGTTGGCCATAATTGCGTCGGTACAATGGAATCATATTCAATTGCATAACCAGCTCTCATCATTTGCACATTTTCTAAACCTGGAATCGTCCGCAAAATGTCTTGTTGTACATCTTCAGGTAAACTAGTTGATAACCCCTGTACATAAACTTCTTGCGTGTTTCTCCCCTCTGGTTCAAGGAAGATTTGATGTCTTGGTTTGTCATTAAAACGAACCACCTTATCCTCAATTGACGGACAATAACGAGGACCTGTCCCTTTGATCATACCAGAATACATCGGAGAACGATGTAGGTTATTGTCGATGAGCGTATGCGTTTTTTCGTTCGTATATGTTAACCAACATGGCAGTTGTTCTGTAATATATTTAGTCGTTTCATATGAGAATGCTCTCGGTACATCATCACCTGGTTGTATTTCTGTTTTACTATAATCAATTGAATGACTATTTACGCGCGGTGGCGTTCCCGTTTTAAAACGAACCATATCAAAACCTAAAGCCTCTAGATGTTCGGACAACTTAATCGATGGTTGTTGATTATTCGGTCCACTTGAATACTTTAATTCTCCTAAGATAATTTCTCCACGGAGGAATGTACCGGTAGTAATAACAACAGATTTCGCATAATAAGTTGCGCCCGTTTGCGTAATAATACCTCTACATTCACCATCTTCAACAATTAAACTTTCCACCATACCTTGTAATAATGTTAAATTCTCTTGGTTTTCCAATGTTTTTTTCATTTCATGCTGATACGTAAATTTATCCGCTTGTGCTCTTAATGCTCTTACTGCGGGGCCTTTACCTGTATTAAGCATACGCATTTGGATATAGGTTTTATCAATATTTTTCCCCATTTCGCCGCCTAATGCGTCAATTTCCCGTACGACAATTCCTTTCGCCGGTCCACCAATTGAAGGGTTACATGGCATAAAGGCAACCATATCAAGATTGATTGTGACCATTAAAGTTTTTGCCCCAATTCGAGCTGAGGCAAGACCTGCTTCAACTCCTGCATGACCGGCACCGATAACAATAACGTCATATGAACCTGCTTCATAAGCCATTTCATTTTACCTCCCTTTTCTTTTTTTATATTTATATCAACGGTTTTTTTTCTTATTTTCCAAGACAGAACTGAGAGAATAACTGGTCAATTAAACTATCTTGTACACTATCTCCAATAATCTCACCTAGAATTTCCCATGTTCTTGTCAAATCTATTTGTACGATGTCAATCGGTGTGCCCAGATCAACACCCTCTATTGCGTCATTAATTGAATTTATGGCTTGGTGTAAAAGAGCAATATGTCTTGAGTTAGAGACATATGTCATATCTTCTGCTTCGATGGAGCCAGTAAAGAATAATTCAGAAATCGCCTCTTCAAGCTCGTTAATTCCTTGTTCTTCTAATAAAGAGGTTGTCACTAGCTTCTGATTAGCTGCAAGCTGTCTCACTTTTTCCATATCAATCTTTTGTTCTAAATCAGTTTTATTCACGATGACAATAACATCCATGCCTTCGACCGCTTTAAATAAATTCATATCCTCATCCGTAAGCTCATCCGAATAGTTCACAACGAGTAAAATAAGATCCGCTTCTTTTAATACTTGTCGTGATCTCTCTACCCCTATTCTTTCAACAATATCTTCTGTTTCCCGAATACCAGCTGTATCTACTAATTTTAATGGCACGCCTCTTACGTTCACATATTCTTCTATTACATCTCTTGTCGTACCTGGGATATCTGTCACGATCGCTTTATTCTCATGGACTAGGCTATTTAATAACGAAGATTTACCAACATTCGGGCGTCCAACGATTACCGTTGATAAACCTTCACGTAAAATTTTCCCTTGTTGGGATGTACGTAGTAACTGCTCGATTTCCTTTTTAACGAAGCTTGCCTTCTCTAATAGTAATTGATGGGTCATTTCCTCGACATCATCATATTCGGGATAGTCAATATTCACTTCCACATGGGCAAGTACTTCTAGAATTTCCTGTCGTAACCTTTGAATTAAGTTTGACAATCTGCCTTCCATTTGACCTAAGGCGACATTCATTGCCTTATCCGTTTTCGCTCGGATTAAATCCATCACTGCCTCCGCCTGCGATAAATCAATGCGCCCATTTAAAAAAGCACGCTTTGTAAATTCACCTGGTTCAGCTAAGCGAGCACCATTTGTCAACATCAATTGCAGGACGCGATTGACAGAAACGAGTCCACCGTGACAGTTAATCTCAATCACATCTTCTTTTGTAAACGTCTTTGGACCCTTCATGACCGAAACCATTACTTCTTCAGCAACTTGGTCAGTCTTCGGATCAATAATATGGCCATAATGAATTGTGTGAGATGGGACTTCTTTCAAACGTTTATCTCCCACACTTTTAAATAAATGATCCGCTATATCAAAAGCTTCAGGTCCGCTTAGCCGTACAATTGCAATTGCGCCTTCACCCATAGGAGTAGATATAGCAGCTATTGTATCAAGTTCCAAGCGGCTTCACCTCATTTCATTTTTATCTATAATTACTCATCCTTCAATCTATGAAAAAAATTATTTCCCAAAAAAACAGAATATCATATGCAAACAATTATTAAAAGCAAGATCATCCTCGTCAAAAATCCCCGAACTAAGGAAAATACCTGTTATCAACAGTATAGACAAATTTTTTCCTTCTAAAAATTATCCACAGAAACCAAGTCGGTATTATGCTCTATTTTAACTTATCCACATGTGAATAACAATCATACAATGCTGAATTCATTATTTTCCTCTTTGACCAATTCTTTGTGAAAAAAGCTGCGAATGTTTTCTAAGCTCTTTCGGAACTTCCGAAAGAGTTCTGAAGTAATTGCGCGTTTATCCATAAAAAAAGAGCGTCCGCTTGGACACTCTCTATAAAAAATTAATTTTTAACTGGTGAAATGACAATATGTCGATGAGGATCATTGCCATCCGAATACGTTTCTACTTTCTTATCATGAGACAAAGCAGAGTGGATCACTTTTCTCTCATAGGAAGGCATAGGCTCAAGCGAGACCTTTTTACCAGTTTTAATTGCCTGGCTTGCTAATCTTTCAGCAAGCTGCACCAACGTATCAATTCTTCTTTGGCGATAGTTTTCTGCATCTAATATAATATTAAAATATTGATCAGAATATCTGTTGACGACAAGCTGTGTAAGATACTGCAAAGAGTTTAATGTTTGACCTCGTTTACCTATTAATAAAGCAATTTTATTACCAGATAGAATAAATTCAACATTTTTACCGTCTCTAACAGTTTCAATTTCAACCGGCGCGCCCATTTTCTCACTGACCTCTAATAAAAATTTCTCCGCTTCTGCAATCGGATCCATTTTCATCGTTGCTTTTATCACTGCAGGACGGGATCCGAATATACCAAGGATCCCTTTCCTTCCTTCATCGAGAATCTCTATTTCTACACGATCCTCTGTTGTTTGTAATTGAGCTAAAGCCGAATGTACTGCTTCATTGACGGTTTGTCCTGTAGCAGTTATTTCTTTCACTTTTTCGCTCCTCCCGCAGGTTGTGTTTCTTTAGATTTTTTTAAATCTGGACCTTTAATGAAATAAGTTTGTACAATCATAAATAAGTTACCAACTACCCAATATAGAGAAAGAGCCGCTGGGAAATTAATAGCAAAAATAACGATCATGATTGGCATTAACCATAACATCATTTTCATTTGCGTTGCCATCATTTCATTCGCACTAAAGTCTTGTCCAGCCATCATCATCTTCTGTTGAATGAACGTTGTAATACCTGCTACAACTGGCAAGATATAATATGGATCGGCATCGCCAAGATCAAACCATAAGAAGTTATGATTAGCAATTTCTCGCGTTCTTGAAATCGCATGATAGAATCCAATAAGAATCGGCATTTGTACTAACAATGGTAAACAGCCCGCCAATGGGTTTACACCATGTTTTTGCATTAATTCCATGGTTTCTTGTTGAAGCTTTTGTTGTGTCTTTTGATCTTTAGAACTATATTTTTCACGTAGCTTTTGCATCTCAGGCTGTACTGCCTGCATTGCTTTAGAACTCTTAGTTTGTTTAATCATCAATGGTAGAATTACTAGACGAATCAGAATTGTTACGACAATAATCGACAAACCATAGCTTCCGCCCATAAGGCCTGCAATTTTAATAATAAGCCATGATAGCGGATAAACGATGTATGAGTTCCAAAAGCCTTCACTCTCGGAAGTAATTGGCTCATTAAATTCAGTACACCCTGCTAAAAGTACGGTGACTAGAATTAGACCAACCAATAAAGGTATTCGCTTTTTCAACCGTTATTTCCTCCTTAATGCCTAGATAATATTGTTACAGTTTTTCTATCATCTCTTCATTTTTACTGAGAATCGAATAAACTGATTTTACTCATGGTATGTATTTTATCATCTTTTCCTCATATGTCATATGAATAAAAGATGTCTTTCCCAAATTTCATAAAAAAAAGCTCTTTTTATGAAATTATGACTTATTATTTCCATGTTTATGTGTTTTAACAACCCGAGAAAGCTTCAAAACATGCATTAAGCTTTTCTTAATTTCAAAAAAGCTCATTTCAGCAGTTGGCTTTCGTGCGATAATAATAAAGTCATAATTTGGTTTTAACTCTTGATCCAGCTCATGAAAGGCCTGTCTAATATAACGCTTGATTTGGTTCCTTTTGACAGCGTTACCAAGCTTCTTACTAACAGATAATCCTATTCTAAAATGAGACTGGTCATTTCTTTGTAAAGAATAAACAACAAATTGCCGGTTAGCAAATGACTTACCTTGTTTAAAGGCTTCTTGAAATTCTTTATTCTTCTTTACTCTAAATTCTTTCTTCATGTCATTTACACCTTCTTTTTCATACACGGTTCGTAACAGCTCATGTATAAATAAGTCTTATATTCTCTATTTGGGCAATCGATCAATCATGCGTTTACTCACTATTTTTACACTATTACGTGAAAAAAGACCACTGATTTTCAGTGGCCTAAGCAGATAATACTTTTCTTCCTTTACGACGGCGGCGTGCTAGAACGTTACGTCCGTTCGAGCTGCTCATACGGCTGCGGAATCCATGAACTTTACTTCTTTTACGTTTATTTGGTTGATAAGTTCTTTTCATTATATGACACCTCCCTGAGGAATAGCTGTTAAAGACAGTCTTATTAATTATATAGATGCTACCTAAAGATTGTCAACTATCCATCGGATGATTAACCTTTACGCGCAACTTTTTTCAAAAAACATCACTGTACTGAATTTTACTTTGTTTCGTCTCCAATGTCACCCTCATTTCAATAGTATTTTTTGGTTATTGGGGAAATCCATTGATTGCGAGCCTGTATAGCAATGATTGAAGGGCTATTTTCTTATAAATTTTTTTAATAGCTGATTTTAAATTAGCCGTTTTGTTTTAACCTGTTTTACAAGTTTTTTGGACTTAGACTTTAGACCTCTTTTCATTCTCACGTTTTTGGATCAGACTTCACTTCTCGTTCCATGTCTAATTATGAGCATTGGCGACTTTCTCCATGCGAACAAGTTATACAAATTACCTTCATAATCATTCAACAGGTCTCATGGTCACAATTAAATTTATGTGTCATTATGATTGATTCCATTTTTGTTGTACTCATGATTCCTTTTGCATATCCGCTATAATCTAGTTCCATATTGTTTGTAAGTCCATTAATTTAAATGTCCTGTTTTTATAAGAAGACTGTCTTCCATCTATTTATCCACGTATTTATCATTCAGCATATATTTTTACTTGTGGATACTTTTTTCGACAAATTTATTTTATCCACACTACATATAGACAAGTTTTTCACAAAAACACTACCTGTGGACAATTGTTATAAACAGGTTGTTTCACTTGTGGATAAGCATTGAAAAAACGTTGCATGCTCTTGTTATTTCTGTTATCATATTTGTGTTTTCACACTTAATAACTGAACGGTATATATTTTATTATCCACAGATTGTGGATATCATGTGGACAGGTTATACAACCCCTATGTAAAAGGTTGTCCACAGGTGGTGGATATTGTCGAAATGTCGCCTTTTTTCCTTATTATATATTTTTCCACATCTTATTTTATTCATTTTTTCTATATAAACATTTTTGTGGGCATTTTCAGCCGTTATTTTCAAAGAAAAGGAGGGATCATCATTGGAAAATATATCTGACCTATGGCAGCAGGCTTTAGCAAAAATAGAAAAGAAAATTAGTAAACCAAGCTTTGAAACCTGGATGAAGTCAACTAAAGCACATAATCTTCAAGGAGACACTTTAGTGATCAAAGCACCTAATGAATTTGCTCGAGATTGGCTAGAAGAGCGCTATTCTCCATTAATTTCCGAAACAATAAAAGAAGTTACTGGTGAACGACTCGAAGTTAAATTCATTATTCCGCAAAACCAGAACGAAGAAGAGCTTGAAGCCATCAGCCCGGCTAAAAAGAAGCCAGTCGAAGAGGAATCCCAAGACATTACCTTCAATATGTTAAATACGAAAAATACTTTTGATACATTTGTTATTGGTTCTGGGAATCGATTTGCCCATGCTGCTTCACTCGCAGTAGCAGAAGCACCTGCTAAGGCCTATAATCCACTGTTTATTTATGGTGGTGTTGGTTTAGGGAAAACACATTTAATGCATGCAATTGGTCACTATGTATTGGATCATAATCCAAATGCGAAAGTTGTCTATTTATCTTCTGAGAAATTTACCAATGAATTTATTAACTCTATTAGAGATAATAAAACCATTGATTTCCGCAATAAATATAGAAAAGTAGACGTGCTATTAATAGATGATATTCAATTCCTTGCCGGAAAAGAATCAACCCAAGAGGAATTTTTCCATACGTTTAACACATTACATGAAGAATCAAAGCAGATTGTCATCTCGAGTGACCGACCTCCAAAAGAGATTCCGACACTTGAGGATCGCCTGCGTTCTCGTTTCGAATGGGGACTGATTACAGATATTACCCCACCAGATTTAGAAACAAGAATTGCGATTTTACGTAAAAAGGCAAAAGCTGAAGGGTTAGACATTCCTAATGAAGTCATGTTATATATTGCCAATCAAATTGATTCTAATATTCGTGAATTAGAAGGAGCACTTATTCGTGTTGTTGCCTACTCATCACTTATAAATAAAGATATTAATGCAGATTTAGCTGCAGAAGCATTAAAAGATATTATTCCGAGTTCAAAACCTAAAGTTATTACTATTCATGAGATTCAAAAGGTTGTCGGAGGCTATTATAACGTTAAATTAGAAGATTTTAGTGCGAAAAAACGGACAAAGTCTATTGCTTTTCCTAGGCAAATTGCTATGTACCTATCTAGAGAATTAACCGATTTCTCTCTACCGAAAATCGGTGAGGAATTCGGGGGCCGAGATCACACAACAGTGATTCATGCCCACGAAAAAATCTCTAAATTACTTCATGCAGACACACAATTTCAACAGCAATTAAAAGAAATTAATGAATTACTTAAAGTATAATTGTGAATAACTACCGAATGATTATGCACAGTCTGTCCACATGTGGATAGGCTGTGTTTCCATTCATTTTTCTAGTTATCCACATGTTAACAAGCCCTACTAATACTTCTATTATTTTAAAATAAAAAATATATGTATATACATTGGAGGTTAATCATGCGATTTACGATTCAGAGAGATCGCTTAGTTCAAAGCGTTCAAGATGTTATGAAGGCCGTTACTAGTAGAACAACAATTCCCATTTTAACTGGAATTAAAATTGTTGCATCTGACGAAGGTGTAGCTTTAACAGGTAGTGACTCTGATATTTCTATTGAGTCATTTATTCCTAAAACAGAAGAAGATGAGGTCATAGTTAACATTGAACAACCAGGTTCAATTGTGTTACAAGCAAAGTTCTTTAGTGAAATCGTAAAGAAATTGCCAACAGACCAAGTAGAAATTCATGTAGAAAATCATTTACAAACAGTTATTACTTCTGGTAAATCTCAATTCAATCTAAACGGTATTGATGCTGATGAATATCCTCATTTACCGCAAATTGAAGAAGATAATGTTTTTTCTATTCCGACTGACCTTCTAAAAGCAATGGTTAGGCAGACAGTTTTCGCAGTGTCCACCTCAGAAACACGCCCAATCTTGACAGGTGTAAACTGGCAGATTGAAGGAAGTGCTTTAACCTGTATTGCAACAGATAGCCACCGCTTAGCATTGAGAAAAGCAACGATCGAAACAGCATCAGAAGCATCTTATAATGTGGTTATTCCTGGGAAAAGTTTGAGTGAACTTAGCAAAATTCTCGACGATCACAACGATACAATTCAAATTGTTATTACAGAGAACCAAGTTTTATTTAAAGCGAAAAATTTATTATTCTTCTCTAGATTACTAGAAGGAAATTACCCAGATACATCACGATTGATTCCAAATGAAAGTAAGACGGATGTCGTTGTTACTACGAAAGCATTTTTACAAGCCATTGATCGTGCTTCTTTACTTGCACGAGAAGGTAAAAATAATGTCGTTAAACTTTCTACTGTTGATGATCAAGTCATTGAGATCTCATCTAATTCTCCAGAAATCGGTAAAGTTATCGAGGAGCTTCCGAGCATTTCGAAAGAAGGAGAAGACCTTAAAATTTCGTTTAGTGCGAAATTTATGATGGATGCTTTAAAAACATTAGAGGGTACAGAAATAAAAATTAGCTTTACGGGTGCGATGAGACCATTTATTATCACACCACTTAATGATGATTCAATCTTGCAATTGATTTTGCCAGTTAGAACATACTAAAGCTTTAGGTAAATAGAAATCCGAACAATCATTCAAGGAAGAGTGTGTTCGGATTTTTTTATTTAACTCATTCTGTTTTGAATTTGCTTCCAGAATTTTCGCAATAAATGACTTCAATACTTAATAAAAGATTTACTTTGTGTATCACACAATAATTTAGTAAAATAAACTATTAGATACTAAAAAATAGAGAAGTACGATGTCAAATAACTAGAAAGAGTGCAATGATGAACAAAATACAAATTGAAACGGAATATATTACTTTAGGGCAATTTCTCAAAGTAGCTGATTTAATTCAGTCAGGGGGAATGGCGAAATGGTTTTTAGGTGAATATGTTGTATTTGTTAATGGGGAACAAGATCAGCGTCGTGGGAGAAAGCTAAGAGCAGGCGATGTAATCGAAATACCTGATCATGGCACATTTACAATTTCGAACAATTAAGGATGTAACCGCCTATGTATATAGAGCAATTACAAATAAAGGATTATCGCAATTACAATGAACTGTCGGTACAGTTTGATAATAAGGTCAATGTCATATTAGGTGAGAATGCACAAGGTAAGACAAACGTGATGGAATCTATTTATGTTTTAGCCATGGCTAAGTCTCATCGCACCTCAAATGATAAAGATCTTATTCGTTGGGATCAGGAGTATGCTAAAATAGAAGGTAGAGTAGTAAATAAACATGGTTCTCTACCTATGCAGCTTGTGATATCTAAAAAGGGTAAAAAAGCAAAGTGTAACCATATTGAACAACAAAAGCTTAGCCAATATGTCGGTAATATGAATGTTGTGATGTTCGCGCCTGAAGATCTCCATTTAGTAAAAGGGAGCCCTCAAGTAAGGCGTCGTTTTATTGATATGGAAATTGGACAAGTATCCGCCGTTTATCTTCATGACATTAATCAGTTTCAGAAAATACTCCAACAACGAAATCATTATTTAAAGTTGCTACAGTCACGTAAACAGACTGATCAGGCTATGCTTGATATTTTAACTGAACAATTTATTGAGATGGCTGTTAAAATAATCGCTAAGAGATTCGAGTTCATCTATTTGCTAGAAAAGTGGGCAATGCCAATCCATGAAGGTATTTCTAGGGGACTTGAAACGTTAAAAATTCAGTATAAGCCTTCTGTTGATGTATCAGAAGAACAAGATTTGTCGAAAATGAAGAATATATACCTAGAAAAGTATGAAAAAACAAAAACAAGAGAAATTGAAAGAGGCGTTACATTGTTCGGCCCTCATAGAGATGATTTGTTATTTCAAGTGAATGGGCGAGATGTGCAAACTTTTGGTTCTCAAGGTCAACAAAGAACCACAGCATTATCAGTGAAACTTGCTGAGATCGAACTGATTCACGCTGAAATTGGAGAATACCCTATTCTTTTATTAGATGATGTACTATCGGAATTGGATGATTACCGGCAATCGCATTTGCTTAATACGATACAAGGAAAAGTACAAACATTTGTAACGACCACTAGTGTCGATGGAATAGATCATCAGACTTTAAAAGAAGCAGCTGCGTATGAAGTGAAGGCGGGCAGCCTTAAAAAAATTCAATGAGGTGAGGCCTTGTATATTCATATTGGCGAGGATGTATTAATACGTGCAAAAGATTTGGTAGCCATTATTGATAAAGAAAGTGTCGGCTCTTCTATAAATGCAGAAGAGTTTTTGCAGCGTGATGACGCTTCTTATACCAATTTGGCTAAAGGTGTGTACAAATCAGTTGTGATTACAACCGATCATATATATTACTCTCCTCTTGCTTCGTCTACTTTAAAAAAGAGGACGAGGAAATTGATTGTTTAATGTCGATGATGAGCTAATAGAGTGAAAAAGAATGATATGCAAAATGGAAAGTGTAGGTGATCGATGTGTCAATGGATCAGGAAGCAATGGGGCAACAATCCTATGATGAGAACCAGATACAAGTATTAGAAGGTCTTGAAGCAGTTAGAAAACGTCCAGGTATGTATATCGGATCAACGAGTGGAAAAGGATTACATCATTTAGTATGGGAAATTGTCGATAATAGTATTGACGAGGCACTTGCTGGATATTGTGATGAAATTAATATAAGTATTCTCGAGGATAATAGTATTAAGGTCGTTGATAATGGACGGGGGATTCCTGTTGGGATACAAGAAAAAATGGGAAGACCTGCTGTAGAAGTCATTATGACTGTTTTACATGCCGGAGGAAAATTTGGTGGCGGAGGCTACAAAGTTTCTGGTGGTCTTCATGGTGTTGGTGCATCTGTTGTTAATGCTCTTTCTACTCAGTTAGAAGTCTATGTTCATCGTGACGGGCAAATCTACTATCAGAAATATCAACGTGGTGTACCGAGCGCAGACTTAAAAGTAATCGGTGAATCAGAAGTAACTGGCACAACCACAATTTTTAAGCCGGATGGTGAGATTTTCACTGAAACATTAGAATATGATTTTGATACATTAGCAACGAGGGTCCGCGAATTAGCTTTTTTAAATAAAGGATTAAAGCTTACTCTTTCAGACGAACGTGAAGAGAATAAGACCAAAGAATTCCACTATGAAGGTGGTATTAGGTCTTATGTAGAGCATTTAAATAAAAATAAAGAAGTACTTCATGAAGAGCCGATTTATATTGAAGGCGAAAAAGATGGTATTTCTGTTGAAATATCAATGCAGTACAACGATAGCTATACAAGTAATATCTATTCTTTCGCCAATAATATTCATACGTATGAAGGTGGAACACATGAATCTGGATTTAAAACAGCGCTGACGAGGGTGATTAATGATTATGCTCGTAAGAATGGCGTGTTTAAAGATAATGATGCCAACCTTACAGGTGAAGACGTCAGGGAAGGTTTAACAGCGATTGT
This sequence comes from Cytobacillus sp. FSL R7-0680, assembly GCF_038009245.1. NCBI lineage: Bacteria > Bacillati > Bacillota > Bacilli > Caryophanales > Bacillaceae > Cytobacillus > Cytobacillus sp. FSL R7-0680. The sequence goes on from NZ_JBBPAO010000001.1 coordinate 3,494,025, forward strand.
TTCAATTAAACATCCTGACCCTCAGTTTGAAGGACAAACGAAGACGAAATTAGGCAATTCAGAAGCAAGAGCGGCAACAGATACGGCTTTTTCGGAAGCCTTTGAAAAATTCTTATTGGAAAATCCATCTGTTGCAAGGAAAATCGTCGATAAAGGTATGATGGCTTCAAGAGCTCGAGCAGCAGCTAAAAAGGCGAGAGAGCTAACAAGAAGAAAGAGTGCTTTAGAAGTTTCTAGTCTTCCAGGTAAGCTTGCTGATTGTTCTTCAAAAGATGCGTCTATTTCGGAACTATATATCGTTGAGGGTGATTCAGCGGGTGGTTCAGCTAAGCAAGGACGAGACAGGCATTTCCAAGCAATTCTACCACTTCGAGGGAAAATTCTAAACGTAGAAAAAGCACGGTTAGATCGAATATTATCTAATAATGAAGTACGAGCAATGATTACTGCGTCTGGAACAGGAATCGGTGAAGACTTTGATATTACGAAAGCAAGATATCATAAAATCGTTATTATGACAGATGCCGATGTAGATGGGGCGCATATTCGAACACTATTACTCACATTCTTTTATCGTTATATGAGACAAATCTTAGATGCGGGCTATATATATATTGCGCAGCCACCTTTGTATAAAGTTCAACAAGGGAAGAAAATCTCATATGCTTATAACGATCGCCAATTAGACGAGATTATGAAAGAGCTTCCGGCTACGCCGAAACCAAATGTCCAACGTTACAAAGGTTTAGGTGAGATGAACCCAGATCAATTATGGGAAACGACAATGAATCCGGAAACGCGTACGCTCTTACAAGTAAGCTTAGAAGATGCGATTGAAGCAGATGAAACGTTTGAAATCCTTATGGGAGATAAAGTAGAACCACGCCGTAACTTTATCGAGGAAAATGCGCAGTATGTGAAGAATTTAGATATTTAATGAAAGTCAGGATAGAGTTGGTTCTATCCTGCTTTTACATAGATATTGTCAATAAAATGTAGCCTAAGCAATAAGCTTTGTGCGATAGGGAGGTACCTATAGATGGCTGATACGCCTAAGTCCCAAATTAAAGAAATTAATATAAGTGAGGAAATGAGAACGTCATTCTTGGATTATGCAATGAGTGTTATCGTTTCCCGAGCCCTACCTGATGTACGTGACGGGCTAAAGCCTGTGCACAGAAGAATACTTTATGCAATGCATGATCTTGGCATGCACTCAGATAAACCGTTTAAAAAGTCTGCCCGTATTGTTGGAGATGTTATCGGGAAATACCACCCACATGGTGATTCAGCAGTATATGAAACAATGGTAAGAATGGCACAAGACTTTAACTATAGATATATGCTTGTTGATGGACACGGTAACTTTGGATCAATTGATGGCGACTCTGCTGCTGCCATGCGTTATACAGAGGCCCGTATGTCAAAAATATCAATGGAATTGTTAAGAGATATTAATAAAGATACCATCGATTATCAAGACAACTATGATGGAGAGGAAAAGGAACCGGTCGTGCTTCCTGCTCGGTTCCCTAATCTGCTTGTAAATGGTACATCAGGTATTGCTGTAGGAATGGCTACCAATATCCCTCCTCATCAATTAGGCGAAGTCATTGATGGTGTACTTACATTAAGTAGAAATCCGGAAATTACGATTCCAGAGTTAATGGAAATCATTCCTGGACCAGACTTTCCGACTGCAGGACTTATTTTAGGCCGTAGTGGAATTCGGAAAGCTTATGAAACAGGAAGAGGCTCTATTACTCTTAGAGCAAAGGTTGAAATTGAACAGAAATCAAATGGGAAAGAAGTTATCATTGTTAATGAAATCCCATACCAAGTGAATAAAGCAAGATTGATTGAGAAAATTGCTGACCTTGTACGTGATAAGAAGATTGATGGTATTACAGATTTACGTGACGAATCTGACAGAGATGGTTTACGAATTGTTATTGAAGTCCGTAAAGATGCCAATGCAAATGTGCTTTTAAATAATTTATATAAACATACGGCACTACAGACAAGCTTCGGTATTAATTTACTTGCTTTAGTGGATGGACAACCTAAAGTATTGAATTTAAAACAATGCTTAGAATATTATTTAGCCCATCAAGTTGTCGTTATAAGAAGAAGAACAGAATTCGAATTGCGGAAAGCGGAAGCAAGAGCGCATATTTTAGAAGGTTTACGAATTGCCTTAGATCATTTAGATGAAGTCATTAAATTAATCAGAGCGTCAAGAACTACAGATATTGCCAAAGAAGGTTTAATGACACAATTTGACCTTTCGGAGAAGCAAGCGCAAGCGATTTTGGATATGCGTCTACAGCGTTTAACTGGTTTAGAGCGTGAGAAAATCGAAGAAGAATATGCTAGTCTTATTCAATTAATTGCAGATTTAAAAGCAATCTTAGCAAGTGATGAAAAAGTATTAGACATTATTCGCGAAGAACTTACAGAATTAAAAGACCGTTTTAATGATGAACGCCGTACAGAAATTGTTTCCGGTGGTCTTGAGCATCTAGAAGATGAAGATTTGATTCCTCAAGAGAACATTGTTATTACACTTACACATAAAGGCTATATTAAGCGATTACCGGTATCTACTTATCGTGCCCAAAAACGAGGTGGAAAAGGGATACAAGGAATGGGAACAAATGAAGATGATTTTGTTGAACACCTATTGACTACCTCAACGCATGATCATCTCCTTTTCTTTACGAATAAAGGAAAAGTGTATCAAGCTAAAGGGTATGAAATTCCTGAATTTAGTAGAACAGCGAAGGGGATTCCTATCATTAACTTGTTAGGTATTGAAAAGGATGAATGGATTAATGCTGTTATTCCGATAGAGGATTTTGTGGATGATTGGTTCTTGTTCTTCACAACAAAACGAGGCATTTCTAAACGTTCACCGTTATCTTCATTTGCTCATATCCGTACAAACGGTTTAATTGCTTTAGGTTTAAAAGAAGAAGATGAATTAATCTCTGTACGTCTTACAAATGGAGATAAAGAAATTATCATCGGTACAAAAAATGGTCTCCTTATTCGTTTCCCTGAAGATGCGGTCCGTTCTATGGGACGTACAGCTACTGGTGTAAAAGGAATCACTCTGAGTGAAGAAGATGAAGTGGTTGGAATGGAAGTTCTAGAAGAAGGGGACAACATTCTAGTAGTTACGAAAAAAGGTTATGGTAAACAAACACCAGCTGATGATTATCGTATTCAGGGTCGTGGTGGTAAAGGAATTAAAACGGCCAATATTACTGAAAAAACTGGTGATCTCGTTACGATGAAAGCTGTACGTGGTGAGGAAGACATCATGTTGATTACTACTGGCGGTGTCATTATCCGTATGGGAGTAGAAGATATTTCAACTATGGGAAGAAACACGCAAGGCGTAAGACTTATTCGAATCGATGAAAGTGTGAATGAATTCGTCTCAACTGTAGCAAAGGTTGAAAAGGAAGAAGAAAAAGATGGAGAAGAGCGAGCAAAGCCACTTGAAACTGCAGAGGAATTGCCTGAAGAATCTATCGACAGTGAAGATGAAAGAGAATAAACAAATTGTTTAAATCAAATGAGTGCCGACACAATTCAAGTTTCAAAATTGAATTGTGTTCGGCTTTTTTATTAGGATGAGATAATTTTAATGACTACCTTTAGCACACTACTACAGACTATACTAATAGGGGTTTATAGATTCTTTTAGGAGTATCAATGGAAGTATTTTTTGGTGTTAACTATGAATGAAATGGTCAATAAATTATTTTATAAAAATAATTGATGAATAATGCTTGCAAATAGTGGTTACTGCTGATATACTTATTCAAGTCAGCAAGAGGAAGACATGAAAGATTGATTGACATAAAAAAAAGATGTTGACTCAGATGACACGATATGTTATATTAATAAAGTCGCTTCTGAAGCGAACGAGATTGTTCTTTGAAAACTGAACGAACGTAAAACGTCAAGCGTAATTCTAAAAAAGCTGATTTATCAGCAACAAAGCACCATAGGTGCAAATGAGCTAATCAAACACTTTATTGGAGAGTTTGATCCTGGCTCAGGACGAACGCTGGCGGCGTGCCTAATACATGCAAGTCGAGCGAATCTGAGGGAGCTTGCTCCCAAAGATTAGCGGCGGACGGGTGAGTAACACGTGGGCAACCTGCCTGTAAGACTGGGATAACTCCGGGAAACCGGGGCTAATACCGGATAATATCTATTTATACATATAATTAGATTGAAAGATGGTTCTGCTATCACTTACAGATGGGCCCGCGGCGCATTAGCTAGTTGGTGAGGTAACGGCTCACCAAGGCGACGATGCGTAGCCGACCTGAGAGGGTGATCGGCCACACTGGGACTGAGACACGGCCCAGACTCCTACGGGAGGCAGCAGTAGGGAATCTTCCGCAATGGACGAAAGTCTGACGGAGCAACGCCGCGTGAGTGATGAAGGTTTTCGGATCGTAAAACTCTGTTGTTAGGGAAGAACAAGTATCGGAGTAACTGCCGGTACCTTGACGGTACCTAACCAGAAAGCCACGGCTAACTACGTGCCAGCAGCCGCGGTAATACGTAGGTGGCAAGCGTTGTCCGGAATTATTGGGCGTAAAGCGCGCGCAGGCGGTTCCTTAAGTCTGATGTGAAAGCCCACGGCTCAACCGTGGAGGGTCATTGGAAACTGGGGAACTTGAGTGCAGAAGAGGAAAGTGGAATTCCAAGTGTAGCGGTGAAATGCGTAGAGATTTGGAGGAACACCAGTGGCGAAGGCGACTTTCTGGTCTGTAACTGACGCTGAGGCGCGAAAGCGTGGGGAGCAAACAGGATTAGATACCCTGGTAGTCCACGCCGTAAACGATGAGTGCTAAGTGTTAGAGGGTTTCCGCCCTTTAGTGCTGCAGCAAACGCATTAAGCACTCCGCCTGGGGAGTACGACCGCAAGGTTGAAACTCAAAGGAATTGACGGGGGCCCGCACAAGCGGTGGAGCATGTGGTTTAATTCGAAGCAACGCGAAGAACCTTACCAGGTCTTGACATCCTCTGACAATCCTAGAGATAGGACTTTCCCCTTCGGGGGACAGAGTGACAGGTGGTGCATGGTTGTCGTCAGCTCGTGTCGTGAGATGTTGGGTTAAGTCCCGCAACGAGCGCAACCCTTGATCTTAGTTGCCAGCATTTAGTTGGGCACTCTAAGGTGACTGCCGGTGACAAACCGGAGGAAGGTGGGGATGACGTCAAATCATCATGCCCCTTATGACCTGGGCTACACACGTGCTACAATGGATGGTACAAAGGGCTGCAAGACCGCGAGGTTTAGCCAATCCCATAAAACCATTCTCAGTTCGGATTGTAGGCTGCAACTCGCCTACATGAAGCCGGAATCGCTAGTAATCGCGGATCAGCATGCCGCGGTGAATACGTTCCCGGGCCTTGTACACACCGCCCGTCACACCACGAGAGTTTGTAACACCCGAAGTCGGTGGGGTAACCTTTTGGAGCCAGCCGCCTAAGGTGGGACAGATGATTGGGGTGAAGTCGTAACAAGGTAGCCGTATCGGAAGGTGCGGCTGGATCACCTCCTTTCTAAGGAATATACGGAATTAACTTGATGTTAGACTGTTCGTTCAGTTTTGAGAGTGCAATCTCTTTGATATGATTAAATACTTTACCGTGAAGTTATGTGGGCCTATAGCTCAGCTGGTTAGAGCGCACGCCTGATAAGCGTGAGGTCGATGGTTCGAGTCCATTTAGGCCCACCATTTTAACTTTAATACGGGGCCTTAGCTCAGCTGGGAGAGCGCCTGCTTTGCACGCAGGAGGTCAGCGGTTCGATCCCGCTAGGCTCCACCAACAAATTGTTCTTTGAAAACTAGATAATGTAATGAAGAAGATTACCGAGTAATCGCCACCTTAGTTATTTTCTCTCTATATAATAGAGTAGAGATACTAAACTTTTTTAAAACACACAACCGTGTGGGAAGCGAAAGCAACCCAAACATATGGTTAAGTTAATAAGGGCGCACGGTGAATGCCTTGGCACTAGGAGCCGATGAAGGACGGGACTAACACCGATATGCTTCGGGGAGCTGTAAGTAAGCTTTGATCCGGAGATTTCCGAATGGGGAAACCCCCTATCCGTTATGGGATAGGATCCATACCTGAATACATAGGGTATGGAAGGCAGACCCGGGGAACTGAAACATCTAAGTACCCGGAGGAAGAGAAAGCAAACGCGATTCCCTGAGTAGCGGCGAGCGAAACGGGATTAGCCCAAACCAAGAGGCTTGCCTCTTGGGGTTGTAGGACATTCTATACGGAGTTACAAAGGAACGAGATAGACGAAGAGGTCTGGAAAGGCCCGCCATAGGAGGTAAAAGCCCTGTAGTTGAAACTTCGTTCCCTCCAGAGTGGATCCTGAGTACGGCGGGACACGAGAAATCCCGTCGGAAGCAGGGAGGACCATCTCCCAAGGCTAAATACTCCCTAGTGACCGATAGTGAACCAGTACCGTGAGGGAAAGGTGAAAAGCACCCCGGAAGGGGAGTGAAAGAGATCCTGAAACCGTGTGCCTACAAGTAGTTAGAGCCCGTTAATGGGTGATAGCGTGCCTTTTGTAGAATGAACCGGCGAGTTACGATTACATGCGAGGTTAAGTTGGACAGACGGAGCCGTAGCGAAAGCGAGTCTGAATAGGGCGAATGAGTATGTGGTCGTAGACCCGAAACCAGGTGATCTACCCATGTCCAGGGTGAAGTCCAGGTAACACTGGATGGAGGCCCGAACCCACGTACGTTGAAAAGTGCGGGGATGAGGTGTGGGTAGCGGAGAAATTCCAATCGAACTTGGAGATAGCTGGTTCTCTCCGAAATAGCTTTAGGGCTAGCCTCATGCGTAAGAATCTTGGAGGTAGAGCACTGTTTGGACTAGGGGCCCTCATCGGGTTACCGAATTCAGACAAACTCCGAATGCCAAAGATTTATCCATGGGAGTCAGACTGCGAGTGATAAGATCCGTAGTCAAGAGGGAAACAGCCCAGACCACCAGCTAAGGTCCCAAAGTATACGTTAAGTGGAAAAGGATGTGGAGTTGCTTAGACAACCAGGATGTTGGCTTAGAAGCAGCCACCATTTAAAGAGTGCGTAATAGCTCACTGGTCGAGTGACTCCGCGCCGAAAATGTACCGGGGCTAAACGTATCACCGAAGCTGTGGATTGAACATCGTTGATGTTCAGTGGTAGGAGAGCGTTCTAAGGGCGTTGAAGCTAGACCGTAAGGACTGGTGGAGCGCTTAGAAGTGAGAATGCCGGTATGAGTAGCGAAAGATGGGTGAGAATCCCATCCACCGAATGCCTAAGGTTTCCTGAGGAAGGCTCGTCCGCTCAGGGTTAGTCGGGACCTAAGCCGAGGCTGAAAAGCGTAGGCGATGGACAACAGGTTGATATTCCTGTACCACCGTATTCTGTTTGAGTGATGGGGGGACGCAGGAGGATAGGGTAAGCGCACTATTGGATGTGCGTCTAAGCAGTTAGAGGGACCATGAGGCAAATCCCATGGTCATATACCTTGAGCTGTGATAGCGAGGGAAATTTAGTACCGAAGTTCTTGATTCCACACTGCCAAGAAAAGCCTCTAGCGAGGAATAAGGTGCCCGTACCGCAAACCGACACAGGTAGGCGAGGAGAGAATCCTAAGGTGAGCGAGAGAACTCTCGTTAAGGAACTCGGCAAAATGACCCCGTAACTTCGGGAGAAGGGGTGCTCATTAGGGTGTTAAAGCCTTGATGAGCCGCAGTGAATAGGCCCAGGCGACTGTTTAGCAAAAACACAGGTCTCTGCGAAGCCGCAAGGCGAAGTATAGGGGCTGACGCCTGCCCGGTGCTGGAAGGTTAAGAGGAGAGGTTAGCTCACGCGAAGCTTTGAATCGAAGCCCCAGTAAACGGCGGCCGTAACTATAACGGTCCTAAGGTAGCGAAATTCCTTGTCGGGTAAGTTCCGACCCGCACGAAAGGCGTAACGATCTGGGCACTGTCTCAACGAGAGACTCGGTGAAATTATAGTACCTGTGAAGATGCAGGTTACCCGCGACAGGACGGAAAGACCCCGTGGAGCTTTACTGTAGCCTGATATTGAATTTTGGTACAGCTTGTACAGGATAGGTAGGAGCCTTAGAAGCCGGAGCGCTAGCTTCGGTGGAGGCGTCGGTGGGATACTACCCTGGCTGTATTGAAATTCTAACCCACATCCCTTATCGGGATGGGAGACAGTGTCAGGTGGGCAGTTTGACTGGGGCGGTCGCCTCCTAAAGAGTAACGGAGGCGCCCAAAGGTTCCCTCAGAATGGTTGGAAATCATTCGTAGAGTGTAAAGGCACAAGGGAGCTTGACTGCGAGACCTACAAGTCGAGCAGGGACGAAAGTCGGGCTTAGTGATCCGGTGGTTCCGCATGGAAGGGCCATCGCTCAACGGATAAAAGCTACCCCGGGGATAACAGGCTTATCTCCCCCAAGAGTCCACATCGACGGGGAGGTTTGGCACCTCGATGTCGGCTCATCGCATCCTGGGGCTGTAGTCGGTCCCAAGGGTTGGGCTGTTCGCCCATTAAAGCGGTACGCGAGCTGGGTTCAGAACGTCGTGAGACAGTTCGGTCCCTATCCGTCGTGGGCGCAGGAAATTTGAGAGGAGCTGTCCTTAGTACGAGAGGACCGGGATGGACGCACCGCTGGTGTACCAGTTGTCTTGCCAAAGGCATCGCTGGGTAGCTATGTGCGGAAGGGATAAGTGCTGAAAGCATCTAAGCATGAAGCCCCCCTCGAGATGAGATTTCCCATAGCGCAAGCTAGTAAGATCCCTGAAAGATGATCAGGTTGATAGGTTAGAGGTGGAAGTGTGGCGACACATGTAGCTGACTAATACTAATCGATCGAGGACTTAACCAATTCGAAATGCGGAGGCGCCTTGCCCAGGTGCGACAAGCATAAGACGAATTTGACAGGAGGTTGTTCTTTAACCTCATGACAAATTTGGCTTATGACCTCGAGCACCTAGGCGCCGCAGCTAGACAGCACTACGTAAGTAGTCGCGTCAGCAACGCATAGGCGATTACTCAATAAATATCTTCTTCAACATTACCTAGTTTTGAGGGAACGATTCCCTTACAATTTCATAGTCCGGTGGCGATAGCGAGAAGGTCACACCCGTTCCCATACCGAACACGGAAGTTAAGCTTCTCAGCGCCGATGGTAGTTAGGGGCTGTCCCCTTGTGAGAGTAGGACGTTGCCGGGCAAGATAAAAGAGCACATTATTTGTATGTGCTCTTTTTTGTGATTTTTTATTTCCAATGTGAATCTTCTATCATCTCTTTTTATTTCCTTGGCAATGAAATTTTCTTGATTCAAGAAAATTATAAATGAGAAATGGGCTTTTTTGTTCCGTCAAATCGAGGAACTGGTGAATAAATGGATAATCATTATTTGTCATTAACTTAATGCATTCATTCCACCATTCTGTTTCATATCTTGCAATCATGCTTAAATTATAGAGTAATAAGTAATGGGAAAATAATTCTGGATAATCATTTAATGGACTTCTTTCGATAGGTAATGAATAATTTTTATTTACAGTATTATATTTGAAATATCGATTGATCTCTTTGTTTTGAGGAAATTTTATATGTTCCTTCGTATAGAGAATATCCTTTTTATCCACCTGTAGTTTTTCGGAAAGAAAAGTAGAAAATCTCGATTCAGTCATATGATAATGATTAAGAATGGTTATTGGGACAAAGAAGTTATCTTTTTCTTTTTTTATATCAATAAATGTTTGTTCTTTTTGGATAGACTGAAACATTATTTCCATCTCTGGGATTTGTCTCAATAAATCAACCATATAAAATTTATCACCTTCTAGATGTTTCATATGGAACATTTTTTCTGCCATATATGGAAATAAGCCACTCTTTTGTAGTTTCACTTCATCTTTTAAAAAGAGGTATTGCTGCTTTTTCTTTTTTCTTGTCGAAACACCATGAGCCAGTACGGAGGTCGTATCTGGATAAAGAGGGTCAATAGTTAAAATACAAGCTTTTATTAGATGAACTAGGCCGTAGAAATAAAGAATAGGTTTAATGATTAACGGGGCAGCGGCGGCTTGTTCATAGTAAACCTTACCGTGTTCAATGTAATATATAAACGGATAAGTATTTTCAAAACTCTTTTGTGATGCTTGTTCAATTCCTTCGTTTTGATAACTTTTTTCTAAAAATGCTTTGGTTGTTTCTGTTGAAAAAAAGGGTAAATATGATTGCCAATTGTTGTAAGAATGCTTCAAAATATACAACCTCCAAATAATCTGAAAAATCCAACTTATAGCAGTGTCCTTGACAGTATTTTGTCCAATTGATAACCTACTAATAATATTTTCATGTTCAGGAGGTCAAAAAAATGTGGGAAACTAAATTTGAAAAAGAAGGTTTAACTTTTGATGATGTACTACTTGTCCCTGCTAAATCTGAGGTATTGCCGAAAGATGTCGATTTGTCGGTGAGACTGTCTGAAAAGGTAAAATTGAATGTTCCAATTATCAGTGCTGGTATGGATACAGTAACTGAAGCTGAAATGGCTATTGCAATGGCACGCCAGGGTGGATTAGGTATTATTCACAAAAACATGTCCATTGAGCAACAGGCAGATTTAGTTGATAAAGTAAAACGCTCTGAGAGTGGCGTTATTTCTGATCCGTTTTTCCTTACTCCCGAACAACAAGTGTATGATGCTGAACATTTAATGGGCAAATATCGTATATCAGGTGTTCCAATTGTAAATAATCTTGACGAACAAAAACTTGTTGGTATTATTACAAACCGAGACCTTCGTTTCATTCAAGATTTCTCTATTAAGATCTCTGATGTAATGACGAAAGAAAACTTAGTAACTGCTTCAGTAGGTACAACGCTACAAGAAGCAGAAAAAATTCTGCAAAAGTATAAAATTGAGAAATTACCTCTTGTTGATGATAATGGTGTTTTAAAAGGACTTATTACTATTAAAGATATTGAAAAAGTCATTGAGTTCCCTAACTCAGCGAAAGATGCACAAGGTCGTTTACTTGCTGGTGCAGCAATCGGTATAACAAAAGATACAATGAAAAGATTAGAGTTACTTGTTAAAGCTCAAGTTGATGTAGTAGTAGTCGATACGGCTCACGGCCACTCAGCGGGCGTTATTAATACAGTAAAAGAAATTAAAGACAAATACCCTGACCTGACAGTTGTAGCAGGTAATGTAGCTACTGCTGAAGGTACACGTGCATTGTTTGAAGCTGGAGCTGATGTTGTAAAGGTAGGTATTGGACCTGGATCTATTTGTACAACTCGTGTGGTAGCAGGTGTTGGCGTGCCACAAATTACAGCGGTATATGATTGTGCAACAGAAGCACGTAAACATGGTAAAGCGATTATCGCTGATGGTGGGATTAAGTATTCAGGAGATATCGTGAAAGCATTAGCTTCTGGTGGACATGCAGTTATGCTAGGAAGTATGTTAGCTGGTGTATCTGAAAGTCCAGGTGAAACTGAAATTTTCCAAGGACGTCAATTTAAAGTTTATCGTGGAATGGGATCCGTTACTTCTATGGAAAAAGGATCAAAGGATCGTTACTTCCAAGAAGATAATAAGAAATTCGTTCCAGAAGGCATTGAAGGACGTATTCCATTTAAAGGTTCATTAGCAGATACGATTTATCAGTTAGTTGGTGGCGTTCGCTCTGGTATGGGTTACTGCGGGGCAGCAAATTTAGAATTCTTAAGAGAAAATGCACAGTTTATCCGTATGACAGGTGCTGGTCTTAAAGAAAGTCACCCACATGATATCCAAATTACGAAAGAAGCACCAAATTATTCATTATAATTTTTTTAAAAAAGTAAGAGGGCTGGTCCTCTTACTTTTTTTTGCCTGGAAAGATATCAGACTTTCGTCATTGTTAGCAAAACACACAATGTTTTCTCAGGCGGATTGACCTAAGGAATAGAGAAAGAAAAGGGATGTTCATGAAAACGCCAAGATTAGGAAAAGGTTGTTTGTATCCATGAAGGACATCTTATGATAAAATAACAAAAGCTGAAAAAAAAGTTGGAGGGCTTTGGAATTGAGAAGAAAAGGATATCGTAAAGTTGTTGCAAGTTTCTTGGTGTTGATTATGGTGTTAGGCATTCTTCCAAATGTACATAAAGCAAGTGCAAAAGAAGATATACTTAATATTAATGCAGATGCAGCTATTCTAGTAGATGCAGAAACAGGTAGAGTTTTATACGGGAAAAACATTGATAAGGTGCTTGGTATTGCAAGTATGTCAAAAATGATGACCGAGTATCTTTTATTAGAAGCTATTGATGAAGGTCGAGTATCATGGGATCAAGAGTATGCTGTAAGTGAGTACGTTTGGAAAGTGTCTCATGACACAGCGCTTTCGAATGTTCCTCTTAGAAGAGATGGGACATACAGCATTAAGGAATTATTTGAAGCAATGACTATTTATTCCGCAAATGGAGCTACAATTGCCATTGCTGAGACAATTGCTGGATCTGAAAAGAACTTTGTGCAAATGATGAATGAAAAAGCAGAGGAATTAGGGTTAGAAGATTATAAATTCGTCAATTCTTCTGGTTTAAATAACAAGGATTTAAAAGGTTACCATTCGACAGGTAATGAAGATGAAGAAAATGTGATGTCTGCTAGAGCAACAGCTAAACTAGCGACAACGCTCCTCACGGATTTTCCTCAAGTTTTAGAAACAGCAAGCATTCCTAGAAAAACATTTAGAGAAGGCACTGAAGATAAAATTGATATGGAAAATTGGAACTGGATGTTACCTGAACTGGTCTACGGCTATGAAGGTGTAGATGGGTTAAAGACAGGGACAACTGATTTTGCAGGTTCTTCTTTTACAGGAACAGCTGAACGTGATGGGAAAAGATATGTAACAGTTGTTATGAATGCTAAAGGTGGCGGCGATTCTGGTTATAATCAAGCTAGATTCGACGAAACAAAGAAAATGTTTGATTACGCGTTCTCTAATTTTGATAAAAAAGAGATCGTTCCTGCTGGCTATCAAGTGAAAGATAAAGAAAAACTTGCCGTTGAAAAAGGGAAAGAAAATGCAGTAGCGATTGAATCAAAAGAGGCCATTACATTAACTGTTAAAAATGGCGAAGAAGAGAATTATCAACCAAAGCTTGTGATTAATGAAGATTTATTAAATGATCAAGGTCAATTAACAGCTCCTGTAAAAAAAGGTGATGTTGTTGGTTATTTAACGGTTGAAGATAAAGATGGTAATGCGATTGAATTTTTAAATGCTAACCAAACAAGAGTTGATGTCATCGCTTCTGAATCGGTTGAAAAAGCGAACTGGTTCGTTTTATCTATGCGTGGTGTTGGTGGATTCTTTGGAGATGTTTGGGACAGTGTTGCATCTACTGTTAAAGGTTGGTTTTCTTGAATAATGTAGTTGCATTTGGCTTATAATTATAGTAAATTATGTATTACTAATAAGTTGAATAAAAGAAAGCATAAAGAAGGAAGTAGTATCAAGTACACTTTTGCCATAGAGAGCTGGTGGTTGGTGCAAACCAGACAAAAGCACTTGAGAATCCATCCTTTGCGTAGAGCTTGGAACACATTTTTTGTAAGTAAAAGCTCTCGGGTAAACCTCGTTAAAGATTTAAAGTGAAAAGTATGGACTATACTTTTAACTAGGGTGGCAACGCGGGTAACTCTCGTCCCTTTATAGGGGACGGGAGTTTTTTGTTTTCACAAATTGAATATGGAGGGAAAGGCTATGTTAGATATCAAATATTTAAGGGCTAATTTTGCTGAAGTAAAAGAAAAACTAGAAAAACACCGTGGGGAAGATATTTCTGATCTTGAGAAGTTTGAGGATTTGGATGTAAAACGCCGAGAATTACTTGTAAAAACGGAAGAGCTTAAAAGCAAAAGAAATGAAGTATCACAGCAAGTGGCTGTTTTAAAACGAGAGAAAAAAGATGCGGACCAATTAATTGCTGAAATGAGGCAAGTTGGTGACCAAATTAAGGATTTAGACCATGAGTTACGTGAAGTAGAAGCTGAATTAGAGCTTATCTTACTCAGTATTCCAAACATCCCACATGAAAGTGTACCCGTTGGGGAGACAGAGGATGACAATGTCTTAGCTTGGCAATGGGGAGAAGTAAAGGGATTTGATTTTGAATTTAAACCGCATTGGGATATAGCAACTGAGCTTGGAATTTTAGATTTTGAACGAGCAGGAAAAGTAACTGGCAGTCGTTTTGTATTTTATAAAGGGTTAGGTGCTAGATTAGAGCGCGCATTGTATAACTTTATGTTGGACCTCCATACAGAAGAACATGGATACGAAGAAGTCCTACCACCATATATGGTTAATCGTGCAAGTATGACAGGTACAGGACAATTACCAAAATTTGAAGAGGATGCATTTTTAATTGAGAGTGAGGATTATTTCCTTATTCCAACGGCGGAGGTACCCATCACGAATATGCATCGCGATGAAATTTTAAGTGCTGATCAATTACCAATTAATTACGCCGCATTTAGTGCGTGCTTCCGTTCTGAAGCTGGCTCAGCTGGCCGTGATACGAGAGGTCTTATTCGTCAGCATCAGTTTAATAAGGTTGAGCTTGTGAAGTTTGTTAAACCAGAAGACTCTTATAACGAGTTGGAGAAATTAACAAAAAATGCAGAGAAGGTTTTACAACTGCTTGGTTTGCCTTATCGCGTCATGAGTATGTGCACTGCTGATTTAGGATTCACAGCTGCGAAGAAGTACGATATTGAAGTATGGATGCCTAGCTACGATAATTATCGAGAAATTTCTTCTTGTAGTAACTTTGAAGCTTTCCAAGCGAGACGTGCAAATATCCGCTTCCGTCGTGATGCTAAAGGTAAGCCGGAGAATGTTCATACATTAAATGGCTCTGGGTTAGCAGTGGGACGTACAGTCGCTGCGATATTAGAAAATTATCAACAAGCTGATGGTAGTGTGGTTATTCCAGAAGTACTTCGCCCTTATATGGGGAATAAAGAAGTGATAAATCCAGCAAAATAAGTAAGATGATAGGGTCTGTTTCTTAGGACAGATCCTATTTTTAAAGTTCTAACATGCATGTTTGTGAATTTATGCAAAAAATCTATTGACTTCTATTTCAATAGATGATATATTATTTCTTGTCGAAACGGAGGAATACCCAAGTCCGGCTGAAGGGATCGGTCTTGAAAACCGACAGGGGTGTTAAAGCCCGCGGGGGTTCGAATCCCTCTTCCTCCGCCATTATAACTTTTAACATGCGCATAATTAATTGGAGATATGGAGTCGCTACTTTATAGTAGCGGCTTTTTTTATTTTTAAGCAAAAATCAGCCTGTACCATTTAAGTACAGGCAAATATTTTATATTGTTTGTTTTAATGTGTGGCCGACTTTTTCGAGTACTTGATCGATGTCTGATGGATTAGAGACAAGGTCATATTCATTAATATTTAATCGTAAAATAGGACATGCACTAAATTGATCAATCCAGGTTTCGTAGCGCTCGTGCATCTCTTTCCAATAATCAATGGAGGTTTGTTGTTCCATTGGACGCCCTCGTTCTTTAATGCGCGCCAGTATATCTTCTAGGGAGCCCTCTAAATAAATTAAAATATCAGGGTGTGGGAAATAGGGTGTCATAACCATCGCCTCGAAAAGGCTTGTATAGGTTTCATAATCAACTGGTGACATTGTTCCTTTTTCATAATGCATTTTAGCAAAAATGCCGGTATCTTCATAAATAGATCGATCTTGAATGAATCCTCCACCATATTCGAACATCCGTTTTTGTTCTTTAAATCTTTCAGCAAGAAAATAAATCTGTAAATGAAAGCTCCATCTTTCAAAGTCGGCATAAAACTTGTCTAAATAAGGATTTGTGTCCACTTTTTCAAAAGAAGTGCGGAAGTTAAGTGCTTCTGCTAAATAATTGGTCATTGTTGATTTTCCGACACCAACCGTTCCTGCTACAGTGATGATTGCGTTATTTGGTATGCCGTAGTTATTTCTATTCATGCTTTTGTGCTCCTTGTTTGTATACTCGTTGTTACCATATCAATAATGTATTGCAGGTCATTCTTATTATGAACAAAGTCCAATTGATCACCATCAAGGTGAAGGATAGGGATATCTGGATGTTGTTTTTCAAATGCCTGCATTTTAAGATCGTAATCAATGGATAATTGTTCAAGATAGAGAGGACTTATATTTTTTTCTATTTCGCGTCCACGCTTTTCAATTCTTTTTAGTAAAGTATCTAAGCTTGCCCGCAAATAAATAATGATATTTGGTCTCGGCATATCATCCGTTAAAATATGATAGATTTGCTCATATTTTTCATATTCAGGTGCTTCAAGAGATTTACTAGCAAAAATCAAGTTTTTAAAAATATGATAATCAGCTACGACAGGCATATCATTCAAAATATAACGGTCTTTTATATCCTTCAGCTGTTTATATCGATTACATAAGAAAAACATTTCAGTTTGAAAACTCCACTCATCGATATTCTCATAAAACTTTCCGAGAAATGGATTTTCATCGACGATTTCCTTTAATAGATGGTAGTTAAAATGGGTGGAAAGGGCTGTAGCTAGCGTGGTCTTGCCTACGCCAATCGGCCCTTCCACTGTAATAAAAGGTACTTGATTCATCTATTTGTCTCCCCCTAAGCTAACATAACTTCCATTTTAACACAGGTCAGACCTCTATGAAGAATGAAAAAATAGACAGGAGATTAAAATAGATTTAACGTTTTACGACATTAAAATTTTCATCAATGAGGAGCCAGTTTTGTGGAAAGTCTAGACCGAGTTTCCAGTAGCTTACTCCTCTTAGCTTTAACTCTTTCAATAAATCAAATTTCGCTTGAATGGAACGGGCATCTTCAAACCAAACCTCATGTCTTTTTCCTTCGTTGTCTGTGTATAAAAAGAAGGGTGCTTGTGCTTCTTGGTCGTATTGAATGGCCACATTATTTTCTAGGGCAATCTGTATAGCTTGTTGTGGACTAATAGCACGTGCAATCGTTCCTTGAACAAAAGGAAGCGTCCAATCATAGCCGTATAGATTTTGCCCCATCATAATTTTTTCAGGCGGGATTTCTGTTATTGCATATTCAAGGACATCTCTCACGGGTCCAATAGGTGAAACGGCCATAGCAGGTCCTCCACTATATCCCCATTCATATGTCATGATGATGACAAAGTCGACAATTTCGCCATGTGCTTTATAATCGTGGCCTTCATACCATTTCCCTTTTTGATCTGCGCTAGTTTTAGGGGCAAGGGCAGTTGATATGAGCCAGCCTTCTTGGTGGAAGCGATCGCGTGCTTTTATTAGGAATTGGTTATAAGCTTCTTTATCTTCAGGTCGAATGAATTCAAAATCAAAATGGATATCTTTAAAATTGTATTTTTTTGCTGTTGCAACAATATTGTCGAGGAATGTGTTTTGAATGTCTTGATCGTTGAGAAGTATGCTTGCTAGCTCATCACTAAATTGTGCGTTTTCTTGATTAGATATGACCATCATGAGGACATTTTGATTTTGTTCAGCGATAGCAGGTAATTCATCTAAAGGCGGCTCTTGCAATGAACCATCTCTAAGCGCTTGAAAGTTAAATGGTGCTAAATAAGTAAGATGGGGTGCTGCACCTCTTGAAGCTTCTATTAAGTTTTCCGAGACGGTGTCCCCTCTAGGCTCAACATAGGCATTTATTTCGGCAGATGTTTTTGGACGCTCGGGAATGTATAAACGTAGACCAACCCTTAATGGGTTTGTTTGCGAGATTTGATTGATATTTACAAGCTCTTCCACCGTGAGGCCGTATCGTTGTGCAATTAAATAGAGTGTATCGCCAGGCTGTACCCAATAAAAGCTACCAATGATTGGTATAACAAGCGTTTGACCGACCACAAGTTGATTAGGATTCTGTAATTCATTCGCATCGATTAAATCTTGTATGGTTGTGCTATAGGCCATCGCTATACCACTTAACGAATCATTCTGTCTTACCACATGTATTTGCAAGTAAAACCCTCCCTAAATGTTTCAGTATAGATCAAATACAGACATTCATAATTTAATGATTTAATTACACTATAAATAACTTATGAAGGGAGTGGCCAATACATGATACATTCATGGCAAAGGGTCAATATTTGCTTTCAACACATCTTTCATCATAATCAAGGCGTTCTCGTTATCGTGGTCATCATTAGAAGCAATGCAGTTAGCGGGTATATGTAGTTTATATTCTCTCATATAAGCATCGTTTGCAGAGAAAAGCACACAAATGTTTCCTGCCAAACCAACCATTATTAATTTATCGATGGCTAATTGATTTAAGAGTGTATTAAGTGCAGTACCGTAGAATGCAGAATGTTTCGGTTTGATTAGAAAGTAATCGTCACTTGATGGTCTTATTGTTTGGATAATTGGTGAACTTATAGGATTGTTGCAGTAGGCCATTATCTTTTCAATATCAGCTTTCCAGAGCTGATAATGGTCATTGATATAAATTACCGGTAACTTGTGTTGGTGAAATTGGTTTCTGATAAGATTAATGCTTGTGGTCATTTTTAAAGCTTTTTTAGCCAGTACTTCGCCATGTTTAAATTGAAAATCATTAATCATGTCAATAATAATTAATGCCGTTTGCTTCTCGGTTATTAAATTCAATCAAAATCAACCCCTTTTAATTAAGAAAAGATATAAGGATTTCAAACGTTACCTATGGAGATAAAAGGTGAGCTTTTACGTTTTTTTATTGTTTGTAAAAGCAAAGAGAATTACACTGAAAGAAACGCTATGGTATTTAAAGGAATGAAGTAAATGAGTATAGATGAACAATTTATGTTAGAAGCGATAAAAGAGGCAGAAAAGGCAAGAGAGATTAATGAAGTTCCAATTGGTGCTGTCATTGTATTAGATGGACAAATAATTGCCCGTGGGTATAATTTACGGGAAACGGCACAAAAAGCGACTGCGCATGCAGAATTACTTGCGATAGAAGAAGCATGTGAGAAGCTCGGTACATGGCGATTAGAGGACACAACCCTTTATGTTACACTCGAGCCTTGTCCGATGTGCGCGGGTTCTATTGTTCTTTCACGAGTGAAACGGGTGGTTTACGGAGCGACTGATCCAAAAGGTGGGTGTTGCGGGACATTAATGAATTTGTTAGATGATTCAAGGTTTAATCATCAATGTGAGGTGGTTGCTGGAGTAATGGGTGAAGCATGTGGGGAACTGTTATCCACGTTTTTTTCACAATTACGAGCTAGAAAAAAGGCTGAAAAGAAGCTTTTAAAAGAACAAAAGAAGCAAGAGGAATGTTAGGCATTGCAATTTTAATTTAAAAACAGTATACTGAATATGCGTCGAAATGACGCAACTTAAATATTGGTATCAATTTTGCCGTGCTAGGTGGGAAGGTAGCGGTGTCCTGTACTCGCAATCCGCTCTAGCGAGACTGAATTCCTATTCTGAGGCTGATGTCCTGTAGGGTCTGCCTTTAGTAAGTGGTGTTGACGCTTGGGTCCTGCGCAATGGGAACCCATGAACCATGTCAGGTCCGGAAGGAAGCAGCATTAAGTGGACTCTCTCATGTGCCGCAGGGTTGCCTGAGCTGAGCTAACTGCTAAAGTAACGCTTATGGGCGTCAGTCGAAGATAGGTGCACGGCAGTTATATACATATAATTATAAAACTCATTCATGAAGAATGAGTTTTTTGTTTTTTTCCTATCCTTTTTTGTAAAATAGAAAATAGATACGTTATAATAAATACGACACTAAAAGAAGGGGGCGTGCCAATTGAGTTATCAAGCATTGTATCGTGTATGGCGCCCACAAACATTTCTTGATGTAGTAGGGCAAGAGCATGTAACAAAAACATTGCAAAACGCCCTGCTTCAGGAAAAAATTTCGCATGCTTATCTTTTTACTGGACCAAGAGGAACCGGTAAAACGAGTGCGGCGAAAATTTTAGCAAAGGCCGTAAACTGTGAAAGAGCACCAATTAATGAACCATGTAATGAATGTGATGCGTGCAAAGGGATTACTGATGGGTCCATACCTGATGTCATTGAGATTGATGCCGCATCTAATAATGGTGTAGAAGAGATTAGAGATATAAGAGATAAAGTGAAATATGCACCAAGTGCGGTTAAGTATAAAGTTTATATTGTTGATGAGGTGCATATGTTGTCAATGGGAGCATTCAATGCGCTCCTAAAAACATTAGAAGAACCACCCCAGCATGTTATTTTTATATTAGCAACAACAGAGCCGCATAAGATTCCACTGACAATCATTTCTAGATGTCAACGCTTTGATTTTAAAAGAATTACTGCGACTTCGATTGTGAATCGTATGCAAATGATTATAGATGAAAGTAGTGTTCATTGTGATACCCAAGCACTACAAATTATTGCCAGAGCTGCTGAAGGTGGTATGCGTGATGCCTTGAGTTTATTGGATCAAGCAATTTCATTTAGTGATGAGAGTGTAACAGTTGATGATGCTCTAGCTGTTACAGGTGCTGTTTCCCAAGGTTTCCTTAATCAGTTAGCAACAGCTATCGTTGATCATGATGCAGCTAACGGCTTAGAAATATTAGGCGAACTTCTTTTTCAAGGGAAAGATCCTACACGATTTGTAGAAGATTTTATTCTTTATTATAGAGATATGCTATTATATAAAGCAGCACCTAATCTTGAAGAATCGATGGAAAGAGTTCTTTTAGAAGAAACATTCATTGAGTTAGCAGAAAAGGTGTCACAAGAACAAATTTATCACTTGATCGAACAATTAAATAAAACACAGCAAGAGATGCGCTGGACGAATCATCCAAGAATTTTTTTAGAAGTAGCAATTGTGAAACTTTGTCAGCAAGAACAAATTAAAGGGCAAAGTGCTGAAGATGTTCAACCATTAATTACACGGATTGATCAATTAGAAAAAGAGTTATCACAAATAAAAGCGCAAGGTGTTAAAGTATCAGAAGAATCAGTAGCACCTCAAGCGAAAAAGCCACAGCGTGTATCTAAAAAAGGATATCAAGCGCCTGTAGGTCGAATAAATGAGGTGTTGAAGCAGGCAACAAAACAGGACTTAATGATGGTCAAAAGTCATTGGGGTGAAATGTTAGAACGCCTCGTACACAATCAAATGCGCTCACAAGCAGCATTACTAAACGAAGCAGAGCCTGTTGCTGCATCTGATCAAGTTTTTATTATAAAATTCAAATATGAAATTCATTGTCAAATGGCGATGGAGAATCATAAATTTATTGAAACCCTAACGCAATCTTTGTTTGAACTAAGCGGAAAGAGGTTTCAGGTCTTAGGTTTACCAGATGAACAATGGCAGTCCATTCGCCAATCATTTCTTCAGTATCAAAAGGCGAATGGAGATGATACAGCAGAGGATATGGGAAATGAGGAAGAAGATCCTGTTGTATCTGAGGCAATGAAATTATTTGGTGAAGATCTTATTGAAATTAAAGATTAAATAAATATTAGGAGGTAAGGAACTATGCGTGGTATGGGTAATATGCAAAATATGATGAAGCAAATGCAAAAAATGCAAAAGAAAATGGCGCAAGCGCAAGAAGAATTAGGAGAAGAAAGAATTGAAGGAACAGCTGGCGGTGGCATGGTAACTGTCATTGTTTCAGGTCATAAAGAAGTTTTAGAAGTAAATATTAAAGAGGAAGTTGTTGATCCTGAAGATATCGAAATGCTTCAAGATTTAGTGTTAGCAGCAACAAATGACGCGATAAAAAAATGTGATGAATTAACAAATAATACAATGGGGCAATTCACAAAAGGTATGAACTTGCCAGGGATGTTTTAATACGGATAAACGAAAAGAAGCGCCGCTGGTTTTCCTGAGCGGCGTTTTTTAAAGCATTCACTATCAGACTAGGAGTCAAAGAGAAGAGTTATATGAGAAAGAGTTTGTTGTTAAACGTCTCTCGGTCAAATGCTCTCGTCTTTGATGAAAGAGGGGGAGACAGATATGCATTATCCTGAACCGATATCAAAACTGATTGATAGTTTTATGAAGCTTCCAGGAATCGGACCGAAAACAGCCGCTCGGTTGGCCTTTTTTGTATTAAGTATGAAAGAAGACACTGTACTAGATTTTGCTAAGGCATTAGTGAATGCGAAGAGAAATCTATCTTATTGTTCTGTGTGTGGCCATATAACAGATCAGGATCCTTGTTATATATGTGAAGACCAAAGGAGAGATCGATCAGTCATATGTGTTGTGCAAGACCCTAAAGACGTTATCGCCATGGAAAAAATGAAGGAGTTTAATGGTTTGTACCATGTTTTGCATGGTGCTATTTCACCAATGGATGGTATCGGCCCAGAAGATATTAATATTCCCGATTTGTTAAAACGATTACAGGATGAAACCGTCCAAGAAGTCATCTTGGCTACCAATCCTAATATTGAGGGCGAGGCAACAGCAATGTATATTTCTCGTCTCATTAAACCTTCTGGTATTAAGGCGAGCCGCATAGCTCACGGATTACCAGTAGGAGGAGACCTTGAATATGCTGATGAAGTAACACTTTCAAAAGCTTTAGAGGGAAGAAGAGAAGTATAGTGAGAGGTGTATGCGATGTTCTTTCGTAAAAAAGGATGGCTTCGTAAGGAATATGATGAGAAGTTATTAGATCAGTTAAAAGAATTAAAGGATGAATGGAAGAATCAAAAATCTCTAATTGAAAAAAGTTTTGATCCTTCAGCAGAAGCAATTAGTGAAGCTAAGCTTGCTGAGGCAAAATATTTTTATCTGTTCAAGGAAGCAAAAAAAAGAAACGTTAGTGTTCGATATTAATTTTTATACCTCCTCAAGGTCTTTTTTTAGGTGCTTGTTCATACATTGGTTGTACAAGTTTCCTTAAATAGAGGGGGTTTTTTATTTGGAGCCAGTTTGGATTATCTCAGGGTTAGGTATTCTCATTCTCTTTCTATTAGTAGCAGGTGCCTCGTTTCGACCAATTAAGTGGATTGGACAAGGCCTTATAAAAGTAATCATTGGTGCACTCTTATTATTTGTACTAAATACAGTAGGAAATCAATTTGGTATTCATTTGCCTATTAATATAGCTACTGTAGCCATTAGTGGGATATTAGGTGTGCCGGGTATATGCGCGCTAGTGGCAATAGAAATGTATGTAATATAAGTGTCAAAGTATAATGGAATAGGTAATCAGTTACGTATTTCTAGTAACTGATTTTTTCTTTTAAAATATTGTTGACATATTAATATCATGCTGATAATATATTAAGAGTCGTCACAACGACACAACATCCTTTAAAACTTTAAAGAAAAAACTTTTTTAAAAAAGCATTGACATATAATGCGTAGGATGATATATTAGTAAAGTCGCTTCTGAAGCGAATGAGATTGTTCTTTGAAAACTGAACGAACGTAAAACGTCAAGCGTAATTCTAAAAAAGCTGATTTATCAGCAACAAAGCACCATAGGTGCAAATGAGCTAATCAAACACTTTATTGGAGAGTTTGATCCTGGCTCAGGACGAACGCTGGCGGCGTGCCTAATACATGCAAGTCGAGCGAATCTGAGGGAGCTTGCTCCCAAAGATTAGCGGCGGACGGGTGAGTAACACGTGGGCAACCTGCCTGTAAGACTGGGATAACTCCGGGAAACCGGGGCTAATACCGGATAATATCTATTTATACATATAATTAGATTGAAAGATGGTTCTGCTATCACTTACAGATGGGCCCGCGGCGCATTAGCTAGTTGGTGAGGTAACGGCTCACCAAGGCGACGATGCGTAGCCGACCTGAGAGGGTGATCGGCCACACTGGGACTGAGACACGGCCCAGACTCCTACGGGAGGCAGCAGTAGGGAATCTTCCGCAATGGACGAAAGTCTGACGGAGCAACGCCGCGTGAGTGATGAAGGTTTTCGGATCGTAAAACTCTGTTGTTAGGGAAGAACAAGTATCGGAGTAACTGCCGGTACCTTGACGGTACCTAACCAGAAAGCCACGGCTAACTACGTGCCAGCAGCCGCGGTAATACGTAGGTGGCAAGCGTTGTCCGGAATTATTGGGCGTAAAGCGCGCGCAGGCGGTTCCTTAAGTCTGATGTGAAAGCCCACGGCTCAACCGTGGAGGGTCATTGGAAACTGGGGAACTTGAGTGCAGAAGAGGAAAGTGGAATTCCAAGTGTAGCGGTGAAATGCGTAGAGATTTGGAGGAACACCAGTGGCGAAGGCGACTTTCTGGTCTGTAACTGACGCTGAGGCGCGAAAGCGTGGGGAGCAAACAGGATTAGATACCCTGGTAGTCCACGCCGTAAACGATGAGTGCTAAGTGTTAGAGGGTTTCCGCCCTTTAGTGCTGCAGCAAACGCATTAAGCACTCCGCCTGGGGAGTACGACCGCAAGGTTGAAACTCAAAGGAATTGACGGGGGCCCGCACAAGCGGTGGAGCATGTGGTTTAATTCGAAGCAACGCGAAGAACCTTACCAGGTCTTGACATCCTCTGACAATCCTAGAGATAGGACTTTCCCCTTCGGGGGACAGAGTGACAGGTGGTGCATGGTTGTCGTCAGCTCGTGTCGTGAGATGTTGGGTTAAGTCCCGCAACGAGCGCAACCCTTGATCTTAGTTGCCAGCATTTAGTTGGGCACTCTAAGGTGACTGCCGGTGACAAACCGGAGGAAGGTGGGGATGACGTCAAATCATCATGCCCCTTATGACCTGGGCTACACACGTGCTACAATGGATGGTACAAAGGGCTGCAAGACCGCGAGGTTTAGCCAATCCCATAAAACCATTCTCAGTTCGGATTGTAGGCTGCAACTCGCCTACATGAAGCCGGAATCGCTAGTAATCGCGGATCAGCATGCCGCGGTGAATACGTTCCCGGGCCTTGTACACACCGCCCGTCACACCACGAGAGTTTGTAACACCCGAAGTCGGTGGGGTAACCTTTTGGAGCCAGCCGCCTAAGGTGGGACAGATGATTGGGGTGAAGTCGTAACAAGGTAGCCGTATCGGAAGGTGCGGCTGGATCACCTCCTTTCTAAGGAATATACGGAATTAACTTGATGTTAGACTGTTCGTTCAGTTTTGAGAGTATAATCTCTCAATTCAATCGTTCTTTGAAAACTAGATAATGTAATGAAGAAGATTACCGAGTAATCGCCACCTTAGTTATTTTCTCTCTATATAATAGAGTAGAGATACTAAACTTTTTTTAAAACAAACAACCGTGAGGGAAGCGAAAGCAACCCAAACATATGGTTAAGTTAATAAGGGCGCACGGTGAATGCCTTGGCACTAGGAGCCGATGAAGGACGGGACTAACACCGATATGCTTCGGGGAGCTGTAAGTAAGCTTTGATCCGGAGATTTCCGAATGGGGAAACCCCCTATCCGTTATGGGATAGGATCCATACCTGAATACATAGGGTATGGAAGGCAGACCCGGGGAACTGAAACATCTAAGTACCCGGAGGAAGAGAAAGCAAACGCGATTCCCTGAGTAGCGGCGAGCGAAACGGGATTAGCCCAAACCAAGAGGCTTGCCTCTTGGGGTTGTAGGACATTCTATACGGAGTTACAAAGGAACGAGATAGACGAAGAGGTCTGGAAAGGCCCGCCATAGGAGGTAAAAGCCCTGTAGTTGAAACTTCGTTCCCTCCAGAGTGGATCCTGAGTACGGCGGGACACGAGAAATCCCGTCGGAAGCAGGGAGGACCATCTCCCAAGGCTAAATACTCCCTAGTGACCGATAGTGAACCAGTACCGTGAGGGAAAGGTGAAAAGCACCCCGGAAGGGGAGTGAAAGAGATCCTGAAACCGTGTGCCTACAAGTAGTTAGAGCCCGTTAATGGGTGATAGCGTGCCTTTTGTAGAATGAACCGGCGAGTTACGATTACATGCGAGGTTAAGTTGGACAGACGGAGCCGTAGCGAAAGCGAGTCTGAATAGGGCGAATGAGTATGTGGTCGTAGACCCGAAACCAGGTGATCTACCCATGTCCAGGGTGAAGTCCAGGTAACACTGGATGGAGGCCCGAACCCACGTACGTTGAAAAGTGCGGGGATGAGGTGTGGGTAGCGGAGAAATTCCAATCGAACTTGGAGATAGCTGGTTCTCTCCGAAATAGCTTTAGGGCTAGCCTCATGCGTAAGAATCTTGGAGGTAGAGCACTGTTTGGACTAGGGGCCCTCATCGGGTTACCGAATTCAGACAAACTCCGAATGCCAAAGATTTATCCATGGGAGTCAGACTGCGAGTGATAAGATCCGTAGTCAAGAGGGAAACAGCCCAGACCACCAGCTAAGGTCCCAAAGTATACGTTAAGTGGAAAAGGATGTGGAGTTGCTTAGACAACCAGGATGTTGGCTTAGAAGCAGCCACCATTTAAAGAGTGCGTAATAGCTCACTGGTCGAGTGACTCCGCGCCGAAAATGTACCGGGGCTAAACGTATCACCGAAGCTGTGGATTGAACATCGTTGATGTTCAGTGGTAGGAGAGCGTTCTAAGGGCGTTGAAGCTAGACCGTAAGGACTGGTGGAGCGCTTAGAAGTGAGAATGCCGGTATGAGTAGCGAAAGATGGGTGAGAATCCCATCCACCGAATGCCTAAGGTTTCCTGAGGAAGGCTCGTCCGCTCAGGGTTAGTCGGGACCTAAGCCGAGGCTGAAAAGCGTAGGCGATGGACAACAGGTTGATATTCCTGTACCACCGTATTCTGTTTGAGTGATGGGGGGACGCAGGAGGATAGGGTAAGCGCACTATTGGATGTGCGTCTAAGCAGTTAGAGGGACCATGAGGCAAATCCCATGGTCACATACCTTGAGCTGTGATAGCGAGGGAAATTTAGTACCGAAGTTCTTGATTCCACACTGCCAAGAAAAGCCTCTAGCGAGGAATAAGGTGCCCGTACCGCAAACCGA
Organism: Cytobacillus sp. FSL R7-0680; assembly: GCF_038009245.1. NCBI lineage: Bacteria > Bacillati > Bacillota > Bacilli > Caryophanales > Bacillaceae > Cytobacillus > Cytobacillus sp. FSL R7-0680. The sequence continues at coordinate 3,521,100 of NZ_JBBPAO010000001.1, forward strand.
CACAGGTAGGCGAGGAGAGAATCCTAAGGTGAGCGAGAGAACTCTCGTTAAGGAACTCGGCAAAATGACCCCGTAACTTCGGGAGAAGGGGTGCTCATTAGGGTGTTAAAGCCTTGATGAGCCGCAGTGAATAGGCCCAGGCGACTGTTTAGCAAAAACACAGGTCTCTGCGAAGCCGCAAGGCGAAGTATAGGGGCTGACGCCTGCCCGGTGCTGGAAGGTTAAGAGGAGAGGTTAGCTCACGCGAAGCTTTGAATCGAAGCCCCAGTAAACGGCGGCCGTAACTATAACGGTCCTAAGGTAGCGAAATTCCTTGTCGGGTAAGTTCCGACCCGCACGAAAGGCGTAACGATCTGGGCACTGTCTCAACGAGAGACTCGGTGAAATTATAGTACCTGTGAAGATGCAGGTTACCCGCGACAGGACGGAAAGACCCCGTGGAGCTTTACTGTAGCCTGATATTGAATTTTGGTACAGCTTGTACAGGATAGGTAGGAGCCTTAGAAGCCGGAGCGCTAGCTTCGGTGGAGGCGTCGGTGGGATACTACCCTGGCTGTATTGAAATTCTAACCCACATCCCTTATCGGGATGGGAGACAGTGTCAGGTGGGCAGTTTGACTGGGGCGGTCGCCTCCTAAAGAGTAACGGAGGCGCCCAAAGGTTCCCTCAGAATGGTTGGAAATCATTCGTAGAGTGTAAAGGCACAAGGGAGCTTGACTGCGAGACCTACAAGTCGAGCAGGGACGAAAGTCGGGCTTAGTGATCCGGTGGTTCCGCATGGAAGGGCCATCGCTCAACGGATAAAAGCTACCCCGGGGATAACAGGCTTATCTCCCCCAAGAGTCCACATCGACGGGGAGGTTTGGCACCTCGATGTCGGCTCATCGCATCCTGGGGCTGTAGTCGGTCCCAAGGGTTGGGCTGTTCGCCCATTAAAGCGGTACGCGAGCTGGGTTCAGAACGTCGTGAGACAGTTCGGTCCCTATCCGTCGTGGGCGCAGGAAATTTGAGAGGAGCTGTCCTTAGTACGAGAGGACCGGGATGGACGCACCGCTGGTGTACCAGTTGTCTTGCCAAAGGCATCGCTGGGTAGCTATGTGCGGAAGGGATAAGTGCTGAAAGCATCTAAGCATGAAGCCCCCCTCGAGATGAGATTTCCCATAGCGCAAGCTAGTAAGATCCCTGAAAGATGATCAGGTTGATAGGTTAGAGGTGGAAGTGTGGCGACACATGTAGCTGACTAATACTAATCGATCGAGGACTTAACCAAACAGGCGATTACTCAATAAATATCTTCTTCAACATTACCTAGTTTTGAGGGAACGATTCCCTTACAATTTCATAGTCCGGTGGCGATAGCGAGAAGGTCACACCCGTTCCCATACCGAACACGGAAGTTAAGCTTCTCAGCGCCGATGGTAGTTAGGGGCTGTCCCCTTGTGAGAGTAGGACGTTGCCGGGCAAGATAAAAGAGCACATCATTTGTATGTGCTCTTTTTTGTGTATATGAGTTAGTAAATATATGCTCCCCAAAAAAATAACATTGAGAAAATCATAACATTAAGTATAAATTATTGAGTTTGAGGGTTTAATAGAAGATCAAAAAATGAATGATTGAATGGAACCTCATTTGGTTATAACCCAATGAGGTAATGTTTTAGATACTAATAGTGGTCAATATGGCTTTCAAGTGATACGCAAATGACTATGGTGGTTTGATTCAATACTGCCACGATAAATTGTTCCTTGAAGTAAGGCAAATTGATATAAAGGATTTGGAAATCAGCATTATCTTAGTCAGAAAACTGTTGGCTCGTTTAGAAAGGCATTAAATTAACTTTCGTTAGCTCATCACATGTGAGTAAAGAAAGAGCAAGAATGTAATTCGGACTTTTACGATCTCTTTATCTTTCAACAATTGAACCTACAGATTCCTTGAAGAAGTTGATTTATGCATAGTGCTCCGTATGACGAAAAGCAACACTGTAGATAGTTTCCCAAAGTAAAAAAACTCCCTAATATTTGTTAAAATAATAGAGAAAATCATAAGATAAGTATAGAAGCAAAAGGGAATTTAAGATAAAATTTCAGGTGTAGTGACTCTTTTTAATTGTTGGACATAATAATTATAATGAGGATCATCTGTTTCGGTATTCACGATTTGTTCCTCACACTGCATACAAATAAAAGAAGTATATAAATGGATACCAGTAGATTGTGATTGTTCACAGATTACACATGTTTTTTCATTAAACGTTTTCACAATGTCACCTCCGTACATTCAATCATAGCCAATGATGATAAAATATATACAATATTTAGAATTTTACTCTCATAAGTGAGTTGTTAACAGTTTATGTTTGTAATCACCAATAGGTGTATGTCTATACAGTAAATTTATAAAAAGGATTTGCGTTCAATGGATCAGAAACAAATGCCGTTAGTTGAAAAATTAATACAGCATATAAAAAGAAAGCCTGAGAATTATCATGTACCTGGTCATAAAGGGGGGAGTCTGCTCACCGGAGTGAATGAGGTTGATGATTATTTTCGACAACTTTTACAATTGGATTTGACAGAAATCAGCGGGTTTGATGATCTTCATTCCGCTGAAGAAGTAATCAAAGAAGCTCAATCCTTGCTTGCCGCTTTATATGGGTCTAAAAGAAGTTTTTTTCTTATAAATGGTTCTACTGTAGGTAATTTAGCGATGATTTGTGGCACATTAAAAAGGGGAGACCGTGTGCTTGTTCAACGGAATAGTCATAAGTCTATTTTAAATGGCCTGAGACTTATTGGAGCTGAACCTATTTTTATCCTGCCTGAATTTAACCAGGAATGGGGCATTAATGAAGGTGTCTCCTATACTCATATTGAAGAGGCATTAAGTAAGTATGAAGATATTAAAGCTGTTATTCTTACTTACCCGAGTTATTATGGTACAGTGTATCCATTAGAAGATATTATTGCACTATGCCGTGAAAAAAAAGTATTAGTTTTAGTTGATGAAGCACACGGTGCCCATTTTATAGCGAGTACAAGATTTTTCCCACCCTCAAGTTTACAATTAGGAGCAGATGTCGTTATACAATCTGCCCATAAAACATTGCCAGCATTGACAATGGGGGCCTTTCTTCATATTCAAGGTGATCGGGTGGATGAAGACAGCATACAGGAATATTTAAGTATGTTGCAATCGAGTAGCCCATCTTATGTTATTATGGCTTCATTAGATATGGCTAGATTCTTTGTCAGTCAATATACAGAAGAAGATGGTAAACATTTAGTCCAACGGATAAAAGAATTGAAGGGGAAATTAAGTAATATTGCTGGACTAGCTATTATGCCAACAGATGATCCATTGAAACTGGGATTACAGTTTAAACATATCAGTGGTTATCAACTACAAGAGCTGCTAGAGAAACGAGGTATTTATACAGAGTTAGCTGATCCGTTAAATGTTTTATTTGTACTTCCATTATTAAGGTGTGCCGATGAGGATCGTTTTAGTAAAATTATCGATGCATTGCAAGAAGTTAGTACTGACATTCCCAATGCAGAAAAAGAGGAAAAGGTGAATCCAATTCCATCGCATTCAGAATTAGTAGAGGTACCAGAGGGAGCAATGATTGTTACAGTTCCTTTTGCAAGTGCGATTGGTGAAATTAGCGCACGAATGGTGACCCCATACCCGCCTGGTATTCCTTTAATATATAAAGGTGAAAGAATTACAAAAGAGCATATCACTAGTTTGGAAGGTTATTTAAATAAAGGTGCACGAATTCAAAACAGGAAAAACTTAAATCAATCATACATAGAAATATATAAGACAGCGAGGGACAAGGATGACTAAAGGTTACTTTATATCAATTGAAGGTCCAGACGGGGCAGGAAAAACGACGATTACAGAAATGGTTAAGGAACAATTAGAAACAGAAGGATATAATGTAGTACATACGAGAGAGCCTGGTGGAATTGCTATTGCTGAACAGATCCGGGCTGTTATACTGGATCCGAAGAATACAAAAATGGATGCAAGAACAGAGGCGTTACTTTATGCCGCGGCAAGAAGACAACATTTAGTTGAAAAGGTCTTACCAGCCCTTGAAATGGGTAAGATTGTACTATGTGATCGATTTGTTGATAGCTCTATTGCATATCAAGGATTTGCAAGAGGGATTGGTATTGAGGAAGTTTGGTCCATCAATCAGTTTGCCATTGAAAATGCCATGCCTCAATTGACTTTGTACTTCGATATCGCACCAGAACGAGGGTTACAGAGAATTAATCAAAATAAGGGCAGGGAAGTAAACCGTTTAGATTTAGAAGATTTACAGTTTCATCAAAAGGTATATGAAGGGTATGAAATTGTTCGGAAGCAATCTTCTAATCGCATTCAAACTGTAAATGCCGATGCCTCTGTTGAAAAAGTATTTGAACAAACGATGGACATTGTTAGAAAAGCACTTCAAAATAAGGATTAAGCTACTTGGCGAAAAATTCGGTCAGTATATCTCTGTTTGTGCATAGAATAACTGATATAATAGAAGAAAGTAAAGATATAGGAGGGTGGTATGATGAAGCTCGTATTAGCAGTCATACAAGATCAAGATAGTAATAAGTTATCTAAAGCATTAGTAGATCATAATTTTCGTGCAACCAAATTAGCCAGTACAGGGGGATTTTTAAAGTCGGGTAATACAACCTTTTTAATTGGTACGGAAGATATTCGAGTAGACAAATGCTTACAGGTCATTAAGGATAATTGCCAATCGAGAGAGCAACTTGTTGCGCCGGTTTCACCAATGGGTGGTAATGCCGATTCATATATTCCTTACCCTGTTGAAGTAGAAGTAGGTGGAGCAACTGTATTTGTTCTTCCAGTAGAACAATTCCATCACTTCTAAACCTATTTGGAGGCATAAATGAAGATTAATCAAGATTTACGTCTTAATATAGATAATAGAAGGCAAGACAGTAAGCATCCTATTGGATCGCAAGTGCGTTTTAATGATCTTGTGCAAAAAAGTGGTCAAAAAATGCAGATGACACAAATGCAAATGCTTTTAGGTGATATAGAATCAGCTGGACAGAGGGTAGCTAAGTCCAGGAGCTTTAAAGATTTAGCAAAATACAAAATGCTGGTTAAGCGTTTTGTGAAAGAGACTGTTGAGTATGGGTTGGATATTAAGCAATCCCATAGTTGGAATCAACTAGGACAAAGTAGGTCATTGAAAATTGTAGAAACGATTGATGAAAAGCTTGCTCAACTAGCCGATGACCTACTTTTACAAGAGAAAAGTGCCATTGATATTCTTAGTAAAATCGGAGAAATCAAAGGATTATTAATAAATTTATATACGTAAGTGAGTGATCAGCATGACAAAAACATGGGATCAAATAGAAGAATTACAGCCAGTCGTGTTGAAGATGCTTAAAAATAGTTTAAGTAAGGAACGCCTTGCCCACGCTTACCTTTTTGAAGGACTGAAAGGAACAGGAAAAAAAGATACGGGTATGCTTCTAGCAAAGAGTCTTTTTTGCACTGCTCCAATAAATAACTATGTTCCATGTGAAACATGTAATAACTGCAAAAGGATTAATCACTTTAATCATCCGGATGTACATCTTGTTGAGCCGGATGGTCAATCAATAAAGAAGCAGCAGATTCGTTCATTACAGGAAGAGTTTTCAAAACGGGGCGTCGAATCCAGTAGAAAAGTATATATTATCGTTCATGCTGATCGAATGACAACAAACGCAGCTAATAGTTTGCTGAAATTTCTCGAAGAACCGCATATGGATACAACAGCAATTCTATTGACTGAACAATCTCAACGAATGTTACCTACCATATTATCAAGATGTCAAACGATCTCATTTCAGCCAATAGCTGCAAAATTTTTAGTACAACAATTCGTAGATTATGGTGTGAAAGAAAAGTATGCACCATTACTTGCGCAAATTACCCATAATTTGGACGATGCTTTAGCATATAGTAATGATGATTGGTTTGTACAAGCGCAAAAAATAGTGTTAAAATTATACGAAGTACTTAAAAAAAATCCGTTACAAGCGATGGTCACTCTCCAAGAAGAGTGGTTTCCACATTTTAAGGAGAAAGAACATCTGGATTTAGGTTTAGACTTATTACTTCTTTTATTAAAAGATTTGTTATATATACAGCTTGATAAGAGTGATAGGCTCGCCTATACGCATGAGCTAAGCTGGCTAGAACAACACGCGCTTCATACATCTAATAGAAAGTTAACAGAGCAAATGGCTGCAGTTTTAGATGCAAAAAGGAAGCTGCAAGCAAACATGAATGCGCAGCTGTTAATGGAACAGTTAGTGTTAAAGATGCAGGAGGGATCTTCATTTGTATGATGTAGTAGGTGTTCGCTTTAAAAAAGCGGGCAAAATATATTATTTTGATCCCGGTGATCTTCAAATACAAAAGGATGACTTTGTCATTGTCGAGACTGTAAGAGGAGTAGAATACGGTAAAGTTGTCATTGCTCCTAAAAAGGTTGGAGAACATGATGTAGTCCTACCTTTAAAAAAAGTTCTACGTATTGCTGATCAAAAGGATCGTATGATTGTAGAAGAGAATAGACAAGCGGCTAAAGAAGCTTATCAAGTTTGTTTAGAAAAAGTAACTACTCATCAATTAGATATGAAATTGGTGGATGTTGAATATACTTTTGACCGCAATAAGGTCATCTTTTACTTTACTGCTGATGGTAGAGTGGATTTCCGTGAACTAGTAAAGGATTTAGCGGCCATTTTTCGGACAAGAATTGAACTTCGTCAAATTGGCGTTCGTGATGAGGCGAAGATGCTTGGTGGCATAGGTCCATGTGGCAGAATGCTTTGTTGTTCCACTTTTTTAGGTGATTTTGACCCAGTTTCGATTAAAATGGCTAAAGATCAAAATTTATCTTTGAACCCGACGAAGATATCTGGACTATGTGGTCGTTTAATGTGCTGTTTGAAATATGAAAATGACGAGTATGAAGCAGCTAAAAAAGAGCTCCCAGATGTAGGGGAATGGGTGAAGACACCAGAGGGTTCTGGAAGGGTAGTAGGGTTAAATATACTTGAAAGAATTCTACAAGTTAACCTAAAGGAACAGGAAAGAGTGCTAGAATTTACGTTAGACGAAATTAATGAGAATGCCGTGTCAGTTCAATCCACAGATTAATGAGGTGGAATGCTTGGATAAAAAAGAAATCTTTGACTCTGTAGATAATATGGAATCGCAAATCGGTCAATTATATATACAGCTTGGTGAGTTGAAACAGCATCTTGCTGAGGTGTTAGAAGAGAATAACGCATTGAAGTTGGAAAATGAACATTTACGTAGAAGATTAAAGATTACATCTGACCGAGAAAAGAAAAATGAACAGCAGAAGGAAGAAACAGAGAAAGAAAAACTCTTTGATATAGGGGAAGGCTATGACAACCTGGCTAGACTATATCAAGAAGGGTTCCATATTTGTAATCTTCATTTTGGTAGTCCTAGAAAAGATGGGGATTGCTTGTTCTGTTTATCATTTTTAAATAAAAAATAATCGATACCTTCCTTCTAAACAAGGAAGGTTTTTTTAAAGATATAAATTTCGTTTTCTAAGTGTAGAGGAATCTTCGGCTTAAGGGGCTTCAACCGATAAAATAAATAGATACGAAGTGTGCTTTTTAGTAATGGAGGAAGAGAAATGGTTATTTTAAAGGGTGATGAAAGGTTAGATCATTTGTTAGCAGAGGGATTGAGAATTATTCAAAGTCCTTCCGTATTTTCATTTTCGGTTGATGCCGTGTTATTAGCTCGATTCACCTACTTACCTATACAAAAAGGAAATATCATAGATTTATGTAGTGGGAATGGTGTGATACCTTTGTTTTTAAGCGCAAGAACAAAAGGAATGATTACAGGGGTGGAAATACAAGATCGTCTTGTTGATATGGCGAATAGAAGTATTCATTATAATCAACTAGAGAATCAAGTTAAGGTGGTAAAGGGAGATGTTAAAGGCATTGCTCGGCAATTAGGGTATGCTAAGTATGATGTGGTGACATGCAATCCACCTTACTTTCCAGTTGATACCAATAAACATAAAAATGAAAATGAGCATTATGCGATTGCTCGGCATGAGATTCTCTGTACATTAGAAGATACAATTCAGTCAGCTAGTCAACTAGTTAAGCACGGAGGGAAAGTTTCTTTTGTTCATCGCCCAGGTAGGTTGTTAGATATCGTGACATTAATGAGAAAGTATGAGATAGAACCAAAAAGGATTCAACTCGTTTATCCTGAGCAAGGAAAAGAAGCGAATGTGCTTCTAGTGGAAGGCATTAAAAAAGGAAAACCTGACTTAAAAATATTGCCGCCATTGTATATCTATGAGACGTCGGGTGAGTATACAAAGGAAATGAGGTTGATGTTGTATGGAGACTGAAACTCATTACTTTTACGTACTCGAATGCAAAGACGGCACCTTCTATGCTGGATATACAAATAATCTTATGCAAAGGATAGAAAAGCATAATGCTGGGAAAGGCGCTAAATATACAAGGGGAAGAGCCCCGCTAACACTTATTTTTCATCAAATATTTTCTAGTAAGTCAGATGCACAGAAAATGGAATATCGTTTTAAGCGATTGAGTAGACAGAAAAAAATTGAATGGATGAATACCCAAAGAGAAGAAGGTCGGTGAGTAATATGCAACAACAGAAGAGTTTCCATATGGAGAGTGAAAAAGGTATTCTCTACTTAGTGCCAACACCCATAGGTAATCTAGAGGATATTAGCTATCGCAGCTTAAGAATATTAAAGGAAGCCGATTGGATCGCTGCAGAGGATACTAGGAATACAAAAAAACTATGCAACTACTTTGAGATAGAGACACCCATTATTAGTTACCATGAGCATAATAAAGAGAGTAGCGGGTATAAATTAATTGCGAAGTTGAAAGATGGAGAGAAAATTGCGCTTGTGAGTGATGCAGGTATGCCAACCATTTCTGATCCAGGATATGAACTGGTTACTAGTGCCATTGAAGAGAAGCTCACTGTTGTCCCGTTACCTGGTGCGAATGCTGCACTTACAGCATTGATTGCCTCGGGGCTACCAACACAGCCATTTTTCTTTTATGGCTTTTTAAATCGGCAAAAGAAGCAGAAAAAGGCAGAGTTAGAGACGCTTTCAAAAGTATCTTCTACAATCATTCTATATGAATCTCCTCATAGGTTGAAGGAAAGCTTACAGCTCATGTTAGATATCTTAGGCGATCGTTCAATTGTTTTGAGTAGGGAGCTGACAAAGAAGTATGAAGAGTTTATTAGAGGATCGATAAGAGAAGCAGTAGAATGGGCAGGCCAATCTGAAATTCGCGGGGAATTTTGTTTAATTATTGAGGGTTGCAAAGAGCCAGTAGAAGAAAGTAAGTGGTGGGAAGGGTTATCTATTGAAGAGCAAATTACTTATTATATAGAAGAAAAAGGTATGAAAAGTAAGGATGCCATTAAACAAACAGCGCTAGACCGTGATATGAATAAACGAGAGGTATACAAGATTTATCATATTGATGAAGCGTAAAAAAATAGAGACTCGCAAATAGGAGTCTCTTTGTTTATTTATTTAGTTAGTTCAAAATTGCTTTGGATTTCTTTAATTAATTGCTCAGCGCCATCTTTGCTAAGGATTAATTTTCCACCAGCTAGTGAGATGTTATCATCGGATACTTCACCAGTAACTTGGCAAGTCATGTTTGGCTTATATTTTTTTAAGATGATTTTTTCATCATCCACATAGATTTCTAATGCGTCTTTCTCTGCAATACCAAGAGTACGTCTAAGTTCAATTGGAATAACTACACGACCTAATTCATCAACTTTACGAACAATACCAGTAGATTTCATATTAATTGCTCCTCCCAGTCATCTATCTAATTATTTATCTTTTTCGTCATTATTCGACAAAAATCATTGTTGATATTATAATACCAACCATTGCCATAATCGTCAATTACTTTATTTTATTTTTGTGTGGAAATTATTAACATGAAGAGGAATATTGATTTATCAACGTTTATGATGGAAAAGTCATGGATAAAAACTCACCCAATTTCCAGTAGACGTACATACCTCGTTTCGACAAAACGACATAATTCGACAAATTTCATCTATTTGTCTATTTTTTGTCGAACGATTAATTTGATTATGGATTTAGAAAAAACACGGAGATTGCAATAAAACCATCGCTTCTCCCTTCGGAAATGTTGCACAAATTCATGTTTTTAGGTATATTTTGAGGAAGATAGAGGCTAAGATGACTCATATATATTCTTTTTTTCATGCAAAGAAGAAACAATAAATATATGGTCAGATATGAGAGATTAGACTCGTCATAAGGGCGGGTTTTTTAAGATGAGGAGGAAATAAACATGGAGGAAAAATTAAAGACTTTTTATTTAACCACTCCAATTTACTATCCGAGCGGAAATTTACATATTGGACATGCTTATACGACCGTTGCTGGTGATGCGATGGCACGTTATAAGCGTCTACGAGGTTATGATGTAATGTATTTGACGGGTACTGATGAGCATGGCCAAAAAATTCAAGAAAAAGCGGAAGAAAAAGGCGTGTCTCCCCAAAGTTATGTGGATGAAATCGTTGGTGGTATCCAAGACTTATGGAAAAAGTTAGATATTTCTTATGATGACTTCATTCGTACAACAGAAACAAGACATAAAGAAGTAGTTGAGAAGATTTTTGCTCAATTATTAGAGCAAGGTGATATTTATCTTGGGGAATATGAAGGTTGGTATTGTACGCCTTGTGAATCGTATTTTACTGAAACACAATTAGTTGAAGGTAACTGTCCAGATTGTGGGAGACCGGTTCATCGTGTGAAAGAGGAGTCATATTTCTTTAAAGTAAGTAAATATGCTGATCGGTTACTACAATATTACGAAGACAACCCTTCTTTTATTCAACCAGAGTCTAGGAAAAATGAAATGATTAATAACTTCATTAAACCTGGGTTAGAGGATTTAGCTGTATCTCGTACAACATTTGATTGGGGTGTTCCGGTTCCTGGTAATCCTAAGCATGTCATTTATGTATGGATTGACGCCTTATCAAACTATATTACTGCATTAGGATATGGCTCAGATAATGATAGTAAGTATTTGAAGTACTGGCCTGCAGATGTTCATTTAGTCGGAAAAGAAATTGTGCGCTTCCATACTATTTACTGGCCAATTATGTTAATGGCACTAGACTTACCATTACCTAAGAAAGTATTCGCTCATGGTTGGTTATTAATGAAGGATGGAAAGATGTCTAAATCTAAAGGTAATGTAGTAGACCCAGTCACATTAATTGATCGTTATGGTTTAGATGCGTTACGTTACTACTTATTGCGCGAAGTGCCGTTTGGCGCTGATGGTGTATTTACACCTGAAGGTTTCATCGAGCGTATTAATTTTGATTTAGCCAATGATTTAGGAAATCTCTTGAATCGTACAGTGGCTATGATTAATAAGTACTTTGATGGCGTAATTCCAACTTATCGTGGTTCAAACGGTGAATTTGATCAAGCGCTTGTACAAATGAATAAAGAGACAGTTGGAAAATATGAAGAAGCAATGGAAAACATGGAGTTTTCAGTTGCGTTGTCTGCTGTATGGCAATTGGTCAGTCGTACGAATAAGTATATTGATGAAACAAAGCCATGGATGCTTGCGAAAGAGGAGAGTACACAAGAGGAATTAGCAACGACGATGTACCACTTAGCAGAATCGTTAAGAAGAATCGCCGTTCTATTACAACCGTTCTTAACTAGAACACCAGAGAAAATCTTTACACAGTTAAATGTAAACAAAGAAGAGCTCATCTCTTGGGAGAGCATTGAGACATTTGGTAAAATTGGCGAAGGTATAAAAGTACAAAAGGGCGACCCTATTTTCCCTCGTCTTGAAATTAGTGAAGAGGTTGAGTATATTAAGCAAAAAATGCAGGGTAGTGCACCTCAAGGTGAAAAAGAAGAGAAGCAAGTACAAGCGAAACCAGATAGTGAGGAAATCACGATTGATGACTTCATGAAAGTGGATTTACGTGTTGCTCAAGTTATAGAGGCTGAACCAGTCAAAAAAGCGGATAAGTTATTAAAATTACAATTGGATTTAGGTTATGAAAAACGTCAAGTTGTTTCAGGTATCGCAAAGTTTTACAAACCAGAAGATTTAGTTGGCCGTAAAGTTATTTGTGTAACCAATCTTAAACCTGTTAAATTGCGTGGAGAATTATCTGAGGGAATGATTCTTGCTGGAAGTGAAGATGGCGCATTATCATTAGCTACAATTGCAGAGTCATTACCAGTAGGCGCGAGAGTCAAATAATATCCGATTAATGGAAGCAGAAGGTTTTTAGAACATAGAAATGTGATCCGTTACAAAGACGATGATGCATTTCTATGTTTTTTATTTTTATATAATATATCTAAATAAAGTTATTAAGGTTAACTCTATATATATAGAAGGAAGATGTTTATTTAATATCATAGTTGTTAGTTTTCTAAAATAATAATAAAAAAGGAGAAATGAGGATGCTATTTGATACACATGTCCATTTAAATGCGGAACAATATGACGAGGATTTGGAAGAAGTGATTAAGCGAGCAAGAGAAGCTGGGGTTGAAAAAATGGTCGTCGTTGGTTTTGATAGACCTACAATTGAAAGAGCAATGGAACTGATTGAACAATATGATTTCCTTTATGCGAGCATTGGTTGGCATCCGGTTGATGCGATTGATATGACTGAAGGAGATTTAATTTGGATAGAAGAATTATCGAAGCATCCAAAAGTAGTCGCAATCGGAGAAATGGGATTAGATTACCATTGGGATAAGTCACCAAAAGATGTGCAAAAAGATGTGTTTAGACAACAAATTCAATTGGCAAAAAAGGTAAAATTACCGATTATTATTCATAACCGTGAAGCAACAGCTGATATCGTAGAAATATTAAAAGAAGAAAATGCTGCTGAAGTAGGTGGGATTATGCATTGTTTTAGTGGAAGCCCTGAAACAGCTAAAGAATGCATTGATATGAATTTTTATATTTCATTAGGTGGCCCTGTTACTTTTAAAAATGCAAGAAAACCAAAGGAAGTGGCAGCAGAGATTCCATTAGAAAAATTGTTGATCGAAACAGATTGCCCATATTTAGCTCCGCACCCATTCCGTGGCAAACGTAATGAACCAAGCTATGTGAAGTTGGTCTGTGAACAAATTGCTGAAATTAAAAACATTCCAGTAGAAGAAGTTGCAGCAATTACAACCGAAAACGCAAAAAAATTATTCGCTATAAATTGACAGCAAATATTGTCAAAAATAATAGAAGCTTGTCCAAATGTTTTCTTATACCAAAAAGTTCTACACAGGAATCTGTCCTCATAGGATAACCATGTCGATATCTCTCACTTTGCAAAAAAATGCTTTTTCTGCATAATAGAGCGTACGTGCAGAAAAAAATTTTTCTCGTATGGAAAGAGGGAAAAAAGAGTGTTTCGGAGAATAGAAGGTATATCAGTTTGCCTGACTTCTGAAATGCTCGATTGATTCAGTATTTTTAGGGGGTGTGGATGATAAGGTGAACGTTCTTTTCTTGAACTCTTTATAAGGGGAAGAGGAATACTTGGGGATGTTCCGTTTTATCTTTCCCTCCAAAAAATCAGATAGTGAGTGTTGACAGTCAGCAAGATAGTCTATATAATCACTCCGAGAGAAAAGGAGGCAATTTTCATCGTGATAAATTACATGAAAAACCTGTTATCCAAGTCTTTGAGCAAGAAAAAATGGGCAGTTATCTTTGCTAGTCTAATCGTTACGATTACAGCTAGCGGTTTTTTAATCTTTGAAATGACAAAGAAAACCGTTGCTCTAACATTAGATGGTGAGGAACAAACAATAAATACACACGCAAAAACCATTCAAGAGATATTTGACGAAATGGATATAGGATTACGCTCAGAAGACTATGTGTACCCCTCGGTAGATAAAACCGTTAAGGACAATATGGAAGTGGTTTGGAACCCTGCAGTGCAGGTGAAGATTACCGACAAAAAAGATTCCGAGGTCATATGGACAACAGCTGATACTGTGCAAGAGCTGATAGATGAAGAGAATATTGAATTAAGTAAACATGATGCCATAAAGCCTAAATTAGGTGATAAAATTACAGGTAAGATGGACATCAAGATTGATCGCGCGTTCAAAATTGAATTAGCAGACGGTGCGAATGATAAAACCGAAGAAGTGTGGTCAACTTCGACTACGGTCGCTGACTTTTTATCGCAACAAGATATTAAGCTAGGAAAATTAGATCGTGTTGAACCAAAGTTGGATGAGACAGTCAAAGAAAATGACGTAATAAAAGTCATCAGAGTTGAAAAGGTCACCGATGTAGTGGAAGAACCAATTGAATATGCGGTCGTAACTAAAAAAGACGATAGCTTGAAAAAGGGTAGTGAAAAGGTTCTTGAAAAAGGTCAAGAGGGTCTTTTGAAAAAAGAATTTGAAATTACTCGTGAAAATGGAAAAGAAATCTCTCGTAAATTACTTAGTGAAGAAAAAGTAAAAGAATCAAAAAATCATATAGTTGCTGTTGGAACAAAAGTATCTCAACCAGTTACAAAAGTGGCATCTCGCGGCGAGACTAATGAATCTAGTGGCAAAGAAATGTATGTTAGCTCTACTGCCTATACTGCAGGTTGTAATGGTTGTTCAGGTGTCACAGCGACGGGATTAGATTTAAAAGCTAATCCGGGAGCAAAGGTGATAGCGGTAGATCCGAGCGTTATTCCTTTAGGGACAAAAGTATATGTGGAAGGTTATGGTTACGCTGTAGCTTCCGATACGGGATCTGCTATTAAAGGGAATAAGATTGACGTATTTTTCTCCAGTAAATCTGATGCTTATCGTTGGGGACGTAAGCAAGTGAAAATACGTGTGCTTAATTAGATGGTGTTTGTAAGCAGGGGAATTCATCCTCTGCTCTTTTTCTGTTATAATTATTTGCATTTTCTTTCGTAGGATGTTTCATATATAATAAAATGCATGCAATCTTGCTGTACTATCATTATATATATTTAGACGATTAACATTACAGAAATGTTTCACTTTTTTTGCAAATAATTCATTCTATTTAAAATAAGTTTGCTGAATAAGTATAAATTGGAAGTTTTTAGTGAACGGATAGGTGTTAAGATGAAAATAAAAGAGATTATCGTGGTAGAGGGTAAGGACGATACTGTCGCGATTAAAAAGGCATTAGATGCCGATACAATTGAAACAAATGGCTCAGCCATAAATTTTGAGACATTAGAAAAAATAAAACTGGCGCAAAAAACGAGAGGTGTTATTGTTTTAACAGATCCTGATTTTCCTGGTGAGAAAATTAGACATACGATTACAAAGCATGTCCCACAATGCAAGCACGCTTTTATTGATAAACAATTTGCGATAGCTAAGCATGGTAAAGGTGTAGGTGTTGAGCATGCTTCTGTTGAGGTGATACGAGAGGCGCTCTCCCATGCCTATGTCATGACAGAGGAGGCTGTGTCTGAAGTGACGCAGGCTGATTTAATGGACGCAGGCTTAATTGGTGGCAGTGACGCAAAGAAGCGCCGTGAAGAGCTAGGCAAGATTTTAAAGATAGGTTATGCCAATGGCAAGCAACTTTATAAACGTTTAACAATGTTTCAAATTACAAAGAAAGACTTTTTGGCAGCGGTAGCTAAAATGGACAAGGAGCTTGGTTATGAATAAGGATATTGCCACACCGATAAGAACGAAAGCAATTTTAGAGAAGCATGGCTTTTCGTTTAAAAAGAGTTTAGGTCAAAACTTCTTAATAGACACGAATATATTAAATCGAATTGTGGATCATGCTGAATTAACATCCAAGTCTGGTGCAATTGAAATTGGTCCTGGTATTGGAGCATTAACTGAGCAATTAGCTAAGAGAAGTGAGAAGGTTTTAGCTTTTGAAATTGATCACCGACTATTACCAATATTGGCAGATACACTTGAGCCATATCCGAATGTAAAAGTTATTAATGAAGATGTGCTAAAGGCTGATATCGTTTCAGCGATACAACAAGAATTCGCAAATATCGATGATTTAATGGTAGTTGCTAATTTACCTTACTATGTCACTACGCCAATTATTATGAAGTTATTAGAG
Source organism: Cytobacillus sp. FSL R7-0680 (assembly GCF_038009245.1). Classification (NCBI taxonomy): domain Bacteria; kingdom Bacillati; phylum Bacillota; class Bacilli; order Caryophanales; family Bacillaceae; genus Cytobacillus; species Cytobacillus sp. FSL R7-0680. The sequence continues at coordinate 3,537,354 of NZ_JBBPAO010000001.1, forward strand.
GATCAGCTCCCGATTAGAGGTATTGTATGTATGTTGCAAAAGGAGGTCGCAGAACGTATTTCTGCGAGTCCTGGCTCTAAAAGCTATGGCTCCCTTTCGATTGCAATTCAATATTATACAAAAGCAGAGACTGTTATGATTGTTCCTAAGTCTGTCTTCATTCCTCAACCGAATGTTGATTCTGCTGTTATCCGCTTAACAAAATTAGATCAACCAGCAGTGAAAGTCCAAGATGAAGCCTTCTTCTTTAAAGTAACAAGAGCAAGCTTTGCTCAAAGGAGAAAAACCATCCTCAATAATTTAACGAGTCAGTTAGAGAAGGGGAAAGAAAGAAAAGAGTTCATTTTACAGGCACTAAATCAAGCGGGGGTTGAACCAACGAGAAGAGGAGAAACGTTAGGGTTAGAAGAATTCGCTCGTTTGGCTGACGCATTACTACCTCACTTCAGTTCATAACATCTATTAGGTATTAGCACATATGAACCGGACTAATGACTTTATTAAAAGTGTTTAGTCCGTTTTTTATTTGGCTTTTGGGATTTGCAATTTTTCCTTGTACGGTGAAGAGGCGCTATAGAGAAGCACAGGTCCAAGCATTGGCGCATAATTTAACTAAAGAAACAGACTCAGGGAAATGGCCCAAAATGGAGTGACGACAGTGACTATAAAATTAATGGATATCGTTGGGAGGGTTTCCTATCATTGTGATATTATGTTCCGCGTTATTGACATAAGAGAGCATGATGGGAAAAGGATGGCGGTATTATATGGAGAAGATATAAGGCTCATTGCAGATGCTCCTTATGAGGATCTTATCATCATGAGTCAGTCTGATCAGCGAAGAATTATGCAGGAATTCCGCACACTTGAAGAACAATCTCTTGAATTATTCCGTCAAGATGTTCATCTATTGCAAGAGAAAAGAGAATATACAGTAACAGAGGGATATAGTAAAGCAGCTAATTATTTTCAATTGCCCGGGAAGGTATTACATCTTGATGGTGATCCAGGTTATTTAAAGAAATGTTTAACGGTTTATGAGAAAATCGGTATTCCAGTTACTGGACTACACTTAAGTGAAAAAGATATGCCTCGTGTTATTGGGGAGTTAGTTGATTATTATCGACCGGATATTTTAGTTATTACTGGCCATGACGCATATACAAAGGCAAAGGGTAGTAAGTCAGATATAGAGGCATACCGCCATTCTAAGCATTTTGTGCAAACGGTGAAAGAAGCGAGGAAGAAGGTTCCTCATTTAGATCAACTTGTCATCTTTGCTGGAGCTTGTCAATCTCACTTTGAATCCCTGATTCATGCTGGAGCTAATTTTGCTAGTTCTCCTTCTAGAGTAAATATTCATGCGCTAGATCCCGTATATATTGTAAGTAAGATTAGTTTTACACCTTACAATGAGCATATTCGTGTTTGGGATGTGTTAAGAAATACATTATCTGGTGAAAGAGGCTTAGGTGGGGTGGAAACAAAAGGTGTGCTTAGGACGGGTATGCCGTTCCATTATGAGGAAGAGGAAGAACAATCTATTGATCCGTTTGGGTCATTTTAAAAGAGAGTTTACCTTTTGGGAAAATGATAAAATAAGGGGATGTTAGAGGGGCTTGCCAATGTTGGTAGGGCTTCTTTTTTATGAGGAAAAATAAGATTCTCAATAATTTTACATAATTTCCTAAAAGATGGGGAATGTTAGGAATGTAGAAAATTAGCAAAAAAAGTAGAACGAAATGTGTTGCAACTGTTTTTGTTTATTGATATAATTAATAATTTTACTTGACTTAATTGTGGTAAAGTGGTATACTTTTTATAGTGAGGTGGACCGAATGGGAAAAACATTATTGGATATCAAAAAGGCACTTGATTCAAATCTTGGTAAAAGGCTAATGCTCAAGGCTAATGGCGGACGCAGAAAGACAATTGAACGGTCTGGCGTTTTAGCTGAAACGTATCCATCTGTATTTGTCATCGAGTTAGATCAAGATGAAAATGCATTTGAACGCGTATCTTACAGCTATGCGGATGTTTTAACAGAAACGGTTCAAATTACTTTCTATGAAGACACATCAGGACAAGTTGCTTTAAGCTAACCTTATATAACATCAACAAAAGCGGCAAGCCAATTTGCTGCTTTTTTGTGTTTTAGAAAGGTTAAAACAACTACTAGTAATTACCTTTATGAAAGAAATACTTCTGAGGAAAGCTATGAGTAGCAATGAATAAGGAGTGATTCCAAGATGAGCAGAAGAAGGCGAATCATGTCAGAAGGAATGAAAGAAGAACTCGCTAAAGAATTAGGCTTTTATGAAACCGTTCAACAAGAAGGCTGGGGCGGTATTACTTCTAAGGATGCTGGCAATATGGTGAAAAGAGCAGTAGAAAAAGCCTTAGCATCCTATCAGACAAAATAATTCATTGTGTTTTTTAAAGAAACAAATATGAAATCAGGCTAATGCTCCCCTATAGGTAGACAAATATCTGGCTACCTATGGAGGAGTATTTTTTTATGCTTAAACTCTCTGGAAGGAAAGTATTTAATATCAAACGCGTAGGCGAACGAAAGTCCAGAATCAGGAAGGTGAACGAAGGAGATATGGTTAGGTGAAATCGAGTTAGATTAAGCCCAATCGAAAAAAACAAACTTCAAAAGTATAGTCCGGGTGCGGATAAAATCGATCCAGAAAGCTATACTTCATGTTGGTTACAAAAACGATCCCCCGGAAATGCGAATCAAGAGTCACCCCTGATTTGTAAGACGAGCGTCCTTTTAATCTGTTTCTTACAATCGTTATACACAGCTTATACATAACAAAGACCGCTTGGGCATAAGTACTTAGTTTATTTTATTTCGTTTTGCGATTACTGATTTTTCATCGTGGAAATGCTGATTGTTCCCAGGCTAATGTCAAAAAATTAATCTTAATATTGAATAATATTATTGCATACGTCTTACTTTTCTCGTTTTGTGGTAAAATAGGACAAAAAATGGAGTCGTCCTGAAATTTGTAAAGTAGGTGGAGAGTTTGAAACTTTTAGTAAAGGCTCCTGCTAAAATCAATTTATCACTAGATGTCCTCGGTAAACGAGAGGATGGTTATCATGAAGTAGAAATGATTATGACAACCATTGATTTGGCAGATCGTCTTGAATTAACGTTATTGGATAAAGATGAGATAAAAATTGTTTCACATAATCGCTTTGTTCCAGATGACCATAGGAACTTAGCTTATCAGGCAGCACATTTGCTAAAGAACAGGTTTAATGTGAAGCAAGGGGTTAGTATTGCGATTGAAAAAGTGATTCCTGTTGCTGCGGGATTAGCTGGGGGAAGCAGTGACGCAGCGGCCGCGTTAAGAGGCTTGAACAAGCTGTGGCAATTAGGGTTAGCGATTGATGAGTTAGCGGAAATCGGTGCAGAAATCGGCTCTGATGTATCTTTTTGCGTTTATGGAGGGACAGCCCTTGCTACAGGTAGAGGAGAGCTTATTCAAGCTTTACCAGCTCCACCAACTTGCTGGGTGATTTTAGCCAAACCTTTTATCGGTGTTTCGACTGCTGAGGTGTATCGCCGCTTAAATAAGCAGGGAATTAAACATCCGCAAACCTTAGCAATGATTAAGGCCATTGAAGATCAGTCTTATAGCGATGTTTGCGCACATTTGTCTAATGTCCTTGAAAGTGTGACGTTAAAAATGCATCCAGAGGTTAACCAGATTAAGGAACAGATGCAGAGATTTGGTGCTGATGCAGTCTTAATGAGTGGTAGTGGCCCGACTGTATTTGGTTTAGCACAGCATGATTCTCGTATGCACCGCATTTATAATGGTCTAAGAGGATTTTGTGACCAAGTTTTTGCGGTTAGACTCCTTGGAGAACAGCATAAACTTGATTAAAGACGTATAATAATGTTATATTATCGTTATAATATTCGGTTTTTAATTAAAAGGAGGGCCAATCATGAAATTTCGTCGTAGTGAACGTCTAATTGATATGACACATTATCTTTTAGAGCATCCAAGACAATTGGTATCCTTAACCTTTTTCTCAGAAAGATATGGTTCAGCTAAATCATCAATTAGCGAAGATTTAGCGATAATAAAAGACACTTTTGAGCTTCGCGGAATAGGCACATTAGAAACAGTTCCAGGGGCAGCGGGTGGCGTGAGATATCAGGTGAAGGTACGAGATGAAGAAGCGAAACCGATCATTGCAGAACTATGTGAGTTAATTGCAAGTCCTGATCGCCTCTTGCCGGGCGGTTACCTTTATATGACTGATATTTTAGGTGACCCTATGATTGTACAAAAATGCGGTAAGTTAATTGCATCGGCTTATATTAATAAAAATATTGATATGGTCATGACAGTTGCAACAAAGGGAATTGCGCTTGCCTATGCAGTCGCTAATTATCTTAATGTTCCTGTTGTCATTGCCAGAAGAGATAGTAGAGTGACAGAGGGATCTACAGTCAGCATTAACTATGTATCAGGGTCTGCGAAAAGGATTCAGACAATGGTTCTTTCTAAAAGAAGTTTAGAAGAAGGTTCGAAAGTACTTATTGTTGATGATTTTATGAAGGCCGGCGGCACAATTAATGGCATGATTAGTATGCTAGATGAATTTAAAGCTACACTAGCTGGAATTGCTGTCTTAGTAGAATCAGAAAATGCAGATGAACGTTTAGTTGATGAGTATGTATCTCTCGTCCAGTTAGCAGATGTAGATGTGAGAGAAAAACGTATTAATGTAACTGAAGGAAACTACTTCAAAAGGAATTAAGTAGGGAGAGGGAGGAAGATTGAAATGAAGATCGTTCAAACGAATGAAGCTCCAGCGGCTATTGGACCGTATTCTCAAGGTATTGTTGTAAATAATATGTTTTATAGCTCGGGACAAATACCATTAACTACAGAAGGTGTTATGGTAGATGGTGATGTGAAGGATCAAACACATCAAGTATTTAAAAATTTACAAGCAGTATTACAAGAAGCAGGTGCATCACTTGAAACAGTCATCAAGACAACTGTCTTCATCCAAGATATGAACGACTTTGCAACTGTGAATGAAGTTTATGGAGAGTATTTCAATAACCACCAACCCGCTCGCTCTTGTGTAGAGGTAGCAAAATTGCCAAAAGAAGCAAAAATTGAAATAGAAGTTATCGCGCTTGTGAAGTAAATCTCATGTGGGGGATACACCATTCTGAAAGGATGGTGTATTTTTTATGAGACAAAAGTGAATTTCATGAAATCGAAATAGTAAAAGGAAATGGTATTTGGAAGAATTTTAATGGAAATCATCCATTTGTCCTAAAATTACGAAATATTTTTTCTAATTAAGAAGGAGTTTGCAATTATATGTGGAATTGTAAGTAAAGGATTTTATCTACTGGGAAAAGGTGGTGAACAGAATGGAAGTAACTGACGTAAGATTACGCCGCGTTAATACGGATGGCCGCATGAGGGCGATTGCATCTATTACTTTGGATCAGGAATTTGTCGTTCATGATATTCGTGTCATTGATGGTAATAACGGCTTATTTGTAGCGATGCCAAGTAAACGTACTCCGGATGGAGAGTTTAGAGATATTGCTCATCCGATTAATTCCGGGACTCGCGGTAAAATCCAAGAAGCAGTATTAGCAGAGTACCATCGTTTAGGTGAATTAGAGGAAGTAGAATTTGAAGAAGCGGGTGCTTCGTAGACAAATAGACACGCAGGTAGGAGTCCATACATCTTAGGTATGGGCTCTTTTTTTGTGTGTAAATTAGTTCAAATGTATAGGGGTGTGTAGACGTGTGAAAAAGTCATTCTAATTGACAAAAATATGTACTTTCCTTTCATTCCTTGAAATCATATGCTATTTAGGATATATTTTTTAATGGATAAAAAGGTTAATTGGAGGACTTTAAATGTCTAATCGATATGCGGTCATTTTAGCTGCTGGTCAGGGTACACGGATGAAATCTAAGCTATATAAAGTGCTACACCCTGTTTGTGGAAAACCAATGGTTCAGCACGTCTTTGATCAAGTATCTACACTTGATATAAAAGATATTGTAACTGTCATTGGTCATGGAGCAGATCTAGTTCAATCACAGCTGGGAGAAGCGAGTGAGTACCGGTTGCAGGAAGAACAGCTTGGTACGGCTCATGCCGTTATTCAAGCGAAAGATTTGTTGCAGGATAAAGAAGGTGTCACGCTTGTTATCTGTGGAGATACACCATTAATCAAAGCAGAAACAATGGAAGCGTTATTTAAACATCATGAAGAACAATCTGCGAAAGCAACTATACTAACAGCGCATACTGGTCAACCGACAGGTTATGGTCGTGTAGTGAGGAATACTGCTGGTCATGTAGAGAAAATTGTCGAGCATAAGGATGCGTCAGAAGAAGAAAGATTGATAGAAGAAATCAACACTGGAACTTATTGTTTTGATAACAAAGCTTTATTCCAAGCGCTATCACAAGTATCTAATGATAATGCCCAAGGTGAATATTATTTACCTGATGTCATTGAAATCTTAAAAGCCCAAGGTGAAATCGTTACTGCGTATCAAACACCTGACTTCGAGGAAACCTTAGGAGTAAATGATCGGGTGGCGTTATCACAAGCGGAGATGTATTTAAAGAAACGTATCAACGAACATCATATGAGAAATGGTGTAACAATTGTTGACCCATTAAATACTTATATCGGTGTGGATGTCGAGATTGGTTCAGATACAATTATATACCCTGGCACTATGTTGATGGGGCATACCATTATTGGTGAGGATTGTGAGATTGGTCCTTCTACTCAGATTGAAAACTGTCAAGTTGGCAGTGAAACGGTCATAAGGCAATCAGTGGCACATGATAGTGAAATTGGTGCGGGAGTAAAGATTGGTCCCTTTGCCCATATTAGACCGCAATCGCAAATTGATGATGAAGTTAAAATTGGCAACTTTGTAGAAATAAAGAAAGCGAAGTTTGGCAAGGGTAGTAAAGCTTCACATTTAAGTTATATTGGTGATGCTGAGGTCGGAAAAGACGTTAATTTAGGCTGTGGTTCGATAACAGTTAACTACGATGGAAAGAACAAATATTTAACAAAGATAGAAGACGGTGTATTTGTTGGTTGTAACTCAAACTTGGTTGCACCAGTTACAATTGGTGAAGGTGCTTATATTGCAGCTGGATCTACGATTACTGATGATGTGCCAGGCAATGCCTTATCTATTGCACGTGCTCGTCAAGTAAACAAAGAGAATTATGTAGATCAATTAAATCAAAAGAAATAAAAATTTATGGAGGCGCATCATGTCAAATCAGTATTTAGATCCCAATTTAAAAGTATTCACTTTAAATTCAAATAAAGGACTTGCCAGTGAAATTGCTAAATTTATCGGTGTAGAATTAGGTAAATGTTCGGTTACGCGCTTTAGCGATGGTGAAATCCAAATTAATATCGAAGAAAGTATTCGTGGCTGTGATGTGTATGTAATCCAATCAACTAGTAATCCAGTAAATGAGCATTTAATGGAATTATTAATTATGATTGATGCCCTAAAACGAGCATCTGCTAAAACAATTAATATTGTTATGCCTTATTATGGATATGCTCGCCAAGACCGTAAAGCGCGTGCACGTGAGCCAATTACTGCGAAACTTGCTGCAAATTTATTAGAAACAGCGGGCGCAACACGTGTGATTACGCTCGACTTGCACGCTCCACAAATTCAAGGATTCTTTGATATTCCAATCGATCACTTAATGGGTGTACCAATCCTATCTGAATACTTCAAGAACAAGGTAGAAGGGGATATTGTTGTCGTTTCTCCAGACCATGGTGGTGTAACAAGAGCACGTAAGATGGCAGATCAATTAAAAGCGCCAATTGCCATCATTGATAAGCGCCGTCCAAGACCAAATGTGGCAGAAGTGATGAATATTGTTGGTAATATTGAGGGGAAAATAGCTATTCTTATTGATGATATTATCGATACGGCTGGCACAATCACTTTAGCTGCAAATGCACTTGTAGAAAATGGAGCTGCAGAAGTGTATGCTTGCTGTACGCACCCTGTTTTATCTGGACCGGCAATTGACCGTATTGAAAACTCACAAATTAAGGAGCTAGTTGTGACTAACTCTATTGTTCTTGATGAAGAGAAGAAAACAGGGAAAATCGTCGAGCTATCTGTTGCATCTCTTATTGGAGAAGCAATTATTCGTGTCCACGAAGAGCAATCTGTAAGTGTGTTGTTCGATTAAAACAATTCTGACAAATCATGCCATCTATCGGATCATTACGTTTAGTTAAATAATGGACATTTTGCTTACAAACGTCGAGCGATGTTTATCTTTCAGTTAATTAGGGAATCTTTTAATAATAAGCCTTAAATTTTGAAAGGGGACGTTAGAATGACTGTTTTAGAAGCGAAGGAAAGAAAAGAGTTTCGTCACTCATTTTTAACTAAAATTCGTGCAGATGGTAATGTTCCAGCAATTGTTTATGGCACGAAGATGGAGAGTAAGCCAATATTCTTTAATGAGGCTGATTTTATTAAGACGATTAAAGAAGTTGGTAGAAATGGAGTCTTCTCAGTCGATATTGATGGTAAGAAAGTAGATGTCGTCTTAACAGAATACCAAGCCGATCCATTAAAAAATACAGTGGTACATGCTGATTTATTATCTGTAGATAAATCTACAAAAATTACAGCAGAAGTTACTGTAAATACGGTCGGTGACTCACCAGGTGTTAAAGAAGGTGGGGTCTTGCAACAAGCGCTACATGAGATTACTGTTACTGGTACACCTGGCAATATCCCGCAATCAATTGATGTGGATATTTCTAAATTAGAGATAAACGATGTAGTCACTATTGAAGATTTAAAAGGTGCCTCCTCGTATGAAATTGAACATGACGCCGAAGAGACGATTCTTTCCGTCCTCCCTCCTCGTGTGGAAGAAGAACCACAAGAAGAGGAAGTTGTGGAAGAACCGGTAGTTATAAACGAAAAAGAATAATACCAAACTAAGGTGGGGACTGACCAGAGCACCAATGGGTCAGTCCTTATTTGAGGTAAGGGGGAAAGTGCTTAGTGAAACTATTTGTAGGGTTAGGTAATCCAGGTAAGCCCTATGATCGTACAAGACATAATATTGGATTTGATGTGATCGATGAATTATCTAAAAAGTGGGACATTCCACTTGATCAATCAAAGTTTAAAGGATTGTATGGTGCTGGATTTGTAAAAGGAGAAAAAGTTTTTTTATTAAAACCACTTACATATATGAATTTATCAGGTGAATCCATTAGACCACTGATGGATTATTTTCAAATTGAGATAGAGGATATTGTAGTTATTTATGATGATTTAGATTTACCGGTTGGAAAGATTCGCTTGCGACAAAAAGGAAGTGCTGGTGGACATAACGGGATTAAATCAACGATTGCTCATATCGGTACGCAAGAATTTAACCGCATCCGAGTGGGGATAGATCGTCCGCCTCAAGGAATGAAAGTCCCCGATTATGTACTTGGTAAGTTTTCTGAAGAAGAAATGAACGAAATGAAAGCCGTTATTAATAAATGCACTGATGCGTGTGAAGAATGGTTAAATATACCTTTCCTTCAAGTCATGAATGTATATAATCAATCATGATATAATGACTTGTGCATATCCTTCCAACAAACCGTCAATAATAATGACAATTGATGGATAAAGGGAAGTGTTATTGTTGGCTATTCATTACTCATGCCGCCATTGCGGGGTATCTTTAGGGACTGTCGATAAACAAACGGTTCAAGCAGAGCAATTAGGCTTTCATAAATTAAATGAAGAAGAAAGACATGAAATGATCCAGTATGACAATTCAGGAAACGTTTACGTGAAGGCGATTTGTGAGGATTGCCATGAATCACTAGAGCGTAATCCAGACTACTATCAGCAAGACTTTCTTATTCATTAAAGCTTTGGAGTACTTTCCAAAGCATTTTTCTGTTTCTTTATACTCTTTTCGATAGATAGGAAAAAAGTTTAGTACGATAATAGAGGGACTTTTCTTATAAAAATCGAATAATATATAAAGTTAACAACCATTGTTTGAAAAAATACGCATGATTTATATGCTTTGTGAGTATAAACATGTAAGTAAGAAAAATTTGGCTTCCTAACCTATACGAGGTTTAGGGAGCTTAAAGTGCTTTAAAAATGTATTTAAAAAGAAGAGCAAATAGGGGAGTAGTAGCTTTCTCAGGTTGAGGGAGAGATGTTGCTTTTTGTAATAGGAGGATTACTGCATGTTAGGGCTTAAAAAAGTATTTTCACTACAGGATGAGGTCTTGTCTGTATTATCAGGCATAGATGAAGGGTTAAATGAACAAATGGTGGCAGGTTTAACGGGTTCAGCTAGAACGCTTTTTCTGGCGGCAGTATATGAACAGTCTAAACGTCCCTTACTTGTGACAACCCACAATTTATTGCAAGCGCAAAAATTATATGATGATTTAACACAACTTCTAGGAGAAGAGCAAGTATTCTTGTATCCTGCAAATGAGTTAATTGCAGCTGAATTAAGTATATCTAGCCCAGAATTAAAAGGGCAAAGAATTGAAACACTCAACCATATGATGTCAGCAAATGATGGTGTCATGATTGTACCTATGGCCGGGTTAAAGAAGATCCTCCCACCTAAAGAGTTGTGGAGCAAACTTCAGTTAACGTTAAAAGTTGGCGATGAGCTAACCGAACAACAATTAAATCAGTTTATCCAAATGGGCTACAGTCGAGTGGAGATGGTGTCCTCTCCAGGTGAATTTAGTGTTCGCGGTGGTATTATTGATATTTATCCGTTAACAGAGTCAGACCCTATTAGGATTGAATTATTCGATACAGAGGTTGATTCTATCCGGTTCTTTTCTTTAGAAGATCAGCGCTCAAAGTCAAAGGTTGAGCGTGTGTTAATTGGGCCAGCTACAGAAACACCAATGGAAGGTGAACATTTTGAGCGGCTTATTCATACTTTAGAGTCAGGATTGGGTAAAAGCTTAAAAAAATTTAAAAATGACCAAGCCAAACAAAGCCTTACACAAAATATCGGTTATGAATTAGAACAATTAAAGACTGGTACTAAACCAGAGCAATTATATAAATATTTATCCCTTGCTTATGAGGGAGGCAGTAGTTTAATAGACTATCTTCCTGCGAACGGATTGATTTTTGTAGACGAAGTCAGTCGTGTACAAGAAATGAATGATTCCCTTGATAAAGAAGAAGCAGAATGGTACACGAACCTACTTGAAGAAGGACAGATTATTCACGACGTTGTGACTTCTCATTCTTTAAAAGAACTAATGTATACTAAGAAAAATCCGATTGTTTATATGTCCTTATTTTTACGACATGTACCGAATACAAATCCGCAAAATATTATTAATATCTCCTGTAAGCCGATGCAAAATTTTCATGGTCAAATGCATGTGCTTAAAACAGAGGTTGATCGCTGGAAAAAAGGAAATTATGCTATTGTTTTTCTTGCTGTAGATGAAGAACGGGTTCACAAATTGCAGAATGTGTTAGAGGATTATGATATTGAATCCGCTATCATCAAACAGGACTCTCTCCTTGCACAAGGAAGAATTCAGATTTTAGAAGGGGCAATTCAAACAGGTTTTGAGCTTAATAATCAACGGATTGCCGTAATTACAGAAGAAGAGCTATTTAATCATAAAACAAGAAAGAAACAGAGAAGACAAAAACTTTCCAATGCAGAAAGAATTAAGAGCTATTCGGAATTAAAGATTGGTGATTACGTTGTTCATGTCAATCATGGTATTGGGAAGTACTTAGGAATTGAAACTTTAGAGATTAATGGTGTCCATAAAGATTATTTGAATATTCGTTATCAAGGTAGTGATCAACTTTATGTTCCTGTTGAACAAATTGACCTTGTACAAAAATATGTAGGGTCTGAATCAAAAGAACCGAAGATTTATAAACTTGGCGGTAACGATTGGAAGAAGGTAAAGAAAAAAGTCCAATCCTCTGTTGAAGATATCGCCGATGACCTTATTAAATTATATGCCGAAAGAGAAGCATCTAAAGGATACGCTTTTAACCCTGATAGTGATATGCAGCGAGAGTTTGAATCTGCTTTCCCATATCAAGAAACAGAAGATCAAATTCGTTCCATTAATGAGATTAAAAAAGATATGGAAAGAGAAAGACCAATGGACCGTTTGCTTTGTGGAGACGTGGGTTATGGAAAAACAGAAGTGGCAATACGAGCGATATTCAAAGCAGTTGCTGATGGTAAACAAGTTGCTTTTCTTGTGCCAACAACGATCCTTGCACAACAGCATTATGAAACGATGCTTGAGCGGTTCCAAGACTACCCTGTAAAAATCGGTATGTTGAGTCGATTCCGTACGAAGAAACAACAAACTGAAACGATTAAAGGATTAAAAGCGGGGACGGTTGATGTTGTCGTTGGTACTCACCGTATCCTTTCTAAAGATTTAACTTATCGAGATCTCGGTTTGTTAATTATAGACGAAGAACAAAGGTTTGGTGTTACTCATAAAGAGAAAATCAAGAAATTAAAAACCAATGTCGATGTTTTAACATTAACAGCGACACCAATTCCGCGTACATTGCATATGTCGATGCTGGGCGTTCGGGATTTATCCGTTATTGAGACACCACCTGAAAATCGTTTTCCTGTACAAACATATGTGATGGAATATAACGGTGTATTGGTGAGGGAAGCAATCGAGCGAGAATTAGCACGTGGTGGTCAGGTCTATTTCCTCTATAATCGCGTGGAGGATATTGAGCGTAAAGCAGAGGAAATCTCTATGATAGTTCCTGATGCAAGGGTCGCTTATGCACATGGTCAAATGTCGGAGAATGAATTAGAGAGCGTCATGCTTGGTTTCTTCGACGGTGAATATGATGTCTTAGTAAGTACAACGATAATTGAGACTGGTGTAGATATACCAAATGTAAATACATTAATTGTTCATGATGCTGATCGCATGGGCTTATCTCAGTTGTATCAATTGCGAGGCAGGGTAGGTAGGTCTAACCGTGTTGCTTATGCGTACTTTACCTATCGTAAAGATAAAGTCCTTACAGAAGTGGCAGAGAAACGTTTGCAGGCGATTAAAGAATTTACGGAGCTTGGCTCTGGATTTAAAATTGCCATGCGAGATTTAACGATTCGAGGTGCAGGTAATTTACTTGGAGCGGAGCAACACGGCTTTATTGATTCTGTTGGGTTTGATCTATATTCACAAATGCTGAAAGAAGCAATTGAAGAGAGGAAAGAATCCATGGGCGGTGAGCCGAGAAAAGAGCCAATGGAAATTGATTTAGAAATTGATGCTTATATTCCAGATGCATTTATTTCTGATGGACATCAAAAAATTGAAATGTATAAACGCTTCCGTGGGATTACGAGCCTTGAGGATATTGATGAATTGAAAGATGAGATGGTTGACCGATTTGGTGATTATCCGGAAGAAGTCGCGTATTTATTTAAAATTGCTGAAATGAAAGTATATGGAGAAGTGGCTGGGGTCGAACTAGTGAAGCAATCAAAAGATGAAGTGCTTATCCTATTATCTGAGCAAGGTAGTGTGGAAGCTGATGGGCAAAAAGTATTCAAGCTTAGCAATCAATTTGGTCGCATGATTGGGCTTGGTATGGATGGGAAAAAACTGAAAGCGGTTCTCCATATAAAAGGAATTGCCACGAAAGAATGGTTAGAAAATGCATTCACTTTTATGAAGGGATTACAAGATACAAAGAAGGTTCCTGAAAAAACAGCTAAGTAAATGTTGAAAAATATTGGTAATTTTATTGTAAGAATTGCAATGTTTGATTGAGAAAGGACAAGGGTATTTCAAGGATAGAGCACATAAATGGAATGTTTATCCCTTTCTGGAATGAATCACACCTAAAAGAAAAAATAGTTGGACGTGTATATAACTTTCCTTATGAAAGATACTAAGTTCAAACATGGCGATGCATTCATGATATCTTCCTTATGAATCATAGCTATTTTGAAAAGCAAAAGCTGTAGTTTGAGTTAGATTTAACCGAAAATCATCTGTAAAGGGAAATATGTATCATTAGTGAAGGAATAAATGGGAAGAATTCTCGTTGTATCGTCCTAATGGCCATGGATCGGTTAGAGTTAAGCGGCTTTTTCTTTTCAGTAATTTAATCATCAGATGAAAGTGAGGCAACGTTGAATGAAAGCAACAGGTATTGTTCGTCGTATTGATGATTTGGGTCGTGTCGTCATTCCTAAAGAAATCCGGAGAACTTTAAGAATCCGTGAAGGAGATCCACTTGAGATTTTTGTAGACCGCGATGGAGAGGTAATTTTAAAGAAATACTCACCTATCTCTGAGCTTAGTGACTTCGCAAAAGAATATGCAGAAGCATTATATGATAGCTTAGGAAATCCGGTCTTAATTTGCGATAGAGATACATATATCGCTGTTGCAGGAGGCTCTAAGAAGGATTACTTAAATAAGAGTATTAGTGATCTAGTAGAGAAGACAATGGAGGATCGTAGCTCTGTTCTTGTGACCCAATCAAGCGAAATTTCAATTGTAGATAATCATACAGAATCCGTCGCATCTTACACAATAGGACCCATAGTAGCCAATGGCGATCCAATTGGTGCAGTCGTAATCATTGCGAAAGATGACACCATTGGTGCAGTTGAACAAAAATCCGTCGAAACCGCAGCTGGATTTTTAGCGAGACAAATGGAATCATAGTATATAGGTAATATGAGCTGGAGCTTTTCTAGCGTCATCTAGTGCGAACAATCATATTTTTAATGATGATTGTTCGCTTTATTTTTGTGTAGACATTGACTTTCGGGAGCTGAATGCTGCTAATGTTAGAGGAAAATGATCTGCCGTAAGATGCCGTTGGAAACGAATCAGCCCCTTAACTGAAGTCGACTGGAAATTCTTAATCGGGTAAAAAAGAGCCGCGTTCTGAAAAGACCGATTAAGATGGTAACGAAGTCAAAAAACCAAAGAGATTTTTGGTAAGAAGCACTAGGGGGAATACGTCTGGAGAAACCCAAGCGTGAAGAAATCATAATTAAGACAGAAAACATCAAATAAATGCTTCAAAAATTGATAAATTCAAGTAGGATTTGATTAAACATAAGGAGAAATCATAGCTAAGCATCTTTTTACCGCAAAACTACACCTCAATATTTAAAATGCCTCCCTCAGGCAAGGAGCGAGAGACAAATATCAATAAATGAATATGCTATAATACATTTCGAAGTTCATAGTTAAGCGGTATCGTCGTGCTTATAGGGGGAGATATCTTCTGGATACCAATCAAACTTCTACGAGTATAATGAAAGGTGCGGTTATTTTGACTGCGGCAGGAATAATTGTCAAATTGTTGAGTGCGGTTTATCGCATTCCTTTCCAAAACATAGTAGGAGATATCGGGTTTTATATTTATCAACAAGTGTACCCTTTTTATGGGATCTTTCTTGTTTTAGCCACAACAGGTTTTCCAGTTGTGATTTCAAAACTATATATTGAGCAAAGAACGAGGAATGGTGAGGAAGGTGGACGGCAGTTATTAAAAGTTGCCGGATTATTGTTATCAATGATTGCTATTATATGTTGCTTAACGATGTATTTTAGTGCGGATGCCTTAGCTTACTATATGAACGATCCTCAATTGGCTGATTCCTTGCGCATTGTTGCTATTAGTTTTTTAATATTACCACTTGTATCAGTGCTAAGAGGTTTTTTTCAAGGAAAAGGAAATATGATGCCAACAGCTGTTTCTCAAGTGAGTGAACAACTTTTACGAGTGCTGTTTATCTTACTTTATGCTTATATACTAACTAAAATGGGTGCTTCCATTTATTCTGTTAGCGGTGGAGTTTACTATGGTGTCATTTTAGCCTCTTTGGCAGCTTTTGCAATCTTGCTATTTTATTTTATAAAAGAAATGAAAAGTGCACCAAGAATAAGGCAGAAGCACATGGGTGTTAGCTCGTATTTTCAACTGTCTAAAGAGATTATTGTCCAAAGCTTTGCTATTTGTGTGAGTAGTTTATTACTCATTTTTATCCAGTTAGCAGATGCCCTCAATCTTTATGCATTATTGACGACATCGGGTTTTTCTGAGATTGAAGCAAAGACATTAAAGGGTGTATATGACAGAGGTCAGCCACTTATTCAATTAGGTTCTATTGTTGCCACTTCGATGAGTTTATCGCTCGTACCAATTCTTACATACGTAAAAATACAGCAACCTCAACTACTCAATGAAAAAATCCAATTGGTCATTAGAGTGAGCCTTCTATTTGGCGTTGGCGCTTCAGTTGGGCTTTGGGCGATTGTGAGTCAAACAAATGTCATGCTATTCGAAAATGATAAAGGATCAGCCGTTCTAGGTTTAATGTCTATTGTTATTTTACTAAGCTCTCTTGTGATTACTTTGGCAGCCGTACACCAAGGTTTAGGAAATAGCTTTTTTCCAGCGTGGACGATTTTAATCGGAGTGGGAATTAAGTACTTTCTGAATACCTCATTTGTACCGCATTATGGAATATATGGGGCTGTATACGCCACATACATCGCGTTAGCGTTGATGGTAATTGCTTTGCTGTTTCGGTTAAAATGGAACCAAAGTGTCAAACTTGTTTCAGTACGTGAGTTATTGACAATCCTTAGTTCTGCTATTCTGATGACGATTTTTTTAAATTTGTATCTCTCTGTTACTGCACTCTCATTCATGAGTGGAAGAGTACTTGCTACCTTTCAATCGTTAACCGGCGCTGCTCTCGGTGCGATTCTTTATTTATTTCTTACGATTCGCAGCAACATATTTACAGAAGCAGAGCTACGTCAGTTACCTTTTGGAGAAAAGCTTCTCCATTTTATGAAAAGAAGATAAAAACAACCGACACAAAAAGTAAAATAAAGGAGAATTATTTATAATGAAGGTAACAGTTATTGGCCTTGGAGCAGGAGATCTTAATCAACTGCCACTAGGAGTATATAAGCTATTAACCAGTGTTAATAAAGTCTATTTAAGAACAAAAGAACATCCTGTGGTATCAGCATTAACAGCAGAAGGAGTGCTATTTGAATCCTTCGACAAGATCTATGAATCACATGATCAATTTGCAGAGGTATACGAAGAAATAAGCACCCTTTTGTTAGAAAAAGGAAAAGTGGAAAACATTGTTTATGCTGTGCCAGGTCACCCGCTTGTAGCAGAAAAAACGGTACAATTACTCATTGAACGGGCTGATGAGTATGGAGTTAATTTAGAATTTAAGGGTGGCCAAAGTTTTCTAGATAGCATGTTCCAAGCGTTAAGGGTTGATCCAGTTGAAGGTTTTACACTATTAGATGGTACGGACTTAAAGGGAAGTGAACTTGTTCTTACACAACATATGATTATCGGACAAGTATATGATGCATTCATTGCATCTGAAGTAAAATTGACGTTAATGGACTATTTACCGGATGATTATTTAGTAAAGATTGTAACAGCGGCCGGAAGTAGTGAAGAAGTGATTAAAGAAGTTCCACTTTATGAACTAGATCATGATTTAGCTTTAACTAATTTAACATCTGTATATGTCCCTCCCGTTACGAATGAAGCGATTCTTTACCCAACGTTTCCTAAACTGAAAGAAATCATTGCTACCTTAAGAGGTCCAAATGGATGTCCGTGGGATAAGAAACAAACACATCAATCTTTGAAGAAGTATTTAATCGAGGAAGCGTATGAATTAATCGAAGCGATTGAAGAGGATGATATTGATCATATCATTGAAGAGCTAGGGGATGTGTTGTTACAAGTTATGCTTCATGCCCAGATAGGAGACGATGAAGGGTACTTCTCTATTCATGATGTAATAGCAGGTCTTTCTAAAAAAATGGTTTTTAGACATCCGCATGTGTTTGGGGAGAGAGCAGCAGAAGATGTAGATGAAGCGTTACGTAACTGGAATGAAATGAAAAAACAAGAAAAAGGCGAAAAAACATCGTCAATATTGGATGGTGTTCCAAAATCATATCCAGCCATGTTGCGTGCAGAAGAGTTACAAAAACGTGCTGCAAAGGTCGGTTTCGATTGGGAAAACATCCAACCAATGTGGGATAAGGTGTTTGAAGAAATTAAAGAATTTCAATTGGAAGCCGAGAATAATAATGACAATCGCATAATTGAATTTGGTGATATATTATTTGCATTTATCAATATTGCTCGGTATTATCAAATCAATCCAGAAGAAGCATTACATCGAACCAATACGAAATTTACCAATCGTTTTTCATATATAGAGAAAAAACTAGATAAGAATCTAAAAGAGGCGAGCCTGGAGGAAATGGATCGTTTTTGGGAAGAAGCGAAGAAAAAAGGTTACTAAATGAACTTTTTAGGGTAAAGGAGAGTGAAAGTATGCGCTTAGATAAATTTCTAAAAGTATCTCGATTAATAAAAAGACGTACATTGGCAAAGGAAGTCTCTGACCAAGGGCGTATTGCTATTAATGGAGTAGAAGCCAAGGCAAGTACCAATGTAAAAGTTGGTGATGAATTATCGATTCGATTTGGGCAGAAAGTGACAAAGGTGCGAATAGATAAAATACAGGAAACAACAAGAAAAGATGATGCAGCAGAAATGTACACAATAGTAAGTGAAGAAAGAATGAATCAAGAATAAATAAATAGCGCTTGTTCTAATCCCTGAGCAATCTTCATACATATGTATTAAAGGATTGTACTATGGATTGTGAGGGATAGAGATGAGCCAATACCATGAGAACTCGAGTAAACAAACTGCTCCTGATCATGATGTGATCATGCGTGGCAGAAGACTGCTAGATATTACGGGAGTGAAGCAGGTAGAAAGCTTTGATAATGAAGAGTTTTTATTAGAAACTGTCATGGGTTTTTTAGCTATCAAAGGGCAAAATCTACAAATGAAGAATTTAGATGTGGACAAAGGAATTGTCTCCATAAAAGGGAAAATTTTCGACCTTGTTTATTTAGATGATCAACATGGAGAAAAAGCTAAAGGGCTCTTTAGCAAGTTATTCCGATGACGTTATCGGTCCAATTTTTGACGATGCTCTCCATGATAGGGATGGGTTCCCTTTTTGGAGCAAGCTTAGATACGTATCAGCGCTTTCTCAAACGGCCAGTAAGAAAGAGTTGGGTTGTCTTTATAAATGACATCCTTTTTTGGCTATTACAAGGACTAGCTATATTTTATATTTTGTTCCTTGTCAATGAAGGAGAGTTAAGATTCTACATCTTTTTAGCTTTACTTTGCGGTTTTGCAGCCTATCAAGCGTTAATGAAAAATATTTACCTAAAGTTATTAGAGATAGTTATTTCTACGATTATTTCTATTTATTATTTTATTGTGAAGGTCATTCGCCTATTAATTATTCGACCCGTTCAGTTTTTTTTCACTACGTTAATAGGGCTATTGGTATTAGTGGGCAAACTTCTTCTACTACTGATAAAATGGACAAGTAATGTGCTAATGTTCATCTTAAAAGTACTATTATCACCAGTAAGATGGATATTTCGACTTCTTATTCGTATATTACCAGCCCCTTTTAAAAAATCAGTCGATAAGTTCTATGATAAATTAAAAGGATATTTCCAAAAAGGGAAAGAATATGTTAAAAAACTGGCGGAAAAGTGGAAGAAGAAAGAATAACTTAGAAGGGAGAGGTAGTTGTATGAGTACCAACAAGAATAAAAATGTAGCCAAGATCCATTCAAGCTATATCGAACAACAGGAAGCCAATAAAATCAGTTCTCAACGGAGAAAGAAGCTTCTCTATCGTAGACTGACTGTCTTTTTTGTATTTGTTGCTGTGGTTTCAGTATTTATGATTACGACTATCGTATCCCAATCTGCTGCCCTAGGTGAAAAGAAAGAAGAAAAGGTAAAACTTGCTCATCAATTGAAAGAACTAGAACAGTCGGAAAAGGCCTTGAATGAAGAGATAGTTAGGTTACATGATGAAGAGTATTTAGAAAAACTCGCTAGAAGGGATTATTATCTTTCTGAACAAGGAGAAATCATCTTCAAAATGCCGGATGAAACCGATGAAAAGGAAAAAAAAGAAAATGAGTCAGCTCAATGAGAAGTTGACACCTATTTTTATCTTTCGGTATAATATAGTATAAGTATGAATACATTTGGGTTTACTTTATATCTTTAAGGAGGAAATATCTTTTTATGTCAATCGAAGTAGGCAGCAAGTTACAAGGAAAGGTTACAGGCATCACTAATTTCGGAGCGTTTGTAGAGCTGCCGGAAGGATCAACAGGCCTTGTGCATATTAGTGAAGTTGCAGACAATTATGTGAAGGACATTAATGATCACCTCAAAGTAGGCGATACTGTTGAAGTGAAAGTTATTAATGTGGAGAAAGACGGTAAAATTGGTTTATCAATTAAGAAAGCTGTTGATCGTCCTGAGAGAACGGAAAGGCCTGAAAGAAGAGAGTCTAGAGGCTATTCTGGGCGCCCACGTCAAGGTAGAACAAACGATAATCACCGTCCTTCAAAGGAGACATTCGAATCTAAAATGGCTCGCTTTTTGAAAGACAGTGAAGACCGTTTATCTTCTCTTAAGAGAAATACAGAATCAAAACGTGGTGGCAGAGGAGCTAAACGAGGTTAACTTGCTGCTGAATTAATATATACGAGCAAGGGAATCACGACGATTCCTGCAAAAGCAATCCTTATTGGGATTGCTTTTTTATTATTCTTCCGCATCTTTTGTGACGACTGGCGATGATTGTAACTTATAACGGTTAGGTGTGGTTTTATAAAAGACTTTGCGTATAAGCCTGGAAAGAATTGTGCATATGTGCGGATAGGGTGCGGAAGATTGATTGAAGGATTAGGCGAGAAACGGGTCAAAAATAAGGCCAGAGAGAAAAATTTGATTGGATTAGGCGAGAAACGGATCAGAAATAAGGCCAGAGAGAAAAATTTGATTGGATTAGGCGAGAAACGGGTCAAAAATAAGGCCAGAGAGAAAAATTTGATTGGATTAGGCAAGAAGCGAGTCAGAAATTAGGCCAGAGAGAAAAATTTGATTGGATTAGGCGAGAAACGGGTCAAAAATAAGGCCAGAGAGAAAAATTTGATTGGATTAGGCGAGAAGCGAATCAGAAATTAGGCCAGAGAGAAAAATTTGATTGGATTAGGCGAGAAACGGGTCAGAAATCAGGTGGTAGAGGAAAGTTTGATAGGATTAGGCGAGAAAAAGATCAGAAATCAGGCCAGAGAGAAAAATTTGATAGGATTAGACGAGAAGCGAATCAGAAATTAGGCCAGAGAGAAAAATTTGATAGGATTAGACGAGAAACGGATCAGAAATTAGGCCAGAGAGAGAAATTTGATAGGATTAGGCAAGAAACGGATCAGAAATTAGGCCAGAGAGAAAAGTTTGATAGGATTAGACGAGAAACGAATCAGAAATCAGGTCAGAGTGAAAATCTTGGTTAAATTAGGCAAAAACAAACCAGAAATCAAACAAAAAGGAAATACATGCTAGGTCTGCTGTTATTATAATTAAAAATGAGTAAAAAACAAACCTGAACAGTTGAAGCTGCCCAGGTTTGTTTTATAGCTAATATAAGTGATGACCCGTACGGGATTCGAACCCGTGTTACCGCCGTGAAAGGGCGGTGTCTTAACCGCTTGACCAACGGGCCACTATAAAAAATGGTAGCGGCGGAGGGGATCGAACCCCCGACCTCACGGGTATGAACCGTACGCTCTAGCCAGCTGAGCTACACCGCCATTTGAAGTGGCTTTCTTTTAAAAGCACAAGATATATAATACAAAGATTCTACAAGTCTGTCAATATTATTTCCCCCGGAAAATTTTTGTCGGAATAGTTGATGAGGTTTCGTCATTTTTTGGAAGCATGTGATGTCTAGTTTTTTAGACAACAGGAGAACGTATGGTCCAATTCCAATCCTTTAATTGTTGCTGCTTTTGTACTCTTTTTGCACTTTATAAAGAAATCAGTCGAACGAAAAAGAGGTATTTGTCCATTATTTTGACAAACTTTTAAGACATAGCCCTTTATAATAGCGAAAAAGAAACAAATAGGGAGTGGGAATGATGGAAAAACTCGAACGAACAATTGCAGAACCGATAGGGGAAGTGGATCTTCGTCGTCCCAAGATGGAGCTCTCAAAAATAGGTGGGAAAATACAGACGGGCTTAGAAACTTTCTTTATTAAGAAGGGGTACTTGTTTTTAATTATTGGTTTTTTACTTGGACGAGCCCTTATATTGTCCCAGTTAACACCATTCACTCTGCCCTTTTTTGCTGCGATGTATTTAGTAAGAAAGGATAAAGCACCGCTTGCTTTAATTGGATTGATTGGAGGAGCTTCGACTTTATCATTTACTCATGGTGTGACCACGTTTTTAACATCTTTCTTTTTTCTGTTTGTTTTTCGGATAAGTAAAAAGTGGATTACCAATGAATTAAAAGTAATGCCTATATATGTGGCTGTGACATTATTAATCAGTTCGATTATCCAATCTTATATCATAACGGGACATGTGGCGATGTATGATTTCATGATGGCTGGTGTAGAGGCTAGTTTAGGATTTATCCTATGTTTAATATTCCTACAGAGCCTGCCGTTACTATTTTTTAATCGGAGGAGGCAATCATTAAAAACAGAGGAAATCGTCTGCCTCATTATTATGCTAGCCTCAGTAATGACAGGAACAATCGGATGGACAGTGTATGACCTATCAGTCGAACATGTGATGTCTCGTTATTTGGTGCTTGTGTTTTCATTTGTCGCAGGTGCCACGGTAGGCTCAACGGTTGGTGTCGTGACAGGGCTAATATTTAGTTTGGCTAATATTTCAAGCTTTTTCCATATGAGTTTATTAGCATTCTCTGGTTTGTTAGGTGGGTTATTAAAAGAAGGGAAGAAAATAGGTGTGGCATTTGGTTTGCTTATTGCTACCCTACTCATGGGAATGTATGGTGACAATCAGTCAAACTTATTAATTGGTTTATACGAAACTGGAGTAGCAATATTTCTATTTCTATTAACGCCTCAAAGTTTTACGTCAAAGCTAGCGAAACATATCCCTGGGACTGCGGAATATGCGGCAGAGCAACAGCAGTATATGAGAAAAATGCGGGATGTAACTGCGCACAGAGTTTCTCAGTTTTCTAATGTTTTTCAAGCGTTATCGCAAAGCTTTGCCATGCAACATCAAGCTCCTGTGGTAGAAAATGATGAGACAGATCGAGAATTGGATTATTTCCTAAGTAATGTCACAGAGAAGACATGCCAAACTTGCTTTAAAAAGGATCACTGCTGGGCTAGGAACTTTGATACAACATATGATTATATGAAAAATATTATGCATGATTTAGATGAAAAAGATGGACAAATTTCTTCACGACTAGAAAGGGAGTGGGAAAAACACTGTACAAGATCGAAGAAAACAACAGAAGTGATTCAACAGGAGCTTACTTTTTATAAAGCAAATCAACGGTTGAAAAAACAAGTGCAAGAAAGTAGGAAGCTTGTGGCAGATCAATTATTAGGTGTATCTGCAGTGATGGGGGATTTTGCTAAAGAAATTCAAAGAGAGCGAGAGAATCATCATAAACAGGAAGAACTGATATTAGAGGCCATCCAAGAATTTGGGGTAGAGGTAGAACAGGTAGAAATTTATAGCTTGGAGCAAGGTGATGTTGATATAGAGATGACGATCCCATACTGTAATGGACACGGGGAATGTGAGAAATTAATTGCGCCAATGCTTTCAGATATATTAGGAGAAACAATCTTAGTTAAATCTGAGGAATGTGCGAGTTATGCCAACGATTATTGCCATGTTACTTTTCGCTCAGCAAAGGCATATGTCATTGATACGGCAGTGGCACATGCGGCTAAGGACGGTGGCTTAATATCAGGAGATAGTTATTCAACAATTGAATTAGGTAGCGGTAAGTATGCAATTGCCATTAGTGATGGGATGGGAAATGGAGAACGAGCACATATAGAAAGCAAAGAAACGTTAGAATTACTACAGAAAATATTGCAATCAGGTATAGAAGAGCAAGTGGCCATAAAATCGGTCAATTCTGTTCTGTCATTAAGGACAACAGATGAAATTTTCTCCACATTAGATTTGGCGATGATTGATTTACAAAATGCTGATGCTAAATTTTTGAAAATAGGCTCTACACCGAGTTTTATTAAAAGAGGGAGCCAAGTGATGAAAGTGCAGGCAAGTAATTTACCCATAGGCATGATTGAAGAATTCGATGTCGATGTTGTTAGTAAGCAATTAAAAGCAGAGGATTTACTCATTATGATGAGCGATGGTGTATTTGAAGGGCCGAAACATGTGGAGAACTTTGATCTTTGGATGAAGAGGAAAATAACCGAGTTAAAAACGAACGACCCACAAGAAGTGGCAGATTTAATTATGGAAGAGGTGATTCGATCAAGAGCTGGACGTATTGATGATGATATGACGGTGATGGTGGCAAAAGTAAAGCACAATATCCCGAAATGGTCGAGTATACCGTTCCATAAACAAGCGAATTAATGTTAAATAGAATAGAATCTCCAATAGATGTCATTTTTATGTATATTTCCTTTCTAATCCGTTGAAAATGGTTAGTAATCACTAAGTAACTTCTATCAGATTAGGAGGGAAAAAGATGAAAACAGGTACCCTAAAACAAATTTTACTTATTACAGACGGGTGTTCAAACGTTGGAGAAGACCCTATAGCGATGTCGGCTCTAGCAAAAGAGCAGGGAGTTTCCGTAAATGTGATAGGTGTAATGGAGAATGACGTTATTGATGAGAAGGGAATGCAGGAAATTGAGAGTATTGCCCTTTCCGGGGGTGGGGTAAGTCAAGTCGTATATGCTAGACAGCTATCACATACTGTACAGATGGTAACAAGGCAGGCGATGACACAAACATTACAAGGAGTAGTCAATCGTGAACTCACGCAAATCTTAGGAAATAAACAAACGATTGAGGATTTGCCTCCAGAACAAAGAGGCGAGGTAATGGAGGTTGTGGATGAGCTAGGGGAAACGGTTGAAATGGAAGTGTTGATTCTTGTCGATACGAGTGCAAGTATGAAACATAAGCTACCTACAGTCAAAGAAGCCTTATTTGATCTATCTTTAAGCTTAAATGCACGCACGGGAAAAAATAAATTTTCTCTGTTTGTATTTCCCGGGAAAAAGAATGATGTCGAAAAATTGCTAGATTGGACACCTAAGCTCGAATCGTTAACTTCTGTGTTCGCTAAACTCTCAACAGGTGGTATTACACCCACTGGACCAGCTTTAAGAGAGGCGATTACCTATTTTGAGAAGAAACGATCATTACGCAATTTAATTTCTAGAAATGACGATGAGTACTATGAAGAGTCAATTTAATCTACAAAAAGGTGCGATTATTAACGGGAAATGGCATCACAAGCAATACCGTATCGAAAAAGAACTAGGTGCAGGGGCTAATGGTGTAGTTTATCTCGCCACATACCTTGGGCAACTCGTTGCTTTAAAAATAAGTGAAAATGGGTATACAGTAACTTCTGAAGTGAATGTGCTAAAATCCTTTACGAAGGTCCAAGGGTCTACCCTAGGACCTTCTTTGCTTGATGTTGATGATTGGCAATTTTCCTCATCCACTATGTATTCTTTTTATGTGATGGAATATATCCATGGTCCTGATCTCCACTCTTTTATTAAACAGAAAGGAGAGGCGTGGATACCTGTGCTCATGCTGCAATTACTTTCTGATCTAGAGGAGCTGCACAAAGCGGGATGGGTATTTGGAGATTTAAAACCAGAGAATCTGATTGTCACAGGAAGAGCTCCGCGCATTCGGTGTATAGATGTAGGAGGAACAACATTAAAAGGTAGAGCCATTAAGGAGTTTACAGAGTTTTACGACCGAGGATATTGGGGGCTTGGTAGTAGAAAAGCTGAACCTACTTATGATTTATTCTCAACAGCTATGGTTTTTATTCACTGTGCCTACCCAAGCCGTTTCTCTAAAGACGGAAGGGGTTTAGAACAATTAATGGATAGGGTAAAGAAACATAAAATCTTAAAAACTTATGAAGGAGTTGTCATACCAGCACTTCAAGGTAGGTTTAAAACTGCTGAAGATATGAGACAAGCCTTGCTTGCCTGTTCATATAAGCAAACTCATGTGTCCCCACCAGCTAGGCAAACATCCCGAAAGACTAAAGGAAAGCCCAATGAAAAAATTGGAGCGTTCGTTTTAATCTTGTTTATTGGTTGTATTTACTTTTTCTATTTATATAGTCAAATGGTGTGAGAGGGTTTAGGCATAAATAATCGTTTCTTTGGAAATAAACATTAAAAAAGTGATATCCTTTTAGTAGAAGTAATAGTTTAACATAAGGGAAGAATGTTATGTTTTATGCAAAGGTAAAAGCATTTTTATCACAAAAGGGCATTGAATTGGAGAATAAGCGTGTGGGAATTGCTGTCTCAGGAGGACCTGACTCCTTAAGCTTACTTCACTTTATGCAGCAATTAAGTAAACAAGAGTGTTTTCAATTAGTAGTAATCCATGTGGATCATATGTTTAGGGGCGAAGAATCTTTTGAAGACGCTAAGTTTGTAGAACGCTATTGTCAGAAGTCAGGCATTCCTTTTCATATGCAACGAATGGATGTTTCTGCACATATGAAGGAAACGGGGAAAAGCTCGCAAATTGCTGCAAGGGACTGTCGCTATTGTTTCTTTGAGCAAGTGATGCAAAGAGAAGCGCTTGATTACATTGCATTAGGTCATCATGGTGATGATCAAATTGAAACAATGTTAATGAGAATGACAAGAGGGAGTAGTGGTCTTGCTAGAGCGGGTATGCCAGTTATACGACCTTTTAGTAGAGGGGCAATTATACGGCCGTTCCTTTGCTTAAGTCGAAATGAAATTGATTCCTATGTAGAGACTCATCATTTAGAACCTAGAATAGATCCTAGTAATGTAAAGGAAATCTATAGCAGAAATCGTTTTAGGAAAAATATCTTGCCTTTTTTAAAAAGGGAAAATCCTCAAGTGCATAACCATTTCCAACGCCTTAGTGAGGATTTGAGCGAAGATGAGGTATTTATGCAGGAATTAGCAGAAGCACAATTGAATAGTGTAACAGAGAGGAAAAGTGCTAGTGAAATTCTTCTTTATATTGACAGATTTACAGATGTCGCAAAACCTTTACAAAGAAGAGTGATTCAACTAATATTAAATTATCTATATCAGGAAAGGCCATCTTCTTTATCCGCTACACATATTGAAAATGTTTTTTCCTTAATTACTCATCCTCATCCGTCTGGAACCTTACATTTCCCAAATGGTTTAACAGTTGTACGTTCATATGATTGTTGTTTCTTCTCCACTAGTAAAAAAACAACCGTACAGCCGTATTTATTTCAAATACAAGAGCCAGGAAACTATGTTATTCCTGAAGTAGGCGAGATCAGCATGCATTATGTCGGTCACCCATTACAGGAATATCAACAAATGGATTATCTTTTGGTTAAAGCGGATATCGCCTTTCCATTAACGATCCGTACAAGGAAAAATGGAGATAGGATGAAGTTAAAAGGAATAAATGGTAGCAAAAAGTTAAAGGATATCTTTATCGATCAGAAAATTCCGCGGCAAAAACGGGATTTATGGCCTGTTGTTACGGATGCAAATGGTAACATTATATGGCTACCAGGATTAAAAAAGTCTGATCAAGCAGCTGAATATTCACCTGATACAAGCTATATTTTTCTGAAATACATAAAGCAATGATCTTCTAGGGGGCACAGGAATAAGATGCGAAACGAAATTGAAAAAATCTTAATTACTGAAGAAGAGCTTCAGCAAAAAGTGAGAGAGTTAGGCGGCTTATTAACAGAGGAGTATGATGGACGTTTCCCTCTTGTTATAGGTGTCTTAAAAGGCGCAATGCCATTTATGAGCGATCTAATTAAACGAATTGATACTCATCTTGAAATGGATTTCATGGATGTATCCAGTTATGGGAATTCCATGGTCTCTTCAGGAGAGGTAAAGATTTTGAAAGATCTTGATACTTCTGTTGAGGGACGTGATGTCCTCATCATAGAAGATATCATAGATAGTGGATTAACTTTGAGCTATTTAGTAGAGTTATTCCGTTATCGTAAAGCGAAATCGATAAAAATTGTTACTCTGCTTGATAAACCAACTGGCAGAAAAGCAGCAATTAAAGCGGATATCGTAGGATTTAATGTACCAGATGAGTTTGTTGTAGGATATGGATTAGATTATGCTGAGAAATACCGAAACTTACCATATATTGGTATCTTAAAACCTGAGGTGTATAGCAATAATAATTAAGTGAAATGCGATGTGTGAAATACTTTACAAAACCCAGTCTGACCAAGTGTAATTCCTTGTATATGCACAATTTTGTATGATACGATACTATGTAGTTTGTTTACCGTGGGAGGAGGTAAGGGATGAATCGGATTTTCCGTAACACCATCTTTTATTTATTAATATTTTTAGTCATTATAGGGGTTGTCAGTTTCTTTAATGGCAATAACGAACCGACAGAGGCAATGACTTATGACCAATTTGTTGAGAATTTAGAGTCTGGTCAAGTTGAAAGCCTTAGTTTACAGCCTGTAAGGGGCGTTTATGAAGTACGTGGTCAATTAGAAGGCTATGAAGAAGGTAAATATTTTATCACATATATTGCTAATAGTGACTCTGTAATAGACCGAGTGGAAGAGTTAGCAAGTGATTCCAAATTAGAGATCCTACCAGCAGAAGAAGCAAATGGCTGGGTAACGTTCTTTACAACGATGATTCCATTCATCATCATTTTCATTTTATTCTTCTTCTTATTGAACCAAGCTCAAGGCGGCGGTGGCCGTGTAATGAACTTCGGTAAAAGTAAGGCGAAGTTGTATGATGAAAGCAAGAAGAAGGTCCGTTTTAAAGATGTAGCAGGTGCGGACGAAGAGAAGCAAGAATTAGTGGAAGTTGTTGAATTCTTGAAGGACCCACGAAAATTCTCAGAACTTGGTGCGAGAATCCCTAAAGGTGTTCTATTAGTGGGACCTCCAGGTACTGGTAAAACGTTATTAGCGAGAGCAGCTGCGGGAGAAGCAGGCGTACCTTTCTTCTCTATTAGTGGTTCTGACTTTGTTGAGATGTTTGTCGGTGTTGGTGCTTCTCGTGTACGTGACTTATTCGAGAATGCGAAGAAAAACGCACCATGTATCATCTTTATTGATGAAATTGATGCGGTTGGTCGTCAGCGTGGCGCCGGTGTCGGTGGTGGGCATGATGAACGTGAACAAACACTTAACCAATTGCTTGTAGAAATGGATGGCTTCGGTGCAAATGAAGGAATTATTATCATTGCTGCAACAAACCGTCCAGATATCCTTGACCCTGCGTTATTACGTCCAGGTCGTTTTGACCGTCAAATTACAGTTGATCGTCCGGATGTAACAGGTCGTGAAGCGGTATTAAAAGTTCATGCAAAAAATAAACCGTTAGATGAGTCGGTAAACTTAAAAACGATTGCTCAACGTACACCAGGGTTCTCTGGTGCAGACCTTGAAAACTTATTGAATGAAGCAGCACTAGTTGCCGCTCGTCAGAATAAGAAGAAGGTGGATATGACCGATGTGGATGAAGCGACTGACCGTGTAATTGCAGGGCCTTCTAAGAAGAGTCGTGTTATATCTGAAAAAGAAAGAAATATTGTGGCCTTCCATGAGGCAGGTCATACTGTAATCGGCTTAATCTTAGATGAAGCTGATATGGTTCATAAAGTAACAATTGTACCTCGTGGGCAAGCAGGCGGATATGCTGTTATGCTGCCGAGAGAAGATCGTTACTTCCAAACGAAGCCAGAATTACTTGATAAAATTGTTGGTTTACTTGGAGGACGTGTAGCAGAGGAAATCGTGTTTGGTGAGGTTTCTACTGGTGCCCATAATGACTTCCAACGTGCAACAGGTATTGCACGCCGAATGGTAACTGAATTTGGAATGAGTGACAAACTCGGACCTCTACAATTTGGTCAATCACAAGGTGGTCAAGTATTCTTAGGTAGAGATTTCAATAACGAGCGTAATTACTCAGATGCGATTGCATATGAGATTGATCTAGAAATTCAAAGCATGATTAAAGAATGTTACCAACGCTGTAAGCAAATCCTTACAGAGAACCGTGACAAACTAGATATCATTGCAAAAACACTTTTAGAAGTGGAAACGCTAGATGCAGAGCAAATTAAACATCTATCTGATCATGGTACACTACCTGAACGCCCAGCTTCTAAAACAAGTGAAACAATAGAAGATTCAAATATTAAGGTTAATATTCGAAAAGATGACGATCGTAAAGATAATGAAGGTGAAATCACTGAAACAAGGGAAAAACAATCCCCTGCTGAAGAAGAAGAGCCTCCAGCAATTGATGAAGATCGTAAATCTTAATCAAAAAAGAAAAAGCGCCTCACTATTGAGGGGCTTTTTTTTCTGTCTATAAGTGGGGGTTGAAACGTATAACAGGAAATTTCTTCGTGCAATAAGAGGAAACTTATGAAAGATAGTGGAATAAAATGGTTTTGCGCGTGTAACAAGAGGAAATTCATCAAAGGTAGCAGAACAAATGTTGGTATACCAAGTCAGGTGTATACAATTATACAACCACCTATGGTTAATTATTAACGGAGCAAGAACTACATAACTTGACCGATTTTATTTCTTTTTAATGAAGTAAGGGGAAAGCTACTATTGATTTATTGATTAGAGGTATGCACTAAAGGAAATTATTTAGTAAGTTGTCCTATTAAATAGAAATGATGAATCTTCATTCATTCAGCGTTGAGGCAATAGGGTTGGAGTTTTATAATTTGGATAATCTGAACAGAGGTGTGATATGATGTTCTCAGTATTAAAGTGTAATTATTTTATGGTAAGTGTGGTGAGGGTGCTTGATCTTTGTTTTTGATGTAGGGAATTCGAATATGATGATGGGTGTTTATCAACGAGATGAGTTAAAGTATCATTGGCGAATAGAGACTGATCGTCATAAGACAGAGGACGAATATGCAATGATTGTGAAATCGTTGTTTGAGCATGAGCAATTATCTTTTGCTGATATAGATGGTATTATTATTTCCTCCGTTGTTCCTCCGATTATGTTTGCTTTGGAGCGAATGTGTGAAAAATACT
The DNA here is from genome assembly GCF_038009245.1 of Cytobacillus sp. FSL R7-0680. Taxonomy (NCBI): domain Bacteria; kingdom Bacillati; phylum Bacillota; class Bacilli; order Caryophanales; family Bacillaceae; genus Cytobacillus; species Cytobacillus sp. FSL R7-0680. The sequence continues at coordinate 3,568,699 of NZ_JBBPAO010000001.1, forward strand.
TTCATATCAAACCATTAGTTGTGGGTCCAGGGGTCAAAACAGGTTTGAATATTAAGTATGATAATCCAAAAGAAGTGGGAGCCGACAGAATTGTTAATGCGGTGGCAGGTATTCATGAATATGGCGGTCCGCTCGTAATTGTTGATTTTGGCACAGCAACTACGTATTGTTATATTAATGAGCATAAACAGTATATGGGTGGTGCGATTGCACCTGGTATTGGTATCTCTACTGAAGCGCTTTACTCTAGGGCAGCGAAATTACCGCGAATAGAGATTGTCAGGCCTGATGGGATTATTGGAAAGAATACCGTCTCAGCTATGCAATCAGGCATTCTCTTTGGCTATGTTGGCCAAGTAGAGGGGATTGTAAGTAGGATGAAGTTACAAGCAAAAGAGGAACCGCTTGTTATAGGTACAGGTGGGTTGGCCTCATTGATCGCAAAAGAATCAAAGGTTATAGATATTATTGATCCATTTTTAACTTTAAAAGGTTTACAGCTTATTTATAAACGGAATATGGACACGATAAAAAAGTAGAATAACGTCTGTATTCGTTATGGAAGGAGTATTAAAATGAGTGATTATTTAGTAAAAGCTTTAGCTTATGAAGGACAAGTGAGGGCATTTGCCGTTCGTTCAACAGAAACAGTAGGAGAAGCGCAAAGAAGGCATCATACATGGCCAGTTGCTTCAGCAGCACTCGGGAGAGCAATGTCCGCTGGTGTAATGATGGGGGCGATGGTAAAGGGAGAAGACAAAATCACTATTAAAATCGAAGGTAATGGCCCACTTGGCCCACTCCTGGTTGATAGTAATGCAAAAGGGGAAGTGCGTGGTTATGTGACTCATCCTCAAGTGCATTTTGAATCCAATGCACAAGGCAAACTTGATGTCCGTCGTGGGGTTGGAACAGAAGGTACTTTGACAGTGGTAAAAGACATTGGAATGAGAGAAAACTTTTCTGGACAAGTACCGATTGTATCAGGAGAGCTAGGGGAAGATTTTACTTACTACTTTGTCACATCTGAACAAACACCTTCATCCGTTGGTGTGGGTGTATTAGTCAATGATGACAATAGTATATTAGCTGCAGGTGGTTTTATTATCCAGTTAATGCCTGGAACCGATGAAGAAACAATTGCAGCAATTGAAGAGAGGTTATCACATATTGAACCTGTTTCAACAATGATTGAAAAGGGGCTAACACCAGAAGAAATCTTACAAAGTGTTCTTGGTAAAGATCAAGTGAATTTCTTAGAAAAGATGGATGTTAGTTTTACTTGTACATGTTCCAAAGAGCGGTTTGGGAATGCGATTATTAGTTTAGGAAAAGAGGAAATTGCAGATATGATAGAGAAAGAAGGTAGTGCAGAGGCACAATGTCATTTCTGTAATGAAGCTTATCACTATAATAAAGAAGAACTTGAAGCATTTAAACAAGAAGCAAAATAAATGTGAGGGCTTGGGCGTATCTTGATTCTTAAGAACAATAGGGAATAGAAGGTGCGCCTAAGCCTTTTTTATACAGAAATATATGAAAAGTAGTAGGGGGAGGAGCTTTGAAAAGACAACATTTATGGTTAATCATATTAATACTCATTGTGATTAACTTTATGAGCGTTGCTTATTTTCTTGGGAAGGGCGAACCGAGTCAATCTGAAGTTGTGGCACAGATTGGAAAAGATGAAATTACAAGGCAAGATTGGTTAAATGAAATGGAGGGTCGCTACGGGAAAGAAGTGTTAGACGAAATGATTGATGGGAAGGTCATCGAGGCTGCTGGGGATAAATACGATGTTGAAATAGATAAAGAAGAAATTGACCGTGAAATCAAAATGTTAAAATCAGCGTATGGCACGTCTGCCGCTGCTTTATCAATCAATGAAGAACAATGGAGAAAGCAAATTAAAGATAGTTTAATGCTTGAGGAGCTTTTAACAAAAGAAGTCAGTATTTCTGAGGAAAAGCTGCAACAATACTTCGAAGATAACCAAGCTCAATATGAAATTAAGGATACATATCATCTATCACAAATTGTACTGGCAACTAAAGAAGAAGCAGAACAAACAGTGAAAGAATTAGACAATGGCTCAAGCTTTACAGCTATGGCATTGGAAAAATCAACAGATACTTTAACAGCTGCCCAGGGTGGCGACCTTGGTTATGTGACAGTTGATGACGAAAATTATGAAACCATCATTAATGCGGCGCAAGATTTAAAAGCTGGAGAATGGTCTGACCCAGTAAAGACCGATGAGGGGTATGCTATAGTTCTGTTACAAGAGTTTGTTGAGGGAGAAACCTATTCCTTTAAGGATGTTAAATCCCAAATACGGAGACAAATGGCTTTAGAACAAATGGATCTTCCTGTTTCTACTGAACCTTTTAAGGATGAAGTGAACATTGATACTTTTTATGATGGTGCATTGTAGTTTTTTGTTATTTATAGGTATCATATAGCATAAGCTAACATGAATTGTTCAGGTATAAAGTTTTAAATTTTCTAATAATTAAAGGGCTTTATGCCTGCATATTCGTTGACAATTGGTTGTGTGATTGATAAATTAAAATAAAACCAATAATAATACTCGGAATAAGGAGTGGAGAAGATGGTACGTATTGCAAATTCAATTACTGAACTCATCGGACAAACACCAATAGTGAAGCTTAATCGTATTGTAGAAGATGGAAGTGCGGATATTTATTTGAAGTTGGAGTATATGAATCCTGGAAGCAGTGTAAAAGATCGTATTGCCAATGCAATGATAGAAGCCGCAGAAAAAAGTGGTGATTTAAAAGAAGGCGACACAATTATTGAACCAACTAGTGGGAATACCGGTATTGGTCTGGCTATGGTTGCTGCAGCAAAAGGGTATCAAACGATTTTAGTGATGCCTGAGACCATGAGTATGGAGAGAAGAAATCTTCTTCGTGCATATGGAGCAGAATTAGTGTTAACGCCAGGACCAGATGGTATGGGTGGAGCAATAAGAAAAGCGCAAGAATTAGCGAAAGAGCATGGATACTTCATGCCACAACAATTCGAAAACTTATCAAATCCTGAAGTACATCGCGAGACAACAGGAAAAGAGATTGTTGAGCAAATGGGCGATCAATTAGATGCATTTATTGCTGGTATTGGTACAGGTGGCACGATTACAGGTGCTGGTCAAGTACTGAAGGAAAAATACAAGGATATTAAGATTTATGCAGTTGAGCCTGCTGATTCTCCTGTTCTTTCAGGTGGAAAGCCTGGACCGCATAAGATTCAAGGTATTGGCGCAGGATTTGTACCTGAGATATTAGATACAAAGGTATATGATGAAATTATCGCTGTTGCCAATGAAGATGCGTTTGCTCAAGCCCGTCGAGCGGCTAAAGAGGAAGGGATTCTAGGTGGTATCTCTTCAGGTGCAGCTATTCACGCGGCTTTAAAGGTAGCCAAAGAGCTTGGAGAAGGCAAAAAAGTATTGGCGATTATTCCAAGTAATGGAGAGCGGTACTTAAGTACACCACTTTATCAATTTGATTAAAACGATAAAGAAAACGGCAGTGATGAGCACTGCTGTTTTTTTATTCAAAAATGAAGGCTGGCACCATCGTACTTGGTGACTAGCCTTCATTTTTGATTAACAATTATTACAATGAGAAAATGACTAGTAATTTGTAAGCATTTCGGTATGATGAGTATGAGGTGAGATTCAATGAAAAAGATGATACATACAAAAAAGTTAAGCTATTCGAAGGAATGGTTTTTTCCATTATACAAAAAGATAGCAAAGGACTATGATATACATATTTTATTAGAGAGCGGTAGAAGTGGCCGTTATAGTATGGCTGGCTTTTGTCCAATCGTTGAGTTTACGGGGAAAGATAATAAGTTATACATAAAAACAAGTGAAGGGGTGCAAGTGGCACATGGCAACCCATTACATGAAATGAAAAAGTGGTTAAAGCAATATGAAATCGAAGAGCCTTTAGGGAGTTTACCAGATTTTCATGGAGGTGTATTGGGATTTGTAAGTTATGATTACGGACGTTATATTGAAAACCTACCAGACATGACTGAAGATGATTTGGAAATGCCTGATACGCACTTCTTCTTATTTGAAGAATGGTTCGTTTTTGATCATGATACAGAAGAATTATGGTTGATATTTGCCCATGATAAAGAAGAGGATGTCACCTCGAGGGAAACAGCATGGGTGAATCGTTGGACAGAGGAAGTGGAACAAGGAGAGGTACAATTAGCTGGAGAAAAGGAACCTACTTTAAAAGACGTTTCCATCAGTGAAGAAACGTTTGTTCAAGCAGTGGAAAAAGTACAATCATATATTGCGAGTGGTGATGTGTTCCAAGTCAACCTTTCTGTAAGAGGAAGCCAAAAGTTGAACGTTCCTCCCATCGAAGTGTACAGTCAATTACGTGAACTGAATCCATCTCCTTATATGGGTTATTTAAATACCCCTGATTACCAGCTTGTCAGTGGTTCGCCAGAATTATTAGTAAAGAAAAAAGGCGATGAAGTGAGTACAAGGCCAATTGCGGGTACTCGTTCACGTGGTAAGGATGAAAGAGAGGATCTTAAATTAGCCAATGAATTGATTGAAAATGAAAAGGAACGGGCTGAGCATGTCATGCTTGTTGATTTAGAACGGAATGACTTAGGACGTGTGTGCCAATATGGAACGGTTGAAGTTAATGAGTTTATGGTGATTGAAAAATACTCCCACGTCATGCATATTGTGTCGAATGTAAGGGGGCAAATAGCTAACGGTAGAGATGGGTACGATTTAATCGATGCCTCATTTCCAGGCGGCACAATCACAGGTGCACCGAAAATTAGAACGATGGAAATAATTGATGAGTTAGAACCAGTAAGAAGAGGTATTTATACAGGGTCGCTTGGTTGGATCGGCTTTAATGGTGATTTAGAGTTGAATATTATGATTCGAACAATGCTAGTCAAAGAGGAAGTGGCATATGTACAAGCAGGAGCGGGGATCGTTATTGATTCTGAAGCGCATTTAGAATATAAAGAATCGTTAAAGAAGGCCAAGGCGTTATGGCGTGCAAAAGAGTTAGCTGAAGAGAAGGGGGATTGGAAAAAGTGATATTAATGATTGATAACTTTGATTCTTTTACGTTTAATTTGGTGCAATATTTAGGGGAATTAGGTGCAGATGTGTTAATTAAGCGTAATGATGAAATCACAATCGCTGATATAGAAGCACTTTCCCCCTCGTGCTTAATGATTTCACCAGGACCCTGTAGTCCGGATGAAGCGGGTATTAGCTTAGCGGCGATAGAAGCTTTTGCTGGGAAACTCCCTATCTTCGGTGTATGTTTAGGGCATCAATCAATTGCACAAGTATTTGGAGGCAAGGTTGTGCGAGCAGATAGATTGATGCATGGGAAAACTTCACCCGTTTTTCATAACCAACAAACGATCTATAGGGGAATTGAAGTGCCGTTTTTAGCTACACGCTATCATTCTTTAATTGTGGAGAGAGAGACCCTTCCAGATTGCTTCGAAGTCTCTTCGTGGACGGAGGAAGGTGAAATTATGGGTATTAAACATCGCCTTTTACCAATAGAAGGAGTGCAGTTTCACCCTGAATCCATTATGACTTCAGCAGGAAAAAATTTGCTCTTAAACTTCCTTAATCAGCATGACCTCATTCAACTAGGGGGCAAACACTTTGTATATTAGTGTCAATGGCAAGCTGGTGCGAAAAGAAGAAGCGAGTATTTCTCCATTTGATCATGGGTATTTATATGGTTTAGGCTTATTTGAGACCTTTCGTATATACAATGGACATCCGTTTTTATTGGATGACCATTTAGCGCGGTTGAAACAAGGGTTAGATGCTGTATGTATTCGTAGTCCATTTAATGGGCGAGAAGAGTTACAATTTCGTTTAGCTGAATTATTAGAAATGAATCAGTTAAGAAATGCTAGAATAAGAGTAAATGTTTCTGCGGGAATAGGTGAAGTAGGTTTAAGGGCTGACCATTATATAGAACCTACCGTTATTATTTTTGCCAATGAATTACCTGAAGCCCCCCTACCGGTTGAAAAAAACGGAAAAATCCTTTCAATTAGAAGAAATACACCAGAAGGGGCTGAACGTTTAAAATCACACCACTTTTTAAACAATATTTTAGCCAAACAGGAATTAGGTGCAGATAATACGTTAGAGGGAATTTTTTTAACAAAGGAAGGTTTTTTGGCTGAAGGCATTTCTTCTAATGTTTTTTGGACTAAAGGAAATGTGTTATACACACCAGCGATTGATACAGGTATTTTAAACGGTATTACGAGGCAATTTATTATAAAGATAGCTAAAAAGTTAAGGTTGGAGATTGAAGAAGGTGTGTTCCACCGTGCTGAAATCGTTGATGCAGATGAGATATTTATTACCAACTCTATTCAGGAAATTGTTCCGCTTAAAACAATGGAAGGTCGAAAGCTCCCTGGTCTAAATGGACCGATAGTAACCTTGTTGCAGGGGGTATACAAACAACAAAGAGAGAATTTATGGAGTAGAGATTCATTTTAGGAGGAATAGCATGACAAACAGTGTATTACATTGTGGTTCTTATACCTTAGATTATAGTAGGAAGACATTAATTATGGGCATACTTAATATCACGCCTGATTCTTTCTCTGATGGTGGTAAATACAACCAATTAGAGAATGTGGTAAAGAGAGCGAAGGAATTAGTGGAGGCTGGAGCAGATATTATCGATATTGGTGGCGAATCTACGAGGCCAGGATATGAAGAGATTTCTGTTGAGGAAGAAATTGCACGAGTTGTTCCCGCGATAGAAGCGATTGTAAAGGAAGTTCGAATTCCTCTTTCTATTGATACTTATAAAGCAGAAGTGGCGAAGCACGCCCTAGAAGCAGGTGCGCACATTATTAATGATATATGGGGTGCGAAGAGAGATAAAGAAATGGCATCATTAGCCGCTGAAAAAGATGTCCCCATTATCTTAATGCATAATAGAGATAATGAAAAATATGATTCATTCTTTAGAGATTGTATGAATGACTTATATGAAAGTATCGCAATTGTTAAGGCAGCGGGGGTTAGGGATGACAATATCATCTTAGATCCAGGTATAGGATTTGCGAAAAGCCATGAAGATAACATAGAAATGATGCGTCATCTTGATCAGCTTGTGGCGTTTGGTTATCCAGTATTGCTAGGTACATCAAAGAAACGAATGATAGCCAATGTGCTTAACCTACCTGTTGATGACAGAATGGAAGGGACAGGGGCGACAGTCTGTTATGGTATTCAAAAGGGCTGTCAGATTATGCGTGTACATGATGTAAAGGAAATGAGCCGTATGGCTAAAATGATGGATGCGCTTATTGGGAAGGATGTTAATCTTGGATAAAATCTATTTAAATCGCATGGCGTTTTATGGATATCACGGGGTATTTACTGAAGAGAATCGCCTAGGACAACGTTTTTATGTAGATTTAACAATTGAGTTAGATTTAAGTGAAGCGGGGAAAAGTGATGATTTAAATCACACGATAAATTATGCAGATCTATATGAGTTGTGTAAGACAATAGTAGAGGGCAAACCATTCAAGTTAGTAGAGGCATTAACAGAGAAAATTGCCTCAGAAGCATTAGCCACCTTTAAACAAATATCTCAAATAACTGTAAAAGTAGTGAAGCCGGATCCCCCTATTCCGGGTCATTATGATTCTGTAGCGATAGAAATGACAAGGAGTAGGAAATAGTGACAAATATAGCTTTTATCGGCTTGGGCTCAAATATGCCAGATCGAGAAGTAAACTTATATGAAGCAATAAGTGAGCTAGCAAAGAGTAAAGATATAGAAATAGTAAATTATTCCTCCATATATGAGACGGACCCTGTTGGATTTGAAGACCAAGCTCAATTTTTGAACATGGTTATACAAGTTAGTACGACATTATCTTCTTCGCAACTATTAAAAGCTTTATTAAGAGTTGAGCAAGATCTTGGTAGAAAAAGGGTTATTCGTTGGGGGCCAAGAAATATAGACCTTGACATTTTACTGTATAATCAAGAAAATATTGAGACAGAGACGTTAATCGTTCCACACCCACGTATGCATGAGAGAGCTTTCGTGCTCATTCCACTTCTAGAGATTCAACCAACCATTTGCTTACCGGATGAGGAACAGCCTTTACATGAGAAATTAGAGGCGATCCCAGACAAAAAAGGAGTTCGGATATGGAAGCGGAAAAATGGGGGAGACGTATTCGCGCTTTTCGAAAGCTCAAAGGATACACCCAAGAAGGTTTTGCGAAAAAGTTAGGTATATCAGTTTCTATTATTGGTGAGATTGAAAGAGGTAATCGTATGCCTACGGAACAATTACTAGAAAAAATTACAACATTACTACATGTGACAATGGAGGATTTAGCTCCACCTGAAGAGCAGGAAATCCATAAATAGAAGGAGGTCTCTCGGATATGTTTCAAATTGGTGATGTTAACATCAAGAACCGAGTGGTCCTTGCACCGATGGCTGGTGTGTGTAACTCTGCATTCCGATTAACAGTAAAAGAATTCGGAGCAGGACTTGTATGTGCCGAAATGGTGAGCGATAAGGGCATTATTTTAAAAAATGAAAGAACAATGAATATGCTGTATATAGATGAGCGTGAAAAGCCGTTAAGTCTACAAATTTTCGGTGGGGAAAAAGAAACCTTGGTTGAGGCAGCGAAATTTGTTGACCAAAATACTAATGCAGATATTATCGATATTAATATGGGATGCCCTGTGCCGAAAATCACCAAATGTGATGCGGGTGCCAAATGGCTTTTAGACCCAAATAAAATCTACGAAATGGTTTCAGCGGTTGTGTCGGAGGTAGAAAAGCCCGTAACAGTCAAAATGCGTATGGGTTGGGATGAAGACCATATATACGCCGTGAAAAACGCCCAAGCAGTAGAACGTGCTGGAGGTAAAGCGGTCTCGTTGCACGGTCGTACGAGAGTGCAAATGTATGAAGGTACAGCTAACTGGGACATCATTCGAGAAGTAAAACAAAACATTCAAATCCCGTTAATCGGTAATGGAGATGTACAGACTCCCCAAGATGCCCAAAGAATGTTAGATGAAACAGGTGTCGATGGGGTGATGATTGGACGCGCAGCTTTAGGGAACCCGTGGATGATCTATCGGACTGTCAAATATCTAGAAACTGGAGAGCTCATGGGAGAACCGTCCGTTCGTGAGAAAATGGATGTCTGTACATTGCATATGGATCGATTGATTGAACTGAAAAATGAACATATTGCTGTGCGGGAAATGCGTAAACATGCGGCTTGGTATTTAAAAGGAATCAAAGGAAATGCAAAAGCTCGTGCAGCTATTAATGAATGTAATACTAGAGAAGATGTTGTAAACGTCCTTTCTGAGTTAGTAGTGGAAATGGAAGAAAAAGAAAGACAAGCTTCAAAAGCAGTCTAATTAACTACAACTAGTGGCAACTAGCGTTTAATAGCGGGTTTGACATCATTTTTATATTTAACTATAATATTTCTGTGAAACAATGAACGACTGCCAGTCACTTGCTGGCAGTTTTTATTCTATTTCTTTACTTAATAGATGTCTGTCGTTGTTGTATTGTGTACAATAATAGAGATATAAAATACTAAATCTTCGTAAACCGCCCTTAGGCGTCTACATAAAAGATTTAAGATGGAGATGGTATCTGTGAGTCAAAATCATGAAGAATTAAATGACCAATTAGTGGTTAGACGTGAAAAGATGAACAGTCTTCGTGAACAAGGCGTAGATCCTTTCGGAAAAAGATTTGATCGCACACATCAATCACAGCAATTGGTTGAGGAATACTCTCAATTTGAAAAAGAAGAATTAGAGGAAAAAGAAATCCCTGTAACCATTGCAGGTAGAATTATGACAAAACGCGGTAAAGGTAAAGCGGGTTTTGCTCATATTCAAGATTTATCTGGACAAATCCAATTATACGTTCGTAAGGATGCTGTTGGTGAAGAAGCATATGAAGTTTTTACATCTGCTGATTTAGGTGATATTGTCGGTGTTTCGGGTGTTCTTTTCAAAACAAAAGTAGGGGAACTTTCTGTTAAAGCAAAACAATTTGAATTATTAACAAAAGCCCTACGTCCTTTACCTGATAAATTCCATGGTTTAAAAGATGTGGAGCAAAGATATCGCCAGCGTTACCTAGATTTGATTATGAGCGAAGAAAGTAAACATACCTTCATTACTCGTAGCCGTATTATACAATCTATGAGACGTTATCTAGATGATCAAGGTTATCTTGAAGTAGAAACACCAATGATGCATGCTATTGCTGGTGGGGCTTCAGCAAAACCTTTTATTACACATCATAATGCGTTGGATATGGAATTATATATGCGTATTGCCATTGAACTACACTTAAAACGCCTGATTGTTGGTGGGATGGAGAAAGTGTATGAAATCGGCCGTGTATTCCGTAATGAGGGAGTGTCTACAAGACATAATCCTGAGTTTACGATGATTGAACTATATGAGGCTTATGCTGATTATCGTGATATTATGAGATTGACAGAGAACCTTATTGCGCATATTGCAGAAGAAGTTCTAGGTTCAACGACTGTTCAGTATGGTGAATACGAAATTAATCTGAAACCAGAGTGGAAAAGACTTCATATGGTAGATGCGGTTAAAGAATATACTGGTGTAGACTTCTGGAAAGAAACATCAGTTGATGAAGCGCGTGCGCTTGCAAAAGAGCATGGTGTGGAAATTACCGAGCATATGCAATATGGTCACATCGTCAATGAATTCTTTGAACAAAAAGTAGAAGAGAAGCTAATTCAACCTACCTTTATTTTCGGACACCCGGTAGAAATCTCTCCACTTGCGAAAAAGAATGAAAACGATCCACGTTTTACTGACCGTTTTGAGTTATTTATAGTCGCTAGAGAACACGCTAATGCATTCACGGAACTTAATGATCCAATTGATCAAAAAGAACGCTTTGAAGCGCAGTTAAAAGAGCGTGAGCAAGGAAACGATGAAGCACATATGATGGATAACGACTTTATTGAGGCGTTAGAATACGGAATGCCGCCAACTGGTGGACTAGGTATTGGTGTGGACCGTTTAGTTATGTTACTAACAAACGCAGCTTCTATTAGAGATGTGTTATTGTTCCCGCATATGCGTCAAAAATAAATATTAATGGATGAAAAAAGCCAGTAGAAGTTTACAAAAGTAAACTTCTATTGGCTTTAATTGTATTTAAACAAATGAAGCGGTGTACTATGATTAGTAAAAATTGATAATTTATTAGAAGCTATACTATTTTAAATTAGTTAGTTTTTTAGTTATGTTACTTTAAACTTTGCTGCTTCACTTTGACTATTTGCTAATTGCCATGGGTTTATTAATTGTGTTCCTTGCTTTCAATTGAATTGTTAGAGAAGGAGAGTGACTCATATAGGAAAAGGTAAAGGTGGGTGCATCTGTATTAAATCCATTTTCAAACAATTGATATTCAAGTCTTTTTTTCAATATGCGTAGAGCTGGCAACCGTTTGTTCTAATGAAAACGAAGCTAATAAGGTAGAAAAGCAATTTATTAATCACTTTGGTTAGGCTGTCGTTCGTTCTAGAAATAGGTGGTTTTTGACGCAGCAGTGTTAAGAGGAAAAACAGAAAGGTTTAAGTGCTATTTGTTGTTTGCGTTTCTGCTTGGATGTAGATTATGTGACGAGTAAAGGTACAAAGGTATATTTTCCTGTAAGTATTCAATTTAGAAGATAAAAGAAAAGCTGTTTAATGATAAAGATTCTACTTGTTTAATTAAAGTAATAGTACAATAGAAAAAACTTATTAAAAGATTAGTTGGGAAGTTGAAATTACGGATTTGAAGTTTGTTTTCAAAAAAAGAAGTTTCTTAATAAAAACTTTAAAAATTATATTGCAAACACTTTTCAATCGTGATATAGTAGTTTTTGTTCCCAAGAGAGAGCAAGTTTACTCAACTAATCATCAAAAATTATTTTAAAAAAGTAGTTGACATGATGTTAGTGGGATGATAAGATTATAAAGTCGCTTCTGAAGCGAACGAGATTGTTCTTTGAAAACTGAACGAACGTAAAACGTCAAGCGTAATTCTAAAAAAGCTGATTTATCAGCAACAAAGCACCATAGGTGCAAATGAGCTAATCAAACACTTTATTGGAGAGTTTGATCCTGGCTCAGGACGAACGCTGGCGGCGTGCCTAATACATGCAAGTCGAGCGAATCTGAGGGAGCTTGCTCCCAAAGATTAGCGGCGGACGGGTGAGTAACACGTGGGCAACCTGCCTGTAAGACTGGGATAACTCCGGGAAACCGGGGCTAATACCGGATAATATCTATTTATACATATAATTAGATTGAAAGATGGTTCTGCTATCACTTACAGATGGGCCCGCGGCGCATTAGCTAGTTGGTGAGGTAACGGCTCACCAAGGCGACGATGCGTAGCCGACCTGAGAGGGTGATCGGCCACACTGGGACTGAGACACGGCCCAGACTCCTACGGGAGGCAGCAGTAGGGAATCTTCCGCAATGGACGAAAGTCTGACGGAGCAACGCCGCGTGAGTGATGAAGGTTTTCGGATCGTAAAACTCTGTTGTTAGGGAAGAACAAGTATCGGAGTAACTGCCGGTACCTTGACGGTACCTAACCAGAAAGCCACGGCTAACTACGTGCCAGCAGCCGCGGTAATACGTAGGTGGCAAGCGTTGTCCGGAATTATTGGGCGTAAAGCGCGCGCAGGCGGTTCCTTAAGTCTGATGTGAAAGCCCACGGCTCAACCGTGGAGGGTCATTGGAAACTGGGGAACTTGAGTGCAGAAGAGGAAAGTGGAATTCCAAGTGTAGCGGTGAAATGCGTAGAGATTTGGAGGAACACCAGTGGCGAAGGCGACTTTCTGGTCTGTAACTGACGCTGAGGCGCGAAAGCGTGGGGAGCAAACAGGATTAGATACCCTGGTAGTCCACGCCGTAAACGATGAGTGCTAAGTGTTAGAGGGTTTCCGCCCTTTAGTGCTGCAGCAAACGCATTAAGCACTCCGCCTGGGGAGTACGACCGCAAGGTTGAAACTCAAAGGAATTGACGGGGGCCCGCACAAGCGGTGGAGCATGTGGTTTAATTCGAAGCAACGCGAAGAACCTTACCAGGTCTTGACATCCTCTGACAATCCTAGAGATAGGACTTTCCCCTTCGGGGGACAGAGTGACAGGTGGTGCATGGTTGTCGTCAGCTCGTGTCGTGAGATGTTGGGTTAAGTCCCGCAACGAGCGCAACCCTTGATCTTAGTTGCCAGCATTTAGTTGGGCACTCTAAGGTGACTGCCGGTGACAAACCGGAGGAAGGTGGGGATGACGTCAAATCATCATGCCCCTTATGACCTGGGCTACACACGTGCTACAATGGATGGTACAAAGGGCTGCAAGACCGCGAGGTTTAGCCAATCCCATAAAACCATTCTCAGTTCGGATTGTAGGCTGCAACTCGCCTACATGAAGCCGGAATCGCTAGTAATCGCGGATCAGCATGCCGCGGTGAATACGTTCCCGGGCCTTGTACACACCGCCCGTCACACCACGAGAGTTTGTAACACCCGAAGTCGGTGGGGTAACCTTTTGGAGCCAGCCGCCTAAGGTGGGACAGATGATTGGGGTGAAGTCGTAACAAGGTAGCCGTATCGGAAGGTGCGGCTGGATCACCTCCTTTCTAAGGAATATACGGAATTAACTTGATGTTAGACTGTTCGTTCAGTTTTGAGAGTATAATCTCTCAATTCAATCGTTCTTTGAAAACTAGATAATGTAATGAAGAAGATTACCGAGTAATCGCCACCTTAGTTATTTTTTCTCTCTATATATTATAGATTGATTTAAAATACTAAACTTTTTTAATAAACACAACCGAGAGGGTTGTGAGAAGCAAGCAGTTCAAGGAAGCGAGCGAGGAAACACCGGAGTGTGCGTCTTGTGCACATGAGGATGTTGACGAGTGAGCTGACGCCGAAATGCGTAGCTTATCGCAAGCCGAACAATGGTTAAGTTAATAAGGGCGCACGGTGAATGCCTTGGCACTAGGAGCCGATGAAGGACGGGACTAACACCGATATGCTTCGGGGAGCTGTAAGTAAGCTTTGATCCGGAGATTTCCGAATGGGGAAACCCCCTATCCGTTATGGGATAGGATCCATACCTGAATACATAGGGTATGGAAGGCAGACCCGGGGAACTGAAACATCTAAGTACCCGGAGGAAGAGAAAGCAAACGCGATTCCCTGAGTAGCGGCGAGCGAAACGGGATTAGCCCAAACCAAGAGGCTTGCCTCTTGGGGTTGTAGGACATTCTATACGGAGTTACAAAGGAACGAGATAGACGAAGAGGTCTGGAAAGGCCCGCCATAGGAGGTAAAAGCCCTGTAGTTGAAACTTCGTTCCCTCCAGAGTGGATCCTGAGTACGGCGGGACACGAGAAATCCCGTCGGAAGCAGGGAGGACCATCTCCCAAGGCTAAATACTCCCTAGTGACCGATAGTGAACCAGTACCGTGAGGGAAAGGTGAAAAGCACCCCGGAAGGGGAGTGAAAGAGATCCTGAAACCGTGTGCCTACAAGTAGTTAGAGCCCGTTAATGGGTGATAGCGTGCCTTTTGTAGAATGAACCGGCGAGTTACGATTACATGCGAGGTTAAGTTGGACAGACGGAGCCGTAGCGAAAGCGAGTCTGAATAGGGCGAATGAGTATGTGGTCGTAGACCCGAAACCAGGTGATCTACCCATGTCCAGGGTGAAGTCCAGGTAACACTGGATGGAGGCCCGAACCCACGTACGTTGAAAAGTGCGGGGATGAGGTGTGGGTAGCGGAGAAATTCCAATCGAACTTGGAGATAGCTGGTTCTCTCCGAAATAGCTTTAGGGCTAGCCTCATGCGTAAGAATCTTGGAGGTAGAGCACTGTTTGGACTAGGGGCCCTCATCGGGTTACCGAATTCAGACAAACTCCGAATGCCAAAGATTTATCCATGGGAGTCAGACTGCGAGTGATAAGATCCGTAGTCAAGAGGGAAACAGCCCAGACCACCAGCTAAGGTCCCAAAGTATACGTTAAGTGGAAAAGGATGTGGAGTTGCTTAGACAACCAGGATGTTGGCTTAGAAGCAGCCACCATTTAAAGAGTGCGTAATAGCTCACTGGTCGAGTGACTCCGCGCCGAAAATGTACCGGGGCTAAACGTATCACCGAAGCTGTGGATTGAACATCGTTGATGTTCAGTGGTAGGAGAGCGTTCTAAGGGCGTTGAAGCTAGACCGTAAGGACTGGTGGAGCGCTTAGAAGTGAGAATGCCGGTATGAGTAGCGAAAGATGGGTGAGAATCCCATCCACCGAATGCCTAAGGTTTCCTGAGGAAGGCTCGTCCGCTCAGGGTTAGTCGGGACCTAAGCCGAGGCTGAAAAGCGTAGGCGATGGACAACAGGTTGATATTCCTGTACCACCGTATTCTGTTTGAGTGATGGGGGGACGCAGGAGGATAGGGTAAGCGCACTATTGGATGTGCGTCTAAGCAGTTAGAGGGACCATGAGGCAAATCCCATGGTCATATACCTTGAGCTGTGATAGCGAGGGAAATTTAGTACCGAAGTTCTTGATTCCACACTGCCAAGAAAAGCCTCTAGCGAGGAATAAGGTGCCCGTACCGCAAACCGACACAGGTAGGCGAGGAGAGAATCCTAAGGTGAGCGAGAGAACTCTCGTTAAGGAACTCGGCAAAATGACCCCGTAACTTCGGGAGAAGGGGTGCTCATTAGGGTGTTAAAGCCTTGATGAGCCGCAGTGAATAGGCCCAGGCGACTGTTTAGCAAAAACACAGGTCTCTGCGAAGCCGCAAGGCGAAGTATAGGGGCTGACGCCTGCCCGGTGCTGGAAGGTTAAGAGGAGAGGTTAGCTCACGCGAAGCTTTGAATCGAAGCCCCAGTAAACGGCGGCCGTAACTATAACGGTCCTAAGGTAGCGAAATTCCTTGTCGGGTAAGTTCCGACCCGCACGAAAGGCGTAACGATCTGGGCACTGTCTCAACGAGAGACTCGGTGAAATTATAGTACCTGTGAAGATGCAGGTTACCCGCGACAGGACGGAAAGACCCCGTGGAGCTTTACTGTAGCCTGATATTGAATTTTGGTACAGCTTGTACAGGATAGGTAGGAGCCTTAGAAGCCGGAGCGCTAGCTTCGGTGGAGGCGTCGGTGGGATACTACCCTGGCTGTATTGAAATTCTAACCCACATCCCTTATCGGGATGGGAGACAGTGTCAGGTGGGCAGTTTGACTGGGGCGGTCGCCTCCTAAAGAGTAACGGAGGCGCCCAAAGGTTCCCTCAGAATGGTTGGAAATCATTCGTAGAGTGTAAAGGCACAAGGGAGCTTGACTGCGAGACCTACAAGTCGAGCAGGGACGAAAGTCGGGCTTAGTGATCCGGTGGTTCCGCATGGAAGGGCCATCGCTCAACGGATAAAAGCTACCCCGGGGATAACAGGCTTATCTCCCCCAAGAGTCCACATCGACGGGGAGGTTTGGCACCTCGATGTCGGCTCATCGCATCCTGGGGCTGTAGTCGGTCCCAAGGGTTGGGCTGTTCGCCCATTAAAGCGGTACGCGAGCTGGGTTCAGAACGTCGTGAGACAGTTCGGTCCCTATCCGTCGTGGGCGCAGGAAATTTGAGAGGAGCTGTCCTTAGTACGAGAGGACCGGGATGGACGCACCGCTGGTGTACCAGTTGTCTTGCCAAAGGCATCGCTGGGTAGCTATGTGCGGAAGGGATAAGTGCTGAAAGCATCTAAGCATGAAGCCCCCCTCGAGATGAGATTTCCCATAGCGCAAGCTAGTAAGATCCCTGAAAGATGATCAGGTTGATAGGTTAGAGGTGGAAGTGTGGCGACACATGTAGCTGACTAATACTAATCGATCGAGGACTTAACCAAACAGGCGATTACTCAATAAATATCTTCTTCAACATTACCTAGTTTTGAGGGAACGATTCCCTTACAATTTCATAGTCCGGTGGCGATAGCGAGAAGGTCACACCCGTTCCCATACCGAACACGGAAGTTAAGCTTCTCAGCGCCGATGGTAGTTAGGGGCTGTCCCCTTGTGAGAGTAGGACGTTGCCGGGCATACATATTGGAGGATTAGCTCAGCTGGGAGAGCATCTGCCTTACAAGCAGAGGGTCGGCGGTTCGATCCCGTCATCCTCCACCATTTTTTTGTGTTTATTTGCCGGCCTAGCTCAATTGGTAGAGCAACTGACTTGTAATCAGTAGGTTGGGGGTTCAAGTCCTCTGGCCGGCACCACTTGTACGAGCCATTAGCTCAGTTGGTAGAGCATCTGACTTTTAATCAGAGGGTCGAAGGTTCGAGTCCTTCATGGCTCACCATTTATATATGCGGGTGTGGCGGAATTGGCAGACGCACCAGACTTAGGATCTGGCGCCGCAAGGCGTGGGGGTTCGACTCCCTTCACCCGCACCATTTTTATTTTGAATATTTGCGGAAGTAGTTCAGTGGTAGAACATCACCTTGCCAAGGTGAGGGTCGCGGGTTCGAATCCCGTCTTCCGCTCCAATAAGTGCCGGGGTGGCGGAACTGGCAGACGCACAGGACTTAAAATCCTGCGGTAGGTGACTACCGTACCGGTTCGATTCCGGTCCTCGGCACCACTTATTGATGCGCCCGTAGCTCAATTGGATAGAGCGTTTGACTACGGATCAAAAGGTTAGGGGTTCGACTCCTCTCGGGCGCGCCATAAACGGGAAGTAGCTCAGCTTGGTAGAGCACTTGGTTTGGGACCAAGGGGTCGCAGGTTCGAATCCTGTCTTCCCGACCATTTTTATTACTCTTTTTGGGGCCTTAGCTCAGCTGGGAGAGCGCCTGCTTTGCACGCAGGAGGTCAGCGGTTCGATCCCGCTAGGCTCCACCAAAAACATTTTAAAAAAGTTATTGACATAACAAGTTAAGATGTTGTATGATTATAAAGTCGCTTCTGAAGCGAATGAGATTGTTCTTTGAAAACTGAACGAACGTAAAACGTCAAGCGTAATTCTAAAAAAGCTGATTTATCAGCAACAAAGCACCATAGGTGCAAATGAGCTAATCAAACACTTTATTGGAGAGTTTGATCCTGGCTCAGGACGAACGCTGGCGGCGTGCCTAATACATGCAAGTCGAGCGAATCTGAGGGAGCTTGCTCCCAAAGATTAGCGGCGGACGGGTGAGTAACACGTGGGCAACCTGCCTGTAAGACTGGGATAACTCCGGGAAACCGGGGCTAATACCGGATAATATCTATTTATACATATAATTAGATTGAAAGATGGTTCTGCTATCACTTACAGATGGGCCCGCGGCGCATTAGCTAGTTGGTGAGGTAACGGCTCACCAAGGCGACGATGCGTAGCCGACCTGAGAGGGTGATCGGCCACACTGGGACTGAGACACGGCCCAGACTCCTACGGGAGGCAGCAGTAGGGAATCTTCCGCAATGGACGAAAGTCTGACGGAGCAACGCCGCGTGAGTGATGAAGGTTTTCGGATCGTAAAACTCTGTTGTTAGGGAAGAACAAGTATCGGAGTAACTGCCGGTACCTTGACGGTACCTAACCAGAAAGCCACGGCTAACTACGTGCCAGCAGCCGCGGTAATACGTAGGTGGCAAGCGTTGTCCGGAATTATTGGGCGTAAAGCGCGCGCAGGCGGTTCCTTAAGTCTGATGTGAAAGCCCACGGCTCAACCGTGGAGGGTCATTGGAAACTGGGGAACTTGAGTGCAGAAGAGGAAAGTGGAATTCCAAGTGTAGCGGTGAAATGCGTAGAGATTTGGAGGAACACCAGTGGCGAAGGCGACTTTCTGGTCTGTAACTGACGCTGAGGCGCGAAAGCGTGGGGAGCAAACAGGATTAGATACCCTGGTAGTCCACGCCGTAAACGATGAGTGCTAAGTGTTAGAGGGTTTCCGCCCTTTAGTGCTGCAGCAAACGCATTAAGCACTCCGCCTGGGGAGTACGACCGCAAGGTTGAAACTCAAAGGAATTGACGGGGGCCCGCACAAGCGGTGGAGCATGTGGTTTAATTCGAAGCAACGCGAAGAACCTTACCAGGTCTTGACATCCTCTGACAATCCTAGAGATAGGACTTTCCCCTTCGGGGGACAGAGTGACAGGTGGTGCATGGTTGTCGTCAGCTCGTGTCGTGAGATGTTGGGTTAAGTCCCGCAACGAGCGCAACCCTTGATCTTAGTTGCCAGCATTTAGTTGGGCACTCTAAGGTGACTGCCGGTGACAAACCGGAGGAAGGTGGGGATGACGTCAAATCATCATGCCCCTTATGACCTGGGCTACACACGTGCTACAATGGATGGTACAAAGGGCTGCAAGACCGCGAGGTTTAGCCAATCCCATAAAACCATTCTCAGTTCGGATTGTAGGCTGCAACTCGCCTACATGAAGCCGGAATCGCTAGTAATCGCGGATCAGCATGCCGCGGTGAATACGTTCCCGGGCCTTGTACACACCGCCCGTCACACCACGAGAGTTTGTAACACCCGAAGTCGGTGGGGTAACCTTTTGGAGCCAGCCGCCTAAGGTGGGACAGATGATTGGGGTGAAGTCGTAACAAGGTAGCCGTATCGGAAGGTGCGGCTGGATCACCTCCTTTCTAAGGAATATACGGAATTGACTTGATGTTAGACTGTTCGTTCAGTTTTGAGAGTGCAATCTCTTTGATATGATTAAATACTTTACCGTGAAGTTATGTGGGCCTATAGCTCAGCTGGTTAGAGCGCACGCCTGATAAGCGTGAGGTCGATGGTTCGAGTCCATTTAGGCCCACCATTTTAACTTTAATACGGGGCCTTAGCTCAGCTGGGAGAGCGCCTGCTTTGCACGCAGGAGGTCAGCGGTTCGATCCCGCTAGGCTCCACCAACAAATTGTTCTTTGAAAACTAGATAATGTAATGAAGAAGATTACCGAGTAATCGCCACCTTAGTTATTTTCTCTCTATATAATAGAGTAGAGATACTAAACTTTTTTTAAAAACATACAACCGTGAGGGTTGTGAGAAGCCAGCAGTTCAAGGAAGCGAGCGAGGAAACACCGGAGTGTGCGTCTTGTGCACATGAGGATGTTGACGAGTGAGCTGACGCCGAAATGCGTAGCTTATCGCAAGCCGAACAATGGTTAAGTTAATAAGGGCGCACGGTGAATGCCTTGGCACTAGGAGCCGATGAAGGACGGGACTAACACCGATATGCTTCGGGGAGCTGTAAGTAAGCTTTGATCCGGAGATTTCCGAATGGGGAAACCCCCTATCCGTTATGGGATAGGATCCATACCTGAATACATAGGGTATGGAAGGCAGACCCGGGGAACTGAAACATCTAAGTACCCGGAGGAAGAGAAAGCAAACGCGATTCCCTGAGTAGCGGCGAGCGAAACGGGATTAGCCCAAACCAAGAGGCTTGCCTCTTGGGGTTGTAGGACATTCTATACGGAGTTACAAAGGAACGAGATAGACGAAGAGGTCTGGAAAGGCCCGCCATAGGAGGTAAAAGCCCTGTAGTTGAAACTTCGTTCCCTCCAGAGTGGATCCTGAGTACGGCGGGACACGAGAAATCCCGTCGGAAGCAGGGAGGACCATCTCCCAAGGCTAAATACTCCCTAGTGACCGATAGTGAACCAGTACCGTGAGGGAAAGGTGAAAAGCACCCCGGAAGGGGAGTGAAAGAGATCCTGAAACCGTGTGCCTACAAGTAGTTAGAGCCCGTTAATGGGTGATAGCGTGCCTTTTGTAGAATGAACCGGCGAGTTACGATTACATGCGAGGTTAAGTTGGACAGACGGAGCCGTAGCGAAAGCGAGTCTGAATAGGGCGAATTTAGTATGTGGTCGTAGACCCGAAACCAGGTGATCTACCCATGTCCAGGGTGAAGTCCAGGTAACACTGGATGGAGGCCCGAACCCACGTACGTTGAAAAGTGCGGGGATGAGGTGTGGGTAGCGGAGAAATTCCAATCGAACTTGGAGATAGCTGGTTCTCTCCGAAATAGCTTTAGGGCTAGCCTCATGCGTAAGAATCTTGGAGGTAGAGCACTGTTTGGACTAGGGGCCCTCATCGGGTTACCGAATTCAGACAAACTCCGAATGCCAAAGATTTATCCATGGGAGTCAGACTGCGAGTGATAAGATCCGTAGTCAAGAGGGAAACAGCCCAGACCACCAGCTAAGGTCCCAAAGTATACGTTAAGTGGAAAAGGATGTGGAGTTGCTTAGACAACCAGGATGTTGGCTTAGAAGCAGCCACCATTTAAAGAGTGCGTAATAGCTCACTGGTCGAGTGACTCCGCGCCGAAAATGTACCGGGGCTAAACGTATCACCGAAGCTGTGGATTGAACATCGTTGATGTTCAGTGGTAGGAGAGCGTTCTAAGGGCGTTGAAGCTAGACCGTAAGGACTGGTGGAGCGCTTAGAAGTGAGAATGCCGGTATGAGTAGCGAAAGATGGGTGAGAATCCCATCCACCGAATGCCTAAGGTTTCCTGAGGAAGGCTCGTCCGCTCAGGGTTAGTCGGGACCTAAGCCGAGGCTGAAAAGCGTAGGCGATGGACAACAGGTTGATATTCCTGTACCACCGTATTCTGTTTGAGTGATGGGGGGACGCAGGAGGATAGGGTAAGCGCACTATTGGATGTGCGTCTAAGCAGTTAGAGGGACCATGAGGCAAATCCCATGGTCATATACCTTGAGCTGTGATAGCGAGGGAAATTTAGTACCGAAGTTCTTGATTCCACACTGCCAAGAAAAGCCTCTAGCGAGGAATAAGGTGCCCGTACCGCAAACCGACACAGGTAGGCGAGGAGAGAATCCTAAGGTGAGCGAGAGAACTCTCGTTAAGGAACTCGGCAAAATGACCCCGTAACTTCGGGAGAAGGGGTGCTCATTAGGGTGTTAAAGCCTTGATGAGCCGCAGTGAATAGGCCCAGGCGACTGTTTAGCAAAAACACAGGTCTCTGCGAAGCCGCAAGGCGAAGTATAGGGGCTGACGCCTGCCCGGTGCTGGAAGGTTAAGAGGAGAGGTTAGCTCACGCGAAGCTTTGAATCGAAGCCCCAGTAAACGGCGGCCGTAACTATAACGGTCCTAAGGTAGCGAAATTCCTTGTCGGGTAAGTTCCGACCCGCACGAAAGGCGTAACGATCTGGGCACTGTCTCAACGAGAGACTCGGTGAAATTATAGTACCTGTGAAGATGCAGGTTACCCGCGACAGGACGGAAAGACCCCGTGGAGCTTTACTGTAGCCTGATATTGAATTTTGGTACAGCTTGTACAGGATAGGTAGGAGCCTTAGAAGCCGGAGCGCTAGCTTCGGTGGAGGCGTCGGTGGGATACTACCCTGGCTGTATTGAAATTCTAACCCACATCCCTTATCGGGATGGGAGACAGTGTCAGGTGGGCAGTTTGACTGGGGCGGTCGCCTCCTAAAGAGTAACGGAGGCGCCCAAAGGTTCCCTCAGAATGGTTGGAAATCATTCGTAGAGTGTAAAGGCACAAGGGAGCTTGACTGCGAGACCTACAAGTCGAGCAGGGACGAAAGTCGGGCTTAGTGATCCGGTGGTTCCGCATGGAAGGGCCATCGCTCAACGGATAAAAGCTACCCCGGGGATAACAGGCTTATCTCCCCCAAGAGTCCACATCGACGGGGAGGTTTGGCACCTCGATGTCGGCTCATCGCATCCTGGGGCTGTAGTCGGTCCCAAGGGTTGGGCTGTTCGCCCATTAAAGCGGTACGCGAGC
Source organism: Cytobacillus sp. FSL R7-0680 (assembly GCF_038009245.1). NCBI lineage: Bacteria > Bacillati > Bacillota > Bacilli > Caryophanales > Bacillaceae > Cytobacillus > Cytobacillus sp. FSL R7-0680. Next base: position 3,591,598 of record NZ_JBBPAO010000001.1, read on the forward strand.
TGGGTTCAGAACGTCGTGAGACAGTTCGGTCCCTATCCGTCGTGGGCGCAGGAAATTTGAGAGGAGCTGTCCTTAGTACGAGAGGACCGGGATGGACGCACCGCTGGTGTACCAGTTGTCTTGCCAAAGGCATCGCTGGGTAGCTATGTGCGGAAGGGATAAGTGCTGAAAGCATCTAAGCATGAAGCCCCCCTCGAGATGAGATTTCCCATAGCGCAAGCTAGTAAGATCCCTGAAAGATGATCAGGTTGATAGGTTAGAGGTGGAAGTGTGGCGACACATGTAGCTGACTAATACTAATCGATCGAGGACTTAACCAAACAGGCGATTACTCAATAAATATCTTCTTCAACATTACCTAGTTTTGAGGGAACGATTCCCTTACAATTTCATAGTCCGGTGGCGATAGCGAGAAGGTCACACCCGTTCCCATACCGAACACGGAAGTTAAGCTTCTCAGCGCCGATGGTAGTTAGGGGCTGTCCCCTTGTGAGAGTAGGACGTTGCCGGGCAAGATAAAAGAGCACATCACTTGTATGTGCTCTTTTTTGTCGTGCTATAATGAATTCGTTTATTTAAATGGACAAATAACATCTACACAATCTAAACATAATATAAATTTAATGAATGAACCTATATTTCATACGTTTGAGATTTAGAAAAAAAGGGGAAAATTAATAATACTACTTCGTTGCAACATTTCACACAAATCATGTATAATTTATGTCAAATATAGTCAAAGTCAGATAGGGGGAGGCCGGGTGAAAAATATATCAGATATTATTGAAAAATATCTTAAAGAAGTCTTGGAACTTAGCGAAAGGGAAATTGTTGAAATTAAGCGGAGCGAGATCGCTGATAAATTTCAATGTGTCCCATCTCAAATAAATTACGTCATAAATACTCGGTTTACAGTTGAAAAAGGCTATGCTGTCGAAAGTAAACGTGGCGGTGGTGGTTATATAAGAATCACCAAAGTGCAAGCTTATGATTATGTTGATTTAATTAATCAATTGATTAGGATTGTACGTGATCGTATTTCACAAAATAGTGCTGAAAATATTATAAACAGATTAGTTGAAGAAGAGATTATTACTACTCGAGAAGCGAAGATTATGTTAAGTGTCATTGACCGTTCAGTTCTTTACTTAGAGTTACCCTATAGGGATGAGTTAAGAGCAAGGATGCTTGTTGCGATGCTAAATACATTGAAATATAAGTAGGCTGTAAAGTATGGAGGGGTGAAACAGATGATATGCCAAGAATGTAATCAGAGACCTGCGACTCTACATTTTACAAAAATTATGAATGGCGAAAAGGCTGAGTTCCATTTATGTGAAAAATGTGCCCAAGAACATGGGGATATGTTTATGTTAAATAATGGATCTGGATTTTCTATTAATAATCTATTGAGCGGATTATTTAATATAGATACAAGTTATGCAAATAACCAAGCTCAGTTAAATAAACAAGCGCAGGTAGTACAGTGTGAGCAATGCTCGATGACCTTTCCTCAATTTGTTAAAGTCGGGAAATTCGGATGTGCCCACTGTTATGAATCTTTCCGAGCACAGTTAAAGCCAATTATTAAAAGGCTTCATAGTGGTAATTGGAATCATAATGGAAAAATCCCTACAAGAATGGGTGGAGATATCCATTTGAAAAAGCAAATTGAGGATTTAAAAATAAACTTGAAAGAACTTATAACTAAAGAGGAATTTGAGAAAGCAGCAGAGACAAGAGATGCAATACGTCAATTGGAAAAAGAAATGAAAAACCATCTAGAGGGAGGGGAATGAACTTGTCTTTAGAAAGGTTTATCAATCAGGCTGTCAGCTCTTGGATGAGTGCAGAAGGTCCTGATTCTGATATCGTACTTAGTTCTAGAATTCGTTTAGCTCGCAATATTAAACAGGTTAATTTTCCAACAATCTTTTCCCATGATGAAGCTAAACGTGTGATAGAGATCATTAAAGCAAGAATGGAAAAATCGACTTTTGATACTTATGGTGACTTTTCGTTATTGCAAATGGATGATTTACAACCATTGCAAAAAAGGGTGCTGATGGAAAAACATTTGATTAGTCCTCATTTAGCAGAAAACGCTAGTCATGGTGCCTGCCTACTTACTGAAAATGAAGAGGTTAGCATTATGTTGAATGAAGAAGATCATATACGTATACAGTGTTTATTTCCAGGCTTCCAATTATCAGAAGCATTAGAAGTTGCAAACCAAATTGATGATTGGTTAGAAACTGAGATTGATTATGCATATGATGAACAGGTAGGGTATTTAACTAGTTGCCCAACGAATGTCGGTACAGGTCTCAGAGCATCTGTCATGATGCATTTACCAGGATTAGTATTAACTCATCAAATGAATAGAATCATTCCAGCAATTAACCAACTTGGATTAGTTGTTAGAGGAATTTATGGAGAAGGTAGCGAAGCATTAGGTAATATCTTTCAAGTTTCTAACCAAATCACATTAGGGAAATCAGAAGAAGATATTGCTGAGGATTTAAAAAGTGTTGTGGAGCAATTAATTTCGCAGGAAAGGTCAGCAAGAGAAGCATTAGCGAAAACCTCTAACATACAATTAGAAGATAGAGTCTTCAGATCCTATGGTATTTTATCTAATAGCCGAATCATTGAATCAAAAGAAGCGGCTAGATGTTTATCGGATGTTCGCCTTGGAATAGACATGGACTATATACAAGGCATATCAAAAAATATATTAAATGAATTAATGGTTTTAACACAACCAGGATTTTTACAGCAATATGCTGGAGGCCCATTACGACCGTTTGAACGGGATATTCGTAGAGCTTCTCTTATTCGAGAAAGATTAAAAATGGAAGATCAAGAGTTGGGAGGATGATGATAGATGATGTTTGGACGTTTTACTGAGAGAGCACAAAAAGTATTAGCATTAGCACAGGAAGAAGCCATTCGCTTAGGACATAACAATATTGGGACTGAGCATATACTTCTAGGGTTAGTAAGTGAAGGTGAAGGAATTGCCGCTAAAGCACTTTATGCCTTAGGTCTAGGTTCAGAAAAAATTCAAACGGAAGTTGAAAATCTAATAGGTAGAGGGCAAGAGGCCTCCCAAACACCGCATTATACACCAAGAGCAAAAAAAGTAATTGAATTATCAATGGATGAAGCAAGAAAATTGGGCCATTCCTATGTGGGAACTGAGCACATTTTACTTGGTTTAATTAGAGAAGGTGAGGGTGTAGCTGCAAGAGTACTTAATAACCTTGGCGTAAGTTTAAATAAGGCAAGACAGCAAGTACTACAATTACTTGGTAGTAGCGAGTCTAACGGGCATCAAGGCAGCTCTTCAGCCAATGCAAATACACCAACACTAGATGGTTTAGCGAGAGATTTAACTGCCATTGCACGTGAAGGAAGCTTAGATCCAGTTATTGGACGTAGTAAAGAGATTCAACGTGTAATTGAAGTATTAAGCAGAAGAACAAAAAATAACCCCGTATTAATTGGAGAACCTGGTGTGGGTAAGACTGCGATAGCAGAAGGCCTAGCTCAACAGATCATAAATAATGAAGTGCCGGAGACGCTACGTGATAAACGTGTAATGACTTTAGATATGGGTACGGTAGTTGCAGGTACTAAATACCGTGGTGAATTTGAGGATCGCTTGAAGAAAGTGATGGACGAAATTCGTCAGGCGGGCAACATTATTTTGTTCATCGATGAATTGCATACATTAATTGGTGCTGGTGGAGCAGAAGGTGCGATTGATGCATCAAATATTCTAAAGCCATCACTTGCGCGTGGAGAGCTACAGTGTATTGGAGCGACGACGCTAGATGAGTATCGCAAATATATTGAGAAGGATGCAGCGCTTGAGCGTAGGTTCCAACCAATTACGGTTGATGAGCCGACTGCAGATGAGTCCGTACAAATTTTAAAAGGACTACGTGACCGTTATGAAGCCCATCACCGTGTGACAATTACGGATCAAGCCATCGATGCGGCAGTTAAATTATCAGATCGTTATATCTCTGATCGTTTCTTACCAGATAAAGCGATTGATTTAATTGATGAAGCAGGCTCAAAAGTTCGCCTACGTTCTTATACAACGCCTCCGAATCTCAAGGAGTTAGAAGTTAAATTAGAAGATGTAAGAAAAGAAAAGGATGCAGCTGTTCAAAGTCAAGAGTTTGAGAAAGCAGCATCTTTAAGAGACAATGAACAAAGATTAAGAGAAAAGTTAGAAGAAACTAAGAAAACATGGAAAGAAAAGCAAGGGAAAGAAAATAGTGAAGTGACGGTAGAGGATATTGCCAATGTCGTCTCTAACTGGACAGGAATTCCAGTTACTAAATTGGCACAAACTGAGACCGAAAAACTATTGAATTTAGAAGAAATCTTACATTCGCGCGTAATTGGCCAAGAGGAAGCAGTAAAGGCGATCTCTAAAGCAGTTAGACGGGCAAGAGCCGGTCTTAAAGATCCGAAGAGACCAATTGGTTCTTTCGTTTTCCTAGGTCCAACAGGTGTGGGTAAGACAGAACTTGCTCGTGCCTTAGCTGAAGCGATGTTCGGTGATGAGGAAGCGATGATTCGCATCGATATGTCTGAGTATATGGAGAAACACTCCACATCTAGATTAGTTGGTTCACCTCCAGGTTATGTTGGATTTGAAGAAGGAGGCCAATTAACTGAGAAAGTACGTAGAAAACCGTATTCAGTTGTTTTATTAGATGAAATTGAGAAAGCCCATCCGGATGTATTTAACATTCTTCTGCAAGTCTTGGAAGATGGACGCTTAACAGATTCTAAAGGACGTACAGTCGATTTCCGAAACACGGTGCTTATCATGACGTCAAATGTTGGTGCCGAAGCACTTAAGCGTAATAAATATGTAGGCTTCAATATTCAAGATGATGAGCATGATTACAAAGATATGAAAGGTAAGGTTATGGAGGAATTGAAAAAGGCCTTCAGACCTGAATTCTTAAACCGTATCGATGAGATTATTGTCTTCCATGCATTAGAAAGAAAGCATCTGCAAGAGATTGTTACACTCATGTCCGATGCCTTAACGAACCGTTTAAAAGAACAGGATATTACATTATCCCTATCTGAATCTGCTAAGGTAAAAATCTCAGAAGAAGGCTACGATCCAGAGTATGGTGCAAGACCGCTTAGAAGAGCGATCCAAAAGCATATTGAAGATCGCTTATCTGAGGAATTATTAAGAGGAAAAGTGCTTACTGGTCAAGAAGTAGTAATCGATGTTGAGGAAGGCGAATTTGTCGTAAAAACAGCCGAACCAACTGGCACTGCCCAAAAATAATGAAATGTTAGAGAGAAGGTACACGCTAATCAATAGTGTGTACCTTTTTTGATAACAACAAATTTTCTTCCAATTATATGTTAACCTTTGAATACAAACGATTCCATTGATATAGTAAGAAATATAAATGTGTTGTACGAAAGAGAAGGAGAATGAAGATTGGCGAAAAGAAAATCAAAATTCATATGTCAAGAATGTGGTTATGAATCGGCAAAGTGGATGGGGAAATGTCCCGGATGCGGTGTATGGAATAAAATGACGGAAGAGATAGAGAAACCTGCTAACTCGAGAAGAGGGGCTTTTGCACATACACAAGAGACAACGATTAGAGCAAAAGCGACTCCGATTCCAAAAATTGAAACAGTCAATGAGCCACGTATTTATACGGAAATGAAAGAGTTAAATCGAGTCCTTGGTGGTGGGGTTGTTAGAGGATCTCTCGTTTTAATAGGTGGAGATCCTGGGATTGGAAAATCAACACTACTGTTGCAAGTTTCTTCACAATTATCTAATAAACAGCATTCTGTACTTTATATTTCTGGAGAAGAGTCGATAAGACAAACGAAGCTACGAGCTGACAGATTAAATATTTCATCAGAACATCTACTTGTTTATGCAGAGACAAGCTTAGAAGAGATTAGTCAAACGATTGATGAGGTGAAGCCGGAGTTTGTTATTATTGACTCCATTCAAACTATTTATCACCCGGAAGTGACCTCGGCCCCTGGTAGTGTTTCACAGGTAAGAGAGTGTACGGCTGAGCTTATGAGAATCGGGAAAACGAAAGGGATTGCGATCTTTATTGTTGGACATGTAACGAAAGAAGGATCGATCGCCGGTCCTAGGTTGCTGGAACATATGGTGGATACGGTGCTTTATTTTGAAGGGGAAAGGCATCACACGTATCGAATTTTAAGAGCAGTCAAAAACCGATTTGGTTCTACGAATGAAATGGGTATATTTGAAATGAAAGAATTAGGTTTAGAAGAAGTGGCAAACCCATCAGAGATTTTTTTAGAAGAACGATCACAAGGAGCAGCGGGTTCAACTGTTGTGGCTTCAATGGAAGGAACTCGGCCCGTTCTTGTAGAAATACAAGCATTAATATCCCCTACGAGTTTTGGTAACCCAAGAAGGATGGCAACAGGGATTGATCATAACCGTGTGCCGCTATTAATGGCGGTATTAGAGAAACGGGTCGGTATGTTGTTACAAAATCAAGATGCGTATTTGAAGGTTGCTGGAGGGGTAAAACTAGATGAGCCAGCAATTGATTTGGCAGTTGCAGTTAGTATCGCATCAAGCTTTCGGGACAAGCCAACAAGAGCAACAGATTGCATTATCGGTGAGGTGGGCCTCACTGGAGAAATAAGAAGAGTTTCAAGAATTGAACAGCGAGTCCAGGAGGCTGCGAAACTAGGATTTGAGCGTATTATTTTACCAGCGAATAATTTGAGCGGCTGGACAGGTCCTAAAAATGTTCAATTGATTGGCGTTCACTCGGTTAGTGAAGCACTTGAAGCTGCATTAGGAGGGTAAGCATATGGATTCAAAGAAACAAAGTGAAATTACAATCAGCGAATTATTGAAATTTTTAGCACCAGGGACACCCCTACGTGCAGGTATAGATAATGTATTAAGAGCAAACACGGGTGGGTTAATTGTTCTTTGTTCTAAGGAGCAGATTGCCAGTTTAGTGGATGGGGGCTTCCAAATTAATTGCCCTTTTTCGCCAAACTATTTATATGAGCTAGCGAAGATGGATGGGGCTATTATTCTCAATCAAGAAGGAAATAAAATCCTTATTGCCAACGCCCAACTCGCACCAGATTCGAGTATTCCTTCCTCTGAGACAGGGATGCGACATCGGACAGCAGAACGGGTGGCGAAACAAACAGGTGCGCTTGTTATTGCTGTTTCACAACGCCGTAATGTCATTACTTTATATAAAGGGGCTTCTCGTTATTCACTAAAGGATATTGGCGTTATATTAACAAAGGCTAATGTGGCAGTCACAACATTAGAGAAATATAAAGTTGTTCTTGAGCAAAGTATATCGAATTTAGGTATTCTCGAATTTGAAGAACAGGTGACCTATAATGATGTGTTAAATGTTATGCATAATATAGAAATGCTGTTAAGAATTAAAAATGAGTTACTAACTTATTTAAGCGAGTTAGGGACAGAAGGACGTCTCATTCGTTTACAAATGAATGAGTTATTGATTGAAATGGAAAGAGAATCAGAATTCGTTATTATGGATTATGCTAATGATCGTGATATTAGGGCAAAGGAAGCGCTTCAAAAGCTTCAAGAGTTATCAAAAGGTGAGACTTTAGAAGACTCAGTTATCATGAAATTACTAGGCTTTCATGGCTATATTCATACCGAAGAAGTCATTCATCCTAGAGGGATTCGGGTGCTGCATAAGGTGCCGCGATTACCACCTATTATTATTGATAACCTCGTTGATCGCTTTGAGGAACTGAGGTATATAGCGGCAGCTTCTATTGAAGAATTAGATGAGGTAGAAGGTATAGGAGAGGTACGGGCTAGGAAGATTGACGAAGGCCTCAAGCTAATACAAGACCAATTTTTTTCTGACCGACATTTATAAATACCATTGAACTACTATTCACCTTATGATAGAATAGGTAGTTTATCATTTGACATTCCCTTACTTACGGTGCTAGTCTAAGAGTATTCATAACCGTTTGATCTATCCTTTTATTTAGTTTACTGCAATAATTTTTTGTTTATAATATAAAATTTTCCAATATTGTGCGTTTTTTATTTTTGGAATTTGTTAATAATGAATAAAAGGAGGTGAGGGAATGTTAAAGAGAATTGTACAAGTCTGTTTCCTTATATTTGGGATCACATTAGGAATTTTTGTGATACCAGAATTACTAATTCTAGTCAGTTTAGATGACATTCCATTATTAAATAATCCTTATGTTTCCGCCATTTTAGGAGCTATTATTTTCTATCTTTTAACATTTTGGGCGGTTGACCATGTTGTCAATTTCATTAAATGGACAGAAGAATCGATTGTAAAGGTGCCAATTACCGATATTATATTTGGTAGTGTTGGACTGGTGTTTGGTCTTGTTGTCGCGTTTTTACTTGGTTATGGATTGTCGACACTCGAGATACCGGTATTAAATACTGTTGCTCCTATCGTCTTAACACTGTTATTTGGATATTTAGGTTTTCAAGTTGGCTTTAAAAAACGAGATGAATTACTCAATCTTTTTACAAACAAAAAGAAAAAGTTAACTGAAGAAGAAGATAGTCAATCTGATGTGAATAAGCTTAAAATATTGGATACAAGTGTTATTATCGATGGTCGAGTAGCTGATATTTGTCAAACAGGGTTTTTAGAAGGAACAATTGTTATTCCTCGTTTTGTCTTAGAAGAATTACAGCATATTGCCGATTCTTCTGATGTGTTAAAAAGAAATCGGGGCCGCCGCGGTTTAGACATTCTCAACCGTATTCAAAGTGAGCTATCTATAAAGGTAGAAATTTACGAAGGTAATTTTGAAGAAATACAAGAAGTGGATAGTAAGCTAGTGAAATTAGCGAAATTAACTAACGGTGTGGTTGTAACCAATGATTTCAACCTGAATAAGGTATGCGAGCTACAGAAAGTCGCAGTTCTAAATATTAATGATCTGGCGAATGCTGTGAAGCCGGTTGTGCTTCCGGGAGAAGAAATGAAAGTTCAGGTCATTAAGGACGGAAAAGAACAAAATCAAGGGATTGCCTACTTAGACGATGGCACAATGATTGTCGTAGAAGAAGGTAGAAATTATATTGGCAAGCATATTGATGTAGTAGTGACAAGTGTATTGCAAACATCTGCGGGTAGAATGATTTTCGCTAAACCAAAACTTTTAGAAAAAGCATTATAATTATAGTATAGAAGAAGCAGAAGAGGGGGCCGTAAATTGGCTCTTTTCTTCCGCTTTTTATGCTGATTAAGGGAGTTAAAAGAAAATATGGGGTATAGAGTCGTCATCCCTGCAGCGGGGCAAGGGAAGAGAATGGGTGCTTCAAAAAATAAACTGTTGCTAGAACTAAGAGGGGTACCTATTTTTATACATACATTGCGCGTTTTCCAACGAGACTCCGCGTGTGAAGGGATTTATTTAGCTATTAATCCTGCTGAGGAAAAAGAGATACGTGCGTTAATTGCTAAGCATGGGGTGGATAAGGTAAGGGCGTATATCGGTGGTGGACAGGAAAGGCAGCATAGCATTAGTCATGTGATTCGTGCGTTAACAGGTGAAGGGATTGTGTTGGTACATGATGCCGCTCGACCTTTTGTTGAACAAGAGCATATCGATCAACTTGTATCTCAAGCTCAGTTCAATGATGGCGCCATTTTAGCCGTTCCCGTGAAAGATACGATAAAAAAGGGACGTGATGGATTAGTCGAGGGAACAATTGATCGAACGAGTCTATGGTCTGTGCAAACCCCTCAAGCTTTTAAGCTTAGTATTTTACAAGCGGCATATGAGAAAGCGCAAAAGGACCAATTTGTAGGGACTGATGATGCAAGCTTGGTGGAGAGAGTACATAATAAGATTGCTTTTGTACAAGGGAATTACGATAATATAAAACTAACAACGCCTGAGGACCTATATTTTGCTGAGGCGATTTTAAATAAAAGAGATGACTTTATCTAAAGGAGAAGATAATATGTTTCGCATTGGTCAAGGATTTGATGTACATCAATTAGTTGAAGGACGACCACTGATTATGGGTGGGGTTACGATTCCATATGAATTAGGATTACTTGGACATTCAGATGCGGATGTTTTATTACATACAGTGTCAGATGCCTGTTTAGGTGCAATTGGTGAAGGTGATATTGGTAAGCACTTCCCTGATACAGACCCAGACTTTAAAGATGCGGATTCAGCTAAACTGATGCAACATGTGTGGCAATTGGTAAAAGAAAAGGGTTATGAACTTGTGAATGCTGACTGTACTATTATTGCTCAAAAACCAAAAATGGCTCCTTATATTCCTGCTATAAGAGAAAGAATAGCGGAATTGTTAGAATCAGAAGTAGAGAACATTAACGTGAAAGCCACGACAACGGAAAAACTAGGATTTACAGGCAGAGGCGAAGGAATTGCTGCTCAAGTGGTTGTGTTGTTGAAGAAAAGTGCCTAGTCGGTTATTTCCGGACTTTGACAACTTACAGTAGGATGATAAAATAAAGGGTGCTATTCATATTCAATTTTTGATAAAAAAGATGGATCGTCAGGTGGCTTATATAGCAATCAGCGGTTTTTCGAAATAGAACTGATTTTGAAGGAGGATCATCATGTCAAGTGATATTCGTGTACGCTATGCACCAAGTCCAACGGGACATTTACATATTGGTAATGCGCGTACAGCTTTGTTTAATTATTTATTTGCTCGTAGTAAAAATGGTAAATTCATCATTCGTATAGAAGATACAGATAAAAAACGTAATATTGAGGGCGGAGAAGAGAGTCAATTAAAATACTTACAATGGCTTGGTATAGACTGGGATGAAAGTATCGATAAAGATGGTGGATACGGCCCGTACCGTCAATCAGAAAGAAACGAAATTTACAAAAAGTATTATCAACAGTTACTTGATAGCGGACAAGCTTATAAGTGTTATTGTACGGAAGAAGAGTTAGAAGCTGAACGTGAGGCGCAAATGGCTAAAGGTGAAATGCCGATATACTCAGGAAAGTGCAGACATTTATCAGATGATGATCGCCAACAACTCGAAGCTGAAGGAAGAAAACCAAGTATTCGTTTTCTTGTCCCACAAGGAAAAGTGTATGCATTCAATGATATGGTTAAAGGAGAAGTGTCATTTGAGTCAGATGGCATTGGTGATCATGTAATTGTTAAAAAAGACGGGACACCGACATATAATTTTGCTGTAGCCATAGATGATTATTTAATGAAAATCTCTCATGTATTACGTGGAGATGATCATATTTCAAATACACCTAAACAAATTATGATTTATGAGGCACTTGGCTTCCAAGTACCTGTATTTGGTCATATGACGCTAATAGTGAATGAAAGTCGTAAAAAATTAAGTAAACGTGATGAGTCAATCATTCAATTCATTGAACAATACGAAGAGCTAGGTTACTTGCCTGAAGCCTTGTTTAACTTTATCGCTTTACTTGGTTGGTCTCCGAGTGGAGAGGAAGAATTATTCTCCAAAGAAGAGCTAATTGAAATCTTTGATGAGTCAAGGTTATCTAAGTCACCTGCTTTATTTGATATGCAGAAGCTTGCTCATATTAATGCGCAGTACATGAAAAAGTTAGATGGTGACCAGTTACTTGATTTAACGTTACCTCATTTTAAAAAAGCAGGCAAAGTAGGAGATAATCCTTCTGGCGATGAGTTACAATGGTTAAAGAAATTAGTGTTGTTGCTACAAGAGAAAATGAGTTATGGTGCGCAAGTAATTGAACTAAGTGAATTATTCTTTGTTCAGGATATCGAAGTTGAACCAGAAGCAAGCGAAGTTTTAGCTGAAGAGCAAGTACCGGAAGTGTTGACTGCTTTCTTACATGAAGTAGAGGCGCTTGAGGTATTTGAAGCTGATCAAATAAAGGCGGCAATGAAGTCAGTACAGAAAGCGACAGGACATAAAGGGAAAAAATTATTTATGCCGATTCGCTCAGCAACAACGGGGCAGACACATGGCCCAGACCTACCGAAAGCAATGGAGTTATTAGGTAGGGAAACTGTAAAAATTCGCCTACAGCGTATTTTAGGTTAACATATCGGTAAAAATATAATATAGTATAGAATATTAACGTATAAATCTTTAGAAAATCATTATAGATGCTAAATCATTGAAGAGGAAAAGTAAGAGTAATGACTGTTTATTAGAGAGAACCATCATCGGCTGAAAGTGGTTTAAACCTCTCATTCTCTGAAGTGCCCCTCTGAGTCCTGTTTCGAACCTTTATAGTAGAAATAGGCGGTTACCTTCCCGTTAACGAGGCAGAGTTGGAGCTTTTATTATATGAAAGCTTAAACAGAGTGGAACCGCGTGTAAACGTCTCTGTCTATTTTAGACAGGGGCGTTTTTTATTTATAGATATGTTATTTGTTTTCTGGTGATAAGGACCCACCCAAAGAGAGAGTGTAATCACTGTTACTTTTGTTGTTTTTATTATACGAGAAAAATGCTATTTAAAGACTGGAGGGAGAGAGCATGTTTAAAAGAATGAAGGAAGATATAGATGTTGTGTTTGAACAGGATCCTGCCGCAAGAAGTGTTTTTGAAGTAGTGTTAACCTACTCAGGATTACATGCGATTTGGAATCATCGCATTGCACACAGTCTTTATAAAAATAAATTTTTCTTCCTTGCAAGGTTGGTTTCACAAATTAGTCGTTTTTTTACTGGGATAGAAATACACCCTGGGGCGAAAATAGGCCGTCGATTTTTTATTGATCACGGGATGGGTGTTGTTATTGGCGAGACATGCGAGATTGGAGATAATGTTACTGTCTATCAAGGTGTAACACTTGGGGGGACAGGGAAAGAAAAAGGCAAGAGACATCCAACGATTAAGGATAATGCTCTTATTGCTACAGGGGCAAAAGTGCTTGGATCCATTACAATTGGGGAAAACTCAAAAATAGGTGCCGGCTCAGTTGTTTTACATGAAGTGCCACCTAATTCAACGGTTGTTGGTATACCTGGTAAGGTAAAAATCCAAGATGGCGTCAAAGTAACGAAAGATTTAAATCATACAGACTTACCAGATCCCATTTCTGATCGCTTTAAAGAGCTAGAAAATGAGTTAGAGCGTGTGAAAAAAGAGTTTGAACAACTGAAAGCTGAAAGGAGCCACTCATAAATGGCGATTCAATTATATAATACGTTAACAAGAAAAAAAGAGCCGTTTATCCCGTTAGAAGAGGGTAAAGTAAAGATGTATGTTTGCGGACCTACTGTATACAATTATATTCATATAGGAAATGCTCGCCCTGCAATTGTGTTCGATACAGTGAGGAGATATTTGGAGTATCGCGGATATGATGTGAATTTTGTGTCAAATTTCACAGATGTCGATGATAAATTAATCCGCACGGCCAAAGAACTAGGTGAAGACGTGCCGGAAATTGCGGAGAGATTTATTGAAGCGTATTTTGAAGATGTATCGGCATTAGGTTGCAAAAAAGCAGACACACACCCGAGAGTAACGGAAAATATGGATACGATTATTGATTTTATCCAAGCGCTGATTGATAAAGGTTTTGCCTATGAATCAGAAGGAGATGTGTACTACCATACACGAAAGTTTGAAGAGTATGGAAAGCTTTCTCATCAATCGATTGATGAGTTAAAGTTAGGCAATCGAATTGCTGTTGGTGAGAAGAAGAAAGACGCACTTGATTTCGTCCTTTGGAAAGCGGCGAAGGAAGGTGAGATTAAATGGGATAGTCCTTGGGGGGCAGGTCGCCCAGGGTGGCATATTGAATGCTCCGCTATGGCTCGTAAATATCTAGGTGACACGATTGATATTCATGCTGGAGGACAAGATTTATCATTTCCTCACCATGAGAATGAAATAGCACAGTCAGAGGCAGTGACAGGTAAAACTTTCGCTCGTTACTGGATGCATAATGGCTATATTAATATTGATAACGAAAAAATGTCTAAATCACTCGGTAATTTCGTCTTGGTACACGATATTATTAAGAAGCACAATCCGCAAGTGTTAAGGTTCTTCATGTTAGCAGTGCATTATCGTAATCAAATTAACTATAATGAAGAATTGCTGGAAAATACAAAAGCGGGTTATGAGCGTATTAAAGCATCGTATGAGAATTTAAAGCATCGTAAAGAGGCGAGTAGTGAGTTAACAGAAAATAACCAAGAATGGTTAGAGAAAATTGGTGATTTACAAAAGCAATTCATCACAGATATGGATGATGATTTTAACACGGCGAATGCCATCTCTGTTGTATTTGAATTATCAAAACAAGCGAATTATTATTTGATGGAAAAGAATACGTCCACTGCTGTAATCGATGCATTTATGACTCAATTCGAGGATTTCTTCGGTGTGCTTGGACTATCATTAGAGGATGAGCTACAGCTGTTAGATGAGGAAGTGGATCAATTGATAGCCGATCGGATTCAAGCAAGAAAAGATCGCAATTTCCAATTAGCTGATCAAATTCGTGATCAATTAAAAGAAATGAATATTATTCTTGAGGATACAGCTCAAGGAACAAGATGGAAAAGAGGATAAGAGTGATGCTTTCATACGAAGAAAATCTTAATCCTAAACAATTAAACAGTCTCGCCCTTGCTTATATGGGCGATGCTGTTTATGAACAATACGTACGTCAGGACTTATTACAAAAAGGTAATATAAGGCCACATCAGTTGCATAAGGCAGCAACGAAATATGTATCTGCTAAAGCACAATCAAAAGTGATTCATGCATTTTTGGACGAGGGCGTTTTATCAGAAGAAGAAGAGGCGGTAGTAAGACGGGGGAGAAATGCTAAATCTGGCACCATTCCGAAAAACACCGATGTACAAACTTATCGTTATAGTACTGCATTCGAAGCATTGATAGGTTTCTTATATTTATCTAAACGAGTAGAGCGGTTAGAAGAGTTAGTAGTAAAAGCATTTAAGTGGACTGAGGATAGGAAGGAGGAGAGCAAGAAATGAGTCATGATTTCATTATTGGTAAAAACGCTGTAATCGAGGCACTTAAGTCAGAGCGTGATATGAATAAAATTATGGTTGCGGAAGGCTCTCAAAAAGGGCAAATGCAGCAAGTGGTTGGAATGGCGAAGGAAGCGGGTGTGCTGGTTCAATTTGTTCCGAAAAAGAAATTGGATCAAATGGAGCTAGGGAATCATCAAGGTGTGGTTGCTCAAGTGGCTGCCTATCAATATGCCGAGTTAGATGACCTATTTAAAAAAGCAGAAAACAGTGGACAAGCTCCATTCTTTCTTCTATTGGACGAGATTGAAGATCCTCATAATCTAGGCTCGATTATGAGAACAGCTGATGCTGTAGGTGCGCATGGGATTATTATTCCAAAGAGGCGTGCGGTTGGTTTAACAGCAACAGTTGCTAAAGCTTCAACGGGAGCGATTGAACATATCCCTGTTGCTCGTGTAACGAACTTAGCAAGAACGATTGATGAATTAAAAGAACGAGGCGTTTGGATTGCGGGTACAGATGCAAGCGGTAAACAGGATTATCGCCAATTGGATGGAGTGATGCCCATCGGATTAGTCATTGGTAGTGAAGGGAAAGGAATGGGAAGACTGATTAGAGATAAATGTGATTTTCTTATCAGCTTACCAATGGCTGGAAAAGTAACATCTTTAAATGCTTCAGTCGCTGCTGCTTTGTTGATGTATGAAGTCTACCGCAAACGCTCTCCGATTGAGCGATAATGATGAATATCCTTCTTGTTGACGGATACAATATCATCGGTGCTTGGCCAGAGCTTCAGCTTCTAAAAAATAAGGATTTAGAAGCAGCCAGGGACCTGCTGGTAGAAAAGATGGCTGAATATCAAGGGTATTCCGGTTACCGAGTCATAGTTGTCTTTGATGCCCATTACGTAAAAGGGACAGAAAGAAAATTTAAGAATTATAATGTTGAAGTTATTTTTACACGTACAAACGAAACCGCAGATGAACGTATTGAAAAGCTAGCGATTGCGTTAAATAATATTAAAACACAAATCTATGTAGCTACTTCAGATTTTACAGAGCAGAGAGTCATCTTTGCTCAAGGTGCGTTAAGAAAGTCAGCCCGAGAATTACACAATGAAATGAATCATATTGAAAAACAAATTAACAAAAAAGTAAAGAAAAGCCAGGAAAATAAGCCAGTGTCTAAAATCCCATTAAGTGATGAAATCGTTGAAATTTTCGAAAAATGGCGCAGAGAACGTTAAATGATTGGTTGACGCTGGAAAATACCCTACTGTATAATATTTCTAACCATGCTTGTACGGTCGGAGGGATCAGGATGAGTATCGACTTCAGGACAAAAGCTGAAAAGCATTCTTTATACGTGCAACTCGAAGATGAAGAAGTAATTGAATTAGTGCATAAAGGTGAAAGTGAAGCGCTAGATTATTTGATCCATAAGTATCGAAACTTCGTGCGTGCAAAGGCGAGGTCTTATTTCCTCATTGGTGCCGACAAGGAAGATATTGTGCAGGAGGGAATGATTGGTCTTTATAAGGCCATTCGAGATTTTAAGGAGGACAAGTTGTCTTCCTTCAAAGCATTTGCAGAATTATGTATCACAAGACAAATTATCACTGCAATTAAAACAGCAACAAGACAGAAGCATATCCCGTTGAATTCTTATGTATCGCTTGATAAGCCTATTTATGATGAGGAGTCAGATCGTACGTTAATGGATGTCATTTCTGGAGCGAAAGTGATGAACCCAGAAGAGTTAATTATTAATCAGGAAGAGTTTGACCACATCGAAGTAAAAATGTCTGAACTTTTGAGCGATTTGGAAAGAAAGGTGCTTGCCCTTTATTTAGATGGGCAATCATATCAAGAAATATCAGAAGAATTGAATCGACATGTGAAGTCAATTGATAATGCTTTGCAAAGAGTGAAGAGAAAACTAGAGAGATATTTAGAAATAAGAGAATTCTCTTTATAACTACTATATGTTAATATATTATTTATGGGCATATGAGAACCATTTTCGATTGATAACAGTGGAGGTTTTCCTATTTTTGCTGTTATTGACATGGATTATTGGCCATGGTAGAGTTTTAATGGCATAAATGTCGAAGAGGTGTGAAAAATGCCGAAAAAAGTGATACTAGCTTGTGCCGATTGTGGGACAAGAAATTACACTACCAATGGTAACAAAGGTAATGAGAGATTGGAATTAAAGAAATTTTGCAGTAAATGCAGTGCACATACAGTTCATCGCGAAACAAAATAATAGAGTAAAGAAGAGACAAAAAAGTAATAGAATGGCATTCAGGGGGATGTATTCTTAATCAACGCTTTTTTGTTAAAGGATATATCTCTTTAAAAGTTGGGGGTTAAGAAATGGGACGCATCGTGAAGTTTTTCCGTGAAGTTGGACGTGAGATGAAAAAGGTTAGCTGGCCTACAAAGAAAGAGCTAACGAAATATACGATCACAGTTATTGTCGTTGTTTTATTCTTTACGTTATTCTTTACTGTTGTTGATTTAGGTATTTCTGAATTGATTCGTTTAATTCTTGAATAACCCCTGAGCTTCCATGGTATAATGGATGATAACACAGGAACATTTGCAGGAGCCCGGTAACGGGTTTTTTCATTTGGTCAAGAAAGGCCTAGTCCATTTGCTTAGGATTCGATTGGTTTCGTAATCCGTCACTTTAGACAAACAAGAGATGTCAGTCTTTCAAAAATAAAAATAGATTGCAGGGAGGGAAGGACGTTAAGTCCCCTTTGATATGGAAAAGAATTGGTATGTAGTACATACGTACTCAGGGTATGAGAATAAAGTAAAAGCAAACCTTGAAAAACGTGTGGAATCGATGGGCATGCAGGATAAAATTTTTAGAGTGGTTGTCCCTGAAGAAGAAGAAACAGATATTAAGAATGGTAAGAAGAAAGTTGTAAAACGGAAGGTGTTCCCAGGTTATGTGTTGGTGGAGATTGTTATGACAGATGACTCTTGGTATGTAGTGCGTAACACACCTGGTGTAACGGGATTTGTTGGTTCAGCGGGTTCTGGCTCCAAACCGACTCCGTTGTTGCCTGAAGAAGTGCAGGTCATTCTCAAACGTATGGGTGTTGAAGAAAAACGAATGGATGTAAACTTCGAAGTTGGGGAAACGGTTCAAGTAAACGAAGGTCCATTTGCTAACTTTACTGGATCTATTGAAGAAATCGATAAAGATAAAGCGAAAATCAAGGTGCTTGTAAATATGTTTGGAAGAGATACACCAGTTGAATTAGATTTTTCGCAAATCGAAAAAATTTAACGGTCTTTCTCCCTTATATTTAACTAGAGAAAGTTGATTTTTGTATGATTTCGCCGTATCTAGCCATTGTCTTTCGTTTATGAGCTCTCCTATATTTTTGAAAAGAACTTGAAATCGTCTTTGAAAAATGATAATATTTCATAGGTCAGTATGTCTCAGAAGACGAGACCGGACATTGGACATTATTCTTTATGTTAATATAAAGAATTAACAGTTGAGTGGGAGGGGGAAAACCCCTATTACCACATCACGGACTTTAAGGAGGTGTGTCTCGTGGCTAAAAAAGTAATCAAACTTGTTAAATTGCAAATTCCTGCAGGTAAAGCAAATCCAGCACCACCAGTTGGTCCTGCACTAGGTCAAGCCGGTGTTAATATCATGGGATTCTGTAAGGAATTTAATGCACGCACAGCTGAACAAGCTGGTCTAATTATTCCTGTTGAAATCACGGTATTTGAGGACCGTTCATTTACATTTATTACGAAAACTCCACCTGCTGCTGTATTGCTTAAGAAAGCGGCTGGTATTGAGTCTGGTTCTGGTGAACCAAACCGTAATAAAGTAGCAACAGTCAAGCGTGACAAGGTACGCGAGATTGCTGAAACAAAAATGCCTGATCTAAACGCTGCTAGTGTAGAAGCTGCTATGCGTATGGTTGAAGGTACTGCACGCAGCATGGGTATTGTCATCGAAGACTAATACTATTTGCTATGTATGTATGATGATTGTTTCTAAAAAGGTTGCGATGCTGAATTAGTTTCACTCGCAACCTTTATAATGTTCGGACCTTGAGAAATTCTCGAGGGACCGACGTTTTTGAGATGAGAGGCAAACGTGCTTTTCGTCGGTGGGAGGTTATTCCGCTAAAACCACATTCAAGGAGGAAATTAAAATGGCTAAAAAAGGTAAGAAGTATGTAGAAGCTGCTAAACTTGTAGATAGCACAAAAGCTTACCCAGTTGCAGAAGCAATTGCTCTTGCGAAGAAAACAAACTTTGCTAAATTTGATGCAACAGTTGAAGTAGCTTTTCGTTTAGGTGTAGATCCTAAGAAAGCTGACCAACAAATTCGTGGAGCTGTCGTGCTTCCGAACGGTACTGGTAAAACTCAACGCGTGCTTGTATTTGCAAAAGGTGAAAAAGCGAAAGAAGCAGAAGCTGCGGGTGCAGACTATGTAGGAGATGCAGAATTCATCAACAAAATCAACCAAGGTTGGTTTGAGTTTGACGTAATCGTTGCTACTCCAGACATGATGGGTGAAGTTGGTAAACTTGGTCGTGTACTTGGACCAAAAGGTTTAATGCCAAACCCTAAAACAGGTACAGTTACATTTGATGTAGAAAAAGCTGTTAATGAAATCAAAGCAGGTAAAGTTGAATACCGTGTAGAAAAAGCTGGTAACATTCACGTGCCTATCGGAAAAGTATCATTTGAAGATGACAAGCTTGTTGAAAACTTCAACACAATCTTCGATACAATGATGAAAGCAAAACCTGCTGCAGCAAAAGGTACTTACATGAAAAACGTTTCTGTAACTACTACTATGGGACCTGGTGTGAAAATCGACCCTTCTACAGCGGCAACAAAATAATTAACCATTATTTGGTTTTTAAATAAAGTTGACATAGCAAAGTCCATTCTGTAGAATGAATCTTGTTATTATCATAACTTAATCATTTATACCGTAGACAGCAGGAGCCGATTGGGGCTTAATAACCTGCCGAGGTAATACGATAGATTTTAATTGCTTGAACGAGCTATTGTATACTTCCTCCATGTCTACCTTTGATATGGAGGTTTTTTAATGAGATGGTGAGCCTCACCTATCTGATTGAACGGTATGAATGCATAATTCAATAGGAGGTGTAAAGATGAGCAGCATTATCGAACAAAAGAAACAAATCGTAGAAGAAATTGCAGACAAATTCAAATCAGCTCAAACAGCAGTTGTTGTTGATTACCGCGGATTAACTGTTGCAGAAGTAACAGAACTTCGTAAACAACTACGTGAAGCGAATGTTGAATTCAAAGTTTACAAAAACTCTATGAGTCGTCGTGCAGCAGAAGCTGCTGAACTTGCAGGCTTAAACGAACATCTTACTGGTCCTAATGCAATTGCATTCAGTACAGAGGATGTTGTCGCACCAGCGAAAATTTTAAACGAGTTTGCTAAAAAGCATGAAGCTCTTGAAATTAAAGCGGGTGTAATTGAAGGTAATATCGCTTCACAAGAAGAAGTGAAAGCTCTTGCTGAACTTCCATCTCGCGAAGGTTTACTTTCTATGCTACTCAGCGTACTTCAAGCTCCAGTTCGCAACCTTGCTCTTGCAACAAAAGCTGTTGCAGATCAAAAAGAAGAACAAGGCGCTTAATTATCGGTTTTAACCAATATAATCTAACAAAAATTAAGGAGGAAATTATATCATGACTAAAGAACAAATCATTGAAGCAGTTAAAAGTATGACTGTTTTAGAACTTAACGATCTAGTAAAAGCAATTGAAGAAGAATTCGGAGTAACTGCTGCAGCTCCTGTAGCTGTTGCTGGTGGCGCTGCTGGTGGAGACGCTGCTGCTGAGAAAACAGAATTTGACGTAATTCTTAATTCTGCTGGCGATCAAAAAATTAAAGTTATCAAAGTTGTTCGTGAAATCACAGGTCTTGGCCTTAAAGAAGCGAAAGAAGTTGTTGATAACACTCCTAAAGCTATTAAAGAAGGCGCTTCTAAAGAAGAAGCTGAAGAAATCAAAGCTAAACTTGAAGAAGTTGGAGCTGGCGTAGAAGTTAAGTAATATAGTTTGTTTAAAAGCCCGCTTGTATGAGCGGGCTTTTTTAATATCAGTTATGTGGACTGTTTAGGTAAGTGAATTTAAGGAGAACGTTACAGCAACTAACGAAGCGTTTGCTTAATTTTACCCTCTACCAAAAAAATCCTCGCACATGCAGCTCTAATATCTGGAGGTGACCACTATGTCAGACCATTATTATTCTAAAACGCCTAATGTCGAAAGTAATCCACGTGTTTGGAGTTACAAACTAAGAGACAAAACATTTCAATTTAAAACCGATCATGGTGTATTTTCAAAAAGTGAAGTTGACTTTGGATCAAGGTTATTAATAGAGACGTTTATCCCTCCTGAAATATCTGGTGATGTATTAGATGTTGGTTGTGGGTACGGCCCAATTGGTTTATCAATGGCGTCGATTATGCAAGATCGTCAAGTCGTCATGCTCGACGTGAACGAAAGAGCGCTTGAGCTGGCACAAACGAACGGCGAGCTAAATGGTATCAACAATATCACTGTAAAAGAAAGTGACAAGTTGGCAGTTGTTAAAGACCAACAATTTGCAGCTATTTTAACGAATCCACCAATAAGAGCTGGGAAACAAACTGTTCATAGTATTTTTGAAGAGAGTTTTGAATGTTTATTGCCTGGTGGAGAACTATGGGTAGTCATTCAAAAGAAGCAAGGTGCACCATCTGCAATTGAAAAGCTCTCGGAATTATTTGCTGAAGTAGATACTGTTGTGAAGAAAAAAGGCTATTTTATATTAAGAGCAAAAAAAGATTGACTTGACATTTTCGCTATGTTAGTATTGTAAAATGCCAACATAATATACTACCAATAGGGATAAAAATTTATGCGTTATTGTATAAATTTATCCAGATGTGGGAAGTAATGAAAAGAATAGTCTAATGATGGAATTGTGGTTTTTGCTTGAAAAACCCTTTTTCTTTTTGTCTGATTGAGTTTATGTTTACGGAGGAAACTTGTGCTTTGGGGCTTCCGACGCTCTAGTTTTGGCAAAAATAGAGCGAAATGTGACTCGAGTTTAAGATATGTCAAGCTACCTGGATAATATTTCTCATGTAAAGAGTTTATCTCACTTGTGGGCTGGAATCCACAGGTAAAAAGATAGATTCTATTATTTACATGTGAGATTCACAGGTTGCTTTTCAAATAATAACGCTTGATTTGAGGGGTGAATCAGTTGACAGGTCAACTAGTTCAGTATGGACGACACCGCCAACGTAGAAGTTACGCACGAATCAGTGAAGTTTTAGAATTACCAAATCTAATCGAAATCCAAACCTCTTCTTATCAATGGTTTCTTGATGAGGGTTTAAGAGAGATGTTTCACGACATTTCTCCGATTGAAGACTTTACTGGTAATTTATCGCTTGAATTTATTGATTACAGCCTTGGCGATCCAAAATATTCGGTTGAGGAATCGAAGGAACGAGATGTTACATATTCTGCACCTTTGCGTGTGAAAGTGCGTCTTGTGAACAAAGAAACAGGCGAAGTCAAAGATCAGGATGTCTTTATGGGTGACTTCCCGCTTATGACAGAAACAGGAACATTTGTAATTAATGGCGCAGAACGTGTCATTGTTTCGCAATTGGTGCGTTCTCCGAGCGTATACTTTAGCGGAAAACTCGATAAAAACGGGAAAAAAGGCTTTACTGCCACTGTTATCCCGAACCGCGGCGCTTGGCTTGAGTATGAAACTGATGCCAAAGATGTCGTATACGTTAGAATAGATCGTACGAGGAAACTACCCGTTACGGTTCTTTTGCGTGCACTAGGGTTCGGATCTGATCAAGAAATCATCGAATTAATTGGTGACAATGAATATATCCGTAATACGCTTGAAAAAGATAACACAGAAGGTACGGACAAAGCATTGCTCGAAATCTATGAGCGTCTTCGTCCTGGTGAACCACCGACTGTTGAGAATGCAAAAAGCTTACTTGTATCAAGATTCTTTGATCCAAAACGCTATGATTTAGCAAATGTTGGACGTTACAAGATTAATAAAAAGCTTCATATAAAAAATAGATTATTTGGCCAAAGATTAGCTGAGAATTTGGTTGATCCTGAAACAGGGGAAATCATTGCTGAAAAAGGTGTTGTACTTGATCGTAGAACGCTTGATCGAATTCTTCCTTATCTTGAGAAGAATGTTGGCTTTAAGAAAGTGGACCTTGTCGGTGGCGTTATAGATGAAGAAGTCGATGTTCAATCGATTAAAATTTATGCACCGAATGAAGATGGCGAGAAAGTCATCAATGTAATCGGTAATGCGTATGTAGAAGAAGCTGTGAAGAATATTTCACCGGCTGATATTATTGCTTCTATTAGCTATTTCTTTGATTTATTACATGGTGTCGGCGATACAGATGATATTGACCATCTTGGTAATAGAAGATTACGTTCTGTTGGTGAGCTATTGCAAAACCAATTCCGTATCGGTTTATCAAGAATGGAGCGTGTAGTTCGTGAGAGAATGTCCATTCAAGACACGAACACAATTACGCCACAACAATTAATCAACATTCGTCCTGTTATTGCATCTATTAAAGAATTCTTTGGTAGCTCTCAATTGTCTCAGTTCATGGACCAAACAAATCCATTAGCTGAGTTAACACATAAGCGACGTCTGTCAGCCTTAGGACCTGGTGGATTAACACGTGAGCGTGCAGGCTTTGAAGTGCGTGACGTTCACTATTCCCACTATGGTCGTATGTGTCCAATTGAAACGCCAGAGGGACCGAATATCGGATTAATTAACTCTTTATCATCCTTTGCGAAAGTGAATCGTTTCGGATTTATTGAAACACCTTATCGTCGTATTGATCACGAAACAGGTACAGTATCTTCAAGAATCGATTACTTAACAGCTGATGAGGAAGATAATTATGTTGTAGCCCAAGCGAACGCAAGACTAGGTGAAGATGGTTCATTTGTTGACGAGGAAGTTGTTGCTCGTTTTAGAGGGGAAAATACTGTTGTTAAACGTGACCGTGTTGATTACATGGATGTATCACCTAAGCAGGTTGTATCTGCTGCGACTGCATGTATCCCGTTCTTAGAGAATGATGACTCTAACCGTGCCTTAATGGGTGCCAACATGCAACGACAAGCTGTGCCTCTTATGCAGCCTGAAGCACCACGCGTTGGAACAGGAATGGAATATGTTTCTGGTAAAGATTCTGGTGCTGCGGTGATTTGTAAGCACGAAGGTATTGTTGAGCATGTTGAAGCGAAAGAAGTTTGGGTAAGACGTGTGAAAGAAGTAGATGGCCAAGAAGTAAAAGGCGATCTTGATAAATATAGAATGCTTAAGTTCATTCGTTCCAACCAAGGTACTTGTTACAACCAAAGACCAATTGTTGCAGTTGGTAACCGTGTAACGAAAGGTGAAATCCTTGCTGACGGACCATCAATGGAACTTGGTGAACTTGCGCTTGGACGTAATGTTCTCGTTGCTTTCATGACATGGGACGGTTATAACTACGAGGATGCGATCATCATGAGTGAGCGCCTTGTAAAAGATGATGTATACACTTCGATTCATATTGAAGAGTATGAGTCAGAGTCTCGTGATACGAAGCTTGGACCTGAAGAAATTACTCGTGACATCCCGAATGTAGGGGAAGATGCCCTACGTAATTTAGATGAGCGCGGTATTATTCGCACAGGTGCTGAAGTGAAAGATGGGGACTTGTTAGTTGGTAAAGTAACGCCTAAAGGTGTAACAGAACTAACTGCGGAGGAAAGACTACTTCATGCTATCTTCGGTGAAAAAGCACGTGAAGTACGTGATACATCCTTGCGTGTACCACATGGTGGAGGCGGTATCGTACTAGATGTCAAAGTCTTCAACCGTGAAGATGGCGATGAACTACCTCCAGGTGTAAACCAACTTGTACGTGTTTATATTGTTCAGAAGCGTAAGATTTCTGAAGGGGACAAAATGGCCGGCCGACATGGTAACAAAGGGGTTATCTCTCGTATTCTACCGGAAGAAGATATGCCGTATTTACCAGATGGCACACCGGTTGATATCATGTTGAACCCATTAGGGGTACCTTCTCGTATGAACATCGGTCAGGTACTTGAACTACACCTTGGAATGGCGGCAAGATCACTAGGCATTCATGTTGCTTCACCAGTATTTGATGGTGCAAACGAGGAAGATGTTTGGGAAACAATCGAAGAAGCTGGTATGGCTCGTGATGCGAAAACAGTTCTTTATGATGGACGTTCAGGAGAGCCGTTTGATAACCGTGTATCTGTTGGTGTCATGTATATGATCAAACTAGCACACATGGTTGATGATAAACTTCACGCTCGTTCTACTGGACCTTACTCACTTGTTACGCAACAACCGCTTGGTGGTAAAGCACAATTCGGTGGACAGCGTTTTGGTGAGATGGAGGTTTGGGCACTTGAAGCCTATGGTGCTGCTTATACACTTCAAGAGATCTTAACAGTTAAATCGGATGATGTCGTTGGACGTGTGAAAACATATGAATCCATCGTTAAGGGTGAAAATGTACCGGAACCTGGTGTCCCTGAATCATTCAAAGTATTAATTAAAGAACTTCAAAGCTTAGGTATGGATGTAAAAATCCTTTCAGGCGATGAAAAAGAGATAGAAATGCGTGATACGGATGATGATGAGGATATGCAACAGGCTGAATCCTTAACAATCGCTCCAGATACGCAAGAAACAGAAGTAGCAGAAACAGTAGCAACAAAAGAATAAATTTGAACAAGGAGGGCAATCACTGCCCTCCATTCGAGCTAAGTGGAATAGATGACTGGGACCCAAACTTATTAATAAGTTAATGGGAAAAACCTGTAGATCGAAAGGGAGGTAGGCCCCTTGCTAGATGTTAATAATTTCGAGTATATGAAAATAGGTCTCGCTTCACCAGATAAAATCCGCTCATGGTCTCATGGTGAAGTAAAGAAACCTGAAACAATCAATTATCGTACATTAAAACCTGAAAAAGATGGTTTGTTTTGTGAACGTATTTTCGGTCCAACAAAGGACTGGGAGTGTCATTGCGGTAAATACAAACGCGTTCGTTATAAAGGTGTTGTTTGTGATCGTTGTGGTGTTGAAGTTACACGTGCTAAAGTTCGTCGTGAAAGAATGGGGCATATTGAGCTAGCAGCGCCAGTATCACATATTTGGTACTTTAAAGGTATTCCAAGCCGTATGGGTCTTGTTCTTGATATGTCTCCTCGTGCATTGGAAGAAGTAATTTATTTTGCATCTTATGTTGTAACCGAATCCGGAGATACAGCATTAGAGAAAAAACAATTGCTCTCTGAAAAAGAATACCGTGCTTACCGTGAAAAATACGGTAATAAGTTCCAAGCGTCTATGGGTGCGGAGTCAATTAGAAAGTTACTTTCAGATATTGACCTTGATAAAGAAGTAGATACTTTAAAAGAAGAATTAAAAACTGCACAAGGGCAACGCCGTACACGTGCAATTAAACGATTAGAAGTGCTTGAAGCATTCCGTGGTTCAGGAAATGAACCGAGCTGGATGATTCTTGATGTGCTACCAGTTATTCCTCCAGAGCTTCGTCCAATGGTTCAACTAGACGGTGGTCGCTTTGCTACATCAGATTTGAATGACCTTTATCGCCGTGTAATTAACCGTAATAACCGTTTGAAACGTTTATTAGACCTTGGTGCTCCAAGCATCATCGTTCAAAATGAAAAGCGTATGCTTCAAGAAGCTGTTGACGCTTTAATTGATAACGGTCGTCGTGGACGTCCTGTTACAGGTCCTGGTAATAGACCACTTAAATCACTATCTCATATGTTAAAAGGTAAACAAGGACGTTTCCGTCAAAACTTGCTCGGTAAACGTGTTGACTACTCTGGGCGTTCTGTAATTGTCGTTGGTCCAAACTTGAAAATGTATCAATGTGGACTACCTAAAGAAATGGCATTGGAGTTATTTAAACCATTTGTCATGAAAGAGTTAGTTGAAAAGGGCCTAGCACATAACATTAAATCAGCTAAACGTAAAATCGAAAAAGTTCACCCTGAAGTTTGGGATGTACTTGAGAGTGTCATTAAGGAGCATCCGGTATTATTAAACCGTGCCCCTACACTTCATAGATTAGGGATTCAAGCATTTGAACCTACGTTGGTTGAAGGACGTGCCATTCGCCTGCATCCACTTGTTTGTACAGCATATAATGCTGACTTTGATGGTGACCAAATGGCGGTTCACGTACCTTTATCAGCAGAAGCGCAAGCTGAAGCTAGATTGCTTATGTTGGCAGCACAAAACATCCTGAATCCTAAGGATGGTAAACCAGTTGTTACGCCTTCACAAGATATGGTGTTAGGTAACTATTACTTAACTTTAGAAAGAGAAAATGCTGTTGGTGAAGGAATGGTCTTTAACGACACAAGCGAGGCGTTACTTGCTTACCAAAACGGATATGTTCACTTGCACACAAGAGTAGCTGTTCATGCTGGTTCGTTAAAAAATGAAACATTCACTGAAGAACAAAACAAGCAACTATTAATGACAACAGTTGGTAAATTGGTATTCAATGAAATTTTACCGAAAACATTCCCGTATATTAACGAACCAACAAAAGAGAATCTTGAAATTGAAACACCGAAGAAATACTTTATTGATAAAGCTATTGATATTCCTGAAGCGATTCGTACAATGCCGATTGTCGATCCATTTAAGAAGAAAATTCTTGGAAATATCATTGCTGAAGTATTTAAACGCTTCAAGATTACTGAAACATCAAAAATGCTAGACCGCATGAAGAATTTAGGTTTCAAATATTCAACTAAGGCTGGTATTACCGTTGGTGTGGCAGACATCGTTGTATTAGGTGAAAAAGAAGAAATTCTTCATGAAGCTCAAAATAAAGTTGATAATGTATTAAAACAATTTAGACGTGGTCTTATTACTGAAGAGGAACGTTATGACAGAGTTATCTCTATCTGGAGTGCGGCGAAAGATAATATCCAATCGAAACTAATGAAATCATTGGATAAATCCAACCCAATCTTCATGATGAGTGATTCAGGTGCCCGTGGTAACGCATCTAACTTTACACAGTTAGCTGGTATGCGTGGTCTAATGGCCAACCCGGCTGGTCGTATTATTGAATTACCGATTAAATCAAGTTTCCGTGAAGGATTAACTGTATTAGAGTACTTTATCTCTACTCACGGTGCGCGTAAAGGTCTTGCTGATACAGCCCTTAAAACAGCTGACTCTGGTTACCTTACTCGTCGTCTTGTTGACGTTGCACAGGACGTAATTGTACGTGAAGATGATTGCGGTACAGATCGTGGATTATTGATTTCTTCCTTGAAGGAAGGAACAGAAGTGATCGAAAGCTTAGAGGAACGTTTAATCGGTCGTCATGTAAGAAAAGCGATTAGACATCCGGAAACAAATGAAATCATTGCACGTGAAAATGAATTGATTACTGAAGATTTATCTGCAGAAATCATCGCTGCAGGCGTTGAAGAAGCATGGATTCGCTCTGCGTTCACATGTAATACTCGCCACGGTGTATGTAAAAAATGTTACGGACGTAACTTGGCTACTGGTCAAGAAGTTGAAGTCGGTGAAGCAGTTGGTATTATTGCCGCTCAATCAATTGGTGAACCTGGTACACAGTTAACGATGCGTACTTTCCATACTGGTGGGGTTGCAGGAGACGATATTACACAAGGTCTTCCTCGTATCCAAGAGATTTTTGAAGCGCGTAACCCTAAAGGTCAAGCGGTTATTTCAGAAATCAAAGGTACAGTGGTTGGCATTAATGAAGGTCGCGATCGTCAACATGAAATCGTTATTCAAGGTGAAGTTGAATCACGCACTTATACTGCACCTTATACTGCACGCTTAAAAGTAGCAATTAACGATGAAGTGGAACGCGGTCAAGAGCTAACAGAAGGTTCTATCGATCCGAAAGAATTAATTAAGGTGAGAGATGTTACAGCTGTTCAAGAATACTTGCTACGAGAAGTACAAAAAGTTTATCGTATGCAAGGGGTTGAAATCGGTGATAAACACGTCGAAGTAATGGTACGTCAAATGCTTCGTAAAGTACGTGTTATCGATGCAGCTGAGACAGATGTACTTCCAGGCACATTGCTTGATATCCATCAATTTACTGATGCGAATAGAAAAGCACTTATGGAAGGTAAAATGCCAGCTACTGGACGTCCGGTATTACTTGGTATTACAAAAGCATCTCTTGAAACTGATTCCTTCTTATCCGCTGCTTCATTCCAAGAAACAACTAGAGTTCTTACAGATGCAGCGATTAAAGGAAAACGTGATGAGTTACTCGGCTTGAAAGAAAATGTTATCATTGGTAAACTTGTTCCAGCTGGTACAGGTATGCAACGTTATCGTCAAGCAGAGCCTTATACAAAAGAGGCAGTTGAAGAAACAATCACGGTTGAATAATGATAGAAGAAAGGGTGTCGTTCTTTTTAAGAATGGCACCGACCTTCTATATTAAAAAAATATGAATGATTGTTGACATCATTTTCAATTGGTGGTAATATAGCAAAGGTGCTCCTATTACTGGATACTTTGGAGGATGAATTTATGTCTTATGAAAAAGTATTGCAGGCGAAAGAAATTATAGTAGGAACTAAACAAACAGTGAAAGCTCTTAAATCTGGAATTGTATCTGAAGTAGTCATCGCTAGCGATACAAATTTTCAAGTCAAATCTATGATAGAAGAAGCTGCTAAAGATCATAACGTTCCAATCACATATGTTGATTCGATGAAAAAGCTTGGTAAAGCATGTGGGATAGATGTAGGTGCTGCAGCTGTTGCATTAACTATTTAAAAACTGTTTTTGTAGATAGAAATCTGCAAGGACTTTGTTTTTGCCTTTAAATGAACCACCTGGATGTGTGGGCTTACATGAAAAGATGAAGGGAGGAAAAATACATGCCTACTATTAATCAATTAGTACGCAAGCCTCGTAAAACAAAGGAAGAGAAATCAACTTCTCCTGCGTTGAACAAAGGTTATAACAGCTTCAAAAAAGTACAAACGAACATATCTTCACCACAAAAACGCGGTGTATGTACTCGTGTTGGTACAATGACTCCAAAAAAACCAAACTCAGCGTTGCGTAAATATGCACGTGTACGTTTAACTAACGGAATCGAAGTGAATGCTTATATTCCTGGTATTGGTCATAACCTACAAGAGCACAGTGTGGTACTTATCCGTGGCGGTCGTGTAAAAGACTTACCGGGTGTACGTTACCATATCGTTCGTGGTGCACTTGATACTGCTGGTGTTAACAACCGTATGCAAGGTCGTTCTAAATACGGTGCTAAACGTCCTAAAGCAGCTAAGAAATAATTCACAAATAAAAATAACCCTTTCTTGAAAGGAGGAAAAATTACATGCCACGTAAAGGTCCTGTAGCAAAAAGAGACGTATTGCCTGATCCGATTTACAACTCAAAGCTTGTTAGCCGTCTAATCAATAAAATGATGGTAGATGGTAAGAGAGGTAAATCTCAAGCAATTCTATATAATGCATTTGATATCATTAGTGAGCGTACTGGCAAAGAGCCAATGGAAGTATTCGATCAAGCGCTTAAAAACATCATGCCTGTACTTGAAGTAAGAGCACGCCGTGTAGGTGGAGCTAACTACCAAGTACCAGTTGAGGTGCGCCCTGATCGCCGTACAACTCTTGGTCTTCGTTGGTTAGTAAACTACGCTCGCCTTCGCGGTGAGAAAACAATGGAAGAGCGTCTTGCAAACGAAATTCTTGATGCAGCTAACAACACTGGTGCATCAGTGAAGAAACGTGAAGACACTCATAAAATGGCTGAAGCAAACAAAGCATTTGCTCACTATCGTTGGTAAGATTCATTTTTATAATATAAAAATAATTCCCATACTAGGAAGGAGAAAGACACAATGGCAAGAGAGTTCTCCTTAGATAATACGCGTAATATTGGTATCATGGCTCACATTGATGCTGGTAAAACAACAACAACTGAGCGTGTTCTTTATTACACTGGTCGTATCCATAAAATTGGTGAAACACATGAAGGTGCTTCACAAATGGACTGGATGGAGCAAGAGCAAGAACGTGGTATTACAATCACTTCTGCCGCTACTACAGCTCAATGGAAAGGCCACCGTGTTAATATCATTGACACGCCAGGACACGTAGACTTCACAGTTGAAGTTGAGCGTTCATTGCGTGTACTTGATGGAGCAGTTGCTGTACTAGATGCTCAATCTGGTGTTGAACCACAGACTGAGACTGTATGGCGTCAAGCGACAACTTACGGCGTACCACGTGTGGTATTCGTAAACAAAATGGATAAAATCGGTGCAGACTTCTTGTACTCTTTAGGTACAATTCATGATCGTCTGCAAGCAAATGCAGCAGCTATCCAATTACCAATTGGTGCTGAAGACGAATTCGAAGGTATCATTGACCTTATCGAAATGAAAGCTACTTTCTACGGTAACGATCTTGGTACTGATATCGAAACTCGTGAAATTCCTGAAGAATATATGGATCAAGCCCAAGAGTATCGTGAAAAATTAATCGAAGCTCTTGCTGAACTTGATGAAGAATTAATGGAGAAATATCTTGGTGGAGAAGAAATCTCTAATGAAGAGATTAAAGCTGCAATCCGTCAAGGTACAGTAAACGTTGAGTTCTATCCAGTTATTTGTGGATCTGCATTCAAAAACAAAGGTGTTCAAAAAATGCTTGATGCAGTAATCGACTATCTTCCATCTCCATTGGATGTACATGCCATTAAAGGTATTAATCCAGACACAGAAGAAGAAGTTACTCGTCCATCAAGTGATGAAGAGCCTTTCTCTGCATTAGCATTTAAAGTTATGACTGACCCTTATGTTGGTAAATTAACTTTCTTCCGCGTTTACTCTGGTACGTTAGATTCAGGTTCTTATGTTAAGAACTCTACAAAAGATAAACGTGAACGTGTAGGTCGTATCCTACAAATGCATGCAAACTCTCGTGAAGAGATCTCTACAGTTTATGCAGGGGATATTGCTGCTGCTGTTGGTTTGAAAGATACTTCTACTGGAGATACACTATGTGATGAAAAGAGTCTTGTAATTCTTGAATCTATGGAGTTCCCAGAGCCAGTTATCTCTCTTTCTATCGAACCGAAGTCTAAAGCAGACCAAGATAAGATGACTACAGCACTTCAAAAACTTCAAGAAGAAGATCCAACATTCCGCGCGCATACTGACCAAGAAACTGGTCAAGTAATCATCGCTGGTATGGGTGAGCTTCACCTTGATATCCTTGTAGACCGTATGAAACGTGAATTTAAAGTAGAAGCAAATGTTGGTGCACCACAAGTTGCTTATCGTGAAACTTTCCGTGCATCTGCAAACATCGAAGGTAAATTCGCGCGTCAATCCGGTGGTCGTGGTCAATTTGGTCACGTTTGGATTGAGTTCTCTCCAAATGAAGAAGGTGCAGGATTTGAATTCGTAAACGGCATCGTTGGTGGTGTTGTTCCACGTGAATATATCCCTGCAGTACAATCTGGTCTTGAAGATGCTATGGAGCGTGGTGTATTAGCCGGCTATCCAATGGTTGATATTAAAGCTAGATTATTTGATGGATCTTACCATGATGTTGACTCATCTGAAATGGCGTTTAAAATTGCCGCTTCTATGGCACTGAAAAACGCTGCTTCAAAATGTAACCCAGTTATCCTTGAACCGGTAATGAAAGTTGAAGTAGTTATTCCGGAAGAGTATATGGGAGACATTATGGGTGATGTTACTTCTCGTCGTGGACGTGTAGAAGGTATGGAAGCTCGCGGTAACGCGCAAGTTGTACGTGCAATGGTTCCACTTTCTGAAATGTTTGGTTATGCTACTTCATTGCGTTCTAATACGCAAGGTCGCGGTACATTCTCAATGCACTTTGATCATTATGAAGAAGTTCCAAAATCAATTTCTGAAGAAATCATCAAAAAAAATAAAGGTGAATAATTGATTTTACCTTTTTAATCAAGTATAACTATCATTGTAAGTAACCTGACATTGGAAGGTAGCCACCGACCAATGTCAATCAAATACTTAATTTATTTAAATTTAAAGGAGGATTTTCCTAATGGCTAAAGAAAAATTTGACCGTTCAAAACCCCATGTTAACATCGGAACTATCGGACACGTTGACCATGGTAAAACTACATTAACAGCAGCAATCACAACTGTACTTGCGAAAGCAGGCGGCGGTGAAGCTCGTGGATATGACCAAATCGATGCTGCTCCAGAAGAAAGAGAGCGTGGTATCACAATCTCTACTGCACACGTTGAGTACGAAACTGAAAACCGTCACTATGCACACGTTGACTGCCCAGGTCACGCTGACTATGTTAAAAACATGATCACTGGTGCTGCACAAATGGACGGCGGTATCCTAGTAGTATCTGCTGCTGATGGCCCAATGCCACAAACTCGTGAGCACATCCTTCTTTCTCGTCAAGTAGGTGTACCTTACCTTGTTGTATTCATGAACAAATGTGACATGGTAGACGACGAAGAATTACTTGAATTAGTAGAAATGGAAGTTCGTGACCTTCTTTCTGAATATGAATTCCCTGGTGACGATATTCCTGTAATCAAAGGTTCTGCGCTTAAAGCTCTTGAAGGAGATGCTGCGTGGGAAGAAAAAATCATTGAATTAATGGCTGCAGTTGATGAGTATATCCCAACTCCAACTCGTGACACTGAAAAACCATTCATGATGCCAGTTGAGGATGTATTCTCAATCACTGGTCGTGGTACTGTTGCTACAGGTCGTGTTGAGCGTGGACAAGTTAAAGTCGGTGATACTATTGAAATCATCGGTCTTGCTGAAGAACCAAAATCAACTACTGTAACAGGTGTTGAAATGTTCCGTAAGCTTCTTGATTATGCTGAAGCAGGAGATAACATTGGTGCTCTTCTTCGTGGTGTTGCACGTGAAGATATCCAACGTGGTCAAGTATTAGCTAAACCAGCTTCAATTACTCCACACGTAAAATTCAAAGCTGAAGTTTACGTTTTATCTAAAGAAGAAGGTGGACGTCACACTCCATTCTTCACAAACTACCGTCCTCAGTTCTACTTCCGTACAACTGATGTAACTGGTATTTGTAACCTTCCTGAAGGTGTAGAAATGGTTATGCCTGGAGATAACATCGAAATGAACGTTGAACTTATCTCTCCAATCGCTATCGAAGAAGGTACTAAATTCTCTATCCGTGAGGGTGGACGTACTGTAGGCGCTGGCGTAGTTGCTACAATCGTTGAGTAATAAATTTTGATTATGATATTTGAAGGGGACGCCTTTCATAGAAAAAGCAGTCGGGACGCCGGCTGCTTTTTCTTTATGCTTTTTTTTACATCAATCATGAAGAGGAGTGTACATTAAAGTATCTTGCTTCGGGGTGTGAAAACACCATAGCTGTAACAGAGGCTTCAGGTTCCATCATATAACCTTCTGTTAATTCGATCTCAATATCTTCTGGTTGTATAAGACGGAATAACTTCGCTTGATCTTCTAAATTTGGACAGGCTGGATAACCGAATGAAAATCGTTGTCCTTGATATTTAGCCGCAAAACGCTCCTCCATCGTCATTGTTGGGTGATCTGGAAAACCCCATTTATCCCTAATCTGTCTGTGAATATACTCAGCCAGCCCTTCAGCTGTTTCTAACGCAATTGCTTGCAATGCGTGACTTTCTAGAAATCTGCCTTCCTCTTTTAATTGTGTAGCTGCTTGTCGTATTCCCTTTCCTGCTGTTACAGCAAAAAAACATACATAGTCTGTTTGCTTTTCTCTTAGATAATCAGCAAGACAAAGATTTTTTCCTTTTTCTTGTCTAGGGAATACAAACTTTTCAATAGGAAGATCGTCTTTATTCATTATAATGATATTATTTCCATTGGCATTTGCTTTAAAAAATTGGTAAGTAGCTTTTGGTTGTATCCAGTTATTTTTAATTATTTCATGGATCAGTGAGTCTAACAGGATATTCACCTTTTCTAGTTTTTCATTAGTGAGCTCCCTTTTTTGATTTTTAACCCCAAGATGATATAGCAGCATTTTACGGTTAATATATGGTTCTATATGGTGGAAAGAGAGATTTGTAATTAAATGTCTCTTTAAGTCTTGCGGTTGAAAAATAGGAGCTTCTTGAACGGTTTTCACTCCAACGGCTGGTTCGGAATATTTTTTTATCAATTGGGCTTCTTCTTTGGTAGTTTGTGCTGTTCTCGAGATTTGTGCTTGAAATAATTCACTATAGCGACTTGGTTCTCGGATTTCATTTGCTAAACTCAGACCGGTCATTGCATCTTTTGCATATAAGACGAGTCCTTTGTAGTTAGGGGCGATTTTATTATTCGTAAATTTTCGAGATAAGGCAGCTCCCCCCACCATAATGGGGGTTTGTATATGGGCATCCTGTAAGTCCTTTGCTGTTAATGCCATTTGTTGTGCTGACTTTACGAGTAAGCCAGAAAGTCCAATGATGTCGGGTTTTTCCTCTCTAATGGCTGCGATAAGTTCAGCAGAAGAGACTTTAATTCCAAGATCAATGGTTTCAAATCCATTGTTAGAGAGAATAATATCGACAAGATTCTTACCGATATCATGGACATCACCTTTGACGGTTGCGAGTAAAACTTTCCCCTTACTTGTAGATGTTTGTTTATCATTCTCCATATAAGGTTCTAAAAACGCGACTGATGCTTTCATCACTTCTGCACTTTGTAAGACTTCTGCAACAATTAATTGATTATCATTAAATAATCTACCTACTTCTGCCATACCATTCATTAATGGTCCGTTGATAATATCTAATGGATTTGGGTATTTCGCTAATGCTCTTTCTAAATCTGGGAGAAGGCCTTCTTTTGTTCCTTCTATTATATAGCTTGATAAACGTTCTTCTAATGATAGTAAATGGGTTTCTATCCTTTTTTCCTTCTTCTTATCACGATAAAAGTCAGTAAAATCAGCTAAAATGCTATCGCTGGTTTGAAAAAGAAGCTTTTCTGCTAATTCTACTTCATTTTTAGGGATGCTTGGGAAACGCTCTAGCTTTTCTGTATTGACGATTGCATAGTCTAGCCCGGCTTTCGTGCAATGAAAGAGGAAGACGGAATTTAAAATTTCTCTCCCCACACTCGGAAGACCAAAGGACACATTACTAATGCCTAAAATCGTTTTCGCCTCCGGTAGAGCTTCTTTAATAAGTTTAATACCAAGTACAGTTTCTTTAGCAGAACCAATATATTGTTCATCTCCAGTGCCGACAGGAAATACGAGGGGGTCGAAGATAATATCCTCTGGAGGTACTTGATACTGCTCAACGAGGATATGATAGGCCCGTTTAGCTATGACTAGCTTGTTTTCAGCTGTGATGGCCATGCCTTCCTCATCAATGGTACCGACAACAATGGCTGCTCCGTACTGATGGATAAGCTTTGCAGCAAAGGTGAATCGGTCCTCACCATCTTCTAAGTTAATCGAATTGATTATAGCTTTACCTTGAGAGTAGGTAAGAGCTTTGGCGATTACTTCATCATCAGTTGAATCAATGACTAGGGGAACTTTGATTTTTTTCGTTACTTCAGCTAAAAAATGGTCCATATCTTCTATCTCATTACGATCAGGGTCAGCAAGGCATATATCAATGACGCTTGCTCCTTTTTTAACTTGGGCTCTAGCAATTTCCGATGCTTCCTCATACTTTCCTTCATTAATCAACCGTTTGAATTTCTTTGAGCCAATGACATTTGTCCGCTCACCAACCATAATCGGTCTAATAGATTCATCATAGGTAAGGGGTTCAATACCTGATAGTTTATGCTGTCTCTTTTTAGTAATGGGACGGGGTGGTACATGGGCTAATGCTTGACTGATTGCTGTGATGTGCGCTGGTGTGGTACCGCAACAACCACCAACGATATTCACCCAGCCCTGTGTGGCAAAATCCAAAAGCTTTGTAGATAGAGATTCTGCTGTTTCGTGATAACAACCGTCTTCATCTGGTAAGCCTGCATTAGGATAACAGCTAACCCCAGTTGAAGAGAGTTGTGCTAGAGAGCGAATATGCTCTTGCATAAATTCCGGTCCAGTTGCGCAGTTGAGTCCAACAGCTATTGGTTTCATGTGCTCTATTGAAATGTAAAACGCTTCGATGTTTTGCCCTGCCAAAGTGGTGCCCATCGGTTCTATTGTCCCTGATACCATTATAGGGAGTTCTTTCTTTGTGTGATGAAAGGCTTCTTTAATCCCTAGGAAAGCAGCTTTTACATTAAGGAGATCTTGGCTTGTTTCTATTAATAATAAATCTACACCACCGTCAATGAGTCCTATGGCTTGTGTACGATAATCCATGACTAATTGTTTAAAAGTTGTTCCACCGGTAACGCTTAATGTCTTAGTAGTTGGTCCCATAGATCCTGCTACATATCGCGGATGATTAGGCTTGTCGTATTTATGCGCTGCTTTTATAGCGATTTCAGCCGCTCTGCGGTTTAATAATTCACTTAAATGCCCAATATTATATTCTTCCAAAACGATACGCGTCGCTCCGAATGTATTTGTTTCAATTATATCTGCCCCTGCCGAAAGATAAGCTTCATGAATTGATTGAATCAATTCAGGTCGCGTAAGTGTGAGGTGTTCATTACAACCTTCTAAATCCTCACCACCAAAGTCATCTGCAGTTAGGTGGGCTTCTTGTAGCATGGTACCCATTGCTCCATCCATGATTAAAATCTTTTCCGTCATTTGTTTAGTGATGGCTACTTTTGACATAATGATGCTCCTTCATCTGTTGATCTTTTCTTCTAATATGATTGGTCAGCTCGGTTGTAAGTTGATATCTAAGGAAGGGGGTAACAAGGTAGATGCCTTGAAAGAGTTCTAAGGCTGCATCGATCAACTCTTTTGTAATTAATAAGCCTTCTTTCTCAGCTAGAACAGGGTTAACCGCTTTAGCCATTCTGTCGCGGGTCGTTTGAGTAATCTTGATACCAGGCACTTCGTTATGAAGATACTCTGCATTTTTGCTGCTAATCAGTGGCATCATTCCGATGAAAATAGGTGCGGACAGATGCTTTGTTGCCTCATGAATCTCTAATAGTTGTGTTACTGAAAACACTGGCTGTGACACGAAATAATCAGCGCCTGCTTTTATCTTCCTTTCAAGTCGGGCAACAGCTTTGTCTAAGGATTTGACATGAGGATTAAATGCTGCCCCGACAGAAAAGACGGCATTTTCACCAAGTTCAGAACCTGAAGGGGAAATTCCTTCATTAAATTGTTTAATCATTTCTATTAATTCAAAGGAAGATAAATCAAACACAGATGAAGCGCCTGGGAAATTACCAACTCTTGCCGGATCCCCTGTAATGGCTAAAATATCATGCAACCCCAATGTATGAAGACCCATGAGATGTGATTGTAAGCCGATTAAGTTTCGATCTCTACAGGAGAGGTGGACAAGTGGTCGAACGTTTGTATCCTTTTGGATGATATGTGCTAGGGCTTCATTTGCGATTCGTGGTGTCGCAAGAGAGTTATCTGCGAGTGTGATTGCATCAACCCCAGCATCTTTTAAGGCTCTGGCACCTTCAAAAAATTTAGCAGTTGATAGCTTCTTAGGTGGGTCTAGTTCGACGATGATGGTGCGTTTTTCTTGTACAAGTGTCTCTAACGGGGTATTGGTGCGTTCGATTGTAATTCTCTCTATTTTAGGTTTCCTTTTATTTGTTACTTGTTTTTCAATAATTGGTACAGCATGCCTAACTTCGTCTGCAAATGCTTTAATATGGCCAGGTGTCGTTCCGCAGCAACCACCAAGCAGTCGAACACCTTGCTTAAGGAAGGACTTCGCTGATTTTCTAAAATAGTCTTCACTCTCCTTATATTGAATCGTACCATCGATATAGGCCGGTAGACTCGCGTTAGGATATGCAGAGAGAAACGCGTGCTGAGGTAATTCAACGGAGGAGAGTGTCTCTAACATATGATGTGGACCTAAACGGCAGTTTACCCCGACAACATCTGCCCCTTTAGCTTCTAACCTTTTTAAGGCGTCATTAATTAACGTCCCATTTTGTAATATAGCGATTTCTTGTAAAGACACTTGGGCAATTATAGGTATATCCGTTTCTTTCCGGGCAATAGAGAGAACCGTTTCTAATTCTTCTAAATCATAATATGTTTCAAGAAGGAGCCCATCTACGCCTTCTAACAATAAGCAGTATAGCTGTTCACGAAAGTTACGTTTAATTTCATCTAGAGGAATAGAGAGGGGGTTTAATCCTCGTACACCTCCAATTGTGCCAAGCACATATGCCTGGTGCTGTTGAATACTAGATCGTGCCAGTTTTACAGCCGCACTATTAATCTCTTTGACTGAATCCTCTAGGCCATACCGTTTCAATTTTAAATAATTCGCAGCATAGGAATTTGTTTGAATTAAATCAGCACCTGCATGGAGATAGGCTTGATGAATGTGCTGAATTTGTTCCGGTGCTGAGAGGTTTAACTCTTCAAAACATGTATCCGTACCATAAGAATAAAGAAGTGTTCCTATCGCACCGTCAGCAATTAATACTTGGTTCTTCATTTTTTCAAGGAAGTTCAAAGGTCTCACTCCTTCAATTCATATTTTGTTGAATTCAATGGATGAGAAGCCAAAGAGAAAATAAAAAAGGCCCTCAAGAAGAAGGCCTATTATTATCATAGTCATCTTCTCATCTTTCAAGCGTATAGCTTGTAGGAATTAGCACCTTTTCAATAATGTTCACTATTGATGGTTGCTGAGGTGTCATCGGGCCTATCCCTCAACCTCTCATGATAAGAAATAAAAAATATTTTATTGACTAAAATTTACATGAATGAGTCTATGTTTGTCAAATAAAAATTTAGAAAATTTAAAAATAAGTAATTAAATAAGCGTTTTTTTAGAAAATGATGTAAAGAGGAAGATATACTTGAAAACACTATTAACAGCAGTTATAATGTTAAAAGTGTGCAGAACAGAGAGAAACGCAATCAATAGTTGCATTTGTTATGTCTTTTCTGTATAATAGACAATGTTGGTCTTTGACTGCGATGAAGTGAAAGGTTGCTGACACACCCGGCCGCTTTGCCATGGCGAGTGTGTGGGAAATTTTCACGGAGAATGTCTATATGAAAATAGGCGAAAAGGAGGGAAAATAATGGCAAAACAAAAAATTCGTATTCGTTTAAAAGCTTATGATCACAGAATTCTTGATCAATCTGCTGAAAAAATCGTTGAAACTGCAAAACGCTCTGGTGCGGCTGTATCTGGTCCAATCCCATTGCCAACTGAAAAGTCAGTTTACACAATTCTTCGTGCGGTGCATAAATATAAAGATTCTCGTGAGCAATTCGAAATGCGTACACACAAACGTTTAATCGACATCATTAATCCAACACCACAAACAGTCGATTCATTAATGCGTTTAGACTTACCATCTGGTGTTGATATCGAAATTAAACTTTAATTAATACATTAAAACAATCTAGGAGGTGTGACTGAAATGACCAAAGGAATCTTAGGAAGAAAGATTGGTATGACTCAAGTATTTGCTGAAAACGGTGATCTTATCCCGGTAACAGTGGTTGAAGCTACTCCAAACGTTGTTCTTCAAAAGAAATCAGTTGATACTGATGGATACGAAGCAATCCAAATCGGTTTTGAAGATAAACGCGAAAAGCTTTCAAACAAACCGGAAAAAGGACACGCTGCTAAAGCTGATACTACTCCTAAGCGCTTCGTTCGCGAATTACGCGGAGCTGACTTAGCTGAGTATGAAGTTGGTCAGGAAGTCAAAGTTGATATTTTCGCTGAAGGTGAAAAAATTGATGTAACAGGAATTTCAAAAGGTAAAGGTTTCCAAGGTGCAATTAAACGCCACGGACAATCTCGCGGACCAATGGCACACGGTTCACGTTACCACCGTCGCCCAGGTTCAATGGGTCCTGTTGCTCCAAACCGCGTATTTAAAGGTAAACTATTACCTGGTCGCATGGGCGGAGAACAAATCACAGTACAAAACCTTGAAATCGTAAAAGTAGATGCAGAACGCAATCTTCTATTAGTAAAAGGTAATGTACCTGGCTCTAAAAAAGCGCTTCTAAAACTAGTAAGTGCGGTTAAAGCAAAGTAATAACCCGGAAAGGAGGAAGTAAGAATGCCTAAAGTTGCATTATTAAACCAAAGTGGTTCACAAGTTGGCGATATTGAGCTGAACGACTCAATCTTTGGTATCGAGCCAAACAACCACGTGATGTTTGAAGCTGTTATTATGCAAAGAGCTTCTCTACGTCAAGGAACTCATAAAACTAAAATTCGTTCTGAAGTAGCTGGCGGAGGACGTAAACCATGGCGTCAAAAAGGCACAGGTCGTGCTCGTCAAGGTTCAATTCGTTCACCACAATGGCGCGGAGGCGGTACTGTATTTGG
The DNA here is from genome assembly GCF_038009245.1 of Cytobacillus sp. FSL R7-0680. Classification (NCBI taxonomy): domain Bacteria; kingdom Bacillati; phylum Bacillota; class Bacilli; order Caryophanales; family Bacillaceae; genus Cytobacillus; species Cytobacillus sp. FSL R7-0680. The sequence continues at coordinate 3,633,313 of NZ_JBBPAO010000001.1, forward strand.
TCCTGTACCACGCAGCTATAGCTATAAATTACCTAAAAAAGTTCGTCGCTTAGCTATCAAATCAGCGTTATCTACTAAAGTTGCGGAAGAGAACATTCTAGTATTAGAAACACTATCTTTCGAAGCTCCAAAAACAAAAGACTTTAAAGGTCTACTTAAAGGTCTTTCTGTAGATTCTAAAGCATTAATCGTAACTGCAGACATCGATGAAAACGTAGCATTATCTGCTCGTAACATCCCTGGAGTAACAGTTGTTACTGCTAACGGAATCAGCGTATTAGACGTTTTAAATCATGATAAATTGATCATGACTAAGCAAGCGGTCGAAAAAGTAGAGGAGGTGCTTGCATAATGGATGCACGCGATATCATTAAGCGCCCCGTTATCACTGAACGTTCTACTGACATCATGGCTGACAAAAAATATACTTTTGAAGTTGATGTAAGAGCTAATAAAACTCAAGTTAAAGATGCTGTTCAAGAAATCTTTGATGTAAAAGTTGAAAAAGTGAACATCATGAACTACAAAGGTAAATTCAAGCGCATGGGTAAATTCGGTGGTTATACAAACAAACGCCGTAAAGCGATTGTTAAACTAACTGCTGACAGCAAAGAAATCGAAATCTTTGAAGCTTAATTTCTAACAAGAAGAGGAGGGAAATGAAATGGCGATTAAAAAATACAAACCTACCTCTAATGGTCGTCGCGGCATGACGGTATCTGATTTCGCAGAAATCACTACAGACAAACCAGAAAAATCTTTGCTTGCTCCAGTAAAGCGCAAAGGTGGCCGTAACAACCAAGGTAAGTTGACAGTTCGTCATCAAGGCGGCGGTCATAAACGTCAATATCGTATCATCGACTTTAAACGTGACAAAGATGGAATACCAGGTCGCGTTGCTACAGTCGAGTATGATCCAAACCGCTCAGCTAACATTGCACTAATTAATTATGTAGATGGAGAAAAGCGTTACATCCTAGCTCCTAAGACTCTTAAAGTAGGCGCAGAAGTAATGTCTGGTCCTGAAGCAGATATCAAAGTAGGTAATGCATTACCACTTACAAACATTCCTGTGGGTACTGTAATCCACAACATCGAACTTAAACCTGGTAAAGGTGGACAGTTGGTACGTTCTGCTGGAACAAGTGCACAAGTACTTGGTAAAGAAGGTAAATACGTATTAGTACGTTTAAACTCTGGTGAAGTTCGTATGATTCTTGCTACTTGCCGCGCTACTGTAGGTCAAGTTGGTAACGAACAACACGAATTGATTAACATCGGTAAAGCCGGTCGTTCTCGTTGGTTAGGTAAACGCCCAACTGTACGTGGATCTGTTATGAACCCTAACGATCACCCACACGGTGGTGGTGAAGGTAAAGCTCCTATCGGTCGTAAATCACCTATGTCTCCTTGGGGTAAACCAACTCTTGGATACAAAACACGTAAGAAAAACAATCAATCTGATAAATTTATCGTACGTCGTCGTAAAAAATAACGGGATTGAACTACGGTTCCAAAGACGGGCCGTAGAACAATCACGAAGGGAGGTTCAATCATGGGTCGCAGCTTAAAAAAAGGACCTTTTGTTGACGAACATTTAATGACAAAGATCGAAAAGTTAAATGAAACTGATGGCAAGCAAGTAGTGAAGACTTGGTCTCGCCGTTCTACGATCTTCCCACAATTCATCGGACACACTATCGCAGTGTATGATGGTCGCAAACATGTGCCTGTTTATGTTACTGAAGATATGGTAGGCCACAAGCTTGGAGAATTTGCTCCAACACGTGCATACAAAGGCCATGGTAATGATGATAAGAAAACAAGACGTTAATGAGAGGAGGGCATTATAATGCAAGCTAAAGCTGTTGCAAGAACAGTTCGTATTGCTCCTCGTAAAGCTCGTTTAGTCGTAGATTTAATTCGAGGTAAGCAAGTAGGTGAAGCGGTAGCGATTTTAAATTTAACTCCAAAAGCTGCTTCTCCAATCGTAGAAAAAGTATTAAAATCTGCACTAGCTAACGCAGAGCACAACTACGAAATGGATGTTAATAATTTAGTAGTTGAGCAAGCATTTGTTGACGAAGGACCAACTTTAAAACGTTTCCGTCCACGCGCACAAGGTCGTGCTAGCGCAATCAACAAACGCACAAGTCACATCACAATCGTTGTATCAGAAAAGAAGGAGGGATAATCTGTGGGTCAAAAAGTAAATCCAGTCGGTTTGCGTATCGGTGTCATCCGTGATTGGGAGTCAAAATGGTACGCAGGTAAAGACTACGCTGATCTTTTACACGAAGACCTGAAAGTTCGTGAGTACATCACAAAACGCTTAAGCGATGCATCTGTTTCTAAAGTAGAAATCGAACGTGCAGCTAATCGCTTAAATATCACAGTCCATACTGCAAAACCAGGAATGGTTATCGGTAAAGGTGGTACTGAGGTAGAGGCGTTGCGTAAAGCACTTAACGCACTTACTGGCAAACGTGTTCACATCAATATTCTTGAAATCAAAAAAGCTGACATCGACGCGAAATTAGTAGCGGAAAACATTGCTCGTCAATTGGAAAACCGTGTATCATTCCGTCGTGCTCAAAAACAAACTATTCAACGTGCTATGCGCGCAGGAGCTAAAGGTATCAAAACAATGGTATCTGGACGTCTTGGCGGTGCTGATATCGCTCGTTCTGAATCTTATAGCGAAGGAACTGTACCACTTCATACTCTTCGTGCTGACATTGATTATGCTACAGCAGAAGCAGATACGACTTACGGTAAGTTAGGCGTAAAAGTATGGATCTATCGTGGAGAGGTGCTTCCTACAAAGAAGAATAATGGGGAAGGAGGCAAATAATATGCTATTGCCAAAACGCGTAAAATATCGTCGTGTACACCGTGGAAAAATGCGCGGTCAAGCAAAAGGTGGTACTGAAGTAACATTCGGTGAATATGGTCTACAAGCTCAAGATGCTTCTTGGATCACTAACCGTCAAATCGAATCTGCCCGTATTGCAATGACTCGTTACATGAAACGTGGCGGTAAAGTTTGGATTAAAATATTCCCGCATAAGCCATACACTGCTAAGCCTCTTGAAGTCCGAATGGGTTCTGGTAAGGGTGCTCCTGAAGGATGGGTTGCAGTTGTTAAGCCTGGTAAAGTAATGTTCGAAATTGCAGGTGTATCTGAAGAGATCGCTCGTGAAGCTCTACGTCTTGCAGCACACAAACTTCCAGTTAAATGTAAGTTTGTAAAACGAGAAGAAATTGGTGGTGAATCAAATGAAAGCTAATGAAATTCGTGACCTTACCACTGCCGAAATAGAACAAAAAGTTAAATCATTAAAAGAAGAGCTTTTTAATCTACGCTTTCAATTGGCGACTGGACAACTGGAAAACACAGCTCGCATCCGTGAAGTGCGTAAAGCAATTGCTCGTATGAAAACTGTTATCCGTGAAAGAGAAATTGGTTTTAGCAAGTGATATTGAGAGGAGGTTCGCACAATGAGTGAACGTAACCAACGCAAAGTATACTCTGGACGCGTTGTTTCAGACAAAATGGATAAAACTGTTACTGTTTTAGTCGAAACATACAAAAAGCATCCATTATACGGCAAACGCGTAAAGTACTCTAAAAAGTTTAAAGCTCATGATGAGCAAAATGAAGCAAAAATCGGCGATATCGTTCGTATCATGGAAACTCGCCCATTATCTGCGACTAAACGCTTCCGTCTAGTTGAAGTTGTTGAGAAAGCAGTTATTATCTAATTGTTCGGAAATATGTTTGATCCCGAAGGGAGGTTACACAGATGATTCAACAAGAATCACGTTTAAAAGTTGCTGATAACTCTGGTGCTCGTGAAGTACTTACAATTAAAGTTTTAGGTGGATCAGGCCGTAAAACTGCTAACATCGGTGATGTAATTGTTTGCACAGTGAAACAAGCAACACCAGGTGGCGTTGTTAAAAAAGGTGATGTTGTTAAAGCTGTTGTCGTTCGTACAAAGAGCGGCGTTCGTCGTAAAGATGGCACATACATCCGTTTTGATGAAAACGCATGTGTAATTATTCGTGACGATAAAGGTCCTCGTGGTACACGTATCTTTGGACCAGTTGCTCGTGAACTACGCGAGAACAACTTCATGAAAATCGTATCATTAGCTCCAGAAGTACTATAAAAATTAAACAAAATGCCTTTAAGGAGGTGCACACAGATGCATGTAAAAAAAGGTGATAAAGTAATGGTCATCTCTGGTAAGGATAAAGGCAAATCAGGCGTTATTCTTGCTGCTTACCCAAAACAAGAACGCGTTCTTGTAGAAGGTGTTAATATCGTAAAGAAACACGCTAAACCATCTAACTTGAATCCTCAAGGTGGAATCCTTAGCCAAGAAGCACCTATTCATGTATCAAACGTTATGCCGGTTGACCCAAAATCTGGTGAACCAACTCGCGTAGGCTATCAAACGGTTGATGGGAAAAAAGTGCGTGTAGCAAAAAAATCAGGTGAATCTTTAGATAAATAGATCAATGAAGAAGGGAGGTACAATCGATGAACCGCCTAAAAGAAAAACATGTAAAAGAAATTACTCCTGCTCTTGTGAGCAAGTTTAACTATAAATCAGTAATGCAAGTACCAAAACTTGAAAAAATCGTTATCAACATGGGTGTGGGTGATGCTGTGCAAAACTCTAAAGCATTAGATAATGCTGTTGAGGAATTAACACAAATCGCAGGTCAAAAACCTGTTATCACTCGCGCGAAAAAATCAATCGCTGGCTTCCGTTTACGTGAAGGTATGCCAATCGGAGCGAAAGTTACTTTACGTGGAGAACGCATGTACGAATTCTTCGATAAATTAGTATCTGTTTCTCTTCCACGTGTACGTGACTTCCGTGGTATTTCTAAAAAGTCTTTCGATGGACGCGGAAACTACACACTTGGTGTTAAAGAGCAATTGATCTTCCCTGAGATCGATTACGATAAAGTAAGCAAAGTTCGTGGTATGGATATCGTTATCGTAACAACTGCCAATACTGATGAAGAAGCTCGTGAACTTTTAACACAATTTGGAATGCCATTCCAAAAGTAATCGTTAATTAGAGGGAGGCGAAAACGTGGCTAAAAAGTCAATGATTGCGAAACAAAAACGCACGCCTAAATACAAGGTACAAGAATATACACGTTGCGAACGTTGTGGACGTCCACATTCTGTATACCGTAAATTTAAGCTTTGCCGTATTTGTTTCCGTGAATTAGCATATAAAGGACAAATTCCTGGCGTTAAAAAAGCTAGCTGGTAAACCCAAAGTTAGGGAAGGAGGTAAAAACAATGGTCATGACAGATCCAATTGCAGATTTGCTAACTCGCATCCGTAATGCGAACATGGTTCGTCACGAAAAATTAGAAGTTCCTGCTTCTAATATTAAAAAAGAAGTTGCTGAAATCCTTAAGCGTGAAGGCTTCGTACGTGATGTAGAGTTTATCGAAGATAACAAGCAAGGCATTATCCGCATTTTCTTAAAATACGGTGCAAAAAATGAACGTGTAATCACAGGCTTAAAACGTATCAGTAAACCTGGTCTTCGTGTTTATGCTAAAGCTGATGAGGTACCACGCGTTCTTAACGGTCTTGGTATCGCACTCGTTTCTACTTCTCAAGGCGTTCTTACAGACAAAGAAGCTCGCGCGAAACAAGTAGGCGGAGAAGTACTAGCGTACGTTTGGTAATATAGTTTCAGAAAGAATGGAGGTGCAATAAATGTCCCGTATAGGTAAAAAACCAATTGAAATCCCTAGTGGAGTAACAGTAACGCTTGATGAAAATCATCACGTTATCGTAAAGGGTCCTAAAGGTGAGCTTTCTCACACTTTTAATAAAGATATCGCAATTAACATCGAAGAGAACGTAATCAACATCGTGCGTCCTTCTGATCAAAAAGAGCACCGTGCGCTTCATGGTACAACTCGTGCATTGATCGCTAACATGGTTGAAGGTGTATCTAAAGGCTTCGAAAAAGGCTTAGAACTTATCGGTGTCGGTTACCGTGCCCAAAAACAAGGTAAAAAGCTTGTATTGAACGTTGGATACTCTCACCCAGTTGAAATCGAACCTGAAGAAGGTATCGAAATCGAAGTACCAGCTAATACGAAAGTAGTAGTAAAAGGTGCAAGTAAAGAACGTGTAGGCGCTTTAGCGGCTAACATTCGTGACGTTCGTCCTCCAGAACCTTACAAAGGAAAAGGTATTAGGTATGAAGGAGAATATGTTCGTCGTAAAGAAGGTAAAACAGGTAAGTAATGCTGCATAGCTAAACGAAAGGAGTGACCGAAATGATTACGAAGGCTGATAAAAATGCAGTGCGTAAGAAAAGACACGCTCGCGTAAGATCTAAACTTTCTGGCACTGCGGCTCGTCCTCGTCTAAATGTGTATCGCTCAAATAAACACATTTATGCACAATTAATTGACGATGTGAACGGAGTAACTCTTGCTAGCGCGTCTACACAAGACAAAGAAGCTAGTATTGAAGCTACAGGCAACGTTGATGCGGCTGTTAAAGTCGGCGAATTAATCGCTAAACGTGCGGAAGCAAAAGGATTGAAATCAATCGTATTTGACCGTGGAGGATACTTATATCATGGTCGTGTTAAAGCGTTAGCAGATGCTGCTCGCGAAAACGGGTTAGAATTTTAATAGACAAAGGAGGGACATATAGAATGCGTCGTATTGATCCAAACAAACTTGAACTTGAAGAGCGCGTAGTTACGGTAAACCGTGTAGCTAAGGTTGTTAAAGGTGGACGTCGTTTCAGATTCTCTGCTCTTGTAGTAGTTGGAGATAAAAACGGTAACGTTGGCTTTGGTACAGGTAAAGCTCAAGAGGTACCAGAAGCTATTCGCAAAGCAATTGAAGATGCGAAGAAAAACTTAATTGAAGTTCCTATGGTTGGAACAACAATTCCTCACGAAGTAATCGGTCACTTCGGAGCTGGCGAAATTCTTCTAAAACCTGCATATGAAGGTACAGGAGTTATCGCTGGTGGACCAGTTCGTGCGGTACTAGAGTTAGCGGGTGTAGGCGATATCCTTTCTAAATCATTGGGTACAAACACACCAATTAACATGGTTCGCGCAACACTAGATGGTTTACAACAATTAAAACGTGCTGAAGACGTAGCTAAGTTACGTGGTTTATCAGTAGAAGAACTGTTAGGATAAGGAGGGAAATCAAATGGCGAATAAACTAGAAGTTACCCTCACTCGCAGTGTGATTGGTCGCCCTGAGGACCAACGCCAAACAGTCACAGCTCTTGGATTACGCAAAATGCACCAAACAGTTGAGCACCAAGACAATCCTGCCATCCGTGGTATGATTAATAAAGTTGCTCATCTTGTAACGGTAACTGAAAAATAATTTTCGATCTTCTACAAAATAAGGAGGTGCCAACATGAAACTTCATGAATTAAAACCTGCAGAAGGTTCACGTCAAGAACGTAAACGCAAAGGTCGCGGTATTGGTTCAGGTAACGGTAAAACTGCTGGTAAGGGACATAAAGGTCAAAATGCTCGTTCTGGCGGCGGCGTACGTCCTGGATTCGAAGGTGGTCAAACACCTTTATTCAGACGCTTACCAAAACGCGGATTCACTAACATTAACCGTAAAGAATATGCGGTAGTTAATCTTGACGCACTTAATCGTTTTGAAGATGGAGCGGAAGTTACTCCAGAGCTTCTTATTGAAACGGGTGTTGTAAGTAACGAAAAAGCAGGAATTAAAGTTCTTGCTAAAGGCAACGTAGAGAAAAAGCTTACAGTTAAAGCTCATAAATTCTCTGCTGCGGCTAAAGAAGCAATCGAAGCTGCCGGCGGTAAAGCCGAGGTGATCTAATGCTTCAGACAATCTCCAATTTTATGCGCGTGGGTGACATAAGAAGAAAGATTATTTTCACCCTATTAATGTTAATTGTATTTCGCATCGGCACATTTATCCCCGTTCCAGGGGTGAATGCACAAATTTTACAATCACAGGATCAAATGAGTGTATTTGGTGTCTTGAATGTATTTGGTGGCGGTGCGTTATTAAACTTCTCAATTCTTGCGATGGGAATCATGCCGTATATTACAGCATCAATCATTGTTCAGTTACTACAAATGGACGTTGTGCCGAAATTTACGGAATGGGCTAAGCAAGGTGAGGCAGGTCGTCGTAAACTGGCTCAGTTTACACGATACTTTACTATCGTGCTTGGTTTTATCCAAGCTCTTGGTATGTCTTACGGGTTTAATAATCTTGCTGGTGGCATGTTAATTGAAAATACGGGTATTGGCTCTTATTTATTAATTGCTACAGTATTAACTGCAGGAACTGCTTTTTTAATGTGGTTAGGGGAGCAAATTACGGAAAAAGGTGTTGGTAATGGTATTTCTATTATTATCTTCGCTGGAATCGTTGCCGGTATTCCTTCCATCGCTAACCAAATTTATGCGCAGCAAATTGAAGGTGCTGGAGATCAATTATTCCTACGTATCGTAACCCTTGTACTTATCGTGCTTGCGGTTATTGCTATTGTAGTTGGAACAATCTTTATCCAACAGGCATTAAGAAAAATTCCAGTACAATATGCAAAACGTGCATCAGCAGGTAAGACGCCAGTAGGTGTTCAAAACACTCATTTACCTTTAAAAGTAAATGCTGCAGGTGTTATCCCTGTTATCTTTGCGATTTCATTTATCATTACACCACGAACGATTGCAGGCTTTTTTGAATCGAATAGTGTAACGAGTTGGATCCAGAAGATATTTGATTATACTGAGCCAATCGGTATGGTCATCTATGCTGCATTAATAATTGCTTTCACATATTTCTATGCATTCATTCAAGTAAACCCAGAGAAAGTCTCTGAGAACTTGAAGAATCAAGGTGGTTATGTACCGGGCATCCGTCCTGGTAAAAACACGCAGGAATATTTAACTAAAGTCTTATATCGTTTAACTTTTGTTGGTGCTCTTTTCTTAACAGCGATTGCAATCATTCCAATGTTCTTCATTAATGTTGCAGGGCTACCAGAAACTGCTCAAATCGGTGGAACGAGCTTACTAATCGTGATTGGTGTTGCTCTTGATACTTACAAACAGTTAGAGTCTCAGCTAGTTAAACGTCATTATAAAGGTTTTATCAAATAGAAAGGTTTAAGGGGACGATTGTTCCCTCAAACCTAATAGAATAGGGGGGAATTCACTTGAATCTTGTATTAATGGGGCTCCCTGGTGCCGGTAAAGGTACACAAGCAGAAAGAATTGTTGAAAAGTACGGTATTCCGCATATCTCTACTGGAGACATGTTCCGTGCAGCGATCAAAGAAGAAACTGCTCTAGGTTTAGAAGCAAAGTCTTTTATGGATAAAGGTGAACTTGTGCCAGACGAAGTAACAATTGGTATTGTTAGAGAACGTCTTGGTAAACCCGATTGCGAAAAAGGTTTTCTTTTAGATGGTTTCCCTAGAACCGTTGCTCAAGCGGATGCTTTAGAAAATATTCTTTCTGATCTATCAAGAAAAATTGATTACGTTATTAACATTGATGTAGATCAAGAGATTTTGATGGAAAGGCTAACTGGCCGCAGAATATGTAAATCTTGTGGGGCAACATATCATCTTGTATTTAATCCTCCAACTAAAGAGGGCGAATGTGACCGTTGTGGTGGAGAATTATATCAACGTGAAGATGATAATGAAGCAACTGTTAAAAATAGACTTGACGTAAACATTAAGCAAACAAAACCTTTGCTTGATTTCTATGAAAATAAAGGCTATTTACGTAACATTAACGGTCAACAAGAAATTGGTAAAGTATTTACTGATCTAGATAGTCTTTTAAGAGGCTTACAATAATGATCATAAGCAAAACTCAACGTGAAATCGATATTATGCGAGAAGCTGGTAGAATTGTCGCTTTAACACATGAGGAATTACAAAAGCATATCACTCCGGGAATAACGACAAGAGAATTAGATCGTCTTGCTGAGGCTTTTATTCTCAAATGTGGGGCCGTCCCATCTTTTAAAGGATATAACGGTTTTCCAGGTAGTATATGTACATCTGTGAACGAAAAGCTAGTTCACGGGATTCCTGATGATAACAGCTTAAACGATGGTGATATCATCAGTATTGATATAGGTGCAAAATATAACGGTTATCACGGTGATTCTGCCTGGACCTACGCAGTAGGGGCAATTGATGAACAATCAAAAGCATTGCTTGAAGTTACTGAGCAGTCATTATATGAAGGCTTAAAACAAGCAAAGCCAGGTGTACGCTTATCGAACATCTCTCATGCAATCCAAACATATGCGGAAAGCAAAGGCTTTTCCATTGTACGAGAATATGTCGGACATGGGGTAGGGCAAGACTTACATGAGGAACCACAGATTCCACATTTTGGTCCCCCGAATAAAGGGCCTCTATTAAAACCAGGTATGGTATTAGCTATCGAACCGATGGTAAATATCGGTAGTAGATATGTATCAACGCTATCCGATCAATGGACAGTCGTAACAGTCGATGGTAAGCGTTGTGCCCATTTCGAACATACAATAGCCATTACTGAAACTGGTTATGAAATACTTACTGTAAAATAACAGTAGGCTTTTCTAAAATACTCCGTTTCTAACTCATTTTTCTTTTTACTATAAGGAGACGTTAAACTCTTTTTATGTTATAATCAGAAGGTTGTTGTGTATATGTTTAAAATCATTTGTTTTGAGTAAGATGATTATTAGCTCATAAAGCTTGCATTGATTACGCGACCTATGAGATTATGTATCGGAATGTCCGAATGTGTTATTCTGCGAACCTTTTAGCAAAGAATATCTACATGCTTGGGAAAGCATTTGATATATTTCGTATATGATTTTATGGAAGGGAGACTTGTTTAGTGGCGAAAGATGATGTAATTGAAGTAGAAGGCACAGTCATAGACACTTTGCCAAATGCAATGTTTAAGGTAGAATTAGAAAACGGTCATACAGTTTTAGCTCATGTTTCCGGTAAAATCCGCATGCACTTCATTCGTATTTTACCAGGGGATAAAGTAACAGTTGAGCTTTCTCCTTATGACTTAACTCGCGGAAGAATCACTTATCGTTTTAAATAATCATTGCACTCCGTACTACTAAGGAGGTTAGGATAATGAAAGTAAGACCATCAGTTAAACCGATCTGCGAAAAGTGCAAAGTCATCCGCAGAAAAGGTAAAGTAATGGTTATCTGTGAAAACCCTAAACATAAACAAAAACAAGGCTAATTTGAAGGAGGTGCGCATATAGTGGCACGTATTGCAGGTGTAGATGTACCACGTGAAAAACGTGTAGTAATCTCATTAACTTATATCTATGGTATTGGTAAAACAACTGCTCAAAAAGTTCTAGCAGAAGCTGGTGTAAACGAGAATACTCGTGTACGCGATCTTACTGAAGATGAATTAAACAAAATTCGTGAGCAAATCGATTCATTAAAAGTTGAAGGTGACCTTCGTCGTGAAGTATCACTTAACATCAAACGTCTAATGGAAATCGGATCCTACCGCGGTCTTCGTCACCGTCGTGGCTTACCTGTTCGCGGACAAAATACTAAAAACAATGCTCGTACACGTAAAGGTCCTCGTAAGACTGTAGCGAACAAAAAGAAATAATCGGTAAAGGAGGGTTCTTAAAATGGCTCGTAAAACTAATACACGTAAACGTCGTGTCAAAAAGAATATTGAAAGCGGAATTGCACATATTCGTTCAACATTCAATAATACAATCGTAACTATTACTGATTCTCATGGTAATGCTCTTTCTTGGTCAAGTGCTGGTGCGCTAGGATTCAGAGGTTCTCGTAAATCGACTCCTTTCGCTGCGCAAATGGCTGCTGAAACAGCTGCGAAAGCATCTATGGAACATGGTATGAAAACTTTAGAAGTAACAGTTAAAGGACCTGGTGCAGGTCGTGAAGCTGCTATTCGTGCATTACAAGCTGCTGGTCTAGAAGTTACTGCTATCAGAGACGTTACTCCAGTACCACATAACGGATGTCGTCCACCAAAACGCCGCCGTGTATAATTAATCTGTATAAACTTTTGAATCCCTGTCTATAATGGGATATGATACAAAGTAAATGAATTATACAGTATTTATTATTCCAGTTGTTGTGCACAAAACGGGAACGTATACATGGGGGAATTTCGGTTAATAAACCGGGGTTTCGACGTTTTGAAGGAGGGTGTATTTTGATGATCGAAATAGAAAAACCAAAAATCGAAACGGTTGAGATCAGCGATGATGCTAAGTATGGTAAGTTCGTCGTAGAACCACTTGAGCGTGGATATGGAACAACTTTGGGTAACTCCTTACGTCGTATCCTATTATCCTCACTCCCAGGTGCCGCTGTCACTTCGATCCAAATTGATGGGGTACTTCATGAGTTCTCAACAATTGAAGGCGTCGTAGAAGATGTAACATCTATCATTTTAAACATTAAAAAGCTCGCATTGAAAATCTATTCTGATGAAGAAAAAACATTAGAAATTGACGTTCAAAGCGAAGGTGTAGTTACTGCTGCAGATGTAACACATGATAGTGATGTAGAGATTCTTAATCCGGATCTTCATATTGCTACTCTTGGTTCAAATGGTCATTTGCATATGCGTCTAACTGCTAAACGTGGTCGTGGTTATACACCAGCTGTTCAAAACAAAAAAGAAGATCAACCAATCGGTGTAATTCCTATTGATTCTATTTATACGCCAGTTTCACGCGTACAATATCAAGTTGAGAATACTCGTGTTGGTCAATTGAGTAATTTTGATAAATTGACTTTTGATGTTTGGACTGACGGAAGTACTGGCCCTCAAGATGCAGTTGCACTTGGAGCGAAGATCTTAACTGAGCATTTGAATATCTTTGTTGGTTTAACTGATGAAGCTCAAAATGCTGAAATTATGGTTGAAAAAGAAGAAGACCAAAAAGAAAAAGTCCTTGAAATGACAATTGAAGAACTAGATTTATCTGTTCGTTCATACAACTGCTTAAAACGTGCAGGCATTAACACTGTTCAGGAGTTAGCTAATAAAACTGAAGAGGATATGATGAAAGTACGTAACTTAGGTAGGAAGTCTCTAGAGGAAGTAAAACATAAACTAGAAGAGCTTGGATTAGGTTTGCGTAAAGACGACTGATTGTCTTTTGAAATCTAGCCTTTAATGACTTCAACAAAGGAGGGAAACTTTCATGGGATACAGAAAGTTAGGACGCACTAGCGCTCAACGTAAAGCGATGCTACGTGACTTATCAACAGATTTAATCATCAATGAGCGTATTGAAACAACTGAAGCTCGTGCTAAAGAACTTCGTTCAGTAGTTGAAAAATTGATCACTCTTGGTAAACGTGGAGATCTTCACGCTCGTCGCCAAGCAGCTGCATATGTTCGTCATGAAGTAGCTGATGCTGAGAAAAACCAAGATGCTGTTCAAAAATTGTTCAGTGATATTGCTCCTCGTTATGAAGAGCGTCAAGGTGGTTACACTCGTATTATGAAAATCGGTCCTCGTCGTGGCGACGCAGCACCAATGGTAATCATCGAATTAGTATAATAAACGTATCTTCTTAGATTAGGATAACCTAACCTTTGGGATTCATGTGCAGATTGAGGGCGCCTGAATGGTTTCATTGGAACTTATTCAATGCCCTCTTTCTTTAAATAGGGATACCCCTAAAGCCAATGAGCAAAACCATTTTGAGTGTTACGATGGACATCCGTAATATTGAGGTGTTACGTCTAGCTCTTTGCATCTTCATCCATTTGCTTTACTCGTCCATACAGGAATGCCTGTATTACTAGGATGAGGATGCAGGCTTTTTTAAAAAACAACCATTGCCAAGGCAATTATTAATGAGCCTTTGTTATGGAGATAGTTGCAGATAGGATAGAACTCCATATACATAGTAGCTCGCCATCAATAGTGGCGGCTTTTTTATTATATAAAGAGAAATTTTTGTTTTGCCCCTAAGTTTAGTTAATAGAAATTTTGTAACTCCTTATTCAATAGCATAATTAGTGGCAGAGTACGTGGGTATGTATGGTTGGTGCATCATTCAGGTAAGGAAAAAGGGGAACTACTTATATACGTGAAAACGCGTAAAAGATATGGGGAAAGTGAAGAACTGCATGCACAGGGTGAAAGCGCGCAAAAGGTAGTAAAGAAAGGCGAAGAATTGTGCGTAAAGGGTGGAATCGCGCAAAAGGTAGGAAAGAAAGGCAAAGAATTGCACGTAAAGGGTGAAAGCGCGCAAAAAGTAGTAAAGAAAGCTAAGGAATTGCGCGTAAAGGGTGAAAGCGCGCAAAAGGTAGGAAAGAAAGCTAAGGAATTGCGCGTAAACGATGGAAACGCGCAAAAAGTAGTAAAGAAAGACAAAGAACTGCGCGTAAAAGGTGGAAACGCGCAAAAAGTAGTAAAGAAAGCTAAGGAATTGCGCGTAAAGGGTGAAAGCGCGCAAAAAGTAGTAAAGAAAGCTAAGGAACTGCGCGTAAACGATGGAAGCGCGCAAAAAGTAGTAAAGAAAGCTAAAGAATTGCGCGTAAAGGGTGAAAGCGCGCAAAAAGTAGTAAAGAAAGCTAAAGAATTGCGCGTAAATGATGGAATCACGCAAAAGGTAGTAAAGAAAACCAAGGAATTGCGCGTAAAGGGTGGCAAAGAAAATCAAGGAATTGCGTGTAAACATTGGAATTGAGCTAAAACTAGTAAAGAAGCAAGACTTGTGCATAAAGAATCATTAAGCGCATGAACCATTCTGAATGCAAGCCAGTGATATTAGTACGATTAAGAATTGGTTTTCTATCACTTCAGAGCCGTGACCTATTGATAGCATTGAAGAATAGCGATGAAGTGAGTCAGAAGAAAGAGTGAAGTATAAGAGCAACTAAGACGCTGTCATCGTCTTAACGGGCTTGCCAATTGCTCAGGTTTCAATCACTTCAGAGCAATTATCTTTTGACAAGCAGAGAAGAATAATAGCTATGAGGCCTGTCAAAAGAAAGAACGAAGTATAAGAGCAACTAGGTCTCTGTCGTCGCCTTAAAGGCTTGCCAATCGCACAGTTTTCTAATAAAATTTAGACGTTAGATTTTTAGGTTTGTTTTTAGTAGAGTTGAGAGCAGCAGAGGTTGGAGAGGAGTAGATGAGTATGAAGAATTCCCTCGTGCAGATAAGGAATCTTTCTTTTAAATATGATGAGAATGCGGATTATGCTTTGAAAGATGTGACGTTTGATATATATGAAGGGGAATGGTTGGCGATTGTTGGTCATAATGGATCAGGGAAGTCAACGATGGCTAAGCTTTTAAATGGATTGAATTTCCCCAAGGAAGGCAGTATTACGGTAGATGGTTTGCTGCTATCAGAAGAAACGGTTTGGGACATACGAGATAAAATTGGGATGGTTTTTCAAAATCCCGATAACCAGTTTGTTGGTACGACTGTACAGGATGATGTGGCTTTTGGTTTAGAAAATCACGGCATCGAGAGAGAAGAAATGATTAAGCGTGTCCATGACGCGCTGGAGAGTGTGAAAATGGAACAGTTTCTTGATCAAGAGCCGCACCATTTATCAGGTGGCCAAAAGCAGCGTGTGGCCATTGCAGGGGTTCTAGCGCTTAGGCCAAATATCATTGTCTTGGACGAAGCGACCTCTATGTTAGACCCGCGTGGTCGTGAAGAGGTGTTAGAGACGATTAGGCAGTTAAAAGCATCGCAAGAAATGACTGTTATTTCCATCACACATGATTTAGAAGAAGCAGCAAAGGCTGATCGCATGATTGTGATGAATAAAGGACAGCTTTATCGGGAAGGTAGTCCGGAAGATATTTTCCAATTAGATGAAGAGTTGATTTCGTTAGGACTCGATATTCCATTCCCTGTGAAAATGAGCAAAATGTTAAAAGGCTTAAATATCCCAGTATCTAAGCATCATTTATCTGAAGAAGAATTGGTGGAAGAATTATGGACATCTCACTCAAAAATGTAGAATATCGCTATCAGGTCAATACGCCGTTTGAAAGATTAGCGATTCAAGATGTGTCTATAGATATTCCGTCTGGCACATTTCTCGCTTTAATAGGACATACTGGTTCTGGGAAATCGACCGTCCTACAACATTTAAATGCATTACTGAAACCTACAGCGGGCGAAGTTGTTATTGGTGAGAGAACGATTACTTCTGAAAAGAAACAGAAAGGCTTAAAAGCGATACGCCAAAAAGTAGCGATTGTGTTTCAATTTCCTGAGCATCAACTATTTGAAGAAACTGTAGAGAAGGATATTTGTTTTGGTCCGATGAATTTCGGTGTGAATGAAGAAGAAGCAAAAAGGCGAGCGCATGAAGCTATTAAACAAGTGGGCCTAGATGAGTCGATTTTACAAAAATCGCCGTTCGATCTTTCTGGTGGACAAATGCGCCGAGTTGCCATTGCTGGTGTATTAGCGATGCATCCTGATGTCATTGTGCTTGATGAACCAACAGCTGGCTTAGATCCTCGTGGGCGCAAAGAAATTATGGATATGTTTTATCAGCTTCATAAAGAGCGGAATTTATCTACGATTCTTGTAACGCATAGTATGGAGGATGCCTCACGCTATGCGGATAAGATTGCTATTATGCATAAAGGTGAAGTCTATAAAGTGGGCACACCACTCGAGATTTTCTCTGACCCGGAGCAATTGATAAAAATGGGCTTAGACGTACCAGAGGTTGTGAAGTTCCAGCAAAAGCTAGAGAAAACATTCGGCTATAAGTTTGCTAAAACATGCTTAACAATAGAGGAAATCAGTCAAGAAATGCCTCGCTTTTTAAAGAGAGGTGAAGCCTAATGATGGAAAAAATGATTTTTGGACGCTATGTTCCAGCTGATTCAGTGATTCACCGAATGGACCCGCGTTCCAAACTCATTATCGTTCTTTTATTCGTATGTGTTGTTTTTATCGCTAATAATGCGATTACGTATGGTGCCCTTGTTGTCTATACCTTATTAATGCTAGCGATGTCGAAAGTGCCGATGCGCTTTGTATTTGGCGGCTTAAAACTCGTCTTCATTTTGATTATTTTTACGTTCTTGATGCATATCTTTTTAACAAGAGAAGGACCGATTATTTTTGAATTAGGATGGTTTAAAGTTTACGAGGAAGGCTTGAGACAAGGGATATTTATCTCTTTACGCTTTTTCCTATTAATCTTAATCACATCGATACTAACGTTAACAACAGCCCCTATTGCGATTACAGACGGTTTAGAGAGTTTGTTAGGCCCACTTAAGAAGTTGAAGTTTCCGGTGCATGAGCTCGCTCTAATGATGTCTATCGCCTTAAGGTTTATTCCGACGCTCATGGAGGAAACAGATAAGATTATGAAGGCACAATCAGCAAGAGGCGTGGAGTTCTCCTCAGGCCCTGTAAAAGACCGTGTGATGGCGATTATTCCACTACTGATTCCGCTGTTTGTGAGTTCATTTAAACGAGCAGAGGAGCTTGCCACAGCAATGGAGGCTCGTGGTTATCGTGGAGGCGATGGACGGACAAGGTATCGTAAGCTTGTGTGGAGCGGTATTGATACCTTGATGTTGTTATTGCTTTTGGCTTTAACGATATTGTTAATTATATTTAGAACATAAAGAGGGCATATCATGAGAATCAAATGTATTATCGCTTACGATGGCACAGGCTTTGCGGGCTATCAAGTACAACCGAATAAACGGACTGTCCAGAGGGAGCTAGAATCAGCACTTACGAAGCTGCATAAGGGCAGTGAAGTGAAAGTTGTTGCTTCTGGCCGCACGGACGCTGGTGTTCATGCGGTGGGTCAAGTAATTCATTTCGATAGTCCTTTGCAGTTGCCTGAGGAGCGGTGGCCAGCTGCTTTGAATTCTATTCTGCCGAATGATGTTGTAGTAGAGGAAGCGGCCTATGTAGCAGAGGACTTCCATGCGCGATATCATGCTATAGGTAAGGAGTATCGCTACCGATTAATACGTACGAAGAAAAGCAACCCTTTTTTGCGACATTATGCTTATCAGTATTCCTTTCCAATAGATGTGGAGCGTATGCGCGAAGCCATCCCGTATTTATTAGGAGAACATGACTTTACGAGCTTTTGTTCAGCAAGGTCTGAAGTGGAAGATCGCGTGCGGAACATCTATGGGATTTATATTGAGGAACATGATGATGAGCTACTGTTCCGTTTTGTTGGTAACGGGTTTCTTTATAATATGATTCGCATTTTAATGGGAACCTTACTAGAGGTTGGTAAGGGCGAGCGAGAGCCACATGAAATAGAGAAGATTTTAGCGAAGAAAAACCGTATCTATGCTGGGAAAACAGCACCTGGTCATGGCCTGTATTTATGGCAAGTCTATTACGAAGAAAATATTGCTAATGATAAGTAAAGAGCGTCATTTGCTGGATTTGCGAGAAAAAATTCTTAAAACAACTAATCCAGGTGTAACATCGACTTGACAATCAGCTGGTAAAGTTATATTATAGCATATGGTATTATTATTAAAACCACGATAAGCCCCGGAATCTTATTGTGTAAGAATATATGAAACCAAAAATGATTATGATGGATTTAATTTAGGAGGGAAAACCGATGCGTACAACGTTTATGGCGAATGCAAACAATATCGAACGTAAATGGTACGTAGTTGATGCTGAAGGCAAAACTCTTGGACGTCTTGCTAGTGAAGTAGCATCAATTCTACGTGGTAAACATAAACCAACTTATACACCACATGTGGATACTGGTGATCATGTAATTATCTTGAACGCTTCTAAGATCGAATTAACTGGTAAGAAGCTTACTGATAAAATTTACTACCGCCACAGCATGCACCCTGGTGGTTTAAAAACTAGAACTGCTAATGAAATGCGTACAAACTACCCTGAGAGCATGTTAGAGCTTGCTATTAAAGGCATGCTTCCAAAGAACTCTCTTGGTCGTCAAATGTTTAAAAAATTACATGTTTACGCTGGTAGCGAACATGCGCACCAAGCACAACAACCAGAAGTTTACGAACTTCGTGGATAATTAATTAGGGGAGGTTATTAACTTGGCACAGGTTCAATATACTGGTACTGGTCGCCGTAAGAGCTCAGTAGCTCGCGTACGTTTAGTCCCTGGCGACGGTAAAATCGTTATCAATGGTCGTGAAATCAATGAATATATCCCGTTTGCAGCTTTACGTGAAGTTGTTAAACAACCACTAGTAGCTACTGAAACAGTAGGAAGCTACGACATTCTTGTAAATGTTAAAGGTGGTGGATACACTGGTCAAGCTGGCGCAATCCGCCACGGTATCGCTCGTGCGTTACTTCTAGCTGATCCAGAATACCGTCCAACACTAAAACGCGCTGGACTATTAACACGTGACGCTCGTATGAAAGAACGTAAAAAATACGGTCTTAAAGGCGCTCGTCGTGCACCTCAGTTCTCAAAACGTTAATTATCAACGTTTCAAAGGCTCTTTTCACTTATGTGGAAAGGGTCTTTTTTATGTTTGAAAGCTGCTTTGACCACATTTTGACCACGAAAAATATCCTTGACCGCCTTAACCACCACTTTAAAGTTCAATATATTTCTGAAACTTTTCAGCAGTCTGCTCTTTTAATGTGTCTGTGACATGAGTATAGACGTTCATTCTCATTTGGATATCTGAGTGACCTAACCGTTCCTGAACCTCTTTTATATTTGCTCCAGCTTCAAATAAAAATGATGCATGTGTATGGCGCAGGCCATGTATAGTTATGGAGTGAAGATTATGTCTTTTAACTAATATATTGAGCTTCTCGTTTAGATAAGCTAATCGGAGTGGGGTCCCGACAGTTCTGGTAAACACAATATTATAATCTCCTTTCCTATCCACATATGCTAAATTACCCTTTATTTGGCTTATACGGCATTTTTTTAGTAAATTAAAGGTTTGGGGGGGTATCTAAACTAATTAAATGCTTAGAATCCTTGTTTTTTGGCGTTTGAAATATATGTTTGCCATTTGCTTGGAAAAGAGACTTCCATAGTCGTATAGATCCTGCTTCCACTCATGTCCCTAATTTCAAAAACAATTGAGGATAAACCGACCTTAAAGCTAATCCGACGATACTTACAAGCAGGTATTATGGAGAATGGGCTAGTTACAGTAAATAGAGAAGGGACTCCACAAGGAGGACCATTAAGCCCTCTTCTTAGTAACATTATATTAAATGAACTTGATAAGCGTGGACATAAGTTTGTTCGCTATGCGGATGATTGCAACATATACGTCAAGCGCCATAAAGCGGGAGAACGAGTGAAACAAGGTATTACGGACTTTATTGTGAAGAAATTAAAACTGAAGGTGAATGAGGGGAAAAGCCAGTGGCACGTATATTCTTAGGGATGAGTTTTTACTCTTCGAGCAACAACACCCGAGTATACGTGCCGAAGAAATCGAAAAAGTGACTCGAGGAAAAGCTTAAAAAGTTAACGAACCGCAACTGGGGAATAGCCATGGAATACCGAATTCTTAAAATCTATCAATTAATCCAAGGGTGGGGGAACTACTTCAAAATAGCTGACATCAAGAAATATGCTGGAAAGATAGACGGGCATATCAGGAGAAGGCTACGTGCCTGCCGTTGGAAAGAGTGGAAGAAAGTCAGGACCAAATTTAGGAACCTGACGAGATTGGGAATCAAGAAAGGTAAGGCGTGGCAATATGCAAACTCCCGTAAGGGATACTGGAGAAATTCCAAGAGTCCTGCCTTGGACCAAGCCATGAACAATAGATATTGGCTTCAACAAGGATTAAAACAATTAACAAACATTATTACATAAACTTTCGAACCGCCGTATACCGAACGGTACGTACGGTGGTGTGAGAGGTCGGGGGTTAATTACCCCCTCCTACTCGATTGTAATTTTTAAAGGTTAAAAGGTTTTACTAAAATCGAAGCTAGTTAAAGTTACATTTATTTGCAACTGTGTTATTATTTTAAATAGTCAATATGTTTTGTGGGGAGAGTAAAGTATGATTACTGCATCAAATAAATATGAATACTTCAGTCAAATAAAAACGATATTAGAAAATCAACTGATGATGATATCTGAAAGTGCTGAAATAAATTATGGATTGCAGTTTCAAGTAAGATTTGAAAATAAACAAGGATTAATCAGGGTTTATGAGAGTAAGAAGGGTGTCAGACATGATCTATCACAAGTAAAGGATGAAGAATTACTCGGTCTAATAGAACGTGCACTTTCTAATGGAAAACAAAGTTTTGAAATAAAACCTAATAAGGTTAGTGAGAAAAACAATATGGAACTATCGAAAATAGATTCTTTGGAGGAGATAATAGGGGCTGACGAATCAGGTAAAGGTGATTATTTTGGCCCCTTGGTGGTCGCTGCAGTTTTTGTTAATTCTGATACATACAGCACACTTAAAGATATGGGTGTTATGGACAGTAAAAAACTAGGAGATGACCAAATCAAGGTCTTAGCAGGAAAAATAAAGAAAATATGTCCATCCTCGCTCGTGGTAATTGGAAATGCAAAATATAATGACCTCTATGAGAAGATTAAAAATTTAAATAAGCTCTTGGCTTGGGGGCATGCACGGGCTATAGAGAATATCCTTTCAACGGTTAATTGTAGATTTGCTCTATCAGACCAATTTGGTGACGAGAGCCTTATAAATAAAGCTTTGTTGGATAAAGGAAAAGAAATTACTTTATTTCAGAGAACGAAGGCTGAAAGCAATATAGCTGTAGCAGCGGCTAGTATCCTTGCTAGAGACGAGTTTGTAAATCGATTACATAAATTATCAATTAAATACAATGTAACCTTTACAAAAGGAGCATCAACCAAAACAGTAGCTAATGCTAAAAAATTCGTGTCTATGCACGGTAGTAAAGAATTAAATAATGTTGCTAAATTACATTTCAAAACTACAGACCAAATTATTTGACTGTTGCGGTACATGAGGGCCAGTTGTCAAAATTTTAATAACGGATTTGATTCCATTAATTTGCAATATAAAACGAGTATGCTAGAGTGTTTAAGTCTTCTAGGGGGAAGGAATTATGAGTACAAAAAATATATTTAAAGGCTTGCACCTAAATAGAACCATGTTACCACAATGGATTCAAGAGTTTGCTGAGGGGAAGTTTTCTGCATTTACATGTTCAGAAATTAAACTTGTTGGAGGAAATCAACACAGATGTATAATAGTGGGTGATGGAAAAGAGTTCCTTATCGATTTTTATTTTAATAATGATGATAAGACAACCATACAACCAAAGGTTGGTCAAAGCCAGGATATTAGTTTGGAATTAGCAACCTATATTCTGGGGAAACTAGAATATAAACATTCTGATATAAAGGGTAGATCCTATTCAGTGCATCCATTGCCAGCAGATGAATTTGGATTAATAATTGAGTACCTTGAGGAAGAGTTGAAAGGTGTTAAAAAAATAAATGAATCTAGAAATGATACGAACAGGTATTCTTTATACCAATTTAAAAGTGAAATTGGTGATAAAATTACGCTGACGTATTTCGATAATAAGAGATTACAGATACAGGGAAAACCATTTTTTTTATACCAGGAAGTCACCTGTTTGCTTGCTGCTTATTTTCCTTTTGAAGATGTTATAAAAAACCAGTCAGAGTTCTTTAGTGTCGAAATCAGTCCTACGGAAATTAGAGATGAAATGAAGGAAATGTTACCTTCTGCATATAATTATTTAAACGAAGAGCTTAAGAAGGTATTATCAGCCTCCTTAGCACTACAAAAAATAGATATAGAGCTAGAAGATTACTCATCCTTTGTGTTTCCTGCTTTAAAGACTCTTGAAGGTTATCTTAAGCAAATATTTGCAGGAAAAGGAATTTTAATAAAAAAGGATGGGTTTGGTAAATTTTTTGGGTATAATGGTGTAGTAAGGAAACATGAAATGCTGCATGACCCTAAAAAAGAAATTAACTGTAATGTAACAATTGACGTAATTGAATCATTATATAATTATGTATATAAACATCGTCACACAATTTTACATGCTGAGGCAATTGCTTCAGCGACAAGAATTATTGAAACTAAGCAAGCTGCTGAGCAGATTATTGAACAGGTTATATCTTTAATTGAAACTACCCATCAAAAAATGATCAATCCTGTATCTAGTTAATTTAACCCTATCTAGGGATTAAGGTGATAATGATGATGAAGAATTATGAAATTCATAAACTTAATAATGAGTACCCTTATATTGTATTTTCAACCTCTTATATAAATCCGTTAGAAGAGATTGAAGATATCGAAAAGGAATTGAATTCCCAATTCCAGGGGAAAGTATTGTTTGATCTTCTCTTGTCCAATGGATTAACATCTAACAGGTTTTTGGAAGCTGAATTTGATGGTAGGAAGTTTCAATATAGCTCTATTAAGCCGGTAATGAATTTAGATGATTTAATTAAAAATGAGTCTATCCATTTTTACCGTGAAAACCATGATTTGCTTCAAAATAGTGTTTTACCTAATGCACATAAATTCCTTATAAAACGAGGACGTTTAATGTGAAAATATTTTCAGTAAGAAAACCAGCTTAGCTGGTTTTTTTATTTGTATTCTGTGTTCAATCTGCTTTAACGGTTAATTATTAATATTCTCCTATTTTCTGTAATTCGTTATAATAAGATTATGGATATTAAACAGGGGGTGTATACAATATGTTACGGTTTTTGAGAAATTCATTAATTATCTTCCTAAGTAATAGATTCTGTTATCTCTTTAGCAACATTTGAATAAAAAGGGAGAAGATTTTAACCTTATCTTTTTATTACAACATCTATGATTTCATTCAGCAGTTTTTGGGGTAATGGAAAAGAAGCGGACGACTAAGGGGTTTATTGATAACATATTGATTAAATGCCAAATAGTCATAGCACCAACTATTTAGTCAGGTGCTACTGCTTTTTTGACCAAAACCATATATGACGGTATATTATTTCAGGTGGTAAAAAGCTGCTAACCTTGAATAACAAGAGTCGGTTTTCTCATGTTTCTTCACTTTATAGGTGCAAATAAAAGAATGTAAGAAAATGCTCTCGCTTTACAGCGCAGTTCACAAAATTATTATACGATGATCTATACACATGAAAGGCTCTATCCGAGTTGGTTGGAGGCTTTTTTTATAGCAAATGGTTTACGAATACATTTGGTTATATGTGTATATTCGTCTAAGTACGTACCAATTAATGGTATAATATTTTGGTCGAAATGATAATTAATACTGTTAGATATGGGGGAATTATTTTGTCTGTAGAGTTATCTGGACCACAGGGGTATGAGTATCAATATTTAATGACAATTCTTGTAGCTCTAGAAGCATATCAATATTCTGGTGCCCAATTAATTGTAGAGGCTGAGGGGGGAGAAGATGCGGAATTGCGTATTCCTACCAATGGTGGCATTAAGACAGTTGAGGTACAAGTTAAAAGCGAGAGTGCACCACTTGAGTTGAGATCCATTACAACGTGGTTGGCTCATTTCCCGGATCACAATGCAGATAATAATTTGCTATCTAGGATAGATTCAGATGATTTTAGATCTGCTCTTTTCATTGCAAAAGGTAGGTGTACTGACGAAACACAACTTTTTCGCACAAATAACCTGGGAACACATAATTCATATCCTTTAGTAAGAGATAAGGTGGATAACCTTTTGGGGATTCTATCAGAGTGTTATATGGGAAAACCTGGCTCACTATTTGAAAACAGACACCAATTTTGTGAACAACAATCTCGATCTTTTGCTATGAGAAAGCGCGAACTTCAGCGATTGTCCAAACGAATTCTTGTTTGGGAACAGATGGATACACAAAGTGTTAAAAGGAATATACTTAGTAATTTAAATATGGACCACTCAATTCCTCAGGGGCAATGTGAGTCGGTGCTTAGGATGCTTGATGATGCAATAAAAAATGCTAGGAATGAAAGAGAAGATGTGATGCCCGAAGTAGTTAAGATTTTAGAAGGAAATGCTAGTGAAAGGATGTTTACCGGATACCATACTAGTCGTCAAGATATTGAAATTTGTTATCAGCAGCTTAAAGAACAGCATGTACTTTTACTCACCGGGATTTCTTTTTGCGGCAAGACTCATACTGCTGAATTTATAGCAGAAAGATTTAGACGTGAAGGATATGTATGTTCTAAGGCACCCACGGTGGACGACGCCATAAGATTTCTAAATGATGTAAGCATCGAAAATCGCCTATGTATACTTGAAGATCCTTTTGGCGGGACTGAATTATTGCTAGGATCTGCAGAAACTTGGGGGAAATTAAGCACGTTAACAACAAAAACAGGTAACCATAGAAAATTAATTGTAACATCCAGAATTGACTTAATACAGATGGTTACAAGGGAAACTAATATAGATAGATGGAAAATACAAAGTTTTGACTGGAATGATATAACTGTTTATGATTCAAATTTAGCGCTCGCCATTTGGGAGCACTATTGTGAAGTAAAACAAGTTTCCGAGGAAGTTAAAATAAAAATATCACAAAATTTAAATCGGTCAGTTTTACAACCGGGGCAACTTCGTCATTTGGCTTATAAGGAACCAGCCGATTTGGAAAATAAAAACGTTCAAGAATTAGAAAGGATGGCAAAGGCAGACGCTATTCAATTAGGACAAGCATTTATAAATAAAAGGGATAACGAATTAGAACTATTATTAATTGCATTAGGAATAGGTTTATCTCCCACAAAAGGAATTTCGGAAGATCAAATATTTAAATTAACTGAGAAGTTAGGAATTGAATCCAGATATAGATTTGAAGAGAAATTAGAATTTCTTGAAGCACATGGCTATATTAAATTTAAAAATAATTCTTGGCAGTTTACACATCCGACTTATTATGAATCAGCCATTTTTATAATCGAACATCAAGGGAGATTTAAACAAAAACGCATACTAGATATGGTTAACCTTGCTGTTTCCTCTTCGAGTAACTCAGTTTTATTGAATATTGTCAAGAAGTTTGAAAGCCTATTTCTAACATTTGCTGAATTCAAAAGTACAATCTTAGACCAAGCATTCCTTTGTTTAAATCATAAATCACCAGCTATTCGTGATTCTGTATTGCCTTTTATTATTTCTCAAATAGCAATTCTTGAACAAGACAAGCAGACTACTGTTATGCAATATATTGAAAACGGTGGGGTGGAGCGGCTTAATTTGATCTGGGAAAATGATATTCCTGAAATAATAGAAAATCCAGATTTTTCCTTACATGATATGTTAGGATTTAGGCAGAATGTTTATCTTGCTGAGGAAGAAATCAAAGATATTTTGGAAAAGCTAGCATATCCGGACCACGCTGACAAAGTCCCTTCTCAAGAAGTATGGATGGTTAGCAGCCAGCTTATTCTACTGCTGGATAAGCAAACCAACATTAGATACCTTAAGCAACTAATGACCTACGATGAAGAAATGATAAGAAATAAAGCGGCATACTTTATAATGTTAAACTTTGGCAATAATCCTGAACTTACAAATGTAGTGTTCCAAGATCCTCATCCTTTTGTTATTAAAAATGCCATTCGCGGTTGTTTTCAAGCGTGGCCAACTCTATTAGATGAAACACGTCAAGAATTAATTCAACAAATCCTTAACGTATTAAAAAAACCTGATATTTGTGCTGCTATCAATAATTTTATGATTAAATTTTCTAATAAACATAAGCGAGACAGTATTGATTGGGAAGAAGTACATGAATCTTGGGAACCTGTGGTTTGGCAACTTTGGGCTAGACTCTTCCCTGTCTTTCTTAATTCTGTTCCAACTAGGATACTAGACGTCGACCAAGGATACTTATTTACTACCTTTGAAGCGTCTGTAGAATTTCTAGATGATGAATTGAAATTTGATATTGCTCAAGCTTGGTATAATTGGTTAGAGCGTTACATAGAAAATAAACTTCCGCAAGACTACGGTTTAGGAATTGCGAATTTTTTATTAACACATATATCGAAGCCTGACAATAGATATTCACTAGGTAAACAATTATTACACTTCGATGATTCTAATTTAGTTGCGGTTTCTTTGACAGAATATATAAGTGCTTGGGATAAACTTAGTGTAGATGAACGTAGTGAACTCTTAAATGTTTTTCAAACTGATAGGGGTGACTTGAAATGGCTTTGGGCTATTGTACTAACAAGAAGGAACGTACCGCAAGAAATCCTAAATTTAGAACCCGGGGTTTCAGCAATATTAAGCCAACCGATTGAAACATGGAGTGAATCTTTACCTGACAATGTATTAAATGATTGTTTAGCTGTTGTCACAGGTTATTACTCAATATTTGACCACATTGGATTAGTAGAGACCGATTATGAGACATGGAGTAAAGTTACAATCCAAGTTTTTCATAAACCCTATCACTTGGCGTTCCCTATTGCAAT
Source organism: Cytobacillus sp. FSL R7-0680 (assembly GCF_038009245.1). NCBI lineage: Bacteria > Bacillati > Bacillota > Bacilli > Caryophanales > Bacillaceae > Cytobacillus > Cytobacillus sp. FSL R7-0680. Next base: position 3,660,846 of record NZ_JBBPAO010000001.1, read on the forward strand.
TAAATGGGTTATCAATAAAACTTTTAGAGGTGCCTTTAAGAAAGAGGATGTAGCTACTATAGAAAATGCATGGAAGAATTTGTGTGTTAACCCGGATAAAGAAATTAGAGATTCCTGTTTTAAAGCTATATTAGAGGAAACGATAAGACACAATAACCCTTACAGTGAGAAATTATGGGCATTGTTTTTTGATGCAGTTCCTGAGGAGGAAGAACAATGTTATGTAGCACAGATTATAAGTCGTATCGAACGTATTTCGAGAAACTGCGACTGGCTTAGTGAAATTTTCGGAGGTGAGATAGAGAAAAAATTATTATATCATCTTCCAGATGATGTATACCTCCTATCCTTACTATTTGAGACGAAGGAATTACCAACAGGGGAAGTTTTTGCGCTGATAGAGGATGCTTTATCAAAATATAAACCAAGACTTTTTAATACTATTAACCAGATAAGACGGCGGCTGAATGTTAGTCATTTTTATGGTGGAACACCTCATTTAAGAGAACTAATAAAATCAATAATAGATGAAATTTTAGACAGGAAAATTATAGATTCCACTAACCACGAAATTGAAAATTGGATTTTTAGTCATAAATGAGGTTTTAGCTTAATTGTGAGTTAGGAGCCAAATTCGGTGGTGACTAACATGGATATATTATTATGGAAAGGGTCTTAGTTGAACAAATAGGTTATATTTGACCACATTCTCACCACCAAACATATATACATCTTTGATGGAAGCACCAGCAGCAAACAACAAACTTGCATGTGTGTGCCGGAAGGCGTGAACATTTATTTGTTGCAGCTCCGGGTTCTTAAGATAAATCCTCTCTAGCTTTTCATTTAAGTAAGCTAATCGACAATAATCCATTTCATGTTTTAACTGATTATAGACCGTAAAGATGTGTTGCTTATCATCAGATTGAAAAGGTGCGGCAAGTTCTAACTTCAAATAGCAATGTATTTGCTTGCTGCGCCATTTTTTTAAAAATCGCAAGAGTTTCACCATCCGCTAACCACACTACGAGAGGCCTTTGTTTTTTGATGTATGAGGCTGTTTTTTTCGCTCGTGTGAAAGTGGTTAGTAATATAGCAAATTCAAATGAATAGTGAAAATACCTCCGCTGTGTGCTTCGTTGCACCTTTCAGACTAGCATAACTAAGTAGCTGAACGTTTAGTGATATGTCACAAGAATTTTCCGTTTATTAAAGAGATTTGAAGTTCTCTCTACAGAAAAGTTGATTAAATTCACTAATTATTATTGTATTAATATAAGTTAATTAATCGAAGAAGATATAAAGACCCTCTCGAATGAGAAGGGCTTTTATAAAAAAGAGCAATCTCATTAAATAAAATAAGATAAGAAATGATTAAAATTTAGATCTTATAATTTTACTAATACTAAATTTTGATTATCCCTTGTTTTTAATTCAGAGAAATTCCTTAAGTATTAATCGTAACTCTATTTTTATTTGGTTGTCAGTAACCATTGGTTCGACAATTATCATTATTCCTCACTAGTATCTAACTTAATAGTTCGTTGTTTATCCAATATGAGCGCTTTTCCATTTGGAATACAAGTCATCATAACAATTACTAATAGTTGGCTAAATGTTTTTTGTAATTCTTTATTTTAAAAATGAACGATTTCTCCCAGTTAATCGTATTACATATAGATTATTATTGTATGGAGTAGATCTCATGGATGAAAAGGATTTAATTCAAAAGGCGACAAAAGGAGATACATTGGCGCTTTCGAAACTGCTACAACAGAATTATTCGTTTCTCGTAAAGTATTTAATGAAAGTTACCCTTCATCCACAAGTCGCAGAAGATTTAACGCAAGAGACGATGGTGAAGTGTATTGAAAAAATCCAACTGTATAATGGTGAATCCAAGTTTTCCTCATGGCTCATCACGATCGCAACGAACCTTTTCATCGATCAACAGCGGAGAAAGAAGCTGGAGAAAAACTGGCTAGAGCACGAACAAGCGCTCCGAAAAATGAAATGGAATGTAGCAAATATGAATGAAGAATGGGCAGATGTACTTGATATACTTGCCCAAATTGATGAAGAAATACGTATGCCAATCGTATTAAAGCATTATTACGGATATTCATATGGGGAAATTGGGAAAATGATGGGTCTAGCAGAAGGAACAGTAAAATCTCGAGTGTCAAATGGTCTAAAAAATGTACGAAAGGAGTTGGCTGATCTTGAAGGAGAATGATTCTAAAAATAGTAATTCTATGTTGGATGATGAAGATGAATTAACGGTTAAGCAATTAACAGATGGTTTAGAAAAACTGGACCAATGGAATCCAGTATCTACTCCAAACTTACAATGGTTTCAACAGAATGTTGAATTAGAGAAAAAAAGAATACGAAAAAAACAATGGAAAGACCTTCTCACGTTTATCTCTGTTGCAGTATTAGTGCTTTCAGTTGTGATTGCTGTCGTTTATCGCCAGCCAATTCTTTTTCTTTATTTTCAGCTTGTGGGGATTATCTTACTGCCCGTCGCTCTTAACAAAACTAGAAAGAAGGTCAGTAATGAATGAACTCAAATGAACTAAGTAGCATATCGCTTTGGTTATGGCTCGTGATTGCGTTCATTCTGATTTGCCAGAGCTCGTGGATGTTTTGGGACGCGCGAAAGAGAGGACACAATGCTTGGCTATGGGGCTTCTTAGGTCTTATTCAATTTCCAACGTATCTTATTATCTATCTTATTTTTGCAAGGAAAATATTTAAAAGAAAGGTCTCAGGATCAAATTCCTGAGATTTTTTTTTTTCGTGAGTGAACGAATAGGCAAACGTAATCGTATTAAGGATAAATAAACAGTTTGGAGGAGAAAAAATGAATGAACTGTTAAATGGAATCCCATGGGGAGCGTTTGCGCCAATTATTGTCTTACAATTAATTCTTATGATTATCGCATTAGTTTCTTGTATTAAAGAAGAAAAAACGAACGGACCAAAATGGTTGTGGATTCTTGTTATTCTCTTTATCGGCATAATAGGGCCAGTGCTTTATTTCGTTGTTGGAAGGAGAAATGATTAATGGAATTATTAAAGGCAAGCGATTTAGTAAAAAGTTTTGGAAATACGAATGCTGTTAAAGGAATCAATTTTCATATTGAAGAAGGCAGGTGCGTTTCATTACTTGGACCAAATGGAGCAGGAAAAACAACAACATTAAAAATGCTATCCGGATTGTTGGCACCGACTTCAGGTAGTATTGATTTTAAAGGGGGAAAACCAAAGGATTTAAGGCCGTATATTGGGTATTTACCTCAATATCCTGCTTTCTATAATTGGATGAGCGGAAAGGAGTTTCTTGTTTTCGCAGGACAATTGGCAAAAATGAATCGTAAGGAAGCAGAAAAACGGAGTGAGGAATTACTTGAACGAGTGGGTCTAACGAATGCAAAGAAAAGGAAAATAGGGGGTTATTCTGGTGGAATGAAGCAGCGCCTCGGATTGGCACAGGCACTCATTCATCGTCCGAAATTACTTATTTTAGATGAGCCTGTTTCTGCACTCGACCCACTTGGGAGACGGGAAGTGTTGGACATGATGAGAGAGATTAAAGAGGAAACAACCATTCTTTTCTCAACTCATGTCCTTCACGATGCAGAAGAAATAAGTGATGACATTCTTATCATGCATGCTGGGGAAATTGCGATATCAGGTAGCCTGGGAAGGGTAATGGAGGAATATCGGCAACCTATTTTACAAATCGAATTCGAATCACCGGCTGTTGATTGGCTAAAGAGCATAGCGAGTTATAGCTTTGTATCTGAAGTAGACATTCAAGGTAATAAAACCAGCATCGTATTAAAAGATATGGTAAATGGAAAGCAAACATTATTAAAAGATATCGTGGATAGAAAACTTCCGATTCGTAAGTTCGAGATTTCTCAAACAACATTAGAAGATTTATTTGTCAAGGTGGTGAAGGCATGACGCAATGGACTGTTCTTTATCAAAAAGAAATAACGGAAATGGTGCGGAATTATAAAATTTTATGGATTCCAATTGTGTTTATTTTGCTAGGTGTTATGCAGCCGGTTAGTTCGTATTATATGCCGGAGATTTTGGACACTTTTGGGGGTCTTCCAGAAGGTACAATCCTTGAAATGCCTACTCCAACAGGGGCAGAAGTATTAATGAATGTTCTATCTAATTATGGGATGCTCGGTGTACTTATTCTTGTTTTGAGTGCAATGGGTATCGTTTCCGAAGAAAAACAAAGTGGAGTAGCAGCTATGGTCATGATTAAACCAGTTTCTTATTCCTCATATATATTATCTAAATGGGCTGGGTTACTTACAATTACATTCGTTTCATTGCTTATTGGATATGTAGCTTCTTGGTATTATACGAGTTTACTCATTGAAACAGTCGCTTTTGAGCGCGTTTTTCAAAGTGTAGTGATCTATAGCATATGGTTAGTTTTTGTTGTTACATTGACGCTTTTTTTTAGTACGATAATGAAAGGAAATGGAGGAGTTGCTTTTGTTACAATATTTGTGGTCTTTGCCATTTCGACAGTTACATCCCTTCTAGGAAAGTATTTGAAATGGAGTCCGGCCACGATGACTGAGCACACAGGACAGGTCTTGCTGTCAGGAAAACTAGATTCTAGTTTCTTGTTAGCTTTTATTACAACTATTGCTATTATTATCGTCGTACTCATCGCATCTGTACAAATATTTAAGCGAAAAGACTTATTGGAATAAAAAATCCTTTTTCATACATTTTTATCCATATAACACTTCGCAAAATGGTATAAACTTGTAATATCAATGTTAACCCTCTTTGTTCTTAATGAGCAAGGAGTTTTTTTAAGTCTAATTAAGGATTTGAAGGGCTCTAGAATCAAGGATAAATAATTATATTGTGCAATCTTGCAAGAGCATGTAACAACAGGGGAGGAGCAAGGAGGGTATTAATGTCATTTTTAAATCATCCAATCTAAGTACAATTCATTTACCTAATATTAAATTTCCTCTTGTATCTCACGTAACGTGAGTTGTTAATATTAATTCACAATCTATCAAGGAGGATAAATTATGGAAATTGGATTTTGGCTTATTTTAATTACCTTATTGCTTTATGATCCGATTGTTGGATACTTAGACTTTCAGAAATTTAAAAAGGATGTACGGATAAAAGAGCATGCAAGATTAAAGTACTACTACAAAATAATATATGGATTATGGATACCCATCATTTTCATGCTTGGCCTGGTTTTACTGACAGAACTGTCTTTAGGGCAAATAGGATTCACATCACTGAAACTTAATACTTCTGTTTTAGGTAATGTTTTCAGTTACATCATTTTAACCTTAGGAGTATTTTATCTTTGTTTAGTTTTGTACTATATAATTGGTTATTATTTAAGTTCTAAGATTAGGCGTGAACTATCCATAAAAAAAGCGGGGGAAATGGAGAATTATGAGTTTACTCCGATATTGCCAGTTAATGATAAAGAGAAAAAAGTGTGGAATTTTGTATCATTGAGTGCGGGGATAACGGAAGAAGTTCTTTATAGAGGTTTCTTAATTTTTGCACTAGCCTATTTATTTCCTGATTTATCAATATGGGGAGTCATTATTGCCGCATCTTTTATATTTGGATTAGCACATACCTATCAAGGGGTTTGGGTAGGAGTTGTAAGAACTACTATTATAGGTTTTTTATTTTCTTGCCTATATATTGTTTTAGGATCAATTATTCCACTAATTATTTTACACTTCTTAATTGATTATCTTGCTAAATTAGGTGATCAAGGTCATGCTGTTGCGAAATGAGTGAGGGATGTTACCCCTAATTACTGTTATGGCAGCTTGTAACTAAAAAATTTGGAGTAGGTGTTAGATGAAACAAAGGGGAAACGTAGCAGGATTCAATATTCATTTTCTCGCTTGAATGATAAAAGGAATCGCCCTATGTTTCCTTTTTTTAATGTCAAGTTAGTTTTAGGAGGAAAAATATATTAAATGCCGAACTAATTATATTAAATAATACACAAAAAGGAGAAGAGTCATGAAAGAAGGTCAATTGGTACTTTTTAATCAGTTAGAAGCTTATCGACAAGATTTATTGGATAGTATAAGTGGGGTAAGTGCAGAGGCAGCTGAGATTGTACCCAACCATTTTAATAATAATATTAGATGGAATATGGGACACGTATATCTAGATCAGTATTTATGGATTGAGACTTTAACAAAGGAGAAAACGGAGGCTCCAGAATCTTTCCGAAAATGGTTTGGATATGGTACAACACCGGATAATTTTTCTATGGAGACACCTTCTTATATCGAACTAAAAAAATTGTTGGAGGAGCAACCTAAGAGGTTGAAGGAGAGCTATGGACATCGTTTAGAAGAATTATTTTCTCCAACTGAAATGGGGATGCGAACGATTGAACAAGTGTTAATTCGGACCATCTTTCACGAGGGAATACATTTGCAAGCTATAAATGACATAAAAAAATGTTTATATTTGCATGAAGCGATATAAACCCTTAAAGGAAACTGGTGTAGAAGGAAAGGCTCTTCCTAAGAAAGTCGGCATCAAGTGGAAACAAAGAGGTAGCTTATGCAGCCCCTTTGTTTTTTTGTGGAAAATAAAACGCTGTAAAAAATGTAGTAAAGCCAAAAGTTGTTTCATGCTTGGTGAGATAAACTTTTTCCTTCACAAACGGGGTTGAGCAATTCAGTCAGACAAAAGAGGCTCTATGAAGTTACTATTAGTTCATAGAGAAAATTACAAACATGACGATAGGACCTTCTTTAACAAACGCATTTCTCATCAAGAAGTGTAACTACCTTAGATATCCACCATTATTTATATCGAAAGTTGCCCCCGTATAATGCTTTGCTCTATCTGATAATAAGAAGACAACAGTATCAGCCACATCTACAGGGAGGACAGGTGTATGAATGAGTTGCTGTTTTAGATAATTCTCTTTTCTCCAATCAGGAATCGTATCCATCATTGGAGTAGTAACCATAGTAGGAGCAACAGCATTTACTCGGATATATGGTGAGAAATTTAATGCACAGCTTTTAGTTAAACCTAATATAGCAGCTTTTGATAACCCATAAATTGCATCTGAACTGCCTTCCATTCCAGATACGGAAGACATATTAACAATAACTCCCGGGCGCTTGCTTTGAAGCAACTTTTTACCGAACATTTGTGAGAAATAAATAAACCCTTTAACGTTTATATCCAAGACTTTATCCATTTCATCTACTTGATAATCCAGTATGTTTTTCGCCAAATACACCCCTGCATTATTTACTAATCCATCTACATCTGTATGTGCTTCTTCAACATGTTCAAAGAATTTAGCGACCTCTTCATAGTTACTTACATCTAACTGATATGTATGTAGAACATAGTGATTAGCCATGGATTCTTTTAATTCATATAAAGAATGTTCATTAATATCGCATGCAATTACTGAAACTCCCTCATGTAAGCATTGTTTAACAATTTCTTTCCCTATTCCAGAAGCCGCTCCTGTTACGATTACTTTCTTAGTTTTAAGCACTTATTATAGCCCCTCTCTTTACATGGTTACTCTAGACAGTATTATTTATCCAAATAACTATTTCCTTCTTTTTAGGTCAATTTATTGGTATCTATTAGTGGCTTTGTCGTATTGATTATATTGGGTCTTATTCAACATATGAGAAATAATAAAAAATACAAGTAGTCCTTCAAGTGCATTGTCATAATGAAAAGAGTCGAATGAACGTTGTTGTTCATTCGACCCTTTTTTAGATTCAATACTTATCAGTTGATTAGAAAAACCTTTCCTTTACGATTTCGATAAGACTCTACAAAATTGACTGCTTCTTTTACTTTTATCAAGTCGAATTGAGCATCTGCATTCTGGAGTTTTAACTTTTTATTAGTGATTAAGGCTATCAGGTGATTAAATGTTTCTTGCCAAGTACTTATCGAAACTCTATTATTCCAATGTCGTAAATGAAATATTTTGGCGTTTACTTTTGCCTTATTTATGATTTGTGCCCAGTCTACTTGAATTCCTGATAATAGTCCTATAGTTAAAAAGGTTCCAGTTGGGTGAACGCTAAATGCTAAATTAGTGCCTGCAGGACCTCCTATTGAATCAATGGCTGCTTTGGCCCCGAGTCCATTGGTTAATTCCATCACTGTTTCATGCAATGGGCTGACAGAGGTGTTTATAACATAAGAAGCACCGAGTCTTAGTAAATCTTTTGAGTATTTCTCATTTCTTGTTACAGCTATTAATCGGAAGCCTATTACTTTAGATAATTGAGCAAAAATATGCCCAATCGAAGAACCACATGCGTTTACCAATAAGACATCATTTGGCCTTAATTTTAATTCTTCCACACATATCACCCATGCTGTTATTGGGTTTATATACATCTGAGCAGCTGTAAAGTCATCAATAGAATCCGGTATCGGCACGGTAAAGTCTGCTGTTGTTTTCACAAACTCTTGCCAAGTACCTTCACCTCGTAAAGGTAAGACACGCTTACCAATAAGGTTTTGAGATACTAATGGACCAACCTCTTCTACAATACCTACGCCCTCATAACCAGGAATATTAGGTAACGGAATACGGTGAGAATATGCACCTTTAATGGGAATTAAATCAGAAGGGTTCATTGGTCTTGCTATCATACGTACAAGCACTTCATTATCCTTAGGAGTGTGGATACTTTTATATTCAATTTTTAATACGTCTTCGGGATTACCAAATTCATAGAACTTAATACACTTTGCTTCCAAAACAGTAATTCTCCTTTTCCATAATCTCAACATTGCTATGGCGCTAATAATCATTCAGACCCTTTTATTATCATGGTGTATTTGAAAATAAAAGACACCAGAAACCCCAAAATTGTAGGACGCGTTTCTAGTGTCTTCATACTTCCCTATTCCTTCCCTTCAGGTTTCTCATTCAATATCGAACGCAGTTCTTTGATGTCTTTGTCTGATAATTTATCGTCTTGGATAAAGTGGACGAGCATGGATTTGAGTGTGCCGCCGTAGATGCGTTGGATGAATGATTGTGTTTCTGCCTTTTGGCACTCTTCTTGGGAGTAGAGTGGGGAAAAGGTGTACACTTTCTGGCTCTTGTCGACAGCTACGACTGACTTTTGGACGAGACGGTCGAGCAATGTTCTGATGGTCTTTGGTTTCCAATCAGTATTTTTTTGTAAAGATTGGATGATATCGTTAGCTGTTCGTGGTGAGTGATCCCAAAGGACATTCATGATGGCCCATTCGGATTCTGAGATATTCGGTAATGTTTCCCCCATTTATTGTGCCTCCTTGCTTTCGTAAATCCCTAATTCTTTCAAAATATCTCTCGTGATTTGTATTGCCTTTTGCCCATCTGGTTGTCCTTCGTCTTGAATATTTGTGGCAAAGAAGTAGGTAGTTTGCTTTGTTTCGACGTAACCTATAAACCAACCGTTTTTGTTTATACCATTAATGGTTCCTGTGCCTGTTTTTCCATATAAGCGGTAACCTGTGTGGCTTTCAATTAATAGTGCATCTTGCACCTTGGCTGTATGCTCCTTTTTAAATCCTAATTGATGATGATAAAAAGATTGCAAGAGCTCGACTTGTTCAACTGGTGAAATCTTCAAGGATGATTCATTCCAAAAGTCTTTTACGCCTCCTGAAGTATCGGTGTTGCCATAATGTATACGTTGAAGATTTGTTTGTAACGCTTCCTCACCAGCCATCGTATCTAAGCGTTGGAAATACCAATTAACTGAGTTTTGTAGAGCAGAAGTTAAGTTGTGATCTTGTTTCCAAGCCGCAAAAGGTTGGTTTCTGCCATCCCACGAAAGGGTGGAAGCTTCCTCCATAATGTACCCTGCATCTAATGCAAATAAAGCACTATAGATTTTATAAGTAGAATCAGGTGAGATCCGCTTCATGCCATTCTCGCGGTTATGAATGACGTATTGATTTTTCGCTTCATCATAAAGGACGAAACTTCCTTCAAACCCTTGAAAGAAAGGTGAGAGATTTCGCTCAATGATGCTCTCGTTTTGAAAGTCATATGTCTCTTCTGCTCCGATTTCGAGTGCAGATACGAAAGGTAGCTGAGCAATTAAGATAAAGAGAGTTAAAGTATAGAAGCATACTGTTTTTTTAAATGAGTATGCTTTTTTTGTACGAAAAGCAGCAATACGCTCGATTCGTTCTTTCATTTGTCGTTTGCCACTTGTGAATTCTGCGGTTAGTGGCAGCTTCCTTTGCATAGTAGATGCGAAATTAATCATTGTATGCCCATAACGAACGACAGCTTTGTCATGGTAGAGTAACTGTAAAACTGCCTCATCACAAGCCATTTCTCTATCGGCTTTCATTCTTTTTGAGGCAATCCAGATGAGCGGGTTGAACCAGTAAATGACCTGGAAGAAAATCATCACATAGTTTGTAAGTAAATCTTTATTTTTATAATGACTTAACTCATGTAGAAAGATATTTTCATAGTCCGTCATGGTTAACCAGCTTTGCTCTTTTTTTGGGATGACAACGACACTATGAAAAAGGCCAAAAATGAGTGGTGAGTGAGTCTCGGTTGAATAGCGGACGTCGATAGTTCTTTTAATCCCTAGTCTTTTTTTACATGATAGAAAAAGAGCCTTAATATTTGGGTCTTCAACTGGTTGTGTTTGGGCCTTCAACCTTTTAAGTGCGAAAAAGCTAATCAAAAGTAAAGATAGTAACACAAACACACCGAGTAGCCATAGAATCATGAGCGGTACATTTAAGAAAGAGAAATCAATCCTTTGAACCGAAACAGAGAAATCTTTAATGAATTCGTTTGTCATTACACCTTGGTTTTCTTCAATTGCCACTGTTGTACCTTCCTTTTGTAATTCCGGAATTTGCGGTTGTGCGGAAAACAAAGAAGGTAATGGTATAGGGCATAAAGGAATGAGCAGTGTTAGGAAAAGCAATATCCACAAGTGGTTAAGTGATTGTGCTTTTATTTGGTTTTTCATCCAATTACGTATAAGTAGGATGGTAAGGATTGAAAAAGTGGAAATGATCAACCCGTTGAGAAAGAAACTTATAAAGATCTCGCCCACCTCCTTTTTTAAAAAAAAATTTGACAATTAGGATTACATATGTAATATTGTACTACAGATGTAATCAGACTACAAATGTAATCTGGTATTAAATTTTAGGGAGTGGTTTTTGGATGAAAAAAATGATTGTTGGTTTATTTGTTGCTATGTTATTACTCGTCGGTTGTTCTAAAGAAAATGAAGTGAATGGTGGGGAAGTGAAGGCAGAGGATGTGTCGTCTGGCAAGTTTGCTCAGTTAGAAGAAAAGTATGGTGCTAAATTAGGTGTATACGCTATTGATACAGGTAATGAAGAAACGGTTGCCTATCAAGAAGACGAACGGTTTGCGTATGCCTCGACATTTAAGGCGTTAGCGGGGGCGGTTTTATTAAAGGAAAACCCGATATCAATCTTAGATGAAAAAAGAATGTACACAAAAGAAGACCTTGTTACCTATTCACCGATTACAGAAAAATATGTCGATGAAGGAATGACATTAAGGGAGATTGCGAAAGCAGCTATGCAGTATAGCGATAATACAGCGGGAAATTTATTGTTTGCAGAATTAGGTGGACCAGATCAGCTTGAGGAAGCACTAAGAGCGATCGGTGATGATGTGACAGAGATGGACCGGTTGGAGACAGAATTAAATGAAGCCACTCCTGGGGATACGAGAGATACTAGTACCCCTAAAGCATTGGCAACAAATTTAAGAATACTTGGATTAACGGATGAATTATCGGAAGAAAAAAGAGAAATTTTTCAGGAGTGGTTCAAAGGAAATACAACTGGTGATACCTTGATTAAATCAGGAGTACCAACAGATTGGATCGTTGGTGATAAAAGTGGTGCCGCATCTTATGGTACAAGAAATGATATCGCGATTGTATGGCCGCCTAATGATGAACCAATTGTGATTGCCGTATTGTCGAATAAGCAGGAAAAAGAAGCCGAATATGATGATCAATTGATTGGAGAAGCAACCGAGATTGTGCTTGAAACATTGACTCAAGTGAATTGAGATCAAAAAGTGTTATTGGGAATAAACTGCCTAGATAAAATTGATTGTTCATAGCTGTTTTACAGTAGAAAATATGTCATTTCTGTCCCTGCATCATCATAAAAAAACCCATTCTGACCATAAGTCAAAATGGGTTTCTTACTTTATTTATAATTATTGTGCTGTGTATCCACCATCAATAATTAGGCTGTTACCAGTCATGAAAGAAGAATCATCGCTAGCCATAAATAATACTGCTTTTGCCATTTCTTCTGGTTTACCTAAACGATTCATTGGTGTAGCAGCAGTTAAACCTTGTCTATCTGCTTCTCCAAGAATTGGTGTATCGATAAATCCTGGGCAAAGCGCATTTACACGGATATTGCGTGCTGCATACTCTAAGCCAAGCGAACGAGTTAAGTTCACGACACCTGCTTTGGCAGCGTTATATGCCGCACTTCCAGGTGAGCCAACCCAACCATACATAGAAGCTGTATTGACAATAACACCGCTTCCTGTTTTTAAGAATTCTTTAATAGCAGCTTGGGCAACTAAGAATACCCCATCTAAGTCCACTTCTACTGTTTTTCTCCACTCTGCATAGCTTAGCTCTTCAGTTGGTTTTACTGCGCCAATTCCCGCATTATTAAATAAAATATCTACTTTACCGAAAGTATCTAATGCTGTAGTAAAGATATTTTTAACTTCTACTTCACTTGTTACATCAGCTTTAAGGAAAACCGCTTCTGCACCTTGTGATTTTAATTCAGCTTCAAAACTAGCACCTTTTTCTTCGTTCATATCAACAAGGACTAATTTTGCCCCTTCTGAAGCAAATAATTTTGCAGTTGCAGCACCAATACCAGATACTCCCCCAGTAATAACAGCTACTTTATCTTGTAGTTTGCTCATGTTTCTTCCCCCTATTATAATGAATGTGTCAATACACTTAATTGAAAGTGTTTACAAATAAATTATAATACGATGATAGATAGGTTCAATCAGCAATAAAATTGTAATTGTGTATTCATTAGACATATTAGGTATAATTGTCTATAAACCAGCAAAATTTTGTTGCATAAGGAGAAGGAGCGAATGCAAAACAATTGGTCTACCCCAAGAAGAGATCGGACGAAGATGCACCTTCAACAGGCTCTGATTGCCTTAACGAAAGAAAAGGGCTTCCATTCTGTTTCTGTCAAAGATATCGTGCAGCATGCAAAGTATAATCGAAGTACGTTCTATGTTCACTATAAAGATAAATTTGAATTAGCCGATGACCTCTTGTCCACCAATCTAGCGGCGTTAGAGGAATCTTTTGAAAGGCCGTTTAAACTTAAGAGAGAGGTTAGTACAAACCTATTGGATAATAGGTATTTTCATATTATCTCATCCATTTATAACAATCGGGAATTTTATGATTTAATCAATTATGTCGACACCATTCCCGAACTGCATACGAGGTTTCCACAAACAATACTTACGATATATCAGGAGAAGTTTGAATTTAAAACAATTAATGATCTCCCGGTTAATATGGATTACTTTAAGCGATACACAGCATATGGATTTTACGGTTTATTAGCCAATTGGATTAATACAGGCTTCCAGATATCAAAAGAAGAATTGATTAAAGAAATTATCATACTATCTCAGGCGCATATGGCTTCGGTCAAATATTTAGATAAACATTAAAAGTGGCAAAAAAGTAGGCTCCGCTATTACAAGCTTGTTCGGACTATTTTCCTCATGGACCACTTTTTAATTCTTCATCATGTTCATTGATTCACAATCGGGTTATAGTTCTAGTATAACCGCTTGTGCACATTTTCACAAACTAATTTTAATTGATATTCGTTTGGAAACAATCTATGGAGTTAAGTCATCCATTAGCCCATTTAATTATGTTAAAATGAAAAGATAAAATTCAGTTGATTGATCCATGGTTTGCATAATGAATTAAGGGAGAATCCATTTTTGAATAAAAAAGATATAGCTGACTTTAAAAAACAATTTAAGATGAATAATGATTTATTAAAGATTAAAGATATTTTTAATGTTTATATAATGAAGGAATCTAGTGAAGTTTATCACCATCAAAGCACGCCATTTGAAATGCTTGAACAAGAACAGCAGGAACTTTTCTTAACCAACTTCAAAAAAGTACTGACAGGCCAGTTGGATCAGAAGTTGTTTGAATTGAAATTCCAGCGAAATATAGAGAATAGTAGCCAACTGATACTTCATCAAGCGATACTTACGAATGATACGGATGAATGGAAAGGGCATATGTTGGATCTTGTGGAAAAGATGTTGAAGGATAAACAGTACGAAATGGATATTGTCGTTACGTTTATACATGGTGAATATTTAAAGCCTACGAAACGGAGTAACGAAGAGACCGAAGAAAGCAGCCGAGATGCGGTTTATGCCAATCCTTTTATCTTATGCAGTATCAACAAGACGATAGATCCCAAAAAAGAGCTACTGTTTGACTATGTGGAGAAAGAATTCAAGTATCACTTTGTCGTTGATCCTGTTATCAATTTGAAAGTACCAGTTGGCGGATTTCTATTTCCTAGCTTTACTGATCATGCTGCAGATGTGAATCATGTACTCTATTCAGCAGGAAAGGCATATGAGCTGGATTATCATTTCATTGAAGAAGTATTAAATGCTGAAGAAGCTATGACAGCACAAGACGATAAGATTGTGTTTGAGGAAATTGTAAAGGATGTTGCAGGCAACCAGATTAATACGTCGATACTTGCCAATGTATTCGATGAAATCCAACGAGTGGTGGAAGAGAATGAAGAGCCTGATGCCCCGAAACTGGACTATCGCGATGTGGAGAAGGTTCTAACGACTAGCGGTGTGCAGGATGTCGATCGCCAAAAGGTAGAATCAGCTTTCAAAAAGGTAATTGACGATGAAAATTATGAGCTGAAAGCAACCAGTATTGTGCCAAAGTATACGTCTAAGTCAATTAAAATCAAAACAAAAGTAGCAGATATTTCTGTTTGTCCGCAGGATTTGCGCTATGTTCGTCAAATGCATGTGGATGGTAAGCTTTGTCTAATGATTGAAGTGGAAGAGAACACAGTGATTGAAGGCTTTGAAATGATTCCAGAAGCAATATTTAATAAAGTAAAAGATGAAGAATAAAGAAAGATTTATCCCAATAAGTATTTAATAAGAATGGGATATAAAAATTAGCCGCCTTAGCGCAAATATAAGGCGGTTAAGCGTGATTTACCAGTAAATTGACACGAGATATGACCTATCCACCCTCCTCATTTTAAATAGATTCCCCAAAATGCCTGTATTACATTGGCATACTTTTCGAATATGCGATTAGATAGATATAGTCCATTCAGTTCCACTTTTTCTTTATTCCTTGAATATATTTTTTAAAATATGAGCCGAAGGATTCCGTGGCTTAACAGAGTCCAAAGTAAGTGATGTTTATAGGACAAGGGTACGACTTGTGTATATTTTACTGCTGCAGCATGCAACATTGGATAATATCTACTTATTAATAGGGTTCATTCCACTATTCTTTTAAAATGAGTATAAAAACCATATAAAATAATCCAAACTAATAGAAGGTAAAGAACCCTAATCATTCGGATGCATCTGATATCATTATCCCAACCACTGATTGATGTGACATTTACAAAAAGGAACCCAACTCTCTATTTTTTAAATCCAATTTCAATCGTATCATTAACTTGTTAGGAGCTTTATTTAAACCTAACAGTAAATGATGTGGTTTCTTAAATGCCATATGCTTTCATCTGGCGTTGATAAAAAGTCTTTATATGCTTTTAAAATGTTTACAATGTACCAATTATTGCCCCTTTTTAAAGCGACGTCTTCTCGATAAGCAACCATTAATTTGTAATTTAAAATTTCCAGTGACTTTTAAATGGAAACTTCCAAAAGGATGTTGTATTCTTATAGGTATTGAATTGGGGTTTTCTGTTATTAGAAGGCCCATCATGAATAAGGAAGGTGGAAGATTGAAGCAGATTTTCAGCATTGTCAGGCAGGATTTTAGGAATTTACGCAGGGTACCGTTAGTTGCGTTACTACTAATCGGTTTAGCCTTTTTGCCGTCATTGTATGCATGGTTTAATATTGCTGCATCGTGGGATCCATATAGCGAGACGAGTCAAATTAAGGTAGCAATTGTCAATGAAGATAGTGGCACAGAGCTTGAAGGGAAAGAAATGAATATAGGGCAAGAGCTCGTTGATCAATTAAAAGATAATGATCAAATGGGTTGGACCTTTGTGAATAGGCAGGTAGCTGAAGAAGGAGTAAGAGATGGAGATTATTATGCTGCGGTCTATATTGACGAGGATTTTTCGAAACAATTAACAAGTGTGGTGGATGGTGAACCAGAGGCACCGGAAGTCAGGTATGAGGTAAATGAAAAATTAAATGCGATTGCACCAAAGATGACATCTGCAGGCGCTTCCGCATTAGTTGAACAGATTAGTGAGAATTTCTTAGCCGAAGCATCAAAAGCCCTATTCACGGAATTTAACAATATCGGTATTAAGTTAGAGGAAGAACTACCGACCATTCTTAAAGTGGAGAATAATATATTTGCATTAGAAGAACGTTTTCCGGAGTTAAATGAACTAGGTGAAAAGATTGTCACGTTAAATGAAGACTGGCCAGAGATGAAGGAAACAATCACAAAAGTAATTGCCCTGGAAGAGAAATTTCCTGAATTAAATCAAGGAGCACAGCACATACTCACATTAGAAGAAAAGCTTCCGCTCATCAATCAATTAGGTGATCAAGTATTGACATTAGAAGAGCGGTTACCAGAAATTGAAGAGGCAGCAGAGCGATTAACAGAAGCAAGTCAGCAGTTTGGAGAAGTATCAGATCAGTTAAATCGAGCGTTAAAAGGTGTTCAAACAGCGCAAGAGGTGATTGATCGTGTGCAGGAAGCTTTACCGAAAGCCAATCAAATGGCAGCTGATGCTGAAGAATATGTTAAAAGTCTAAATAGCTTTTTATCAGCAAATGAAGGGGCAATTGAGCCCATATTAGATGTTATTACTCAAAATGCAGTTATCATTGAAAATACGGCCAATTCCATTGACCAAGTACTTAAACAACTCGAAAATGACCAAATGAACAATTCGGTCAATCAATCGATTAAAGATTTACAGCAACAATTGCAAACAAATATTACATCAGTTAATCATGCGATTGATATGTTTACGGCGTTAAATCAAAACGGTCAATTTACAACGGTGATTGATTCATTAACACAATTATCACAGCAGTTAACAGCACTTAATGATTCCCTAGCGCAAGCGGGCTCAGGTGAGTTATCAAAAGAGCAAATCCAAGTACTTAGGAAACAGGCTCAAGATACCGCTGCTCAAGCGGGAAGACTTGTTGGTTTTATGAACAATGGTGGAAAGCAAGAGATCTTAAATGCCATGCAACAATTGAATGATACAGCACAAAAAGCTGCGGGCGATTTAGAGAAAATTCAACAAGAAATGCCGAATATAGAAGAAGTGCTAACAAATGCAGAAGGAATTGCTGAGACAGGTGAAGCACAGCTCAATCAAATCATTGCTGACTTACCGGCAATCGAGGAGAGCATAGGTGAGATTGTTGCCAAGATTGAGACGGATTTACCGAAAGCAGTTGATGCCGTTCATAAGGCAAGCGACTTTATACGAAATGACCTTCCAGGTGTGGAAGAAAAAGTTCATCAAGCAAGTAACTTTGTCCGTAATGACCTCCCTAAAATTGAGTCAGAATTCTCGCGAATAGCGGGCTTAGTGAATGAAAACCTTCCTGAGGTGGAAAAAGGACTTTCTGAAGTTACCGCGTTCATTCAAGGGAATCTTCCTGCGCTTGAAGATTCGGTCCATAAAGCAGCCGATGATATTCGAGATTTTAAGGCAAATAATGATTTGGGAGAAATCATTGCGTTATTAAAAAATGATATCCAAAAAGAAAGTGAATTCTTTAAAGAGCCGGTAAAGCTTGTTGAGGATCAATTATATCCAATCCCAAATTACGGTTCAGCGAATACACCCTTTTATACTGTGTTATGTTTATGGGTAGGTGCACTGTTATTAGCGAACTTATTAAAAACAGATGTCCACCCAAAAGATATGAAAGAGGAGTATTCTATTCGTCATGTTTACCTTGGCAGGCTTGTCCTATTTTTAATCGTTGGCTTTCTACAAGGGTTAATTGTTAGTGTTGGTGATCTTCTAATTCTTGGAACTTACGCAGCAAATCCGGTTTGGTTTGTGATATTTACTGTCATTATTGCGATGATGTTTATGACAATGGTCTATACGATTGTCTCAATCTTTGGCAATATTGGTAAGGCGTTAGCGATTATACTCATGGTATTGCAGTTATCAGGTGCAGGCGGTACTTTCCCGATTCAAGTTGCACCAGCATTTTTCCAAGCGATTAATCCATTCTTACCATTTACACATGCGATTAATATTCTGAGAGAAGCAGTTGGAGGCATTGTCCCTCATGTCGTCTGGATGAGTTTTCTATACTTATTTCTCTTTTTCGTAGCCTCTTTAATCTTAGGGCTTGTACTAAAAAAACCATTAACGCCTTGGTTAAAGAAGACAGCGGAGAAATCTCGTTCTAGTCGATTAGTTGATTAATATAGAGCTTTTTGTCACTTATCGTGGCGAAAAGCTTTTTTTGATGATGTACATCAAATTTTTTCGGTGATTTAATTTACAGAACAGTGATTGTTGGTGGCGATAATTTAAAGGGAGTGGGGGCAGATCTTTTTACGAGGTTGGTAATTAGGCAAGTCGCTCTGTTTGAAAATGTGAAGGGGTACAATAGTTACAAGGGAAAGCAAAGGGATAAGTAGCGCAAAACAGATTTGTGACGTTCCTTAGTGGAAGCGTAAATGTTTAGCAGTTCTTTTCGGATGATGTGGCTTATACCTATCATCGTCATAAAATCTGAATAGTTCTCCTCATCCGTTTTACTTCGTCTTTTCCATTATTTGTTGCTTTGTGTCCCAGAATAAAAGAATAATTTAACATGAAGCTACTATTGAAGTATGTGCAGATGGTTGTCCTTACTTTACAACAAAGATGAAAACACGATATTCAAGATTGAGCCTGCATACAGACCGTTGAGCGAGGTTAGAGGACATCAGGATTTGAATGGTAACGCTTTCTTTCACTATCTCGCTCATATGCTTATGACTTAATCGTTAACCCTTGATTCTAAATAGTGACATGTTAAGATAGATAACGTTGAAAAAAGTACGGAAACGAAGACACAACTTTTAAGGAGTGTTTGTGTAAATGTTAGAGAATAAGACAGTGGCTTTTTTTGGTGCAGGTTCAATGGCGGAATCAATGATTTCAGGAATGATTCATGCGGAGAAGGTACCAGCACAGCAAATTTATGTAACGAATAAATTCAATGGGGATCGGTTGACAGAAATAAAGGAAAGATACGGTGTTCATACGATGCTACAAAAGGATCTACCGTATGAAGAAGTTGATTATTTTATTATGGCAATGAAACCTTATGGCGCAGAAGAAGCCCTTGCCTTCTTAAAAGATAAAATCAGACCTGATCAAGTGGTTGTTTCTGTATTAGCAGGTATTTCTACTTCATATATGGAAGAGAAGCTAAATGATGAGCAGCAAGTTATTCGGGTGATGCCAAATACATCTAGCATGATTCAAGAATCGGCTACAGCGATGTCTCTCGGTTCTTATACACAGAAGCGACATGAGAGAGATGTGAAAGATTTACTTGCTTGTATGGGAGAAGTATTTATCATTGAAGAAGAGCAGATGGATGTTTTCACAGGTCTTGCAGGAAGTGGCCCTGCCTATTTCTACTATCTAATGGAAGAGATGGAGAAGGTGGGTGTAGAACAAGGATTAGAGGCCAAAAAAGCACGGAAAATTATTGCTCAAACGATATATGGAGCAGCAAAAATGGTTTTAGAAAAAGGCGAAGCACCGATTGTTTTACGTGAGAGAGTGACCTCACCTAATGGTACAACTCATTCGGGTGTCGAAGCACTAAAAGCTCATCACGGCGGAGAAGCTATTTCCGAAGCTGTTCAACAAGCTGCTGCACGTTCGAAGGAAATTAGAGAAGAGTTAGAAAAAGTAGCACATTAATATAGTGGAAAAATTGGCAGCGGAAATCACCGCTGCTTTTTGTATGCCTCTATACAGGAAGTTAAAGAATAGAGATAGAGGTGAAAACAAGTGACACTTATTACTACATTTGAAGATAAGCGGCGGGAGAAGCAGTTAAAATATGAAAAATCAGTGCTAAAGGAGATCTCAGTAAAGGATCTGAAAGAACAAGTCAAGCACTTATTCGGTTCATCTCGTTTATTAACAGGTTTAATGAACCATGCGGGAATAGAGGAAGCTTGCTATGATATGGCAATCGAAGCGTATCTTTTAGGCGCACATTATAGTCATTTTGGTACTAGCGGTGAGACGGCTACTACTGTTCAACATAGATGTAAAGGGGAACTTACGCATTTTACGAATACTCTGTATCATTTTTTCTTATATTGGGCGCAAAATGAAGAAGGGGTTTATAGTGAATCCCTATTCTACAGTTGTGAACAGTATATCTATAGTTGGTGGATGGAAGGGTTTGAAAATGGTCGAAAAAGGCATAAATTAAGACTGCATTAAATCGTTCTAATCATTCTCCTTGTCCCATATATATATTTTGAGGACGAGCGGGGAGTGGTAATCGGTGAAGAAGAAATTAAAAGTAATTGGTTTTATAACTGGACTGGCTATTTTATTCTTTATTTTGCAATATGACTTTTCTGAAGATGATTCCTGGAACGCTTGGAATCTTCCTTTATCCGGAAAGGTTATCCTTCTTGACCCTGGTCATGGCGGTCCGGATGGTGGAGCAGATAATGGAAATGTGTTAGAGAAAGATATTGCCCTAGAAGTTTCTTTGAAGCTGCGTGATTACCTTCAAGAACAAGGAGCCGTGGTGATGATGACACGCGAAGATGATAAGGACTTAGCTGCAGAAGATACTAAAGGCTATAGTAGGCGAAAAGTAGAGGATTTGAAAAAGCGCTTAAATATGATTAACCATAGTGATGCTGATTTTTACGTGAGTGTACATTTGAATTCAATCCCTTCTCCTAAATGGAGAGGAGCACAAACCTTTTTTGCTTCTCATATAGATGGAAATGCACGAGCGGCTAAATTTATCCAAGATGAACTCATCGCTAATTTAGAAAATACGACAAGACGGGCGAAGGAATTAGAAAATGTCTATATTCTTGATCATTCAAAAAAACCAGGTGTCCTTGTAGAAGTAGGCTTCCTATCTAATCAGAACGAGCGGACCTTACTACAAAGCGACGATTATCAAAATAAAATAGCAGCCTCCATTTACAATGGCATAATGCGCCATTACTCTAATGAGAAAGAGATTGTGATTGAAGATTAAACGCGGACAAAAGATTTGTTCGTGTTTTTATTTTCTAAAAATCCCTTCGTGGAAAATATAAACATTTATACAAATAGATCTTTAAGATATTTTAGGCATTGTATAAAGACTGATATTCTAATATGTGTTAGAATGACAATTAGAGTTATTCTAATGAAGAAACGATTTTAAAGGGGTGTAGGATAGATGATTAATGAACAAAAAGTAAGAGAAGCCATTGAGGGCTTACAAGAACCTTTTTTACATAAAACACTCGGGGAACTTCAAGCGATTGAAGAGATTAAAGTAAAAGAGGAGAAGGCTCATGTCAGTGTAAAAATATTGATCGCCAAGACTGCAACAGCTGAACAATTGCAATTGCAAACTGAGATTGTGAATCGAATTAAAGCAGCTGGTGCAGAATCCGTGGGTATCCGTTTTAATGAACTACCGGCTGAAACACTAGAAAAACATAGACAAGCAATGCCTGAAGAAGATAAGGGTCTACTATCACCGAATAGTAAAACGAAATTTATTGCTATTGCTAGTGGTAAAGGTGGCGTTGGGAAATCAACAGTATCTGTCAATATGGCTGTCGCTCTTGCTAGGCAAGGAAAGAAAGTCGGTCTAGTAGATGCAGATATTTATGGGTTCAGTGTCCCTGATATGATGGGTATTATGAAGCGTCCTGTAGTAAGAGGTGAGCGCATAATTCCTGTAGAACGTTTTGGTGTTAAGGTTATTTCTATGGGCTTCTTTGTAGAAGATAATGCACCAATTATTTGGAGAGGGCCAATGCTTGGTAAAATGCTCAATAGCTTCTTTAATGAAGTAGAGTGGGGAGATCTTGATTATCTTCTATTAGATTTACCACCAGGAACAGGTGATGTGGCGCTAGATGTTCATACAATGCTTCCATCATGTAAGGAAATCATCGTAACTACTCCTCACCCTACGGCAGCTTTTGTTGCTGCACGTGCTGGTGCGATGGCTATTCGTACTGAACATGAAATCTTAGGCGTAATTGAAAACATGGCTTTCTTTGAAAGTAAAGTTACAGGTGAAAAAGAGTATGTCTTCGGTCATGGTGGCGGAGAAAAACTTGCAGAAGAACTAAGAACAGAGGTAATTGGTCAATTACCACTACAGCAGCCTGATTGGAGCGAAGAAGATTTCGCACCATCTATTTACGACGCAGATCATCGTTTAGGAAAAATCTATACAGAAATTGCACAACAAGTAATTAAAAAAGCATAATAAGAAAGCATTTGGATGTTAAATCCAAATGCTTTTTTATATTTTTATTCTTCTCCAGAACCTTCTTGGCCGCTTTCTCCTTCACCGCCACCTTCACCACCTTGTTCACCGCCACCACCTTCGCTACTACTGCCGCCACCTTCTTTACCTTCTTTACCTTCTTTACCTGATTGTGATTCTTCGGCTGCCTTCATAAGAACGTCCTGTAATTTTGCCTTAAAGAGCGGGCTTTCAAAGGTTTCAGTAATGACTGTTTGCAAATGCGCCCTAAATTCTTGACTTTTCATCACTTCTGTTAATTTTTTCTCCATTTCAGGATCCTTTAGAATGTCCATCATCATTTTTTGATAATCTGGATCCTTCATTAAGTCCTTGAGTAACTCCTCATTCTCTGACTTCATGCTTTTAGCCATTGTTTCAGCAAACGCTGGGTCTTCAAATGACTTTTTCCAAAACTCTGTGCCTTTTTCAGATGTCAGTGTACTCTCGATTGTTTCTGTCACCATATTTTGGTCCATTACTAGTTGTTGTTTTATTTTTTCATCAGCCATTAAGTCTTGTAATGCTTGTTTTCCGTCATCCGTTTTTAGTATATCTACAATCATTTTCTTTGTTTGATCATAGTCCATGTGCTCACTACCTGATTGCGAACATGCTGTTAAGGTTAGAATGAGGAGCAATGGAATAATAAAAAGGCTTTTTTTCATGTTAAACTGCCTCCTAAAATAAATATCCCGTACTAATAGAATGAAGAAAATCTGTCAATATTATGCGTAAATTGCGGATTGCCTAGATTTTTCAAGTAAAGATTTGGTACAATCATTAAGTGATAATAACGTTATGGGGGAAAAGGAATTGACTAGCCGTGCTTGGATCAAATTTTTTATAACCACATTACTTGTCGGTGGCGTTGCAACAGGGGTTATTGGTTTTGTCGTGCGTTGGGATGAATTTTCTCATTTATTTACCAATTTTGATGCGTTGGAAATACTATCTGTTCTTTTTTGGTTATTCGGTGTCGGTTTAATTTTTAGTATTATTAGTCAAATGGGATTTTTCGCATATTTAACAGTGCATCGTTTTGGGTTGGGTATTTTTAAGTCTCATCAATTATGGAATGCTGTGCAAATTGTGTTGGTTTTATTTGTGCTATTTGATTTAGTGTACTTCCGTTATAAAGCTTTTGCGGATGCAGGAGATAGTATTCTTCCTTATTTAGGACTTGCAGGTTTTGTTTTAATAGCCGGTGTAGTAATTGCGGCCTTGAAAGTATCCACTACGAATAAACATGCTTTTGTACCAGCGTTGTTTTTTATGGTGGTCGTGACAACGATTGAATGGGTGCCGGTATTAAGAGTAAACGAAGAAAGTTGGTTATGGTTAATGGTTCTACCTTTAATCATTTGTAATGCTTATCAATTACTCGTGTTACCAAAATATAATGCAGAATCTGCCCGTCAAAGAGAAAGATTGGAAGCAAAAAAGTCGTCTGTTTAACCAGGCGACTTTTTGTTGTTTAATTAATTTCTTCTGCCGTTGCATTGGCATTGGCCATCATTTCTGAAATAGTAACTAACTCAATCTGTTCCTTTTTGAACCCATTTATGATAGAAGGCAATGCTTTGGATGTTTGTTTCACTGAATCAGATGCATGCATCAATACGATTTCTCCATTTTCAGCTTCGAGTACTTTTTGAATAATTTTATCTGTACCTGGATTTGTCCAGTCTTTAGAATCTAAACTCCAATGCACAACTGTATAGCCTAATTGTTTTGCTGCTGCTAAGGTCTTTTTGTCAAAGTGACCAGTAGGTGGTCTAACATATTTAATATCCTTAATATTTAACTTAGCAAACGCGGTTTGTGCTCTAGCTAAATCTTGTCTGATTTTATCTTCTTCTAGCTCTGTATAGTCTTCGTAATTATAACCCAGTATACCGATTTCATATCCAGATTTAGCAATACGTTCGACAATATCAGGGTGGCTCTCAGCCCATGAGCCTGATAAGAAAAATGTAGCAGAAGTGACTTTTTCTTTCTTTAATAAATCTAAAATAGGCTCCGCCTTTTCATCTCCCCAACCAATATTAAAAGTGAGAGCTACTCCTTTCTCCCCTTTATATAATGCCTTCGGTGCGTCTTTTGTAGAAAAAACAGGTAAATGAATCGTTGTTTCCATAAACATAAACATTGCTGTAAAAAATGCAGCTACCAAAATTAAAGTCATTTGTTTTAATCTCTTTGCATGAAATACATAAAAGAACTTCATTCTTATTCACCTCGTCCCAAATACATCCTTGTCCTATATCTATGCAAAAAAATTAAAAACATGATGAATTTATCATTATAAAATGAGTGGGGATGGGTAATATAGTGATAGCTTGTCAAAGAGAGGGTGGAACAATCGTTGATCGGGTTATTACTAAATGGAAAAGAGCAACAAGAAATTGAATACTTATTAAAGAGAGAGATGGATGAAATATTGTTCGATTTAGAAGATGAGCGAATTGCAGATGTTGTTAAAGTTGCAATGAAAGAGAAGTATGAGATACTTTTAAGCTTATTCAAAAGGGTTGTTCCAGCAGATGAATATGCTCATTATAAATTAAATGAAAAAAAGAATAAAAAAATAAAAAAAAGTCATTGACGTTTTGAAAGATATGGTGTTATTATATTAAAGCAGTCGTTAGTGACATCAACTATTAAAAAAGTTTTTAATAAAAAAACAAAAAAGTTGTTGACAAAAACGAGCTTAAATGTTAAATTAATAAAGTCGCTTCTGAAGCGAACGAGATTGTTCTTTGAAAACTGAACGAACATAAAACGTCAAGCGTAATTCTAAAAAAGCTGATTTATCAGCAACAAAGCACCATAGGTGCAAATGAGCTAATCAAACACTTTATTGGAGAGTTTGATCCTGGCTCAGGACGAACGCTGGCGGCGTGCCTAATACATGCAAGTCGAGCGAATCTGAGGGAGCTTGCTCCCAAAGATTAGCGGCGGACGGGTGAGTAACACGTGGGCAACCTGCCTGTAAGACTGGGATAACTCCGGGAAACCGGGGCTAATACCGGATAATATCTATTTATACATATAATTAGATTGAAAGATGGTTCTGCTATCACTTACAGATGGGCCCGCGGCGCATTAGCTAGTTGGTGAGGTAACGGCTCACCAAGGCGACGATGCGTAGCCGACCTGAGAGGGTGATCGGCCACACTGGGACTGAGACACGGCCCAGACTCCTACGGGAGGCAGCAGTAGGGAATCTTCCGCAATGGACGAAAGTCTGACGGAGCAACGCCGCGTGAGTGATGAAGGTTTTCGGATCGTAAAACTCTGTTGTTAGGGAAGAACAAGTATCGGAGTAACTGCCGGTACCTTGACGGTACCTAACCAGAAAGCCACGGCTAACTACGTGCCAGCAGCCGCGGTAATACGTAGGTGGCAAGCGTTGTCCGGAATTATTGGGCGTAAAGCGCGCGCAGGCGGTTCCTTAAGTCTGATGTGAAAGCCCACGGCTCAACCGTGGAGGGTCATTGGAAACTGGGGAACTTGAGTGCAGAAGAGGAAAGTGGAATTCCAAGTGTAGCGGTGAAATGCGTAGAGATTTGGAGGAACACCAGTGGCGAAGGCGACTTTCTGGTCTGTAACTGACGCTGAGGCGCGAAAGCGTGGGGAGCAAACAGGATTAGATACCCTGGTAGTCCACGCCGTAAACGATGAGTGCTAAGTGTTAGAGGGTTTCCGCCCTTTAGTGCTGCAGCAAACGCATTAAGCACTCCGCCTGGGGAGTACGACCGCAAGGTTGAAACTCAAAGGAATTGACGGGGGCCCGCACAAGCGGTGGAGCATGTGGTTTAATTCGAAGCAACGCGAAGAACCTTACCAGGTCTTGACATCCTCTGACAATCCTAGAGATAGGACTTTCCCCTTCGGGGGACAGAGTGACAGGTGGTGCATGGTTGTCGTCAGCTCGTGTCGTGAGATGTTGGGTTAAGTCCCGCAACGAGCGCAACCCTTGATCTTAGTTGCCAGCATTTAGTTGGGCACTCTAAGGTGACTGCCGGTGACAAACCGGAGGAAGGTGGGGATGACGTCAAATCATCATGCCCCTTATGACCTGGGCTACACACGTGCTACAATGGATGGTACAAAGGGCTGCAAGACCGCGAGGTTTAGCCAATCCCATAAAACCATTCTCAGTTCGGATTGTAGGCTGCAACTCGCCTACATGAAGCCGGAATCGCTAGTAATCGCGGATCAGCATGCCGCGGTGAATACGTTCCCGGGCCTTGTACACACCGCCCGTCACACCACGAGAGTTTGTAACACCCGAAGTCGGTGGGGTAACCTTTTGGAGCCAGCCGCCTAAGGTGGGACAGATGATTGGGGTGAAGTCGTAACAAGGTAGCCGTATCGGAAGGTGCGGCTGGATCACCTCCTTTCTAAGGAATATACGGAATTAACTTGATGTTAGACTGTTCGTTCAGTTTTGAGAGTATAATCTCTCAATTCAATCGTTCTTTGAAAACTAGATAATGTAATGAAGAAGATTACCGAGTAATCGCCACCTTAGTTATTTTCTCTCTATATAATAGTAATAGAGTAGAGATACTAAACTTTTTTTAAAAACATACAACCGTGAGGGTTGTGAGAAGCAAGCAGTTCAAGGAAGCGAGCGAGGAAACACCGGAGTGTGCGTCTTGTGCACATGAGGATGTTGACGAGTGAGCTGACGCCGAAATGCGTAGCTTATCGCAAGCCGAACAATGGTTAAGTTAATAAGGGCGCACGGTGAATGCCTTGGCACTAGGAGCCGATGAAGGACGGGACTAACACCGATATGCTTCGGGGAGCTGTAAGTAAGCTTTGATCCGGAGATTTCCGAATGGGGAAACCCCCTATCCGTTATGGGATAGGATCCATACCTGAATACATAGGGTATGGAAGGCAGACCCGGGGAACTGAAACATCTAAGTACCCGGAGGAAGAGAAAGCAAACGCGATTCCCTGAGTAGCGGCGAGCGAAACGGGATTAGCCCAAACCAAGAGGCTTGCCTCTTGGGGTTGTAGGACATTCTATACGGAGTTACAAAGGAACGAGATAGACGAAGAGGTCTGGAAAGGCCCGCCATAGGAGGTAAAAGCCCTGTAGTTGAAACTTCGTTCCCTCCAGAGTGGATCCTGAGTACGGCGGGACACGAGAAATCCCGTCGGAAGCAGGGAGGACCATCTCCCAAGGCTAAATACTCCCTAGTGACCGATAGTGAACCAGTACCGTGAGGGAAAGGTGAAAAGCACCCCGGAAGGGGAGTGAAAGAGATCCTGAAACCGTGTGCCTACAAGTAGTTAGAGCCCGTTAATGGGTGATAGCGTGCCTTTTGTAGAATGAACCGGCGAGTTACGATTACATGCGAGGTTAAGTTGGACAGACGGAGCCGTAGCGAAAGCGAGTCTGAATAGGGCGAATTTAGTATGTGGTCGTAGACCCGAAACCAGGTGATCTACCCATGTCCAGGGTGAAGTCCAGGTAACACTGGATGGAGGCCCGAACCCACGTACGTTGAAAAGTGCGGGGATGAGGTGTGGGTAGCGGAGAAATTCCAATCGAACTTGGAGATAGCTGGTTCTCTCCGAAATAGCTTTAGGGCTAGCCTCATGCGTAAGAATCTTGGAGGTAGAGCACTGTTTGGACTAGGGGCCCTCATCGGGTTACCGAATTCAGACAAACTCCGAATGCCAAAGATTTATCCATGGGAGTCAGACTGCGAGTGATAAGATCCGTAGTCAAGAGGGAAACAGCCCAGACCACCAGCTAAGGTCCCAAAGTATACGTTAAGTGGAAAAGGATGTGGAGTTGCTTAGACAACCAGGATGTTGGCTTAGAAGCAGCCACCATTTAAAGAGTGCGTAATAGCTCACTGGTCGAGTGACTCCGCGCCGAAAATGTACCGGGGCTAAACGTATCACCGAAGCTGTGGATTGAACATCGTTGATGTTCAGTGGTAGGAGAGCGTTCTAAGGGCGTTGAAGCTAGACCGTAAGGACTGGTGGAGCGCTTAGAAGTGAGAATGCCGGTATGAGTAGCGAAAGATGGGTGAGAATCCCATCCACCGAATGCCTAAGGTTTCCTGAGGAAGGCTCGTCCGCTCAGGGTTAGTCGGGACCTAAGCCGAGGCTGAAAAGCGTAGGCGATGGACAACAGGTTGATATTCCTGTACCACCGTATTCTGTTTGAGTGATGGGGGGACGCAGGAGGATAGGGTAAGCGCACTATTGGATGTGCGTCTAAGCAGTTAGAGGGACCATGAGGCAAATCCCATGGTCACATACCTTGAGCTGTGATAGCGAGGGAAATTTAGTACCGAAGTTCTTGATTCCACACTGCCAAGAAAAGCCTCTAGCGAGGAATAAGGTGCCCGTACCGCAAACCGACACAGGTAGGCGAGGAGAGAATCCTAAGGTGAGCGAGAGAACTCTCGTTAAGGAACTCGGCAAAATGACCCCGTAACTTCGGGAGAAGGGGTGCTCATTAGGGTGTTAAAGCCTTGATGAGCCGCAGTGAATAGGCCCAGGCGACTGTTTAGCAAAAACACAGGTCTCTGCGAAGCCGCAAGGCGAAGTATAGGGGCTGACGCCTGCCCGGTGCTGGAAGGTTAAGAGGAGAGGTTAGCTCACGCGAAGCTTTGAATCGAAGCCCCAGTAAACGGCGGCCGTAACTATAACGGTCCTAAGGTAGCGAAATTCCTTGTCGGGTAAGTTCCGACCCGCACGAAAGGCGTAACGATCTGGGCACTGTCTCAACGAGAGACTCGGTGAAATTATAGTACCTGTGAAGATGCAGGTTACCCGCGACAGGACGGAAAGACCCCGTGGAGCTTTACTGTAGCCTGATATTGAATTTTGGTACAGCTTGTACAGGATAGGTAGGAGCCTTAGAAGCCGGAGCGCTAGCTTCGGTGGAGGCGTCGGTGGGATACTACCCTGGCTGTATTGAAATTCTAACCCACATCCCTTATCGGGATGGGAGACAGTGTCAGGTGGGCAGTTTGACTGGGGCGGTCGCCTCCTAAAGAGTAACGGAGGCGCCCAAAGGTTCCCTCAGAATGGTTGGAAATCATTCGTAGAGTGTAAAGGCACAAGGGAGCTTGACTGCGAGACCTACAAGTCGAGCAGGGACGAAAGTCGGGCTTAGTGATCCGGTGGTTCCGCATGGAAGGGCCATCGCTCAACGGATAAAAGCTACCCCGGGGATAACAGGCTTATCTCCCCCAAGAGTCCACATCGACGGGGAGGTTTGGCACCTCGATGTCGGCTCATCGCATCCTGGGGCTGTAGTCGGTCCCAAGGGTTGGGCTGTTCGCCCATTAAAGCGGTACGCGAGCTGGGTTCAGAACGTCGTGAGACAGTTCGGTCCCTATCCGTCGTGGGCGCAGGAAATTTGAGAGGAGCTGTCCTTAGTACGAGAGGACCGGGATGGACGCACCGCTGGTGTACCAGTTGTCTTGCCAAAGGCATCGCTGGGTAGCTATGTGCGGAAGGGATAAGTGCTGAAAGCATCTAAGCATGAAGCCCCCCTCGAGATGAGATTTCCCATAGCGCAAGCTAGTAAGATCCCTGAAAGATGATCAGGTTGATAGGTTAGAGGTGGAAGTGTGGCGACACATGTAGCTGACTAATACTAATCGATCGAGGACTTAACCAAAAACGAAAAGCGAAAGCGCCTTGTTCAGGCGCCGCAGCTAGACAGCACTACGTAAGTAGTCGCGTCAGCAACGCATAGGCGATTACTCAAAACAATCTTCTTCAACATTACCTAGTTTTCAGAGAATGATTTAAAATTTCTCTTGAAATTTTCATAAAAGACGTTATAATAATAAATGTCTTTAAAAAGTCCGGTGGCGATAGCGAGAAGGTCACACCCGTTCCCATACCGAACACGGAAGTTAAGCTTCTCAGCGCCGATGGTAGTTAGGGGCTGTCCCCTTGTGAGAGTAGGACGTTGCCGGGCATACATATTAACATATTATTCCGCAGTAGCTCAGTGGTAGAGCATTCGGCTGTTAACCGAACGGTCGTAGGTTCGAATCCTACCTGCGGAGCCATTTTAAACAAAATCAAAGATATTTAGCTGATGCTTCCATAGCTCAGCAGGTAGAGCACTTCCATGGTAAGGAAGAGGTCACCGGTTCGAGCCCGGTTGGAAGCTCTGGTAAGAACTTTAAATATTTTTGGCCCCTTGGTCAAGCGGTTAAGACACCGCCCTTTCACGGCGGTAACACGGGTTCGAATCCCGTAGGGGTCACCATTTTGGAGGATTAGCTCAGCTGGGAGAGCATCTGCCTTACAAGCAGAGGGTCGGCGGTTCGATCCCGTCATCCTCCACCATTTCAATTTACTATAGATGGGCCGGCCTAGCTCAATTGGTAGAGCAACTGACTTGTAATCAGTAGGTTGGGGGTTCAAGTCCTCTGGCCGGCACCATTTTAATATATTTATGTCGGAGGGGTAGCGAAGTGGCTAAACGCGGCGGACTGTAAATCCGCTCCTTCGGGTTCGGCAGTTCGAATCTGCCCCCCTCCACCATTTCAATTTTATTTGAATGAAAATCCAAAAAGCGGACATAATATAATTAGTCCTTTTTATTTTGTTTTTTTACATACGATGGGCTATAGCCAAGCGGTAAGGCAACGGATTTTGATTCCGTCATTCGCAGGTTCGATCCCTGCTAGCCCAGCCATTTTCGAGCCATTAGCTCAGTTGGTAGAGCATCTGACTTTTAATCAGAGGGTCGAAGGTTCGAGTCCTTCATGGCTCACTTAATCCTTAAACATTTTATGTTTAAGGATTTTTATTTGTTATCTTGTATTTTTCCCATGAGATTAAACATAAGGAAATTACCCACATACTTCTTGTATGAGATATCACAGGGCCTTTCTTTGTACAATCCTTTAAGCTGACTTAACTAAGTAAGCAGAGGAAGCGCATCTATTTTTGGTGATTTGTAATTCAATCTGTGTTTAGAAATATATCATTTTCCGTTTGTGTTCTGCTATCCTGCCCACAGTAATTGACCCAGAGCAATAATAAATGCCCTTTTTTTGTATAGATATACAAAATTTTGCACAGTTGAACCATTAGAATGTAACCGTTTACAATAGAGAGAGAATTCATTCTTTAGTAGGGGGAGCAACTAAATGAAAAACATTTCAATTATTGGTATGCCGATGGACTTGGGACAATTACGAAGAGGGGTAGACATGGGGCCAAGTGCCATCCGATATGCGGGCATTGAAAATAGATTACAAGAACTTAATCACCAAGTTGATGATTTAGGTGATATTGAAATAGGTAGGTCGACTGAACAAATAGATAAGGAAACAGGTTTAAGAAACTTGGACTTAATTGCAGAAAAGACTAAAATCTTAGCAGATCAAGTTAATGGGGTAGTAAAAAAAGGAGCATTTCCTCTTGTTTTAGGAGGGGATCATAGTATCGCTATTGGTACGTTAGCTGGTTTATTACAGCATTATCATAACTTAGGTGTGATTTGGTACGATGCACACGGGGACTTAAATACAGCAGAAACTTCGCCATCCGGTAATATTCATGGGATGTCCTTAGCAGTCGCTCTAGGATATGGGCATCCATTGTTATTAGAGGTAGGAGGAGTCCATAAGAAGTTGAAGCCTGAAAATGTTGTGATTATAGGAGCAAGGTCTTTAGACCAAGGCGAAAGGGATTTGATTAAAGCCAAGGGAATAAAAGTCTTTACGATGCATGAAATTGATCGCTTAGGGATGCCGAGGGTAATGGAAGAGACGATTAGTTATTTACAAGACCGAACAGATGGTGTTCACCTTTCGTTAGATTTAGATGGTCTTGATCCATCTGATGCACCTGGTGTGGGTACACCAGTTATGGGGGGGATAAGTTATCGAGAGAGCCACCTTGCTATGGAAATACTGGCAGAATCCCAAATGATTACTTCGGCCGAATTTGTTGAGGTTAATCCAATATTAGATGAAAGAAATAAAACAGCTGATGCAGCGGTGGCCTTAATGGGCTCGCTATTCGGTGAAAAATTACTATAAAGTGAAAGAAGCTTGAGTCGATGCTCAAGCTTCTTTTTTTAATGTTAATGTATAGTATCTATTAATTAGGTTGTCCAATTCAATGCTCGCTTTAAGAACTTGGTGGTTTGAAAATGAAGAAATAGAAGCAAGTTCAACCATTTTAGCTCTGTGTATTTCAATATCTTTTAATAGTTCCTCCGTATACATGAGATCATTGTCCTTTCCATTTGAAAATTTTATTCCAGCACGTAGACAATTTTTAAATGTATGGTCTCTTGTTCGTTGGAGCAAAAATATTGAAGGGAAGGTCTTTTTTCCTTCGTCAACACACTGGTTTTAAATCCTTTATACCCAGTATGAAAATTAATTAAACTACTTTAGTTAAAATTTGTTAAAATATTATGTGATAACTCTTATATAACCAAAGTACTTATGGAGGAAAAGGAACCTAATAAAAAATATGTGAAACCTTTTTGCTATCGATTCGTAAATGATTATCGATAAGCCGCATAGAGCGGGGGTAAATAGATGGAATTGTTGGTGAAGAAAAGAATTAAACAAGTATTAAAAGGAGATCAAGATGCTTACGCTGAAATAGTAGAAATATACAAAGACAGAGTATATCATATCTGTTATCGAATGTTGGGTAATCAACATGAGTCTGAAGATATTGCACAAGAAGCTTTCTTACGAGCATATGTAAATATACAAAGCTTCAATACGAACTTAAAGTTCTCAACATGGTTATATCGCATTGCAACAAACCTATGTATTGACCGGATCAGGAAGAAAAAGCCTGACTATTATTTGGACGCGGAAGTAGCAGGAACAGACGGTTTAAATATGTACTCACAAATTCCCGCGAGTACGAAACTACCTGAAGAAGATGTAGAAAAAATGGAGTTGCAGGAAACCATACAAATGGAAATTTCGAAGCTACCGGAAAAATATCGATCGGTCATCGTGCTTAAGTACATTGAAGAACTATCCTTGAATGAAATCAGTGAGACCTTAGATCTACCATTAGGCACTGTGAAAACGAGGATTCATAGGGGAAGAGAAGCTTTAAGAAAGCAATTACGCTACGTATAAGAAGGTGATTTCAGTGAAATGTAATGAAGAAATTATTGAATATATGCATGAATATTTAGATGAAGAAATAACAGATGAGCATAAACAATTACTCAAAACACATATAGAGCAATGTGAAGAATGCCGCATGCATTTTCATGAACTAAAGCGAGCGATTGCCTTTGTCCAG
This sequence comes from Cytobacillus sp. FSL R7-0680, assembly GCF_038009245.1. Taxonomy (NCBI): domain Bacteria; kingdom Bacillati; phylum Bacillota; class Bacilli; order Caryophanales; family Bacillaceae; genus Cytobacillus; species Cytobacillus sp. FSL R7-0680. The sequence goes on from NZ_JBBPAO010000001.1 coordinate 3,695,035, forward strand.
AGTACGTCACATTTCCAAGCGCCTGCAGGTTTTACTGAGAATGTGATGGCGAGACTGCCTAAAGAAAAGAAAAAAGTAGGTGCACAAAGGTGGCTCAGGAAGCACCCAATGCTTGCTGCAGCATCACTCTTTCTTATCTTAATGTCTGGAAGTGTTCTATCTGCCTGGAATCAAGAAAGTGCATTGTCTGTTTCCAAGCAATCTAATCTAGTGATTGAGAACGATACGGTCATTGTCCCAGAAGGAGAAGTGGTCAAGGGAGATGTTGTTGTTAAGAATGGAAACTTGCAAATAAATGGTGAAGTCGAAGGGGATGCAACGGTCATTAATGGTGAGCAATATTTAGCCTCGGCTGGTAACGTCACAGGAGAAATAAAAGAAGTAGACCAGCTTTTTGAATGGTTATGGTATCACATTAAAAATACAAGTAAAAGTTTAATCTCGACTGTTACACAAGAGGATGAAAAAGAGTAAGGGAAAATAGGTCACTGCTATAATGCGGTGGCTTTTTCCTTTGTTCAAAGAAGTGTAAATATGTAATTATTTGTTAATAAATCGCTTAATCTTTGCATATGTAGTAATAAAAATGTAGGATATATTTTAATAACGTTCACGATTGTATACATAACTAGAAAATTGGATTTCATTAGAAATATGGTATAATAAGTAGGTTAAACGACTATTTTAATGGTGGAAATAAATACTTGGAGGAAGGAAAATGTCGCTTTTAGATTTATCTTTCACAGATTTACCTTTATTAAGGCTTTTAGCGAATACAGTAGACATTCTCCTTGTCTGGTTCGTTATATATAAATTAATTATGATTGTTAAAGGGACGAAAGCCGTCCAATTAGTCAAAGGGATATTTATTATTCTGATTGTAAAGGTTTTAAGTGATATCCTTCATTTGCAAACTTTAGGATGGATGATGGAACAAGTTCTCTTATGGGGGGTACTAGCCATTATTATTATCTTCCAACCAGAGTTGCGTCGTGCACTAGAGCAGCTTGGTAGGGGTAAATTCTTCGTTAGAAGTGGTAACCAAGAAGAGATGGATCAAGATCAATTAGTTACTGCAATTGTAAAGTCTGTTGATTACATGGCTAAGCGGAGAATTGGTGCGCTAATTTCGATTGAACGTGAAACTGGTATGGGTGACTATATTGAAACTGGTATTCCATTGCATTCCAAAATATCATCAGAATTACTTATTAATATCTTTATTCCCAATACACCATTACATGATGGCGCCGTTATTATACAGAAAAGTCAAATTGCAGCTGCTGCATGTTACTTGCCTTTATCAGAAAGTCCTTTTATCTCTAAAGAGTTAGGTACTAGACATAGAGCAGCGATGGGAATTAGTGAAGTAACAGATAGTATCACCATTATTGTGTCTGAAGAGACAGGTGGAATATCTGTAGCGAAAAATGGTGAACTTACACGCGATTTGAAACTCGATCAGCTCAAAGAACTTTTAAATGAGAAGCTTATTCACTCAGCTAAATCAAAACAATCTTCTTCCACTCTTTGGAACTGGAGGGGAAAGAAAAATGGATAAATATATTGATAAGCTCATTGATACCAGATGGTTTATGAAGGTAGTGGCTTTATTAATTGCTCTGCTCCTGTTTGATTCGGTTTATGATACGAATAACGATAATAGAAGTATCAATGTACCTGGAGATGATGGCTCAGCTGTCATTGAAAATGTTCCGCTCACAGCTTACTATGATACAGATAATCTTGTCGTTTCCGGACTTCCAGAAACAGTGGCTGTTACTTTAGATGGCCCAAGGAGCCATTTGGAAAATGCGAAGGCACAGCGGAACTTTGAAGTGTTTGTGGACTTATCAGATGCAGAAATTGGTCGACAAGAAGTAGAGGTAGGGATTAAAGATCTATCCGATAAGCTTGAATATATAATTGACCCTTCTACTGTAGATGTAACAATTGATGAAAAAGTAACTGAAGAGTTCAATGTGGAAGCAGAATTTAACAATAGTTTACTTGAAGAAGGTTACAAGGCCGAAGCAGCACTTGCTGAACCTAGTACAGTCAAAATAACAGGTGCCAAAAATGTGATTGAATCGATTGCTTATGTCAAAGCAACTGTTAATACAAAAGGTTCTATAACGGAATCATTTACAGAAACAGCCGCGATTAATGTGCTCGATCGTAATATGAATAAATTAGATGTAGATGTAAATCCAGGTGAGGTGGAGGTTTCGGTCGATGTGAAGCGTTTAAGTAAGACGGTGCCCATCGATATTGTTGAAACCGGGAGCCTTCCTTCGGGAGTTGAGTTAGACTCTCTTAAACTCAGCCAAACAGAAGCAACCATTTTTGCTCCAGAAAATGTTCTAAATGATGTAAAAACGGTTAGGGTAGAGGTCGATTTAAGCAAACTCGATAAAGATCAGGAAATAAAATTACCTGTGATCATCTCTGACGGAATTACTAGTGTTGATCCTAAAGAAGTGACGGTTAATGCCAATGTGACTGTTAAGGAACAAGAAGCACCAGAAGATAGCAGCAGTGAGGAAGAAGAATCACAAGTACAAGAACAAGAGCAGGAACAAGCCGCAAATGAACAAACAGTGAATCGAACCTATTCAGGCATGCCGATAACAATCACAGGATTAGACGACCAATATGATGTGACATTTCAAAGCCCTGATGAAGGTGAGACAAGCTTGAAGGTTTCTGGTAATGAAAAGGATATGAATAGTTTAAGTAAAGGTGATTTTACCCTATCTATAGATGTATCTGGCCTTGATCCTGGAGAACATGAGGTGAATATTCAATTAGACGCACCTCCTGGTGTTGAGTCCCAACTTGAGAGTGAGACGGCAATAATCAATATTACAGAAAAAGAATAGATGGAACAGCAGAGGAAAGTGAAGGAGCGATTAATAATGGGAAAATATTTTGGTACGGATGGCGTTCGCGGAGTGGCAAATAGTGAGTTAACGCCAGAGTTAGCCTTTAAACTAGGTAGATTTGGTGGATATGTATTAACAAAAGATCAAGAACGCCCAAAAGTTTTAATTGGGAGAGATACAAGAATCTCAGGACATATGCTTGAGAATGCACTGGTAGCAGGCCTTCTTTCTATCGGCGCAGAAGTGATGCGACTCGGCGTTATTTCTACTCCAGGTGTTGCCTATTTAACGAAAGCATTAGATGCAGAGGCGGGCGTAATGATATCTGCTTCCCATAATCCTGTTGCGGATAATGGAATTAAGTTTTTTGGTCCAGATGGCTTCAAGCTTTCAGATGCACAGGAAAATGAAATCGAAGAACTAATGGACAAGGAGAATGATTCCCTACCACGACCAGTTGGTGGTGATCTTGGACAAGTGAATGATTACTTCGAAGGCGGACAGAAATATCTGCAATACTTAAAGCAATCTGTTGATGATGATTTTTCTGGCATTCATATCGCTTTAGATTGTGCACATGGAGCGACTTCATTCTTAGCAAATCATTTATTTGCTGACTTGGATGCCGATTTATCGATGATGGGTGCTTCACCCAATGGGTTAAATATTAATGAGGAAGTGGGCTCTACACATCCAGAAGCCTTAGCTGCTTTTGTGAAAGAAAGAGGAGCGGATGTAGGGCTTGCCTTTGATGGTGATGGCGATCGGTTGATAGCTATCGATGAAAAAGGGCAAGTGGTAGATGGTGACCAAATCATGTTCATTTGTGCGAAGTACTTGAAAGAACAAGGTAGACTTAAAGAGGATACCGTTGTTTCTACAGTAATGAGCAACCTTGGTTTCTATAAGGGATTAGAGGCAAATGAGATGAAAAGTGTGCAAACGGCAGTCGGTGACCGCTATGTTGTAGAGGAAATGAAGAAGAGTGGTTATAGTTTAGGTGGCGAACAATCTGGCCATATTATTTTCCTTGATCATATCACGACAGGTGACGGGCTCCTTTCTGGTTTACAACTAGTGAACATTATGAAGGTGACAAACAAATCACTTTCAGAGCTTGCGAAAGAAATGCAGAAGTTCCCACAAAAGCTCGTTAATATTAAAGTAACGGATAAACACCATGTAACAGATAATGAAAAGGTTAAAGCTGTTATTAGTGAAGTTGAAAAAGAAATGAATGGTGATGGACGTATTCTTGTCCGTCCTTCAGGAACTGAACCGCTTGTTCGCGTCATGGCAGAAGCAGCTACAGAAGAGGCTTGTGAAGCATATGTAAACCGTATTGCTGCTGTTGTAGAAGAAGAAATGGGTCTGAAATAAGCGTGTAATAATGATGCATAAGGGAACGCTTCTGTTTTCTTATGCATATTTTATTTATGTATGAAAAAAGCATGGAGAACTTCCACTTATAGTAAAAAATACCTATTAATTGATGGTTATTCGTTGACTTTCAACAGCGTATCGGTTATGCTTATCATGTTTTTGTATATAAAAAAAGAAAGGTGGTTTAGAAGCAAAATTTCATAATTAAAGCGCCCGGGCTAATCTTTGAACGGATATGGAAGGTTAGTTGACGAGGAGGAGGTTTATCGAAGCATCGGCGGGTACCTCCCGGTTGAAAAGCACAACCGTAATCATGTCTTTAAATCATTAGGGTAACCTAATGGACAAAGAGAGATGAATGCCATAAATATAGAACGTAAAGGCATCTATGTCATGCCTTGCTTTCACATTGAAATAATACGGAGATAAGGGGCAAGTACGCCCTTAAAGGCTTCTTGCCCCTTCTACATTAGGAGGAAGAAGTATGTGCGGTATTGTTGGATATATTGGTAACCAAGATTCAAAGGAAATTTTATTAAAAGGCTTAGAAAAGCTAGAATATAGAGGCTATGATTCTGCAGGTATTGCGGTAGTCAATGAAGCTGGCGTGCAAGTTTTTAAAGAAAAAGGCAGAATTGCTGACCTTCGTGCGATTGTAGACGAAAAGGTTTTAGCGTATACAGGAATCGGTCATACACGTTGGGCAACACATGGTGTACCAAGTCAAGAAAATGCACACCCTCATCAAAGTAATTCAGGTCGTTACACACTTGTTCATAACGGTGTGATTGAAAACTATGAACAGATGAAACGTGAATTCTTACAAGGTGTGGAGCTGAAAAGTGAAACAGACACCGAAGTTATCGTACAAATGATTGATCAATTTGCTAAAGAGCTTAGCACTGAAGAAGCTTTTCGCAAAACTTTGCAACAGCTTAAAGGCTCTTACGCTCTTGCGCTTGTAGATAATGAAGACAAGAGTACAATCTATGTCGCGAAGAACAAAAGTCCATTATTAGTTGGTTTAGGAGAAGCATTCAATGTCGTGGCTTCTGATGCGATGGCAATGATTCAAATCACAGATCAATATGTAGAACTCATGGATAAAGAAATGGTAATGGTGACAAAAGATGGTGTAACAATTAAAAACCTTAAAGGGGAAACAATTGAACGTTCACCTTATACAGCAGAACTTGATGCAAGCGATATTGAAAAAGGAACATACCCTCACTACATGCTAAAAGAAATCGATGAGCAACCACTTGTTCTTCGTAAGATCATTCAGAAATACCAGAATGACCAAGGAGAGCTAGCGATTGATGGAGAGATTCTGGATGCAATGAATAGTGCGGATCGTATCTACATTATCGCTGCCGGTACGTCTTACCATGCTGGATTAGTCGGTAAGCAATATATTGAAAAAGTAGCGAAAGTCCCTGTTGAAGTGCATATCTCAAGTGAATTTGTTTATAACACACCGTTGCTATCAGAAAAACCGTTATTCATCTTTATTTCACAAAGTGGTGAAACAGCTGATAGCCGTGCAGTATTAGTTAGTGTGAAAGAAATGGGACACCCAGCATTAACGATTACAAATGTCCCTGGCTCAACCTTATCCCGTGAAGCAGACTACACGCTCTTGTTACATGCTGGACCAGAAATTGCTGTCGCTTCTACAAAGGCATACACTGCCCAAGTAGCGGTATTAGCAATCTTAGCAGAGGTCACAGCGATTGCTAAAGGACGTGAATTAGAATTTAACCTTGTCCAAGAATTAGGTATTGTTGCAAATGCGATGGAAACACTATGTGACTCAAAAGAAACTTTCGAAGGCATCTCACGTAGCTTCCTATCAACAACAAGAAATGCCTTCTTCATCGGCCGAAGTATTGACTACTACGTAGGCCTTGAAGGCGCATTAAAACTAAAAGAAATCTCTTATATCCAAGCAGAAGGTTTTGCTGGAGGAGAACTCAAACATGGTACCATTGCTCTGATCGAAGACGGTACACCAATCATCGCCCTGGCAACACAAGAAGGCGTTAACCTAAGCATCCGCGGCAACGTCAAAGAAGTCGTCGCACGTGGAGCTAACCCATGCATCATCTCAATGAAAGGCCTAGACCAAGACGGTGACACATTCGTCCTACCAGAAGTACACGAAATGCTCTCACCACTTGTTTCGGTTATTCCATTGCAGTTGATTTCTTATTACGCTGCTCTGCACCGTGACTGTGATGTAGATAAACCAAGGAACTTGGCTAAGTCGGTTACTGTTGAATAAGGGGATTTTGTTGGATTTTAGAATTTGTCCGCCCTGTAACTCTCTTGGTTCTCACGTAACTTTGTTCTTCTCATGGAACTAAGGTGGTATCCTAACGGTAAAGGAGTCGGGGAAAGAGCGGGGAAAACACGAATAGGTAGACATTCATTTAAGGTTATTCAAAATTTCAATACAAATCCGGGCTGGATCCAATAGGGTTCAGTCCTTTTCTTTGACCAATATTCCCCCAAAAACCTTGTCTGATAAAAAAGTTATAGTGTGTTCGTTTGTCATATTGTTTCTATACACTTCGTAAGAAACGGGATAGAAGAATAAGAGTGTTGGGAAAGGTATTTTTTATTCTCATTGCTTATGTCTATTTCTGTCTCCATTCAGAGGGACATCTATTTTATATTGTCAAAATATTATATACAATACAGAACGTAAAAAGAGGTCGATAGTGGGCTTTTGGGGAATAGCTTAATAACATTGCCTTCAGGCGTAAATGAGCGGGTGGACCGTTGGGGGAGAAAGGATAGAGGGGATTTGATGAGAAACCAAGAAAGTCACAAAGGTATAGCAATCAATTCAGGTTGGTGTAGGATTTTTTTAAATCGGGTATTGTAATTATAGACATCATGGAAATAGTTATTTCCAATCTCAACTTACATTGCAAAATTTTAAAAGGAGATGAGGTTTTGACTTTAAATAATAATGGTTTTACTCTAAATGATGGTACAGAACTTCCTTTTGTGGGATTAGGCACGATCGGTATTAATGGGGATCAGGGTACGTTTGAAATTTTAAACGCCTTGAATATAGGATATCGCTTAATCGATACGTCAACAAACTACGACAATGAAGGGATTGTCGGTGAAGCTGTACGTCGGTCCGCACTGCCCAGAGAGGAAATTTTGATTAGTACGAAATTGCCCGGTGCTTACCATGAATATGACAAGGCATTTATCTTTATCCAAGAATCTCTACGCCGCACTGGATTAAAATATTTTGACAAGTATTTAATTCATTGGCCGAACCCTAAGGACGGCAAGTATGTAGAAGCTTGGAAGGCTTTAGTGGATGCTCAAAAACAAGGGTTAATCAGAACCATTGGCGTTTCAAACTTTGAACCAGAACATCTGGACGACATTATCGAAGCAACAGGTGTGACACCTGCTACAAACCAGGTGGAGCGTCATCCGTATTTTAATAATAACCGTATGGTAGAAGAAAATAAAAAACGGGGCATTCTTACTGAATCCTGGAGCCCTTTTGGTAGAGGTTATCTGAATGACGTGCTAAAAAATACCACAATTAAAGAAATTGCGAATAAGTACGATAAAAGCCCGGCGCAGATTATTTTAAATTGGAATTATCAAGCTGACGTATTTTCTATACCAAAATCAAGTAATCCCGTGCATCAAAAAGATAATCTCAATAGTACCAACTTTGAATTAGCACCTGAGGATATTGAAACAATTGATTCATTGGATAAAGGAGAAGCTGGCCGTGTAGAAGGGCAGGACCCAAATGAATATCACGAATATGTATAGGCAGGACAATATATAACATCGTATAGTATTCATTCATAAAATAAATATCGTTTTTGATACGATATTCGATTGGAAACTCTGAATTAGATATTTTTTGAACAATAGATAAAAGGATGGTCTGTTTTAAGCAGATCTTCCTTTTATTTTTTTACAATATATTCCCGAATTTTCTTTATGAAAATTAGTATAGTAAACTATAAAGTCTTTTCAGGATATTTTGATATATCTAGAATGTCGAAACCTATAAATCCTCTGTGATTTTCTTCTGAAAAACAGAATTCTAATCCTAAATAAGAATATCTCGAAGCTACTTCATTATCATTTAGTCGTAACGAATACATATTATCTCTTTTAAGGTAAAAGTTATCTTTAGAAGATGCATTTTTAAGGGCATTAGCTTCATCTCTAAATATCTCTAAGCCTATAATTCTATTATCCTTATCTAAGTCTAAATTTATATAAGGATTAACTTTTAATTCATCAGTTTCATGAACCATACCAGCTTTTATTTCTTTGATAACTTGAATATAACCTATTTTTACTTCTTTGTTAAACTCAATTCTCTTAATCATTTTAATACACTGCCTTTACTTTTTTTTCATCTCGATTTAGGTTTAGCTTGATTATAAACTGTTAATTAAAGTATTACCTTCTCTAGTACATCTGTACCCTTGTAGTGATATACCGTTGTATTTGGATCATCTGGATCACTATACTTCGTACCTTTTGTATATGCATCATAAATTTGTTTCGGTGAAATATTACGCTGAATCATTTATGTGGCTTTGTGAGGTACTTTTGATCAAACTTTACTCCAAGGCTACAAGTAATTGTATAGAATTTAAATAAAAGTGATACCGTTTTTAAAATTCTGATATGCACCCCATTTGTTAGACATGATCTAACAAATGAGGTGCAGTTTTTTATGGTTAAGTTCTCTAAAATTTAAAATAGAAAAAACTTATCATTGTTGGATTATACATTTACAATATCAAGGAGAAGAAGCATTCAAAAAATCTATAGATTTACTGAATTACATGAACAAATAAGGTATATCAATTCGAGTGTTTTGTATGAAATCGCGACGTCTTAAAAAGTCGCGAAGATTTTCCCTTTTGATGAGTATTATTGAGGTTGTCAAAAAAATTGAGTAATCCATAAGTTGATAAACTTAGCTTCAGGAATTTTAAATTTTAAAGGCGTCGGATCGATTAGATGCAACTTAAACCTAAAAGAATTCACAACACTGGTCATATCTCTTCATATCTTGCTGCCAATAACGACTTAGCATTTTCTTAATCCTCTAAGATAGGGGGTGGGGCAAAAAGTTTATGAATGGATTGCAAATAGACAAACTATGAGCGGGTCATGTACTGAAGAGGCATGTGATACTTAATTAAGAAGTTATATATGAGCATAGTTAATTTCTCAAAGTGTTGTAATGTATTATTTAAATACGTTTAACTACAGCTAAATATATTGAAGAAACAATGCTTTGAATAAAAAAAACAATCATAACGTAATAAATAAAATATTCTTTTTGGATTACATCTAAGATTGCTACTAATGCCACCCCAAGAAGTATCCCCCCAGATAATATTGAATAAGAGAGCGACTTAATCTTAAAAAGTAATAGCTCACCTCTTTCATCCATTGATTCTTTTTTACTTTCAAATTTTGCTTTATATACTTCTGAAACTATAACCAGTATTGCTAAACCTATAATCAATGATGTAGTTAACGTGATCATACAACTTCCTCCTTAAATTTAAATACTTCTGTAATTTCTTTCCCTAATGAATTAGAAATTTTAAATGCTAATATCAATGAAGGGTTATATTTGTTTTTTTCCAATGCTGCAATCGTTTGACGACTAACACCTACGTCATCGGCTAAGTGTTGTTGAGTCCATTTTTTCTCAGCCCTACCAACTGATATAAAGTTTTCCAGCATATGAAACCTCTTTTCTATATGATTTCTTATAAGTTAAATGTAATATATTTTTTACAAAATGTAAAGTATTTACGACAATTAAATTTTTTTATAATTAGATTATTTCCTTTAATGGTTTAATCCCCTCTAATAATTCAAGTACACTAAATTGTTTGTTAGGTTAAAACCTTAATATTTTTCTGGTAATGAAATAATAGATTGATAATACGTATGGGGCATATTACCAAGTGAATGTGATAAAGTGGAATGAAAGATTAATAAAACAAAACTCCTCTAAGTGTGGGAGTTTTTTGTCTAAGTCTCTTTTCTAAAATATCTCCTCATAATGACTATGACCCATCCAATTTGTCTCTGTTGTGGGATTTAGTCTACCGTTTTACAATATTCGTGTTTAAGGAAATTTCTGAAAAATGGTCAAAAATTGCTCCTGCCTAGGGCGGAATATAACCTGGTATTTTTTAGGTCCATCATTGCTCTTTAGTTATGCAGGTTATCTGCAGTAAATTAAGGGAAAATATGTTATTTTTTCGGTGGTCTACGTTCTTTAGAAAATTTCAATTGTATAGTAATCAAGAAGAGCGAAATTGTTTAAAATTAATAGAAGTAAATGATAAAAATTGTACAGTGTTTAACAAGAAATTACTTCGAGTTGCTCGAACTTTTTTTCAATCCAACAAAATGTATTGATTCAAATAAAGTGCGAAGTTTCACCTTCTTGGAATATGCATTGTCCTAGGGGGTTTTTTAGGGTGAAAATAAGATAACATGATGTTTCTCCAAACTACCAACCGTAGCTTCTAACATTAGACTTGTTTTTTTAAAAGGACTTTTACAACGGGTACACCTTAGGAATAGATTATTCGATTATCAATATCAAAAAATTCTGCAGAAAGTAAAAACTTAAGACTTTTTGTTTCTTTGTTATGTCTAATAACTAGAAAGAGAAAAGGGGGAAGCGCGCTTGGAAGTGAAACACCTAGTCAATAGAGTAAGAAAGGGAGATGATGATGCTTTCTACGAATTAATCCAAATCCATAAAAGTAGACTATTAAAAATAGCCTTGGGTTACTTACATAATGAGGAGGAGGCCTTAGAAGCATTGCAGGAAGTAACTTTTAGGGCTTATCTTTCATTGAATAAATTGAAACATGCAGAATACTTCTCAACATGGGTTATCCGGATTATGCTTAATTACTGCCATGATCAAATTCGTAAAAGAAAAAGAATCGCAGATCCTAAGTATATTGATAATCTAATAGTAACGAAGAATGACAACCAGACGTTAGAAATAGAGGAAGCATTACTAAAAATAGATGCACGTTTTCGAGAAGTCATTATTTTAAAGTATTATAACGATTTAAAGATAAAAGATATTGCCGAAATTCTCGAAAGGTCGGAGAGCACCATTAAAACCTGGCTATACAAAGGCCTAAAAGCACTTCAGGTTCAATTAAATAAGGGGGGTGGGCTAAATGTTTGAAAGAGAAGAAAGTGAGTTGGCTGAATCCAAAAAAATAATGAAGGATCTATCCATTTCTGACGATCGCTCTGACCAGGCAATTCTAAGGGGAATACAGCAAGCAAAAGCAGAGAAAAAGAAAAAGAAAAAGAGAATGCAGCTGCCCATTAAGACATTCACTGCTGCATGTATTTTAGGACTTACGTTTATTACATCTGTTAATGTATCCGAACCCGTTGCATATTACATGTCAAATGTACCTGGTATGGGGAAAATTGTTGATTTTGTCCGATATGACAAAGGGCTACTTGCAGCTGTTGAAAATAATTACATACAAAAAGTGGATTCAAGTGTGAATAACAAAGGTATAGAGTTTACTTTGAATTCAATTATTCATGATGAAAAATCACTGATCATTTTTTATGAATATCAATCAGATGAAGAAGACGTAGTTATTACTCTAGGGAGCTTTCAATTGCTTAATGAAAAAGGAGAGGTATTGCCTTATCATATAGTTGGTGAATATCGGAATGATAATCCGGATTCTTTGCTGGAAATCAGGGTTCCTTTAAAAGAAGGGGATAATCTGCCAAATGAACTAATTCTTTCAACTCAGTTTTCTAAAGATAAGAAACTTTTAGACGGGGTTTGGGAAATTCCCTTTACTTTAGATAAAGGTAAAATTGTTGGAAAGAAAGTGTATAATGTGGATAAAACATTAGAAATTGAAGGACAGCAATTAACAATCAAGGACGTAACAATGTATCCTTCTCAAACAGCTGTACATGTATATTATCATTCGCAAAATAGTAAAAAGATATTTGGTATTAATGACTTGCATCTAATAGATGAAAAAGGAGAAACATGGAATACAAGTGTAATAGAGACTACACAAATCAATGAGAACGAAACAATCATTTATTTGCAGAGCAACTACTTTACTAATCCTAAAGAATTATATTTGCGTTTCAATTCAATTCGTGCGCTTGATAAGGAAGAGCTCAATGTTGAAGTAGACCCGATAAAAAAGAAAATACTTAAGGCACCGAAAGACGGAAAATTAACAGATGTAGAGATAGAGCAAGGCGAGATGTCCATTAAATTAGATACGAATCCGAATCAATTCAAATCAGCAATTTTTACGCATGCAATAGATGCAGATGGAAATGTAATAAGTAAGGATGAACCATATGGTATCTCCTATTCTTATGTCGACGACTATGTATTGTATTCCGTTCCTTTCCCATCTGAGGCAACTGACTTAGGACCTGTTAAACTTGAATTGCTTGATTATCCAGCCTCTATCAGTGCAGAGGCTAATGTGAAAATAAAGTAATAGCCCAATGCAAATGTCATCAGGTACTCCGTTAAATAGAAGGTGAATTTTTCATAAAAAACCACTGTCTGTATGCGCATTTGCATTACTTTTGGGGAATTACCAAAGGGTTAAAGACCTCTTAATAATAATCCCGACTGAATCTAATAGAATTGATTTTTATCGTTTTTCATTAAGGTAATATGTACTTATGTTTAGAAAAAGCTCCGTAAAATTTTCCGGGTCTTTTCTAACTTTGATCCTAAAGAATCCACATTAATTTCTAACTATTCTTTTGGCAGCTGTTCCTACGGTTCATAAATGAATTAGATAACAAAAAGTGAAGACCAGATGATGAAAATCCCGACCATGAGTAGGTAGGGATTTTTATCAATTTTAGACAACACATTTATGTTAGTAATTATTAACTAAGGGTTATATTTATTTTAGTTAAAAGTGTGAGATAGTTATACTTTTACACCTAGAAAACAGCTAGATGCCGGTTAATAAACTATTTTGTTGGTTTCGTACAAGAACCGTTTGAAGCATATTCGTTATATTTAATTTTGATCAAACTTACTCCAAATCAGCATAAATTGCGATGTTTATACCCTTTGGATATGATGGTCAAGAGGAGGTTTTTTATCGGAAATTTTATTTCGCAAACGGGCATAGTTTAAGATGAAGCTTTTTGTTAATCTTAATAATGAATAAAAATGTAAAGGAGAATAAGATGACTAAATTCGGAAAGTTATATGAAGTGAATGGTCGTTATGTTTTGCAATTTGAACGTTTGTTTACCCATAAACCAGAGAGTGTTTTCCGCTACGTAACAGATCCTGATTACTTTACCAGGTGGTATCCGTTTGCAACTGGAGAGATGGATCTTATTGAAGGTGGCAAAATAGCTTTTGATGATGGCGAGGGGACGAAGTACGAAGGCATAATTACTGAATACCAACCACCTGTCGTCTTTGCCTTTCATGAAGGCGCTGATATGCTAAGAATCGAGTTGCAAAATACCGATGACGGGTGCCGAATGAATTTTCAGCATACGTTTGATGACCGGTCTTGGGCAGCGGCAACAGCAGCAGGATGGCATCGCTGTCTTGATGCATTGGTTATGTTGGCTAACGAACAGCTGCCCGAATGGCCGGATAACGGAGCGGAGTTAAGGGAGTTTTATCGGGAAGCATTTGATTCGAATTAAGTGGAGAATATAGCACTCATCATTAGAAGTATAGACATCTTAAAAAGTAAGTTGAAAAAAGCAAATCTAGTGACGGGGGGAGATTGATGGATAAGTTAATACAAGACATCCTAAATTGGATTACAATAACGGATAAAAAGCTTATTATTGGTATTTCCGGACATGGTGCTGCTGGAAAAACAACGTTTGCCAATAAGCTTATAAACGTATTAAATCAAGATGGAGTGAATTATATAAATACAGACCCGTATATTGTTAGCTCGAATATACGGAACCATGCAATGATTGACTATACATATCAAAACGAAAATCATCGTTATAAAATGACAGCTTGCCACCCATCAGCGCATCATTTGTTATCTTTAGAAAGAGATGTTCAGATGATTAGAGATGGTTTAGATTTATACACAATGCATACACATTATATGAAAAGCGAATTAATTTCCTCGAGGAATAAAGTAACGATTGTTGAGGGAATGAGTGTAGCATTTATTCATCCTGATTTATTTGACTTAAAAATTTATTTCTATACAGATGGTGAAACTGAATTATTAAGGAGGTCGAATCGGGACATCGTTGAAAGGGGAGCAGATCTCAATTATTTAAGGCAATCCCATGAAGAACGAAGGATACAGTACGAAGTGTTTATGCATCCATACAGCCAGGATTTTGATATCATTATAAATACGTCTGCAGCAGCGATATGTATAGAGAAAAATACATTTGAAGTGAAAGAATAAACTACTTTTAAAAAAAGAAATCTTACCTTTTAAGCCTTCTCCCTTGCATCTTGACAGAAGGCTTTCGCATTTTACATATGAAATGATAATTCCAAGGATATTACATTAAATCAAGAAAAATATAAATGGCTGTACCCCAGATAAAGATAGCAGAGAATTTATTAAATAATTGCAATACATTTCTTTTGCCATCTAACTTTTTCACAAATGCTCCTGCAATCATTAGCCCAAAGAACCAAATCCAAGATACTGTAATACAAGTAATAGTAAAAAGAAATTGTTCTTTTCCAGCATATTTTATTGCACTTACCCCAATAACACCGACTATATCTAAGATGGCGTGAGGGTTTAAAAAAGAAACAGATAAAGCAAAGATAATTTGTTGACGAATAGGTAAAGCCTTATTCGTTTTTTTTGTCGTTTCGGATTTCCAAATGACAGATCCCATATACAATAAAAATAAGATACCGGTAATCATTAAAATTACTCTTAACCATTCAAATTGAAGGACAATCATTGATAAACCAAATACAGATAATAAGATTAAAAGTGTATCAGAGATTGCAGCTGTTATCGTGGCTGGAAGTGCCTGAGCCAATCTAAGTTGGGTTGCTCCTTGAGAAAATACAAAGACATTCTGTACCCCTAAAGGTAAAATAAGTCCGAATGCCAAAATTAATCCATGCAGAATGGGTTCCATTCAATCAACTCTCTTTCAATTACTATCGTACTATGATAAAACTGAAAGAAAACAACCAATTGGATGGTTTTTTATCCACCCAATTTAAGGGGGATTATCTTGAAATGGAAACCGAGTAGTGATTCTCATTTAACTTTTCACGAACAAATTGTAGATTGGATGAAATTTCGTATAGAAAGTGGAGATTGGGCGGTTGGAACAAAAATCCCCACACAGCGTCAACTAGCGATACAATTTAATGTCAATAGAAGTACAGTTCAACTTGCTCTTGATGAACTGAAGGCAGATGGTTTACTTCAATCAAAATTAGGATCAGGTGTATTTGTAACTAATATTTCTTGGAATGTACTTTTAAATAAAACTCAACCGAATTGGAAAAAGCATATTGATTCAAGTATCCATAGAGCAAATGACCATACCATTCAACTTATCAATGAATACGAGCAATATAATCATATCATTCGCCTTGGAACAGGTGAATTATCACCGGAACTACTCCCAACAAAACAACTTGAACAGTCCTTAAAAGAAATCACCCTTGATGCAAAATCTATCGGTTATTCATCACCAAAAGGAAATGAAAGACTTAGAAGAGTATTATGTGACTATCTGAAAATAAGAGGTATTCAATCGGAACCAGAGAACATTCTAATTGTTTCTGGAGCACTTCAGGCGCTTCAACTAATTGCCATTGGATTATTAGAAGAAGGCTCTGTGATTTTCCATGAAGAACCATCTTATTTAAGTTCTATTCATCCTTTTCAATCTGCTGGAATGCGTATGCATACGGTAATGCGTAATCATCCGAAATTAGCTGAGAACTTAAAAGTTTTTAAGAGGAAAAAACAATCTATATTTTATTGTGTTCCGACATTAAATAATCCTACTGGAGTTAATTGGTTGTTGGAGGAAAAGAAAAATCTATACAATATATGCAAAGAGTTACAGATTCCTATTATTGAAGACGATGTTTATCATGAATTACTATTTGATCATCCTTTACCTACCTTAAAGTCTTTAGACAAGTCAGGACAAGTACTTTATCTTGGTAGTGTATCGAAAACATTAAGTCCTGGGTTACGTATTGGATGGATTGTCGCACCTTCACCTGTGGTTGAACGGCTAGCGGATATAAAAATGCAAACGGATTATGGTTCAAGTGCTCTTTCTCAAGAAATCGTCGCACATTGGATTTCAACTGGTTTATATGAAAATCACTTAAAAAATCTTCGTGAACAACTAAAGAACAGAGCGGCATTTATTGAAAATATACTAGAAAACCAATTTAGAAAGATTGCTACGTGGAATAAGTCAGAAGGTGGCTTTTATATTTGGTTAAGGTTTAATAAACCTATCGTAAACAAAGCACTATTTCTAAACCTTCTCAATCAAAATATTTTAATCAACCCAGGTTATATCTATCATTCAGGTGATTTTCATCATATAAGACTGTCGTATGCGTATGCTTCACTAGCAGAAATAAAAGAAGGTCTGCATGCTTTATTATTACTCTGTAATCATGAATGAATACTACTAAATAATGAAAGTGATGAGAAGTCTACATGAAGTCAATTAACCAAGAAATACAAGAGTTATCCGTAAAATCCTTAGAGTCTACATTTAGTAAACTTTCAAATGCTTATAAAAGCATGACTGAAAAGGGGTCTAATACTACTCTAGTAAGAAAGAGACGAGATGCTATAAAAGTCGGTTTAGATAGCTTAAGGAATATTTGGAACGGTGAAGACTTCTCATATGAAGAAGAAGTTATTCTAACATCTAAAGATATTTTGCAAAGTACTATTCCACCTATTGAAAAACAGATAGCAAAAGCAAAAGATGGTAGTCCTCAAAAAACAGTAAATGAGCGACGATTAATTGCGCTTCAACTGGCGATTGAATCATTGGAGAACCGTCTTAAAAAGTAGTGACTTTCAACTTTTCTTAAGTTATTTATAATACACTTCAGATTAACTAATACTTTAAAAATCTTACTTAAGTAAATTATCCGAATGAAATAAAGTGTTAATTGATATTAAAGTTAATCAAGTGGTTTTATTCATTTTAATTATTGCTGTGATTATGGTGCTTTATCATCTGCTCTATTGGTAAATATCAGGTGTGAGATGTTTGTAAAGATAAACTTATATAAAGCTATGATAGAAACGGTCACTTCCTTTTTTACTTTAGTGGTATAGGGAATGGCCGTTTTCTTATACTGGAAATTTCCCCACGGGTATCTTCAAATAGAAAACAGCATAATAAGTATAAATGACAATGGGAAATATAGGTAAAGTGATAGCTGATATAATATAACATGGTAAAATAATTACTCATTTTATCCCGCAACTATTCGTTTACATCGTTGCAACGACACGGTTCTTTACGTTTAGTTAGAGATGCAAATATACTGGAGTTGTTAGGAGATGAAGAAAATGGATTTCCCCCAAAAATTAAAAGAACAACGTTTAAAACATGAAATGTCTCAACAACAGCTCGGTGAATTACTTAAAATTAGTAGACAATCAGTATCAAAATGGGAGCGTGGAGAAGGATATCCCAGCATTGAATCTCTCATTCAACTGAGTGAAATTTTTGATATTACCATTGATGAATTATTAAAAGGAGATGATCATTTGAAGGAAAGCATTATTGAAGATGGAAAGCAATTAGCGTATCCAAAGTTAAAGTTGTTTTTCGATCTTCTTCTGCTTGTTGGCTTATTTTTAGTTGTTTTCAAAATTCTTATCGCAGTGGGTAATAAATTTTTTGACTTGAATATAACATTTTTCCAAGGTTCGATTCTTTATGCGTTTCTTCCATTCACTGCTTCAATCATTGGAGCGATTGGGAGTGAAACGTTGGCAAAAAAATATAAAACGGAGTAAGCAAATTTATTTATAAAGAGAGGAAGAAGCTTCAGAGGGTATGCCATTGAAGCTTCCCTGTTATGCTTGGAGTTAGCCATTACCTCTATAAAAATGTCCTGTTTTCAGCCAATTTATTACTTATCCTATTCGTTCAATATACTTTCTTCTAATACCGAGAATTTATCCCCATATAGCTTGGTCAAATGGTTCTCTCCCCAGGCACATAATGAAGTTAAGATCCCTTCTAAGCTTTGTCCGTATTCGCTGAGTTCGTATTCTACTTTTGGTGGAACTTGATTGTACACGATACGATTGATGACACCATCCTCTTCAAGCTCGCGTAGCTGTTGGGTAAGCATCTTTTGTGTGATGTTAGGCATGAGACGCTTTAATTCGCTTGTTCGCTTTTTGCCATGTGTGAGATGACAAAGGATTACACATTTCCACTTTCCTCCGATGACTTCTAAAGTTGCTTCAACAGAAATATTGTATTTCTTCTTCTCCATTCTTGTTTCCCTCCTTAGGAACTAAAAAGTACCTATATTACTTTTTTGTATCTATATTACTTTAAAGTGCGTACTTCTCTTTGTATTCTATATGTATCATAATAACATTTGCCGGCGGATTGAAACGATACTTTCCTTTAAAATTATTATGTTCGAAAAGGAAATTTTCCATTTATATAAAAGAAAAAAGGTGAAGAATATATGAATCTAAGCAGAAAGCAAAGCACAATGGCCTTGCTTACTTTGGCAGTAAGTGCCTTTGCAATCGGGACGACTGAATTTATCAGTGTTGGTTTATTACCCCTTATTGCAAATGATTTAAGTATTCCGGTAACTACTGCAGGGTTAACGGTTTCTTTATATGCCTTAGGGGTAACATTTGGTGCCCCTGTTTTGACATCTTTGACATCGCGAATGTCCCGCAAGACTTTATTACTTTGGATTATGATTGTTTTTATAATCGGGAATACGCTTGCTGCCTTTTCAACGACTATAGGGTTATTACTCGTTGCACGTGTGATCTCAGCATTTTCCCATGGGGTCTTCATGTCAATCGGATCGACAATCGCTGCTGATTTAGTTCCTGAAAATCGAAGAGCGAGTGCGATTTCCATTATGTTTACGGGTCTGACGGTCGCTACTGTTACAGGTGTTCCATTTGGCACCTTTATCGGTCAACAATTAGGGTGGAGAGCAGCGTTTATGACGATTGTCATTATTGGTGTTATTGCTTTAATTGCTAATAGTATTCTCGTTCCATCACATTTACGAAAAGGGGTCAAAACATCCTTTCGTGATCAACTGAAACTTGTGAAAAATGGCCGGTTATTGCTCTTATTTATCATTACAGCACTAGGTTATGGTGGAACCTTCGTCGTGTTTACCTTCTTATCGCCATTGCTTCAAGATATCACTGGATTTGAAGAAGGAACTGTAGCAATCATTTTATTGGTTTATGGCATAGCGATTGCAATTGGGAATATGGTTGGCGGGAAGTTATCGAATCAAAATCCTATCCGCGCATTGTTCTATATGTTTATTGTACAGGCGGTTGTGTTATTTATTTTGATGTTTACAGCACCTTTTAAAGTGGCTGGATTGATAACGATTTTTCTAATGGGATTATTAGCATTTATGAATGTGCCGGGTTTACAAGTCTATGTGGTGATGTTGGCAGAGCGCTTTGTTCCGAGTGCAGTGGATGTCGCATCTGCCATCAATATTGCAGCATTTAATGCTGGTATCGCCATTGGCTCTTACTTAGGTGGTATGATTACGGACTCGATTGGACTGATTCATACATCTTGGATTGGAGCGCTTATGGTTTTAGTGGCAGCCGTTTTAACGGGGTTTAGCAGAGCTTTGGAACGAAAAGATCAAGAAAATAATATCACTTTGGAGGTTGAAAGATGATGGTCAAACATTTACAAGATACAACTACTTTGCATAACGGTGTAAAGATGCCTTGGTTTGGATTAGGTGTTTTTAAAGTGGAAGAAGGTCCTGAATTAGTAAACGCAGTAAAGTCAGCGATTAACCATGGATACCGCAGCGTGGATACCGCAGCAATTTATGAGAATGAAGTAGGTGTAGGTGAAGGTATCCGAAAAGGTATAAGAGATGCAGGGATTTCTAGAGAAGAGCTATTTGTCACTTCTAAAGTTTGGAATGCTGATTTAGGGTATGAATCAACAATCGCTGCTTATGAAGCAAGCTTAGAGAAGCTTGGTTTAGCGTATTTAGATTTATATTTGATCCATTGGCCGGTTGAAGGGAAATATAAGGATGCTTGGAGAGCTTTAGAAACGCTTTATAAAGAAGGTCGTGTAAAAGCCATTGGAGTGAGCAACTTTCAAACTCATCATCTGGAAGAACTAATGAAGGATGCTGAAATTAAACCGATGGTCAATCAAGTAGAATGCCATCCAAGGATATCGCAAAAAGAGTTACAAGTATTTTGTCAAGACAATGGGATTCAGCTGGAAGCATGGTCACCATTAATGCAAGGACAATTACTAGATAATAAAGTGTTACAGGAGATCGCAAACAAGCATCATAAGTCTGTTGCGCAAATTATTTTGCGTTGGGATTTACAGAACGGGATTGTCACCATTCCAAAATCAACAAAAGAGCATCGAATTGTAGAAAATGCAAATGTGTTTGATTTTGAATTAACGATAGAAGAGATGCAAATCATTGATGGATTAAATCAGAATCTTCGTGTAGGGCCAGACCCAGACAATTTTGATTTTTAATAAAGAACTTGTAGTGTAGGGATGCATACTTTCCCTACACTTTTTCATGTGTCCTGAATGAGAGAGGCAATCAGCTTTTATTTCAAATGAGACTAACGAATGAAAATCATCAGTCTTTTTTTATACCATCAGTTATATATTTTAGAAGGAATTATGCCCCCTTTATAGAAATAAAGGGAGAGTTAAAGGTGATTGATTCATTGCATGGTTAGTACAAAGGATTGGATGTGGAAGTATGCAAAAGCGTATTCTTCTTGTGGAAGACGACAGGGAGATTAGTGAATTAATAACAGATATTTTGAGACAGGAGAGTTTCGAGGTATTTACCGCATTTGATGGGGAGGAAGCTTTATCCCTTTTCCATAAGGAGGACTTTGACTTAATCTTGTTGGATTTAATGCTTCCGCAGTTAAGTGGTATGGATGTTTTAAAACGCATCAGAGAAGAGAGTTTAATGCCTGTGTTGATTATTTCAGCGAAGGATAGTGACTTAGACAAGGCGTTAGGATTAGGCTTTGGTGCCGATGATTATATAAGCAAACCGATTTCAATGATCGAACTAACGGCGAGGGTCCATGCGGCTATTCGTAGGGCAACGCAATATCGTCCTGCGGGGACTCCAGCTATATCTCATAACATTCATTTTAAGGAATTATCCCTCGATTTACATACCTTTTCTGTACAAATGAAAGATAAGGTTGTGCAGCTTACTTCTAAGGAATTCCATATTTTAAAGCTGTTTATGACCAATCAAAATCGAGTGTTTACAAAGGAACAAATATACCATTTTATTTGGGAAGATGATTATTACGGCAATGAAAATGTAATCAATGTTCATATAAGAAGGTTACGAGAAAAAATAGAAGAGAATCCGTCTCATCCAAAGTATATTCGAACCATTTGGGGAATCGGATATAAATTAGGTGAATAGTCTATGATGGTTACTTTAATTGTTATCATGGCCATTTTAATTGTAATGAATGGATGGCAATATTATTCTCTTAAAAAAACAAAGCAACATATAAATGAAATCAGTGATAAGTTAACAAATATTATCGAACAACAGACAGCTGAAAAAGTGTTACTCCAAACAGATCAAGAGGCCATTCAACTTTTACTTATTCAAATCAACCGAATGCTTGATAACAATCAAAAAGTATTTGCCGATTACGCCAAAACAAAAGATAGTTTAAGGAAAATGATAGCCAATATGTCACATGATTTGAAAACACCACTAACAGTTATTTTAGGTTATGTAGAAAAAATAAAGCTGGATAAAACGATGGCTAAGGACGAAAAAGAAATCGTCATTTTACGCTTGCACGAAAAAGTAATGAGTCTCGTTTCTTTACTTAATCAATCCTTTGATCTTGTTAAACTAGAATCCGATGATTACCTCATGCCGTTGAGTAAGGTTTCACTTAATGAGATTTGTAGAAAGAATGTATTAGAGTTTTATGATTTGCTTGTATCAAAAGGATTTCAGGTAGAGATAGACATTCCAGAGCGGAATTTTTATATTCTTGGTAATGAAGAGGCAATTAACCGGGTGCTAAGTAATCTTATCTCGAATGCGATTCGATATGGAAATGATGGGGGCGTATTAGGTCTCACCCTTCGAGGAGATGGGGAAACCATTGCCGTAGAGGTTTGGGATAAGGGGAAAGGGATTGCAGAGGTACACCAGGACCGGGTGTTTGAACGACTATATACATTAGATGATGCTAGAAACCCTCAATTTCAAGGCAGTGGATTGGGTTTAAGTATTTCGAAACGATTAACAGAAGCAATGAATGGTACGCTGCACGTGAGTAGCCAACCATTTGAGAAGACGACTTTTACTTGTAGGTTTAAACAAATGACATATTAAGACTTCTCGAAAAGGGGTGTTCTGTTGGAACGGCTCTTTTTTTATTCAAACTTAAGAAACATGTAAGAAATGAGAAAGAAAAAAGATACTTTCTTTGCTTAAGCTAGAAGTAACAATCATAAAGGAGGTTAAGACAATGGATTACGTCGTGCAAACCAATGGCTTAACGAAAAAGGTCAAAGGTAAGGTGCTTGTAACTAATGTAAATCTTCATATTAAAAAAGGAGAAATATACGGATTTCTCGGACAAAATGGGGCTGGGAAAACGACGATCATGAAAATGCTCACGGGATTAATTCATCCTTCTTCAGGAGAGATTGCGTTATTTGGTGAAAGGCTTACAGAAAATAAGAAGTCTGGGTTGAAGCGTGTGGGTAGTATTATTGAATATCCGCTCTTTTATGAGCATTTAACAGCGAGAGAGAATCTACAGCTTCACTGTGAATATTTAGGGTTTTATGATCAAAAAGCCATTACGCAAGCTTTAGATATGGTTCATTTAAAAGGAATTGAAGGGAAAAAAGTGAAGGATTTTTCCCTTGGGATGAAGCAGAGATTGGGGATTGGCAGAGCCATCATAACAAAGCCGGAACTGATTGTTCTCGATGAACCTACCAATGGTCTTGATCCCATTGGTATAAAAGATATGAGAGATTTAATTCGCATGTTAAATAAAGAATATGGCATGACTTTTCTCCTTTCTAGTCATATTTTAGGGGAAATGGAACAAGTTGTTGATAGAATAGGTGTGATTAGGGATGGTCAATTAGTGAATGAAGTCACTTTGGCTGATATTAGGAAGCAGCAAACGGAATATATTGAGATTGTGACATCGAATGTAGAAAAATCAGTGTATTTGCTAGAGTACGAACTTCGTATTACTAATATGAAGATTATAGAAGACAATAGAATTCGCATATATGATTTAACCTTGTCCCCAAGTGAAATCTCAAAGGCATTAATTCTTCATCAGATTGATATAGAAGAGATACAAAAACATACAAGTACACTGGAAGATTATTTCTATCAAATTATCCATGGAGGTGAACAGCATGTTTAAATTAATGGAGCTGGAGTGGAGGAAACTAAAGCAAAAAATGGTGATGGGTGAGATCATTATTTATGCGGGTATTCTTATGTTTATGCCGATTTTCTTTATTAAAATGGTAAGCGCTGACTTCGGGCAAAGTTATGCGACAATTATTCAATTGATTTTGGCCATACAGATGGGCTGGGTGCTATTTGGAGCTTCTCTTATTAATCAGGTGGTTATAGATGAGTATAAGAACAAAACGTTCTCTCTTTCATTCGGCTATCCAATTAGTCGGAAAAAGTTAATTATCGCAAAAGTGCTTTTTATCTCACTCGCAGTTTTTCTCTGTACACTCGTATCCTTTCTGTTGTCAGGTATCGTCACGTATCTTCTTGATCATCTGTTCCATATCATTAATGGGCAACCAACCGTTGTAGATATTACTTCATATGCTAGTAAGATGATCATTCATTCTTTTTTCATTACACTACTTAGTTTAATTCCCCTCTTTTTCTTTGGGATTTGGAAAAGAGCAACGATTCCAACTGTCATTTGTGCCATGTTCCTTATGCAATTTCAAAACTTTTCTTCTCTTCTTAATATAAATCTCAATTCTGATTTTGTGAACGCAGGTCTATGTCTTTTGGGAGCGGTTAGCATTTTTCTTTCAATTAAGATGGTTGATAGAGTGGGGGATGTTTAATTTTTTTGATGGTATGGGAGATAACTAAATGATTTCAGGAAACGAACAATAACAAATGGTAATCTTTAAAACATCAGTTGCAAAAATGAGTCCGTTCCATTGCGCTCTTGTACACTCGCTTTCCGCGGGGAGGAAACCTTGAGCCTCCTCAGCATTGCTTGCGGGATCTCAGCATTCCCTCTACTTCCCGCAAGAGTCGAGTGTCTTCCGCTCCATTACACTAGTCTTTTAATATTTGTATATAATCGATAAAGTAATCCGAATGAATAAAAGATAGATGTTCCTATTCATTCGATACAGCTTTCGCTGAAGTATATATGTCCCAGCCCTAATGGGGGCTAATAGGTAGATTAAAAAGGAGGAGCTTATATAATGCCTGTGGCGCTTAGAGAAGTATTAAAATCAGAAAAGAATATCTTAAAAAACCTTTACTCCCTGTACCTTCATGACCTTTCAAGATACACATCAACACTGGATATTGGGCCAGACGGTATCTTTGAATACGAGGGGTTTGATCAGTTTTGGGAAGTAGATGGGCTATCCCCATATTTCATCTTGATAGACGAGCGTATTATAGGGTTTATCCTCTTATTAGAGCGTCCGTTTCTAAGGAAAGAGTATGATTTTGCAGTGAATGATATTTTCTTGCTTAATAAATACAGAGGGAAAGGAAATAGTACGCGGGCTATTAAAGAGATATTTCATAAGAAACAAGGAAAGTATTACGTCATTGAACTGATTGAAAATAGAACTGCAGTATCTTTCTGGAGAAAAATATATAAAGAGTTCAATATTCCATACGAAGAAAAGCAAGATATGATTGACGATGAGCTATGCTTGATTCAAACATTTAAAGTATAAATGTTAAGGTACAGACAGTTTGAAAACGAAAGATCAAACGATACAGCAGACGATAGCATTTTTCTTTAGGAAGGCGACTACTACCCTGAATTTTTATCGGACGTTAAAAAATGTGAATTCAGGCCAAAATAAATCCGTTTTTAGTGGTCAAAAAAAGCTTTTAATAGTATTTATCAGACGCTTTAAAGACGAGCCAAACGCTAACGATTGGCCCCCTCCTCAGCAATTTACACATTATAATGACTCTTTAAAAAATCTATAAATAATTTAACATGACGTAAGTTTTCGACGAATGGGTTATAGAAGAGACTGGTTTCTCGGTAATAAATGTCTTCTCCAAAGTCATTTAATGAGATGGTGTATAAGTCTTCTTCACCTTCGATACTGATACCGGGTAGTACGGCGATACCAACGTTATACTTTACCATCTCTTTGCATGTAGCGGCTTGATCAGTTTCGATACTTGGATGTACAGGCTTTTGAAAATTGGTACGCCACCATTTATCAATTATGAGACTTAAGGGTGGATCTGTTTTATAAGTGATAAATGGTAGGTGAGGGATATCTTCTTTTTGAAACGGATTTTTTGATACGATAAATAATTCTTCATTACATAGTGTACATTTCTTTGCATTTAGGGAGTAATTACCGCGGATAATGGCTAAATGGATTTCTTCCGCATTGAGTGCTTCTTTCATTTCGCTGCTCCATCCCGTTTTCAGTTGTATATTTATATTAGGGTAAAGCTCTTTAAAGGCATTCAATATTCTGGGGAGGTGGTGTAGCGCGAACAAACCAGAAGCGCCGATTGAGATCGTGCCCTTTATTTCTTCAGCTAGATTAGCTAGTTGATCTACGAGTAATCTTTCGTTATGTAAGGTTTGTTCTGCATGTTCATAAAGAATCCGCCCCTCTTCTGTAAAGTCAATTCCTTTTGACCCTCGTACAATCAACTCAATTTCATATTTTTTTTCGAGCTGTTTAATACGATAGGTGAGAGCAGGCTGCGATGTATACAAATTATTAGCAGTGTGTGTAATATTCTTCGTCTTGTACAAATCAATTAATAGGTGGCAATCATTAAGGTTCATAGCAATTTCCTTCCGCATTGATATAAAAATTTTTTATCGGTGTCGCTGAAATTTATTTATTTTATTCATTGGAATATATCATATATTCTGTAAAAGGAAAAATAAATTTGAATCTGGAGAGTTTTTTTACGGCTGTTGTTTTTGATTTAGTAGGCGTAATTACTGGAGGTAGTAGTGTTTAATCTTTGGAGGGGATTTAATGCGCGCAATTCTTCCTATTGCCACAGTGGTGATTGTAGCGATAGTTGGTGTAGGCATTTTTCAATTACTCTCCTTTCCTATGCCGTGGATGCTAGGCTCGTTATTTGGCGTATTGCTCACACAACTGATATGGAAAATACCTATGAAGTGGCCCGTTATGATGCGAAATATTGGGCTACTTATAGTAGGGACGGCAATTGGTCAGCTTTTTACTCTTAATATATTAGTCTCGATGAAAGACACTTTACTTTTTATGCTCATGCTCAATATTTCTTTAAGTGTATGTTGCTTTGGATTAGCCTATCTTTTGAAAATATGGGCAAAAATACCATTTGCGACAGCGATAACAGCTAGTATTCCCGGTGGGTTATCTCAATTAGTTATTTTTGCAGAGGAACAAGAGAATATTAACGTAGCTATAGTAACGTTTTTTCATGTCATTCGTGTTCTGTTTGTTGTTGGGCTTATTCCGATTATTGTTTCCCTAACTGGAGAGGCGCCGGAATCAGTCATGCAAAGTTCAAACAATGTTCTGCATAATATCGGTCTAATCCTATTGGGACTTCTGTTTTTGCCAATTGGGAAAAAATTAAGATTGCCGGTGCCACATTTTTTAACGCCTGTCCTTATGGGTTTGCTATTAAGTCTATTTAAAGTAGATTTAGCCCCAATGGATAGTCACCTGTTGCATATAGCACAGCTTTGTATCGGTGCGTACATTGGATTACTGTTACATCCGAAATCTTTACGATTACCCGTTCGCGTATTAATAGGAGGGATTAGTAGTGCAATATTACTGTTAATCATCACCTTTATAATTGCAGAGGGAATGGTTTTATTATTTGATATGGATTTTGCCACCAGCTATTTAAGCACAGCTCCAGGTGGAATGGATCAAATGGGGCTCATCGCTACCGCATTACAAGCAGATGCTACAGAGGTAACGATTTTTCAATTATTCCGCATGCTTTTCATTTATATAGTTATTCTACCTGTATTAAAGTGGAAGATATTCAAGTGATAAAAAATTTTTATGGATATGTTTAAAAATTATGTATTTTATTTATTTCTAATCATTCCTTATAGTTAATCTATCAACGAATAAAGGGGATATGTTTGATGGCTAAATATGACGTAGTAATTGTTGGGGCGGGAAATGCGGCATTATGTGCAGCGATATCTGCAAAAGAGCAAGGGAGTTCGGTACTCGTATTAGAGAAAGGACCAATTGAAAAACGTGGTGGTAATTCATTTTTTACTGACGGCGCCATTCGTGTAGCTTATCAAAACTTAGATGCTATTACGAAAGTGATTGATTTAGATCAGGACACGATTAATAAAATTGATATGCCTGAATACAGCACAGAAGATTTCTATAATGATATTATGAGAGTTTCAAAAAATCAAAGTAAACCTGAGTTGATTCGTCAATTAGTTGATCAATCCTTACCAACGATTGAGTGGATGAAAACACAAGGTGTCGTATTTGAGTTGAACTATGCGAACCAATCTTTTGAAAAAGAAGGAAAGGTTCATTTCTGGGGCGGTTTACCAGTTAAAACCGTTGATAAAGGAATCGGCTTAATGCGCAGCTTATTTCATCGCTGTGAAGAGTTGGGAATTGAAATTTGGTATGAAAGTGCAGCCACAAATATTGTCACGGAAAATGAGGCAGTGGTGGCGATTGAAGTGCAAACAAAAGAGCAACTGCAAACGATTCAATGTGAAAGTGTTGTTTTAGCATGTGGAAGTATAGAAGCGGACAAAAAGAAACGTGCGGAAGCATTAGGAATGGAGTGGAACGAAGCAATCGTTAGAGGGACTGAGTTTAACACGGGTGATGGGATTGATATGGCGGTATCAATCGGTGCGCAAACGTTTGGTCAACGGAATGGCTGTCATGCCATTGGAACAGATGCCAATGCCCCACGAGTAGGTGATTTCCAAAAACCAGGTGATATTTTCAAAAAGCATTCTTACCCTTATAGCGTGATGGTCAATGTGGAAGGTCACCGTTTTGTAGACGAGGGAGCCGATTTCCGTAACTACACCTATGCAAAATATGGTAAAGAAATATTAAAGCAACCGAAAAATATAGCCTACCAAATTTATGATGCTAAAGTTCGCCCAATCTTACGTGCGGAGTATGATTTAGAAGAAGCGACCGTCATTGAAGCAGCTACACTTGAAGTGCTTGCAGATCAATTAGATATAAATAAAGAACAATTCCTACAAACCATTTTTGACTATAATGCAGCGGTTCAAGAAGGTGAATTCAATCCTTCAGAAAAGGACGGTAAGTCGACAAAAGGCATTACCCCAGCCAAATCTAACTGGGCACAAACGATAAGTGAAGGCCCATTCTATGCCTATCCTGTGACTTGCGGGATTACGTTCTCATTTTGGGGATTAGCGACAACAATCGAAGGGGAAGTAGTCAATCAATCGAATAAACCAATCGAAGGCTTATATGCTGCTGGAGAAATGATTGGCGGTATCTTCTACGAGAATTATCCCGGCGGTTCAGGCTTAATGTCTGGCGCCGTCTTTGGTAAATTAGCTGGTGCAGCGGCTTCGCGCCATGCTCAGAAAGTAAAATAACTCCTTTCACACAAGGTATTCTCGTTACCTTGTGTGTTTTTTTGTATTGTAGTGTGCTGACAGTTCGCTTACGCTGGTTTTGATTTTTACTTTCCTGCTCTTTAATAAATTTTGTTTTTTATATAAATGTAAATAATGGTAATATAATGAAGATATCTATTTCTAGAAGTTTTATGAGTAAATTTCCTGTGAGGTGTAAATCAGATAGTATGATAGGTTTTATCGCGGTCTTATTCAGCATGCTAGGATTCTTCTTAATTATTAATATGTTCCTAGCCATTTTGTATTTTTTTAGTAGTAGAGCTGGTGGAAAATTTTACAGCTGGATAACAGAGGATTTTGTGTTTCTGATGATTTTATCCATACCTTTCTTTGCTTTAACGGAACTAACTGCTAACGAATTGTATAATCGCTTTAACGGGTTTCTTGCAAGAATCCTACTGATTTTTTATATTATTACCTTATTCATCTTAGCGATCGTTTTCTTTATATTATTTGGCTATTTTGCAGAAATGGGGTAAGGGGAGACTAATGCTGTTGATTGATATCCTGTTTTAGTCTTACTTTAGTGAACACTATATAAAATATAATTTATCACCATATAAAAGAGTGCTAATTATCGAGACCACAGTTTAAGCTCATGCTGTGGTTATTTTATTATGGTTTGAAACATTATTATGCTAGATATTAATATTAATTTTAGAATTTTGTTAACATTACTACTATCTGTTTCGTCTTATAAGCATAGGAGGAGGGATATGAGAGAAGCGTTGAATATCGATGTCTTGAATAGAGAGTTAAATATTGTTTATAAATATTTATTAAAAAAAGGGGTACCCCACATAGATGCTCAAGATGCTGTGCAAGAAACAGCGCTTAAGTATATCAAATTATCTGACACGATTCGTTCATCAAAGGTACGAAGTTGGTTAATTCGTGTGGCATTGAATTACCATTATGACCAATGTCGCAAAAATAAGAAATACCACTTTAATTTAGATGAACATAGTGGTGAGCCGGAAAGTACGGAAACCCCCGAGGCGCTAGTTATCTCAAAAGAACGTGCGAGAGAATTGTCTAGTATACTCAATCAGTTAAAACCTTTTTATGCAGAGATTCTACTATTAAAATATCAATCAAATTTCACATATGAGGAGATAGCTATCATTTTGGGGATAAGCATTGGCGCTGTGAAGATTAATTTATACCGCGCTCGAAAGAAATTATTGAAGTGTTTGGAGGAGGCACGTGATGACGAATCATAAAAAGGATGAAATGGATTTTATTAGTGATTCACTATTCCGGCGTTCAGTAAGAAAGGCAAGATGGAAGCAATTTGGCTTATATTTTTTAATTTCTACGATATCCGTTCTTATTTTAATCTTCTTAGTTTTTAGTGGTGTTCAATATCTTATCAATAAAAAAATAGAAAGTGGTATGGATGAGGATTTAAACAGTTGGTCGAAAGGAGCAGGTATTATCAGCCATAATACTACCTTTCATTATAATCTCTTTAGCGCCATTGGTGAGACGGTCTATTTTAAGGAAATTGGAGGAAGACAATTTGTTTGGAATAAAGAGACAAATGAATATCCAGCGATAGGTAGAATAAAGCTTGTTAGTCGAGAGAGCGGTTTAACTGAAGGAAATAAGGTAGATGAAGAAACTAAAAGGGTTGTTCGGTACAACCAAATGAATAATGAGCGTATTGTTGATTTTTATTACCCTCGAATCAACTACAGTTATTTACCTCAGGAAATTGATATAGCTGTAGGACTCGCCAAAAACACATTAGTAGAAGTAGCAATATCATTTGATGAACCGATGACTCCTAAAGAATTGGGTAATATCATGGGTGTGGAGAATATCGACTGGTTATGGGTTAATGAGCACACACCGAAACCAACAGAAGGAGATCCTGACCTGCATCATGTGTTGAATGGTGATAACGCTTATGGATATGGTGTTTCAGAAGACGATCCTTATTATAACGATGAATCAGAAACGCTAATTAGTGGAGCCATGATAAGCGGCACACCAGAGGAGTTGGAAAGGTTTAGAGATATAAGTATCATTAGGGCATCAGTTTTAGGGGTAACGATTGATAAATATTAGGATAAAAGGGGTACTCGTATGAATAACAATTACAAATGAAAGATACAAAGGTTATATCGGAAGAAAATTAATGAAAATAAGCAAGATGAGGCCGCAAATGGTCTAGAGCTTCTCCTCGTCGTTTTGATTGTAGTGGTGTTCGTTTTTTGAGTGCGAATGTGAACTGGTTTTGACGTAGTATCATCTCTGATTTGGTAAACGAAAAGGTACAAATACCCAACCAACAGTAATCTGAATAAATAAGAGAGGATGCACCCACTATGAAAAAACTGTTCCTAAATATGATAAGTATTATTTCTTTCGCCCCTTTTATTACACAAGTCACGCAAGCAGATGTGACGAATAATCTGCGGAAGTTAAAGGATTATAGTTGGTTTAATGCTTATTTGCAGAATGAGATTTATCGCAACTTAATCATCCATAATGTCCGGGTACGGAATGTGATTGGTGAATTTAACGAAAAGAGATTTAACCATGGTTCTTATCAGAAGAAGATGGATAAGAAACTAAACACTGTACTATTAAACGAGGAAATCCGAACGAATGTATAATCGTTCGGATTTCTGTTTGTTTATTTTCCTTTTTTTACAAGTAATTTTTCCCGCGAGAGTTTGGCAGCTTGCACCATGACTGTTAGGGCTGCGACGGTTTCGTCAATGCCTCTTGTTTTGAGGCCGCAGTCAGGGTTAATCCAGAAAAGTTGTGGGTCTAGTACTTGTAAGGCACGATCGATGTTTTTCGTTAGTTCGTCGAGTTGTGGCACCCGAGGGCTGTGAATGTCATATACACCTAAGCCGATACCTTGTTCGTAGGTGCTTTCTTCAAATGAGTGAATGAGTTCGCCGTGGCTTCTTGATGTTTCAATGGAGATGACATCAGCGTCGAGTGCTTGAATGCTTGAGATAATGTCTTCGAAATCGGAGTAGCACATATGCGTATGAATTTGTGTTTCATTTCTGACTGAAGTGGTGGCTAGTCTAAAAGCATAAACAGCAGCGTTCAGATAATCTTCCCACTTCTCTTGTTTGAGTGGTAATCCTTCACGAATGGCTGGTTCGTCTACTTGAATCATCCGGATACCATTTGCTTCTAGTGTTTCTACTTCTTCTCGAAGGGCAAGGGCAATTTGGTTTGCGACTTCGTAACGAGGGATATCGTCGCGGACAAATGACCAGTTTAAAATCGTAATCGGACCAGTGAGCATACCTTTTACCGGGTGATCTGTTAAGGACTGGGCATAGACTGTTTCTGTAACTGTCATTGGCTGTTCAAATGAGACATCTCCATAAATGAGTGGTGGTTTGACACAACGAGAGCCATAAGACTGCACCCAACCGAATTTTGTGAATTGGAATCCGGCTAATTTTTCACCGAAGTATTCGACCATATCTGTGCGCTCGAATTCGCCATGAACAAACACATCAAGGCCTAGCTCTTCTTGAATATCAATCCACTTTTTAATTTCCGTTTTGATATATGTTTGATAGTCAGTAGCAGTTAACTCTCCTTTACGCCATTTTAAACGATTTCTTCTCACTTCCTGTGTTTGTGGGAAGCTTCCAATCGTTGTTGTAGGTAGGAGTGGTAGTTGGAAGGATGTTTTTTGTGTTGCTTGACGAACAGAATAAGGTGCTTCGCGCTCTGCTAGTGATGATGGTAAGTTTTGAATGGCTGTTTGTACTTGTTGATTGTTTCTAATAGAAGATTGATTTAGTGCCTCGATAGCAGTTCGTCTCTCGTTTATCTCATCTTGGATTTCCTCTCTTCCTTCTCTTATTCCTTTCGTTAGCACTACGATTTCTTGTAATTTTTCATCAGCAAAGGCGAGTGCGGTCTTTAATGTATGATCAAGTGTTTCTTCAATTTTGACTGAAACGGGTACATGCAATAAGCTGGATGAAGGCTGGATGATTAAGCGATCTTTCGGAACTATTTCTGTAATTTCTTCTATAAGAGAGAGCTTATTATCAAGTTTGGCGCCCCATATATTACGGCCATCGATGACACCTGCAGCTAATACTTTATCACTTGGGAAGCCGAATTTTTGTAAGGAAGCGAGGTTTTGACCTGCATCATGGACGAAATCAAGGCCGATCGCTTGCACAGGTAAAGAGGTAACAGCTTCATAATAAGTGATGCTTTCAAAATACGTTTGTAAAATGATATTTATCTGTGGTGCTGCCTCGTGTAATGTTTGGTAAACTGCTTGATAGAGTGAGATGTCTTCTTCTGTGAGGGTAGTTGCTAAAATAGGTTCATCGATTTGTACCCACAAGGCACCTTCTTGCTGTAATTCTTTTAAAATTTGTGCATAAAGAGGAACGAATTGATTGACGATTGATTTGAATTCACTTTCTTTATAGCCTTTTGATAATTTCACAAACGTAATCGGGCCCAAGATAACCGGTTTCCCGTCGATTTCAAGCTTCTCTTTTCCTTCTTTATAAAAGGCAAGTGGCCGGTTTTCAGCAAGTGTTGGCGTGAGGTTGTTGAGTTCTGGCACGATGTAGTGATAGTTTGTGTTAAACCATTTGGTCATTTCAGCTGCCACGGCATCTTTGTTCCCTCTGGCAATATCAAAATACGTTTCGATATCAACTTTCCCACCTCTGTATGTAAAACGCTCAGGAACAAGTCCAAACATCACAGCTGTATCAAGGACATGATCATACAGTGTGAAATCGCCAACCGGGATGAGATCAACGCCAAGTTGTTTTTGCTTCTCGAGAGAGGATAAACGAATGACTTCCATTTGTTGCAGAAAAGTCTCTTTATTCAACTTACCACTCCAAAATTGTTCTAGAGCTTTCTTCCACTCCC
Source organism: Cytobacillus sp. FSL R7-0680 (assembly GCF_038009245.1). Taxonomy (NCBI): domain Bacteria; kingdom Bacillati; phylum Bacillota; class Bacilli; order Caryophanales; family Bacillaceae; genus Cytobacillus; species Cytobacillus sp. FSL R7-0680. The sequence goes on from NZ_JBBPAO010000001.1 coordinate 3,729,422, forward strand.
GCTTCTCGCCAATTCTTGGATAACCTACATTTGAACTTTTTACTTCAGTCAATTTAAACACTCCTTTAGATTGTATTTTCTCAACAAAAAATCTCTCTATTTATTATTAAATGAGAGATTCATACGCAATATTAACTAGAGTTGAGACCATTTGATTTGCTCAACACGTATTCATCACTCCTCTCTATGCATCCGTAGAGTCTAAGTGCAAACAACAGACAGGTCTCCTGACTTCGGATTATCGCTCGTTATCCCTTCCCATTTCTATTATGAAATAGTGGTCAATGATAAGTCGCTCTCCTTCACAGTGGCGGGACCGTGCCGGCATTCCACCGGGCTTCCCTTTTAAGCAATCATGCATCTGTTGCCTTTGTTATTAAGTTTTGAAAATACAAAAGACCTCTCTAATTAAAAATAGAGAGGTCTTTATCCTCTCTTATTTGCCAAAGCTATTACACTTTGCAGGAATTAGCACCTTTTTAACAAATAATTGTTAAAGGTTGCTGGGTTTCATCGGGCCAGTCCCTCCACCTCTCTGAATAAGAGAATTACATATTTATAATATTTTGAATTTTACAGATAGATTAGCATAATAAATGGAAGCTGTCAAAATAAATTCTTCATGAGTGATATATATCATCAGATTCAAGCCACTTGCGAAATTTATGTAGATGGTAATAATGCTTGCCATTAAGAATGACTTTTGGTGCGTGAGGATGCTTCTGTAATAGATCCTTCATGTCTGCTTCACTTAAATAAAAGTAAAGATGAAGGTGGCTTTGCTCCACAAGTAAATGATTCATATTACCTTCATTTTTACTACTAAATTGCTTCAACCCATTGCCTATGAAATAGCCAAGTAATGCTAAACCGACGGCAATCCAAATAAAATTCAACTCGAATTCCAATTTGTACTCCCCCTTAAATACATATATATCTACTTTAACATCTCCTAACGAATAGTAATAATATATTTTTTAGTGCCGAATCGGATCAATGCCCCCATAATTAAACCAATCTACCCTGTCTATCGCACCATCTTTCATAGATTGTATACTTGTCCGAGAACAAAATTGGCCAAGCTGTATATATTGATATTACTTAGTGTTTTTCTCGGGTTTGTGATGGAAAAGGCTATAGTTAGCACAAAGGAGACTATTAATTTTGCTGAAGGAGAGAAGTGAAGTGTTATGAATCTATCTGTTATTATTCCCATTCAGAATGAAGAATCTACGTTGTCAGCCGTTTTAGAAGAGTTAGTGAAGATTGAGCCATATGAAATCATCGCTGTTTTGAATGGTTCAACAGATGGATCGGAGAAAATAGCGGAAGCATTTGAATGTAGAAAGCTTGTTTATAAAGAACCTCTAGGGGTGGATATTGGACGAGCAATTGGTGCAAGGGAGGCAAAAGGGGATACGCTTCTTTTTATTGATGGTGATATTGTCGTTAGAGCTCAGGAGCTACAAGCACTGCTTGATGGCATTCGGGATGGGGCTGATATTGCCCTAAATGATTTAAGCTGGACAATGAAGCGCCCCATTAGACCACATCCGACAGCAGTATCAAAGTTCTCTCTTAATCATTTTTTAGGTAAAGGTGAGTTATCCGTTAATTCCTTAGTCGCTGTTCCTCATGTGATGAAAAAATCAGCGCTTGATACAATTGGTTGGGAGAATTTAGCTTGTCCGCCATTAGCTCATAGTATAGCTGTGATGAAAGAATTAAAGATGAGTGCACCAGTAGCCATTGATGTGATTGCTACAAATAAGATTCGACCGAAACATCAACAGAAGATTACGGGCTCCTCTTTTTCATTTTCAACAAGTTTAATAATTGGTGACCATTTACGTGCAGTGGCCCAACTGATTGAAGAGAGAGGATATCGCGGTGGTTTAAACGATGGCAGGCGAAATCGGCAATCTTTTAAGGAATATGTACAAGCCTTTTCGGTAAAGGAAGAGAAACGAGCGAAGTATAGTGCGATTATTCCTGTAGGGAAGGAGCCGGATACGATTGCTGAAGTGATTGCTGAGGTAAAGAAGGCAGGCATTGATGAAATCATTGTTGTGTTAAATGGAGCAGATGAACGAACAAAGGAAAAGGTAGAAAAGTCAGGTGTGAAAGTGATTGCGTTTGACCAGGCACTCGGACATAACATTCCAAGAGCGATTGGTGGGCTTCACAGTACAGGAGATATCTGTTTGTTCTTAGATAGTGATTTTGTTATCAAAGCAGAAGATTTAACCCCTTTTATACATGCTGTAGAAGAAGGGGCAGATATTGCTTTAAATGATTTAGAAATATTGCTCGACCGTGCCCATCCGTTGCATTCTGTGAGTGCTGCTAAGTACCTTCTGAATATGGCACTGAAAAGAGAGGACCTCACCGTTAATTCTCTCACTGCTATTCCACATGCAATGAGCAGGAAAGTGATTGACGAGATTGGTATCCTCACATTAATGTCTCCACCGTTATTTCAAGCAAAGGCAATTCTAAAAGGATTTAAAGTCGAATCCATTCATTATGTCGATGTCGTCAAGCCAAATAAAATTAGAAAACAGCATCACAGGCAAGCCGATGGTCGGGTCGAATCAACTGACCGGATTCTAGGTGACCACATTGAAGCATTTTCATATTTACTATCGTTCAATCAGAGATGCGGTTATACAGATGGCAATCGAAAATGGGACATGCTCCAAGGTCAAATAGATAGAGTTGCTGTTATTGGTCTCGGCTATGTTGGTCTCCCACTGGCTCTCCACTTAGCAAAAAAGGGCTGTCATGTAACGGGCATCGATCAAGATACTCATAAGATTGAGTTATTACAGCAAGGGAGCAGTTATATTCCTGATGTAAAAGATGAAGAGCTGCAAGCGGTTCTAAATTTCATTCCAAAACATACGGATGCAGCTATAGCTTTGCTTAAAGCCGCTGAGTATATCATCGTCACAGTTCCAACCCCAATTGACGAACATCATGAACCGGATTTAAGAGCGATGATTGCCGTTACTAACTATCTTTGCCAATATTTACAGACGGGACAAACGATTATTTATGAAAGCTCTACTTATCCGGGAACAGTAGAAGAGGTGATTGAGCCTATATTCACACGCCATCACTTTAAAGCTGGGGAAGACTACTACTTATGTTATTCACCCGAGAGAATTGATCCTGCAAATAAGCAATATACGTTAGCCTCTATCCCAAAAGTAATTAGTGGTCAAACAGAGAGCTCTCTTGCGAAAATTGATCAGTTTTATGCAAAGTATTTTGCTGAAGTTGTGCCAGTAAGCTCGCCGAAAGTTGCAGAGTTAGCTAAGTTATTTGAAAATACACAGCGATTAGTCAATATTTCACTAGTGAATGAGTTGGACGAGCTATGTGAACGATTAGACATTGATTTTTATGAAGCCCTGCAGGCAGCTGCGACAAAGCCATTTGGATTTACTCCTTATTGGCCTGGTCCGGGAATAGGTGGACATTGTATCCCTGTTGATCCGATATATTTACAATGGAAGCTCAATCAATACGGCTTAAGCAGTCAGCTCGTAGCAGCAGCAAGAGAAATTAATGATACGATGCCTCAAAAAATCGTCAAAAAAGTAGAAGCTGAATTAGCAGGGGAGACCGGGGCAATCCTTGTTGTTGGCCTAGCGTATAAAAGGGATGTGAACGATGTCCGTGAATCCCCAGCTTTAACAATTTTTAACGAACTCTTGCAAAAAGGTTATCAGGTAGACTATCACGATCCTTATGTACCAACAGTTGTTCTTGAAAATAAAAGCTATCAATCTGTTCCGTTAACAAACGAGACATTATCAAAGTATCAATTAACCCTGCTTCTTACGGACCATAGTAATTTGGATTATAAACTTTTATCGAAAGTAGAAAATATCATTGATACGAGGCATGTATTAAAAACAGGGAAATGAACAAGCGATACTATATTCCTTGTAAGGGGGTGATGCCACTTAAAGATGTAAGGAGACGATGCTTTTTGGATGGTTCGTGTTTATCTTTGATTGTTCCTATTAGTCGGGATGCGAGTAATCAGTATGTGAGTAAGTTAATCCAGACCTATCAATCTATCACAAATGTTGAGCTAATCTTTGTTGCCCATAAATTATTAAATGTTGATCCGTTTCGTCTCGTAGTAAATGATGCTTGGCAACATGTCTACGAAGCACATGTCATCGGGGCAAAAAAGGCAACAAGATCATGTATGTTATTTTTAGATCTCAACCAACATATTACGGTACCAACGCTCCAGCAATTTTTACAACCTCTGATGGACAATAGCGCGGACGCTGTTCTCAATAATATGGACTATGAATTTCAAAAAAAACACCGCCACATTCCTTCTACTATTTTCCCGCAAATAACCAATGCTTTTATCCATCGTTCGGATTTAAAAATAGACCAAATCGTGTTCGTCCCTTATGGACTCTCTAGAAAAGCAGTAGATACTATTGGTATCGATACGCTTAGCAATCCTGTTGAAGCACATGTGAAATTAGTTCAACAAGGCTATGTATTGTCACATCAGCTTCCTATTCGTAATATCTTTCAGCTGCAAAATCAAGTGTGGGATAGGAAAGATGACAGGAGAAGAATAGACGATTATTTACAAGCTTACACACAAAGGTTCCCGCCTAATAGCCGATCAAAGTTTTCTGATGGTGAAAGAAGATTAGATGTACTAGATTCTGTTATCCAGGGCCATCAGCCAACTATTAGAAAAAATGACCATGCCAACAACCCCTTATCCCAGTTATCAGTTATCATCCCAGCTCAAAATGAACAAGCACGAATTAAGGCAGTAATTGAGGAGTGTATGCGATTAGGTCCGTTAGAAATCATCGTTGTAGTGAATGGGTCAAATGATCAGACAGCGGTTCATGCATATGATGCAGGGGCAACGGTTATTCAGTTTGCTGAAAAACTAGGTTTAGATACTGGTAGAGCGATAGGTGCCCACTTTGCCACCGGAGAGATTTTGTTATTTGTTGATGGCGATTTTGTCATCGCGATGGAAGACTTACAGCCATTTGTACAGGCTGTAGAGAGGGGCGTTGATGTTGCAGTAAATGACCTCAATGCTAGCTTAAAACAGCACTGGCCACTTCACTTAGTTACTGCCTGTAAATACGCAATAAATGTAGCATGTAATCGAGCTGATTTAGGTGTGGGTTCCACTGTTGCTGTCCCCCATGCCTTGAGTAGGAAAAGTATTGAAAAAGTCGGTGTTGGGTCACTAGCTAATCCTGTATTAGCTTACGTAAAGTTACTTGTTAATCATTGTGTAGTCGAAAATGTACACCATGTTGAAGTGGATAAAATCAATCGCTTTCGCCCGCATACTCATTATGCTAATCGAAAAGGATGTCTAGCCCCCACTACTTCAGTCATCGTCGGTGATCATTTAGAGGCGATGATATATTTAGGGAATTTACAAAAAAAAGGAGAGAAAAAGAATGGCTTGTAAAGATAAAAGTTGTTTTGATGTGTGTCTAAAATTGGTGGTAAATACGAATAACAGAAGAGCAGAAACGTCCGTTGAGTGCGATGATGCTTGCGGTGGTATCGAGTTCGAATTTGAAAATGGTGTCATTCAAATCACTTTACCACTTGTAGCGTGTGTGGAGACGACATTAAAAGATGATTTAAGTGCAAGTGCAGAGCTAACAAGCTTATCTTTACCAGGCTATCAATAAACACAAGGAGTGAATGGAAATGGCATGTAGTCATAAAAGTTGTTTTGATATTTGTTTGAAGATCATAGTAAATACGAGAACAGGAAGAGCAGAAACGGAAGTGCAATGCGATGAGGTCTGCCCAGGTCTTGAGTTTGAATTCGAAAATGGCATCATTATCATCACGATTCCACTAGTTGCCTGTGTGGAAACAACCTTAAGAGACTCCCTGCGTGCAGATGCACAACTCGTCAGTTTATCTTTGCCAGGTTATTCTTGAACAAATAAGGAGTACGGAACCTGATACCATTTTGGTGTGAGGTTCTTTTTATACATAAAAAAGATGGATGTTGATGTGTTTAAGAGTGAGGAGGAATAGAGAGAAACTCTTGTCTAGTCGGTCAAAGTCGGTTTAAGAACTGCGGGAAAAAAGGAAAACAGTCGCTCTTGGGATACTAATATATGTTGATAACGGGAAAAAAGAGACACCGTCGAATAGGAGGGGATATCTCACCTTTAAGCCCTTCTCAATTGGAGAGAGATAGAAAAGGGAAAAATCAATTTTGTGCACCATCCTCAGAGATGTTGAATTTTTGCTCTTCATTCAGGCTGAAATTGGCTAACGAGAGCCAAGTATGCATAAATTACGAGTCATACAAACGGAAATGAGTTAACGAGAGGTAAGCAAACTGTGATTGCAAGTCCCTCGAGAGGGAATCTGTAAAGGAGAGGTGAGCAAACTGTGATTGCAAGTCCCTCAAGAGGAAATCTGTAAAGGAGAGGTGATCAAACTGTGATTGCGAGTCCCTCAAGTAGGAATCTGTTCACGAGAGGTGATCAAACTGTGATTGCAAGTCCCTCAAGAGGAAATCTGTAAAGGAGAGGTGATCAAACTGTGATTGCAAGTCTCTCAAGTGGAACCCCTGTTAATGAGAGGTGATCAAACTGTGATTGCAAGTCCCTCAAGAGGGAATCTGTAAAGGAGAGGTGATCAAACTGTAATTACAAGTCCCTCAAGAGAGAATCTGTAAAGGAGAGGTGATCAAACTGTAATTGCGAGTCCCTCAAGTAGGAATCTGTTCACGAGAGGTGAGCAAACTGTGATTGCAAGTCTCTCAAGAGGAAATCTGTAAAGGAGAGGTGAGCAAACTGTGATTGCAAGTCCCTCAAGAGGAAATCTGTAAAGGAGAGGTGATCAAACTGTGATTGCAAGTCCCTCAAGTAGGAATCTGTTCACGAGAGGTAAGCAAACTGTAATTGCGAGTCCCTCAAGCGGTAATCCGTTAATGAGAGGTAAGCAAACCGGAATTGCGAGTCTCTCAAGAGGGAATCTGTTCACGAGAGGTTAACAAACTGATTTGCGAGTAACTCAAACAGAAATTTCCCAACGAGAGGATAGCAAAATGAAATTGCGAATCACTCAAACCAAAACCCCTCAATGAAAGTTGAGCAAACTGGATTTGCACGTCACTTAAAGGAAAACCACTCACGAAAGCCGAACAAAAGAATTTATCATCATTTATAAGAAAATCAAAACAATTGGTCTAGGGGTGAGAGGCGCAGTGATCAAAATATGTAAGCTCCTTGCTATAGCTACACACTTAATTCCTTTCGATATCTAAGTACTAAATAAAAAAGACAGTGCATTATCGACTGTCTTTACTTCCTCAAACTCACATCAGTAAGGATTTCATTCCATATTTGTTTATCATAATGATGGTTAACGGGTATTTTAACGAAGCAGATTCCTTCATGTGGCCATTCTTCATCAATGAGTGGTCGTTCTAATGGTACATTTACTTGTTGGATGATAATGAGGTTGAAGGGGCCGCGGATAATTCTGGAGAGAGTCGTTTGCAATTCAATAATGTCTTCGTATTTTGCAATTTCCCATTCATATCGGATGAATAAGGTTTTTTTGCTAGTTTGTAATTTTGTGAGAAAGTTTTGAATGCGCTTGTTGAGTTTTTGTTTGAATGCTGGGTACTGATCGGTCCACTGTTGGTTGGCAATCATAGGGAAATCGTGGACAGAATCAATTTGATATAGACGGTCATGAACAAAATGAGCCCTTGCAGGAGTGGTTCCTCCTTCTTCATAAATGACTTGTCCTTCATGGACGAAATGTGCGGTAATATTCTTTTCCTCCATGTGATCTTTTTCCATGTAATTTTTAAACTTGTTTTTAAGTAGCTGATTGACCATGTTAAGATGTGGCGACTGTATCCAATCAAAAGGGAATGAATTTTTTCTTAGATGATGCTCTTTTGTGTAGATGGCAGGACCACACCAACAGCCTAAACTTACAACGAGATCATATACGCCTTTTGTTTCTGATAGCTTCAAGTTATCACTCCTTTACTTATAATTATTTTATTGATAAAGGAGAGGAAGTGATTGGACAAACAGTTAAAAGCAGTAGAAAAGGCTCCTCCTTTTTTTAAAGAAGAAGCCCTACTTTTATAATATTTCCGTTAAGATCTCTTTGTTCTCTGTATCCCAAATCATGAGCCCAAGTTCTTCATCTACATTAATGATGCGAATGGAGACGGGCACATGGTCGCCTGCTATAGAATTAATTTTCGTACCGCAAAAGTTAAGAATGCTCGTTAACTCGGCCTTTGAAATACCTGGTGCATAGATTTTTAATTCTATATTCGTTAAATTATCATGCTCATAATTAATATCGCCGTTTAATCTCAAATCTAAATTTGTAAAGTAGGTAAGAAGGTCATCTGATAGATAATTGAGACTATCATGGAGACTTTTATCCACTTCATTTAATTCATCTGAAGGATAGACATATTGGTCTTTTTCAACCTCTTCCCAGCTGCCGATACCTTGTTTGCCTTTATCAATATAAGTATGAGCAAGAAATTGGCCAGGTGTAATTTCATTTTGGCCTGCCTCTTCATAGATAGATAAGATAATTGGTACATTAGGGACATTTTCAATCCCTCTGACGGCAGAAATAACATTTTTTGCGATGTTTTTCGCATATTTTTCGTTGTAACTCTTGTCTTTATAAACCTCATTCACTCTTACTTCACCTGTGTGAACTAATCCGGCATCATCCATTACTCGAATATGGTAGTAATCATTGATAGAAATAGCTAATGAAATCCCAACAACTTTTCCTTTGTCATTTAAATAATTTTGTTCGTGAATATGAGAGATGATTTTAGGGGTTTTTTCCTCATCTTCCAGTCGATCTTTTGTTTCTTTCATTTTAGGGTTCAGCCCATTAGGCGTATCATTAGACTCTCTAGCAAGTAATTCATTGAGCAAGTCACTATCTATGTATTGACCTGATTGATAAAGGTGGTCTTCTGGTGAAAAATATTCAGAAGTGATATCCATCAACCCTAGTTCAATCTCAGTGATATCGTAGTTATTAGAAACATTTGCTGTAATTGCACCTCGTGCCATAGCTGGCTCAAACGGTTGCTTGACTTTAAATATATTATTCTCAATTTGCGTTGGAATGACGATATCTTCGGGTTGATCTGTGGTTTCTTCCTCGTCCTTATTCATACATGCTGTTAGCGTAATAAGTAGTAATGGTGTAAGTGTAAGTAGTAGAAGCCTTCTCATGGTTAACTCCTTGTTTGTATGTTTTTGAGCCAATTATCTTGCAAATAAAAGGTACCATATAATGACATTATGTACAAATGATATTTTCATAGCTTGCTTGAAAAAGGAGGATTATGAAAGGTGGAATAGAAAGGGTTAGAAAAGAAAGAAGATGGATGTGAATGATAATGAGAGCAAGCGAAAGTATCCAGTGTGTTTGGGATCAATTTAACACGTTCCCAATGGAAAATCTAACGAAAATATGGCATTACCAAAAGGGAAGTGAGAGAAAGCAAAGAGAACTATCCTTAATGAAGGAACAAAGAGATCAATATGGCCTGGCGGGTAATTGTTTTGATTTAGCCATTTGGTTGTTGGATGCTTTTCGACAAGCAAAGATTCAAGCATTTCCAATCGGTCATAATCTAGGGACAGTAAATGCCCATGTAGCAGTAATTGCACTGGACGATAATGGTGGCCGCTACTTATGTGATTTGGGAGATCAATGGTTAAATCCGGTGTTAATAGATAAGAAACGAGCAAATTTTACAAGTGAGAAACTAGGCGGTTTTTTCCCAGGTGCTAAAATACAATTGATACCGAATGAATTTATGGTCGAGGTGCGCTATCATAGACCTAATGGGAAAGAGTCAAGACAAATATATGATACACGCCCGATTGATTGTGATGTTTTTCTCCAAGCAGCTGAACATTCACAAAATCTCCTTAAGCCCACTCCCTTACTCGAATGTAGAGTTCCTTATCAAACAGAAGTAGCGCACTGGGAATTTACGAATTGGATCAGCTTTTTGAGCACGAATCATGGACTAATGAAAGAAAGTCCATTAGTTGGTATCGATGAGTGGGTAATGAAAATTCATGAAAAAACGGGTTATAATAAAGAAATTCTGTTGGAGATGTTAAAGCTATATCACGCTTTTCAAAATAAATAATACGACTTGAGCCGTGGTTGTCGTGCTTTGGTTCAAATACACGCCTGTAAATAGGTTTTTTATCATCCCTCTCCTTTCGAGCTTTATAAAATTAGGTTATTTTGGATTGTAGTAATTTTTATTAGTCCGTATTTTGAAATGGAAGGCGCGGTTTTTCCTCTTCATAGATGGAATAACTTAAACCTCCATTTGCCATACTCGAACATTGCTTATCGCTGCAATAAAATAGGTACGTTTGTTGCTCAGTTCTAACGCTGACTTCCATATAATACGGGAAGACGCCACCTTTAAACTTGTTAATATCTGATTCGATGGCAATGATTTTTTCTCTTTCCCTTAAAGCTAAGTAATCCTCACTTTCAACCGTTTTTAGTATCATTTCACTTAAAATAATAGCTTCTTCTCTTGTTGCAGCAGACCATTGTTCTAATAAGAACCATTTGCAGAAGTAATATATGTTCAGCAGTAGACTAATAGTTAATAAGAAAACTAACAGCTTGTTTTTCAATCAAGACACCTTCTTGTTTTTTAGTGTAATTTTACACTATTTATAATTTATTTACAATCGTATAATTGAAATGTTAACGGCAAATGGGGTTACCTATCTTACTGCTGGTGAAAATATTGCTAAAGGCTATACATCACCTAAAGCGGTTGTCCAAGGCTGGATGAACTCTGAAGGTCATAGAGCAAATATATTAAACGGTAATTTTACAGAAATCGGCATAGGTTATGGAAAGTAATGATTATAATTGGGTGAAGATGTTTATAGGGAAATAAAGACTAAGAAGGCTGAACCTAACGCGGGGGGTTCAGCCTCCTTATAATATTTAAACGACATCAGTACTCGTTGTTTAATTTTCTAAATATTAAGTAATGTATTATAATTTGTTAAAATGGCTAAGTGAGAGGGGTATGGGGTTGATTATTACACTTTGTGGTTCAACCAAATTTAAACAACAATTTATACATACAGAAGCGGCATTGACTTACCATGGTCATATCGTTTTAAGTCTTGGTTTATTTGAACATAGTGATGACATTTATTTATCGAATGAGAAGTTACATATGCTACAAGAGTTACATTTAAGAAAGATTGATTTGAGTGACGCCATTTATGTAATTGATGAGGATGAATACATTGGAGAGAGTACGCGAAAGGAAATACAATATGCAAAGAGTAAAGGTAAAGACATTCATTATTATTCATCTAGTAAAAATAAGTTAGACATGCTCCTTTAGGAAGGATGTGAGAGTCATTGTTAAGTTATTATAGTAAACTTTCTTCTGAAGTATATGATTTAGATAAATACATAGGTTCAACATTTGGAGACATTGCCTTTTACCGAGATAGATTAGCTACTTGTAAAGGCAGGATTCTTGAACCTGGAGTGGGTACGGGGAGGACGCTTATTCCCCTTTTGGAAGCTGGTTTTACAGTTGAAGGGTTTGATGTATCAGATGAGATGCTCCGTATATGTCGGCGTCATTGTGCAGAAAGAGGGCTTGAGACCAATGTATTTAGCGGGAAAATGGAGTCGTTTAGTTTACCAGCAAAATATGAAGCGATAATTATTCCAACAGGTACTTTTCTGTTGCTGCATGAGCGAGAGGACTCTATAAAGGCATTAAAGAATTTCCACCACCATCTCTCGCCAGGTGGAAAGTTGATCGTAGATATTTTTTTACAACCGGACGTTACTCTAAATCAAGCATCGACTAAGACATGGAGAACAGAAAATGGCGATATAATTACGCTGGAGAAAAAGGTGATTGAAGTCGATTATATAAAACAGTACACGGTTTCTCACCATCGTTATGAAAAGTGGAGAGATGGGCAGCTGATACAAACAGAATTGGAACATTTTCCCCTACGTTGGTACGGAGTCGAAGAGTTTAGGAACATTCTTGAGACAACAGGTTTCCACAGCATCATTATTTCAGCCGATTATGAACAAGGGCTATATCCTACTAATGCTCATCAATCGCTTACATTTGAGGCAGTAGCGAAATAGAGCAAGCATGCTAAAAAAAGCCAGTGACCACACCACTGACTTTACTCACTTTATTTCTTACAGTGAAAAACAAAACTAACGGAATCATCATTCGCTTGTTTATCTTGATAATCTCCGTAACATGATTTGATTGTAAACCCGGCTCTTGTTAAAGAGCCTTCAATATCTTTGAGCGTGCGAAACCTTATTTGATGCTTTCTCCTAGTGAAGAGTTCACCGTTGTCACAATACTGAACGGTCTCATAGAAGGTGAAAACATCATCTTCCATCCCTTCATAGGAAGAAATAATGGTAAGTTTCTCTCCAGTATAGGGATGATTTGTATAGTCAGGTGTCTCATCCTCCATCCAGTTCTCCCATTCTTTTGCATGAAGGTTGCGGCAATCAAAAATAAGGGAGCCATTAGGTTGTAAAGCCTGATGGATATCAGAAAGCGTTTCTGACCAGCTTTCATCCGTTAAAAATACTTGGGCAACATTTGCTGTCATGATGACAGCATCGTATGTGTTTGCCTGCAAGAGTCGACTATCGCCTACGAGCCATTGGACATTTGTTAACCCTTTACCTTTAGCGACGTCGATCGCCTCATTATCGGGATCAATTGCTGTAATTTCATATCCCTTCGTATCTAAGTAACTCGTTAATCTCCCTGTACCACATCCTAAATCTGCTAAATGATGAGTCTGTAAATTGTTAATGATAGATAATAAAAATTTATCTCCCGGTCCAATTTTGTACATTTGGTCATATATCAAAGGTATCATCTTAGTGTCCAGTCTCCTTTGGAAGTAAATAAAGGTTTACAATTGTATATTTCAATTTCGACACTAGTAAAAGCAAACCCTTTAAAGGAAATGGCTTTATCTAATCGAATAAATAAGTGAGGTGTTTTTCTATGACGAATCTCCCCATTTACTGTAATGGCATAGCCGTTGTTTTATTAAAAAAGTATGAGAATGATACGTTGGTCCTGCTTATGAAAAGGAATACAGAGCCTTTTTATGGCGAATGGTGCTATGTCGGTGGTGCTATTGAGAGGATGAGAAGGCGTGGGAAGCAGCATTAAGAGAAGTGAGAGAAGAAACGGGCCTAACGGATATTCGTTTATATGTCAGCAATACATTTGAGCAGTACTATCATCCAAAAAGTGATTTTATCTATATGGCGCCGGTTTTTGTGGGCTTTGTTGGCGAAGAAGAGCAGGTGAAATTGAACGAAGAGCATAGCGATTATGCCTGGTTCACATTCAAGGAGGCACTTCAGCAAATAACTGTGCCTGGCAATGACTGCGTGCTTTCTTTTATTGAGAAGCATTTTGTAAAAGTAAAACCGTATACATAATTGGAGGTCAGGTGGTGGCTAGATGAATAAGGAATTCTATATCATGACTGAAGCCTGTCCTGCGTTGGATTTTTTTATCTATATTCAAAACATATATGGTAATCAGACGAAAAAGAGTGAGTACAGATTTCCATATATGATTAGAGAGTATGCTTTTAGTCAAAACTTTGAAGATAGCTATAAAGAGAAGTGGGCAGAAACGGTTCAGCTTGTGGCGGAGAATCGATTTAATGGAGAAAAATTATTTTATAATCATAAAAACTTCTTTTTTGAAGGCTTGTTTATGGATCATACAAGCTTTAATGAAGTTTATCAATCTTTTAAAGTATGGTGGCAGAGTCTAACGGGGGAACTGGCCGTCACAAGGACAGTAGATGAAGAGATAAGTAATATCTATCGTGATTTACCTGAGTCTTCCCCAAGGAAAACCTTGTTTGTGCAGGTTATATATGATGATTGCTTCCTAGGGGACTTGATGAGTCAACCATATTTTTGTATTGTAACGATGGAGCAATGCTTACATGGAAAAGAAAAACTACTACAATTCGTACGAAAAAGTATGAGATAAAGGAAGGTTAAAAAGAATGACTAAAAAGTTATCAGCAGAAAACCAAGAAGAGTTATTATCCATTTTAAAATTGCGGTTTGAGAAGAATTTGGAAAGACATGAAGGTATTGAATGGGAGAACGTGCAAGAAAAACTAGTTGCACAGCCGGACAAGCTGTGGTCCCTTCATGAAATGGAGAGAACAGAAGGTGAACCTGATGTGGTGGGCTATGATGAATCCACAGGCGAGTACCTCTTTTTCGATTGTTCAAAAGAAAGTCCAAAGGGGCGCCGCAGTGTTTGTTATGACAGAGAGGCACTTGAGGCAAGAAAAAAACATAAGCCAGAAACGAGCGCGATGGATTTAGCAAATGAGATGGGCATTACAATTCTTACTGAAGAACAGTATGAATCATTGCAGCAGCTAGGAAATTTTGACCTTAAAACATCTAGCTGGATACAGACCCCAGAGAATATTAGAAACCTCGGAGGTGCATTATTTTGTGACCGCCGCTATGATCATGTATTTGTCTACCATAACGGCGCCGATTCATACTACGGGGCTAGAGGTTTCCGTGGTGAATTAAGGGTTTGATTTTGTTAATGATTAATCGTTCGAGAAAAGCTGATATGACTCCAAACCCACGTTTGAAAAATGGCATCTACTCTGTTCTCTAGTTCTTCGGTTGACATCTGTTTATGTAGAGATAGTTCTTCAAGCGTAAAGATTCTATTTATACAAGAGTGAGCGAAGAAGACATCAAGAATTTTCTTGCTGATGGCAACTCGGTGTCTGTTGAAACGAAATATAAACTAGCTGTGCCTGTACTATTTTTACATTATATTTGTAAATAATATCTCATTTATTGGAGGTCAATCATGCAGGAGCTACCATCAACATATTATGCTGTGATCTTTACTTCCAAAAGGACAATTGGCGATAACGGGTATGAAAAAATGGCATTGGCCATGGAGGAGTTAGCGCAAAAGGAAGAAGGTTTCCTCGGGATCGAAAGTGCCAGAGACTCACAATTAGGAATTACAGTTTCATATTGGGCAACATTTGAGGATATTAAAAGGTGGAAAGACCATACGGCTCATAAAGTCGCACAGGAAAAAGGAAAATCGGACTGGTATGAGAACTATCAGGTGCGTATTTGCAAGGTAGAAGAGAGTTATGGTTTTGAACGATGAAGTCTACTTTAGAAGTAGGCTTTTTTATTTAGAATTGAAACTATTTACCATTTTTTTCGTATGTAAACGAAGGGGTGTTTGTTTGGTTAAGTTAAATTTACTATTTGTTTTGCTATCGTTCATTTTGTTTGTACGCTTCATGCTGTTTAATGCATTTAACCTGTGGCATTGGGCTGCGATATTTTATTCCCAACAACCGCGCTTATTATTTATTTAGTAAGTAAACGGATGGCTGGAAAAGAAGATACCTATCAACCTCCTGATAAAGACGGGTGGTCGTTTTATCATCTGCAACGAACATTGATGAATAAAAAGCCGCTTTTTAAGGGTGAGGAAAAACGCGGTTTCATTCAGCAATATTTCACGCAGAGATGGCAATATGTTGTGAGTGATATCTTTGATTTACGCTGGTATTTATCTTTGCGCATATATATAGAAGAGGATTCCTTTGATGTACGTTGGAAAAGAAGTAGGGGGTTTTCTCAACAGGAGCAATGGCTGATTTACAAGAATGGTATCGTAATTGGCAAAGCTAACACAGTAATGAATGTGAAAAATATATCCAAGCTGAAGGAAGTGATTTTTTTTGAAATAGAAGAGGAAACCTGGACCACAAATGCATTGACGGTTACTTCATCGATCTCGCTAATGAGAGATAACAAGAAAGAAGGCTTACTGCGGCGTAATCATTTGATAAGTAATGTACAATCCATAAATGTAACCGACGATCGATCAGAGTATATCATGGCTCTCATCCTTCACTCTTATTATTTTAAGTAAGATGCTATGAGGCAAACTCGGAACTAATCGAGAGTCCCATCAAGAAATGAGTCATGGAAAAGGTGAACTTGTGCAAATAGCACAGTTCATCAAGATAAAAGCCACCTAAAAAGAGGAATCAAAGCAAATAGAGAGAGTCATCAAGATAAAAGCCACGTAAAAAGAGGAATCAAAGCAAATAGAGAGAGTCATCAAGATAAAAGCCAGGTTAAAGAGAAAATCAATGCTAATAGTAATAGCAAAGTATGAACAATACGGGCAAAGAAATCGCGGCAAAATATGAGCATGCATTGTACATCATCTAGCAATCTTAAAATATCGGCTAAAAGAAAGTAACGAGGAGGGCCACATGTGAACAATCCTAAATTCAAAGAGTTTTTAAGAATAACAGAAGCGCTGAATCAAGTGAATATCATTCCTTTGTTAATGGGTTCGGTGGGGCTTGAGCTTTTGACAGGAGTGGATTGGCAAGCAAGAGATTTAGATATTCATGTGCCAGGTGATGACAGAGGGTGGGCAGTACCTCCGGATCAGAATGTTTTTGAGTGGCCAAAGATTGTTGATGTGATGGTATCGCTGGGATATCAATTAGTCGATTTGCATGAACATGAATTTATGAAAGAGGGTTTGTCGGTTGAGTTTGGAATTATCGATACGTTACCTAGCTTTGCTGGAATTCCCTTAGCAGAATTAATGCTACAACAAGTTGAAAATAGTAAGTACTATTTATTAAATCACGAGCAATATTTAAAGGTTTATCAAGCTTCTTCTAAAGATAGTTATCGTGCTGATCAAAATAATGATAAAGATAGGGAGAAAATAACTTATTTACATAAGGGGGGAAATCATGCTAAAGAATAGCCTTTCTTTTGCGGTGATCTTCTTTTTAACGGGAACGATATGTCAATTAATAAGTAGTCAGCCCATTTCTTGGTTTGAGAATATAATGGTAAGTTTGTTGGTGTTTCTTGGGTATCTATTTTTTGAATGGACCAACATTCCTTTTGATTGGAATAAAAAAAAGCATAAGAACAGAGAAGAATGATATCTAAGACAGATATCATTCTTTTTTGTTTAAATATAAGAATTTTGATAATATACAAAAAACATTTGAAGTTAACGTTAACGTCAATTGTATACTAAGAAAAAGGAGGTGCTGATGACTGAAGACAATACGTGAAGTAGCTGCAAAATTTGATGTTTCTACAAGGACGATTCGCTATTATGAAGAGCTAGGGTTAATTAGCTCGAATCGTTCTGAAGGCAATCATCGTTTGTATACAAAAAAAGAGTGTGCCAAGTTAAAGTTGATTTTTCGTGGAAAGCGGTATGGTTTTTCATTGGAAGAAATTAAAGAAATGGTGTTGCTATTTGATTATGACAGAACGGGTATGGCCCAGTTAGAACGTACGATTACTTATGGTAATCAGCGGATCCAGCAAATTGATCAAGCCATTGAAGAACTGTTGGAAATGAAAGAAGAGTTGCTGTCTTTGAAGAAGAGCTTTAGTGAAAGGCTCGAAAAACTAGTAGAAGAGAGGGATCGTCATGAATAGTTCGCAATTAGTCGCAAGAAATGCCAGGAAGTATCCTCAAGCACAGGCAGTAATCGGTTTTGAAGGAAGTCTTACTTTTCAAGAGTTAAACGATAAAGTAAATGCGCTTTCAAACGGTTTATTGGAAAGAGGAATTGATAAAGGAGACAATGTCTGTTTGTTTATGCCTAATACATTTGAATTTATCATTACCTATTTTGCTGTGCAAAGAGTGGGTGCTGTTGTTATACCGATAAATGCCAAGTTCACATTGGATGAGGTGCAGTACATTGTCGATCATTGTGAAGCGAAAGCTATTTTCGCACATGAGATTATTTTTTCAGCAGTTGAGAGTATTGAAAAAGTACCATTGAAGATTAAAACGGGAGAGCATGCGCAGAATTGGGAAAGCTTTGAGCAGTTATTGGCCCTTTCTCCTGGAAAAGAAGTTGAGTGTAATCTAACGGAAGATGACTACAGTACCATTCTTTATACATCTGGAACGACAGGTGATCCTAAGGGTGTTCTTTTTAGCTATCGCAATATTTTAACAGTGGCGCAAATGATTGCTGTTGAAATGGAAGTAAAACCAGATAGTAAAATGCTTTTAATGATGCCTTTAACGCATTCAGCCCCTCTACATTTATTCCTCATGTCAGCAACCGTTGTCGGGGCAGCAGTTGTCATTACTCCTACCTTTACGCCAGACCTTCTTTTGAAAGCGGTTGCAACACACCGCACAACACACTTTTTTGGTGCACCGGTTGCTTATTTACTGACCGCACAACACCCAGAATTAAAAAACTACGACCTATCATCGATGAAATGGTGGGTTTACGGAGGAGCGCCGCTTGCCAAGGAACAAATTGATCTTATTGCTGAAAGATTTCACACGGATCGACTAACAAGTGTATATGGCTTAACGGAAGCAGGACCAAGTGGCGCCATCATGTTACCTGAAGAGCATGGAGAAAAGACGGGTAGCATTGGTATGCGAGCACCCCTTCATACGGAGTTAAGAATTGTTGATGAACACGGTCAAGTGATCCCGGTAGGTGAAGTTGGAGAAATTGTCTTGCGTGGAGAAGGCAACATGGTTGGTTACTACAAAAATAAGGCATTAACAAAAGAAACATTTATCGGTGACTGGTTAAAGACTGGGGATTTAGCAAGACGGGATGAAGAAGGCTATATTTGGATAGTCGATCGTAAAAAGGATGTTATTATCTCAGGTGGTGTAAATATTTATCCGAAAGAAATCGAGGACGTTATGATGAAGTATCCCACTATTCAAGAGGTTGCGATTATCGGTCTCCCACACCGTGAATGGGGAGAAACAGTAACAGCCATCTTCTCAGCAACAGAAGATGTAAATAGTGAGGAGCTCAATCGATTCCTTGTTGACCATTTAGCAAAATATAAAATCCCACGTTCCTACCATCAAGTTGACATGTTGCCAAGAAATGCGTCAGGGAAAATATTAAAAAGAGTGTTAAAAGAAGGGGTGGAGCAAGTATGAAAGTATTAAAGGAACCGGAAAAGAAGAGCGGCTATGCAACTAATTTTTTCAAAGAAGACGAGACGTTACTTCATATTTTAAAAGAAAAGCTTCCTCCTGCGTTTTTTGAATACGCAGTTGAAAAATTAACAGCGTACGGCGCGCAATGTGCTGGTCCGATTGATGAACGTGCTAAATACACTGATCGAGAAGGACAACCAGTGCTAAAACAGTATGACCGCTATGGTGAAGAAGTTTCTGAAGTGTGGGTGAATAGCGGCTACAAACAAACAGTAAAAGAATCATACGGTACGGGTATGGTGGGCTATGTGCATAAGGAAATCCCTGAGCTTGGTAGAAAAGGCAACTATATTTACAGTTATGCGCAAGGGTATCTCCTTTCTCAAACAGAGCCAGGATTTTATTGTCCAGTTACTTTATCAATGGCGACCGCCTATCTATTGGATCATTATGGAAATGAAGAAATAAAGAAACGCTTCTTACCGCATGTGTGTGCAACAAATGCTGATGAGGAATTATACGAGGGAGCGACTTTTTTAACTGAACGGCAAGGCGGGTCAGATGTAGGTGCAAATGTCGTGAGAGCAGTAAAAGAAGAGGGACAATACCGGTTGTATGGTGAGAAATACTTTGCTTCCAATGCTGGCCAATGTGGTGTAGCAATGGTGTTAGCAAGAAAGGAAGGCGCCAAAGAAGGAACGCGGGGATTAACATTGTTCGCTGTTCCGTGGAAACAAGACAATGGCGAGCTAAACCATCTTCGCATTAGAAGATTAAAAGATAAATTGGGTGTGCGTGCTGTCCCATCTGGAGAAGTAGAATTTGATGGTAGTGTTGCCTATGTAGTCGGCGATGAATCAAAAGGTTTTTACTATATGATGGAAGCATTAAACCTTTCTCGGATATGTAATGCTGTCGCATCAAGCGGCATCATGAAGCGAGCGTATGAGGAAGCAAAGCAGTATGCCATGGCAAGGGAAGCGTTCGGTCAAAAGTTGATTGATTTGCCAATGATTCAACAAACACTTTCTCAACTTAAGGCAAAGCTTGAGGTAGAGGTCGCCGCAATTTTTGATTTAGTAGAACTATACGACAAGGTTGTAGCGGGTGAGGCAAGCGATTCGGCGGTTATTCTACACCGTCTCTATATTGCCCTTTTGAAAAAAGAATCAGCAGAAAATGCGATTCATTTTGCCCATGAAGCAATAGAGTTGCATGGAGGGAACGGTTATATAGAGGATTTTATCACCCCAAGGCTTTTACGAGATGCCCAAGTGCTAACAGTATGGGAGGGCACGGCGAACATACTCGGTCAGGAATTAATCCGTCTCGTTAATAAATTCTCTGCCGACGAACTATTTATCAATCAAACGTTTGATCGATTTGCTTTACTAGCTAAAGGTGAACAGACCGCACTCGTTGAAGTAAAGTTTGCTGAAGTGAAACAACAGCTGGAACAATTCGCTAAAGCTGAGCCCCTCGTGCAGCAACTTCAAGCGAAACCATTAATGGAAAAAATGGCTCATCTTTATGAAAGTGTCATCGCATTAGAATATGCGCAGAAATTTAAGGGTAAATATGAAGCGATTGCCGAACTCTACTTAAAGCAAACTTGGGGGAATGCTGATGGAGAAGAAACAAGGGTTTTGGAGTTAAGTAAGATCGTTATATAATCAGTTGCATCCCTAGAGTGCTAGGGGTGTTTTTTTATTTGGGTGGGGGGATGAGATCTGAATCAGGTAGGGTTGTATATCGAGGGAGGGGATTAAAGGGTTAAATAATTCGCCAGTAAGTTTGCTCAAAAGAGAATGTCCACTCAAATGGGTGGAAGGAGGGCAAGAAGTGTTGTCAAATCAGAAATACGAGCACAAGAGTAAAGAAAAGCGCGAAGAAGTGTTGTCAAATCAGAGATATGAACACAAGAGTAATGAAAACTACAAGGATGTGTTGTTAAATCAAAAATGCGAACATAGCAAGGCGGATAATACCAAGCCACCAGCGAAAAATTAAAATAACAGCTTGATTTAACAAAAACCTTAATGCAACTCATGCTAATGCCCTAACCCTGAATCAGACTTAAGACTAATTTTTACTTTTTGAAACTAAATGTCTCACAAAATCGTATAGAATAGTAGAGAAGAGTCTAAAAAAAATCCTGGGGGGGATGAAAGATGTCTACAGGAATGCTATCAATTATTGCAATCGCATCTATCGTTATTTGGCTTGCGGTATCGAATGAAGTTTTAAAAACGGAGAATAGTCGCTCGAAGTTGATTACTTTGATGACTGCTGGCACTTTAACAACAGTGATATTGACGATTTCACTTTTTCAAAGCGTGTCATTTAAATGGTAGGTGAAACTTCATGATATTTGAATTTGTAAAAGTCGAAGTATTAATACCAGGCGAATATATTGTGAGATTAAGAGATGAATTGAATGCAATAGGAACATTAACAGTGGGGAATTATGATCAGGTTATATCCTACTCAGAGGTAAAAGGTTACTATAGACCTTTAGAAGACGCTAATCCTTACTTAGGTCAAATTGGGAACATCTCGTTTGGGACAGAATGTAAGATGGAATTTCGTTGCCTATATAGCCGGATGGAAGAAGTGAAAACAATCATCAAACGCATTCACCCATATGAAGAGCCAGTGATCTATTTTCATCCGGTGTTCGTTTAATTATAGAAGGGATTTAAACAAGGCCTGATTATAACCAACCTGGGTCTATTGATGATGGCTAGGTTGGTGAAGTTTTTACCTTGTTCATTCGAATCCACAAATTGTATCGAAAACCTCTTAGAATGAACCTCTCTCATCATTTAATCCATTTTTCCGTATATAAAGACTTATTGTGTAATATGATGAACTATAAGCTTACTTTTGAAAAGAGGCGTGCATTTGTCAAAAGTTCATCTCTCTCTTATTTTAGGAATACTTTCTATCATCACACCGTATATTGGACTTGTTATAGGTATCTTTGGAAGCATCTATGCATCAAAGTTATTGTGCAATATTAATGGACCTAAAGAAAGAAAGTTAATTTCTGCTGGAAAAGTATGCAGTGTGATTGGCATTTTCCTTCATACTATTCTACTCATTTTATTAAGTTTTTCTCTTATTATTTTTTTCTTAACCAGTGTGTAAGCAGAAAAAATCTTTGTGGCTCCCCGCCTTTATAAAAGAATTAGACTGTGCTATTATTTAGGAGGTATATCGTCTTAAAGCAAGATGATATATCTATAGTTAAATGATGAAAATAGGCGAGGCGAAAATAAAAATGTCAAATGATAAAGTAAGGATTGAAAACGATTTCTTAGGTTCGAAAGAAGTGCCAATAGATGCATATTATGGTGTTCAAACCTTACGTGCAGTTGAAAACTTTCCAATTACCGGATATCGCATTCATGAAGAGCTGATCATCGCAATTGCTATGGTTAAAAAGGCAGCCGCGTTAGCAAATATGGACACAAAAAGATTATATGAGGGGCTTGGCAATGTTATTGTACAGGCTGCTGATGAAATTATTGAAGGTAAATGGCATGATCACTTTATTGTTGACCCGATTCAAGGTGGCGCTGGGACATCCATTAATATGAATGCCAATGAAGTGATTGCCAATCGTGCGCTAGAGTTACTAGGGAAGAATAAAGGAGACTATGCACTTCACTTAAGTCCGAATAGTCATGTCAACATGTCACAATCAACAAATGATGCTTTCCCAACAGCGATTCATATTGCTACATTGAATGCATTGGAAAAACTGACACAAACGATGGAGCATATGCTTGCGGCATTTAAGGAGAAAGCAAAGCAGTTTGATCATGTGATTAAAATGGGTAGAACACATCTGCAAGATGCGGTTCCGATTCGTCTTGGACAAGAGTTTGAAGCATACAGTCGTGTAGTCACAAGAGATATTAAACGGATCCAGCAATCTCGTCAGCATTTATATGAAATCAATATGGGGGCAACGGCTGTAGGAACGGGACTAAATGCAGACCCTATTTATATTGAAAGTGTTGTTAAACATATGGCTGAGATTACGGGCTTACCACTTGTTGGAGCTGATCATCTTGTCGATGCGACTCAAAATACAGATGCTTATACAGAAGTTTCTGCAGCGTTAAAAGTCTGTATGATGAATATGTCTAAGATTGCTAATGACATTCGTTTAATGGCATCAGGCCCACGCGCTGGTCTAGGCGAAATTTCATTGCCTGCGCGTCAACCAGGTTCTTCTATCATGCCAGGTAAAGTGAATCCAGTTATGCCTGAAATGATTAACCAAGTGGCATTCCAAGTCATCGGTAATGACCATACCATTTGCCTTGCATCTGAGGCAGGACAGCTAGAATTAAACGTAATGGAGCCGGTACTTGTTTTTAACTTATTACAATCAATCAGTATTATGAACAACGCTTTCCGTGCTTTTACAGATTACTGTTTATCAGGCATTGAAGCGAATGAAACACGTTTGAAAGAATATGTAGAAAACAGTGCAGGGATCATTACAGCAGTGAATCCACATATCGGATACGAAGTCGCAGCACGCATCGCGAGAGAAGCAATCATCAATGGCAAATCCGTTCGTGAACTGTGCTTAAAATACGATGTGCTTACTGAAGAAGAATTGGATCTTATCTTGAACCCATACGAAATGACGAACCCAGGTATCGCGGGTGTGTCTTTGTTAAATAGAGATTAATTTAAATGCTTAGAGTTGATAATGGCTCTAAGCATTTTTGTGTTGTTTTAGTAAAAAAATGTATAAAGTATTTTACATTTTTTGAAGGAGGAATCATTTTGAACGGGATTGTTATTATCTTTTTTTCACTGCTAGTTTTAAGTTTAATACTCATTTTTTTTACAATCAGTACGTTACCTCAACTCGGTGATGAAAGGAAAAAATTAATTAAAATGAAAGCACAATCTTATTCCTTTGCAGTAGTTATAGCCGTGTTAGTTTTTGAAATGGGGAAGAAGGTTTATTCAGCTTTTTGGGGAAGCAACACTTATGAAGGAATCTCACCATTCTCCTTTCTACTAAGTATTTGCATTATCTACTTGATTACTTTACTTTTTTATAAGAGAAAATACGGTAATTAAGATGAAAAACCGATACGTGAGTTTAGGAAGTCAATGAAACTATCGCAGGAGGATGTAGCGAAACGTTGCAAAGTAACGAGGCAAACGATTAATGCTATTGAAAATAATAAATATGATCCAACACTGCAGTTGGCGTTTAATTTAGCTGCAATATTGAATACAACTGTGGATGAATTGTTTATCAATGAGTAGTAGGAAATGAGAGAATACACTAGTAAAATTTCTATGGGAATTATTAAATTTAATTCTATCTATATTATTCATTTTCACCTCAACTTTCATTAAATACAATGAAGAGATTGAAGATAATAGGTGTAACTAACAATGGTACGAAGTCTTAGTGATTTAGGTATACTATTGGGATTGAATGTGGAAGTCACTGTGGTAGAGCATCACAGTGACTTTCGTAAAAACATTATCTAGATAATAATTATAGGATTTGTTGGTTAGAAAGTGACGGGTAATGAATCGATACTTTGTGAAGAAAGGTTAAATTGCCATTCCACTTTTTCTTTAGGGATTTTTAAAGATAAGTTAGGCATACGTCTTAATAGGGAAGTAAAAGCAATTTCTCCTTCCAAACGTGCGAGTGGTGACCCTAGACACATATGCATACCATGACCGAAAGCTAGATGTTGATTTATTTTTCTTGTAATATCTAAATCTTCAGAATCAGTAAAAATTTTTTCATCTCTATTCGCGGCTTTTACCATGACCAAAACCATATCGCCCTTTTTGATTTTATTACCAGATATCTCAACGTCTTCTTTTGCAAAGCGTGGTCCTACAGCAGTTGAAGGGCCGTTATATCTTAAAAGTTCCTCTACAGCAGATGGTATTAATCGAAGATCCTTTTTGAGTAACTCAAGTTGCTTAGGATTTTCAAATAACATCATACTACCTGTAGCTATTAAATTTGAGGTAGTTTCATGTCCTGCGAAAATTAATAAAGTAATCATGGAAATTAATTCTGATTCATCGAGGCGATCTCCTTCAGCCTCGATAGCAATTAACTGACTAATTAAGTCATCAGAGGGGTTCATTCGTTTTCTTTCAACTAATTGTTTCGTATATTCTCCGAATTCTTGAAGGTTTTTTGCAACAGTAGCATCTTGCTTTCCCCATCCAAGCCCCGTAGCAATTGCAGAAGACCAATCTTTTAGTTTTTCACGATCTTCATAAGGAACGCCTAACATCTCAGATATTACATTAATAGGTAATGGATAGGCGTAGTCTTTTACAAGATCCATTTCACCTTTAGAGTGAACTTTATCTAGTAACTCATCTGCAATTTCTTGTACTCGAGGTCTCAACCCCTCCATGTATCGAGGAGTAAAAGCTTTTGATACCAACATACGTAATCGCCTATGATCTAATCCATCTAAAAAGAGCATTGATTTACCAGTAAAGAAGGTATCGGGAGCTGACGATTTTTCTTTACTATTAATTTTATCTCTAAAATTCTCTTTTTCTTCAATGGATGTTGGGTCTACTGTAAATTGCTTAGCGTTTTTAAGAATTTGAACAGCTTCTTCCATATGGACAACTATCCAAGTTTGATTATCTGTATCGCCAATAGGGTTAGATATTGGAATAATTGGCCCTATATCACGTGTCTTGGAAAATACGAAAAATGGATTCTCTTCACTTTTGCCACTTAATACACCTAGAACCTCGCTGGAAATATCTGATTTGTTCAGCATCTTAACTTCCTTCCGGTAATTAATTTTATACTCAAATTTGAGTATATTAATAAGCTTACTAAATATCTTTATTAATAGTAAATAAGAGTAAAGTACCTATTGGTGATAGGTCTTAAGTGGGGGAATAATTGCATTTTTCAATGTGTTATTATAAACGTATATGAGTATAAGGAGAAACAACATGTCTATTCAAATTTTTATTTTAAGTAAACTAATGAATGAAGATAATTATCCATACAACATAAAGAAATTGTTATCTGAACCCGTACCGTTAGATAAAATGCGGGCGATTACAGAAAGCAAATTATATTATCATTTCGATTCCTTAGCCAAGCAAGGCTTAATTGAGGTTGTAAAAGTGATTAAAGAAGTGCATCGACCAGATAAACAAGTTTATCGTATAACCGAAAAAGGACGTTTGGAACTTCCGAAAAAAATATATAAAGTCTTTGAAGATGCTGATACTATAAACGATATGATCTTAGGCATCGCGAATCTAAATTATGTTAATCCGGACAAGGTGATAGAGATAATAGAAAAAAAGATTATCGAAGCAAGAGAGTTACAAGAGACTAGGGCTCGTTTGGAAATATTGATAAATAATGATAAAGATCACCGCTATAATCGTTTCTTAAGTAATTATTTCTATGAAAGTATACAAAGCAATATCTATTGGTTAGAAAAACTACTGAGCGACTTAAAAAAGGATAATTAGCCCATATTGACAATATTAAAGTCTAGTTCTTGAAAATAGTAAAGAGATCTTGTTCTGCATAGGTTTAAGGTACTCAACAAAAAAGCTGTCGAGAAATCGACAGCCAACAAATATATATAACCCCTTGTTTACTCCACATACACCGCCGTACCATAAGCCAATATTTCACTGGCGTTTGCCATTATAGCTGACGTTTCTAAACGTACACCGATAATCGCATTTGCCCCTTTTTCTTTGGCATGCTCTACCATTCGACCGATTGCCTTCTGGCGAGATTCCGTCATCATATCTGTATATTCCGAGACTTCTCCACCGACAATCGTACGTAATCCGGCAACGATATCTTTTCCAATATGTTTCGATTGGACTGAATTTCCCCTAACAAAACCTTTTAACTCTTTTATTTCTTTACCTGGTATTGTTTCAGTAGTCACGATAATCATTTAATTCATCCTCCTCTTTTCTACGAACGTTTCTTACGATGAAATAGAATATTAGTGGTACCGGTGCTTGAATTAAGGCGATAATACCCCAGAACCAATGATTCATTCCATTTTTCTTTGCATTAGTAAATAAAAAGATACTTTGTGATAATAAAATAATTGCTACTAAGAATAGTAAAAAGAAATCAATATTCGTCATGTCGCACCTTCTCTCTATGTTTTTGGATTTGCAGAAAGGTATAACAGATGACAAGAAGGACTGTAAGACCTTGTAATGTGATAAAGACAACTGGTATTTGGGTTAATGTTGTAAAAAATAAAACAAGAATAAGTGTTGCTATTCCGCTGAATAAGAGTAATTCTCTTCGCCATTTTTTGCTAGCTTCATCCTTTTCTGCGATGACCATTTTTTCAAACCAATCTTCACTAGGAGTAGAGATGGGGTTATTTTCCTCAAACTGTGCAAAAGAACGTTTCATTTCTTTTGAAAAATCTTCTTCATCCTTGTTTGATAGGATTTTCCATTGTTCCTGGGCCTTTCTCATCTTCACCCATCTCCTTTCGAATGGTTTTAATTCCGCGGTGAACTCTAGATTTTACTGTTCCTTCAGCAATTCCAAGCATTTTGCCAATCTCATCATACGCATAGCCATAATAATGTTTTAAAATGATCGGCACTCTTAATTCATCTTCTAATTCACCGAGAGAAGCTAATAAGAAATCCCAATCTTCATTTCGTGACTGTGCCTGCCATTTTAATTTCCGCATATGTTGTGCTTTAAAGGCATCAGCTCGCTTCTGGCGCCTTTTTTGATCGATATATAATTTTGTGCCAATGGATATGAGCCAAGTGGAGAATTTCGATTTCACCTGAAATTGATTTAGTTTTTCAATCGCTTTTGTCATTGTCTCTTGTGCCAAATCCTCAGCTTCTTCTCGATTAAGGGTGAGCTTCATTAAATAATGAACGAGAAGGGGATAACTCTCCTTAAATAAGTGAGCTAACGCCTGGTTATCGCCTTTTTTCGCTGCTTTAATCCATTTTTTCTCTTCCAAACCCTGCCCCCCCCTTTCTTTGGATTTACTATTATGACGATTAGTGTTCTCCTTTCGTTCACGAAAAATAAAATTTTTTGAATGGAGATAGAGATTATTTCTTGTTATTGCATAGAAGTTATGCGAGTGGATAAATATGTAAATGATAATTACAATGTTCAATTATATCCTTATTTTCAATGACATGGACCCTCTGGTGGCATGACTACAGAGGAAAGAGCCAGCAGTATCTAGGCGTGTGTGCTATACAATCTCCATATAAACTTGGGCGGTGGTATCTTTTAAATATGTGTCAGCTTCATCCAATCAATACGGTAATTCTTAAATGAGCGTTTATAGTTAAGACTGAACGCAAAAGATGTTTACGCGCAAAAGAGAAAAGAGGAAGTCAGAGAGCTGCGCGTAAATAGTGTATACGCGCAAAAGAGAAAAGAGGAAGTCAGAGAACTGCGCGTAAATAGTGTATACGCGCAAAAGAGAAAAGAGGAAGTCAGAGAACTGCGCGTAAATAGTGT
Organism: Cytobacillus sp. FSL R7-0680; assembly: GCF_038009245.1. Lineage (NCBI taxonomy): Bacteria > Bacillati > Bacillota > Bacilli > Caryophanales > Bacillaceae > Cytobacillus > Cytobacillus sp. FSL R7-0680. The sequence continues at coordinate 3,758,119 of NZ_JBBPAO010000001.1, forward strand.
ATACGCGCAAAAGAGAAAAGAGGAAGTCAGAGAACTGCGCGTAAATCGTGTATACGCGCAAAAGAGAGAAGGGGGAAGTCAGGGAACTGCGCGCAAATCGTGTATACGCGCAAAAGAGAGAAGAGGAAGTCAGGGAACTGCGCGCAAATTGTGTTTACGCGCAAAAGAGAGCAGGGGAAGTCAGGGAACTGCGCGCAAATCGTGTTTATGCGCAAAAGAGAGAAGAGGAAGTCAGGGAACTGCGCGCAAATTGTGTTTACGCGCAAAAGAGAGAAGGGGGAAGTCAGGGAACTGCGCGCAAATCGTGTATACGCGCAAAAGAGAAAAGAGGAAGTCAGAGAACTGCGCGTAAATCGTGTATACGCGCAAAAGAGAAAAGAGGAAGTCAGAGAACTGCGCGTAAATCGTGTTTATGCGCAAAAGAGAGCAGGGGAAGTCAGAGAACTGCGCGCAAATCGTGTATACGCGCAAAAGAGAGCAGGGGAAGTCAGAGAACTGCGCGCAAATCATGTATACGCGCAAAAGAGAGCAGGGGAAGTCAGGGAACTGCGCGCAAATCGTGTTTATGCGCAAAAGAGAAAAGAGGAAGTCAGAGAACTGCGCGTAAATCGTGTATACGCGCAAAAGAGAAAAGAGGAAGTCAGAGAACTGCGCGTAAATCGTGTATACGCGCAAAAGAGAGCAGGGGAAGTCAGAGAACTGCGCGCAAATCGTGTTTATGCGCAAAAGAGAGCAGGGGAAGTCAGGGAACTGCGCGCAAATTGTGTTTACGCGCAAAAGAGAGAAGAGGAAGTCAGGGAACTGCGCGCAAATCGTGTTTATGCGCAAAAGAGAGCAGAGGAAGGTTGAGAACTGCGCACAAGAAAACAGATGATGTTGGTTTAAACTACCGTAGATAATAGTTGTTGCAAGTTCATAAATAATCAAGATTGTTCATCGTTAGATTGACATTGACGGAAGAAAAGTGCTGCTAAAAAAAGTAAGGATAAAGATGTGTCTACTCCCCCTCTCAGAAATCCAAAAAGAAAACTGCCGGTCTCAAGGAGAAAATAGAAGAGAAGATGTTGGTTTGTCTAGCTGCTTTTGGCGCTTTCATTTTGCATGGTTATCTTATGGATATCACGCCGATGTACATGTCACCCTGATTCCACAGTTCATTCATCGTGCGAAAATCCCCCAAAACGTTGACTTGAAAAAAAGGCCCTGAGTTCCCCCAGAGCCTTTAGATGATTAATATGCTTTTTTCAGAAGGACCTTATTGGCTGTTGTGTAAAGCATGACAACTACTAAGGCACATACGATAAAGGTAGGTAGCATATATGTTCCGTTATATACGAGTGAGTAAAGTGCGACAGGTTGATCTGCCGGAGCATAGGCACCAAATAGGATAATGCCTGATAAATAATGGCATAAGAAGCGTAAGAAACTTCCTAAGAAAACGCCACTAATAACATACATGTTTGCTTTGGCAAATTGGCCGTCTTGATAATTTTGCACAACTTTATTCATATAGATGCCTGCGAGTCCGACAACAGCAAAGGCTACGAAATAGTCAATGATCCAAGAGGCGAAATGAAAAGGAACAGCTCCTGTTAAGATTTGAAGTCCTCCTAATAGTAAGCCCGTTAAGACGCCGCCTTTAACACCCCAACGAAAGGCCATTAAGAAAACCGGTACCATAGCAAGTGAGATGGACCCACCTTGTGGCCAAAATCTCCCCATCAGTAAGCCTGATAAGAAATCAAGTAATAATGCCAAAGCTGCAAATATAGCAATTTCCACCATAAAAAGTGTTTTATTTTGTTTCATGTTTTTCCTCCTTCTCCGAAAAGAGAAGCGAACGAGTAAACCTGTATTACTTTTTTGTCATGAAAAAAAGCAATACATAGGCGGTGATGGATGCCTAGTATTGCTCATATCCAAAACCACGATCCCTACGCTAGCATTATCTAACAGGTTCTTAGGGTCAGAACGAACTCGCTCACTCTCAGCCATATTAGGCTCCCCTTGTGGAAGTATTAAATTTATCCTCGGTTAGAATATACTATGACTTTCATCAGAATTCAAGAATCTTTTTTTGGTAGTAAAAAAACAGATTATTTGTGAAACTTATTCCCTAGATAGTCGTAGAATAATCAAGGAGTGATTGATATGAAGAAGGTTTTTGAAGTAAACCATCATGGAAATCATATATTAATCGAAAATTATTGGATTAACGGAGAAAAGTTGTATGTAAATGGTGAATTACAGGATGAAAATTTAGGTCTAGCATTAAGAGGGGATTTGAAAGGTAAGTTAGAAGATTTAAGTGAAATTAAAGTAACTATTGGCGGTTTCTTTACTATTAATTGCAAAATATTTCTTGAGAATCGTTTAATTTTTTCATCTTAATAAAACTTACGGGGGTAGAGGGTATGGTAGGGTCAATAGATCCTGATAGGTTTATAGATCATTGGTTAAGAGAAGATTTTAAAACAATTTATGAAGCAACTTCAAAAGTGTTTCAAGGAATGGTTTCATTATCGGCATTTATTGAGATGAGCGCAGCTTTTAATAAAGGTGTGCGTAGTTATCATCTTACGTCACGGACGGATGTCATAGGCATTGGTCAGTTCGTATGGGTAGATAACTCAAAAGCAAAAGCAGTTGTGGTTGGATTCGATGATAAATATACAATTGTCAGTCTCTATTTGAAACCCTACTTTGTCTTTCCAGAAACAGATAAGATTTATACAAAGAATGAATACATTATGCCAGTGATGGATGATTGGTTTGTTTTCTGGGGTGGCACAAATGAATTTATTAATTACCATTACGTATATGAACATCAAAGGTACGCGTATGATCTATTAAAGGTGAAGGATGGCTCTACATATAATGGTAGACCTGAAAAAAATGAGAGTTATTACGCATTTGCAGAGGAAGTTATCGCCCCTCAAAATGGCAAAGTAATAAAAGTGGTTGATGGTCTCGATGATAATATTCCAGGGCAGATGGATGAAGAACACCCCCCAGGCAACTATATTGTGATAGAGCATGCGCATAAGGAATATAGTATGATTGCTCATTTTAAAAAAGACAGTATCATTGTCCAAGAAGGAGAAGAAGTTCTTCAAAAACAATTACTTGGCAAATGTGGGAACTCGGGTAACTCTTCTGAAGCGCATATCCATTTTCAAATCATGGATTCAGAAGATCTTCATAAAGGAAAATCAGTTCGCATTCGTTTTAAAAATGGTGTAGAACCGATTCAAGGAGAAATCGTAACAAATCATTTAACAAAATACCTTAATCGATTCGAAGAGAAGTTCGACAAGGTTGAAAATACGATGACAATAGCAGACTATGTTTTTGCCGTTCCCAGAGCAATTATTCAGCTTTTTAAATAGAGAAATACAGTTAAATGGAGGTCGCTTGTGCCGGCCTCCTTGCCCACAATTCAATCAAACATTTATTTAAATCGCAAAAAAAGTGGTTTGATAATAATCGTTGCTCTTTTCGTAAGACTCAGTGCGGTTTTTTAACGTATCAACTAATAACTGGATACTGTGATTCAAGTTCGTTCCTTTGATCAACACATAAGAGAAGGAATGTTCTTCTTAAAGCCTTCCAGCTTCTACAGGCCGTATGTCAACTCCTCTTTTATAGTTACCTCGGAAAATAAGGAGCGTCTAAGCTACTTTTTACACTCCTCTTTATTCCTTGTGTAGAGCTGATTAACGTCGATTTGACGCTAATTTGATGTAATTCAATCAGGTGGCCAAATGTTTCCTTCTTCGTGACCTACTCTTGGTCATATAAGTCCTCTATCGAATGAAAATGCCTTTCCATATGTGGGTGAACAGAAGGTCAATAAGCAATCTTCTGCAAAGGGGTTCTGGACAAACTCTTTCGCATTGGTTTGCCCTTCCACAAGCCAATATCTACTGCTATGGTGCCTGCCACTAGCAATTACTTATTCGCTATTCCCAATTGTAACATGATAAGATAATTGCTCATGAGTGGCTCGTAATTGTGCGATAACACTTAGCAAAATAGCTTTACCAATCGTAAAGCTAGCTCCGATTCGTATGAACCCTGGGGCAACTTGTTTTTTTATGCTAATTATAGAATCGATCTTTCGATACCTCAAAACTGAATAAGTGTTAAACAGAAGGAGAATAAGCTCTAGGTAATGATGATTCTAAATTTAGTCATATGAAACTAAATAAACGTGTGCCGATTGAATATCGACACACGTTCAATGTTCATCTTTTTATGTTGTCTACGTGAGAGGGACAAGACAAAAGATTACGTTTTTTAAACTAACTTCATGGCTAAAGAATCAACATTCTTATTTAGCCATGCTAACTGCTTTGTTGTCAGCCTAGCAATTTTTAAATATTCTTTTGGTAACTTTCCATAAGGTTCGTAAAAATTACTAACAGCTAGCTGAAAGAAATACAGATATGGCATATGGAACAAATCGTAATTATTCAAGGTAAACCACTTTGAATAGTTATCTATATAACGTTTAAGAGCATTAGATTTAATTTTTCCACTCTTAGCAACAGGGTCCGCATAAGAGAAAGACATCATTACTTCCCAACATGCAGGTAAATGACAGGCGTCTGTCCAATCAATTGTATACAATTTTGTTTCCTTACATATGATTTGAGAAGTATAATAATCTCCATGCGAATTAGTACATGTAAACTTAGAATAATCAAACGTATAGTTATTAATTGTATCTAGATACTCTAATCGGTTAATAATATCTTTCATAGTTGTCGTATCGTTTGACTGTTGTGCTTTTTTAAAAGTCTTGAGGTAGGATTTTTTTGCCTTAATAATTTGACTGTTAGTAAATAATTCTTTATTAATCATTCCTGTTTTTAATTTGGGGGTTTGAGATAATACATGTTGAATTTTTCCTAAATTTTGAGCGGATACATCCTTAAACCAGTCAGTTCCATTATTTAAGTCATAAATTTCCCCATCTATATATTCTTGTAAGTGGTATTTTTCCCCGTTTATGGAGAATGAATAAGTTCCTTGATTAGATTTAATAACTTGTGCTACAGGAATTTCGTTTTCGTAAAGGTACTTAACCAATTTGCCTTCTATTTCGGTATCTTGAATATAGGAAGGAATACGTTTTAGAACGTAACTTCCTTTAGATGTATTTAAATAATAGGTTGCAGATATATTATGATCGGTAAGTTGTGTCATGTGAGTAATTTTTAAATCGAACTGTTCGTTCAGTATATCTTTCATTATATAAAAGTTCATTAATTACACTCTCCTCGATGAATTATTTTTGAGAAAAGCTATGAACCAGACTTAAACATAAGTTATTCAAACAAAAATCCTCCTTCATTAATCTGATTAATATTCTATAAAGCATATAGAGTAATATCAAGTAAAACAAAACGGTAATAACTAAGTTATTTCCTCTAGATAGTTTCTTTACACATAGTTATAGTTTTTATATTAGTCTGCTCTGGTTGGTTGATAGTTACTTTATTTCTTTAAATAAAGGGAATTCTTCTAGTTATGTTGCTAAAGGGGTAGAATAGTGACAATTGATTGATAAAAAGAGAAGACCCCAATCTTTTATAGAATGGGGTCGATTTTTACTCGTTTTTAATTAAAGGAGTTAATTCGCTTTTTTTGTGCAGTATAGTCAACTTATGCATCGCTCTAGTTGCTGCGATATATAATAAGCCTTTGTCAAATTTAGATTTATATACATCAGCATTTGCAAAAGGAATGAGTACCTCATCAAATTCCAATCCTTTAGCTAATTGGATTGTTGTTACGGTTATCCCTTGCTCAAATGTTTCACTGGTATCACTTAGTTTATTAAGTGTAAAAAACTGTTTTAGTTCATCATAAATTTGATTTACTTGTGCTTCACTTTTACAGATGATACCTAAACGATTAAACGAGTTATTTTGGAACTGGATGATTAATCTTTGTAATTGATCAATTAAAGAATGCTGGTTTGTATACGATATAATTTCTGGTTTTTCTCCATGGCGATCAATTGCTTCGATGGAGTAATCCGGCATAAACTGCTTCGCAAAAGCGATAATTTCATAAGAGGATCGATAACTTTTTTTCAGTTCTACAAATTCCATTCTATCAAATATGTTACTGAAGGATTGATTGGAATTTAAACTAAAAGGATTCAACATTTGACCAAAATCACCTAAGATTGTTTTCTTGCACCTAAATATTTTATTGATTACAGCGTAATGAACGGGACTGTAATCTTGCATTTCATCAATAACTAAATGCTTAACTAAGTTAAACGACTCGATGCCCTCAAAATAGTAGATACAATATATATATGGAAAGACATCTTGATATTCTAGTCTTTCTTTATTCCAATTTAGTGCATCAGCATTATTTATCACATTAAAGAAATGTATATAAATAGATTGGGCATCACTAAATTTTAAATAGCTGCTAAGTCTTTTTTTTAAGTCTATTTTGGAAGGGATGTTTTTAATTTCTGCTGCTTTACTCTTCTTTAAAATGTCCAAGACATCATTAGATAACTCATCCAACCGTTGTTTTACTGGGAGGTTATTATAACTATGGAATCTTGATAAAAGGTATTCCTTTGTTATGATCGTATCACCAAAATGCATATTTTCATCCGGTTGGAAGATGTTTGAATCAATATTCTTTATATAATTGCTCAATTGCTTAAAAAAAGCTAATGAGGATTTTAGTTTTACTCGAAGCGTATAGTTAGAATGAGGTTCCTCTATGATTCTTTTGGTTTGTTCGTATAAAGATTCAGCTTTTATATTATTTGGAAGAAGAGCTGTGGCAATATCATCAAATGTCTGTTCACGAACTGGGTCTTCACCCAGTTCAGGCAAAACATTTGCTATAAAATCAGCAAATATTTTATTCGGTGATATGATTGTGATCTGATCAGACGATAGCTTTTCTTTGTGCTTGTAAAGCAAGTAGGCAATGCGATGCAGAGCAATGGCTGATTTTCCTGAACCAGCAACTCCTTGAATGACGAGAGTATGAGCAGATTCATTTCGTACAATCTTATTTTGTTCTTTCTGTATGGTTGATATAATTGTTTTCATTCGATCATCAGACGTTGTACTCAATTCTCTTTGAAGGACATCATCTTGGATAGTCATAGAGCTCTCTAATGCATACTGCAATTGCTGATCCTTAATTTTATACTGTCTTTTTCGGCTGATTTCCCCATGTATCATACCAACCTGTGCTTCATAAGCAGCTTGCCCAAGTTCGTATTCATAATACATACTCGATATCGGTGCTCGCCAATCGTAAATTAATATATCGTTATCTCGATCAGCTAGGTTGAACTTTCCAATATAAAATTCTTCTACCTCATCGCCATCCTCAAATTTAAAATCGATACGACCAAAATAAGGTGATTCTAAAAGCTTTTTTACTTTATTTAATTGACTATAGTAAAAGTCAATTGTTTTATCAATATTAGTCATAGACCGATAATTTTGGTACATCTCCATCGGATCAGCAGTAAACTCGGATAAATAATGCTTTAAATCATGATAATCTTCATCGTCTTTTTTAATTTTATGATTGATGTAATCTTTTTCTTCTTCCAAATGACTAATCATTTCTTTTAATCGTATACTTTCTTCCTGGAATATATCAGATGTCATTATAGCACTCCTTTCTTATACTTAAGTTTTCATAAATATAGTGTAACTGGCTTAATCATGTATCTCTCCTTGTTGGTATAAAACCATTTCCTGAGTAGGATAACCAAATTCAGTCAGAAGTTCTGCTTCTCTAAAACCTAGTTGAATTAATGCATTTCGGTAGCCTAGGTCAGCTTTATCTCCTTTTCTAAAAGACGTGATGTGGACTTTTTCGTAATTTGCCAAATCGGTCATCTTTATAAAAAGATGTATAATCTCTGGTTTATCATATAAAGGATGAACCCCCAGGAAATCAATTCCCCCATTTATGTGGGAAATCAACATATTTCCAATGATTAATCCATTTTCTATCATGATGAAGGCACGTCTGTCAGCAATGTATGTTTGAAGTACCTTTCTATGCTCTGCTTCTTGCAAGTGAGGAAAGCCATCAATTACGAGGCTTACAAAAGCCATCCAAGATGGTACATCATCCTTGGTAGCTTCTTTAATTATTCTTAAGTTCTCTAATTCTTTATTGTTACTCGTCTGAGTCCATTCATGATTAAATTGGAATCGTAACTGTAATGGATAATAGTCTTTTTCCTCACGGTATTGAAGGGGTGATTTCTTATACATTGCTTTAAATATAGTGGTAAATGCTTGCTGACTCTCGTAACCAGCAACCAATGCGATTTCTAGAATAGACTTATCGGAGAATACAAGCATCTTTGCTGCCTCAGTTAACTTTCTTCGCTGTACATAATCATGAATAGTCATACCTACTGTTTGTGAAAATACCCTATGCAGATAATACTTCGAATAATGCAAGGCATGTGCAACAAGTGCTAGGTTCATTTTCTCTGATAGATGAGCTTCGATATAATCAATGGTATCCATAATTAGATTCACTTTTTTCAAAGCTTGACCCTCCCTCACAAATAATAACAAGAAAACCTAAAGATCTTTTCATTATTCTTGCTCTTTTCTTACACATATACTAGCGGATGCCAGAAATATTATATTTAAATATGACAATGAAGGGAGAGTAATATACATTTAGTATTGGAAATGAGGGAATTTATACGGATAACAAACTATTTTTTTGTTGATAGCTCATACTATCATTACAATGTTAGGTGGAATTCAGAAGTTTACTTATATATTGAAATAACTATCACCTTAAAATGGACAATGCTTAAAAAGAGGTGGTTTGGTCGAGTAGAAAAGGAACGAATAGAACCTGTCACTTGTTCCATTCATCCCATTTAATCAAACGTTTGTTTAAATACTAAGCTTCAGTACCATATTTCAACGTATTGACCAATAATTGCGTATTGCGATTAAGGTTTGTCCCTTTGGTCAGGATATAAGAAAAGGCTCGTTTTGCATAAAGGCCATCTATCGGTACAATCTTCAATAGACCGTATGTTAATTCCTCTTGTATGGTTGCCTCGGATAGTAAGGCGAGTCCTAGTCCACTTTTTACGCTACTTTTTATTCCTTGGGTAGAGCTGATGATGAAGGTGGATTTGACTCTAATTTGATGAGATTCGATTAGATGGTCAAATGATTGCCTTGTCCCCGAACCTTCTTCACGGATAATCCATTCTTGATCATGCAAATCTTCTATCGAATGAAAATTTCCTTCATAGGCAGGTGAACAGACAATCACTAAACGATCTTCTGCGAAGGGTGTTTGGACCACCTCTCTTGCATAGGTTTGCCCTTCCACTAAACCGATATCTACTTCTAACCGCCTCACACTATTAATCATCTGATCTGAATTACCAATCGTCACATGGAAGGATAACTGCTCATGAGTTGCTTGTAATTGTGCGATCACGCTCGGCAAAATGTATTCACCAATTGTAAAACTAGCTCCGATTCGTATGAGTCCTGAGGCAACTTGTTTTTTCTCATATAATGTTTCTTTAAGCTGTTGATACACATCCCATATTTTTAAGCCTTGATTATAAAAAAGTTCCCCTTCTGCTGTTAAGTGGACTTTTTTTGTTGTGCGCTGAATGAGTGAGGTCGCAAATTCATTTTCCAGGTTTTTTATATGGACACTAACGGTTGGTTGAGATAATGCCCTTTGTTTAGCTGTTTTTGTAAAATTTTTCTCGCGTGCGAGGACAAGAAACGTCTCAAGTTCCTCCATATGCATGATAACCACCCCATTTATTAATAAAATGAATAAGTATTATTATATATATTTATTTCCAAAATAAAAAGGACAAAACTATACTGTAATAGAGAAAGGGGAGGCAGCAATGGATTTAAAGTCAACTTTGAGAACAGGCTCCTTTTATTTTGGAATAGGAACGACATTGATTATTGCAATTATGGCTGGGCTTCTCGCCAAACTACCTTACCTGACGATAATCGGTCAGCTTGTTTTAGCCATTTTGCTAGGTATAATTTGGTCTCATACGATTGGTTGGAACCGTTCATATAAAGTCGGTGTTGATTTTTCTAGTAAAAAATTATTAAGACTAGGCATTATCTTGTTAGGTTTGCGCCTTAATTTATCCGATTTAGCTCATGCAGGTGTAAGTACTTTTCTTTATGCGGCATTCTTATTATGTGTCACCCTCCTAGCAGTTTATAGCTTCGCTAGGATGCTTCGTGTGGATAAGACATTAAGTTTATTAACGGCATGTGGTACGGCGATTTGTGGTGCGGCTGCGATTGTCGCGATTGCATCTGTTGTCAGAGCGAAGGAAAGTGTGACTGCTGTCAGTGTCGGTGTGATTGCTGTGCTTGGTACGCTATTCACGTTACTTTATACTTTTCTTTTTCCGATTTTACCAATAACCGATTACCAATATGGTATGTTAACTGGAGGCACCCTGCATGAGATTGCGCACGTTGTTGCTGCTTCTTCTGTTGGTGGTGTGGAGGCAGAGAATATCGCCATCATCGTTAAACTAACAAGAGTCATTTTACTTGTACCAGTGGCCATTCTTATCGGCTATTATATGAAGAAGCGGGAAAGTCAAGAGAGCGCAACAAAGAACAAGTTACCGATTCCTTGGTTTATTTTCGGTTTTCTCGCGATGAGTGCCATCAATACGTTGGGGTGGTTGCCGACTGAACTTGTTCAATGGCTTATTAGTGGATCATATTTATTATTAGCAATGGCAATGGCGGGCTTAGGGCTAAATGTAGAACTCTCCGCTTTTAAGAAAATGGGTCTGCAGATTTTTTATGCGGCATTACTTGGTACGATACTGCTTGTTTTATTAGGATTTATCATTATTTTTATGATGTAAAGGGTCACATGAAGTGTGGCTCTTTTTTTTGTTCCATTGTATGATAATAAGAATATATTTCCATTTTATATGTATGAAGGAGTAAGTATGAAAAGTATATACCTCGCTATCGTTTTAAGCGTATTAGTTCTCATCGGTTGTGAAAAGGGAGAGCCGATGGTGTTATTGAACGAGCCAATTAAAGCTATTCATTTTTCACCATCAAAAGGCGTGGGTGAAATAAATGAAACCATCCTTTTTTCTATCAAAGAAGATGCAGACATAAAAACAGTGGAAAAAGTCATTTTAACAGCTGTAAAAGAGCCAACAGTAATAAATGAAAGACTGCCAGATTATGATGTAATGGTTGAGTATAAAAAGGGTTTGCCTACTCATGCCATTCATTTATGGGTAGGAGAACAAGATGAACCTAGTATTCTCATGTATATGGTTAATGATGGGGAGACGTATTTGACCACAGGCGACATGACGAATGTGTTAAGGGAGATGCTTAAGAAATGATTATAAACGAACAAGAGCAAAAAATAATAGAATGGACCAGATTAAAGTTCGGCTTAGCTCATTATGATTTATGTCGTAGTAGTTACAGTCGCCGTGTAACACTTTTTAATGAAACAGTTTACCAATATTGTATGGAGTGGTTTCCTAAAGAGGCATGTATTGTTGAGGAAAATTTAAATCCTGAGGGAACGGCAGTAATTACGATCGATTTGCAAACAAATAAGGTAGAATCCGCTATTTTTGTGGAAGGGAAAACATATGCAGAGCATGGTGTTGTCTTTCATCAGCGAGATGTAGAAAGCATTATCAAATGGATAGAAGCGGAAACGAATTTAATATATGGTAGGCATTTTCAACTGGATTCTCATAAAGGGGACAAGTACGTTTTTAAAGAATGTTATAAAGGGATAGACATATCTCCACCTGGTTATATTGAACTGAAATTAAATAGTGAAGGGAAACTCGTTTTTTATAGTGTTTATGGGCAATTTCCAAAAGAAGAAGTAGTGAAAGAAGAGGAATATACACTGACCGTTGAGCAAGTAAAGAAAGCTGCCCAATCGCAAATCAAACTGATACATGATCCTTCCTTTGAAGAGGAAAAAATCCACGCTGTATATGCTGTAGAGGAAATTTATATAGCCAATGATCTTTCGAAAACATTTCCTTTTGAAGGTTTTACCGATAGATGTGGACGTATTGAATTGGAAGAGCTATTGGTTTGGTCGGAGCCGTTACAAAATAACTTCACTCGGAGTGAGTTGATGTTGATAGAAAATATCTCAGCAAAACAGGCATTCACGAATGAACCTAGTGCTGATACTGTACCGATTAATAAAAGTGAAGTAACTGCTTATATTGACGTCGTTCAAACGTTTTTAAGACAAGTATACCCAGAGTATTCAGGAGAATGGTTATTAACTTCTTTCAATCGCGATACTGGTTATATTCACGCAAATTTAAAAGGAAGTAAGAGCCACTCGTTTGTTTTCCAGCGGAAACTGAAAGTCTTTATCGATCCCCGTTCGCTCGAGGTGATTAATTATATAGACAACCAGTTATTAAGTGATCAATTTAAATCGTATGATGGCCCGGATGAGGTTGTCCTATCAAAAGAAAAAGCCTATGAAAAAATCAAGGAATTCATTGAGTTAAAACCTATTTATGTGTATGACTTTGATACACGAAAATATATTTTAAGTGCAATGATTGATAGTTTGTATGGGGTTGATGCCAATACCAGTGAGGTTTTCTTGTTGGCGGATAGGAAGTGATGGAGTGGTGGATTTAGTAACAAGATTGCGAGATCGGGGAGTAAAAGTAACCGAGATACCGAAATGGGGTCCTTATTTACAATATCGCTGGGAGCAGTCATTTGCTAGTCACTTGAATAAGAGTGAAGAAGAAGAGATTCATTTATATGATAAAGGGAGAATTTGTGGGTTTCTATGGCACGTTTTTAGTTATGAGACAGTCGCTTGTCTAGAAGGAGAACAGGCTAGAGGTAGGTTAGATCAAATGAAAAATATGTCTTGTTATATATTTTACGAGATGGAGGATGCTGCGTATATCATTGATCGGGTAACATCACTCAAGGCGATTGATTTCGAGAGAGAAAGTGATATTTATGTGGTGGATGTTGATTTTACTTGGACATATATAAGGACACATGAATCCCCATGGTACGGTCCTTATTTTTATCATCATAAAGAGGTTGAGAGAAGATGACTTATAAACTGGTATTCTTTGATGTGGATGGTACGATAACGAGTGAAAAAGATGGGAGTATACCACCAACAACTAAGGTAGCGATTAGAAGACTGATGGAGAAAGGTATACACGTTGTTGCGGCTACTGGTAGACCATTATCCATGTGTGAAGAGTTGCGGGAAATAGGAATAGAGACTTTTATAACAGCTAACGGATGGTACGCCAAGCATCAACAGACGGTCATACATAAGATTCCATTTAATAAAGAGAGATTAATAGACGTGATGAACTTTGCAGAAAAAATGAAACATGGTTTAACTTTTTATACTGAATCCCTTTATATGAATGGTGTCAAAGAAGAAGCTATTCTTACAGCACTTAATGAGACTTTATCTCTTGCTGATTATCCGAGTACACAGCCTGCTATTCTTGAGGAAGAGGTATATCTTTTATGTTTATTTGCGAATGATAGAGTAGTAGATATTTATCGGCAAACGTTTCCTTATTTAATGTTTAAGAGGTGGCACCCTTATATCTTAAATGTAGTTGAAAAAGAGGTATCTAAGTATGTAGCAATAAAAGAAGTATTAGCCTATTTCAATGTGTACCCCCATGAAACAATTGCTTTTGGCGATGGCGACAATGACATTGATATGGTGAAACTTGTTGGGCTAGGAATTGCGATGGGGAATGGTAGCCAAGGCGTTAAGACTGCTGCGGATTATGTGACTTCTAGGGCAAGTGAAGGAGGGATTTATGAGGCATTAATGAAGTTCAATATTTTATAAGAAGGAGGTTCGTTATGAAGGAGAATATATATGATCAAGCATCCTTTTTTGAAAAATATAGCCAAATGACACGATCGGTAAAAGGCTTAGAAGGAGCTGGAGAATGGCAAACATTAAAAGGTATGCTGCCGACCTTTCAGGATAAAACCGTCTTAGATTTAGGTTGTGGTTTCGGTTGGCATTGCCGATTCGCGGCAGAGCATGGAGCTAAATCAGTTGTGGGAGTAGACATTTCTGAAAAAATGATCTCGAAAGCAAAAACAATGTCACAAGACTTTGAAAATGTTACATATATTCGATCCACAATAGAGGATATGCAAATAAAGGAGAGGCATTATGATGTGATAGTAAGTTCGCTTGCCCTACACTATGTACCTGACTTTGAAGAAGTGGCTAATAATGTTCATAAGGGATTGGTAAAAGGAGGACAATTTATTTTTTCTGTAGAACATCCTATTTTTACAGCACAAGGTAGTCAAGATTGGTTCTATGATGCACAGCAAGAGGTTTCTCATTTTCCTGTCGACCATTATTTCTTTGAAGGAGAAAGACAAACAACCTTTTTGGAAGAAAAAGTAACGAAATACCATAAAACTTTGACTACTTATCTTGATGGCTTACTAAAGCAAGGTTTTCAAATCACAAGAGTAGTGGAACCAAAGCCACCAGAACATATGATGCATACAGAGGAAATGAAGAATGAAATGAGAAGACCCATGATGATCATTATTTCGGCGACTAAATACGAGTAGCTTAATATCAATGATGGTTGGTTGTTGAAGAAAGGAGTAGATGAATTGGTCGTTTCAAGAAATTATTCTCTTAACCAGTTTTATGAGATTCCGCCATATACGTACAATCCGGTAGCAGGAGCTTTATATATGGGGTTGAAATTATGACGGAGTTCCAACTTTGTCATAGAATAAAGGAACTCATGTCGGGATTTGATAAACCGTGGTTTATTGCGGGTGGTTGGGCGATTGATTTGCATATCGGTCAAAAGACTAGAGAACATAAAGATATTGAAAATCGCTGTATTTCGTCATGATCAAGCGCATGTAAAAAATCACCTTAAACAATGGAGGCTTCAGAAAGTGGTGAATGGTGAACTAGTTATTTGGGAAGGAGAAAACTTACAGCGACCGATTCATGAAATTCATTGCCAGAATGTGATAAATGGTACTTCTTTAGAGGTATTGTTGAATGAAATCCAACATAACGATTGGATCTTTAGAAGAGATGAGCGTATTCGTTATTCATTTGAAAAAATGAAGTCCGTACACATAGAAGATATTCCATATTTGAGCCCCGAAGTGGTGTTGTTATATAAAGCGAAAGATACGAGAGCGAAAGATCAAGAGGACTTTCTTCGAGTCGTCGATTTCCTATCTTCTGAAGAAAAGAAATGGCTACAAACGGCGATGCAATTACATATGCCACATCATAAGTGGTTAGAATTACTGTAAGATACTGAAATACACTTACTTAAATGGATCAGGAGGATACCTAGTGATGGATATAATGAATATGACAGTAACCTTAGCATTATTAGGCGGGCTATTGGCATTTTTCTCTCCGTGTACGCTACCGTTATATCCGACTTTTATCTCTTATATTACCGGGGTATCGGTAAATGACCTGAAACAAAAGCATGGTGCACAGTCGAAGGTAATCCTTCATGCGGTTGCGTTTTGTTTCGGATTAGCATCTTTAAACTATGTATTGGGTTTTTCTGCGAGTTTTCTTGGGGAGTTTTTTAGAGAATATAATGATCTCATTCGCATGTTTGGTGGGATTTTCCTTATTATGATGGGGATATTTTTAATGGGTCTTTTTCAGCCGAAACTTCTTATGAAGGAGATACGCCTCTTTAAATATAAACAAGCAGGAACTTTTTGAGTTCATACTTAGTAGGCGTCATTTTTGCTGCCGCTTGGACCCCATGTATTGGCCCCATCTTAGGTGCTATTATTTACGCTAGTTTGGCTCAACCACCAGAACAAACTTTTATCCATATTACAGCTTATTCGTTAGGATTTTCTATACCGTTTATTTTACTAGGTTTTGCTATTGAGAAGGTGCGATTCTTTCATAAATATTCGAGTCATTTGATGAAAATGGGTGGTTTCATTTTGATTATTATTGGGGTAATGGTCTATTTTGATCAAGTGTATGTCATCAACATTTGGGGAGCGAAGGCGGAATTCTTTTTGAAAGGGTTGTGGGGGATGATTACTAGTTAGCACAAAGGGGGAAAATTAGTTGAATCAGTTTAATATAAAGTGGCAAAACCCAATCATCCGTCTGTATATTTTAGGCATGCTACCTTTGATCGTGCTGTCTATCATATTTTTTAGTACTTTACCGAGTGAATTGTATTGGATCCCAAACAGTTTATTAATGATTGGTACAGTCGTTATGATTCTTACTAGTGCTATACTTTACAGAAAAAGTAAGTAAGAAGAGTTGAGTACAACTCCATAAAAAAGACATGAACAAATGTTTCTGGGAATTTGCTCATGTCATTTAAATTGGGTTTTCTCCTTTTATTTACCAATTAAAGACGGTTTTAAGAGTAAAGAGAATCAATGAGTACAAAAGGGAAGCCAATAAGAAAGTGGGCAGGTGGGCATAGTCTTCCTCCGGTAACTCTTTACTAATGACATTAAAGATCATTGCGCCTGAACTGAAAGCGATGATGGAGTGGACGAATAACCCTGTAGTAGGGCCCATTGATCCGGCAATTGCCCCTATAAGCGTAGCTATCGCAAATAGAAAGCGTCCGTATTGGTGGTGAATATCCTCGTTTTCTTTTCCAATATGATAGGATATGCCGATAAAGTGAAGACCGATGGCTAATCCATAAAATAAAGCTTCACCAGAGTGAACGTCAGATGAGAATACAATATAAGAAACCATAAATGTATAGATAGCGAAAAAAGTTGCTTGCACAAAATAGGCGGCGTTTTGGTTCATTTTTTGCGCTTTTGTAGATTTTGCGAATTTATACACACTATAGTAAACAATTAATCCGATTAACCCCAAGAAGTATAGTTCGGAATCGATCGCTAGTGTGCCACCTAACTTGTCTTGTTCTTCATGCATGGAAGGGAGAATATATACAAATACATAAGCGATCGCCACACCGCCGGAAAGTGAAAGTATTTTCTGCTCTTTCATTGGTAGCCATTTAATAATCCTTAGTGCAAAAAGTTGAATGAATATAAGAATAACGCCAATGATGATGGATTCAATGGTCATGGTGATTCCCCTCCTATTTCTCTACCCTTCTATATACCCAAAAATCATAAATGAGTCATCCTCCGCCAATTTTTATTTGTCTGGTTATTTAACCTGACGAGACGAGATAAAAGGCCAATAGTAGTAATAAGTAAGCTATGAGAGGGAAAAGAATAATCCATGGTCAGTGGTAGATGACGCCGCGTGCCTGCCCGATGAGCCCAGGCCTTTTATTGGTAATCGAAAGATAAATCGTCGGCAAATATTGTTTTCCCGTGCCGCCGAGAAATAGATAAAGACCCGTGATTTGGCCGAAATACACAACCAACAATGGTGAAAGTAAAAAAAGGAAGCATTAGCGAGTCACTCAGTCAGAAAATCCGCCACGAAAGCCGAGCAAATAGCATTAGCGAGTCACTCAGTCAGAAAATTCGTCACGAAAGCCGAGCAAATAGCATAGGCGAGTCATTCAGTTAGAAAATCCGCCACGAAAGCCGAGCAAATAGCATTAGCAAGTCATTCAGTCAGAAATCCCGCCACGAAAGCCGAGCAAATAGCATTAGCAAGTCATTCAACTAGAAAATCTGCCACGAAAGCCGAGCAAATTGCATTAGCAAGTCACTCAGCCAGAAAATCCGTCACGAAAGCCGAGCAAATAGTATTAGCGAGTCACTCAGTCAGAAAATCCGCCACGAAAGCCGAGCAAATAGCATTAGCAAGTCATTCAGACAGAAAACCAGTCACGAAAGCCGAGTAAATAGCATTAGCAAGTCACTCAGCCAGAAAATCCGCCACGAAAGCCGAGCAAATAGCATTAGCGAGTCATTCAGTCAGAAAATCAGCCACGAAAGCCGAGCAAATAGCATTAGCAAGTCATTCAGTCAGAAAATCCGTCACGAAAGCCGAGCAAATAGTATTAGCGAGTCACTCAGACAGAAAATCCACCACGAAAGCCGAGCAAATAGCATTAGCGAGTCATTCAGCCAGAAAATCAGCCACGAAAGCCGAGCAAATAGCATTAGCAAGTCATTCAACTAGAAAATCTGCCACGAAAGCCGAGCAAATAGCATTAGCAAGTCACTCAGCCAGAAAATCCGTCACGAAAGCCGAGCAAATAGTATTAGCGAGTCACTCAGTCAGAAAATCCGCCACGAAAGCCGAGCAAATAGCATTAGCGAGTCACTCAGCCAGAAAATCCGTCACGAAAGCCGAGCAAAACACATTTGCCTTTCACTTCTCCCATTGACTTTCAAAACCCAGTTGATTACAATTACATTTAAATATTTTCACTCCAAAAGCAATGAAGAGAAAAAGTAGAATGTGTCGTTTTTTAAGCAGAGAGCTTCGGTAGCTGAGAAGAAGCAAAAAGCAATCATTCAAAAATGGTCTCTGAGCTGTGTACTGAACATACTTGTTTATAAGTATAAGTAGGCTACACCGAGTTTTGGCACTCGTTATCAATGTCACAGTATAAAGGCCGATTGGGACTGGCGTACTTGATGAGGCAAGTAGGGTAACCTATTTGTAAAATAAGGTGGTAACGCGTGGTGTAAACCTCGCCCTTAGCTAGAAATAGCTATGGGGCGAGGTTTTTTGTTTGCAGTCATGTCTCAATCAATCAGGCTAACAATTTAGGGGGAATAGAAGATGAGTATTTTTATTGGTGGGGCGTGGGCTTATGCAAATGGATCTTTACATCTCGGTCATGTTTCAAGTTTGCTACCTGGAGACATTTTGGCAAGATATTATCGTTTAAAAGGAGAAAAAGTGCTATATGTTTCAGGCAGTGATTGTAATGGTACACCGATTACTGTGAAGGCAAGACAGGAGGGGGTAGAGCCGCAGGCGATAGCGGATCACTATCACCAAGAGTTTGTTGATTGCTTTACGCAATTAGGTTTTTCTTATGATATTTATACAAGAACAGATACAGCTCATCATCATCATGTAGTACAAGAAATATTTTTAGCGCTTTTAGAAAAAGGCTTGATCTACAAGCGAAAGGTAGAGCAAACCTATTGTGACCATTGTCAGCAGTTCTTGCCAGACCGCTATGTGGAAGGATTATGTCCAGTTTGCAATGAACCTGCCAGAGGTGATCAATGTGATCATTGTGCAACCATCTTAGAGCCCCTTGAACTTCATGAACGCAGCTGTAAAATTTGTGGTCACACACCGACGACAAGGGAGACAGAACATTTTTATTTTGCACTAAGGGACTTACAAGCTGATTTGGAGAAATATACACAACGGGCTGAGGTGCAACATTTATGGAGAGAGAATGCACTGCATTTAACGAAAAGGTATTTAGGTGAAGGCTTGCACGACAGAGCCATTTCTCGAGATCTACCAATCGGTGTCAGTGTCCCTGTTTCTGGTTATGAAGATAAAAAGGTGTATGTATGGATTGAGGCGGTTTCAGGCTATTATTCAGCAAGTAAAAAGTGGGCCGAAGAAAACAATCAGGATGATCATCATTTTTGGTCAAATGAAACAACCTCGTATTATGTGCACGGAAAAGATAATATCCCGTTCCACACGGTCATTTGGCCCGCCATTTTACAAGGAATAGGAATTGCGGCATTGCCGACAAGGGTGATTTCCAACGAATATGTTACTTTAGAAAAAAAGAAGTTATCGACGAGTAAAAATTGGGCTGTTTGGGTGCCTGATTTCTTAGAAAGATATGAACCAGATTCAATTCGCTACTTTCTTACGATTAATGCACCGGAGAATCGCGATGCCGATTTTTCTTGGAAAGAGTTTATCTATAGCCATAATAGCGAATTGCTCGGTGCATATGGGAATTTTGTGAATCGTACGTTGAAATTTATTGAAAAATCATTTGCCGGTGTCATTACAACGTCGGATATTGATGAAAAGATAAAAGGAGAAATAAACTGCTTATATCAAGAAGTTGGAAACCTCATCGAACAAGGAAGCATGAAGCAAGCACTAGAGAATATATTCGCCTATGTACGAAAATCTAATAAATATTTTGATGAGCAAAAGCCATGGCAACAATGGCATGAGGATCAAGGGACTTGTGAAAAAACGTTAGCTAATTGTGTTTATCTTCTTGCCAACCTCGCGCATTTACTTTCTCCTTTTTTACCGTTTTCAAGTGAAAAGGTATTTGAATTACTCAATGTCCAAGAGCGGAGATGGCAAGAGGTTGTTTTGAATGGTGTGACACTCACTGGACCAGTTGAACCATTGTTTGCGCGCATTGATGTAGAGAACATTGAAAAAGAATTAACGAGATTACAAGCACAATCACTTACCTAATAATCGCCGGAAGCAGGACTTTACTTAGCAAACAAAGAACCAATACTTGGGTGGTGAGGTGATGAGGTCAGAAACAGAATTGATTGCTACGATTATAGATTTTGCAAAAAACGAAGAGAGGATTTTTGCTGTTTATATGAACGGTTCCAGAACAAATATAAATGTCCCAAGAGACCAATTTCAAGATTATGATATTGTTTATGTCGTTGAAGATACCGAGCCTTTTATTAAAAATCAAAATTGGATCGCATCATTCGGCGAGTTGATTATGAAGCAAGAACCAGATAAAAATGATTTTGGTAAAGAAATAGTGCATGACTTCAAGAGTTATGGTTTTCTGATGCTATTTACAGACGGCAATCGCATCGATCTTCGCTTTCAAACAAAGGAAGTGATGCGAAAAGAATATGGGGAAGATAAACTGACTGTTCCTTTATTAGATAAAGGTGAGTACTTGCCCATTATTCCTCCTCCGACAGATGTCGATTACCACGTGCAAACACCGAGTGAAGGTGAATATGATGCTTATACAAATAACTTCTGGTGGTGTCTACAAAATGTGGCGAAAGGCATTTGGCGAGATGAATGGCCATATGCTCAAGCAATGTTTAACTCTGACATAAGAGACGCATTAAACAAAATGGTCGATTGGTGGATCGGTATTCAATATGATTTTCGTATTTCTACTGGTAAGTTAGGAAAATATTATAAGTGTTATCTCCCTCCTTCCTATTGGGAGATGTACAGAAAAACTTATAGTGATGGAGATGAGGAAAATATGTGGGAAGCAGTTATGACCACATGCGAATTGTTTCGTGCGTTAGCTCAAGAAGTGGCTAATCACCTTCGATTCTCTTATCCTATCAATGATGATCGCCGCATGTTGGCGTATTTGGAGGGGGTTAGGCAATTACCGAAAGCGTGAAGGAGATAGGCTACTTAAAGAATGAGAGGAAAAAGCGGAAAAAGGGATTGAAGACCTTTCGTATAAGGGTAAAGAATTGTACGACTTAAAAGCAAAGGGATGGATTCACACAATGAATATTCTTTCCTATTCTTATAAAAAACGGGGAGCGATTGAATTTACTTTCGATGCTTTTCCCCATTCAAAAGTAGTCTTTCACCCAATTAAAACGTATTATTTCATTCGCACTGTGCGCTGGAATGTGGCGGATCCTGTTGTGACAAGAAGAGATTTAGAGAGAATGGAAATGGTAGCTAACTTAGAGATGGGTACACTTGAACATTATAAAAAAAGAAAAGGTTATAAACCACTAACACTATAAATGTAAGCCAGTAAGGAGGAAGCTGATGCCATCTTATCAACCTAAATTACCTTTAACAGCGGATGAAAGGTCTAGACTACGAGAGGCAAGATTGAAGATCAGCCAAATACATATACTTGGGATAAAAGAAATTAGTCAGCATTTAAATATATCAGATGAAAGGGCACGGAAGATTAAGGGATGGGCAGACTTCCAATTGGTGCCCTCAATTGGTTTTGAATTAGCGGATAAACTTGTTCGATATCTGCAAATCTATCGTTTAGAAGATATAAAGAATGAAAACCCTGGACAACTATTTGATCTGCTGGAAAAGGAAATGGGTGTGAGAACGGATGGCTGTGTGGAAGATCAAATCCGATGTGTCATTCATTTTGCTAACAATAAGCAAATGTCTAAAAAATGGTTTGACTTCACGGAGGAGAGGAAGGCGTATCGCATAACAAATGGCTTTCCATCAGATCGACCAGAGAAATCGTGGAGGGACTAGGAGAAGTTGGCTATTGTGATTCAAGAGAGTAGCTTATTGCAAAGTCCGCTCTCCATCAAAAGTCGTAAGTAAGATACAGCTTTTATCGGTCGTGATGAGTTCTCTTTTGTATAAAAATATAATTAGATAAAGGAGGACTGATGATGCAATGATAGAAGGCTTATATGAAGCTCATTTACCAGTCAAAAATTTAGATGATGCGATTGAATTTTATACGAATCTAGGGTTACAGGTGGCATTAAGGGATGAAGAGACAGTATTTCTCTGGATTGAAAAGGATAAAAGTTGGTTAGGTCTATGGCAAGGTGAAGAGTACAAGTTGCCTTATCATCCTTCTGTTAGACATGTTGCCTTTCGCGTTTCCTATGAAGATTTAAAGCGGTCATTAAATTGGTTAGAAACAAAGGGAATTGAAGCAGTGCCATTTGGCAACAGAAAGTCGGTGGCTCCATTTATTCGATCACATCAAAGTAATGCGTCAGTTTATTTTAAAGACCCGGACGGCAATAGTTTAGAGTTGATGTGTACGGTGGATACACCAGAGGAGTTGCAGAAAGTTTGCAAAAAGTGGTCTATCACTGAATGGGAAGAATCTTTGAAGGGACTTAAGCTACAAGATATATATAAATAGAGTAATTTTACGAAAAAATGTTGCTTCATATATCATTTTTTCGTTTTTTTTTTGCCTTGTAAGAGTTGAGCGGTAATATGGTTACATTTAGAAAATGCCAAAGAGATAAAGTGATAAAAATAGGTTACTTGTCCACACGAAAATGATCTCTTCTTAATAAACTATCAGGATAAAGATTAAATTCTTGTGGAAAGGAGTGTTACATTTGGCTGATTGTAATAGAAATGCTTTAGGGACATGTTCCGATGCAGGTGGCTATAATACTACTGCAAGTGGTGTGGCTTCGCATGCGGAAGGTAGTACAACAGAAGCTGTTGGCACAGCGTCTCATGCGGAGGGCTATAATAGTATAGCAACTGGTGAGACATCACATGCCGAGGGTTATGCATCAACAGCAACAGGTGCAGCTTCTCACGTGGAAGGATCAAGTACTAATGCGACGGAGGTCGCCGCACATAGTGAAGGGTTTAATACACTAGCGAGTGGGCAAGCCTCCCATGCGGAGGGGAATTCGACGGAAGCTTTAGGCACAGCATCCCATGTGGAAGGCTTTGGGAATACAGCGATTGCTGATAGCTCACATGCAGAAGGTTATGGAACAACAACAGAAGGAATTGGTTCACATGCAGAAGGGGCTCAATCGAATGCAGGTGGAGTCGCTGCACATGCAGAAGGCTTTAGTACAACTGCAAACGGTGATGGGTCTCATTCTGAGGGGAATTCTACGAATGCATTAGGGACAGCCTCCCATGCGGAGGGTTTTGAAAGTTTGGCCATCGGTGGAGTATCACACGCTGAGGGACATGGGACTGAAGCAAGTGGATATGCCTCTCATGCCGAGGGGATTAATACTTCGGCAATTGGAAATGAGGCACATGCTGAAGGAACAAATACGTCGGCGGTTGGAGATAATAGTCATGCCGAGGGTTATGCAACAACAGCTAGTGGAGAAACCTCTCATGCCGAAGGTTCTGAAACAAGTGCAAGTGGAGATGTTTCGCATGCAGAAGGTTCAGAATCAACAGCAAGTGGGGGTGCTTCGCATGCAGAAGGGTTAGGTACAACCGCGAGTGGAGATGCCTCTCATGCGGAAGGAGATGGTACGTTAGCTTCTGGTAGTGCTGCACATGCCGAGGGTTTATCTACTTCTGCTACCGCTATCGCTTCGCATGCAGAAGGTGGTTCAACAAATGCAACAGCTTATGGTGCTCATGCGGAGGGCATTCAAACAACTGCCTCCAATTCTGGCGCACATGCCGAGGGTTTTCTAAGTGTAGCAAGTAACTTTGGTACTCATGCCGAAGGGTACAATACTCAAGCGATAGGATCTTACTCTCATGCCGAAGGGGGGAGTACACAGGCACAAGGTGTGTATACTCATGCGGAAGGATATTTAACCGTTGCAAGTGGAGATGCGGCTCATGCGGAAGGTACTTCAACAGTTGCTTCTGGTACTTGGTCTCATGCGGAGGGTGATGGATCAGAGGCATCTGGCTACGCATCGCATGCAGAAGGAAATTCCACAATTGCTTCAGGCACTTTTGCACATGCCCAAGGTCAGAGTACTGTGGCAGCGGGCACTGCTTCCCATGCTGAGGGCTACTTATCTAGTACAACACTTGATGCCCCTTATGCACATGCAGAAGGATTAGGTACAATTGCCAGCGGAAATGCTTCTCATGCGGAAGGAACAGAAAATACCGCAAGTGGTTTTTCAGCACACGCAGAAGGGGGTTCAGATGGTGCAAACTTACCTGCACCTAACACTGCAAGCGGCAATAGTTCCCATGTTGAAGGATTTAACAATGTGGCGAGTGGATTAGCAAGTCATGCAGAAGGCACAGATACGATCGCTTCAGGTGATTACTCTCATGCGGAGGGACTTGGAACAAGTACAAATGATCAAGCCGGCGCGCATATTATAGGTAGATACGGTGATGCCGAAGAACCTTTTTCATGGTTTATTGGCAACGGTACAGCTGCAGACACAAGAAGCCTCGGTGCTAAATGGTTAGCTAGTAATGGCGAAATGTATATTGATGGAGCCACATACAATACTGGTGGGGCAGATATAGCAGAGATGTTTGAAAGTATAGATGGCTTGGCAATTGATCCAGGATACTTTGTTACATTAGAAGGAGATAAGATGCGAAAGGCAACTGCATCTGATAGCTATATTCTTGGTGTAACAAGTGCTACTCCAAGTTTATTAGGTAATAGTGCAAGCTTGAATTGGCAGGGGAAATATGAATTAGATGAATGGGGACGTAGAATATACACCCATATTGAAGTACCTTTGCCAGCTACAAAAAATGGAGAAACTCGCTCATCGTTTACAGAAACCAAACCGATCATTAGTACGAAATGGGATCCATCGCAATCTTATGTTTCAAGACAAGATAGACAAGAGTGGTCTGCAGTAGGGTTATTGGGACAATTAAGAGTAAGAGATGATGGTAGTTGTCAAGTGAATGGCTATTGTTTACCAAATAATGAAGGAATAGCAACTACTTCACAGCAAGGGTATCGCGTGATTAAAAGAACGGCCGCTAATCAAGTCATTATTATGATAAAAGGCAATGAAAGTGAAATAATCGAGCTTTCTAACCGATATCAACAAGAGCAACAAGAAATGAAACAAATGCTTTCCCAGTTGGCTAATACAATTAATAAT
Source organism: Cytobacillus sp. FSL R7-0680 (assembly GCF_038009245.1). Classification (NCBI taxonomy): domain Bacteria; kingdom Bacillati; phylum Bacillota; class Bacilli; order Caryophanales; family Bacillaceae; genus Cytobacillus; species Cytobacillus sp. FSL R7-0680. The sequence continues at coordinate 3,783,651 of NZ_JBBPAO010000001.1, forward strand.
AAAAATAATTAAACCGTAAGAATGTAGGGTTTCTATAAAGAGGAACCCTATGTTTACATAATAAACTAAAAATCTGGGGGGGGAAAACGTTTGGAATCTAGAATTACATTTGATACAGAGGCGGGAGCTGGCTATATCTATTTGCTGCCTAATTCAGAAACATATACAATTCAAGCAACAGAAGATGTGGGTGATTCTCCATTACTAGTTGATATTGATGAGTATGATCGAATCGTTGGTATAGAATGTCTTGGAGAGATTGCGCAAAGATTATCCCCGATAGCAGGGGAAGAAAAAATATATCACGAAAATGGAGAAACCCTATCCTTCCGGCTATCTGGACAAGCTGTTAAGAAACATTATCTGCTAAAAGGCATCCAATTTTATTTTGCTGATGAGCAGTCTAAATACTTTATCGGCTTCGACATTATTGATTTTCACAAATATAAGAAACAGATTTTAAAAAGCATGGTAAAATAATTTTTAGTTTTTTTTGCTTTCAAGAAATAAATCTTTTTAATTCAGCCATTACTGTTTTTAAAGTTTGAAGGGATTGTTCCGTATGATAGTTGATGTCGAGTGAGTGATGTGCGCCATCGATTATTTTTATTTGAATAGAACGTTCCTTCATTTCTTCGATTGTTTCATGATGAAAATATGGATCTTGATTACCTATGACGAGTAACACCTCTTGCGTTATAAGTACTGTTGCCTTAGCGATTGATGGGAGTTTTAATAACGGTGTTAAAAGAATAATCTGTGCCTCACGGAAAATTTCTTCTTTCGCAAGGTGTAAAGTGATCGGTATCGTACCAAGAGATTTGCCCAACAGGATGGTTTTTTGATAGATATGTTTTTGAGATAGATCCGTAATAACTAGGTGAATATCTGCCATCATTAAGGATGAAATGTCTTCTACTCTATGTGTTTTTAATAAATTTGCTTCATATTGATAATGGATATGAACAACATCAATGCCCTGTTCAATCATCATCATCGTAGCGTAGTAAAACAATGGATGATTATAGTTGTATCCCGCTCCTGAAAACATAATACATACGGACGGAGCACCTGAATTTATATGAGTATATCTAACTACTTTTTCCTCTTTTTGTAAGTTTCTTTCGTGAATTTCCATCGATTTCCCCTTGTTATTTTTTATAAGTAGTGTAACATATTTCCTGTACTGTATTTTCTGAATCTTATATTTTTTTGTAAGGGGTGATACCTATCGGGTGGAGAAATCCTGCGCTGCTTATATTGGGTATAGGCGTTTCTTATTTAGGAAATTGGATTTATTTGATTGCGTTGAACGTATATATTATTGACTTAACCGGTTCTGCAGCTGCAGTTGCGGGTCTTTATATTATTAGACCTCTAGCAATGCTTATGACCAACCTTTGGTCAGGAAGCGTGATTGATAGAGTAAATAAAAGAAGGTTAATGATTTTTATCGATATTGTACGTGGTCTTTTAGTTGTCTGTTTACCATTTTTACATTCATTATGGTTAATTTACTTTTTATTGTTACTTATTAATTTGGCTGGTAGTTTCTTTGGACCAAGCTCACAAGTATACATAACCAAATTAATTCCAGAGTCAGAACGTAAGCGAGTTAACTCTCTTATCGGAATGGCAGGTAATGGGGCAATTATGATTGGTCCAGCTATTGCAGGTGTACTAATGACGACGGTTAGTTTGGCTGTCTGCTTCTATATTAATGCGGCTACTTTTATTATTTGTGCTTTCTTTATTTTCTTACTTCCTAATGTGGATGAGCAGAATAATCATGTTAGAGAGCGAATTCGCTTAAAAACATTAATAGAAGATTGGCGAACAATTATCCGGTTTTCAAAAGGAGCCAAATATTTTATATCTGTCTATTTGTTGTTCCAAACGACGATGCTCATATGTGTCGCCCTAGATTCTCAAGAAGTTACCTTTTTAACGAGAGATCTTGGCCTATCTAATGAAGCGTATGGCTATATTGTGGCTATGACAGGTATCGGTGCTATATTTGGCGGTTTATGTTCGAGTTTATTAGCGAAAAAATTATCATTAAAACTATATATTGGTGCGGGGATGTTATTGACATCTATCGGTTACATTGTCTTCTATGCATCTTCACATTATTTAACTGCAACCATAGCCTTTGTCATATTAGGGTTTTTCTTTACGTTTGCAAATGCAGGTTACGTGACTTTTTTCCAAAAACAAGTACCTGTCGACATAATGGGGAGGTTTGCAAGTGTAGCTGATCTATTGCAAGGAATCGTCCAAATTGGTTTGACATTACTACTGGGTCTCCTAGCTGAGTGGTTTACCCTACAAGAAGTAAGTGTTGTATTTGCAGTGATTAGTGGAATTGTTTCCATTGCGTTAGTCGCAACTATCTATCGTCCATCAAAGGCAAGTTATTTTGAAGATAAGGCTGTCTCTAGCTAATGATTTGCTCCTAACTTCCGATTGAAGTATGATGAATGAAAATGAGAGATAAAGGAGATTAGCGATGAAAAGTGTCATGCCTTTTCTTATGTTTCAAGATGGCCAAGCAGAGCAAGCGATGAATTATTATACGACAATTATTGAAGACTCAAGCATTATAAATATTGTCCGCTATGGTGAAAATGAAGCGGGTGATGAAGGGACAGTAATGCATGCCATATTCAAGCTAAAGGACCAAGAAGTGATGTGCATTGATAGTAATATCGCCCATCAGTTCAATTTCACACCAAGCTTTTCCTTTTATTTGAATTGTGATACTGCGGAAGAACTTCGTGTTGTCTACGAAAAGCTAGTAGACGGTGGTACAGAATTAATGCCTTTAGGTGATTATGGTTTTAGTCAACAATTTGCTTGGATTAATGATCGCTTCGGTGTATCTTGGCAAATCAATCTACCTTAAGTAAAAAGATGGCGAGGGTTATGTATTCCCTTCTGCCATCTTTTTTAATGCTAACGCTCTTTTGGTTATGAATCGTTGCATATAAGCTTTTAAAAAGAGGAAGTCTGCTATCTTTCCAATCAATCCTAATGGTGAAATATAAGAAAATGAATCAATCATTTCTGTTCCTTCATCATGCTCGCGGAACTCATGAACATGGATAAATGATTGAAAAGCACCCTTTACCAATACATCTGTAAATTGATAGGGGCGTTCCATCTCCGTAACTTTTGCTGTTAGTCTCTGCTTTACACCAAAGTGTATAGCTTCCCATGTTACTGTGTCCCCACTCCTGAGTAAACCTGAAGTCACTCCGGCAACAGCTCGCTCCTGTGATTGTTTTGTTGTCTCCGTATGTACTTCCACATTTCTAGCTAAATCAAAACATAAGTGAATATCGGCATGAATCAATAAACGATGTTTAATGACAGGCATGTGTAAACCCCCTTATTTTAGTGATAACAAAAGCATTCGATGAAATCAACCACCATAAACAAGATCATTGCGGTAACCGTTGATTAATTATTTAGATAGACTAAATAATTAATATTTCAGAAAAATTAGTTTTGTAAAATTTGTGTATATTTTTCTTTAATTTTTATTTAAAAAAAGAGGAATAATCGGAAGAATTAAACTGAAGAATATTATAGTAAACAGGAGAAATAATAAGTATTTGAGAGAATTATAAAGGTTTTTCTAGATAGGTGCGCTATAGTGAACGCACAGCTTTAAATATCCTCGGTAATTCTTGCTATTTACAATTTGAATGTATTAATAATATAATAGAAAAGTATTTTGTAGTATATTGCTTAATCTTTTTTCTAAGAACGGGGGACCCAATTTTTACAGCGGACATGTCCGTTTGGGGTGAATCTATGTATGTTAGAGGGGCTTACTGTTTCCCTTAGTCCTAACCCGAAAGCTAACCTCGTCAGCATTAAAGGAGACAAAAGGAGTTTATATGATTGCGGGAAAATGACTGAAAAGGCTTTTTTTTTTGGTTTATTTTCACCTTAAATTAATTAACCTTGTTTCCCTTGCCTAAGCACTAGATCAAATTTATAGAAGGTGAGGTTTTTTAAATGAAAAAAATATTTAAAATGAGTCTAGCTACTCAAATTTTGATTGGTCTTATTTTAGGTATTGTCATTGGTGGTATTTTCTACGGAAATGAAACCGCTCAAAGTTTTTTACAGCCATTTGGTGATTTATTTATCCGTTTAATTAAAATGATCGTCGTACCGATCGTTCTTTCAACAATCATCGTTGCTATTGCTGGTGTTGGTGACATTAAATCAGTCGGTAAGCTCGGCGGGAAATCACTGTTTTATTTCATTGGAATGACAATGGTAGCGATTGCAGTGGGACTTATTTCTGCTAATATATTCCAACCTGGAGCGGGTTTGGATATGGAGAGCTTAGAACAGAATGATATTTCTGGATATGTTGAAACGAATGAAGAGCAAGAAGGAAAATCAATAGCCGACACACTATTGCATATTGTACCGACAAATCCGGTTCAAGCAATGGTGGAAGGTGACATGCTTGCGATTATATTCTTTGCCGTTGTATTTGGACTAGGAGTCGCAGCAATAGGTGAAAAAGGGAAACCAGTATTAAGATTTTTTGAAGGCACAGCTAAGGCCATGTTTTATGTAACAAACTTATTTATGAAGTACGCACCAATAGGGGTGTTTGCGTTAATTGGTGTGACTATTTCAAAATATGGTTTTGCTTCATTGATTCCTTTGGGGAAATTAGCGTTAACAGTGTATGGTACAATGGCATTCTTCGTTATCGTTATTTTAGGAATTATGGCTAAAATTATCGGTGTGAATATCTTTAAATTACTTGGATCCATTAAAGAAGAATTACTGCTTGCTTTCTCAACAGCGAGTTCAGAAACGGTTCTTCCAAGAATTATGGACAAGATGGAACAAGCAGGAAGCCCGAAACATATCGCTTCTTTTGTTATTCCAACTGGTTACTCATTTAACCTCGATGGTTCCGTTTTATACCAAGCCATTGCAGCATTATTTATTGCACAAATGTTTGGTATTGAGTTAAGTATTGTTGAACAAATCACACTAATGCTTGTACTAATGATTACTTCTAAAGGTATGGCAGGTGTACCAGGCGTTTCGTTTGTTGTTCTACTAGCTACTTTCAGTACAATTGGACTACCTGCAGCAGGTCTTGCTTTTATCGCAGGTATCGACCGTATCCTAGATATGGGTCGTACAGCAGTAAACGTAGTTGGTAATTCCCTTGCTGCACTTGTTATCGCAAAGTGGGAAGGCCAATTTAACCCGCCAGCTGATAATAAAGTTCAAAAAGCTTCTTAAAAGTTATCATGGAATTTGTATGCCACAGAATTTAATTCTGTGGTATTTTTTTTGTTTGCGATTAATAGTCTAACTTGGCTGTATAACCTAAAATGCGAGGGAAGAGAATAAGAAACTATGTGGCAGGAATCAAATACACGCACAAGCTAAGGGAAAGAGAAGAAGAATTGCGCGCAAAAGCCGGATACGCGCAAAAGAGGTATAGAGAAGGGGGAGGAAATGCGCGCAAGAGCCAAAAACGCGCACAAGTTATGAGAAAGAGAAGAAGAATTGCGCGCAAAAGCCAGATACGCGCAAAAGAGGTATAGAGAAGGGGGAGGAAATGCGCGCAAGAGCCAAAAACGCGCACAAGTTATGAGAAAGCGAAGAAGAATTGCGCGCAAAAGCCAGATACGCGCAAAAGAGTCATAGAGAAGGCAGAGGAAATGCGCGCAAGAGCCAAATATGCGCACAAGTTATGAGAAAGCGAAGAAGAATTGCGTGCAAAAGCCAGATACGCGCAAAAGAGTCATAGAGAAGGGGGAGGAAATGCGCGCAAGAGCCAAAAACGCGCACAAGTTATGAGAGAGAGAAGAAGAATTTCGCGCAAAAGCCGGATACGCGCAAAAGAGTCATAGAGAAGGGGGAGGAAATGCGCGCAAGAGCCAAAAACGCGCACAATTTATGAGAAAGCGAAGAAGAATTTCGCGCAAAAGCCAGATACGCGCAAAAGAGGTATAGAGAAGGGGGAGGGAATGCGCGCAAGAGCCAAATATGCGCACAATTTATGAGAAAGCGAAGAAGAATTGCGCGAAAGAGCAAAATATACGCACAAGTTATGAGAGAGAGAAAAAGAATTGCGCGCATATACCGGATACGCGCAAAAGTGGTATAGAGGAAGCCGAGGAAATGCGCGAAAGAGCCAAAAACGCATACAAGTCTAAAAAAAAGCAGGAAACACTTTACTCCAAAAGTATCGCGCTCAATGCGGACTTCGCTGTCAAAAGCAGGGCTCTGCTTATTAAATGGCTAGTTTGGGCCTTTGAATAGATAGGAAGTGGTATAATTTACTAAAATAAGGTGGAATCTATATGCCGATTCATTTAAATGTCGCAACAGGAAGCTGAGGAAATTTCTTTAACTTGGCAGTATGATGCCCCCTATGATTTTTATAATATGGAAGAAGATGAGGAGGATTTAGTTGCATTTTTGGATGAAAAAGAACGGGGCGAGTTTGTTTTTTCTGTAAAGGATGAAGAAGAGCTTATCGCTTTTTTGATGATTGAGCAAATGGGTGACTCAATGGATTTAGGCCTTGGGATGAGACCAGACTTAACTGGTCAAGGAAAAGGTGCCACTTTCTTAAAGGCTGCGATGTGTTTTTTAAGAAAGAATTATGAACAGATGACATTATCTGTAGCTACTTTCAATAAAAGGGCTATTAAACTATATAAACGAGTAGGGTTTCGCACGAGTCGCATATATTGCATGAAACAAACGGAAGTACTTATGAGTTTATAAATATGGTAATTGATTGTTATAAAAGTGTATAGGGAGTGGATTAGCAGTTGCAAATTAAACAGCAAGTAGATAAATTATCGGATCATGAAGCAAGATCCTTACTGTTACAAATGTTATTACATACTGAAATGCTTCGTTCAGGAAATTACTCTGATGAGGATTATATGACTAGCATGAAGGAGTTTTATCAAGCAGTGTTAACATTTGATAAGGAAACTCCTCCTATTCAAGGAGGTAATATACATATTGTTTTTAGCGATTCGAGTGCGGGGAGTTTAAAACAAGCAATAAAGAAATTAAATATAAGTGATAGAGTTATTACTATTCCGATTAATTTTTCGATAGGGCCATTATGGCAATTGCATCAAATAGAGGGTCTTGAGAAGCGTAGGGACTGGTTGTTTGAACGTATTAATTTAGAAGATGAATTTATTTTTGACTATATTCCACGGATAGAAGAAAGTTGGATGAAGTTACAGGCATTACCCGAACAATGTAAAATTTTTATTTGGGGATGTGAAAATGCGCATGAACAGGCAGGAATAGCCTATGCAGTCTACCTATTACGGGAGAAAAACAATCAAGTATATATAGGTTTAGATCAGGAGCACCAGCAAAGTTTAACACGTCAAGATATTCTACATACAGGTGAGCTTGCGCCCGAGCAGTGGGTGGAATATATAAAAAATGTGGAAAATTATCTCCTCTTATCAATAGATGAACGTCAAAAATGGATAGAGCTTTGGGTTACGCTTGCTCAATCGAAGGACGTCTTTTTAAGGACATGGAAAGAAGGAAGGTTGACTCCTGTCAGTGAACATTATTTAGATGAGATGATTATTGCTAAGGCAAGGGAGCTTCAAAAGGGAAAAGAATTTATGAAGTCTACCCGCCTAATTGGTGAGGTCATTGGACATTTAGACCAACCCATTGGGGATTTGTTTATTGAATACCGTTTAAGAACGCTAGCGTTCTTAGGTGTTTTTGAATTGAAGGGTGTGCCGAGGGCAATGAGATTTTATAGTGTACGCCTCAAGTCGAACGAATAATCAATATGGTGAGACCTCCTTCAAAAAAGGGAGGTTTATTTAATGAAAATTTTAATTTGTTTTTAATGTTCTTTTGGTAAGTTAATAATAACTGTAAAAGGAGGCGTGGTGGATGGCAGAGGAGATTTTGATTGTTGAGGATGAGGAAAAAATTGCGCGCTTATTAGAGCTTGAATTAACGTATGAAGGTTATCAAGTGACAAAGGTGTATGATGGCATGGAGGCGATGAATCATTACCGAGAAAAAGAGTGGGATCTTATCCTCTTAGATGTGATGCTACCAGGTTTAAGTGGGATGGAAATACTGCGTAGAATTAGAGGGAATGATACGGTTACACCGGTTATATTACTAACAGCTAAAGGTGCAGTAGAAGATAAAGTAACTGGACTTGATTTTGGGGCGAATGACTATGTCACCAAGCCTTTTCAAATAGAAGAATTGCTAGCACGAGTGAGAGCAGCTTTGCGATTGAAACAAAAAGGCGGTAAGGAAGAAGGAGGAAAATGGTTAACTTGTAGCGATTTAAAAATGAATGAGCAGACGAGAGAAGTCATGCGAGGGGAACAATCCATTGAGTTGACTGCTAAGGAATTCGATTTATTGCTCTATTTAGCTGAGAATGAACGCCAAGTGCTGACAAGAGACCAAATATTGTCTAAAGTGTGGGGGTACGATTACAGCGGTGATACAAATGTGGTTGATGTGTATATTCGTTATTTAAGAAGGAAGTTAGAAGTATCTGATGATGTCAAACCGCTTATTCAAACAGTAAGAGGTGTGGGCTATACCCTCAGGCAACCAACATGAAGATCAAAAATAGAATTCATTTATATACTGCGGTCTTATTTATTGTTTTACTCATTGTAATGAACTTTACAATATACTTTATTTTTCAATCCATTACGCTAGAGGGTGAGAAGGAGCAGGCAAAAGAAGAATTAAATAGGGTTTTAACTGAGTTCCATCAATCCCTAGGCACTCTTCCTCAAGGAAGCTTATTAAGGGCGTATGTACCGGTTGATGGGTTTATAAGAATTATTCATGAAAATGGAGAAGCAACAACAACCACTTCGATGGATAATGAAAAGGTAGATAAGCTGCCTTTTCAGTTTGGAGCAAGTGATAAGACAGAAATTATTAAAGACGAACATATAGTTATTAGTTTAACACCAATGATTTTGCCCAGTGGAGAAGTGGCAAACTTACAAATAGGAAAAGATATTGAAGCAAGTTATCGAAATTTAAATATATTAAAGACCGTTCTCTTTATCGTAACGCTAGTTGCAACGATACCTGTATTCCTTTCAAGTAGGTTTGTCGGCAACGTGATTATTACGCCGATTCTTTCTTTAACTGCAACAATGAAGGAAATTAGAAATAGTGGCCAATTTAAACAGCTGGAGCTCCATCGAAATGCAGACATCGAATTGAGGGAAATGGGTGAAACCTTCAATCATATGATTACGTTGCTTGAGGAGAATGATGAGAAACAAAAGCAATTTATTGCTAATGCTTCTCATGAATTAAAAACACCATTAACAATCATAGAAAGTTATGCTAATTTGCTTAAGAGACGCGGGTACCAAGATAAAGATTTAGTCGATGAATCTGTTGAAGCTATCCACTCAGAGGCAATAAGAATGAGAGAACTAACTGAACAATTGCTTCTTTTGGCGAAGAATAACGAAGAATGGAATGTACAAAAACAGGAGATTACGCTCTCCCCGTTCCTTTCTGAAGTTAGTCGTTCATTTGAGAGGGCGTATCAGCGCCAGATTACAATAAATGGCTTAAAAGAAACGACGGTCACTTCTGATGAGCAAAAGCTTAAGCAACTATTGTTTATCTTATTAGATAACGCTAGGAAATATAGTGAAAATGAGATTGAAATTATTATCGGGAAGGCAAATGAGCAAACATTTATTGAAGTAATTGATACAGGAGTTGGTATTTCTAAAGCTGATCAGGCGAGAGTGTTTGATCGCTTTTACCAAGTAGATCCCGCAAGGAAGCGGGGGAAAAATGGTAGCGGACTCGGTTTATCTTTGGCAAAAGAAATCTCAGAAGCGATTGATGTTCAGTTAACGCTTCAAAGCGAATTAGGAATAGGAACGAAAGTGAAAATACTTTTTGATAAAGGGCAAAGTCAGGAGTGATGAGAAAATGAAGAAGAAGGTAATTAGTAGCTTAGGATTCATTCTGTTTTTTTTCATCATGATCATTATTGTCTGGCTCTTGCTCAAACAGTTTGTGTTGCCATCGGATGAATTAGCTGAGAGCGAGGTAAAGCAGATAGTTGAGGAACGATATGGAGGCGTTATCCAAGAAACAGAGAATAAAGGTAAAGAGTTTATCGTTTCTTTCGATCGCGCAGGCCAAATGTATCAACTACACATTAATCGTGCAAGTGGTGAAATTGAAGAAATGTCAAGAATAGGAGAAGAAAAACAACGTTTAACGGAACAAGAAGTCAAGGAATTAGTGCAAACTGCTTCTTTAGGGGAAATTGATTCACTAAATCTAAAAGAAAAGTCAGGCGAAGAAGTATTTGTCGCTCAAGTAGTTAAAGACGGAGAAGCGCGTGAAATTACCTTACATGCAGTAACTGGGAAAGTCCTTTCAAATGAGCTGGCCAATGAACAGCCTCCGAAAAATACGATTCTGACAGAAGAAGAAGCGATTGAAATTGCTCTCCAAGCTGTTCAAGGCGAAGTAGACGATGTTGACTTGGAAAATGAAGAGGATCATGTCTTCTATCTTATCGAAATTGAAACGGGTGATGAAAAAGAGGCTATAGTTGAAGTGAATGCCATTACAGGTGAATCAACTGTGACTTGGGATTAATGAAAAAGAAGTGAATTCTAATCTTATTTTAATCTTCCTCACAATTTTATCTCATGATAGCTGTTTATTATAACAGTATAGACATAACAAACAGGAGGAAATTAAAATGAAAAAAGTAGGAGTAGGTTTATTAGCAGGAGCTATTACATTAGGAGGCGTTTTCGCTGCAACCACATTTGCCAATGATGATGCCCCAAAAGCAACGGTAACAAATGGTGAAGAAGTGAAACAAAAACAAACAAGTAATACAAATGAAGGAACCCTTTCAATTGAAGAAGCAATCAAGACAGCACAAGAGGAAGGGAAAGGAAAAGTAACTGATGTTGAATTAGAGTGGGAAAGAGGAAATCTCGTATATAATGTAGAGCTACAAGGGAATGGGACTGAAACAGATGTAGAGTTAAATGCAAATACTGGTGAAGTGCTTAAAGTGAAATCAGAGAAAGAAGATGAGCAGGACGAAGAAATTACACTGGATCAAAAGCTATTCTCTGCAAGTGAAGCCATTCAATTAGCTGAAAAAGAAGCAGGCGGAGAGTTCAGTGAACTGCAACTTGATCACGATAATGGGACACTTATTTACGATATTGAATTAGAAGGCAAACAAGAAGCAGAAATAAAAATTGATGCTTTAACGGGTAAAGTACTAAAAGTTGAATTAGATGATTAATAAAAATAATAAGAGAGTGCTCATCTTCTGGTGAGCACTTTTTATTATGAACATAAGTACAAATAATGAGAGTAATTCGCCAACTGCTGCTATTAATTTTTATCTAGAAAACGTCTTTACTCTAAAGTGCGAGTTGTTTTCCTTTTGTTTTCCTTGTTTTTAATCGTTATACTTCTTATTATAGATATTAAAGGTCTATAATATATTTATGTTGAGGAGTGAGTAATAAAATGTTAGATTGTGTGATTATTGGTGGCGGTCCAGCAGGTATGAATGCGGCGCTTGTATTAGGGAGAGCAAGAAAAAATATCATGCTTTTTGATGATGATAAACCGAGGAATAGTGTTACACATGAATCACATGGTTTTATTACACGAGATGGAATTGCACCAATTGAATTTAAACGTTTAGCAAAAGAAGATCTTCAGAAATATCCAAGCATTTCATTAAAGAACGAAAAGGTGACGGGGCTTAAAAAAGAAAACAATATATTCCTCATTAAGACAAGCTCAGGTAATCTTATACAATCGAGAAAAGTGATTTTAGCAACGGGAGTGAAGGATCAATTACCTCCTATTAAAGGATTAAAAGAATTATATGGCAAAAGTATCTTTCATTGTCCTTTTTGTGATGGTTGGGAGTTAAGGGAGAGAAAACTCGTGGTTGTTTCTGAGATGGAAGGTATTACCCATATGGTTAAATTACTAACGAATTGGAGTAATGATATTATTGTATGCTCTAATGGGAAAAAGATTTTAACAGGAGAAGAAAAAGAAATGTTAGCCTCGAAAGGAATCCGTGTATTGGAGGAAGAAATTGCTTATTTACATGGTGAAGAGGGACAATTACAAGAAGTTGTCTTTACAAATGGGGATAGATTAGAAAGGAATGGTGGATTTGTTGGGATGATGTCAAAGCAAGCTTCTCCTTTAGCTGATATAATAGGTTGTAAAGTAAATGAAAATGGTGGCATTATCACAGACGAATTTGGTAGAACAAATATAGAAGGTGTTTATGCTTGTGGTGACACATCAACAATGCCAATGGCTCAACTTATATTTGCGGCTAGTGACGGAAGTAGGGCGGGCATTGCTGTTGTGAGTGATTTATTAGCCGAAGATTTTTAGAAAAAAGGAGTAGTAAAAAATGAAATATTCAAGTGCGACGAATTATGGTTTACACACAATGGCTTTCTTATACTTGGCTCCAAAAGGTGAATCTGTCGGGGTGGACGTGTTAGCAAAAGTGCAAGATCTATCGCCGACTTATTTATCAAAAATATTAACAAAGCTGGTAAAAGCGGGGTTAATCGAATCTACACCCGGAGCAAAAGGTGGTTACCGTATAGTGAAGCGTAATGGAGATATTTCATTTTTACAAGTGATCCAAGCGATAGAAGGAAGTAATCAACTGTTTCACTGTTCACTTGATCACGACCACCCACATAATGAAGGCTGTTTAATTGAGCAGGCAATGCTTAGAGCAGAAGAGCAAATGGTAAGACAGCTGGAGCAAACCTTCATTAGTGACATTGCTGAACAAATGAAAGCTTCTCAAAAAGCAGTTGATTTAAATTAAGTAAATGAAAATGGAATGAAAAGGCTCGAGACTCTATATGATTGGTGGCTTGAGCCTTTTTTTATATTTTAAAACCTATGTAAAAAATGACATTTAGGGTATTCCTACACATTGGATAATAATGTTAAGATATGAGGTATGTAGTTATGTTAAAAAGAGAGGTGACCCTTCCTGAATTTGGTTTTATGGGTTCTTTTTGCGTATGCTTGTGGTTGTTTAAATGGGGCCTATTATATTGGTCATTTTTTATATGATGAGGATATAAGAGTAAAGGGAAGTGGTAATGCAGGTGCACGTAATGCCGGTAGAGTGATGGGTAGGAAAGCTTTTGTGTATACCGTGATTATTGATGCACTCAAAACCATTTTCCCTTTATTAGTAGTCATTTATTTGGGGGAAGCTAGTAATCTAGTACTCGCTTGCGTTGTGGTAGCAATCTTATGTGGTCATATCTGGCCAGTGCAATTACATTTCCATGGGGGAAAGGGAATTGTTGTCTATCTAGCTGTCTCATTGGTATTGTTGCCAATGGGTTTACTAATCGTCGGTGGACTCATTCTCCTGCTATATATCATCACAAAGAAGTTGACTATCCCTACACTAACTAGTTTTTTTATCATGCCTATTCTACTTATGATAAAAAGTAGTTGGATGTTAGCGGCGGCATACTTTTTTATGCTATTCATTATTGTAAGGCTGCATAGAAGTGGAGGAGTGGAATGATGACAGCAATTGTTTATAAACGTGCAGATCAAAGTTCTGAACTGGAGCAGATTCATCAATTAAACTATGAAACATTTGTAGAGGAAATACCGCAACATAGAGTGAATGAACAGAGAAAATTAATTGATCGCTTTCATGATGCTAATACATATATTATCGCTAAAAAAGAAGATGAAGTCGTTGGTATGATTGCTGTGAAAGGGACGAGACCATTTTCATTAGACGAAAAGCTTGATCAATTAGACGCGTACCTGCCACCAAACGAAACCTTATGTGAGATACGGTTATTATCTATCAAAGCACCTTATCGTGGGAGTCGCGTATTTTACGAGTTAAGCAAAGCTTTAGTTGATTTCTGTCTTAAAGAGCATTATACAATGGCTATCATTTCTGGAACATTAAGACAGACAAAGTTATATAGACATCTTGGATTCCGTCCCTTTGGTCCTTTAGTAGGTACAAAGGAAGCGCCATACCAACCAATGTATTTAACAAAAGAAAGTTTCGAGGCAGCATCTAAGCTTTTTCAAAAAATGCTGAAGCGGAACGTGAAAGAGAAAGGACATTTTTTCCTCCCCGGTCCAGTTTCGATCGCAGATAAGGTAAAGGAGGCGTGGGGGAAAGAGCCAGTGTCCCACCGTTCTCATGAAGTAAGCTCTATGTTGAGCCAGCTAAAAAAGAAGCTTTGCGCATTAACTAATGCTAATGAAGTCGAAATAGCTGTTGGTACCGGAACAATGGCAAATGATATGGTTGCTGCCCATTTATCAATAGTAAATGAGAAGGGGCTTATTTTAGCAAACGGTGAATTTGGGTACCGGCTCATTGAGCATGGTAAGCGTTTCAAATTACCTTTTGCGACAGTTGAGAAACCATGGAACACACCTATAGATATAAGCGAAGTAGAGAACATGTTACGGGACAATAGAGATATTGGCTGGATTTGGACTGTACACTGTGAAACATCTACAGGTTATCTTTTTCCATTAGAAGAATTGGAACAGCTCTGTCTGCAGTATAATGTGAAGCTATGTGTAGATGCTTGCAGTTCGCTAGGAATTGTTCCAGTTCTTCTAAAGAATGTATATATCACGAGTGCGGTAAGTGGGAAAGGCTTAGGTTCATATCCCGGTTTAGCGCTGGTTTTTCATCAAACAGAAATCAAGCCTCATCATCAATTACCGAAATATCTCGATATTGGTGTGTATCAGGCCAAGGCGAGTATTCCGTTTACACATTCATCAAATGGACTGTATGCACTATCTGTAGCGATAGAGAATCATCATTATGCAAGTCATGCTTTATATGAATTAGTACGTCAAAAATTAGTAGAGGCAGGCTTAAGAGTGTTTTATGGGGAAAATTATTCTCCGGGTATTTTGACTGTTCAATTAGAGATAGAAATTAGTTCAAGAGAGTTTGGCGATCAATTGAAGCTCGTAGGGGTTTATGTCAGTTATGAAAGCAACTATTTGCTTGAAAGAAACTGGTTTCAGATTGCACTAATGGGGGAACAGAAAAAGGCAGATGTTGAGGATGCGATGATTCGCTTGCTTAAAGTCTATGACAGCTTTCATAGTAGGAAGGTAATGGGATGAAAAACTTTATAAATTGGGTTGGTAAGCATTATCTAGCTGCACTCTTTGTCATGTTATGGGTAAAGGTAGTGGTTGTTACATGGGTAGGCTTCAATTTAACCGTCGAGACATGGCTAGACTTTCTCGTCCTTCTCGTTAATCCAATTGGTATTAGCCTGCTACTTATGGGCCTTGCTTTTATATTCAAAAAAAGATTTTCCATGATAGGCGTGTTAATTGCCTATGTGTTGCTTATTGGTTTATTATATGCGAACTTACTATATTATCGTTTCTATATTGATTTTGTAACAGTATCTGTCCTTATGCAGCTAAATAATGTTGGTGGACTTGGACCTAGTACGTTAGAGTTAATTTCGCCTTTAGATTTGCTATTATTCTTAGATATTATCTTTTTTGTTTATGTATGGCGAAAAACAAAACAAACAAAGTGGCAACCAGCTATGCCTCATAAAAAGAAGTATGTTGGCTTGACTATGGTCTTAATCATGATGACTGTTTCCCTCGCATTATTGAGAAATCCCTACGTGCTTCAAGCAAACTATGACAGGGAACAGCTTGTTGAGTCATTAGGGCTATATAATTATCAAGTGTTCAACATTATTAATAGTTTGCAATCACCAATGATGAAAGTATTAGCTAGTGATAAAAGTGTTGAGCCTGTAACTAACTATTTACAGGGGATGCCTGATACTAAATCAGACTATTTTGGTCATGCTGAGGGAAAGAATTTAGTATTGATTAGCTTAGAGTCTACGCAGAATTTCGTCATTAACCGTAAAGTCAATGGAGAAGAAATTACCCCATTTCTTAACTCCTTAATAGAAGATAGTTATTATTTTTCAAATATATATGAGCAAGCAGCACAAGGAAAAACGTCAGATGCAGAGTTCATGATTCATACAGGCTTATACCCTTTATCCAGTGGTTCTGTCTTTGTTAGACGCCCTGAAAATGAGTTTATTTCTCTACCTAAATTATTGAAAGCAAAAAATAATTATAGCGCTGCCACTTTTCATGGTAACAGCATTAATTTTTGGAATCGAAAGCAAATGTATCCGAGCTTAGGGTATAATCAATATTTTTCTCAAGAGGACTATCATATTACAGAAGAGAATTCCGTAAACTATGGTATTAAAGATATTCCTTTTTTTGAACAATCAATCACACATCTTTCAACGCTAACGGAACCTTATATGGCTAGTTTCCTTACATTAACAAATCATTTTCCTTTTTTATTAGAAAGTGAGGACCAACGAATGCCTCCTGCTGATACGTCGGTTGACGTTGTTAATCGTTATGTGACAACGGTTAATTATGAAGATGCAGCGATTGAAAGATTCTTTGATTTGTTAAAAAAGGAAGGCATGTATGAAGACACCATTTTCGTTATCTATGGTGATCATTATGGGATTTCTCAAGAATTTGAAGAAGGCGTGCATGAGTTATTAGATCAACCGGAGACGCCGATTAATCATCTTCAATTGCAGCAAATTCCTCTTATTATTCATATACCTGGTGAAGAAGGTGCGATATTTGAAACAATCGGTGGCGAAATTGATATTCATGCGACTATCCTCGAACTAATGGGTATTGATGAGGAGCAGAGAACAAACTTTAGTGAAAACCTCTTTACGAGAGATCCTAATAAACCTGTTGTCTTTCGTGATGGAAGTATGGTAGCTAGTGAATATGCTTATCTTAACAATGCTTGTTACAGCATGAATACTGAATCACTAACTGAAGAAGAAAACTGTGAAACTTATCTAGAAACGGTACGTAAAGAACTTAAGTTATCTGATGAAATTATTTTAGGGGATTTATTTAGGTTTATAGAATAGGAGGGAAAGAATGGAACAACAAAAAACTAATACGAAAGCAGTGGTTTCCCTGACCCTAGGGATTCTCTCATTGCTCGTTCCATTTATCGGCTTCTTATTAGGGATTATTAGTATTGTATTTGGAAGGTTGTCAGCAAAAGAAATCCTGCAAACAGGAGAAAAAGGGAAATCGCTAGCAACGGCCGGTCTTATCTGCGGGATTATAGGTATCATTCTTACGGTCATATGGATATTATTTGCGTTACTTGGTATCTTTGCTTTTTCAACATTTGAAACCGAAATACAGGAAATGCCTTAACGGAAATGCGCTTCTTCTAATGGAAGGAGCGTTTTTTTTATGCCCAAATACCAAAGGAAAAGGATGGTATTTTTTATTGTTAATTTATCCCACTTGATTTATAATTGCTTTTAATATAAAGAGCTGGAGTGAACAAGTTAATGGCAGAATTGATCACAGCAAAATTACTTTTGATCGCATGTTTTCTATTAATCGTTACATTAATAGAGACTTTAGCTTACTCGACTAGGATTGCTGGAACAAGAGTAAGGTTGATTGCTACAGCAATCTCATTGTTCAGTACAATAGTGATTGTCTCGCGATTTTCGACGATGATTCAGCAACCGATGACGGCAAAGTTGATTAATGCAGCACCTGAAGGGAATGTCATGAAGTTCATTGAAGAACAGTATCGTCTGTTAATAGGTGTTACTTCAATAGGTGTATTGCTAGGCATGTTGCTCTTCCCTACATTTATTTTGATATTTTCAAAGGCAATCGTGCAAATGTCAGAACAACAGGGCTCAATCCCCGCATTAGTAAAGAAAAATATGAATTTACGAGGAATCAAGCGTATGCTTTCATGTATTAGAATCCCACGTTTCTATTATTTAAAAGGAATTACGTTACAAACCATTCCTAAGCGCTTATTTTGCTTGAATGTAATCGTCACAGCGGTGTTTACGACAGGGGTGCTATCATCTATCTATGCTTCCATTATTGCACCAGAGTATGCGCAAGCAGCGTTAATGTCGTCGGGTATCATAAACGGTGTAGCAACAATTATTCTGACATTATTTATTGACCCAAAAGCTTCAGTACTAGCTGATAGGGTGGTAACTAACCCAAGCAAATATATTTATTTGAAAAGTTATTCATTAACAATGGTCAGTTCTAAGTTTGTTGGCACATTGGCAGCGCAAATCATATTCTTGCCTGCTGCTTACTATGTAGCTTGGTTTGCACGTTGGATATAACAGATGGGGGGATATATATGTTGAAAAAACCACAAAGATTGCAAAGAGGTGACCGAGTAGCAACGGTGAGTCCTTCATGGGGAGGTGCAGGAGAAGAAGAAATTAAATGGCGTTACGAACAAGGGGTAAGGCGGCTTGAACAAGTATTTGGACTAGAAGTCGTCGCAATGCCACACAGCCTGAAGGGGGCAGATTATTTATATCAACATCCCGAAGCGCGCGCCGAAGACTTAATGGCAGCTTTTTCTGATCATAGTATTAAAGCCATTATTGCCAATATTGGTGGAGAAGAGAGTATTCGCTTGCTGCCCTATATTGATTTTGATGTGATAAAAGAAAACCCTAAAATATTTATGGGCTATTCAGATGTCACGATTACTCATTTATTCTGTCACAAAGCAGGGCTATCGTCTTTCTATGGACCTGCGATTTTAACAGACTTTGCCGAGAATGTTGAGATGGATCCGTACACGGTTGAAAGCATCGAACGTATGCTATTTTCCTCTTCTCCAATTGGTGAACTGATGCCTGCTCCGCATTGGACGAGTGAGAGACTCGAGTGGATAGAAGTCAATAAAGAGAAGCGGCGAAAAATGAATAAGAATAACGGTTATGAGGTCCTGCAAGGAAGCGGTAAGGTACAAGGATCGTTAATTGGCGGCTGTATTGAAGTGCTGGAATTTGCTAAGCAAACCATTCTTTGGCCAGAGAAAGAGTATTGGGAAGGTAGTATTTTGTTTTTTGAAACGTCTGAAGATAAGACGGCCCCTGATTATGTGAAGTATTGGCTCAGAAATTATGCAGCGCAAGGAATATTGAAAGCAGCAAATGGAATCGTATTTGCTAAGCCTTATGATGAAGCATACTATGAAGAATACAAGATGGTGATATTAACCGTTTTACAGGAATACGGTTTAACTGATGTACCCGTTCTTTATAACTTAAATTTTGGACATACCGAACCAAAATTTATTTTGCCTTATGGGGCAACTGCTCAAATTGATGCTGATCTTGGCTCCTTTGCCATCTTAGAAAATGGTGTGGAGTAGTGTTAGTCTATAATTACTGGATGAGTTCATTCATTGGTTTTATATTATTGCAATGTATTGTAGGAATTTGGTTGTTAGCAAAAAGGGCAAATAAGACTATGAGAGGTCTGGTTTTTTCTATCCTTTTTACATTTTGGATGTTAGTGAATGCGGTGTTTTTCTATTTTTTCGCTAGTTTATCAAGGGGATTTTGGGGCTCACTCTTGTTTGTTTTTACTGGTAGTCTGCTTATTACCTTTTATTTTAAACGGCGAAGTAGGGAGAAAATCTTTGAAAGTAGATGAAAAAATGGGTTTGTTTTTTGAAAAAAGTAATGTAAAGCCAATTAAAATTTTTACTATACTTCGGTTCGTATTCATTTTCATGCTATTACTCTATTTAATTTTGGGTCTGCAAAACACTGACTTGTTATTACCGAGTAGATTATATCTCATTTTGGCCATGATGTTTCTAATGGATGCGGTAGAATCATGGATGCAAAAAAGTAAATATTTATTTCGATATTTGATGTTAAGTCTTCTCTTTTTGTTTTTATTGTTCATCTATTAATAAATGATCTAGAGGATGGTGATAGAGGTGGAGCAGTACAAAGCACAGAAAATGCTAATTCCTTTATTGTTGTTGCTAGTAAATATCGTTCTTACTTCTTTAATTATTCAAGAGCTTTTAGACACAACCGGCAAGGTCTATGGCATCTTTGGATTACTTACCCCCATTTTAGCTATCATTTCTTTCTTTTATATTAGGAACAAAAATAGCATGAGCCCGCTCATTATCTTTTTACAAGGGTTAAATGGGTTTTTTGTTCTTTTTCCTATTATTGTTTTGCTTGTATCTTTCCTTTGATTGTAAATTTGGTATTTGGTCTCCTTGATATCAGAACCTGAGCTGTGAGCGTTGTCAAAGGAAGAATCACAAGGGGGCAGAAAAGAAAAATCGTCTGCCTGCCCAAGAAGTTGAGTTTGCGGACAAAAACTAATAGGAAAAGAAAGAAAACTTGGGGCAAGTTGCGTATATGAGCAAAAGTCATCCAGAAAATCAAAGATAAGTAGGGTAAAAGGAGGAGTCGCGACTAATCAGAGTGGAAACTGAAAGATTAGTAGAGAAAAAGAGGAAATCGCGACTGATCTGAGCAAAAACTTAAAGATAAGTAGCATAAAAGAGGAAATCGCGACTGATCTGAGCAAAAACACAAAGATAAGTAGAGAAAAAGAGGAAATCGCGACTGATCAGAGCAAAAACACAAAGATAAGTAGCGAAAAAGGAGAAATCGCGACTAATCAGAGCAAAAAAACAAAGATAAGTAGCATAAAAGAGGAAATCGCGACTGATCTGAACAAGAACTAAAAGATAAGTAGAGAGAAAGAGGAAACCGCGACTGATCTGAACAAGAACTAAAAGATAAGTAGTGAAAAAGAGGAGATCGCGACTGATCTGAACAAAAACACAAAGATAAGTAGCATAAAAGGGAAAACCTCGACTGATATGGAGGTAAAAGGTAAAGAACTGCGTGCATGTTGTGTTTACGCGCAAAATGGTACAAGAAAAGCAAGTGAAATTGTGAGTTAAAATTTATTAGCAGATATTTTTTTTGTACATTGATTGCTGCTGCCAGGAAAGGTTCCAGAGTCGAGAGCATCACAAACAAGAATCCTCTACTATGGTGCCCAATGGAAATTAATAGTTGATTTTCACAGCAACTCCTCTCTGTATTATTAGACGATATTTTCATAAAATCACAAAAAAGAAGCGTTCTTCATTTGAACGCTTCTTTTTAATTTTACGCCAGTTATTTTGTAAAAAAGTTTTCCGGCATGAACAAATAAAGACGAAAAAATCAAAAATCATGAACAGTTTTTGTTCTAGTTTGAATTTTCATTTTTCACTACACTAACAGTAGAAACTTAATTAAAAGAAAATTTCGAATCAACAATGTAAGCGATATCAAATTAATTGTTTTTATATTTCATAAACGGGGTGAGTAACAATGAATGTTAATACGGTGGATAATATAACGGAAGAAGCGCTATTACAGGGAGCCGAAAAGATTGGTATGCTCGCTGAAGAAGAAGCACATGAGGCTGATAAGAATGCCACGGTTTCAGCAAATGTTGTGAATTTGATAAAAGAAACACAAATCTCAAGGATGATGTTACCGAGGGAATATGGTGGGCCACAAGCGAGTTTATCTACTTTTGCAAAAGTGATTCAAAAGGTGGCAAATTATAATCTTTCTGCTGCTTGGTTAACCTTCCTTTACCCTTTACACAATTCATTACCATCTTATTTACCGAAAGCAGGAAGAGATGAAGTAGTCAATCAAGGTGGATTGATTGCAGATATCTTTGCAGCATTAGGTACAGCAGAACCTGATGGAGATGGATTAAGAATTAGTGGGAAATGGAATTTTGTCAGTGGCATTCTTCATAGTGATTGGGTTGGCGTAGGGGTGAAAGTTCAATTACCAGGACGTGATAAACCAGTAGTCTGCCTACCCATTTTGAAAACATCTGAGGTTGAAATCGTTAAAAATTGGGATACTTTTGGATTAAGAGGGACGGGAAGTAACCAAATCATTGCAGATAATGTGTACGTACCGAAAGAGCGTATTCTCGATTTAGAAAAAGCGGAATCAACAAGAAGGCCACCAGAAGAAGATTATGATAAAAGTTATCCGTTTTATCATGTGCCATTTTATCCGGCATTTTATATTGGATTCCCAGCGATTGCTATCGGTGGTGCGGAAAGAGTGATTGAAGAGTTTAAAGTGTTAACGGAAAAGCGTGTTCGTTTGATGGATGGGATGAGAGAAAGTGAGTCCCCTCGAAGTCAACGTGTAATAGCAGAAATTTCTACTGATTTGCATGCAGCAAAAGGGTTGATGGCTCAATACATTTCTTTATTAGAAAATTACGAAAAGGATGGCGAAATGACACCGCTCGGGGAGTTTTTTGCCATTAGAACTAAAATTATAAAGCTTTGTACAGATATCGCTGTTCGTGCCATGTTAACACTTGGTGGTGCTGCACTGTATAAAGGTGGAACTTTAGAAATGTTTATCCGTGATATTTTATCCGTGGCTACACATAAAACATCACTTTATGAAGATTCTGTTGCTGCTTACGGGCAAGACTTATTTGGATTTGAGAGTGGCGTCAGAGGTTAATGAAAGGAGAGGTAAAGATGGATGATCGTTTATTTAGAAATGCAATGAGTAAATTTGCCACCGGTGTAACGGTGATTGCAACCGAAACAAATGGGAATGTTCATGGGATGACGGCTAATGCCTTTATGTCGGTATCACTTGATCCTAAATTAGTCGTTATCTCTATTGGGGAGAGAGCGAATATCCTTTCGAAAATTAAAGATAGTGGGATATTCACCGTCAATATTTTGGCTGATGATCAAAAAGAGCTGTCTATGAATTTTGCTGGACAGTTAAAGGAAACAAAGGAAGTGTCATTCGCTAGATTAAATGACATGCCGGTCATTGACGGGGCAGTGGCACAAATGGCATGTGAAGTATCGGCCACACATGTAGAAGGTGACCATACGTTATTTATTGGTCGCGTGAAGGATGTGTATTTAGAAGAAAAAGATCCGTTATTATTCTTTAACGGCAAATACCGTTCAATGATAGCAGTAGAAGAGCCAATTTCTTAACAATAAAGGAGGGAAGTCAGATGAAAACCATCGTCTTAAATGAGGAAGAGCTCCATGGCGTATTAGGTAAAAACATAGAATCATGTGTGATGGCGCTCGGATTTTTCGATGGCCTTCACCTTGGTCATCAAGAAGTCATTCGCCAAGCAAAGGTGGAAGCAAATAAACGCAACCTGCCACTAGCAATCATGAGTTTCTTTCCTCATCCGAAAACGGTGTTAATGAAGCGATCTGACTTTCCTTATTTGATGCCATTAGAGGAAAAGAAAAAGAGAATGAGTTCTCTTGGTGTCGATCTTTTCTATATCGTTCCATTTAATCATGCATTTGCTAGCCTTTCCCCAGAAGCATTTGTTGAGCAATATTTACTCACTCTCGGCGTTAAACATGCAGTTGCTGGTTTCGACTTTCATTATGGTAACAAGGGAGTCGGACATATGGCCAGATTAGCAACTGATTCAGGCTATCAAATAACGACAACATCTGTTTCAAAATTGAGCAGAAATGGGTTGAAAATTAGTTCCTCTTATATCCGCAGCTGTTTACAGCAGGGGGAAGTAGATTTAGCAAATGCGCTTCTTGGTAGGCCGTATCAAGTGAAGTTGCAAAGGAACGGTAGCACGTACTGGGTTAAACCTTTTTATACTCTACCTGCACTTGGTGAATATGAAGTGAATTGCCAAGGGGATATGCATACAGTCAAAGTCCTTAGCAAAGAAGAAGTAGAATGGCAATCGAACAAGACCTTACCAAAAGAATTAAGCATTCATTGGTTGAAAAAAACAGATGCAAAAGAACAAATTAGTTAAATCAATATATTGATAAATAGGAGAGTGAAGAGTAATGATTCTTCGTTTAGGGCAAATCGAGCTGTTTGTAACAGATTTAAATAAGTCTAAAGACTTTTATGTAGATGTACTAGGGTTTATTGAAGTGGAAAGAACAGAGTCAAGTCTATATTTGCGTGCTATTGATGAATTTGATCGTTATTCTTTAATTTTAACGCAAAAGCCAAAAGCAGCTCTTGGTAGTTTTAGTCTACGTGTATCTAGTCCTGAGTAT
Source organism: Cytobacillus sp. FSL R7-0680 (assembly GCF_038009245.1). Lineage (NCBI taxonomy): Bacteria > Bacillati > Bacillota > Bacilli > Caryophanales > Bacillaceae > Cytobacillus > Cytobacillus sp. FSL R7-0680. Next base: position 3,807,769 of record NZ_JBBPAO010000001.1, read on the forward strand.
TTAAGAGAGTTAGAGAAGCAACATCAAGAAATGGGAGTTGCCACTCAATATGTCGAGAATAGTATCCACCCAGGAAAAGGGCCGGTACTTAAAGTAGCTGAGCCAAATGGTCATCCGGTTGAATTCTATCATGCAATGGAAGAGATTAATGTAGGGAACAAAAGTGGCGGAGTAGATGCCTTGCCAATGAGGTACTCCCATTTACATCGTGGTATACCGCCAGTAGCAATCGATCATATGAACCTGCGTGTAACAAATGTAGATAAAGCATTAGAATACTGGCAAGCAATTGGCTTTAGCATTTCAGAATATGTTCAAGGAGATGAGGGGAAATTTGCTGCATGGACAAGAGCGAAAACATCTACACATGACGTAGCCCTTGTCCAACATAAAGAAACATCTCTGCATCATATTGCTTATATTGTAGACGGTATTTCTTCCGTTGTGAAAACGGCTGACTTACTTGCAGACGCAGGCTACCGCGCAAATATCGATTATGGACCAGGTCGTCATGGGGTAACAAATGCCTTCTTCTTATATGTAAGAGACCCAGACGGTCATCGTATTGAGATTTATTCTGGTGATTATAAACGTGATACTGATTTACCACCAATTGGCTGGACCAAGGAAGAATATGATACAAAGGGTCGTTTATGGTGGGGACCATCAGTGCCGGATTCTTTCTTTGAAACAACACCAGTGAATGATGAGTGGATGAAAGAGAAAGTGACAAAATAAAGAGAATAGGAGAGGATTATATGTCTATTTGGAACGATTTAGCAGATATCGAATTTAAACTTCATTTTGTCGATGCAGATGGGGTGAAAACGAGAGTACTAGAATCGGGAACAGGAGAGCCTCTTTTACTTTTACATGGTACAGGGGGGCACATCGAGGCTTACGCAAGAAATATCAAAGGATTGGCTGAGCATTTCCGCGTGATATGTATCGATATGTTAGGTCATGGATATACAGAAAAGCCAGACTATCCGTACGGCATTGATAGTTACAGTGACCATTTATTAGCTGTAATCAAAGCGCTTGATTTAGAAAAAGTATATTTATCTGGCGAGTCTCTTGGTGGATGGGTGGCTGCCTGGTTTGCTGCTCACCATCCGTCCTATGTGGAATCCATGGTGCTCAATACTCCTGGTAATGTGAATAACAAACCTGAAGTTATGGCAGGGCTAAAAGCGTCAACATTAAAAGCTGTACTTGAAGCAAACTATGAAAATGTGAAAACGAGATTAGAATGGTTAATGTATGATAAATCACAAGTAACAGATGAGTTAATTGAATCTCGGTACAATATTTATACTCAACCTGCTTATCAGGAAGCTGTCCATCATATTGTCCATTTGCAAAACATCGAAGCAAGAAAACAATTTAGTTGGGACCCATCATGGTGTGGCAAAATCAATGTACCAACATTACTTGCTTGGACTGACCATGATCCAACTTCAACAGTAGAAGAAGCAGAACCGATCAAAGAGATGATTCCAGGGAGTGAACTGACAGTAATCAATGAGGCTGGCCACTGGCCACAATGGGAAAAACCGGAAGAATTCAATCAGGTGACTATTGATTTTTTAAAAAAACAAGTGGTATCTAAATAAATATTTATACACCCGTCTCTTAACAAAGTGGCGGGGTCTTTCCATATAGAAGGAGGTTCAATGATGACACTACAGTTAAATGATCAACTAAAAGAAGCTGCTCAAGCGCTTTTAGAAGCGGAGGAAACAAAGAAATCCCTCCAGCCATTAACAGATGAAATCGAGCAACTATCAGTTGATGAGGCGTATCAGATTCAGATGGAAAATATTGATGTGAAGTTGGCTCAAGGAGAAAAGATAGTTGGGAAGAAAATCGGTTTAACCTCTCTAGCTATGCAAAAGGCCTTAGGGGTTGATCAGCCAGACTATGGCCATTTATTAAGTAGCATGGATGTCACCATGCAAAAATCGGCCATTCCTATGGATAAATTATTTGAGCCGAAAATTGAGGGAGAAATTGCGTTTGTATTGAAGCATGATTTGCGGGGGCCCAACATAACAGAGGCCGATGTTGTAGCAGCCACTGATTATATTATCCCTGCTTTAGAAATTGTGGATAGTCGAATCGAAAATTGGCGAATTAAACTGGAAGATACTATTGCTGACAATGCCTCAAGTGCCCAATTTGTTTTAGGTGAAGAACGATATGCTGTTGATAGTGTGAAGCTAAAAGAAATGGAAATGAAGTTATACAAAAATAACAAATTGATTAATAAAGGCTATGGTGCGGATGTATTAGGTAATCCGATAACTTGTGTTGCTTGGTTAGCTAATAAGCTGTCTGACTATGGTGTTCACTTGAAGGCAGGAGAAGTCATTTTATCAGGTGCATTATCTGCAGCGATTCCTGTGGAGAGAGGCGATTCATTTAAAGCAGAATTTAGTGGACTTGTGAGTGTAGAAGTGAGTTTTTAAAAACATAGCGGAGCATAGTCCTTCGCTTACTTTATCTTAAAAATCTTGAGAGTGAGGTCATCTAAATGGCGAAAAATCCTCGTACGAAAGAAGGTAAAATCTCGCGTCAGGCTATTCTAATTATTATTTTATTATTTTTACTGACAGTGATTAGTAATGCAGATAAAGCGATTATTGGATTTGCATCTGTTCCTCTGATGGAAGAATTAGGGTTGAATGCTGAACAGTGGGGGATCATTGGAAGTGCCTTTTTCTTTTTATATTCTATTTTTGCTATTATCGGGGGAACGTTAGCTGACAGATTCGGTGCAAAAATTGTTATTGCTGGTATGGCAATTGTTTGGGCCACAGTGCAGTTTTCTACCCTATTTGTATCAAGCTTTACCTTTTTATTGATAACACGCATTATACTAGGCGCAGGGGAGGGACCATCTTATTCACTCGCTATGACTGCTGCAACAAAATATCTACCAAAAGAGAAGCTTGGGATAGGTTTAACACTTGTTTCTGTAGGTGGTCCTTTAGGGGTAGCTATGTCGGCACCTATACTTATTTCATTAATCACTCAATTTGGTTGGCGTTCGGCATTTCTAGCAACTTGTATTGTCGGTTTGATTTGGGTTGTATTTTGGCTAATGATTGCAGAAAATGATCGCAAAGAAGCAATAGCAAAATACAAGGCTAATCGCCAACAAGGCCAACAAACAGCAGTAAGTAAATTTGGACCAGTGCTAAGGTCAAAAAACTTTATTCTTATTGCCATTTGTGGTTTTGCAACGTATTGGTCTTTTACCATTGGTTTAAATTGGCTTCCTAATTACTTGGAAAATGTCCGTCAATTGAGTGCAGAAACCTTATCTATAGTAGCAGCACTCCCATGGATAATGATTACCATTTCTCAAATCACCTTCTCTACTGTCTCAGATCGATTATTTAAGAAAACGAAAAGTATCGTGAAGGGTCGAGTGTTTGTACTGGGTCCGGTGATGCTAGCGGGAGCAGTTAGTTACTTTATAGGAACATTACTAAATGCGAATATGTTGGTGATTGCCTTTCTTTCTTTAGGGCTTACTTTCGGTTGTATCACACTTGTGCTTGGTCCGACTATTCTTTCGAGTATGGTCTCAAAAGAGCATATAGGTAAAGTGCAAGGGTGGTTTATGGCGTTTACCTCTTTAGGAGGAATCGTTGGTCCTTATATTACTGGTCTTCTTATTGAAAGATCTGCAACACAAGCAGCGGGCTTTCATATGGCATTTCAATTATGCGGTATAATCCTCCTTATTTGCGGTGGACTTGTCTGGTTATTTGTCCGGCCAAATAAAGATGAGAATATTCAATCAAACGTAGCATAAAGAAAATGAATGCGGTTACAATTAGTTTTTGAAAAAAATAAAAAATCAGAATAATTATATTGACAAACAAAAGGAAAACATCCTACAATTTTAATATGATATTAATGAATACCATTCGATATTATCGAACGTTGGAGGATGTATGACGATACAATCAGTTTTGCGTGCAACAGACATTTTAGAATTATTCCTTAATGGTCAAAAAGAGTTAAGTGTAAAAGAAATAGCGGAAGCCATGGAACTCTCTAAAAGCACGGTACATGGTTTAATAAAAACTTTGGCCTCGAAAGGTTATCTTTATCAAAATGAGGAAAGTGGTAAGTATCGTTTAGGTATGAAGCTTTTTCAACTAGGTCATATTGTTGAGAACCAACTCGATTACGCTGAAGTTTCGAGGCCAATCATCAATAAGCTTGTTACTACTCTAAAAGAAACGGTGCATTTAGTATCTTTTGAGCAAGGTGAAGCGATTTACATTGAAAAGAAGGAAGGTACTCATTCTTTACGAATCTATTCGCAGATTGGTAGGAGGGCACCCTTTCACTGTACGGGAGTAGGGAAAGCGATATTGGCTTTTTTACCAAAAAAAGAACAAGAAGAAATCATCGAAACCCTTACTTTAGAGTCGTTCACTGAGAATACCATTGTTACTAAGCAAGCATTAGTAAAGGAATTAGCTGTAGTGAAAGAGCAGGGATTCGCTGTTGATAACGAGGAGATTGAAATCGGTCTTATATGTACAGCAAGCCCGATCTTTAATTATCAAGGAAGGGTAGTTGGTTCCATTAGTTGTGCGGTACCAACAGTACGATTAAATGAGGGACATCAACAAGAGGTTATTACTGGAATTAAAACTGCTGCCAATGAAATTTCAACTACACTTGGATATTAGAAGGAAATTAAGGAGGGAACTGAGGTTTGAGTAAAGTAAAAGTAGCGATTTTAGGATCAGGTAATATTGGAACAGATTTGATGATTAAATTAGGTCGATCAGACATTTTAGAACTTACAACGGTGATAGGTATTGATGCAAATTCTGATGGCTTAAGACGTGCGAAGGAATTAGGGTATGTCGCCATTGATACTGGGATTGATGGGTTTTTAGAACAGCCGGAACTTGCAGATATTGTTTTTGATGCGACATCAGCAAAAGCGCATATTCGTCATGCAAAAGCTTTAAAAGCAGCAGGTAAGAAGGTCATTGATATGACACCAGCAGCTGTAGGTAAGTTGATTGTTCCCCCGGTTAATTCAAAGGAACATTTAGATGCTGCGAATATCAATTTAATTACATGTGGCGGTCAGGCAACTATACCAATGGTACATGCGGTGAACCGAGTGAGTCCAGTTGCCTATGCTGAAATCGTTGCGACAATCTCAAGTAAAAGTGCCGGACCTGGTACGAGGGCTAATATCGACGAATTTACTGAAACAACTTCAAGGGCGATTCAAGAAGTGGGTGGAGCGAAAAAAGGGAAAGCTATTATTATATTAAACCCAGCAGAACCGCCAATACTCATGAGAGACACCGTCTACACGTTAGTGGAAGAGGGGACGATGAAGGAAGAAGAGATTAAGGCATCAATTGCTGATATGGAAAAAACTGTGCAGAGCTATGTGCCAGGCTACCGATTACGGACGGAGCCAATTATTGACGGTAATCAAGTAACTATCTTTATAGAAGTGGAAGGAGCCGGCGATTATTTACCTAAATATTCAGGAAATCTAGATATTATGACAGCAGCTGGCGTAAAGGTAGCTGAAGAGTTTGCAAAGAATTTAATTACACAGTAAAAGGAGAGAGATTCATATGACCGAACGTCAAAAGGTATTATTAACGGAAGTGGCATTGCGAGATGGGAGTCATGCGCTTTCACATCAATATACTGTTCAGCAAGTAGAGAAGATTGCCAAAGGATTGAATGAGGCTAAGGTGCCTTATATTGAAGTAGCTCATGGAGACGGCCTAGCGGGATCTTCTTTGCAATATGGCAGGTCAAAAACAAATGAGTTTGAATTAATAGAAGCAGCTGTTGCTGTAACTGACTTTTCAAAGGTTGCTGTGTTGTTAATTCCTGGTATAGGGACAGTTAAAGAATTGAAACAAGCCCAGCAACTAGGGGCGAAGATGGCGCGTATCGCTACACATGTGACAGAAGCAGATGTGTCTGCCCAACATATTTACGCTGCCAAAGAGCTTGGAATGGAAACGGTTGGATTCTTAATGATGTCTCATATGGCAGAACCGGAGAAAATCGTGGAACAAGCAAAACTAATGGAAAGTTACGGTGCCGATATTGTTTATGTCGTTGATTCAGCTGGAGCTTTATTACCAAATCAAGTAACAACAAGAATCAAAGCAATGAAAGAAACCATTGGTGTGGAAATTGGTTTCCATGCTCATAATAATCTTTCATTAGCAATGGCAAATACGTTAGCTGCCATTGAAGCAGGCGCAACAAGAATCGATGGAAGTGTACGTTGTCTCGGAGCAGGTGCGGGTAATACACAAACAGAAGTGTTAGTAGGTGTATTAGATCGGATGGGCATTGAAACAGGTGTGGACTTTTATAAAATGATGGATCTAGCAGAAGATGTTGTGGCACCGATCTTACCTGTTCCTCAAGAAATTACTAAAAATAGTTTAGTTCTTGGATATGCAGGCGTTTATTCTAGTTTTGCTTTACATGCCCAGCGTGCAGCAGAAAAGTTCAATTTAGATGCACGAGATATTTTAATTGAACTAGGTAACCGAAAAGTTGTCGGCGGGCAAGAAGATATGATTGTTGATGTGGCGGCAGAATTAGCAAAAGTAAAAACATTCGTCTAAAGTTCAAAGCAGCGAACCTTCGTTTCAAAACTCGCGAATGTTTCAATTTTCTAATAAAATAGACTGGAAGGGGCGAAATTCCCCCTTTTTTTATAAAAATAGAAATGTTTGCGCTTTCAATCTTGCGCTTTAGGAGGTTATCAATGCATATTGTTGTTGATGAAGTTTCAATCAATCCTATTACAAAAGGACATGAAAGAGTTGTTTCGACACCATCGGCATCACTAGGTATTTTGCGTCATCAACTCGTTAAGCATATAGGTTTTGAACGCCTAAAAAGTTTCTTATTTTCTTTTGGATGGGAGAATGGTGTGAAGGATGCTAAAAAGGCAATGAAAGAGCATACTTCGGTTCCTTATTTAATCAAGCACGGCCCCCTGTATCATAAGGAAAATGGACAAATTACAGGTGTGAAGCATATATGCCATTTAACAATGTGTGAAGACAATCAGCATGTGAAATCTCTCTATTCGGAGGGTATTTGGTATGGTTCTTATGAGGCTGAAGAACATATACGACTACATGGTTATAGTGATACACCTCAATGTCATACATTAGTAGGTTATGCAAGCGGCTATATGACTACTATCACAGGTGTGTCGTTGCTAGTAAAAGAAACGTGTTGTGTGGCGAAGGGTGATGCTGAATGCAAATGGACAATCCAATCGCAAGAACAATGGGAGATGGAGGGTGAAGATGCTCATTCTCCATATGAAGAAACCCCCATCGTTAAAGAGTTAGCTTATACATATGAACAATTATTAGATCAACGTAATTTTGTAACAAAACTGGCTGAATTTCAAAGTAAATTAACTGAAGAGATTTCTGGGGGCAGTAGTTTAGAAGAAATTACTGAACTTGTCTACGATCATATGAAAATACCAATTGTGATAGAGTCTATTGATTTTTATCAAATGTCTAGTGCAGGCTTATCTCCAGATGAATGCGGTGAACTGACGGATGATATGAAGCAATATTTTTCATTTCCTATGAATGATAAGGAAGAAAAGCCCCCTACCTATCCATTGTTTTTTCAAAAGAGAATCGTCCATACTGAAAAGCAAACAAGGCTGATGGCTCCAATTTTAGTGCAAAAGAAAATTCAAGGGTACTGCTCATTTGTTTATGAACCAATGATAGATAACAGTCATGAATCTGACTATTTATTACTGGAACGATTTGCTAATGCTGCTTCCCTTATATTATTAAATGAAAAAACTCGATTTGAATCGTTAGAAAGAATGAAGGGTAGTTTCCTTGAACGTATATTAGAAGGAGAAACGTCTAAAGCAGAGATTATTAAAAGGGGTAAATATACGGGTATCGATTTAACACAGTCCTATTTCTTAGTCATGATCGATTTTAGTATTGGTACAGAATCCTTTGAAGAAGAATTTCAGTTGCAGGAAGATATATATGAATGGATGATTCAATACTTTAGTGAAAAAAAGAAAAGTGTATTAATTAATATGCGTGATCATCATCTAATCATTCTGATCCCTGATGCGGCACTTTCATATGAGCATCATGAAACATTCTTCCGCCCATTAATGAAGACCTTACGTGCGGACTTTCCTAATGGTGAATTTACAATTGGTCTTAGCAATCAAGGAAATGAGATTACAAGTGCCCATCAACACTATGAAGAAGCCCTTGTTTCTTTAAGACTATCTTCAAAGGAAAATATGATGTCCTTTAAACAATTAGGAATCGTTGGTGTTCTGATTAATTCTAAAAATACAGCTGGGGTGAAAACAATTGCCAAGCAGGAATTAGGCTCACTATATGATTTATCGGATAGCAAGATGGTGGACTTATTGCAAACCTTATATGTGTTTTTACTAAACGGAGGAAAATTGGAACAAACGACAGCAGATCTGAATTTATCTATGAGCGGTCTTCGCCATCGCATTCGAAAGATTGAACATACATTAGATAAGGATTTGCGTAATCCTCAAGAAACACATCAACTATTCTTGATTATGCAATCTTTAATTGCTTTAGGAGAATTGAAAATGAACTAAGTAGATGATTATATTACCCCACCAGAGTTGGTTCTGGTGGTTGTTTAATGTAATTGAACGCCTGGTATTTCCATTAAACGGATAATATTAAGGGTCAAACTTTTAATAAGTCATATTGAAGGCACTCCCTCCACTTTTTAATAAAGTACTCCTATCTATTTAATGTTCGTTGTAATGATCAGCTTGTATGCTTCGATAGAATTCTAAGAAAGTTGTTATAGAAAGTAACATAAAACGAAGTTGTCCTTCATATTAAATTAACAGGAAGACATAGAAGAATATGGAGGGAATTATGGACGAAAACAACGAAAAACACGAGCGACAAGCAAAGATTCATTTCAATAGTCGAGGAAGTCAAGCGCAAGAAAAAGTGGAAGAGAGGGATATAAATAAATGGAAAGGGGACGAACCTGCAAAGCTTCATTCACAAACTGTTGGCAAAAGAGGACCTATCTTAAAACAGGATAGTGTAGAACATGAAACACTGCAAGAATTTATCCATGAGAAAATCATTGAACGACCTGTTCATGTCAAAGGATTCGGTGCTTTTGGCTATTTTCAAACGGTGCATTCAATGAAAGAACATACACAGCTTAGTTTCCTACAGCGTCCTGGTCAACAAGTACCTGTAATGGTGCGGTTTTCATTAGCAGTGAGTACGAAAGGAACACCTGATACATCAAGGAATGTAAGAGGGTTTGCAACTAAGTTTTATACAGAAGAGGGGATATTTGATTTAATTTGTAATCATATTCCTGTTTTCTCTGTGCGTGATACGATTCGTTTCCCTGAGGCGATTAAAGCGTTTTTACCATCTCCAGTCAATAATTTAATTGATCCCAATCGCTTCTGGAGCTTTGTAGCACGAGCACCAGAGTCGTTAAATTTTGTTGTCCATCTATATTCAGATGCTGGAACAGTGAAAAGTTTGCGTCATATCCCAGGACATAGTGTGAATACATATGTCTGGCGTAATGCGAAGGGAGAAAGGAAATATGTGAAATATCATTGGTATCCGTTTGCAGGTATTGAATATATTACGAGGCAGGAAGCGGGCAAACTAGCCGGTGAGAATCCAGATTATGCTGGGAAAGATCTTTTTGATACCATTGCATCTGGCAAAACAGTAGAGTACGGATTATACGTTCAATTAATGGATCCCATGGATGAGGGGAAATTATCGTATGATCCGCTTGATGATACGAAAGTGTGGGATGAAAGACAGTATCCATTGGTACCAGTTGGTCGAATGGTTTTAAATAGAAACCCCAAAAATTATATGGAAGAAGTAGAGAAGGTCTCTTTTTCACCTGTTAACCTGTTAGAGGGAGCGGAGTTATCCGATGATAAGATGCTTCAAGGTCGAGCGAATATTTATAGCGATTCACAAAGAAGAAGAATCGGACCTGGGTTTAGGAAGTTGCCAGTAAATGGCCAAGCAGATTGGACACCTGCCAACCAGGTGACAAGTGGAGATGGCCGATTTGTTGAAGGGAAATTACAAAGAAGTGATTTAATAAAACAAAATGATTATGCGCAGGCTGGAGAATTTTATCACGCTTTAAGTCCACAAGAGAAAGAACATTTAGTCGATAATATTGCTGCAGATTTAAAAGGGATTGATCAAGATATAAAAGAAGTGGTATTGTCATATTTTCACCGAGCTTCTTCAGAACTTGGGGAAGCGATTGCCAAGCATGTCTAAAATTCTCAGCATAACCTCCGTTTAAAATAATCTGTTACGAGGTAATTAATACGTAAGAGATGGAGGCGATATAAAATGGCAGAATTAACAGCTGTGAAAGTCGTATTACAGGATGAGATGGAAGAATATTTTACAGACGATAATGATCAGAAGGAAGCAGCAGACGCTTTATTAAGAGTCGATACCGTTTTGTTTTACGGGAAAAATATGGAGCTTCTAAATGATTATGAGCCAGCGAAAGAATGGGACCACTTTTATGATTTTGAATTCAATTCAGCTGATGATATTAAGAAAGAAATTGCTGAGAGGTTAGAAATCAGTCCTGATATAGTGGAAGTCGAATAAACCAGCTATCAGCTGGTTTTTTTTATGGATTGGAAAAGATTAGATAGATGCATGCCTATTTGGAGTCGATTATTCAAGCAACTCCGTTTGAAGTTGGTCAACAGGCTGGTATACTTTTCTTTATTAAAACGATCGTTTAGAAAGGGTATGAAGCATGCATTTAGGAATTCTTGATCAAATGCCGAGACCACGTCACTTGTCAGTTGAGGAAACGGTAGAAGAAACAATCCATAAAGTACAGATGGCAGAAGAATGGGGATATGAGCGTTATTGGTTTGCTGAGCACCACGGGACAAAAGGGATGACTTCTAGTGCACCTGAAATCCTAATGGCAACAGCAGCGGCAAAAACAAAGACCATTCATGTAGGCAGTGGCGGGATTTTATTGTCTCAGTATAGTCCGTATAAAGTGGCTACACAAATGCTACAACTTCAATCAATTTTTCCAGGTAGGATTGAGGCTGGTGTAGGACGTTCACCAGGGGGACCGGAACGAATTCGTAAAGCCTTAGCTAATGGTGTGAAGAATGAAACGGGCATTTATCCTGAAAAGATAAAACAAATGCTGCATTATTTCGCAGGGGATCAGTCGGTGCAAGCGACACCTAGGCCGAGGGTATCGCCGCAGCTTTATAGTCTGGGTCTTGGGGAGAATAGTGCCCAGCTAGCAGCAGAGCTTGGAATTGGTTATGTCTTTGGTCACTTTATTCAATCTGGAAGAGGCGTGCAGGCCCACAAACAATATCGGGAGTATTTTCAGCCGGGCTTTTTAGTAAATCCGAAAGCGATTACTGCTGTATTTGTCATTTGTGGTGCGACAGATGAAGACGCAGAGGAAATGGCCATTACACAAGATATATGGTTATTAAGGACGGAAAAAGGAATTGATAGTCGGATTCCGACACTTGAGGAAGCAAAAGCAATGCGGTTAACAACAGAAGATAAAAAAAGAATCGCATTGAATAGAAAAAGAATGATTATCGGTGGGCCAGCAAAAGTAAAAGAAGAGCTCTGCAAATGGAGCGAACTTTATGAATGTGACCACTGGTTATTATTAAATAACACCTATCATTTTGCTGATCAACGCCAATCTTATGAACGCATTGCAGAAATGTTTTTCTGAAGATGTGGTTAACTCTCAAGTAGTACACGCATTAATAGAATTTAACTAACAAAAAATGTGTTGGCAAGTGTAAAGGTGGAGAAGAAGAGGAAGGGTTTTTCCACAAACCCGAACCAACTCAACTGGGATTAATAGTGACGAGTTTGTGCCTGCAAATAGTAAATACGAATACAAGCAGGATGAAAAGCGAGAAGAAGTGTTGGTAAAGCGGAAATGCGACCACAAGTTCCACCAAATATACAAAGTGGGCAAAACATTTACAATAGTAAGGGCATCCAGAAAGTCTCATTGCCGACTTTTTAGACGCCCTAAAATATACTAAGGTTCTAAGGATATCAATTTTTCAATTGCGCCCTCGTTACCTTTTTAAAAACTCAGGATCAGCAAAACTTGGATTCGGATAGTTATAGAAGCCTTCTCCTGTTTCTCGTCCGAGTTTACCTTTATCTATATACTCCGTTTTTAATAGGTGAGCTAATTTTTTAAAGGCTTCATTGCCGGTTGCATCGGCTTTTGCTTGTGAGATATTGTAAGCTGTGCGGATTCCAACGACATCAAGTATAGCGAACGGGCCTAGTGGAGCACCAGTGCCAATCATCCATGTTTTATCAATGGTTTCTGGGTCAGCTACTTCATTCACTAATAACATTTGTCCTGCCTCTAATAATGGAACGAGTAAGGAATTTAAGATATACCCTGGTTGTTCTTTATGCAATTGTAGAGGGACCATCCCTATTTCTCTTGCAAATTCAACGATTTGGTTAAAAACATTCATGTCTGTACCGGGGTGTTTCATTACTTCAGCCGTATTGTTTTTCCAAATTTCATTTGCAAAATGCAATGCTAGAAATTGTGACGGTCTCCCTGTGAAAGCTACAAATTGGCTAGGAAGTAATGTGGATGAATTCGTTGCAAAGATTGTTTCTTTCGGTGCGACTGCACTTAATTTTGTATAAAAGTCTTCTTTAATGCTAACCACTTCTGGAACAGCTTCAATCACTAAATCAGCTTGCTCGACAGCTTTAGATAAATCAGTATAAAAAGACATCCGTTCGAATGCCGCATCGACTTGTTCATCGGTTGCCTGTAAATCATTTTTATAGCTTTCCTTCAGCTTCAATACTCTACCTTTTGCTGTTGCTAGTGCTTCCTCAGAAATGTCATACACACTTACTTGAAATCCACTATACGCTGTTTGGTAAGCAATCTGACTGCCAAGTACCCCACTACCTGCAACTGTGATATGTTTGAATCCCATTGTAATCCCCTCTTTATAAAAAGTTATTTTCACATTTTCATTATGGCATAGTCTTACCTTCTATGACTTTCGACTTATAGAAGGATTGTTAAGTAAAACTGAAACATCTTTATTCGTTAACATGGCTCTTCATTTAATGTAGGTAAATGGATGGTTTGGTAAACATTTTTTATTTTATCTTTACAGATAACAAAAAGGGGAGTAATATAACTTCATCAATTAAATATCATCTCAATCGCTGAATCCTTAATTGGAGCGGAGGAACCACTTTTGTAGAGGTAATCTACTTGGGGTGAATCCTTTAAAGAATGTAAAAAGGAAGGGTTATTCTTGACCCTAATCCGACAGCTAACTTCGTAAGCGTTAAGAAAAGATGGTAACTTGTGATCAAATAACGTGACCACGGGGGATCCCTCTGTGGTCTTTTTGCTGTTCCTTTTTTCTCATTGAAGTACTCACAAATCGATAGTAAGGATGGGATAGCCTATAAAGAAAACCTTTGCTTTGTCTGGTTTGGGGCATTTTGAGCAACGATGCTACAAGAACTGAAAGAGATGAATGTTGAAGTTTTAGCAGTAGATAAGGATGAAATGAAAGTAATTAAACATCGCGACCTCTCTACAAATGTTGCTGTTTACATTCACTAGATGAGCACACGTTAAGGTAAGAAGGGGTGAATCATGTTTTTATTTCGTTTGGAGAAGATGTGCAATGAAGTATTTTAACAGCCTTTCTTCTGAAGGGTATGGGGGTCAAAGCGCATAACAATTTTCATGAGAAAGTGTTAGAAAGGATAGGTGTTGACCGAGTGATTCATTAAGAGAGATATGACTATAAGAGCAGGAAATATTGTCACACTTTCAATGGTTGATTTTTTTGAATTTGCTCATGATTACACCATCGCTGAAATGCTTTAGGAAAGAAATTTTGGGGGCGTAAATTAAAAGATTTACGAATTGCTAAGCGGTTTAATTGTCATATTGTCGGTATTCAGGCGAGAACAGAACTTTACCGTTTCTCCAAGTGAAGAAGGACTAATTCAGATGAATGATATTTTAATAGTAGTGGGTAAAAAAAGAGTCATTATACTTTGAAAAAGAAGGAGCATAGAAAGATGAACAACGCAATCGTTCGGTTAAATCCATCTCAGTTGTTATTGTTAGTGTTCTTGTTTTTCATTATATTAGGGACGATTTTTTTAAAACTTCCATTTGCAACGACAACACAGGTTACTTGGACAGATGCATTATTTACAGCAACTTCATCCATGACGGTAACAGGGTTAGCTGTTGTAGATACTGGTACGGTCTATACACTATTTGGGCAATTAGTCATCCTTGCGTTAATACAAATTGGTGGATTAGGGATCATGTCATTTGCAGTGTTAATTTTTATGCTCCTTGGTAAAAGGATAGGGTTTAGGGAGCGGTTATTAGTTCAACAGTCATTAAACCATACATCTATTGGTGGAATCATTAAATTAGTAAAAAGTTTATTCATTTATTCCTTCACGATTGAATTAATTGCTATGTGTTTTTTAGCCATTACTTGGGTCCCTGAATTTGGTTGGGGAAGGGGTATGTACCTCAGCTTCTTTCACTCCATTTCCGCTTTCAATAATGCTGGCTTATCGCTGTTTCCTGATAATTTAATGGGATATGTGGGGGACCCTATTATTAATATTGTTATTTCATCTTTGTTCATTCTTGGCGGTATTGGTTTCACTGTTTTAGCGGATATTTGGTATAAACGTAAATTTAAGAAACTGAGCTTACATTCAAAACTGATGATTGTCGGCACTGTAGTTATCAATGCTTTTGCGATGTTAGTTATATTCGTGATGGAGTTCCATAATCCACATACATTAGGCGCTATGTCTGAAATGAGTGATAAACTTTGGGCAGCTTACTTTCAAGCGACATCACCGAGGACGGCAGGGTTCAATACAATCGATATAGGTAATATGCATGAAGCAACCATTACTTTCATGCTACTTCTCATGTTTGTTGGTGCGGGTAGCGGCTCTACTGGTGGTGGAATTAAGTTAACAACTTTTTTAGTCATCGTATTATCAGTTATCAGTTTTTTAAAGCAAAAGCAGCAAATTACCATTGCTAATAGAGCAATTAAAGAAACCATCATATTTAGATCATTGGCCATTTCTATGATTAGTTTCTTATTTATCTTCTTAGCTGTGTTTATTCTCAATATTACAGAACCAGAGCCGTTTTTAAAATTATTATTTGAAACGGTCTCAGCTTTTGGGACTGTTGGGCTTTCTATGGGGATTACGGCTGATCTATCTAACATTGGTAAGATTATTATAGTATTTATTATGTTTCTCGGAAAAATTGGGCCTTTAACATTTGCCTTTTCTCTAGCCAAACCAAGACAAGAGAAGATAAGATATCCGAGTGAAGATATCATGACAGGTTAAATATAATTGAGTCAGCTTTTATTGTTCATATAGGTAAGGGCTGACTCGAGAAACTCGATAACTTCTTGCTTAATAGGATATAAGTTTAATGATTTTGATTGCTCTTTTGATCTTCGTGCTTCCCAAAATTGTTCAGAGAGTGCTTGATTACCGTTGAACATTTCCATTGAGTAAATTTCCACATCACTCGCAATTAATTGGGCAACGTCAGAAGAAGGCGCTTCTCCATTTTTTAAACAAAGTTCTATGCGCTTAATAATATTCATCCATTTCTTAATTTGACCATCATCATTCTCTAATTTGGGAAGTGATGTCTCCCATTCCTTTGTTAGCGGTGTATGATCCTCACTCTCTTTTAACGTTAAGGGAAGAAGTTGTTCCCAACCAATCTCTCCTTCTAAATCTACACTGTTCCTTAAAGTTTGTGTATATTTTTGTGCTTGTACGATATCGTCAATTGACGATTTCAATGTTTGAAGGTGGATATCTAGCACTGATGATACAGTCGTCTCGTCAATGAGCTTTTGTATATCTTCTAACGACATATTCGCTTTCTTTAATAGCAATACTTTTTGCAGACGAAGTAAGTCTAGTTGTGTATAGAAACGTTTGCCATAATCATCTTTATAAGTAGGGGTGACTAATTGAATTTCATCATAATATCGTAAAGTTCTAACAGAAATGGACCAATCTTTAGCAATTTTACCCGTCGAAAAATAATCCATCTTTTCTCTCCTTTGAACTTGAAGATGACGTAACGTAACCAGGTACTCTTAATATATCAAATAAATTGGGGGTAAATGGAGTGAATACCTTATTTTCAAAAGAATCACGCTGGTCAATACAAACGTTTTTACTTATTCTGATGTTTGTCTTCATCATAGTGCCGATATTCATTGAAAATTGGGCACAAGACCTATTGCAGCGGTTATTTCAAAATGATTTATATGCGGGGACTTTGACAGGGTTAATCATGGCAATTGCCTTTACAGTGGCTCTTTATTATATTACGATTAAATCATATGGATTGAATTGGCAGTCGCTTGGCTTGAAGTCGTTTGCTAAGAGCTATTGGCTACCGATTATCGGATGGACTTTTTTTCTAATAGTGGGCAGTGGATTGCTTGTTATTCTTATGGATTTATTTGGTGTTGGCGTAGAAAATAAGAAAACCGCTTCATTAACAGCAGAACTGAATGGTTTTACGATTCTCATTGCATTTATATCTGCGGCCATTGTGTCACCCATTTATGAAGAAATTTTGTATCGTGGCTTTATTTACAAATGGTTTAGGACTAAATGTAATATTGGACTGAGTATGCTCATTAGTTCTACGATTTTTACGGTGGTACATTTACCGACTTATAACACATTACCAGTTAATTTTTTCAGTGGACTTATCTTCGCTTGGACTTATGAGAAAACAGGCTCCATCTATCCTGCGATGATTATCCATAGCGTTTTTAACGGACTGGCGATTCTATTAACTGCCTTTACTTAATTATCTTAATTTTTAGTTTTCACAAAAACGTTTGAAGCGAATAATCGTAAACAATAGAGGGGGTGAATAGAATGAAATGGTTATTTGCTATTTTACTGCTTATGTTATTACTTTTTTATTATTATCGCTTATTTAATGTTTTCTTTAAGATTAAGAAAAATAAGGTATTCCCATTGCCAGATGAAGTATTAGAGGACATTCGTATTGAGCCGCAAAGGCCGATAGCAGAGCCAAAGGTAGCTAGTCAGAAGGGCAGTATCTTTACTTATATTTTTATCACATGTATGGTGTTTATCGCGATCATGTTTATTGTTTTTTCCGATCAGTTAGATGTTTCGAATTATCTGCTGTTACTTGTACCTCTTTTTCAAATGGAGTTTCTGTTTAACCAATTAGTTTTTCTTCAAAAAGGGATTGTTAAAGGGCTAAAGTATATCCCTTGGCATAAAATTGATTCTTATGAAGTTCAGTCTATTGATATTAATAACCGTCATTTTGGTTTTGATAAAAAAGTAAATGATGGTTTTGAGATGAAGCTTCATTCAGGTCGTTCGAGTCAGGTTAGTTTACTAGTTACTTCAACAGAGGCTTATGAACAGTTGCAAATCCTGTTAGAATCTCATGGTATTAAACAAAAAGCCTAAATAAATGGGAGGGACGAGATGAGTAATCATGAACAATTTTTAACAGAGGCAGTACATCTAGCAGTAGGAAACGTAGGAAATGCAGGAGGACCTTTCGGAGCAGTCATTGTAAAGGACGGGAAGGTGATTGCCAAAGGTGTGAATAGGGTAACAGCTCTTCATGACCCAACGGCGCATGCGGAAGTAATGGCTATTAGGGAAGCATGTACGAAGTTACAATCTTTCACATTAACAGGCTGTACTCTTTATACAAGCTGTGAGCCTTGTCCCATGTGTTTAGGTGCGATTTACTGGGCGCGTTTGGAAAATGTGTATTACGCAGCCGATCGGAAAGATGCAGCAAAAGCGCTTTTTGATGATGATTTTATTTACCAAGAGATTGGCATAGACCCGAAAGATAGAGGTCTTCCGTTTGTACAATTGACACTAAATCAATCACAGCTCCCTTTTGATGCTTGGAGTAAGCAAGTCAATCGAACTTCATATTGACTTCACGGAAATTCCTTACTTTCTGCATAAGGATATATTATTCTTAAAAGTGATACATCTACATAAAGGAGAGCAGTATGGGCACAAATAAAAATCAATTCCAACCGATGAAGTTATTATTTTTTATTACGATTATTGTCGTTATCGCAGTTGTTATCATGGTGTTCATAAACAATCAAGGAAATGAAAAGGATGAGTATACATCTTTTGAAAATGCACCCCCTATTGAAGGACAGCCTGTTTTAGGCAAGGCGGAATCACCTGTACAAATCGTAGAATTTGGCGACTTTAAATGTCCAGCGTGTAAACAATGGGGTGAGACTATTTATCCGCAATTAGTGGAAGATTATGTAGACACGAATCAAGTGAATTTCTCTTATATCAATGTGCTCTTCCATGGCGATGAGTCTAAATTAGGTTCAGTTGCAGCCGAAGCTGTTCATCTATTGGAACCTGATGCATACTGGGCATTCCATAAAGGTTTGTTTGATAAGCAGCCAGAGAGTGGGCAACATGATTCTGTCTGGTTAACAACGGAAGTGCTAGAGGAAGTCGTTGCAGAAACGACGTCAATTCCACTAGAAGATCTATTGGCAGAAATGAAAAAAAGCGCAACAATAGAGGCGGTTAATCATGACACTTCACTCGTAGGTGAATATGAAGTCCAGCTCACACCGACGATTATGATTAACGATAAAATGGTGACAGATCCATTTAATTATGATTCAATCAAACGTTTGATTGAAGAAGAGTTAGAGGGATAAGAATGAAGAAAAATCAAATCATGTTGTATTTTTCTTGGGTGGTTGCACTCATAGCAACATTAGGTAGTCTATACTTTAGTGAAATTAAGCAGTTTATTCCTTGTGAGCTCTGTTGGTATCAAAGAATATTCATGTATCCACTCGTTTTAATCTTGGGGATCGGTACGTTCTATCAAGATATTTCTGTGCGAAGATTTGCGCTACCAATGGCGTTTATTGGCTGGTGTATTTCTCTCTATCATTATCTTGTACAAAAAGTGCCTGGACTCGCTGAGGTCACCCCATGTTCAAGCGGTGTACCATGTAGTGGCCAATATATCAATTGGCTCGGGTTTATCACCATTCCTTTCTTGGCATTAACGGCTTTCACGCTTATTATCTTCTTTTGCCTGATGATAAAAAAAGACAATCAAGCATCATAAACATTCCTCGTACATATGATTGTACGGGGTTTTTGTTTTGTTCGTAATAGAGTAGAAATCGGTTGTGAATTTGTAAATGGAAGACGGGGAAGCTGCTTGACATGAGACAAGCGTAAAATCTCATTATATGCACACAATTCATTTGAAAATCACGAATAGAATTGTATGTAAATCGGACATCGCCATTCATCCGCAAATTCCGTGACCACTTCCGCTTTAATCCGACTTGCCCACTCTTCATCTACTTTCTAGGGTTGGACATGAGCGTAAAAATGAAGGTCTGTGAGGCATTGCATTTTCTTCGATTAATTTTCTAACTATCTCTGAATTTCCCATCTGTTAGAACAACTTGTGATATATGTTTTTTCATGCTTAATCTACTTGAAAATGGGTAAAATAATGTTAGTGAAAATCTGCCATTTATTAAAGGAGGAAATGAGATGAAAAACCCAATAAAACAAGGGATGATGTTAGGGTTAGGTTTAGCAGCAGCAGGGAAAGACCGTGCACAAGAAATGATGGATGAGTTAGTGAAAAGAGGAGAGTTAACAAAACAGGAAGCGAAGGATTTTATGCAGGAGGTAAGGGCGAAAGGCCAAGAGAAGCAAACGCAGATAGACGACAAAGCCCATCAACGAATGACTAGTTTATTGCATGATTTGAATATCGCTACAAAGGATGATGTCTTAAGATTAGAGGAACGGATTCTAGCACTTGAGGCAAACAATCGAGAAGAGAATTAAGGGAGGTTTTTGCCATTTTCAAACCAAAGATGAGTCATATTCATCGCTATCGTGAAATTGCCGTAGCCTTCTCTCATTACGGTTTTGGTTATCTCTTAAAAGAATTAGGCTTGCATGAAGTATTGTCCCTACCTAAACGTATGTTCATGCGAAAGCAAGAGGAAATTCATGAAAAGACGACAGGTGAACGTGTTCGTCTGTTTTTAGAAGAGCTTGGACCGACGTTTATTAAAGTTGGTCAGATTGCGAGTACAAGGTCAGATATTTTTCCGGAATCAATTATTAGGGAATTGGAAAAATTGCAGGAACATGCCCCGTCATTTTCATTTGCAGAGGTAAAAAAAATTGTTGAAACCGAACTAGGGGAAGAACTACATGACCTCTTTACAGAATTTCAAGAGGAGCCATTAGGATCGGCATCTATCGGTCAAGTCCATTATGGTGTCCTCCATTCTGGTGAAAAAGTAGCTGTTAAGGTACAACGGCCTGATATTGAGAAGACCATGAGAACAGATTTAGAAATTTTGATAGAAATTGCTAAAATCGCAGAAAAACGGCTACATTGGGCATCGCAATATCAGTTAGTGGAAATGATGAAAGAATTTTCTAAAGCATTGTTAAATGAGTTGAATTATTTACTTGAAGGTCGTAATGCAGATAAAATTGCCAATCAATTTGAAGACAATAATCATTATAAAATCCCAAAAACATACTGGAAATATACGACGAAAAAAGTGTTAACTATGGAATATATTGAAGGGTGCGGCATCCTTGAAAATAAAAGTTTGGCGGAACAAGGGTTTAATAAACAACTGATCGCCGAAAGAATCGTTGAAGGCATCCTCCAGCAAATATTAGAGGAAGGTGTATTCCATGCAGATCCTCATCCAGGTAACATTTGTGTATTACCAGGAAATGTAATTGTTTTCATGGATTTTGGTATGGTTGGACGTTTAACTGAGGATATGAAAGAAAATTTAGCATCATTAATTATTGCCATGTTGCGGCAAAGTACCGATGGAGTCATTAAAGCCATCACTAAAATGGGTATTGTCCAAGATGATGTCGATGTTGAACTTTTAAAAATTGATGTTGATTTACTAAGAGAGAGATATTATGATATTCCGTTTAGTGAAATATCAATTGGCGAGGCAGTTAATGATTTGTTTTCCGTTGCCAATCAACATCATATACATATCCCAACAAACTTAACATTAGTGGGAAAAACATTGTTAACAATGGAAGGTATTGTTGAAAAACTTGACCCTAATATAAGCATATTAAAAATTGCTGAGCCTTTTGGTAGACGATTAATTATTAATAAATATCGACCTGATCATTTGGCGAAAGATTCGCTAGCTCATATCGGGGAGTATTTTGATATTCTAAAGGAAGCGCCGTATAATTTGAAAGATTTGATTGCCCTTATCAAAAAGGGAAAAATCCCGCTCGAACTGAATTTGCCAAACAGTGAAAAATTTCTAACGAGAATTGATCGTATCAGCAACCGGCTAGCATTTAGTATCGTGTTGCTAGCATTTTGCATTATAATGGTGGGTTTAATTATCGGTTCCGCCCTTGGCAGGCAATCATCTCTCCTATGGAATATACCAGCAGTAGAAATCGGCTTCGTCATTGCGATATTAATGTTCTTATTTCTTATATACACCATCATTAGAGCAGGGAGATTCTGACGACTCTCTGCTTTTTGTTTTGGGTAGAATTTTTCTGATTTCACTACACAAGCAATTCATGGTGAGAATATAGTGTAGAGAGGTGAACGGTTTTGTCAATAAACGTTAATGTTGCTTATGGTTAATACAAAAATTCTCATTGGCAGTCCAATTAATCAAGAACCCGATATTTTAAAAGAGTTTCTGCTATCCTTAGCCAATTTAAAAACGGATACAATGGAGATTCATTATCTTTTCATAGATGATAATCAGAATGAAGAATCAAGTAGACTACTACGTCATTTTGCCAAATGGAAGAAAGATGTTGCGATTTTATCCGCAAAAGAAGATAGTATCTATATTCGTACCGACTTTACCCATTTCTGGAATGATGCTCTCATCTGGAAGGTTGCTCGCTTCAAAGATATGCTTATTGAGCAGGCGAAATTTGAAGAATTTGATTATTTGTTTTTAATTGACTCTGATTTGCTTTTACACCCGAATACCCTTCATACACTTATTTCCACGAAAAAAGAAATTGTTTCAGAGGTATTTTGGACGGCTTGGCAAGAGGGGACAATTCCTTATCCGCAGGTGTGGTTAACAGATGAATATACCCACTGGAGACAGGCGGATGAAGGTGCCATAACAGACGAAGAAAAGGCCGTTCAAACCGAGGCCTTTATTCAACAGTTACAAACTCCAGGTGTTTATGAAGTAGGAGGATTAGGTGCGTGCACGCTAATTAGCAGGAAAGCTTTGTTAGCAGGTATTCATTTTAGTAAAATTAAAAATCTCAGTTTTTGGGGAGAAGATCGACATTTTTGTGTGAGAGCTGTGGCATTAGGACTGGATCTACATGTAGACACACATCTGCCAGCTTATCATATTTATCGTTCTTCTGACCTTACAGGCATACCCGCATTTAAAGAAAAATGTCAGTATGCTTATAGCGAACTACCTATTTATCCAGAAAAAGCAGAAAGCCATCAAATTCGCTTATCGATGATTGTGAAGAATGAAGAAGGTCGTTATTTACAAACGATGTTAAAGAAAGTAAAGCCATTTATCGATGAAGCTGTGATTATAGATGATGCTAGTACTGATCAGACTATATCGATTTTCTTGCAAGAACTAAAAGGTATGCCAATTAAATTGGTCAAGAATGCAAGCTCCCAGTTTGCCAATGAAGTGGAACTAAGAAAACAACAGTGGTTAGAAGCAACGAATGGTTTTTTAGGTTGGGTATTAAATCTTGACGCAGATGAATGGTTTGAGGAGAGTTTTATTGATTATATTGATGACTTTGTTAAACAGGATACTATCGACCTGTACTGTTTTAGACTGTATGATATGTGGGATGAAGACCATTATCGTGAAGATGAATACTGGCAAGCACATTTCTTATACCGTCCATTTCTAGCAAGAGTTAGATCAACCTTTCAGCCTGTCTGGAAAGAAACACCACAGCATTGTGGGAGATTTCCAGAAAACATCTTCCAACTTACCCACAGTTTATCCACAATACGAGTCAAGCATTTAGGCTGGGCAAAAGAAAAAGATCGATTAGAAAAATATGAGAGATATAAGCTGCTTGACCCGAATAGCCTCTACGGTAATGAGAAACAATATGAATCGATTCTAGATAAGAATCCCCGTTTAAAACAATGGTGAGAAACATAAAGCAAATGGTCAGTTTCGAAATGAACTTCGATTCATAGCTAGGAAACTATTTGTATGCTAAACTAAAAATAATTAAAAATTGTTGCAGGGGGACTCAGAAAATGAGTTGAGAAGGTTAAAACCTGACCCTTAGAACCTGTTCGTTAAGACGATCGTAGGGAGCATCTTCCAACTATATGCATATGTATGGTAGGCTCTCCATTTTCGGGGAGCCTTTTGTTTTGTTTCCCTGAACATTTTTAATTACATCTATTGAAAAGAGGGAATAGCGTGAGAGAAGAAGTCGTGTTAGTAACAGGAGCAAGTCGTGGATTAGGAGCTGCAATTGCTGAAAAGTTTGGTAAGGAGGGCTACAAAGTAGTCGTTAATTATTTTAATAATAAAGAAAAAGCAGATGCAGTAGTTGAAAAAATCGGACAAGATCGTGCATTGGCTATCCAAGCTGATGTAAGAGATCATCAAGCAGTAAAAGCAATGGTAGCAGACACAATTGCTCATTTTGGTCGCTTGGATATCGTTGTAAATAATGCATTAGTTCAATTTAAATTTGATCCTGTGGCACAGGCGAAAGTAGAGGAATTATCTTGGGCTAGCTATCAAACCCAGTTTGAAGGCGCGATAAAAGCAAGCTTAAATGTTGTTCAATCTGCTCTTCCGGCTCTAAAGGATTCACAGCAAGCCCGTGTGATTGGTATTGGCACGAATCTTTACCAGAACCCAGTCGTTGCCTACCATGAATATACAACAGCCAAAGCGGCATTAATTGGCTTTACACGCAATATGGCCAAAGAGCTCGGACAGTATGATATTAATGTGAATATGGTTTCCGGTGGATTATTAGAAACAACGGATGCAAGTGCTGTTACTACCCCTGAGGTATTTGCGATTGTGGCTGATAACTCTGCTATCCGCCGTGTGACAAAACCAGAAGACGTAGCAGAAGCCGTTGTTTTCTTAGCCTCTCCAGGCGCTAGAGCGATTACGGGACAAAATCTAGTCGTTGATCATGGATTGACGATGAACTAAGATAAAAAAGGTCGTCATCTTTGTTTATGGCGGCCTTTTTCAATAAAATGG
Organism: Cytobacillus sp. FSL R7-0680; assembly: GCF_038009245.1. Classification (NCBI taxonomy): domain Bacteria; kingdom Bacillati; phylum Bacillota; class Bacilli; order Caryophanales; family Bacillaceae; genus Cytobacillus; species Cytobacillus sp. FSL R7-0680. Next base: position 3,832,313 of record NZ_JBBPAO010000001.1, read on the forward strand.
ACTTATTTTGTAGGTTGATAAATCAGTAAAGAGCTTATATCAGCAAATGTGAGACTAAGTCGAAGCTAAACTCCAATTTATTCGCAGAAAAGGATATTTTTAAAATAACAACTTAATTTTCTCACTAGTATTTTATTCTACTAGATGTTAAAACGGTCGATTGAACGTTCAATCAGTATTGTTCAATTTTTCCTTGTTTATATCGATAGCCAAACATAGAAGATGCTTGTAGGTGAAACTTCAGCAGTTGCTTGCTCATCGGATCCGATGCTTCCTTAGGCATCTTATCGTTAAATCCAACAACTGTCACTGCACCGAGTAATTGATTCTGGTAGTCTAGCAAAGGGACGGAAGCCGAAGAAATCGATGGAATTAAAGGTTCGGTAGCGAAGGAGATTTTCGATTGTTGAATCATTTGCCATTCTGCGTTATCGATCGCTTCCCCGTCTCCTAGCCAATCTTTTGTCAGTACTGGGTTTAAGAAACTTAAGAAAATCTTCCCTGCGGCAGATGTTGGTGGTAAGCTTCCGCCTAGTTGTGTACCAATATGAAGTGGTTCATTCGAATGACAAATCTTTGTCGTAATAGGTCCGTTGTTTGTCCATAATGAAAACGAAACGGTGCAGGAAGTAAGCGAAGAAAGTTCCTGCATATACGGAGTGATTGCATCGGCAATATCACGACTACCAAAGGCGGCTGTACCATATTGAATCAATTTGCTTCCAAGATAATACAGGTTTGTCCCTTTTTCACGATAGAGCATGTTCAATTGCGTAAGTGTATTTAAATATTTATATAAATTACTTTTCGTAATACCGGTTTCTTCTTGAATGGTTGAGAATTTCATTGGGGTATCTTTTTGATAGATTAATTCGATGATAGAAATGCCTATTTGCAAGGATTGTATCATCGTACTACTTTTTTGTATTTCCATGTATGTAACTCCTCAATATGCTAGTCATGTTGAATCCTAATTTATCAGAAACTACATCAAACAACAACCTTCCTTTAGAGGGTTGGTAGGATATCCCTATAAATTCAGTATATATAAGAATAGTAAGTGAGTTGGCGATTATTAACTTGGTCAATGAAGGTGCTCAACTCACGAAAAATAGGGAGCGGTCAAATATATTAATTTAACCTTTTCCATTTTTTTAGCTCTTTCTGAACATAGGATAATGATTGTAGTTTTTCTTTTAGTTCAGCTACAGAGAGACGATAAGTATTATTGGAGTGATATTCTTCTACAGAGTTTGTATCAGTTTCTATTCTGGTATCTCGAGGAATGCGATAGAAGCCTTCAAGATCAATAGCTTTCGCTGCTTCTTCTTTTGTTAGTAAAACTTCATAGAGCTTTTCTCCCGGCCGTGTGCCAATTAATTCTAAAGGAAGGCTAACGTGAAAAAGTTCTTTAATCGCTTGTGCTAAATCTGTAATATAGGCAGCAGGCGATTTTTGTACCATAATATCCCCATTACAAGCATTCTCAAAAGCGTACAATACGAGTTCGACAGCCTCATCTAAACTCATCATAAAACGGGTCATTAAAGGATGCGTAACAGTTAGCGGCTTTCCTTCCTTTACTTGTTCTATGAGTAGCGGAATGATGGACCCCCTTGATGCCATGACATTTCCGTATCTTGTGCCACATATAATGGTACCACGAGCGTTAGCTTGTCTCGATTTAGCGATAAATGTCTTTTCCATTAAAGCTTTAGACATTCCCATTGCATTAATTGGATAGGCTGCTTTGTCCGTTGATAGGCAGACAATTTTCTTTACCCCTGCTTGTATGCCTGCACTTAATACATGATCGGTGCCAAGAATATTCGTTTTCACCGCCTCTAGCGGATGTGACTCACATGAGGGTACTTGTTTTAAGGCTGCTGCATGAAAAATGTAATCAACCCCGTCCACAGCTGGTAATAAAGTACTCATATCCCGAACATCGCCGAGGATATAAGAGATTCTTCCATCTGCATACTGTTTTTGCATGTCATCTTGTTTTTTTTCATCACGAGAAAAGATGCGTATTTCTTTTATTTCACTATGCAAAAAACGTTCTAACACCACATGCCCAAACGAGCCGGTTCCACCTGTAATTAATAGCGTTTTATTTTTAAACATAAGTATGGAACGCACCTTTCTGTCATTTCCCACAATGGGCTTACTTTAATCCAAAATAGTATAAATAATATTCGGAATTTATTCGTGGATAGTTATACCAGTAAGCGATAATTCCTGTTATGTGCACTGAAGGGTTTTGTTCTAAGAGCGCTTGATGAAAATCACAGTCCCCCGCCATATCCGGTCTTTCAGAAAATCTCGCTTCTCCCACACAGCTTCTCTTAATGATCCTAAATTGCCCACACCATTCACGATAATTTTCTTCCGTTGCTTGAAAGAGCTGGCCATCCTTTGTCACCATGCTGTAATAATAAATGTCGTACTCACCATCTATTTTAGCGAGTACTTCACGAATGGTTGGTAAATAAATATCATCGCTATCAATAATGGCAATATAATCTCCAGTTGCGGCTTCGATACAACGATTATACGAATAGCTAGCGCCACGATTTTCCCCATTTTCTAAGATTTTTAGTTGAGGGTACTGTTGTTGATATTCTTTTAACATCAATAATGTTTGATCGGTTGATCCGTCATCACAAACAATGATTTCATCGGCATATTCTTTAGGAATGCTATCAAGCATCGAGCGAACCCATTGTTCACTATTATAAACCGGGGATAAAAAGCTGAATCTCATGACTTTTCCTCACTTTATTATGCATGATTTTGGGGCAGGTGTTATATCGTTTAGTGTATGCGCCTAATTAAAAGTGGTGAATTTAGGACATAAAAAGAAATTATTTACAATAAATTTCTTTTAGTGTAATATTACACTAAAGAGGGGTGAGGGAATGTTTATGGTGAGTTTACCGTTATGGTTTTGGCTATTGTATTATCTCTTTTTGTTTATTTCATTTATGATGGCGTTAAGAATGTTATGGAGGAAACAAATTAGAAAAACAGCATTATTTGTCATCTTTTTTGTTCTAACAATCCCTTTTATTTCTATATTCAATGCTATTGGTCGCGGTGAAGAAATGAATGAAGGGGAGTTTTTCCTTCATGAGCTTTTTGATGGTGCACTATGGGCGTTGTATAGTGTTTTCGGTTATCTTGTTTTATTGTGGTTTTGGTGGAAGGCTATAATATTGTCTATAAAAAGAAGGGGATGAACACTGACATGAAGATGTTTTTTCGAGTTTTATTTCCCTCTATATGTATTTTTATATTTACGTGGATATGTTCATTTTTTCCGTTTAGCAAAATCTTATTATTAGGGATTTATGTCCTTTTTCCGCTAGCTTTTATTATCCAAGGTATTATTTGCGCGCGCTTAATAAAGCAGATGATCATAGGCTTTATCTGTTCATCCGCTGCGATAATAATTCCAGTTTCGTATTGGTTTGAGGTAGGTAGTATGGTGAATGCTGTTATATTATATACCGTATTAGGACTCATTTCGTTCTTCTTATATGGACGGAAGGTGAAAAGTGCTTAGCCTATTTAAGCTAAGTCATATTTGCTCTGATTTTCTCTGGGATCATAACGACTTCGGTAGTTAAATTAACTGGTTTGTAGGTTTCATCTATACAATCTTGCCAATATTGGAGATGTTTTTTATCTACCCAGTGTGTGGATTCAGTCACTTCAATCCCATCCCTACCTTGTACAGAATACCAGTAAAGATATTCATCTTCGTTTTGTACTTCGCGAAAAATCGTTTCAATATACATTTTTTCTCCTTCAAGTGTGAGGAGTACTTCTTTCATATGATGATTAAGGAATTGTAGCCATTCGTCTACAGCTTTTGTTTTTCCTTTTTTAACCTTAAAACGTGTGAGTTCAACGTTCATACAATCTCTCCTTTTATTAGAATGTTTATGTAATATTTTAACATAAAAAGGAATAAAGATAGCTTTAATCGAATAGTATGAGAGGTTTGAAGGAGAAAGTAGAGGTGTTTAAATGGAATGCAGGTTAAGTAACGGTGAAGTGTATGATTATCTGAAAAAGGATGGGGGAGAGAAGGTTCTACTTCTCGTTCATGGCAATTATGCCTCAGCGAATCATTGGGACGTATTTTTGGAGAAAATACCTTCAAAGTATACGGTCTATGCCCCGGATTTAAGAGGTTATGGCCGATCTACTTACAATCAGCCAATAGAGGATTTTAAGACATTCGCTTATGATTTGAAATTATTTTGTGATCATTTTTCTTTAAATAAAATAACAATCATTGGTTGGTCAAATGGAGGTGGTATTGCGTTGCAATTTGCAGCAATGTATCCAAACCTTGTTGAAAAAATGGTTTTGCTCGCCTCCATGCCAGCCGGTGGATATCCAGCCTATGATGAAAACAATAAGCGCTATCAAACAAGAGAAGCAATAGAAAAAGATCCAATGTTAAATAGGTTAGTAGAAGCACAGAAGATGAAAGAGTTTGCTTTTTTTACCGAAGCGATAGAACAGTTGATGTTTGTTAAAGGCAGGCAGGCATTAGGAGAACGGTTTGAAGGATATATAGAAGCAGCAATACAACAAAGGAATATGATGGATGTTGCACATGCAGCTAATGTGTTTAATATAACTGATATTGATAATGATGCAGCTGAGGGAACAGGAGAAATAAACAATATTCAAGCAGAGACTTTTCTTTTGTGGGGAAATAAGGATGTCTTAACTACAAGGGAAATGACGACTACATTACTAGAGGATTTAAAGAGAGCTGGCGTTAATGTCATTTTTAGAGAATTAGATGCAGGCCATGCGTTCGTTATAGAAGAAGTTGATGAAGTGATAAGGGAATTAGAAAACTTTTTCCAAAGATAAGTAGGCAAAAGAAAAGAGCCAAAATATATGGCTCTTTTCTTTACATCCTCGTTAATTAGCAACTTTTATCGTTTCATTCTCTTTTACCACAGTAGCTTCAGGCTTATAGGCCCGTTTAATTGGGACGAGAGCTAAGGCAATGGCAGCAATCAACCCTGGAATTGCAAATGCGATAAAGTTCATATGAATAGGGAGAGCGGCCGTTAATAAGAATCCGCCGAGAAGTGGCCCGAGCATGCCTCCAAATCTCCCTATTCCTGAAGCCATTCCTAATGCTGTGGATCGAATATTAGGAGGATAATATTGAGAGACATAGGCTTGTACAAGGTTTTGGGCACCGATTGTACTAGCACCAGCTATAGCAACGAGTAAATAAATGAATAATTCACTGCCACCAAATCCAAGTAATGTTAAGCTCACTGCACCAAGTGCATATAAGGGCACGAGCATTTTCTTTGAACCGTATTTATCACAGAGCCAGCCAATAATGAGTGTCCCAACAATGGCTCCACCTTGTAGCGTAATAAGGAACGCTAGGCTTGAATTTAAGGCATAACCCGCTTCAATCATTAAGTTCGGTAACCAAGTATTTAGGCCGTAAACCATTAATAAGCACATGAAAAACGCAATCCAGAACATGACGGTACTTAGGCCGCGATTGTTTTTGAATAGTCCGACAACAGGAACTTTGTTTTCCTCTTGGACTTGTAGGAAGAACTCTGTTTTTTCATCCATCTTTTGTGCAGGGTTTACTTTACGTAGCACAGATAATAGCTCTTGTTTCTTATTTTTCTTAATTAAATGGGCTGAAGATTCAGGTAAAAATTTATATATGACAGGCAACAGTAATAATGGTAGACCTGCAAACCAGAAAATTGATTCCCAACCGAGTGTAGGCATAACGAAGATTCCTAGAATCGGTGCAAGCATCCCACCAAAAGAGTATCCACATAATACAATGGAAACAGCCATACTTTTCATTTTCGTTGGCGCGTAATCTGTCAATAAGGCAATAACGTTAGGCATAATTCCACCTAAACCTAAACCGGCAATAAATCGATAAATAGAGAAGGTTGTAGGTGAAGAGGCAAATCCACAAAGGAACGTAAATAAGCTAAAAAGAATCAGTGAAAGTGCAATCACATTTTTTCTTCCCATTTTATCAGCAAGAATACCAAAAAAGATGGCACCAAACATCATCCCTAATAATCCATAACTACTCATGGCTCCAGCTTGGACCGAACTTAACCCCCATTCTTCAATTAAAACTGGTACGGCGGTACCATAAACAACTAAATCATAGCCATCAAAGAGAATAATAAGGAAGCTCCAGGCAAGTAAGCCGAAATGAAACCGATTAAACTTACTATTATTAATCACTTCCGCTGCGTTTATTTTGTTCATTTGTTTCCCCCATCAATTAGAGATTGCAATCGCTTACACATATATGAAAAGAGAGAAGAAAGGATTAAGCCTTTCTTCTCCAGATGAAACCATTAATGACGACTTTGTGGAGAACGGTTTAAGCTTCAACTAGTTTTGCATTTTTATTATAGCCATGGAATTGATCGACAAATTCAAAGTCATTTGATTGTCTTTTTCCTAGGATAATGTTTCTAAGTAAAATACCTTCGTTTGTTGTATTGTGAATAATTTCACCCCATGTACGTGCAGAACCTTGGACATAGGCTGTTCTCGGTTGTCTTTCTTTTTGGAACGCTGTAAATGCTGCAGGGATATCTTCACCATGTGCACTGAGCATATCTGACATGTATGCAGCATCTTCAAGTGCTTGACAAGCACCTTGAGCAAGATATTGTAGCATTGGGTGAGCAGCATCACCAGTGAGCGTAATGTGACCTTGCGTCCAGTTTTCGATTGGTAAGCGATCGAACATTGGCCAACGTTTTTGACGTGAGATAAATGCAATCGCATTTTGCACTAATTCACATGACCCAGCGAACACAGCGTCCATTTCTTCCGGAGTGCCCCAATCTTCAGTCTTTTCAATTTCGGGACGGTAGTTTTTACTTTTGAATACAACGACTTGGTTATAAAGCTCACCACGACGAACTGGATATTGTACTAAGTGAAGGTCTGGTCCAATCCACATATATACGTCATCCATATCCCCAATAGAGGTCTTCACTTCTTCAATCGGGATTGCCCCACGGTAAGCAACATATCCGGAACAAATAGGTTGGTCATCAGAGAACATTTTACGTACATTAGACCATAGACCATCTGCACCAATTACTGCGATTCCCTTATGAACATCACCGTTTTCTGCTTTAACTGTTACACCTTGATCGTTTTCTTCTGTTGTCGTAATTTTTTGGTTTGTTGCTAGTTCAATATATGGGTTTTCCTGACAAGCTTCAAGAAGCACACGATGTAGATCAGAGCGGTGTAATACAATATAAGGAGCACCGTATCTCTCTCTGTAAACCTCTCCTAAATCAAGTGCTGATAATTCTTTACCAGAGAATGCATCCATAAGTACAAGACGTTTAGGGAATACAGCGATTTCATTGATTTTATCCATTACGCCTAATCGTTGCAAAACATTTGTCGCATTTGCTGCAAGTTGGATACCAGCTCCAACTTCACCGAATTCAGGTGCTTGTTCAAGCACTTTTACATATTGGTTATTTTCTGCGACGCCTAATGCAGTAGCTAAACCGCCGATTCCTCCACCGATTACAATAAATGGATTCTGTGCTGTGTTTGTCATTATGTTTATCCTCCTTTTGTTTTACAAAAATAAATATTCTGTTTTATAAGCGTTTTCATTTACTGTTATATTTCGAATCTTTTAAGAACAACCGAGGAACTGTGCCCGGTTGTTCTTGTGCAATTAACGGAAAGCTTTAAATTCGCCTATGATTTTTTGTTCTCCGTTGTTTTCTTCAAGGTTTTGAGATTTTTCTAAGTCAAATCGCTCCATAATTGGAAGGTCATTTACTGAGAAAAGGTAGCTATCTTCAGCAGGTACATGTTCGTGCCATGCCCAGTTTGGAATACAGAAGTAATCTCCTTTTTTCCAATCGAATCGTTCACCGTTTATTACTGTATAACCAGAACCTTGATGTACTTGGTAAATGGTAGAATGTGTGTGACGATGTGCCTTTGTACGGAAGCCTTTTGGTAATAATTGCATCCAAGCTCCCATTGTTGGATTAGCTGTTTGTCCGTTTGATGGATTGATATATTCAACAGCGTAGCCATCATATGGATCTGGCTCAAATCTAGTTAATCCTTTAATCGCATCTTCTGTACGTTTCCACTTGTAATTTGCGAGTGGTGCCACGCTTGAATAGCGGTCATTAATTGGTCTTACCATTCCGCCACTGTATCTTTGTTCAGAGAAGTTATCTGGGCGAGTTGGCGTTTCAATCTTATTAGGAAATGGTTCAAAGAATGTTCCACCGATTGAATAGATGGTAGGTATATCAAGTGCATCCATCCAAATCATTGGTTTATCGCCTACATGGCCATGTCCATGCCAGAGGTTCTTCGGTGTAATAAGGAAGTCACCTTCTTGCATGAAGATACGTTCACCTTCAACAATTGTGTAAGCTCCTTCTCCATCAGTGATAAAGCGCAGAGCACTTTGAGAGTGACGGTGTGAAGGTGCTACTTCACCAGGAAGCAGTAACTGCACAGCAGCATACAATGTTTGAGTGGTTGAAGCCCATCCCCATGGTTGTCTATAAGTCAACCCAGGGTTTTGAAAGTAAATCGCGCGTCTTTCTCCACCACGGTCAGGTGTGAAGATTTCAGCAGCTTCGGATAATTTTTTCTTTAAAAGCTCATCTGACCATAAATATGGCACAGCATGTGGTTTTGGTGTATGGTTCATCAGTGCTGGGATGGCTTCCCATAATGGACCGAGATGATATTCTTGGATTTCTTTCGTAAAGTCCTTTACGTCTTGATCCTCCATATATGCATGTTTTTCAGCCATAATATTTCGCCACCTTAATATTATTTTGCTAGCTTAGACAAGTTACGTTGAATTTGGTTGTAATGACCAGCGGCATGTTCATCGATAAAGTGATCGGCAATAAAGAATACAGATTTATTACCGAATTTTGCAAAGTTACGATGAGGTGATTCCTGAGCCAATGTGTCAGCAGATAAAACAGATAATTTTGTTTGAACATCTTGTTTTATTTGCGATAATTTTTTCAATTCGTCTTCAACTGATTGGTGTTCAGTATTTTCGACTGCTGCAAGGCGAGCAGGGTCCTGTAAGCCTCGTCCCCATTGGGAACCCGGGGCTTTTACAACTGTATCTATTTCACCTAGCCAATAAGGTAGGGCCTCGTTTAAATGAGTAATAACCTGCATAATGGACCATTCTTCTTTTGATGGGTTCCAACGTATGGTTTCTTCAGATAATCCTGAAACGGTTTCAATGATTTGATCTAATGATGTTTGAATAGACTCAATAGATTGCTGAATCGTTTTCGTTTCGCTCATAATTATTTTTCCACCTTTGAAACTTTATTTTCGAGAACGCCGACTTTATCTACTTCAATGCGAACGACATCGCCATCTTTCAAGAATACTTGAGGATCACGAGCAAATCCTACGCCTCCAGGTGTCCCTGTTAATACGATATCACCAGGTTCTAAAGTCATTAAGTTAGATAAGAATTCAACAAGCGTTGGAACATCAAAGACAAAGTTGGCTGTATTCGTTTTTTGTCTTTCTTCCCCATTAACAGTTAAAAGAACACCTAAACCAGATGGATCTTGTAATTCATCAGAAGTGATTAACCAAGGACCCATTGGTGCACTACCTTCAACTGTTTTACCTTGCAACCATTGAAGTGTGCGACGTTGGATATCGCGGTAAGTGACGTCATTAGCGATTGTATATCCTGCTACATAATTGAGTGCGTCTTCTTTTGCTACGTTTCTAGCTTTTTTACCTACAACAAAAGCAAATTCAGCTTCGTAATCTAATTGTTCAGAAATTGGATAGAATGGAATATCATCTTGTGGTCCAATCACTGTGTTGGCAAATTTAGCAAATACTACTGGGTGAGGCGGTAATTCTCTTCCCATTTCTGCAATATGTTCACGGTAGTTATGACCTACACAAATAATTTTTCCGGGTTTTGTTACAGGTGCTTCGATTTTTACATCTTCAAATGCATGTACAAGTGGATGTTTGAACGATTCACGATTATTTAATGCATAATCAACCATTTCCTTTGCGATGGAAAGGCTTTCATTTCCCCCTTGTAGGAAACCTTCCATTTGTGCTGGAATGTACGCTTCAGCAATTAATTCAGAACGTAGTTTACCTTCTGCTTCAAGGAAAGCTTGGTAAGCAAAGTTTAAGTCTACTACTTCATTTCCTTCTGTAACTGCTCCGATACGTGTGTTGTTATTGTGAGTGAAAGTAACTAATTTCATATTCAAACTCCTTTATGAAAAGTTTTTTTTGTCTAGGAATTGCGTGATCAAAGAGTAAAACGCTTTGTGTGGAAGTGTTAGGCATAAAACCTTTATTAATGAGCGTTTATTAGACTCTTTCTTCATTGGTTGTTTAATATTCCATTAATAGTGAACATTGTTATCTATTAATGATAAATTTATAGTATCCTAATTTTCAGATAAACTCAAGTGAATTTGTTGTGGTTTTTTAAACTTTTTGAAAAATAACTCCTTTCAAAAGGATGCAAAACATGGCTGAAATCAGAAAACATAGTGTTTTTCTGATATACTAAAAAAAATATAAAATAGGGGTTTTTTACATGAAAAATCAAAAACAAGCTACGATCCAATCGATCCAAGTTGGTATGAGAATTATTGACCTATTAGTTGCTAGCGGAGAACCATTGAGGTTATCTGATATACAGGAAAAAACAGGAATTACAAAAAGTAATCTTTATAAATACTTGAACACTTTTACGGAATTAGACATTCTATACAAGGACAAACATAATGGACAATATCAACTTGGAAGTAAATTAATTGAATATGGGGTGGCAGCTATAGGGCAGGAAGATGTGATTTCACGTGTTCTACCCTATTTGAAGGATTTAAGTCATCAACTAGACAATACATGCCTATTAACTACGTGGACATATAATGGTCCAATTATCTCGAAAATATGGAACCCGGGACATGCCTATAATATTGGTGCACAGCTCGGTTCACTTTTACCACCGCTTTCATCGACTGGGAAAATATTCGAGAGCTTCCTTGATTCAGCAACAACTAAAGATTGGATTAAGGTTATGGGGAAAGAAGGAAAAGGGAATGCGGTAGAAGAAATCAACCGCGTAAGGCAGGAACGGATTGCCTTTGCTAAGGAGCCTTTGATTCCTACTGTATCTTCTGTGTCTATACCAATCTTTAATTACAATCAAGAATTATTAAGTGCGATAACAGTAGTTGGTTTCTCAGAGTCGATTCCAAAAGACCCCTCTGCAGATAAAAGTCAATCTATTATAAAAGTAGGAAAAGAAATCTCTGCACAATTTGGCTATCGAGCGAGGGGATGAATGATTGAATCCTACTATATATGAGGCGGTTGCATCGAAGGGAAAGTTATTTGCCATAGCTAAAAGAGATTTAGTTATGGTCCATGTAAAAGAGCAAAACGAAGCTAAAAAGAAGCAAATCGAAGTATGAGCCATGTAAAAGAGAGAAACGAAGCTAACAAAGAATCAAATTGAAGTATGAGCCGGGTAAAAGGGCAAAACAAAGCTTACATAAATAGCTGGATATGCATCTAGTAGTGGAAGGGTGATTTCAACTTTCATTCGAATGCGTAAGAAAAATTAGAAATTATTGTATCCCCCTTATATCCCAGCTACTTGGTTTAATTTAGACTAAAACTACACACCACCCGACTCCTTAATTGAAAATAGTTTCATGTGATTTTATTGAATATTTAAAAGAGAAGGTCTATAATTTTATATAAATAGTAAAGGTGGTGCTCTAATAGTGAACAGCAAGGATATGTCCAATCATGTATTTTTTGATATATTAGCAGAGAAAATTAAAAGAGATAGTCATGAAGAGTACAATCAATTTGTTAATTATGTAAACGTATTAGCTGAGGATAAAGGGTGGAAGGAATTACAAGAAGAGGTTGTTCATTTACAAGCTTTTCTTTCATATTTAGATGATAAGTTAGCTATCATCGATGATTATGAAGATATTATGAATATGAAAGCAACTTTGCTTGATATGATTGTTAACGATTTAAATGATACGTCTGTTTATCTTTTAGTGGAGGCTCTTATGTATAATAAAGAGCTGAATTATTTGCAATCCTTTGTATCTCCAGTTGAATATTGGGTGTCAGTAATAAAGGCAAAAGAAAGACTTTGTGCTGCATAAAAGATTTATTATAAAAAGCTGTTGACAGCGCCGGATGATAAGGTTATTCTGATTAATAATTAATGACTCTAAAATTTAAAAAAATCAATTTATCAAGAGAGGTGGAGGGACTGGCCCTTTGAAGCCTCAGCAACCGACCAAAACCAGGTAACGGTGCTAATTCCAAGATAGATAAGTTGAGGATATGGCGATATATCGTGAGCCCCTCTTCTTTAGCAAGAGGGGCTTTATCTATGCCGATTAGACGACTAAAGGCGGCTTTCGATGGAAGAGTACAATCTCTTTTTATTGAAAGTGGTCTTTTTTCTGCTCTTGAAAAAAGGTGTTGGACATAAAAAATTGATGTTTCAAATTCAATTTATGAAAAAACAACCATTGTGCTGGCATATTCAAAAGCTCATCACTGAAAGATGGTTCCGAGTCGAGTTTGTTTATTATAAGTGAAATGTGAGAGGAGAATGAAAAATGAATCATCACCAGTTTGATACAATAGCGCTTCATGGGGGGCAAGTGCCAGATCCTGTTACAAAGTCGAGAGCCGTACCAATATACATGACTTCATCCTATGTGTTTGAAGATACCGATCATGCAGCAAGCTTATTTCAGATGCAAGAGCCTGGCTTTATTTATTCAAGGAATGCAAATCCAACCAATGCAGTGTTTGAGGAGAGAATGGCACAGTTAGAAGGTGGCGTAGCCTCATTTGCTGTTTCATCTGGGCAAGCAGCGATTTCCATTGCCCTTTTAACACTTGCAAGAGCAGGCGATGAGATAGTTTCTACACAGGCTCTTTATGGTGGTACCTACCATTTATTTGCAGAAACGTTTAGTAAATTCGGTATCAATGTTCATTTTGTTGATGGGACGGACTTTACATCTTTAGAAGGAAAAATTAATAAAAGGACAAAGGCGATTTTCACAGAGACAATTGGCAACCCGAATATGGAGGTAGCACATTTAGAAAAGTTAAGTGAGATAGCGAAACGTCACGGCCTACCATTAGTAGTAGATAATACATTTACTACGCCATTTTTACTAAAACCACTTGCATTTGGCGCGGATATAGTCGTTCATTCAGCAACTAAATTTATTGGTGGACATGGTACGGCAATCGGTGGGGTGATTGTAGATGGAGGAAGATTCGAATGGAGTAACGAAAGATTTCCTTCCTTTAATGAGAAAAAGCCTGCTATTGGTAATCGCAGCTATGTTGAAATTTCTAGGGAAAAAGCTTTTATTCTTAAAGCAAGATTTGAACTTGGCCATGACTTAGGGGCAACGCTGTCTGCCTTCAATAGCTGGTTATTTATTCAAGGTCTGGAGTCATTAAGTGTCAGAGTAGAAAAGCAAGTCGCTAATGCACAAGTTTTGGCTAAACGGTTAGGAGAGTTACCTCATATTTCTTGGGTGAACTACCCTGGGTTAGAAAGCCATCCACAATATCATCTCGGGAAAAAGTATTTTCCGAGTGGGGCAGGTGCAATCTTTACATTTGGCATCAAAGGGGGAATCAGTATAGCTAAAAGGTTTATCAACTCACTAAAGCTGGTATCACATTTAGCAAATGTTGGTGACGCGAAAACGCTCATTATTCATCCAGCGAGTACAACACATGCTCGTCTTTCACCTGGACAACAAGCGGAGGCGGGTGTGAGTCCCGAAATGATCCGCCTTTCTGTTGGCTTAGAGGATCCTGTAGATGTGATGGCTGATATCACGCAAGCGTTAAAACAATGTACGTAGGTTTATTACGATTTGCATTATAAAGGGTGAAAAGTGTGAAGTTAAACTGCTTATCAAAGAACCATTCTTTATTCCTTTACCATATACTTTGTTGATCGCATGTCTCAGGCGATTCACCTCATACAGTATGAATGACAATATTTTTCTCAAACAGAGCCATCAACACTGATATCTTACCATTACGACGCGCCTGTTTCCTTTCATGAAAAGGGGGATAGAGCCATCGCGTAATTCCCTGTATGAACTAGTTGCCTTTGATTATCTAATGGATGAAACCTTTTTATCTTTCCTTCGTATGTATTAAAAAGACGAACGGAAAGAGGAGGAATGGGGTATGGATAGACCAGTACTTAAATTGCCTCGTACTAAATGGGAATGGGGATGCGACATACTTGGTCTTATTGTATTCATTGGGTCGATTGTATTCTTAGTTGTTTCTTGGTCAGCTATACCTGAACAAGTACCGGGTCATTACAATGCTTCAGGGGAAGTTGATCGGTGGGGTTCTAAATATGAATTATTTATCTTACCAATTATCGGCGTGTTTCTATGGTTCATGATGGGGATATTTGAACGGTTTCCTCATATTCATAATTACCCTGCACGCATCAATGAATCAAATGCAGCCGCATTTTACTTAACGAGTAGAAAAATGCTAAATGTCATAAAGAATATTTGCCTCGCATTATTCGGCTTTATACTTATACAATCCATTAGAGTAGCATTAGGATGGGCGGGCTCTTTAGGCATTTGGTTTCTGCCAGTGTTTTTACTTGCCACGATAGTTCCAATTATATTTACTTTGATTAAGTTTAGTCGAATTCAATAGTTGCCAACTTATCCTTTTTGGATAGGTTGGCTTTTTTATGTTATTTGACCAATAAGCACTGAAATAAATTGATAAAAATATTCCCCTATTAGGTAAGGTCACAGGCGAAATGGACTTACTGTTTGTAATATATATAAAAGGATAAGAAGGTGAAAATAGTGAACAGGTTTAATAAAAAAGGTTTTTGTTTGCCTGGAGGTTATCGGTATTGTGGCCCGGGTTGTAGCGGTCCAGGCAAGCCCATCAATTATGTGGATTCTTGTTGTCAGAAACATGATGCCTGCATTGATCGATATGGCCATTGTTATCAATGTGATCAAATGTTAATTGATTGTGTCAATCGAAAGAAGTATGCATCCAGGCATGAAGGAGCGACAGCTAGAGTAATTGATGCAGCTATGCGTTTTCGTATGCTTTGGGGATAATTTAGAAAGCTGGAGGTAAGGGAACGACTATCCCTGTCCTCTAGCTTTTTTGATATAAAGGGAATATTTAGTAGGAGAATAGCAAAACTTAGTCACAAGAATGGTTATTTTATAAAAGTAGGTGACAGAATGGTCAATCGAAGTAAAATGACATCTACAGAAATTGGTGCACTGTGGATTACTTATCAGAAGAAAACAATGATATTAAGGGTTTTAGAACATTTTATAGAAGTGTCCGAGGATAAAAAAGCGAAAAAGCTTATGCAAGGTTTATGGTCTGAGTTAGAGCCAAATGTCCACCGTATTGAACAGATATTTAATGATGAGGGTGCTGTTATACCTCAAGGCTTCACTAATGCCGATGTGAACTTGAAAGCTCCTAAAATTTTTGGAGAGGGATTTGATATTCTTTTGTGTATGGTGTTAAAGGAAATTAGCATGGGACTATACACCCTTCATATAGCAACGTCCTACCGAAATGATATTATTGATTTATATCGTGAGATGACAAATGTAACGCAGAAATATTATCAAAAGTTCTTAAATTATGCGGTTGACGAGGGGTATTACCCATTACCTAATTTGATTAATGTCCCTACAACGGTCGACTTCGTCTCAGATATAAATTATACAAAAGGTTATCGCCTGTTTGGTGACAAAAGAGATATTAATACGATTGAGTTTAGTTATTTAAACCAGTCTATTCAAACGAATACAGTTGGCATGATGCTTATGACAGGATTTGCTCAAACGGCAGTTCATACAGAAGTGAAGGACTATTTTATTTAAGGGAAAGAGCTCAGCAAGGATATTTTGGAGGGAACATATGACATCCTAATTAAGGATGATATTAGGGTGCCGACAATTCATGGGTTATCGCTTACTAAGTCTAACATTCCACCATTTTCTGATAAATTAATGATGTATCTAACCTTTTTGTTAAGTAATTTCGGTCTCGGTAGTCAAGGATTTGGTGCAGGCTTTAGCTTAAGAGATGACATCAACATCAAATTAGGTTTATTTGTAAAAGATATCATGTTGTTTATTAGAGAAAATATAAGAATTATGATCGATAATGGATGGTTAGAGGAGCCCCCAAGAATGAGTGTAAATAATTTGAGAGAATAAAAATTGATTGGAAAGTTTGTTTCGTAACGAAGCACTTTCCTTTTTTTTTTTTGAAATAAAGATTGCGATTATTCATATATTAGATTAACATCAAATTAGATGATTATCTAATTATATGAGGAGGGGACGAGAATGATCTCCATATTAAAAGAAGAGAAAGACTATGCGCGCTTATTCTTTGCGGGTGTTCTCAATGGAATAGGTGATCGATTTAGTCAAGTTGCGTTGTTAGCACTGTTATTGCAAGTAACAGGGTCTGGCCTTGCTGTTGGTCTTGCTTTAGCGATAAGAGTCATTCCGTTTCTGTTATTTGGCCCATTAGGAGGATTGATGGCAGACCGTTTTTCACGGAGGAAAATATTAGTCTGCACAGATTTAGGACGTATCCTGTTTGCTTTGTCGTTTGTGTTTGTAAATGATGTTTCATCTGTCTGGATCGTTTATTTGTCGAGTTTTTTCTTAGCAGCAGGTGAAGCCATTTATGCACCAACAAGAAAATCTGCCATTCCGTTGATGGTGAAGGAAAAAAATATGATAAAAGTTAATAGCCTTGAACAAGTAATGGTGGGAGTTGTTCTTATTGGAGGGTCGTTTTCAGGTGGAGTGGTCACTTCTTTATTCGGTGCTAATTTTACCTTTTTCGTAAATGGTGCTTCCTTTTTAATTGCTGCTGTTTTGTTAGCTAAATTGCGCGTTCTTGATAGAGAAAGAACTGAGGAATCAATGTCCAAAAATAAGAAGAAAGGTTCATTCATCATCGTTAAAGATGTTATTTTTCATTCGAGTTTATTATTAATCATTTTTCTATCAGAACTGTTAATTCCTCTATTTAATGGCATTGATAATGTGTTATTAAGTGTGTATGCAGTTCAAGAATTTCATTTAGGAGATGTTGGTGTCGGCATATTCTATGGTTCATTAGGAATTGGTTTAATGCTAAGCTTTCCTGTAGCAGAGAAATTGCAAAATCATCTAATGAGAATCGCCTTAATTGCACTGATGTTCGAAGGATTTTGTATTATCTTATTAAGCCAGTCACAACAATTTTGGATGGCCATTGTTTTTTTAATAACGGCCGCGTTTTTCTCTGGATTATGTAACACCTGTTTTGATACGATGCTAATGAGAGAGACACCTAAAGATAAGAGTGGACTTATATTTGGTCTATTTACAACGATTTCTAATACAATGATAGGTATCTCTATGTTTTTAGCTGGGCTTGCCACTGTATGGATGCCTAATCGCTTGCTTGGATTATTAGGTGGGACTGGGTTTGTTATTTCTAGTATTTTCTTATTTTCTTTGTATTATTTTTTAAAATACAAGAAACAGAAATAAAGCCCTAGCAAAGCATCTTGTTAGGAATAGAGTGTGAAAAAGAGGTGTTTATTTTGAACTTTATTGAAGCGATCGTTCCGTTAGCAAAGAAAATAGCTAAACAATATCACATACTGCCTTCACTAGTGATTGCACAAGCTATGCATGAATCTAATCATGGGAAGAGTAAATTGGCAATAGAAGGTAATAATTTGTTCGGTATAAAGGGTGAGTATAACGGACAGTCGGTAAAGATGTTGACGAAAGAATTTATAGATGGGCAAATGGTTACAACGGCAGCGGCATTTAGAAAGTACCCTTCATGGGAGGAGTCAATTGAGGACTTAGCAAAGCTTTATAAGAATGGTGTATCTTGGGATCGAAACAAATACCTTGCTATTTTAGAAGAAAAAGATTACAAAAAAGCTGCTGAGCAGGTGCAGTTATCAGGTTATGCGACAGATCCTGATTATAGCAAAAAAATCATTCGTATCATTGAGACTTATCAATTACTACAATATGATACTAATCCTAAATATCATTTATCAAGGGACAAAAAAGGTTATGTAACGGTTGAAGATGCAAAGAAAGAGATACGAGAAAAGTCCCTGTACAAGGCAGGGAGTTATTATATTTTTAAAAAGGTAGGAGAAATATTTAATCTATCAAAAGTGGAAGGTATGCCAGGATCTTGGGTGAACCTAAATCAATTAGAGGAGGTAGAGTTTAGCTATACAGTCAAATCTGGCGATACGCTTTCAAAAATAGCAGCTGTGCACGATACAAGTGTCAGTAGCTTGCAAAAAATCAATCATATTCATAATCCTCACTTGATTACTGTCGGACAAATAATCAAGACAGGGGAAAAACACTACTATTACACCGTTCACCAAGGTGATACAGTCACAACTATCATAAAGAGATTTAAACTAACGGCGCAAAAGTTACAAGAATGGAACCATTTGAAAGATATCAATGTGATTACAGTTGGGCAAAAGTTACGAGTGAAATAATTGGAGGTGTAATCAAGTAATGGTAAGAGCAGTGATGTTTGATTTAGACGGAACCCTTCATAATCGAAAGGCAGCTATTTTGTCGTTTATTGAGAATCAGCAAGAGAGACTCTTTCCACATTTAGATAAGAAAATATATGCAGAAAGGTTCATTAATTTAGATCAAGGCGGCTATGTTTGGAAAGATAAAGTGTATCAACAGATGGTAGGAGAGTTTTCTTTAATAAACTTTTCTTGGCAAGAATTACTGCAGGATTATTTATCTCATTTTCCTTTACATGCCGAACTGTATCCTCAGGCAATTACATTGCTTAAAAGGTTGAAAAAGAAGGGCTTAAGGACGGCGATCATCTCGAACGGGTACAGTAAATTTCAGCGAGAAGTAATTAAGTCATTGCAGATAGAAGCATTGTTTGATGAAATTGTTATTTCAGAAGAGGTTGGTGTAAAGAAACCCCATCCTTATATCTTTGAACATACTCTTTCAAGACTTGGCGTATCTCCAGATGAGACAGTATATGTAGGTGACCATCTCAAAAATGATATAGTCGGTGCGGGTGGAGTGGGGATATATACAATATGGAAACAGCCTCGCCCTGCATTTACAACAAAAGGGGATGAGCATGTTTCTGATTTATCGGAAGTATTTGCAGCTATTATGAAAAAAGTAAATACTGAATTTTGTAAGGACCAAATCTTGTAGGATGGATGAGGTCTTTTTATTTTATTCATATTGGTATCGAATAACTTACATTTAGAGATCCTTACATGCGTTTTTCTTGTGAAGAGAAGGAGAATAGCGAAAAAAATTGAATGAGAGTAGTATCAAAATTTATCTTAAAAGAGGGGTACCTAGTGATATATCATCATAACGAAAATAAAATCGAAACGAACCAATTAATGCTTCGCTTGTTTAATGAGGCCGATGTACCAGAAGTTGTTAAACTATGTAACAATTATAATCTTTATAAAAGTACTTTAAATCTTCCCTATCCTTATTTAACTGAACATGCTCTTATTTGGATGGAAAATCATCTTAGTGATTTCAATCATAATAAGCGGTTTGAGTTGGCAATAACTGATAAAATCACTGGCAAGTTATACGGTGCAATTGCGCTCTCGCATCATCAAACGTTCAATCATGGAGAGCTTGCTTATTGGATTGGTGAGGAATATTGGGGGAATGGCTATGCTACAGAGGCTGCTAAAGCGTTAATTGAATTTGCCTTTAGCGCAAAAAATTACAATAAAGTGTTTGCACGCTCATTCGATTCGAACCCAGCTTCAATGAGGGTAATTGAAAAGACCGGTATGAAGAAAGAAGGCCTGTTGAAAAAATATGTAAGAAAAGATGGAAAATATATAGACCTCGTATGTTATGGCATTCTTAAACCAGAAGCTGATGTTTTGGGTTAAATAGGGACATGTATTAGTTACGAGTTCATATGAGAGTGAAGTTGAAACAGCTAGGGACATAGGTGGGGAAGTACCTTGCTGTTGCTTTATTTAAAACTAATGGAGGACTCTCTAAGAGAGGGTAAGCTGTTTACTGTAATATACAAAAAAATTGTCAGTTTGGCATAGATAGAAAAATTGGATAACACACAAGAAGGAGTTCTCAAGAGAGAAACATAATATAAAAAGTAACCCGAAACGAGTTCGGGTCATTCTCATTTATTAGGTTATTTCTCTACAGATACAGAGATATGGTTAAAGGTATTGACATCAAAGAGCCCAAGGTCTGTTAGTTTTAGTGATGGAATAACAGGTAGCGCAAGGAAGCTTAATGTTAAGAATGGATTAAATGTATGGTTAGCTCCGATTTTATCCAATGCCTGATTGATTTCCACTAGCCTCTTATTCACTTTCTCATATGGTTCATGTGACATGAGACCCGCGATTGGCAAGTTTAATTGAGCAAGCACCTTTCCTTTATCGACAACTACAAGTCCACCTTGCATGTCGCGGATTGCATTGGCAGCAACAGCCATATCTTTATCAGTTGTACCCGCAAGAATTAAATTATGAGAATCATGGGCTACCGTTGTTGCGATGGCGCCAGATTGTAGTCCGAGCCCTTTTAAGACACCGAGTCCAATGTTGCCAGTATGATGATGACGCTCCATGACAGCAATTTTCAAATGATCTTTCTCGATAGAAGCGATGAAACGATCGCGTTCGTCTTTCTGAACGGTTTCAATAACATGGTCGGTTACTATGCTGTTCGGAATCACTTCAATAATATGGGCTTTTTCTCCGACAATGTCTAAGTGAAACGATTGTTCATTAATGACAGGAAGATGGACGGTATTAGTGAGATGGGAAAATTCCTTTTGCTCTAATTCTTTAGGGAAATCAGTTAATTCTCCTTCACTAAAAACACATTGTCCATTTTTATAAACAGATTGAATCTCAATTTGCTCAAGATCGTCTAATAAAACGAAATCAGCTTTATATCCTGGAGCGATGGCACCTTGTTCCTTAAGCCCGAAGCACTCAGCTGTATTGAGAGACCCCATTTGAATCGCTGTAATCGGATCAATCCCCTTCTTAATCGCTTTCCGAATCATATAGTCGATACTACCTTCGCTAATAATATCATCAAGATGGCGGTCATCTGTAACAAATAGAAATCTACGTGCATTTTTCTCATTAACAATTGGTAGGATTCGACATAATTCTTTTGCTGCTGTACCTTCGCGAATCATGACGTACATTCCTTTTTGCAATCGTTCTTTTGCTTCTTTTGCAGTAGTTGCTTCATGATCGGTTCGGATACCAGCTGTCATATACACATCTAGTTGTTTTCCTTTTAGCCCCGCCGCATGGCCATCCACTTTTTTTCCTCTTTCATGCGCTTCGTGAATTTTACTCAATAAGTCGTGATCGCCTTTCATCACACCGGGATAATTCATGACTTCGGCTAAACCAATCACCCTCTCATATTCATAAAAAGGAGATAAGTCGTTTGCTGTTAATGTAGCACCGGCATTTTCAAAAGGTGTGGCTGGCACACAAGATGGTAGCATGAAATAAGCATCAAATGGAATATCATCAGATGCGTGAAGCATAAACTCAATACCTCTTTCACCAACGACATTAGCAATCTCATGAGGATCACAAATGACAGCAGTTATCCCATGCTGCAGGAGGATTTTTGAAAACTCGACAGGGGTTACCATGGAGGATTCAATATGTACATGTCCATCAATAAAAGAAGGAGCTAAAAAACGGTTATGAGCGTCAACTGTTTCTATTCCTTTATAGTCACCAATTCCAACAATATATCCATCTGTGATGGCTACGTCTCCAGAAATAATTTCACTTGAAAACACATCAACAATTTGCGCATTTTTGATGACAAGGTCTGCAGGTGATTTACCTGAAGCTACTTCAATTCGTTTCTTCATCTTTTCCATTAAAGGTCCTCCTCCAAAAGTGGTTCCGTCAATTTCGATTTTTTGAACTTTATTGTACCATTAAGTAGTTGGTTCATTTATGACATTGTTATTGTTTCTTCCAATCATAAGTAAGAAGGCTTAAACTGTTTAGGTCATTATACTAGTGTTCTTAAACTAAGGAAAATAAAAGAGAATTTTGACTTCTCCCTAAAAATTATAATCAAGTGTGAAACCAAATAATGTAAATGTACTCTTATATAAGATATGATGTTAGTTGCTTTTTAATCAATAAAGGTGGTAGATACTACGATGATTAATTATGAAAAACAGTTAAAGGAAATGTTAGAACAAAATGAGGAAATCATTCATTTATTAAGTTGTTTATCGGATTTGGACTTACCCTTTGATTATTATGTAGCTGCGGGATGTGTGGCAAATACCGTGTGGAATCAATTATCTGGCAACGCAATCGACTATGGTATATCAGATATTGACCTTGTCTACTATGACAAGGGAAACCAATTGAGCGAAAGGGAGTTTCAGCAAATATTAAGTAGTATGCTCAAGTCGTTTCCATATCAATTAGATATAAAGAATCAAGCGAATGTCCATTTCTGGTATGAAGAAAAATTTGGTTTTGCGATTCCTGCTTATACAAGCATCAATGAGGCAATCGCGAGCTGGCCAACAACAGCTACTGCGGTAGGGGTAAAAATGGAGAAAAATGACAAGATGACTATGTATGCGCCTTATCATTTAGATGATCTGTTTAACATGAGGATAGTACCGAATAAAGTAATCGTCACGAAGGAGATATATGAGTATAAGGCAAGGAAATGGAAAGCGAAATGGCCCAATCTTGTTGTATATGATTGGTGAGGTCGGAGAGAGGGAACCTATCCGACCTCGATACCTTAATCAAATCTACGTTTCTTATATATTACGATGGTGAGTATGAATGAAACGGCTACCCACAAGAATAAAATGAACAAATTCATGAGGATTTCAGCTGCCCCCTTACCGTCACTTAAACCAAACCAAATCTGATTTAATTGTTCATTAGGCAACAACTCAATTATATTGATCAAGGTTGCATTTTCAACCATTGGTTTAAACATGGAGCTCATGCCGAATATAATTAATACAGGCATACCGATAATACTTGTCTCCATTACTGTCCGTGAAAGCAGTCCAAGAATCGTTCCTGTTGCAAGGTAAAAGACTAAGCCTAGTAAAGTGCTAAGAGAAAATAGTGGAAGGGATGGGACTGTGTATCCTGAGAAAATAATTGATCCGATAATAACAAGTATGGTCATCAGTCCAGACAATGCGCTTTTTCCAATCAATATTTCTAGTGTACTGGCAGGTGATAATAACAAGCCCCTCAAAGTATTTTTCTCTTTTTCTTCTGCAACCATCGCAGCTTGAATAAAAGCACCTGCAATAATTAGTGCGAGATTAATTGGATAAGTAGAAAGGACGTCTGTTGCTGCATTCATGCGACCTAACATCGCTGCAAAAACTAATGGGATGGCTAAAGTAAAAAGAATATATGAATTTCTCTGCAAATCTTTCCAATCTTTAATAAATATAGCGTTGACACGTTTTAATGAAAAGATCATGATAATTTCCTCCCCGTTAATTTTACAAATACATCTCCAAGTGTCGGCTCATCTGAATGAATGGTTACGATTTCTCCGTCTTTTATATAGTTATATATTTCTTTTGCACCTGCTTCGTCTTTTTGCACAACCACTTTACGATTGTTTCGCAATAATAGGGAGATGGATGAAGAACTTTGTTGTGTTTTAATATTCTCTGGTGTATCAATTAAGCTGATTTCACCATTATGTAAGAATGCCACTCGATCACAAATTGTCTCGGCTTCTTGCATATCATGAGTAGTTAAAAATATTGTTGTTCCTTCTTCGTTTAGCTTTTTAAGCCCTTGGTGGATATGCATCGTGTTTACAGGATCCAAGGCGGAAGTCGGCTCATCTAAAAAGAGTAAATCCGGTTTATGAAGCATGGCTCTAGCTAATGTCACTCGTTGCTTCATTCCTTTGGACAGTTTTTGCACGATTTTCTTACTTTCTCCTATTAAATTTACCGTTGTGAGCACTTCATTGATTCTTTTTTTATCTACTTCATATAAATCACAATATAATGCGAGATTATCGTATATACTAAGCCTTTCGTATAAGCCACTATTATCAGTTAATATACCAATTCTCTTCATATAAATGGGATCTTTTAGTTTCGCAATTGGTTCACCAAACACTTTCACTTCTCCGGCAGTTGCATGAAGTTGAGCGGTTAGGATTTTGATTGTTGTTGTTTTACCTGAACCACTCGGTCCTAAGAAACCAATTGTTTCCCCTTTTCTTACTTGAAAACTTACTTTCTTTAAAGCTAGTTGGTTTTGAAAAGACTTTTCAAGGTCTCTTACTTCAATGACATTTTCCATTTAATTGGCCCCTTTTCACGTTTTGCATTTCTTGTCTTCAATATTAACTGTGAAATGGGATGAATACAGTAATATCAAGGTGAAAAGCGTCTATATTTAGATGAATGGAAGCAATTAAGCGGTGAATGGAGCAAGGAAAGTAGGTGAAAATAGGGTGTCATTCGTTGTTAAAGTCAAGATGAAACAACTTATATGCCCATAATCTCTTTCAACTCATTTAATTTTCCTTTTGATAATGGGATTGAACTCTTTTTCGTATCATCGAGAATAAGGCTATAACTATTTCTTGTCCAAGTAATGACTTCTCTCACCTTCTGCAAATTAACAATATATGAACGATGACAGCGAAAGAATCCAAATGGATGCAGTCTCTCAAATAATGTATTTAGCGTAAGAGCACAAGGGAAACTTTCACCATTTACATGTAAATGGGAAATGCCATCATTACTCTCAACATATACAATTTCAGTCGGATCAAAAAGGATGATTTTGTCCTCCACTTTTGCAGGGATTTTTTCAAGACGCAATGGATTGTTCATGTTCTGAATCTTTTCTGAAGAAGCTGGACCGATTTCTTCGCTAGGCAACATATCTTGTTGCGGCTGTGCTTCTTCATCTTCGATATCCTGGTGACTACTCTCTTCATCCATGATCTCGATTTTTTTTAGACCGTGCTCATTTAAACGATACACTGTATCCGTCATTGATAGTGCACTTTCGTAATTATTAGTAATGATAAGGGCGACTCTTCCTTGTTGTTTATGGTCTTCTAATACTTTCTGTAGTGTAATTTTACTTTCGATATCGATGTTTTGGTCGGGTTCTTCTAATATAAGCAAATCTGGTTGATGGAGGATTGCCCTTCCTAAGTGTAGCCTTTTCTTTTCAGAAAACGTAAGTCTGCTAATCTTTGTATTTACTTTGTCTATTAAATTTATTTTTTGTATTAAAGCTTCTATTTCTATATTGACTTCATGCAGGTTCTTATAAAAAGTTAAAAATTCTCTGGGAGTTAACCGGTCGTAGAGAGCGTCGTCTAGTAGAGATAGCCCAATTCTATTAGATAGACTTTTAAAATGCTTATTTAACTCTGTATCTTCAAATAATACATTTCCATTTGAAATACTGTTCTTTCCAATCATCATCATGATGAGATGTTTGCCAACTTCGTTATTGCATTGGAGTGCAACAATTTCATTTCTATATAAAGTTAAATCGAATTTAGGGAAGATAATTGTATTTCCGATTGTTTTTTCAAGTTGATTCATCTGCAATAGCTTCATGTCGACACCTCAGGGTAGATTAATATGGTTTACATTGACTATAAGATTTTCGTTTAAACAAAGGATAAATGATTGAAGAGGAAGAGGACGAATGTCGTAATTCTATGTAGTTAAATATACCTTAATTGGATTTTACAGGATTTTAAAGCTGATTAAAAGTGGAAATAATTAAAATGTTGAGGCTTTATATGAAGAAAAAAGAGGGACCCGAATGTCATACAAGTAGGGTCCCTTTGTAGAACTTATTGCCATTTCTTTTTCTGTTGTAGTAGTTTCTGGAATTCCTTTTCCAGCTCCTCTGTTGGCTCGATACTCAATCGTGAAAGGACTTCTGTTATTTTTGTTTCGATGAGTAAACGTTCTTCCTCATGATCATTCCTCTTCACCTCGGGCTCATAGGATTCGTAAGCTTCGTGATTGCCTCTGAATACTTCAATCTGTTTATTTTTAATAATCAATAACCTGTTTGCTACCTTATTAGTAAGACGGCGATCATGAGAGACGAAGAGAATAGTTCCCTTATATTGCATTAATAGTTCTTCTAATGCTTCTACAGCTTCAATATCGAGAAAATTTGTCGGCTCATCTAGCACTAATGTATTCACTTCACTCACAAGTATTTTGGCTAATGCGACTTTCACTCGTTCTCCGCCGCTAAGAAGTGAGACTTTTTTATATACATCTTCTCGAAAAAAGCGTAGTCTGGCTAGTATTGTACGAATAATCGTTTCTTCCTGAATAGAGGTTTCTTTAACATTTTCAATAATCGTTTTATCCTTGTGTAGAATATCTAAATTTTGACTAAAATAGCCAATTTTTAAAGATGGAGAGACAGTCAATTCTTGCCTCTGTAAAATTTTTTTAATCAAGGTTGTCTTTCCAGAGCCATTGGGACCAATAATCGCCCATTTTTCTCCTCCGCGAATTTGAAAGGAGGCGGGTTCAAAAAGCAGGTGATCAGCTATTTTTCCTTTAAGGTTTTCCGCTCTAATAATAATTCGGTTCTTCGTATTTTTTTCATTAGGTAAGGTCATTTGTAAGGACGGGAGGTCCTTAATTTTTGCAACCTTTTCAAGCTTTTCCAATCTTGTTTCAATTGATTTAGCCGTTTGTTGCAGCTTTTTTTGTTTTTTAGCAAAGTAAGGCTTTGATCCTGTGATCCGTGCTTCAGAAGAACTTAGATTTTTTGGCTTTTTAGTTGCTCTCTCTGCCTTCTTAGCCTTCAAGGTGAGGGCATTTTCTAATTGTGCTTTTTTCTGTTCATACTGTTCGTAAGCTTGCTGCTTCTCTGCTAATGCTAATTCTTTCTGCTGTTTATATTGCGAGTAATTACCAGAATATATCTTTACTTTCTCCTCATCAATTTCCCAAATTTTTGTACACACACGGTCAAGAAAAGTTCTGTCATGCGAGACAAGAATGAGGGCACCTTGCCAATGCTTAAGAATCTTTTCTAACCATTCAATATGGGAGGTGTCCAGATGGGTCGTTGGTTCATCTGCAAGTAATATTTCCGGGTTTTTAGCTAGTGCTTCTTTAATATATTGTTGCGTTGTTTCTCCACCACTTTTGTATTGATCATCATGTTTTAATTGTGGTAATAACTCCATTGTGCCATTGCGGATGATTTGTCCCTCTTCGGCAGTTATTTTTCCTACAAGTGTATCTAAAATTGTCGTCTTTCCTGTCCCGTTCCGGCCAACTAAACCAATACGATCGTTTTGTTGTACAGTTATTCTTTCTGCAGTAGCTAATAGTCGGTCACCTATAGTAATTTTCAAATCAGTGGCTTCTAATAATAGCATATTAATCATCTCCTCTCGTTTTGGGAGACAAATTCTCGAAAAAAATGCCTCCTATTTCTTCAGAATAGGAGGCATAAAGGTACACTAAAAAAGTTGGGAGAATTCCAACGGGTAACCTTATGAAGTGCAATCCTATTCTGAAAACATTGTTTGAAAGCATAGCAAAATAAAGCGTTCCTTTACTCATTACCTTCAATTGTTTGTTTTCGATAAATAGGATTCTTACTTCATTGACTTAGAGTCACCCTTTCGCATTTAATAATATTATCATACTTAAATGGATAGAAATTGTCAAAGTTATGTGTTTTAATGTTTGTTGAAAAGGGAATAAGAGAAGTTAGCGCTCTATAAAACCATTCGTGTCTGAATTTTAAAATAGTTATTTTTGCTCATTTATTTTCAGTTTTATCATGTATTTTTTTAATGAAAAATATAGCAAAAGAACCAGGTATAATATACTATGATACTATCAACTATTTTGATGTGGGGTGACCGGCAATGGAAAAGGTCTTACAGGATAAAGAAAAAATGAACCTTTTATTAAAAGGTGTCCAAACTTCAATTGGACAGCTAATTCCCATGAATCATGAATTAGTGGGTAGGACTGAGCTAGAAGGTTCATTCCTTGTTCGATATGGGGTATTCATCGGTTTCTCAGGGGACATAGCTGGTAAATTGTTCATTGGTGGTGATCGTTCACTTTTTTCATTGCTGGGGAAATCTATGTTCGGGATGGACTTAGAAGGTGAAATGTTAACATCTTTTAGTGGGGAACTAGGGAATATGATTGCTGGTGGTTCAGTATCAGCCATCGAAGGGAAGGGAATGGAAGTAGATATTACCTCCCCGACAATATTGGATGGTCATAGTTTTATATCAGGGTATACAAAAGGGTATATTCTTACTTATAATTTGCCAGATAATATAGAACTTCTTGTCCATGTTTTGATTGACTAACTATTGTTGATACGATAAGTATTCATATTCATCCAATGGAATAGCTTTAATGACTTCCTGCTCGTCATTTCTATAAACCTCGAATTGTTGATATTTTTCAACAATGACATCATCTTTGTAAACTGTGTCCACTAGTTGAAGCTCTAAAGTAGGAGCTAAACCTTCAAGGTCAGTTTCATCAACGGTTTGACTTACTTCTTCGCTGTCATTATTCTCATTAATTACTGGAAAATAGGGATATTTACTTTCTCTTTCGTTCTCATGGTGGAGGATTGAATTAGGGGATTCAGCTAATGAAACAAAGCAAATAATGATGGCTACTCCAACTAGATAAACAACTTTATTCATCATTTCTCCTCCTTAAATAGTCTCCTATTTTAGTTTATGCATGTCCTATTAGTGATAGAACGTTAATAAAGTCATCGCCTATCAATAGAGGGGATACAAAAAAGGGCTATTCATTAGCAGAACACCCCTTTTTTATTATTAGTTATGAAATTAAATTTATTTTTGTACTTATAGTTGTTGAGGTAAAAACTTCACACAAACTGGTTCAGGTACAGGAACATTTTGTTGCAATAGTTGAAGTAACCCTGATTCAGCCTCTCGTTTAAATAAAGTTAAATTATTTGACCGTTCATTGGCTGCGATTAAGTATTCTTCAGTTGGATCTAATACAAAGTCACGTGGCCAATCTCCATATGTCGATGTATGAGCAACAAAGGTTATATGCAATCGATCTTCGGCGACTGCAAATATCGCAATTGAATTATGACCTCTATTGCCAGCGTATAAAAATTTGCCGTCTTGAGAAAGATGGATGGCGCTACCTTGATTGTTTTCTAAAAAATCCTCAGGTATCGTCTTATAATAAGAAATTTCCTTCAATTCTCCTTTCTCAGTGTCATATTGAAGTGCAATAATTTCTGAGCTTAGTTCAGTCATGCAGTAGGCCCATTTCCCATTGGGGTGAAAGGTGATATGTCTTGGTCCAGAGCCTGGCTGTGTTGCCAAAGTAAAATGTTTGGTGAGTTTATCCCCATCCCTACGAAATAGAATGATTTCATCTGCCCCTAAATCGACAGCAACAACATACTTCTCATCCGGTGTGAGTCCAGCGAAATGGGTATGTGGTTTTTCTTGGCGCTCATGTGGTCCCGAACCATGAATCTCTTTTGAAGTTAGCAGGTTTTTAATCTCGCCATTTTGTAGTAGTGAATAATAGTCAACCGTTCCTTTATGGTAATTCGCACTTAATAAGTATTGACTCTTTGGATCTAGACTTACATGACAAGGCGAGGCACCTGGAGAAAGGTGTTTGTTTAATAAAGTGAGCCCACTATGTCTGCTGTCTAACTCATAAGCGGCGACACCGCCTAAATCTCCTTCTTTCATCACAGCGTATAGATGTGATTGATTCGAGCTGATCGTTAAATAAGTTGGGTTTTCAAGTTTAGCAGCAAGTTCTATATTTTTAATTTGATCATCCTCTAAATGAAATGAGTAAATTCCTTGGCTATCCTTTTTTGTATAGGTACCAACATAGCCTGTGTAAGTAGTTGATGTCATAATTATTCCTCCAACATTTTATGTATAGCTTTACTGTATCATATTTAAAGAGGAGAATGAAAAATAGAAAGAATCGGGATAAATTTATGGTAAGCGGAGAGGAGAAGGATGGTTACAAATTTTATTTAAAGTAATTTGATTTAAAGATTTGTATGTTTTTTGAATTTTTAACAAATACATTTGCTTTTACTTATTAAAGAATGATATCCTTTTACATTATATTGACAGGAGGCCGCGAAAGAATTATGTCACTTGAAAGTGTTAAAGCTCACTTGGGGAAATATGGTCGAGATAAAGATATATTGGAGTTTGATACGACAAGTGCAACTGTTGATCAAGCTGCCGAAGCAATTGGTGTTATTCCAGCTAAAATTGCCAAAACACTCTCTTTTCGAGGTGAGGGAGAAAAAGCACTACTAGTTGTTGCTGCAGGTGATGCCAGAATAGATAATAAAAAATTTCGTCATACATTTGGAATGAAAGCGAGAATGCTCTCTGCTGAAGAAGTGCTTGATCATACAGGGCATGTGGTTGGTGGTGTCTGTCCATTTGGTTTATCAAAAGAAATGAATATCTTTCTTGATACTTCCCTACAGCGTTTTGAAATGGTATATCCAGCATGTGGTAGCAAAAACTCAGCAATTGAACTAACTTGTGAGGAATTATATCAATATGCAGGGGCAAAACAATGGGTGGATGTAACTAAAGATTGGAATGGCGAGGCTAGGGAACAAACTGCGGCTACAACGGAAAATTGATTGTATTTGATGTAATGAAAGAAGGAGAGGTACTTGCCTAACAAAGGTTGGTACCTTTTTATGTGGAGAAGAATTTGAAATACGTGGTGCTTCCTCACTTGGGAATCTTAATAACACACACTATTATTAAGAGGAAATAGCTTAATTCTTTTTTTATTAGAGAAAAAGACCTGAATCTGCGTGGTGTTCTTATGTTACTATAGTACTATTCATGTTGTGTGAAAGGGTTTAGTCATGAATGAAACGTATCTTATTTTCTAGATTAATAGTAAGATAAAGGTGTATATATGCAAAAGGGGTTGCATTTATGGGAGTTGTCGTCACTGGAATGGGATTGATTGGCCCTAACATTACATCAATCAAAGATTTTTCAAATATATTAAAAGATAAAAAGACAACATTAAATAGAGAAGAATTTAACGGTGAGCACATTTTTACTGGAAGAGTAAATGAGAATGATATTAGCCACTCTTATTTAAAGGCGAGTAAATTACCGAAGTCAGCGCAAATGCTCCTTCATGCAACAGATCGGGCAATAGAAATGGCACAGATTCAACCGAGAGATTATGCAACTGCTATCATTGTTGGCTCTTCTGGTGGTGTAATAACGGAGGTTTTTAACCATTCAACTAAGTTAAACAAAGGAAAAAGGATGAGTCCCTATGCCATAGGGAATATGAATGGGCATACTTTGGCGAATTGTTTAAGTACTTCATTGCAAATTGAAGGACCAGCCTTTTCTTTAGCAAATAGTTGTACTTCAAGTTTAGACGCCATTCATATGGCTAAAATTCTTCTGCAAGCAAACGAGGTAGATGTGTGTATTGTCGGTGGGGTAGACTCTACCATTAATGATTTGGTATTGGCGGGATTTCTGCCACTGAGAATCTTGCAAACGGGAGAGACATTCATGGGTCCCTTTTCAACAGGTGAGGGTTTTGCTATGTCTGAAGGTGCAGGCGTATTAGTATTGGAATCAGAGCAAGGAGCGGTTAAACGAAAAAAAGAGATAATAGGGTATTTAGCGGAATCTAGCATGTTCCAATCCGCTTATTCATCTTACATTGCTGATCCAGGAGGTCGGGCAATGGTTAAGGCTGTTGAAAGAACAATTAAGAAAGGGATGCCGACTTATATTAATAGTCAGGCTTTAG
Organism: Cytobacillus sp. FSL R7-0680; assembly: GCF_038009245.1. Classification (NCBI taxonomy): domain Bacteria; kingdom Bacillati; phylum Bacillota; class Bacilli; order Caryophanales; family Bacillaceae; genus Cytobacillus; species Cytobacillus sp. FSL R7-0680. The sequence goes on from NZ_JBBPAO010000001.1 coordinate 3,864,428, forward strand.
GTTCCGAAGCAAACGATGATATTGAGGCAATGGTTTATGGAGAGTTTTTTCTAGATAAGGGTGTGCCCATTACTTCTATTAAAGGGAATGTTGGTCACGCGATGGGAGCATCGGGCATGTTTCAAGTAATGGCCGGTTTAATTAGTATACAGGAACAGTTCATTCCGCCAACCATCAGAGTAGATGTCGGTAAGTATGAGCAGCTTCTGGTTGTTGACGAAGTGATTCATAGCCCAGTGGAACAAGTACTTGTTACTTCACAAGGCTATGGTGGGAACAATAATGCTGCCCTTTTCTCTAAGGAAAGGATGACATAAGATGGAGTTTGTTTTATTATTAACTGTTTCTTTCATCCCCTTGTTTATCTCTGTATCCATATTATTCTATTCTAAAACCTCCTTAACAAAAGCTTTGTCCATTTTCCTCTTAATGTTGTCATTTTGGCAAATGGATATTGCCTTTCTTTATGCTGACCAGATGCTTTCTTTACAAGCGATTGATTTGTTGTTCCGCATTTTACGTATGGGTCCGATTTTTATAATGCCAACGATGTATTATTTCTCATACTATTTAGTAAAAGAAAATCCTTTTTTACATCGCTTTGGGATATTGTTTAATAAACCGGGAATGTGGTTATTTACGATCATTAGTATCATAACGTATTTGATAAACTTTACTTCACTTGGAGTCGAGTCTTACAGATTTGTTGAAGCGGTAAACGTTTCACCTTCTCATTGGATTCCTATCTATGGTCCATTGAATTTTACGTTTATCATTAATGTTTTACTTGTTTTTATTAATTGGTTTTTCTTGTTTATCGTCACCTTACAGTTAAAAGGTGTTTATTATCGAAGCTTTTACTTACAATTAGTAATAGCAGCAATGATTATTTTTATTAATGGTGTTATAAGTGGTTTTTCTTTTGCGCCGCTTTATTTTTCTAGTTTTAACTCTATCATTGCAGCCTTAATCTTATTTCTAGGTTTTTTTCAAATGCAATCGCAAAGAATTCGCAATATCAATATTGAGTTAATTAAACAGAGTGAACTATTAGAAGAAATTATGGATATTAATCCTAATTATCTGCTTGTTACAGGTAGTGATCAGCGAATTGTGAAGGTGAATCGCTCCTTTTGTCAATTATTTGATGAGAAAGAACGTACTTTACTAGGTAAAAAAACATCTACACTTATTCACTTTTTGCCAATGGTTGCATACGGGTTTGAACAACCTTACCGCTATACAGATTATAAAGGAAAAAATTATTATATTCAGTGGGGCATGAAGCAACTATATCAAAATTCCGGTCAATCGTTCACCATCTATTTTGGTAATGATGTAACAGAGCAGAAAAAGAATGAGCAATTGCTTCTTTCATCAGAGAAGATGAAAGTAATTGGTGAAATGGCTGCGAGTGTAGCGCATGAAATAAGAAATCCATTAACGACGATTCGTGGTTTCATACAATTGTTAAGAGAAAGAAACCCTGACTCGGCTTACGAGAGAATTCTTATTGAAGAAATTGATCGGATTAATCAAGTATTAAAAGAATTATTAATTCTCGGGAAGCCTGAGGCTAAATCTGATGAACTGCCTTCTGTTGAGCCATTTGATGCAGTTGATGAAGTGAATAATATTAACCTCCTCTTCAATGCTATGGCGACAGAACAAGGGAAGAAGATTCAACTTACTAACAAATTAAAGCAAAAACATTATATAAATATGGATAAGTCCCATTTCAAGCAAGTTATGATTAATATTATTAAAAACAGTTTGGAAGCCATTCATGAAGGTGGGAAGGTTAAAATTGTTTTAGATGAGCATGAAGAGTATATCCGTATCCGCGTCATGGATAATGGAGAGGGAATTTCTAAAGAAAGATTAGCTAGGATTGGCGAACCGTATTTCACAAGTAAAGAAAAAGGAAATGGCATTGGCTTAACGATTTGTTTTAAATTAATGAACGAAAATAAAGGGAAAATGTTTGTGAAAAGTAAAGAAAGATATGGAACAGTTGTAACAATGCTATATAAAGCACATTAAAAACTCCGAGGGCAATTGGAGGTGGTTAAATATCCTTTGTCTTCGGGTAGAAGTTGTGTTGACATTGACATTTTCTTAAATCCATTTTAAAATGAATGATATTCAGTCATGTTTAAGGAGTTTGATAAATGGACAAAAAAGAGCGTATTGTGCATGCCGCAATTGAAGTTTTTCAAGAAAAGGGCATTGAAAAAACCAAAATTGCCGATATCGTGAAACTAGCAGGTATTGCTCAAGGGACTTATTATTTGTATTTCCCATCGAAACTTTCTGTTATGCCGGCTATTGCAGAAGTGATGGTAGAAAAATTAATTGCCAGAGTACATCATGAAGTAAATAGTGAAGCGATATTTGTTGATCGATTAAAGCAACTGGTCGACAGTATCTTTTTATATACGAGTGAGTATCGAGAAGTGCTTGCCTTAGTATATGCTGGTCTTGCTTCTAGCGAACATATTCGTCAATGGGAAACTGTTTACCAACCATTTTACGAATGGATTAGTCATTTTTTGCAGGCGGCTAAAGAAGAAGGAGTCGTACGTTCCAACCTTAATATAGAAAGTACAGCAAAGATTTTGATTGGATTAGTGGAATCGACAGCGGAGCAAATTTACTTGTATGATCACACAGATGAAGACAAAGCAAAGCAACAAAAAGAAGAAGTGCTAACCTTTCTAAAATACGGTTTAGGTTATCAATCTTCTGCTATTTAGCTTATGATTTTTGTAGGTTAAATAAATCTCACCAGTGGTGGGTTTTTAATAAAAATGACTGAAATTCAGTCATTTGGAGGGAAAAAGATGAATCGATCTTGGTTTTATGTTATATTAACGTGTTTATTTGAACTTGTTTGGGTTTTTGGCTTTAATACAGCGTATCTTTGGTGGCATTGGCTACTTGTAGTTGCAGTGATTTTATTAGATTTTCACTGTTTATCCAAAGCATGTGAGAATCTACCAACTGGCACCGTTTATGCTATCTTCGCCGGAGTAGGTACTGTAGGGACGTCTTTAATGGATGTCTTTCTCTTCAATGGAGAAATGGGGTTAGCGAAAGTAGTATTTATTATATTCATTTTAGTCGGTGTTATCGGTTTGAAGCTAGCTGATAATCAAATAGAAGAACATAGTAGGGAGGATCAAGTAGCATGATGGGCTGGATTCTTGTGATTTTAGCAGCAATAAGTGAAATTACTGGTGTTATTGGGTTAAAAAAATATAGTGAACAAAAAAACATTCAGAATGGTGTCATTTATATGGGTGGTTTTGGGATATCCTTTGCGCTCCTGTATGCCTCCTTTCAATATTTACAAGTGAGTATTGCTTATACGGTATGGATTGGTATTGGTACAGCAGGGGCTGTTTTACTTAGTATGTTCCTTTTCGGAGAGCCAAAAAGTAAAAAACGTATCATCAGCGTGTTGTTTATCATTGTCGGCGTAATTGGTTTGAAGGCGACTTCATAATATCCTTTGCACGGAGGAGGAAGCACCATTCTGAAGTGAAAAAATGAATAATTTGGGTGCGCAAATAAAAATGCGCACCAAAGTTAATAAAAGGGAGTGATTGCCTTTTTCTGTGCTGGGAAAACTCTGTAATCAACGTTTCCCCCTTTTTACATTGTGATATTCATTTCGTACTTACTCCATTTTTTCTCTATTATACTAAACAACATTATTCCTCTTTTATTTATTCAATGTATAGTGCAGGCAGAGTGAAAGAATTAGACTAAAATATTTGCTTTCGTTGTACCTTTATAAACCCGTTATTTTTTACGGTTAACCGCTGATCGATCATATAAAGCAACTCGAAAGCCGATGATAATGGATAGTAAGATGACAATAAACGGCGCATAAAAAATAATAAATGTACTCATCTAAAATGTCTCCCTTCTTATACATGACTATCATTTCGCCCTTGTACATACTCCTTATTAAATAAGAAAAGCCGCAATAAAAGATAGAGCGATGGTAGGAGCAAACCTAAACCGGCTATAAAGGCTATAATCAAAGCGATGGCCATTGCTTCATTTGTGAAACTATCAAATATTGATAAATGGGGATACAGTAAATACGGATAATGTGAAATGCCATAAGCAAAGAAGGCAAGGTAATATTGTCCGCATAACAAAGTGAATGCGAGCCCATAGTTCATCCTCTTATATATAAGGATAAACGTCCCGATGAAAAATAGTACAGACAATGCAAACATCCACCATAAATCAACAAGTCGTTCAAAATGCTCTGGGTTGTGGAACTTTAATTCAACGATAATCCCAATTGCTGTAATGAGTGAAGGGATAGCCCATATTAGTGCATATTTCCTTAATAAAATAGTTGCCTCTTCGTCCTTGGCATAATGGGCATACCATGTTAAGAAAACAGCTGAGATATAAAGAACTGCAGTTATACTCAGTACAACAATACTCCATGTGAGTGGGCTTGTGAAAAGGGAGACTATATCAAGCACAGGTCCATTTTGTTCGATTGAAATAAATCCGCCTTCTGAGATTGTAAAAACAATTGAAAGGGAAGCTGGGATAAATAAGCCAGATAATCCATAAACATATGTATACCTCTTGGGCATACGATTTCCGTATGTTGAAAAAGCATAATAAGATCCACGAATGGCTAATAAAATAATGGCTAAGCTAATCGGCACTAACAGAGTGGTCCCATAATAATAAGCGGATTGTGGAAAAAACCCAACGATACCGACAAAGAAAAAGACGAGAAATACATTGGTGACTTCCCAGACTGGGGATAAGTAACGTTGAATGATTTTATTTAAAATATGTTGATTGCCTCTATATAAGCTGTAGGCATTAAAAAATCCTGCGCCAAAATCAATAGATGCAACGATAACGTAACCAAACAAAAACAGCCAAAGTACAAAAATACCAATTATCTCAAGACTCAAAAGTGTCACCGCCTTTTTCTATTTTTCGATCAGCTAATTCTTGTTCAACCGTGTTTCTATTGAACATACTAGTGAGTACGTAAATACTCCCTGCACCGAGCAAGAGGTATAAACAGGCAAATAGAACAAGCATCCAGCCTACATATTCATTACTAGTTGCCGCTTCAGCTGTCCGCATCAACCCATGTAGAATCCAAGGCTGTCTACCTACTTCGGTGAACCACCACCCTACCTCAATGGCGATCATTGAAAGTGGACCGGAAAGCACCATAATCCATAAAAACCATTTTGAATGAATAAATGACCACTTTCTAATAAGCCCAATAATATAAAGTAAAGCAATTAAAATAAGGAGCATACCTAAAGTCACCATAATATCGAATAAATAATGAATATATAAAGGTGGCGTAACATCTTCATCAAACTGGTCCAAACCGATGACTTCGGCAAATGGATTGCTGTGGGCAAGTATACTTAAAGCGTAAGGTATCCGAATGGCATATTTAATCTCTTCATCATCTAATACACCATAGAGAATAAGAGGCGCATTTTCTTCTGTTTCAAAATGCCACTCGGCAGCCGCAAGCTTCTCTGGTTGATATTCGGCTAAATATTTTCCAGCGAAGTCACCTAACAGGGCGGTGGAGATGGAGAAGACGAGTGCAAGTTTTAAAGTTAGATAAAGCGCTTTTTTATGATAGAGATGTGTTGAACCTCTAAGCATGCGATAAGCAGCAATACTAGCAAGTATAAACGCTGAAGTCATATAGGCCGTGCTTAAAACATGTGCTACCTTTGTCGGCATAGCTGGACTAAACATAGCAAGCAATGGAGAAATATTAACAATCTGTCCATCGACAATATCAAATCCTTGGGGTGAATTCATGAAAGCATTGACCACAGTAATAAAAACAGCCGAAAATGAAGCACCTAAAGCAACAGGGATTAACAATAGTAAATGTTTTTTTTGATTTTCAAATCGATCCCATGTATATAAGTAAATTCCAAGAAAAATTGCCTCAAAGAAGAAAGCAAATACTTCCATAAATAATGGCAGAGCAATAATATGTCCTACTAGTTCCATAAAGTGTGGCCAAAGAAGAGAAAGCTGCAAGCCGATTGCCGTTCCTGTCACAACTCCAACAGCTACGGTAATGACGAATCCTCTTGCCCAACGACGAGCAAGTAATATGTAATGGTCATCTTGCTTTTTAATTCCGATCCATTGGGCAATCATAATCATTAGTGGGATTCCTACACCAATGGTTGCATAAATGATATGGAAAGTTAATGTTAACTCTGTCAAAGCACGGCTATATAAAACGCCTTGTTCGCTAGCCAATAGAATCCCTTCTTTCTTTATTATCTTTTATAATTAGTGGAACAAGCGTCCGAGGATGGATAAGCCGAGAATAAAAGCGATTGAAAAGGCTAAGAGAATGAGCTTTTTCTCCTGTTTTTTATACATTTTGTCTCCTCCTTTATTTCAAACTAAGTTTGCCCATAATATGGGATATTATTAAGAATCAGACAGAAACTTGTTACAAAGGATGAGAATAATTGAGTTATAATAGAATTAACTGTTTTTTAGGGGTAAATTTTCGTTAGAAAGGGATGATAAGGAATTTATTCTAGCCATGTATCAATTTGAAAAAGTAAAGAGGAGATTATTATGGAAACAAAAAGTAAAAAGAAAAGTAAACAAAGTATACTAAGAATGGTGATTAGATGTCTGATTGTTATTATAGGTGGTTTTATCGCTGCTTATGGACTAGAGGCAGTCTTGATTCCTAATAATGTATCAGATGGAGGCGTTACGGGCATCAGCATTGTAGGTTCGCAACTATTTGATGTCCCATTAGGTGTTTTAATCGCAATTCTTAATATACCTTTTGTTTGGTTAGGTTATAAACAAATTGGTAAAACATTTGCCATCTATTCAATTATTGGTATTGCTTCATTAGCTGCAGGTACAAGCCTCATGCATCACATACCAGTCATTATTCAAGGTGATACACTCCTTGTCACAGTTGTAGGTGGAATTATTCTTGGTTTTGGTATGGGGTTAGCATTACGTAATGGTGGGGCACTTGATGGAATCGACATGCTTGCTGTGCTACTTTCACGAAAGCTCCCATTCGGAACAAGTGATTTAATTCTATTCTTAAATTTATTTGTCTTTATAATTGTTTCTACTGTGTTCGGCCTCCAGGGGGCGTTCTTATCTGCGATTGCTTATTTTATTGCAAGTAAAGTGATACATATCGTTGAGGAAGGGTTAAGTGGATCGAAAACATTTAAAATCATTACAACTGAACCAGTGGCTATGGTTGAAACCATTCGCGACCGTCTTGGGCGTAGTGCTACGTATAAAGAAGCTTATGGCGGTTATTCGCATGAAAAGTTCATCGAAATCACTTGTGTCATTAACCGTTTAGAAGAAAGCAAAATGAAAGAAATCATTTCTGAAATTGATGACGGCGCATTTGTCACCGTTTATGATGTAGCAGAAGTGAAAGGTGGAAGCTTTAGGAAAACGAATATTCACTAATTCAGTTTGTTACTCATCCTTTCCCAAACTTGACTGTTTGGGGGGATGAGTTTTTTCGTTTTAGAAATAAAAAAAATAGATTTTTAGTGAATAACAATCCTACTTAAATGAGAATTATTAAATTTTCATATGTAGAGTATTGCGATTCATATCGTATTTAATTATTGGTTAAGAGAAGGACATTTGATTATAACCATTAAAATTAACGGAAAATTATAAAAATATAATGCTGTTTATGCAGGGAATGAATGGGTAAAGGGGAAATAGTAGATAGGTAAATAAAGGGATTAAGGGGGGCTCATAGTGACAGAGAAGTTTGAGGTCACAATTAATGGAGAAACAACAAGTATGAGTAATCAAAAGTCGGTTATGCAGCTATTAAATACAATGAATATTGAGGTACCATCACTTTGTTATCATCCTAGTTTAGGAGCTATTGAAACTTGTGACACTTGTATTGTGAAAGTAAATGGGGAATATGTCCGTTCGTGCTCAACGACCATACAGCCAAATGATAAGGTTGAAACAGTAGGTGAAGATATCCATGAAGCACAGATGATCGCTATGGATCGCATATTAGGTAATCATGAATTATATTGTACAGTTTGTGATTTTAATAACGGCAATTGCGAAATACATAATACCGTCAAGGAAATGAAGATTTCCCATCAAGAGACTGATCATACATCAAAAGATGCAGAAGTACAAAGAAATGAGTTTTATCGATATGATCCTGATCAATGTATCCTTTGTGGTAGATGTGTCGAGGCATGTCAGAACTTACAAGTTAATGAAACGTTAACAATTGATTGGGATTTAAAGCGACCACGAGTAATTTGGGACAAGGATTCTCCGATTGAAGAATCGTCATGTGTAAACTGTGGTCATTGTTCAACTGTTTGCCCTTGTAATGCCATGATGGAAGTTGGGATGGAAGGAGAAGCCGGATTCTTAACCGGTGTTAAACAACAATCTCTTCGTCCGATGATTGAACTAACGAAGAATATTGAAACAGGTTATGAGTCTCTTTTAACCATTTCGGATATAGAAGCAACTATGCGAGAAGAAAGAATTAATAAGACGAAAACAGTTTGTACATATTGTGGCGTAGGCTGTTCGTTTGATGTGTGGACAAAAGGAAGGCAAATATTAAAAGTAGAACCGCAGGAGGAAGCACCAGCAAATGGTGTATCAACTTGTGTGAAAGGTAAATTCGGCTGGGATTTTGTTAATAGTGAAGAGCGCTTGACCAAGCCATTGATAAGAGATGAAGAAGGTTTCAAAGAAGTGGAGTGGGAGGAAGCGCTTACTTTTATTAGTTCAAAAATGACTGAGATAAAAACGAATCATGGACCTGATTCATTAGCTTTTGTTGCATCTTCTAAATGTACAAATGAGGAGTCCTATTTAATGCAAAAATTAGCGAGAGCTGTCATCGGGACAAATAATGTTGATAATTGTTCCCGTTATTGCCAATCTCCAGCAACAAAGGGACTATGGAGAACAGTAGGTTACGGAGGCGATTCTGGCAGCATTAGTGATATTGCCCAAGCAGAGTTAATCATTTCTATCGGCTCCAATACAGCAGAATCCCACCCTGTTTTGGCGACAAGAGTAAAACGAGCGCAGAAACTAAACGGTCAAAAAGTGATTGTGGCAGATTTACGGAAGCATGAATTAGCTGAACGAGCAGACCTTTTCGTTCAACCTGCACCGGGCAGCGATCTTGTTTGGCTTTCAGCAGTGACAAAATATATTGTCGATCAAGGCTGGCATGATGAAGCGTTCTTAGCTGCGCATGTCAATGATGTAGAAGTTTTCTTCGAAAGTTTAACGCCCTATACATTATCATACGCTTCTGAAGTGACGCACTTATCAGAAGAAGAGCTGATCTCAATCGCTGAAAGAATTCATGAAGCAAAAACAACATCTATCCTTTGGGCGATGGGTGTGACACAGCATGGTGGAGGCAGTGACACAAGTACAGCTATCTCTAATTTGCTTCTTGTAACAGGAAACTATATGAAACCAGGTGCAGGTGCTTATCCACTTAGAGGTCATAATAATGTGCAAGGAACAAGTGATTTTGGCAGTATGCCAGATCGTTTCCCTGGTTATCAATATGTAACCGATGAAAGTGTCAGACAACGTTTTGAGGAGCAGTGGGGTGTGGACCTCCCTAGTGAGCCTGGTTTAAATAATCAAGAAATGGTAGAAGCCATTCATGAAGGGAAATTAAAGGCTTTATATATAAAGGGCGAAGATATGGGGATTGTTGATACGAATATCAATCATGTACAAGCAGCTTTTGAAAAACTAGAACTGTTTATTGTGCAAGATATCTTTTTCTCGAAAACATGCCAATATGCGGATGTAGTATTACCAGCCAGCCCTAGTTTGGAGAAAGAAGGAACGTTTACCAATACTGAAAGAAGAATTCAACGTTTATATAGAGTAATGGAACCGCTGGGTGATTCTAAGCCTGATTGGGAAATTATTATGGCTATTGCTAATCAACTAGGTGGAGATTGGAACTATCAACATCCAAGTGAGATTATGGATGAAGCCGCATCTCTTACCCCGTTAATGGCTGGAGTCAATTATGATCGGTTAGAAGGCTATAAAAGTCTACAATGGCCAGTAGCAGCAGATGGCAAGGATACTCCACTCTTATTCACAGATGGATTTTCACTACCGGGTGGAAAAGCTATTCTCCATCCAGTGAAATGGACACAACCGCTTACTTTCAATGAAGAATATGATATCCATGTCAACAATGGTCGACTGCTAGAGCATTTTCATGAAGGGAATATGACTTACAAATCTAAAGCGATTTCCGGTAAAACACCTAATGTCTTTCTGGAGGTTTCAGGCGAATTGGCAGCGGAAAGAGGGATTAGAGATGGTACGAAAGTTAAGTTAACATCTCCCTATGGCAGTGTAAGGGTAAGCTGCCTCGTCACTGATCGAGTAAAAGGTAAGCAGGTCTATTTACCAATGAATACATCTGGAGAGGGCGCTATTAACTATTTAACTAGTTCGCATACAGATAAGGATACAGATACGCCTGCATATAAAGAGATTTCAGCAAAGCTTGAGGTAATAGAAGAAGATGGAGAGTCTCCATTACCACGGAAGAATCATCGCTTCGGTACACCTCAACCGCAAGTAGGTGTGAATGTGGAAGGGAAATGGCAGAGGAGCGACTATATTTTCCCTGGAGATCTTGTAAGAGAGAGGAGGAGGAGACATGGCTAAAGCAACAACAGTAATACGAAAAATCGAAGTGTCGCCTGAAGAGCAGAGAAATAGGGAATTAAAGGAACTGGAAGATAGTATTGTGAATAACCGCCGAGCAATTATTGATTCTATACACTTAATACAAAGAATCCACGAAAAAGGCATCCTTCATATCGTAGAAAGTATGCTGGGACAAAGTGACAAAATTCTTGATCGTGTCCTGTTATCAATGGAGCATCCTGAAGTTACAGGATCAATTAAAAATTCGTTCCTTCTCCTTGAAGTCTTAGGAAAAATGGATTTAAAGGAATGGGAACCGATGATTGATAAAATAAATACTGCACTTACCCGCATGGTAGAGGTTCAACAATCAGATAAGGAAAAAAAGGAAGTGACCATGCTATCTATGCTAAGGGATTCAGAGGTAAGGGAAGGAATGAGTATTCTACTTACTTTTGTGAAAGGACTTGGGTCAAGTAAGGGTAAGGAAAAGGAAGAGATAGTAAAACAAAATTTGGGCACCAGAAAGTTTAATAAGAATTGGCTCTTTTTTATAGGTGGAGCAGCAGTTATGTCTATCCCGTTATTTTTAAAGAGAAAATAAGAATGAATTTCCGGCCAATGTGCCGGAAATTTTTTTGGGGGAGGGGAGAAAAGAGGGACGGTGCCTCTGATAAGAATAAAATGCGCATATAAGCGGCTATGGAAGTAGCGAGAAGTGTGGGCAAAAGACCTCACTCATAAAAAAAGGTCCCCATAGTACGTATATGGGGATTTATTGTCGTTCTTTATTCGGCTTGCAACCATTCTTGAGACCACTTCTCTATTTCGCGTAAAACGGGCTCTAGGGCCATTCCTTTGTCTGTAAGCGAATACTCTATTCTTACGGGCGTTTCCGGATACACCTCGCGTTTAACAATACCTTGTTGTTCAAGGTCCTTTAATCTTTCGGACAAGACTCTACCGCTAATGCTCATTGAAGATTCTAATGTACAAAAGCGTTTAGGTCCTGCTAATAGTTGATAGATTACTAGACCAGTCCAACGTTGGCTCATGATACTCATGGCTTTTTCGAATCGAGGACATATCAGTGCTTGATTCAAAATGGTCACCCCTATTCGATGATTTCCTTATATCTTAACAATACATGATTATTGTACTTGACACAAGTAGTTAACAAAAATATAATTACTTACATAAAGTAACTAACATAACTAAAAGACAATTAAAGGGGTTAATGCAAATGAATACGTTTCATGCAGAGCCAAATATCTACGCACAGAAAATAGATCTTAAAGTAACAAATTTACAAACATCACTAAGATTCTATCAAGATATATTAGGTTTCCAAGTATTGTATCAAAGCAAGCATGAAGTGTCATTATCAGCTGATGGGAATCAAACTTTAGTGCAATTACATGCGCCAGAAGGTTTGCAGAAAAAAGAGCTGAGAAGAACAGGGCTATATCATTTTGCCATCCTGCTTCCAACAAGAAATGACTTAGCTAAGATCATTCGCCACTTTATTAAAGTGAATTATCCTTTACAAGGAGCGTCTGATCATGATGTGAGTGAAGCCCTTTATTTAGCAGACCCAGACGGAAATGGGATTGAAATGTATGCTGATCGCCCAAAAACGTCTTGGGATTGGAAGGGCGAAGAAGTTGTCATGGGCACCAATGCCTTAGATGTTCAAAGTATTATGAGTGAATGGGACGGTAATGAGTGGAATGGTATGCCGAATGAAACAATTATGGGACATATTCATTTACATGTAAATAATATAGAAGAAGCAAAAACTTTTTATTGTGAGGGTCTAGGCTTTGAAGTAGTTACTCATTATGGTAATCAAGCATTGTTTATTTCTACTGGGAAGTACCATCATCATATTGGCTTAAATATTTGGAACGGAACCATGGCTGTAGCGCCTTCAGCTAATAGTGTTGGGATGGCTTTCTATACGCTCGTTTTCCCGAAAAATAAGCTTGAACAGGCTGTTGAAAGACTTCAAGCGATGAATATAGAGGTCGAAAGGCAAGCGGACAGTTATATGGTGAGTGACCCCGCTGGAAACAATATTAAGTTAGTCGTTGAATAGAAAGGTGAGCCTTATGGATGTTAACTACGATGTATGTATTGTTGGTGCCGGACCTGGCGGCGCATTATTGGGATATTTATTAGCGAAAAATGGCATCAATGTCATCGTGCTAGAACGTAATGAAAATATGGATAAAGAATTCAGAGGTGAACATTTAAATCACTTAGGTGAAAATGTACTTAAAAAATATCAATTGTTTGATCAGGTCAAACAATTAGGTGTATTGCCGATGGAAGGAATAGAGTACTGGCAGAACGGGAGAATTCTTAGAACTGTCACACCTGCTCCAGATGAAAGACATGTTGGCATCCATGTACCGCAAAAGCATTTATTATCAGTTCTATTAAAAGAATCTTTACAGTTCTCCGCCTATCGCCTATTAACAGGTACAAGGGCTACTGAATTGATGCTCTCAGATGGGAAAGTAAAAGGGGTAAAAGCGAAAAGGAAAAATGGAGAAGAAATAATGATTCACTCCTCCATTGTTATTGGTTCAGATGGTAGGCATTCAACGATTAGAAAGCTAGCTAAAATTCCATTTGAAAAAATTGAACACGATTACGATTTACTTTGGGCAAAATTCCCTGCACCACAAAATTGGCAACCTGTTATACGACAAGGCTTAGTAAACGATCATCAACTAGCGCTATTTACACAAACGAATTCTTATATTCAAGTGGGATGGAATATAGATAAAGGTGCTTTTGCAGAGATTAGGAAACAACCAGTGGAAACATATATAGAAAAGTTAATTCAGGCATTTCCAGATTTACAACAATCTGTGTTAAAGTATATTCAATCGTGGCAGGATTTTATTTTACTAAATGTACAAAGTTGTCGTTGCCAAACTTGGGTTAAGGATGGCTTAGTACTAATGGGAGACGCAGCTCATACAATGAGTCCAACAGGCGCATTTGGCTTAAATAGTGCCTTGATTGATGCAGAAACTTTATATCCAACGATAGTTAAAGCTTTAGCTGCAAACGATACAAGTGCTGCATGCTTAAATGAGTTTGAAAGATATAGAAGAACAGATATTGAATCTTTACAATTAGAGCAACAAAAGATGGAGGCTTCATACAGAGAGCAGTTTGTCTCTGCCTGAGTCTTAGGGGGAGAAATAAATGAATCAAATAAACATAGAAACAAAAGCAATTGAAATATTAGAAAAAAAGATTCAGAGAATTGATCGAGGTGATCGTTCTGTTTATTTAGTAGGGCCGATTCGCTTACCTGTAAACCTAGATGGAGAAACTGTGCATTTTAAATGGTATTGCTGGTTAGATAGTGCTGAAGTGATGGAAGATACGAGCAAGATTGTCGCTCATTTATCTGCTGCTAATCTTGCTGATTCACAGCAATCAAGTGTCCTTGTTTACGGTGATTTTGAGGATAGTGAAGATGCATTGGTGCGTTTCCACTCGATTTGTCATACCGGGGATATTTTTGGCAGCAAGCGTTGTGATTGCGGATACCAACTTAAGCAATCTATGAAAATGATGGTGGCAAATGGTTCGGGTGCATTGTTTTACTTAGCTAATCATGAGGGAAGAGGCATTGGGTTATTTAGTAAAGCGATGGCTTATGTACTGCAGGAAAATGGGTATGATACCGTCGAGGCAAATGAAGAGCTTGGCTTTGTGGATGACTCTCGAAAATATGATGAAGCAATCACTGTATTACAACAATTGAGGAAAAAGCCTATTACATTAATCACGAATAATCCCAAGAAATTAGATGCTTTAACAGATGCAGGAGCCTTATTAGTAGGTCGGACACCACTATGGGGGGATATCTCTGATTTTAATGAAAAGTATCTGCAAACAAAGGTGTTAAAATCCGGACATCTTCAGGCGGAAGGGGTGTCGAGAGATGAGTAATGATCAATTTTACATGGAGTTAGCATTGCAAAATGCCAAAGCGATGAAGGGGCAAACAGATCCCAATCCGCTTGTAGGTGCCGTAATTGTAAATAACCAGCGGATTGTGGGTATCGGCGCGCATATGAAAGCAGGTGAACCACATGCAGAAATTCATGCTCTCAATATGGCAGGGGATCAAGCGAAAGGGGCAACGATTTATGTCACCTTGGAACCTTGTTCCCATCATGGACGAACGGGTCCCTGTGCGGAGGCCCTTGTTCAAGCGGGGATAAAAAAATGCGTTATCGCTTCATTAGACCCCAATCCTATTGTTAGTGGGAATGGAGTAAGGATATTAGAAAAAGCAGGTATCGAAGTAATTATTGGTATTTGTGAACAAGCAGCAATAGAGATGAATGAGGTATTTAATCATTATATAACTGCTGATCGTCCTTTCATTACACTGAAATCTGGTATTTCACTGGATGGTAAAATTGCTACACATACAGCTAGCAGTAAGTGGATTACTTCAGAAGAAGCAAGATTAGATGTACACCAGTTAAGAAGTAACCATCAAGCGATTTTAGTTGGAATTGGAACAGTGCTTCATGATGACCCAGCTCTAACGTCTAGAATACAAAATGGTAGAAATCCCATTAGACTTGTGTTAGATTCAACTTTACGTATCCCTATGGAAAGTCAGCTTGTTAATGATGGATTAGCACCAACATGGGTTTTTACTGGTTCCTACTATGATCAAGAGAAGAAAGCGCAGCTAGAAGAGAAGGGCATTCGTCTCTTTCATACAGCAACAGAAAAAGTAACTATCGCTGAAGTAATGACTATGTTAAAAGAAGAGCAAATTTCTTCTGTTCTGATTGAAGGCGGCGGCAATGTCAGTGCGTCCTTTTTAGAGGACGGTTATATTGATAAAGTAGTAATTTATTTAGCGCCTAAGTTAGTTGGTGGAAAAGAAGCACCAACCTTTTTAGAAGGTACAGGGGTTGCTCTTATGAGTGAAGCGGTAGAATTAGAGCATGTAACGGTGACTCCGATTGGCAAAGACTTTAAGTTTGTTGGATATCCTACTAACAAATAAAGGACTGAAATGATGAGGTTTGGTTTTGATATTGATGATACTTTAATCGATTTAAGAGGACATGCATTAAGTATTTATAATCGGAAATTAAAGAAGGAGATTGAAGCATCTGCACTTCAACAATTAAACACACTTGAAATCCATTCTTTATATGATTTGACTGATGATGAAGGTTTCAAAATGTGGAATCAACATCAAGAGGAAATCTTCTTTACGAACTGCAAAGCTTTTCCTGGCGCACTTGAGCTTTTACAGAAGCTGGCGGCAATGGGGCATGAGGTCTTTTATATTACCGCAAGAAATGCGGACTATTGCCAGCAAACGAAAGCTTGGATGAAGCAATTCGGTTTTCCAATTGAAGAAGGTCACTTTTTCTGTGGAATGAAGGATCACGAAAAAGTGAATATCATTCAAGAGCTTCAGCTAGATTATTATGTTGATGATAAACCACAAATATTGCACACACTCAAAGAGACAAAGGTCACATGTTTGTTAAAGGATCAATCATATAATCAAGAGGCTTGTGATTGGGAAAGAATAAAAGACTGGCAAGTGTATTTAAGAAATATCGACCAATAAAAAAACTGACTCAGATTGTCGTATACGTACGACAATATAGAGTCAGTTTTTTTAGCATCTCGTGGAAATAGTAAAAGTGAAGGAATCTAATGAAATGAAATACGAAATACAATTATTGCTTGATGTATACACTTCCAAAAGGTTGATAGAAGTGCTCCATATCGTTAAAATATCATGACTCAATTCCGATAGACTCTCGATTTTTTTAAAATTGGCTAAGAAGTGATATGTTTGTTGAAAAAGTGGAGGGAGAGTTTTGAGTAATTGAAAAAGATATTCACTGTTTGGAACAGCCGCCAGCTCCCCATGGAGAGGCTAGTTTTAAGTGGAGTAAAATCAATCACAAAAGGCTGTAACACAAGATGTGTACAACTCTTTGTGAATAAATTTACTTAAATTGTAGTGAATTAGCTTTACTTCATTTTATCAACTAAAGGTTGTTCAGATGATTGAGTCATGGCTATGAACCCATTAACAATTAATATGTAAATAGGATAGAGAATGACACAAATAAGAATAATGATACTGGTGACTGGGTTAGGTGATTCGATTGTCATTGAAAACGGTAAGAATATTGCAGTGATAAGCATCATGATGGAAAAGAAAGGAATCCAAGTAATGCTAGTAAAATATCTTATTCTTTTATGGTGTAGCCATTTTGTAGTTAAATGAAAAATATAGGCAGTACCTAAGAGAAGGATGATCAGAATAAGTGTATTACTAATAATGATAACCATACTGACATTTATGCCTGTCCAGCGACTGATTCTATTAACATTGCTTGAAAGTTGTACGGGGAAATAAGCGATGAGTGCATAAAATAGGCTCAGCAGATTCATTTTTTTAAATGTAGTCATGGGGGTTCTTCCTTTCTCAATTTTACAATTACACTCGACAAAACCAATGTAGTTCGGCCAAAATAAGGATAAAGCGTAATGATAAGAAGGTGTATAGGATATGATAAATAATCAAATACAACAGTTATTAGCAGATGATTCACTTATTAAAAAGCTAGTTAAATATGAACCAGTACTATGGTTGAATCAACAATATGATTCTACGATTCGTGGTCCTTTATCTAGTGTACATGTTGAAGACGCTATAAGACGTTTAGAAAGATTTGCTCCATATATTGCTAAAGCTTTTCCTGAAACAAGCAAGCAGAAGGGTATCATTGAATCTCCTCTACTCACATTGTTCAATATGAAGGAAAAACATGTAAATGTCAAAGGAGACTTACTGCTAAAGGCAGATAATGAACTTCCTATATCGGGATCTATTAAAGCTAGAGGTGGGATATATGAAGTATTAAAGCATGCAGAACACCTTGCTTTATCTGAAGGGATTCTTAACCTTACTGATGATTATAGCAAATTATTTAATCAGCAGGCATTTTTTTCACAGTATAGTATAGCTGTTGGTTCTACAGGTAATCTTGGTTTAAGTATCGGTATAATGGGTGCAAAACTTGGATTTCGCGTATATGTACATATGTCGAGTGAGGCAAAGAAGTGGAAGAAGGAATTATTGAAGCAAAAAGGTGTACAGGTCATCGAGCATACTTCAGATTTTAGCGCGGCGGTAGCTGAAGGTAGAAGACAAGCAGAGAGCGATCCGACTATGTATTTTATAGATGATGAGCATTCTGAACACCTTTTTCTTGGATATGCAGTTGCTGCCTTTCGTCTAAAGAAACAGCTAGAAGAAAAGCAAATTAGCATCTCTCAAGAGTATCCATTATTTGTCTACTTACCTTGTGGGGTAGGAGGGGGGCCAGGGGGCATTACCTTTGGTTTAAAACAAGTTTTTGGTGAGCATGTACATTGTTTCTTTGCTGAACCGACACACGCACCGGCCATGTTATTAGGTTTGCGAACAGGCCTGCATGAGAAGATTTCGGTACAGGATATTGGAATAGAGCTGAAGACAGAGGCGGATGGACTCGCTGTTGGACGCCCCTCTCAATTAGTTGGTCATATGCTAGAAAAAGCGATAAGTGGTGTATATACTGTTTCGGACCGTGAGTTGTATGAAATGATGCATTTTCTGAAAAACGAGGAGGGTATTTTCTTGGAGCCTTCAGCTTTAGCAGGGTTCTTAGGTCCGAAAAAAATCCTTCAATCAATGTATTCTGAGCAAGTTGGTATCACTAATATGAGTAAGGTAACTCATCTCGTATGGGGAACAGGTGGCAGTATGGTCCCTGATGAAATACAGCAACAATATTTACATTTGGCAAAAAAGGCGGGGGAATAAAGAGATGAATTTCACAAAAAAGCTATTTTATAATGATGCTTATACACAAACATTTACATCAAATATCTCTAAGGTAGGTAAAGATACAGAAGGCAGCTACGTCGTATTAGAAGAAACTGCGTTTTACCCGACCGGTGGTGGACAACCTGCTGATAAGGGATGGCTAAATGGTGTAGAGGTAGTGAATGTTGAAGAAAAGGAGGGTGAGATTAGGCATTATTTGGCGCAGTTGTTAGACGAAGGGGAGAAAGTCGATGGTAAAATTAACTGGGACCGTCGCTTTGATCATATGCAGCAGCATGCTGGTCAGCATATTCTTTCAGCTGCCTTTGCTGAAACGTTTCAATATCAAACGATTAGCTTTCATTTAGGCAAAGAAATTGTTTCAATAGATTTAGACATTGAAGACGTAACGGATGAAGAACTCGAAAGGGTGGAAAATGTAGCGAATCAAATCATTCTTGAAAATAGAGAAATAGAGACAGTATGGGTAGAGAAAGAGGATCTTTACAAGTATCCACTTCGAAAAGAAACAACGGTCTCTCATCATATTCGTTTAGTGATTATTCCATCATTTGACTATAATGGATGTGGTGGTACACACCCTTCTTCAACTGGTGAAGTAAGTGCGATTAAAATTCTCGGAACAGAGAGACATAAAAAGAAAACGCGAATTTACTTTGTTTGTGGTGCAAGGGTATTGCAGCAATTGCATCAAAAAAATAAAGTTTTGAATGAAGCAACCAAGTTATTAAGTGCACCTGAGGAAGATGTAGCACAAACAATTAAAAAGCTTTTAGTGGATATGAAAAGCTTGCAAAAGCAATTAGAGGTAAATGGAGAACAACTTTTGCAATTTGAAGCACGTCAATTAATGACTACAGCAAAGACAAACGATAACTGCTTGGTTGTCGGTAAGGTTTTTCTTAATCGTTCAATCAGTGAATTGCAATGGATGGCCAAATGGATGACAGCAGAGAAAGAGAATAATCTTATTGTGTTTATTAATGAAACGGAAGACAAGCTTCAATGTATTTGTGCAAGTGGAACACAAGTAGACTTTAGCATGAAGGAAATTTGTAGCAAGTTACTCCTTGAGATAAAAGGTAAGGGTGGAGGCAACCAAACTTTCGCTCAAGGTGGCGGAGAGCGCAGTGTAGAGGGGAAAGTCCTGCTAGACAAGGCGCTTTCATATGTTATATAATCTAACATAAATAAGACAAAATTAAAAAAATATTACGAAAAATATTGAAAATTGATTGTCAAAGCTAGGACGAATGGTTTACAATTCTAAGTAAGGGTCTTATGCATTACAATGAATGTTTATGTTTTTACATAAGCACCTCTTGTAATATCCATACTGGCTAGGAGGAAGAAAAATGTTTCCGCCAAATACCCTCTATATTATTGGAGAGAGTAAAACCTCTTCTAACAATGCGATCATGCAACAATACAATGGTTTTTTCATTGCCTTTGTGGTTGAGAAAGATTCTGGGAAGATTATCGATGCTGAATGCTCTTCAACCATAGGTTTAACATCAGCTTTCATCCAATCTATTTTCGTTGGGCAAAGTTTGTTGGAGTCGGATTTCTTATTAAATGAAATCGAAACGAGATATTTTGGATCATCGCAGAAAGCCATAATGGTAGCGTATCGCAATGCACTTATTAAATATAACCAAATTAAAATGAAATAGCTGCTTTTTCTGTTTATCGCAGATAAAATCCAGCGACTAAAGGTTTATTTCACTATGCCTTGGTCGTTGGATTTTTTTGATTTCTAATGATGAAGGTATGATATTTATTTGTAAAATATTTTCAATTTTCTGAGAATCATAAGCTGGAGGGGACAAAATGAAATTATATGTGTCAGTCGATATGGAAGGAATTACAGGGCTTGCTGATTATACTCAAGTAGATTCAGCTAAAAACAACTATGAACGTGGTCGGAGAATTATGACTGATGAAGCGAACTATGTAATCACAGAGGCCTTCAATCAAGGTTGTGAAGAGGTGCTTGTGAATGATAGTCATTCGAAAATGAATAATTTAATGATTGAATATCTCCATCCAGATACAAGTTTGATTACTGGGGATGTAAAGCCC
Source organism: Cytobacillus sp. FSL R7-0680 (assembly GCF_038009245.1). NCBI lineage: Bacteria > Bacillati > Bacillota > Bacilli > Caryophanales > Bacillaceae > Cytobacillus > Cytobacillus sp. FSL R7-0680. Next base: position 3,885,180 of record NZ_JBBPAO010000001.1, read on the forward strand.
TTTTCAATGGTAGAAGGCTTAGATGAATCTTATGCTGGAGCAATTTTTGTCGGATATCATGCCCGCGCTTCCATGAAGGGCGTAATGTCGCATTCTATGTTTTTTAATGTGAGAAATATGTTTATTAACGATGTTGTTGTTGGTGAGTTGGGGTTCAATGCATATGTAGCTGGATACTATGGTGTCCCTGTCATCATGGTGGCTGGTGATGACCAAGCAGCGAAAGAAGCAGAAAGCTTAATTCCTCATATAACGACAGCGGTAGTGAAAGAAACGATTACCCGTTCAGCAGTGAAGTCACTTACGCCAGCAAAAGCAGAGATTTTATTGAAAGAAAAGACAGTGCAAGCAATAGAGAATAAAGAAAGAGTTAAGCCGCTTGTGCCTCCAGATAAGCCGCTCCTTAAAATTGAGTTTGCTAATTATGGTCAAGCAGAGTGGGCAGCATTAATGCCCGGAACTCATTTGGAAGAGGGAACAACAACGGTGCAATTTCAAGCGAAAGACATCTTAGAGGCTTATCGTGCCATGCTTGTCATGACTGAATTAGCTTCGAGAACATCATATTGCTAAGGAGGTGTGTCTATGCTTAAGTACATTGGAAAACGACTCGGGGCGATGGTCATCACCTTATGGGTAATCATCACACTTACATTCTTTCTTATGCATGCTATACCAGGTTCGCCATTTAATAATGAACGTGCAACAAGTGAAGCTGTTCAAAGGAACTTAGAAGCATTCTATCATTTAGATGAACCACTATATGTCCAGTATTTTTCTTATATCCAATCTGTCGTTACCTTTGATTTTGGACCTTCGATTAAAAAGCCGGCGCAGTCGGTTAATGATATGCTCGGTCGGGGCTTTCCTGTTTCTTTTGAATTAGGGATGGTAACCCTCATAGTGGCCGTTATATCCGGGATTACCCTCGGCGTGATCGCCGCCCTTAGACATAATGGCTTTATAGATTATTTAGCCATGACTGTAGCTGTTTTAGGTATTTCCATTCCGAATTTTGTCATGGCAACCATGCTAATTCAGCAACTTGCAGTTAACCTTCCAATTTTTCCTGTAGCAACATGGTCGAGTCCAATGCATATGGTGCTACCGACTCTAGCGCTTGCGACTGGACCGATGGCAATTATTGCTAGGCTTACAAGATCCAGCATGCTAGAAGTGTTAACTCAGGACTATATTCGCACAGCGAAAGCGAAAGGTTTGAAGCCTGTAACAATCGTTTTTAGACATGCACTGCGCAATGCGCTTTTACCGGTAGTAACCGTGCTAGGTACATTAGCTGCCAGTATTCTTACAGGTACATTTGTGATTGAGAAAATATTTGCTATCCCGGGCATGGGGAAGTATTTCGTTGAGAGTATCAATACGCGTGACTATCCAGTCATTATGGGGACTACGGTGTTTTACAGCTCGATATTAATCGTCATGTTATTCCTTGTCGACATTGCTTACGGCATATTAGACCCTAGAATTAAGCTTCATAAAAAGGAGGGGAACTGATGGAGATACAAAAGCAAACGAACGATACATATACAGATATTCCAGATGATTGGTTTTCCCCGAAAGAAAAAGATGAAAGAAAAGCGGAAGCGGTAGTTAGACCAAGTCTTTCTTATTGGCAAGATGCATGGAAAAGGCTATTGAAGAATAAATTGGCTATGTCAGGGCTCGTTTTTCTTGTTCTTTTAACCATTATGTCTTTTGTAGGACCGTTGATTTCCCCTCATAATGGATCGGAACAAATGCTGGCGAATCAAAACTTAGCGCCATCTTCAGAATTTTGGTTTGGCACAGATGAACTAGGTAGAGATGTCTTTACTCGAGTGTGGGAAGGGGCCCAAGTTTCCTTATTTGTTGGTCTTGCTGCAGCACTTATTGACTTTGCCATTGGTGTTGCTTATGGAGGCATTGCCGGTTATAAGGGTGGACGCACAGATAATGTAATGATGCGGATTGTAGAGGTATTATACGGTCTTCCTTATCTTTTAGTTGTGATTTTAATAAGTGTGGTCATGGGACCAGGATTATTCACCATTATTTTTGCCCTGTCGATCACAGGCTGGGTAGGAATGGCCAGGATTGTCCGTGGGCAAGTTCTTCAGGTGAAAAACTATGAATTTGTAATGGCATCGAAAACCTTTGGTACGAAAACGGGGAGAATCATTCGTAAAAACTTACTTCCGAATACGATGGGACCGATAATCGTTCAGATGACTTTAACAGTACCATCAGCCATTTTCGCTGAAGCCTTTCTTAGTTTCTTAGGGTTAGGGATTCAACCCCCACTAGCTAGTTGGGGATCGATGGCTAATGATGCACTCACTTCCATATTAACTGGAGATTGGTGGAGACTATTCTTCCCAGCGTTATTTATTAGTTTAACGATGTTCTCATTTAATGTGTTAGGTGACGGTTTACAAGACGCATTGGATCCTAAGTTAAGGAGGTAACAATCATGGAGAAAATACTTGAAGTGGAAGATCTGCATGTAACGTTTAAGACGTATGGCGGAGAAGTAAAAGCAGTAAGAGGTGTTACCTTCGACTTAAATAAGGGAGAAACATTAGCCATTGTTGGCGAGTCGGGTTGTGGGAAAAGTGTGACCTCACAAAGTATTATGAGGCTCATCCCCTCACCACCAGGAAAGATTGCGTCTGGTGCGATTCGATTTAAAAATAAAGACCTCGTGAATATTTCTGAAAAAGAAATGAGAACTGTACGCGGGAAGGATATTTCAATGATTTTCCAAGATCCAATGACGGCATTAAACCCGACATTGACTGTAGGAAAGCAGCTCATAGAAGGCATTATACAACATGATGGTTCAACAAAAGAAAAGGCAAGAAAACGGGCACTTGATATGTTAAATCTTGTCGGTATTCCTGATGCAGATATGCGTATGAAAAACTACCCTCATGAATTTAGTGGGGGGATGAGACAAAGGCTGATGATTGCCATCGCCCTGGTGTGTGAGCCTGAAATTCTTATTGCTGATGAACCAACAACAGCTTTGGATGTAACAATCCAAGCGCAAATACTTGATTTATTTAAAGAAATACAAAAGAAGACTGATGTATCCATTATTTTGATCACACATGATTTAGGTGTGGTCGCCCAAGTAGCTGACCGCATTGCCGTTATGTACGCTGGTAAAATCGTTGAGGAAGGCACGAGGAGAGAAATTTTTTATCAGCCCCAGCATCCTTATACGAAAGGGTTGTTGCAATCTGTACCGAGACTCGATCTAATTGGCGGGGAACTGGTTCCTATTTTAGGTTCACCCCCTGATTTATTTTCACCACCAATTGGTTGTCCATTTACAGCAAGATGTGATTTTGCTATGGAAGTATGTGATAAGATCATTCCTCGTGAAAAGAAACTTTCCAATACACATAAAGTGGATTGTTGGTTGCAAGATGAAAGGGCGCAAAAATTAAAAATGATGGTCAAGTAAGCAGTCTTAATATTTATCAGCTGAAATAGCTGAAAATATAAAATTTTATAAAGATGAAGGGGGAAATATGATGAAGAAGCTATTCTCACTTGTATTATTACTAGTTTTCGCTCTTGTTCTATCTGCTTGTACAGCGAATGAGGAGGCAGGGAAGGAAACAGATGGTGAAACTGGAGGAGGAGAAGAGGCGGCAGAAAAAGTATTGTATATGAATAATGCCCAAGAACCGACCTCTTTTGACCCGCCAATCGGTTTTGATAGTGTCTCTTGGTCGGCATTGAATAACTTGATGGAAGGCTTAACAAGATTAGGAGAAGATCACCAACCAGCTCCAGCAATTGCTGAGAAATGGGATGTTTCTGAGGATGGTAAAGTTTATACATTCCATTTAAGAGACGATGCGAAATGGTCTAATGGCGATGATGTAACAGCGGGCGATTTCGTTTATGCGTGGAAAAGGCTACTAAACCCAGATACTGGTTCGGCTGCCGCGTTTTTAGGTTATTTCATTGAAGGTGGAGAAGCTTTTAATAACGGCGATGGTTCTGCAGATGATGTTCAAGTAAAGGCTGTCGATGAAAAAACATTTGAAGTAACATTAACAAGTCCACAAGCTTACTTCTTAAGCGTTATCACGAATCCGGCGTTCTTCCCGATTAATGAAAAAGTGGCTGAAGAAAACCCAGAATGGTTCGCAGAAGCTGATTCATATGTTTCAAATGGACCTTTCAAATTAACAGAATGGCAGCATGATAGCCACTTTGTAATGGAGAAAAATGAGAACTATTGGGATGCAACTAATGTGAAGTTAGATAAGGTTCACTGGGCGATGGTGGATGATGAAACAACAGAATATCAAATGTATAAAACTGGTGAACTTGATACATCAGCTGTTCCAGCGGAGTTGAGCGAAGAATTATTTGCTGATGGTTCTGCACAAATGGTCGAACAGGCGGGAGATTATTTCTACCGTTTTAATGTAACGATGGAACCATTCCAAAATGTGAATATTCGTAAGGCGTTTGTCATGGCAATCAATCAACAAGAGATTGTTGATTACGTTACAAAAAATGGTGAAGAGCCAGCATATGGATTTGTTTCCCCAGGGTTTAAAGATCCATCAGGTAAGGATTTCCGTGAAGCTAGTGGTAATCTGGTAGAAACTAATCTTGAGGAAGCGAAGGCTCTTTTAGCAAAAGGAATGGAAGAAGAAGGATATGAAACACTTCCTGAAGTCACGTTAACTTATAGCACAAGTGAGAATCACAAAAAAATGGCAGAAGCGATCCAACAAATGCTTAAAGAAAACTTAGATGTTAGTGTGAAATTGGCGAATATGGAATGGAATGTCTTTTCAGAAGAACAAACAGCTCTTAAGTTCCAATTCTCTAGAAGTTCTTTCTTAGCTGACTATGCTGATCCAATTAACTTCCTAGAAAATTTCCAAACAGGACATTCAATGAACCGTACAGGTTGGTCTAATGAAGAATATGACAAATTGATTAAAGATGCTAAGAACGAAGCAAACGAAGAAAAACGTTTTGAAATGATGTATGAAGCCGAGAAAATCCTTTTTGAAGAAATGCCGATCATGCCGATTCACTTCTACAATCAAGTGTATTTACAGAATGAAGATATAACTGGTATTGTTCGCCATCCAGTTGGCTATATCGAATTGAAGTGGGCAGATAAAAAATAATTTTATTAAGATATGAGGTTTGAATGGTGAGGTGAGCCCTTTCGAGGGTTCACTCTTCACATATAGTAAGAAATGATAGCTGAACAGCTCTTATATTTCGACAATATTTCCTGAGAAATAAATAGATTGATGTCTAGATTTGCCTAATCGCGCTTAAAAGATTGCTTGTGATGTTAGGTAGTGATGAAATAACAGAATACACATACGCATATATTGAAGTAATGACAATGAAAAGGATGTGGGGAAATGATCATCAAACCGGCTAGATTACGCATGGGGGATACAGTCGGGGTAATCGCACCTGCAAGCCCACCAAATCAAGAAAACTTAAAACGTTCATTTGCTTTTTTGGAGAAAGAATTAGGATTGAAAATAAAGCTCGGCCAGTCTCTCTTTGAACAATACGGTTATTTAGCTGGGCCGAATGAGAATAGATTAAAAGATTTACATATGATGTTTGCTGATAAGGAAGTCAAAGCCATTATCTGTGCAGGAGGTGGCTATGGAACAGCTAGAATTGCTGATGATATTGATTATAAAATGATTGCTGAAAATCCAAAGGTTTTTTGGGGCTATAGTGATATTACTTTTCTACATACAGCTATTCGACAACAGACGGGGTTAGTTACTTTTCATGGACCGATGCTAGCTTCAGATATCGGCTCAGTGCAAGAGGATCAAACGTTATCGAAGACTTTTATGAAGCAAATAATGGAACCAGAAGGTAGGGTATATCCTAAAACATTAGGGAATCTTGAGACAATTGTTTCAGGAGTAGCAGAAGGTGACATTGTCGGAGGTAATCTGTGTTTGCTCACTAGCACAATAGGAACTGCATTTGAGATTGATACGAAGGATAAAATTATCTTAATCGAAGATGTTCATGAGGAGCCGAGATCGATTGACCGCATGTTGAATCAACTATATATGGCTGGGAAGCTCCAACAAGCAGCAGGGTTCGTCATTGGGAATTTTAAGAATTGTAAGCCTGAAAGAGAACAATCATTATCACTAGATGAAGTGTTAGATTACTATTTTAAACTTATCGGAAAGCCAGCTGTGAAAGGCTTCATGATTGGTCATTGTACACCGCATTTTTCTTTACCACTTGGTGTACCTGCAAAGCTTAATGCCGAGACACAAGATTTAACGATTGAACATGGAGTCTTATAAAGGTGGATGTCAAATATGAAAATCAAAAGAATTGAGACACATCGCGTAGCTATACCACTCATAAAGCCATTTAAAACCGCGCTGCGCACAGTAAATACAGCGGATAGTGTCATTATCAAAATAATTTGTGATAACGGAATTGTTGGTTGGGGAGAAGCGCCGCCTACAGCTGTCATTACAGGTGATACGATGGGGAGTATTGAAGCGGCTATTAACGAAGTGATGGCTCCGAATCTAATGAATACGGATTTTTCCCAATATGAACAAATGCTTTCAATAGTTCAAACGGCAATAGTTGGTAATGCAAGTGCGAAGGCAGCAATCGATATGGCTATTTATGATTGTTTATCACAATTATGTAAGCTACCACTCTATCAATTTTTAGGTGGATATACGCATGAAATAGAAACCGATTATACAGTAAGTGTAAATGGCCCCGAAGAAATGGGGGAAGATGCGGTAAACTATGTGCAACAAGGGTTTGATGTATTAAAAATCAAGGTAGGGAAAGATAGTATTGCAACTGATATCGAGCGTATTAAAGAGGTACGCCGTAGAATTGGTAATAAAATTAAGTTAAGACTAGATGCTAATCAAGGATGGGGCAAGAAGGAAGCCATTTTTGCGATACGAAAATTGGAAGATTTAGATTTAGGCATTGAGTTAGTTGAGCAGCCAGTGAAAGCTTGGGATATCGACGGCTTAAAACAAGTAACGGATCATGTTGATACATTAATCATGGCCGATGAAAGTATTTTTACACCGAAGCAGGCGTTGGAAGTCGTTAAAAACCGTAGCGCAGATCTCATTAATATTAAGCTGATGAAGGCTGGTGGGATTTATCAGGCCCAGATGATCAATCAATTGGCAGAAGCAAGCGGGATAGAATGTATGGTTGGTAGCATGATCGAAACGAAAGTAGGTATTACTGCTGCCGCTCATTTTGCTGCAAGTAAAAGAAATATTACGCGATTTGACTTTGATGCTCCTTTAATGATGGCGAAAGATATCGTTGATGGTGGTATTCAATATAGAAGCAAAAAGATCACATTTCCGAACGAATCGGGGTTAGGCATAATAGATGTAGATATTAAAGGAGGGGTTTCTCTTGGTAAATAAATGGATTACGAATGTCCCTGTTGCTACGTTATGGACGTCTGCCCAATCTCCTAGAGCAATAGATGAGCAAGGTATCAAGCAAAATCCTGACCTTAATGCTTGGATTGCATCACTAGATTACGAGACAGCTTTAGAACTATGTAATGCCAATCTCGTACAATCACAACTTTTATATGGTGAAGAAGTCGTCGTGATAGAAGAGACAAATGAATGGTTTCATGTGGTTGTACCTACTCAACCTTCTTCCAAAAATAGTGTTGGTTACCCTGGTTGGGTACCGAAATGTCAAATGACGGCTTGTGAAAGCTGGGATGTCATGCAAGGACCGATTGCTGTGGTCACTGTGAAAAAAGCCAATTTAACTAAAACAAATGAAATCCTCACTCTAAGTTACTTAACGGTCTTACCATTAATTTCAGAAAAAGGTGAGTTGGTTACTGTACAAACACCTGACGGAGAAGGTGCTTTACAGCGGAGTGACGTTGAGATTTTTTCATCTAGATCCGATTGGTCGGTGAAAGATGGTGAGAAAGTGGTTGAATCAGCTGAACAATTTCTTGATTTACCATATTTTTGGGGTGGGATGAGTAGCTACGGTTATGATTGCTCTGGATTAAGTTATACTGCGTGTAAAGCGAATGGTGTCATCATACCAAGAGATGCACATGATCAGTCTGTTGAAGGAGAAGAAGTTTCACTTGATTCCCTACAACGAGGGGATCTTTTATTCTTCGCTTATGAAGAAGGTAAAGGAGCGCTGCATCATGTCGGTATTTATTATGGGGATGGTAAATTACTGCATTCACCAAAGACGGGAAAGAATGTTGAGATAATCCCACTCGCTGGGACGGTATACGAGAAAGAACTAATGGCAGCAAGGCGTTTCTGGAAAAAAGGGGAAGATTCACATGCAAGCTGAAACGATTTTATCAGTCCAACAATTAAAGAAGCATTTTCATTTAGGGAAAGACCGCGTTTTAAAAGCTGTTGATGGGGTTTCTTTTGACATTAAAAAAGGAGAAACTTTTGGGATTGTAGGCGAGTCAGGTTGCGGTAAATCGACTGCAGGCAGAACAATCATTGGCTTATATGATCGTACGGCTGGAGATGTTTTATATGATGGTAAAAATATTCATGAAATGAATGAAAAAGAAAAATTTCAATTCCATCGCAAAATGCAAATGATTTTCCAAGATCCATATGCTTCATTAAATCCTCGCTCAACTGTACAAGAGATTATTTCTGAACCGATGGAAGTCCAAGGACTTTATCAAAATAAAAAAGAACGTCTAGAACGGGTATATCAATTACTGGAGGATGTCGGGTTAAATCGGGATCATGCAAACCGCTACCCTCATGAATTTAGCGGGGGGCAAAGACAAAGGATTGGTATTGCTAGAGCACTCTCGTTGGATCCAGAATTTATTATTGCTGATGAACCTATCTCTGCATTAGATGTATCTGTTCAAGCGCAAGTTGTGAATCTATTAAAAGATTTACAAAAGAAAAAAGGCTTAACCTACCTTTTTATCGCCCATGATTTGTCCATGGTTAAGCATATTAGTGACCGAATAGGCGTTATGTATTTAGGACATTTAGTAGAGTTAACTTCAAGTGAAAACCTTTATCAGAAACCCTTACACCCATATACACAAGCACTACTATCAGCAATCCCCATACCTGATCCTGATGTAGAAGATAGACGGGAACGAATTATTTTAAAAGGAGAGTTGCCAAGTCCAGTCAATCCACCAAGTGGCTGTGTGTTTCGGACGAGGTGTCCACATGCTATGGAAGTGTGCGCGACACAAGCTCCTGTTTGGCAAGAGGTTGATGATAAACATTTTGTTGCTTGCCACTTATATAATGAAGACCTGCAAGACGGTAAGAATGGTAAGCAAGCAGCTGCATCGAGGGAATCATGAGTAAATTGGAGGTAATGAAACAAGCTGTTAATGAGTTGTTGCAGCAACATTGTCTAGATGCAGCTGTACATATAGAAACCGACGAAGGTATTTTATCAGTCAATTCCCATCAAGTGTTTTCGTCAGCAAGCCTAATAAAAGTGCCCATTTTATTAACAGCATTACGTGAAGTGGAAAAAGGTCGTTTACACTTAGAAGAAGAAGTAAAGGGTGGTCTTTCTGTTGGAGGGGCAGGGGTTTTATCAGCTCTATCTCCCAATCCTTCCTTTACATGGAAAGATATCCTTACATTAATGATGATTGTCTCTGATAATAGTGCAACAAATTGGATCATTGATCGCTTGGAGATGGATACAATCAATCGTTTGATTAAAAGCTTAAATTTAGAACAAACATGTTTAAACAGAAAAATGATGGACTTTCAAGCGATTGAAAGAGGAGTGAATAATCTAACAAGTGCTTACGATATGGTGCAATTGCTAAGAGTAATGAAAGACAAAGGGCGATGGATAAAAGATAGCTACATGCTCATGGAGAGTATAATGGCGAAACAACAATTCACATTATTAACGGCAGAATTAGAGGAAGAGAGCCATCCAAATATTAGTTACGGAAGTAAAAGTGGCTCGCTACAAGGTGTTCAACATGATTGTGCTTACTTCTGTCATGAAAATAAGTATGTTCTTGCCGCTGTTTTAACAGCTAATTTACCTAATCAAATGATTGGTAAACAGCTTATTAGTGAAATAGGAATGGCGATTAAGAGGTATATAATATAGTTGTTATAGCAAATTAGGCTCTGAATAACCATTGTGTTCAGAGCTTTTTTTGTTTAAGTCGGCGATATCAGTATTGCTGTACGATTTGAGGATGGGAGCAGGCAATTACTGCATTCTTCGCGTATAGAAACGTGAAGAAATGTGAGTCGATGACAAGGATACGGTAAAACCGTCTTTGCTGAGAAATAGCCAATTCGGATTTGCAAAAGCGGTTGAATTAGCTCCGAAATGAAAGTGAGGAATCAGGTCAAGCATGAAGAGAAAATCGAAAGTCTACCTCTAAAGTATAAGAATCCCCTGAGTCAAAGTGCACACTTCCCCATGCCCCATAAGACCGGAGCCTTTACCGCAATCAATCCATCTTTTGTAAAACATAATGGTACTAAAGATGCCAAAAGTAACTTTGATGGCACAAAATATATTCTCCTTTTTAGATTGAAATTGTCTAACTTTTCTTTCTATCTAGAGGAATTCGCTGTTGTTTTAGGGTTTTTTATACTATATAATGATAAATGGACTTAGATTGATAATCATTTTCAGTTGTCATGATGAGAATAAACAGATAATGAGGTTTACATATGAGAATATGGATGTTAATCTGTGCAGCTATAGTCCTGTCATTTATATCACTATTTATCGGTGCGATTGATATTAAACCAATGGATTTGCTAGATTGGGAGTCTGATGAAACACAAATTTTCCTGATTAGTCGTGTACCTAGATTAATAGCGATTATTTTAGCTGGTGCAGGAATGAGTATTGCTGGTTTGATTATGCAAAGTTTGAGCAGGAATAAATTTGTTTCTCCGACAACCGCGGGAACGTTAGATGCTGCTAAGCTAGGTATTATGATTTCCATGCTATTTTTTACAAACGTAACGTATACCCAGCAAGTTCTTTTTAGTTTTGCCTTTGCGCTTGTCGGTACGATGGTATTTATGCAAATACTTGATCGTATCAAATTTAAAGATGTTATATTTGTTCCTCTTATTGGAATAATGTACGGGAATATTTTGTCTTCTATTACCACTTTCTTTGCGTATGAAGCTGATATCCTGCAAAATATATCTTCATGGTTAATGGGGAGTTTTACTTTAGTAATCTCGGGCCGATATGAACTTTTATATGTAAGTATCCCAGTATTCATTTTGGCTTATTTATATGCTAATAAATTTACCGTTGCAGGTATGGGAGAAGAATTTGCGAAAAATTTAGGATTGAGCTATAAGTGGGTTTTAAATATTGGTCTCATCCTTGTTGCTATCATTGCTACGACTGTTGTACTAACCGTCGGTGTCATTCCGTTCTTAGGCTTAATTGTACCTAATATCGTGTCTCTGTATATGGGAGATAATCTCCGAAAAACGATTCCACATACGGCTCTTTTAGGCGTTGTGTTCTTATTAATTTGTGATATTATTGGGCGCATTGTGATCCACCCTTATGAGATACCGGTGAACGTAACAGTTGCGGTAATCGGTAGTGTCATCTTCTTAATTATGTTATTTAGGGGGAGAGCATATGCGAAAAAATAGTACCAAATTAATCGTTTTGGCGGTCATATCTATCGTTTGTATAGTACTGTATGGTTTTTACGATATAAAAGGTGGGTTTGATTATGCTTTCCCAAGGCGTATGATTCGTGTGGCAGCTATGGTGGTTACCGGAGTTGCGATTGCTTATTCTACAGTTGTATTCCAAACAATTACTAACAATAGAATCTTAACACCTTCTGTGATGGGGATCGATTCTATGTATGAAGTAGTTCAGACGATGATTTACTTCTTCGCGGGTTCGATGTCGATATGGGTATTAAACAAATATTTAAATTTTGGTGCAGCTATATGTGCCATGGTCATTTTTGCATTGTTGTTATACCGCTTCTTATTCAGAGCAGATAAACACCCGATTTACTTACTTTTATTAATTGGGATGATTATTGGTACGCTGCTTGGCAGCTTGGTGACATTCTTACAAGTAATGATCGATCCCGTTGAATATTTAAGTTTACAAAGCAAGTTATTTGCAAGTTTTACAAATGTAAAAGCTGATTTACTAATGATTGCTTTTGGCATATTGTTACTTGCTTTTATATACGGATATTTCATCATGGATAAATTGGATGTTATGTCGCTTGGGCGTGAAAATGCGATTAACCTGGGGATTAACTATGATCGTATGGTTATGAATGTACTAATTCTATCATCAGTCTTGATTGCCACTTCTACTGCGTTAGTTGGGCCAATTACATTCTTTGGGCTGATTGTTGCTAACCTGTCCTATCAATTTCTCTCGTCATATAAGCACTCTACGCTCATTCTTGGTGCTAGTTTAATTAGTATCATAGCTTTAGTCGGTGGACAATTCCTAGTTGAGCATGTATTTGAATTAAAAACAACATTAAGTGTTATCATTAACTTTATTGGTGGTATTTACTTCATCTATCTATTATTAAAAGAAAGTAGGTCAGCCGGATGATTGAAATAAAAGGATTAACGAAGCGTTTTAATAAAAAGCCTGTTGTTGAAGACGTTACAGTCGCAATTGAGCCAGGGACCATTACTTCTTTTATCGGACCAAATGGTGCAGGGAAATCTACACTTCTATCGATGGTTAGTAGATTGTTAGAAGCAGATACAGGAGAGGTATTGCTTGATCAAAATGATGTAACGAAATGGAAGTCCAATGAATTTGCGAAACGCGTATCGATTTTAAAACAAGCGAATCACATTAATGTCAGGTTAACAGTGAGAGATCTTGTAGAGTTTGGAAGGTATCCATACTCTAAGGGTAGATTAAATGACGCTGATAAGAAATTTGTTGATCAGGCAATTGAATATATGAACCTTTCAGATATGGAAGATAAGTTTTTAGACGAGTTATCAGGGGGACAAAAGCAGCGAGCTTTTATTGCTATGGTTATTGCACAAGATACCGATTATGTCTTACTTGATGAACCGTTAAATAACTTGGATATGAAGCACTCTGTCCAAATTATGAAGATTCTCCGTAAATTAGTTGACGATCTTGGAAAAACCGTCGTCATTGTATTGCATGATATTAATTTTGCTTCTGTTTATTCCGATCGGATTGTCGCATTAAAAGACGGCAAAGTAGTAAAGAATGGACCGACTGAAGAGATTATTAATTCGGTCGCATTGCGAGAAATTTATGATATGGATATTCCTATTCAAGAGCAAGATGGTTGCCGTATATGTGTATATTTTAATTCGCAAATTTCTTAAAGAGATTCCTTATAGGAAGGGTTACTATCACCCCTTTTTATAAGGAATTATCATAACTTTAAATGCATATTTATTCATTTTTATGCTTCTTTTATTAAAACATCTTAATTTATGCTTCTTTTTTAGCAAACGTTAAAAATCTAAATTTGGCAAGTGTTTCGATAGGTGAAATAAACAGTCAGTAAAATAATTAATTTCCAATTATAGAATATTTTTCTAAAAAAATTCAAAATAATTATGCAAATGGTATTGACGATTTGTCTAAATCAATCTATAATGATTATTGTTATCAGTGATAATGATTATCATTGCTAATAAGAGATTATACAATAGGGAGAGGTCATACATATGAAGAAATGGAAGTTAGCTAGTCTTTTTCTAGCGCTTGTTTTAATGCTTGCTGCATGTGGTTCCAATGACGATACTGCTGAAGATGCAGGCAACTCAGAAGATAAACAAACAGAAAATAATGCAGCGGAAGGTTCTGCTTATCCAATGACTGTGTCTCCGACTGTTGCTTCAACTGAAAGTCGTGATGCCGGAACAACAGTTAACTTTGAAGATGTAGAATTTGAAAGCATGCCTGAAAAAATTGTTGTTTTTGACTACGGTTTCTTAGATACACTAGATGCACTTGGAGTTGAAGGGGTAGTTGGTTTACCTCAAGAGTCTACTTTGCCATCTCACTTAGAGGCATATGCATCTGATGAGTATACAAATGTTGGTTCTTTAAAAGGTCCTCTTTTAGAAGATATTGCTGAACTTGATCCAGACGTTATCTTTATTTCTGGTCGTCAATCAGCATTTTATGAAGAATTAAAAGAAATTGCACCAGTTGTATTTGTAGGTACTAGCGAAGATGCTTATTGGGATACATTCCAAAATTCTGTTGACGTAGCTGCAAAAATGTTTGATAAAGAAAAAGAAGCAGAAGAATATCTTGCAAAATACGATACAGCACTTGAAGAAATTAACGAGTTAGCTGGCAACTATGAAACTTCATTAGTGACTATGTATAATGAAGGAAAACTTTCTGGATTTGCTGAAAACTCTCGTTTTGGTTATATCTATGATGTTTACGGCTTCAAACCAGTTACACAAGATATCGAATCTTCATCTCACGGTTCAAACTTCGGTTTTGAAGCGATTCTAGAATTTGATCCAGAAGTATTATTTGTTATCGACCGTACAGCGGCTGTAGATGGCAATTCTAATATCGAAAAAGATCTTGAAAACGATATTATTAAGAAAACACAAGCGTACCAAAATGATCGTGTGATCTACCTTGATGGTGCTCTTTGGTACTTAAGTGGCGGCGGCTTACAATCTGAGCTTGCTAAAATCGAAGAAGTATTAGCTGAATTAAAATAATCTGCTGTTAGAGTAAGCGATTATCCTATAGAAAAAGAAGCATTCTTAAAAAGATGCTTCTTTTTTGTTTTAAGTATATCCTTTTTGATGGGATTTGCTGTTACAACGATAGCGGAAATACCAAGGATAGCAGAGCAAAAAGGTTTTGTTCGTACATTAAGAGTAGAAAGACTCTAAAAGGTCTTGTATTAAAAAATCCCTATTTTCACAGTTTGTTAAACAGTCACAACTAAAGAAAGATAGGGTGGGCAACAATTGTTGCATCACCCAAAGCTTAATTAACGAGAAATATAGTTGGTATGAACATATCAATGTAGAATGATTTCAATTTAATAGACAAATCTATGTATAGCTTAAGTGTTCATTTTATTTAACAATGGCCTCTCCCAAGCTGGTTGAGTGAAGGAAAGAAAGTCTTTGAGCCATTTCCTCGGGAGTTGTTTGAAAGTCTTCTTTTATCCAAAAGATAAATAGTCCTAAAAGGGCGTAGGTTTCATAGAAATTAATCGCTTCTATATCAAACCATACTTCTTCTTTTAATTGTAACTCACTGCGACTAATGCTAGTAATGGTTTCACAAAAATGGTTTTGTGAACCTGGTATCACTTCGCCAATCAACATTAGGGAGAAGACGAATTGATTTTTTTGTACGTATTCGAAGATGGGGACATTACGTGTTGGGTCAGATAATAAGAAGCTTTTTTTTCCTTTAAAGCTATCACGGAAATATTGAGCGAGTTGTTCTAGGTAGTCTTGAAATATATCTTCTAATAAATGAGAGCTATCTTTATAATGCGAGTAAAATGTCACACGATTACAATTGGCCACTTTAGATATTTCTGTTATTGAGATCTCTTTAAAGTCTTTTTCGGATAACAGCTTTAACATGGCACTTTTTAAATTCGTACGTGTTCGCACGACTCGACGGTCTTCTTTTACCACCATGACTACCACCTTTCATACTGTGTCTTAATAAAGAGTATAACATGAAAAATAGAGCGTTAAGCAAATATTATTTTCATACTCGAAACATTTATTTTGACAACTGATTAGAATTCTGTTAATTTACATATGTAGTATAAAAATAGTGACAATTATCCTGGTTTCATGAATAACTTTTGATAGATTAGAGGAGGAATTATACATGGCAAGATTAGAAGGAAAAGTAGCAATTATTACTGGTGCGGCTCAAGGGATGGGTGCGGCTCATGCGCGTCTATTTATTGAAGAAGGGGCAAAAGTAGTGATTACTGATTTAAACACAGAAAAAGGTGAGGCTGTTGCAAAGGAATTAGGTGAAAATGCTTTATTCGTTAAACAAAACGTAACAACCGAAAAAGACTGGGCAACAGTTGTAGCTAAAGCTGAGGAAGTATTCGGTCCTGTTAATGTGTTAGTAAATAATGCGGGTATTACAATGTCTAAATCATTACTTGAAACAACGGAAGAAGAATATCGTCGTATTCTAGATATTAACCAAGTATCTGTTTTCTTAGGGATGAAAGCGGTTATTCCTTCCATGCAAAAAGCAGAAGGTGGCTCGATCGTTAACATTTCATCTATGAATGGTATTGTTGCCGGGGCAGTCGGTTATACAGATACGAAATTCGCTGTTCGTGGGATTACAAAAGCCGCAGCAATGGAATGCTCTCACTATGGCATTCGTGTAAACTCTGTACATCCTGGAGTAATTGAAACACCAATGATTATTCAAGAGGATACGAAAGCACAAGTAGAAGAATTCTCTAAACATATTCCACTTAAACGCATGGCAAAACCTGAAGAGGTTTCTAACCTAGTATTATATTTAGCATCAGATGAATCAAGCTATTCAACAGGTTCTGAATTCATCGTTGATGGTGGATTAACTGCAATGTAATCAATATAGAAAAAAAGCGGGGTCTCATATTGACCTCGCTTTTTATTTTACGAACGCAAAGAGCGTCTATATTTATACTGATTGTACTGAAAGTGAATAAAACAGCCAATACAAAAGCCACAAAGAGCAATGGTTGCTGCTAATCCGACAATAATGGCGAAAGAGTAAGATAGTATTGTCCACCCAATGATAGAGCTAATGAATGCAATACTTAAACATACTACAGCAATTAACTGATTAAATTGTTGTTGCGCTTTATCTTCAGGTATATAAGAGGATAAAGGTTTTTTGAGAAACTTTTTAGCTATCACCATCACTGGATTATTCCCTGTTAGTAAGCCAATCAATCCAGCAAGTAAGGGAATAAGTAAAATGAAGAATTGCCCAGTTATCAGTGTCGCAATTACACTTAGGACGATAACCCATTGATTCGTTTTAACGAGAGGACGCGGAATAGAAGCGATTTGTTGGTTGTTCATTTTAAAAACCAACCTTTCCAATGTGTTTGGTTCATTATATCATGAAATTTAGTTGATTATACCTATTTTCGCTTCGTTAACACGACTACTCTTCTTTATCATTCTCGACAATAAACTTTAATTTAGTGAGTTTGTTATTCCAGAATTGTTCATAATAATGCAGCCACTGGCTTACTTCTGTTAAAGGTTCTGGATTAATATGATAGATGTTTTCTCTGCCTTTCCTGTGGCTCTTCACTAAGTTGGCATCAGAGAGAATATGCAGATGTTTGACTACCGCCGTGCGACTGATTGGAAAATAAGCACTGATTGCAGCGATAGATAGTTCTTCTTTTGAAAGTAGCTGGAGAACATGTCTTCTAGTAGGGTCAGCAATTGCCTGAAAAACGTCGTGCTTAATTGCTGTCATGATTGCTCTATTGCCATCATTAAACGTTTTTGCACGATGGCTTCCCATCCATTATTCATACGTTCACGAATAATTTCGCTTTTTTCATTTGGTTTAGTAAGAATTGTATTCGCTTCTTTCCAACCACTATGAATGAGTGTGAATTTTGTTCTATTGTCTACTTCTTCTAATAAAAAGGTGACAACCCATCCGTCAGTATCCCAAGAGAAAGATAATTTATTTGGCTCATCGATTTCTAGTACTTGGCAAGGAGAAGGGCCAAACGGAGACTGTATTTCAAATGTGAATCCCTCTGTTGCTTGAAAGTTATTAGGCATAAACCATTCTGCGATTCCCTCACTAGTTGCAACATGTTGCCATACTTTATTTATTGGTGCATTTAAAATGATAGATTGTTGAATATCCTTTATTGTATTCATTTCATATCCCCCTTAGTTATATGACACCTTATGGTTCTATAATTTTGATAATATAACACCAAAAGGTTTTATGTCAATTGATAATCAAATTGAATGGTAAGTCTTAGATTATTTGTCATTTTAAAGCGAAGGTGAGGAAAGTAAGATAAGAGAGGAGGTGATGGTTATGATGATCTTTAGAGAGGCAAAAAGAGAGGATTTAGAAAGGATTGTTCAATTATTAGCAGATGATGTGTTAGGAACAAGTCGAGAAGATGTGTCCAGCCCCCTACATCAGGATTATGAAGAAGCGTTTGAAGCTATTAGTGGAGATAGCCATAATGAATTAATTGTAGCAGAATGGGATGAGAATGTTGTAGGTGTTTGTCAACTGACTTATATCCCTTATTTAACTCATCGTGGTGCTTGGAGAGCAATCATTGAAGGTGTGCGGATAGCAAGTGAATGTAGGGGAGAAGGTTTTGGTGAAGCCCTAATAAAAGAAGCGATAGTGAGAGCGAAAGCAAAAGGGGTGCGACTTGTACAGTTAACAACAGATAAGCAACGATCTCAGGCGAAACATTTTTATGAGAAAATAGGGTTTAAAGCAACGCATGAGGGGATGAAGTTGAAATTGTAAATATACACTTGGGATGAAGTTGAAAAGGTTTGAGATTCCTCCTAAAAGATCTTTCAGAAGGAACCTATAAGCCTATTAAAACAATCGTGAGTCATAGGGATCTATACTTTTTCTATGACATTTGTAGCAATATGTGCAGCGAACATTTTCGCGGGTGAAGGAAGGGACTCTTTTTCGAGCCAAGTTTCAGGCTTCCAAATTCCCGCTCGGTTAAATGAGTTAGCGCAATGGAGGAAACATTCTTCAACTTCAACAGCGATCCCTAAGAGAGGTGCCTTTCCTTTATCGGCCATTTTAGCTAGGATGTCTTCATCTTGAATAATCGAAGCTTTTCCGTTAATTCTTAATGTTTCATTTAGACCAGGAATGATAAATAATAGACCAACTTGTGGGTTGCTTAAGATGTTGTGCATACTGTCTAATCTCCTGTTACCTGGTCTATCAGGTATAACTAGATGCTTCTCATCTAACACTTGTACGAACCCAGGATAATCTCCACGTGGTGAGTTATCACATTGCCCGTCTTTATTCGTTGTTGCTAAAAAAAGAAACGGTGAACGAGCAAGAAAGTCTTTGCAATGTTCATCGATTATAGATATGACCTTATTAGCAGCTCCTTTACTTGGGGGCGTGAATAGAGCTTCTAATTCTTCTTCTGATTGAATGACATTGTTGAACATTTGTTGCCTCCTTTAAACAGTCGTTGATTGTCTTATGTTTATTATAAGGGGGAACAGCTAAATAAAAAAGAAGCGATTGTGAATAGACTGAAAAACTATTAGTCTATTTCGCTCGCTTCTTTTTTATTTCTATTGTACTTAGCCTAGATAGGCATTAAGCATCCAAATATGTTTATCTAAAGAATTAATTAAGCCAACTGCATAATCTTCAACTGCTGGTTCCTCTTCTTCATCTGCCAGCTTTGTAATCTCTTTTAATTCAGCACGTAACTGTTGATAATCACTGATTAAGTTCTCAACCATTTTTTCTGCTGATTTTTCATCAAGGTTTTCTTTTAGTGTAGCTACCTCAAGATATTCTTTCATTGACGCAACTGGTTTGCCACCGATTGTAAGAATGCGTTCAGCCATTTCATCGACTACCTCAGCTGCCTCATTATATAACTCTTCAAATTTTTCATGTAGTGTAAAAAAGTGTGGACCTGTTACATACCAGTGATAGCGATGCAACTTCGTATAAAGTAGGCTCCAGTTAGCAACTTGTGTATTTAGGGCAGCGTTTAATTTCGTATCTAATGTAATCATTATTTAGTCATCTCCTCAAGAATGTTTTGTCTTAACTATATTATAACTGATTTAAAATTAAAATCAATACTTAATTATAATAATTATAATTAAGGAATTAATTTAATCTGTTTTTGATATAGTGTGTTGTGATGAAGATAATAATAATGAATATAGCCATATAAATGGTCAATGCCGTAAAGTGGTCTTTTATGAAAGGTACAGCTTTATTGCCTAATTGATGGATGAGAAAAGCTTCAAAATAAAACCTTGCGCCTCTTCCAATCGTTGCCCATAATACAACGGTCTGTATTTTCATTTTTGAGATGCCAGATAAAATCGTAAATATCTTAAACGGTAAGGGTGTAAAGGCAGATATCAGAATGGCCAATGGACCAAGCTTTTGAAAGTACAGTTCTACTTTCATGATTTGTTGCTCTTTAAAAAGTGCTCGTAGGACAGGCCTGCCAACTCGTAATCCGATATACCAGCCAAAGATTGCACCGATAACAGAAGCGAAAGTAGTGAGAAAAGCGTACCAATACACATGATCACTGTCTGCTAGTCCCATTGGAATCAAAAGTAAATCAGGAGGAATGGGGAAGAAAGAAGAGTCAGCGAACGAAACGAAAAAAAGTCCAAACACACCATATTCCAATAACCATTCTTTAAGTAAATGTAAAATTTCTTGCATATATGAAAACCCCTTTTTAAGATTACGTGGTTTGTCCTTTAGAAATTATATGTGCACTTTTTCTTTTCATTACTATGGGGTATGATGGTGATGGTTGTTTGATAGAAAGGTGATGGAATTGTGGAATTGATATTGTTTTTTCTACTAGGTGCCTTAATTAGTGTGTTGTCAGGTTTTTTTGGCATCGGTGGAGGGTTTATATTAACACCATTATTAATGCTCATTGGACTTGCCCCTATTGAGGCAATTGCGACAAGTTTGTTATTTACAATTGGGAGTTCATCTTCTGGGATTATCGGTCATATAAAATTAAAAAATATTAATTGGAAAGCAGGGATTATTTTAGGGGTGAGTGGGATCATTGCTACCCAAATTGCCCATCCTTTTGTTGTCTTTTTAGATGCTCATCAGTTAGATGAATGGGCGATTCCTGTTATGTATATTGTGTTGCTTTCTTTCTTTTCTGTCCAAATGTTTAAGAAGAAAAGTGCGCAGCAAGGAGTGAGCGGGTTAGTTCAACCTTCCATATTAAAAATGGTTTTAATCGGCTTGTTTGCAGGGTTTGTTTCCACTTCTTTAGGTGTAGGTGGAGGGTTTATTATTGTACCAATGTCGATTGCCTTTCTAGGTATGTTACCTAAGGAGGCGGTAGGAACGAGCTTATTTGCAGTCCTATTTATTGTTTCAGCAGGTTTCTTATCCTACGCATTCACTGTAGAAATTAATTATTTTATGGGGATATTCTTACTTGCTGGTGGGCTACTAGGTTCTCAATTCGGAGCTAGATCAACCGATGTTTTTGAAAACAAAGAAATTACTACATTACTATCATTTCTATACTTAACGACGATTTTGAGTGTGGCACTTAAGGCATTTGAACAAAATGTTTTTGGATTAATCATCGTTGTTCTTTATCTTCTCTACTTTTTCACTGTTCTAGGGAAAAGACATATTGCTCATTGGCGAGAAGAAAAAGGGTACTCTTAAACAGGGACATACAGGGTAGGCTTTGGTTTAGTGTGGATTAGAAATATGACGAAGTAAGCCTGTTTCTAGCTCTTTCCTGGTAGATTGCATTTTTTAAAAAGGCTACATATTGTAGCCGCCGGATATATAGTGGTAACTAACTGTAGACTTTTGTTTCATTCAATCATATAGCTCCCAATTGGCTAAAGAGGGAGCTGATGTACAAGGTGAAATTACATCTCCTGAGGTACCTTCATACCAAGTAAATGCAGGCCGTCAGTTAAGATGATTGTTACTGCTTTGACAAGACCGAGTCTCGAAGATAAATGTTCATCTTTATGAAGTATTTTTTCGTTAGCATAGTATTTGTTAAAGCTTTGCGCTAGACTAATTAAATATTTGGCAATGATGGACGGTGCTGATTTTTCATGGGCAAGGACGAGCTTATCTGGATAAAGGGATAAAAGTTTAGCTACTTGCCAAGCGTATTCACTAGATAGACCTTCTATTTTATAAGTCTGTTGCTGACTTTTGTTTAAAATAGATTGCGCTCTAGCTTGGGTATACTGTACATACGGACCGGTTTCCCCTTCGAATGTTAACATGTCTTCTAAAGAAAATTCTATTTGTTTCATTCGTTCGTTCTTTAAATCATGGAAAATGATTGCTCCTACACCAACAGCTTTAGCTACCTCATCTTTGTTCTTTAGATGAGGATTTTTTTGTTCAATATTCTCTGAAGCTAATTGTATGGCATCTTGTAATACTTCCTCTAATAATATGACACGACCTTTTCTTGTCGACATCTTCTTACCTTCTTGTAAATACAACCCAAATGGGATGTGATGGATATGTGTCGCCCAGGAATGCCCCATTTTAGATAATACGGCTTTGACTTGTTGGAAGTGGATGGACTGCTCTGGACCAACGATATAGAGAGCCTCATCAAATTGGTATGTTTGTTTACGATAAATGGCTGCCGTAATATCGCGTGTAGCATAAAGAGTCGCTCCATCTGATTTCTTAATTAAGCAAGGAGGTAGATTTTCATCTGATAAGGGTACGATTTCTGCTCCATCAGAGGTAGATAGCAAGTCAGATTGTTGCAGTGTATCGACAACCGCGTTCATTTGATTGTTATAAAAGGCCTCCCCATAATTAGAGTCAAAAGAGACACCGAGCAGTTGATAGGTTTTCTCGAATTCTTTTAAAGATTCGTCTCTAAACCAAGACCAAAGTTGCTTTGCCTCCGCATCATCAAGTTCAAGTTTTCTGAACCAAGCTCTTGCTTCTTCATGCAAGTGGGGATGTTCCTCAGCTTTCTCGTGAAATTTTACGTATAATTGGAGTAATTCCTTAATTGGCTCCTTTTTAATTAAAGCTTCACTTCCCCAATGCTTATAGGCGGTAATGAGTTTGCCAAATTGTGTGCCCCAGTCGCCTAAATGATTAATCTTAACTGTATCATATCCATGCTTTTCTGCTATAAGTGCAAGGGAATGACCAATGACTGTCGAACGTAGATGCCCCATTGAGAATGGTTTGGCGATATTGGGGCTAGAGTAGTCTAATACGATTGTCTTACCTTTACCGCTTCCTGATTGTCCGTAATTCTCTCCTTGATGTAGTACGGCTTGAATAATGAGTTGACTGATTGCTTTTTTATTAAAAAATATATTTACATATGGCCCAACTGCTTCAACATGATCTATCCATTCATGAGTTAGCTTTCCTGTTAAGTCTTTTGCTAATAGATTTGGGTTTTCTTTATAAATCTTTGCTAGTGCAAAACATGGGAAAGAGAGATCGCCATGTTCGGATGTTTTAGGCGTTTCTAACAAGCGACGAATCTCACCTTCACTTAAGGCGTTATCTATTGCAACTTGAATACATGAACTGATTGTCTTTTTCAAATCTATCACCTTTTTCACCTCCAAAAATATAGGAAAACATAAAAAAGCCCGTCTCTCATAATTTGAGAGACGAGCCTTAAACCCGCGGTACCACTCTAATTGTTCGTGACGAACCCCTTTACTACTTGCCTGTAACGGGGCGAACAACCGACATGACCTACTTGGATTCTGCCATGCTTCTATCGAAGTGCGCTTCAATGTGGCTTTTCTTGCAGGCTCTCACCATCCCTGCTTCGCTTTAGAATTCACCTACATCTACTCTCTTCGTCACTGAATTTCCGTTTGATTTTCCATTATTATACGCTAGATTTTTAAAAAAGCAACCTTAAGATGCACGATAATATTTAGAGCTGTCTTGGAACATATAACTCTTCTGGTGAAATCTAATGCTAAAAATAAGCCCCATAGCCATCATATTTCCGATTAAGGAGCTACCCCCATAACTAATGAAAGGAAGAGGAATACCTGTAATCGGTAATACTTGAATGGTCATCCCGATATTTTGAAATACATGGAACGTTATATAACTAATAACGCCAACGCAGACATAAGTATTAAATGGGTCATTGACTGATAAGGCAATTTTCGTTAAGTGGAAAATAAGTATAAAATATAAGCATATCACGACACTTGCACCAATAAAGCCGTATTCTTCGCCAATGACACTGAAAATAAAGTCTGTGTGAACATCGGGGATATAAACTTGTCTCTCATAAAAACCTTTACCACCCAATTCTCCCGAGCCGATAGCATGAAGAGAATTGTACAGTTGTAAGCCAGCTCCTTGTTTATGTGTATACGGATCTAACCAAGCATAAATTCGCATCAATTGGTAGTTATCCACTGATAGATACTTTAATAATGTTTCAGGAGCCCAAATAATGTAATAGATGATGGTTCCACCTACAGCTGCAACTGTTCCGTAAACAGGGAGGATAATTTTCCAAGTAATACCAGATACAAGTAGAATCCCCGTGAAAATAGCGATAATAACGAGCGCCGTACCCAAATCTTCTAAAATGATTAGTCCTAGCGGAACACAAGTAACGAGCCCAAGCTTAATAAACAGTATAAGGTCATTTTTTACCGTTTTCATGGTGTATTTTGCATAATGATCTACAATTACTTTACTTAGTGCGAGGATAAGAAATATTTTAAAGAACTCGGATGGCTGCAAAGAAGGTCCTGGTAGACCGTTGTACCAGAGCTTAGCTCCTTTTACTTCATATGCAAGGGACTCTGGTGCGATAAAAAGTCCTGCTTGAAGTATTGTGCCGATACCGAATAAGATCCAGGTCATTCGCTTTATCTGATCAGAATCAAAGTACATAATGGCGGCGATAACAATCATACCTACACTATAAAAGATTATTTGTTGTAGCACGAAGTTATCTGGATACTGTGCTGTTGTTTGCCCGCTATAAATAGCAGTGCAACTAATGATGCAGAACAAAAATAATATCAGGGCTAATGTCCAATCAAAGCGATCATTCTTTTTTTGTATACGATCCATATATAAACACCTATCTTTATTTTATACATTCAGGTAATGCTACGAACAGAAAAAAACCATTAGGGATCTTCTGCAAAGGAATATGTTTAAACGTATATATAGACGTACCGAATTGAGAAAGAGTTTCCTTATTTACAATATAAAATAAAAAAGTAATGTTAAGTTAAGTAGGAAATAAACATTGTGGCAATACCAAAATACGTAACAAGTGAGAAAATGTCATTTAATGTTGTAATAAGAGGCCCGGAAGCTATGGCTGGGTCTATCCCGAATTTGTATAATAGTAAAGGAATAGTTGCTCCCGAAAGTGTCCCGATAATTAAAGTAAGAAGTAGGGAAACTCCGACAACTAAGCCTAAATAAATATTTCCTTGCCAAAAAAATGCAATCAGTGCGATTAAAATACCACAAGTGACACCAATAATCACGCCTACCCCTAATTCCCTAAGAATCAGTTTCGTAACCACTTTTTTATTTAAATCATTGGATACAAGCCCTCGGACAACTACAGCTAATGATTGCGTACCTGTGTTACCTGTCATACCAGAAATCATGGGCATGAAAAAGGCGAGGGCTACGACTTGCGATAAAGTAGCCTCATACCCGCTTATGATACTGCCTGAAATAATGCCGATGAATAATAAAAGGATGAGCCACGGTAACCTTCGATAAGCGGCGACGAAAGCTTTCGTATCAAAGTCAATTGCCTTACCGGAAGCGGATAGTTTTTCAATATCTTCATTCGCTTCTTGGACAACAACATCCATCAAGTCATCAACAGTGGCAATACCCATTAGCACATTTTCTTCATTCACAATTGGAATAGCAAGAAAATCATATTTTAAGACCATGTTTGCAACTTCTTCTTGGTCTGTCGTCACTGCAGCTGAGATGACCCGTTCATACATAATGTCTTGGATAACCTCGAGGGGCTCTGCGATTAGTAAGTCACGGTGAGAGACAACCCCAACTAATTTTCTGTCTTGATCTATCACGTATAAATAATTAATCGTTTCAGCATATTCTGCAAAGGATTTTAACTTCTCTACTGCTTCTCGGACTGTGTAATAATCACGAATCCATACAAAACGGTTAGTCATTAAGCGCCCGGCAGTTTCTGGTGGATAGGTCATCATATTCTGAATGATGCGAGATTCACTTTGTTTCATACCGGCAAGGAGACCTTCTATTTTCTCAGCTGACATATCATGAAGTAAAAGGGCGAGGTCGTCATTGTCCATTAGATCCAAGACTTTTCCTGTTTTCTCATTTTCTAATTTATTTAAAACCTCAAGCTGCATGTCTTTATTCAATTCCTCTAGCAACTGGGCAAGGCGGTCAGCAGTCATAAATAATAAGAAGCGCTTCTTATGCTTTTCAGGCAGATGATCATAAGCTTGAGCAATATCATACGGTTGCAGTTCATCTATAATCCTGTTAAATTCTTTTTGTTTATTATCTTTTAATGCTTTGATGATCAATAAAGCGATTTGGTTTTCTGTCATCGTCTGAATCATAAAGGTCAAGTCCTTTCAACCGAGGATATACCTTAAATTGTAAACGGAGATTATATGCTTATCTTACCATTCTTTTACTGGGAAAATCATGATTTCTTAAAGTAATGTATGATTTAAAAGTTAAGATTGTATGCTAATCCATTAGTTATTTTCATAGTATGTGTTAGAAGTGGATTGTTATCATTGGTTTGATATAAAAAGGTTTTTTTAGGGTATGAACAAAACTCAGGAATTGAAATAGTTATTTTGTAATGTTTTTTTAATAATCGTATTTCCTTATCTTTGCTAAAATGAAATGGATGAAATGACGCATTGTATCGGTTGTTTATGATTTACATGTAGTTAGTATAAATTATTGCAGTAAAACGAAATAGTTGTGTGGTATGAGGGTAATAACAAAGGTGGTACAATTTAATTTGCTCTTCGTCTTTCTATTTTCAGTTCGGAGGTTTCTAAATTGCGAAAGAAAAATCATAGTGTTCGAGATCTCATCTATATCTTATTAAACGAAAAGGACCAGTCCGTTATTTCTTATGGAATTGAATTTTCTGAGTTTATGCAATCATTACAGAACAGGACAGGGCATCTTCTATTAGTGAAGCATCAGTATGATAATGGGGAACTGAATGTACATACCATGTTTGATTGGGTGGCTCATGAAGACCTGCCAGCACTAATAAACGAAGATGTTTATAGTTATGGTGATTTTTGCTGGATAGATTTCGAGGAGGAAGAATCGTTAAATGAATTGCCTGCTCAAGCAATTGCTGAGCTCCTATATCTTAGTCATGTAAAGGAGCATTTAAAGAAACCTTTCTATAACCATTTAAGCAATCGTTATTGTTATTTAGCGCATGATGACGGTTGGTTAAATAAGGTCTATTACCGAGACTGGCAGGACTTTTACAAAATGCTTGGCGACGTTGCTGCTATGAAGATGGAGCATTTAAAAGTAGAAAAATCTTTATTAGGCCTAAAAAAGAAAAAAACATATCCGCAAGTTCCAGAAGGCGCGTTAAGGGCATTAAGAAATTTAATGAAGGAAGGCCTGGTAATTTCTTTTGAACAGAGTGAGCAGACACGTACAAAAATTAATATACCGCTCTGGACAGTTGGAGATTTCGCTAATATGGATGATATGTATGATGAGTTCGAAGCAATGAGGAAGGAAGCCACTCCAGACGTGAGATTGGTTTTTGATAAAAAACTGAAAGAATGGCAAGTAACTGATTCATAAAAATAATAATGCACCACAAAATATGATAAGGTATAATAAAATCGACAGAAAATTGTAGATTTAAGGAAATAGGTGTCAATTTTTGACTTAATAGGGGAAATTGGTGTAAAACCAATGCGGTCCCGCCACTGTAACTGGTTAATAAACAAAGAAAACTGCTATATATGTTGTATAGGAGGAGCCTTTGATTATAAACCATAAGCCAGGAAACCTGCCTATCTTCCATAAACACTGTAACCTACGAGGATAGGGGGTGTTTGGTAAGGCTTCTTTGTCGTGATTATTCCTTCCAAACATCTCCTACTAATGGGGATGTTTTATATTTTAAGGAGGGTCAATCATGAAGAAATGGTATTTATTTTTAGTCTCGATTCTACTATCAGCAGGTATTCTTGTTGGATGTGGGAATGACACAGCTGAACCGAAAAAAGATGGAGAAGAGAAGGTTGAAGAGAGTACTGAAACTAGCGCTTTTCCTGTAACATTAACGGATGCTGCGGATCAAGAAGTGGTGATTGAAGAAGAACCAGAAGCGATTGTTTCATTAATCCCGAGTAATACTGAAATCGCTTTCGAATTAGGGTTAGGTGAGAAGGTAGTCGGTGTATCTGATTTTGATAATTATCCAGAAGAAGTAGCTGATATTGAAAAAATCGGTGGACAAGAATTTAATGTAGAAGCAATTATTGCTTTAAATCCAGATGTTGTATTAGCACATAATTCAGGAGCGCATAATAGTACTGAAGGCTTAGATCAATTAAGAGATGCTGGTATTCCTGTTCTTATTGTCAATGATGCACAGAATTTTGAAGAAGTATATGATTCCATAGAAATGATTGGTAAAGCAACAGGAGCAACAGAAGAAGCAAATCAAACAGTTGAGGAAATGAAAACCCGTTTGGCAGAAATTGAAGAAAAAGCAAAGTCTGTTGAAGAGAAAAAATCTGTCTTTGTAGAAATCTCTGCAGCTCCTTCTTTATATACTGCCGGTCAAAAAACATTTATTGATGATATGCTCAATTTGATCCAAGCGGAAAATGTAATTGAAGAAGAAGGTTGGCCACAAATTGACGAGGAAGCTGTCATCGAAAAAAATCCTGATGTGATTATCACTACATACGGGTATTATACGGAAAATGCGGTAGAAACCCTTTTAAGTCGAGAAGGTTGGCAAGATGTAACAGCCGTTAAAGAGAAGCAAGTCTATGATGTGCACTCTGATAAGGTAACTCGTACAGGTCCTAGACTTGTAGAAGGAGTAGAGGAGCTTGCAAAAGCGATTTACCCAGAAGTATTTAAATAATAGAGGTGTTGCTTATCTCTGTGCGTTCGTTTTCTTATGTGTAGCAATGATGATGGGGATTTCTATAGGGACTGTTTCAGTGCTACCGTTAGATATATTCAATATCATTGGAGCGGAAATCTTACGTTTACCGATAAGAAATGATGTTAATCCAATGCATAGTAATATTGTTATGAATATTCGCTTGCCTAGAGTAGTATTGGCGGGCTTCGTCGGGGCATCACTTGCAATAGCAGGTGCTGCCTTTCAAGGTTTATTAAGGAACCCTTTAGCAGACCCTTATACATTGGGGGTGTCTTCAGGAGCTTCTGTTGGTGCTGTATTAACGATCTTTCTCGGTTTATCCATTCCGTTTGTTGGCACCTTTACTTTACCGTTATTTAGTATTACAACAGCTTTTCTAACGATAATTGTTGTCCTTTTCTTTGCGCGACAAATTGATCGTGGCATGAGAGTAGAGACAATCATTTTAACCGGTATTATCTTCAGTTCTTTTCTAGGTGCATTTATTTCCTTAATGATTGCTTTAACCGGGGATGAACTGAGACAGATTATTGGGTGGTTGTTAGGAAGCGTATCGATGAGAGGTTGGGACTATGTTCAAATCATCCTTCCTTTCTTTATCATTGGTTCTGCGATGCTCATTGCCAATAGCAAGGAATTAAATGCGATGTCATTCGGCGAAGAAAGAGCTCGTCATATCGGGGTGAATGTACAGAAACGTAAGATGATGGTCTTAATTGCCGGATCGATTTTAACTGGTGCCGCTGTAGCAGTGTCAGGTACAATCGGATTTGTCGGCTTAGTCATTCCGCATCTGACCAGATTGCTATGGGGACCAGACCATAGACACTTGCTCCCTTTATCGATGATGACAGGTGCGGGGTTTTTAATACTTGCTGATTTATTTGCAAGAACAGTCATTTCACCTACTGAGTTACCTATTGGTGTCATTACTGCGTTAATTGGTGCACCAGTTTTTGCTATCATTCTAATTAAAAGAAGAGCGGAAGGCAGAGGATAATGTGATGATGTATAGCTTACGAAAAATTAACGGTGGTTATGGAGGCAAGCAGGTCATTCATGATGTTTCCTTTGAAGTAGAGAAAGGACAGTTATTCGGCATACTTGGACCGAATGGGAGCGGCAAGTCGACAGTTTTAAAGATGCTAAGTGGTCTTATACCGGTCACATCTGGTGAAGTTTATTTAAAAGATCAACCAGTACAAAATTATAACACGAAGGAAATAGCGAAAATCGTTGCTGTCCTACCTCAACATGCCGAACATAGTTTTTCTTATACAGTAAAGGAAATTGTATCACTTGGCCGCTATGCTCATCAAAGTGGCTGGTTCCAAACATGGTCTGAAGATGATGAAGAAGTGGTTCAACGATCGATGAAACAAACAGGCGTACAGCATTTTGCACATAAAAATATTACTGAGCTATCAGGTGGAGAGAGACAACGTGTGTTTTTGGCACAAAGTCTCGCACAAGAACCAGAAATATTATTACTTGATGAGCCAACCAATCATTTAGACTTATCCTATCAAAAAGAATTGCTAGATATGTTAAAAGAATGGACTGAGAAAAAGGGTTTAACGGTCATATCCATTTTTCATGATTTAAATTTAGCCGGTTTATATTGTGATCAAATCGTTTTATTAAATGATGGAAAAATAGTCTGCAATGATAAACCTAATGAAGTATTGCAAGAAGCACGTATTATAGAAGTTTATGAGACTGAAGTGAAGAAGCACGGCCACCCGAAAGTACCAGCACCTCAAGTAGTCCTAATACCTGAGGAGAAATGGCATAATGAAGAGATTATTACACCTGCTATATTAATGGTGAATGAAGAATATATTACACTTCAGTCTGCCCAACCTCTAAGGGTAATGTCATCAGGAGTTGTTGGTTCTGGTATTGGCTGGTATCAAACATTTGTTAATCGCCATGTTGATAAAAGTTATAACTGTGATGATTTTTATGAGGAGATGGTAGATTTTCTTATAGAAAAAGGGTTTGAGCCTTCGGAAACGGTTGGTATGATGACAGCGGTATATACGGATGATGTGATCTACGAATTTTACGAAATGGATCTGTTCTCTGTGTTGATCGTGGTCACAGCAGGTGTAGGAAACGCTGTCGATGCTTCGATGGCAAGCAAACATAGAGAGGTAGTAACCCCAGGCACTATAAATAGTTGGATATTTGTCAATGGTCATCTTTCTGAAGAGGCATTTATTCAAGCAATGATGACGGCAACTGAAGCGAAAGCAAAAGTATTAATGGATTTAGAAGTAAGAGACAAAGAAACGGGGACAGTTGCCACGGGCACATCTACGGATAGTATATTAGTTGCTGCAACACAAAGTGGAGAGAAAATAGATTTCGCTGGAACAGTTACACCCCTAGGAAAAATAATTGGAAAAGGTATTTACGAATGTACACAAAAAGCGATTCACAAGAGTCGTAAAAGAAAAAAGGAAACAGATGATGATTGAACATTTAATCGCATTAACAGTAGCAGTGGTCATTGACCGATTCATAGGTGACCCACCGCAATGGCCGCATCCTGTAAAGTGGATGGGTTCTTTAATAGGATTTTTAAGGAATAAATGGAATATAGGGGAGCATAGAAAATGGAAAGGTGTAGCTATGATAACAACAGTCTTATTGATTGTATTAGTTATATCGATAAGTATTGTGGTGATTGCTTATGCTGTCCACCCTATCGTTGGAATATTATTTGAGGCGGTGTTAATCGCAACTACCATCGCCCAAAAGAGTTTAAAGGAAGCGGCAATAGAAGTGTACGAGCCTTTAAAGAAGGAACAAATAAGTGAAGCAAGGCAAAAGCTTTCATATATTGTTGGTAGGGATACAGAAGAGCTAGATGAAGCGGAGATTGTTAGGGGAACAGTTGAAACAGTAGCAGAAAATACAAGTGATGGGATTACTGCCCCGTTGTTCTTTGCATTAATTGGTGGTGCACCATTTGCATTAGTTTATCGCGCTATTAACACTTGTGACTCAATGGTCGGTTATCAAAATGAGAAATACATTGATTTTGGCTGGGCGTCTGCAAAGCTTGATGATGTGGTGAACTGGGTACCGAGTAGACTGACAGCATTTTGTATGCTTCTCGTGAATAAGCCGAGATTTATTCGAAAGAAAGAGAGCTTCCGATTAGTGATGAGCGATGCGAAAAAACATCCAAGCCCCAATAGTGGCTGGGGAGAAGCAGCTGTGGCTTATTTATTAGGAGTTCAATTAGGTGGTAAAAATACATATGAAGGGCATGTTTCTTATCGTGCCACGATGGGGGAAGCTAATATGCCATTATCAAGGAATCATATTGTAGAGGCGAATACTATTATTACTAAGACCATTCCACTGTATCTCTTTATCTTATGGCTAGGGGGTGTTTTGATTGCAATGGCCTAAGCATGGTGCGAATCCACAATATTTATACGAAGTATTAAAGTTAGATATGCCCGCAAAGACAATTGACTTTAGCGCGAATATTAACCCATTAGGGCCTCCACAAGCTGTAAAAAGGCAATGGTCAAGCTTACTTTCATCATTATACGAATACCCCGATCCGTTTGCCACACGATTAACAGAGCGTATCAGTAAAACCACATTACTTCCAAAAGAAAATGTTCTTATTGCCAACGGTGGAGCCGAAATCATCTCAATGATTGGACAGTTATTTGCAAGAAAGCGTGTAATGATTGTCCAACCTGCTTTTTCCGAATATGAGACAGCTTGCCGAGCGAATGCGTGTGAAATTGACTATTTTTTCTTAAATAAGAACTGGCATTTAGATATTGAAGGTTTGATAGCTACTTTTAAGGAGATTGATGTAGTTTTTTTGACGAACCCGAATAATCCGACGGGTAAATACTTCTCGAAAGCTTCAATCAAACGTTTGATTGAAGCTGCAGAATGTCTAGGTGTTTACCTCATTGTCGATGAAGCTTTTTATGATTTTGTGGATGAATATGAACCGATCTCACCGTTATTACTGCAGTACGATCAGTTAGTTATTATTCGCTCTATGACTAAAATGTTTGCCATTCCTGGGATTCGCTTAGGATATGTGCTCGCGAATGAACAATTTATAACTGACTTAAGGGCAATACAACCGCATTGGAGTGTCAATAATGTAGCGCAGGAAATAGGGTTACTGTGTATAGAGGATAATAACTTTCAGAAGGAAACACGTGAGTTGATGAAGGTAGAACGGAAGAGAATCTTTTCTTTTTTAACACATAATGATTACCTACATTCAGATTCATCTACCAATTTTTACTTATTAAAAGATCCATTTTCCAAAGAAAGCGAGAGACTTTTTCTTTTTTTATTAGAAAAGGGACTGATTCCAAGGCATACATACAACTTCCCCGGATTGGAAGGAAATTGGCTTAGACTAGCAATAAAATCACCGGATGAAAACAGTCGATTGATGGAGGCATTAAAGCGATGGCGCGAATCATCTTTATAAGCGGTGGAGTGAGAAGTGGTAAGAGTCGGCTTGCTGAGAAATTGGCCATTGATAGGGCTTACTACCATGGGAAGCATTTACATTACATCGCGACAGCTCAACCAAGTGATAAGGAAATGATGTTGCGCATTCAGCATCATCAAAAGCAGAGGCAAGAGAGTGGTAAGAAGTGGATGACATGGGAACAACCAAGAAAGGTTCACCAACTAGCTACTCACTTCTCTTCAAACGATATTATTCTTCTAGATTGCCTAACAACTCTGCTTAATAATGAGTTTTTTTATGAGAATCGCTGGTCTGATTACGAATTTCAACAACAAATTTATGCAAATCTTGTCCAAGGAATAAAAGAGCTTTCGAGTAAAGTCGATACGTTAATTCTCGTAAGTAACGAAATATTCCATGATGTGATAAGTGATGAACCACTTGTACTGGTGTATGGAAAGATGTTAGGACGACTCCATCAAAAAATCGTGAAACTTGCAGATGAAGCTTATCTAGTAGATGCTGGCTGTCTCATTCAGATGAAAGGAGGAGAAGAATATGAAAGGCTTAATGGTCGTTGGAACCGCCTCTGATGTGGGGAAAAGTATGATTGCCACAGCTATATGCCGAGCCTTAGTAGAAGAGGGTGTGCGTGTTGCTCCGTTTAAATCACAAAATATGTCTAATAATTCTTATGTAACGAAAGATGGCAAAGAAATTGGACGGGCACAAGGTGTACAGGCAGAAGCTGCGAAAATAGAGGCAACCGTCTATATGAATCCAATTCTCTTAAAACCAACATCAGACTCGACTTCTGAAGTCGTTTTGTTTGGGAAAGCTGAGACGATTCAGTCTGGTCGTGACTATAGAGCCTCTTTCTATGAAAAGGGACTAGAGGCGATTAAGATAGCACTTAATAAACTAGAAAACACTTATGATGCGATCGTGATGGAAGGTGCTGGGTCTCCTGTAGAAATTAATTTAAAAGATCGTGAGCTAGTCAATATGAAAGTGGCTGAAATGGCAGATGTGCCTGTGTTGTTAGTAGCTGATATCGATCGAGGAGGCGTGTTTGCAAGTATCGTTGGGACGTTATCATTACTAGAAGAAAGCGAAAGAAGTCGAGTGAAAGCCATTATTATTAATAAATTTAGAGGAGATCTGTCTCTATTTGCGGACGGTAAGAAGTGGATAGAAGATCACTGTGGTATCCCAGTTATCGGTGTGATGCCATATTTACATCATCATATGATCGATGCAGAGGATTCCTTATCTATACAAGTTTCTAAAAAGGATAACCCAATAGATATTGCTATATTTAAACCACCGTATCTTTCCAATTTTACCGATATGGATCCGTTTTTATATGAAGATGATGTATCTTTCCGCTGGGTTAATCATAGTGATGAAATGGGCATGCCTGATGCTGTCATTTTACCAGGAACGAAAAGCACGATCCATGATTGGCAATATTTCTGTGATAGAAAGCTCGATAAATGGTTAAAGCATTATATAGAAAATGGCGGCAGAGTCATCGGAATTTGCGGTGGTTTTCAAATGTTAGGCAGGCGATTAGCCGACCCTTATGGTGCGGATACGGGAATTAAAGGGAAGGAGATAAATGGTCTCGGGGTAATTCCAGCTGACACTACTTTTATCACTGAAAAAACAACCATTCAAGTGGAAGGAACGCTTCACCCCAAGTTAAAAGGCTCATTTGTACAATCATTAAAAGGATATGAAATCCATTTAGGCGAAACAGTAGTAGAGAATCATGATAGGCATTATTTTCTGAAAAAAGCTGATGGCCATTATGATGGATATACAAGTAAAGGTGGCAAGGTTATTGGTACATATATGCATCATGTTTTTCATCACGATGAATGGCGTGCACATTGGTTAAATCAGATTCGCGTAGATAAAGGTTTGCCTTTAAAAGACCCGGTTTATATCAGTACCAAGAAGGACAAAAAGTATGCAGAACTAGCAGCACACTTTAAATCAAATGTTGACTTTAATCTTCTTAAAGAAATCATCGGTATAGAGGATCACACCTTATGAAATTATGGCTAAAAGGATTATTAATTAATTTACAATTTTTCACTGCTATTCCGATTCCTCTCCAATTACCGATGGATAATAAGCATTTAAATGGCGCGATTAAAACGTTTCCATTGTTAGGTATCATACAAGGTGTCATCTATGCGCTTATATTTTATTTGTTATTAATGATTTCTCCTTTTTCGCCATTAGCATCTGCCATTTTTCTTTGGGTGACATTAATCGTTGTCACAGGAGGGATTCATTTAGACGGTTGGATGGATGCAAGTGATGCATACTTTTCCTATGGTGATCGACAAAAGCGATTAGAAGTGATGAAGGATCCAAGAGTGGGTGCTTTTGGTGTGCTATCGGTCATTCTCTTATTAGGTACAAAACTATTTTTTATTTATGAAATTGCTATTAAGTTAGAAAGCACATCTGTTTTCTTTTTTATTGCTTGTATTCCTTTTTTTAGTCGTATGGTCATGGGCATGATGCTAGTGAAGGTGAAGACAGCTAAAAATAGTGGGTTAGGTAAAATGTTTCAGGATGCAGCTACTTCGAGAAGTGTTGTGATATATGGTGTATATATTTTACTAGTTGCTATAGGGCTGTTCTTCTTTTTTCCTTCCCTTTTATTCGGATTTACTTGCATGTTAATCATTTCATTATGCTTATTTATGATCATGAAACAAAAAAGCGTAGGTTGGTTTGGGGGCACAACAGGTGATGTCATTGGTGCATGTGTGGAAGGAGTGGAATGGAGTTTATGGATGGTTCTTTGGTTATCACATTATTTCGTCATGGGATGACAGAGGCCAATAGGAGGAAAGCCTATCTAGGTTGGAGTGATTCTCCGCTTGTTTCGGCGAAAGCTATCGTCCCAATCGTCCCACCTTGCGATATCATTGTAACAAGTGATTTAGGTAGATGTATTGAAACGAGTAAGCAATTATTTCCTGATGAACCACTTGTCTTGATGAGTGATTTGAGAGAACTTAACTTCGGTGAATGGGAAGGCTGTACGTATGAGCAATTAAAGAATCATCAACCATATCGAAAGTGGTTAAATCATTGGCAAACATTATCACCCCCTAATGGTGAAAGTTATAGTGAATTTAGTCAACGACTTGATCACGCGTGGGACTCGTTAGTAGCAGAAGCGCTGAGGAAAGCAATTTCAACAATGGCGATTGTCACGCACGGTGGAGTGATCCGCCATATATTACATACGAAAGTGAAAAATAAAAAAGCTTTTTGGGACTGGAAGATTCCTTATAGTGGAGGCTATCAAATCGATGTTAAATTGAAAGGAGGAGAGATTATATGCACTTTGTTACAGGAGGAGCCTATAACGGAAAGGGAGAATGGGTAGAAAAACAATATGGTATTCACCGAGCAAGCCATTTCTGGTATTCCGCCTACCGTAGTTCATCACCACCTGAAGTAGAAAAATTTACAGATATTGATGGTGTAATTGTATGGGAAGGAATAGAATATTGGGTAAAGGATGTATTAACTTACAGTGGTGAAGAGGAGATACAACAAAGAGTACAGCAACTCCTCGTTGATTTTGCAGCATGGGAAAACAGCAGACGTACACGCAAGGTCATCTTAATTGGTACGGATATAACAAAGGGCATTGTACCAGTAGAAGAAAAAGATCGACTTTTACGCGATGTTTGCGGACGAGTGTATCAAAAAATGGCAAAACAGGCAACGCAAATGGATATTATTTGGTATGGTATAGCACAGAAAATTAAATAAGGGAGTGGGCGATTAGATGAGAATTTATACGAGAACAGGAGATAAAGGAAAAACGAGCATTATTGGCGGCAGAGTAGAAAAGGACGATATACGTGTTGAAGCCTATGGTACAGTTGATGAAGTCAATTGTTTTGTCGGTCAGGCTGTAACTGAGTTGGATCAAGCAAAATTCGCAGACGTCTTGGATGATTTAGAGAAGATACAACATGAACTTTTTGACTGTGGTGGAGACTTAGCAAACGTAACAAAGACACGTGAACTGAAGCTAAAACAAGAGTCCATTGATTATTTAGAAGAGAGAATTGATGTGTTTATTGCAGAAGCACCGGAATTAGAACGTTTCATCTTACCAGGTGGTGCCAAGGCATCTGCTTCTATCCACATAGCAAGAACCGTCACAAGAAGAGCAGAAAGATTAGTCGTATCACTTAAGAAAACAGATGATACTGTTCCAGATGTAGCTGTTATGTTTTTAAATCGCTTATCTGATTACTTTTTTGCATTAGCCCGCGTCATCAACTTTCGCTTAGGGAATCCGGATGTAGAATATGTACGTAGTGCGAAAGTATTCCGTGGGGGTAAAAGAAAAGGGGAATAAGTGATGGGTCTTTTGAAAGGAATTAAAATAACATGGCTAAGTGTTTTTGTTGCCCTATCGGTGATTGGTGCAGCAATTAAGATTCCAGCTGGGATTGTCACTAGTGTGGCACTAGATTCATTTCCTGCGCTACTTGCTAGTGCCTTATTAGGAGGTCCGGCTGGTGCAATCGTTGGAGGGACGGGTCATTTATTGTCAGCACTATTAGGTGGGTTGCCAATGGGGCCCTTTCATTTGGTAGTAGCGATTGAAATGGCCATTCTAAGTTATATATTTGCCTTATTTTACCGCAATGGACATAGATGGATTGCTTCTATTCTCTTTGTACTTGGAAACTCGTTTGCTGCCCCACTTCCATTTCTTTTTATTATGGGGGAAGCGTTTTATTTGGCACTCGTACCTTCGCTTTTAGTTGGTTCTATTTTTAACGTAGCTATAGCGCTTATCCTCATTCCAAGATTGGCAAAAATCATACAACCTGTAAAAACATCCATGGAAAATACCAAATGAGAGATGTGCTAGTGATTCCATATAACAAGGAAGAATCACTTGTCATAGCAAGTGATAATAGCGGTGGTATTGGATTAAAGCATGAGGATTTAATTAAAGTTTCTTATGAGGATGTCGCTTATTATGCTTTAAGGGTATCGATGATGGAATGTATAGCTATAGGTGCAACGCCCTTAGCGATAATTTTACAGAATTTTTCTGGAGATCAAGTGTGGCAATCATTAGTAACAGGAATTGAAAAGGGCTTGCTGGAACTAGGCCTAACCGATTTATCTATAACAGGAAGTACAGAAAGTAACTTTGAGTTGAAGCAATCTGCAACAGCTGTATCTGTTATGGGAAAAATACATGCGAGTAAAGATATTCATACGATAGAGTTTACAGAAGAAAATCAGATAGCAGTTATCGGTAGACCGTTAGTAGGAGAAGCCGTCATTCATGATGCTCTACATATAGCTCCGCTAGCGCTATGTTCAAAACTCGCCAATATGGAAAAAGTGACAGTCATGCCTGTTGGCTCTAAAGGGATATTAGCTGAGTTAAATCAATTATTTGAGGATCGTGTCTTTGCCCTAACTGATATCACTTGCGAATTAGACTTACTCGCTTCTTCAGGTCCTGCAACCTGTTTCATTATTAGTTACACACTTGCGAATGAACAGAAAATAAAAGAAATGGCTACTGGTTATTTTTATCCTGTAAAGGTGAAGGAATGAGTTTAACTGTTTTTATAACAAGGCACGGGCAAACGGAATGGAATATAGAGAAGAGAATGCAAGGTCGATTAAACTCTCCTTTAACTGACAAAGGTAAGCAAGATGCTTTAAAACTTGGCCAGAGATTAGCGCAAACAAAATTTACAAAGGTTTTCTCCTCTCCAAGTGGTCGAGCATTAGAAACAGCACAAATCATTACAAATGGGGAAGCGATTGTTAAAGATGAGCGATTGATGGAGATTATGCTTGGGGAGTGGCAAGGGAAAACTGAAGAGGAAATTTGGGAGAATGATCCTTTATTATTTGCGCAATATTGGCAACACCCTAATGAATATGACAACCCATACGGTGAAAGCTTTCAAAATGTGATTGATCGCTTGCGTGCCTTTCTAGCAGAATTAACTTTAACAAGTGGGAATGTGTTAGTGGTCACTCATGGTGTCGCATTGAGAGCTATTTACTCTATTTGTCGCATGCTGCCAGTTCATCAATTTTGGAACGGCGCGCCAGATATTGAGGGAACAAGTTTAACAATCCTTACCTATGAATCACAGCGTTTTCAAATTGTGAAAGAAGCATGTACGGCACATTGCCAATAACTGGCGTGCGGATGCTTCTTTTTACTTTGACAGTAGTCAATGTGGCATGGTTAGAAAGTGAATATACATAAAGGTGGTAGGTCTTTTGGTTGATTTTATTTACCTAATGGCAAATCGTACGATTGTAATCGAAACGATGCGATGATTAATCTTGCCATTTATTTTAGCTAGTATAAAATATATAAATGAGGTAAAATGGGCTGGCAATCATTTGTCCTATTTAGTGAATGATACCTAATGTCAGTTCGTTAAAAAAGGAAATTTTTTATTATATATAGATAACGATTACAGATATTAATCTTTTTGTAATAGAAAACTAGAGCTTTTGTAACATAATGTTAACAGAGAAGTAAGTGAAAAAAAGTATAATAGTGGTATATCAGTAGGTAGAACAACTTCAAAGAACTTAGCATCTATATTGATGCTATCTATAGGTTGTAGCAGGAATGAAGGATATATTATTAAATATTTCAGGATAATGGGAATTAGGTCTTTATATCCTGACATGAGTTCATCTCATTGCCATTAATAGTCGATATGAGGACAATCTCCAATGACGATATCACTTTTTTTAAGAGAGAAATGGCTATTTTTTAATTGAAGTAAGCTCCTTTTCCCATGGTTATACATACATATACTTTTATAGGCATTTATCTTGTTGAAACATTTACTCTCTTATTTTATAAAGTGGTAAAATAAATATAAGTTACTTGTTAAAATTGGAGGTTTTATTGATGACAATTAAGATCGGACTTTTGTACGGTGGGAAATCTGCTGAACATCATGTTTCTATGCAGACAGCGCTTGCCGTGATTAAAGCATTAAACACAAATAAATTTGATATTTATCCTATTTATATTTCGGAAGAAGGTCAATGGATCAAGGGGCAACAACTTACTGGGCCCGTGGAGACAGTGAAAGAATTATCTTTTTCAGAAGGCCAACAGCTATCACCTTTAGCGTTAGCACCAACCCTTTTCGAGTCAAAAGAAAGTCGACCTTTTGATGTGATTTTTCCTTTATTGCATGGTCCAAATGGGGAAGATGGAACGGTTCAAGGAATGCTTGAGCTTTTGAATTTACCATATGTCGGAAATGGCGTCCTTTCTTCTTCAGCAGGAATGGATAAAGTGATCATGAAAAATATCTTTGCTCAAGCTGGATTAAACCAAGTTGATTATGTTTGGTACCTTCGAGGGGAATGGGAAACTGCGGAAGAGGATGCTTATCGCAAAGTAGAAGATACCATCGGATACCCGTGCTTTGTTAAGCCAGCAAATTTAGGCTCAAGTGTAGGGATTAGCAAATGTACGAATCGTAGTGAGCTCCATGAGGCATTCGTTGAAGCATTTAAATACGACCGTAAAATTATTATCGAACAAGGTGTAGATGCAAGAGAGATTGAACTAGGTGTAGTGGGAAATGATTATCCTGAGTGCTCTGTTGCCGGTGAAATTATTCCGAAAGATAAAAACTTCTACGATTATACGGCAAAATATGAAGATGGGAATACAATTTTAATGATTCCTGCTGATGTTACTGAAGCTGAATATAGCGAATTAGAAGCGATGGCAATTAAAGCCTTTAAAGCATTAGATTGTTCGGGACTTGTTAGAGCGGATTTCTTCTTAACAAAGGAAGGAAAAGTCTATATAAATGAAGTGAACACAATGCCAGGCTTTACACCATACAGTATGTTCCCATTACTTTGGAAGCATTCAGGTGTTGAATATCCAGCCCTTATTGAACGTCTTGTCAAATTAGCAATTGAAAGACATCAAGAAAAACAAAAAATTAAGCATACAAAGTAACTGTAAGCGGAACAGCTAAGCTGTAACGTATACAGTTACATAGAAAGATAGGCTTTGCACCCCGCAGTGCACCTGTCAAAAAGGAGGCAGGAAAAGTTGATTAAGAGAACCTTGAATGATATAGCAGAAATGATTCAAATAGAGAATGATCTTTCACCATACGGAAAAAAAGAAATTCAAGGTGTAAGTATAAATTCTCGTGAGATTACTCCAGGACAACTATTTATACCCTTTAAAGGAGAGCGAACAGATGGGCATCAGTATGTGTCGGATGCTATCGAAAAAGGAGCTGCGGCTGCTTTTTGGCAAGAGGATGTACCAAATCCACCGACTCACTTACCCATTATCATCGTTAAAGATACGTTAACTGCATTACAAGAGCTGGCAAGAGCCTATCGTAATCAGTTAAGTATAAAAGTGGTAGGGATTACTGGTAGCAATGGTAAAACGACGACAAAGGATATGATGGCGAATCTTTTAGCGTTGAAATATAAAGTCCAAAAAACCGAAGGCAATTATAATAATCATATCGGTCTTCCGCTTACCATCTTAGCGCTAGAAGAAACAACAGAGGTAGCTGTATTAGAGATGGGTATGAGTGGTAAAGGTGAAATTGACTTTCTAACTAAGCTAGCACGCCCTGATGCAACGATTATTACCAATATCGGTGAATCACATCTACAAGATTTAGGCTCAAGAGAAGGAATTGCTGAAGCAAAGCTTGAGATTATAAATGGCTTAAAGTCAGATGGATTGATGGTATACATGGGGGATGAACCCCTTTTAAGAAATTACTTTGATTCATATGAAGGGCAAGCTACGGTTAAAACCTTTGGAAGAACCGAACAAAATGACCTATATCCTGTGAATATCCAACAATTAGACAACGGTAGTAAGTTTCAGGTCAATGCGAGCGAAGTAGAATTCACTTTACCTATTTTAGGTATGCATAATGTCTTAAATGCTCTATCAGCTATGATTGTTGCACAACATTTTAATGTGTCATTTGCGGAAATGGAAGCAGGATTAGTGAAAGTGAGACTGACAAATATGAGGATGGAAATACTACAGGGTCAAAATGGCGAGAAAATAATTAACGATGCATACAATGCAAGCCCTACTTCAACGCAAGCTTCGATAGAATTATTAGCGAATTTACCAGGATATAAGAAGAAAATACTTGTTCTAGGTGATATGTTGGAATTAGGGGCAGATGAAGAGAGATTTCATGAAGAAATTGGGTTATCCATCTGTGCGGAAAACATCGATGCCGTATTTACCTATGGTCGATTAGGACACTTAATTGCAAAGGGAGCCAAGGAAGTATTGTCTGAAGACCGTGTATTTGCTTTTGATGAAAAGGCGCCATTAATTGAAGAACTAAAAAAACATGTCAATGATGAAACAATTGTACTCGTTAAGGCTTCTAGAGGAATGAAGTTAGAAGAAGTCGTTGAGGGATTGCAATAATACTATACTAAAATTCAAAAAACCTTATTGTTTCACATGGAACATAAGGTTTTTTCTATCTTTTGAATTATATTATAATAATTAACATTTTTTGCGTTGTGAGGATTTAATTTTCCGTATAGAGGGTAAAAAATAAACTAGATGTTTATGTTAAAGTTGATAAGCTGTTCAATAGCCTGATAAATTTACCATTGGCGGTGTAAAAGATGATTGGATGTTTATGCATACATGGATTTACAGGTGCACCTTATGAAGTCGCCCCATTGGCGAATTATATAAAGGAACATACGGATTGGGAAATAGCGGTTCCAACATTACCTGGCCATGGAGAAAAGCAGTCCTTAAAGGGGATTGTATTTCAAAAATGGATCAATCATGCAGAGGAAGAATTAAAAAACTTACTAGAAAAATGCGAAGTTGTTTATATAATTGGATTCTCCATGGGAGGCATGATTGCTAGTGAATTAGCGGTAAAATACCCGGTAGCGAAACTGGTTTTACTTAGTGCAGCTGCCTACTATTTAAATCCTAGACAAATTTTCCTTGATATTAAAGGGTTATTAAGAGAAGGACTTCAAGGCACAAGAATAACGCAAAATCCATTATTTATACATTACAAACAAAAGATCAGCTCCACGCCGTTTGCTGCAGCTAGGCAGTTCCAAAAGCTAGTAGCGACGGTTCGCCCACGATTAAAAGAAGTGAAGGTTCCAACTTTCATCGCTCAAGGAGAAGATGATGGCATCGTTCCTGTACGCAGTGCAGATTATCTTTATAAACACATCACCTCAGAACAGAAACACAAAATTATTATTAAACGGTCAAAACATTTAATTTGTCATTGTGATGAAAGTGAGCACCTGTTTAAAGAAGTACTTCAATTTCTTTCATAACCTTTTAGTTAAGGCGATTTTCTTCAAATGAACTCTCTTTTGTCAATTGTTTATTTTTATACTACTGTCATACTATGTCCTGCTAAAGCATTGCAAATCATGCGTTGAGATGGTAATATATACAACAAAGTG
The DNA here is from genome assembly GCF_038009245.1 of Cytobacillus sp. FSL R7-0680. Taxonomy (NCBI): domain Bacteria; kingdom Bacillati; phylum Bacillota; class Bacilli; order Caryophanales; family Bacillaceae; genus Cytobacillus; species Cytobacillus sp. FSL R7-0680. Next base: position 3,929,192 of record NZ_JBBPAO010000001.1, read on the forward strand.
TCAACAGGAACTCCATTGAAACCCGGACATACTCCACTGGTAGGAGAATGTCTTTTTTCATTACATGTCTGAATAAAAATTTCTATTTGTAATTGTTCGTTAGATTTAGGATGCGGAAGTCATCATACATTTATTTTTTTATACAAATAAGCATAGCAATTCATGCATTGGTAATAAATTCTCCCTCATCCTCTCTATAGTGGGTTTCTCTTAAATCGTTGTAATTATAACAACTTTGATTGGGGAAATTTCCTGCCTACTTGATGAAATAAAATATTTTTCAAAGAACAGAAGGAGATTGGATACATTGACTAAGTTTCAAGATTTGGGTATAAGCCCTGAAACAATGAAGTCTCTTAAAAGAATGGGGTTTGAAGAGGCAACTCCGATTCAAGCAGAGACGATTCCTTTAAGCTTGCAGAATAAGGACTTAATTGGACAAGCACAAACAGGTACAGGTAAAACAGCCGCTTTTGGTATTCCTATGATTGACCATATTGACTATAATGATAGTTTTATTCAAGGTTTAGTCATCGCGCCGACAAGAGAATTAGCCATTCAAGTGTCAGAGGAATTATACAAACTCGGTTTTGGGAAAAGAACGAGAGTGTTATCGATTTATGGTGGCCAAGATATTAACCGTCAAATACGAGCGTTAAAAAATCGTCCTCATATTATTGTCGGTACACCTGGAAGAATTCTTGATCATATTAATCGAAAAACACTAAAATTAGATCATGTCAAAAAAGTGATTTTAGACGAAGCTGATGAAATGTTAAATATGGGCTTTATTGATGATATTGAAAAAATCTTATCAAGTGTCCCAGAAGAGAAGCATACTTTACTCTTCTCTGCGACGATGCCACCAGCCATTCAACGTATTGCTGAACGGTTTATGAAAGAGCCACAAATCGTTCGAGTAAAAGCGAAGGAAATGACTGTACCACTCATTGAGCAATATTATATTGAAGTACAAGAAAAAAATAAATTTGATGTGTTAACAAGACTGCTTGATATTCAATCACCAGAACTTGCGATTGTTTTCGGACGTACGAAAAGAAGGGTTGATGAACTTTCTGAAGCCTTAAGTTTAAGAGGTTACAATGCAGAAGGAATACATGGTGACTTGAGCCAGGCTAAACGTATGTCTGTCCTTCGTAAGTTTAAAGAAGGGTCCATTGATGTCCTTGTCGCAACAGATGTAGCAGCTCGTGGATTAGATATTTCTGGTGTTACACATGTGTATAACTTTGATATACCACAAGATCCGGAAAGTTATGTTCACCGTATTGGTCGAACAGGTCGTGCTGGTAAAGAAGGAATGGCCATGACATTTATTAACCCACGTGAGAAATCATACTTACGTATCGTTGAAAAAACAACGAAAAAGAAAATGGAAAGAATGGCTGCTCCGACGTTAGATCAAGCATTAGAGGGGCAACAAAAGGCTGTTGCAGAAAAAGTCGAGCAAATCATTGAGGATAATCATCTTCAATATTATCAACAATCTGCACAACAATTACTTGAACACCATGACGCAACAACGGTAGTTCAAGCATTGTTGAAGCTCATGATCAAAGAACCGGACACGACTCCGGTAAAACTAACAGAAGAGAAACCTTTACCGGCTAAACGAGACAGAAGATCCACAGATAGAAGTAACCGTCCTAGAGGTGGGTATAGCCCGAAAGGAAGACAAAGTAACTCCTATCGCTCCCGTGATGGTAAACCTTCAGGTAAAAGGAATTATCAAGGAAATAAGAAAACAAATGCAAATAGCTATAGATAATATATTGGGAGAACCGAGCATTGAAATGAAGCTCGGTTCTTTTGTGTTATGTAGACATGTAGCAAAAGGGGTCTGTGGTGGAAGAAAATGAAAAGTCCATATAAAACTTATAGACGTTAAACTAGATGTGTTTTTATCTATAGTATTTGCTGCTGCTTCAGTATAATGGTTAATAGGATGCCAGATAAATTTAAGATGAGGTGAACGGCAGTATGATTAAAGGTTTGAACCATATGTTATTCTCTGTTTCTGATTTAGACCGTTCTATTGCTTTTTATGAGAAGGTTTTTGCAGCTAAGTTGCTTGTAAAAGGGAGAACGACAGCATATTTTGATTGTCAAGGCATGTGGATTGCCCTTAATGAAGAAAAAGACATACCTCGTCAGGAGATTGCCCAATCTTATACTCATATTGCGTTTTCTATTGATGAAGATGATTTTGAAAGTAGTTATCAACGCTTACAAGACTTAAAAGTGAATATTTTATCAGGCCGCATAAGGGACAAAAAAGATAAGCGCTCGATTTATTTTACTGACCCGGATGGTCATAAATTTGAGTTCCATACGGGTAACTTACAAGATCGATTAGCCTACTACCGACGAGATAAAGATCATATGACATTTTATAAGTAAATGAAGTAGATAGGTAAGGGATTAATCAACTTCACTCTAATTGAAACCTTTTCTTTAGATTATCGTATAGAAATAATAAATAAGAATGAAAAAATATCCAAGTTTTTACTGAGAAATAGTATGGCTTTCATGTATACTATAGTTGTTCAATAAGGAATTTTAGGGGGTTTACATATATGTTATCGAAGCCGCAAAAGCGTATTTCTAAACGGGGTCTGACTGTTTGGAAAATATCTGGTGCACTACATTCCCTTATCCCATTTGTATTGGCAATTGGCGCTATTGTTTTAACATTCATTTTTGATTGGCCGATGTGGATAATTGGTGTTGCATTAATTATATTTGCTCTTTATGCCTATTTAGCGATTAAAGTTTTTCCGACTGTGCGGTGGAAAAGGTGGCGCTATGAAGTGAGAGAGAATGAAATAGAACTACAGCATGGAATATTTATCATTAAACGTACACTCGTCCCAATGATTAGAGTACAGCATGTAGATACTCACCAAGGACCTATTCTTCGAAAATATAAACTAGCTACCGTGACGGTTTCAACTGCGGCAACTGTTCATGAAATACCCGCATTAGATCTAGAAGAAGCAGAAGAACTGCGATTTTTTATATCTAACTTAGCAAGGGTGGCTGTAGATGATGTCTGAGCCGAGAAGACTTCATCCGATTGCAGCCGTATCAAATGTACTGAAAACATTAAAGGACTCCATTATTCCCATTTTAATTATTGTCGTATTTGGTAATAGTGAAGGGAAGATTCAGCTTTTTATTACAATAGGTATTATTGCTCTTATTCTTATATCCGGTATTCTTACTTGGCTTCGTTTTACCTACAGAATAGAAGAGGGAGAATTACGAATTGAATCAGGGTTAATTATTCGGAAAAAAAGATATATCCCTTTCGAAAGAATCCAAAGTCTTGATTTATCAGAAGGTATTTTACAAAGACCTTTTGGTTTAGTGAAAATGACCATTGAAACAGCTAGTTCAGGACTAGAGGCAGAAGCTATATTGACTGCTATTTCTAAAAATGAGGCACAGCAGATTCAAGATATCCTATCACAATCTAAAAATGCACATATAGAGTTAGATGAGCAAATCGAAACAGAACAAAAAGAGGAACAAATACTTTACCAAATTAAACCTGGAGAGTTGATTTTACTTTCTTCGACCTCTGGGGGAGTAGGTGTTGTGATATCAGCTGTCTTTGCCTTTTTATCACAATTTGCTGAAGTCATTCCTTATGAGAAGGTATTTGATGAATTGAGTGTCTTTATTACAGGTGGTGTTATGCTCATCAGTTTAATGGTTTTCCTTGGTTTCGTTCTTGCTTGGCTTATTGCTCTCATTGGATCAGTGTTAAAGTATGCTAATTTCACTGTAAGAAAAGTGGGAGAAGAATTAGTTATTACCCGCGGTCTATTGGAGAAGAAGCAACTAACGATTCCCTTACATCGGATTCAAGCATTAAGGATAAATGAGAATCCAGTTCGACAAGCGATTGGCTATGCATCTGTTTACCTTGAGAGTGCAGGTGGGTCATTAAAGGATGCGGATAGCTCGAAAGTGATGCTGTTACCGATCATTAAGAGAAACCGAATTCGCGAGAAGATAGAAACTGGACTAAATGATTACCAATTGACAGATATGTTTGTTCCAGCACCAAAAAGGGCTTTACGAAGATACATATTGAGAGGATTATTTATCTCTGTTCCAGTCGCAGTTATCCTTCTTTATTTCTTCTCAGTGTGGGGTTTATTTAGTTTAGTGTTCGTTGGATTGATGCTTATTTTATCTTATTACCGTTATAAAGCAGCTGGTTGGACGATTATAGGAAATCAACTCGTTCTTCGTTCACGATTTATTTCTAAAACAACTGTTTATTTGAGGAAGAATAGAACACAATCAATTTCAATGAAAGAAACGTATTTTCAGAAGCAAAATCAGTTAGCTACTATTTCTGCTAAGGCTATGTCTGGTTCAGGTGCAACTGGAGGAGATGTAGTTGACCTAGAAGTAGAAGATGTATTATCTATATACAAGTGGTATTCTTATACTCCTGAGAATACAGAATGAGAAACAGCAAATCCGAACATAAATTGTTCGGATTTGCTGTTTGTTTGAACGATTTCATTAACGTGACAATAGACCGATAATGGCAAGAAGAATAATGCCCCCAAAGATAATAATGGTTGATAGGGGGACACCTTTTAATCGTCTAGCTGAAGATTTCCATTGGTTTGTTGGTCTCGTTGCACCATATCCAGCTTTTAATTTCGTTTTAATCATTGCTGAACCAGTGAGGAAACCTGCTAATAGACCAAATAGATGGGCAATCACATTTACATTCGCTTGCAAGAAGGTCATAATTACACCAATAACTGTGATGGCAAGAATGAGCTGAGTATTTTGCTGTGAAAGTAAATCTCTGCGGTACACAATAATAGCAATAAAGAAACCGAAGATACCATAAATCGCCCCGCTCGCGCCAACGTGAATATATGTTAACGGTTCAAGGATGAGTGTTGCGATATTCGCGCCAATACCAGCTAGGAAGTAAACAAGGAGGAAACGCCCCTTGCCAATTGCTCTCTCAAGTGGGGGTCCAAATAACACAAGCGAGAAGCAATTAAATAAAAGGTGAGCAAATCCGCTATGCATGAAGATAGGTGTAACAAGTCGCCATAACTCCCCTTGCATAATATAAATATTAATACCTGCAAAATGCGCCATTAACCAATTGGTTGGTAGGATGGGCAAAACAGTAAGTAAATATAATACAATATTAATAGCGATAATAGAAGTAACGATGGGATAGAAGCGAATAAATTCTCTAAAGCTTTCTGTCCTGATAAACAATAATTGACTCCTCCTAAAATGTTCTCATACATTAAATATACTATAGTTTGTTTTATGCAGCATTTATTTTATTTAGAAGATGGTGATTAGAATGATTAAAGGTATTGGTATCGATATGATTGAAATACAGAGAATTAAACAATTAGTAAAAAGAAAAGAACGGTTTGTCGAACGTATTTTAACAACAAGCGAAAAAAAGAAATATGAGACTCTAACTGGGCATAGAAAAATAGAATATTTAGCAGGGAGATTTGCTGCGAAAGAAGCCTTTGCTAAAGCGAAAGGAACAGGCATCGGACAATCACTTTCGTTTCTAGATATTGAAACAGCTAACCATACGACTGGACAACCGATAATTGTTCGTCCGGTTGATGGCTGTCTTGTACACTTATCTATTTCCCATAGTAGAGAGTATGCCATTGCTCAAGTGATAATTGAAAAAGAGTAGTATTCATTAGGACAGGAAGTAAAGTTGATTATAGCTACTATTCCTTCAAATAAACGCCTGTAATTAATTACATACAAATCATCCCCAGGCTCGAAAAAATATTCTTGATCTATTAGAAGGTCTGGAATAATCTTTGAGGTTGTCTCATATATTCAATAGTGCAATGGAGGAGACAAGGCCACGGAAGCGTTTGACTGCACTGTTGATTATAAGAAAAAGGGGTTGAAGGAATGAAGAAGAAGTTTTTCTGGCTACTCATGGGACTGGCCATAACTGTCACACTAGCTGCATGTGGGACAAAATCCCAGGAGGATGTGACAAAAGATCTATCGAGCAAACTAGAATCATTAAAAAGCTATAAGGCGGAAGCGAAAATGACGCTGCAAACAGGTTCCGAGCCGCAATCCTATGATATAGAAATATGGCATAAGAACCCGGAATTTTATCGTGTGGCACTTAAAAACACTGAAAAAGATCAAAGTCAAATGATCTTAAAGAACAAAGAAGGTGTGTTTGTTCTTACGCCAGCTTTGAATAAAAGTTTTCGCTTCCAAAGTGACTGGCCAAACAATAGTAGTCAAGCGTACCTTTATGAGTCATTAATTGAAGATATTCAAAATGATAAGGAAGCAAAATTTAAAGCAACGGAAGATCATTATGTTTATGAAACAAAAACGAGTTATCAAAACAATCAAATGCTACCTCTCCAAGAGATTACCTTAAATAAATCGGATCTATCTCCAGTTAGTGTAAAGGTAATGGATGCAGAAAGAACACCAGTTGTAACGGTAGATTTCTCCAATGTGAAATTTAATGAAGAACTAGATAATAAAGATTTCGATACGAAGAAAAATATGACAGGTGCGCAGTTAGAATTCCCAGTCATGGCTGAAGTAGCAGAAGAAGAAGATTTCACTGTCTTCTATCCAGAATCGCTACCTGAAGTTGAACTTGTTTCTGAAAAAGAAGTAGAAACAGAAGAAGGTAAACGTGTCATTCTAACCTATGAAGGTGAAGACAAATCATTCACAATGATTCAAGAGAAGGCTGTTATTGTTCAAACCTCTGGTGGTGAAGAGGCGATGATGAATGGTGACCCTGTTGACCTTGGCTTCACGGTAGGAGCCGTATCAGATAATATGGTATCCTGGACGCAAAATGGCGTGGATTATATGATTGCATCGACAAACCTATCGAAAGAAGAAATGATCCAAATTGCACAGTCTGTACAAGGGGAAGTTGTAAAATAAATATAGATAAGATAAACCCGAGGTAGATTCCTCGGGTTTCTTTGCGTTGTTTGCGGTTTCTACGGATGATAATTTTGCCAATATTAACGCCATATCATCTAGATTAATTGGTAATCAAAGGTAACTTAAAGTTACCATGTTTAACATACTTCTTAAATTACATCTTACACTGCTTTTACTTCACTCGGTCTAAGAAGAAAGTTTGTCTTTTCTGTTATACGTTAATGTGACATAATCAAATAATAGAAGGAAAAGTATAAAGAGGAAGTGGACGGTATGAATCAACAGGTCCCATATTTTCGTGATACTTGGGCAGAGATAAATTTGGATTATATCACATATAATGTAGAGTCAATGATTAAACATATTGGAGAAGAAGCAGAGTTGTTTGCAGTTGTGAAGGCAAATGCATATGGCCATGGAGATATAGAGGTAGCCAAGACAGCTCTAAAGGCTGGTGCCACATACTTAGCGGTGGCGACTTTGGATGAGGCTTTTGCTCTTAGAAATAAAGGGATTGACGCTCCGATATTAGTTTTAGGGCTCACACGACCAGAGGATGCTGGGTTAGCCGAACAAGCAGCAATTACTTTAACTGTTTGCCAAGCTGAGTGGCTGAAGAAAGCTGCACCATTCATAAGTAAAGAAGTAAAAGTTCATGTGAAGATGGACTCGGGGATGGGTAGATTAGGGATTAAATCAAAAGAAGAATGGGGAATATTTCAATACCAACTACAGCAAGGAAAGTTCCATGTTGAAGGAGTTTTCACGCATTTTGCGACAGCAGATGAACTTGAGACATCCTATTTTAATGAACAGTTAAGCACCTTTAATGAAATGATAAGCTGGATAGATGAACAACCAAGATATATTCATGCTAGTAATAGTGCAGCTGGCATGAGACATCCTGAGGCGAAATTTAATGCAGTTAGATTTGGGATTTCAATGTATGGCATGTCACCATCTTCTGAAATTAAAAATCATTTACCTTTTAAATTAAAAGAGGCGTTTTCACTTCACACGAAAATTGTTCATGTGAAAAAATTGCAACCGGGCGAGAAAGTGAGTTACGGAGCAACGTACGAAGCTGAAAAAGAGGAATCAATTGGTACCTTGCCAATCGGATATGCGGACGGGTGGATTAGGAGGTTAGCAACACAAGAGGTCCTTGTTAATGGAAGAAGAGTAAGTATTGTCGGCAGAATTTGTATGGACCAATGCATGATTCGTATTAGTGAGGAAGAGCAAATTGGAGATGTCGTTACGTTAATCGGGACTCAAAATAATCAGACCATCTCTGTAGATGACATAGCTAACACACTTGAAACAATTAATTATGAGGTAACTTGCCAAATAGGTATGCGCATACCAAGAATCTATATTCAGGATCAAACAAAAATTTCTACAAGAAATGGGATTCTTTAATGCATATCAATGAACATGTTGGTAGATAATAGTTATTAATAATTTGGGAAATTATCACTGAAATTCCTAGGAAGACATTGAAAGAAAATGCAACTGTTTTTATGGATAATTTCTTACTAAATAAAAAACCCCCTTTGCAGCCTAAGAGAATAATGGTAATATGAAAATTGGTAGATATAAAAAATATGGTGTGTAGTGATGGTGGAGGTGTATGTTTGTGTCTGAATCCAGCGCAACAACAGAAATAGTGGTGAAGCTGCCGCAACATCTATTAACGGAATTAGATGGCTATGCGAAGCAAGAGAACGTAAACAGAAGTGAGTTTATTTATCAAGCAACGAAAATGTATTTGCGTGAACGGAAGAAAAGACATATTCGTGAGTCCATGAGACGTGGTTACATGGAAATGGCAAAATTAAACTTGACGATAGCATCTGAAGCATTTCAAGCGGAATACGAGGCAGAAAACGCAGTTGAACGTCTTGTAAGCGGAGGCTGATCCTTTGATTGTTAAACGTGGTGACGTTTATTTTGCAGACCTATCCCCAGTTGTTGGCTCAGAACAAGGCGGTGTCCGTCCAGTACTTGTTATACAAAACGACATCGGGAATCGGTTTAGTCCCACAGTAATCATCGCAGCAATTACCGCTCAGATTCAAAAAGCAAAGCTGCCTACTCACGTTGAAATTGATGCGAAGCGATATGCTTTTGAAAGAGATTCAGTAATATTGTTAGAACAAATTCGTACAATTGATAAGCAGAGATTAACCGATAAAATCACCCATCTTGATGACGAAATGATGGATAAGGTAAATGAAGCCTTACAAGTCAGTTTAGGTCTTATAGAATTTTAGAAAACGCTCAAAAAAGTTGGGGCGTTTTTTTATATGCTTCCTAATCTTAAACAAGTCCATTTATTGTAATGATAGGACTTATTAATATATGTAATACACTTATTGAAACGGGCTTAAACTTTAAATCCCCCAATTTTATATTTGAGATATTATTCTGAACAAAAAGAAATAAAAGGAATTTAATGTTTTAGGTTTGATAATAAGCAAAAAAGGGTACACACTTAATTTGGATATATTGTTAAAGACGTTTCAAATAGAAAGCGTTATAATATAAGGCAATAGTTGTAGATTTTTGCTGGATTTTTTACAATCATGTAGATTTTTTTACAATCAATGATAATAAGGAAAAACTAACCAATAGATGTGCTAGTATAGGAGGTAAGGGAAGACAAATGACTTTGAAATATATTCAACATAATAAAGAAGATATTTTTAAAGAATGGTTGAACCGATTAAAAGAGGATTCTGACGAAACAATTACCAATGTCATCCTAGATCAAAACTTCGAGACATATGGAAGAGAGTTAGTGGAGCTCGCTATCTTGAAAATTTCTGGCAAAAAGGACGAGTATGAGCGTCAATCAGAGAATTTTTCAGATAGAATTGTCAGTTTAGGCTGGCCTCTACGTTTTGTCGTAAATGCTCTAGATGTACTGGGCGATGTTGTATTTGATGAAATGGTCAAAGATAAGTATATTCGTCCAGAGAATGAAGCGAAAGTGATGCATGATTTGAATCATTGGTTAAAAGCGATGAATAGTGAAATAATTAATGATTACACTGTTTCTTGGGAAAGAACGATCGCTAATCAAAAGATTGCATTGCAAGAACTATCGGCACCGTTAATTCCTGTATTTGAAGGCATTACAGTTATGCCATTAATTGGGATGATTGATACAGAACGAGCGAAGCAAATTATGGAAAACCTTCTTCAAGGTGTGGTAAAACATCGTTCAGAAGTTGTCTTGATTGATATTACAGGTGTCCCTGTTGTTGATACAATGGTTGCTCACCATATTATCCAAGCAGCAGATGCAGTCCACTTAGTAGGAGCAAAATGCATGCTTGTAGGTATTCGTTCGGAAATTGCGCAAACGATTGTGAGCCTTGGTATCGACTTAAACCGAATTATTACGAAAAATACAATGAAATCAGGCGTAGAAGCAGCATTGGAAATGACTAAACGTAAAATTGTGCCATTGGAGGGGTGACGTTTTGAGAATTCCGATTTTAAAACTACATGATTGTTTACTTGTTTCTATTCAATGGGAACTAGATGACCAGACGGCACTTCAATTTCAAGAAGACTTGTTAAAGAAAATACATGATACGAGTGCAAATGGTGTTGTAATCGATTTAACATCAATAGATTTTATTGATTCTTTTATCGCTAAAGTATTAGGTGATGTGATTGAAATGTCCCATTTAATGGGTGCTAAAGTTGTCATTACAGGCATTCAACCAGCAGTAGCAATTACGTTAACTGAATTAGGAATCGGTCTGAATAATGTATTGACCGCCCTAGATTTAGAAAAAGGTTTGGAGAAATTACAACAGGAATTGGGGGAATAGCCGAATGGACAACCAATCCTGCGTTAAAATAATCAATGAATGGGATATCGTTTCAGCGCGTCAGCTTGGTAGAAATGTTGCAAAAGAGCTGGGCTTTGGGACGGTTGACCAAGCAAGAATTACAACAGCAATAAGTGAACTTGCGAGAAACATATTCTTATATGCAGGTCAAGGTCAAATTTGTATAGAGAAGCTCTATGAGAATGGCAAAACGGGACTAAGGCTATTATCGATTGATAGTGGTCCAGGTATTAAAGATTTGCGCCAAGTAATGGAGGATGGATATTCGACATCGGGCGGACTAGGAGCAGGTCTCCCAGGGGTAAAAAGACTGATGGATGATTTTCAAATAGATTCAAGCCCGGGTGAAGGCACAGATATAAGGGCGATTAAATGGCTCCGTTAGGGGGAACTTGAGATGGATTTCAGACAGAAATTGGAGTCCAAATATAGAGAGATATTAACGAATTATTTAGCTGACCGCTCAGAGCAGGCATTATATCAAGGACAAAAGTTAAGTAGGAATGCAATTGAACGGAACATTCCTCCAGAGGAAATTGTCAGCATCCATAGAAATATTATGGCTGAGATGTTTCCAGAAAAATTTAACGATAGAATGCAGGAGTCTTTTGATATACTGCTTGAAGTGATGGTGGCATATGGTTTTGCTTACCGCGAACACCAAAATTTAAAGCATATTCAACAGGAATTAAGAACCGAAATGGAAATCGCGGCTAATGTGCAAAAAACATTGCTTGGGACAGAGATTCCATGTAAAAAAGACATGGATATTGGAGCAATCAGCGTCCCAGCAAAACATATGAATGGTGATTATTTTAATTTTGTTGAGGATGAAAATAATAGTGTGAGCATCGCAATAGCTGATGTTATTGGAAAAGGGCTACCAGCAGCCCTTTGTATGTCTATGATTAAATATGCTATGGACAGTTTACCAGAAAATCGTAAAACGCCTACTCTGGTGTTGGAGAATCTAAATCGTGTTGTGGAACAAAATGTTGATTTAACGATGTTTATTACGATGTTTTATGGCACATATCATATCGATCATCATATCTTTTCCTATGCCTCTGCTGGGCACGAACCAGGCTTGTTTTATCATGCGGAAACACAGACATTTTCTGAGTTGCCTGCAAAGGGTCTATTATTAGGTATTGAGAAGAACACGAAATATAGAAAGTACGAAAAAGAAGTGATGCCTGGGGATATGATTATTTTGATGTCTGATGGCGTAACTGAATCAAGAACAAAAGAAGGCTTTATTGAAAGAGAAGAATTATTAGCCTTAATTGAGAAAAACATACACTTAAAAGCACAAAATATTGTGCAAAACGTATATAAAGAACTTGAAAAATTACAAGATTTCCAATTAAGGGATGATTTTACTTTAATTATATTAAGAAGAAATGTTTAAGCTAAAATTAAAAGGGTAAATGAGGAGTAACCAGCTATTCCTAAAAGGTGGGCAAAATATGAACATTAATATAGATGTAAATCATAATCAAAATATTACTGAGGTAACTGTAGGTGGAGAGATTGATGTATACACTGCACCAGAATTAAAGAAAGAACTTATTCCGCTTTCTGAAAAAGATAATGTGGAGATGATTGTTGACCTTTCGGGTGTATCCTATATGGATAGCACCGGCTTAGGTGTTTTTGTAGGACTTTTCAAAAATGTACGTGCGCACGATGGTCAATTTAAAATCATTGGGCTTTCTAGTCGTTTAAAAAGGCTGTTCGAAATTACTGGTCTTGCTGACATTATTGATATCAGCACCAAAATGGAAGGTGAAAAGAAATGACCGAGTCGTACGACTACATTGAGATGAAAATCCCATCGAAGCCGGAATACGTCGGTATTATTAGATTAACCTTATCTGGTATTGCCAGTAGAATGGGATTTAACTATGACGAAATTGAAGATTTGAAGATTGCAACGAGTGAAGCTTGTACAAATGCAGTTCAGCATGCATACAAAAACAACGAAAATGGTGAAGTGCTTGTAGGATTCGGCCTTTATAAAAATAAATTAGAAGTCATGGTTGCGGATGAAGGTGAGAGCTTGGATTTTCAACAAGCAAGAGACAGTGCAGGTCCTTATCAAGCAAATGATTCTGTTGAATTTTTACGAGAAGGAGGATTAGGCCTTTACCTAATAGAAACATTAATGGATGAAGTGAAAATTCATCATCAAAAAGGTGTAACAGTCTTTATGACTAAGTACCTAGAAGGAGAGCAGGTGGAGAGTGATGCAGAAGCAATCTCAACCTAAACAACGATCAAAAGAAGAGATTAATGATCTCATACAACAATATCAATTACATCAGGACGAATACGCACAGGAACAACTTGTTGAACAGTATTACAAATTGGTTGAATCCATCGCACGAAAATACTCTAAAGGTAGACCTTATCACGAAGATATTGTTCAAGTAGGTGTGATTGGACTACTTGGTGCGATTCGTAGATATGACGCTTCTTTTGGCAAAACGTTTGAAGCATTTGCTATTCCGACAATCATCGGTGAGATTAAACGTTTCTTACGCGACAAAACCTGGAGCGTGCATGTACCGAGACGAATAAAAGAATTAGGGCCAAAGATCAAAGCTACGGCGGAAGAATTAACAACTACTTTGCAACGTTCGCCTAAGGTCGAGGAAATTGCGGATGCTCTAGAAGTAACAGAAGAAGAAGTTTTAGAAGCAATGGAGATGGGCAAAAGTTATCAGGCGTTATCAGTTGACCATTCCATTGAAGCTGATTCCGACGGTGGTACTGTTACGCTCCTGGATATTGTCGGTAATGTGGATGATGGCTATGAAAAAGTCAATCAAATGCTCGTACTTGAAAAAGTGTTGCATGTTTTATCAGATCGAGAGAAACAAGTTATCCAGTTTACATTCCTAGAAAATCTAAGCCAAAAAGAAACAGGGGAAAGACTGGATATTTCTCAAATGCATGTATCAAGGCTGCAAAGAAGAGCAATTAAAAAATTGCAAGAAGCCATCCATGCTGAAAATGAAGGTTCGGAGTATATTCTATGATGAATGATCCACATCAAATGGACGTCATTACCGATCAGCTTGCTAAACGTGGTCAGTCCGTTTGTGGTGATTCTTTTTATTATCACACAACTGATGATTATTTTATTTGTGTATTAGCTGATGGTTTAGGTAGTGGAGAATATGCAAATGAAGCTTCATCTGCTGTTGTCAATACCGTTAGAGAAAATCACGATTTAGATATTTCAACCATTATGGATTTAAGTAATCAGTCACTTTTACATAAAAGAGGCGCTGCAGTAGGTGTGATTAAGATTAATTTTCACACAAAAGAATTAGCCTACTGTTGTACTGGAAATATTCGTTTTTTCTTTTATGGAGATACTGAGAAGCTCATTTACCCACTGCCAACATCGGGTTATTTGTCAGGAAAGCGTCAAGCATTTAAAATTCACCGTTTTGATTATACAAACGGAATTAAATTCTTGATGTTTTCAGATGGATACCCCATTTCTGGTATAAAAAAACTGATGAATAAATATTTACCAATCGAAGCAACTGCGAAGTTAATTAGGGCGCAGAACATGAATCTTATAGACGATGCAACATTTATAATCGGAAGCTTGCAATGATTGTTTCAATCAGCAAGCTTTTTTTTGCTCTTTAAAACATGAATCAAGACGGGGCTATAGCCAAAAATGCTTTACCTTTAAAATTTTGGTAGAATAAAGCAATAGTACAGTTTGCACTCAGGAAGGTGAAGAGACATGGATGATAAGAAAGATATTTTTGGACGAATAGCAAAAGAATTTTCATTATCCACAAAACAAATTGATCGAACCATCGCGTTAATTGAAGAAGGAAATACCGTTCCGTTTATTGCGCGTTATCGAAAAGAAATGACCGGTGCGTTAAATGAAGTACAAATCAAAGATATTGTTGAAAGATGGCAATACATACAAAACGTGAAGCAGAGAAAACAAGAAGTACTTAGGTTAATAGAAGAGCAAGGGAAATTAACCCCGGAATTATCTAATCAAATAGAAAAAGCGGAGAAATTGCAGGAAGTAGAAGATTTATATCGTCCGTACAAACAAAAAAGAAGAACAAAAGCAACCGTAGCGAAAGAAAAAGAGCTAGAACCATTAGCTACTTGGTTATTATCCTATCAAAATGATGATACGCCTGAAGAAAAAGCAACACACTTCCTAAATGAGGAAAAAGGTGTCACAACAGTTGAAGAAGCACTTCAGGGGGCGCGAGATATTATTGCAGAAATGGTATCTGATGATGCGCAAAGTAGGAAATGGATTCGCGAAAAAACCTATAAACAAGGAATTATTGAATCAGCTGTTAAAGATGAAAGCATCGACGAAAAGCATGTGTATGAGATGTATTATGAATATAGTGAAAACGTAGGTAAAATTGTTCCTCACCGTATACTAGCATTAAATCGTGGGGAAAAAGAAGGCGTACTTAAAGTCAGTATTAAGGTGGAACAAGAGCCAATTTTACAGTATTTAAACCGAAAATGGATCACTGTATCAAAACATATCAATGCACCATTTGTGGAAGAAGCGATTGAAGATGGTTATAAACGCTTAATTCAACCATCAATTGAAAGAGAATTAAGGGCTGAACTAACCGAAAAAGGTGAGGAACAGGCGATTAAAATTTTCTCTGAAAATCTTAAGAATCTCCTTTTACAACCACCACTAAAAGGGAAAGTCGTCCTTGCGGTAGATCCAGCTTATCGTACAGGCTGCAAATTAGCGGTCATTGATGAAACAGGTAAGGTATTAAAGATTGATGTTATCTATCCTCATCCGCCTGTTTCTAAATTAGGTGTAGCCAAAGACAAAGTCCTTTCCATGCTCAAAGCATATGAAGTGAAGATGGTGGCTATAGGTAATGGAACGGCATCAAGAGAGACAGAACAGTTTATTGCTGACTTGCTGAAAGAATTGAATGAAGAAATCTATTATTTAATCGTAAATGAAGCGGGGGCAAGTGTCTATTCCGCATCTGATATTGCACGTGAAGAATTCCCTGACTTTCAAGTTGAAGAAAGAAGCGCTGTTTCAATCGGGAGGAGACTACAAGATCCACTTGCTGAACTAGTAAAAATTGACCCTAAATCAGTTGGTGTCGGTCAATACCAACATGATGTCTCTCAAAAAAGGTTAACGGAATCATTAGATTTTGTTGTCGAGACGGCTGTAAACCAAGTTGGAGTGAATGTGAATACAGCTTCTCCGTCACTATTACAACATGTAGCTGGTTTATCGAAGGCTGTCGCAACGAATATTGTTAAGAAAAGAGAAGAAGAAGGCAAATTTACTAATCGGAAACAATTAAAGAAAATTCCTCGCTTAGGCGCGAAGACGTACGAGCAAGCCATTGGATTCTTGCGAATTGTTGATGGAGAGGAAGCATTAGACAGAACATCGATTCACCCTGAAACCTATGGGGAAGTAAGTAAATTGCTTAAAATGTTAAAGATGAATTCTAACCATTTAGGCTCTGCACAATTAATAGAAGCGTTAAGCCAGTTATCTATAAAAGAAACAGCAGAAGAATTAAATATTGGTGAATTAACGCTCAAGGATATAATTGATGCATTAATGAAACCTGGTCGAGACCCTAGGGATGAATTACCTGCTCCGCTATTAAAGAAAGAAGTATTAAAGCTGGATGATTTGAAGGAAGGGATGGAACTTCAAGGGACCGTCCGAAATGTAGTTGATTTCGGAGCTTTTGTAGATATTGGCGTGAAGCAAGATGGTTTAGTCCATATCTCAAAGCTAAGTAATCGGTTTGTGAAACATCCGTTAGATGTCGTATCTGTTGGTGATGTTGTGACTGTATGGGTCGATTCGGTTGATCAACAAAAAGGCAGAGTGGCGTTAACCATGCTCCAACAAGGTCAATAAATAAGCATAAAAAGCCGTGGGATTTTTCCAACGGCTTTTTATGTAAATCATTGTGGGTTTGAGAAGGAGTTTTCTACGTACCAGAACAATGCTTCTTTCTATAAAAGTACCAGCATTGATTCAATAATTTGATTTGATAACGGTCCTTCTCTAAGAAAGCACGTTTCATTTGGTTCTGTAACCAAACAGGCATGGAATAGCCTCCTTTCTCTCACTTTCCACGGTCCTTTATGCTATGCTAATGTATATCAATTGTATGCGCTTATAGGTTGTCACGTGCTAATTTTATCCTTGAAAGGAGTGAAGAAATGAGTGATAAGGAATTACAAAGGTTAGTTGAAGAAGTATCTTTGAGGTGGTTCGATCTTCCTTTTCGTCATACAGCGAAATTCAATAGTAGATTAAGAACAACCGGAGGACGATATATGCTGACTGATCATCGCATTGAAATTAATCCGACATATTATCAGCATCTAGGAATGGAAGAATTAGTTGGTATTATTAAACATGAACTATGTCATTACCATCTGCATTTGGCTGGAGCAGGCTATCAACATCGAGATAGTGATTTCCGGAGGCTAATGGCTAAAGTAGGTGCACCGAGGCATTGTTCGTCTTTACCTCAGAAAGTTTCTTACATTATGTATAAATGCAACCAGTGCAATCAACTCTATAGAAGGAAACGTCGAATAAACACAAACAAGTATAGATGTGGCCAATGTATGGGCAAATTAGTGTTAATATCTACTGATAAAAATAATTGAAATTCATGCTTGACTTTTTACATGGTGGTAATTATAATTTAAAGAGTCGATAAGGCAGTGCTTGTTGACTACATATTCTCTTTTAACATATTCCGCAGTAGCTCAGTGGTAGAGCATTCGGCTGTTAACCGAACGGTCGTAGGTTCGAATCCTACCTGCGGAGCCATTTTGGAGAAGTACTCAAGTGGCTGAAGAGGCGCCCCTGCTAAGGGTGTAGGTCGGGCAACTGGCGCGAGGGTTCAAATCCCTCCTTCTCCGCCATTCTTATATACATATTTGTTTTTCTTTTTTTATGTTATGGCCCCTTGGTCAAGCGGTTAAGACACCGCCCTTTCACGGCGGTAACACGGGTTCGAATCCCGTAGGGGTCATCTTTTTAAAGGTTAGGTCCGGTAGTTCAGTTGGTTAGAATGCCTGCCTGTCACGCAGGAGGTCGCGGGTTCGAGTCCCGTCCGGACCGCCATATCTTAATAATGGGCTATAGCCAAGCGGTAAGGCAACGGATTTTGATTCCGTCATTCGCAGGTTCGATCCCTGCTAGCCCAGCCATTTTTATGAGCCATTAGCTCAGTTGGTAGAGCATCTGACTTTTAATCAGAGGGTCGAAGGTTCGAGTCCTTCATGGCTCATCTTAAAAAATTTATGCGGTCGTGGCGGAATGGCAGACGCGCTAGGTTGAGGGCCTAGTGGGTGAATAACCCGTGGAGGTTCAAGTCCTCTCGGCCGCACCAAAAAGATTTAAAAAAATACTTGACTCATTAAAATTAGTATGATATTATAATAGAGTTGCTTCAAGGCGCCCGTAGCTCAATTGGATAGAGCGTTTGACTACGGATCAAAAGGTTAGGGGTTCGACTCCTCTCGGGCGCGCCATATACTTACGGGAAGTAGCTCAGCTTGGTAGAGCACTTGGTTTGGGACCAAGGGGTCGCAGGTTCGAATCCTGTCTTCCCGACCATGCAAAACCAACAAATTAATTAAATGCGGGTGTAGTTTAGTGGTAAAACCTCAGCCTTCCAAGCTGATGATGAGGGTTCGATTCCCTTCACCCGCTCCATTACCGAAAAGATTGTTCTTTGAAAACTGAACGAACGTAAAACGTCAAGCGTAATTCTAAAAAAAGCTGATTTATCAGCAACAAAGCACCATAGGTGCAAATGAGCTAATCAAACACTTTATTGGAGAGTTTGATCCTGGCTCAGGACGAACGCTGGCGGCGTGCCTAATACATGCAAGTCGAGCGAATCTGAGGGAGCTTGCTCCCAAAGATTAGCGGCGGACGGGTGAGTAACACGTGGGCAACCTGCCTGTAAGACTGGGATAACTCCGGGAAACCGGGGCTAATACCGGATAATATCTATTTATACATATAATTAGATTGAAAGATGGTTCTGCTATCACTTACAGATGGGCCCGCGGCGCATTAGCTAGTTGGTGAGGTAACGGCTCACCAAGGCGACGATGCGTAGCCGACCTGAGAGGGTGATCGGCCACACTGGGACTGAGACACGGCCCAGACTCCTACGGGAGGCAGCAGTAGGGAATCTTCCGCAATGGACGAAAGTCTGACGGAGCAACGCCGCGTGAGTGATGAAGGTTTTCGGATCGTAAAACTCTGTTGTTAGGGAAGAACAAGTATCGGAGTAACTGCCGGTACCTTGACGGTACCTAACCAGAAAGCCACGGCTAACTACGTGCCAGCAGCCGCGGTAATACGTAGGTGGCAAGCGTTGTCCGGAATTATTGGGCGTAAAGCGCGCGCAGGCGGTTCCTTAAGTCTGATGTGAAAGCCCACGGCTCAACCGTGGAGGGTCATTGGAAACTGGGGAACTTGAGTGCAGAAGAGGAAAGTGGAATTCCAAGTGTAGCGGTGAAATGCGTAGAGATTTGGAGGAACACCAGTGGCGAAGGCGACTTTCTGGTCTGTAACTGACGCTGAGGCGCGAAAGCGTGGGGAGCAAACAGGATTAGATACCCTGGTAGTCCACGCCGTAAACGATGAGTGCTAAGTGTTAGAGGGTTTCCGCCCTTTAGTGCTGCAGCAAACGCATTAAGCACTCCGCCTGGGGAGTACGACCGCAAGGTTGAAACTCAAAGGAATTGACGGGGGCCCGCACAAGCGGTGGAGCATGTGGTTTAATTCGAAGCAACGCGAAGAACCTTACCAGGTCTTGACATCCTCTGACAATCCTAGAGATAGGACTTTCCCCTTCGGGGGACAGAGTGACAGGTGGTGCATGGTTGTCGTCAGCTCGTGTCGTGAGATGTTGGGTTAAGTCCCGCAACGAGCGCAACCCTTGATCTTAGTTGCCAGCATTTAGTTGGGCACTCTAAGGTGACTGCCGGTGACAAACCGGAGGAAGGTGGGGATGACGTCAAATCATCATGCCCCTTATGACCTGGGCTACACACGTGCTACAATGGATGGTACAAAGGGCTGCAAGACCGCGAGGTTTAGCCAATCCCATAAAACCATTCTCAGTTCGGATTGTAGGCTGCAACTCGCCTACATGAAGCCGGAATCGCTAGTAATCGCGGATCAGCATGCCGCGGTGAATACGTTCCCGGGCCTTGTACACACCGCCCGTCACACCACGAGAGTTTGTAACACCCGAAGTCGGTGGGGTAACCTTTTGGAGCCAGCCGCCTAAGGTGGGACAGATGATTGGGGTGAAGTCGTAACAAGGTAGCCGTATCGGAAGGTGCGGCTGGATCACCTCCTTTCTAAGGAATATACGGAATTAACTTGATGTTAGACTGTTCGTTCAGTTTTGAGAGTATAATCTCTCAATTCAATCGTTCTTTGAAAACTAGATAATGTAATGAAGAAGATTACCGAGTAATCGCCACCTTAGTTATTTTCTCTCTATATAATAGAGTAGAGATACTAAACTTTTTTTAAAAACACACAACCGTGAGGGTTGTGAGAAGCCAGCAGTTCAAGGAAGCGAGCGAGGAAACACCGGAGTGTGCGTCTTGTGCACATGAGGATGTTGACGAGTGAGCTGACGCCGAAATGCGTAGCTTATCGCAAGCCGAACAATGGTTAAGTTAATAAGGGCGCACGGTGAATGCCTTGGCACTAGGAGCCGATGAAGGACGGGACTAACACCGATATGCTTCGGGGAGCTGTAAGTAAGCTTTGATCCGGAGATTTCCGAATGGGGAAACCCCCTATCCGTTATGGGATAGGATCCATACCTGAATACATAGGGTATGGAAGGCAGACCCGGGGAACTGAAACATCTAAGTACCCGGAGGAAGAGAAAGCAAACGCGATTCCCTGAGTAGCGGCGAGCGAAACGGGATTAGCCCAAACCAAGAGGCTTGCCTCTTGGGGTTGTAGGACATTCTATACGGAGTTACAAAGGAACGAGATAGACGAAGAGGTCTGGAAAGGCCCGCCATAGGAGGTAAAAGCCCTGTAGTTGAAACTTCGTTCCCTCCAGAGTGGATCCTGAGTACGGCGGGACACGAGAAATCCCGTCGGAAGCAGGGAGGACCATCTCCCAAGGCTAAATACTCCCTAGTGACCGATAGTGAACCAGTACCGTGAGGGAAAGGTGAAAAGCACCCCGGAAGGGGAGTGAAAGAGATCCTGAAACCGTGTGCCTACAAGTAGTTAGAGCCCGTTAATGGGTGATAGCGTGCCTTTTGTAGAATGAACCGGCGAGTTACGATTACATGCGAGGTTAAGTTGGACAGACGGAGCCGTAGCGAAAGCGAGTCTGAATAGGGCGAATTTAGTATGTGGTCGTAGACCCGAAACCAGGTGATCTACCCATGTCCAGGGTGAAGTCCAGGTAACACTGGATGGAGGCCCGAACCCACGTACGTTGAAAAGTGCGGGGATGAGGTGTGGGTAGCGGAGAAATTCCAATCGAACTTGGAGATAGCTGGTTCTCTCCGAAATAGCTTTAGGGCTAGCCTCATGCGTAAGAATCTTGGAGGTAGAGCACTGTTTGGACTAGGGGCCCTCATCGGGTTACCGAATTCAGACAAACTCCGAATGCCAAAGATTTATCCATGGGAGTCAGACTGCGAGTGATAAGATCCGTAGTCAAGAGGGAAACAGCCCAGACCACCAGCTAAGGTCCCAAAGTATACGTTAAGTGGAAAAGGATGTGGAGTTGCTTAGACAACCAGGATGTTGGCTTAGAAGCAGCCACCATTTAAAGAGTGCGTAATAGCTCACTGGTCGAGTGACTCCGCGCCGAAAATGTACCGGGGCTAAACGTATCACCGAAGCTGTGGATTGAACATCGTTGATGTTCAGTGGTAGGAGAGCGTTCTAAGGGCGTTGAAGCTAGACCGTAAGGACTGGTGGAGCGCTTAGAAGTGAGAATGCCGGTATGAGTAGCGAAAGATGGGTGAGAATCCCATCCACCGAATGCCTAAGGTTTCCTGAGGAAGGCTCGTCCGCTCAGGGTTAGTCGGGACCTAAGCCGAGGCTGAAAAGCGTAGGCGATGGACAACAGGTTGATATTCCTGTACCACCGTATTCTGTTTGAGTGATGGGGGGACGCAGGAGGATAGGGTAAGCGCACTATTGGATGTGCGTCTAAGCAGTTAGAGGGACCATGAGGCAAATCCCATGGTCATATACCTTGAGCTGTGATAGCGAGGGAAATTTAGTACCGAAGTTCTTGATTCCACACTGCCAAGAAAAGCCTCTAGCGAGGAATAAGGTGCCCGTACCGCAAACCGACACAGGTAGGCGAGGAGAGAATCCTAAGGTGAGCGAGAGAACTCTCGTTAAGGAACTCGGCAAAATGACCCCGTAACTTCGGGAGAAGGGGTGCTCATTAGGGTGTTAAAGCCTTGATGAGCCGCAGTGAATAGGCCCAGGCGACTGTTTAGCAAAAACACAGGTCTCTGCGAAGCCGCAAGGCGAAGTATAGGGGCTGACGCCTGCCCGGTGCTGGAAGGTTAAGAGGAGAGGTTAGCTCACGCGAAGCTTTGAATCGAAGCCCCAGTAAACGGCGGCCGTAACTATAACGGTCCTAAGGTAGCGAAATTCCTTGTCGGGTAAGTTCCGACCCGCACGAAAGGCGTAACGATCTGGGCACTGTCTCAACGAGAGACTCGGTGAAATTATAGTACCTGTGAAGATGCAGGTTACCCGCGACAGGACGGAAAGACCCCGTGGAGCTTTACTGTAGCCTGATATTGAATTTTGGTACAGCTTGTACAGGATAGGTAGGAGCCTTAGAAGCCGGAGCGCTAGCTTCGGTGGAGGCGTCGGTGGGATACTACCCTGGCTGTATTGAAATTCTAACCCACATCCCTTATCGGGATGGGAGACAGTGTCAGGTGGGCAGTTTGACTGGGGCGGTCGCCTCCTAAAGAGTAACGGAGGCGCCCAAAGGTTCCCTCAGAATGGTTGGAAATCATTCGTAGAGTGTAAAGGCACAAGGGAGCTTGACTGCGAGACCTACAAGTCGAGCAGGGACGAAAGTCGGGCTTAGTGATCCGGTGGTTCCGCATGGAAGGGCCATCGCTCAACGGATAAAAGCTACCCCGGGGATAACAGGCTTATCTCCCCCAAGAGTCCACATCGACGGGGAGGTTTGGCACCTCGATGTCGGCTCATCGCATCCTGGGGCTGTAGTCGGTCCCAAGGGTTGGGCTGTTCGCCCATTAAAGCGGTACGCGAGCTGGGTTCAGAACGTCGTGAGACAGTTCGGTCCCTATCCGTCGTGGGCGCAGGAAATTTGAGAGGAGCTGTCCTTAGTACGAGAGGACCGGGATGGACGCACCGCTGGTGTACCAGTTGTCTTGCCAAAGGCATCGCTGGGTAGCTATGTGCGGAAGGGATAAGTGCTGAAAGCATCTAAGCATGAAGCCCCCCTCGAGATGAGATTTCCCATAGCGCAAGCTAGTAAGATCCCTGAAAGATGATCAGGTTGATAGGTTAGAGGTGGAAGTGTGGCGACACATGTAGCTGACTAATACTAATCGATCGAGGACTTAACCAATTCGAAATGCGGAGGCGCCTTG
The DNA here is from genome assembly GCF_038009245.1 of Cytobacillus sp. FSL R7-0680. NCBI lineage: Bacteria > Bacillati > Bacillota > Bacilli > Caryophanales > Bacillaceae > Cytobacillus > Cytobacillus sp. FSL R7-0680. Next base: position 3,952,750 of record NZ_JBBPAO010000001.1, read on the forward strand.
CCCAGGTGCGACAAGCATAAGACGAATTTGACAGGAGGTTGTTCTTTAACCTCATGACAAATTTGGCTTATGACCTCGAGCACCTAGGCGCCGCAGCTAGACAGCACTACGTAAGTAGTCGCATCAGCAACGCATAGGCGATTACTCAATAAATATCTTCTTCAACATTACCTAGTTTTGAGGGAACGATTCCCTTACAATTTCATAGTCCGGTGGCGATAGCGAGAAGGTCACACCCGTTCCCATACCGAACACGGAAGTTAAGCTTCTCAGCGCCGATGGTAGTTAGGGGCTGTCCCCTTGTGAGAGTAGGACGTTGCCGGGCATATGATTTTTATAAAATAATATTATCGCGGGGTGGAGCAGTTCGGTAGCTCGTCGGGCTCATAACCCGAAGGTCGCAGGTTCAAATCCTGCCCCCGCAATCTGGTCCGGTAGTTCAGTTGGTTAGAATGCCTGCCTGTCACGCAGGAGGTCGCGGGTTCGAGTCCCGTCCGGACCGCCAGTTTAATTTTATATGTGAAACGTATCGAAACAGGGAACTTGTTTCGTTTTTTTTGTGTAGAAAACTTAGGTTCTATAGGTTCAAGTAGAATTGTTTTGTGCCTCGTAAAAAAGTACATCATGACTAATTTGTAAGTCCTTGATAGAGATATAACGCATTATTATTTACAAAAATCCTTACGTTTAATCTATCCCAATAGCTGTAATGATCAGTTTATCCATCATATTGTATATTACTAGAGAAACTATCACTTTAGCTCGCCATTAGGCGGGTTTTCTTTTTGTCAAAAAACAAATGCAAATTAGGATGCGTAAACCAAAAATATGTTAAGTAATTTCTAAAAACAACTATTTTTAGTTGCCTCTACGGAAATAACCGTTAAATAGTAGATACAGGCAAAAGATAGTGTTGAAAAGTTTTAGGCGGGAACGGAAGAAACGCGCAAAAGAAAAAGAAAGAGAGCAAGGAATTGCGCGTAAAAGGGAGATACGCAAGAGAAAGAGAAAAAGAGCAAGGAATTGCGCGTAAAAGGAAGATACACGAAAGAGAAAGAGAAAGAGAACCGGGAATTGCGCGCAAAAGGAAGATACGCGCAAAAGAAAAAGAAAAAGAGCAAGGAATTGCGCGTAAAAGGAAGATACGCGCAAAAGAAAAAGAAAGAGAGCAAGGAATTGCGCGCAAAAGGAAGAAACGCGCAAAAGAAAAAGAAAAAGAGCCCGGAATTGCGCGCAAAAGGAAGATACGCGCAAAAGAAAGAGAAAAAGAGCCGGGAATTGCGTGTAACAGGAAGATACGCGCAAGAGAAAGAGAAAAAGAGCCGGGAATTGCGCGTAAAAGGAAGATACGCGCAAGAGAAAGAGAAAAAGAGCCCGGAATTGCGCGCAACAGGAAGATACGCGCAAAAGAAAGAGAAAAAGAGCCGGGAATTGCGTGCATAAGGAAGATACACGCAAGACAAAGAGAAAAAGAGCAAGGAATGCGCGCAAAAGGTTACTGTCCCGACAAATCAAAGTGTTCTTTGATGTCTATGAAAAAATCATGTAAACTACATGTATATGTGTCATTATTATTGTAAATAAATGAAAGACCAAATGTAGGTGATAAAATGGATCAATTCCAGTGGAATACAAAAAATACGGAAGAAACAATGGCATTTGCAAAGAGGTTAGGAGAAAAAGCAGCTGCAGGTGATGTCATTTTATTAGAAGGTAATTTAGGGGCAGGTAAAACAACATTTACGAAAGGGCTTGCGTTAGGCCTTGGTATTGAACGAAATGTGAATAGCCCTACATTCACTATTATAAAGGAATATAATGGTCGTCTACCTTTGTACCATATGGATGTTTACCGGGTGGAGGATGGCGATGAAGATCTTGGGTTTGATGAGTATTTTCATGGGCAAGGTGTGACCGTCGTGGAATGGGCTCATCTAATAGAAGACCAACTGCCAGAAGAAAGGTTAAAAATTGTAATCCATTATACCGGAAATGAAGAACGAAGAATAGCGCTCCATCCAAAAGGAAAACGCTATGTGAAGCTGTGTGAGGAGTTAGTAAAATGAAAATATTAGCTATAGACACGTCAAATTATACACTAGGGATCGCTCTAGTAGATGACGACAAAATTATAGGGGAATATATCACGAATATCAAAAAGAATCACTCAGTTCGTGTAATGCCCGCGATAGAAATGCTTTTAAAGGATTGCGATACGTTGCCACAAGATATAGAAAAGATTGTTGTCGCAGAAGGACCCGGTTCATATACGGGGGTAAGAATTGGTGTAACCATAGCTAAAACATTAGCTTGGACGTTGAATATACCTCTTTCAGGCGTATCGAGTCTAGCTGTTTTGGCAGCAAGTGCAGGTAGTTATTTTAACGGTGTCATTTCACCGTTATTTGATGCGAGAAGAGGTCAGATTTATACTGGTTTATATCAATTTCAAGAGAGTCGGTTATTAGATCTAGCATCGGATCATCTAACGTTGACCGTTAATTGGACGCAACGTTTATTAAATAGAGAAGAACCGGTTTTATTTGTCGGTAATGATTTATCCATACACAAGGAACAAATTAAAGCAGACTTAGGGGATCGGGCATATTTTGCACGTGTAACCGAACAAAATCCTCGTCCTTCTGAATTGGCCATTTTAGGTAGAGATAAGGAAGCTGTTGATATCCACAATTTTGTCCCTAATTATATCCGTCTTGCTGAGGCAGAGGCAAAATGGATTGAAGCTACGAAAGGGAGCAAGCTCCAATGACCAGTAAATTAACGTTTCGGTTAATGAACGAAGATGATATTGATGAAGTATTAAAAGTAGAACAGGCATCTTTTTCTTCACCTTGGAGTAGAGAGGCCTTTTATAATGAAATGACATTGAACCAATTCTCGGTCTACGTTGTATTAGAAGACGGAGAAGAATTGATAGGATACGGTGGGGCATGGGTGGTTACAGACGAGGCCCATGTAACAAATGTAGCGATACTACCCAGATATAGAGGGAAGAAACTTGGCGAGGCGTTAATGGTCCAGCTGATGGATGTTGTAAAAGAAATGGGTGCCCTTAAATTGACCCTAGAAGTAAGGGTGAGTAACATGATAGCAAGACGGTTGTATAGCAAGCTAGGTTTTCAAGAAGGCGGAATTAGAAAAAATTATTATTCGGATAATCATGAAGATGCTTTAGTAATGTGGGTGAATATAAAATGAAAAAAGATCAATATATATTAGGGATAGAAACAAGCTGTGATGAAACAGCAGTAGCCATCATTAAAAATGGTAGAGAGATCAACGCTAATGTTGTCGCTTCTCAAATTGAAAGTCATAAAAGGTTTGGCGGGGTTGTACCAGAAATCGCTTCAAGGCATCATGTAGAACAAATGACCATTGTGTTAGAAGAAGCGTTAAATAAAGCGAGTATGACGATGAACGATATCGATGCAGTTGCTGTGACAGAGGGTCCAGGGTTAGTGGGTGCCCTACTTGTCGGTGTAAATGCAGCGAAGGCGATTGCCTTTGCTCATCAAAAGCCACTTATTGGGGTGCACCATATAGCAGGGCATATTTATGCCAATCGCTTAATTAAAGAAATGACTTTCCCGGCGCTTGCATTAGTCGTTTCCGGGGGCCATACAGAGCTCGTTTATATGAAAGCACATGGTGATTTTGAAGTTATTGGCGAAACACGTGATGATGCTGCTGGAGAAGCATATGATAAAGTAGCGCGAGTTCTAAATATGCCATATCCAGGTGGGCCACATATTGATCGCCTTGCCCATGAAGGAGAAGCGACAATTAAGCTTCCTCGTGCGTGGCTAGAAGAAGGCTCCTTTGATTTTAGTTTCAGTGGATTGAAGTCTGCCGTTATCAACACAGTGCATAATGCTGAACAACGTGGTGAGACCATCTTACCAGAGGATTTAGCAGCGAGCTTTCAAGAAAGCGTCATTGAGGTATTAGTGACCAAGACCTTAAAAGCAGTAGAGGCATATGATGTGAAACAACTACTATTAGCAGGTGGCGTTGCAGCAAATAAAGGACTTCGTGAAGCATTAACAGAGACCTTTAAGAATAAGGAAGAGATAGACTTAGTCATTCCGCCATTACATTTATGCACAGATAATGCAGCGATGATTGCTGCAGTGGGTGCAATTATGTTCGAAAAAGGGATGTTCTCAGATATGAGTATGAATGCAAACCCAGGGTTAGATATACAGTTTCAACAATAATAATGAAGACTAGTGAATCATGATCATCTATTCACTAGTCTTTTTATTTTTAGTGATGACAGAAAGTTATTCACAATATCAAGTATAGTATTGGTGGCATATCATATTGTGGATAATATTAAAATTTTCAGAGTTTTTGTTGATAAGTATCATAAAAATTGTGGATAATGTGGAAAAGTGTTGTTTCACCTATTGTTAATCCGTTTGTGCTGTGAATAAAAATGTGGACAAATTTACTTGTAGAAAGAAAAGCTGGGGATAATTAAATTATCCCCAGCTACGTTTAATTACATTAAATCTCCCAAATCGCTCCATTCTTCAAGTAACCGCTCGAGTTGTGCTTTTATAGCCTCATTTTTAGTTGTAATCTCGAGGACTTTCTCGTGGTCCTGGAAGATTTCAGGGTCACAGAGTTGTTCATCGTAAGTTTCAATTTGCGCTTCTAACTCTTCGATTAATTGTTCAATTTCTGTTAGCCTTCTTTTTCGTTGTCTTTCTAGTTTCTTCGCTTCTTTATCTTGTTGATAACTTTGCTTTTCTGGTTTAGTGATACTTTCTTGTGGCAGGTCTGCTGATTCAAAAAGCTCTATTTCTTCAATTTCCGCTTTTTTATCCACATAGTAATCATAATCCCCTAAAAATTCCGTTGCTCCACTTGTTGATAACTCAATCACCTTTGTTGCGATCCTATTAATAAAATAGCGGTCATGAGAGACAAAGAGGAGCGTACCTGGAAAATCAATTAGTGCATTTTCAAGAATTTCTTTACTATCAAGGTCTAAATGGTTGGTCGGCTCATCTAGTATGAGGACATTTGCTCTTTGCAACATCAACTTAGCTAGTGCTAATCGTGCTTTTTCTCCACCACTCAATGTAGAGACAATTTTCAGGACATCATCTCCAGAGAAGAGGAAGTTACCTAACACGGTACGGACATCTTTTTCAGGCATGAGGGGGTAATCATCCCAGAGCTCGTTTAATACGGTTTTATTTGAACTCAAATCAGCTTGCTGTTGGTCGTAATAGCCAATGCGGATATTTGAGCCATATTGAAACGTGCCACCTAAAGCAGGTAGCTTGTCTACAAGGGTCTTCAATAAAGTCGACTTTCCAATACCATTGGGACCTACTAAAGCAATGGAATCGCCTCGAGACATGCGAAATGAAATGTGATCACTGATCTTTTCTTCTTGATAGCCAATTGCTAAAGAGTCAGCGGTTAGCACATCATTACCTGTTTGACGATCAATTTGAAAGCCGAATGTCGCTGATTTCTCATCCCCTTGGGGACGATCCACTCGCTCCATCTTCTCAAGCTGCTTGCGCCGGCTTTGTGCACGCTTTGTTGTCGAAGCACGGGCAAGGTTGCGTTGAACAAAGTCTTCTAGTTTCGCAATTTCTTCTTGTTGTTTTTCATACATTTTCAAGTCACGTTCATAATTCGCTGCTTTTTGGTCAAGATATTTGCTGTAGTTACCAACGTATTTTTTAATATGGTTACGTGATAGTTCATATACCTGGTTGACGACTTTATCTAAGAAATAGCGGTCATGTGAGACAATTAAAATAGCGCCATCATAACCACTAAGATACTGCTCTAGCCATGACAATGTTTCAATATCTAAATGGTTGGTCGGCTCATCTAAAATCAGTAAATCAGGTTTGGTTAACAATAATTTCGCAAGTGCAAGTCGCGTCCTTTGCCCCCCGCTTAATGCAGAAATTTTTGTATCATAGCTAAACGATTGAAAATTAAGGCCATGTAGTACAGAACGAATGTCTGCCTCGTATTGATAGCCACCTTGTTCTTTAAAGTTGACTTGCATTTGATCATAGGTTTTTAAAATTTTATCGTAAGCTTCACTGTTTTCGATGAGTGTTGCATCGCCCATCTGTGTTTCTAGTAAGCGCAGTTCCTTCTCTTGTTTGCGCAAATAATCAAACACGGTAAGCATTTCGTCCCAAATAGATAGCTCAGATTCTAGTCCTGTATTTTGTGCAAGATAACCGATTTTGGTTTCTTTCGATTGAATAATTTCACCGGAATCATAGGACATATGTCCAGCAATAATTTTTAAAAGAGTTGATTTTCCCGCACCATTACGTCCAACTAATGCAATGCGGTCTCTCGTTTGTACTTCAAGCTTTATATTCATTAATATAGGATCAGCCACAAAACTTTTCGAAAGCTGATTAACCTGTAATAATATCATTATATTTCACCTCTGTTATAGTGATAGTGTACCTTAATCAGGTGAGGTTCGGCAATAAAGTCACTATTTGGATAGAATATATAAAAAACTACATTACACAGATGAATCAAAATAGTGTATCATTTTCATGTGAGGTGTTATGAATGGCTGAATTTACACATTTTAATGAAGAAGGCAGAGCGAAGATGGTGGATGTGAGTGAAAAACCACAAACTGCCCGTACAGCAATTGCTCATAGTAGTATTGAGCTAAATCAAGAAATCTATCAGAAGATTACTGATGGCACAATGAAAAAGGGAGATGTGCTGGCTGTTGCTCAAGTGGCAGGTATTATGGCTGCGAAAAAGACATCTGATATCATCCCGATGTGTCATCCACTCGCCTTAACCGGTATTGATATATCTTTCAATTGGGAAGAGGTAGAGGATCAGTATGTGTTACATATTGATTGTACAGTGAAAACAAATGGGCATACCGGAGTAGAAATGGAAGCGTTGACAGCTGCTACAGCTACCGCTTTAACGGTATATGATATGTGCAAAGCAGTAGATAAAGGCATGGTAATAGGACCAACATATTTAGTAGAGAAAACCGGTGGTAAAAACGGTGATTTTAGAAGGGCTTAAGTAAATGGAATGGAGTGGAGCCTATGTCCAATGAATCAACGAAAATCCCTCAAGCAACAGCTAAGCGATTGCCTTTGTATTATCGTTTTTTGAAAAATTTACACGCATCAGGAAAGCAGCGAGTTTCTTCAGCAGAATTAAGTGAAGCGGTGAAAGTAGATTCTGCAACAATTCGACGAGATTTCTCCTATTTCGGTGCTTTAGGGAAAAAAGGTTACGGATATAACGTAAATTACTTATTAGGATTTTTCCGTAAGACACTCGATCAAGATGAAGTGACAAAGGTAGCGTTAATTGGTGTAGGGAATCTAGGTACAGCGTTTTTAAATTATAATTTTTTAAAAAATAATAATACAAAGATTGAAGTGGCATTTGATGTTTCAGAAAGTAGGGTTGGCACGTCTGTAGGAGAGGTACCTGTCCGTCATTTAGATGACCTAGAAAAGTTGATTGATGAGCACCATATTCAAGTTGTCATTTTGACTGTACCGTCCCATGCGGCACAACCAATTACGGATCGAATCGTTAAAAGTCATGTAAAGGGAATCTTGAACTTTACGCCAGCGCGGTTAACGGTTCCTTCCCATATTCGCATCCATCATATTGATTTGGCGGTCGAATTGCAATCATTAGTATACTTCTTAAAACACTATCCATCATAAAAAGGGAGCTGACCCGCATGGAGTCAGCTCTATTTTTTATCCTCTTTCTTTTTCATACGATAATGCATAGCGATTAATTTAATCCCGCCACCAATATCAAAAGTGGCAAAAATCAAAATGAAGATCGTTAAAAATCCCCAACCTCCACCGTTTTGAAGGTTAATAATTGCAAAATAAATAAATACAAATCCAAAAAGAAGGGAGATAATCCCTGTGAACAAAGGTGTTCTCATCTAACATCATCCTAATCTGCTAAAAATCATTTGTACCGTTTCTAAGTCTGTCATATATTTTTCTAGCTTATCCATATTCAATTGAATCACAACGACAAAGGTATTCATCGCTACATGAGCAATGATCGGTACGAGAATACGATTGGTTTTTACATATAAAAACGCGAACGTAAAGCCCATCGCTGCATAAAGAAGTAAGTGCTCAATTTCCCCATGGGCGAGAGAGAAAATTAATGAACTAATCAGTGCTGATAAAAAGAAGTTCAATCGTTTATGCAAGGAACCAAAAATGATTTTCCTGAAAATGATCTCTTCTAAAATCGGCCCAATAATGGAAACAACGATAATCACAAGAGCAGACGTTTCAATTAATGACATAATTTGCTGCGTATTATCTGACCCCATATCAATGCCGAGCATTAATTCAATATTCGCTGCAACGGTTTGAGCAATAAATGCTAGCGGAATACCTGCAATCGCCCACCCGATAGAAGTCGATAATGGTGCTTGATTCCTCATTGACATCTCTTTGCTTTCTTTCCGTAAAAACCACAAAGTTAAGAGAAGGGTAATTGTAAAACTAATGACAATCCAGAGTGGCGGTGCAATTTTTGCAACCTCATCAAAGCTGTATCCTAACATATTACCTAGAAAAAGAATGGCAGGAACGCCAACGATGGCTGATAATTGCATGGCTATATAAATCATAATGATAAACCAATACTCTTTTTTCAATGGCTAGTCTCCTATTCATAAAGAAGTTACACTAATATTTATTTTACCTGTTAAACACTATTAGTTTCAAATAGTACATCCTTATGAAGTGCATAAAACAAATAGAAGATGTATAGAATGGAGAGGTTCGCATTTTTTTTTGCAAAATTGCAAGGTTCTTACTTGCAAAAAAGAGTAGTTTTGATTAATATAATAATTGTGTTAGCACTCAAGACTAACGAGTGCTAATAAAATAATTTTTGAATGAATTGAGGAGGTTGTTTCACTTGTTGAAGCCACTAGGTGATCGAATTATTATCGAGCTTGTTGAAACGGAAGAAAAAACTGCAAGCGGTATCGTACTACCAGATAGCGCGAAAGAAAAGCCTCAAGAAGGTAAAGTCGTAGCAGTTGGTACTGGACGTGTACTAGAAAATGGTGAACGTGTAGCATTAGAAGTTGCAGAAGGCGACCTTATTATCTTCTCAAAATATGCAGGAACAGAAGTGAAATACGAAGGTACAGAATACTTAATTTTACGTGAAAATGACATTCTTGCTGTGATCGGTTAATAAAAAAACAGCTATATACTTATTATAAAGATTTTTAACTATTAGAGGAGGTACTTAATAATGGCTAAAGATATTAAATTTAGTGAAGACGCTCGCCGCGCGATGCTTCGTGGTGTGGATACACTTGCAGATGCAGTAAAAGTAACTCTTGGACCTAAAGGACGTAACGTGGTTCTTGAGAAGAAATTCGGTTCTCCATTAATTACAAATGATGGTGTAACAATTGCTAAAGAAATCGAACTAGAAGATGCATTCGAAAACATGGGTGCGAAACTAGTTGCTGAAGTAGCAAGTAAAACAAACGACGTAGCTGGTGACGGTACAACAACTGCAACGGTTCTAGCGCAAGCAATGATCCGTGAAGGTTTGAAAAACGTAACAGCTGGTGCAAATCCAATGGGTATCCGTAAAGGGATCGAAAAAGCGGTTGCTACAGCAGTTGAAGAGCTACAAGCAATCTCTAAACCAATCGAAGGCAAAGAGTCTATTGCGCAAGTAGCATCCATCTCTGCTGCTGACGAAGAAGTTGGACAATTAATCGCTGAAGCTATGGAACGTGTAGGTAACGACGGTGTTATCACAATCGAAGAATCTAAGGGATTCACAACAGAAATGGATATCGTTGAAGGTATGCAATTCGACCGTGGATACAGCTCAGCTTACATGGTAACAGATACAGATAAAATGGAAGCAGTATTAGATGATCCTTACATCTTAATCACTGACAAAAAAATCGCAAGCATTCAAGAAGTATTACCAGTACTTGAGCAAGTAGTACAACAAGGTAAACCATTACTTCTTATCGCTGAAGATGTAGAAGGCGAAGCATTATCTACATTAGTAGTGAACAAATTACGTGGAACATTCAATGCAGTAGCTGTTAAAGCGCCTGGATTCGGTGACCGTCGTAAAGCAATGCTTGAAGATATCGCTATCCTAACTGGCGGTGAAGTAATCGCTGAAGAGCTAGGTCGTGACCTTAAATCTGCTACAATCGACTCTCTAGGACGCGCTTCTAAAGTCGTTGTAACAAAAGAAAACACAACAATCGTTGAAGGTGCTGGTGCAAGCGACCAAATCGCAGGCCGCGTAAACCAAATCCGTAAACAAATGGACGAAACAACTTCTGAATTCGACCGTGAAAAATTACAAGAACGCCTTGCTAAACTAGCTGGTGGCGTAGCAGTCGTAAAAGTTGGAGCGGCTACAGAAACAGAACTTAAAGAACGTAAACTACGCATTGAAGATGCCCTAAACTCTACACGCGCAGCTGTAGAAGAAGGTATGGTATCTGGTGGTGGTGTTGCCCTTCTTAACGTATACAACAAAGTTGCTGCATTAGAAGAAGAAGGCGATGTTCAAACAGGTATCAACATCGTTCTACGTGCAATGGAAGAGCCAGTACGCACAATCGCTCACAACGCAGGTTTAGAAGGATCTATCATCGTAGATCGCCTAAAACGCGAAGAAGTAGGCACTGGCTTCAACGCTGCAACAGGCGAATGGGTAAACATGATCGACGCTGGTATCGTTGACCCTGCCAAAGTAACACGTTCAGCTCTACAAAACGCTGGTTCAGTTGCTGCCATGTTCCTAACAACAGAAGCAGTCGTAGCTGACAAACCAGAAGAAAACGCACCTGCAATGCCTGACATGGGCGGTATGGGTGGAATGGGCGGCATGATGTAATCTAGCTTTTAAAAGCTTGTTATATCAACGTTCACACCATCGGCACCATTAAATAGGTGCCATATTGATAGAATATCAGAGGCTTCTCATTAGTTCTCCGAACTTTTGCGAAGCCTCTTTTTTTCGGTCTTTTGTTATATGCAAATATACTTGAGTTGTCGTTGAATCTTCTGTATGACCTAAACGGTCCATGATCTGAAGTAACTCAACTCCAGCCTCAGCTAAAAGAGATGTATGGGTATGTCTTAATGAGTGCGGGTAAAGGGAGATACTTTCTGTGTTTATCTAAAAAATACGGTACTACTGTAGTGAACTTAAAGAAATAAAATCAGAATGTTAAGGAAGAAGCTTTAAAAATTAGTAGCAAACTAAACATTACAGCAGGTGCAAAGTATCATAAGGTCGTAAAAGGTGATACAATAGCTGCACCTGCTAAGAAATATGGCAGTACGATTAAGCAAATTCGCGAATGGAATAAAATAGACTCAAGTATACGATTTATGTTGGTCAGAATTTAAGAGTGAAGTAACAACAAAGCCCTCTCATTCAAGGGGAGCATTTTAACTAAAGCACCTAAGCTTAAGTGCATTTCTTCACAAAGATATCCTTTTACAGTCCATTTAATACAGGAATGCTGCTACTTTAGCAACATAATAAAAGGAGTTCTCCTTTTATTAACGGACAACTCCTCGATTAACTAGTGGCAACTATCAACTAAGTCGAGTTACTTCAATTCTAAATCCCATCGTTCTTCCACGATTCTTTGCCCCCACAATAATTGTTCCTCTTTTGTCTTAGTGATTTTAAATCCAAATTTAGCATATAATCGTCTAGCCACTGGCAAACTACTTACTGTCCATAAATACACTCTTTCATATTGTTGCTCTTTGCAGTATTTAAGTAATGTTTGAACTAATTTTGTTCCTATTCCTTTTCCACGAATGGATGGATCGACAATGAACCACCTTAACAAAGCTGTTGTTTCATTATCCTCGACTAATCCCACACAACCTGCAAATTTTCCGTTATCCTCTGCAATCCAAATTTTTTTAATTTTCCCCTCAAAGGAATGGTGTAGATAATCTGAAAAGGTTTCATCAAACCCAAAAGTCTCACTATAAAATGCTCTTTGCCTTTCAATAATAGTTTCTTTGTCTTCCTCTGTATATTCATCGCGGATAGAAATTTCGGATTTATATTGATTAATAATCTCCGATAAAATCATTTCAATTATTCTCATTGATTCTATGAGGTTCTGCTGTTTTTTCGGTTCTATATTTTTTAGAAGAGATTTGACCTGTTGTTCGGCTTTCATTTCTAGTTCATGGTAAATTATCTGCCCTTTTTCGGTTAAATGAATATAATATGTACGCCCATCATTCTTCCCTTTCTGCTTAAAGATTATCTCTAGTTCTTCGTAACGTTTTAGGATTCTACTTACATATCCACGATCTAAATCCAGTTCTTCTTGCAAAAACTTTGCTGTACAATTACTTGTACTATTAATTTCAAATAATATCCTTGTTTCAGTTAATGAAAAAGGACTATCGTATACTTGCTGGTTCAGCAAACCAAGAACCTTTGTATAAAACCGATTAAATTTTCTAACTTCAGATACGATTGGAACAGTAGCTTGCATAATATGAACAACCCCCTTTATTAAAATGATTGACTTTAGCAACTATAATAAAAATGATAACGCAATATGATTGCTTTAGTCAACTATTGAATTGTGTTTATTAGTATTTTTATGTGAAGTATTTCACTTAAATAAAACTGTTCCGTTTAACAAAAAATAAGTCTCGTTTAGTTATTTGCTAAGTAAAAGCTGAAAAGTTCCTCACATTTATTCCTAATCCTAGGATTAAAATAATTATGCTAATCATAATATCCTTTATATTGAAACTCATACATAGTTAACGATTCATCATGTCCAATTTGGTTTACTCTCATATTTCCTTTTCTCAATTTATCTTTTACTTCTTTCAGATCACGCTGAACCTTCTTAATTTAATCTAAAACAAGGACTTTTCAATGATCTTTAAATCTCTTTCAAAGATAATAATAATCATTGGTAAGTATATAGTTGCTCAAGAAAATCACGATCAGCTTCATTAATCCTAGTCATGTTGTTAAACCCTTTCGACTGATATCACTTCATCAATATGAAATTTTAAGATTTTTAAATCGTTCGTTTTTAAGTAAAGGTACATATTAATATGATCAATTTTACCGACAATGCCTTCATAAGGTTTTGTGAATCCATCAACCCAAAAGGTCATTTTGATTGTAAGGGTGTAGTTTAATGATTCCATCGTTATTATCTGTATTTCTTGAAGTTCTTGCTTATCTAATTCCGGCCTTTTTACTTTTCATATTTGGCTGGTAACTGCTTAAGTAATTCGGTATGTTCACTCATAAAGAATCCTTGCCATTTCATTTTTCAGCAGAGGACATATTAAGATATGTAAATTCTTATCGATTTGTCCAGTTAGGAACGTAAAGAGCGAAGCTTAAACATGGGAGTGAAAATGCCAAAAAAGTCAAAGCCACTACGACCTTCAATGGATGAATTTGAATTAGAAGAGCTGGGAAATGGAGTAGTTGAGGAGCATAGGGTAAAAGCTGTGGTATTAATATTGTTGTGGCAAAGAGATCCTGTACAAGGGGAAATTGTTAAGCTTGATGGCCGATCTCATATGAAATCGCTATTGATAGTCTGATACAGTAAAGTAGGAAACGTCGTATAAAAAGCACCATTTAAGGTGCTAAAAAACCCTTGCTTTAAATTTACTTGGATTCGAAATCTTAATTGATAGTACCTCCCCGCAATCTAAGCAGAATGTATAAATTTTTTCAGAACCAATTGTATACTTTTTAACTAGTGGTCGGATATTTATGTAGTCACTTCCTTGGGCAAATGATGTTCCTTCACATTGAGCACATTTTTTGTCTGGTGGATTCATTTTTTATCACCTCTTTATAAATAGTTACGATTGTATTTATAGAAAGGTTTCAAGTAAACAGAAGATATACAGGTAGTTGATTAAATGAAGGTGACGAGTTGTAACGTTTACTTTGCCGTAATTCCAGTAAAAGAAACAATAGTCTTTGAACATTGATGTATTTGTCGCAAATGTCGTAGTAAGCAATAAAAAAGCCAGGAATCCTTGGCATCCAACAGCTACCAGCAAACATATAAGCAAACATATAGAATCGATATTAAAGAATTACCATTGATTGATAACTCGATTAAGATGCTGAGAGACTCTCTGAAGGAAGTCGGGGAGGAATTGATGGCTCAGTATGTGACGAATCTGCTATGACTAAAAGTCAAGCAACTACTATCCCTATTTATAAAGGGATTGTTAGAAGCGAAAAGAGACATTAAAATTGGACAGTATGAGGAAAACAACGATACGAAATGGAAAATGTAAGGCAGGACACGTGAGGGATTTAAACAAGCTGCTCCCTCTATTTTATAAAAGAAACCTTTTAGTGTATTTATATAAATACAAGTAATTAATACCTTTTATTAATTTTAAAATTCTTATTTTTGACCGATATTTCGATTGAGGTGAAATATAATGAGAATAGAGAGGTTAAATACCACTCCTAAGGAGTAGTATCCGACTCCTTGAGCTCCTACCTCAAATATAAAATAAATAAGTAAAAACACAAATGCTAAAAATATTATTGGACGGAGGAACAAAACATGTTAACCACCGCGTTGATTATTTCATTAGTTGCTCTAGGTATTTCTCTATATACATTAGTTCTTACTTCGAAGAACAATAAGAGGTGAACAAATGATTAGTATTAAGTCTGTTGAAGAGTTAAAAGATTTCTTAAATAAAGAAGTAATTAGCACCATCGAAGCAGCAGAAATTCTTGATTGTTCAAGACAAAATATTAAAAGAATCGTTGATAATGGAAAGTTGGTTCCAATTAAAGAACTGGAGAGAGATCGATTGTTTCTAAAACAAGATGTACTAAAACGAAAAGAAGAAATGGATATGAAGAAAGTATCAAAAAAATAATTGCATGCTTTCCTTTAATTTTAGGAGAAAGACAGGCGAATTTTATAAAAACACACCATAAAACACCAATATAGAAGGGTGGGTAATATGTTTGCGAATATCCCTTTATTAGATTCAAAGGTAAAAGTTAAAGTTATTTTTGATGATGATAGTATCTTGATAGGTATTGTTGACCATTGGACTTCTCCTGGAGATAGTGAAAAGAACGTGGAAGAATTAACGATTGTTCCTATCCAAGGAGATTTAAAAGGTAACTACATCAATTTTGATGAAACAGAAGTGAAAAGTATTGAAATAATTGATTGAAGCACTTAACATTGGAAAAAAGGGTTTAAGTGCTTTATTATGTCTTGAAAAAACACTCCACATTAACTGATTGGTAGTACAAGTTAGTTATTTGTCCTAAGCAAGTTATTAAAAGTAATTAAGACCACTTTTAAAAAGGTGGTCTTAATTTATTATTATCTAAGTCAACTATATTAAAAGAAAGGAGGACCAAGGCGAACAATGTTCAAGTTGCGATCAGTTATACTAATATCACCTGTTAACTCAGTAACAACCAAAGATATATTGTCTAACGGCTCAATTTGTATTGTAGTACTTCCTGTTGGACTGTCTGGACCTAAGACTATTGTGGAGCCTGGTACAATACTACCGTTAACAGATAATTGTAAAGTTGCTGATCCGGTTCCTTGCGAGACTACATTTGCTGTTGCTTCATAAGCACCAAACACATTAGCGAATATCGTATCAGTACTACTACCAGTATTATACTGAGCTCGTGTTGTATCAAAAGTAACTAGTTGATCAATATTTGATAGAGACAATGGTGAAGTACCATATAATGTACCGTATGCGATTGTCTGTCTAAGCGCTTCATATACAAATTGAAAAACTAGCCCAGGATCAATTGGTCCTGGTGGTCCTTCAGGGCCAGTGGCTCCAGTGGTACCAGTAGCCCCTAAACCAGTAGTGCCAGTAACTCCGGTAGCGCCCGTAATGCCAAGTCCAGTAGCCCCAGTGATACCAGTAATTCCCGTGACTCCGGTAGCGCCCGTAATGCCAAGTCCAGTAGCCCCAGTGATACCAGTAGTTCCTGTGACTCCGGTAGCGCCCGTAATGCCAAGTCCAGTAGCCCCAGTGATACCAGTAGATCCCGTAACGCCAGTAGCGCCCGTAATGCCAAGTCCAGTAGATCCAGTAATGCCGGTAACGCCCGTAATGCCAAATCCAGTAGCCCCAGTGATACCAGTAACGCCAGTAACTCCGGTAGGACCAGTAATGCCAAGTCCGGTAGAACCAGTTACACCAGTTGGCCCAGTAGCGCCGGTCGTTCCTTTGATTATAATTGGTTGACAACATGTTTTTTGACATGGTTTATATCTTTTATTTTGCTGGTGACATCTCCTTTTTTTAGATAATATTGAGATCACCCCTTACTATATAGGTTAATACTATAAGATATAATCAAAAAGATAATCTGTTTGTGCTAATATCACGATATAGGTACAAAGTTTTCATATCATTCTCGTTAGGTAAAAGTAGAATAGACTGTACTTAAAATGTTGTACTGTTTAAGGTATGAACGGAGGTTGGAAGCGAGATTTAAATAAATGACCATTTTTTACTACTTTTAACATATCAAAGGAAGTAAATATAAAGTTTAAATTGTATTAAAAATCAAATGCAGTGAAATATAATATTTTATTAAACGATAACGCACAGGTGAAATGATTTAATCTGCCCTCAAACTTGATAAATAAGGTTTCGTAAGTATGATACGATTGCATGCTAACAATAAGGATTAAGGCTCTTCAAAGGTTCACTGGACTTTTAGGAGGCTCTTTTTCATTTCTTGTTGATCAACTTGTCAGTATTTCTTATAGCCTCAATAATCCTCCTAAGTTTATTAAGCATTTTTGTAGCATCAGAACAAGTTCTTCTTTTTACTCCAACATTTTTCTTCAGCAATCCGGTAAGGTGAAATCGGATTTTTTTTATAATCGTCCAATTGGTTAAAGTGCAAAAAAATAATCTCGACATGAATTGAGCAATACATATACCTAAAAAGATGAGTGAGTGTCTTTATCATAAGAGTTGTTTTTATAGAATAATGTAAAAACTGTAAATTTTATTAATGATATGCCGATAAGTAATATAAAGGCTTCTGAATATGCGGCTTAATATGTACAAAATAATAAATTGAGTGCAAAAATGCCAATAAATACATGGATGTTCTAAAAGTGGATATTAGTATAATAGAAAAGCATTATTGCATTAGTTATTAGAGAGAGATAGGGGGAAACATTTATGAAAAAATTAAGCTGTTTACTTGTACTATTGGTGATTTTCCTTGTTGCCTGTTCGAATGAATCAGCAGAAGGTGAAAAATCAACAGATCAAAAGCAAGAAGAAAAAGAAGGAGCAGTAAACGTCGATA
Source organism: Cytobacillus sp. FSL R7-0680 (assembly GCF_038009245.1). Taxonomy (NCBI): domain Bacteria; kingdom Bacillati; phylum Bacillota; class Bacilli; order Caryophanales; family Bacillaceae; genus Cytobacillus; species Cytobacillus sp. FSL R7-0680. The sequence continues at coordinate 3,970,177 of NZ_JBBPAO010000001.1, forward strand.
AAGGTCTCTTAAATGTGGAATTAACACTACCAGCTTCTTTTTTTGAAGGAGAAGATATAGACACAGTTATTGCTGAAGCTAAAAAAGAAGGAGTAAGTGAAGTCACAAAAAATGAAGATGGATCTCTCACTTATAAAATGCCTAAATCTGAACATAAAAAAATGATGACAGAAATGGGAACATCTATCACAGATTCAATAGAAGAAATGAAAAGTAGCGAAGATTATGTCTCAATCAAGGATGTTACTCATAATAAATCATTCACAGAGTTTACTTTATTGGTAGATAAAGAATCTTATGAAAATAGCATGGATGGATTTGCTATATTTGGTTTAGGTTTACAAGGTTCTATGTATCAAATGTTTAATGGAGCGAATCCAGAAGATTATAAGGTAACGGTATCTGTGAAAGATGAAGTAACAGAAGAGGTTTTCGATGAAGTTATTTATCCTGATGCTTTAGAAGAAATGGGAGAAACAGAAGAAGGAACAGAGTAGAACCCTGGCCTTAAGTCAGTTTCGTTTTTTATGTTTTATGGAATAGGGTGTTTTTCATTCAAGAGGAGGAAGAAATTTGAACAACAGTTTCAGACTACTTATTTTAGGATTAATAATGGTCGTTTTTCTCGCGGCCTGTGGGCAGGATACAAAAGGTACAGAAGTGAACGAAGAGAATCAACAAGGTGAAACTGCACAACCAGAAGAAGTAGAGAAAGAAGAAGAGCCAAAATCAAAACTTGGTTCACGAACAAATCCTGTACCTTTCCAGAAAACGGCTACAGTAGATGATGAGTTGTATGATGATGAAGGTAATACGTACGCAATTAAATTTGATTTAACAGTAAAAGGTGTTATTCGCGGGGATGAAGCCTACCAAAAATTAAAATCTATGAATGAGTACAATGAAGCGGCTCCAGAAGGATATGAATGGGTATTAGCCGAAACCAAAGTGAAATTTGTTGAATCTGAAACAGAAGACTTATCCTTCTATATTGATGGGATCATGAACTTTGAAATGGTAAGTGAGAGCGGAGATATTTATAGTGGGGATGTTTATGGAACAACGGAACCGGATTTTAGCTTCGAGATGTATGTGGGGAACGAAAAAGAAGGTTATATATCTGGTTTAGTGAAAACAGGAGAAAATGCGCAACTTCGCTATGAAGAAATGTTAGGCGGACAGGTTTTCTTTAATTTACAGTAACTTAAAGTAGGGAAAATTGAATAAATAATTAGAGGTTATCGGGCGTTGTACAAACAGCTTGGAGACCTCTTTTTATTTTACAAGGTATAATTTATTTCCACAGGTAAACTAGGATTAAATATATTCGGTGCTATTGAGAAGGGCTTTTGTTAATGTGGAAGATAAGGTTTTAGGGGGCAGTTTTAAATTTAAATTAAATCGTCTTTGTTAAAACACAGAAGCATCCTTTTTAATCTCTAGGAGGCTTCTGAAGTAGTAATATTTATTTTTGTTTTCTTTGTAATCCAATTACAACTAAATATCCTGTTACGACAATAATAATACCTCGCAGGAAATTACCTAAAATAAGTCCTATTGAACCACTGTCTTGGTTTTCTACAAATCTACTTAGATAGTAAAATACTATGGTTGCAATAATAAAGTAAATTAAATACCCTAAATATCTCATTTTGTTATATCAATCCATCCGTTATTTTTATACCAATCTCTTCCATCGATAAATCTAGCTATTGCTGTCCCAGGATCGCCATAGTTTAATGCAAATCCAATAGCAGAACCGATTACTGTTGCAATAGCAACTCCTCTTATTGATTTAATCTTAAGTTTTTTAGCCTGGGCTGTAGCAACTCTAGAAAGCCCTTCTTTAGCTTTCTTCATACCCTTCTTTTTAATGTAATTTTTAAGTGCTGATATACCTCCGCCAACTACCCCAGCTATTGCTAAGTTAAAGGCTGCCCCTGCAACTTATATACCAACAGCAACTTTTCCTTTTTTCTTTTTTGCTGCATAAACAGTATCTGCACCAAAAAGGACATTTTTCACTGTAGAGACAAAAGCAATTTCTTCACCTTCTAATACTTCTGCATAATTCTCTTCTAACTGGATTTGAGTCGCTTCTAAATCATTAAATGTTTCAGAATTTCCATCAAAGAGACCTATTAGTGCCTCTTCTAATAGTTCTACTTCTTCTGTTCCAGAAATGGCTGCTGTTTCTTTAGCGAGTACTAAGAATTTGTCTTTTTCATTCGCGTCCATTTTGGATATATCTAATTCATCAACAGCTGCTTCAAAATCAAAATCATCATTTAAAATCTCTTCATTAAATTCTTCTGAACCTTCTCCTGTATACAGTCCTAAATCTTCAAGTTCATTATCACTTAACTTATCTAAATCTTCAAATGTTATATTTTCAAGCGTTCCCTTATTAGAGAAAAAATCATCTTCAAAATTTCTTGATGGGTTGGTATCGGCGTAAGATAGAAGTGGTTCTGAAACGGTTGAAAGGAAAAGAATTAAAGCGGATAAAAATAAGAATTTAGGTAATATTAATTTCATAGAAACCCCCCTTTTGGTATTTAATTACATATAGAACTATTCCAACTATGGATCTGTCAATAAATATTTGAATATTATTCCAAATTAAAAGTTTTTATAATATGTAGAACTTAATTTACTGTACTTATAATAGTTTATATGTGAGTATTTTGTAGTCTTTCAATCTTTTTAATTTTATTCCCTCCTTAAAGCAATATATTGCTCCTTTTTTAATGGTTTTGATATTCCTAGGATTTTCTTTTACCCTCGAGATTATGTTTGATATTTCGATAAGCTTCCACATCAATATTTGAGATGAACTTCTCTTATCACATACATAAAAAAATGGTGCTTTTAATAATAACCCTTTATTATCCTACATCAATCCTTCGTTATATATCTTCAAATGGGATTTTCTGTATAAAATTACATACAAAACATTCAGAAAACACAGTCATAAAAAGCAATTATTGTTGTATTTTTTCGTTGGGAAAGATTTTAAACTTAGTTTAAGAAAGCGATTTCATTTAGGAGTTTAATGGAAAGGGTGGTTCTAGTTTATGAGTTTTAATAATGGAAATTGGACATCAGAATCGATTCATTCACTAGTGGATGCAGAGCAGGGGAAAATCGATCCACGTATTTATACGGATCAGGAGTTATATGAGTTGGAATTGGAGCGGGTTTTTGGTCGCTCGTGGTTGCTTCTTGGTCATGAGAGTCATGTGCCTAAGAAGGGAGATTATTTAACTACTTATATGGGAGAAGATCCTGTTGTGATGGTACGTCAGAGGGATGGCAGTATTAAGGTGTTTCATAATCAGTGTCGACATCGGGGGATGAGGATTTGCCGGGCTGATTGTGGGAATGCGAAGGCGTTCACTTGTACGTATCATGGTTGGGCATATGACACAGCTGGCAAATTAGTGAATGTGCCATTTGAAGAAGAGGCGTTTCCTTCTGATTTTAAGAAAGAAGATTGGGGGCCGTTGCAGGCGCGTGTGGAGATATATAAAGGATTAGTATTTGCCAATTGGGACCCAGAGGCACCGGATTTGTTGACATATTTAAGTGATGCCACACCATATATGGATACGATGCTGGACCGCTCTGAGGCAGGTACAGAGGTTATTGGTACGATGCAAAAGTGGGTGATTCCTTGTAATTGGAAGTTTGCGGCAGAGCAATTTGCAGGTGATATGTACCATGCGGCTACCACTTCTCATTTGGCAGCAGTAGTAGCAGGGTTGCCGGAAGATCAAGATTTGTCTGTTTTTCAACCACATATGAAAGGTCACCAGTTTCTTTCTGAATGGGGCGGTCATGGTTGTGGATTCTATCTTGATACAGCAAGAGGTTCGGTGCGTGTCGGTCCATTAGTAGATAAGTATTATAGTGAAGGTCCGGCATTTGAAAAGGCAAAAGAGCGATTAGAATCTAAAATGCCTTATCACAGAATGGGTGCAAGTCATATGACAATCTTCCCGAACTGTTCATTCCTTCCTTATGGAATGAATACTGTCCGCACATGGCATCCAAAAGGTCCGAATCAAATTGAAGTCTGGGCATTTGTCATTGTTGATAAAGATGCACCGCAGGAAATTAAGGATGAACTGGCTAGACAAAATGTCCGCACATTCAGTGCCGGTGGTGTATATGAGCAAGATGATGGAGAGAACTGGGTGGAGATTCAAAACGCTCTTCGTGGCTATAAGTCAAAAACAGCTCCACTAGCTATGCAAATGGGGTTAAATGTACAAGGGAAAAATAATCCGGAATTTCCTGGTCAAACATCCTATGTATTTTCAGAAGATGTGGCGAGAGGGTTTTATTCTCATTGGGTCCGTATGATGTCTGAGTCAAGTTGGGATACATTGAGACCGCAGCCGGCCACAACCGCAACTGTTAAGTGAGTAGTGTTTAGTCAAACAAAGGAGGGTGAAAGAGGATGGAAGTAAAAGAGCTGGTTAAGCCGTTTAAATGGGCAGACAGTAGCCCAAGTTTGGAACTGCAGCATGAAATTGAACAGTTTTATTACAAGGAAGCACAGCTACTAGACCATTCGGAGTTTGAGGCGTGGTTAGCGTTAATGGATAAAGATATTCATTATTGGATGCCGATTCGCATGAACCGTTTAGGTAGAGAAATGGCTCAGGAGTATACGGCTATAGGACAAGGTGGGCATTACGACGATACTTATGAAACGATGCGCGGACGTATTCGGGCAAGAGTATCTGGGGTGAACTGGGCAGAGAATCCAGTATCGCGCACAAGGCATCTCATTTCGAATGTGATGATTAATGAGACGGAGGAGCCGAACACGTATGAAGTCGTGTCATCCTTTATCGTGTATCGTAATCGTTCTGAAAATCAGGCAGATATATTTCCAGGAGAGCGCAGGGATGTGCTGAGACGTTCAGAGGGAGGATTAGGTTTTAAAATAGCCCGCCGCACGATTTTAATCGATCAGAGTACACTTTTGTCAAATAACTTATCTGTCTTTTTTTGACATATAAGAAAGTATAAAATTTTTTAGTGGGTTTTCAGATCTAGCTCCAGGCGCCATCGGCTCTATGGCCTAAGCCAATCCGCAGGAAAGGTTAAGGAACAACCTTTCCGCCGGCTCATCTTATGCTTGTCGGCGATTACGGGCGCCTTGCGCTTTTCTAAAAACATGATTAACAAGGAAAGGGGATGTATGGATTGAAATATACAAAGGTTTGCACCTTGTCTGATTTACCAGATGATGAGGGATTAAAAGTAGTGGAAGGGGATACGGCTGTAGCAGTGTTTAATGTGAATGGTAAAGTACTTGCCACACAGGATCGCTGTTCTCATGCCAAATGGTCACTGTCCGAGGGCGGTTATTTAGATGGAGATGTCATCGTTTGTTCACTGCATATGGGGAAGTTTTGCGCTCATACGGGGGCAGTAAAGATGGCTCCACCTTGGAAACCTTTGAAGAAATATCCGGTAAAGGTTGAGGGGGAGGATGTATTTGTGGCATTTGAGGATGGTTACTTTGAAGCAGAACAAAGTAAGAGCAAAGTAATGGATGGTTGACTTATTTTCACGAGTGGGGAGCTACAATGATGAAATTGACAAATGAAGTGGCCTTTATCACAGGCGGAGCGTCCGGTGTTGGCCGGGCGATTGTAGAACGTTTCGTGTCTGAAGGTGCGAAGGTAGCAATATTTGATAAGTCAGTGGATCGTCTAAAAGAGCTTGAGCAGACATTTGGCGATGATGTCATGGGCATTGTTGGAGATGTTCGACAGCTGAGTGATTTGAAGTCAGCGGTCAATCAGTGTAGCGAACATTTTGGCAAAATTGACACCCTCATTGCAAATGTAGGCATTTGGGATTACAATATGGCACTTGTCGATCTTCCAGAAGATAAATTAGATCAAGCATTTGATGAATTATTTCATGTCAATGTGAAGGGATATTTACTAGCAGCTAAAGCCTGTCTTCCACAACTGGCTGAAACTAGAGGGAATATGATCTTTACTGTTTCAAATGCTGGGTTTTATACAAATGGTGGAGGACCGCTTTACACTTCCACAAAACATGCGGTGGTTGGGTTAATCCGCCAGTTGGCCTTTGAGTTGGCTCCTTATGTTCGTGTGAATGGAATTGCGATTGGCGGTGCCATGACAGATTTAAGAGGACCTGCTTCATTAGAAATGGATAGCCGCTCTGTCACAAGCATGTATAAGGAATGGTATGAGGACGAAGATTTGGAAGCAGGTAAAGAGAATATCGCAGCAGCATCTCCAGTCGGCCGTATTTTGCAAGGAGAAGATTATGCAGGTTCTTATGTGTTTTTTGCCTCTCGAGATGACAATATTCCCGCTACAGGCACTGTATTGAATTTTGATGGGGGTTGGGGAATACGCGGGATTCGTAGAAAAACAGGTAGTGAGGGTCTGTTGGAGAAATTAAAGGTTAAAGCTTTTGAAGGATTATAAATGAACGTTCGAGTAAGCGGATCATTGGTGGGCTCAGAGCAATAGAAACCCCAACTTAGCTAAGTTATTTGACTATAGTGTTTTACCTGTTTTGCTTAGGCTCACTAGTCATTAATCGACAGATACTTCCAAAAGGAGTAGAATAATTGTAAAATACTAATTTTTCGGGTAACTAATTCAACTAGTAACTTTCTTAAGTGGGTGAGTATATTGCAAAATAAGGTTCATTATCCTGAAGCTTTAGAGGCATTTGTACAAATGTCTTCAAATTTTGGCAACTTTAACTACACGGAGAAGGAATTCGAATCAGGATTGCCTCAAATGCTTTTGAATTGCTTAGATAGAGTGTTAACAGAAAAAAATCATTTACAAGCTGCTGTAGATTTTAATAATGAAGCCATTGGACACTTCCTAAATGGTGTTGGCGAAGCACGATTGGCTGATGTATGTTATCAACTTACCAATAATCCTATTATTCTTGAAGATTTAGGATTTAATTACCTATATTCAGTCGGGTTAGATGCAGAACTGGCTAAACAATATAGTAATCAATTAAAGACCATTGTGAAAAACAATCAGAATAAAGCTATGCAGACGAAATTGAATGAACTGATAGACAATCAGCAAGTAGTCGAAATGGAGCAATCTAATCAACATAAGAGATTAATAGCACCGATGATTTCAAAGGGGAAGGTGGTAGGATATTGCTCCTTTATTAAGCCTTCTTTTACTGAACTCGATTGGTTGAAAATGAAACAAATGCATTTGGTTGGGTCAGTAAGTAACTACAATAAGGAGTCCATTTTAGATACAGAGCTTAGGTTAAACATTAAAGGTGGACTGTTAGAAGACATGATTCATAATCGTCTAAATCCTGTCGTGTTGTTCAAAAGGGCAAGACATATTGGCGTAGATTTAGGGAAAGAGTATCAATTTCTCGTTTTAAAAGTGGATGCAGATTTTTATCCGAGTGAAAAGGAACCAATTGGTGCAATGAATCTGATTGAAGTTTTCTCAAGATATTTTATGGAACGTAATCTGAATATTCTCATATCGGAGGGTGCACAAAACATTGCCGCTTTGTTACCTATAGATATGTTCTCGAAGCATTTTATAAACGTCGATGAATTTATACGGAAATTACTTCATTTTCTTAAAGAGAAATATCCTCAAAATCCTTTTAAAATAGGCATAAGTTCAAAAGCAACATCGCTTGAAGATATTCCTATTCTATACAATGAAGCACTCATTTCATTGAATGTGAATAATCAACAAAAAGACATCATGTACTTCGATGATTTGGGTGCTGTAGGGATATTATTTCGTACAGGCAAAAATGAAGATATCCGACATTTCTGTAACAAGATGTTGTCAAAGTTAGTTGAGTACGATCGCGGGAAAGAATCAGAACTTACCAAAACATTATACATCTATATTAAAAATGGACAAAATATGTGTAAAACAGCAAAAATCATGAATTTATCACTAGGTGGTTTACGTTATCGTATACAAAAAATCGGAAAAATTTTAGAAGCAGATATTAATGATCTCCAAACAAGTAGTCAGCTTTTCTTAGCATTGCAGGCAAGCATTATTTTAGGAGATCTACATTTTGAATAATCATTGGCGGGTTGATATGTGCCTGCCGTGATATGAACAGTAAAACATAAGAGGTGGGAGTTATGGCTGAAATAGTAGCAGGAGTAGCAATGTCACATAGCCCAATGATCATGACAAATGAAGCTGGCGGTGGTGAAAAAGGACAACGCTTTCTAAATACCGTTACTGAGATGAAACAATGGCTTAAGGATATGGGGACAGATGTGATTGTGCTTATATCTGATGATCACTTTAATAGTTACTTTTATGATCACATGCCCTCCTTCACGATTGGAGTTGATCGCTGTGAAGGATGGGGAGATTGGGAAATTCCTGAATATCAAATTCCAGTCGAGAAAGAGTTAGCGAAGCATGTACTTGATACAGGATTGGGTAATAATGTAGACTTTGCTTTTTCCATGAGAATGAAAGTGGATCATGGTCATACGCAAGCAGTCCACTTTTTAAACGATGATTTAAATATTCCAGTTGTGCCGATTGCGGTGAATACAGCTGCCCCTCCACTTCCGACAATGGATCGGTGCTTCCAAGTCGGAGAAGTGGTTCGTAAGGCAATTGAAACATGGGAAAGTGATAAAAAAGTAGCGATTGTGGCATCAGGCGGCATTTCTCATTGGGTGCCGATTCCGAAGATTGATAGTGAAAAACCTGAGGATCAAGAGCTAATTAAAGTTCTGACAAATGGTCGTCAGCAGATTGAAGAGCTGGATGAATATTTAAACACGCGTAAAACACGTGTGACAAGCTTGAAATCTGGACCGGTCAATGAAGAGTGGGATCGTAAATTTTTACGAAACATTAGAGAGAAAGATTATCAGGCACTTAGACAATGGTCTCCAGATTATATAGAAGAAAATGGGGGAAATGGCGGCCAGGAGATACATAATTGGCTTGTGCTGCTTGGAATTTTGCAAGAGTTTGAACCAGAGGTTGCCTGTTATGAACCCATCCCTGAGTGGGTGACAGGAATGGGTGTTGTTAAGTTCCATAAAGTATAAAGGAGGATGTTCAGATGACAATTTGGAATGATTTAGCCGATTTAGCTTTTAAAAATTATTATGTCGATGCCAATGGAATAAGAACGAGAGTGCTAGAAGCAGGAACTGGTGAACCACTTATTTTGCTTCATGGTACAGGTGGTCATATAGAAGCCTATGCTCGGAATATTAGAGGATTAAGTGAGCACTTCCGCGTCATTTGTATTGATATGCTTGGGCATGGATACACGGAGAAGCCTAACCACCCATATGGAATTGATAGCTATAGTGATCATCTATTAGGAGTGATTCAAGCTTTAGATTTGAGGGAAGTCTATTTATCTGGTGAATCCCTAGGCGGATGGGTTGCAGCCTGGTTTGCAGCCCATCACCCTGGCATTGCTAAAGCTTTAGTATTAAATACGCCTGGAAATGTGAATAACAAAGCTGAAGTGATGAAAAAACTGAAGGAATCTACCGTTAAGGCGGTGCTAGAAGCAAACTATGAAAATGTGAAAACGCGGCTTGAATGGCTAATGTATGATAAGAGTCAAGTGACGGATGAACTGATAGAGGCACGATACAACATCTATACCCAACCATCCTATCAAAAGGCAGTTGATCATATTGTCGCCTTACAAGAAATAGAATTTAGACAAAAATATAGCTGGGACCCCTCTTGGTGTGGAAAGATTGATGTGCCAACCTTATTAGCATGGACCGACCATGACCCAACTTCAACTGTTGAGGAAGCTATGCCGATTCAAGAGATGATACCCGGAAGTGAATTAATCGTTATTAACGACGCGGGCCATTGGCCGCAATGGGAAAAGGTTGATGCGTTCAATAAGGTCATTATTGACTTTTTTAGCAAAATACCTGTGAAGTAAGTTTGTTTTGTCTTACCTGACTTTGATAGTACAAGTGTAAAAATGTACTATCAAAGTTTTTTTGATATTCACAAGAAAGGGAGTTTAATCATTTGAGTAATCAAAAGACGATTAGTATACAGCAAATATACGAGCATTTACTTCATGCTGAACAAACGAAAACAGCGATTAAGCCACTAACTAATCAATATCCTAACCTAACTATTCACGATGCATATCAAGTCCAACTAAGAGCAATTGAACAGAAAGTGAAAGACGGTCATAAAGTTGTTGGTAAAAAGATTGGTTTAACATCCTTTGCGATGCAAGAACTTTTAGGAGTCGATCAACCTGATTACGGTCACTTATTAGATAGTATGAGCATACCCAACAAGGGATCAATCGATATCGATTCACTTTTCGAACCAAAAGTTGAAGGGGAAATTGCATTTGTACTTAATAAGGATTTAAAAGGCCCACATGTGACAGCCGAGGAAGTTTTATCCGCAACTGAATATATTATTCCTTCATTAGAAATTGTAGATAGCCGTATTCACAATTGGGAAATCAAATTAGAAGACACTGTTGCTGATAATGCATCTTGTGGGCTTTATGTATTAGGAGATGAGAAATTTAATGTTAGTGGTTTGGAGCTAAATAAAATCGAAATGAGCCTTTATAAAAATGGTGAATTATCGAATAAGGGAACAGGTGCAGATGTCTTAGGCCATCCAGCTGCATGTGTAGCATGGTTAGCGAATAAGTTATTTGAATATGATGTTGTTTTAAAAGCGGGAGAAGTAATTTTATCAGGTGCCTTATCCGCAGCAGTCGTTGCGCAAAAAGGAGATGTGTTTACTGCGGAATTCAGTAAGCTAGGAAAGGTGGAAATTGTTTTTCGTTAAAGGTACATACAAATAATCTATTATGCACCCTTATGAAGTATCAGTCTGATTACTCCATAAGGGTTTTTGCACTTTAATAGAATGGATATAGTTCTTTTGTTCATAATAAAGGGATAAATAACCATTTTAGGTTACGTTTTATACGTGATTATTACAGGTGATGTAAAAATTAAAGTATCTTAAATACAAAGTCATTAAGTTAGGATTAAAATGCGTATGATGAATAGATTCTTTTGTATAATAAATGCGTTTTAATGCTAATAAAAGTAGGTGTGTAAATAATGGAAACCATCACAGATATATTTAAAAAACCAACTTCAAATAATGAAATCCAATTAATAGGGATGAAAGAAGAGGAAATTGCATTTGATCATTCGAAGGTGAAGTTTGTCGGAGAGGGCAATACATTAATTGTTGAACGTGGCGCCAAATTTAAAAATACGAATATTCATTTTAATGGCAATCATTCAGTTGTCATTATTGGTAAATCCAATCGACGTGCGACATTTAATGTTTCAGTATGGAATAATAGTGCCTTCTTTATTGGGCGCAATTATTCTTTTAATGGGAGTGCTAGATTTATTCTTTCAGAGCAAAAGAATCTTTTCATTGGTCATGATAATATGTTTTCCACAGGTGTGGTTGTAAGGTTAGCAGATCCACATTTGATTTATGATGCAGCAACGAAAAAGCGCATCAATCCAACTAAAAGCGTTTATTTAGGTGATCATATTTGGATTGGACAAGATGTGATGATATTAAAAGGTGTTAATATTGGGTCTGGTTCTATTCTTGGAGCAAAATCACTTGTGACAAAATCATTACCATCCAATGTGTCAGCAGCGGGAAGTCCGGCTCGAATTGTGCGCAATGATGTGTTTTGGGCTCGCCCATCTGTACATGCGTATACAGAAAATGAAACGGAAGCCGCAGAGCAATTTGCCGATGATCGGTTCATTTATAGCGAAGATGGAAGTATAAAGGAACCTATGAAGGTTATTGAAAAGCAATTAATTGATGCTGCTAACTGTAATGAGAAAGTAAATATCTTATTGCCTTACTTAGAAAATACTCCTAAAAATCGCTTTTATACTCCTGTGAAATCGAAACAGAAAGAGCCATTACTTAAAGGGATATTTTCAAAAGGAGAATAATTACTTCACATAAGTTGGTAATTGGTATAATATAATTATAAAATAATTGATGATTGATTAATCAATCATTTTAAGAAGGTGTTCAAATGCCATTATCGGAAAAACAAATTCAAAATATGGAGCTCCGGAAAAAGAAGATTTTAGAAGCGGCTATGGGGTTATTTGCGACTGAAGGGTATGAGGGTACGACAATTAAGAAGGTTTCTGTTGCTGCTAATGTTAGTTTTGGTAGTGTGTTTACTTATTTTAAAGATAAGGAAGCATTGTTTTATACCGTTGTTGTTGAACCATTAACAGAATTGAAGGAGCGCGTTTTATTTTTTGATGAGACGTCTGCTGATCCTTTATTGGAAACAAAACAGATGTTAAGAGAGCATTTTAGAGCATTTGCAGAAATGAATCGTTATTTGCAATTGGTTGTACAAGTTGTGGGACAGCATGAACGGTATGCTGATGTGTTTAAGGAATTAGATGAGTTCCATGATGTATTTCGTGGGAAGGTCGGACAATTGGTACAAAACGGGCAGCAAATAGGGGTGTTTAAGAAACAAGATCCGCTTATTGTTGCTACATTGTATACGAGTCTCTTAATAGGCGTTCGTTTAAATTCAACTGATAATCGCTATAGTGATGTGTGGGAACAATATGCTGTCACTGCACTAAATCTTTTTGCACCAACTGAAAAAGTAACAGATAAAGGACTTTCTTAGTTTAGGGAAGTCTTCTCATTCGCTTCAATAATGATTGATTAATCAATCATTAAAAAGAGGAGGAATATGTATGAAAAATCTGCACCCAGCCATCCGTATTAGATTACTGTTACAATTCATTTCATCTATTTCAACAATGGCGATTTTACCTTATATCATTATTTATTTTGCTGAAGAAGTTGGGAGGGCCGTGACAGGTGTTCTATTTCTATGTGTGATGTTGGCAAGTGTTTTAGGCTCCTTATTAGGTGGATTTACTTCAGACAGAGTAGGGAGAAGGAAGGTAATATTGCTTGCAGAACTGTTTGTATTTATAGGGTATATAGGTGCTGCAGTTGCCAATACATCCGTTGGTGCCTATCCTTACATCACTTTTCTATTTTTTATGATCATTCAATTTAGCACAGGTGTCGTCAATCCAGCCTATCAAGCATTAATCATTGATGTGAGTTCCCCTGAAGAAAGAAAAATCATTTACACTTATGCCTATTGGGTTCGAAATTTAGGGATTGCTATTGGTAGTATGGTCGGCGCTTTCTTCTTTTTTTCCCACCTTGTCTTATTACTCCTTAGTGCAGCTCTTGTGTCCTTCCTTTCTATTTTGATGACAAAGGTGTTTATTAAAGAAACCTATCAACCTAACGTGCAGCGACAAAAAAGTAGTCAAACGATTCAAGTGTATAAAGAGTATTTAAATATATTAAAGCATAAATTTTTTATCATATTTATTCTTGCTAGTGTATTAATTGTAGCTGTGGAGGAACAATTAACGAATTATATTGGTATTCGTTTAAAAGAACAGCTCCCAAATCCAATACAAATCATTACCGCCATTCCTATGGAAGTAGATGGTGTGAATCTACTAGGATTTTTGAAGGCAGAAAATACTTTACTTGTTGTTGCGCTTACGTTCGTTGTTATCACAGTCATAAAAAAGTGGAAGGAACGTGTGACATTTTTGGTTGGACTTTTGCTATTTTTCACCGGTTATACAGTTCTTAGCTTTACAACCATTCCCATGCTGCTTATTGTTGCTATGTTCCTCGCATCAATTGGTGAGATGATGTATATCCCGATGCAGCAGACCTTGCTCGCTAATAGTGTGCCTGATCATGCGAGAAGTACTTACATGTCGCTGTATGGTGTTGCCATTTTCTTAGGTGTCAGTGCTGCAGGTGTAGTTGTCATTGTAAGTGAATGGGTTCCGCCTCTTGTTATTACTGGTGCAATTGGTCTAATGGGCGGGGTGAGTTTTATTTTGTTTGCGCGGTTAGTAAGCATAGCAAAGGAACAAGAAGAAACAAATATAACTAACCTAAAATCAGTCTCTAGATAGTAGGTTAGGTTAAAACGCAATATGTTTAAAAATCGACAAAAAAAGGGTGCCTACCTTCATCCAAACAATACTCGACCCGTTGCCTGTAGTTTTGCCATTCAATCATTTGTAATGCCTGGTCAATAGGGAAGTAGCCAACTGCTAAGCTTTCTGAGCTTGTGGTTAGTTCTCCGCCGGTAGGTTTGGCAAGGAATAAGGTGTTACAGATGGATTTTTCTACGTTTTGGAAGATGCCACAGAAGCGTAGGATCTCTACGTCGATTCCAGATTCTTCTTTTGTTTCGCGGATGGCTGCCTCTGTGATGGATTCACCTTCTTCTACTTGTCCACCAGGCATTTCCCAACCTCTTAGTGGCCCTTTTATGAGTAGGATTTCATTATGATCGTTTAAAACAATCGTTGCTGCTGAGACAATATGTTTAGGTGTAGCCATAAAATCTCCCCTTGTATTTTTTAGATAATTTATTCCATATTATCATGAATGGATGAGATTTTTTCTAAAAGTTAAATCTATTAAAACATTTCAGCTTTACCTTACTAAAGAGTTTTCTTTTTCTGCAAAAAGGTCTACAATTTGATGTAAGTAATCATTGTGGAGGATTTAGGATGATAAAGCGAAGTTTAGTTGAAATTCAGGATATGTTAAATGGTTCAGGTCTGCAAGAAGAATACGCTGATATCCGTGTTGACGGGGTTTCGATAGATACAAGAACATTACATAAGGGGAATTTATTTATTCCTATTATGAGAATTGATGATGGTCATAACTATGTAAATACGGCTTTTGATCGGGGGGCTACTGCAACCCTTTGGAAGAAGGGGCATAAGCATCCACCAGAAGGAGTACCTGTGATTTACGTCGATGATCCACTTCAAGCATTACAAGAGTTGGCAACTGCTTATCGTGAGCAATTAAATATGAAGGTTGTCGGTGTAACGGGGAGTAATGGAAAAACAACAACGAAGGATATGATTAAGTCCATCTTACAGACGACATATAAAGTCCATAAGACAAAAGGGAATTTAAACAGCCAAATCGGTTTGCCTCTTACCATTCTTGATGTCGCAGAAGAGACAGAGGTCCTTGTTCTAGAAATGGGTATGAGTGAAAAGGGACAAATTCATCGTCTGTCAACTATTGCTCAGCCTGATGTTGTAGTTATTACGATGGTTGGTTTGGCACATATTGCGACACTAGGTTCAGAAGAAAATATCGCCAATGCTAAACTGGAAATTATTGATGGTTTAAGAGATGGCGGCTTATTTATATACTATGGCGATGATGCTCACTTAAAGCAGGCGTTAGCCAATGTTGATTTACCCATGCGTGTTAAAACATTCGGTCATGAAGTAACGAATAATTACTACTATGAGAAAGTAAAAGAATATAAAAAATATCTTGAGTTTGATATCGCAGGAGAGCAGTTATTTAAAGATCTAAAAGTATCGATCATTGGTAAACATAATGTGAAAAATACGTTAGCAGCGGTAGCTGTCGCTCTTGAATTGGGAGTGACGCCTGAAAACATTATCGCCGGATTGAAGAATTTAGATTTGACTGCCATGCGAATGGAAACAATTCAAACAAAAAAAGGATACACCATTATTAACGATGCTTGGAATGCGAGTCCGAACTCTGTACAAGCTGCGATTGAAACAGTACAGGAAATGGAGGGCTATCATCAGAAAATATTAGTACTAGGAGATATGCTAGAGCTAGGTGATAGTGCTGAAACTCTCCATAAACAAATGGCAAAGGCAATTGACCCGAATGAAATTGATTTTGTCGTCACATATGGAATATTAGCCTCTGCAATTGCTAAAGAAGCGAAACAAATGATGGGGGAAGACAAAGTGGTGTCTCCTTATACAAAATCGGAAATCGTCCAATTTATTAATAAAATCGTGAAGAAAGAAGCCCTCATTCTATTTAAGGGCTCCAGGGAGATGAAATTAGAAGAAGTAGTGAAAAACTTAATCTAGGTTTAAAAGCAGCTCACTTAAAATTTATGTGAGCTGCTTTTTTATTTTCCTATTTGGTATAATTCTCCTTTCAATAACAAATAGTAAGGTCAGAATATTGTGAAGGGAAGTGCACGCATGACAGAAGAAAAGATTAACCTTTCTTCTTCGGAGTTAGCGTCTTTATGGACATCTTATATGCAGAATACGATGTCCGTTCAGTTTTTAAGTTATTTGCGAGAAACCGTTGAGGATAAGATGATATCTCAACTAGTACAAACTGCTTGTCAGATTTCAGAAGACCATATAGCAAAATTGAAAAGTATCTTTCAACAAGAGAAAATACCCATTCCAAAAGGGTTTACTGCTGAGGATGTAAATATTCATGCCCCGAAAGTGTATACAGATATTTTTATGTTAACCTACATTCATCATATGGCTAAAGCTGGCATGCTTAGTTATAGTGGCTTTCTTTCCTTAAGTGCAAGAAAAGATATAAGGAAGCTTTTTAATAATACACTTTTTGCGACAGCTGATTTATTTGAGCAAAGTTCAGAAATTCAAATCAATAAAGGTGTATTTGTCCGATCGCCAGTTATTCCTTATCCAAAAGAAATTGATATGGTTGATGATAAAAGTTATTTCAAAGGATTAAATCCGTTTGCAGACAAAAGAGCGTTGAATGCTGTGGAAATCTCTCATCTTCATCTTAATTTTTTCAATAATGTTGTTGGGCTAAAATTAGCTACAAGCTTTGCCCAAATGTCACCAAGAAAAGAAGTACAAAAGATATGTATACAAGGCAAAGATATTTCAGAAAAACATGTGGAATTATTTGCTGTTACTTTGATTAACAATGGTCTTCAAGCACCAATTGATGGAGATGTTAGTATTACCAATTCAACTGCCGAAGTATTCTCGGATAAATTAATCCTTTTTCAATTAGGGATGTTAACAGCTGCCGGGAGTGGAAACTATGCGACGGGTGCTGCAGCAAGTCAAAGGCATGACCTGATCATCAATTATGAACGTTTAGCTATGGAAGTGGGTCAGTATGCAAAGGATATAGGGAATTTAATGGTGGAATTGGGTTATCTTGAACAACCACCTGGAACATTAGATAAAGAAACATTAGCCAAAAATAAAGAAAAACATTAGTAAGGTAAGCATCGTGAAGATGCTTACCTTTTTACTATCCGTGATTGGTAGAACGTCTACTTTACGCCATTGACCTAGCTCTATTTATTCTTAGGAGGCGATTAGATCTCTTGTAGATAGAGTAGTTTAATTTCACTAACCATCTTTGGATTAGATGAATCAAATGAGCAATAAATTCCAACGTCCATCCCTCCACACCGATATTACGTGACGAGCACGTAGCCCTATCTTTTCCTAAAGAATAAATGTTATACAGATGAAAAGTTGGTAATAAATGACGAATGTGACATGTTTAATAAAGGGGAGAAAGGGAATGGGTTAAGTAGAATCAATAATATCCCTAAAGGAGCTTGATTATACTTATGCGAAATTATACTAAGCACTATATTAATGGCGAATGGGTCACATCAACGGGATCTAAAACCATTGATGTCATTAATCCAGCAACAGAAGAAGTAATGGGAAAAATTAGTTCAGGAACAGAAGAAGATTTAGATAAAGCAGTGGCAGCGGCCAAAGCTGCATTTCCATCATTCTCTCAAACATCAGTAGAAGAAAGAATTGAGTTACTTGAGCGAATTTGTCAAGAATATGAAAAACGTAAAGACGATATTATAGAAGTGATTACAGAAGAACTAGGCTCTCCTGTTAAGCGAAGCAATAAAGTCCATTATCAAATGGGTTTACAACACTTTAGACAAGCGGTAGAGGAATTAAAGACGTTCAAATTTGAAGAAGAACGAGGCAACACATTAGTTCGCAAGGAAGCGATTGGTGTAGCAGGACTCATAACACCATGGAACTTCCCTACGAATCAAACCTCTACTAAACTGGCAAGTGCGTTTGCTGCTGGTAGTACCGTAGTGCTTAAACCAGCATCTAATACACCATTTGCAGCGATGATTTTAGCGGAAATCTTTGAAGCGGCAGGTTTGCCAAAAGGTGTCTTTAACCTAGTAACAGGTTCAGGTTCAACAATCGGTAATGGCATTAGTTCACATCCTGATATTGATTTCGTATCCTTTACAGGATCTGGTGAAGTCGGACAAAAAATTATGGAAAACGCAGCTTCAACTATCAAGAAAGTTTCTCTTGAGTTAGGTGGAAAATCACCACTTATCGTGTTAGATGATGCAGACATTAAAGGAGCGGCAAAAACAGCCGTTGCGCTCGTCGCAGGAAATACAGGTCAAGTTTGTACAGCGGCAACAAGAACACTCATTCCAAAAGGAATGCATGATGAATTCGTTGAGGCTGTAAAAGAAGTGATTGAAAACTTCCCAGTCGGTGATCCAACAAGTCAAGATGTTCAAGTGGGTCCGCTTGTCGATGCAGATCAATGGGAAAGGGTACAATCGTATATTAAAAAAGGATCAGAAGAAGGAGCAGATTTAATTGCCGGTGGTCCTGGAAAACCAGAAGGACTGGAGAAAGGTTATTATACGAAAATCACTGCTTTTACAAATGTGAAAAACGATATGACGATTGCCCAAGAAGAAATCTTTGGACCAGTAATGAGTATCCTCACATACGATAACTTGGATGAAGCAATCGAAATCGCTAATGATACCATTTATGGATTAGCTGGCTACGTTTACGGTGGCGATCGTGACACATTACAAAAAGTGGCCAAAGGCATTCGCGCTGGACAAATCCAAGTCAATAATTCAAAAACTGATTTCTCAGCACCGTTTGGCGGCTTTAAACAATCAGGCATTGGACGTGAATGGGGAGACTTTGGTATCGAAGAATTTTTAGAACCTAAATCCATCATCGGCTACTATGCTTAAATCTAATAGGTTCCCTTGTACCGGGGACCTTTATTAATTTTTCTAAAGGTGTTGACAGAATGTAACACTAGATGTAAAGTGAACATGGCAATCCATATGAATCCTCGTTAGGTGAGGCTCCTGTATAGAGATATGCTACTGCCCAAAAATGTCCAAAGACGCCAATGGGTCAACAGGAACCATCGACATAAGGTGGTTTTTAATGTAGCTGGTATTTACCTATGCTGTACAGTGCTAAAGCTCTACGAATGGAGGGGTAATTACTGCTTGTACAATACACGTACATGTTGTATTTTCTATGCATTTTATGCACCTCCACGGTTAGTTGGAGGTGCTTTTTCATTTTAAAAAAACAAGGAGGTGGTGCGGGATGGATAGTATTCCCAATCCGAGGTCGAGTAAACAGGAATTGATCAATAGGGAGAAAAGAGGAGGGTATTTGTTCTGCACCACTCATCTTATACAGAATAAATAGGCTCTTCTTCAGAAATGGAGGAGTCGAAATGAACCAATTATTAAAATTAAAACAAAAAAAAGATTACCAAAAACAAGTATTAAAATATATCACTGAACGCAACTTAAAAATGTTTCGTGAGACATTCCTTGAATTGCATCCGACGGACCAAGTAGAAGTGTTTAAAGAAATGGAACTGCCATTACAAAAACAATTGCTACTTTTTCTGACACCCGAAGAGTTCTCTGATATTTTCCAAGGGCTAGACTTAGAGGATCAATCTGAGGTTTTCACTCATATAGGCTTTCAATATGCTGTCGCGATGTTTAATTATATGTCCGCTGATGACGTTGCCGATTTCTTGCTTGAAATGGAAGTAGAAAATGCAGATGATATCCTTCAATCCATGGATCAAGAAGAAGCCAATAAAGTCATCGAGCTGATGACTTATGCACCGAGAACGGCCGGTGCCATTATGACGAAAGAATTCATTCGCATTTCAGTTGAGTCCACTGCCGCCCAAGTCATTGAAGAACTAAGAGAAACGGCAATGGCTGCTGAGACGATTTACTATTTATACGTCGTCGATATAGAGGAGCGTCTTGCTGGGGTTGTTTCATTAAGAGATTTAATTATTGCACAGCCTGATCAAATCATTGATGATATTATGAGCACACAAGTGGTTTCTGTACCGGTCAATGAAGATCAAGAAAAAGTGGCACGTTTGATTAAAGAATATGATTTTCTAGCGGTTCCTGTCATTGGGAAAGAAGGAAAGCTTGTCGGAATTATTACAGTCGATGATGTTATCGATGTACTAGAAGAAGAGACAGATGATGATTTTGGAGAATTTGCTGCTTCTAAAGGGGCGACAGATTTAAACTTAACGGCTTTTAGTGCCGCAAAAAAGCGTGCACCTTGGATTGTTTTATTGATGTTTTTCGGTATGATTACCGCTAACATCATCGGTCGCTTTGAAGAAACATTACAGCAAATTGTCATCCTCGCTGCATTTATGCCATTGATTATGGGAACGGCAGGTAACACAGGGACACAATCATTAGCTGTTGCTGTCCGTGGATTAGCCACTGGATCAGTAGAGAAAAACGGTGTATGGCAAATAGTGAAAAGGGAATTGGGTACTGGTTTGATGCTCGGTGTCGTATGTATGATCGTATTAACAGGTATTATTGGTCTATTCTACCAAGGAAATTGGCTGCTTGCTTTTATCGTTGGTGCGTCACTATTTTTAGCATTAAGTATGGCCGCAGTGATTGGAGCAGTTGTTCCGCTCATTATCAACCGCTTAAAAATTGATCCAGCCATTGCATCCGGCCCTTTTATTACTACATTAAATGATATTCTTAGCCTACTGATTTATTTCTCTATTGCAACGACCATGATGGACAAAATTATATGAAAGAACCAACACTTCCATTTAAGAATGGAGGTGTTTTTTTATGGGGAAAATACAATACAAAGCAAGCGGAGAAAGATAATTAGGAAATCGGGGAAAGATAACTTTGTATCATTCTTGGCGTATGACAGTAAATTCGCAACGAGCCAGGATTTGTTGAGAGTACCGATTTTTGGAGCGTTTATTCCTTAAACGAGTCAAATATAGATAAACTCCCTTTTATTTGATACGTTTCCAGCAAGAACGAGTCAGGATTCTGAGAGCGGTGAAAAATTTGAAGCATTTGTCTGTTAAACGAGTCAAAAATAGTAGAAGGTTCAAATGTTTGATTCGTTCCTTTCTAAAACGCGTCAAGATTTGCAGAAAGTCCAAAATTTTGGAGCGTTTACTCTTTAAACGAGTCAAATATATATAAACTCCCTTATATTTGATACGTTTCCGGCAAGAACGAGTCAGGATTTTGAGATTGGTGAAGAAATTGAAGCGTTTGTCAGTTAAACGCGTCAAATATAGTAGTTGGTTCAAATGTTTGATTCGTTCCTTTCCAAAACGAGTCAAGATTTGCAGAAAGTCCAAAATTTTGGAGCGTTTACTCTTTAAACGAATCAAATATAGAGAAACCCCATTTTATTTGATACGTTTCCAGCAAGAACGAGTCAGGATTCTGAGAGCAGTGAAAAATTTGAAGCGTTTGTCTGTTAAACGAGTCAAATATAGTAGTTGGTTCAAAATAATTGCCGCGTTTCCAACTATTACAAAAGCTAGCTCGCCTATTCTGATTCGAGTTCACTAGAACAAGCCAATATTTCCGGCTGAGTACAATTCAGGCACCGTCATCTCATCAGCCCGTTTATCATTGAAGTTTCTTTTTTTGAGATATCTGCTGTTATCAGTTAAAATATAATTGAGAATGGGGAGTTGTGGACTGAAAAAGCTACCACTTGATTTCAGTTACAGTCCATTATATAATTTTCTCATAAACTATAACGTAATAGTTTGTGTTTTTTCTTAAAAAGTTTCAACCTATAAACATAGGTTTTAGATAAAACTGAAACGTAATACTTAATATAGAAAGGGGGTTACTTCATTGGGAAGGCGTTATTGCGAATTGGTCAGGTGGCGAAATTGAGCGGTTTAACATCACGGACGATTGATTATTACACAAAAAAGAATTTATTGAGTGTCGAACGTTCCTCTTCAAACTACCGTCTTTATCCTGAGGATGTCCTGAATACGTTAGAAAGGATTAAAGCTTTGAAGAAAGAGAGATTATCAATTCTAGAGATTCAGAGAGTACTTCATACACAGGATAACCAAGGAGTAGACCCCATGGTAATAGAGGTCCAAGAGGAAATCAATCGTTTAAAAGGGAAGCTTGAAATCGTAGAACAACGATATCAACAATGTTCCGAAATCGAAAAAAAGCGTGTGTTTCGCTTACTTGAAAAAGAATTATCAGATTGTTTCAAACGATTGAATGAGTGTTAACTATTTTGGAGGTGAATCCCTCAGTTAAGAGGGAAATAATTGGACATAATAACCATTACGAATTTAATAATGCTTGTAATTTTACTTGCTCTGACGGCGTTTTTCGTTGCGTCTGAGTTCGCAGTAGTCAAACTCCGTATGTCGAGAATTGACCAGTTAATTGCTGAAGGAAATAAAAAAGCGGTTCTTGCTAAGAAAGTAGCAGCGGACCTGGATTATTATTTATCAGCTTGTCAACTTGGTATTACGGTAACAGCCCTTGGTTTAGGTGCATTAGGTAAACCGGCTGTAAGTGCTGTGTTGTATCCTGTTTTTAGTTGGTTAAACATTTCCGCTACTATTGCTGATGTTGCTTCTTATGCAATTGCTTTTGCATTAGTAACTTATTTACACGTGGTAGTCGGAGAGATGGCACCGAAAACTTTAGCTATTCAATTTTCGGAAAAAGTGACTTTAATGCTTGCTCCTTCACTTTACTGGTTCGGTAAGATTATGTCGCCGTTTATTTTTGCTTTAAATGGTGCTTCTCGTCTTTTATTGCGTATGTTTGGTGTCGCGCCAGCTCCGCAAGAAAAGGCATACACTGAGGAAGAATTAAAAATCGTTATGGCACAAAGTTTCCAAGGTGGAGAAATTGATCAAACAGAACTGAAGTATTTAGAGAACGTCTTTTCTTTTGATGAAAGAGTAGCAAAAGATATCATGGTTCCAAGAACAGATCTTGTGACAATTGATAAGGATATGACTCCAGATGAACTGATCGCCATTTTAGATGAACATAATTATACGCGTTATCCCGTTGTCGAAAATGGGGATAAAGACCGTATTATTGGTGTTGTCAATGCGAAGAAAATGCTCAGTCACATTGTGAGTGGCAGGGAAGTAAAGTTAGAGCAATATATGCGTGATGTTCCATTTGTTGTAGAAGTAACAAGTATACAAGATGCGCTGTTGAAAATGCAGCAAGAACAAGTCCATATGACTGTTGTTATGGATGAGTACGGCGGAACTTCTGGTGTTTTAACGATGGAGGATGTACTTGAAGAGCTAGTTGGCGAAATTCGCGATGAATTTGATGAGGATGAAGTAGCGGATATCCGTCCAGCGGGTGAACAAAAGTATATCATCAATGGACGTGTGTTATTGACTGATTTGGAAGACCGGTTTGGCCTAACATTTGAAGATAGTGAAGATATCGACACAATTGCTGGTTGGATACAATATAAAAACCTTGAAGTAGTAGAGCAGGGTGACGAGGTTCATCACGATAATCATGTGTGGGAAGTGGCTGAAATGGATAATTATCAAATTAAACAAGTCATGTTCCATCAATATTTAGAAGATCAAATAGCAGAGGAAACCCCTCAATCATCGTAATCATCTTGGAGGTGAATCCCTCAGGAAGAGGGAAATAATTGGACAGTATAATCATATTAAACTTGTTTTTAGTTGCATTATTTATTTTGTTTACGGCATTTTTCGTAGGTGCCGAGTTTGCTATATTGAAAGTGCGTATGTCTAGACTCGATCAATTGATCGCAGAAGGAAATAAAAAAGCAGTACTTGCTAAAAAAGTAGCTCATAATCTTGACTATTATTTATCTGCCTGCCAGCTAGGTATTACCATTACAGCGCTTGTTTTAGGTGCTTTAGGTGAACCAACTGTACAGAAGATTTTAGAACCTTTGTTTATTGAATTTGAAGTATCAGCCGCTGTAGCGACAATACTTTCTTATATCATCTCACTGACTATTGTCTCGTTCTTACACGTCGTTATTGGTGAACTTGCACCAAAAACATTAGCGATTCAATATGCAGAAAAAATGACACTTCTACTGGCGCCAGCTTTATATTGGTTTGGTCGCATTATGAAGCCAGTTATTAGTTTATTAAATGGTTCCGCAACGTTTATTTTAAGACGATTCGGTGTTGAGCCAGCTGGTCATGATACTGTGCACTCGGAAGAAGAGTTGAAGTTGATTGTCACACAAAGTTATGAAGGTGGAGAAATCAACCAAACAGAACTTGCTTATTTGGAGAACATCTTTGCCTTTGATGGTCGTCAATTAAAAGATATTATGATTCCGAAAGAAGAAATGATTACACTGCAGAAGAATCAGTCATTGGACAGCATGTTAAAGGTCATCGATGAACATGAATATACAAGATACCCTGTTACATCTAAGACGAAGGAATATATCGGCTTCATTAATACGAAGGAAATGTTAACGAGTTTAGCTGCAGGACGTAAGGAAGATTTTAAAGAATTTATGCATGAGATTCCAAGCTATAAAGAAACTATCTCCATTAAAGAGGTTTTCTTGAAAATGCAGCAAACACGTACACATATGGCCCTTGTAACAAATAATCAAGGCAAAACCGTCGGGTTAGTAACAATGGAGGATATTCTTTCTGAAATTGTTGGTGAAATTAAAGATGAATCGGATGGCAATGAAGTGTACGCCTAACAGAAAAGATTGACAGTGATCACAAGCTTATATAAACTGAGAAAAGTAAATGAATAGACTGGAAGATATCCAGAAGAGGTTCATAGCTTTAAACCCTCTATAAAAAACTATGGATGCATGAAAAAAACCATGTCCATATTCGGGCGTGGTTTTTTGTTTCTTAGTTGACAGATGGTTTTAGCTCCCTGAACGAAATTGATTCAAGGAGGCTTTTTTATGTCAGGAAGAAAAGAAGAACAAGGATTAACGGATTTAACTTTATTAGGTAATCAACAGACCCAATACCCATCAGATTACGCACCAGAAGTACTTGAGGCTGTGGACAGCTTACATAGCGGCAGAGATTATTTTGTCAAATTTAATTGTCCAGAATTCACAAGTCTTTGCCCCATCACAGGCCAACCGGATTTTGCTACGATGTATATCTCTTACATCCCTGATGAAAAAATTGTAGAAAGTAAATCATTGAAACTGTATCTCTTTAGCTTTAGAAATCATGGCGATTTTCACGAGGACTGTGTCAATATTATTATGAATGACCTCATTGATTTATTGAACCCCCGTTATATTGAAGTTTGGGGGAAATTTACACCTCGTGGTGGTATTAGCATTGATCCATGGTGCAATTATGGCCGACCGGAAACGAAATACGAAAAGATGGCAGAGCATCGATTAATGAACCATGACCTCTATCCAGAAAAAGTGGATAATCGATGATTCTATATTTAAACGGCATCTATGTGGGCTTGCTTATATTAGCAAATATAGTTGCTGTGAAATTATTCAGCCTTGGCGATTTAGCGATTCTTCCAGCAGCAGTGGTCGTTTTTATTTTTACGTACCCAATCATTGATATTATCGTCGAATTATATGGGAAAGAAGCTGGTAAACAAACGGTGAAAGCTGGTCTTATCACACAAATATTGGCGATTATCTTTATTATGATCACCATCCAATTACCTGCTGCTCCCGTATTCGGCGAACAGGCATCATTTCAGGCGATTTTAGGTGGTAGCTTTCGTGTAATAGTTGCGAGTCTTGTGTCTTATTTTATTAGCCAGCATATTGTTGTGTATGTTTTTCATAAACTAAAAATGCGTCATGGTAAGAAGAAGTTATGGTTCAGAAATAATATGTCTGTAATGATTAGTCAAATCGTCGACACATCGATATTTATTACGATCGCCTTTTACGGAACGATTCCAACTTCCGCATTATTGGGATTGATTTTCTCGCAATATTTATTTAAATTTATTGCCTCAATTTGCATCACACCGCTTGTTTATTTAGTTGTGCATATGATTCGTAAGCGTGAATTCATTATGGAAAAAGTGTAATTCGATGAAAAATTAGAGTCTTGCTTCCTTTTAATTGAAGCAAGGCTTTTTTTATACGGTTCTATTGGTTTTTTCCCCCACTTACATAACTGTTCTAAAATAGGTACAGACTTAGGTGGTCATCGATTTGTTCAAAGAAAAGTTTAGACCAAAAGGCGATAATTATGTAGATATCACTTCTTATCTTTCAGCAATCGTACCCAATAGTTTAAGAGCTAGGTATTTTCGCGTTTGCACCACCTTCTCTCAATTAAAATAATATGATGAAGAGGAGGGGAAGCCCTATGGAACGAGGAAATTACGGAAAAGAAACAAAATGTGAGGAGATTGTATTTAGCTTTCCGAAACAAAAGCAGAATAGACAGCCAGGGATGGAATACGAAATGGTACCAAGACCCATATATGATAATCCGCAATATAGAGGTACCGGCAAGCTAAAGGATAGAGTAGTAATTGTAACTGGGGGCGATAGTGGGATAGGGAGAGCCGCTGCGGTCGCTTTTGCGAAAGAAGGAGCGAATTTAGTAATTGCCTATTATGATGAACATCGCGACGCAGAAGAGACGAAACAGGCAATCGCTTATTATGGCGGGAAATGTCTTCTTATTCCAGGTGATCAAAGGGAGGAAGCGCATTGTAAACGAATTGTAGAAGAGACCATCCAAACCTTTGGCAGATGTGATGTGCTTGTGAATAATATCGCTGTACAGTTTTTGCAAGATGAATTTACAAATATTAGTTCAGATCAGTGGAACATAACCTTTGACGTGAATATTCGGTCGTATTATTATATGACAAAAGCAGCCATGCCTCACTTGAAAGATGGGGCCAGCATTATTAACACAACCTCAATTAATGCCTATATCGGTAGAAAAGATCTCATTGATTATTCGGCAACAAAGGGCGCAATTGTTAGTTTCACACGAGCGTTAGCTAATAATGTTGTAGACAAAGGCATTCGTGTCAATGCCGTTGCACCGGGGCCAATTTGGACGGCACTCCAACCTGCAAGCCAATCCCCGGAACAAATCCAAACATTCGGTCTCGATGTCCCAATGAAAAGAGCAGGGCAACCGTATGAATTAGCACCCGTTTATGTCCTTTTAGCATCTGATGACGGCTCTTACATCACAGGTCAAACCATCCACGTTAACGGGGGAGATTTTGTTGGCTCCTAATAAAAAAGCCGAGCGACTTTAACTAAAAGTGCTCGGCTTTTTTTAAGAGCTTTTCTGTCCAGATAGCTTCCCATTCAAAAATTCAATCGTTTCAGCAACAGTCTGTTTATACGCAACAGCCTTGTGAAGCTGATAAATCGCACGATCTTCAGCTGCAACTATTTCTTCAAAAGAAATTGTTCCAAGCAAATTCTTAAAAGGGTGGTCTTTTTTAAGAAGCTTGATCTCTTTACTTATATCTTCCGCATTAACTTCATTGATGATATAAAAAGGGAACTGCAGCTGTTTTTCATTCATGATCTCGTGAAGTTTTACACGTTGCCCCTCGTTCCACTCACCATCGAGTATTTCTGTTGTCACTTCTACGTTATCGAGGTCTCCGACAGGAAAGGCAAATTGGGTATCGTATGTTTCTTGACTTGAATTCTTATCCGTATAGCAGGAGACTGCATAGTAGGTAATTTTAGCTTTTTTCAACTTTTTTAAGTTAAACATGCCCTCATTCATTCAAAAACTCCTTTATGTAAGTATCTGATATAAGAATAGCATACATAATTGTAAAATTTCACCACGATTTTTCTATGAAAAAGAAGGGGAATCAATATGTGTGGAGTATCATTACTATAATGAAAACGCATGCAAAAAAATTCATTGCTTTAAATCAACAAAGCGTGTTATTATCGAAATATTAAAAATTTTATAAGTGGGGAGTTAGGTCATGAGAAAATTATTAGCAGGTTTGATTGGTAGTTCAATGCTGCTTCTTAGTGCATGTGGTTCTTCAGGTGCTGATGAGGCAAGTGGCGGTGGGGACAATGAAAAAGAGCAAAAGGTTGTTAAAATTGGTATTACACAAATTGTTGAGCACCCTTCATTAGATGCTGCAAGAGAAGGTTTTATGGCTGCTTTAAAAGATGCAGGCTATGAGGAAGGAAAGAATTTAGAGTTAGATTATCAGAATGCTCAAGGGGACGCTAATAATAATATGTCTATTGCTCAAAACTTGGTTACTGCTGACAATGACCTAATTCTTGCAATAGCAACAGCAAGTGCTCAATCTGTTGTTCAATCAACCAAGGATATACCTGTTCTTTTTACAGCCATTACCGATCCGATTAGCGCAGATCTTGTAAAAGACTTGGACAAGCCGGGTGCAAATGTAACTGGTACTTCTGATACCCATCCAGATGCGATTAAAAATACGATTGCTTCTATTAAAAAGTTTGTCCCTGAAGCAAAGACGGTCGGAATCATTTATAACGACGGGGAAGCTAACTCAATTGTTAATGTAGAAAATGCGAAGAAGGCATTAGAAGAGAATGGACTTGAATATGCGTTGACGGCAATTTCAACTAGCTCAGAAGTGAAGCAAGCAGCAGAATCACTTGTTGATCGCTCCGATGTCTTTTATATTCCAAAGGACAATACCGTCGTTTCAGCTTTAGAATCAGTGATCACAGTGGCTAATAAAGAAAAAATCCCTACATTTGTTGGTGAAAGTGATTCGGTTGAAAGAGGCACGTTCTCTTCCTATGGCTTTGAATACCATGACCTCGGTTATAAAACAGGTGAAATGGCTATAGAGATATTAAATGGCAAAAAGCCAAGTGACATCCCAGTTGGTTTCCCTGATAATCTAGAATTAATCGTTAACAAGGATGCAGCTGAGAAACAAGGTGTTGAATTAACAGATAAACTATTAGAAGGGGCAAAGGTCATAGGTGAATAATTATATTCGGGTTAAGAGAGGTGTAGTAATTAACTACATCTCTTTTTGTATGGAAAAAATGTCGATTCTTGTCAACTATTTATCTTGTGTTTAATTACTTTGTCCTAGGTTAGCATTTTTTGTATCTATGTCGTTTGAAATGGGACGATACTATATTGATAAAATGACTATAAGGTATAAAAAGGAAATAAATATAAAATTTTACCTAATAAACAATTGTTATTTAACTTTTTATTATACTTTTAAAGAAAATAAATCACATGGAGTGAAAAATTACTCTCGATACCCCGAGGGGAATTTTTCAGAGAAATTTCCAACACTTATATGAGTATATTTTAGGTTGAAACCCACTTTGCTTACAAATTGAGTCTAAAAGACTATAAAAATATATATTCCTCAATTATTTGCAATAAAGTAATTAGAATTGTTTCTCTGCTCCTGTACTGACATCCTTCCAAAATCACATAAAAAATCTCGAATTTGAGAGAAAACTAGTACGAAAATCACAGACAAATTTCGACATGGACAAAAGTGGATTTGACGGAAATTTCTACTCATGTTAGTAAATATATAGCAGAAAAAAAGAAAAAACTTCAAATTATCAGGTTTAAAATTTTTTAAACGAGGTAAAAAGTAGTAAATTATTTACCAAATTTTACTTAAATATAGAAAAATATGAATGATGTGGGAGAGAAGAAGCAGAATGTTGGAATCGAAGAGAAGAGCCATAATCTTTATATCTATTTCATTATTATTAGCAGTGGCAGCTGGTTTTTTCGTCCTTCAAAAAGTGAGCGAACTTAATGCTGATCTTGGTGGGATGACGGAAGTTTATGTAGCAGCAGATGATATTCCTTCTAGAACAGTTATTAAACCAGAACAAGTGAAAGCCATTGAAATACCTAATAGGTATGTAAATGAATCGTATGTATTAAATGTTGAAGATCTAATTAACAAAGTTTTAGTCGTACCATTAAAGGAAGATGAAGTGATTACACAACCAATGATTAAACCTGTATCAACAGCTACTGATGAGAATAGTCGTCTCGTGATGATAACGCAGACTGAAAATGTAAGCTTTGATACACAGTTAGAGGCACTTGATCGAGTGGACATTATTGTTTCACACAAGTTTGACGGTAATCCAGTTACTGAAAGCTTTAAGAAGGATGTAAAGGTTGCTCGTATCTTACAAAGTGATAAAAAGTTTTCAGGAATTGTCGTGGAAGTCCCTTTTGAAGCTGCGCCAGAAATTATACATATGCAAAATTACGCTGATAGTATGAGAGTACTAAAGGCAAATGTTGGTTTAGAAGAGGAAGTGCAAGAAGTCGATGGTGAGGCAAAAGAAGCGGCTTCTGTAGAGAAAGAGGAGAAGGTAGACGAAGCTCCTGCTAATGAAGAGAAGAAAGAAGAACCTAAAGAAAAAGAAGAGAAGAAAGAAGAAAAGTCAGATAAAAAAGACTGATTATAAGGTATGTCAAAAATGAGGTGGTCATGATGGCTGAACAAATCAATATCCTGATAGTGAGTGATAGTGATGAATCGCTTACTAATATTATGGGGTTATTTAATGAATATAACAAAATAGATACACTTAATTATTCTGATATAAGGTCAGAATTGGATCGATTATCTCCAGATTTAATCTTTCTAATCGAATCCTCTTCAGAATCAACAGTGGATACGATTGAATATATCCACACTTATAATCATATACTCCCAATTGTTTATATCTCCTTCTCAAGAGACTTTGACACATTAAGGGATATAACAAGAGCAGGAATTACTGATTATTTTGTTTTACCGGATGAAAATACCATGCTTTATGGCAGAATGGACAGCATTATACAACTGGCTATTCAAAAAAGAGAGCAGTTGGAGGAAACAGCTTCAGCTAATCAATCTTTTAAACGGGGAAGAGGAAAGATTCTCTCGTTTTATAGTGGTAAAGGTGGAAGTGGCCGCACGATACTATCGAGTTCTTTTGCACAAACATTAAAATTAGAATCCACTGCACAAGTGATTTTAATCGATTTAAATTTGCAGTACGGTGGTACGGAAACTTATCTTTCGATTGAATCGAACAGGTCGCTTGCAGATCTTCAACCAGTTATTAGCGAATTAGCGGAAACCCATATTAGAAACGTATCAGAAAAGGAAAAATACTCAAAGCTTGAAGTGTTATTAAGCCCTAAAGATGCTGAGGTAAGTGAAAGTCTTCCTTCTGATTTTATTTCTAAATTATTGAGGACCTGTAGAAGGAGCTATGATTTTGTCATTGTCGATCTTCCTACATATGTGAATGAACAGACATATATTGCATTGGAAGAGTCAGATAAAATCTATTATGTGATGAATTTGGATGCACCATCTATCAATATGTTAAAACAAGTTGAAAATCTTTTTGTAAGGCTTGGTATCGAAACACAGGATCGTATGGAATTGTTATTAAATGAAGTCGGGAGAGAAAATGAAATAAAGCCGAATGATTTAAAAGATATTATTTCTTACCCTATAGCGTTTAAGATACCAAGAGACATTAAAGGGGTTCAAACACATATCAATAAAGGTGAACCATTTAGAAAAGAAGCGGTCGAAAAGAAGTTGATACCATTTACTAAGAGCGTGAAGAAATGGGTTAACCAAATGTTAGAATAATATAATTTAAGGATTGATGATTGATGTCTTTGTTTGATAAAAAAACAGAAAATAATAATCGAAATCGAACGATAAAAAGGTCGTCAGTTCAAAATCAATACATTTCAGAGCTTGTAGAGCATTACAAAACGCGCATATTAAAAGAAACGAATCTTGAACTGTTAACCAGCTTGCCACAAGGGGAAATGAGACTCAGAATTGAACAACTTATCAGTCAATTTATGAGTGAGGAAAAAATCATTCTTCCGAGGCATGATAAAGAATTACTGATTACAAGGATTATAGATGAGTCCATTGGCTATGGTCCCCTAGAACCATTATTAAATGATCCAAGTATTACGGAGATTCTTATCAATAACTTTAATGAAATCTATATTGAGCAATATGGAAAGTTGCAACTTTCGCCCATCTCATTCAGAGATGAAAGCCATGTTAGACATGTCATTGACCGTATTGTAGCTCCACTTGGCAGAAGAATTGACGACAGTTCGCCGATGGTTGATGCCAGGTTACCCGATGGAAGTAGGGTGAATGCAGTAATACCTCCAATCAGTTTAGGAGGATCTGTCGTTTCCATTCGAAAGTTTCGCAAAGAACCATTCCGCATTCAAGATCTATTAAACTTTGAATCACTAAATGAAAATATGTCTCGTTTTTTAGATGCGATTGTAAGGGCAAAAATGAACGTGCTTATTTCAGGAGGAACAGGTAGCGGTAAGACAACATTATTAAATGTTCTTGGCGATTCTATTCCAGTAGGTGAACGAATAATTACGATTGAAGACTCCGCTGAGCTTCGCTTAGATAAACCAAATGTCGTGGGATTGGAAGCCCGCCCTGAAAATATGGAGGGCGAGGGCGAAATCTCTATTAGACATTTGGTGAAAAACTCATTACGGATGAGGCCTGATCGCATCATCGTCGGTGAGGTTCGTGGCTCTGAAGCATTTGATATGCTGCAAGCGATGAACACGGGTCACGAAGGGTCGATTACAACAGTACACGCCAATACCCCATTTGATGCACTGAGAAGGGTCGAGGGAATGGTTGTCATGGCGGGTATGGATTTACCATCACATATTGTTAGAGAGTATATTGTGGGCGCATTAGATATTATCGTTCAAAGTACACGATTAACAGATGGAACAAGAAAAATCGTTTCTATTTGTGAAGTTTATAGGAGTGAATCAGGTGAAATCAATATTGATGAAATATTCACCTATAGACGTAAAGGGCTAAAGGAAAATGGTCAGGTTGAAGGTTCGTTTGAACCAACAGGAAAAATACCTAAATGTTTAGAAAAAATTAAGATGTATGGAATAGAGCTAGATGAAGAAATTTTTAAAGGATAGGAGGTGGAGTAACTATGGAGGCAGCCATACTTTTTGGATTAGCAACATTGCTCTTTATATGGGGTGTTTATAATTACTTAGGTTATCGTAGTGATAAGAAAGAAATTATTAAAAAGCAAGCAAAGGAATTTCAAGAAAAAGAAGAACGTAACAGCTTTATTGCAAAATTGGGTGATAGGTTTGATAAAACTGATTTTGCCGATAACTTTAAGCAAAAGTTAGTAAAATCCAATATATCTATTCTACCTTCTGAATTTTTTGCCATTCTATTATTTATCGCCTTTACTGTCACCATCATGTTATTCGGCTTCTTTAGTGTACCGCTTATCTTAAGCTTAATCATTGCGGTTGTGCTCTGTGCAGGGGCTTATTGGATTTTATTCTTAATAAGGAAGAATAAATACATAGAGAAGTTAAACAATCAATTGTCTGAGGTATGCCGAATTCTCGGGAACGCAACGAAATCTGGCATGACAATTGTCCAAGGGCTTGAAATCGTAGCGAGTGAAGTGAGTTCTCCTGCTAAAGACGAATTTAAATCATTGACCCAAAATATGAGATTAGGTGTCGATTTCGAGCGAGCGTTAAAAGAATTAGAAGATCGAGTACCTACGAGAGAGTATAAACTATTTATCTCTGCTCTATTAATTCAAAAAAGAGCAGGGGGTAACTTAACACAAGTTTTATATGAAATGGCTCACACGCTTGAGGAGAGGAAGGTACTCAGACAAACAATTTCAACAGCTACCGCTGAACAAAGGTTTGTTTCGTATATCTTACCTGCTCTGCCCATCTTCTTGTTGTTCATGTTAAACAATATTATGGATGGATTTATGGAATTGTTATTCACTGTTCCAGGAGCTATATTAATGATTATTTTTATTATAGGGATGGTAATCGCGCTATTACTTGTAAGAGCTGTTACCAACATAAAGGTGTAGCGTTATGGATTCTTTCATATTATTCGCCGTTATATTATGTTGGCTATCTCTCGCTCTCGGATTAGCTAGTTTATATCAGTATTCTAAACAAAAGCAATACTTGAAAGCTCATTTACAAGAAATAGCAGTTACCTCTTCCGTACTTGTAGCTGGCAAGAAAGGCAGATTGGAAAAAATCATTCAATTTCTCGCCAGATATGCTGATGACTTCTCCACATTAGGAGAGAGGATTAATTTTTATAGTGAATCTGAAGAGGTAGATAAGCTATTAAAAAGATCAGGTAACCCTTATGAATTAAGTGTGAAGAGATTTCAAGGATTTAAAATCGTGTTTATTTTATTGGGACTTTTACTTGGTTTCTTTATGGTAATTATGGGGTTCCCCCTAGCAAATATTGCTTTTGTTACTTTACCAATTTTAGGTTTTTTCATACCCATTATTTGGGTGAGGTCATTAGGTAAAAAAAGACAGGATCTATTAAGAAAGGACTTACCAGACTTTTTAGATACGGTAAGTATTAGCTTACAAGCTGGATCGAATTTAGATAGTGCCATCAAAGAGGTAATTAAATATTTTGATGGTCCAATAAGAGAAGAATTTGCCCAATTTCTTCAAGAAATCGATCTGGGTGTCCCTCGAGAAAAAGCTTATGCTGGATTATTAGATAGAAATGAAAATGAAGACTTTCAATCTTTAATTAAATCACTTATTCAAGCAACGAGATTAGGTGTTCCGATGGCTTCGACTTTTAAAGCACAAGCTGAGGATATTAGGAAAATAAGCTTAGAACAGGTAAAAGAAAAAGCAGCTAAAGCATCTCCAAAAGTCACTTTAATCACATCATTCATTATCGCTCCACTGATTATGTTGCTGATTATTGGATTAGTGATTCTCAACATGATCTATGGTGAGAACAGTATTATGAATATCTTTAGTTAATAAAAATAAATCTTTGAAAGGGGTGATTATTTCTAACTGAAGGTTAGCTCACGCCATCAAAAAAATTAGAAGTAATAAAACCAATTATTTAGGAGGAATAACAAATGAAAAATTTTATTGAAAAAGTAAACGGGAAAATGCAGGCTCTGTATGCGAGAACACAAAAGGCAGTTAATAACGAAGACGGAGTATCAACAATTGAATGGGTAGGATTAGCGGCAGTAATCGTTGCTTTAATGTTTGCGGTTGCGACGGCTATGGATGGTCAAGGAAGTGGTTTGGCAGAGACAATTGTTACTAAAATAAGTGATATGCTAGAAAGCATAGGTAGCTAATTTAACTATAACAATGGTTGGAGGCTTTAATGTGAAAAAAACAGTTTATATTTGTCTGCTTCTACTATTTTCCGTAATGGTTGTAGCTTGTTCGTCTGATGAAGGGAAAAGTAATGATACACCACAGCAAACCCAAAATCAAAAGGAACAGACAGATGCTGAAACTCAAGAAACATTACAGAAAGCTTCTGAAGAAAATGAAATAGCTGAGGAAGCCATCAATGAAGAATTAGTTGCAAAAGAACTGCCAAAAAATATAGAAGAAATTATTGAATATCCTATTGGCATACTAGGTTCTGAAGATACAATGTTCGGTGATAGGAATGTAGAAGCGGTACTTAATGATATTCCTGCTTTACCAGAGGATGCAAATGATGAGGAATTACAGAAGCTGACGAACTATTTGTATTCAGTATTTAAGATGCCATACGAAGACCCGAAAGTTTCTATTGAAGAAAGCAGTTTAAACAAGCCTGAGGAAGCCGAAGAATTAGCATCTAAAGAACAATATAATGTAGAAATTGTATTGGACGCCAGTGGAAGTATGGCGAATTATATGGGTTCTAAAACAAGGATGGATTTAGCTAAAGAATCAATCGAGGAGTTTGCATCCACATTACCGGAAGATGTGAATTTAAGTTTAAGAGTGTATGGCCATGAAGGATCGGGCTCAGATGAAGATAAGAAAATGTCCTGTGCCGCCAATGAGTTAGTATATGAGTCAAAAACATATAATGAGTCTGAACTGTCCAACGCACTTGATTCCTTTGATCCAGCAGGGTGGACACCATTAGCTCAATCTATTAAGGAAGCGAAAGAGGACCTATCAAAGTACTCTGGAGAAGAGCATAAAAACGTTGTCTATATTGTCAGTGACGGAATTGAAACATGTGATGGCGATCCGGTAGCAGCTGCGAAAGAATTAAAAGATTCGGGAATCTCACCAGTGGTTAATGTCATTGGATTTGATTTAGCCAGTAAAGATGAACAGCAACTGAAAGAAATCGCCAAGGCAGCAGATGGTAGTTATGTGAATGTAAACAATCAAAATCAACTCAATGATGAATTAGGTAAAACAGTAAATGATACTCTGAAGTGGATTGGATGGAAGAACAGTGAAACGTTAAGTGCTATTAGTACGAAAAACAAAGAAATACTGGAAATCATTAGTGTCAATAATAAATGGAAAAATAAACTACGTAAAGAAAAAAATCTAACTAAACAATCGGTATATAGTCTGAAGAATGATGACAAAATTTCCGATGACCAATCCCAAAAAATTGTCTCTAATGTAGAAGAATTTTATAAGAAACATAATGAGTCTATAGAAGAACTAAAAACAGTCTTAATGGATTTATCAAAAGAAAACTTAAAAGAAACTTTAGATGAAATTGATAAACTTTATGAAAAAAATGTCTCAAACTAAAAAGGAGGGGCATCAAATGAAGAAAAAAATCAATAATGAAGATGGTTCAGCGACAATCGAGTTCTTAGCAATGGTGCCCCTTGTTTTCTTGATTATGATGATTTTGTGGCAGTTTTTGGTTGCGGGTTATGCAGTGATTGTTGCTCAATCTGCATTGAATGAAGCGGCAAAGACCTATGCAGTAACTGAGAATAAAGCTGAGGCAACCAGTTCTGCTAGAGATCTTGCTAATAAAGCCGGAGGCAACATAAAGATACTGGATCTCGATCCGATGAATAACGGTAACAATCATTTTACTTTAACGATGCATGTGAATCTAGATCTAGTTTTTATCCCAGATAGCATAGCGGGATATATTCCGAAGGTTTCCTTTACGAGAGAAATAAGTGGCAGGGTGATGGAGTAAATGAAATATTTAAAGAATGAAAAAGGAAACACCATGCTATTTATCATTGGATTGTTTAGTGTGTTCTTTTTAATGTTTCTTTTAATCCTAAGCTTTGCCAATGTTTTTATTGAAAAAGAACATGCGTCCAATAATGCTGAGCAGGCAAGCATTGTTGCTTCAGGTATTATAACGAAGCACCTTGCTTTATCAATAGAAGAATATGATGACTATTTAAAAGATCAATTTAAAGAAGCGGAAGAGGAAGCCAAAGAGGAAGCAGAGGAAAACGAAGATAATGAAGATTATGAACCACCAGAGCTAGAGGAACCTGAATTATTATCAAAGCAAATAGAAGAGCTCCTTCCTACACTTCCCAACTACTTAAAAGAATCTGAAAAGAAACATCAAGCAATCAATAAAATAATTAAGCGTGAGTTAAATAAACCAGATAGCCATGTTTTAAGAATGTTCATTGCTTCATCATTAAGTAATGCGGAAAGTGAGATTTATAGTGAAGTAAGTACGAATATTCAAAGAAATGGTGGCCAAGTATCAGAAACAGAAATCTGGTTAAACGAAAACCAAAGAATTGAAGTGAAGACAGCTACTAAGTACGAAGCCTTTAAGTATGATGAATACTTTTCTGATAACCAACGGCATGTGAGACAAACAGGACAGGGGCCATCTTTCGAATTATTCGATTCGTTCGCATGGGGACTGAATATTAGTTATTAATAAAAAAGATTAGGAGGTGTTGTCAATGAGAAGGTCATACCGTGTCCTCATTGCACTATTATCCATATTTGTTATCATGTTTATGAATATAGGTAGTTATGCCAGTGTTGCACATGCATGGGGGACTTGGAATAATGCGCCAACTTGGAGTGGACCTCAATGGGAGACACCACCAGAATGGGAAACCCCTCCCGAATGGGAGACACCGCCCGAGTGGGAACAATCTCGATGGGAAACTTCACCAGAGTGGAATGAACAATTATGGCAAAATCAATCTGAATGGGTAACGCCGTATTGGAATACCTCACCGGTTTGGGAACATGCACCATGGGAACAAAATTTAAATTCCGATAATAGCAATAATAACACTTCTAATGATCCAAACAACCCAAACAATCCAAATAACCCAAACAACCCAAACAATCCAAATAACCCAAACAACCCAAACAATCCAAATGATCCTTCAAACTTACCCGAAGGACCCATTGCAGGCAATCCACAACCACCATATAGCCCAGACTATCAAAATCCGACACTGGATACATTAGATAGGTATAATAATACAGTATCTGATAATCAGTCGTTTTTTGAGTTTGAAGATCCAAAGGCTTATGACGGTATAAAGTTTGTTACAAATGACGTCATCGGTAATACAGTTAACTTTGCTGATGAAATGGTTCGTGCTGGAGATACAGCTGGCTTTAGCAATTATGCATCCAGTCGTTCCAATCTTGTCCTAGCAGGATTCAAAACTTTCGCCAAAGGTGACGCGACAATTGATGCTGCTTATGATGTAGCGGATGTTGGGCTGAAGGGGAAGGAAGTTTATGATAATTTAAAAACAGTTAATGAATTTAGAAATATCGAAATGATAAGATCCTCTAGTGACATAATTGATATTGCCAGCGTTGATGATTTATATAATGCTACAAAAACTTTCACACCTGCAAATGCTGTTGTGTCCGCAGTTACATTACCTTTTGCTATTAAAGATACAGTTGATAATGTTGGGAAGTTAAACTCAGCAAGTACTTCAGAAGAGAAAACAAATGCTGCATGGGACCTTGTTGGTAATACAGGAGAAATCATTACTGGACTTGCGCCAGCAGTTGCTATGATACCCGGTGCTCAACCAATAGCTGCTGGGATGGTAGTGGTTGGTGGGGTATTATCAATTGCTAGTTTAGGTCAAAAATTATATAGGAATAGAAAAGAAATTATCTCAAATGTTAAAGATAAGTTCAATAAAGCTAAAGAGTCTGTTACAGGGTTCTTTAAATCTGTATTTAGTTAAATGAGGTATATGTATGATAAATGTTAATCCAACACCTGAACAAATAAAGAATATAAAAAGGCACAAAAGGCTATTTGAGAAATGGGATATGTGGAAATTTGCTTTCTTTTATAAAGGTCAACAT
This sequence comes from Cytobacillus sp. FSL R7-0680, assembly GCF_038009245.1. Classification (NCBI taxonomy): domain Bacteria; kingdom Bacillati; phylum Bacillota; class Bacilli; order Caryophanales; family Bacillaceae; genus Cytobacillus; species Cytobacillus sp. FSL R7-0680. The sequence continues at coordinate 4,009,413 of NZ_JBBPAO010000001.1, forward strand.
TATTTTATAGTGGATTATGCAAAATTAAATAATAAAGTTAGTGGTTATCTAATTATGGATAAAGCTGGGGAAGTATTGTCCTTAGAAGAAGCAAAACTACCTGCTTATTATTTGTTACTTTTTAATACGATGGCGAACAACGCTGGTAGAGGGATGGCCATTCAAGCAAAGAAAGAACCCCTAACCTATAAGGAAATGAACCGTATATTATTAGATAATCAAGAAAAATTATTGACTGAATATCCTCATATGGTACAAGTGATTAATAGAATTGTAGAACATAATGAAAAAGTAATTGAACGACCTAAGAGAATAAAAGAAATTATTTACAATTTAGGCTATATGCAAAGAGAAGTAACAAGAAATATCGGTTATTTTGATATCCCATTTATGGACAGTTTTGAAGATGAATATGGGAAATATAGTGCGATGATGTATACCATAGCTAAAAATGAAATTTCATTAGAAAGGGATTATGAAGAGTTAAAAAAAGTAATGTCTAATGAAACTATCTTTTCTTCAAAGAAAGATAAAAATACATTGCAAACACTTTTAAATGACTGGTTAAAAACAAATGATACATTAAGGAAATCGATTGCTACATTCGAATTAGACGAGAGAGGAAATAAGCTACAAATAGATGAAAGAAATATAAAGCAGTCTTTATCAAAAAACAGAGAAGACATAGGTAAAAGGGATTTCGAAAACAAAATAGTCCCCGTCTTAAGAAACCCAAAATAACCAGGAGGACTCTATGAAAAGTATTCTATCAAGCTCCTTCTCTTTATATATACAAGACTTTTTAAAGTTAATGTTGTTGTCAGTTTTGACATATGTCCCCTTGTTATTTTTGCATGCGATAATTGTTAATTATATTTATGCCGAGACAAGGTTTGCTGAATATCCCGGTTTGATTGGGGATGTGGCTAATGGGATTTTCATGATTGTTTTTCTTACGATTGCTCAGTTGCCATTCATTAAGTATACGCTTTTAGAAAGTGAGGATGCTGATCATCCCCTCAAGCAAGCGATTTCGTTCGCGATAGAAAAAGCATTACCTATTTATTTGTTTGCTTGCTTGTACTCTATTTGCATTTTTATCGGTGGCTTATTATATGTGATTCCTGGTCTAGTTGTCCTTGTATTATTTTATTTTGTTCCTTTTTTCTTAGCGGAGAATGGAAAATTAAGAACCGCTTTGAAAAAATCAGTTGGATTTATTAAAGCTCATTTTTTCAAAGCGATTTTCGTTATTTTTATATTAAGTATTATTCAATTGGTATTCGAGAATATCATGATTTATTTATTATCTCTGTATACTGACGTGTATTTCACAACTTTAGCTTTAAAAATCGTACTACTCATGTTTTTATTACCACTTCAAGTGATTTTTCTGACAAACATTTTTAATAGTTGGCGGGAGACAGAAAAAGGAGGGATATAATGTCGCAGAAAGAACGTAAATGGAGAAGAATCTATTTATTTATTATGTTATTTGTCTACATCCTCTTCGTTCCCATTTCACTTTTTGAATGGTTATTATCAAGTGATCGCTTTCCAATTGCTGCAGCGGTAGTGGCCATTGCTTTGCCGTTTATGCGTAAAAATCATTTAAATACCATTAGAAAAGAAGAAAGTAGTAGTTTATGAAGTTAAAAGAAGCTTCTTAAAGTAGACTTATTAATGTAATGTATGTTGGGGTCTACTTTTATGGTGTTTCTAACTAACACAAGGACCATACAGAAAGCGAATATTTTAATAAACAGAATAAGGTCGTGAGTGAATGAAACAGAAAAGACTTTTTTTGATTACGCTTATTTCTTCCGTTATGCTAATGGCGGCATGTGGAAATGCAAAAGAAACGAATAGCACACCTAAGGAAGAAACAAAAGAAGTTAAAGCAGAAGAAACAACAACGGAACCAGAAGTGGAAGAAGAAAAAAAAGAGGAATCTTCAAATGGTAATGACGGCATGCTTAATCCTAATATTGAAGAAGAATCCCAAGGTAATGTTGAAGTGGTGTTCACGAACAAAGATCCTCAATTTATAAATGATTTAGATGGATTTAAAGTAAGTGTAGATGAGTACCAAATTGTAAAGGTGACAGATGTTAGCGCCGATTATACTATACCATTTAAAGATCAAACAGAAGGCTATGTAATGACAGCCAAAGTAACCATTGATAATACGACAGATAAAGGTATTTATTATAATAATATATATAGAGTGCAGTTCGGAAGTGAGTTTGATTACATAACTAATGATATTAATAAAACTTTTGTCCGAGAAGAATTTCCGAAATCAGAAAAAGAGACAGAAGTAGGGAAATTCGCACCTGGAGAGAAAGTATCAGGTTTGATTTCTTTTATTTTCACTAATGATGAGTTTAAAGCGTTAGATTCTGTAAAACCTAAATTCATTATTGAAGGCGGAGCAGCCGATAATAATCAATTCTCAGGTAGCAATAAACAACAAGCTGTTTTCGACTTCCCTTATAGCGGCGGTCAGCAAGAGGAATTAAATAACGCTACATCATTTTATCCAGATAGGTTAACAACTGCAAATATGGCGAATAAAGAAATGATTTTTGAAGAAACAGCTATTAATGAAACAAAACAATTAGATGATGTAAAAGTGACTTTAGCAGGTGTTCAATATACAGAAATTGAGCCAACACCAGATAATAAAGAGCGCTTCAGAAACTTTGGAGATAAAGGCATCGTTGCTATTACTGTTAAATTGAATTTAGACAACCAAACAGATGCTCCTATTAGTCTTTGGAATATTAGCTCCAAAGTCGATTTAGATAAAGATAGAGGACATATTAGAGCTCAAGGTATGGTAGAACCTGAAGAACCTAAAGAATTAAAAGCTGGAGAGCAGAGTGAAAAATATCATGTTTTCTTAATGAACAAAGATGAGTTCGAGCTATTTGAATCATTTGACTTACAGTTTGGCCCGTTTGTTGGAGAAGACGGTAAAGATATGTTCAAAGGTGAAAGTGTAGAGTTCAATTTACCAAGATAGTGCTAAATAGAAATAAGTATAATGGAGGAAAGCAGTCTTACAGGCTGCTTTTCGGTGTTTATGTTCAAAAAAACAGCGATATCCGTAATGATAAATGAGTGAGGCACCTCAAAAAATCACTCGATTGCATTTTTTAATTATATATCTGGAGGATTCAATCATGAAAAAACGATTCACACTCTACCTCCTTGTTCTTTTCTTTCTCTTGGCCGCCTGTTCAGCAGAAAAAGAGGCGAGTAATCAAAAAGAAGATGACCAAAAGAAAGCAGGAGCGGAAGTAGCAGAGGAGCAACAAAAATCGGACGAAGAAAATGAATCAGTGGAAGACGTAGATAATGAAGAATTGGTTGTGAGAGAACTGCCTAAAAGTATTGAAGAAGTTGTTGAATATCCTATTGGTGTGTTAGGTGTTGAGGATATCATGTTTGTTGATGAGCGGATAGAGACGATCTTAAAAGATATTCCTGCTTTACCAGAGGATGCAAGTAATGAGGAATTACAGAACTTGACAAACTATTTGTATTCAGTATTTAAGATGCCATACGAAGACCCGAAAGTTTCTATTGAAGAAAGCAGTTTAAACAAGCCTAAGGAAGCCGAAGAATTAGCATCTAAAGAACAATATAATGTAGAAATTGTATTGGACGCCAGTGGAAGTATGGCGAATTATATGGGTTCTAAAACAAGGATGGATTTAGCTAAAGAATCGATCGAGGAGTTTGCATCCACATTACCGGAAGATGTGAATTTAAGTTTAAGAGTGTATGGCCATGAGGGGTCGGGTTCAGATGAAGATAAGAAAATGTCTTGTGCTGCCAATGAGTTAGTATATGAATCGCAAACATATAATGAGTCAGAATTATCCTCTGCGCTTAATTCTTTTGAACCAGCAGGATGGACACCGCTAGCTCAGTCGATTAAGGAAGCGAAAGAGGATCTATCAAAGTACTCTGGAGAAGAGCATAAAAACGTTGTCTATATTGTCAGTGACGGAATTGAAACATGTGATGGCGATCCGGTAGCAGCTGCGAAAGAATTAAAAGATTCGGGAATCTCACCGGTGGTTAATGTCATTGGATTTGATTTAGCCAGTAAAGATGAACAGCAACTGAAAGACATCGCCAAGGCAGCAGATGGTAGCTATGTAAATGTGAATAACCAAAACCAGCTTAATGATGAATTAAGTAAGACAGTAAATGATACTCTGAAATGGATTAAGTGGAGTAGTGGTGAAAAAATAAGTGCAATTTCAAAGTCTAACGAAGAAATAATGGGAATTATTAGTCTGGAAAATGAATGGAAATCTAAATTATTTAAAGAAGAAGACATGATTATGCAATCAATTTATGAATTACAGAATAATAATAAACTTACCAAGGAACAGGTAGATAAAATGTTTTCATCTGTTAAAGAGTTTTATAAGAGCCATCATGCTTCTATAAACATGTTGAATGATGTATTAATTGATTTATCATATGAGAATCTAGATGAAACTTTAGATGAAATTGATAAGTTATATGATGAAAATATACCAAATTAATTAGTGTATACTTAGTATGAATAAAGCAGTGCTGCGAAGGTGGGAACCACTATTTAGATAAGAGGTATAACCAGTGATTAATGTAAAACTAACTAAAAATCATAAAAAAAATATTAAAGCTTATAAACGTTTATTTGAAAAGTGGGATATGTGGACTTTTGCTTTTAAACAAAATGATGAATATTATTTCATCACTTCCTATACACAAAGAATAACCGATAAAGTGAAAAGGTTATTTAATTTTAGATAGTAATGGGAATGTTCCTTCATTAGAAAAAGCGAAGGTACCTTTATACAGCTTGGTTTTATTTAATACAAAAGCTGATAATGCAAGGACTGAGATGGTCCATCAAATGAAAAAGAGTCTGAAACCTTACAAAGATATGTATGAAGTCCTTAAGACAAACAAAGATCATATTCTCAATGAGAACCCTCAAATGGAATTCACTATTAATGCCATAATGCAGCAAAGTAAAGAAGGGATGAAAGGCCGAAAAAAATTAGAGAGATTGTGATGAATTTAGGTAATATGCAAAGGGAGGTCACTAGGGGTACGGGTTTCTTGGAGACTTCCTTTTTACGCTAATGCATAATACGATTAACGGAATAGGTCCTCAAATGAAAAAAGGTATGAGTACGTATGAAAAAATGTATCAACTTTTAGAGAAAAATCGAGATAGGATTATTAAGAGTAATCCCCAATTTAAAGAACAATTGGATCAAATGATTGAACATAATAAAGAAGCAGCAAAAAGACCAGAGAAAATTAAAGAGATTTATTATAATATTGGGGAAATGCAAAGAAAAGTAACTAGGGGATCTGGATATTTTGATATTAACTACTTAGTAAGATTACAGGATGCATTTGGAAAGTATGGCACTTTAATGTATACATTCGGAATAGGAGAGCGAGCATTAAAAGGTCCTTATAAAGAATTAAGTCAATTGTTATCCACAAAGGGACTAGGTGTTCCGTCTAAAGATAAATCTACAATTAGAGCCCTAATAAAGGCATGGTTGCCAACAGTGGAAACAAACTTAAAGAAGTCCATGGCTACCTTTGAATTAGATGAGAGAGGAAAGAAACTTTCTATCGATCATCAAAATATAAAACAATCATTAGCAAATAATAGGGAAGAGATTGCTAAGCGAGATTTTAATAAAAAGATATTACCTTTACTAAGAAACCCACAATAATGTTGAGACTAACTCGACTTCGACCAAACCCAAGCCAAAGGAGGGAATCTCTCATGCTAACTAATAAGAGAATAACCCTGCAGACTCTCTCCGATGCTTTTTTTTGTAATACCTAGGGGTGTTAGTGTTGAATAATAAGTTCATAGTGTTTTCCAGTTTCATTCCCTTGGGTAAAGTGTTTTGAACGAAGGTAATAGCTGACAATATCCAACTTATCAATTGATATTTACCAATCCCAAACCATCTACCTCCAAGAATCAACCCCCAAAATCCACATTTACTCCTTTCTCCTTTTGTAAAGCAAAGGAAAATCTTTTATTGTTATTCATATAGTGGTAAAAGTGTGAAAAAAGGGGTAATTGGATAGAGAAACTTTTTACCTTTTGTATCGTAAGTATGATTGAACTGATTTTTGTAATGATATGTTTGATAATTAGGGTTCGTAAGGAGGTTAACATGTTAAAACGAGTTTCGTTGTTTCCTATATTACTTGTGATGGCAGGTATGTTGCTGATCGGCTGTAATGATAAGGGAGCCGTGAGTAGCGAAGAAGTGAAAAAGCAGGTTGATCCGTATGAACAGTTAGTGGAAGAAAAGAATAAGGAGTTAGAGCTAGAGCCTTTGACATTAACGACGTATAGTGATGAAATTGGTGCAACGTTTGATTCGCCGGAGTACCGGGAGTTTGCGGCGAATGGTACGGTGACGATTGAGGGGAGCATTGAGGATTATCGAGGATTGAAGTCTGGTTATGCTTGGATTAGTGTGACGGCAGAGGAAGACGGGGTTGCCGGAAGAGAGCATGAATATTATGCGCCTATAAAAGAGGGTCAAATCAAGCAGGATATTCAGTTTTTTAATGGCGAAGGTACGTATCATATAAAGGTACAATTACCCGATGATGAGCGGGAGAATTATTATTATGATACAGCACGGTTTACTGTTCATAATGTGAATCCGGATGTGAAGAGAGATGTGACGTATACACCATATGGTCAAGAAGCAGGACTTTCGTTAGGGTTGGATACAAGCTTCTTTGAAGCAGAAGAAGTTTTCCCATTAAAAGGTGTGGCAGAAGGATTGGATGAGGAAGATACAGTAATGCTTCGTGTGTCGAAGGGAACGGATAATTGGAATCATGTACTCGCCGTTAATCAAGAGCACCAATTCGCTTATGAGGTGCCTCTCTTTTATGGAGAAGGCTTGCATAAAGTGGAAGTCATGGTACCGGATGGTGACCGAGAGAATTATTATCAAACGGCTACGACTCTCATGGTGAATAATACATCTCAGCAAACGATGGAGCCAATCGAGTACTCTAGCCTTTATAATGAACGAGGGGTAACTTTAGAAACGCCTGCATACAGTGGAGATGAATCGAGTGGGGATTATACCATCAGTGGAATGATTCAACCTGAAGCTGAATTAGCGAGTGAGACAACACACCTTTATGTATCGAGTAAAAAGGGTGAGGATACGGCATTAGATGTGATTCCAGTTCAGGATTTTCGCTTTGACGACTCCTTTTATTTGAGGTTTGGACCAGGTACTTATGATATTACGGTTAGTGTACCTGAGATTACGAAAGAAAATAGTGATACCTTTCGCTTTTATAGCGTAGCTAAATTTCAGGTGGAAAATACCGGTGAAGATCGCCGGGATTTGTTACCGTCTCGTGGAGTTCAGTCCGACCATCCGAAGATTAATAGTTTAGCAGAAGAACTGCTTCAAGGGGTGGAAGGCGACCGTGAGAAAGCAAAGGCGATCTATGACTATGTGGCCGAACATATCGCTTATGATGTGGAGAAGTATAATACAGATGACTTTCATTGGGATGACAGTGCTATAAAGGCATTGGAAACGAAAAAAGGTGTTTGTCAAGACTATGCCTACTTAGCCATTGCTTTGCTGAGGGCAAGTGACATGGAAGCAAGGTTTGTTGAAGGTAATGCTGGTTCTGGTTTTACAAGGGGGGCACTCGGTGGCCGCCATGCGTGGGTAGAAGTGAAGGTGGATGGTGAATGGCTAACAATGGATCCTACTTGGGGTTCTGGTTATGTAGAAAATGATACCTTTGTTGCAGCTTATAACGAAGATTATTTTGACCCGGAACAAGCCTCTTTTGAGGAGACCCATTATCGTACAGGAATATCTTATTAATAAAGAAACGACATTCCCGAGCGAATGTCGTTTTTTTATGGCTCATTTATGTTGAAAATGGATGGATTCCTTGTTAAGAAAAGGATATTTTTTTACTTTTTTTGCGTTAAGATCATGTTTAAATAGATTGATTGCGTTAATCTGGTGATTATTGTAAGTATTATAGTAATAGGTACCTGATTGGGCACACATGGCATTTGTGTAGATGGTGTACCATGAGAGGTTATCACTTAATTCCGCTCCTTTTGCTACCTCACAGTATTCTAAAGTTTTGAATGTGTTCCGGACACCGCCAACCTCGTTAGTAACTGGCTCAATATGATTTCGCATGAATGCGGCTCTCACGAAACGGGAGGGGGAGGAGAAGTCGCCAGGTATGCCGAATGTACCGCTTAATAAATCCCCGCCTTCTAATGGATATCTACCCCAAGTGGCTTCTTCAGGATCATCTGCACTTACTGTTGAATAGATACCAAGGTGAGTTAATTGCCATTCAAAATCAGGACTGTTCGTCATCACACCAATTTTATTTGCATGAACCTTTAATCCCTTTTTAGTTTTTTCGACAACGATAGAACGACCAGATCGGTCACTAAAAATCCAATGCATGGGTGGGATGCTGTCAAGAACCTCGATTTTTGCACCAACTATATTCACCTGGGCGATATGTTCGGCGAGTTCTTCTATTGATTGAAATTGTGATAAAGCCCAAAAGAGTACATCATAGCAAGCAAGGTTGATCACGTTGTTTTTTGGGGTGCTATAGTAAGCATATCCTTCAAAATAGAGAACCGCACCCATCAGACCTTGTTCATTCATGCCGTCAATCATGGCGAATTGATTTTGACCCATTAATCCCATACCTATTATTGCATATGGGTTCGTAATGGTTTTTTGATCCTCACGATTTACCCATTGATAATTTCGAGGGAACACATAGATGTTATAATCCGCCGGAAGATCCACAAAGTCCATATTCCTACCAAGGAAACTCAAACGATTCTTCGTACGTAACGCTACGCTTGTGCACATTAATAAACAACTCCTTTCCTTTAATATCCTTATAACGATATATGATATGTAGGAAGGGGATTGTATTAGTCGTAACTTGTGAAGGGATGAACATTTATATAACCATTTATAAGCCAACTTAACCGAGTCTGAATGATTTATCTTAAGTGTTAAATCATATAAAATAAGAATTATAAATGTTAGTTCATTTTTATTCTTTTTTTCCTAAATCATAGGAAGAAAGAAGATGAATTTGTGCGAAGAATGGTAGATTTCACAGGAATTTAGCAAGATTTAGCGAATAGAAGTATAAGTAAGGAGAAGAATGCCCTTTATTAAAAAATCAGGAGGATGGTCAATGAATCATAAAATGAATCCGGTAGTCGAGCAAGTGCTCATTAATATAGATAAAGTAATGATCGGTAAAAGAGAAGTGGCAGAATTGAGCTTGGTTGCCTTATTATCTGGTGGTCATGTGTTACTTGAAGATGTGCCTGGTGTTGGTAAGACGATGATGGTTCGAGCGCTGGCAAAATCGCTAGGTGCGAACTTTAGGAGAATTCAATTTACCCCTGATTTATTACCATCGGATGTGACAGGCGTTTCAATTTATAATCCGAAAGAAATGGCATTTGAATTCCGCCCGGGTCCAATAATGGGTCAGATTATATTAGCAGATGAAATCAACCGGACATCCCCTAAAACACAGTCCGCCTTATTAGAAGGGATGGAGGAGAAGAGTGTAACAATTGATGGAGTGACTCATCAATTAGGTAGCCCTTTTTTTGTTATGGCGACACAAAATCCGATTGAATATGAAGGAACTTACCCGCTCCCAGAAGCGCAGCTTGACCGTTTTCTGTTAAAAATGCGTATGGGTTATCCTGAAGGAACAGAAGAGATTGAATTATTAAGTCGTGTTCAAAGTGCACTCCCGATAGAAGAAATACAGCCAGTAATGGAGTTAGAACAGCTGAGAGACATGCAGGCGAAAGTAAAAGAGGTGTATGTCGATCATTCCATTAAAAGCTATATTGTTCATATGGCTGAGCAAACAAGAAACCATAAACATGTGTATTTAGGCGTTAGCCCTAGGGGGTCTATTGCTTTAATGAAAGCATCACAAAGCTATGCGTTTATGCATGGAAGAGATTATGTCCGCCCTGATGATGTGCAATATTTAGCAAGTGCGGTCTTTAGTCATCGCTTAATTCTCAAGTCAGAAGCAAAATTTGAAGGGGTCAAAGCAGAACAAGTGATTGAGAAGATTATCGATGTTACACCGGTACCAGTGCAAAAGGCTGTGAAATAGGATGAGGCGGTGGTTATTCGCAGTAAAGGGTGTATGGAAGTTAGTGTTATTGTTCCTTTTACTACTCATTACTTTTTCATATGCGATGTTTCAAGGAGGATTTGTCAGCTGGTTCTTATTTTATAGCTTTTTACCGTTTGGTTTATATGCATTTGCACTGGCAATGTATCCGTTGCATCGTATCCATGTAAAGAGAGAACTTTCCAGTCAAGAGGTGAGTGCAGGAGATACACTATCGATACGTCTTTCTATTCATATGGATACGATTTTTCCGTTATTTTTTCTTGTTATCGAAGACCATATAACATCTTCGCTACAGATGAAGAAATATCTGTTATTTCCTGGATTTCGTAAAAACATCGTTGTTTCGCAATCATTTAAGGAAATCCCTCGCGGAGAGCACGTTTTCCGATATGTTCGGCTGAAAATAGGTGACCCTCTTGGATTAATCGAACGTGAAGTAAACATGTCACTTGAAGACCGCATGATTGTGTATCCAACTTATGAAGAAATAGTTTATCAACCATTTAGTCACCAATTTGATCAAGGAATGACGGCTTCAGATGAAAGGGTGCAGAGAGATACGTCTATGGCTACAGGCGTCCGTGAATATCAACCAGGTGATCGTTTTTCTTGGATTAACTGGAAAACATCCGCCAAGCGTAATGAAATGATGGTGAAAGAATTTGAACAACGCAAATCGCATGATGTATATCTTCTCATCGATCGTTTTCCTGATGTACATTTTGAAGCAATCGTTTCTTTTACCGCTTCTCTTGTACATGCAATACTCCGAAAAGGGGCACAGGTAGGGTTCCTTTCAGCGGGGAGAAATCGAGTGGAGTTCCCAATTCTTGGTGGTGAAGGGCAGCTACAACGAATCTTTTATCATCTAGCTACAGTGAAGGCGGATAGTAAACGTCCTTTAGAACAAGTGTTAGACGTAGAAAGAAGTCTTGCCCAACAAAATGATCAACTACTGCTTGTTACTGCCAAACTAAACAAACGTTTGATTGAAAAGGCGAGCTTTTATTCTCAAAAAGGAAGTGTGACGATTTTTCTTGTGAAAAGAAAGGAAGAGCAAGCAGTACAAGAGGAAATTCGTTTAAAAGACACCGCTACTTCAAGAGGAATACGTATACAAATTGTGCATGAAGGTCAATTTTCTGCCGCATTCTCGGAGGTGAGGAGCGGATGATGAAGAGATTTTCTACTTTGGTTCTTTATCTATTTGGTTTTCTCCTCATTTGGGAGTGGATTAGGCCGTTAGAGCAATTAACGGATACAGGGAATGTGTGGGTGTTCTTACTTTTCCTATGTATTGCCCTTGCGATGGATTTTTTAAAATGGCATTGGGTCATCCGTTTTGTCATTAATGGAGCAATTATTTTCTTCAGTTTAATGTATATTTATTTTCTTGATCAATATGGACTGATTGGGTCGTTTCCTATGATGATTCAAGAGTTATTTGATAACTTTTTGACGATGTTACAAGCGCAATGGACCGCTATAACAGACATGTTTAGGACTTTATTATTCTTCATTCTTTTATGGTTGATGTCTTACCTTATTCAATATTGGCTCATCCAACGGAGACAAATTTTTATTTTCTTTTTCATGACATTGGTCTATATTACTGTTCTTGATACATTCACGCCATATAATGCAGAAATGGCGATTATTCGAACCGTGATTTGTGGATTTTTAATGATGGGGATTCTCGCCTTCTATCGTCAACTAGAGAAGGAAGATATTGAAGCGAAAACATCGAAACTAAGCAAATGGATGATCCCTCTAAGTGGATTGGTGCTCATCAGTTCTCTCATTGCTTTCGCTGCACCGAAGGCAGATCCAATTTGGCCTGATCCTGTTCCTTATATCACTTCATTTAATGAAGATAGTAGAAATGAAGAAGCTGGAGGGGTGCGGAAAATTGGCTATGGTGAGGATGATTCTTTATTAGGTGGCTCTTTTGTTCCTGATGATACTCTTGTGTTTGTTGCGAAAACGGAAGATCCCCATTATTGGAAAGTAGAGACCAAAGATGTCTATACAGGTAAGGGGTGGGAGCTTTCAGAAGAAGATCGTGGCAGCGAGTTTTTTGCATCAGGAGAAGAAGTGCCTTTGGAATCATTTTCAGAGAATGAAAATGTCGTTGTTGAGGAAAGAGTCAGTAATGTACAAATGAACAGAGCACGTCCTCAAATTGTCTATCCATTAGGGATAAAAAGTTTTCAAAGTGAAAACATCCCATTTGAATTGAATGAAGCGCTTGAGAAATTTTCAATTAGATATGCAGAGGATTCTCTCATGCCAACTTATGACGTAATCTTTAATGAACCCACTTATAGCGTGAATGCATTGAATACAGTTAATAATGATAATCACGGTTTAGATTCAGCGTTTTATGAAAGGTATACGCAATTACCCGAAGATCTCCCTGATCGTGTGCGTGAATTGGCAGAAGAGATTGTGGCAGGGCATGATAATTGGTTTAACCAAATTCGTGAGATTGAAGGCTATTTTGCTCGATCGGGTTTTGTTTATTCACAAAGAGATGTGGCTGTGCCAGGACCAGATGAAGATTATGTCGACCAATTTTTGTTTGATACGAAGTTAGGTTATTGTGATAACTTTTCAACAGCAATGATCGTGTTAGCCCGTTCTGCTGGTATTCCGACTAGATGGGTTAAAGGGTTTACAGAAGGTGAAAGAACCAACGCAAATGGATTAACTGTTGGTACTTATGACATTACGAATAACAATGCTCACTCATGGGTGGAGGCTTATTTTCCTGGCGTTGGATGGATTCCGTTTGAGCCAACAACAGGTTTTAGTAATCCTGTAGAATATGAGTTTGATTTAGATGAGGAAACAACGCCTAATAACGCGGAGGAAACGGAAACACCGGAAAGAGAAGAGAGACCAGATGAAGCAGAAACGACTGAACAAACAGAAACAGCGTCAAGCACTTTTAGTTTGACGGAGCTATGGGATTCGGTAAAGGAAGCGGTTCAACAACACTGGAAAAAGATTATTTTAATAATCATTGTGCTTGCTTTCATCGGTTACCTAACGTATATCAAGCGGGGTAAATGGCTACCTTACTTCTATATTTGGACATACAAACATCGTAATAATGATCGGGATTTTGAGAAAGCGTACCTTGTTTTATTACATGAATTTTCACGGTTCGGGGTGAAAAGGAAACAAGGACAAACCTTACATTCTTTTGCCAAAGAGGTCGATCGTTTGCTTGGGCATCAACAGATGAGTCAGCTAACGGATAGTTACGAGGCTTATCTATATAGCGGTAAGCAAGAAAAGGGCATTTGGAAGAGAAATAAGGAATTGTGGGAAAATTTAATAAAAGCCACAATCGCTTGACCGTTAAAATAACCTGTTGTTAAAATAGTTGAATGAGAAGTCATGGATTCATATGCATGATGACTATCAATAATTTTAACGAATAACCTTCATATATCCTTGGTAATATGGTCCGAGAGTCTCTACCAGACTGCCTATAACAGTCTGACTATGAAGGCAGAATATATTTAGCCTAGCTAGATTTCTGCCTTCTGACTATATTTTCGGGGGGAAGAACTCTAGTTTTTTGTATGAAATAGTAGGTGTTGGATAACCTACAAATGATACATTCGGAGTCACTCTTCATATATGAAGTGGAATAAAAGAATGAGGGAATCATTCTATCAATGTTGACGAGGTGAACAGCGTGACGGGGAAAGTAGAATTGCATGACCAGGAAATGATCGTTGTACTAGACTTTGGTAGTCAGTACAATCAGTTGATTACACGCAGAATTAGGGAGTTTGGCGTTTATAGTGAATTACATCCGCATACCATTACTGCACAAGAAATCAAAGAAATGAATCCAAAAGGAATCATCTTCTCTGGTGGTCCAAACAGTGTTTACGGCGAAAATGCTTTTCGTTGTGATCCAGAAATTTTTGAATTAGGTCTACCAATCTTCGGTATTTGCTACGGTATGCAATTAATGACGATGCATTTCGGAGGAAAAGTAGAAGGTGCAAAGCAGCGTGAGTACGGTAAAGCTGTATTAAAATTACAAAATCAATCTAAATTATTTGCCGATCTTCCTGAAGAGCAAGTGGTTTGGATGAGTCATGGTGACTTAGTCGTTGAAGCACCAGAAGGTTTTGCAATTGATGGCACTAACCCTTCTTGTCCTGTCGCAGCGATTAGTGACGAAGCACGTGGGTTATACGGAGTTCAATTCCACCCAGAAGTACGTCATTCTGTATACGGTAATGATATGCTGAAAAACTTTGTTTTCGGTATTTGTGGCTGTAAAGGCGATTGGTCTATGGAGAACTTTATTGAAATCGAATTGGAAAAAATTCGCCAAACAGTTGGAGATAAGAAAGTCCTTTGTGCACTTAGTGGCGGAGTAGATTCTTCTGTTGTTGCTGTTCTTATTCATAAAGCGATTGGTGACCAATTAACATGTATTTTTGTTGATCACGGTTTATTGCGTAAAGATGAAGCAGAAGGCGTTATGAAAACTTTCTCTGAAGGCTTCAATATGAATGTCATTAAAGTAGATGCTAAGGAGCGTTTCTTAAGCAAACTTGAAGGTGTCAGTGATCCTGAGAAAAAACGTAAAATTATTGGTAATGAATTCATTTACGTATTTGATGATGAAGCACATAAATTAGAAGGTATTGATTATTTAGCACAAGGTACACTTTATACAGATATTATCGAAAGTGGTACTGCAACAGCGCAAACAATCAAATCTCACCACAATGTAGGTGGACTACCTGAAGATATGCAATTCCAATTAATTGAGCCGCTTAATACTTTATTTAAAGATGAAGTACGCGCACTTGGAACAGAATTAGGTATTCCAGATGATATCGTTTGGAGACAACCATTCCCAGGTCCTGGTTTAGGTATCCGTGTTCTTGGTGCAATCTCTGAAGAAAAACTTGAAATTGTCCGTGAATCAGACGCGATCCTTCGTGAAGAAATCAAAAATGCTGGTCTTGAAAGAGATGTGTGGCAATATTTCACTGTCCTACCTGACATTCGTAGCGTAGGTGTAATGGGTGATGCGCGTACGTATGATTACACAATTGGTATCCGCGCCGTTACTTCAATTGATGGAATGACATCCGATTGGGCACGTATTCCTTGGGATGTGCTTGAAGTTATCTCAACAAGAATCGTTAATGAAGTGGACCATATCAACCGCGTAGTGTATGATATTACTTCTAAGCCACCAGCAACGATTGAGTGGGAATAAAACAATACACCTTAGAATCCTAGTTTGGATTCTAAGGTTTTTTAATAAGTATTCTTTTTGGGAGGGTGTTAGATGTTATATTTAAAACAGGCACAATTAGAAGAGTTAGATGAAATCATGTCCATTGTTGACCGAGCAAGGGAAACGATTGTTAAAAGAGGTATCCCACAATGGCAGGATGGAGATGGACCCAATCGAGAAATCATTACAGAGGATATTTCTAATAAGGAAGCCTACGTGTTGATGGCGGATGAACGAAAAGTCGGTATTGGCACGATTTTAACTGCGCCAGAAGAACCTTATGAGCAATTAGTGAATTGGGAGAAAGCAGAAACGCCGTATGCATCGATTCATCGAGTAGCGATTGACCCAGAGATACAAGGAAAGGGTTATTCGACGATATTGCTTCAACATTTAATTACCGCTGCTAGGCTCAATGGATTTCGTGATATTCGCATTGACACCCATCCCGAAAATGAAGTCATGCAAAAGGTTATTCAGAAAGCTGGTTTTTCCTATATTGGGGATGTGGAACTAGATGTTCCAAATGGTAATCGATTTGCCTACCAAATATTGCTTAAATAAAAGAAGTATTGCTTCATAAATCCATTTGGTTTATAGTAAAACCAAATGAAATTACGTAAATAAAGTGGAAAATAAACCTAATTCCGAACAATGGTAAAAAACGGACTGAAAAATGTTCGTTTTTTATATTGACTAGGACTTTTTTAATTGCTAATATAATAGAGAATTAAATATTAAAAACATCTTCGTATAATGTTGGGAATATGGCCCAAAAGTTTCTACCAAGTTACCGTAAATGACTTGACTACTTGATGTGTGTGCGTAACAAAGGAATGTGCTTTAGATATTATACTAATCTTATTTTTTACATTCCATGTTACTTATACCATCCCTGTTGTCAAGACTTCGGTTACTTTCCGAAGTTTTTTTAATGCCAACTTTAGGGGGAAAATTAAAAATGAAAAAGTACTTCCAATTCGACGAACTCGGCACCAATTTTCGCCGTGAGATTATTGGCGGGATTACAACATTCTTAGCTATGGCTTATATATTAGCAGTCAACCCTGCTGTACTATCGTTAGCAGATGTACCAGATCTTCCAGATGCTATGAGAATGGACATGGGGGCAGTCTTTGTTGCTACAGCTTTAGCAGCCGCGATTGGTTCAATCCTCATGGGGGTTATCGCTCGTTATCCAATAGCTCTTGCTCCAGGTATGGGTATAAACGCATTTTTTGCCTATACTGTAGTACTGACAATGGGTATTTCATGGCAACATGCTTTAGCTGGAACATTTATTTCGGGTGTGATTTTCATTCTATTATCACTATCCGGTATTAGAGAAAAAATTATTAATGCAATTCCAGCACCATTAAAATTTGCTGTATCTGCAGGGATTGGCTTGTTTATTACATTTGTTGGTGCGCAAAACGCTGGTCTTATTGCAAATGATGACGCAGTGTTAGTTGGTTTAGGTGATTTCTCTGATGGTAATGTGTTATTAGCTATTTTTGGTATTATTATTACTGTTATTTTAATGACAAGGGGTTTAAAAGGTGGTATTTTCATCGGGATGGTCGTAACGGCTGTTGTTGGTATGATCTTCGGTCTGGTGGATGTGCCTCATAAAGTCGTTGGAGCAGTACCAAGTATTGCACCAACTTTTGGTGAAGCGTTCGGTTCTTTTGGAGACGCATCATTCTACTCAACACAAATGCTTGTGGTTGTTTTAACATTTTTATTCGTAGACTTCTTTGATACAGCAGGTACACTTGTAGGTGTAGCGAATCAGGCGGGATTAATGAAGGACGGTAAATTACCAAGAGCAGGAAAAGCTTTACTTGCTGACTCAACAGCAACTGTTGCAGGTTCAATTTTAGGAACATCTACAACGACTTCTTATGTAGAATCTTCTTCAGGGGTCGCTGCAGGTGCAAGAACAGGTTTCGCTGCTATTGTAACAGGTGTCTTATTCTTACTAGCAATCTTTTTCTTCCCGATTGTGTCAGTAGTTACATCAGCAGTTACAGCACCGGCCTTAATTATAGTAGGGGTATTAATGGTTGCTTCATTAGGTAATATAGATTGGACAAAATTTGAAATAGCGGTACCAGCGTTCTTAACTATCTTAGCGATGCCTCTTACCTATAGTATTGCAACAGGTATTGCAATTGGATTTATTTTCTATCCAATTACAATGATTGTTAAGGGGAGAGCTAAAGAGATTCATCCAATTATGTACTTCCTATTTGTAGTATTTGTTCTTTACTTTATTTTCTTGAAATAATATCTTGGAGGAATATCCACTCCTTATATAGCCAGTTCCCATCATTTAATGGGACTGGCTATTTTGTTATTTATAGGGTGAAAATTTCATTTGGTAGCAGATGTTTGCAACTTAGCGACTTCAGTATCAGCCAAAGAGGAACAGTTAATCTTATAAAGAAGAAATAAGTAGTGAGATTTTGAGTTTTTGACAAAAACATTGGTTCTATTCTTCTTATTCAAGTGGAAAGGAGTGAGGAAATCTAATTGCTTTGTAAGAATAAGAGTTTCTCGAACTATTAAGAAATAAATGTTTAAATCCTTATAAAGGAGGTATATATACAACAATAGTATTTTTATAAAAAAACTTTATATTTGTTGTTGACGAAAGTAGAGAGGGATGATACTATTATAAAGCAGTCGTTGATAACGCTTTCGAAGATTACTTTCGAAAAAAGAACTTTAAAAAGTTGTTGACAATAGATTGCGAGAATGTTATATTAATAAAGTCGCTTCTGAAGCGAATGAGATTGTTCTTTGAAAACTGAACGAACGTAAAACGTCAAGCGTAATTCTAAAAAAAGCTGATTTATCAGCAACAAAGCACCATAGGTGCAAACGAGCTAATCAAACACTTTATTGGAGAGTTTGATCCTGGCTCAGGACGAACGCTGGCGGCGTGCCTAATACATGCAAGTCGAGCGAATCTGAGGGAGCTTGCTCCCAAAGATTAGCGGCGGACGGGTGAGTAACACGTGGGCAACCTGCCTGTAAGACTGGGATAACTCCGGGAAACCGGGGCTAATACCGGATAATATCTAATTATACATATAATTAGATTGAAAGATGGTTCTGCTATCACTTACAGATGGGCCCGCGGCGCATTAGCTAGTTGGTGAGGTAACGGCTCACCAAGGCGACGATGCGTAGCCGACCTGAGAGGGTGATCGGCCACACTGGGACTGAGACACGGCCCAGACTCCTACGGGAGGCAGCAGTAGGGAATCTTCCGCAATGGACGAAAGTCTGACGGAGCAACGCCGCGTGAGTGATGAAGGTTTTCGGATCGTAAAACTCTGTTGTTAGGGAAGAACAAGTATCGGAGTAACTGCCGGTACCTTGACGGTACCTAACCAGAAAGCCACGGCTAACTACGTGCCAGCAGCCGCGGTAATACGTAGGTGGCAAGCGTTGTCCGGAATTATTGGGCGTAAAGCGCGCGCAGGCGGTTCCTTAAGTCTGATGTGAAAGCCCACGGCTCAACCGTGGAGGGTCATTGGAAACTGGGGAACTTGAGTGCAGAAGAGGAAAGTGGAATTCCAAGTGTAGCGGTGAAATGCGTAGAGATTTGGAGGAACACCAGTGGCGAAGGCGACTTTCTGGTCTGTAACTGACGCTGAGGCGCGAAAGCGTGGGGAGCAAACAGGATTAGATACCCTGGTAGTCCACGCCGTAAACGATGAGTGCTAAGTGTTAGAGGGTTTCCGCCCTTTAGTGCTGCAGCAAACGCATTAAGCACTCCGCCTGGGGAGTACGACCGCAAGGTTGAAACTCAAAGGAATTGACGGGGGCCCGCACAAGCGGTGGAGCATGTGGTTTAATTCGAAGCAACGCGAAGAACCTTACCAGGTCTTGACATCCTCTGACAATCCTAGAGATAGGACTTTCCCCTTCGGGGGACAGAGTGACAGGTGGTGCATGGTTGTCGTCAGCTCGTGTCGTGAGATGTTGGGTTAAGTCCCGCAACGAGCGCAACCCTTGATCTTAGTTGCCAGCATTTAGTTGGGCACTCTAAGGTGACTGCCGGTGACAAACCGGAGGAAGGTGGGGATGACGTCAAATCATCATGCCCCTTATGACCTGGGCTACACACGTGCTACAATGGATGGTACAAAGGGCTGCAAGACCGCGAGGTTTAGCCAATCCCATAAAACCATTCTCAGTTCGGATTGTAGGCTGCAACTCGCCTACATGAAGCCGGAATCGCTAGTAATCGCGGATCAGCATGCCGCGGTGAATACGTTCCCGGGCCTTGTACACACCGCCCGTCACACCACGAGAGTTTGTAACACCCGAAGTCGGTGGGGTAACCTTTTGGAGCCAGCCGCCTAAGGTGGGACAGATGATTGGGGTGAAGTCGTAACAAGGTAGCCGTATCGGAAGGTGCGGCTGGATCACCTCCTTTCTAAGGAATATACGGAATTAACTTGATGTTAGACTGTTCGTTCAGTTTTGAGAGTATAATCTCTCAATTCAATCGTTCTTTGAAAACTAGATAATGTAATGAAGAAGATTACCGAGTAATCGCCACCTTAGTTATTTTCTCTCTATATAATAGAGTAGAGATACTAAACTTTTTTAAAACACACAACCGTGAGGGAAGCGAAAGCAACCCAAACATATGGTTAAGTTAATAAGGGCGCACGGTGAATGCCTTGGCACTAGGAGCCGATGAAGGACGGGACTAACACCGATATGCTTCGGGGAGCTGTAAGTAAGCTTTGATCCGGAGATTTCCGAATGGGGAAACCCCCTATCCGTTATGGGATAGGATCCATACCTGAATACATAGGGTATGGAAGGCAGACCCGGGGAACTGAAACATCTAAGTACCCGGAGGAAGAGAAAGCAAACGCGATTCCCTGAGTAGCGGCGAGCGAAACGGGATTAGCCCAAACCAAGAGGCTTGCCTCTTGGGGTTGTAGGACATTCTATACGGAGTTACAAAGGAACGAGATAGACGAAGAGGTCTGGAAAGGCCCGCCATAGGAGGTAAAAGCCCTGTAGTTGAAACTTCGTTCCCTCCAGAGTGGATCCTGAGTACGGCGGGACACGAGAAATCCCGTCGGAAGCAGGGAGGACCATCTCCCAAGGCTAAATACTCCCTAGTGACCGATAGTGAACCAGTACCGTGAGGGAAAGGTGAAAAGCACCCCGGAAGGGGAGTGAAAGAGATCCTGAAACCGTGTGCCTACAAGTAGTTAGAGCCCGTTAATGGGTGATAGCGTGCCTTTTGTAGAATGAACCGGCGAGTTACGATTACATGCGAGGTTAAGTTGGACAGACGGAGCCGTAGCGAAAGCGAGTCTGAATAGGGCGAATGAGTATGTGGTCGTAGACCCGAAACCAGGTGATCTACCCATGTCCAGGGTGAAGTCCAGGTAACACTGGATGGAGGCCCGAACCCACGTACGTTGAAAAGTGCGGGGATGAGGTGTGGGTAGCGGAGAAATTCCAATCGAACTTGGAGATAGCTGGTTCTCTCCGAAATAGCTTTAGGGCTAGCCTCATGCGTAAGAATCTTGGAGGTAGAGCACTGTTTGGACTAGGGGCCCTCATCGGGTTACCGAATTCAGACAAACTCCGAATGCCAAAGATTTATCCATGGGAGTCAGACTGCGAGTGATAAGATCCGTAGTCAAGAGGGAAACAGCCCAGACCACCAGCTAAGGTCCCAAAGTATACGTTAAGTGGAAAAGGATGTGGAGTTGCTTAGACAACCAGGATGTTGGCTTAGAAGCAGCCACCATTTAAAGAGTGCGTAATAGCTCACTGGTCGAGTGACTCCGCGCCGAAAATGTACCGGGGCTAAACGTATCACCGAAGCTGTGGATTGAACATCGTTGATGTTCAGTGGTAGGAGAGCGTTCTAAGGGCGTTGAAGCTAGACCGTAAGGACTGGTGGAGCGCTTAGAAGTGAGAATGCCGGTATGAGTAGCGAAAGATGGGTGAGAATCCCATCCACCGAATGCCTAAGGTTTCCTGAGGAAGGCTCGTCCGCTCAGGGTTAGTCGGGACCTAAGCCGAGGCTGAAAAGCGTAGGCGATGGACAACAGGTTGATATTCCTGTACCACCGTATTCTGTTTGAGTGATGGGGGGACGCAGGAGGATAGGGTAAGCGCACTATTGGATGTGCGTCTAAGCAGTTAGAGGGACCATGAGGCAAATCCCATGGTCACATACCTTGAGCTGTGATAGCGAGGGAAATTTAGTACCGAAGTTCTTGATTCCACACTGCCAAGAAAAGCCTCTAGCGAGGAATAAGGTGCCCGTACCGCAAACCGACACAGGTAGGCGAGGAGAGAATCCTAAGGTGAGCGAGAGAACTCTCGTTAAGGAACTCGGCAAAATGACCCCGTAACTTCGGGAGAAGGGGTGCTCATTAGGGTGTTAAAGCCTTGATGAGCCGCAGTGAATAGGCCCAGGCGACTGTTTAGCAAAAACACAGGTCTCTGCGAAGCCGCAAGGCGAAGTATAGGGGCTGACGCCTGCCCGGTGCTGGAAGGTTAAGAGGAGAGGTTAGCTCACGCGAAGCTTTGAATCGAAGCCCCAGTAAACGGCGGCCGTAACTATAACGGTCCTAAGGTAGCGAAATTCCTTGTCGGGTAAGTTCCGACCCGCACGAAAGGCGTAACGATCTGGGCACTGTCTCAACGAGAGACTCGGTGAAATTATAGTACCTGTGAAGATGCAGGTTACCCGCGACAGGACGGAAAGACCCCGTGGAGCTTTACTGTAGCCTGATATTGAATTTTGGTACAGCTTGTACAGGATAGGTAGGAGCCTTAGAAGCCGGAGCGCTAGCTTCGGTGGAGGCGTCGGTGGGATACTACCCTGGCTGTATTGAAATTCTAACCCACATCCCTTATCGGGATGGGAGACAGTGTCAGGTGGGCAGTTTGACTGGGGCGGTCGCCTCCTAAAGAGTAACGGAGGCGCCCAAAGGTTCCCTCAGAATGGTTGGAAATCATTCGTAGAGTGTAAAGGCACAAGGGAGCTTGACTGCGAGACCTACAAGTCGAGCAGGGACGAAAGTCGGGCTTAGTGATCCGGTGGTTCCGCATGGAAGGGCCATCGCTCAACGGATAAAAGCTACCCCGGGGATAACAGGCTTATCTCCCCCAAGAGTCCACATCGACGGGGAGGTTTGGCACCTCGATGTCGGCTCATCGCATCCTGGGGCTGTAGTCGGTCCCAAGGGTTGGGCTGTTCGCCCATTAAAGCGGTACGCGAGCTGGGTTCAGAACGTCGTGAGACAGTTCGGTCCCTATCCGTCGTGGGCGCAGGAAATTTGAGAGGAGCTGTCCTTAGTACGAGAGGACCGGGATGGACGCACCGCTGGTGTACCAGTTGTCTTGCCAAAGGCATCGCTGGGTAGCTATGTGCGGAAGGGATAAGTGCTGAAAGCATCTAAGCATGAAGCCCCCCTCGAGATGAGATTTCCCATAGCGCAAGCTAGTAAGATCCCTGAAAGATGATCAGGTTGATAGGTTAGAGGTGGAAGTGTGGCGACACATGTAGCTGACTAATACTAATCGATCGAGGACTTAACCAAAAACGAAATGCGAAGGCGGCTCGTCCAGGAGCGACAAGCATAAGACGAATTTGACAGGAGGTTGTCCTTTAACCTCATGACAAATTTGGCTTATGACCTCGAGCTCCTAGCCGCCGCAGCTAGACAGCACTACGTAAGTAGTCGCATCAGCAACGCATTCAGGCGATTACTCAATAAATATCTTCTTCAACATTACCTAGTTTTGAGGGAACGATTCCCTTACAATTTCATAGTCCGGTGGCGATAGCGAGAAGGTCACACCCGTTCCCATACCGAACACGGAAGTTAAGCTTCTCAGCGCCGATGGTAGTTAGGGGCTGTCCCCTTGTGAGAGTAGGACGTTGCCGGGCAAGATAAAAGAGCACATCATTTGATGTGCTCTTTTTTTGTGGTTATTTACTAGGTCTCTATAAGATTACAAGCTTTTTTTATTTAATCTGTAAATACCGATAAAAGTGATATAATTCTGTCCGCATTAGATAGTTTTCTTGTTGTAGGGTTGATGTAATGTTCTTTAGTTGGTTCAACTCTTCTTGCATATATTGGAGTTGTGTTTGTATATTTGTCATATTGGTTTTTGCTATATTCTTTTCCCTTGCTTCTTCGCGAGAGATAATTTCATCTTCTCTAATCCCTTTTATAATGGATGCTGTTCCGATACTTTCTCCGGCAGCTACAATAATACTTCCAAGTAAGGCTAACCTAAATGACTCTAAACTAAGTATTCCTTCACTTTCCGATTCAGTTATGCCTTCTTCATCTTCTTCTAGTTGATCAAAAAGACCAATGACAACGATTATGCTCCCAATTGCAGAGAGAGCGCCGCCTAGTAATGCCAGTCTCTCACTTTCACGAACCCCTTCGCCTTCAGTTTGGAAATTTGCATGATGTGCGTAAAATGGATACCAAAAGACCATCTCTCTCCACCTCTTTTCCGATCATTAGGCATACATCCTGTATAACAGAGTATTCTTTTTTATGTAGATGGTACATTGTTTCAAGCGTTTAATTTAGGAAATTTGGGGAATCGAACAGGAAAGTAGTCATTTAACCTTGAAAGTTTGGGTATAAAGGTAATAAGAAGGTTTGAAGTGAGATAGGAGTGTTAAAATGTTAGAGAATGGCCTTGTAATGGTAACGATTATTTTGGTTATTAATATTGTGTATGTGTCCTTTTTTACGATTCGTATGATATTAACATTAAAAGGGCAGCGTTACCAGGCAGCATTTATTAGTATGATTGAAATTGTTATTTATGTGATTGGTTTAGGCTTAGTGTTAGATAATTTAGACCAGATACAGAACATTATCGCCTATGCAGTCGGGTATGGTATAGGCGTCATTGTTGGGATGAAAATTGAAGAAAAGCTTGCACTTGGCTATATTACTGTTAATGTAATAACGAAGGAGTATGATAAAGATTTGCCAAAGGATTTACGGGCCAAAGGATATGGTGTAACGTCTTGGGCTGCGAATGGGCTTGAAGGGGACCGTATGGCACTGCAAATCTTAACTCCAAGAAAGTATGAATTAAAGCTGTATGATACGATTAAAACACTTGATCCGAAGGCCTTTATCATTGCTTATGAACCAAAAACGATATATGGTGGCTTCTGGGTTAAATCTGTTAAGAAAGGTAAGTTATTTAAGTGAGTCAAAAGAAAAAGAAATTTGAAGTGTTGGAAAATGAAACCATTGATCAATGCTTAGATCGCATGAAGCAAGAAGGGTATTTTCCAATAAGAAGAATGGAAAAACCGTACTTTAAAGAAATGAAGAAAAATGGGAAGACAGAATATGAACCTGCAGGGCAAAAAATAGTCTTTGAAGGACAACTTTTGTAGCAAAACACGAACATTAATTTTCTGACTTCTTTAATCGTTCGAGATTATCATTGACGGACAATTCGGAAGTTGTTAAGATGAAATTGAAAGAAAACCTAACAACATTTTAACCCCTCATATAATAATGGGAATATGGCCCATGAGTCTCTACCCGGGAACCGTAAATACTCGGACTATGAGGGAAAGCTTCTTGTTTGTCCAAGGGACTAGTGTCTCTAAATTCATAACATTTCAATTTATGAATGAATGGCTCAGACAGAATCTTTCTCTCTTAGATTAGAGCGAGGATTCTATCTGGGCTTTTTCATTTTTTGGACAAAAAGGAATGGAGGAGAAGGATGAAAATCGAAGTTGCCGTCATCATGGGTAGTACATCAGATTGGGAAACGATGAAACATACTTGTGACATTTTAGATGAGCTTGAAGTCGGTTATGAAAAAAAAGTCGTATCTGCACATAGAACGCCTGATTTGATGTTTGATTATGCAGAAAGTGCAAGAGCTAAAGGAATCAAAGTCATTATTGCAGGAGCAGGGGGTGCCGCACACTTACCTGGCATGGTAGCCGCTAAAACAACGCTACCAGTCATTGGTGTCCCAGTTCAATCTAAAGCGTTAAACGGGATAGATTCCTTATTATCCATTGTACAAATGCCTGGCGGTGTCCCAGTTGCTACAGTTGCTATTGGTAAAGCAGGGGCAACAAATGCAGGGTTACTGGCAGGACAAATTTTAAGCGCCTTTGATGAGGAAATTGCTAAACGGTTAGAAGATAGGCGAGAAAGAACAAAACAACAAGTGTTAGAAAGTAGTGATGATCTTGTCTAAACAAACCATACTACCTGGTCAAACAATCGGCATAATTGGTGGAGGGCAGCTAGGTCGCATGATGGCATTATCGGCCAAAGCGAATGGTTTTCGCATAGCTGTACTGGATCCCACGGAAGATTCCCCATGTGGTCAAGTGGCTGATGTGAAGATTGTTTCAGCTTATGATGATATGAATGCAATAAAACAATTAGCATCTATAAGTGATATTGTGACATATGAATTTGAAAATATTAGTGCTGAGGCGCTTGATTGGCTTTGTGAGAATGCTTATGTGCCTCAAGGTTCACATGTATTATCACAGACACAGGATCGTATAAAAGAGAAGGTAGCGATCACAAAAGCAGGTGCGACTGTTGCCCCGTACGCAGAGATTCACGCAACGGAAGATATTTATGCTAATATAGAAGCGCTTGGCTTTCCTGCTGTTTTAAAAACAGCAAGAGGTGGATACGATGGCAAGGGACAATATGTAATTCATAACGAAGCTGACATAGAAAAGGCGAAAGAATTATTAAATCATGGTGCATGCGTCTTAGAGAAGTTCATTCCTTTTCAAAAAGAAATCTCAGTGATTGTTTTCAGGAATCCCAATGGTGAAACAGCTTTCTTGCCAGTTGGGGAAAATGTTCATAAAGATAATATTCTACATCAAACGATTGTACCGGCGAGAATTTCCAAATTAGCTTCTCAAACGGCCTTAGAAGAGGCGAAAAAAATTGCCGATGATTTTGAGCTAGTTGGTACACTTGCAGTGGAAATGTTCCTTGGAGAAAATGATGAGATCTATATTAACGAACTAGCCCCAAGGCCGCATAATTCTGGTCACTACTCTATTGAAGCATGTGAAACTTCACAATTCGAACAGCATATTCGTGCAGTTTGTAATTGGCCATTAGCAAATACAGAATTACTAAAACCAGCTGTAATGGTCAATATATTAGGAGAGCATGTTGAACCTCTTATTCGGTCCATTCCTACGGTAACGGATTGGAAGGTTCATTTATACGGGAAAGCAGAAGCGAAGTTTAAACGAAAAATGGGTCATGTGACATTGCTTCGCGACAATGTAGAGGAAGCTTTACGTGAAGTAGAACAAAGTGACATATGGCAAATTGCTGCAGAAAAGATCGGAGGATAAATCATGATTGATCGTTATACTCGCCCAGAGATGGGAGCTATTTGGACAGAACAGAACCGTTTCCAAGCTTGGTTGGATGTGGAGATTCTTGCTTGCGAAGCCTGGGCTGAGCTTGGAGATATTCCTAAAGAGGATGTAGCTAAAATCCGTGAAAAAGCTTCATTTGACATTGAGCGAATTAAAGAAATAGAAGAAGAAACAAGACATGATGTCGTTGCCTTTACACGTGCCGTTTCCGAAACACTCGGTGAAGAACGTAAATGGGTCCATTATGGCCTTACTTCTACAGATGTTGTCGATACTGCACTTTCATATATAGTAAAGCAAGCAAATGATATCTTACTAAAAGACCTCGAGCGTTTTGTAGAAATTCTTAAAGTAAAAGCACAAGAGCATAAAAACACAGTAATGATGGGACGTACACATGGTGTGCATGCGGAGCCGACTACTTTTGGTTTGAAAATGGCATTATGGTATGAAGAGATGAAACGTAACTTGGCACGCTTTAAAGAGGCGGCTGCTGGCGTTGAGTTCGGTAAAATTTCCGGCGCTGTCGGTACGTATGCGAACATCGATCCATTTGTTGAACAATATGTTTGTGAAAAGCTTGGTATTCAGCCAGCACCTATTTCTACACAAACACTACAACGTGATCGTCATGCACATTATATGAGCACGATTGCATTAATTGCTACGTCCATCGAGAAGTTTGCCACAGAGATACGGGGCCTGCAAAAGAGTGAAACACGTGAAGTGGAAGAATTCTTTGCAAAAGGACAAAAAGGTTCTTCAGCCATGCCTCATAAGCGTAATCCGATTGGATCAGAGAATATGACAGGGATGGCAAGAGTCATTCGTGGTTATATGATGACCGCGTATGAAAATGTGTCATTGTGGCATGAGCGTGATATTTCTCACTCTTCAGCGGAGCGCGTGATTTTACCAGATGCAACGATTGCATTGAATTATATGCTTAACCGCTTTGGCAATATTGTGAAGAACTTAACGGTATATCCTGAGAATATGAAACGAAATATGGATCGTACGTTAGGGCTTATTTATTCTCAACGTGTATTGCTCGCATTGATTGATAAAGGCCTTGTGCGTGAAGAAGCGTATGATACTGTTCAACCAAAAGCAATGGAATCATGGGAAAAACAAGTACCATTCCGCAGCTTAATTGA
Source organism: Cytobacillus sp. FSL R7-0680 (assembly GCF_038009245.1). Lineage (NCBI taxonomy): Bacteria > Bacillati > Bacillota > Bacilli > Caryophanales > Bacillaceae > Cytobacillus > Cytobacillus sp. FSL R7-0680. The sequence continues at coordinate 4,037,569 of NZ_JBBPAO010000001.1, forward strand.
TCAAGATGAAAAGATCACTTCCCTTTTAACAAAAGAAGAGATAGATGATTGCTTCGATTATCATCACCATTTGAAGCATGTAGATACGATCTTTAATCGTTTAGGTTTATAAAAAATAATGGGGAGAAGAAGTTTTTCCTCCTCTCCCCATTCATTTCACCTAGTAAGAATATTGCTAATTTTCATGATTGGGAGGCGCAAGTCATGCAAAAAGGTTCACTTGTTTATGAAGGAAAAGCAAAAAGGGTTTACAACACAGATGATGCATCTATCGTTTGGCTAGAATACAAAGATGCTGCTACTGCTTTTAATGGAGAGAAGAAAGCAAGTATTGACGGCAAGGGCCGTTTAAATAATGAGATTACTAGCTTGCTATTTTCAAAACTAAAGGAGCTTGGTATTGATTCTCATTTTGTGAAGCAAATTTCTCCGAATGAGCAACTTGTAAAGAAAGTGGACATCATTCCATTAGAAACTGTTGTGAGAAATACTTCAGCAGGCAGCTTTGCAAAAAGGCTTGGCGTGGAAGAAGGAAAACCATTAACAAGACCAATTGTCGAATTTTATTATAAGGACGATGATTTAGGTGATCCATTATTAACAGAGGACCATATAGAAATCATGGATTTAGCAACCGAAGAAGAAGTCGCATTTTTAAAAGAAAAAGCATTGAAAGTAAATGAATTATTATCACAATTTTTTAAAGAGTTGGGCATCCGCCTCGTCGATTTTAAATTGGAATTCGGTAAGGATGCATCAGGTGCTATTCTGTTAGCAGATGAAATTTCACCTGATACATGCCGCTTTTGGGATTTAAAAACGAATGAAAAGCTCGACAAAGATGTTTTTCGTCGCGACCTTGGCAATTTAACAGATGCTTATGAAAATATTTTATCCAGACTGGGAGGAAAACTTCATGTATAAAGTAAAGGTGTTCGTCACATTAAGAGAGAGCGTATTAGATCCACAAGGAAATGCTGTTAAGCACTCCTTGCATTCCATGAATTACAACGAAGTGTCAGATGTGCGCATCGGAAAATACTTGGAGCTTTCGATTGAAAAGTCAGAGCGTCCTGTTGAAGAAGTAGTAAAAGAAATGTGTGAAAGATTACTTGCGAATGTCGTGATTGAAGATTATCGTTTTGAAATCGAGGAGGCTGTTGCTCAGTGAAGTTTGCTGTGATTGTTTTTCCAGGATCGAACTGTGATATTGACATGTATCATGCAGTAAAAGATGAGCTGGGCTGTGATGTGGAATATGTTTGGCACGATGAAAAAAGCTTAGATGGTTTTGATGGCATTCTATTACCGGGAGGATTTTCATACGGTGATTATTTGCGAAGTGGAGCCATTGCACGATTTAGTCACGTGATGAAGGAAGTGATTAAAGCGGCTGAGGCAGGGAAACCGGTATTAGGCGTCTGCAACGGTTTTCAAATTTTACTAGAAGCAGGCTTACTGCCAGGGGCGATGAGAAGAAATGAAAGCTTAAAATTCATTTGTCGTCCAGTTCAATTAAAAGTCGAGAACAATCAAACAATGTTCTCGCAAGGATATGAACAAGATGAAGTGATTACCATACCAGTAGCTCATGGTGAAGGAAACTACTATTGTGATGAAGTGACACTTGCTAGTTTAAAAGAAAACAATCAAATTGTTTTTACTTACCATGATGCCAACCCGAATGGTAGCTTAAGTAATATTGCTGGTATTACGAATAAAGCGGGCAATGTGCTTGGCATGATGCCCCACCCTGAGAGAGCGGTAGATGAGCTAATAGGTGGCGCTGATGGGTTAAAACTTTTTCAATCAATTGTGAAACAATGGAGGGAATCACATGTCGTTAATGCTTGAACCAAGTCCAGAACAACTAAAAGAACAACAAGTCTATAAGGAAATGGGTTTGTCAGATGACGAATTTGCAATGGTTGAAAAGATTTTAGGTCGCCTACCTAACTATACTGAAATCGGACTTTTCTCTGTTATGTGGTCAGAACATTGTAGCTACAAAAACTCTAAGCCTGTATTAAGTAAGTTCCCTACAAAAGGCGAGCATGTGTTGCAAGGTCCAGGAGAAGGTGCCGGAATTGTTGATATAGGAGATGAACAGGCTGTTGTATTCAAGATTGAAAGCCATAATCACCCATCTGCGATCGAACCTTATCAGGGGGCAGCAACGGGTGTGGGCGGTATTATCCGCGATGTATTCTCGATGGGCGCAAGACCTGTTGCACTCCTCAACTCTTTACGCTTTGGAGAATTGGATACTCCTCGTGTTCGCTACCTTTTTGAAGAAGTAGTAGCGGGGATTGCTGGATATGGTAATTGCATAGGCATTCCAACAGTCGGTGGAGAAGTGCAATTTGACGCTTCCTATGAAGGGAATCCACTTGTTAATGCGATGTGTGTCGGCTTAATTGATCATAAAGATATTAAAAAAGGGCAAGCGCATGGGGTAGGTAACACAGTCATGTATGTGGGAGCCAAAACTGGACGTGATGGCATTCACGGTGCTACTTTTGCTTCTGAAGAATTAACGGATCAATCAGAGGAGAATCGTCCGGCTGTTCAAGTAGGTGATCCATTTATGGAGAAGTTGCTATTAGAAGCATGCCTTGAACTTGTAAAATCTGACGCATTAGTAGGGATTCAAGATATGGGCGCGGCAGGATTAACGAGTTCATCTGCAGAGATGGCAAGTAAAGCTGGTTCAGGGATAGAAATGAACCTAGACTTAGTTCCACAACGCGAAACAGGAATGACTGCTTATGAAATGATGTTATCGGAGTCACAAGAAAGAATGTTAATTGTAGTGACGAAAGGAAGAGAGCAAGAAATTGTTGACCTTTTCTCCAAATATGATTTAGAAGCAGTGGCAATCGGCCGTGTGACTGATGATAAACAACTACGTTTGATTCATAAAGGCGAAGTAGTGGCAGATGTACCAACAGATGCACTAGCAGAAGAAGCACCTGTATACCATAAGCCTTCCAAAGAACCAGCTTATTACCGTGAATTCCAGGCGATGGAAAATGATATTCCCGCAGTTGATGATCATAGAGAAACTCTAATGTCATTATTACAACAACCAACGATCGCTAGTAAAGAGTGGGTATATGACCAATATGATTATATGGTAAGAACCAATACAGTCGTAGCTCCAGGGTCTGATGCCGCAGTTATCCGTATCCGTGGAACGAAAAAAGGACTAGCGATGACTACGGATTGTAATTCACGCTATATGTATTTAGATCCTGAAGTAGGCGGAAAAATAGCTGTAGCTGAAGCAGCACGTAATATCGTTTGTTCTGGTGGCGCGCCGTTAGCAATTACGGACAACTTAAACTTCGGTAATCCGGAAAAGCCAGAAATCTTCTGGCAAATTCAAAAATCTGCTGATGGCATCAGTGAAGCTTGTCGTACATTAAATACGCCGGTCATTGGTGGTAATGTTTCATTATATAACGAAACAAACGGCACAGCGATTTACCCTACGCCAGTTATCGGGATGGTTGGTCTAGTGGAGGATATTGAGCATGTGACAACACAAGACTTCAAACAAGCAGGCGACCTGATTTATTTATTAGGTGATACGAGAGCAGAATTTGGTGGCAGTGAACTACAGAAGCTAAGCTACAAAAAAATCTTCGGGCAAGCACCAGCAATCGATTTAACAGTAGAAGCAGCCAATCAAGAAAAAGTCTTAACAGCTATTCACCAAGGGTTACTATCATCTGCACATGATCTTGCAGAAGGTGGGTTAGCAGTGGCAGTAGCTGAGAGTTTATTTGCGAATCAATTAGGTGCAAAACTTAAGTTAACTGGTGAAGCAACAACACAATTGTTCAGTGAATCTCAATCTAGATTCCTTCTAAGTGTGAAGAAGGAGAACAAAGAAGCATTTGAACAATTAACAAATGCTACACTCATTGGTGAAGTAACAAATGAGCAAGCACTTGAAATTACTGTAAACGACGAACTTGTAATCAAAGAGCAAACAGAAGTGCTAAATAAGGCGTGGAAGGGAGCTATACCAGCATGCTTGCAGAAATAAAAGGTTTAAATGAGGAATGTGGTGTCTTTGGTATTTGGGGTCATCCGGAAGCAGCACAGATTACTTATTACGGATTGCATAGCCTTCAGCATCGTGGTCAAGAAGGTACAGGTATTGTTGTAACAGATGGAGATAAGTTGAAGGGTGTAAAAGGAGAGGGCCTCGTCACTGAGGTTTTCTCTCAAGATGCTATTCAAGAACTAAAAGGAACTTCAGCAATTGGTCATGTCAGGTACGCTACTGCAGGTGGCGGGGGCTATGAGAATGTGCAACCACTTTTATTCCAATCACAAAATGGTGGTCTAGCTCTATGTCACAATGGAAATTTAACGAATGCTACAGCCCTTAAATATCAACTAGAAGCACAGGGAAGTATTTTTCAAACGAGTTCAGATACCGAGGTATTAGCTCATTTAATTAAACGAGGCGGTGTATCTTCTCATAAAGAGCGTGTGAAGAATGCCTTGTCCATGGTAAAAGGCGCTTATGCTTTCTTAATTATGACTGAAAATGAAATGATGGTTGCGGTTGATCCGAATGGTCTCCGTCCTCTATCTCTAGGCAAAATTGGGGATGCTTACGTAATTGCTTCCGAAACATGTGCTTTCGATATTGTCGGAGCTGAGTTTGTTCGTGATGTATTACCTGGAGAGTTATTAGTCATTGATGATAATGGGTTCCGTTCTGAAATGTTCGCAATGGCTTCAAATATATCTATGTGTGCGATGGAATATGTGTATTTCTCCCGACCAGATAGCAATATTAATGGCATCAATGTCCATACAGCGCGAAAAAATTTAGGGAAGCAGCTTGCTGTCGAGGTTCCGATTGAGGCAGATGTCGTAACTGGTGTACCTGATTCAAGTATTTCCGTAGCCATTGGTTATGCTGAAGCAACAGGGATTCCTTATGAGATGGGTCTCATTAAGAATAAGTATGTTGGTCGGACATTTATCCAACCATCACAGTCATTGCGGGAACAAGGAGTGAAGATGAAGCTATCACCTGTAAGAGGTGTTGTTGAAGGGAAACGAGTTGTCATGGTGGATGACTCCATTGTACGTGGAACAACGAGCCGCCGTATTGTGACGATGTTAAAAGAAGCAGGCGCGACTGAAGTACATGTAATCATCAGCTCGCCACCGATCAAAAACCCATGCTTCTATGGCATTGATACTTCAACAAAAGAAGAATTAATTGCTTCTGATCGTTCTGTAGAAGATATTCGCGAAATTATTGGTGCTGATACACTTACTTTTTTAAGTCCAAAAGGGATGATCGATGCCATTGGAAGAGAAGAAGAAGGCGAGACAAGAGGTCTTTGCTTAGCTTGCTTCACAGGGAAGTATCCAACGGAGATCTATCCAAGCACGCTACATCCGTACGAAAAAGTATAAATAATAAAGTAGCAACATGGTTTGCTACTTTTATTCTTAGAAATTAACAATACGTTTTGGTGCGAATACTTGGCGTATGATGCTAGATTGAAAGAATACCTGTTAATAAATTGGTGAGGTGGATAGGAATGGCGAATGCTTATAAACAAGCTGGCGTAGATATTGAAGCGGGTTACGAAGCAGTGAACCGTATGAAGAAGCATGTGGAGAAAACGATGAGACCAGGTGTAATCGGTGGTCTTGGCGGTTTTGGAGGCATGTTTGATTTGTCATCACTTGGCTTAAAAGAACCTGTGCTTGTATCAGGGACAGATGGTGTCGGAACAAAGCTGATGCTAGCTTTTATGATGAATCAGCATGACACAATTGGGATTGATGCCGTTGCTATGTGTGTCAATGATATCGTTGTTCAAGGTGCAGAACCTCTTTACTTCTTAGATTATATTGCTTGTGGGAAGGCTGAGCCAGAAAAGATAGAAGCCATTGTCAAAGGGATAGCTGACGGTTGTGAACAAGCAGGTTGCGCGCTTGTTGGTGGAGAAACAGCGGAAATGCCTGGAATGTACAGTGAAGAAGAGTATGATTTAGCGGGATTTTCTGTCGGTGCATGTGAAAAGAGTGATTTAATCGATGGTTCAAATATTCAAGAGGGTGATGTTTTAATCGGCCTTGCATCGAACGGAATCCATAGCAATGGTTATTCTCTCGTACGGAAGATATTTTTAGAGGATGCGAAACTCTCATTGCAAGAGTTTAGAGAGGAACTAGGGAGCACGTTAGGTGAAGAACTCCTAAAACCAACGCGAATCTATGTGAAATCAGTGTTATCGGCATTAAAGCAATTTGATGTAAAAGGCTTCGCTCATATTACGGGTGGCGGATTTATCGAGAATATCCCTAGAGTGTTACCTCAAGGCTTAGGAGCTGAATTAATCGAGGGTAGTTGGGAGATTCAGCCGATTTTCAAGCTGATGGAAGAAGTAGGTAAGCTTGAGCGTAAGGATATGTACAATATATTTAATATGGGCATCGGAATGGTGGCAATTGTTTCTGTTAAGGATGCTGAAAAAGTAGTCAATCACTTTAATAAGATTGGTGAAAAAGCAAGTGTGATTGGTAAAGTTACACAGCAAGAGGGGATTTCAATCCTTTAAATAGACGGAGGTTATCATGAAAAATATCGCCATTTTTGCATCTGGCAGTGGAACAAATTTTCAAGCGATTGTTGATGCCTTTAAAAACGATGAATTGCAGGTAGACATTAAACTACTGGTAAGTGATAAGCCAGAGTCTTACTGTATTCAACGTGCTGTAAATGAAGGGATTCCAACCTTTGCTTTTCGTGCGAAAGATTTTACGAGTAAAACAGCATATGAAGAACAAATATTAGTAGAATTAGAGAATGCAAACATAGATTTTATTGTTCTTGCAGGTTATATGCGTCTTATTGGGGATGTTCTTTTACGTGAATATGGCGGAAGAATTGTAAATATCCATCCTTCTTATTTACCAGCATTCCCTGGTAAAGATGCTATTGGACAAGCGCTTTCTGCAGAGGTGAAACAAACAGGTGTAACCATTCATTATGTAGACGAAGGGATGGATACGGGTCCGATTATTGATCAAAGAAAGGTAGCCATCCTACCAGGTGATACGAAAGAAGCATTGCAGAATCGAATTCATAAAGTAGAGCATCAATTTTATCCAGAAGTATTACAAAAGCTTTTAAACGAAAACGCCTAAGAGGAACATCTTACAGGGAGGAAAATGGACGATGAAAAAACGTGCGCTTATTAGTGTATCAGATAAAAATGGTGTAGCAGCATTTGCGAAAGAACTTCACGAATTAGGGTTTGAAATTGTTTCAACAGGTGGAACAAAAAAAGCAATAGCTGAAGCTGGGGTTCCGGTAATCGGTGTAAGTGATGTTACAGGATTTCCTGAAATTTTAGAAGGAAGAGTAAAAACATTAAATCCGCTTATCCATGGTGGATTACTAGCTAAGTTCGATGATTCATCTCATCAAGCACAGTTAGAAAAACATCAGATTAATCCGATTCAAGTGGTATGTGTGAATCTCTATCCTTTCCAACAGACCATTGCTAAGCCAGATGTGACAGTGGAGGATGCAATTGAAAATATTGATATCGGTGGTCCTGCGATGTTACGTGCCTCTGCTAAAAACCACGCACATGTGACAGTTGTTGTAGATCCCATTGATTACGAAACAGTCATTACACAATTAAAAGAAAATGACATTGTAGATGCTGCAACCAAACGCAAGCTAGCAGCAAAAGTATTCCGTCATACAGCTGCTTATGATGCAATGATAGCTGAATATATGACAGAATTAGCAGAAGAAGAGCAGCCAGAAAAGTTGACAGTTACGTATGAATTAAAACAAGCATTACGTTATGGAGAAAACCCTCATCAAAAAGCTTCCTTTTATCGCAAACCATTAGGGTCGGTCTTTTCGATTGCTAACGCTACACAGCTACATGGCAAAGAGCTGTCTTACAATAATATTAATGATGCTGATGCAGCGTTACAAATTGTTAAAGAGTTTGACGGACCAGCTGCTGTTGCAGTAAAACATATGAACCCATGTGGTGTCGGTATTGGCACAGATATTTATGATGCTTTCTCTAAAGCTTTTGCAGCTGATCCTGTGTCTATTTTTGGGGGGATTATTGCCCTTAACCGTGAAGTAAATGCACAAACAGCAACGAAACTTCATGAAATCTTTCTAGAAATCATTATAGCGCCTTCTTTTTCAGCGGAAGCACTTGAGATTTTACAAGGGAAGAAGAATTTAAGACTATTAACTATTCCTTTTGAAGGAAACAAAAAGACGGAAAAACGTCTAACTTCTATTGAAGGCGGTTTATTAGCGCAAGATTACGATACTTATGGTCTTGAAGAAGCGAATATTACTGTGGCAACAACAAGAGAACCAACGGAGGAAGAGTGGCAATCACTCAAACTTGGCTGGAAAGTAGTGAAGCATGTGAAGTCGAATGCGATTGTTGTCAATAATAGCGACCAAACATTAGGTATTGGTGCAGGCCAAATGAATCGTGTCGGCTCTGCGAAAATTGCGATCGAGCAAGCAGGAAAAGCAGTTGAAGGAGCAACAATGGCATCCGATGCCTTTTTCCCAATGAATGATACAGTTGAAGCAGCAGCTAAAGCTGGTATTACGGCTATTATTCAACCCGGTGGTTCGATTAAAGATCAGGAATCGATTGAAAAAGCAAATGAGTATGGCCTGGCAATGGTATTCACTGGTGTGAGACATTTCAAACATTAAACTGGGGGAGAACATGAAATGAACGTATTAGTAATCGGTAGAGGCGGACGTGAGCATGCCATCAGTAGAAAGTTAAGTGAAAGCAGCCAAGTGGAAACAGTGTTTGTTGCACCAGGAAATCCAGGAATGGAAGATGTAGCAACGATTATTGATATTTCCGAGAACGAACAAGAAGAACTGATTGCTTTTGCGCTCGATAATCATGTTGAATTAACAGTTATTGGACCTGAAGTTCCTTTACTTGAAGGTTTGGCTGATAAGATGGAGGGAGCTGGACTTACTGTTTTTGGACCGAAAAGTCGAGCGGCTGAAATTGAAGGAAGTAAATCCTTTGCAAAAGAGCTCATGAAGAAATATGCCATTCCAACAGGAAGCTATGAAGTGTTTGATCAGTATGAGGCTGCAAGTGCTTATGTGAAAGAACAAGGAGCGCCAATAGTTATTAAAGCGGATGGATTAGCTGCTGGAAAAGGCGTCGTTGTTGCGATGACAGAAGATGAAGCATTAGCAGCGTTAGCGGATATGTTAGTTGGAGAAAAATTTGGTGAAGCTTCTGCTACAGTCGTTATTGAAGAATTTTTAGCTGGTGAAGAATTTTCATTAATGGCTTTTGTTAATGGAGAGACAGTTATCCCCTTAGAAATTGCTCAAGACCATAAACGCGCTTTCGATGGAGATAAAGGACCAAACACAGGAGGAATGGGTGCTTATTCACCTGTTCCACATATCAGCAAGGAGACGGTTGAAACAGCGATTGAAACGATTTTAATTCCAGCTGCAGAAGCATTAGTTAAAGAGAATCGCAGTTTTTGTGGCGTTCTCTATGCGGGACTTATCGCAACAGAACAAGGGCCAAAGGTGATTGAATTCAATGCCCGCTTTGGTGATCCGGAAACACAAGTCATTTTACCTAGAATGAAGTCAGACTTATCCCATGTCATGTTAGAAGTAATTGCTGGAGGTAAACCAGTGATTGAATGGGATGAGGAGGCAATGCTTGGGGTTGTGGTCGCAGCCAATGGTTATCCGGAAGCATATGAGAGTGGTGCCGAACTAAAAGGAATCGAAAAAGTAGCAGAAGAAGCATTTGTCTTCCATGCAGGAACGGCGAAAAATGCCCAAGGTGCATTCACAACAAATGGCGGCCGAGTCTTACTTGTTGGTAGCAAAGCAAATGACTTAGTATCTGCACAAAAGCAAGTGTATGATGCGCTAACGTATCTAACAACAGAAGAAGTCTTTTACCGCAGGGATATTGGCTATAAGGCGATAGCACATTCGACTATAGAAAAATAGATAGGGAAAATGAAAATGCCCCCCAAAAAAATAAGGGGGCATATTTTTCATTCAAAATCAGTATCCTTTAATAACTTTTGCTCTTTTAAAAAATCCATAGGTGGTTTAAACTGGTGGTCAGAATCTTTTATATTCTCTTTCCCTTTTTCAAATAAGGCAATGATAGGACAATAGCGGACAATACCTTCTGCAACCTTCATTGCACCAAGTGAAATAAGAATGAGAAAGCGATCACTCCAAGGTTTTTTAACGAGCTTTGTGGCACTCCAAGCAATAATGGTTAATCCACAAGTAATACGGATTAATGCCTGAATGATACCAATATTGGGCTTAACATTCATAAAAGGACCTCCTTCACAAAAAATTAACAAATATTTGTTATTCTTTACTGCGTTAAAAAGTTATATATGTTATGATAATAGGCAACATGAATGCTGCTTCATTATCGTAAACGAAAAATAAAAATAGATAATTGTAGTTACCATAAAAGGAGGAAACAGAGTGCTAGAACAGCGATACCGTTGGAAAAACAAACATCTACGTGAACATGTATCTGTTCTAGATGGGCGTATTGCACCAACGATGTTACTGAAAAATGCTCGTTACTTAAATCAAGCAATTAAAAAATGGGTACATGCGAATATCTGGATTCTCGGTGATCGTATTGTTTATGTCGGTGAAAAGCTTCCTGATAAGTTAGAAGGCTGTGAAATTGTTGATTGTAATGGAATGACGCTTGTTCCAGGATATATTGAACCACATGCACATCCATTTCAGTTATATAATCCCCTTTCCTTTGCTCGTTATGCAGCGCAATTTGGCACGACCACTTTGATTAATGATAATATGGTGCTAGCATTACAATTAGAGAAAAAGAAAGCGTTTTCATTTTTGAAGGAAATGAGAAATATTCCTTCAACGATGTATTGGTGGTGCCGATTTGATGCGCAAACAGAAATTCAAAATGAAGAGACAACATTTTCGCATGGTAATATTAAATCTTGGTTAGAGCATGATGCAGTATTACAAGGTGGAGAGTTAACTGGCTGGCCAAAGTTACTCGACGGTGATGATTTAATGCTCCATTGGATGCAAGAAGCGAAAAGAATGAGAAAGCAAATCGAAGGTCATTTTCCTGGGGCGTCAGAAAAGACTTTAGCAAAGTTAATGCTGCTCGGGGCTGATTGCGACCATGAAGCGATTAACGGACAAGAGATTATGAATCGTTTGATGCAAGGATATACTGTATCGTTGCGCTATTCATCAATTCGACCTGATTTACCGCAGTTATTGGATGAAATGCATGAATTGGGCATTGATCATTATGAATCATTTATTTTTACGACAGATGGCTCCTCTTCATCCTTTTCCGATCAAGGGATTATTGATCAGATGATCCGAATTGCCCTTGAAAAAGGGGTACCGACAATAGATGCGTATAATATGGGTACAATTAACGTAGCTAAGTACTATAACATCCAACATCTGCATGGAAATATCGCTACAGGTAGAGTGGCTAATATCAATTTCCTAGAGAATGAAAGTAACCCAACGCCTGTTAGTGTGTTAGCAAAAGGTAAGTGGATAAGGAAAGATGGTGAAAATACACCATTTGAAGATAATATGCCATGGGAAGAGTATGGATTTGAACCGCTAGAAATGAACTGGGAGCTTACATCTCATGATATGCAATTTTCGATGCCGTTCGGTATTAAAATGGAGAGCGCTGTTATCACAAAGCCTTACTCATTAGCCATTGATATTTCCGGCGATGAGCTAAGTAGGGAGCATGACGAGTGTTTCTTCATGTTAATTGACCGCAAAGGCAAGTGGCGTGTAAATACGGTGATTAAAGGGTTTGCTAAGGAGCTAGACGGTTTAGCAAGTTCTTATTCTAATACCGGTGATATTATCTTAATCGGTAAAAGCAAGAAAGACATGATGAATGCTTTTAATCATATGAAAGAAATAGGTGGTGGAATTGTTATTTCTGAGCAAGGGAACATTGTTACAGAAATCCCACTTAAATTAAAGGGAATCATGTCGAATAAAAGAGTGGAAGATTTGATTGAAGAAGAAAGAACCTTATTAGCCTATTTGCGGGAAAGAGGTTATCGTTTTGCCGATCCAATTTATACATTATTATTTTTTTCCTCCACTCATCTCCCTTATATCAGGGTTACACAGCGAGGAATGTATGATGTCATGAATAAAACTGTACTCTTTCCAACTATGATGCGTTAAAATGTAAAAGAGGGAATCATATAGTGATAAGGGGTGCATCATGCTGAACAAATGGGTGACTACGTCTCTCGTAGCAATACTTTTGGTGACAGGATGCAGCAAGAATGAAACAGTTGAGGATCCAGCAAACGAAGAGTTAAATGGTGTGGATAATCAAGGTGAAGAAAGTATGGATTCGCCTGAAGAAAAGACAGTTTATCCTCTCACAGGCATAGCTCAAGAGGGAAATGGGAATCAGCGTGCTATAGCAGTTATGATTAACAATCATCCGAAAGCAAGACCACAATCAGGATTGACTCAAGCGGATATTGTTTATGAATTACTGGCTGAAGGTGAAGTCACGCGATTCCTTGCTATTTTTCAAAGTGAGCAACCGGATAGAGTTGGGCCAGTACGCAGTGCCAGAGAATATTATATTGAACTGGCGAAAGGGTTTAATAGTCTTTATATTGCTCATGGAAATAGTCCAGAGGCAAAGAAGATGCTTGCTGATGAATATGTGGATCATTTGAATGGCTTATACTATGACGGCACACTTTTTGAACGTGTGAGCGATCGCCAGGCACCTCATAATTCATATATTTCTTTTGCGCATATTGAACAAGGGGCTAAGGAAAAGAATTATGAGCTGGACGGGGCACCAGCTGCTTTTGCTCATTTAACTGACGAAGAAGCGGATAAACTGAGTGGCTCTGTGGCGGGAGAGATTGCAGTGAGTTATGGAAAAGATGAACGTTTTGATGTCACATATGATTATGATGAAACAACGAAAGCATACAAAAGATCTTCAGATGGTGAATGGACAACAGACTATGACACAGGTGACCCTGTGTTATTAAGCAATATTTTAATCATAGAAGCGAAGCATACAGTGATAGATGGAGAAGGCCGACATGACATTGATTTGACTTCAGGGGGTAAAGGTTATCTTATTCAAAGAGGTATGATGTCTGAAGTGAACTGGGTGAATAAAGAAGGAAGAATTTATCCAGTAATCGATGGAAAAGAACAACCACTTGCTCCGGGGAAAACATGGGTGAATGTCATTCCACAAGAGCCAGGAATCAATCAGTCGGTAACAATTAACTAAAAAATGAAAAAGGGGTAAATATTATGCAAATTAATAAACTAAGAGGACAAGAATTAGATCAATTATTTCAGGCGGTATTATCACTAAATGATTTAGACGAATGTTATCGATTTTTTGATGACTTATGTACTGTGAACGAGATCCAATCATTAGCGCAAAGACTAGAAGTAGCTCGTATGCTTAGAGAAGGAAAAACTTATCATAAGATTGAAACAGAAACAGGTGCAAGTACTGCAACAATCTCGCGTGTGAAACGTTGCCTAAACTACGGAAACGATGCCTACGAAATGGCATTAGAAAGAATTAAAGAAGAAGAAACAACAGAAAAATAATAGAAACCACAGCAATGGAAACGACCGAACCGAGGGAATCAGCACCCACGGTTTTTTTGTTTTGGAACGGAGATTTAGGTACTAGTAGGAAAAGCGCGATTGAAATAAGAGAGAAAGCGAGTCAGAACCTGGACTTCAAGAGGAAATTTGATTGGATTAGAGGAGAAGCGAGTCAGGACCTGGACTTTATGAGGAAATTTGATTGGAATAAATGAGAACCGCGTCAGAAACCTGAATCCAAGAGAAAATCTGATTAGCCAAAACAGAGTTTGCATCCGAATCCGAATGAATCATTTACATGGTGAATGGCAATGTCTGCAATGATGTTAATTTAGCCAAATAAATCCATTCTTACTTCATTAGCGGTTTCCTTTTTGAAATGCTCCTCAAATGATATAATGATTGAATGGAAAGATAGAATGGAGGAACTATGTATGTATGATGTTCGCGCGTGGCACCATGCGTTTAAGCTCGACCCTAATAAATATATATCTGATGAAGATTTAGAGAAAGTGTGCGAGTCTGGCACGGACGCGATTATTATTGGGGGGACAGATGGCATTACGCTTGAGCGGGTGCTTGATCTTATGGGGCGTGTTCGTAGATATACAGTTCCATGTGTGTTAGAGGTTTCCACAATTGAGTCGATTACACCTGGGTATGATTTGTTTTTTATCCCGACGGTTTTAAATAGTAAAGATTCCAAATGGATTAATGGAATGCACCATCAAGCAGTTAAGGAATTTGGCGAGATCATGAATTGGGACGAGATTCTTATGCAAGGATATTGCGTGCTAAATGAAGATTGTAAAGTCGCTCAATTAACGAGTGCGGATACGAATTTAACGATTGAAGACGTCAAAGCCTATGCCATGATGGCGGAAAAAATGTTTCAATTACCGATTTTTTATCTGGAATATAGCGGTACTTACGGCAATGTAGAAATAGTGAAAGAAGTAAGTCGAACATTAGAAGAAACAATATTATTTTATGGTGGCGGGATTACCTCTGTGGAACAAGCAAGAGAAATGGGCGCTTATGCAGATGTAGTTGTCGTTGGAAATGTCGTTTATGATGATATTAAAATCGCATTAAAAACAGTAGAAGCTGTGAAACAATAAATCTTGATTAACCAAATTAATCAAGATAGACTAAAAATAGAACAAATGTTTGTATGGTGGTGAAGAAAAGGAATGCAATATTTATCTAATAAATTATTAAATGGTTTGAATAAGGAGCAGCAACAGGCTGTAAAGGCAACAGATGGACCTTTGCTTATTATGGCTGGAGCAGGAAGTGGTAAGACGCGTGTACTTACCCATCGCATTGCTTATTTAATGGTAGAGAAGGGCGTGAATCCATATAATATTTTAGCAATCACGTTTACGAATAAGGCCGCAAGAGAAATGAGAGATCGTATTCGTGCGATGATGGGCGGTGTGGCTGAAGAAATCTGGATTTCTACTTTTCACTCTATGTGTGTGAGAATATTACGTCGTGATATTGATCGGATTGGGTTCAATCGTAACTTCACAATATTAGATTCTACTGATCAGCAATCTGTTATTAAGAATATCTTAAAAGAGCGGAATTTAGATCCGAAAAAGTTCGATCCTAGAGCAATTTTAGGGACGATTAGTTCTGCAAAAAATGAACTAATTGAACCAGAGGAATTCGCCAAGACTGCCGGTGATTATTTCTCCCAAGTGACAAGTGATGTGTATACAGATTATCAAAAACGTCTGCGAAAGAATCATGCATTAGACTTTGATGATCTTATTATGAAGACGATTCAATTATTTAATCGCGTCCCTGAGGTATTAGAATACTATCAACGTAAATTCCAGTATATTCATGTGGATGAATATCAAGATACGAATAGAGCGCAATACATGCTAGTAAAATTATTAGCGAATCGTTTCCAAAATATATGTGTGGTTGGAGACTCGGATCAATCTATTTATAGATGGCGCGGGGCAGATATTGCCAATATCTTATCCTTTGAAAAAGATTATGCGCAAGCACAAGTCATTTTGCTAGAACAAAACTATCGATCCACACAAAGAATTTTAAACGCAGCTAACGGTGTCATTGATAAAAACATGAATCGTAAAGCGAAAAACTTATGGACGGAAAATCCTGAAGGAAATAAAATTCAGTATTACCGTGCAGATAGTGAGCAAGGCGAAGGACAATTTGTCGTAAGTAAAATAAAAGAATTAGCGCAAAGTCAGAATCGTAAGCTTGCCGATTTTGCTATTCTATATCGCACAAATGCCCAATCCAGGGTCATGGAGGAAATGCTATTAAAGTCGAATATTGAATATGCGATTGTTGGCGGAATTAAGTTCTATGATCGTAAAGAAATTAAAGATGTATTGGCTTATTTACGATTAATTGCCAACCCTGATGATGATATTAGTCTACAGCGAGTGATTAATGTGCCTAAAAGAGGGATTGGTTCTGGATCAGTTGATAAGATTGCTAATTTTGCAACCATGCATGATATGACAATGTTTGAAGCACTCGAATCCATCGAATTAATTGGCTTAAGCCCAAAAATCACAAAATCTGCTATAGAGTTTCGTGATTTAGTAAAGAATTATACACAAATGCAAGAATACTTATCTGTGACAGAATTGGTAGAGGAACTGTTGGACAAGTCAGGCTATCGTGACATGTTAAAAGCGGAGAAATCGATCGAGTCTCAAAGTCGTTTGGAAAACTTAGATGAGTTTCTATCTGTAACGAAGAATTTTGAAGATGCGTCCGAAGATAAAACACTTGTTGCCTTCTTAACAGATTTGGCGCTTGTTGCCGATATTGATAAATTGGATGATGACGGTGAGAAAGCGGATGCAGTTGTATTAATGACGCTTCACTCTGCAAAGGGATTAGAATTTCCAGTTGTCTTTTTAATGGGTATGGAGGAAGGTGTATTCCCTCATAGCCGTTCATTAATGGAAGAAGCAGAAATGGAAGAGGAACGTCGCCTTGCTTATGTAGGGATTACGAGAGCAGAAGAGCAGTTATTTATAACAAATGCGCAAATGCGTACACTATTTGGCCGTACAAACATGAACCCACCGTCCAGATTTATTCAGGAAATTCCGGCTGATTTATTAGAAGGATTAGAGCCAAAAGCAAAACCCCTTAATCGAGGTCAGTCCACGTTTAATAGTTCTTCAGGAAATCGTATGCAACCTGCTCTTAAAGCGGTTGTTCGCCCAGCTGTACAAAATACAGGTGGTAGCGGTATGAATTGGATAGTTGGAGATAAAGCTGTGCATGGTAAATGGGGTACTGGAACAGTTGTAAGTGTCAAAGGTGAAGGTGATGGAATGGAGCTTGATATTGCTTTTCCAAAGCCAGTAGGTATTAAAAGATTACTTGCTAAATTTGCCCCGATTTCGAAAGGTTAAAGGAAAGGGTTGAACGTCTTGGAGGAAAAGAAGGTAGAACAAAGGGTCAAGGATTTGCAAAATCTCCTTAATCAATATAATTATGAATATCATGTACTTGATCAACCATCTGTGCCTGATGCAGAATATGACCAGCTTCTTCATGAGCTAATTGCACTTGAAGAGCAACATCCAGAGTTGAAAACAGAAGATTCCCCAACGCATCGGGTCGGTGGGCAAGTATTAGATATGTTTGAAAAAGTTGAACATCGCACGCCGATGCTCAGTTTAGCCAATGCATTTAATGAGCAAGACTTAAGGGATTTTGACCGTCGTGTTCGCCAGGCAGTGGGTGAGAATATCTCATATGTCTGCGAGTTAAAAATTGATGGACTGGCTGTCTCTCTTCGCTATGAAGATGGATTGTTTGCAATCGGAGCAACGCGTGGAGATGGCTCCATTGGTGAAAACATTACCGTTAACCTTCGCACCATTCGTTCCATTCCTCTGCGGGTAAAGGAAACGGTAACCTTTGAAGTACGCGGAGAGGCGTTCATGCCTAGAAAATCGTTCTTAAGTTTAAATAAAGGAAAAGAAGAACGAGGTGAGGAACCCTTTGCGAACCCTCGAAATGCTGCTGCGGGTTCACTTAGGCAATTAGATCCAAAAATCGCTGCATCAAGAAATTTAGATATATTCGTTTATGCTATGGCTGACGAGGGGAAAACGGGTATTCGTTCTCATAGTGAAGGTCTGGACTTTCTTGACTCTCAGGGGTTTAAAACGAACAAAGAGCGCCAGAAGTGTAAAAATATAGATGAGGTCATTCAATATATCGAGAAATGGACAGAAAACCGACCAGACTTATCGTATGATATTGATGGAATCGTTATTAAAGTCGATTCATATGACCAACAGGATGAACTCGGGACAACAGCAAAGAGTCCGAGATGGGCGATTGCTTATAAGTTTCCTGCTGAAGAGGTAGTCACGCAGTTAAGAGATATTGAATTAAGTATCGGTCGCACCGGTGTAGTGACGCCAACAGCATTACTTGAACCTGTTAGAGTTGCAGGTACTACCGTGCAACGTGCATCCCTTCATAATGAAGACCTTATTCGTGAGAAGGATATTAAGCTAGGTGATTACGTTGTGATTAAGAAAGCAGGCGACATCATCCCTGAAGTTGTCAATGTATTACCTGAAAGAAGAACGGGAGAAGAAGTTGATTTTCATATGCCAACTCATTGCCCGGCATGTGAAAGTGAACTTGTGCGTTTAGAGGAAGAAGTCGCACTTCGTTGTATTAATCCGAAATGTCCTGCGCAAATAAGAGAGGGGCTTATTCATTTTGTCTCACGAAATGCGATGAATATTGACGGGCTAGGGGAAAAAGTAATTAGCCAATTATTTGCAGAAAAGTTAATTGAAGATGTGGCAGATATTTATCATCTTACGTATGAACAGCTTATTCAATTAGAGAGAATGGGCGAAAAATCTGTTAACAACTTGCTAAAGGCCATTGAAGTCTCTAAGGATAATTCTTTAGAAAAATTATTATTCGGACTAGGGATCCGTCATGTGGGGGCGAAAGCGGCAAAAACACTTGCGCAAACATTTGGAGAGATGGGCAAAATCCAGCAGGCAACCATGGAGGATTTTATTAGCATTAATGAAATAGGCGATAAGATGGCTGATGCACTCGTCACATATTTTGAACAAGAAGAAGTAACATCTCTCATTCAAGAGTTACAAGATGTTGGAGTGAATCTGACTTATAAGGGACCAAAACCTGTAAATATAGCGGAATCTGATTCTGTTTTTGCTGGTAAAACCATTGTGTTAACGGGTAAATTAGAACAGCTTGCTAGAAATGAAGCCAAGGAAAAAATTGAAGCTCTAGGAGGCAAGGTCTCTGGCAGTGTAAGTAAGAAAACAGATTTAGTCATTGCCGGAGAAGACGCAGGCTCGAAATTAACCAAAGCTCAGGAATTAGGCATTACTATTTGGGACGAGGAAAAATTGATTGAGGAATTAAATTCGTAAGAGGTGAAAATCGTGAAAAAACTCATGGCAGTGTCGCTGTCATTCGTTCTTTTACTCGCCGGTTGTGCACCTAGTTTTAACCAGCAAGAAGAGGTTGTGCAAAATGAAAATGAGAGCAGCGAAGAAGAACAGGCGATCATACCAAACTTTAAAATATCCGATTCGTACTATCGGACAATCCTACCTTTTAAGCCAAGTGAGTCACGCGGTTTAGTCGTTAATAATGTGAATACAAAATATGATATTAATGAATTCGAAACAGGTTTAATGAGAGTGGCTCAGAACCATTTTGATACGGAAAAGTTCTTCTTCCAAGAAGGACAATACCTTGATAAAACCACGATTTCATCATGGTTAAGTCGCCAATATACGAAAGAACAATTAGAAGAAAAAGATATGACGGAGGAAGAGAATCTCGGTCTAAACCCTGTTGATGATGGGAAAGGGACTAAAGAAGAAAGAAACGCCCGTGCACCTCTTTATTTAGCCCATATTTTAGAACATAACTATCTTGTAAAAGATGGCGATAATAAGGTGAAGCTTGGCGGTGTCGTCATTGGTTTGGCACTTAATTCCGTCCATTATTATCAAAAAGAAGCCTACGGTGCCACGTATGAAGAAGATATTTCTCATAGTAAAGTAGAAGCAGAAGGCAAAAAGATGGCTGAGGAAATTATAAAGAGATTAAGACAACAAGAAGGGCTTGAGAACGTACCGATTACCATTGCCCTATTTGAACAATCGGAAAGAACGTCTGTCGTCCCAGGAAACTTCTTCGCCTATGCGCATGCCGCTGAGGGGAGTAACCAGCTAAGTGGTTGGGAAGATGTAAAGGAAGACTATATTTTATTCCCATCTAATACAGCCGAAGAGAAGTATCGTGAAGACTATACGAATTTCTTGAATTTCAAGCAAGATGTTGAAAAATATTTCCCTAATTTTAACGGTGTCATTGGAAAAGGTTTCTATATTGGTGATCAATTGCAACAGCTAAATATAGATATACCTATACAATTTTACGGTAAGTCAGAAAGTATCGGATTCACCCAATATGTAACAAGCAAAGTTGTTAGTATGTTTCCAGAATATATCTCTGTCCAAGTAAGTGTCACATCAGTTAACGGACCAGAATCATTAATCGTCCGAAACGCAAACGAAGCTGAACCATTTGTTCATATTTATCAATAAAACGAAAAAACGCCGCTATTTTTAAACGGCGTTTTTTTATTTGCAATGGGATTAAGGTGGTTTGAACAAAAAGACAAGGATTAAGTGCCCCAACATACTTTTCGAAGATTTTTAGAGAGTACTCTAAAGGTAGCGGAACGAATTCCACCCGCAACTAGGTATTATTCCGACAGTGACAACAAATGATTTTGCCTGTGCACTTGTACACCCCGCGTGAATCGGTCCAACCAAGGTGAAAGCAATCGAAGAAATCCAGCTATCAATATCGTCATTATGATCAAATAGGTCAGCTTAGCTGAGGAAGGAGTAATCTATGCTTCCGTAGAAGAAATAGTAGAACTTTAAGGTTATTTGTGATATCAACATTTATTGCATAGAAATGATAGACCGAAGGAGGTTTTGTTATGGAAAATAGAACAGATACAGCTTCAAGAGTGATCATGGCAGAATCACACACGATTTATGAAGCATTTCTCCATCCGAAAGCTTTAGTATCATGGCTCCCACCTAAAGGAATGTCAGGTTATGTTGAAGATTTTGATCCGCGGGAAGAGGGAACTTACAAAATGACACTCTTCTATGAAGGAAACCAACCCTCATATGGAAAAACAACTGAGAACAGTGATGTGTATCAAGGGAAATTTTTAGAATTAGTTCCTGATAAAAAGATAATACAACTAGTAATATTTGACTCAGAATCGCCGGAATTCACTGGTGAAATGAAACAGACATGGCTATTTGAACCTCTTGCAAAAGGGACAAAAGTCACCATTATATGTGAAAATGTCCCTAAAGGAATAAACAAGGCAGATCATGATATCGGTTTACATTCAACATTAGAAAATCTAGCTCTATTTGTGGAATAATTTTAGGTATGACCTTTACTAAAAAAACACCGACTAAATTTATGTAGTCGGTGGGTTATTTCTCATTCACTTAAGCATTTGTTTAGGATTTCGAACAAGGCGCTGAAATGTGTCCATAAAAAGAGCGGTGTGATAACCGTCACAGACAGCATGATGAACCTGTAGTGAAAGTGGTAAATAAATATTTTCATTCTTATTGAAAAATTTACCCGCAGTAACTATTGGCAGGAGGTAATTTGGATTTGTATTTATATTTAAGTTAAATCCAGTGAAAGTAGTCCATGGAATCATAGATATATTAACGACATTTTCAGGTACGGGTGCTTTAGGAAACAATTTTCCTGTACCAGTATATAACTCAGTATCGGTCACATAATCCATGTGGAACCTTTCAAAGCCTTCATCGATATCGGTGAAAATAGCGGAAAATAACGCTGACTCCTTGTCAAAAATCGTATACATAGGAATCACTCTGTTCCAGTACCCTAACTCACCTTTAGCAGTAACATTCATTCTAAAATGTTTATTTGTATTGACAACTTGTGTGATTAAAAAAATAAAAGCAGGATAAAATTGATATCCTTTTTCTTTAGTAAATTGGTATAGCTCAGTAATATCAATGTTATTAGTGATACTAAAGCTAGTTTGTTGGTTTAAGAAATGATTGAAAACCTCTTTACGTTCCCAATTATTTATGTCGATTTTAGTGAATTTCATCTTTTAATGCCTCCTAAAATATATTCTGATTTTAGGAGGCTATAAGAACTGCTTTTTTCATTGGTCCCATTCCTTTAGTTTATTTAAATAATCCTAACATATGTAATATGCTTTAGCACCTATATATATGCAATCTATATTCAAAAAAGGAGTAGCCACCCGTTGGAACTCCTATTAACAATGAAATCATGTATATCACGGGTGGGTAGATAATAATTGTTTATTTTCCACATGCAAATATCCGGTAGCCCAATAGCTCATTATATTTCAATAATAGGTTAAAATGTTCGTTCATTACAGTATAAAGCTCTGGTTCAATGTGCTTTGAATAAAGAAAATCAGGGTTGGGATTGTATTGGAGCATCGAATGATTTTGACCACTTACGCGAATGTTCGTAAATCCTGCCCCTTCAAATAAATGCTGCCATTCTGCTTCGGTGAGGACAGAGTTGATCCCATAGAATCGATTGATTTCATCTGCTATCCATGGAGGGAGTGAGACATTGGCAGTAAACTCATTAGAAATAAACCGCCCCCCTTTTTTTAATAAACGAAAAATCTCTTTAAGCGCTTTCGGTTGATTGACAAAAGTAAGGACTGATTCGCACATAATTAAATCAAATTTCTCATCTTCAAGTGGGAGTGCCTCGATAGAACCTTGGAAAATACGTACTGGAAGTTTAGCTTCCTTCATTCTATGGGTTGCTTTTTCCACCATGATAGGATTAATATCAACCCCAGTTACGTTTGCCCCTGACTGAGCAGCCAAAAAGGCGGCTGTTTGGCCAGTTCCGCAGCCTACATCTAAAATTTCCGACATAGCGTCTAATTCTTCATTCATAAGAAGCGCCTTTGTTAGTTCAAAACCACCCGGGTGCGCTCCTCCAACACCAAACTTTGATAAGAAATCTAAATAAATGGGAACCACCTCCTTTTGTATTTCTATAAGGTATGAAAAAAACAAATCTAATGTTCTTTGCCAAATGGGCTTTTACATCAGTAACAACTACCTAAAAACATCATAGTTTGTTACAGAGAGCGGTTTTAGACTCTCTTTCTACGGACTAAACCTAAAAAGGGGAAGAAAAAATGCAAAATTTTCAAAATGAACTTCAATCACTTGGAATGGATCAATATCAGGTGGGTGAATTAACACCTATTCAATATCAAGCACCAGTACCAGTTCAATTTAATGATATGCGTCGCTGTGGCGGCTGTGGTGGTTGCGGAGGTTGTGGTGGTTTTCGCTGTGGTGGTTGTGGCGGTTTTAGATGTGCAGGCTGTTTTGGTTGTTTTGGTTGCTTCGGGTTCTTTATTTAACAATTCCTTTTTTAAAGGCAAGTGTCAGTGTAAGTTACCTTCGTTCTCTCGTCACAAAATGAATAATGAAGCGTGTGTAAACACTCTAGAAGTCCCTATGTTAGGGGCTTCTTTTTCGTTATTCATAATGGACAAATACAAATACATAAATTATAAGGAATATTTAATGAATGCTCAGATCGAAGGAGGGGCTACATGACGAAATTGAAAGCAACCTCACGTCTCAAAGTGAAGAATGATACATTTTATCTACCAGACCCAAAGGGAGGCGTCTATTTTAGGAATAACGCCAGTTCATTTTGGATGGATGGAGGCACTATTTATCAATGGATTGAAAAGCTGATCCCTATGTTTAATGGAAATCATACTTTGGAAGAACTCACTGCGGGTTTGACCACTCCCTATCGAAACAGAGTATATGAAATTGGTGAGGCTTTACTGACGAAAGGTTATGTTAGAGATACGAGTCAAGATCAATCACACCAATTACCAGCAAGTGTTCTAGAAAAATACGCTTCACAAATTGAATTCATTGAGAGTTTTGTTGATTCAGGTGCGTATCGTTTTCAAAGGTATCGCCACGCAAAGGTATTAGTGATGGGATCTGGTTCTCTATTCATTTCGCTGACATCTGCATTGTTGGAATCAGGGCTACCAACCTTTCATGTGATGAGGACAGAAGCAGTCCCAACAGACCATAAGCGGATTAATGAAATAGTGAATCATGCCAAAAAGGATGATCCTACCGTGAAAGTGGAGGAAATTCCTTACAGTAAGAATTGGAGAGAAGTAGTACAATCATTTGATTGGATATTATATGTTTCCCAAAATGGAGATATAGACGAAGTGAAGGAGATTAATCAGGTTTGTAAAGAAGAAAAGAAAGCCTTCCTTCCTGCTTTATATCTAAAGCAGGTGGGAATGGCAGGGCCTGTAGTTGATTCAGAAACAGAGGGATGCTGGGAATCTGCATGGCGTCGAATGCATGAGGCAATATTGGAACAAGAACGTAAACAACAGCCTTATTCTTCGACCGCAGGTGCTTTATTGGCGAATATTATTGTTTTTGAGTTTTTTAAGCAGGTGACAGGAGCAATGGATAAGAAAGAAAACAATCAATTCTATTTGCTAAATCATGAAAGTTTGCAAGGTGAATGGATTTCGTACTATTCACATCCATTAGTTGAAAATCTTACTTTTAAACCTGAACTTGTCGATGATTTAAACACCCGACTTCTGAGAGAGAATACGGAACAGCCCAACACAAACAGACTGTTAGAATATTTTAGTTTATTAACTGCTAAAGAAACAGGGATTCTTCATATTTGGGAGGAAAAGGACTTAACACAGCTTCCGCTTTCACAATGTTATGTTCAAGCAGTAAATCCATTGGCAAAAGGACCGGCTACTCTTTTGAAGAAGGCTTTATGCTCGGGTCTAACACATGAAGAAGCAAGAAGGGAAGCAGGGCTTACTGGACTGGAGATGTATGTTTCACAAATAGTGAGAGGTAGAATAAGTGGATTTATGGGCATTGGTGCTGGTGAATCCCTTGCAGAAGCGGTTTGTCGTGGACTACAAGCGTATTTGGAAGAGGAAAGGCGAGGTCTTCCAGTTGACCAGCAACAATCGCTGTTACCAGTAAATCTTGAGAGGATAGAGGATCGTAGTTGTAGATATTATTTACAGTCACTGACCACCTTAAATGGTCCACCCACTATCCGTATGGGAAATGAAATATTAGGCTTTCCTGTTATATGCATAGAGTCAAATGGTTTTAAATATAGTAGTTCTGGTTTAAATATCACACTGGCTCTAAGTCACGCTTTGCAAAAAGCAGTATCGAATGTACAAAATGAGGCAACGTTCCATAAGGGGGAAATAAACTCTCATTATGGTATAAGAGGGAAAGAGGCAAAACTAAACATTCCTTCATGTGAGCATTTGACAAAAAAGGAGTTATTACAATCTGCTATTTACAAATTAAAAGAGGGCCATAAAGAGATCGTTGTTTACGATCTTTCTTTTGAACCATTTTTAAGAAAAGAGTTAGCTGGAGTTTATGGTGTACAGATTTGTAAGGAGGTACGCTAATGATTGTCATCGTCGGTAATGGTAAACTGGCCGATTTTGTCTATAGGCAATTGTCTAGTAATTATACAGTCGCGCGGCAAGATCTATTAACGGATTTCCCTGAAGATACAACATTGGCGCTCGTATTGCATGATAATTGGCAGCCCTCCGTTCATCAACAAGCAGAAGAAAAATTCAGAAAGGAAAATATTCCATGGCTCCGTGGCTTTGTTTCTTTTGGTGAGGGAATTATTGGTCCATTTGTACAACCGGGAAAACGGGGATGTTCACGTTGCGCCGATGTAAGGCGCATCATAGGAGGTACAGATTCTAAAGAAATGTGGGGGCTTTATTATAAATTATCAGGAGAAAGTCGCCCGCAAGACGCATGGGCATCACGAACGGGACTTTGGCAAATGACAACTTTATTATGTACAGAAGTGGATTATATTCTTCAAGGAGAGATCAATCATTTAGAAAATCAACTGTTCATTACAAATCTTAAAACGTTCATGCATTCATCTCATCATTTTTCCTTTGATCCAATGTGCCCAATATGTGGAGACATTCCAGAAGATTCAGCGGAATTAGCAGAAATTAAGTTGCAATCTAGTCCGAAAATTCAAGGTGCTGGTTATCGCAGTCGTTCAATTGAAGAATTAGAAACCGTGCTATTAAGAGATTATTACGATCATCGGACGGGGGTAATCAATGGAAAAATACAGGATTGGACACTTCCTTTTGCTGATGTTCTTATGAATATGCCACTGTTTGGTGCAAGCGAGGGAGTGGCTGGAAGATCTAACTCTTATCGAATGAGCGAGTTAACAGCTATTTTGGAAGGCTTAGAGCGGTATTGCGGTATCGAGCCTAGGGGAAAAAGAAGGGTTGTACGAGGAAGCTATCTAGATGTTATGGATCAAGCCTTAAACCCTTCAACTGTTGGTTTACACTCACCTGAGTATTATGAGAATCCTCATTTTCCGTATCAATCATTCGAACCTAATAAACCAATGAATTGGGTTTGGGGTTATTCATTCTTACAAGAACGATCTATTCTTGTCCCAGAATTACTTGCTTATTACAGTTTAGGTTGTGGGGAAGGTTTTGTTTATGAGACTTCAAACGGATGTGCAATCGGAGGTAGCCTGGAGGAAGCTATTTTTCATGGAGTAATGGAAGTCGTTGAGCGAGATTCCTTTTTACTCACTTGGTATGCGAAACTGCCATTGCCACGTCTTGATTTAAGTTCTGCAGATGACAAGGAATTGCAATTGATGGTTGATCGGGTACGTGAGGTGGCAGGGTACGACCTTCATTTTTACAATTCGACGATGGAACATGGTATCCCAAGTGTGTGGGCAGTAGCAAAAAATAGAAAAGAAACAGGTGTAAATATTATTTGTGCTGCAGGTGCTCATATGGACCCAGTAAGGGCTGTCAAAAGTGCCATCTATGAGCTAGCGGGCATGATGTTTGTTCATGATGAGAAATTAGCAACAAATAGGCAAAAATACGAGGAGATGCTTGAAGATCCGTTTAAAGTAAGAACAATGGAGGATCATGGCATGTTGTACGGTCTACCCGAGGCGGAAGAATACCTAACGTTTATTTTGAATAATCAAGGGCCATTACGTACATTTGCTGAAGAATTCAAGAAGCCACCAGTATACAACGATTTGAAAGATGACCTTCACGAAGTTCTTCAGACGTTCCGTGAAAATAATCTAGAAGTGATTGTCGTTGACCAAACAACACCAATTATTCAAGAGAATGGATTGTATTGTGTGAAGGTCATTATTCCTGGGATGTTGCCAATGACATTTGGTCATCACCTGACACGGGTGAAAGGATTAGATAGAGTACTAAAGGTGCCAAAGCAGCTAGGGTATAGGAAGAAGCACTTATCGTATGAAGAGCTGAACCCACTTCCTCACCCGTTTCCGTAATGGAAGGAGAGGAGGATGAAAGAATTGGAGTTAGATACATTTATACACAATCTCCACTTTGATACAGAGAAACTTGCTCCACCCGATTGGCAGGTCGATTGGGAAGGGGCCCCCCTTCCGTATAAATTGTACCGTGGGTTACCAGCTATTCCGTTAAACGCTAATGTACCTTCAACCCTTCACCAAAATCTAATGCCTACATTGAAGGAGATTGGGCATTTGCTATGGTATACCTATGGAATAACTCAATATGTCCGGCTCCCTCATGACACTCAATCATTGCGGAGATTTGTCCCCTCCGGTGGGGCGCTTTATCCTAATGAAATATATGTATATATGAAACTTGAAGATGCTAAAACAGGCATCTACCATTATGATGTTGCTCATCACCGCCTCATTTTGTTACGGGAGGGAAATTTTGATACATTCGTTTCCAAAAGTTTGGGGACAGTGATTGAAGATTGTTTTTGCACTGTTTTTATTTCAACCTTCTTTTGGAAAAATTTTTATAAATACAATCATTTTTCCTATCGATTACAGGGACTAGATACTGGGGTGCTCATTGGACAATTATTAGAAGTAGCAGATCAATTAGATTACAATACGAAAGTTTGCTATCAGTTTTTAGACGGAGCAATGAATCATTTACTAGGTCTAGCTGAAGAAGACGAAAGTGTGTACGCAGTCATTCCGATATCAACTAAAGCCATCGACCAAACGACTAAAGAAATGGTGTCCTCCCATACATTGTGCGGCGAAATAGCGCAATTAGGTCACCTACCTCATAACCTGTCAAAGACTATGGACTATCCGTTACTTAGAAAGCTCAATGAAGCTGCCATGTTCGATTCAACAGTGTCTTTTAGAAAGGTAAGGTGCCAGGGTGAAACATTCACTTCTGGTACTGATATAACCTTGCCAAATACACAAAACTATTCATATGATTTCTCATCGATTTGTAAGAAGCGGTTTTCTCCAGATGCAGACTTTATGATGGGGGAAATAAGGCAAACGACTCTAGCAACCTTGCTAAAGGAGACATGTTCCTTCACTTATCATCACGATCTTGATGATACCGACGGCCATGTTGCTGCGCGTGTAACTTTATACGGCAGCCTATACAATGTGGAGGGGATACCGAACGGGGCTTATGCTTATGACAATGAAAATCATATGCTTCGTCTATTGAAAGAAGGTGATTATCGCCCGTTTTTACATTCGGGCTTAGTGATGCCTAATGTTAATTTATATCAAGTGCCGCTTTGTATGCATGTAATAGGGGATAAAAGCCATTACAAAGATTCATTGGGTTACCGAGGATACCGTATTCAACAGATGGAGGCAGGCCTACTAACACAACGATTACTCTTGCATGCGTCTGCCTTAGATTTGGGAGGGCATCCACTATTGGGTTATTCTGTCAGTCAATGCGATCAACTCTATGAACTCGCTTCTAAAGGGAAAACGAGCTTAATTCAAATCCCGGTTGGCATGCACCGGCCTCGTGCTTGGTTGAAAGGAGGATTACGTTGATGTAGTTTACTCATCAATAACGTACCCTCTCAAATTCTTGGTAATGAAAACAAGCCTTCTAACTCAACTTAGAAGGCTTTATCAAGTATTAGTTTGCAACAAATATCTCTCTTGCCTTCTTTTCTTACCCTTTTAAACCACAATCATCTATAAAAAAGTATTTTCTATTAGAAAAAGCTTGCATCTCACGTTACGTTATCTTCTATGATTGGGTGTAGATAGAATGAGAGAGGCAGGGTATGAATGGAACAACGATATTCTTTAATGAGAAACACACCTTTTATTTTCTTATTTATAGGTAGCTTTTTGGCGATTATTGGATTTAGTATGTTTTTCATGACAACTACTTGGTTTGTAATTTCAGATTTAGGGTCTGCTAGTTCACTAGGCATGATTCTCATTGCCATTACTGTACCTAGAGTAGTTATGATGGCATTTGGTGGAGTACTTGCTGATAAATATAAGAAGACGACCATTATGTTCACTACGAGTACCATTCAAGGTGTTTTACTCGTACTCATTTTTTTACTAAACAATGCCGGTCAATTAACATTTGTTTATTTGCTTATTTTGGGGTTCTTTTTTGGAACACTAGATGCTTTTTCTGGACCAGCCGGAACCTCGTTAATTCCCAAGTTGGTACAAGTACAACAGATCAAACAAGCGAACGCAATCATTCAGGGGTTAGGTCAAATTGGTTTTATTGTTGGTCCAATTATTTCTGGGAGTATCATGGAGTTCGCTGGCGTAACAACAGGTTATTTAGTTTCAGCTATTATTGTTCTGTTGTCTGCTTTCTTTATGTTTCCACCATTCTTAAAAGAAGGTCCAGTAGACAATACAGTCAAACAAACACCACTGAAAGATTTGATCGAAGGGTTTTCTTATGTCAAAGCGAGCAAATTTTTGATTACAGGCATTCTTATTTTAATCACGTTAAATTTCTTTGCCTTTGGTGCGATTTCTATTGCGATTCCCATCTTAGTAGAGACGTACGGAGGTTCACCAATCAATCTTAGTTACATTGAATCAGCATTAGGAGTGGGGATGTTAGTTAGTACTGCTATTATTGGGATGGTTAAAATACGCCGTAGGGGGTTCACTTCTATTGTTGGTCTAATTGCAACACTAATTGTTGCGATAGCATTTAGCCAAATTCCCAATTTGTATATATTGACAGCTTTAGCTTTCTTTATTGGATTTACGATGACATTTGTTTCTATTCCATTCTTCACTTCAGCACAAGAAGATACAGACCCAAGGATTATGGGAAGAGTGATGAGTATTGTTTTCTTAGCGATGAACGGCTTTGACCCGTTGGCTTATGCCACTGTCACTTTACTCGTGTCTAAGGGAATTGATATCCAATTAGTCATTTTGTCCTTTTCTGTTATTGGATTAATCATTACTCTAGTCACTTTATGGAAAGGAAAGACGTATAGAAATTACGAGTCAACTTATTAATGTATTTAAAACAAGAGACCACTTTAATATAAATGTAGTGACCCCTAAAAGTTAGACACAGTTATTTCATGAGGCAACTTGTTCAAAATGAGTTCGGTATTGTACCGGACTCATTTTCAATTTTCCCTTTAACCGTTTCCTATTATAGTATTCTATATATTTTTCTAATTCTAGTTTAAAGTGGTTCACACTTTCAAATTCCTTAAAATAAAGCAATTCTGACTTCAGTATCCCAAAGAAGTTTTCCATTACAGAGTTATCGTAACAGTTACCTTTACGTGACATACTCTGTTTAACCCCTTTTGCTTGAAGCAAGTTGCGATATTGGTTCATTTGATAATGCCATCCTTGGTCGGAATGCATGAGTAATTGATGCCTTTCTGGTAAGGATTCTAATGCTTTTTCTAACATGTCCGAAACTAATGAATACGTTGGTCGAGAACCGATGGTATACGTAATAATTTCACCATTAAATAAATCTAATACAGGCGATAGATACAGCTTTTCACCAAATAGCTTGAATTCTGTAATATCTGTTACCCATTTTTCATTCGGTGCGTCCGCACTAAATTGACGGTCTAAATGATTTGGCGCTATTTTACCGACTGTGCCTTTATAAGATTTATACCTTTTCATCCGCACTAGGCATCTTAAACCCAGCTCTTTCATGATTCGTTGAACCTTCTTATGATTTACTTTTTTCCCACGATTCACTAGCTCATCCCGAATACGACGGTAACCGTAACGACCTTCATGTTCTTCATAAATGGCTTGGATTTCTCCTTTTATATCGGTGTCTGGATCAAGTCGATTCATTCGTTTTACTAAATTATAATAGGTGCTGCGTGGAATGCCAGCGAGTTTTACGAGTGACTTCACCGAATACTTATGCCTTAACTCATAGACTACTTGTGCTTTGTCTTGTTTGGTGATTTTTCCTTGTTTTGAACTAAGGCATTCAACTTTTTTAAATACTCATTTTCCATTTCCAGTTGTTTTATTCGATTTTCTAGTGCTTCAAAAGAACGGTCAGTAGAACTTTGTTTATTTGAATCTTTTTTCATGGATAGACGCCCCTGTTCCTGTGACTGAAGGGCATCTATCCCTTGTGTTTCAAACTTTCTTTTCCATACAGCTAGAGTGGAATGCGCTGGGATATTAAAAATAGCTGCCGTTTCACATAGAGAAGTACCATTTTCAGTCATATATTGTAGTACTTCTAGTTTAAACATTTGTGTATAACTTGTACAACGTTTCACCAATGCCTCTGCACCATTGTAGTTGTATTGTCTTACCCATTTAACAATCGATTTGTGATCTATTCCAATAGATTCTCCAATTTCTCTGTAACTTTCTTTTCCGCTTAAATAGCGAGTCACGGCTTGTAGCTTCATTTCCGCAGTAAATTTGGACAAAAAAACTGCACCTCCAATAGTTGTAGATAGTGTCTAACAATTGGGGTGCAGTTCATAAAAGAAGTGGTCTTTTGATCACTAACATACTATTGTGAATCAACTAGGTAGATCCTTGATCAATAGGAGAAAAAAATCAATTTAATAGAAACTTTATTATTTTTCTAAAAATAGTATTAGTAGAATCATTGCTGAATTTTCTCTAATTATGGTAGTATAATAATTGTTAGGGTTAATCTTTTCACAGTCTGAAATGTGCCAATTGTAGCAACATTTCAAAATGACTGATGTGAACTTATAGGAGGATGAAAAAATGGTACAATCTTATAAGCATGAGCCATTTACTGATTTTAGCGTTGAGCAAAACCGTGAAGGGTATTTAAAAGGTTTAGAAACGGTTAAAGGTTATTTAGGTCAAGATTATGATTTATTAATCGATGGAGAACGTATCTCTACTGAAGATAAAATCGTTTCTGTAAACCCAGCGAATAAAGAAGAAATCATTGGTCGCGTTTCAAAAGCGAACCAAGAGCTAGCTGAAAAAGCGATGCAAGCTGCAGTTAAAGCCTTCCAATCATGGAAGAAAGTGAAGCCAGAAACACGTGCAGATGTGTTATTTAAAGCAGCAGCCATCATTCGTAGACGTAAACATGAATTCTCTGCCTTATTGACAAAGGAAGCAGGGAAGCCATGGAATGAAGCAGATGCTGATACAGCTGAAGCGATTGATTTCTTAGAGTATTACGCGCGTCAAATGCTTGCAATTAAAGATGGTGTGCCTGTTAACAGTCGACCAAATGAATTTAATCGTTATGATTATATTCCTCTTGGCGTTGGTATCATCATTTCTCCTTGGAACTTCCCATTAGCGATTATGGCAGGTACAACCGTTGCTGCTATTGTTGCAGGGAATACCGTTCTATTAAAACCCGCTTCTACAACGCCAATTGTGGCTGCGAAATTCGTAGAAGTTATGGAAGAAGCCGGTCTACCAAAAGGTGTACTGAATTTTGTACCAGGAAGTGGCGCAGAAGTAGGTGACTATTTAGTAGATCACAAAGATACGCGTTTCGTATCATTTACAGGATCTCGTGATGTTGGCCTTCGTATTAACGAACGAGCTTCAAAATTAAATGATGGTCAAATCTGGATTAAACGTGTCATTGCTGAAATGGGCGGTAAAGATACCATTGTTGTAGATAAAGAAGCAGATTTAGAGCTTGCTGCTCAATCAATCGTAGCTTCAGCCTTTGGTTTCTCTGGTCAAAAATGTTCTGCATGTTCACGTGCAGTCATCGTTGAAGATGTTTACGACCAAGTGTTAAATCGTGTAATCGAAATTACAAAAGAGAAACAAGCTGGTAATCCGGAAGACACAAGCAACTTTACAGGACCGGTTATTGACCAAGCTGCGTATGATAAAATCATGAGTTATATTGAAATCGGTAAACAAGAAGGAAGATTAGTAGCCGGTGGAGAAGGCGATGACTCTAAAGGTTATTTCATTCAACCAACAGTGTTCGCTGATCTTGACCCAGAAGCTCGTCTCATGAAAGAAGAAATCTTCGGCCCAGTTGTCGGTTTCACAAAAGCAAAAGACTTCGACCATGCAATTGAAGTGGCAAACAACACGGAGTATGGTTTAACGGGTGCTGTTATTACAACCAACCGTGAACATATCCAAAAAGCACGTGAAGATTTCCATGTCGGAAACCTTTACTTCAACCGTGGTTGTACAGGGGCGATTGTCGGTTACCAACCATTCGGAGGGTTCAATATGTCAGGAACAGACTCAAAAGCGGGTGGCCCTGACTACATCATGCTACACATGCAAGCAAAAACAACATCTGAAATGTATTAATCTGTCTAATCAAAGGGTGCTCACCAAAAATACGGTGAGTGCCTTTTTTTATGTACGTACCTTTACCAAATCTACTGGCAAAAGTTGACGTAGTAGTGAGTGGATGACAAACATTACTCGGCAATCCTTAACCAGGATTATGAGTAGAGTTTTACTGAAATCTGGTTGGATAGCGAGTATTAAAGAGTTTGCTCGGATAACATTGTAGGAAAATGGCAAGATAGCGGAGGAAAGCGAGATAGCGATTCCGACCGTAAGAAGCCGGGAAGATAGCTGGGGAAAGTGCGATTGCGCGTGCAACTGTATGGGAAACTGGGAAGATAGCTGGGGAAAGGACGATTGCACGTGCAACTGTATGGGAAACTGGGAAGATAGCTGGGGAAAGGACGATTGCGCGTACAACTGTATTGGAAACGGGAAAGATAGCGTAGGAAAGTGCGATTGCGCGTGCAACTGTATGGGAAACCGGAAAGATAGCGTAGGAAAGTCCGATTGCACGTGCAACTGTGTGGGAAAATGGAAAAGGTAGCTGGGGAAAAGACGATTGCGCGTACAACTGTGTGGGAAACTGGAAAGATAGCGTAGGAAAGTGCGATTGCACGTGCAACTGTGTGGGAAAATGGAAAAGATAGCTGTGGAAAGTGCGATTGCACGTGCAACTGTGTGAGAAAATGGAAAGATAGCGGAACAAAGTGAGATAGCGCGTGCAAATCTGCAGAAACCGGAAAGATACCCGAGCAGAGCGAGTTTACTCATACAAATTGAAAGAAAAATAGCAAAGCAAAAGAGGTTTTCTTCGCTATCCTTAAAGAATCTCCTACAGTCAAAAGAGCAAAACCCTCAAGACTCCTCATTAGCAACTTCAACTCTTCATTAAAATAGAACTAATTCCAAACAAATGAAAGTTTTCTAGTTTGTAATTTTGAATGTTTTTTAATCTGTATTATAACAATCTCAAATTATAATCCCTTTGAAAACATTGGTATATCAATGTTTTGATCGTTGTTGTCGATATTTGTCGAAAATAATATCAGATTATTTTGAATAAAACAGTTCCAATAACGGATTGTCTGTTATATAATACAAATTGTTAAGAGGTTATTGTAATACAACAATAAAGACGGGTTTTTTATTCAAATGATTAAAGGGAGGATTTAACAGATGGCGAATGAAAGAGTTAAACAATTACAAGAGGCTTGGGCAAATGATTCACGTTGGATGGGGATTGAAAGACCTTATTCTGCAGAAGAGGTTATTAAACTAAGAGGATCAATTGATATCGAATATACGCTTGCTCGGAGAGGGGCTGAGAAGTTATGGAAGCTCATTAATGAGGAAGATTTCATAAATGCTTTAGGTGCATTAACAGGCAATCAAGCGGTACAGCAGGTAAAAGCGGGGTTGAAGGCGATTTATTTAAGCGGGTGGCAAGTTGCTGCTGATGCGAACCTTTCTGGACAAATGTACCCAGACCAAAGTTTATATCCAGCGAATAGTGTACCAAATGTAGTGAAACGTATTAATCAAGCACTACAAAGAGCGGATCAAATTCACCATATGGAACAAGATGAATCAATTGATTGGTTTGCGCCAATTGTAGCGGATGCAGAGGCTGGTTTTGGTGGACAGCTGAATGTGTATGAACTCATGAAAGGCATGATTGAGTCAGGTGCAGCTGGGGTCCATTTTGAAGATCAATTATCCTCGGAGAAAAAATGTGGACACCTTGGAGGGAAAGTATTACTTCCTACACAAACGGCAGTGAAAAACTTAATATCTGCTAGATTAGCAGCAGACGTGATGGGTGTACCCACACTAGTCATTGCAAGAACCGATGCGAATGCCGCTGATTTAATTACTAGTGATGTTGATCCATATGATGCCGCTTTTATTACTGGGGATAGAACACCGGAAGGGTTTTACCGGACCAAAGCAGGCTTAGATCAAGCAATTGCAAGAGGACTTGCTTATGCACCATATGCTGATCTTATCTGGTGCGAAACATCAGAGCCAAGCTTAGAAGAAGCAAAAGCATTTGCAGATGCTATTCACGAGAAGTTCCCTGGTAAACTACTAGCGTACAACTGCTCACCTTCATTTAACTGGAAGAAGAAATTGGATCAAGAAACGATTGCTAAATTCCAAGTTGAGTTAGGAAAAATGGGTTACAAATTCCAATTCGTGACATTAGCTGGTTTCCACTCATTAAATCACAGCATGTTTGAACTTGCACTAGGTTATAAGGATCGTGGAATGGCAGCTTACTCTGAACTTCAACAACGTGAATTTACTAGTGAAGCAGATGGTTACACGGCAACAAGACATCAACGTGAAGTAGGAACAGGTTATTTCGACCAAGTTTCCATGACTATTACAGGTGGTACATCATCCACAACCGCACTAAAAGGCTCAACCGAAGAAGAACAGTTTACGAAGGATGAAGAAGTTCAAGTGTAATTTTTTGTATTGCCCTAATAATAACTCCAATTTTTTGCCTCCCTATTTTAGATGGGGAGGTCTTTTTTGTGTAAAGGAGAAGGTGGCTACAAAAGTAATCTAATGCCGTTAGGGCGGAAAGAAATAGGGATTGCGAGTCACACAGAAGGAAAAGTGGAGCTGAGAGAGTAGCAAAAGAGGTTAGCGAGTCACTCAGAAGGAAACCGGAAGTTGAGTGCGTAGCAAAAGTGGTTAGTAAGTCGCTCAAGAGGAAAAGTAGATATGAGCGCGTAGCAAAAGGTGTTAGCGAGTCACTCAAAAGAAAAGCCGGAGCTGAGCGCTTAGCAAAGTGGATTAGCAAGTCACTCAGAAGAAAAAGTGGATATGAGAGAGTAGCAAAAGAGGTTAGCAAGTCACTCAAAAGGAAACCGAAAGTTGAGCGCGTAGCAAAGGTGGTTAGCAAGTCACTCAGAAGGAAAAGTGGATATGAGAGAGAAGCAAAAGTGGTTAGCAAGTCACTCAGAAAGAAAAGAGGAAATGAGCGCGTAGCAAAAGTGGTTAGCAAGTCACTCAGAAAGAAAAGAGGAAATGAGCGCGTAGCAAAAGTGGTTAGTAAGTCGCTCAGAAGGAAAAGAGGAAATGAGCGCGTAGCAAAAGAGGTTAGCGAGTCACTCAGAAGGAAACCGGAAGTTGAGCGCGTAGCAAAAGTGGTTAGCAAGTCACTCAGAAGGAAAAGAGGAAATGAGCGCGTAGCAAAAGTGGTTAGTAAGTCGCTCAAGAGGAAAAGAGGAAATGAGCGCGTAGCAA
The DNA here is from genome assembly GCF_038009245.1 of Cytobacillus sp. FSL R7-0680. Taxonomy (NCBI): domain Bacteria; kingdom Bacillati; phylum Bacillota; class Bacilli; order Caryophanales; family Bacillaceae; genus Cytobacillus; species Cytobacillus sp. FSL R7-0680. The sequence continues at coordinate 4,074,365 of NZ_JBBPAO010000001.1, forward strand.
AAGTGGTTAGCAAGTCACTCAGAAGGAAAAGTAGATATGAGCGCGTAGCAAACGAGGTTAGCAAGTCACTCAGAAGGGAAACCGGAGCTGAGTGCGTAGCAAACGAGGTTAGCGAGTCGCTCAGAAAAAAACCGGAAGCTGAGTGCGCAGCAAACGAGATTAGCAAGTCACTCAAAAGAAAAACCAAACCTGAGTGGACAACGAAATCCAATTAAGCATATTTTCTAGGATGTTTTAGTCCAGTCTAGAATAATTGATAATGTACATTTGTGTTCCTCTCATGACTGATTGTACTACGATTCCAAATCCTCCAAAGAAAAGTAAATAATTACAGATCCACTAATCACCTTTTGCCCAAATTTTCATACGCTTAAGTGAAAGAGTTGAGTTCAAGTCAATGGGCACGTATACTAAAACGAACATATCCATTAATCAAACGTTTGATTGATGAGGTGGAGGTAATAACGGTATGGCTGAGAAGGTTGATGATTATATTACACAAGGAATTTATGGAAAAAAAGAAACGAAGCCAGATGAACGTAGAAAATTTCTGGGCACATTGAGAGAAAGAACCGTTATCGCTTTGACACAGGCGCAAGTAAGGAAACCGGGTATCATGAAAGAAGTAAAAGAAGCGATGACAAAAAATAAACAAGCACGCGTATATTTAAATGGTCATATTGCTTATCGTGACATATCGAAGTATGCCAAACTAGCGTCTGAACAGCATATGTCATTTACCATTGTCACGAACAAGGACTACAACTCGGACCTTGGTCTTGTTCTCGCATATGATTATGCCATTGATCAAGATGACATTTATGTGCAAGAACAAAGTAAGGTTTATAAAGAAGCGAATCAAACTGAGGCTGGATTTAAACAGTGGATGAAAAAAATATTTAGAAAATAAAGGGAGAAAGGTCGTGGGATAACGGCCTTTTTCTAATTCAACTTTGTTGAAAAGAATGAAACTTTATTTGAAACCATCCAAACCTCATTATATAATTTTATTAAAAGATATGAGGGAGAGGTTTCTAATCGAGTTAAGGCAAATAGGTAAGAGAGTTAAGCAAGCTAGATTAAACAAGCAAATGACACAACAAGATTTAGCAGAAAAATGTGGGCTAACGAAAAGTCTAATTTCTAAAATAGAGAATGGTCAAACAGCATCTGCTGTGGCAACTTTGTTAAAAATTTCTAATCAACTAGATATTCCCTTATCTTGGGTGCTTGAAGAAAATGAAAGTAAAAATTTAGTGCTTTCTCCGAGTCAAAGCCGCACGACAAAGGTTGGCAATAAGGAAATGGGCTATCTATATGAAACATTAGCTAATCGATCTCCGTTCAGTAAGATTGATCCAGTTGTTGTGACGGTTTTGGAGGACTCAGCTAAAGAAGGTCCATACACACATTTAGAAGACGAATTTATATACATATTAAAAGGTTCAATTTATCTCTCTTATGATGGAGAAAAATACTTATTACATGAAGGTGATAGTGCGTATTTTGCTGGTACCATTCCACATGTGTTTTTACCAGTAGAAAAAAAGGAAGCAAAAGTATTAACCATTTTTATACAAGCAGATGAAAGATAATAGTAGGGTTTTGGATGATCTTCTCAAGAGATTCCAAAACCCTTTATAATTTTCAGATTTTTTATTTACTTTTACAGAAAGGGGGTGTAATATTTTATTTAATATCATTCAACTTAGTTGAATGATATTAAATAAAAGTACTAAGGAGTGAATGGAATGAATAGTCGTCTATCTGGTTTTCATCGATTTTCGGTTGAGGAGAGACTTCAAATAATATCAGAAGCGTGTCATTTGACAGAGGAAGATAAGGAAATACTTATTGGCAAACAACCCCTTTCTATTAGTACGGCTGATGCCATGATTGAAAATGTGTTAGGTTCAATTTCAATTCCTGTTGGGGTAGCAACGAATTTTAAAATTAATGGTAAGGACACTTTTATACCGATGGCAACTGAAGAGCCTTCCGTAGTCGCTGCCGCAAGTAATGCAGCGAAGGCATCCTATGATAAAGGTGGTTTTTTTGCATCATTAAGTGGATCGGTAATGATTGGTCAGATACAAGTTATAGGTGTTGAAGATCCATATGCTGCAAGATTAAGGGTGTATGATAAGAAATCAGAAATTTTGAAAATATGCAACGAAAAGGATCCAACTCTAGTAGCTATTGGTGGAGGCGCAATAGACATAGAGGTAAAGATTATCCAAACGGTGAATGAGGTTTTACTTGTGGTTCATTTATTAGTAGATACAAAGGATGCAATGGGGGCGAATGCTGTCAATACAATGGCGGAATCAATTGCTCCATTGATAGAGAATATTACTTCAGGAAAAGCGCTTCTTAGAATTATTTCTAACTTGGCTGACAGACGATTAGCTAGAGCTCATGCGGTATTTTCAAAGGATCTACTTGGTGGAGAAGAAGTTGTGCGAAAGATTGTAAACGCTTACGAGTTTGCAGATGCTGATCCTTATCGAGCGGCTACACATAATAAAGGAATTATGAATGGTATATCTGCCGTTGTACTCGCGACTGGGAATGATACAAGGGCAGTTGAGGCCGGCGCCCATGCTTTCGCTGCAGTAACAGGGCAATATCGTTCCCTTACGAAATGGGAAGAAAATCGAGCAGGTGACTTAGTTGGATCTATTGAACTTCCGATGCCTGTTGGCATTATTGGTGGCGCTACAAAGACTCATCCGGTTGCCAAAGTAAATTTAAAAATATTAGATATTCAATCAGCAGAAGAGTTAGCTTGTTGTATTGCATCCGTTGGTTTAGCGCAGAATCTAGCTGCGATGAGAGCTTTAGCAACTGATGGCATTCAAAAAGGTCATATGGCCCTTCATGCAAAAAACTTAGCTGTTATGGCTGGTGCAACAGGGGATGAGATTGGTCGAGTCGTTGCTGAAGCAGTAAAGGAAAAAGATGTAAGGTTTGATCGAATCCTACAATTAACAAAAGAGATACAAGGGAGGATTTAATATGGCTCCTAATTTACATGTGGATAAGGGGAAGCAAAGCATAGAACTAGATAAAATAAATGAAGCACCTAAATATCTTGAAATATTAGGTGATACAGTTTTACCTCGTAATATTATTCTAGCAATTATTATAAGTATCATTCTTAGTTTAAGTGGATACCTTTTAGGGGAAAGATTATTTCCTCTGTTTGCCAGCGAAAAGATGGTATCGTCGTATTCTTTATTGCTTGGTATTGGCGGTAGTGTATTATCACTTGCTTTATGTGCCTTTATATTTAAACCTAGTAGAGTGCTGACAGAAGAAGAAACTTCTCTTGAAAGTATGGAAGAGATTTTTAAAGATATGCAGTTAGATCCAAAGGAAGAATATTTATTAATTGAAGAAGATCCTGTTACGAGAAAAGAAATGGAAGCACTTGGCGTTCTCGATAAGTTTAGGACAATTGGGGAGGACGATAAGAAATGAGTATTCTCCTCATATCTATTTGCTTAGCTTTAATTGGTGCTATTCTATTTTCTTTAATTGGGTTAATCTCTGGAACAGATGAAACGGCTATAATGGTGCCATTTACCTTATTAGTTATCTTGTTAGGAGCTCCCCCGGCAGCTGTGTTTGCCTTTTTTATGGCAGCTGTACTTGCCAAACACTTAACTCATGCCGTTCCTACCGCGTTAATGGGTATTCCGGGAGATACAACTGCTGTCCCATTAATTGATCATGCCTCTGCTTTAAGAAGGCTAGGGATGCCTCATATTGCATTAAGGAAAATGGTATCGGGTGGTGTGATTGGTGCTTTTATCGCCTTACCGACAGCCGTCTTATTAGGACAATTCCTTGGACAATTTGCTGACTTTTTCAAATCAGCTTCAGGATTGATTTTTACGTTAGCGGCCATTTTAATTGCTTTTTTCTCAAAAGGAAAATGGGTAAGTGTTTTGATGATTATCCCGTTAGCTTTTTTTATTAAAAGTTTAGATGTATTAAGTTTTAGCATATTAGATAAGCATTTAACCATTAGTTTCTTTTTAGGAATTGCCATTGGTCCAATGTTTACTGATATTTTGTTTGCACTGTCAGGAAATGCACGACAGACCATTCAAAGAGATCGTCCTAAAGAGTATCATTTGGCACCAGATAATAAATCATGGGCAGGATTTTTTCCTAATCCATTTAAAATACTGACAAAAAGGCAAACGATGCAAACGACTGGTACAAGCTTTATTTCTTCTTTGACATTTGTATTTAGCCCTGTAGGAATGACTTCCTTAATGGGGGAAATTGTGGGTTCGAGATCGAAAGGGATTTATAAAAAATCAACGTCCAGTTTAACCACAATGAATGGAGTCACAGAGTCAACCTATATTGCCGAAGCAATCATTCCTTTAATAGCATTTGGTATTCCGTTGAGTCCTGTTGCATTAGGACCAGCATCGCCGTTATTTAATGCACCACCAGTGTTTACAAGTGATCCGGTTAATAATCTCCATAATTACCTAGATCCTTTAGATTTTCTTTTATATGGAGCGATTGGTCTTATCATTGCCACTCTAATTGCTTATCCGTTTTCAATGAATTACGCGAGAAAGGCAACCGTTTTGGTCATGCGCTTTATTAGTCAAGAGGCAATCGTTGCTATGTTTATTGGTTTAGCCTGTTTATTGGCTTTTCACGAAGCAGGATTAGTCGGTATCGTACTCACCTTTACAATGGCTGCAATTGGGGGGCTTTTGAATAAAATCCTCGGAATTGGTTCAGGCGTTCAGTTTATGGTATTTTATGCATCAGCCTGGTTAATTAGTGTTTTATTTGGTTTTTAAGAAAGGATTTTTTTATGAAAATGAAGAAATGGATAGAAAGTCGGGAGAGGGGACCGTATGCATACGGTCTCTTTTTAATGGTGATAAGAAAATGTCTCCGTCAGCAAAAAGTGAGGAGCCAGATTGCGGATATGGCTGAAGGGATGCTGTCAATTAGGCTAAAACGAGTAAATGCCTGCTGATTACATACAAATAAGAGATCCTTTTCAAGCGAATGAGGATGAAATGGATGCTTCCAATTATTTTTCTAATGTAATTCATTCGTTTTTAATATCTAGATAAGTTAAATGTTTTTAAAACCGATGAGAAAACTTTACACTTAGTTGTACATGAAGATAGTACTGAATTGTTAGAAGATAATTTTGTTGTGACCGTACAAGTGGTTTAGAGGAAGCGTTACAACTTTGGTATAGGTTTGCAAAAGTGGTAGAAAGGAAGAAAATGAATGGAAACGAGAATTTTTCATATTCGTAAAGCGACAGTGATGGATGCGGAACAATTATCTCAGTTAAGGTTGATTGTGGACGGTGAGACGGATAGCTTTGACAGGGAACGAGGAGAAGATTTTTTAAGTACGGCAGATTTTGAAGAGATGATACGATCTGAGTCAGTTGAAAAGAATAGTATATTTTTAGTAGCAGAAGTCAAAGGTCACCTTGTGGGTTTCCTAAGAGCTAAAGGGGGCAAATTAAAGAGGACTTCACATCGATTGGAGTTTGGTGTTGCTGTGAAAAAACAATATTGGGGACAATCTATAGGAAAAAGTCTTATTCAAGTAATGTTGCAATGGGCAGATCAAAAAGGGATTAGAAAAGTAACGCTGCAAGTATTAGAAACAAATAAAAAGGCGATTGCACTGTATGAACGACTTGGTTTTATCGTAGAAGGAGAATTAAAGGATGATAAAAAAATAGGCGATATCTATTATTCTACGATCTTAATGGGGCGGAGGAATGAGAGTAATGGATAAAAGGACGTTACTTACGGAAAATTTTTTAAAAAAGGTTATTCAAGGAAAGCGAGTGGGTGATTTCTACCCTTTTATACAAGGTGGTGATACCGAGATGGAACAATACATCTCCCATTTGGTAGGAGAGATAGGTGGATTAAAAGGGTTGTTGTATGAAGCAGATTTTGACCATTATGGCAGTGGATTTGCCTCGTATGTTAGTGTGTTTCTCTGGAAAAAGGAAGAGGAAGAAGTATTAGCAAATGGTGAAGTATCTATGAAGGGTTTATGGTTATATATTTCAAGGTTAGCGCCGGTAGTTATTATGGGTAAAGGTGAAATGACGAGACATGGTAGTAGTGGAAGTAGCGACTTTTTAGCAAGTCATACTGTGTGTGAATGGCCATCTGAGACATGGAGTAAACAAATTTGGGCAATAAAAAAAATCGTAGAAGCATATCATTATGTTATTTTGACAAAAGCAGATGTAGATCAGTATTTAGATTTTCAGATAGACATCCCAACAATACTCAGTGAACCGCCATACAAAGTCTTTGACGCGCATTTTTATTGGGAAGATTGATTAACTGTTGTGAAATAAAAGTTTACCAAAGATTATGCAATGAAAATCGTAAGACAATCGAGTATGATGAGAGAAGTTTGAGTTTGATCACGGAGGCTATGGGATGATTATTCGGAAAGCTAACTTCTCTTTATTATTGTTTCTCTTTATGATAGGAAATTTCTTATTATTTGCGATCGCCATTCACTCCTCATCTCTTGAGGTCTTTTTTTTCCATTGGGCAGTTCTACTAGCTAGTGTTATGGTTATACTTTTCCTTTCACCAAAATGGTCTTATATAGTTATAAGTGCACTCACTGTGTTATATGGTTTTCTATTATGTTATTTCAGTTATTTACAAACGGTTTTTAATCAGATGCAATTGATTTCTTTATTTATATCTTATGTATTATCTGTTGTCCCTCTCCTTTTTATCAGGCATAGCTTTTTAAGTATGGACATCCGCATGAAAGAATTATTAGCGGAAACGGTTGCTTTAAGAAAATATATGGACTCAGACGGGCTAATGCTTACAAAACAGGAGTTTTATGAACGTAGCAAAATAACATTGCGGGGAATGAATAGAAGGAATGAAACAGGTTTCCTATTAAAGGTATCTGTTTTAAGTAATGGAGTGACGCAAAAAGCTTGGCAAGGCTTAGTACAAAATGTAATAGAAGAAACCATTCGGAGTGATTTCGATTTCTTTATGAGTGAGGGTGCGTCTTTCATTATTTTCTTGCAAAATACGAATGAAGAAGGCGTCATTAAATTTCAAAACAGACTATTAAGTAATTTACGTCTGCAAATGAACATGATTCAGCCACCTATCCAATTTCGCGATTATGCTATAGTCGATTTTGACGAGGTCTATCAGATGTTGCTGGAGGAGTAGTCGAATGTTTAAGGTTGTGTTACTCTTGATTATGGCTTTCTTTTGGTTTTTGCTTTTTTATTATTCGATTTTATTAGTCTCTGGTGTTTTGCATTATAAAAGGGAAAGAGAAAGAAAGCGTAAACCTCTTTTGAAATATCCTTCTGTTGCTATTTTAATCCCTGCTCATAATGAAGGGTTAATTCTTGAGGATACGCTGAATGTTATGATGAAATTAAGGTATCCTGGTCATCTTGATGTATTCTTATTAGACGACCAGTCGATAGATCAAACAGCGGCAGTGGCTAGAAGTTTTGCAGAAAACTTTTCGCGTATTCACTATATTAAGGTCCCGCCTGGCGAACCTAAGGGAAAGTCGAGAGTGCTTAATTATGGATTGAGTATTAGCCAATCTGATTATTTTCTTGTGTACGATGCGGATAATCAGCCAGACTCGGATGCTGTGACAAAGCTAGTAGAAATAGCAGAACAAACAGAGAATGCAGCCGGAGCTGTCGGAGTAGTTCGTACCCTTAATCAAAATAAAAATTTGCTCACGCGGATGATTTCAATAGAGTTTCAAGTATTTCAATTGACAATGCAAAGCGGTAGGTGGAAATTGTTTAACCTTGGCTCTTTACCGGGAACTAATATGCTTTTAAGACGTTCTGTCATTGAAGAGCTAGAGGGGTATGACCCGTATGCACTTGCGGAAGATGCAGAGTTGACGATACGAATTACCCAGAAGGGATACGTATTACCGATTGTTCCATATGCACAAACGTGGGAACAGGAACCAGAGAATCTTCAAACCTTTTTAAAACAAAGAACAAGATGGCTCATTGGTAATCTTTATTTACTAGAGAAGAGCTTCAAGGATATTCATTTTTGGAAAGGTAAAACTTTCTTCCATAGTTTGCAACATCTTTTAACCTATTTTGTATTTATATTTTTCTTAATTACTTCAAATGTTATTTTTGTCGGTAGCTTATTCGGTATTAATTTTCCCGAAATGACCGCCCCTTTATTGATGATTTGGTTAATGAGTTATGTGGTATACTCCATCCAAATTATAAGCAGTTTAGCAGTAAATCAACAGCTCTCGCTAACAAGCCTATTTGTTGGGGCAATTATGTATTTTACGTATGCCCAACTATTCGTCATCTTACTTATTCGCGCGTTTGCGATTTATCTTTATCATCGTGTGAGAGGCTTAACGATTGGATGGGATAAAACAACACGCTTTAAAGCAGACGAGAAAGATGAAGCAGCATAAAATGGCTTCATCTTTTTTATATGGATGTGGTTCACTTTTATTGTCGAGTTGTGGTAGAGATAAATGCTTGGGGCCTGATAAGAATTACTGGTTGCAAATGAAGACGCAGAGGTGAGTGCGTCCAAGGGGGAATTGTTGGTCACATGTAATGAATCAGAATTATTGAAGAAAATCTTGGTTTTCTGATGGTTCTTCAACCCTATGAACCACTCATCCCTACTTTGCCATTGATCTTACTCTATAGCTAACTAAACTACAAACTACGTAATCCTTCCCCTCTATCTGGAAGTTCTTTGACCCCTTTATCAAAAATCAATTTCTATTATTTGTCCATTAGGCGATCTATTGAACTCGTGGTAAAATAAAGGGTGGTGAAAACGATCAGATCTTCATGTTGCTTTAACGCGTGAAAGTTTGATATGATCAATATAATTGTGTATTTTTATTTGAATTTGGAGGTGTCTATATGTCTAGAATTACAATTGATGAGGTTAAGCATGTGGCGAACCTAGCGAGATTAGCGATTACGGAAGAAGAAGCAGAGCAATTCCAACATCAGCTAGATGCAATTATCTCGTTTGCCGAAGAGTTAAACGAGTTAGATACCGATCATGTGGAACCGACTTCCCATGTGTTGGATATGAACAATGTATTACGTGAAGATGAGGCAACAAAAGGACTGCCGCAAGAGGAAGTTCTGAAGAATGCACCTGATTCACAAGGCGGCTATATTAAAGTGCCGTCAATCATGGATTAGTTGGAGGGGAAACATTTTGAGTTTATTTGATCATAAAGTGTCTGAGCTTCATGAGCTTTTACATAAAAAAGAGATTTCAGCGACTGATTTAGTCGACGCATCTTATAAAAGAATTGCTGAAGTAGATGACAAAGTAAAAGCCTTCTTAACATTAGATGAAGAGCATGCACGTCAAGTAGCAAAAGAAATCGATGGTAAATTGGGAACGGACGAACAAAAAGGTCAGTTATTCGGGATGCCAATCGGTGTCAAAGATAACTTAGTCACAAAAGGTTTAAGAACAACTTGTGCGAGTCAAATATTAGATAATTTTGATCCAATCTATGATGCAACGGTTGTTTCGAAATTAAAAGAAGCAGAAGCCATTACGATCGGTAAATTAAACATGGATGAGTTCGCTATGGGATCTTCAAATGAAAACTCAAGTTACAGAGCGACACGTAATCCATGGAATATCGAAACGGTTCCTGGTGGTTCGTCTGGTGGATCAGCTGCAGCGGTTGCGGCAGGAGAAGTATTATTTTCACTAGGATCAGATACGGGTGGTTCGATTCGTCAGCCAGCATCTTTCTGTGGGGTTGTTGGGCTTAAACCTACATATGGTCGTGTATCTCGCTTTGGTTTAGTGGCGTTTGCTTCATCTCTTGACCAAGTGGGACCAATTACACGTACAGTTGAAGATAATGCGTATCTTTTACAGGCGGTATCTGGCGTTGATCCAATGGATTCTACTTCAGCTAATGTGAGTGTACCGAATTTTGCTGAAGGCTTAACCGGTGATGTGAAAGGATTGAAAATCGCTGTTCCGAAAGAATATTTAGGCGAAGGTGTGCAAGAAGATGTCAAACAATCGGTGCTTGCTTCCCTTAAAGTATTAGAAAAATTAGGAGCAACATGGGAAGAGGTTTCCCTTCCGCATTCTAAATATGCACTTGCAGCCTATTATTTACTTTCTTCTTCTGAAGCTTCAGCTAACTTAGCACGATTTGACGGTGTACGTTACGGTTACCGTACTGAAAATCCAGAGAACTTAATTGACCTTTATAAAAAGTCTCGTTCTGAAGGATTTGGTGATGAGGTAAAACGCCGTATTATGCTTGGTACATTTGCCCTGAGCTCAGGTTATTATGATGCGTATTATAAAAAGGCGCAAAAGGTTCGTACACTAATTAAACAAGATTTTGAAAACGTCTTTGAAAAGTATGATGTAATTATCGGACCAACAACGCCAACACCGGCATTCAAAATCGGTGAGAAAACGAAAGACCCATTAACAATGTATGCGAACGATATTTTAACCATTCCTGTGAACCTTGCTGGTGTACCAGGTATTTCTGTACCTTGTGGATTCTCAGAAGGGTTACCATTAGGGTTGCAAATTATCGGTAAGCACTTTGATGAAAGCACGGTTTATCGTGTTGCCCATGCATTTGAGCAAGCAACTGATTTCCATAAACAAAAACCGGAGCTGTAAGGGGGGACAAGGAATAATGGAATTTGAAACAGTCATCGGACTTGAAGTCCACGTTGAATTAAAAACAGATTCAAAAATTTTCTCTGCGAGTCCGAACCATTTCGGTGCAGAGCCAAATACAAACACAACTGTTGTTGACCTTGGTTACCCAGGTGTACTGCCAGTAGTCAACAAAAAAGCAGTTGAATACGGGATGAAGGCATCTATGGCCCTAAACTGTGAGATTGCACCAGTGACGAAATTCGATCGTAAAAACTATTTCTATCCGGACAATCCAAAGGCCTATCAGATTTCTCAATTCGACAAACCGGTTGGAGAACATGGCTGGATTGAGATTGAAGTAGATGGCTATAAGAAAAAAATCGGGATTACGCGTATTCATCTAGAAGAAGATGCGGGTAAACTAACACATGGCAAAGGGTATTCTTTAGTCGATTATAACCGTCAAGGAACACCTTTAATTGAGATTGTCTCTGAGCCGGATATACGCACACCAAATGAAGCCTATGCGTATTTAGAGAAGCTAAAATCAATCGTACAATATACTGGTGTTTCTGATTGTAAGATGGAAGAAGGTTCCTTACGTTGTGATGCCAATATTTCATTACGACCTGTCGGCCAGGAGGAATTTGGTACAAAAACAGAACTGAAAAACTTAAACTCTTTTAACTTTGTTCGTAAAGGATTAGAGTACGAAGAGAAGCGCCAAGCAGAAGTCCTTCGTGAGGGTGGTGTCATTGAACAAGAGACACGCCGTTTTGATGAAGCTACTGGGAAAACATTGTTGATGCGTGTGAAGGAAGGTTCTGACGATTATCGTTACTTCCCAGAGCCGGATTTATTAGATATTGTGATTGATGAAGATTGGAAAGCCCGTATTCGTGCGGAAATTCCTGAACTACCAGATGCACGTAAAACACGTTATATCGATACGTTCGGCTTACCTGCCTATGATGCAGGTGTCCTTACCGTAACAAAGGAAACAGCGGATTTCTTTGAGGCGACTGTTGCAGCGGGAGCAGAGCCGAAACAAGCTTCAAACTGGATCATGGGTGAGGTATCAGCCTATCTTAATGCAGAAGGGCTCGAACTCCATGAAACAAAGCTAACAGCAGAAGGGTTAGCAGGAATGATTGCGTTAATTGAAGATGGAACGATTTCTTCAAAAATTGCTAAAACTGTTTTCAAAGAATTAATTGAGAATGGTGGAGAAGCAAAGAAAATCGTTGAAGATAAAGGATTAGTGCAAATTTCAGATGAATCAGCGCTACTCGCTATCGTTACTGAAATCCTTGATAATAACCCACAATCCATTGATGATTTCAAAAATGGGAAGAAAAAAGCAGTCGGCTTCCTTGTTGGTCAAATGATGAAAGCAACAAAAGGACAAGCGAATCCACAAATCGTAAATAAATTATTAATGCAGGAAATACAAAAGCGTTAATCAAAAAAATCCGGACAATTGTTCGGATTTTTTCGTTTAGTAATGGCAATGCAATAAAGTTGATTAATTTAATAAAGTCATTACATTTTGTATAAATGGTGCCAGAAACTGAAATGAAAAGAGTAATTTTAACGGATAGAAATTTTGTACAGCTCAATAGCAGGAGTTTGGGAGTCAAAAGATGGAATCGCTTGAGATATAAGCAAATAGAGAATCTATACTAAAGAAAGGGTAGCTGCCAAATAAGTAGTGTAATCAAGGGAATCGCGACTGATAAAAGAGTCGCTGTTAAATAAGTAGGGCAACCAAGAGAATCGCGACTGATAAAAGGATTCCCTGCTATATAAGTAGCGTAACCCGGAGAATCGCGACTAAAAAAAGGATTCCTTGTTATATAAGTAGCGTACCCAAGAGAATCGCGACTAAAAAAATGATTCGTTGACATATAAGTAGCGTAACCTGGAGAATCGCGACTTAAAAAAGGATTCCGTGCTATATAAGTAGCGTAACCCGGAGAATCGCGACTGATAAAAGGATTCTTTGCTACATAAGTAGCGAAACTAAGAGAGTCGCGACTAAAAAAAGGCTCCCACGCCATATAAGTAGCGTAACCTGGAGAATCGCGACTTAAAAAAGGATTCCGTGCTATATAAGTAGCGTAACCCGGAGAATCGCGACTAAAAAAAGGCTCCCACGCCATATAAGTAGCATAACCCGAAGAATCGCGACTGATAAAAGGCTCCCACGCCATATAAGTAGCACAACCCGAAGAATCGCGACTAAAAAAGGCTCCCAAGCCATATAAGTAACACAACCAAGAGAACCGCTACAAATAAAGGCTCTCCTGTCATACAAGCACTGCAAAAAAAAGAAAACACATGCTAACATAAACTGATCTTCAACGATAATCTATCCAAAACGAACAACTCAGTTGTATTTACTACCATTATCAACACCAGAAATTACTATTAATCCCCGTCTCTATACAAATATGAAAATTCCCCTAGCACTTAAGTTTATCATCAGTTGAGAGGATGACGCGCTTTAGCGAAATGTATGCTGCTTCTTCAGGTCCCTACTTACAATCATTGCTAATAAAACGGCACTAATGCCTGCCACTAACTTGCCAATAATCATGGCAAATACGACTTCTTTCTGAATACCGGCAACAAAGGCTAAATGACTTCCTAGAACAAAGGCTCCGCTTACAGCAAAAGCAACATTAACGACCTTGCCTCTCGGTTCCATATCTTTTAGCATGATCAACATGGGAATATTATGAGCGAGTGAAGCAATCAACCCAGCTGTTGATTTATCACTTAGTTTTAACCAAGATCCCACCTTACTGAGTGGTTTCCTGAAATATTTCGAAATAAAAGCTACTAAAGGAAAAGCGCCCGCTAAGAAAATAGCAATCGAACCGACTGTTTGAACCCCTTCCTCAATTGGCGTTAAATGGGGGATCAGTGTTAGGTCTGTTAATGTTTCAAATATAATCGCTGTAAGACCAATAATTGCAATGATTTCAATGAATTTACCGAAGATGGCAAATCCTCGAATCATGTTCTCAGGCTTTTTCCATAATCCCCAAGCAATTAGCAAAGAGAATACAATGGTAGGAATCAAGTTTTTGATAATCATAAAAAACGGCAATCCAGCAACTAGGCCTCCAGCTAAACAACCAAAAGGTACAGTAATAAGTCCCACTAGAATACCCCTCGCAAAATAAGGTTGGTCTTCTTTTTCTATGAGTCCTAAGGCAACAGGGATTGTAAATACGATAGTCGGTCCCATCATAGTGCCAAGGAAGACCCAAGCGAAAAGTTCTGAATCCGCACTAATGGACATCTCAGTGGCTAGGGAATAGCCCCCCATATCAATGGCGAGAATAGTATTGGCGAACGCTGCTGGGTCAGCGCCTACGAATTCATAAACGGGAGAAATCACAGGTGTTAAAATGGCTGCTATGACGGGTGCTAAAGAAATAATCCCAATCATAGATAACGCGAGGGAGCCCATCGTCATCATTCCTGCAGTGAATCGCTCACCTAGTCCTAATTTATTCCCGCATATTTTATCAAGTGCACCGACACAAAGGAAAGCGGCAACAATAAAAATAATCAAATCATTTATGCTCATCTTGTTTCTCCATTCGAAATGATGTTTATTAGAAAATTGCAGGGGTTGTAATTGAAATAATGATTGTTTCTTGATTGAGTGGGTTTTCCCACATATGAGGTACGGTTGATGGAAAATGTATGGTTTCTCCTTCGTTTAGATGATATTCCTCATCCTCCACTCTCACAATAAGTGCCCCCTGTAATATATAGAAAAACTCTTCACCTGGGTGCCTTACCAGTTCAACATCTTTTTGTCGAGGTTTTAACTTTACGATGAATGGTTCCAATTTCCGTTCAGGAAAATGACCACTTAGTTTAATAAATGTAGAGTCCGAGCTTTCCATTTTAAATGGTCGTTGGTGCTCTTTTTTCATCACATAATGAAAATCATCATCTTCTTCAAAGAAATGAATCATTTTAACCCCAAAAGCATCAGCAATCCTTTTTAAAGAAGTGATAGCTAATGAAGAGGTACCTCTTTCAATTTGTGATAAAAAACTAACAGATAGCTCCGTTTTCTCACTTAGTTCTTTCAATGTCATGCCTTGCTCGTACCGAAGTTGTTTAATCTTCTTATATATATCATCCATTGAGGTGACATCCTTTCTTTTTTTGCTTTTTTATCTTATCATGTTTTATACAGTAATAGTATAATAATTTTACCTATACTATAAAAGGGGGAATTAAAAATGAGTATTTACCAAAAAAGGTTAAAACAATTACAGTTATATTTAAATGAGCAGAAACTTGATTTTGCTATCGTCACTCAACCTAAAAACATATTCTATTATTCTGGGTTTAATAGTGAACCGTATGAAAGATTCATGGCGATTGTTATTGATCTACAAAAGAGTGAGGAGTACTTATTTGTGCCAGCATTAGACTATGAAGCAGCTAGCGAGCATTCGTATGTGAAAAACATTATTCCGATTAGTGATGATGAAAATCCATATGAAAAATTAAAATCAGTCATCCAAGTGAATAATCAAATAGTAGGATTGGAAATAAAAGAGATCACACTTTATCAACAAGAACAACTTAAAAACGTTTTTCCGCATTTTAATTATCAAGATATAGGTAGGTTCATAGCAAACCAAAGAATGCTGAAAACGCCAGCTGAACGGACAAAGGTTTTACATGCAGTAACAATTATTGAAAAAGTACTGGCTGATGGATTGAAGAAAATTGAAAAAGGGATGACAGAGCTCGATTTGGTATCAGAGTTTGATTATTTAATGAGAAAGTTCGGTGCCGATGGTCCTTCATTTTCTACAACGGTCCTCTCAGGTGCAAAATCATCTTTACCACATGGGCATCCTGATCAGAACAAGCTCCAAAAAGGTGACTTTCTTTTAATTGATATGGGGGTTGTTGCGGATGGGTATTGTTCCGATATCACACGTACTTTTGTTCTAGGAGAACCAACGACTAAGCAAAAGAATATCTATGAAATTGTAAGGCAGGCTACACTTTCGGGTGTTTCAACAGCTCGTGCAGGTATCCCAATCGGCTCGATTGATAAAGCAGCTCGCCGTGTGATCCAAGAGGCAGGCTATGGACAATATTTTAATAATCGCGTGGGCCATGGATTAGGTATTGATGTTCATGAAGAGCCTTCTATTCATGAAAAGAACGATCGTTTAGTTGAAAAAGGTTTACTTTTCACGGTAGAACCTGGGATTTATATACCGGGATTTGGTGGGGTGAGAATTGAAGAAGACGTCTATATAAACGAAGAAGGAACGGCCGAAATTCTTACATCTTTCCCAACAGCATTGCAAGTAATTGACCGTTTTTAACTTAGTTTAACGATCGTTTTTATCGAAATAATTTGGATTACAACCACTTTACTTATGGTAAAAGGTAGTTTATCGAAATAACTTGCAGATCTTCTATATTAAAATGCCATACATATCTCGTTTGGATATTTTATCCTTTCTTAATCCACGTATAAGAGTACCTCGCTAGTTTATGTTATTATGGTTAAAACGAAGCGGAGGGAAGGTGTGAACCTTTTGCATTGGATGATTCTATTCATCATTGTTTCCGGTTTTATCACAGTTGCTTCTATGAAAAAAAGGATGGAGAATAAACTCGCGAGGCTAGTGGCTCAAGGTGAAAATGGGGCGTACAAAAGAAATAGAGATATGCAAGCAATTATATACTGGATTTTAGGTACAGTAGCCTGGGGTGTCGTAAGTATCTTTCTTATTATATGGTCATTTAATGATTTCTTCGAATAACAGATTGGTTTGTAAAATAAAACACTTTGATTGTTTAGGAGTTTATATTTTATAGAATCAATCTTTTTTTTGTTAATTTTTCCTACACGACTACTTCCTTTAAGAGATTGTTAAACAATTGCAACAAATTTCGACAAAAGTCTTCCCGTTCCTGTGGTATATTGGCTAATGGTGATAGTATTTAGAAAATTAAATAAAAGAACACTTATAGTTTAGCATCTTGGAGGGGATAAAAATTGCATTACGATACAATTATTATCGGCGCAGGTTCGATGGGGATGGCTGCAGGTTATTATTTAGCGAAAGAGGGCAAAAAGGTTTTGCTTATCGATGCAAATAGGCCACCTCATCAGAAAGGAAGTCATCATGGTGAGACGAGAATCATTAGATATGCTTATGGTGAAGGACATGCTTATGTGCCACTCTTGTTAAAGGCTAAACAACTATGGGAAGAAGTAGAGAAAGAATCCGAAATGGAGTTGTTTTTACAAACAGGTGTTTTAAATATTGGTAGCGAGACTTCTCTTTTTATGAAGGAGGTCAAAACAAGTGCGGAAAAATATCAGTTACCACTTGATGTTTACACACATGAAACGGTCAATACTAAATGGAGTGCATTACATTTAGATGATGGAATGGTTGCTTATCATGAGCCGACATCTGGGGTTTTGAAGTGTGAAGATTGTATTGAGGCTTACCGGAGACTTTCTTTGTCCTATGGTGCTAAAATCGTGACTGATAGCGTAATTACTGACTTATCTATTATAGAAGGGATTGTTAATATTGCTACACAGGATGGTCATTATTCAGGAGACTCGTTAATTGTATCAGCAGGAGCTGGCACAAATTCCATCCTTAGTTATCTGGACTTGCAGCTTCCATTAAATCCGATTCGGAAAACTTTCGCTTGGTATGAAGCACAAGAGGATGTTTATGAGGCGAAACAGTTTCCAGCCTTTACATTTGAATCGCCATTAGGTCATTATTATGGCTTTCCTAGTATAGATGGTTCAGGATTGAAACTAGGAAGGCATGATGGAGATGTTCAGAGAATAGAGAGTAAACAAGAAGTGCAGCCTTTTAATGAGGATGATGAGAGAGAGCTTACAACATTTCTAGGGAGATATTTCACTGAAAAAACAAATTTACAATTTGGTAAAACCTGTATGTACACAATGACACCAGATGAGCATTTTATTATTGATCAACATCCTCAATATGAGAATGTTGCAATTGCAGCGGGATTTTCCGGTCATGGATTTAAATTTAGTAGTGTAGTTGGTCATGTTTTAAGCGAACTAATCCAAGGAAAAACTTCGTCAGTGGATATTTCCCCTTTCACAATTGAGAGATTTGCTGAATTGAAGCGATAATAATGAGGGAAATGTCGTTAATCAGATACTTTCCTGGGAAATAAGAGGAATTATGTCGGAGAGGGATAGAAGAAGGTTCAAGTTTCGACACCAGGTCATAGAGGAGGTGTAAGAGCATGCAAAAAATTGGTGTTCTTTCGTCATTACTACGTTATCCTGTCAAGTCATTTGGTGGTGAAAATGTTGGGTCCACTAGAGTCTTACCATACGGTGTGTATGGCGACCGAAGCCACGTCATTATAGATAGGAGTAGACAAGGAAAATACCTTACGATCACTCAATATCAAGAAATGGCAGCATATCAAGCCACTTTTGTCAGTGAGGAAAATGAAGATACATACCCGGAGTTACAAATACATACAGCAAATGGAGAGAGGTACGGGTGGAATGATGAGAGGTGGAGGCAAGATCTTCGTCTGAAAAGTGGAAGGGATTTATCTTTTCATTCTTTTACGCCATCCTATGTACCCATTGGGGCTATTGAAGAAGCTCCCCTTTTGTTAGTAACACATTCATCACTACAATATTTAAGTAAGCAACTTGGAAAAAGTGAAATCGATCCGAAGCGTTTCCGTCCCAACTTTATTATCCATACTGATTACGATAGGCCATTTTCGGAACATGATTGGATCTCCAACCAAATGAAAATAGGAGAAGAAGTGGTGATAGAGATAACTAAGCCTTGCGAACGTTGTATGATTATTACTATTGATCCGAAAAATGGAAAAAGGACACCTACCATACATAAAGAGATTATTAGAACCAATCATAATCATTTTGGTGTTTATGCAAAAGTGATTCAAACGGGGAACGTAAAGCTTGGTGATGAGATTTGGCTATAAATGACTGATGAGGGGTGATACAGTGCAATCGCAAAAACAAGCGATGATCCGCCATCATGAACAGTTTATTAAATTTATAGAATCAATCCCAACAAGCCATTGGCGGAAAGAAATAAATGAAGGAAAATGGTCGGTCGCTGAAGTGGTAGGTCATTTTATTCCGTGGGATGAATTTATTTTAAAAAAGCGTCTACCATTTGTTTTATTACACCTTCCTCTACCAAAAGCTCCTTCTGCAGAAGAAATGAATCCAACAGCCGCGGAAGCAGCAAGAAATCAATCGCAGGAGACAATCATTGCAGAATTGCTTGTAAAAAGAAAACTAATAATAGAAAGAATCTCTAAAATTCCAGATTCGTATTGGCAAAAACCATTAATCATTGGCAATAAGAAAATAAGCCTATATGATTATCTCATCGGGCTTGCTGCACATGACGAACATCATATGAAGCAAATTAGTGCCATACTTTAATCGTTCAATGGTATGATATGATTGGATAAAAACGTAAGAGGGATGTGCAAAGGAAATGGAATTAAGAGAATGGTTTGAAAAGGGTTTAACGAAAGAGCAATATCTAAATCATATGCAAGTAAACAAAGAAGGTATGCTTACCATTTATGAGGGTTTTTCACTTAGTGAAGAAGAAAAGGAAGCATTACAAGAGGTCAAGCAAAAAAATCTGCACGCCATTGTCCTTACTGAGGATTGGTGTGGCGATGCGATGATTAATAATCCTGTTCTATTAAAAATTGCTGAGGAAATCGGTATGGAAGTACGGTTTGTTCTAAGAGATAGTAATTTAGAATTAATGGATCAATACTTAACAAACGGAACAGCACGAGCAATTCCTATTTTTGTATTTATTGATGAAGCAGGTGCAGAACAAGCTGTATGGGGCCCACGTGCACCAAGATTGCAAGATTATGTGATGGAGAGAAGAACCTCCCTACCTGCTAAGGAAGATCCAAGCTTTGAACAGGCTCAAAAAGAGCTTTATAAAAGCATTGGAGAAACCTATCAATCTGATCCAAGTTTATGGCATAGTGTGGCTGAGAGCATTATTGCAAAATTAAAATAAGAGGTGAGGGGAAATGAGTTGGAACCAAAATAGAATAACAGATATGTTAAAGGCGAAATACCCAATATTCCAAGCACCAATGGCAGGAGGAGCGACGACTGTTGATTTAATTAGTAGAACCTCTATGTATGGTGGTGTCGGAAATATCGGAGCGGGTTATATGAGCCCAATGGATATGGAAACGATGATTCATGATATTCGTCAAAAAACCAATCACCCTTTTGGCATCAACTTATTTATACCTGGGAATGATATCGCTTTCACAAAAGAAGAAGAAGAAAGGGCGATTGAATCACTAGAAGTATTTCGTAACGAACTTCAAATTGATGCACCGCTTCAATTACCAAGAAAAGATCACCGCTTATTTTATGAACAGCAATTAGAAGTTGTGATGAAATCTTTTGTTCCGATATGTAGTTTCACATTTGGTATTCCAGAAGAAGCAGTGATAAAAGAATTACAAAAAGAAGGAACAAGAGTAATCGGTACAGCGACATCAGTAGAAGAAGCTGTTCTCTGGGAAGAGAGAGGTTGCGACCTTCTTGTTGTACAAGGGAAAGAAGCAGGCGGTCATCGTGGTACTTTTATCGGTGATGCACTTGATTCCCTTATTCCGTTAGTTGACCTTATTCCAGCAGTTACGGATGAAATCAGTATTCCAGTCATTGCGGCGGGTGGCATAATGGACGCTTCGGATGCAGAAGTTGCCTTTCGCTTAGGAGCTGAGGGTGTTCAATTAGGTACTGCTTTTTTAGCAACAGAAGAAAGTGGTATTCATCCCGCTTATAAGAAAATGCTTGTCTCTTCTAATAAGAAAACAAGCTTGACAGAAGCCTTTTCGGGTAAATGGGCAAGGGGGATTCACAACCGTTTTATGGAGCAAATGAAAAACCAAACTAGCTTACCTTATCCACTTCAAAATGACTTAACACAAGCGATAAGATTAGTGGCAGCGAAACAAAATCAGACTGACTTCATGTCACTTTGGGCAGGAGAAAGTTATCAAAAGGCTACTCTTCAATCTGTAAAAGTACTCATGGATAATCTTGTTGCAGGGTTGGATCAGCAATTGGATGATGAATAAAGATTAAATTACTCACGCGTGGGAGATGAGACCACGCGTTTTTTATCTTGACAAAACCTCTTACATTTAATAAAGTCAAATAATTTTTAAAAATGAAATAGTTGGAGGTTACGATGTTATTAGAAAGAGCAGGGAAACGAAAAGAGCGCGCTAAACAAATATTGAAGGAGCTTTCTTTACTTGAAAGGTGGTCTCGAATAGGAGAAGTATATGTAGTGGGAGCCTATGCTTATGATTTAATGGTCGATTGTGATATTGATATCGAAGTCTTTTGTGATGAACCTAATGCCAATCAAGTGTTTAGTATGTTAGCGGAGATTGTTGACCACCCACAAGTAGTAGATATTAAATATCATAATTACCTGAATGAATCATTTAATGGTCTCTATTTTAAGATTTTATATAAGTATGATAATCTAGAAGTTTGGAAAATTGATATGTGGTTATTTCCAAAAAGTCATAAAGGACCTTTGTCTAGGGATCTTGTGAAGGAAATGCAATATTCGTTAACACATGAATCAAGAACACACATCCTATCAATAAAAGAGGAACTCTCTAAGAGAGAATTAACCTACCCTTCCATTTTTGTGTATCGAGCAGTCTTAGAAGATGGAATCATAAATAGTGAGCAATTTTACGATTGGTTAGCTGACCAAGATATAACGCGATGGACGCATTGGAAACCAGCAAGAAAAGGAGAGAAATATAGTGGAGATCAGAAAGCCAACTGAAAAAGAGGTAGAAAGTATTTTAAAGTTATCTGTTCAATCAGTGTATGAAGGTACATTAAACCGTTCTAAACCGGAAGAGCGTAAGCTGAGAGAGATGGTTGAATCTATAAGAAGTAACGGGGGAGAATATCTTGTTGCTGTAGAACATGAAGAAATAATGGGATGGGTGATGCTTGGTGGAAAAAGAGACGAAATGACCGAGCAAGAAATTGGCTTCATTTATGAATTGTATGTGCAAGAAAACAATAGAGGAAAAGGAATGGGTCGGCAATTAATGATGGCAGCGATGAAGGAGCTAAGAAAACAACAGTTCAAAGAATTTCGATTAACAGCTTATCACGGTAACCCAGCCATTGGATTGTACGAGTCACTGGGATTCCAACCCAGAAATATTTCAATGGAATGGAAGCAATCATGATAATCTACGGTAAGTAAGATATTTTGTTTATTGAGACTCTCATCTGGGGAGTCTTTTTCTTGTCATAATAAGTTGGTGTGAAATATATAATGATGATAAAAAAATATCAAGCATATATTCCTTACAACCACCTATTGTTGTTTATTGCAACAACTGGTATACTTTCTTGGTTGGCATCTGGTATACCAGATGCAGATACCAAATTTTCAAAGGGGAGATTGTATGGTTTTTCAAAAGGTTGAACAACCACCTTCTTTTAAGGAACATGCCTATCGTGAAATAAAAAGAGCGATTATTCAACATGATATTGCACCAGGCTCAACAATTCATGAACGTACCTTGAGCGAAAGCCTAGGGATTAGCCGGACGCCTTTAAAGTTAGCACTTCAACAGTTAGAAATGGAAGGCTGGGTACAATCATTACCGAGAAAAGGGATTTCAGTGAAAGAGATAGAGCGTAAAGATGTCAATGAAGTATTTCAATTGCGAAAAGCGAATGAAGCGCTCGTCATTGAACTTTTAATCCCATTATTAAATCAGGAGATGCTACATAAACTAGAGGAAAAGGACCAGCAACTTTTTGAATTGAAAGAGGATCCTGTCGCATTTATGTATCATGATTCTGCTTTTCATTTATTTTTAGCAGAGTTAACAAATAATGGAAGATTGTATCAAATTATTCGTAATTTAATAGATTATGTGAATTGGTATGGGTTATATATATTAAATAAAAGAGTGAGTATCGAAACGGTTTATAATGAACATCAATTGATAATAGAAGGGTTAAGGTCAGGAGATATTGATCGCACAAAAACGGCTATGGTTAGACATCTTGATCATTTTTATTCTGAAATGATGGCCAATCTATCATCCTATTAATAGAAAGAAGGGCAGTTGCTCAGGAAAATAGAGCAGCGTGAATGATGAAAGTTTTATTGGTTATTTTACAAGTATGTATTTTATATATTTTTTCCTTTATAGGAATCTCTATTCAGCATTTTTTCTCATTAACCATACCAGGAAATATTATTGGTATGTTGTTATTATTTGTTTGTTTATGTTTTAACATTGTGCCCGTCAAAATGATAGAGAGCGGTGCGCAGTTTCTTCTTAGTATTCTGATGTTGTTTTTTATTCCAGCAACGGTGGGGGTCATGGATTACCCAGAATTACTATCTGTGCGCGGATTATTACTGATTATTGCGATATTGGTGAGTACAATAATTACAATGGCAGTATCCGGTAAAACAACCCAGTATTTTGCGAAAAAGACACAACAAAGAGAGGCGGATCAAGCATGCGAGACATCTTCTTCTCAATCTCTATGATTCTTCTCACTTTAGTTATCTATTTCGTTGTTTCATCGCTATATAAAAGGTATCCACTACCCATCTTGTTACCAATTTTGTCAGGTACAGTTCTAATGATTATCATTTTAGTAAGCTTAGGTATTTCATATGATAAATACATGGAAGGTGGGCAGTTCATTACATCATTATTAGGTCCGACCGTTGTTGCCCTAGCCTATCCATTATACAAACAACGTGATTTTTTGAAAAAATACCTTTTTACGATTATAGGTGGGGCGTTTATTGCAACTCTAACAGCGATGTTAAGTGTGGGTCTCCTTGGAAAGGCACTTCGTATTGATTCTGCACTAATCATTTCAATGCTACCAAAATCACTTACAACACCTGTCGCAATAGAAGTAGCTAAAGTGTTAGAAGGGAATGCTTCCATGGCAGTTGTCGGGGTAACGATTACGGGGATCTTCGGCGTAATAATTTCCCCCTATATTTTTAAATATTTGAGGATTTACACATCTATTGGTCGTGGAATTGCACTTGGCGGCACCTCGCATGCAATGGGTACGGCAAAAGCGGCTGAATATGATGAGCTCGCTTTTTCCATTAGCTCCATTACTATGTCTATATGTGCCATTATTGGTTCAATCATCGGACCACTCATCGTTTGGGTCTTGCAAATGTAAGCTTCTATTATAATAGAGGCTTTTTTTGTTTAACGAATTCATTCTGATTGTGTTAAATATATCTTAGACGAGGGATGAGATGCCTTTACTGTCAGTTAGGCTATTTATCAGTTCATTTATCGTATCAGTTTATACGCAAATTAAAGGGTTTTCAACGATCGCCAAGAATAGATACAGTACAGAGTCAATAAAGGAGGAAGCGATTTGCCACAAAAAACAGATGAGATTTTCTCACATCAGTTTCATCAAAACCCTTATGATTATTACAAAGAAATTAGACCACACCAGCAATTTACAAAGGTGAAGTTATTCAGTGGTATGGAGTCTTGGATGGCATTTAGTTATGAAGCGAGTGAAGCGGTGTTAAAAGATCCACGTTTTATAAAAGATATGAGAAAAGTCTATCCAGACGAAATAACAGATGAGAATATGCCACCGATTGCGAGTAGTATGTTATTTGTTGACCCGCCTGACCATAGAAGGTTACGCAATCTTGTCCAATATGGCTTTGCGCCCAAAAAAATAAATGCGCTTAAAGGAAGAGTGGAAGAGATTGCTCTAGAACAAGCGGAACTAATGAAGGGAAAAGAGACGGTTGATTTTATAGAAGTGTATGCATTTCCGATTCCTATTCGTGTCATCTGTGAATTGATTGGTGTGCCTGAGGCAGATCAAATGGATTTTCAACGATGGTCACATGTGTTAGTAGATGTAATGGATCCCGAAGATCACGACGAAGCGATGGGCGAATTCATTGTTTACTTAGAAAATTTAATTGAACAAAAGAAACTTACTCCGCAGGCGGACTTACTTTCTGATTTAATTCGAGCGGAGGAGGATGGGGATAAATTATCGAAGCGTGAGCTAATCGGTGTCATCATGTTATTAATCGTAGCAGGGCATGAGACTACAGTAAATTTAATCGCCAACGGGTTACTCGCCTTATTGTCACATCCCGATCAGCTACAATTATTAAAAGAAAACCCTGACTTGATGCCACAGGCAATTGAAGAACTTTTACGATATAACGGGCCGGTTGAGTTCAGTACGGATCGTTGGGCGAGTGAGTCTTTTACCTTTATGGGCCAGGAAATTGCACAGGGTGATCATGTCATTGTTTCTCTTGCTTCAGCTGATCACGATCCGCAAGTTTTCTCAAATCCAGAGCAGTTAGATATTACAAGAGAGAAGAGCCCGCATATTGCCTTCGGAAAAGGAATTCATTATTGCTTAGGTGCACCATTGGCAAGATTAGAAGGGGACATCGCTTTACGTATATTATTGCAGATCTTTCCCAAAGTAAGCTTAGCTGTCCCCGAGTCTGAACTAGAGTGGAGACAAAGTATCATTATTCGTGGGTTAAAAACCATGTTTATTAACTTAAAATAAAAACTAAGAGGATAAACAAAATCTCTTTGTTCTTGGGTGCTTTATGGATAAATCGCAAAAAATGACGTGTGAACAGGTGCACGTCATTTTCCTTTTTTATTCCTATTTTAGGTTTTCATTGTTCTTGATTTTATATTTAATGTAGGACAAACCACCAGTATAAGAACACCTAAATAATCTAAATGGTGCAGATCAATGAAAAGTTGAAAATGAATAGGAATATCATTGTAATTTCTTGTGAAGAAACAAGAATATGGTAATACTTTGCTAGCTACCTTCAATAGAAGAAATATTTATGTGTTACGCTATACTGTCTAACAATGGAGAAGGAAAATCAACAGAAACTGAAGTTTGGATTGGGAGTTACAATGTTTCTAAGTCATTAGCATTTAATGATTACTTAAAAGGTATTAACTTCATAAATATATTTCCTATAATTATTCCAGGAATTACACATAACATTGGTAACCAAACAGGTCCCAATAGTATACCGAAAATCGTGAAGTCTACCGAAAAAAGCAAACCAGCTGTAACAAAATAACCCGAAAACACAAATGGGATGAAAGAATATTTACTTCCTACACCAGATTCTTTATAAGCATCCCAAATCGCATAGAAATATAAACAAGGATAAAACATAAGCCAGTGATAATTTGCTTGTTCTATAGCCATAGGAATATTCCCTTTAAAGCTATATATAATGATTTCATTAAAGTTTGATTTAATGTTTATAAATATTTCTAGCATGAGAAAAACGGTGCCCTTAAATAGTTTTCCATTTAAATATTGTCCAAGTCCTGGTAAAGCAATACTCCATAATATTTTCTCTAGTGGAGAATATTTCATACTGTTCCACCTTTACAAGCATTACTTCTTTTTCAAAGGATTTAAGCTGGAAAGTAATCTCTCTATATAATTGAGATAATACCTTCATTTGAGAGCGACCGTTTTTTCCAGAAGCGGTTAAAATCCCCTTACTTCTTTCGATTGTGCCACTTGACTAGAGATGAAGGTTTTTGCCGCCTTTCCTTTTTTAGCATCAGTTGTAAGACACTATGTCTTCGCCTCTTTATACAGTTTCATCACACGGAATTAATGTAATTTAATTATATGTGGATAATTGCAAAATACGATTTCATTAAGTCCAATTTGAACTGTAATACCCTAAATTTCGTATGATCTTGTTTCTCCTGCTTTGCAAAAAAAGTAACAACAAGTTAAATATTTCTTTAATGGATTTATCCACAACTATAGTCATCAGACTATCCATTAACTATATCTTTATTGTTTGATTCATATATGCTCCCCATATTTGTCCTTGTCTTTAGAGAAGTAAGTCTAAGATTATTATTCATATTATCACCTTAAATCTATCATTTTCAAACTCCCAATAAATTATGAGTTTAAGTTAATTATTACCTTTATCCTTTTTAAAACAGGGTTTTTACAATGCAATTGAATTTCCTTTTTATCCTTAATAACTTTGGCATCGAATATTACTTGGTGAATGGGACACCTTATGAGTAAAAACTGCGAGGAGTCAAAAATGAACAATACATCTAATGCAAAATTAACTTCTGCTGAGATTGCAGCATTATGGACACAGTATATGAACGAAACCGCAAGTATTTGTATTCACAAACATATGTTGGAACATATAGAGGATACTGAAATAAGAAGTGTATTTGAATATGCAATGGCCCTTAGCCACGAACATACACGAAAAATTAAAGAGTTCTTTAAAAGTGAAAGTTTTCCGATTCCCATTGGATTTTCTGACAATGATTACATACCAAATGTACCTCGCGTTTTCTCTGATGTTTTTTGTTTAAATTATTTAAACATTATGTCCATACATGGTTGTAATGGTTATAGTGGTGCAATAACTACATGTACTAGAGTAGATGTTCGAAATTATTTTAGTGAATGTATAACTACTTCGGTGGAATTGTGTAACCAAACGAAAAACTTACTTTTAGAAAAAGGATTGTATTTGCGTCCCCCTGTGATTACCCCTCCAGATAGAGCAGAATATATAGATGATAAAAGTTACTTAACGGGATGGTTGGGAGAAAAAAGGCCATTAAGCTGCATTGAAATAGCAGATATTTATTTTAATTTAAAGAAAAGCATATTTGCTAAGGCATTTGTAGTTTTTGCTCATCAAGTGGCAAAATCAAAAGATGTAAAAAAATTATTAAAGAAAGCTGTAAAGACAAAAGAGAAGCATGTAAGGACGTTTTTTGAAGTTTTTCTAGCAGAAAACCTCCCGAATCCGTCTATTTTTGATGCTGAAATTACAGATTCGACGAACTCACCATTCTCTGAGAAACTCATCATGTTCCAAGTAGGATTTTTATTTTCAACAGCAATGGTGTATTACGGGACCGGTTGGGCTACTTCACCAAGACGAGATTTATCACCAAAATACATGAAAGCAATTGCAGATGATTTAGATATTGGTAATGAATGGATTAATCTAATGATTAAGAATCGTTGGATCGAACAACCCCCATTGTCTGAAGATAGAAGTAAATTAGCAGAACAAAAAAATGAATAGCTACCAATAGGTGGCTTTTTCTTCTTAATACTAATAGGAAGGCAAATAAAAAAAGAGCTAAGAAGCTCTTTTTTTATTCCCAATGACTTGCATGCTCTTGAACGATTTCCATCATACACTTTATCGATGGAGAAATCCATTTATCTTTATGATGCGTCATATAAGTTGAAATCGACGATTGCTTATTAGATACCTTTTCCCCCTTAAACACCCCATTTTTCAATTCTTCTTTCACTGAGAACAAAGGCACTAATGATATGCCCAACCCATGTTTAACACAATGCTTAATGGCTTCAATGCTCTGAAACTCTAAACTAGCTTCAATATCTAACTGGTTTAATTTTATATACTCATCAAAAACAGACTTGTAACTACATCGTAAATCAGAATACAATGCGGTTCTGGAGAAGTCTTTTTCATTGGGGCTAATTAATACCATTTTCTCTCTAATCAATTCCTTAATAAATAAATCTTCTTTTATCCAATCTTCTTTTTCCAAAATGAGTGCTAAATCAATATCTCCGCTTTGTAGACTCTTAGTAACATCATAGTTCTCTAATGATTTAACATGTAAATTAACCTTTGGATATCTCTGTTTAAATTCAAGTAGAATAAGTGGAATTCGACAGATGGTCAACGATTCCGATATACCAATGGTTAGTTGACCCTGTGGTTCTTTATCTATATTTAAAGATTGATTGTAAAGTTCAATAATTTGGGTAGCATATGGATAGAATTGTTTTCCAAAATGCGTTAAAACTACCTTTTTTCCTAATCGGTCGAACAAAGGATTGTCTAACTCTTTTTCAAGCTCTTTAATGTGTGTTGTAATAGAGGATTGTGAATAGCCTAGGTGTTGGGCTGTTCTATTAAAACTACCTTTTTCTACTATAGTTTTAAATGTAATTAATTGACGTAGCTCCATATTTATACCCCTTGTTGGTTCAATATTATTGAATGTTTAATTTTAATATATTCATTTTACTAAACTACATACTTCATTTAAGCTATTTACTAAGAAGTTGTCAATTATCAAATCAACAGGAGGAATCTTAAGATGGATAAAAATATTTTGTTTCAATCATTCAACATCAACAATACAGAACTTAAAAATAGAGTAGCGGTTGCACCTATGACGCGAATTAGTGCAGACCAAGAAGGTTTCATTACAGACAGAATGATTAAATACTACCGTTCTTTTGCAGAGGGTGGCTTTGGGCTAATTATTACGGAAGGCACATATATAGATGACGAGAACAGTCAAACGTATCAGTTTCAACCGGGAATTGCATTGGATGGACAAGCGAAAGAATGGAAGAAAATTGTTGATGCTGTTCATTCAGAAGGTGGAAAGATCTTTATGCAATTGCAACATACCGGACCACTTTCCCAAGGAAATCGATTTACTGAAGAAACCATAGCGCCATCTGCTGTTCAACCGAAAGGAGAGCAATTAAAATTCTATCTTGGAGAAGGTCCATTTAAACGGTCAAGAACCATTACAAAAGAGGAAATGGTAGATGTTAAATACAGTTTTGTAGAGGCGGCAAAAAAAGCAAAATCTGCTGGTTTTGATGGTGTAGAATTGCATGGTGCAAACGGATATTTATTAGATGCTTTTTTAACAGAGTACACGAACGTTCGGACAGATGAATATGGGGGGAGCACCGAAAATAGAGTACGGTTTCTTGTTGAAGTTGCCAACGCTGTAACGGAAGCCGTTGCGGATGAGCAGTTTATTGTTGGGATGAGAATTTCACAATCACAAGTCAATGACTACTTTTATAAGTGGTCAGGCAAAGAAGTAGATGCAGAGATCATTTTTAGTGCATTAGGTAAGTCAGGATTAAATTATATTCACGTAACAGAATTTGAAGCTTGGCAACCTGCCTTCGAAGGTAGTGAGACTTCTCTTGTATCTCTTGCAAAAAAATACAGCGAATTACCGATAATCGCCAATGGACAACTCGAAAATGTAGATAGAGCAATTGAAATGTTAACCGATGGAGGTGCCGATCTAGTAGCTCTTGGTAAAGGAGCCTTAGCTGATCATGATTGGGTTAAAAAAGTTCAGCAAGGTGAAGTACTTTCTACATTTAATGCCGAAGCAACACTTCATCCCATAGCCAATATAAAGGATTTTGAAATAGAATAATACTAACTTGAAAAGTGAAATCGTCATGAGTTTCCTTATTGAACTAACAGTTAAATAAGGAAGCTCTTTTCTTATGGAACAATGGGGGCAGGTTTGTTGAATAAGATTTTTAGTAATGTTAAATTTTAACTTAAGATAGTCGGCAAAATGATAGGAGTGAACCAATGAACAATGAAATGTTTATACATATAAGTAAATGTAAATTATATGCTAAATTGGTGGGAGAAAATAATGGAAAGCCAACAGTCATAATGGATGCCGGATATGGAGACTTTTCTAAGGCATGGAATTCAGTATTAAGAGAGATTTCAATGCTCTCTAGTGTACTAATTTATGATAGAGCAGGACTTGGGAAAAGTGAACCAAGTTCTAGTCCCAGAACTAGCAGTGAAATGGTAAAAGAATTAAAGGAACTTCTTAGTGAAGCTAAGATTAAGCCTCCCTACATATTAGTAGGTCATTCGTTTGGTGGAGTAAATATGCGGATGTTTGCTACTGAATATCCAAATGAAGTTTGTGGACTAGTCTTGATTGACTCTACTCCAGAAGAATACAGAGAGCGTTTTCTCCCTACAATGTCAAAAGATTTTCAACAAGCATATAAGAGGCAATTCGTTTACGAAGGAAATTATGGAGAATTTATGGAAAGCCTGAAGCAGTTAAAAGACACTAGAAAAAAATTAAATGTCCCATTAATTGTTCTATCTGCGGGTCAGAAAGCTCATTATTCTATAGAATCACAAAAGTTATGGAATGAAATGCAGGGAGAGATTCTCGAAATATCCTCTGAAGGAGAATTAATAATTGCTGAAAATAGTGCTCACTATATACAAAATGACGAACCGAAAGTCGTAGTCTATGCAATAAAAAAGTTAATTGAGAATAATTAGTTTAGCTGCTAATTTAAGCAGCTTTTCTTATAGAATAAACGGGGCAGTTTAGTTAAAGGAGATAATATTATGAAGAGGTTAGTGGTTATTACTGTGGGCAAGACTCATTGTGGGAAAAGTACTTTTGCAAGAGAATTAGAAAATGAATTAGAAAACTCTTTTGTGTTAGATCAGGATAATCATGCTGAATTTGTTAATAGGCATTACAAAAAAATACAACCAAAAACTGAACCTAATACTCTTAAACATTCCATATCCAAGTTAATTGCTGAATATGCAATAGAAAATACGGATCTTCATATTATAGTTAGTAGTGCAAATAGAACTAGAAAAGGTAGAAAGTATTTGCTTAAAGAAGTCTATAATAAAGATGAGTTTATCCGTATCTTGGTGAATTTTGATATTCCAGATGAAATTCTAAAAGAACGGGTTATTAATAGTAAAAGAAATACCAATATATTAAGAGGTGCATATTCTAATTTTGAGCAAGTGCTTATTCGGCAACAAGCTGAATCTTTACATGAAGATGTAGTTGACCCAGGAGAAGGGGAAGCAGACTATTTATATATAATTAAAAATAGCAAGGAGGTTAATTCTACCATCAAAGAAATTGTTAAAATATCTAAATGTAAATGATTATCTCTCATTTTTATAATTAAGTTTCTTCTTGAGCTAAGGGGTGCTAATGTTCAAATTCAGCTACCAAATTAACTAACTAGGAATAAATTTATTGAAAAAAAGAAACTGTCATCTCACTTGAGGATTACAGCTTCTTCATGTTACGTGATGATATTTGATCGTTATTTGTTAACTCGTTATTCCGCTGACATTCTCAGTTTTCTTACAATATAGGACTAAAATTGCAGATACAAATGAAAAGCCATTTTTTCATTTCATTGTCATTATTTACGGTTTTAATACTACCTTTATACATTGATCTTCGTGGTTATTAAAAATCTGGTATCCATGACTGGCATCTGCTAAAGAGATTTTATGTGTGATAATCTCTTTAGGATTAAGCTTTTCTTCTTGTATCATTTGATAAAGTTCTGGCATCAGATGAATGACAGGAGCTTGCCCCATTTTAAGCTGTATATTTCTGACCCAAAATGGACCAAGTGGGAATGCGTTATAATTGCCTCCATATACGCCAGTCAATTGAACTGTTCCGAATTTCCTTACGGCTTTTGTGGCAATTTGGATGGGTCCTAAAGTGCCGCCTTGTAATTTAAGTTTCTGTTCAAGAAATTCTACTGGAGATTTTTTTCCGTCCATTCCAACGCAATCGATGACAACATCCGCACCACCATTGGTGATTTCTTTCAAATGCTCCCCCATATCAGGATACTTTGTAAATTCAAATGTTTCTACTTTGTTCATTTTTTTTGCATGATTCATTCGATAGTCCAAATAATCGATTGCAATTACTCTTTTGGCTCCCATCATCCAGGCAAATTTTTGAGTCATTAGCCCAACTGGTCCGCAACCAAGAACGATTACTGTATCTCCTTTTTTTACTCCAGAGTGAAGTACACTCCAATAGGCAGTAGGTAATACGTCAGATAAAAAAAGCAGAGATTCATCTTCTAATTCACAATCTTTAGGCACAATAAAAGGGGTGAAATTTCCAAATGGAACTCTCAAATATTCTGCTTGTCCTCCAGGATAGTTACCAAATTTCTCTGCATAGCCGAAGTATCCACCTGAATCATAATGAGGGTTAGAATGATCGCATTGGCTTTCCATTTGGTGTTCGCAGTAGAAACAATGTCCACATGATACGTTAAAGGGGATAACAACCCGATCGCCTTTTTTAACCCTTGTCACATCTGGACCTACTTCTTCTACGATTCCCATTGGTTCGTGACCAATGATATAGCCTTCCGGTAGTGGCATATTTCCTTGATATAAGTGAAGGTCTGATCCACAAATAGCCGTTGAAGTTATTTTTACAATAAGATCGTCTTTCTTTTCTATCTTTGGATCGGCTACCTTTGTTACTGCTACTTTTTTAGGTCCCTGGTATGTGACAGCTTTCATGGTTATCACCTCTATATGTTTTAATGTTTATTCTTTCAAATGTGGAGGCTATTATGCAAAAAAACGCCTTATTCGGCGTTTTTGTTCGTTTCTATTTTTTCTTTAGGTTCATGATGTTTAAACTCGATTAATTCAACTTTAGAACCTGCCACAGCTTGCTGGCTAAATACTTTGTTGTTATCAAGTGGTGTGACACCAAAGCTGATTTTATCAATACCAGTGGGTTCCGTTTGATCACCTTCGTAAGTATTGACGATGAAAGTTAATATATAGGGGTGACTCAGTTTATTTTCTTCTTTAGATTGTACGATTTTTACCAGTGCATGAGGGTGCTGACCTTTTGTATGATACTGCACCTTCATGGAATCGTTTTTGTAATAGTTGCTGACGGCTTTATTTATTTCTTCATCAAATTGGTCGAATAGAAATTGGTTAAATGCCTCATGCATCCCGTGCATTTTATGACTACGGTGTTTATGGTGGCCCTCGGCATTCGCTATAGGAGTCATGACACTAATTGCAAGTAAAACAATGGACATAAACGTTAGGATTTTTTTCATCATATTACCTCCTTTTTATTAAAATTTGTATATATATCCTTTTTTATACATATATTTTTCCATAAAAAAAGTATCCTCATTTTGCAATGAGGACACTTTTAAAAAAAAATTAAGCTAATACATTTGTTAATGGTGGTACGATTTGTTTCTTACGAGAAACAACACCTTTTAGTAGAGCTTGATTATCTACTAGAATGACTTCAAATGCTTGTTCCACAGCTTTTACTTGAGATCCAAGAGCAATAGCCATTGAATCATTGTTAAGTATATCTGTTAATACAAATAGGAATAAATCTAATTCTTTATCAACAATCGCTGTCATCATTGCGGCTTCTATTTCCGTTTTACGTTTAAGGACATCGTCTAAATCGACAGCGTTTACTTGAGCGATATAAGCTTTGTGTTCACCTAATTGAAATTCTTTCGCATCAAGTGTGATCAATTGATCCACAGTTTTTTCACTTAAATCTGCACCGGCTTTAAGCATTTCCAAACCATATACTTGTGGGTTGACACCAGCAATTTCAGCCAACTCTTGAGCGGCTTTTACATCTTGTTCTGTGCATGTCGGTGATTTGAAAAGTAAAGAGTCAGAAATGATAGCTGAAAGCATCAAACCAGCAATTTCTTTTTTAATCTCTATACCATTCTCTTTATAGATTTTGTTTAAAATGGTTGCTGTACACCCGACTGGTTCTGCACGGTAGTATAGAGGATCGCTTGTTTCAAAGTTGGCAATACGATGATGGTCAATGACTTCAAGAATTTGGACATCACGAATATCATCTGCACTTTGTTGAAATTCGTTATGGTCAACGAGAATGACTTCCTTTACATCGCTAGCTACTTTTTCTACATAGCGCGGTGCCGCTTGCTTGAAATAGTCTAATGCGTATTGTGTTTCTCCGTTAATTTCGCCAAGGCGAACTGGTTCTGCATCCATACCTAATTCTTTTTTGAGGTCTGCATAGGCAATTGCAGAGCAAATCGTATCAGTATCTGGGTTTTTATGACCGAAAATATATACTTTTGACATCGTTCGTCTCCTTGATTAAAAGATTATTCATTGCTATTTTAACATAAATTTTAGCAGTAATCATGGCAAGAACACAATACATTCATGTTTAATTCGGAGAAAAGAAATGGAAGGAAGAGAGGGGGAGTTTTTAGTATTTGCTAAACCCTTTACTGCTCAGTGAAAGAGGAGTAGACTTTTCGTAAATGAATTGTCGTTTGTTGGCAATAGAGAGGTATTGCCCTCCTCGGTGGTAAGTGAGGAAGTGGCAAATGAAAGGATGCGGATCTCTTAAAGGAATCTCAAGTCGCAAAAGAAGTAATCACTGACTTCAGGGAAAGAAGTACAATTGAGATAGTTACTGAAAGAAGAACCGTCCCTCTTGAACAAAGTAGAGTAACCAATTCAACAATAAAACTGCTATTATTTATGGCAAAATA
Organism: Cytobacillus sp. FSL R7-0680; assembly: GCF_038009245.1. NCBI lineage: Bacteria > Bacillati > Bacillota > Bacilli > Caryophanales > Bacillaceae > Cytobacillus > Cytobacillus sp. FSL R7-0680. The sequence continues at coordinate 4,109,465 of NZ_JBBPAO010000001.1, forward strand.
CTATAATCAACAAGCACGAAGGAGGAAATGACCATGGCCATTGCAATTATTTCAGATATTCATGGTAATTTGACAGCTTTAGAAGCGGTCCTACATCACATAAAAGAAAGAAAAATAGATAAGATTTTTTGCTTAGGTGATTTAATTGGTAAGGGTCCGAGTGGTTTAGAGGTAGTACATAAAGTAAGAGAAACATGTGATGTGGTACTGCAAGGGAATTGGGATGATTTTATTATAAAGCCAATTGATAGTGAAGAAATCGAGTGGCATCAGAAGCAGCTTGAGGGAGAAGCTATGGACTATTTACAGAGCTTACCCTTCCATTATGATTTTTATATGAGTGGAAAATATATACGACTTTATCATGCTTCAGCAAAAAGTGTTTATCATAGAGTCATCCCAATGAAGGCCATGACCAAAGAGAAAAATGAGATGTTTGAAATAAGTGAATGGATAAAGCCGCTTGAACAAGAGAGGAAGCCTGATGTAATTGGATTCGGAGACATTCATGCTGCGCTCATTGAACCAATTCAACCGCAAAGAACATTATTTAATTGTGGCAGTGTCGGTAATTCATTAGATATTCCACAGGCAACTTTTGCGATTATGCATGGGAATTATCAATCTAAACAAGAAGGTCCCTTCTCAATTGAAATAGTGAGAATTCCTTATGATATTGAAAGAGAAATAAATCAAGCTGAAATAATGGGGATGCCCAATGTTGCAGCCTATGCTCTCGAGCTACGTGAAGCGAGATATCGAGGAGCACCAACAAAATAATAAAGGGAGCGATACAGTGGAATATCGGGGATCATCCGTTTATGAAAATGATGAATTTTTACAAAATTATTTGAAAAGAAGAATGCGTAAAGAAAGCCCTAATGAAATGATAGAAAAACCAGCTTTTTTGAATTTACTAGGTGACATGAGCAATAAAGATGTGCTTGAACTTGGGTGTGGTGCTGCCACTTTAGCAAAAGAGTTGGCACCCTTACTCGGGTCCTATACAGGGATTGATGGTTCGCAAAAAATGTTAGAATTGGCTCTGAAAAACCTCGCAGGCATTCCTAATGTGAAATTAACTCATGCTAGTTTAGAAACATATGACTTTAAAAAAGAAACTTATGATTGTATCTTTTCACAATTAACGCTTCACTATCTTGAAGATTTCAAACAAATTTGCGAGAATATTTATAACAGTTTGCGAACGGGTGGCGAATTTGTCTTTAGTGTACAGCATCCGGTCCTTACAAGTGCTTTCATTAGCGGTGGAGGTAAGCGAGAAAATTGGGTAGTGGATGACTACTTTCTAATTGGTGAGCGGGTAGAGCCGTGGATTGATGAAAAAGTTGTGAAGTATCATCGGACGATCGAACAGTATTTTAAAATATTGCAAGATTGCCAATTTAATATTATGAATCTTAGTGAAGCTACACCAATTCAATCATCATTCTCTTCAGAAAAAGAGTGGAAAAGACGCCAGAGGATCCCACTATTCCTACTCTTCGCATGTGAAAAAGCCGCAAATGAGTTTAACAAAAGGAGATAGACAGATGAATATTGAGGTTCCAGCCGTTTTCCCTGTTTCATATCAAGCATTAGAACAAGAAGCAAAAAAACTTATGTCTAAGGGAGCATATGGATACGTCCGCTCGGCAGCAAGTAATGAGGAAACATTACGAAAGAATACAACAGCCTTCGAAAAATGGTCAATACTACCTCGAATGCTTAGAAATGTAGCAGATATAGATATGAGTGTGACATTAGGAGAGCATACTTATCCATACCCCATTTTTATTGCCCCAGTCGGCATGCAAAAATTGACACATGAAGAAGGTGAATTGGCAACTGCTAGAGCGGCGAAAACAATCGGAGTTCCTTTTATCCAGAGTACAGTCTCTAGCTACTCGATTGAGGAGGTCAAAGCGGCAACAGTAGATAGTCCAAAGTGGTTCCAGCTTTATTGGTCGAGGAATGAAGAGGTTTCATTCAGTATGGTAGAGAGAGCTGAAAGAGCAGGTTATGAAGCGATTGTCGTTACTGTTGATACAATTATGACAGGCTGGAGAGAAACGGATATCGCTACACAATTTTCTCCGCTAAAAGAGGGCTACGGTAAAGCAAATTACGAATCAGATCCAGCCTTTATGCATGCGCTTGGTGAGAAGACTGACCATGAATCTATGATTCAATCTGTTTTAGATAATATTCATTATCCTGAAATGAATTGGTCGCATATTGCAGCATTAGCAAAAAGAACGTCCTTACCTATCTATATTAAAGGTATCCTTCATCCAGAAGATGTACAATGTGCAATAGAGGCAGGCGCATCAGGGCTAATTGTTTCTAATCATGGTGGCAGGCAATTAGATGGAACAGTTGCTGCGCTAGATGCATTGCCTGCGGTTGTTAAAGCAGCTAATCAAAAAGTGCCAGTAGTATTTGATAGTGGTATTCGCCGTGGGACGGATATAGTAAAGGCATTGGCACTAGGCGCAGCAGCTGTATGTATTGGTCGACCATTTGTATATGGTTTAGGTATAGACGGCCAAGTAGGGGTTGAAAAAGTATTAGAAAACTTAATAGAAGAAACGAGAATTACCATGTCCCTAGCTGGCATTGCAAGAGTGAAAGACTTAAATCAGTTAAAATTGATAAGAGAATAATTTTAACCGTGCACTCAGCTCAAATCCAGCTGATTGATATAACTTGATCGCCTGATGATTATCAAGCGATACACATAATGTGATTTTATCTATGTTTTCAAACTGGAAGAGTGTTTCGAGTGCAGCCTCAATGAGCTGTCGCCCTCTTCCTTTTTTTCTTGCTTTAGGACATACAGCAAGGAATTCAATCTGCCCTTCACCAAAGTGTGGTGCAGCTTCGAGATATACATAGCCCTGTAATTGGCCATTTTCTGTCAATAGAAGCAGTTTATGATGCTGATCCAACAGTTTTAGTATCTCTTCGCCTGACAAATAAGTTTGTGGAAAAGTTGCTTCGTGTAGTAGCAGAAAATCGTTGCGATATTGCTCATGATAGCTGTGACAGATGTTTTGGAAAATCCCTCGCTTTGCTGCGAGTATGGCGTGATTTCCTTGGTGAGTGGCATTGATTGATTGTAAAAAATGTAAGGTACTATTATTCTTTTCGTTCACAAAAAACGATAATTGCTGTAGCTTATTTTCATAGGAGTTTACAACTTGGTTCCACAAATCTTTTTTTACCTCATGATTCTTGGCAAAGGGACCCCATACTTCGGCACTCCGGTCAGCTTCATCAATATCTAATCCTATTGCAGCTTCAATTTCACCCTCATATTCATAAGTGATAAAATAAGGCTTTATTTCTTGTATATCATGCAGAATGTCCTCTTCCTTTTCTCCACAATAGCCGATATGATGCTTGTCTAATTGATTTAAATCAGCGATGAACTTGGCTAACTGTTTAGTCATAACAGACCTCCTTAAGCTTGTTTAGGTGGCAGACGGTCATCTTTAATTTTCTTATCATTAATTTTAGGCTCCCTCTGCAGTAAATGGTTGCGAATATTTGAACGGTGTAAATAAATGAGCAACAATAAAAATAGGAAGAAAATCCATTCATTTTTTTGTAGTGGTGAAAGGGTGGCATATAAGAAAAGAGCAACCCCTACAGAAATGGAGCCATAGTAAAGGTATTTTGTGATAGAAACCACGGCAACAAAGGTGATATAGGCAATTAGAAATAACCAGATATTCGCGACCAATAGCACACCAGCAGTAGTAGCAATGGCTTTTCCTCCACGAAAGCCAGCGAAAATAGGGAAGCAATGCCCAACAACTGCAAACAAACCAATAATCAGTGGATCACCACCTGTTTGAAGTAACAGGGGGAGTGAAGCAGCAAGTGCACCTTTACCTATATCAATAATTAAAACAGTAACCCCTGCTCTTTTTCCTAAAACCCGAAGTGTATTCGTTGCGCCGGGATTATTGCTACCATATTCACGAATATCAATGCCAAAGAAAAGTTTACCTACAAGCAAGGCAGTAGGTATCGAGCCAATGAGATAAGATAGTAATAATATAAATAAGTCCATAGCTAAACTCCTTATCAAGAAAATTCTAACATTACTAATTTTACCATATTAGTCTATGCGAAAATATCCTATAAAATAATAAATAAATATTAAAATAATGTCTATCTTTTTCAAAATGAAAGAAACTATTTAGTGTAAAATAACAGTGTGATAGAGTGGATGACAGAAAATTATAAAAATTTTAATCGTCTTAAGAGTTACATCATTCAACTAGACTGTTATAAATCAGGGATTGAATAAGTTCTGCAATATCCTCATGGTAGAGGAATAACAATTAAGTAATCGGCTTCTTCTTGAAAGGGACGTTATGTTTTTTTGTTTCTTAGTAGTTCCGTAAAACGTTTTTTCTCTCCTTGGATGATATCTGCTCTTCGATTACTAATACTATTCGTCTATTTTAAAAAAATGTAGCTTGAACAAAAGTTAAACCCTCGATAAAGACATTGCTTCAATCTACGGGAAAAAATTATTTCCTAAGGGTTATAAATGCCGATTCTTTTGTAAATAAATCACCCCAACTTAAACAAATAACAAAAAAACACCCCTTTTTGGGATGTTCTTTGTTGTTCTCTTTTACACATAAACACTGTCACATGTGTTAGCGATTGGTTCATAATAGCAGTGATTTTTAAACTGGCCAGCAAAAGGTTGATTATACCAAGTAGGCGGGCAGGGAGCATATGGATTGAAATACCAGAGTGCATATTTAGCAGGGTGTTCACGCCAATATTTCAAATTTTTCTCGGCGAGTCTTTTTTCTGTGCTCCTTGCTCTGTTGTAAAAGAGGTTCCCCTTCTGCACGGCTTCGAATGAATAATTACCACCTTGCACATGATAAATGACATCCTCGATTGTTCGAACATCTTTAAAGTCAAGACAGTCAGCGATTGCACGATTAACGATTACATTGCCTACGTATAACATTCCTTGCTTTCCTTCACCCTCAGCTTCGGCTCTCATCATCCTTGCCATTAAATCTACGTCGGAACTTGTATAAGCTACTCTCATGCTGTTCTCACCCCATAGTTAAGAATATGAAGATAAAGTGATATTCATGATTGAAAATGTCTAGAACCCATTATTTTGCAAAATATAAGTATAGTCAAGCAGGCTAATTTTTGCTTGAATAAAGCTAGTGAAAATATTTTTATCTTTTGTGTAGGGGAAAGATGATTGTGTAACGTCTATTATGATGGAAGCTAAAAAGGAAAGGGGGAGAGTGACATTAGCGACCAAGTTCTTATCCAAAAAATATTAGATGGCAACGACCATGCTTTCCGATTACTTGTCGAAAAATATCGCAATGAACTTTTTAAAGTTACGTTTGCGGTATTACGTGATCGGAATGCTGCTGAAGATGCCGCACAAGAAGTGTTTTTGAAAATCTATCACTCTCTCCCCCAATATGAGGATCAAGGTTTTAAAACATGGATGAAACGAATCGCCGTCAATCACGCCATTGATATGAAAAGAAAAAAAGAACGACAGCGTGAAGACATAATGGATGTGATTGATTTTGATAGAAGGGAATCTTCACATGGTAATATTGAAACAAAGTTCCTTAGGAAAGAAACGGTAGAGTTAGTAAGACAACGTATCCATCAATTGCCAGAAGGCTATCGACATGTCATTTATGATTTTTATATAAACGAAAAAACCTATCAACAAATGGCAGATGAGCAAAATGTGCAGGTGAAGACCATCGAAACAAAATTATACCGAGCACGTCAATGGATGAAAAAGCATTGGAAGGAGGACGATTTTTCATGAAACATTACAGTTATGAACAATGGACGAAATATGTGAAGAATGAATTAGATGGTGAAGATAAAATTCTTTATGAGGACCACCTCTATACCTGTGATCAATGCTTGGAGGTCTATCTGACGGCAATTGAGGCAGAGGAACTCCCAGATATTATAGATGGAACAGCTTTTACCGACAACATTATGGCCCAATTGCCAAATGAAAATAATAAACAAGATACAAAGAATGAAAATTTCTCTCGCAAAGCCACAGCGTTCTATAAAAAAACAATTTTTCATTATGGGATAGCGGCAGCGATGACTTTAATACTTATGTCAACGGGCTTTTTCCAAACGCTCACACAATATGCTGGTGATGTGGAGAGTAAACAGTTTAAAGAGGATAAAGCATCTATAACAGAAGGAATTATGGATAAAACATTTGCTTGGATGGATACAAAGAAGGAGGAGGATAAAAAATGAAAAACCCTTTATTGGCATTCTTATTAGGTTTTTTCCCTGGAGGAGGTCTTTTATATTTAGGCGTATTCCTCCGCGGGTTGGCCTATCTAATAGGCGAATTTGCCCTTATTGCCTTTACATTTTTCATGCTTTCGGTTGGGGTAGGAGGCGAAATTATACTTGTTGTCTTTGCTGGTGTCATTCTTTATATTATTAATCTCGTCGATACAGCTATTATGGCTTCAAAGTTGCTAAAGAATAAACAAGACCCGTCCTCTAAAGTCGGAGAGGAACTGGACTATGAACGGTTCCGTACTATTCTTTTATCTTTTATTCCAGGGGTGGGACATTTTCATTTAGGATTAATGAATAGAGGGATTACCTTACTAACGGCTTCACTTGGTTTCTGTATTATGGTTTTGTTTGTCGCTTTTTTAACTGATCGTGGAGAGTTTATGGTCTTTCTTTTACTATTCCCAGTAATTTGGGTATACAGTTTCTTTGATGCGATTCAACAATTAAATAAAAAGCAAAAAGGGGAAGAGCTTGTAGACAGAACTTTATTAGAAGATATAGAAAGAGGAAGAGAAGAGGGCCGGAAAAGTAAAGGGCTTGCTACTTTCTTATCTATTTTCCCGGGAGCAGGTCATTTGTATTTAGGACTACAGCGAAGAGGGATTCAATTAATGGCTGCTTTTCTTTTCTCTATCTATATTTTGGACGTTCTGCGTTTAGGGATTTTCCTGTTTCTCATACCAATTATATGGTTTTATAGTTTTTTCGACGGTTTACAAAAATCCTCACGCTATGGGGAAGAAGAGTTAGAAGATGTACCGATTGTTTCTTATTTTGAAAATCATCAAAAATGGTTAGGTATAGGGTTGGTTGTAGTTGGTTTGTATTACATGACAACAAATGTCTTATTGCCGGCTTTTGCACCAAGTATTATTGAAGTGTTGAATATTGACGTCTGGTATTGGTTTAATCGCTATTTCCAAACAGCTATTGTATGTATCGTTTTAATTGGTGGCGGGTTAAAGCTCTTATCTGGAACAAAAGAAAAGAAAAAAATGAAGAAGGGGTGAAGAAAAAATGAGGACATGGAGAGTAGGAACCTTTTCAATGGGGGCATCACTTTTATTTTTAGGCGTATATTTGCTTCTTTCACAAATATTTAAGCTGGATGTCTCGAGTATACTTATTTCATGGTGGCCGATTATTTTTGTTATTTTAGGCGGCGAAATCTTGCTATTTTTATTCTTCTCAAAACAAGAAAAGCCTTACTTAAAGTATGATATCTTTAGCATTTTCTTTGTGGGTGTGTTAGGAACAGTTGGTATTACCATTGCACTTCTTAGTATGACAGGTATTGTTGATAAAGTGAGTGCCAATATGGACCTTGAACATAGGACAGGTGATTTACCAACATTCGATTTTGCTATGAATAATGATGTGAAAAGAGTCGTTGTTGATTCAGGCTCAACTGGCATAAGTGTGGAAGGATCGACAGGAAAGGAACTGTCTGTATTTGGTACCTACACTGCTACCCAATTAGAGAAAAAACCATTAATTACGGATGTTGAAGATTATATGACAACTACTGTAAAGGGAGATACCTTATACATTGCTTTTAAGGAACTACCACGTGAGTCAATCGCAATGTTTCAAAATTATAGTACTTTGGATCCGACACTCGTGATTCCACAAGATGTGACACTAGAAATTGACGGGAATTATAACGAAATTACGATGAAGCCTCGTCAACTAACAGCAGATTGGGACGTGAATAACAGTTCTGCAGTGAATGTGTACATGAGTAAAAACAGTAATGCCGAGCTTGTTATATCAGATGTTGGTGACCTTAACTCTGAAAAAGAACCAAATAATATCGTTTTTACAGAAAAACAGGATGAATATGATGAACAACAGAGAGTAGAGAAAGCCATGCTTAAGTATGGCGATGGTAAATACACCATTTCAATCAATAATAGTGATTACTTGCAAATAAAAGATAAAGAGTGATTTGAGGAGAAGCCGGCTTACAGTCGGTTTTTTTTGTTTTCTTAAACTTCAAGATGTTAAAATGAATTATTAAAAGCGTAGTTAGGAGAACAATTGATGACGACGATGGAATGGGAACGACTAGAAGGGGTATATAACTTCAGAGATATCGGAGGACTTGTTACGAGCAACGGACTAAGAATGAAATCAGGTCTGCTTTACCGATCAGATGAACTGTCTCGTTTGACTGAAGCGGATATGAATCTTTTTCGAAAGTTGAATATAAAAACAATCTGTGACTTAAGAACGGTGTCAGAAGGAGAATCAAAGCGAGCGAAAATTCATGAAGAACAAAATCTCTCAGTAGTAAAAATTCCTATTCAAGACCCTAGTTGGGAATTGACGCGAAAAGGGATGCTTAAATTTTTACTAACTGGTGCGAGACATATGAACTTTGAAGAGTTGATGCTTAAAATGTATCAGCATATGGCGTTCGGTTGTCAAAGGGAAATTAAACAAATCTTTGATCTGACAGTTGAAAAGGAGCACGCTCCACTGCTTATTCATTGTACAGGAGGTAAAGACCGGACAGGTTTTATGTCATCGTTAATTCAATTAACAGCGGATGTTCCATACGATATGGTCATGAAAGAATACCTCCAATCCAATGAATTGATTGCGCCCAGAATGAAGAAAACCGCAAAAGCACTAAAGATAGCTAGCCTTTTCCGTTTGAAGGAAGCAGATATTCAACCAGTGCTTGAAGTACGAGAAGCTTATCTTGAACAAGCCTATAAAGCCATATTTTCTAAATATGATACAATCGAGGACTATCTTATGAAGGAGTGCTCAGTTGAGAGCGAGGTTATAGAGAAATTAAGAAGAAGGTTATTGGATTGATTAGATGATACGGAGAATGGTGGGAAGATGCCTTTTGGGGTGAAAGACTTCTCCTTTTCTCCGTTCTATGTATTTTTACTTACTCTCTTTGTAAAAAATTATAAGTAAATAAGACTGAATATTTTTACTTTAATATTATATCTTCTATACACCCTTTTTATATTCTCTTCAAGTTCCTCCTTTATCATTTGATTCGAAAGATAAAATAAAGGAGTTGGGGAATTTGAAGAAAGTATTACTTTTCTGTTTACTAGCGACAGTGATTTTTGTGACTTTGCCTTTTGGTGAGGCTGAGGCAAGTAGGAAAGAAAAAGAAATTGCGAACGTAGCGCATCGGGGAGCTTCGGGCTATGCACCAGAAAATACAATCGCAGCATTTGATTTAGCTGTTGCGATGGGTGCAGATTATATTGAGATTGATGTGCAAAGAAGTAAGGATGGCAAGTTAGTCATTTTACATGATACGACAGTCGACCGCACAACTGATGGAACTGGCAAAGTAGGTGACCTCGATTTTAAGGAGTTAAGACAACTAGATGCTGGTAGCTGGAAAGGTGAGGAATTTGCAGGAGAGAAAATTCCTAGTTTCGATGAAGTCCTCGATCGTTATAAAGGAAAAATCGGTATTCTCATTGAACTGAAAGCACCCGAGTTATATCCTGGTATCGAGAAGCAAATGACGAAAGCATTAAAGAAACGGAAGATGGATAAACCGAAAAGAGAAGAAGTGATTGTCCAATCCTTTAACTTCGAATCTATGAAACTGGCAAATAAATTATTACCAAGAATGCCTATTGGCGTATTAACTTCCTCTCCTAACGATGTTAGTGATGAAGCGCTCAAAGCATTTCGAAAATATGCTGATTATTTTAACCCGAGTATCGGTCTTGTGAATGAAGAACTCGTCAAAAAGGTGAGGAAAAACAAAATGAAAATCCAGTCTTGGACTGTTCGTACACCTGAAGCAGCACAATTCTTAAAAGAAATGAAAGTGGATGGCATTATTACTGATTATCCGGATTATGTATATTAAATAGTGGGGCAAGGGCGTTCTCAAACGTCTTTGTCTTTTTTAATTTCCAGAAAAGTAATTTATAGTAAAAATATTTAATGTTACGGTATACTTGAACAAAGTCAAGGAAGAAAGGTGTGATAAGGAATGCTTGCAAATGAACATTTATATTTAAGAAAGATGACTGTGGATGATATACCCATTTATCATAAATGGCGAAATGATTTAGATGTGATGACTTTTACGAGTTTAGATTTAGATAGATATACATATGAAGAAACAAAGGAGTTCATTGAGACAGTCATTCTCGGGGCGACGGATTCTAAATGCTATATCATTGAGGAGAAGAGTCATCAACGTCCAATCGGCATCATCTCATTAGTGAATATAGACATGAAAAATCGTAATGCTGAACTCATTATCGATATTGGTGAAAAAAATGAATGGGGTAAAGGTGTTGGTACGAGCGCCGTTCAAATCCTCTTAGAATATACTTTTATGGAGTTAAATCTTCACCGCCTTTCATTGAGGGTTTTTTCATTAAATAAGAGAGCACACCATGTTTACGAAAAATTAGGATTTATTGAAGAAGGTCGTGTGAGGCAATGTTTATTTAGAGAAGGCAAATGGTTTGATATGATCCATATGGGTCTATTACAGGAGGAATATATGAACAGGAGAACAGTATGAATATAAGGTCGTACAATCAACAAGATAAACAAAGAATCTTGCAATTATCATCTCGTTTGAGTGAGATTTCCTTTCTAGAACACCGTGATTCCGAGCAGATGCAGCAAAAACAATTGGAAATGGCACAGGCCTCCATTGATGAGAATAGTGATAATATATTTGTCGCAGAAGAAGAAGGTGTGTTTTTAGGATATATTGAATGTAAGGGTGAAGAGGATTATTTTTCAAAAGAAAAGCTAGCGTATATATCTGCTATCGCGATCACTGCTGAAGGTGAGGGAAAAGGAGTTGGTAAGCAGTTGATGCGTTTTGCAGAAACTTGGGCACATGAAAGAGGAATCAAAGTCCTCGTTCTAGATGTGTTTTCCGAGAATCAACGTGCCGTCCAATTTTACGAACATATCGGGTATTCGCAAGAAATTGTGAAGATGACAAAAGTAATCGGGGGTTAATAAAGTGAAAGAAATCTATATCGTCAGACATTGCCAAGCAACAGGACAAGCACCTGATGCTGAACTAACCACAACGGGTCAGCAACAAGCAGAAGAGTTAAAGGCATTCCTTCAAGACATGCCAATTGATCGTATCCTCTCTAGTCCATTTTTACGTGCGACACAAACGATCGAACCGTTAGCTGAAAACATCGGCGTTACAGTAGAAGTGGATAAACGTTTATCCGAACGTGTGCTGAGTACAACAAGCTTAGATGATTGGCAAGATAAGTTAAAGGCCACTTTCGATGATGTAGATTTATATTTTGCTGGTGGTGAATCAAGCAGGCAAGCGATGGACCGAATCTCTCAAGTCGTAGAGGAAATACGAAGCAGTGAGGCCGAGCGCACAATAATCGTAGCCCACGGAAATATTATTGCTTTACTACTAAAACAGTATCATGCTTCATTCGGGTTTGACGAATGGAAAGAATTATCGAATCCTGATGTTTATAGATTAAGAGAAAAACCCCGTGGATTTAGTGTAGAGCGGATATGGGTAAGGTGATTCATTTTGTCACATCTACTAGCGATTATTTTTTTAATTCTCTGTTTTTATAGCACGCTCACTTATTTCGAGTATGTCATCAAGAAGGAATTACGAGAAGCGAGACAAATGAAGATAATGGCACTGCTTTCGTTATTTATGACGATTGCTGTTTGGTTTTTGGGTGGTTAGGAGAAGATGTATGACACCAATATTTAAACAAATTTTAATAGAGTTAGAGAAGAGGAACAAGACAGCCCCTTTCATCATAGCCATCGACGGCTTTGGAGGAGCAGGAAAAACCACATTTGCGAAAAAGCTACAGCAATACTTAACACCCAATTACAATGTGAAGCTTTTTCATTTAGACAATGCTATCGAACCTGCAGCTAGGAGGTATGGTACCGGCTATGAAGAATGGTTTGAATACTATTATTTACAGTGGGACATAAAGGAGATAAGTAATCAGTTTTTTACTAGAGTGAAAGAATGTGAGCGCAAAGCCTTTTTTCCTTTTTATGATGAGGGGAAAGACCGGACCATGATGCAATCGTATTCCATTGACTCTTTTGACATTATTCTTATCGAAGGTGTGTTTATTCAGAGAGAAGAGTGGCGACCATTTATTGACTATAGTATATTCTTGCATGTTCCTAAAGATGTCAGACAAATCAGACTTATGGAGAGAGATAATGGCAGTAAGGATTTGTTACTTAAGTATCAGCGGCGTTATTGGCGTGCGGAAGATTATTATTGGACAACGGAGAAACCGCTTGAAGGATCTTCTCAAGTGGTGTTAGAAAATTGAAAATCAAGAAGGTGCAGAATGGAATTTCCTTTCGGAGACGGGATGTCGATTTTTACCTCCAATACCATATACCATTGCAATAATTGTAATTATTTTTTTATTAGTATGTTGGGCAAAAAAACTTGAAACGGAAAAAATTAGAATTTTATTTTATTTTATAATCAGTACTTATGTGCTACCGATTTATACAAGTTCTAGTGAAGAGGGATATTTTCAACTTTTCATACCAATCGGTTTTATCTTTATTCTTCTTCATTTAAAAACATCAAGGAAGTATCATCCCTCGAAATTAAAAGCCAGTATACTAGGTTTCAGTATAGCGGTGTATCAAATGGTGCTTCCATATATATAGCTACCTATTTACTACTGAAGAAGGTTACTCTTTATCAGCAAAGAATAACCTTCTTTCTCATTTATTCCTCAGAAAAAACAAATCTTTCTTTCAGTGGACGTCCTTCATTGCCTTTTTCTGTCCAGGTGATTTCAACTTCAAGTTCTGTTGCTTTTTCAGCTAGGATAAAGTTTGCGAAATTGTATGGGGAGCTATTATTTAATTGTGCGGCAAGCGTATGCTTTTGATCTTCTGAAATTTGCTTGCAATCTAATGCTCCCGGACAACCTTGTAGGGCATACTTTGTTGTGGATTTTGGTTCATTTCGGTACATTGAAATTTCAGCAGTTACGAGGTTGTTCTCTCCCATGTTTTCAACTTTCAAAGACCGTGTATCATAATGACCGAACTTGGATTGCTGTTTTGAATTATCGTCCACACCCTCACTTATTTCCACGGACCAACGTTGAGATGATTGCTCGACGGGTAAGGTGTCGAAGGTAAGGGCACTAACATTTGATACAAGGCCAATATAGATGAAAATGAAAAGTAATATGACCATTCTTCTTTTTTTACGCATATTGAACAGCTCCTTTTGTAATAAGATTCTTTTTATTATGTCGTTAGCTGAAAGGAATATTCTTCTAAAAGTAGAAATATAAAGTTAAATAAAAGAAGGGATACGACTGGTGAATGGTCAGGTTGAGGCAAGCAGGTGTATATGTCAGAATACGTCACGGATGCAACTGTTCGTTCAAAAGGAAATGGTGGAAAGCTAATGCAATTGGCGAAACATGGAGCGGGATATATTTGTCTTGAATCAGCCTAGTCACGAAAAGCAGCTCATCGTTTTTATGAAGAAAAACTGGACTTTCCTAAATGGTGCTATTCTTTCGGAGAAGAATGATAAAGGAGGTAAACTATGATTATAGGGATTCATCATGTACAATTAACGATTCCAAAAGGAGCAGAAGAAAAAGGCAAGCAGTTTTATTGCGAAGTTCTGCAATTAAAGGAGATTGAAAAACCAGCTTCATTGAAAGGGAGAGGTGGTTTTTGGTTACAGGTAGGTGACCGTGCTGTCCATGTTGGCACTGAGAATGGATTTGACAGAACGACTACAAAGGCACATATCGCTTATGAAGTAGATAATCTATCCTTTTGGAAGGAAGTATTATCGCAGCAAAACATTAGTTTAATAGAGGGCGTCCCTATTCCAGGTTTTGACCGCTTTGAATTTAGAGATCCGTTCGGCAATCGTGTAGAAATGATTGAAGAGATTAGAAAATGATGCCGTTGATGACTGAAAGATGTGTATTAACTCCGCTCTCTATGAAGCATCTTCCCACAATGGTGAAATTGTATCGGAATGCCGAGGTCCGGGAGTATCTTGGTGGGATAAGGACAATTGAAGAAGTAAAGGAGCAAATGGAGAATATGTTGATGAACTTATCATCGTCTTATTGGATCGTATCAGATAAGTATACACATCATCACTTAGGATTCATCGCTCTTACCCCCCACCATTGTAAGGCGGATATAGAAGTCTCTTATCAATTTTTCCCCCATTGCTGGGGGAAAGGGTATGCAAGTGAAACCGTTTATGAAGTGTTGATGTATGCCTTTTTTACTCTTAAGGAGCAAAAGGTTGTCGCTGAAACACAAGTAGCTAACAAGCGGTCGTGTCAACTTTTAGAAAAACTTGGTTTCACTATTGATTGTTATATTGATCGTTTTGGAGCAAGGCAAGTGATTTATAAATTAGAAAAAAGCTTAAACTGTAAGGTGTTTGCTAGAAACACGAGCCCCCTTAAAGAAGGAAACAATCGCTAAAAAGATGATGAGCCCAGCGATATAAAGGTAGATGTCCCTAGTTGGTAACGGCAAAGAAGCAAATAAAATCCCTAAAGGCATCGTTATTCTTAAAAAGAGGAGGCGGATGGCACTTAATTCTACTAATTGATCCCCAGGAGCCACTCTTTGGAAAATGGCTACACTCTGTGCGTTGAATAATGGGAATAGTAAGCCGCCGAGTAGCTCGGAAATCAATGCAAAGGTTATGGATGGTGTGAGAGACAATAGCATAAAAGAGAGCCCTCCCCCAAACAACCCGAGATAAAGTGTTACATTGTTCTTAGGCAACTTCGCTAACAAGAATGTCCCTAGTACATATCCAAGTGGAAAAGCAGCGGCAAATAGGGCATACTCCCAGGAAGTGCCGCCTAATTCTTCACGAAAAAATGGAATCTTTATCACCATTGTTGCTCCTACAGCAAACTGCACCGCTGAAGAGAGAAGGGTTAACTTCCATATAGGAGGATAAGAAAAGAAGGTTTGATAGCCCGCTACGAAGGCTGTTAGCCAACTTTTTTTATTTTTGTTAACTGATGACCTTGTTGTTGTGTATGGCAATTGGTGTATTGCAAAAGCGCTGAGAAGAAAGAGCAATGTTGTGAGTAGATAAAGAAAGTGTAGAGGGAAGACGAGTAAGAAAAAAGAAGCGATTCCTGGTGCGATAAAGCTCATTAATCTTATCGTTGCATCGAGCGAACTATTGGCTGAGACAAGCTTGTTATCTTCACAATATACTGGGATTAATGAGAATGAAATACTAGCATAAATGGGTTGCAATATACCAATTGTACATTGGAGAATCACGAGCACTACTATGGTTATATCGTTTATGCCTACTATGCTCCCTAATAGAGGTAAAAGATAGACAGCTGAGCGGAAGAGTTGGATAATATATAACACTTTCTCTTTATTGATATTGTTTAAAAAAGGGGCACTCAAGCTTTGAACAAATAGTGATGGCAGGAAGTAACAAAGCCACATTGTTGCCATCCATTCCTTTGAACCCGTCAGTTCATATAGTAGTAAGCCATTTATAATCCCCCCGATAGCACCACCAAATTCAGAAATTAAATTTCCTAACCATAATATTTTAAATGACCGCGTATGTAACATGAATTGATTCCTTTCCTTATAATGGATAAGTAGATTGTCTATATTCTATATTTTTAGAATTATTTATTCAATATATTTCGAATAAAAAGAAAAGGAATTTGTGTTTACTAAATAGAATATTTTTAAGAAGAGAATGTATCATTTAACTTTTAATGAGAGGCTTTAACTATGCGAATGACCCCTATGAGAAGGTGGACATAGGTAAAGTTAGGCAAGGGAAGAGAAGTGATAAGGATGGAAATTAACTTAATCAGACATGGCGCCTCCATTCATAAAGAGAATAAACGAATAAATGGGCAGCAGTATCGTTCGTGGGTAGAAGCTTATGATGAATCCGGAGTCGAACCAATGGAACAATATCCAGCACTGACAATCGAAAAGATTCAAAAAGCACATACATTGCTGACGAGTGATTTGTTACGTGCGACGGCGACTCTTCATTATTTAGCTGTTAATCAAAGTTATGCAGCTCATGCTCTTTTTCGGGAGGCAGAGCTTCCTCATATTTACTTAAGTAAGTTTATAAGGTTAAAGCCAAAACATTGGACACTCTTTTTAAGAATCGCATGGTTTTTAGGTGCCAAACATAGGTGCGAGTCTTATCGTGAAGCTAAAGAGAGAGCTATTGCCGCGGCTGATTTTCTCATTAATGAAGCGCGAGAAAAAGGATCGGTTTGTTTAGTCGGACATGGCATATTCAATCGCCTCATGGCTAAAGAGTTAGAAAAACGACAGTGGCACGGAATGATTCATCACACGCATTGGAGCTGTAGTACTTATATTTTGCCAAAGGGGGATACAATTGAAGCTTAAATATAGTCGGTTCATTTTCATGATAGTTTTACTTTTCGGATGCACAAAGGAAGACGCTTTTGAAGAATTTAAGAAAGAAATGTTAGCTGAACAATCGTCCTATCAAACTCATGTAGTGGCATATGAAGAAGCGAAGGCAGATAATCAAGCAGAAGAGATGTTAAAGGAACTAGAAATTTTATATACAGAGGCAACGAAGCTATCAAGTTTATACAGCCAATATCCGCCACCTGAAAATCTAACTGAAAGTATGTTATCCGTATTTGAAGGGGCGAGTGCCGACCTCTCTACAGCTTTCTCATTAAAGGCGGAGGTACATCAATTAGAGAAAGAAGTTTTAGAAACGGGATTAGATCAACAGGATGACATCAACCGATTAAAGACGGAAGCCAATGAGTTTGAACAATCAGGATTGAAAAAGCTTAATCGAATCGCAAGTTCATAATGGTAAAATTCATATAGTTTTCAAAATTATGTTATAATTAATGGGACCAATTGAATGAGAGGTGGCAATATGTTTCGACGAAAATTGATTGCGGCTTCCATTACAAGCGTGCTTTATCCACTAACCTTAACTCTCATTTCTACAGTAGGAGATCATTCCTATTTCATAGAATTTCTTGGGTTTGTTATGATGTATAGTCTTCCAGTCATTTATATCTATGGAATAGCGACTTCCCTCGTTAGTGATTGGCTTGCCAGTTTACTTGCTAAAAAGAAAAATAAGATAGTTATCTTCCTTACCTTTCTCTTCCATACTATATTTGGACTCGTTCTCCTACATATTAGTTTAATTGCCGCATGGTTGTTTTTTGTTATCGATCGTTTGTTAAAAAGGAAGCAGGAAAACTATCAAACGAAGACAGCGCTTTTAAGTTTTCTTTTACCGATATGCTTTTTTATATTCTTTCTAGTGTTGATCAGGATTTAATGAAAGGGGAGGTTAAATGGGCGCAAGATCACAGGAACAGCAGGTAATCGTATATGGTAAAAAAGAAATCACAATAAGGTTTGTTTTAAATATTTATGGCATTTTCGTTATTTTAGGTTTTATTTTAACGATATTTACCTCTCCCATTTCATTGAACGAGCAATTACAATTTGTTTATCATACAGAACATTTATTGAAAGAAGAAAAGGTTATCCAACTCATTATATTTTTGGTAATGGGTGCTGTGATTTATTTTCCGGCGACTAATATTTTTTATCATCAACTAAGTAAACGTGAAGAAAACAGTGAGATAGATTCAGCCTCAGCTTAAAGAAATTATTTAGGCTGGGTATGGTCACTATGTTCTTTTTCATCTCGATCCCTATTCTCCATTGTTTCTTCTTGTTCATCGGTGTAAGCTCGTTGCTCATTACTTTGGCTATTTTTCTGTCTTAAATAATCGGAGCGCTCACCGTAATAAATGAGGTCAAAAATTGCCCGACCGTTAGTAGGTTGCCCATCTGGCAAATAAACAGGGACAATATCAAAAAATACATAATAAAAGCAATAAAAGATAAATGTTTGCCAGAAAATATTATTTGGTAAGATCCCTTCTAATACAAGCGAATTAGCAATAATCGCGCAACCACCTGTCGTTAAAATAGGAGAAGCATATATGAACCCGTGCCAAAAGCGCCCGCTCGGATTTAATTCTTCATACTCCATCCAGCTATTCATAAAGAAGTATCTTCTCACTTCAATAGTAGGTATTTTAAATAATACCGGCCCACTTCCAATCACTAGTTTCTTTTCTTTGCTCCCTAAAATGGTCGCTGCTAGGTAATACCCAAACTCTCGAACGATTGTTGTTAAAGGCAAAATGATAATGGCAGATAATAAAAGTCTAAGCCAATCAAAAAGGTCAAACACGATATATGCACACTCCCTAGCAAAAATATATAGTTTCTATTTAGGCTCATTTATCATGAATTAAACTTTTTCCTATACATTTTTTAAAAAAATAGATAGAAGGTAGGAGGTCACATAGGTTGGTGGAGATCATTCTTGCTGTATTCCTTTGTAGTATTTTAGTGGTCATTGGTGTATTAATTCAACGTAAGGGTAGTGTCAGTTTTATCGCTGGTTATAAAGAGGGAAGAGTAAGGAATGAAAAGAAGCTAGCCAATCGAGTCGGGCTGACTATTATCTTGTTTGCAGTGGAGTGTTTTTTACTTATTTTGATTCACTTATTACTATTTCCGGTAAATGGTTTATACATTGGGATATTGGCGGTTGTTCATTTATTTGTTGTCTTTGCTTTATTTGTACAAGCGGTTATGGTTTAAAATAATTATTAAATTTTGGTCAAATCTCTCGTTCTATTACAGTTAAAAAAAGAAGAAAACCTCCCTTACGATTAATGGGAAGTTTTCATTTCATCATTTACGTTTGTTTCACATTTCCTTTAACAAAAACCTGTTGATTAACTTTTATTAAAATATTTATCACGGCCATTAAAGCGGCAGATAGGAGAAAAACAAGCTGAACATTGAATGTTTCAGCGAGCCATCCCATCAGTAAAGAGGAAAGGGCGAAAATACCTGTGCCCAAAGCGCCTAGTGCGGCGTAGACCTTTGATAACTGTGTAAGTGACACACTCGTTTGAATCATTGTATGTTGCGGTATGCCTTTTATTTGCATAGAAGCACCAAATGAAAAGGCAAGGATAAGTGCAAGAACGGGTAGCGTATTAAAAGCGAATAAGAAAGTACTAAAAAACGCTCCGATGGCCCCGAGCATAAACACCTTTCTTATTTTGTTTTCTACTAGTTTTGCATACTTCATACAATACAGACTGCCGAGAATGAGCCCAAGGAAAAAAGCGCCATTTATCCAGCCCCACCATTGATGGTCGGCTTGTAGCCTTTCACTCACAAATACATAGAGAATAGCAGCGATCCATACTGTAGCAGCGATGGAATCAAGCCCTTCAATATAGGCCATTTTTCGCAATATCGGTGTTCGATACAGGATGTGCCAACCTTCTTTCATTTCGGCAAACGGAGACGGTTGTTTTTCGTTTGAGCTTTGTACGCTGTTTAAAAAAGAAAGTAAACAACTAGATAAGAAGAATAAACCAATCACTACCCACAATAAGTTGTTGTTGCCAATACGAATGAGCAACAAACTACTGATGAACCACATGCCAGCTTGAATGATTTGTGTAATCGTATCGAAAAACCCATTTGCTTTCACTAATTGTTCACTATTAACATAATGAGGAATCAATGTTTGGCTAATCGGATTCGCACAGCCATCGAGCAACCCGATGCCAGCAATGAGTAAAAAGACAATGATAAACGGTACAGCAACCATTTCAGTTACAAGTAGGGTGAGTAGGATAATAATGATCGTTTTCCCAACTTGTGAAAAGGTGAGTAGCCATTTTAAGTTCCAACGATTCATCGCAAGCGGTGAAAGTAAACTTGATAGAAACATAGCTGATGTTATCGTAAAAGGGACAAATGCTGTATAAAAGCTTGACCCTGTCCATTGATATATCATACTAATGATTGATGTAATATAAAGAATATCCCCCATATTCGCAAGAGACTGCCCGGATACTAATAAAGCAAAATTTTTGTTTCGAAACATGATTATTTCCCCCAAGTTTGTTCGTCTATAGTTGGATTTTTAGGGGTAAATCAAATTGGATTATTCAAGAATGCTTCAAACTCCTTTCGAACAATAGAAAGATAATGGGGGGCTCACTTTCTACAAATTTATCTATATGGAATAGAAGTGTTGTATATTTTTATCTTTTTAGGTATTCGTTTAAAATACTTCATTTTCCTTTGTTTATTAAAACTTTCAATCTCTTGCTTGTCGCGCAGCTTGATAAGATACCAGGGGATGAAACTTTTTATATAGTGCCAGTTGTAAATTATATAAGCTGAACAGCTTCTCCTAATAATTCACTTGTTAACTGAGGGGAAGAATTCATTTGATTCATCTCGACTAGTTCCTTCAAAGATGATTTCATTAAGGCAAAGTGTTGATGTTCTTTGAAATATGGGAATGCCTTTTCTGCTAAGTATAGTTGGTATTTGTCTTGTTCATCTTCTAATTTATACTCCAATAATTTAAAAAGGTGTATAAAGACTTCTTCTTCTAGTTCTAGTGCTATTCTTTGTCCTTCGATAATATTTTTTCTTAAGGTTTTTTTACTACTTAAATGGCCTTCAACTGCAACGAGAATATAATTGAAAAGTCGATGAATGTAGACTTTACCTTTTTTATTACATAGGCGTATAGACTCCTTCAGGTATTGATAAGCTTCATTATATTCATTTCTTTTGAGAAGCGTGTTTCCAAGATTGTTCAGTAACATCCCTTTTTTGTCATTATCATTAATTAATTCACACGCATAAATTAATCGGTTATACATAGGTTTCACATCGACATAAGGATCTTCAGATATGTGTAATAACAACAAGGACTCCGCCTTAATTGCATCAGCGTAATTATTGATTTCTTTAAAGTATTTTAATGCCTTTTCTGCATACATGTATGCCATTACTTGTCTGCCTACATATTGATAACCAAGTGCTAAATGATAATAGAATTCCTCATTTGGGTAATAGGCAATCTGGATTTTATTGAAAATAGCGATGGCTTCATAATGATCATCTTTTTTAGAAGAATAGCGGATGAGATGCCATCCTTTCATATGAAGTAAAAAGTTTTTTTCATAAGGATTCATCCATGCTTCTACCTTGTCTAAAGAACCTAAGAGGGCATCGATCTCCTTCTTCTCCTCCTTTACGAACCAATATCGTAACATTACCAGTTGATAAAAATAGGCATACTTAGTAGATAGTAAGTATGGTATATTATTTAAAATTCTTCGGTAAGACTCTACCTGTTTAATCTTATTCAAAATCAAAGCTTCATTGAAAGAATGCAATGTTTTTTCGATTTCCTCGAACTTTTCACTTTCTTTTTGTAAATCAATTTGTAACTTTTGCGAAAACAATTGAATAATTTCTAATGAATAATCTGTTTTACCATTCTCAATTTTACTCACATGTGTTGCGGTACAAATACCGTCACCTAATTGTGATTGAGTCATACCTTCTTTTTCTCTATAAAATTTAATAATATGGCCTACTGACAATGGTACTTACCCCCTAGATCTATTTAATTATTAATGTATACAATTGTAATATAGATTTATTGAATTGGTATATTATTTTTAATACTCTGTAATTATTTCTCTCGCTATTCTTCTTAAGACCGAAATAAAAATACAACCCTCCACTTAAACACCAGCGAGAATCTATTTGTTATAGTTGGTGATACACTTGAAAAGGAGGGAATTTTGTGATGGAGACAAGCGAATTTATTTATCTTGAAAAAACTATAAATGAATTAACAAAGGCCTATAAAAAGCTTTCATCAAACATTATTGATCAAGACCACAATTTTAAGGAATTACAAAAATATATGGTTGAATATAAAAATGAACTCGATAAATTCCAGGTGTATGACTACCAGCAAACTTTAAGTATGATAGACAAACATGGGTTCGCACGAGTGGTGGAACGTGAGCAGGTAAGAAAGCTTATAGAATCCCCATACTTCGGACGATTTGATTTTTTATATCATGGTGACCATCCTAGTGAGGCAGAGACGTTTTATATTGGGCGCTTCGGTTTTGCCGATGAAGAAGGCACACAAATTATCTATGATTGGCGCGCCCCTATTTGTAATATGTACTATGAATTTGAAATCGGTGAGGCCTATTATATTGCGATGGATCAGCAGTTTGACGGAGAACTTATTAAGAAACGTCAGATTAAAATAGAAAATTCTAAACTCCAATATGTGCTTGATAGCTCATTAACAATACAAGATCAAGTTCTACAGCAAACATTAAATCAGCATACAAATGATAAGATGAGAACAATCGTCACTTCGATTCAACGAGAACAAAATAAAATAGTAAGGAATGAATCAGCGTATAATGTCATCATTCAAGGAGTTGCTGGTTCTGGAAAAACAGCTGTTGCTTTGCACCGCATAGCTTATTATTTATATAAATTCCGTGATACGTTACGAGCAGAACGTATTTTTATTTTGTCGCCGAACAAAGTATTCGGTGACTATATCTCTACCGTCTTACCCGAGCTAGGTGAAGAGCCAATTCGCTCCTTTACATTGGACGAGCTTACGGAAAACTTATTACCAGCTGGTGTAACTTTTAGATCATTTGAGGGAGAAACAAAAGAGATTCTATCGAATCCAAATGGGGAGCTGGCTTTACGTGCAAAAATGAAAGGGAATTATTCATTTGTTCAAAAGCTTCAATCCTTTTTATTTAACTTAGACTCAAGGCTTCTTAAAAACGAAAATATCTCCATTGCTGGTGTAGTGCTACAAGCTGATTATTTACAAGGGCGCTTCCTTCAATATCGAAGTGAGCCGATTGTTACACGTTTAGAACTTATGGCAGATGATATCATTCAAGCGCTTAAATCTAAGTGGGATAGAGAAGGGAAAATACCGAATAAAAGTGAAATCATAAAGCGTCTGAAAAAACGACTCTTGTTTTCTTCACCGTTAGAGATTTATCGTTCTTTTATCGAAACACAGGGGCAAAACTCTTTTAAGTTTTCGAAAAAACATTTTGAATTTAATGATGTATACCCTTATCTATTTGTACAGTTTTATTTTAAAGGTATCAAGCAGTATGAGCTCGTACAGCATTTTGTACTAGATGAAATGCAAGATTATACACCAATCCAATATGCTGTACTTTCTAAAGTGTTTACGTGTAAGCGAACAATCATTGGTGATTTTAGTCAGGCTATCTTACCATATGAAACGATATCAAAAGAGGCATTTGAAGCCATGTTTAATAATCTAGAATATGTAGAATTAACAACCAGCTATCGGTCATCATATGAAATTGCATTGTATGCAAAAAAATTCATGCATAATGGGGAAATTCATCCAATTGCAAGACACGGGGAAGAACCAAAAGAATGTATGTATTTAACATTTGAACAGATGCTGAAACAGATTCATGAAATTGCGATGAATGATTATCGAACTACGGCCATTATCTGTAAGGGGGAGAAAGACTTACAGATCTTGCAGGAACGTTTAAACATACCATTTACAGTACTGGATGGCCAAACGGGAAAGTTTGAAACAGGTCTAGTTTTAACGACGATTCAGTATGCGAAAGGTCTTGAATTTGATGTTGTTATCGTACCTTTTGTAAATGAAACCAATTATAGAACCGAATTTGATCGTGGGCTAATGTATATAGCCTCAACAAGAGCAATGCATGAATTAACCGTATTGGTAGATAAAGAAGCACCATCACCATTATTGTAGTTCTGTTAAGATAGCGATGATTGTTTTCAGATCATCCATCGCTATCTTTAATTGATTCATTAAATCGTCTGTTACATGAAAAAAATCCGAAGAAAAGTTGGGCGTTTGTAAAATTTGCAGGATATCTGTGTTTTTTTTCGATTGTTCCATTTCTTGAAATAAATTTGCAATGCTAGTAATCGAGAAATGTGCGCTGCGTAACGCGCGTATTACAAGTAATTTTTGAATATCACGATCTGTATAAATTCTTCGATTTTGCGTATTTCTTTTAATAGTATACAAATGATTCCGTTCCCAATTCCGTAATGTTTCTTCCGTTAACTGAAGCATAGAAGCAACGGACTTGTGGGAGTAAGTTTCACCTGTAATCGATTTGTTTTGTAATAAATTTTTCACCGTCTCAATTGCTTTTAAAGCAAACTCATATTCTGTTTGCAAATAGGTTAAATAGGATTCTGCTGCTCGTAAACTATCCTTGAACTGTTCGCGGCCACTAAGTCTAACAATTTCTGTTGCCTTTTTGCGAAGGTTATTCTGTATAAATTCTTGTTTAAAAGCAAGTCTAGAGATTTCCATTTGCTTAAGATGAAGTTCAGAATAAACTCTGTAACCATTTGGTTTTCTTGGTACAGGCGAAATAAACTGCCATTCTTCATAAAGTCGTACTGTATTTGGATGGACCTTAGATAATTTAGCAATTTCACTAGTGTTCATAAAAAAAGCCACCTTACTAACTGAAGATAGAATGTAATGAAAAAAAGCCCACGAATAATTAAGGTTTATCATATCAACATGGTTAAAGCAAATGATAAAAATAGCTAGATATCCGAAAAAGGTTTCTATCTCTAGCCTTTCAATGTCATACTCTAATTGGTACAACTTGATTTTCTCCTAATTATTCTATAATAAATGATGAGGATTCTTGTAGCGAACTGTTTGCAAGAGACGTATACGCAGAAAAGACAGAAAAAAGACTGGTCACTTAGAGGAAAAAACCGAAATGAAAGCCGAGCAAAAGCGTTTTGCACGTCATTTGAATTTCTGAATATGGAAATAAAATCCAGAAAAAGAGGTTGTGTGAGCTATTCGTAGGTTTAGTCCATAAATCAGAAAAACCCAAAAATATGAGTGGGAACCTAAAAAGGCCCTAAGGCATAACGGATTTTAAACGCTAGCCATTTTCATAAAAAAACGAACAAAGACTATTATTCATAGTGTTTGTTCGTTATGATTACCACTCAGCTTACAAGATTCAATAATTATTCTAGTACTCCAATTGAATCGTAAGCAGCCATTACAGCAGCTGTTTCAGCGGAAGGTTCTCCATTTCTATCAGGATATAAATCACGTGCAGATTGCACCATAGCTTCTCTCATCTCGGAAAAATTAGATGATGGCACTAAATAGACTGTTAATGCTTTATAAAGAATTTTGCCTAATTTATCTGATCCTATTCCATTAACTGTCGTACCGTAATGATCTCCACCCTCTGCAATAAGGTAGGCTGCTTTATTGTTAATGCTACTATTAATATGGACGCCACCTTTATCTAACTCTCCTAAATAGCGATCATCATAATGGTCAGGATATGCATTATCTTTCATCCCATAGTTCGGGTGAAGGGAATTGTCTTTCGGGTTCTCTAGGGAGCGAAGCCCTCCATCGCCTGGGATATTAGGAGTGTATACATCTTCACCTATTACCCAATTTTTATCTTCTTCGGCTTTGGAATGATTCTCAGCTAACACACCGAAAATATCAGCAATGGATTCATTTAGTGCGCCTGATTCACCTTCATACGTTAAATTAGCTGTATTTGTTATCACGCCATGTGTCATTTCATGTCCTGCAACATCAAGTGCCCCTGCTAGTGAACTGAAGTATGAACCATCACCGTCTCCATAAAGCATTTGTTTCCCGTTCCACGCTGCGTTATTCCACTTTTCACCAATGTGCACGGTGCTAATAATCTTCATACCATCGTTATCTAAGCTATTACGATCATGTACGTTTTGATAGTATTTGTTTACCTTTATCGAGTTTTGTTGGGCAGAAATAGCTGCTGGATCGTAGAAGAAGTTAGACGCTGTCTCTACTTCAAATCCTGTAAATCCTAGTAAGGCAGATAAAAGGATAAAAGGCGTTTCACCCATTCTTTGTGCATCATACGTATGAATAGGTACTGAACGATTTTTGACAGTTTCTAATGAATATAAATGGGTTTTACCCGTTTCAATATTCTTTGTCGCATTGAAATTTTGCATTTTTCCTAATAAGTCTAATCCACGAGCACTGACAGTTTCTGTTTCCGGCTCCGCAGAATGAAGAGCATTAAAGTGATGTTGTACTTCACCCGTATGCGCATCAATAAAATAATGGAAGTAACCAGGCTCAGGAATAGAAGTAGAGGCTTTTACTAAATAGGTCAGATGGTATTCATCATTCTTTGGAAATACCATCAGATCTGTTTCAATGCCATCATAATCTTTTATCGCACCAATTTCATTTTCTATCGCAGCTTTCGCCTGAGACTCAGCCTCTTCTTCAGTAATAGTAGGTGTTGTATTTATATTTACCTTCACTAACTCGTTATTTACTTCTCCGATAGAAGCATAAACATTTAAGTCCTCATCTAGTGAAATTGTTTGGCCTGAGCCGTAAACTGGGACCCCGTTAATTTGTTCAACGGTTTTCATATGAGTCGTTCCTATTTGTTTATCAACCTGTTCATCAATGATTTTAAATTGATTCACATTCTTTTTACTTGAACGTGCTTTAGGTTGGGGCTGATCTTTTAATTGGTCCTGTAAATAAGCCTGTACAACCTCCTCTTTATTTAATCCTTTCGGTGCTTGCCAGATGACTTCATTGGTCTCTGTTTGAATCGCTGCATATGTGGACAATGGAGAAAACCCCGTGAATGTGACGGACAAGGCTAATGCAGTGGGTAAAATCACTTTCTTAGTAAAATTTTTCTTCTTCAAAACAATCACCTCATATTCATTTTCTGTAAACAATTACAATTATTCTGAAAACTTAATGCTGCGTCAATATGTAAGCGATTGGGTTAATAAAACGCGACTTTGGACTCTCAACTCTATCATTTTCTATAGGAATCGCACGCTTTGTTAGGTCTAATTACAGATAAAAATAACCCAATTTATTTTTCAGATATTTCAGTTATATTATTGGTAGCAGAGAAAAACGATGAAGTTTTATGAAAGGAGAGTCATTCATATTGTTAAGTCTAGCAAAATGGACACTGCGCTTAATTGGTAATCTACTATTTCTGCTTATCTGTGTTTTATTATTTATCATGCTTTTTGCTCGATTCACTGGTAATGAACCCAATCTCTTTGGATACCAGGTTAAAACAGTGCTTTCTGGATCAATGGAGCCATTATTTAAAACAGGTTCAGTGATAGCGATTAACAGAACAGAAGAAAATCAAACCTATCAAAAAGGAGATATTATTACTTTCAAACTTGATGAGATCCTTATCACACATAGAATAGTAGAAACATCTTTAAAAGGTGGGGCAATTACGTATAAGACTAAAGGAGATAATAATGACGCTGTTGATAGATGGGAAGTCCCAGCACATCATGTGGTTGGGAAATATGCAGGTGTGACTATCCCCTATCTGGGCTATGTTCTGCATACCGCACAAACAAAAGCAGGAGCCGCATTATTAATGATTATTCCAGGCATCATTTTACTCTTCTCTGCCTTTGTGCAACCAGGGGAGAGAAAACCAAAAGAGGTATATACGCAGTAATTCTCTTCTCTACCAAGGGGAAGTGAAACATATATTAGGAGGAATGTTTACATGGGATTAAATTTTAAGTTAACAAAAAAGAATCTGATGACAGCTGCACTTGGATTATCATTAATTACCGGAGGCACTTATGCTTATTTTAGTGATAGTTTTGCCACTGAAAATACTTTTGCAGCAGGAACACTAGATTTAGCTGTAAATCCGGATTTTGTTGTGAATATTGATAATATCAAGCCAGGTGATGAAATCTATCGAGAATTCACTTTAGAGAATAATGGTACATTAGATATTCATAAAGTTCTGCTACAAACAGATTACTCTGTAGTGGATGCAAATGGGGATAATGTAGAAGATTTCGCTGACCATATCAAAGTAACGATTATGTATAATACAAGCAGCGCAACAGTCCCTGTTGTCGAAACTACATTGGCAGAATTATCGAATACAGAGCCAGACTTAACGGCTATCGATACATTCGTTGGCGGTGGACAAATACCCGATGGTATCCTAGCAGGGGAGAAAGAAAAAATGTTTGTGTTATTCGAATTTGTTGATAATGGACAAGATCAAAATCAATTTCAAGGTGATCAACTTCGCGTAAATTGGACATTTAATGCTGAGCAAACTGCCGGGGAATACTATGATGAGCAATAATGAGGTTAAATGTCTTTATATAAAAATGTGAAACATTGCTCTTGAACGAGGGATCCGCTTTAAGAGTGTCGCATGGAAGTGAATTGCGGTCTCTCAAATCAGAATGGCACATTGAGGCCATCGTAAAACTAGATACGGCGGTCTCAAATTAGGCATGAAAAATAAGAGCGCCACAAAAAACTCATGTACTCGAATCAAGCTTTTCTATATTAGTAAGCTTCACCTTCAAATAGAGTGCCTGATGAAACATGTCATCAGGCACCCTAAAAAGGGCATTTCCCTACTGCTGTTTTGGATGCTCCTTACTCAACCTTTCATTTCCTCGCTTAAAGTTACCAGTGAGTTTTGCCAACAATAATTGAATGTTGCCCTCTTCGTTCTCCATCTTATTTATGAACTTCGCCGCTTCTTTTCCATTGATTGTTTTTATGACTTTATGGTTGTAGGAAATCACAACTGATTGATTTTTCATTATTTGAAAACTAAATGGCTCTTCTTTTAAGTGTTCTCTTTTATCTTCCACTCCCATTTCAATCTCCTTCTATTCAATTTTATTTCTTTGCTAATGATATGAGCGAAACATCGGATAGTATTCAGCGTCTTTAATAAAATTATTTACCAAAAAAATGAAACTTTACAATTGCCACCACGTATACATTATTGTAGCAAGTTTATAAAAAGGGGAGATTTTTTTATGGAAGCTGAATTAAAGCATGAGGTGGAGGAGCCAAAGAAACCACGTTTGTTTGGGATGATTGCCAATCCATCAGAGCAATTTGAGCGGATTAAGCAACGTCCAAAAATTTGGGTACCACTATTATTCGTAACTTTATTATTTACGGTCGGTATGATTATTATGGCTTTATCGATGGACCCGGCTTATCTTGGAATTGATGAGTTATCTTCAGCTGAGCAAGACATGGTGTATATGATTTCACTGATTGGGTTTGTAATTATGGGCATCATTACACCCATTTTTACGGTATTAATTTCTTCAGCTATTTATCTATTAATTTGTAAAATTGCCAGTTCTGATGTGTCATTTAAGCAGCTTTTCTCAATGAATACATACATTCTGGTTATCAGTGTCATTGGACTCATCTTGAATGGTGTCATTCGTATGATAATTGGTGGCAACCCAGAGTTAAATGTGACGAGTTTAGCATCTGTATTAAATGCAGAAGCTACGAGTGTTTGGGCGAGTATTGAAGTTTTCTCCATCTGGCAAACAATCCTTGTCGGTTTAGGTTTGCATAAAGTGGCGGGATTAAGTAAAGGTGTTGCATACGGTGTGGCCATTGCCTTCTTTATTATTAGTATGATTTTCGCTTTAGTTACTTCTACGGCGGTCTAAGATAAATATGAAGAAAAAAACTTGGATCATTGTTGGAGTGGTAAGTGTAGTTTTGGTGATGATAGGCGCTAGCGTCTATCATCAAGCTTTTGCGAAAGGACCTTCTGTAACGACTGCAAATGCTGAGAATGAAGTAATTACAGATACGTTAATTGTGCCAGGTACATTATCTTTGAAAAATGAACAGAAAGTGTATCCTGGTGTAGAAGGCGAAGAAATTGCTGAAATCCTTGTAAAGGAAGGCGATGCTGTTGAAAAAGGTACAGCTGTCGCCAAGTATGATGATACACGAGTGGCGATGGAGCTTGAAAGGTTGAGTTTACAGATTGAATCTGGTTATTTACGAATCAATCAAGTGGACAAACAATTAGATCGACTCTCAGACCAAGAAAATGAATTGCGTGATCAAGTCGGCAAAAAAGAAGCCGCTAAGCAAATAGCACCGGAAAGAGATCAGCTGCAATTAGATTTAAGAATGGCAAATTTAGATGTTCGTCAGTTACTTCTAGAAAAGAAAGAAATTGAAGCACAACAAAAAGATTTAGAGATAAAAAGTAAATTAGACGGAACAATTTTACAAGTGAATGAAGACCAACCAACGGATCCAATGACTCAGCAGCCAGTCATCCATATTGGTAATACGGATGAAATGGTAGCCCGAGGTGTTTTATCAGAATTTGAGTCTTTAAAGGTCGAGAAAGAGATGAAAGCGACAATTCGCACAGATGTATTACCTGATAAAGAATGGAAGGGGAAGGTTAATTTCATCGGTTTAATGCCAGATGAAAACAGCCAGTCTGTCGCTGGTGAAGCGACCCCAGCGCAATATGGAATGACAGTTGAAATTGAAGATGATATAACTGAATTGCGCACAGGATTCCAATTAATTATTGAAGTGGAGACAAGTAGTAAGAAGGCACTTACTGTCCCATCTGAGTCTGTGTTATCTGCGGATGGTGAATCTTATGTATATCTTTTAAGAGATGGAAAAGCTCATCGTCAAGACGTGAGTGTAGGCGTTGCCACTGGTGAAAAGATAGAGATATTAGATGGTTTAACAGCTGAAGATGATGTGATTACTAATCCTTCTGATGAATTGAGTGATGGCTTGGAAGTGGAAGTCGAATGATTCATTTACGAGAAATCACAAAATCTTATCAGATAGGCGATGAAATGGTCGATATTTTACAAAGCATTGACTTAACGATTGAAAATGGAGAGTCACTCGCAATTATGGGACCGTCTGGTTCTGGAAAATCGACATTAATGAATATTATTGGTTGTCTAGACCGACCGACGAATGGAACCTATCAACTAGACGGTGAAGATATATCGCAATATTCTGAAGTGGAACTAGCGAAAATTAGAAATCGGTCCATTGGTTTTGTCTTTCAACAATTTCACTTACTACCAAGGCTGACGGCTTTAAAAAATGTTGAACTTCCGATGATCTATAGTGGTCTGAATAAAAAGGAAAGAATGGCTAAAGCTGAGCGGGCGCTCATTAAGGTGGGTTTAGAAGACCGGATGGAACAGCTTCCGAGTTTGTTATCAGGCGGACAGAAGCAACGGGTAGCCATCGCTCGAGCACTTGTGAACGAACCGAAGTTGATCTTGGCTGATGAACCAACTGGCGCGCTCGATACAAAAACGAGTGAAAATATTATGGAGCTTTTTACCCAACTAAATAAAGAAGGTACTACGATTGTAACGGTAACACATGAACCGGAAATCGCCGCTTATGCGAGTCGTAGAATTCTCGTCCGCGATGGTATCATTGTCGAAAATGAGCGCCAAGTAGGGAGGCGATGACTTTGAGCCTTCTTGAAAGTATAAAAATGGCACTTAGTTCGTTAATGGCACATAAGCTGCGTTCCATTCTTACAATGATAGGGATCATTATCGGTGTTGGCTCTGTTATTATTGTTGTTGCTATTGGCCAGGGCGGGGAAGCCATGTTGAAATCGCAACTCACAGGCCCGGGAAATACGGTTGATTTATTTTATCAACCGTCAGATGAAGAGATAATGGCCAATCCTAATGCATTGTATGCCTCGGCTTTTTCACAAGAGGATATTCGCGCTTTAGAGGAAATTGATGAAGTGAAAAGGGTCGTTGCGTCAAGCTTAGAATTCGGCCCTGTCCAGTTTCGAGATCAGCAGATAGAAGCAACTTTAATGGGGATTAACGAATCTTATTTTCAATTGAACCCGTTAAATCTATCAGATGGAAGAGGTTTTACAACAGCAGATTTCTTAAGTGGAAAACGGGCTGTTATTGTTAGTCAATCACTTCAGGAAGAGCTATTTGAAGGAGAAGCAGCAGTGGGTGAGGTGATTCGCCTTGGTGCTCAACCGGTTGAAATTATTGGTGTGCTAGAAAAACCAACAGGGATTTTCTCCTTCGGTAGTATGGAAGTATACTTGCCTAGTTCGACTTGGTTAACGATTTATGGCAGTAGTGATATATCGCAAGTGACATTACAGACTGATTCGGCAGATGATCTACAGCAGGCAGGAGAGAAAGCAGTCTCTCTAATGAACAGTCGCTATAACACGGAAGAAGCATACCAAGTGTTAAATATGGAAGAAATCGCTGAAGGACTCGGTCAGGTCACAACAATTATGACGATGATTATTGGTAGTATTGCCGGGATCTCATTATTTGTCGGTGGAATTGGCGTCATGAATATCATGCTTGTCTCTGTCACAGAGCGTACGCGTGAAATTGGCATAAGAAAAGCGTTAGGCGCAACGAGACAGCAAGTATTAACTCAATTCCTCATAGAGTCAATTACACTTACTTTCATTGGTGGTGTAGTCGGTATTCTGCTTGGTTGGGGTGTGACAACATTAATTAGTCTATTTGCGGGATGGCCGTCTCTCATGAGTTGGCAAGTTATTGCTGGGGGCATGCTATTCTCTATGCTAATCGGTGTCATCTTTGGGATATTACCTGCAAGTAAAGCATCAAAGCTCGACCCTATTGAATCATTGCGTTATGAATAATTAGAAGAAGTGTAGTAGATAAGCTGCACTTCTTTTTGTTAGAGGAGGAACCGTGATGTGGAACGATTTAAAAGCACTAGTATCAGAGCCGTCTATGCTCTTTAAACAGTTAAAGCAAACACCAAAGGTGAAAAGTGCCTTATTTATCGTCTTTATTTTATCCTTTATTCATATGTTTTTCGGTGCATTTTACGTAGAACCCAGTATATTTTCTGAAGTCGGTTTGGGTGAAATGGGAGGTATGTGGCTAAGTATCGTACCAATCTCTATTGCCAGTTTATTTGGTCCCATATTTTTTATAACAGTAGTGAGCTTAATAATTTGGGTCATAACAAAAGTGGTCAAAACAGGTGCAACCTTTACACAATTATTTTCCATGTATACATATATTGTCATTGTAACGACTTTTGGTAATGTCTTGAATGTCATTATTCAAGCCCTAGTTGGTAGTGATGGCTTAATTAAGATAACAAGTATTGGTTATTTGTTTAACAGTGACGTGTCAAGTCCGCTACATTTACTCGAAGTATTCTTTATATGGGAACTTATACTCGTGGGTATAGGTCTTCAATATACAGCTGGAATTAGGAGAATGTGGGCGTGGATAGTGGTTAGTCTTTATGGTCTTTTCATTTTCATTATAACGATCCTCCAATAATGAAGGAAGAGAGACGGTGGTAAGCTGATAGATAAGAGGAATGAGATGTCTACCTAGGCGGTTTCGCCAAATGAAAAAAGAAGTGTGGGCAAATGAGAAATGTCCACACAACTTCTCTTGTCTAATTAGGAGAGCAATAAGTTATTCACCTACTTAAATTTCTTCCCAGACACTAGATTCACCTGGCACGTCTCCTTTTGACCACCATTTAGCCTTATAAAGTTGCCCATTAAACAGTACTTGGTCACCACCATAGTAAATGACTTCGCTATTCCATTCACGGTTTTCCGCTTCGCTGATGAGTTGCCAAACACTCGATATACCAGGTTGATCCCCTTTTGTCCACCACTGTGCCTCATATGTTAAACCGTTATAAATTACACGATCCCCTTCTACATAAATAGTGTCTGTCTGCCAAGTATCGCTTTCAATAGGCGTTTCGGGTTCTGGGTCTGTGCTTGGTTCTTCCGATTCAGGTATTGGCTCAGGATCAGGTTCGGGTGTAGGTATATTACTTTCACCAGAGAATTCGGCATCAATCACATGATAAAAGGCATTGCTTGTATTCGCCACATCCCATACAGCTAAGATCACATGATAGCCTTCACGCGCAGGTACGGTTACTTCATGTGAAACGGTTGAGCCTGGGACTGCCCCATGATCATTTTCTTCAAAGAAAGGGGTTAATTCAAATTGATCTCGTGTTAAGGGTGCATTAGGGTCCCAATCTTCTTTTGTTATGTAATAATGCCATTTGGCTGTTGAGTGAGCAGCAGTCAAATGCCATGTAAATGTTTGCTCCCCTGCATCCATATCGACTTTTGCCCATCGCGTTTCGGATTGTTCGTCCAATTCAGGAAATATCCCATTGGCAGAAGCAAATTGGCCATCTTCTAAACCTGCTTCAGGAAAACCTTTTGTTGTTTCGGTTGATTGTGGTTCATACTGAACTCCGCCACAATTTTCATTGACACCTTGTGCACATAAAAGGGCACGAGAAGGTTGTTGCTCGACATAACCATGTCCGAATGCTGCACCTGGAGCCATAAGCATGGCAGTCAGAAGTATCGCCCAACTGAGGTACCGTTTTTTATTTCCATTCATATCCTTCATCTCCTTTAATAATTGAACGTACTAAAAGTGTATCGTTCTATTGGTTATGAATAAATGTCAGAAGGACCTAATTTTTCATTTAGATACGATAGCCCAAGTTTTGTAATATAATATCCAATTGATATCTGTATAGATAGAGGGAACAAGGGTAATGGTTTAACAAACGTTTGAGTTAGAGACGCTTTTATTGAAAAATAAATACTATAACCCTTGTTTTACAAGATAGTATATTTTATACTGTTCCTATACCTTGTAAAACAAGATAGTGAAATGGGTGGAAAAGAAATGTCGCAAACACAAATGATGAAGGGAATTATCGATGGCTGTCTGTTAGCGATTATTGATGGTAAAGAGTGCTATGGCTATGAAATGGCTGAACGGCTAGGTGATTATGGCTTTGATGCGGTTAGTGAAGGGACGATCTATCCGCTACTCATGCGCATGCAAAGAGAAGGATTAGTCACTTCTGTTCGCAGAGCATCGACAGCTGGACCACAGCGAAAATACTATTCTCTTACAAAAGAAGGCAAGCAGGCATTAGCAGAATTTATCCTGAGGTGGCAACAGCTAGAGAAAAGCGTCAATGCCGTCCTAAAAAAAGAAATGGAATAGTGGAGGTGGAAAAAATGGCATTAACACAGAAGAGTAGAAAATTTCTTGAGGACTTGCATATCTATTTACTATCAAGTGGAAAAAACCTCAACGAAATTAAGGAGATTACTACAGAACTCGAAGATCATCTAATAGAAGCAGAAGCAAATGGTAAATCGATTGACCAAATTGTAGGAGACTCCCCAAGTGCCTATATGGAGAGTATTTCAGGTGAAATGAAATCAGATCTTGCATCATGGGCAAAGTACTTTCCACTTGTCTTGCTGGGACCGATTGCTTTTACCATATTCGGAGATTTACTTGATAACGGAGTACTCGCTTATAGTCTATTTAATATCATTGGAATGATTGTTTATACCTTGCTATTTATTATGGGTGTTTCCATTGTATTTAAATATACATCAAGAAAACAGACATCCGTCACAAAGGAAATAATCATCTTATCGTTACCAATCAT
This sequence comes from Cytobacillus sp. FSL R7-0680, assembly GCF_038009245.1. Classification (NCBI taxonomy): domain Bacteria; kingdom Bacillati; phylum Bacillota; class Bacilli; order Caryophanales; family Bacillaceae; genus Cytobacillus; species Cytobacillus sp. FSL R7-0680. The sequence goes on from NZ_JBBPAO010000001.1 coordinate 4,145,223, forward strand.
CGTTAGCATGCTGTTTTATCTATTAGTCCTATTTTTTGATACTATGATAGACACACCGATCGTCAACTTTGGAGAAATCGGCAGTATTGTGTTGGGGAGCGTTGTATTCATACTCATCATCGCCTTCTCCATATGGAGCAAAACGATCATTATTCCAGTTGTTTTACTCGCACTGTTCTTACCAGATATTTTACTTAAGCAAACGGCGCTATCTGAATCAAGTAAGCTAATCATTGGCATGTTCATTACTTATAGCCTCATTGGACTGTACTTGTTTTATATTTTTGCAAAGGAAAAGAAGAAGCAGCAAGGAAGTGAATGAGGTACTAATAATGATTTATTTTGTTAGGCAAACTCATTCTTTCTATTCGCAACAGGTCTTAGAAACAGGCAAGAGAGTTTAACATTAAGAGCAACCCAGGAGTATAGCGAAAAGATTAGATTTACTCAATTTGGAGAATTAAAGTCTAGAGCAAAATTATAGTGTTAAGTCTAAAAACGTTGAAGCTATTAAGTTAGTAGAACAATAAAGCTTTTTAGCTTCATTCCAATTCATACCATCTCTCAAGGAAAGCTTCCATCCAGAAATGGGGAGGTAGGAGATTGTGAATAATTCTATTTCATCTAACGGGGGCATACTTGATTAATGGTATTGTTCCTTTCTTATGTCACATAAGGGGCAGGTTAGTTGAATAAGGAACAATTGTAAGGGATGAAATTTATGATAAATTGTAATTGTTGATTTAAAATAATGTTTGATGATTTGTGAAAAAGTTCGATAATTTATAAAAAAGATTAATCAAAATTCCTGTATTTATATGCAGGATTTTTTGTTCTGCAATCGGACCAGATAATTGAAAAACTCATTTGGATAATTATGCTAAAGGCCAGAGTGTGATTGTGAAGATTTATACTTGAACAAGATAAGGTACTCAAACTGAGGAATATTCTTATTAATTTCAGAATTATGTTGACTCTCACCTTGGGGGTTAGCTTATTATTCTCTTGAGGTGATAGCATTGTTAATAAACGAGGTATGCAAAAAATGTTCACTAACAAAAAAAGCAATAGAATACTACGAAAAACAAGGATTGGTCCATCCAAAGATTGGAGAAAACGGATATAGAAATTATAGTGAAAAGAATATTTCCACATTAAAAGAAATATCTGTTCTCAGAAATTTAGGATTAAGTATTTCTGAAATAAAAGATGTTTTTGAGAGTAGCAATAAGTCATTAACATTATCGAAATATAAATATTTAATTGATTTAAAAAGGCAAAGGGTAGTTGAACAACAGAAATGTCTTGAACTCTTAATTGAAAACTATAATATTGATAAAGGTATAGAGTTTATTAACTCTAATCTCAACAATTCTTTTACAATCAAAGAAAAATTAGTGCAGTCTTTTCCAGGTGCTTATGGTATTTATTTGTCTATCCACTTCGGTCAATTTTTAAATGAGAAAATTGATAGTGTCGAGAAAGAAGAGGCTTTTACTAATATTGTTAACTTTTTGGATAATATAAACATTACCAAAGAAATAGGTGAATATTTAGAAGAGCTCACTTCTTATATAAAGCAGGAAGACTTAAAAGAAATGAATACTAATTTACTGAATGCAATTGATGATATTGACAGCTATATTGTAAGTAATAAACAGAGTATGGAGGAGTACATCAAATTCCGTAATTCTGAAGAGTTTAAGTCAACCCCTGTATATAAAATGCAACAATTGCTATTAGATTTCCAACAAAGCAGTGGATATTATGAGATTTTTATAACAAATTTAAAAATTTTGAGTAGGGCTTACCTTGAGTATTCGAATAAACTTCAAAAAGCAAATGAATTATTTATTAAGAATTATCCACAAACGGAAAAGTTTTTTCAAAAGGATTAAAAAACATATCATTTTTCTTGCTAAATATTTGGCAAATATCCCCCTTGTATAAAATTATCTACTCAACTAAAGGGCGCGTTTCTTCAATAAGAAAAAACGCCTTTTTAATGCAGCAAGTGGGCAGTATATTGAAATAAAGTTGGATTAAATTTACCCTTGAAATAGGGGTTTTCTTTTTATTGACGAATTTATATTGGAAATGAAAAGATTGTTAGAGGTGAAGTGAATGAAAAGGTTTGATCCAGTTGTAGCAGCGAAACAATTTATTGATAAGCACTTTTCAAATTGCCAAGGGGCTTTATTAGCAGGAAGTGTAGTTAGGGGAGAGGCAACAGAAACTTCTGATCTTGATATTGTCATTTTTGATAAAAGACTTACTTCATCATATAGAGAGTCTATGTTTGACTTTGGATGGGCAATAGAGGTTTTTGCCCATAATTTAACTTCATACAAATACTTTATCGAAATGGACTGCAAAGCTGCAAAGCCTTCTATGTCAAGAATGATTTCTGAAGGGATTATTTTAAGAGATGAAGGAATCTTAGAATCTATAAAAAAAGAAGCGAAAGATATATTAAAGAAGGGACCTGAAATATGGTCTGAAGAAATTGTTAGTACAAAGCGATACTTTATAACTGATGCACTTGATGATTTTTTAGGAAGTAATAACCGAGCTGAAGAAATATTTATAACTAACACATTAGCTGATCTTGTTCACGAATTTGTATTAAGAACTAATCGTCAGTGGGTTGGCTCTTCGAAATGGATTATTCGTGCTTTGAATCAACATGATGAGAAATTTACCGAAGAGTTCGTAGAAGCCTTTAACGTTTTTTATAAAACAGGTGAGAAAAATAAGGTTGTTCAATTAGTAGATAAGGTTTTGGATCCGTACGGTGGGCGTTTATTTGAAGGATTTTCTCTAGGAAAAGAAAAAGATAATCCATAAAACCTTATTAAGCAATCGGGAGCAATTATGCAGCAAGAATTAGGCTCCTTCTTTATGTTAAGGGCCATATTGTTGAGGAATTAAGGACAGTAGATATCCTGATTAAAGATTATTTGTGGGAAGTTACACTTAAGCTAACGGTTGCAGTTGAAGAAGGATACCTTATTAATTAGTTTAAACAACAGCAAAAAGGGAGATTCTTTTTAAACCCCCCCATTTGTATTGAATTATTTGTTCTTCAAGATTGTGTTAGCTTCTTGTTGCAGGAAATCCTCAGTTGATATTACGTTGGCATACATACCATTAAGTGCACTGACAAACGCAAAATGAACCTGTTCAGCTGGCACGACCTTATCTTGATAGGATAATCCCCTTGTCGCACATGCATCTTCAATAAGAGTAGTTTCAAAGCCTAGCTCTACAGCACCTCTGACTGTGGCATCAATACACATATGCGTCATCATACCTACAATCACTAGCTTGGTCACTCTTTTTTCTCTTAATTTGCGCTCTAGTTCGGTTTTAAAAAAGCTGTTAGGTGCATGTTTTATGATAATACTTTCGTGTTCTAATGGTAAAACAGTTTCATTTAGTTGAACTCCCTCCGTATTTGGAAGAAAGAAGCCTAAACCTGGATTACTTGCAATATGTTGGACATGAAAAATATTATCTTTGTTATTCTGTCTAAACCATTTAAGAACTTTAGCAGCATTAGAGGCTGCTTTTACGGGGTTGCTTAATTCCATCTTTCCATTTGGAAAATAGTCATTTTGAATATCGACAATGATTAAAGCTGTGCTCATTTTTTTCACCTCATTAAAAAATTTATTATAATAAAATGATAAATAATATCTTGGTTTTTATCGATACTTTGATGAAAAACTTTTATATCAAATAATTTCACGGTGAAAGGAAGTTATTATGGAAATTGATCAAATTGATTTTCAGGTTCTACGGTTACTAACCGAAAATTCACGTATTCAATGGAAGGACTTGGGAGGACAAATTCATATGACTGGACAAGCAGTAGGGAATCGTATTAAAAAACTTGAGGAAAGTGGTGTAATTAAAGCCTACTCCCTAATAATCGATGAAATGAAACTCGGGCTTTCTTATACAGCGTTTGTCATTGTTCATATGAAAACAGCTAATCATGCTGCTTTTATTCGTTTTATTAAAGATCGAAAAGAGGTAGTTGAAGCTCACCGAGTATCTGGAGAAGGCTGTTACCATTTAAAAATAAAAGTTAAATCCCAAAATCAATTGAATCTTCTTCTTAATCAACTTCTCGATCATGGGAACTATAGTTTAAACCTATCAATACAAGAGATTAAACAACGTAATCCGTTGACTGCCATATTACAATAAACATTTGTTTCAAAGAAGTTTTGTGAAGTATTCTGCTTAAACAAAAGGGGGCTTATCTGTAATAGTTAAGTGACTAGAAGGCTCTTAATACTGTTGAACGATCTTCCATTAAAGGGCGCAATTCTTCATCAAGAGTTGTGCTTTTTCTTAATATTTCGAGAAAATTACTTAGAACAAATAAAAATTTTGTGATATCGTAAGTAGATAAATTCTAAAAGAGATATGAGGAGAATAATAATTATGGAAAATACAGCACTAATAATTATTGACTTGCAAATTGGTGTTCAGCCTAAAAATGTTCCACTTTTTAAACTAGCGAATGTATTAAATGGAGTTAATCAAAGAATTCGTTTGTTTAGAGAAATAAACAATCCTATTATTTTTGTTCAACATAATGATAGTGATTTGGTTTTTAATTCTCCAGAATGGCAATTGTTTCCGGAACTAGATGCTAAAGATACAGATATCTATATCAACAAAACACATGCAAATTCCTTTTACAAGACTGATTTGAATGAACAACTAAGAAAGTTAAATATAAATAAACTTGAAATTTGTGGGGCACAAACTGAATATTGTGTAGATACAACTATTAGAATGGCTCATGGATTAGGATATAAATTATTTATGAAAAAAGGGTTAACTACCACCCTAAACAGTGACCTTTTGGAAGCTAAAACAATCATTGAACATCATGAGAATCTCTGGAATAATAGATTTTTAACTTTTTTATAGAATAGAATTCCTCTCATCAAAAAAAGTAGTGTCGAAAACAATAAATACCATGCTCCAATGGGGATAATATTGTTTTTGAATTTTAAAATTTTTAAATAAGGATTTACTCAAAGGCACCTATTCAATAAGATTAGCTTAATTATTTTCCACAATAGGGCGCTTTAATGGAATAAGGATCACAGAAATGATCAAACTTTTTTATAAAAACAAGATTTAAACCTACTAGATAAGAATCCATTTTGATCAATCTTTTTTCAAAATGGATTCTTTTTATTTATCGTAAAATACCGGTTTGTGAGGTGCTTTTGATCAAACTTTATTTCAAAGCTACAATTATAAGTGGGAACCATTAGGTGAAATTTAGGTTTAGTTATGATCACAACAAATTTGTTGATCTTTATCTATACCTTTTATAATTGCATACTTGTTACCCCATTCACACATTGTGTTTAATACTGGTACAAATGATCTTCCTAGATCAGTTAAGCTGTATTCTACTTTTGGTGGTACTTCTTTAAATATTTCTCTTCGTACAAGTCCATCTCTTTCTAACTGTTTCAATTGATCTGTTAAGACTTTTTGTGTAATTCCAGGTATTAATTCGTAAAACTCTTTTGTCCTTACTGATTTTTGACTCAAGAAAAAGAGTATTAAACATTTCCATTTTCCACCTGCAATGTTCATAAAAATGTTGATTCCAGTATTATAGTTAACCATGTGCTTTCTCTCCTAAATAGGCACTTAAAAGTGGCTATACCACATTTTTGTGCGTTATTTTCTTATTTATTATTGCTTACTATAATTAAAGGCGCAATAAATAAATAAAAATTTCGGAGTTGATATAATGAGTGTGAAAAATATTATGGAAAAAAGACGTTCAGTTAGACATTATGATTCAAGTTATAAAATAAGTTCAGAAATTCTATCCTCACTAGTTGAAAGTGCAAGTAAGTCACCTAATGGGAATAATATTCAAGCTACTCGATACTTAATTATTGATGATCCGGACTTAAGAAATTTATTACTGCCTATAGCTTTTAATCAACAACAAGTGATAGAAGCTTCAACTTTAATTGTTATGTTGGGTGATTATCAGGCATTTGACAAAGGAAATATTATTAAGATACATGAAGAAGGCTTTAAAGCAGGTTATTTTGATGAATCGCTAAGAGATTATCTAGCGAATGCTGCAATAAAATATTATGAAAATAAATCAAAAGAAGATCTAAAGCTAGAATTAACTAGAGATGTAAGTCTTGCGTCAATGTCATTAATTTTGTTAGCAAATGAAGCTGGTTTTGGCACAATTACTATGTCAGGCTATGATTCTAAGAAATTAAAAGACATCTTAAATATTTCTGAAAGGTATTTAGATGTTATGCTTATAGCTATTGGTAAAGGTACTAAAGTCGGTCATAAGACCGTAAGACATAATGTAAATAAGGTAATGTATAGAAACAAAATAATTTAGTGTTCTTATAGTATCTGATTATGTAAAATAGGCAGACAAAGAAATATATTATTCTTATTCCGATAGGGCGCATTTCTTTAGGAAGGATTGCGCTTTCCCTCATAAGGGCCATTCTCTGGAATGGAAAATGTAACACTTCTTCAACAGTACTCGTCTGAGTATTAAAGGAGGTATGCCGTAATGAGTAATAAGATTATTCTATTCTGTTCCATAGTAGTTGCTAGTCTACTGTTTGCCTGTGGTTCAGAGAATCTGGAGAAAGACTTTAAAGCAACTTTCGTGGGAACGATTCAAGAATTTACTGGAGATAGTGCAATAATTGATGCAGCAGAAGTAGACGGAAAAACGCTTGGGCAAATAAGCATTAATCTCGCCGTAAATCCAAATGAAACGTTTCAAATAGGTGATAGGGTAAGAGTAGGGTATGACGGAATGATTATGGAATCAGCTCCAGCCCAAATAAATACCCTTACAGTAGAAAAAGTAGAATGAAATCAAAAAACAACAAAACCAGCTAATAGAAGCTGATCTTTATTCAATTATCGGGAGCGATTGTGGAGCAACACAGGTAGAAAATGATCAAATATTTTTATAAATATCAAACTTAAATCTGTGAAGAAGAATCCATTTTAATCAATTTTTTTAAAAGGATTCTTATTATTACCATAAATACAGGTTTGTCAGGTGTTTTTGATCAAACATTATTTCAAAGCAACATAAATTAATAATAAAGTTGAGATAGCCTCTATCCCTTTTCCTCCAAATGCTAACGTGTCCTAATATTTTTTTACTATAAACCCCATTTACCAGATTTTATTCTTCGGGTTATTCATCAGTGGAGTAGAAGAGGCTAAGGTCTTGCAAGGTCTTTAAACAAATTCGATGAAAGAATTTATAATGAATTATTCGATTCTTTGGATTGTTATTATAAGGATTGAGATAAACAACCATCTATTAAATTTGCGAATGACTTTTATGAGCCTCATTTGAGAAGGGCTTTTTTTACTAAAGAAGGAATACTGCGGGCTTTGTAATTACCCTTTTGGAATGCACTTTGAATAGGAAAACAGACCAAAAGCAGTGACTTGGTCTGTTTTTTATTATTAGGTTTGTTTTTCAGTAATGTAAGTTTTTACAGTTGGTGGTTCATATGAATTGAATTTATCTAGTATCCCTTTCGGTTCATTATCAACTAATGCCATATTACGGTACTTTTCGTGTAAAAACTGCTCTTCTGACATATGATTAAATAACGCGATAAGAGGGTCATAATAATGATTTATATTTAGAAGACCACATGGTTTATTATGAAGTCCTAATTGAGCCCACGTAAAAATCTCAAAGAACTCTTCTAATGTCCCTGGCCCACCAGGTAAAACGATAAATCCATCTGCTAGATCTGCCATTTTAGCTTTTCTTTCATGCATCGAATCTACGATGATTAGCTCTGACAAGTTCTTATGGGATATCTCTCTATTCTCTAGAAACCTTGGCATAACACCAATTACATATCCTCCTTCTTTTAAAACTGAATCTGCAACAGCACCCATAACACCAACACTCGCTCCACCATAAACAAGTGCAATATTTCGTTTAGCTAGTTCTTTACCAAGTTTTTTTGCACCTTCTATATAAACTCCAGATGCTCCATTACTTGATCCACAAAATACAGCTAACCTTTTCATTATATCGCCTCCTAAATAAACGCCATTAAAGATTATACAAAATTTTTGTTTTTTTGTTAAACTTAAAATATGGAATGGAGGTTAGATATAATGAATGTCACAGAATTTCAACAATGGGTAAAGGATTATTATGAAAGTAGAGGCTGGTCTGAGTTAGACATTTTTATTCGAATTGGTTTTTTAGCTGAAGAAACTGGCGAAGTTGCACGAGCGATAAGAGCTCTTGAAATAGGTAGGGATAGGCCTGATGAAGTTAAGGGCTCTTTTGAGGAAAATAAACAAGAGTTAACTGAAGAATTAGGAGATGTATTAGGTAATTTAATATTGATTGCTAACAAGTATAATATTCCCCTAGAAGAAGTGTTTCAGTCACATAAAAAAAAGCTGTCACAACGTTATTCTAATCAATAGGATAAACAACTAACGTTCACTTTTCAGAGGTAACGAAAAAATCCCATTTCCCAATTTTTATTGGAGACATAAACTACTGGTTGCAATACTTATTTAGGGGTATTGCATTTTTTTTTGTACTATCGGGGCAGTTTAGTTGGAAAAGGATTTTTTATTTTAAAGAAGAATTCAATTCATTGTGCAATTTATAGAAAATAAGGTTAATCTTAAATTTTTGAAGTGAGTGGTGAATTGCTGTTGAGTGTAAATATTAGATTAGCAAAAATAGAAGATATTACTGCAATTCAACAAATTGCTAAAAAATCTTGGGCAAAAACATATGAAAATCTCCTTCCTGTTTCTGTTCAAAAAGCGTATTTAAATGAATATTATTCAACGGAACAGCTATATCATAAATTAAAAATTACGTTTTTCTTTGTTTTAGAAACTGACAATGAGCTTGTTGGATTTGCTAATCTTTATAGAAGTGAGAGAGAGAATGATCTTTCTGCAATTTATCTTTTACCTGATTTTCAGCAAAAAGGAATGGGCAAAGCTTTATTAAAAAAAGTAATAAACCAGTTACAAGAAGGTGATGAATTAGTCGTATATGTTGAAAAAGGTAATGAGCAGGCAGAAATGTTTTATAAGAATAATGGGTTTACCTTTCTTGAAGAATTTCAAGAAACTTTTTTCAATCATATATTTAATACCGTTAAAATGTCTTTAAAAATATAAATGATAAAAATGATTGCTTTTTAGTAGTAGCTAACGGGTGCAAGAGTTAAGGATGAGGATCGCTGGAGCGTGCCTTTTTTCTTGTTTAACAAACGTGGCATGTTTGTTGTACAGTACAGATTTTTCAAAAGTAGTTTAACTATAATAAAAACTTATAGAAATAGATAAAAAATTCTAAATTTTCCTGTAATTACCGATAGTGTAGAATTAAAAATTGAGAACAGTTCAAAAAAGGGGATGCTAAGTATGGGGATTGATTTTCATAAGGATGAAAATCGTATGACTTATACGACTCGAAAAGCAGATAAGTCGTGGATGGATGCTATAAATGAGCTTGTACCAATACATCATATTTCTAATGCATTGGATATAGGGTGTGGTGGAGGAATTTATTCTAAGGCATTATCTGATATGGGCGTAAAATCTATTACTGGTGTCGACTTTTCTAATGCAATACTTGAAGGTGCTAAAGAAAACTGTAAAGATTATAGGAACATAACTTTTAAACAAGGGAATGCTTTACATACGGAATTGGAAAGTGACTGTTATGATTTTTTGCTTGAAAGAGCATTGATCCATCATATAGGCGATTTACAGAATTGTTTTGTGGAGGCATATAGATTATTACAAGATAATGGATACTTCATTATTCAAGACCGTACGCCCGAAGACTGTTTATTAAAAGGGAGTGACAGTCATATTAGAGGGTATTTCTTTGATTTATTTCCAAAGTTAATAAATAAAGAAACTAAAAGGAGATATAGTAGCCAATATGTTGAGGAAGCACTTCAGCAAGTAGGATTCAGAGAAATTCAAGAAGTTAAATTATGGGAAATTCGAAGGGTGTATGATTCCAAAGAACAATTACTTCAAGATTTAAGCAAAAGAGCAGGAAGAAGTATTCTACATGATTTAGAAGCTAGAGAATTAAAAGTATTAATTAAATATATAGATGAACTAATTTCAACTGAGCAGAACATAGTTGAAAAAGACAGATGGACGATTTGGAAAGCAGTTAAATAGGTGTATCATTTGTTATTTTGTGAACAAATACACTTAAACTACGGGGCAGGTTAGTGGAAGAAGGTATTTCTATATTTTTACTTGAATATATCTATAAAAAGACTATAAGATGGAGGGCTGTTTATGGCATTAGTATCAATCTATACTGTTGGTAGGCTAAACCATCATTATGACCACCCTACCTCTCGTGAATTTTATCAAGTTGGAAATGGAGTATATCGTCAGGCAACTAAATCAGGACTTATAGAGGCATTTTCACCTGAAGGAGTCCCTTTCCCTGAAGAAACCGTAAAGGGAAAGGGCTCTCCTATTCTTACTCTTACGGTATGGAGAAATCTTCAATCCTTATATCGCTTTACCTATTCGGGACAGCATATACAAGCATTACGGGATAGAAGCAAATGGATGGAGCAATATCCAGAGAAACACCTTTCTTATGTAGTTTGGTGGACAGAAAACTTGAAGGATGTCTCATGGGAGGAAGCATTTAAGAGATATAACTATTATATTCAGCATGGCCCAACTCCTTTTGCATTTGATTTTAAGCATGCATTTGATGAAAAAGGGGAGAGGATCATGATTAGTAACGAGGGCTCACTTAGGAGAGAATTGTGAAGTGTTCCACTTAAACAAACAGGTGCTTTAGTTTAACAAAATTAAGTCTTATGAACAATGAAGATGTTAGTTATTCAATTAAAGGGTGCGTTTATTGTGCAACGTGTCTTTTTTTAGGACTAATTATTGTAATATTAGAAGATTGGATTGAAAAGTAGATGGAAATAAGATTAGCTAAGTTAATGGAATTAGAGCAGGTGGTATTTATATTGAATGAGGCTACATTGGAATTACAACAAAAAGGGATTCATCAATGGGAATACCCTTGGGATAAGAATAAAATACAAAACCAAATAAAAAATAACTACTTAATGTATTATTAAAACATAATAAAATAATAAGAACCTTTTGTATTAATGATATAGACTATATCAATGATTTAACAGGTGATGAAGAAAGTAAATACTTATCTCAAATTGCTATTTTACCCAAATTCCAAGGAAGAAATGTTGGTTCCGCAATAACCGACTTTACTTGTTCTTTTGTAAAAGGATTAAACCAAACTCTATATTTAGATTGTTGGGCTGGTAATGAGAAGTTAAAAGAATTTTATTTGAGGAATGGATTAGAATATATAGGCGATTTTCCAGAAGAAGACTATTTCATTAGTGTTTTTAAATATAGTTGTATTTCCTCATCAAAATAGAGAAGCTACCATACGAAGTCGTAGGAGTTGGTTGGTTCTTCAAGTCTCTATTTTTAATCGCCAACATAGAATGATTCCTGTATCTACGAAACCAAATGAGAAGCATCTAAGATAGTAGTTTCTAATATAAATTCTTTCTGGTTTTCTGCAACTTCAAGTGTTATTACTTCATCTTATCCCCTTTGATCTTTCGTAATTCAATCATTTGTTTATCTCCCCTCTAATTCAAGCCACTTTCAATCACACATAACTGCTCGTGTTGCTTTGAAATGAAGTTTGATGAAAAACATCGTTAGTTCATACTCTTTAAAATTTCAATTCCAATTTAAACATAAATATTTCCTTTACTTTCCTTTAAATTTTTCCAAACCAAAATGATACTTGCTTCGTCTAAAATGGGTGATAGGGGTGAAGCTTAGATGGCTGATGAAAAAATAGCAATAAATGTTGATGACATAGAAAATACTGAACAAATTATCGGCCAATTAATGGATAACTACAGCGATGATGTACTGCATCTTGTTTTTTCATATGTGAAGAATCGAACGACAGCTGAGGATTTAACGCAAGAGATATTTATTAAGTGCTATGAAAAACTAGGTCAGTTTAATCATAAGTCATCAATAAAAACGTGGCTATATCGAATTGCCATTAATCATTGTAAGGATTACTTGCGTAGTTGGCATTATCGCAAAATAAAATTTAGCGATAAAATTTGGGACCATATCCCATCCAAGTCAAAACATGTGGAAGAGGAAATAATCTCAAAAAATGTAGCTGATAGTTTAACAAGTGCTGTTATGGATTTACCAGTAAAATACAGGGAAGTTGCCTTTTTACATTACTACGAGGAGCTTTCTCTAGCAAATATCAGCAAGATTACGGGTGTAAATAGTAATACATTAAAAACTAGATTAAAGCATGCCAGAGAATTATTAAAGAACAAGATGAAAAAGGAGGTTTAATTATGCGCGATCCATTCTATAACTTAAAGAATTCTATAAAAAAAGATTTTGCAGGTCTTTCTTTTTCCGAAGAGAGAAAAAATGCGGTGAAAGAAACAATCCGTAGGAAACAATCTCACCTTGAACTTCATTATTGGAAAGTAGAAACCCTAAAAAATATATTAGAGTCACTGCAAGATGGAGCAAAGCATGGGTACGATATTTCCACCCAACTATTTCGTAAAAATGAGCTTAGCTTCAAAAGCAATGAAGGTCAGCTTTATATCCTTTTACATCTACTTGAAAATAAGAAAATCATTACTTCAAAATGGATTGAAGACAGGAAATACTATTCCCTAACTACGAAAGGGAAAAAATATGTAGCTGGCTGGGAGCATAGAGGTTCTAAACAATGCGCATCACTGAACTATTTAATTGAGGAGGCTTCTTTATGAGTTCTTCCAAATTTGAGGAATATTTAAGTAAAGTCATCTCTCAAGTGAAATCCAAGGAAGCTCACAGTATGATCAAAAAGGAGCTTAGTGATCATATGGAAGAGCTAAGCCAATCCTTTCAAGAGAGAGGAGTATCTATAAAGGATGCGGATAAAAAGGCAATGCAGGAAATGGGAGATCCCTCTACCGTTGGTAAAAACATGAATCATCTTCATAAACCGAGAATGGATTGGCTCCTTATTGTTTTATTTGTCATTCTTGCAGGGGTTAGTTTTCTTCCACTGATTGGTGGTTTTTCAGAACCAAGCATTTCTTTAATGAAAAAACAAGTAGTCTGGCTCGTCCTTGCTATTCTTGCTCTCATAGGATTTCTATTCTTTGATTATAGGAAACTGAAAAAATTGTGGATGTATTTTTATGGAGGTGGCTTAATCCTGTTTTTCACAACTTTTTTAGTTGGCATTGAGCTTAACGGAGCAAAAAGATGGATTTCTTTCGGGGGTATGACGATTGATGGTCCAGCTATGTCCTTATTTTTATTTTTCTTAGCGTGGGCCGGCATTTTTGCCAAAATCAATGAGTTTAAGGGTTGGAAAAAACAAGGAATGCTATTATTCCTATTTTGGACTCCAGTCCTTCTCTACATCATGGTCCCACAATTTATGTATAGTATAATATACTTTTTTTGCGTATTAGCGATGTATGTTTTTTCTTATGTTCATAAACAATTTGCCATTAAAGTAGCCGTGGGTAATTTGCTTATAGGTATCATTTTCATTAGTACAATGATCCTTTATTTCCCTAATAGCTTTCTCTCTGATACACTCATACCACTGAAAGATATCCTTTCAGAGGCTGGTTGGTTCGGCAAGGGACTTTACAATGATCTAAAGCTCGCTGAAGCACATACAGATTTGGTATTTCCATTTCTCGTCTATTCTCTAGGCTGGGCGTTCGGAATGCTCCTATGTCTACTTCTCTTTGTATTTATTTTGCGGATTTCATTAAATGCTTTTAAGACAAAGGATGTATTCGGCAGATTATTAGTAATCGGTGGGGCTGCATTATTTATTATTCCCGCTTGTTGGAACATTCTAATGGGTCTTGGAATCGTCCCAATCATGGTAGTTCCCTTGCCGTTTATTAGTTATGGAGGAAGCATGTTGCTAGTTTACTCTGCACTACTAGGCCTTATTCTGAACGTTTATCGAAGAAAAGATATTGTCGAACCTACAATAGTAAATTAATTTAGTGTATAACCTTTACCAAATACTTTATTAAAACACATATTGAAATCGAAAGCCTGTATCTTAGATTAAAATAACCTTTGATACAGGTTGATTTCTATTTCGCGGTTAGGTATAAAGTTTGATCAAGAAATATCTCGAAAACCACATTTTGCGTTAACTTAAAAAGCCTATTTTGAAATAAAGATTGATCAAAATGGGCTTTTTCTTTGTGGTTGATGGACCTTGTCACTCATATTCATCAAACTAAAATAAGCTAAAAGCTAAGTAGAGATACCATCTCTTCTAGCTTTTAGCTAATATTTAAGTAGTAATAAAAGATTTATGCTGTTGGATTTGGGTGAAATTACCCTTATTGAGTACCGCTTTCCTCTCACTTGTTCTCGCTACTGCCTCAGCAGTACAGGATGCGTTGACTAAAACTAGGCTGGCCTCATCACCTACATTTGGCCATTGATGTTCCCCAGCTTTATTTAATGGTGTAATCCCACCAGTTGCATATTTTAAAGATTGACTAAGTGAGATTTCATCACTCTTTCTATAAGTCTCGCAATACCTCGTTACCTTTTCCAGAACATCTCCGTTACCAAACGGACCCCATGAATCATAAAATCCATCACAACCAAGATGAACATTCACGCCTTTTTTATCCAGTAATGCAATAGGTGGTAGTGATTTTGTGATAGGAATGGTGGACATAATTGAGATCCCCAAATCGCTTAATTGATCACTCATATGCTCAGCTTGTTGTAAAGGAACTTCGCCTAGACAGAAAGCATGGCTAATTGCTACACGATTATGCCATTTTGCTTCTTCGACCATCTCAGCTAACTTGTCAATCGTATAATAGCCTACATGCCCACCATCATGGAGATGGATATCGATATCAACATCAAATTCGGTCGCTAAATTCATTACCTCGAATAATGATTGCTCAATGTTTTTATCTATTCCAGCTGGATCTAACCCCCCAATAAGTGTAGCACCAGAATTTAAGGCTTCTTTCATTAAAGGAATGACGTCCCCTTTTAATAATCCATGTTGCGGAAAAGCGACAATATCATAGGTTAGTTGATCAGAATAGCTATCAAGCGCTTCGTATACGCCTTCTAAATTCTTTAAACCAATGTACGGGTCAATATTTACATGAGTGCGAATATGGGTGGAACCTTTAGAAAGTATAAGTTCAATCATTTTAGAAGCTCGTTGTTTAACTGTAGTTGAGAGTTCCTCTAATTCCATTGCTTCAAGGCGCAACCGTTCTTCTAAGTTTTTGGCAGGTGTACAAGCCTTCCAATCTAGCGATAGGTATGTTTTATCTAAATGATTATGCATTTCTTTTAAGCTAGGTATGGCCAGAAGACCCTTACAATCAATTTGATTCTCTTCAGGAGAAATTTTATCCTTTTTTTCTTTTTTCTCAACAATTTTTCCATCAACAATTTTTAAATGGTATAAGTCTGTTTTGGTGGTATATGTGTTATTTTCATCTCCAACATATCCTACTTCTAGCAATACATTTGTTAGCCAAAATTTATTTTTCACGATATAACCCCTTTCGATTATATAGTTTGCTCTGACCCTAGCTTGCTTTCTACCTTTTTTCCTTTAAAGAAAAGTGATTTGATGGAACCTCTTCTAGCTATGGCTTCAGCGGAACATGATGAATCCACTAACATCATCGTTGCCTCATCGCCTACTTTAGGCCACACTCTTTCACCGTCTGCATTTAACGGTTTAATCCCACCTGTACCATATTTTAAAGCTGTTGATAATGAATGTTCGTCACTCATTTTAAATCGCTCTGCTAAAATAGAAAGTTTTTGAATAGTATCACCTGTTCCAAAAGGTGACCAATGATCAGTAATACTATCATGTCCTACTGAAACAGTAATGCCTATCTTATCTAATAGTGGAACGGGAATAGTTGGTCTATTAATTGGAATTGTTGTAGTAATATCAATTTCCTGTTCCTTTAATTGTTCGCCTATGTCGGTTAGTTTACTTTCATCTAAGTCCCCTAGCGCAATGCCATGACTTATCGTAGCTTTTCCTTTCAACCCTGTTTGTTCAGTATAATATGCCATTCTTTCAAAGGTAAAAGCACCTAATGAGTTCGGATCATGGAGGTGAATGTCTACACCTTTATTATTTTCATTTGCAATATCAAATATAGTATATAATGACTTTTCAATATTACGGTCGACAGTTGCAGGGTCAACGCCACCAACCAATGTAGCCCCATTTCTCATGGCATCTTTAACTAGTTGCACAGAATCACTTCTTAGCAATCCATGTTGAGGGAAAGCGACAATATCATAAGAAAGTACATCTTCATATTTTTTTAAAGCACTTACCGTTGCCTCCAAGTTTTGTAAACCAATGACAGGATCAATATTACAATGTGTGCGTATATGTGTATGCCCATTTGCTATATATAGTTCAATCATTTTTTCAGCACGTTCTTGTGCTGTTGGTAGCAACTTTGGTAATAACTTTTTTTCTTCATCCAATCTTGTAAAGATGCCATTAGTTATAGGTGTACATGCTTTCCATGGACCCCCATAGTATGTTTTGTCAATATGAATATGCATATCTTTTAATGAAGGTAATAACAAATACCCCTGTCCATCTATGCTCAATTCATGAGTATCGGGTAACTGATTGGTTATATCAGTAATCTTGCCATCCTCTATTTTTAGATGACATAATTCTGTTTTTGTCCCTCGGATTTCACCATCTTCTATGTCAAAAGACTTCTCTAGTTTTACATTTAATAACCATTGAATTGTCATTTGTGTACCTCCTAAAGAGTTTTTAAAGGGGAAATAGAGTTTTTTAGCTAGTTAACCCCGTTATAATATAAGATTTTATTTTAGCTTCACTTCATTAATCATTAAATAGTTGGCCGCATTTAACCACATACCACTAACAGTTTTACTGTGAACTGCTAGATGCTCGTAATTACGGATAGGTACATATACAGCCTCATCTAGTTCTATTTCCATAGCTTCTTCATACAATGCTAATCGTTTATCATTATTTGTTTCTTGCCGTGCTGCTTCAATCAATTGATCTACATCCGGGTTACTGTAATAGAAGTGGTTACCTGGTGAACCTTGAGAATCCGAGTGGAATAAGTTGTATTGATTATAATCACCATCACCGGTAGCATTACCCCATCCACCGATAAATAAATCATGGTCAGATTTATCAATTGTATCAATATACGAACCGTATTCCATTACTTGAATTTCTATATTTACACCTATTCCCTTTAATTGTGATTGGATCACTTCAGCCATGTTGATTCTTTCTTTTCTGTCATTCGTAAGTAGTGTTAAGTTAAGGTTATCTTCAAAACCAGCTTCTTTTAATAATTTTTTTGCTTCATTAAGGTCGTAATCAAATGGAGCAACATTTTCGCTATATCCAAATACTTTAGGGCTCATTGCCGAGTTGGCGAGTGTCCCGACATCATTATAAACACCTTTTATGATTGAGTCCCTTTCAATTGCATGGCTAATGGCTTTTCTTACCCTAATATCGTCTAATGGTTTTTTAGAAGTATTAAAGCCTATATATTCTACAGCAAGGCCCTCCGTCCGATATAGCCCCATGCTATCTGATGCCACAATACGGTCAAGTTCAGTTACGGGTACTTGATCATTTATGTGTGCCTCTCCTGTTTCAATCATGGCTAATCTAGTAGCATCCTCTGGCACAACTTTAAAGACGACACGATCCAGACTAGGTTTTTCTCCCCAGTAATCTTTATTTTTGTTTAATGAGATTTCTTGCCCTGACTTCCAATGTTCAAATAGAAAAGGTCCAGTACCTACTGGATGGTCCATTAATTGATCTGGATTTTCTTTTAATACTTTTGGACTTATTATACTTCCCTCTTGGCTAGCTAAAATAGAGAGTAAGGGTGCGTATGGATAGTCTAATAACAATTGCACAGTGTAATCATCTACGATTTTTACTTCATTTATCATACTTAGCTTTTCCCTTTGCGGGGATTCTGTTTTAGGATCTAGCAACCTATCAAATGTTGTTTTCACAGCTTCCGCATTAAATGGCGTTCCATCGTGAAACTTTACTCCCTCCCGAAGCTTAAATTCCCAAGTTGTCTCATTTATTACTTCCCACTCTGTTGCTAATAGAGGCTGTATTTTAAAATCCTTATCAGGGACTACGAGTGTTTCATACACCTTTTGGTAAGTAATATTAGCAGAAGGTATATCTGTAATGAAATGAGGGTCAAGCTTTGTTGCATCTGATAAGCGAACTACTGAAAGTGTACCTCCTTCTTTTGCTGTATCTTCGTTTTCCGCATTTGCACTCTCACTATTAGATTGTGTTGAACATGCTGTGAAAAGAGTTAATACTAATACGATGAATCCTATTAAGATGTTTTTCTTTTGTAACCTTTCAACCATACTTTCCCTTCTTTCTTTTCTTAAGTGAATGTTTACATTAAATTTAATGCTTATCTGCATTATAGAGGATGATTTTTTAAAATATTTATATTATATTTACTTCTTTTTTCATTTTCTTCATAAATATTCTGAAAATTATTTACTTTCTATTTAAATTTGATAATTTTATTCACATGATTATTCTTCAATTCTAAGGGGGACTTACTGTTGGAAACGACCATACTATCCATTCATAAATATTACAGGAGGAAGATGCAATGTCTATTGAAGTAAAATCCGAGCTTAATCATTCAGTGTCTCAAGTTTTAAACAAACCAAAGGAATCACAGATAAAAAATGCATTAGCCATACTTCTTAGCAATAAAGCAGCAATGATAGGTGCAATGATTATTATTTTCTATCTTTTGATTGCGTTATTTGCTCCTTTACTCGCACCTTATGATCCATATGCAATTAACTTGGATAACAAATTTATTCCTCCTTCTGCTGATCATTGGATGGGGACTGATGATAAAGGTAGAGATATTTTAAGCCGCCTTTTGTATGGTAGTCGTTTATCAATGGGCGTAGGGTTTGCAGCAGTAGCTTTTGGCGCATTATTTGGCATAATGTGCGGATTAATCGCTGGCTATTATGGAAAATGGGTGGATTCTATCATTATGAGAGTGATGGATATTTTACTCGCTTTTCCAGGGATTTTACTTGCTTTAGCGATTATAGCTGCATTGGGACCAAGCTTAATTAATGTAACCATTGCAGTAGGGGCATTTTCAGTTCCATTATTTGCTCGAATTGTACGTGGATCCACTCTAGAGGTAAAAAAACTGGAATACATCGATGCCGTTCGTTCACTAGGTGCAAATGATTTCGTCATTATTTTTAAACATATTTTTCCTAATATTCTATCTCCTATTATTATCCAAGGGACTTTAAGATTAGCCACAGCAATTCTTTCAGCAGCAGGGTTGTCCTTCCTTGGATTAGGTGCACAGCCTCCATCTCCTGAATGGGGCACAATGTTAAGTAGTGGGCGTGATTTTTTATTCTCAGCTCCATATATTGCCCTTTTTCCTGGCCTGGCCATCTCAATTTTGGTTCTAGGATTTAATATTTTTGGTGATGGTTTACGAGATGCGTTAGATCCTAGAATGAAAAACTAATAATAGGAGGTTTTGAAAATGGCAATGTTTATTTTTAGGCGATTGTTCCAAACAATCCCGGTCATTATTGGTGTCACTTTTGTTGTATTCTTTATCATGCAGCTAGTACCTGGAGACCCTGCTGTTATTCTAGCTGGAGAAGGAGCGTCTAAGGAGACGATTGAGGCGTTAAGAGAGCAGCTAGGACTGAATCAACCCCTCATTATTCAATACTTTGACTATATAACAAGTCTGTTAAAGGGAGACTTCGGTACTTCATTAAAAAGTAGTCAGCCTGTATTAGACGAGATATTAGTAAGGCTTCCAATAACAATGGAATTAGCTTTTGTTAGTATTCTTATAACCATTTTCCTCGGTATGGCTGCTGGGATCATTGCAGCTATAAAACCATACTCTTTACAAGACATAGGGGTCATGTTAATTGCTTTACTAGGGATTTCATTACCGAGTTTTTGGTTGGGGTTAATGTTAATGTATTTCTTTTCTGTAAAGCTACAAATTCTCCCTGTAGCAGGTTGGGATAGCCCTCTTCATATCATTCTGCCGGCCATTACCTTAGGAGTAGGGGGAGCAGCCATTGTAGCACGAATGACAAGGTCTAGCATGTTAGAAGTAATAGGCCAAGATTATATACGTACTGCACGAGCGAAAGGAATGAAAGAAACAATCATCATATTCAAACATGCTTTAAGGAATGCCCTTATACCGGTAATCACAGTCGTAGGTTTACAGTTTGGTGCTTTACTAGGCGGCACGGTGTTAGTTGAGTCCATCTTTGCTATTAATGGACTAGGGAGAATGATTGTGGATGCGATACGAATGAGAGATTTACCAATGGTTCAAGGCGGGGTTCTAGTCGCGTCACTTATTTTTGTGATTGTGAATCTATTGGTTGATATTTTCTATAGATTATTTAATAAACGTATAGATTTAAATTAAAAATGGGGTGCGCAAATATGGCGGAAAAAGAGATACCTATACTCGAAGTGAAGGGATTAAAGACCTATTTTACTACGAAAAAAGGAACTAGCAAACCGGTTGATGGCATTGATTTCGTTCTGAATAAAGGAGAAACACTTGGAATAGTAGGAGAGTCTGGGTGTGGAAAAAGCATGACTTCTCTTTCGATTCTTCGTCTCATTCCCTCCCCATCAGGAAAAATTGCTGGAGGATCTATCTTATTTAAAGGAAAAGATTTAGTTAAGTTACCAGAAAGTGAAATGAGGAAGGTAAGAGGCAATGATATTTCAATGATATTCCAAGAGCCGATGACATCCTTAAATCCGGTTATACCTGTTGGCGAGCAAATTGCTGAGGCTATTCGATTACATCAAAATTTAGGGAAAAAAGCAGCTTGGGAAAAATCGGTCGAGATGCTTCGTTTAGTAGGCATTCCCTCACCGGAAAAAAGAGCCAAGCAAGAACCTTTTCAACTAAGTGGTGGGATGCGCCAACGTGTAATGATTGCGATGGCTCTTGCCTGTTCCCCTGAAATACTGATAGCTGATGAGCCAACAACTGCCTTAGATGTAACCATACAGGCACAAATTCTTGAAATAATAAAAAACTTACAAAAACAGCTTGGGATGGGTGTGATTATGATTACTCACGATCTTGGTGTCGTGGCAGAAACCTGTGATCAAGTGGTTGTCATGTATGCGGGGAATATTGTAGAACATACCTCTTCTAAGGAGTTATTTGCCAATCCTAAACATCCGTATACACAAGGATTATTAGCATCTTTGCCAAATATAACTGAGGATGTAGAGGAGTTAAGAACAATTGAAGGTACAATTCCTAGCCCGTATAATTTGCCAAAGGGCTGTCGTTTTTCATCAAGATGTCCTCATAGCAAAGATATTTGTTCTGAAAGAAACCCTGAATTATTCGAAGTCAGCGATGAAACAAAAGTGAGATGTTGGATATACTCAGATAATTGGAATAATCAGAGTAAGAGGGAGGAGGGGTGTCTAAATGAAAAGCATAGCTGAGCGAAAAGTACTCCTTCAGGTAAATAATTTAAAACAACATTTTACAGTGAAAAATGATGCTTTGTTTAAGCCGAAAACGGTGGTAAAAGCAGTTGATGGCATTTCATTTGAACTGTATGAGGGAGAAACATTAAGTATTGTAGGTGAATCGGGTTGTGGAAAGTCAACGACTGGCCGAGCTATTCTACGACTAGATGAACCATCAGCTGGTGAGATTTATTTTGGAGGAGAAAATCTCCTTACTGTTAAGAAGAAGGACATGAGAAAGTTACGTGGGGATTTACAAGTTATCTTTCAAGATCCCTTCGCATCACTTAACCCTAGACAAAAAGTAAAACAAATCTTAAATGAAGCGATGGCTACACAGAAGTCAGTTGAAAAAGAGAAAAGGCCGGAAAGAATGAAAGAACTATTAGAATACGTTGGTCTACCGTTAGAATCATTGGAACGATACCCACACGAATTTAGCGGTGGCCAAAGGCAGCGTATTGGCATTGCTAGAGCGCTCGCAGTTCATCCTAAATTAATTATCTGTGATGAAGCAGTTTCCGCATTGGATGTCTCTATACAAGCGCAGATATTAAATTTATTAAAACAATTACAAAGACAGTTTAATTTAACTTTTCTATTCATCTCACATGATTTAAGCGTTGTTAGACATGTATCTGACCGGGTAATGGTTATGTACCTTGGAAAAATCGTTGAAATCGCAGATAAAAAAAGTCTGTTCGATAAACCGATGCATCCATATACACATGCACTATTATCATCAATCCCTGTACCCGATCCTACTATAAAGCATGAACGCATCATTTTAAAAGGGGATGTACCTTCTCCTATTAATCCGCCAAAAGGATGTCGTTTTCATACAAGATGCCCATTTGCTACGGATCTTTGTCAAGAAACTGAGCCAGAGTTAAGGGAGTTGGAGAAAGGCCATTTTGTGAGCTGTCATATGGTGGAAAAAATATAGTGGGATAATAATTTCTCTATACAAAATATTTATAAGAATATAAAATATCAATAAAGGGAGTCTACCCTTTGATCCAAGCGGTAAACAAATTCAAGCATCGAACTTCTCAAAATGGGAACTGAAGTATACTGCTCAATTCCAACTGAAACTTCGATATTTCTATGTCTACACGCTGAAGGGAGTGTATGACTCCCCCTTCTCTTACATAAAGGAGTGGGAAAGTGATATCCCTAGAAAGTTTCTCTATTTATATTATTCTCTGTGTATTAGCACCATTAATTGGCGCTTTCACCTTACTTTTTTTGTTTATCTTTGAGAAAAGAATCGATTTAATAGAGAAAGAGAAGAAAGAGATTGCGATTGAAAGAGAATTACAAATGGCCTTATATAACCAGCTTAACCAAGAAATTCAACCCCATTTCTTATTTAATACGCTTAACTCGATATTAAGTTTAGCAAGGTTAGATAGAAAAAAAGAATTAGTCTATTCAATTGAAACGTTTTCTAAACTATTGAAATTTAAATATCAAACCAACACCAACAATATTACGGTTAATGATGAACTTACTTATATTAAATATTATCTCGAAATTCAAAAGACAAGGTTTAGGGATCGCCTTTTTTATGAGATTGAAGCGGATGAAGATGTTCATCAAGCATTAATTATCCCTTTTTTAATTCAAACCCTTGTTGAAAATGCTTTCAAGCACTCTTTTGAAAAACATATAGGTGAAGCCTTCTTAAAGGTTACAGTTAAAAAGTGTTCACAATCCATACAAGTTACTGTCTGGAACAGCGCGAATAATCAAGCAATCGATGATTATAATGAAGTGGGTATAGGCCTTGAAAATATAAAGGCAAGATTGCATCTATTCTATTCGAAAGAGACGACGAGTATAAATTTACTAATCTCAGAAACTGGGACAACCGTTGTAGCTGTTTTCCCTTATATAACAAAGGAATGAATGATTATAGGAGGGTAAACAAGTATGAATATTTTATTAGTCGATGACGAAATGCTAGAACTTGAACAACTCGAATATTTGATAAAAAACCAATTTCCTAAATGGACGATCTACAAAGCAAATGATGCGTCTCAGGCTGTTCAAATCAACAAGCAACACAATATTTCTCTTGCCTTTTTAGATATTCAACTACCGGGTAAATCTGGTCTAGAGTTAGCCAGTGAATTAGCGCAAAATTATACAATGGATATTATTATGGTTACCGCTTTTCAAAGTTTTGAATATGCTCAAAAATCTATTCGCCTTGGTGTAGTTGATTATATAACCAAACCTGTCATAGAGGATGAACTAATAGGTGTTTTAAATAAATATGAACAATTAGGTCAGTATTCAGAATCAATTATTCAAACGATTCAAATCATACAACAAGAATATAGTGAGAAAATAACACTTAATTACTTGGCTTCAAAGAGTCATATGAATCCAGCTTATTTAAGTAGGAAGTTTCATGAAGAAGTGGGTTTGGGTTTTTCTGAATATTTAAATGATTACCGTCTAAACATAGCCAAGAAGATGTTAATTGAACAGCCGACTTTGAGCATCCATACAGTGTCTGAAAAATGCGGTTTTAATAGTCAACATTACTTTAGTCAAATGTTTCGTAAATTAACTGGAATGACGCCAAGAGAATTTCGCCTAGAGGTGCCCTATCGTTGAATAAACAGGACTATCAATTTTATATAAGTGGAGCAATTAAATTAGGGGTTAGTTTTGGAATCGTGAGCCTATTAGCGAGATGGGTAACGGGGAATACCATCCTTTCCTCACCTGAAACTTTATTAAAGTATGGAATGGTAGGAGGAATAGGCTATTCTCTTATGGGGGCATTAAGCCTGATCCTTTTTGGAATGGTAGCAAAGAGGATACGTCAATCTTTCCCCCACCATTTAACCATTGGTGATGTATTACGTGAGAAACTCAATCCTAGCGGCTACTGGTACATGATTTGTATCCTCTTAATCACGAGTTTGGACTCTATATTCGTGCAAGCGATGGGGGCGGCTATTCTCCTTCATATTGTTTTTCCTATTCCTATTTATTTGGGGATGCTATTATTTTTATTTGTTTGTTTTCTCATTGGTGGAATGGGTGGGATGCAGAGAATTCATCAGCTAGCTAGTGTAAATGTGACATTAATATTTGCTGCTGTCATCATAATTCCTGTTTATTTTTACATTCAAAATGGTGTGCACCCAGTATTTGAAGGAATCAAATTATACCATCCTTACCTGTTATATTTTCAAAACACAGATGCTATGTTGTTTATTATGACTGCTATATTAATTGGATTTGGTCAAGTGATCATTGATCGTTCGACTTGGCAAAGAGTCTTCTTATTAAAACCTGCTAAGGTCCAGTTAACCTTTACTTTAGCAGGTTTTATATGGATGACTATTCCATTGGCTTTGTCATCTTTATTGATGATTATTATCTATAGTGGCAGCTACGATAATATTACTTCTTTATTATTCGAACTAATTAATAGAATTCAAACCACCCTGTTTGTTTTTTTGTTTATTCTATTTTGTTTCAGCGCAATTTCAGCAGCAATTAGTTCAGAATTACAAGCCACCACTGTATTAATCGTGCGAAATATATTACAGGTTTTCTTATCGCTCACCAACAGGGATAAATGGAATCTTACTTATCTAACTTCAGGCTTTATTTGTGTACTTTTATTAGTAGTCGTAAGTATTTTTTCTCCTTCTCTTTTAGAACTATTATTTTTCTTTGGGCATATGTACGCTTCATTAATTATTCCTATGCTCTATATTATCTTAAGTAAAGGACCAATACATTCGATTATTCCCTTTTCCTCATTAATCGGAATGATAGGTGGTTATGCTTTTATATCTGTTGTAGGAAATTTCACTGCTATTTGGATTAGCTTTTTCATTTCCGGTACCCTATGTAGTATTGTTTGGATTTATACCATTTTCAACAACCATTTTAATAAATAATAGGGGGATTATACTTGAATCCAGGTAAATCTATTATGGTAGATAGAGTGGAAGAGGATTTCGCTCTGCAACCTACTAAACCCACCATAAGAAATTTGAACTTCAGTCATTTTTTCTCTTTATGGATGGGATCTATTCATAATATCCCCTCCTATGTAACGGTAGGGGGTTTTTTTGCATTAGGACTTTCTATAACCGAAGTCATGGTTGTTATTCTCGCCTCAGCGTATCTACTTACTATTCTGATACAGCTCAATGGACATGCAGGAAATAAATATGGCATTCCCTTTGTGATGTTTCTTAAAACATCATTTGGCGGTGCAGGTGCTTTATTACCAGGTGTATTGAGAGGAATCATTGCAGGAATTATGTGGTTTGGGCTTCAAACTTATGCTGGGAGCCTTGCAATCACCATTTTAATTGGCCAATTCTGGCCTGCTTATATAAATTTTGGGGGGGAATGGACATTATTTGGTCTTAGCCTTACTCATCTTATTTCATTTCTTGTATTTTGGTTCATCAACTTATGCTTTTCTTTTGGAGGAATGAAAGCACTTGGAAAATTATCCAATGTGATTACTCCATTGGTTTTCCTTATATTCGGAGGCATGAGTATTTGGAGTATTGATCAAGCAGGGGGAGTAGAACCAATCCTTTTGCATGGCGCTACAAATATCTCTGCTACAAATATATTTACTATGATTACTTGCATGTCAGCTTTATTAGCTACTTGGGTGGCGCCTATATTGAGTGTTTCTGATTACACTAGGTATGCTAGAACAACCATTCAACAATCGCTCGGTCAATTTTTGGGGATAATGGTTTCTTATGGCTTATTTGCTGCAGCTAGTATTTCAATTATTAAAGGTACAGAAATGCTTTATGGCAAACCTATTTGGAATATACTTGATGTGATTGGTGAGTTCGATAGTAAGCTAGTGGTTTGTTTATCACTGATTACGGTTTGTTTATCTACGCTTTCTGTTAATATTACCGGAAATATAATTCCTGCTATTAATCAGCTAATTTCTCTTTTTCCAAAGTTAATCAATTCCAAAAGTGCAGCTATTATCATTTCCATAGCAGGGATGGTTATTATGCCTTGGAAGTTGATGGAGAATTCAACAAGTATATTCACATTCTTAAACATGGTAGGTGGATTATTGAGTCCTGTGATTGGAATCATGATTACACAATATTTTCTTATCGATAAAAAGAAAATTGATATAAAGGAGCTCTATCATAATAAAGGAGATCATTATTACTCTAGTGGTGTAAACAAATCAGCTATTTTAGCTATGTGTATGGCAGGGGGATTAAGTCTCTCAGGACATTTTATTTCATCTTTAGAGCCATTATACAATCTATCATTTTTTGTTGGAATCATTTCATCTATACTTTTATACCTTTTGTTTATATTTATGAATACAGTCATTTTTGGCAAATTTGGAAGTAGGCAGAATAAGGCAAGTAGCTAACTAAATGACTTAGCCTGAAATAATGAACAATAGCGAATGATGATTTATATCATAGTTTAGTTGCTCGATTCCACTATTCTCAATGATATAAAACAATCCGAATAATTAGAAGGTAGATTCTTCTCCTAATCATTCGGATACATCTTTTGCTGAAATACTATTTAGTTTCTGCCCATATCTCATTAATCATTAACAGGCTCTTCTATGCATAGTTCACCATAAACTATGTTTCCTTTATACATAACGCCATTTGGTTTTATACGTCTAGCAATGACTTCGGCACTACAAGATGCATCCATAAATAAGAAATTGGCAGAGTCACCGGTTTTTGGCCATTGCTGATGACCATTTCTATCCAAAGTTGTAATGCCGCCTGTAATATATTTTAATATTTGTGATAGAGATATTTCGTTTGTCCATCTATATCGCTCTATTAATCTTGTTGCTCTTTCCAAGATATCCCCATTCCCCGTTGGCCACCAGGAATCAAAAATATTATCGTTTCCAATCGCTACTTGTATACCATATTCGTCTAAGAAATCTACAGGTGGTATATCTCTCCCGGTCGGTAAGCTAGTGACTATAGATATTTCTGCTGCTTTAAGAAGTTCAGCTGTTTTTTTTACTTCATCCAACGATACTCCGCCTAATCCAAATGCATGACTAATGAAAACTCTACCTTGCCACCCAGCTTCTAATGTGAGATGGGCAAGTCTTTTCATTGTAAATGTCCCGAGATGTCCAGGATCATGTAAATGTAAATCGATGTCAGCATTTCCTTCCACAGCAATATCCATTAATTGTACTAATGAAGCTTCGATATTATTATCAACAGTAGCTGGGTCTACCGAGCCTACAATACCTGCCCCATGCTTAACTGCTTGCCTCATATAACTAATCGTGTCTTTATTTAATAAACCATGTTGTGCAAATGCGACGCTTTCAACGCTCATCTGATCGGAGAAATTTTGTATGGCCCTTTGGACTTCTTCTAAGTTTTTAAGCCCAACCTCAGGATAGATATCTACATGTGTCCTGACATGTGTGGATCCAAATGATAGTAATTGTTTCAGGAGCTTTCCTGCTCTAACATGTGTTTGTGAAGGAAGGGATTTTAAAATATTCTTTTCGATATTACAACGCTCTATTACACTTGATGCGGGAAGACAAGACTGCCATTTATCTCCCATATAGGTTTTATCTAAATGGACATGTTTTTCAATAAAGGATGGCATTAACAATAAGCCTTTTACGTCTTTTAGAGGGTAATCATTTGTTATATCTGCTAAGGTATTCGTAATCTTTTCAATCTTCCCATGACTAATGAATAAGTGAACCGTTTCTGTCTCTGTTCTAACTGCTTGGCCATTCTCCCATTTAAATCCACTCTCTATCTTTACATTTTTAAGCCAATAGGTTTGATAATTCAATGTATATTTTCCTCTCTATTAATCTTTGTTTATTAAAATATCATTGATTTCTAAGTAACCAGCAGCGCTTATAGAAAAATGATCAACATTCTTCGCAACTGCCGCTAAGTTTTCTATCACTCTTACAGGCACATAAGCAGCGTCTTCCATTTCTATTTCTTGTGCTTTTGCATAAAGTTCCAAGCGCTTCTCTTGATCGGTCTCAGCTCTCGCTAATTCAATTAACTCATCGACTTCATTATTGCTATAAAAGAGCGTATTGCCTGTGGCACCGTGTGAGCTTGAATGAAAAAGATTATATTGATTATAATCAGCATCACCTGTTGCATTCCTCCAACTAATGAGAAATAATTGGGAATCTCCTTTATTCACTTGCTCCACAAATGAACCATACTCAAGAACCTGAATGTTAAGTTTGATTCCAATTCCCATTAGTTGCGATTGTAATATTTCTGCAAGATTTATTCTTTCTTTGTTATCCATTGTGAGTAATGTAGCTTCAAAGCCATTTGCATAACCAGCAGCGCTCAGTAATCTCTTCGCTTCGTTTAGATTATATTCATAAGCTTTTAAGTCCTCATGATAACCGAACACTTTTGATCCCATTAATGAATTGGCTCTATGTCCAATTTTATTAAAAGCCCCATCAATGATTGCATCCATCTCAATGGCATGTGATATAGCTTTTCTCACTTGAACATCATTAAAAGGTAGTGCCTGCATATTAAAACCAAGATATTCTGTACCAAAGCCCTCGCTACGGTACACATTCCCTTTCTTTGATGTTTCAACCGTTTCAATCATATGGATAGAAAGAGGTTCTGCAATATGTGCTTCACCAGTTTCAATCATAGAAACTCTTGTTGTTTCTTCAGGCACTACTTTAAATTCGACTCGGTCGATATGTGGGGGATTTCCCCAATAGTTTTGATTCTTATTCAATATAATTGCTTGACCGGGTGTCCATGACTCAAATGTAAATGGCCCAGTCCCATTAGGTTCTTTTATGACCTCTCCTTTATATTTTTCGATCGTTTTTGGATTAATAATTCCCCCTTCATGGCTTGCTAAAATCGATAGTAAAGGAGAGAATGGTTCGGAAAGTATGAATTGTACAGTATAATCATCTAAAACTTTTATCTCTTCGACCATTTCAAAGGCAGAAGCTTTTGGGGCACCTAGGTCAGGGTCTAACACCCTTTCAAATGTCTCTTTAACGGCATCAGCATTAAAGGGTGTCCCATCATGAAAGGTTACTCCATGTTGCAAATGAAACTCCCATGTCGTATCATTTACCTGTTCCCAACTTTCAGCTAATAGAGGAACAATATTTTCATTTTTATCTCTAGCAACTAATCCTTCATAAACCTTTCCATGAGTCACACTGGCTGCATTAATAGTCGACATAAAGTGGTGATCTAAGTTATCCACGTCTGATTGCCTGGCAATAATAAGTGTTCCTTCATTACCGTTCCCGTTTTTAGAATCATTGCTTTCTAAAGTAACATTGTTACTTGTTGAACATCCTGAAATGACTACTAAAATGAATAATAATAAACCCAGCTCTTTTATTTTTCTCCTCAATCCTATCCCCCCTAAAGTATGGTACAAATAAATTGTTTCAATCATCTAATTATATTAATATTCTGATAATATTCTTTGTAAATTCTTTACTTGTTTTTACGCTTTTTTTACTTTCTTATCTTTTTGGAAAAATGTAAAGTTGAAGCCATTTCGTAAAGTCAGTCATTTTGTTGTTTTTCTAAAAGAAAAAGGTGAAAGCCGCATCTGATGAAAACTTAAATATAATGATTTTTATCAATAATTGCTGAT
Organism: Cytobacillus sp. FSL R7-0680; assembly: GCF_038009245.1. Classification (NCBI taxonomy): domain Bacteria; kingdom Bacillati; phylum Bacillota; class Bacilli; order Caryophanales; family Bacillaceae; genus Cytobacillus; species Cytobacillus sp. FSL R7-0680. The sequence continues at coordinate 4,175,680 of NZ_JBBPAO010000001.1, forward strand.
TTTCTTGGTGAAAAAAAGTTGTCCAACTAACTTTTTTCGTGTGATTTTATCCATATAATTGATCCTTTATTACTGAAATTTGGTCGGTAATTCAACTTGGTTAGTGATAATAAAAGAATTTTCTTGGCATATGTTTAAAAAAGTGAAAAAAATTGGTATTTTTAAAGTAGTATTAAATGATTGCTAACCCAGTAAAGGAAAGTCTATATATAAAAGGAGTGACTCTATGAAACCGCTAACGATAGCTACCTTGACTAGTTCTTTTGCTTTTATTCCTCTTTTCATTTTTAATGGAGTCTATTCGGCAATGGGTGGGGGACTGCTGATGGGTTATTTCGCTTTTGAAATCACTTATTTTTATAAGATAGAAAATAATCGACATAAGAATATAGGAGAGATGAATCAGAAAAGGTGGAATCTCAGACGTTTATAAAAGAGAAAGACAGCTTCATTATTGCAATTGCAGCCGTTTCTGGTGGAGGGAAAACAGAGATAACGAAGGCATTGTTTAATCGCTGTACCTCTTTTACAATCGGAGTGTTGTCCTATACGTGAGGTCGCACCATTTTCAATCCACTGAATGATACTACTCGGTCCTGCTAGCTGAAATTCATCGAAATGGAGCGTCACAGTATGTGGCAGCTGATTATATGGAGAAGAGGAGAGGCGCATATCCATATGCTTGAGACAGTCAGGATGGATGCTTGATAAAATCATCGATGGCACTTTAAGCAAAGAGGAAACCACGCAACAAAAATAGAAGAAGTGAATAGGAGAATAAAAGATGAGTCAGACAGCAATAGATAAAATATGGCAGCAATATCGACAGCAACACTCAGAAGCACCAGATACTTATGCAGCATGGGCGTTCGGTGATAGTGAAGAAATGGCGGATGCCTTGGTGGAACTAGTTGCAGAAGGGAAGAAAACAGCAACAGCATCCAATTACCTTTTATACGAGTTAGAAAATGAAGATTTGCCGCAAGTCGGACAGTTGAATATCATTCTTGATGGCAAAGGGTTGCCGAAAGTGATTGTTAAAACGACAAATGTGACGGTCGTGCCTTTTGACGAGGTAACAGAGAATCATGCATTTAATGAAGGGGAGGGTGATTGTTCGCTAGCTTATTGGAGAGAGGTACATGAAGCCTTTTTTAAACGAGAGCTAGCACCTTTAGGGAAAGACTTTCACGAAAAAATTCTCGTCGTATGTGAAGACTTTGAAGTTGTTTATAAAAAGGAGTGACAAAACAATGACGATTGTCTTTGAACTTGTAAGAATTATTGCTATCTTCTTAGTAGTAGGTTGGTTAGGAAGTGCGGCGTTAGCGGGTGTCTATACAATAGGAGGAGAAACGGTTACGCAACCTTGGATGGGCTTTCTTGGTATTTTACTTCTATTATTTGTGCTCTATCGGAATAAATGGGTTGGTATAAAGGGGAAGGAAGAGAGAAGCTATCAAAGTCTCTGACGAAAACAATCACGATGATAGCCATCTTGCTCATCATTGTCCCATTTATTTATCACCCGTGAGGATGACTAGAGGGCGTATACGAAAAAAAAAGCACATCAATCTATTAAAATGTTGATGTGCTTTTTTCGCGGTGTTGATTAGTCTTTTTTAAAGCGGCTGCCTCTATTTAATAACTTCGCTTGTTTTTGCTTGATTCTTTCTTTGGCAGCTTTTGTTGCCTCGTGATCGATGATGATTTCAGTTATTTCTTCTTCCTTCATTGTAATAAGGAGCCATGTACCTTCGACTGCGTCAGGAGGTAGGAGATGAGCCACTATTATTTTTTCCACTTGCTCATCACCGACTAGGAGCACAGCTTTGCCTTCTTCCATTCTATCTATAACAGCTTTATTCACTCGACTCCACTCCTCTTAGAAACAAATTATAGATTGATCTTCAATTTCTTTTGCTTTGGCTGGACCAATACCAGCAATGCGTTGCAGGTCATCATAGGAAGTGAAAGGTCTTTTCTCGATGATTTCCTCGGCACGATCTGGGCCAATTTCATGTATTTGTTGCAATGTTTCAGCATTCGCTTCATTAATCATAATATGATCTGCAGGACAGCTTTCAATGACAACTTCCACGTTCGTTTTGTTGTCTTCTTTTTCTTTTACCCCATTTATGGAGAGGTAGTCATGGCCATCTGATTGAATGATAACCGTCCCATTTTCGATCGTGCCGTACACGTCTATATTCATTTGCTGAAGGCGGTTCAATACTTCTTGATTTGGGTGACCGTAAGAGTTATCTGCACCGGCAGAGTAAATAGCGATTTCAGGATGGATTGCTTCTATAAATGCCTCGCTATTAGAAGTATCTGAACCATGATGTGCGATCTTAAAAATATCTGCTTCTATGTTGCCTGAAGCGAGCATCTCATTTTCGGCTGATGTTTCCGCATCGCCTGTGAAGAGAAACGATTGTTCTTTATAAGTAATCTTCATCCCAATAGAGCTATTATTCAAATCTTCATCAACAGATGATGGATGAAGAATATCAATTTGTGCTGAACCAATTGTAAATGATTCGCCTGCTCTTGGTATATGGTAAGCTGCTTCACTTTCAATAATGGCATCTAATGCGTCTTCATATACTCTCGACGTTGATTCTGCTCCGCTCATCCACACTTCTTTGACAGGAAAAGAGTTAATTACTTCAGGCATTTGTCCAATATGATCAGCATGGGGATGAGAGCCAACGAGTAAGTCAATTTCTTTTACCCCAACTGATTGTAAATAGGGTACAACTTCATCGCCATCATGTCTCCCACTATCTATTAAAATCGTAAAATCTTCACCTTGTAATAATGTCGCCTCTCCCTGATCTACATCTATAAAGTGAGCTGTTAAGGTTGGTGAAAATGTTGTCTGTTCTTCAGTTGTTGTTTCAGTGGCACATGCAGTTAGTGTAACGGTGAATAGTATAATAACAATTAATAGTAATGATTTACGCCAGTTATGTATGGTCACGATAGTGTCACTCCTCTTTCGCACATTCGCTTCTGTGTTGATTATAATATAAAAGAAAAGGGAAATGTGGGAATCTGAATATTCCTTAAATAATGAAATAGATAGGTATGAAACTTGTCTAAACGGTCGAGATTAATTAGAATAGGATTGGGCTAGAGGAAATGGTTAAATATTGCTATCTGATTGTGGACAATGTATGATGTAAAATGATGGAACGAATGGCTCATTACAGTATAAAGAACAGTAAAAACATATATAAGCACTTATTTTATTTTATAGGATGATGGGTAATGAAAAGAGCGAGAATTATATATAATCCAACTTCTGGTCGTGAAATTTTTAAAAGGCATCTTGCAGAAGTATTAGAGAAATTCGAACGCGCAGGATATGAAACCTCTTGTCACGCGACAACTTGTGAAGGTGATGCGACAAAGGCTGCAAGACTTGCTGTAGAGAGAAAGTATGACCTTGTCGTAGCTGCCGGTGGAGATGGCACGATTAATGAAGTCGTCAATGGACTCGCAGAGCAGGAATTCCGACCGCAACTGGGTATTATTCCGACAGGGACAACGAATGATTTTGCTCGTGCACTGCACATTCCACGTGATGTAGAAGCAGCAGCGGATATTATTGTCAAAGGCGAGAAAATCCCTGTTGATATTGGCCGTATGGATAAAAAGTATTTTATTAATATTGCTGGTGGCGGTCGTATTACAGAGCTCACATATGAAGTACCAAGCAAGCTAAAAACGATGATTGGTCAACTTGCCTACTATTTAAAAGGAATAGAAATGCTACCAAGTATTAAACCGGCGGATGTCACGATTGAATTCGATGGCAAAATTTTTGAAGGAGAAGCGATGTTATTCCTTGTCGCTTTAACAAACTCTGTCGGCGGTTTTGAAAAATTAGCTCCAGATGCCTCCATTAATGATGGAATGTTCACCTTGTTGATTTTGAAGAAAACCAATTTAGCTGAGTTTATTCGCATTGCCTCACTTGCCTTACGTGGTGAGCATGTCAATGATCCACATGTCATCTATGCAAAAGCAAACAGAATAAAAGTTTATTCAAAAGATCCGGTTATGTTGAACCTTGACGGTGAATACGGCGGGGACACCCCAGCTGAATTTGTGAACTTGTATCGTCATTTGGATGTATTTGTACCACTCAATCAAATACGTAAACAAGATCGCCCTGATTATCAAGATTAAGAATGAATAAAGCTACTGTCGTGATTGATGCCTTCAGTAGCTTTTTTTAAAAAACAAGGAAGGTGGGGGAACCATGAAAAAATGGCAATGGAAAGAATATAATTTGTCGATACTTTTACCAGAAAATGAAATACCGCAACTGACGATTATTGTTCAAGATGGCTCTTATTTGTTTGAGTACTTCGAGCAACACCCGCTGAAGCATATTGCCTTTGTAGGTGTTGACCCGATAGATCGTAATAGGGAATACACTCCTTGGTATGCAAAAGTAGATGACTATGCCTATGAAGGTGAGGCAGATACATATTTAACGATGGTTAAAGATGAGCTGTTGCCTTTTTTACATAAAGAATTTCATCTATCAATAGAACCGAAGCATGTAGGCATCGCAGGAGCATCGTTCGGGGCGCTCGTCTCCCTTTACTCTTTATTAACAAGACGTGAGGATTTCGACTATTATTTCTTACTATCGGCTTCTCTATGGTACCCTGACTTTCTATCATTCTTGCAAAAACAACCAGCCATTACGGATGAGAAACATATCTTCTGGTACGTAGGTGAAAAAGAAGGAGACGAATATCCAAATATCCTTAGAGAAATGGTACCTAATACAATAGAAGCAACGAAAGCACTTGAGGAGAAGCTCGTTCATCCACATGCGACCTTCCAGTTTATCACTGACGCGGAAGGGATTCATCGCCACCCTTATTTTGAGAAGTATTTTCGCGGGTTTATTCTTGAGGTGGAGGATCGGTTTGAAGCAAACATCACTAGTCATGCGTAATGCATGGCTTTTTTATTTAAAATTGAGGAAGAAACCTCCTTTCGTATTGCGCTTGTTTTTATGTTACAATCTGACTAGCGATTTGCACGGATTTTAAGAGAAGAGGAAGAATGAAATGAAGCAAACATTACCTGTTAAGAAAAACGATTATATAGATGTTACTTTTGAAGATTTAACCCATGAAGGAGCGGGCGTGGCAAAGGTCGACGGTTATCCACTATTTGTCCCCAATGCCCTTCCAGGTGAAAAAGCACAAATTAAGGTGCTTAAAACAAGCAAAGGCTATGGCTTCGGCAAACTAATCGAAACATACGAAGAAAGCCCTTTTCGTGTAACTGCACCATGCCCCATTTATAAGGAATGTGGCGGCTGCCAGCTCCAGCATTTAAGCTACGAGGGCCAGCTACTAGCCAAGCAAAAACAAGTCCGTGATGTGCTCACAAGGATAGGCAAGCTTGAAAACGTGACTGTTCATCCCACCCTTGGCATGAGCGATCCGTGGCGTTACCGCAATAAATCCCAAGTACCAATAGGTGAACATGAAGGCGGGTTAATCGGTGGATTCTATCAACAACGCTCCCACCAAATCATTGATATGAAATCTTGCCTTATTCAGCAAGAAAAAAATGATGAGGTTATTCAAAAAGTGAAAGACATCTGCAATAAAAATGGCGTTCGTGCATACGATGAGCAGCGCCATAAAGGCGATCTTCGGCATATCATGGCCCGCTACGGTTTAGTTACGGGGGATGTCATGATTGTCCTTGTCACAAAAGCGAAGGATCTACCGAATAGAAAGAAAATCATCGCGGACATCACAGAGAATATTGCAGGCGTCAAATCTATCGTTCAAAACGTTAACCCTAAGAAAACAAATGTCATCATGGGTGACGAAACCCGTGTACTCTGGGGACAAGAAGTCATCTATGACTATATTGGTGATGTGCGCTTTGCCATCTCAGCAAGATCCTTCTATCAAGTTAACCCAGAACAAACAAAAGTCCTTTACGACAAAGCTCTAGAATACGCAGCACTCACAGGAAAAGAAGAAGTCATCGACGCCTACTGTGGCATCGGTACCATCTCACTCTTCCTTGCCCAAAAAGCCAAATCCGTCTTCGGCGTCGAAATCGTTCCCGAAGCCATTGAAGACGCCAAACGCAACGCCGAACTCAACAACATAACCAACGCAAACTTCGCCGTCGGAAAAGCAGAAGAAGTCATCCCAGCCTGGTACGAAAAAGGACACAAAGCAGACGTCCTCGTCGTCGACCCGCCAAGAAAAGGCTGCGACGAAGCACTGTTGCAAACCATCATCGACATGAAGCCGAAGAAGGTTGTTTATGTCTCATGTAATCCTGGGACATTAGCGCGTGATTTAAGGGTGCTTGAGGATGGTGGGTATCGGACTGTGGAGGTGCAGCCGGTGGATATGTTTCCGCAGACGATGCACGTCGAGTGCGTGGCGTTGATAGAGTTGAAATAGCTTGGTGGCAATGGTTTTGTGTGTTTTAGTTAAATATTGAAGTGTGTTTTATGTTCCCTCGGACGAATGAGCTGTTTGGTTGGTAAGCGCGATTCGGTCAACCATAATTTGAAAAAGAGAATATTAACACATTATCAGGGGACGGTGAGCTAATGCTTACTGTCCTCTCTTCTTTTGCCCAGGAAGAAAGCAAAAACATCAGCGAGAATATCAAGTGGGCGATAAGAAAAAAGTTTGAACGAGGGGAGCTTATGATAAACACCCAGAGGTTCCTCGGCTACGACAAGGATGAACATGGCAACCTAATCATAAATGAAGCTGAAGCAGAAATTGTAAGGCGAATCTTTGCAGAATATTTGCGGGGCAAAGGGGTTTTCACCATTGCCAAAGATTTAAACGCAAGCGGCATTCCTACAGTTGCAGGTGGTAGATGGCAGGAAAGCACCATATTGAACATGTTGAAAAACGAAAAATATAAAGGGGATGTCCTTCTACAAAAATATTATACCCCAGACCACTTGAAGAAAAGTACCGTCCCAAACAGCGGGGAGCTAGACAGCTATTATATTGAAAATAATCACCCCTCGATTATTTCAGAAAAGCATTGGGATGCGGTTCAAAAAGAGCTGCGAGTAAGGGCTGAATCCAAAGGAAATGTCGGCGATACGAGTAAGTACCAAAATCGCTACCTAATGACGGGGATGCTTTATTGCGGCAAATGCGGAGCGACATTAAGACGCAGAACTTGGAATAGCAAACTCCCCTTCAGAAAAATAGTGTGGCAATGCAGCACTTATATAAAAAACGGAAAAAGTGCCTGCTCGGGAACCAGGATCGATGATGAAGTTGCCGGAAGGCTAGATATAAAAGAAGAAATTATTGTACAGGAGGTAATAAAGAATGGCAAGAAAACTTACCGTTATACCAGCAAGCACAAATTTGATGAGCAACCACGAACAGTTCGAACCCCGGAAAAAGAAAATGGCGGCCTATTGCCGGGTATCGACCGACCAATTAGAACAGTTATCAAGCTATGAAGCGCAAGTTGAATATTACACAACCTACATTTCTAACCATACTGATTACGAGCTAGCTGGTATTTACGCCGATGAAGGGATATCTGGAACGAACACGAAAAAGCGGGAGCAGTTCAACAAAATGATTAAGGATTGCAAGTCTGGGAAAATCGACATGATCATTACTAAATCCATTTCACGCTTTGCAAGAAACACGTTGGACTGCTTGAATTTTGTAAGGAAGCTAAAGGATTTAGGCATTGGCGTCATTTTTGAAAAGGAAAATATTAATACGCTCGATGCGAAGGGGGAAGTGTTACTCAGCATCCTTTCTAGTCTGGCCCAAGACGAGAGTAGATCCATTTCGGAAAACTCAACCTGGGGAATCAGGCGACGGTTTGAACAAGGAAAGGTTACCCTTAACCATACAAAATTTATGGGCTACGATAAAGATGACGATGATAACCTGATTATTAATAAACCACAAGCAAAGGTTGTCAGAAGGATATTTAAAGACTATCTTGACGGGAAAGGACCAAACCGAATCGCCAGGGAGCTAGAGGAAGAAGGTGTTCCTAACTGGAACGGTAAAGCGAAATGGTACGAAGGCAGTATTAGGAAGATGCTAAGCAACGAGAAATATAAAGGCGACGCACTTTTACAAAAGACCTACACCGTAGATTATTTAACAAAGAAGAGAGTAGAGAACACCGGTCAGATCCCTCGCTACTATGTTGAAAATAACCACCCACCGATTATCGAGAGAGACATGTGGGAAGCAGTTCAGCTTGAAATGGAAAGGAAAAAAGCCTTTGCTGAGAAACATGGTTTTTATAGGGTGGACTACGGAAGCGCCGATAACCCCTTTGCAGGGAAAGTGATATGCGGAGATTGCAGCAGTGCTTTTGGCAGAAAGGTTTGGAACTCAAATGACGAAAGGTTTAGAAGAAGGGTCTGGAGATGCAATAAAAAGTATCCCGAGAAAGGGAAGAAGGGTTGCAGCAACACTCACATCGAAGATAAAGCTCTTTACCAAATCTTCATTAACGTTTTTAATGCCATCTTAGAAAATAAAGACTACTTCATGCGAAAGTGGCGTGAGAAGGAAAATAGCGAGAACCATCTTGAGAAATATAAGGCAAAGCAGTTTATTGCCATCATTTCAAAAGCCGAGCCGATAACAAACTTCGATATGGATTTATTCTTTAAATTTGTTGAAAAGATGACGGTGTATAAAGAAGAAATAGTAATTGTAACCTTGCTGGATGGAACAGAAGTTGAGTGTCGAATTGGCGAATGATAAAAAGGCTTGGACTAGCTTCCAAGGCAAATTGGTAATCTGAAAATAGTATAAAGAATTAAATTCTATCTATTATTAGATATACGATAAATCTCTTTGAAATTTTCTGTATATTGTTCGGCCAATTGTCTATCTACCGAGACAGTCAAATGTTCTTCGTTTTGATTAGCGGTTGGTGTCCAATTAAACGATCCATGTAAAACAATAGAATAATCTATAATACAGTATTTTGAATGGAGACGATTATAATTATTGTATCCCCATCGATCTACAATATTTGTTTCAAATTGCTGCTTCAATTTAGGAATCATACCCTTGTTTGAATCTTCATCGGAAATAAGAATACGGATATGAACTCCATTCGATTGTTGCTTAAATAACTCCTGATACAATACATCATCAGTAAACCACGCAACACTTATCCATATCGAATGTTTGGCCATCCGTATGCTTTGAATTACTTCCTCACGAATATTTGAAAAAGTTGCCGCGTGAGACTGAATTTCTAAGTCATCAGGGCTTGAAATTTGTTTAGGGCGAAATCGAATATTATCTAACTCGTATTTATTATCCTCTGAATAACAATCAATAACCAGTGTTTCAAAACTCTTTTGCAGAGAACGCGCCTTTTTTAATAGTGGGATTTTCACTCGAATGTTAACGTCTTCCCAAAAGTGATAACTTTTATTAGCAAAAACATTGGAGCTCAATAATTCAATTTCTGAATACCTTAATATCGTAAAAATTTCATCTGCATCTTTGTAGTTATCCGAATCGTACTTTAATGTTTCAGTCATCGTAGCATATAGTTTTAACTCACGATGTTCCAATTTATTCACCCTCCAGTGTATTTTTTTATCTACGAAAATATCCATATAGTGTCTACTATGAATTGAATAGCTTAATGTAATGATCTGAAATAATCGTTCATTAAATTAGGTAGAATTCAACAGAGCCTATTTCCATAATAGCACATTTTTTGTTAACTTCTTTTCTTCGTGTAATCCCAGGTGTTTAGGTATAATGTTGGTGGGTTCACCTAGAAGTTAATTGGAATTTTGGATTATATCGACCGCTATATCGATTATGGGATAATATGAAGATGAAGGTTATGATTAAGCTTCCTCCTAATAAAATGGAATATAGTATATTTTATCATAACAGGCACATTTCCCTTCCCAGAAATACTAAAAGTCCTGTTACAATAGAATTAGATTAAGCATGGGAAGAAACTTACCACATATATTGGCTATGCTATATCGTGTCTGTGGGGATTCGATTAAAAAACATGGTTGAATGTTAGATAATCAATATAATTAGTAGTTTGGGAGAGTAAGTGGAGAATTTGAGAATTGAGGAGGGGAAGTAATGTATTATCCAAACGATATTGAGGAAGTCTGCTATGAGCCAGAACATATGAAACAGGTTACTGAAGAAATAAGAAAGCAATTTAATCATTATTTTGATTTATATTTAGAAACGGAAGCTGGCAGCAAAATACCCGCTGAGAAACTTATGGAGATTGCGGCGGCGCTTGGAAGTTCACAAAAACCGAAAATAAAAAAAGATACAGATACAGGTAAAGTGTTTAAAAGTATTATTAAGGAAGCAATTCATAGTTTTGAAAAAGATCAAGACAGTTATTTAGAAATTATGGATGATGAGGCACTTGAAGAACATGAGGAGGATCCTCCAAACTTTAAAAATACTGTGTTGAAAAATACTTGTCCAATCATTAGAGTAACTCTTCAAAACAAAAGAGCGAAGGAACTCGATAAATATAGGGCGGAATTTAGGAGGTCGGATCCGAATAAGTTATTGTCTGTTGTCACCAATCTATCAAACTTTGCAACCGAATACATAGAAAATAATTATGATGAAGAAACTTACGAGGACATCCAATCATTGGATGAGTTGGGTTTCTCCCCACTAGATACTACAGAATATACGGCTTTTGGTGTTATCGGTGGAGGGATTAAGAGCCATTTAGTATATAAAACTAATCCCGCTGTATTTCCTAATAGGAGCAGGGAGGCTATCTGGGCTTTGTGGTATCTAACAGATAAGAAACCGTTTGACTGTCATGAGGATTCTGAATTTTTAATGATTGATACGGAAAAGAATATAACGCAGCAAAACTTTTTCTACCCGTATGAGTTGTTTACTTTCTATGCTTTTCAAGTTTATAAATTGATGAAGGAAGAAGCTGAAAAACTAGACGTCTATTTGAATCCAGATTATCGTTATGTTTTTGTAAATTCATTTCTATCATTTGTAGCCCAAATGCATAACGAGAAAATTAACTTCTTAAAGCAAACGTTTAAGGAGGATGGCTATGGATACCATTAAAATTGATCAGTTATTTAAAAGTTATTTTCCCGCCCTGAATGAGGAATTTCAATTAAAAGATTTTCAAAAAAGTGTAATTTCGAATGTAGTTGATGGCAAAAGTACACTTTGTATTATGCCTACCGGCGGAGGCAAATCTCTCATTTATTGGCTTTCAGGGTTAGCCATGGAGGGAATTACAATCGTAATTTCACCTTTAATCGCTTTAATTGATGAACAATCGGAGAAAATTCGTGAACAGGGATATGAAGTCCTCACTATACATGGAGGAATTAATGCTAAAAAACAAGTAGATCTACTGACAAAGTTTAGTATAAGGGAATTAAATCCGAACTTTATTTTTGTTAGTCCCGAGAGAATATCCACGGATGGCTTTTTCGAATACTGCATTAAAACAAGAAAAGAGGATATTAAGCTAATCGCAATTGATGAAGTGCATTGTGTAAGCCAGTGGGGCGTAAGTTTTCGCCCGTTTTACAAAAGGATTCCGGTCTTTTTAAATGAAATTTATGGAGCGGATTCATGGGGGCCAAAGATATTAGCATTAACCGCAACCTTAAATTCCAAAGAAGTGATCGATGTCTGTGATGAGTTTAAAATTAGCAAAGAAAATATCATTAAAGATGAACAGTTGATGAGGACAGAAATAAAATTAAAGGTATTAAAATTTACGAATGAAAATGAGAAGGAAGAAAAGTTCTGGGATCTTCTTGATATCCACAGGGATGAAAAGGTCCTAGTATATCTTTATAGAAAATATCATCAGAGGGGCGTCGAAGATTTAACAGAGATGGCTACTGAAAAGGGATATAAAGCCGTCGCGTTCCATGGTGATATGTCAGCACCAGAAAGACAAAAGATTATCAGAGCATATAAGGATGATGAAATTAACGTCGTTTTTGCAACCAATGCTTTTGGTATGGGAATTGACATTCCAGATATTCGTGTTGTTATTCATTTTATGATGCCTGAATCTGTTGAACAGTATTATCAAGAAGTGGGAAGGGCCGCAAGGGATAAAGGCGCTGCCAATGCTTATATTCTTTACACCAATAAAAATATTCAAGTAAAGAAAACGCATTTTATTAATAAGTCCTTTCCTAGTATGGAAGTATTAGATACTGTTTTTACAAAAATAACAGGTAACCAGAAAAAACTAAAAACTCTTCAGTATTATGATGATGATGAAGTACAAAAGTGCTTAGCCTATTTTCTAGACAATGGTCTAATGTCGATTGAATGTAAGGGTGTATCTAATTTAAAGATACTATCTGATATTCAAAATGATGAATTGAAGGAAGTGTTCGATTCAACGAAAACAAAGAGTTTTATTAAAAGTGTTAGTAACACAGGAAAAAGCCCTAAACAAATAGTGGATTTAATTTTTTCTTCTGTTGCAAATGATAAAGTGAAGTTAGTTAAAAACCTTGATAAATGCCTAATTATTAATACAGATTATGAACAGATACCTGATGATAAGAAAGAGGAGCTGCAACAATATATAAATGAAAGAAAACAGTATAAACATAATTTACTGGATTATTTTGTTTATCTACTTGATGAAGGTAATGACTCACGACAACTACATCAAGAAATCGGTAAGTACCTTGGGGTTCCGAAGCATAAGTTAAACAGAATTTATGCCACATCCAAAGGGGATAAAGTTCGCTCAAAGTCTGAAGTTATTATTGCCAACCTTTTATACGAACATAATGTTGACTATGAATATGAGAAAAAACTGTACTATTCACCGAATAATTGGGTTGAACCCGACTTTACAATAAAAATGAAAGATGGAAGAGAGATATACTGGGAGCATCTTGGGATGATTGGTGTTGAATCGTACGATAAACGCTGGAAAGAGAAGTTGGAAATTTACAGAACGCATTTTCCTAATCAACTTGAAGTTACTTATGAAGGAACTATGATATCAGACTCAACGAAAAAAATGTTAGAAAAGCTTGAACTGATATAAAGGAGAAGGTAGGTAGATCAATGGCCATCAACTATAAGCAGTGTCCAGGATGCGGGTCCAAAAATACAATAAAATTTTTATATGGTATGCCAACCCAAGAAGCTCTTCAAAAAGCGGATGCTGGGGAAATAAAACTTGGTGGATGCTGCATTATAGTTGGTGGGCCAGAATACTTCTGTAAAGATTGTGAGAACGAGTGGAATAGAGAACAGGCTGTTGATGCTGAGTATGCCAAAATAAATGGAATAAAGGCTTCGGTTGGGGGCTACTTCGAAGGCTATTACAATGTTGAAGTTAATTTAACTACTCATCAAGTTTCTTGGAACTTTTGGGTTGGAGGAGAAGAAGAAACGATCCAAAAAGCAATACGACCAGCCACGGCTAAAAAGTTTATAGAAGAATTAAAGTTGATTAACCTTTTGGATTGGAATGCCAAATATATAGAACCGGGTGTTCTTGATGGCACCCATTGGAGTGTTAAGGTTATTAGAGATGGACGAAATATAAACAAGCACGGAGATAATAAGTTCCCGAATGTATGGGATGCTTTTTGTAAACTAATTAGGAAAATTACTGGACAGGTTTTTTCATAAATTATCAGTTGTTTTGTAACCGGGAGATGGGGCAGTTATTTGTCAAACATTAAAGGTATGTGGTTATTAAAAAGGGGGGATGAATTTGTGGTTTGAACAACTAGCTAGAAACAATCACCTATCTCTTAAAACAGGTACATATGAGGGGATTCTGGGGAAAGCAATTTTTAATTGGAATGGTACACGTCGATACTTTTTAGAAAAACGCTGGGGGAATGGAGGAAATATCCTAACCGCTATTATGATGAACCCAAGTAATGCAGCCTATAATCAATCCGATGATACAGTTGATCAATTAATGGATGTTGCAAATGTACAACTTGGTTATGACGGACTACACGTTGTCAATGTTTCAAGTGTTATTGATGGCACTAGCAGAAATGTAACTAGTGACCAATTTGCTTATGATTCTATTAATTGGACGTTCATAAGTGAAGCGGTTTCGTATGGACAAACCACTTTTCTAGGCTGGGGAATGAAAGGACAAAAAGGTATCATTAAACAACTAGATAGTCATTCTGAAATAATAAATGTTTTTAGAAATGCATCCGGAAAATTATATACTTACGAAGTATTGAAATCAAAGGATAAAAAATTTATTAACAACCCTATATATTATGTGCCTCATCCTCGACCACTTACAGAAAAAGAAAAATATCGTGAACATTGCATCCAACCAATCACAGATCTAGAATTCACACAAATATTTGTCAGATGACATCTAGCCCTACATTCAACCTTAGTCGGAAAACTTGCCCCAAGTAGGGAAGTTTCACTTATTAGCATTTTTCATAAAATGTTCTTTGGTGTCAGTGTATAAAAAATCTATTGAAAAGACCGAGGAGATAGTTTAAATGTCTGAAGATAAAATGTTAATTAACCCAAATGAAATCAATGAAATTGTTGTCTCTAACCCTATAGGCGATGAGCTTTCTTTGGAAAAAGTAACTGATGATAAATTGGAAGCAAAGAAAAAATACAGGGAGGTCTTTGTATCTGACTTGTCATTAATGATGGGGAACGTTTCACAGACGGCTTTGCAAGTTGCTAATCAAGGAATGACTTTAGCTCAAATTGTAAAACAAGCACCTAATGGCTTGTTTACTGCAACTGCAAATCCCGCCAATTTGTCTAAATTTGCAAATGGGACTACAACAACAATGGTGCGAGACGCATCGAATACTTTAGTCGAGCATGCCGGATTCGCTGACGTTGGTTTAAGTGTTTCTGTGAATCCAGCAATTCTTCTTTCAGCAGGAATGCAAGTGATGTCAGCTGTTTCGGGGACAATTTATTTACATAAAATTAATGCTCAAATGACAGATATGGATGCGAAATTGGAGAAACTAATAAATTTTCATCATGATATAAACATTGGGCGTTTGATTGCAACCAGAAAGAGTTTGTCTGAAATTGCGAATAGAGAATTTGTTGATACGGTAGATTTATCTGCGATTAGGAACTATAAAAAAACTGCAGATGAAATTCATGAAGAATATGCGTATCGTTTGAAAAGACAAAAAAGAGAACTGCACAATGAAATTGGTTCAAAAGCCGAAAAGGATTTGCTTTTAGAAATAAATTTCACAATGACAATTGCTTTTGAGGCTAGTAAATTATCTCTGTTTGCAGAACTAATTGAGATTGGAACCAGAATGAAGATTGGCGGTCAAATAGAAATGATTAATGGACTAACCAGGCAACTAAAACAAAATTATGCTCAAAGTTTTTATCATCATATTGATTTAGAAATTGAGAGGGTCTATTCAATTATACAGCAGAGGACCAGTAATGAATTGGTTGAGAAAAAGATAAAATTTAAAGAATCATTAGATGAATTAACTGATAATTATAGTTCCACTGGTTGGGGCATATTACCTGAAGTTTTATTCAGGATGGCTGTTGCTGGCAAAGCTAAATTTGATGTTGGTAAAGTCAACAAAAAAGTTGAGTCAGAAAACAAAAACAATAGCACCTTAAAGACAGGTATGAAACAGAGCAAGGAGAGCGATGGAATTGATCATATTATTGATGAAATCGTTGAACTGCCATATAAAGAAAAAGAAATTCTATATATTCCCACCGAAAATAAGAAACAACGAATATTTGTGGCTGTTGAAGATGATGAGTAAAATGTTTGAGTCCCCCTGAAATTAGGGGGTACATCATTGCGCAAAATTGAATATACGCGTTTAAGTATCATCATTCTATCAAAACACATGTGGAGTGTGTGGCGCAATTAATTTTGAAATAAGGCAGTCAGCCCTTGAATATGGGGGGCTGCCTTTTTACATTTCTTGAAATGGATTCACAAAGCTTTATTGAATAAGGACACTTTCATCATGCTCATATGTAATTCTGTGAAAGTAAGTGAAGAAACTCTGATCTAGTATAAGATTTTGATTTAATTAAGTACAACTTTCAAAAAAGTCAATATAGATTTGCTTATAATAACCTACAAAATTATCTGCTAGATTAAATTAGGGTGATAGTTTTACTTTGAAAATACATTTCATAATTATGGTAAAATAAAAATAATGTAAAAATATTAAAGATTGACAGAAAATGAGGAGTAATAATGATAAAAATTAAAAGTGTCTATATTAAAAGATACCGTTCAATAATGGAACTGGCAATAAATGTCGAAGAAGACAACAATTATATAACTATTTGTGGGGAAAATAATACAGGTAAAACAAATACTTTAAGAGCAATAGATCTATTTTTTAATCCTGAAAAGTATATTGCTGATACAGACTCACCGAATCATAAGTATTACGGTTCCAGAGGTGGAGCTGTGTTTCCAGAAATAACAATTGAGTTTTTAGTTGATGGAAAAGACAGAATCAAAGTTATAAGAGAGTTTGATAATGATGGTCTTCGTCACACTATTGGTGAAAAATTAAAAGTAGCAGGTATAAGAGATAAAAAGCAAAAAATGTCAGAGAAAGATCTAAACTCGTTTTTCAAAAAAATTAGTTTCTTTTTTGTTGAGTCAGTAAATATCTCTTTACCAAAACTAATTAATGGTTTGATTGATGAAATATATGATATAGAGTATGAAAAAAGTCAATTTAGGGGATTGAAAAAAGAATTAAAAGATTCATTTGATAATTATATTAATGGTTTATTAGAGATTTTGAATAAACTTGCAGATGAAATTAATCCCGTTTTTGAACAATATAAGGAAAATTGGGGAGTAGGTTTTGACCTTACTTCAGATGTGAAAAAATTTAGGGACCTCATAACAGATGATGTTCAGTTTTACATCAATGATAAATCAAATAGGCGCATTGATACTAAAGGAGCAGGTTTACAAAGGTTAGCATATATATTGTTGCATTTTAGAATTATTGAAAAAATGAACAATAAGTCAGTAATATTATTGATTGATGAACCAGATGTTTATTTACATCAAGGACTTCAAAAGAAGCTATATAGCGATTTGCAATCACTTACGAAAACTGCTCAAACCTTTGTTACATCACATTCACAAATATTTATTGATACTTATACTATGAAAAATGTTTTCTTACTAGATTTAAATATTACTTCTAGATATTTTGATAGAAAGAAACAACATTTTAATGTATTAGAAACTAGGGTTGTAAATTTAGAGAACGAGGATGGAGCAAAAAAAATTAAAGAGTACTTAGGGATTACAGAAGAAGATTACGAATTGTTAGATCAGTACAATATTATTGTAGAGGGAGAAACTGACAAAAAATATTTAGAAGAGTTATCTGCGTTTCTTAAATTGGAAACGCCTAGGATGATTTCTGCTAATGGTGCAGACAATATCGAAAAATATTTAGAGTTTTATAATTCCTTTTATCAAAACTTAGAAAAAGTCCAAATTCCATCGATATTGATTCTATTGGATAATGATAATAAAGGTAGAGAGGTTTACAAAAAAATATTTAGTAATAAACAAAAGAGGAAATACAGGTATATTAACATTGATGTTCAATTTATACCGAACTTTTTAGGTGATCGTCCAAATGATGGGAATCTTGATAAGGTTAATTCAGATTTGCAAATTGAGGATTTGTTATATCCAAGGGTTTTTGGTTTTCTAGTAAATGAACTATTAAAAAGGAAAAATCTGAAACTAGTAAATATTGAGGAGATAGCAAAGAAAATAGAAAGGCCTGCCCATAAAGATAGAGGGATATTGCATATGGTTGAAAATGAGAAGAACTATAAAAACCCAGAGACAGGTCAAGTAATTAATTTTGTTAGCTCAAGTAATGCGTCAGAACAAGTGAAAAGTGGGTTGTCAGGATTTTTTAACATTAAGGGAAATCGTGCAATTTCTCAACTGCTACTTGCTGAAGAAAAAAAATATCCTGAAGTAAGAAAGTTTCTTGAGGATATATGCAATTCTAAATTAAATCATTCTTAATAAAACACACCAACACCCCCAGAAGTTGCCACATAAACTCTGGGTGTGGTAAGAATTGAAGCTTATAATTGGAATAAGGCAGTCAGCCCTCGAATAAGGGCGATGCCTTTTTATGTGTCCTGTAATGGATTCACAAAGTTATATTGAATATGAAGAACTCCTTCGTTTGTGCATATAATGAATGAAGGACTTGTGGTGTCAATTCTTTTAATTGAAGTGAGCCCTTTTGTTTCCGATGTTTGATCCTATTCGGTTAAAGAGGAGTTTGATATCAGCTTGCGTCTAGGATAGACAAGCACTTAGGTTGTTTAAGAAAGATTATTAAATACATAGTGGTTTTTGAATTATCCTTATTTTGAGGGAAAGGAGTCTTTTAAAAGGCAGGTGCTGATGAACGGATCGAATGCTATAAAGATGGAAATTATAACTTTATCGAGCTTGTGCGAAAAGGCCTATTAAATAGTATAATGTAGATTGATATAATTTTAGTTGTAATTCGTAAGACTTATATTAAAAGAAGAAATATTGGCGAATTCAATAGGAATTAGAGCCAATTAGGTAAAGTTATAATTTGAAATAGTATTTTTGGAGAATGTTAACCGCTCTCAAAACAAGCAGAACAGAAAAATTAATTATAAAAGCGAGGAACAAACATGGCTGTTTTACATCAAAAATTATTTAGTGCGGCAGATAATTTACGAAGCAAAATGGACGCTTCAGAGTATAAAAACTATTTATTAGGATTGATTTTCTATAAGTATCTATCCGATCGCCTATTAGAAAAAGTTGTCGAAGTCGCAGATGAATCTCTAGAGGCATTTGATACTCAAGAAAAGCAATCCGAATTATACAAAGGATTACTAGCCGATGAAGACATTAGAGCTGACTTAGTCGAAACATTAGTCGATACATTAGGGTATGACATTGAACCACAGTATTTGTTTAATGAATTAACGGCGCAAGCGAAACAGAATATTTTTCAATTAAATGATTTAAATAAAGCGTTTATTGACTTATCTACTAAATATGCTCAGTTCAACGGCTTGTTTGACGATGTCGATTTGAAATCCAAAAAGCTTGGATCCGATGACCAACAAAGAAATATTACCATTACGGAAGTGTTGAAAAAGCTAAATGATATCGATGTTGTCGGGCATAGTGGCGATGTCATTGGTGATGCGTATGAATATTTAATTAGTCAATTCGCTTCAGAAGCGGGAAAAAAAGCTGGCGAGTTCTACACACCACATGAAGTATCGGTGATGATGGCACGGATTGCTGCCATTGGTCAAGAAGACAAGAAATTATTTAGTGTGTATGACCCTACAATGGGTTCAGGCTCGTTAATGTTGAATATCCGTAACTTTATTAACGATCCAGAAAGCATGAAATATCATGGACAGGAACTGAATACAACAACGTTCAACTTAGCAAAGATGAACTTAATTTTGCATGGTGTAAATGATGAAGATATGCGGTTGCGTAATGGAGACACATTAAATAAAGACTGGCCAACGGATGAACCTTATACATTTGATTCCGTGACGATGAATCCACCATACTCAGCCAAATGGTCTGCAGATGAAACGTTCTTAGATGATTCTCGCTTTAATCGTTACGGAAAATTAGCACCAAAATCAAAAGCAGACTTTGCTTTTCTTTTGCACGGCTTATATCATTTAAAAGATTCAGGAACGATGGCAATTGTCTTACCTCATGGTGTCCTTTTCCGCGGGGCAGCAGAGGGTGTAATTCGTAAAAAGTTGCTTGAAGATGGAAGTATCGATGCGGTGATCGGCATGCCAGCGAACTTATTCTTTGGGACAAGCATCCCAACAACCGTGATTATTTTAAAGAAAAACCGTAGGACTCGTGATGTATTATTTATTGATGCAAGCAATGAGTTCATTAAAGGGAAGAACCAAAATAAACTATCTCAAGAAAACATTGATAAAGTTGTAGAGACATATAAGAAGAGAGAAAACGTTGAAAAGTATGCGCATATGGCAAGCTTTGACGAGATCAAAGAGAATGACTTCAATTTGAACATTCCAAGATATGTCGATACATTTGAAGAAGAGGAACCTGTTGATATGGCTGCAATTGGAACATCTATTCAAGAAATTCGTAAAGAAAAAGAAAAGCTGGAATCTAATCTGTATGATATGGTTTCTTCGATGCAATTCGATGAGAAAGATGCAGAGTGGATGAAAGGTGCGTTAGAGGTGTTTAATCGTGGGAAGTAACTATACACCAGAAATTCGATTTCAAGAATTTAGTGGAAATTGGGAAGAAGGTAAGTTGAAAGAAATAGCCAATTTTATAAGAGGATCTTTTCCACAACCATATACGAATCCAGATTGGTATGATGAAGTTAATGGTCGACCTTTTGTCCAAGTTGCCGATATAGGGTTTGATTTAAAATTAAATAAGGATACAAAGTTGCATATAAGTAAAATTGCAGAGCCTAAAAGTAGATTTGTCGATAAAGGAAAAGTTGTTGTAGCATTGCAAGGAAGTATAGAAAAAAGTATAGGAAGAGTAGCAATAACTCAATATCCTGCGTTCTTTGACAGGACAATTTTAATTTTTGAGAGTTATAAGGTAGAAATTGATAATTATTATTTTGCCCAAGTTATCCAGAAGCTATTTCAGCGAGAAAAAGAGAGGGCTTGGGGAGCTACAATTAGTACAATAACTAAAGAAGCTCTGAGTGATTTTGTTATTGGTTTACCCAGTATTAATGAGCAGAAAGTGATCGGTAGTTTTTTAAAAAAGTTAGACGACACTATTACTCTTCAACAGCAAGAACTAGACACCTTAAAACAAACGAAACAAGGATTTTTGCAAAAGATGTTTCCAAAAGAAGGGGAGACTGTACCGGAAATTCGTTTTCCTGGGTTTAGTGGGGAGTGGGAAGAGCGGAAGTTAAGTGAGATTGCAGAATTTAATCCTAAATCAATTTTGCCAGACGAGTTTGAATATGTTGATTTAGAATCTGTTGTAGGTACTAATTTAATTGCTCATCGTACTGAATCTAAAGAATCTGCACCATCTAGAGCACAAAGGTTAGCACAACGTGGAGATGTCTTTTATCAAACAGTCCGCCCTTATCAAAAGAACAACTATTTATATGATTTGCCTTATAATAATTATGTTTTCTCAACTGGTTACGCTCAAATGAGACCTATTATTGACAGTTATTTCTTGCTTAGCCGTGTGCAAGAAGAGTTATTTGTTAAGACTGTTCTGGATAGAAGTACAGGTACAAGTTATCCTGCAATCAACTCAAATGACTTATCAGAAATTGAAATTAAAGTACCTACTGATAATGATGAACAAACCCAAATCGGCAACTTTTTCAAACAACTAGACGAAACCATAGCTCTACAACAAAAAGAGTTAGACGCCCTAAAACAAACCAAAAAAGCATTCCTACAAAAGATGTTCATATAAGAAAGTGGTGAGATGATAGTGAAAGTGGCACATCGAGATGAAGCAGAGGTCGAGCGCCGGCTGATAGAGGTGCTTGGAGAGGGTCATAATCAGTGGAATTATCGTTCGGATTTAAAGTCTGAAGCTGATTTATGGCAGAATTTACGTAATATCATTACACAGAATAACTTATCAGAAATTGGGGAACACCCGATTTCTGATAAGGAGTTTGATAAAGTAAAGACGGAAATTTTACTGAGAACGCGGACTCCTTTTGATGCGGCACGATGGTTAAAAGGGGAGAATGGCATTGCGCGTATAACGATTGAGCGCGATGATATTTCTTTAGGGTCGCTGTCGTTAGTTCTTTTTTCTAACCAAGATATTGGTGGAGGAATTTCGAGATACGAAGTGGTTCATCAAATTGCGAAGAAAAGAGTCCAAGAAGATGGTCGTGATCGCCGTTTTGATGTGACTTTGTTGATTAATGGCTTACCGATTGTTCAAATCGAATTAAAACAAGTCACCGCCAAAGATGGTGTGTTTCAAGCATATAATCAAGTGAAAAAATACGCCGAAGAAGGCGTTTTTCGTAACAATATTTTTTCGACTCTTCAGTTATTTGTCATTTCTAATGAGCAGACGACGCGTTATTTTGCCAATGCGATGCCAAAAGATATGCATAAGAAATTCGTCTTTAGCTGGCGGACAAAAGACAATCGCAAAGTAGATAACCTCTATGAATTTGTCAAACAAGTATTGAACATTCCCGATGCCCATCGTCTCATTGCTCATTATACAATCGTTAGTGAGGAGAATGGTTTCAAAGCGTTGATGGTCTTACATCCCTATCAAATACATGCGATTGAAGCATTATTTACTTCAGCGATGAAGCACCAATCTGGTTATGTATGGCATGCGACAGGTTCAGGGAAAACGTTAACAAGCTTTGTCTCAACAAAGCTATTGGCCCGAAAACCGGGAGTAGACCGGACGATTATGTTGATTGACCGGAAAGATTTAGATAACCAAACGACATCAGAGTTCACGAAGTTTGCTTCTGAATTTAATACCGGGATTTCATCAGGCAAGGCAAAATCAAATAGTTTAATCGTCGGAACAGGTAGTTCAAAAGAGCTCAGTCAAACATTAGTAGCGGATGCAAATTCAAATACGGTCATTATTACAACCCGTCAGAAATTAGAGAAAGCGATAGAGTATGCCAAGAAACAAGAAGAAAAAGAGGGGAAAAATCGATTTCATAAGTTAGTTGGACAACATATTGTCTTTGTTGTCGATGAATGTCACCGTGCATTAAGTGCAGAAGGGATGGAATCAATTAAGAAGTCTTTCCCTAATTCGACTTGGTTTGGGTTTACAGGCACACCGATATTTGATGAAAATAAGAAACAGGCGAAAGGCAGATTAGCGCGGACAACAAGGGACCAGTATGGAGATGTCTTACATACATATACGATTAAAAATGCGTTAGATGATCATGCTGTCCTAGGATTTCAAGTCGAACATGAAGATACCGTAGTTCCGGTTTCTTTAAGCAACCATATTTACAATGAGCTGCGCCAAAATGAGAAATACGCGGATTATACTGATAATGAGGTCAATGATCTCATTGATCAAATGGATGGTATTGAAAAAGAGACCTACTTATCGCCAGCGAACTATGAAAATGATGACCATATCCAGAAAGTCATCCATAAGATTTTTCGACCAGATAATGCGTATACCAAGTTTGATTTTCAAAACGGCCGACCACAAAAGTCTGCCATTTTAACGACCAGTTCTATTGATATGGCAAAGCGCTATTATCATGCGATTAAGCAAATGACACAAAACCCAAATTGGTTAACGGATGAGTTTGCTGATCACCCAATCCGTAAAGGGCGTACGATAGAAGATGCTGATTTCCCTCGCATTGCCATTACTTACTCATTACAGGAAAATGAAGAAAATGCCAATGAGAATCAAGAGGAAATGAAGCAAATCATCAAAGAGTACAATGCGTATTATGATACGTCATGGTCGATTCAAGATATAGAGAGATATAATGGCGATATTAATAATCGGTTAGCACGAAAAAAAGCGGAGTTTAAACAATTTGGAAAACACTTGGACTTAGTCATCGTTGTCGATCGCCTTTTAACGGGCTTTGATGCGCCTACCATTCTAACACTTTTTGTAGACCGAAACTTAAGCTATGCCAATCTCATACAAGCTTTTTCACGAACGAACCGTACGTATCCAGGGAAAACAAAAGGGCTTATTATGACTTTTAGAAAACCGTGGACGATGGAGAAGAATGTAGCGGATGCGACGAAGTTATACTCTGACAAACAAGAAGAAACAGATCTTGTCTATCCAACGTATGATGACTCATTAAGACGATTTAAAAAAGCACATAAGAAATTAAAGTCTTTTGAAATCATCCCGACGGATATTGATGAGCAATCGTCAATAGAGACACGTATTGAATTTGTCAAAACCTTTCAAGAGCTAAGCAATGCTTATGAAGCCCTTGTCACGTACGATAATTATAATGATGATATGGAGAAATCACAGGCACTCAGAGATCAGGTTATGCTAATTGAGGAAACAGTCGGTGTATACAATACGATAAAAGGGTCACTCGTCAATGAAAAAGACGAGGATGATGAGGAAACAAGTCCTGATTTCTCAGAGATTGAATTTTACGGAGAAAATACAATCAAACTCTATGATATTGATTCCGCTTTTATCGATCAATTACTCGGCAACTACTCAGCCAACAACCAAGATATCCGTCAAGAAATCGAAAAAGCGTTACAAAAATTAAAGAAACCGGAAGCAGTAAAAGCAGTGTACAATGCCATCTTGAATGCCATAGACCAGAAAGAAATTGATGCCAACGAAGATATCCTAGCTGTCAAACGTCAATTCTTTACACAAACAAAGAACGAACGTATTCAAGAATTTGCCCAAACATGGTTCGTAGACGAAAATGAACTCCATCTATCAGCCATGCAATACATCATCGGCACCGAACCGATTCCTAATATTGCCGGCATCCTTAACAGCAAGCAATTTGATAAGTACAAAGCAATCCATCCGGAAGCAAAACCGTTAAAATATGGACCGGAGATGAAGCGGGCATGGCGGAAAGCATTGGATGAGGTCATAGTGCCATTGGATGAAGAGTTGAGATAAAGAAAATGTATGTAACTAGAGATTTAGGAATTTAATTTAGTTGATCGAGATGGGAAGCTTTTATGGTATGGGCTTCCTGTCTTTTTGTTTTTAGGTCTTTGTCATAATATCATTTCAGCATGTTACTGCAGTTCTACTCGGTAAATATTTTTAGAGAGAAGTTGCCGGTTACTATCGCATACCTATGACATACAGGGGATTTCTCCTTCTTTTATTAAGACAAAACCATTCTGCAAATCTTGTAAAATTAGCGTTATCATAGGAGCCAGCATTCTAGCGAACCGTTGCTTTAAAACTCCCCTCCCATGAACTATAGGTGAAACTCAATTGATAATGGTGAGTACGTTGGATTCATTGAAATGGTACTCAACTTACCTTACCTCGAATTTTTGTGTGACTTAAGGACTAACCCGCGATTATTCTTTTTATAGTTACACATGTAGAATGCTACTAAAACGTAAGCAGAAGGTACTTCTCTGAACCGGATGATTCTTTTTACCTTGTTATTATCCTTTTTTCTCCACAAACAATAGTGGATAAAGTATTATAAATATAATGAATAATAAAATAAAGGGTGGGGTGCACATGAAAATTGAAATAGATGTGGATTTAATAGCTGAAGGAGAAAAGGAAAAGCTGATGGCATTATTTAGAACTAACAATGATGGAGATTTTAATATAGCATTAAAAGGTATTGCATATTCAGCAATGACAGAATACAAAGAGATGTTGCTTGGGAAAGGGTTACCTACTAGAGCGGATGAAATTAAACAACATCGTTTATATCATCTTATTAAGCATTATTTTAAAGGAAGGTTTCCTAGCGAAGCTGAAGTGTCATCTATGTTTCAGTTAACTGATTCAGAAAGTAAAGCTTTGATTCGAAATGTTAAAACCAAGTTTAAATACCAATTAGAAAAAGAACTTTCATATACTTTGAGAAGCGCTATCTCTTCAGCAGAACTTAGTGAGAGTAAAGCTGAGTACCATGTAGTGATACAGTCCGATAATGTATTAGAAGAGTTAAATAGATTAATCAGCACTTATGCACCTCATTTAGATCCAATTACTAAAGTTAGAGGGAGTGCAAGAAAATTTCAGATATCAGAGGATTCTTATGCATTGCTAGAAAATCAACTTAATGATGAACAAGAGGTAGCTATTATGGAGCCAATAGATGATTGAAGATTTAAATAAGTTAATTGAAGGTTCATTTAATGCTATTAGTATTTTATTAGTTTTTTCTACAGGTTTATTTAGCATTAGCTATCCGTCAATTAATGATGTGTTGAATGAAGACATAGATAGAGGGAAGCCTAAAGCATTAAAAAGACAAAAGGAAAAGCTATATAATATCTTATTCAGTAAATGTATACCGATTTTGACATTAAGCACTATTATTGTATACATTTCCTCGCCATTAGGAATTAGAATTGCTTCTGAATCAACATTGGATCTAATACATTTTGATTTTATAAGGACTGCTTATATGCTTATTTGGTTTCTGAATATAGGAATCTTTATTATTTCGGTGTATCTCTTATATCAATTAATAATGAAAATTAAGGACTGTAAATAATGAACTCACCAAACACCTCATGTATTACGAGATAATCTCCACACATGTGGAAGCAGTGGCCAAACTAACGTTGGTATAACGAGGGTTTTGAGCAAGGTATGTACACTTTGACCATATTTCAACCACATACCTTGCAAAATCTATATTTTAAGATGTATTTTTTGAAAAGATCTACTGATTTTTCTTTCATTGTTTCTGTTACATGAGCATAAACGTCTCCGGTCGTAATTGATACTTGTATGATACAACTTTACTTGAACTTCCTTTAATCCCATACCAGATTTAAGGCACATAGTTGCATGAGTATGTCTAAGATTTTAGAAAAAGTTCAATTACAATATCCAGTGGATTCGTCCATCATTCTACCAATTATACTGTCAGCTATTCAAAAATGCTGCACCCCAACTGAAGAACCAGCAATTAGACCAGCTACTGCCCATGTACTTTTGAGGTCTTTTGCGGTTCATTTCCTTAATTTATAATATAGATTTCCTCTTTTAAATTCCCTATCTTTTTACAATACAAGGTAGTTTCAATTTTAACTTATGATTTTTATGACATAAGAAAAGGACAATACCACTGATTGTCCTACATTGAGTATTAAAAATCTAATTACCTACATATGGATGGATATGCACTAGCATCCTTTCCTTTAAACATTTTCCTTGCTTATGATTATCCATTGTAATAACAACCCAACAAGTATCCCAGGTATAACACTAATCATTGGTAGCCATATAGGTGCTATATGTAAATCAAACAAAGTTATCTTCGTAGAAAAAATGGTTCCTACGGTCATAAAATACCCTGAAAACAAAAACAGGAAAGATGAATACGGCTTTTCACCACCCCCTGCATCTTTATAAGCATCCCATATTGCAAAAAAATATAAACAAGGAAAAAATAAAATCCACTTGTGGTTAATTAGTTGAATTGCCCTTTCAACATTACCTTGTAAGCTAGATAGGATAATTAGATTTAGGTTCCCTTTTACAATAATTAAAACAATTAAAGGTATGAGTACAATGCCTTTAAGGTATTTACCATTTAATATTTGCCCAAAACCAGGAAATATAATGCTCCAAAGTAATACTTCGATTGTTTTCACGCCATTTATTTGTTTCCACTTTTCTTTATTATATTTGTCCGATTTATTGCTGTTGGTACTTCTTCCATCCATCCATTTTTTATCATGATATTTGCGCCATCATTAGCATATTTTACAATTTCAGCTGAGAGCCGATTGTAATTTAACACTAGATCGCTTCTTTGACTAACTGATGCGGCAACACCATAATTACCTATACCACCTGCTACCAGCATGTTAAAATGAAACATCATTAGCTTATCTGAAAAAACAGGAACTGTAGATTCTAACGTAGCAGCATCCCATGTCATTGGTACTTGAAGATCACTTTCAATTAAACAATCACCAAAAACTTTTATGTGTTTTTTAGCTATTTCTTTTCCTCTATTCATATAGTCTCTTACTTTTTGTGATTCTGCTGTTTGCCCGAAACCTATAGAAAGCATTACACCAATAACATTCGTTTGAATATTCGAGAATAATTGGGAAATTTCTATTACGTTCAGTGGTCTTTTCTTCCCAATAAACGAAATACCGTCAAAATAGTTTTTATCTTCAACAAAATTGACTTTATTAGGAATAGGTATATGTGGTGGCCGAATTAATAATCCTTTATTGAGTAAGCTATCAATGACTTGATCATAAAGTTTGGAGGTCTCCTCATGACAAGAACTAAAGAAAGTACGTATATCTTTTCTAGTTGACATAGCTTTCATCAAACTGTACTGCGCCATTCCTGCTTTACCAAGGTTTTGTAAATAACTTAGAAAGAAGATATCATCAAATAAACGAGGTGCTTGTAGGTTAACATCTTGTTCTGTAAACCCAACGGGGATTGGGATTTCTTCTTCGGTGAATATACCTTTTATATTGTCCAAATTTTGAAGAGATATGTCATAGGCTATTTGAATATACGGTTCTATATCTGGGTCTTGAACTTGCACTAGAAAGTAATTTAAAACATGTTCTGTCATACTATTTTGTAAGTAAGTTGACCAAAGAGAACCAAGTTCTGAAGAGGTTAAGGGTATATAATTTGTTTTACTCAATATGTTATCCTCCCAAAAGTAACAATTTTAAACATAGTATTTGATCGATAAAAAAAACTATTAATGGTAAATAATGAGATAAATAACACCACTAACTGAAAAGTTTCCCATCAATGTTTATAATGCCGTACTAGGAAATAGATGAGTTTTTTATACAAAAGTGGGAAGACAAGAAAGACAGAGAGAACCTACTCGAGAAATATAAAGCCAAGCAGTTCATCGAGATTATAAGAGATGCTACACCAATTACAAAGTTTAATTTATTCTTTAAACTAGTCGAGAAGATGACGGTTTATAAAGTGAAGAAAAAAGTAATAGTGACCTTGTTAGAAGGAATAGAGTAGAGTGTCAAGAAATATAAGAATATGTTTGCCGGTTGGGGTTAATTATCTTGACCGGCTTTTTAATTTTTATTTCGAAAACAATTCATAAGTATCCTTTAATACGGAGTAGACGTATATTGCGTAGCAGTATCACCTGACTTGGTGACTATGTAAAAGCATGTAGTGAAAGTCGATGGTTATAGAATATCTGTGATCCCTCGGCGGCTTATTCAGCAGTTACGCCTTAACCAACAATTGGTTGGTTATCATCGCTCAGCTATATGAAGGCAAAGCATATGATATCATAGACCTATACTTAAATTTAGATTTAGGTTGTTCTAACTTAAAAGGTGAGTGCAGAAAACCTAAGACTCTTAAAATTGCATTTAAAATAGTTAAGCTGTTGTCTATTCAATTCAAATGATTCGATTTAGAAGAGGCATTTAAGTTTAGACGTGGAATTATTTATGATATAGATTAAGGATTGATTAATGAAGCAAGTGCCATCACCTGTTTTAATTATCATACATACAAATACTTTGTACCAACGATACAATTTGAATAGATGGAAGAGTTAAGTAAATTGAATTCTATAACTATAAATTAAGAAATAGAGGAGTGAGACATCAATATGCAATATGATGCAAAGAATTCGGAAGAATATCTAGAATTGCTTGAAGACGATTGGAGAAAAGAGAAATTGCTTGCGGTTCGACAAATGATTTTTGCTTATGCACCTGAATTTGATGAGGTGATTCGCTATAAGATGTTGAATTATGGTAAAGATGGTACCTATGTGTTTGCATTAAATGCGCAAAAACATTATGTCAGTCTCTATGTGGGTACAATAGATAAGGTAGAAAATGCAGAGACCCTATTAACTGGTTATAATTATGGAAAAGGCTGCATTCGTATCAAAAAAACGATAAAGATGGAAGATACGGGATTGGAACAATTTATTCATAAAACCGTTGATATGTGGCGCGCCGGTGAAAATACGGATTGTTAAGCTTGAGAGATAAGAAGGTCACAATCCCGTTGTAATCATATATGTAGGTGTCTGACCGTGTTAAACATAAATGCCAAAAAAAAACGCTTCAGAATGCCTCTGAAGTGAATTTAATGTAATCATATGTGGAGGAAAACGATGACTTATGAAGAAATTATGCAAAAGCTTGAAGAATTAGGCAGTGA
Organism: Cytobacillus sp. FSL R7-0680; assembly: GCF_038009245.1. NCBI lineage: Bacteria > Bacillati > Bacillota > Bacilli > Caryophanales > Bacillaceae > Cytobacillus > Cytobacillus sp. FSL R7-0680. The sequence goes on from NZ_JBBPAO010000001.1 coordinate 4,205,656, forward strand.
CCAAACAAAGAGAATCTTCTTGAACCACGGAGTAAAGGAACCTTATTTTGGTGTGAAAATTGGAGATTTAAAAAAGCTTGTTAAGTATGTAAAGAAGGATCATGAGTTAGCATTACAACTATATCATTCTGGAAATCATGATGCGATGTATTTGGCAGGTCTATCTGTTAGTCCAAAATTAATGGCAAAAGAAGACTTACAAGACTGGGCTAAGAGAGCTTATTGGTATATGGTCGCTGAATATACCGTTGCGCAGGTAGCAGCTGAAAGTGAGTATGCCCTTGAATTGGCTAATGAATGGATGAGCTCAGAGCAAGAGATGATCGCAGTTGTTGGATGGAGTACATATGCGAATTATTTATCAATTACTCCTGATGAGGAGCTAGACATAGGGGAAATTAGGACATTGTTGTACAGAGTGAAAGATTCTGTACATGAGGAACGCAATCGAGTTCGTTATGTTATGAATTCCTTTGTTATTTCCGTCGGCTCCTATGTACCTGAATTAACGGAAGAAGCGAAACAGGTAGCTGATTTTATTGGGAAAGTACATGTGGATGTAGGAAATACTGCTTGTAAGGTACCGCTCGCAAAAGACTATATAAAAAAAGTAGAAGAGAAAGATCGAATTGGAATAAAGCGTAAGACATGTATTTGTTAATATAATAAAGATGGTCCTGCTCATTACCCATGTGTGTTTGAGGTCAAAAAATAAGTGGGAAATTATCATTGAAAAGTTTGACATTCCTCCACAACCGAGTGCTTTTCTTGCAGCAAGAATTTCACTCTTTTTATAAATGGAAGTATATATAAGAAGATTTTATGAAAGTCCCAAAAGAAACCGTTTGGAAATGAATGTGATCAATTTTATGATAACAATGAGAAAGGGTATTAAAAATGAAGGAGGAATAGGTCATGAATGTTTCATTCCATATTGAAATTCAAAATCTTTATCAAAAACTAATAGATGCTTGGAACAATCGTGATGCCCAGGGAATGGCTGTACTCTTTGAAGAACAGGGAGTCCAAATTGGTTTTGATGGAAGTAAGTTAATAGGGTCAGAAGAGATTTTATCGCACCTTACACCCATATTTGAAGGTCATCCTACTGCTCCTTTTGTTACTAAAGTTAAAGAGACAAGGCTTTTAGGTACTGATGTAGCAATTTTACAGGCTATTGCAGGTATGATTTCACCTGAAACATCAGATATTAACCCATCAGTAAATGCTCATCAAACGCTAGTTGCCGTGAAGAAAGATCATGAATGGCAAATTGAACTGTTTCAAAATACCCCGGCTCAGTTTCATGGCAGACCAGAGTTAGTGGAGGAAATGACAGAAGAGTTAAGGCAATTACTTCATAACTGAAGTCGTAGCCTTGTTCAGCAAAAGGGCGCTTTCTGCAACAATGGAGGCGCCTATTTTCATTTAAGTGAGAAATAACAACTACAATACATTAGGTGATTAGGATAAAAATATGGTGGTAAACCGCATAATAAAATGCGCATTAAACAAGAAGCGATGGCAGTGGTAATTCTAGGTTAAAAAGGTCAATTGTTAGAAGTAGTGGATAATCAATTAAATCAGAAGAGAATATTTCATCACCAGTTATTCAAGAACAGAAAATCGGTAGAAATGATTCTTGTCCATATGGTAGTGGGGGAAAATATATATAGTTGTTGCAGAAGAACAGCATCGATGTAATGTTTCTGTTATTAGGATTATAAACGGTATATTTGAATGTACTTGTAAAGGTTTAAAAAAGCATAGATTAGAATCTCTATTTCCCTATTTTTCTCTCATTAAATTTTGTTAAATATAATATTTTTTAAATTCATAAATCTAAAACAAATAAGTTCAACCAGTAATTTCTGGCTGAACTTATTATATAGCCCCCTATAGTTGAATAATACATCTATTTATACTCTGTTAGGTTTTTTTTCATAAGTGTGGCAACTTGTATATTGTCATGTTGAGAAGTATTTTCTAGATGTTTTATAATTAATTTTTGGCGTTCAATAGGATGGTTTTGACTTAATTTTGCTTTTGCCTCAATTCTCGTAATTTTTAGTTTGAACGCTACAATTCCCTTACTCATTCCCTTTATAAAACTAGATTCAACATTATTTAAATTATAAATGCTATCCGGGGATTCGTATTTGTTTACTAAATCATTTAAAGAAGAGTATATTTCCTTATAATCTTCGACAATTTCCACCTTTCCAGATATATGAATTGATACATAATTCCAAGTGGGTACTGCTTTCGTTGTTTCGTACCAAGTAGGAGAAATATAACAGTGAGGACCTTGAAAAACCGCAAGTATTTGCTGGTCATCAATATCTTTCCATTGTTCATTCGCACGTGCAAAATGACCATATAAAGTATCTCTAGATTCATTTAACATAAGTGGAAGGTGTGTAGCAAATGGTTCTCCATTATGTTGAGAAAAAAACGTTGCAAACCCATTTTTTTCGATAAAATCATAAATTACTTCTTCATCTTCAATTTTAAAATATTTAGGGATATACATACTTATCCACCTTTCAAGAAGTTTATTTGATTGTTTTTGTCATTATAAGATCGATTTGCTCTTCATCTCCCATATAAAACGAGTGAGATCCATTCTGGACAAAACCTAATTTGTGATAAAAATTAATGGCATTTTCGTTCTTTTCCCATACCCCTAACCAAATTTTTCTTTTATTGGATGTTTCAGCAATATCTATTGCTTTATTTAATAGTATTGTTCCCAGCCCAAGCTTTTGAAATTTTTTCCTGATATAGATTCTTTCAATCTCAAGTGCTTCCTTTCCCATAGCTTCGGTTTGTGCATCATTCTCATTCACTTTTAAATAACCAGCTTTTTCATCATTCAAATATATAAAATAGTACTGAGATGAAGGGTTAAGCAATTCTTTTTCTAATTGCTTGAAATTAAATGCACTTTCCAAGTAGATTTTCATATTTATAGGTGAATTTTGATCTTTAAACGTATCATTAAAAGTTTCATATCCGATTTCTTGTAGTTTTTTCAAATCAACCAAATTACATTTTCTAATATTTATTTTCATTACATTTTGTCTCCCTAAAAAATTTAATAGTTCCGTTTGTTCCCTTTCTTCACAAACTCCCAATCTTTTTCTACATTTTTTCTAACTCTCTGAAGAATGTTAAAAATAGTCTCTACTTCTTTCTTCGAAAGTCCCTCTAAAGCTATTTGATTGGAATAGTTATTTTCCTTTTTAATTACTGGAAACACTTGTTTTCCCTTTTTTGTCGGATAAAGTTTTTTTATTTTTTTGTTATGAGCATCATCCTTTTTTTCAATAAATCCGTTTATTTCAAGCTTTTTTATAGCACGAGCTGCTGTTGTTCGATCTACTTTTATCATTTCTGCTAACTTCTCTTGTATGATTCCTGGATTTTCACAGATTCGCACAAGATAGAGATATTGCCCTTTTGTAAGTTCATATTCTTTAAATTCTATATTACTAATTGAATCTAATGCTCTTGCAATCATTCCGATTTCCCTGAGGATTTCCAATGCAATCATTCCTTTTTTGTTGTACAAATATTATTTAAATTCTACCCTAAAAATGTTGCAATTACAACAATTCTTATTTTAGAGCTGTAATCCTTCAGGAAAACATCACAATGGACAAATCCACGGACCAACTGTAATGGAATAGTGATTTCCCTTCTTATTAGCTGTTTAAAATTTGTAGTTACTTTCGGAAGATTGTATAATCAAAAAATACTGGTTTTTTGTAAACAACAGGAATTGGTGAGAAAAAACAATTGATTCCTAGTGGTTTTTGTTTTATTCTAATAAATATAGGCTTTCTAGGGTTCCGCTTTATTAAAAGGACTGGTCCGAGAGAAAGCGCAAAGCTTAAAAGCTTTGTTCACGGAGGGATAAAAGCCCGGGAGATATCACAAATATTTGTGGTATTTCCCGGGCTTTTTTTGTATTCTTATGCTTCCTTCTAGGAACAATATAAAAAATATTTGAAAGAGGTGTTTTTATTCATGTGGTTATTAGTAGTAATTGCTGCAATCTTTGAAATTGGGTGGGCAACCGGATTAAAATATGCAAATGATCCTTTGACATGGTCACTAACTATTATAGGTATTGTTGTTAGCTTTAGCTTATTAATTGTATCATCAATCAAATTACCTACTAGTACTGTCTATGCTGTATTTGTTGGACTAGGTACTGTTGGTACAGTATTTGTAGATGTAATATTTTTCGGGACATCGTTAAATTTAGGTGCAATCCTGTTTGTTGCACTTTTATTAATAGGTGTAATTGGATTAAAAATGGTCACTGGAGAAAAGAAAGAAGTAAAGGGGGCTGGTAAGTAATGAGTTGGGTTATTCTTATTCTTGCAGGTATCCTTGAAGTAATAGGTGTTAATGGTATACAAAAATATACTAAAGGTAATACAGTAAGTGGAATTATTTTTATTGTATTTGGATTTAGCATTAGTCTATTTTTATTAGGAATTGCGATGGAAAGTATCCCTTTAGGAGTTGCATATGCAGTTTGGACTGGAATGGGTACAGTTGGTAGTGCAGTTGTTGGAATGGCTTTTTATAATGATTCAAAAGATATTAAAAGAATAGTCTTTTTAGCCTTAATTATTATAGCTGTTGTGGGATTGAGGGTTGTAACTATTTGAAAATTTTATCAAAATATTTCATATTTTCTATCAAATCTACAATTATAGCTTTCAAAAAATAGATGTTAGACAAGTTTTTTTGCACTATATATTGCATTTAAGAAGTCCAAAGTTAGAACAATAGGGCATGAGTAAGAGATAAATAATAACTTGTTGGAAATTTCCAGACATATAAAAGTAAATACAACACCTAACTAAGTCCCTTAAACGAAAATTGGGAAGGGGGTGAATATTATGCACCACAAAGCACCATTAGTTGAAATTTTGGGGTTAACCTTTAACTTGTCAAATATTTTAATGATTACTGTGTCTAGTGCTATCGTATTCTTAATTGCTGTAATTTCCACACGCCGTCTGGCGATGAAACCTACAGGAATGCAGAATTTTTTTGAATGGATTATGGATTTTGTTAAAAACATAATTAAAAGTAACATGGCATGGAAGGATGGAGGGAGATTCCATGTATTAGGGATTACCCTTCTCATGTATGTGTTCGTTTCAAACATGCTAGGTCTCCCATTCGCAATAGTATATGGAGATACCTTATGGTGGAAATCACCAACAGCTGATCCGGTAATTACATTGACTTTGGCAGCAATGGTGGTTGGTCTATCGCATTACTATGGAATAAGGGTGAAAGGGTTAAAAGGATATTTTAAGGACTTTTCCAAACCAATGTGGTTTTTGTTCCCTTTAAAAATTATCGAGGAATTTGCCAACACATTGACATTAGGTCTTCGTCTTTACGGTAACCTTTATGCGAAAGAGATTCTACTCTCGCTATTGGTTGGTTCACTTGCAACTGGAGTTGTGGGCACCCTTGTCGCGGTTCTACCAACATTAGTATGGCTTGGGTTCTCAGTATTCCTCGGTAGTATCCAAGCATTTATTTTCTGTATGTTAACAATGGTTTATATGTCTCATAAAGTAAGTCGAGACCATTAAAATATACCTGTTTATAAACAAAACCTTATTGTTTTTTATTTAAGAGGACTACTACATTATAGGAGACTTCCCTTAAATTAGGGGGAGTCTGTTTTTTTAGCCAATAAATTTAATATATCCCAATTATGATGGGCAGGATGCAAGTTTACATGTCTGGGAATCTATAGTAAAGGGACTTTTTTAAATAGTTATTGCAAAGGGAAAAATAGTAATCTTAGTTTCTTAGAGAACTAGTTTTATCCACAGACTAAACAATAATTAAGGAGATAAAATTTTGAAAAAACCTAATGATATTATTTTAAAGGGTGTAACAAAAATAGCAGTTGTTATTCTATTTACCTTTGCCATTAGCCTCTTTTTTTCAGGACATCATAATACTGGAGGTGGCTTTATAGCAGGGCTTACAATTGCTTTTGCTATAACACTTTTATTTTTAACACACGATTTAGATAGAGTAAGAGCATATTTCCCCTTTGATTTTAAGGTGATAATGGCAGTAGGTGTATTAATCCCTCCGGTACATCTTAAAAAAATTATAAAAAAAGAATCTGATAAATAGGTTACTGAAGTTGAATATATTTTCAAATCTCTCTTTTATCAACAATATGAAGTACTAAAGTCAAATATTAATTCAACTACAGCCACATTAGCATTTCTTACATTATTATATGGACTACTTGCAGAACAATTATATGGTGAGTCAGAACGTCTCGATGAGAAAATATCTGAATCTTTGCATGTTTTTTGACAAGGTATAAGCACAAATAGAGAATAAAAAACAATGACCTTTGGAATTTTCAACAATATAAATTTTGACTAATTTAGTCGCCACAAGGAGACTTCACCTGAAACAGACTTTGGCTCTGGAATGGTATCGAGAGGTGAAGTTCTATTAATTATTGCTGCAACTGGATTAAGCAGCGGACTACTTGTGCAAGAATATTACACAACAATTATTATTTCAATTATTCTAACTACATTAATTGCTCCTCCATTACTAAAAATCTTATTCCAACTTGATTCACGAAAAAAGCTAAAAGAAAGTAATTTAAATGAGGATGGGACATAACTAGCGTCAAATAATTAAAAAGAGAATTTGAGTGCACTCAAATTCTCCTTTTTCTATTCTTTAGTTCGTTTAGTAATAAGATTCCATTTTTAAAAAAAGTAGGATTAGCTGTCGCTTAAAATAGTTTATAAAAGCATGGATTTTCCGTTCAAAATGTCCATGCTTTTACAATCAATCTTATTTAAGTGGATTAATACTACTTATCTTCACGTAGTAAGTAGTTGTTCCCGTCTTGGTCTTTAAATGAGAACATTGTACCAAAAGGAAGTCTTTGCATTTCATCTACTTCTACTCCATTTTGGTTCATTTTTTCGTAAGCTGATTCTATATCAGTTGTGCTAAAAAGAATAGAAGGGTGAGAAATAGCTGAAGGGTTTTGTTGTTCCATCGCTGACTTGGAGTAAAGAACAAGTGTTGTAAATTCGTCTTCACTTGGACCGACTTCTATCCAAAACATGTTTGGTCCCATAGCTTGTTCAAATTTTAAGACAAAACCAACTTTGTTTATCCAGAAGTCTTTCGCTAGTTCTTGGTCTTTTACATAAACAGTTACCTTACCAATTTTGTTAATCATAGAAAACTCCTTTTTTGTTATAACTTTACTCCCAGTAATTTTATCATTTAATTTTAACCATACCAATTTTTCATTTCGTTTTATGCTGTTCCAATTCATTTGATAGGAAAAAGGATGTTGAATTAGGATAAAGCCTATAGAAACATTAAATATCACATATTGTCTCCATGATTGTCTTTAGCTAGAAGGTATTATTGATGAAAAATAGAAATATTATGTAATCTATTAAAAGGGGGAGACACGATGAAACTAGGAGCATTTTCTATAAGTTTAAATGTAAAAGATATTCATCGATCAAAAGCATTTTACGAGGATCTAGGATTCAAAACGCTAGGAGGGGACATTAATCAAAATTGGCTTATATTGAAGAATGAACAAACGGTCATAGGCCTCTTTCAAGGAATGTTTGAAAAAAATGCCCTTACATTTAATCCAGGGTGGGATAATAACGCTGAAAATCTAGAAGATTTTACAGATGTGCGAGAACTCCAAAGAGAATTGAAAGAAAAAGGAGTGAAATTGATACAGGAAGCTGATGAATCAACAGAAGGACCGGCATTTATTACTCTGGAAGATCCAGACGGCAATCCAATCTTAATTGATCAACATCGATAAGGTGCGATGAAAAATTCCTTTTCTTTCTGGTGAGATTAGTCTATTTCGCATTTGCATCTGGTTGATGAATACCGAAAATATTTCCTTCTGTATCCTTATAGTACCCCTGCCAAGCCATGCCAGGGAGAGCATATTGGGCAATGCTACTACACCACCATTATTAAGTATTTTTCCTTCAATCGCATTGTAATTTTCTACTCCTATTGTACATGCATAACCATTTAATGGTTGATTTGATTCAGGAGGAGGACTTTGACGTTGCATTAAAGCACCGTTAATTCCAGGCTCACCCTCACCACCAGTCACTGCCCCAAAATAAGGCATACCAGCAAACTCGCTCCAATCTTCAAATGTCCAGCCAAATACCTCGCCATAAAACTTTCTAGCACGGTCCATGTCATCTACATGAATTTCGAAATGTACTAATCTACTCATGATTACCTCCTAATTTTTCTTAAAAAAATGAATCCCTCATGTATGTAATTTCTACTAATCTGTAGGGCGCTCCTTCTCAATATGGAATTTAATTTATCTATTATACATTAATGCCAAGCACTAGGAAGGTACCTTTTATTAAAGAGAGTCACTTGCTACACAGCAGAAGATTATTGTGTAGCAAAAAACTTCATTGTTAGGTGAAAGAATATAAAGGAGGGAAAACAATGAAACATTCGTCGTTTGTTATAAGAAAAGCGGTTCTTGAGGATGCCATGGGCTTATGAAATTGTTATCTTAAATCTGGATTCAGAAGAAGTTACATTTGTTGAAGAATTAATATGAAAGAGTGGTTTATTGACCATGCTTCAAATTATAAACATTCGTTTGCTAAATCCAAGGATACAAGAATCAGTGAACGATGCTCTTACATCCAGGTTACTATACCAATGTTAAGGCGATAAATCGTTATGAAATAATCGTTTTGCAGCCTTTTTACAATTGTTTCTCCGTGTATTTTTCCTGTATATCCTTCTGATATAGGTGTTTCATCTTTGTGAAAAACAAACGATGCTATTGTATGGTATCGAGTAGAGGGGGGTTCTTAAGTTGTTAGGTTCATATCCTTTAATAAAATGAAAAAGCAGTAAATAAGAATCGCCATATTAGATAGCGCAAGAGTGTAAACATCTAAATTAAAAATCAGTTCTCCGAGGGGTATTATTCATCTCCGCCTTATAATTCTCAATTGATAAGGCAGTACAAAACCATAAACAATAAAATAAAACAAAATAGAGAAAAAATTAAACCATCCTTTTTCTATCATGTAACCAAAGTATTCTATTCCAATTTCGATACCAAATGAAATGAGAGTGAAGAATATGACTAAACTCCATTTGTTTTTCTTATTTGCGAAATTTAAGAAGATACAAGCTAATGATGACGGGATGAAGGTAAAAGAGAGAATATCTCCGATTCCTAGCTTTTTAGGGGAACCTAAATCAACTAAGTCGAAAACGCGTAAAATAAATGCATCCATGATCCATGTTGCAAACCCAACAATACAAAAAATGATATATACCTCTGTTCTATTAATTCTCTTTTTGGGCATGAGGATAAAGATAAATAAAAGCGTAACAACAACGATGATTGGAAACCATAATCCTTTTGCTCCAAGGTCTAGATTACTAAGTGCAGTAGAAAGCATGGTATCTCCTCCGAAAATTACTAAAACTTAGTATGTCTATTAAAGAGAAGCAAAATACATATTAGTAACGGAGTACGACTGCCGTCCAGTATATAAAGCTCATAATGACAAAAACACCTATAAAGGTGAAAACGGCAGATGGCAACTTTTTATACGTACATATAAGAACCCATCCAACGATTATATGGATAAGTAAGAAGATGAGCATCAAGACCTTCGACTTCCTTTCATTAAAGATATTGGTGCAAGACCATGGGGCTTCTGCTCCTCGTCCCTAGCCTTTTTTATAGACCAGCGCTTTCTAATCCACTAATGGTCGTAAATATACGAGAATATACGTCTTTTACATGTTCCCCTTTAATCTTTAAGGTGCATCCTTTATAAACATCAAAGCTAGGTGTATTGTGACAAGCGCTAAGTAGCAATAAAAAACTGAAGGTGACAAAGGATGAAGCACTTCTTCATTTCAAAAAGACCGCTCCTCTTTAATAGGATTTTAGCATAATATCTTAAAGGAATATTTAGAATAGTAAACGAATTACTTAAATAAAAAATATAAAGGGGGGAAAACTATGAATCATTCGTCGTTTGTTATAAGAAAAGCGGTTATAGAGGATGCAATCGGCATCGCAAGAGTACACGTCGATAGTTGGCGCAGCACCTATGCAACCATTTTTCCACAAGAATATCTAAATAGACTTTCGTATGAAAAGAGGGAAAAATTGTGGATAAACAATATTCCTCTTGGTGGCGTATATGTGGCAGAAAATGAGGTTGGTGAAATCATTGGATTTTCTTCGGGTGGGGAAGAGAGAAGTGGGAAGTACAACGGTTTTGATGGCGAACTGTATGCGATTTATTTATTAGAAGAGTATCAAAGAAAAGGAGTGGGGTCGGCGCTGTTTGCAGCCGTTACTACTGAACTGAAACAAAAAGGATATCAATCAATGCTCGTTCTAGTTGTGGAGGATAATCACTCTTATCGATTTTATGAAGCCCTTGGTGGGGGAAAGATTGATTCTATTGAAATGGATCTGGCTGGTGAGAAATATACGGAAGATGTGTATGGGTGGAGAGATATTACCTCTTTGACATTAGAAATCAATAAACGTTTTACATATCGTTAAAGTGAGATTCATACTCAATTGTTATCTTATTGATAGCGGGGATAGCATCAGTGGCTATCAGTACATTTGGCGAAGGAGGAGCCAAATGTTTTTTTGAGTATTTCTAAAGAGAAAAATTACCATATTTACTGTATAATAGGCTTATATAAATAGAGGGTGGGATAGTGATGACTTATCCAGTGAGAGTGAGGGCATGTGCGCTAATCATCGAAAATGATTCAATTCTTTTGATTGAATATGAAGATGAGAGAGGCATTCATTATAATTTGCCTGCAGGGGGCGTAGAACCGAATGAATCAGTCATTGAAGCTGTAAAGCGAGAAGCGAAAGAAGAAGCATCAATTGACGTGAAAGTAGGTCCTTTAGCATTTATATATGAGTATGCTCCGCACTTGAATGCGAATAAATACGGTGATATTCATTCGTTGCAGTTAATTTTTGAATGTACCCTTACCGATGAATCTATTCCTAAACAACCAAAGTATCCTGATCCTAATCAAACTGATGTAAAATGGATTGAATTATCCGAATTAAATAACATCTTACTTTTCCCCCATTTAGGAGAACATATTCTTACCTATCATCAACAGAAAAGAAATATCGGATTAATAGAAGAACAAACGCTAAGTTGATAGGAGGAGAATCTTGAAAAGAAAGATATTCGCAAAATTTGTTACTAGAATCATTATGAAAGTAAGAGGTTCAATATTTAAATGAAGTACAAAAAAACGACTGTCATAGTTAGTGTCATTTTGGTTAGTGTCGTTTGTGTGATGTTATTTAACTTTCTAAAGAAAGATGTCTGGGATGTGAATGCTGAGTTATTGAAAGAAGAGGTATTGTCCATTGAGTCATCTGTAGAAGAAGTAAATTTATTGGATATCACACCATTTGAGTGGGATAAGGTTTATTTCTTTGAGCCTTATACTCAGAAAGAGTGGATATATGAAACGGTCGGATATAAATGGGATACTATTAGTGAAACAGTAAACGAAGGAATGAACCAAATAGTATTTATAAAGAATAATCAAGTGGTTTGTTATGTATATAAATACCCAGAAAATAACGGATACGGCATTTCTATGAGTGAAAAAACAACTCAAGTCCCTGGCGGCTTTCTCCTTAAAGCGGATGAACAGCGCCCATTTGAAGTGGTAAGGCATGGTGGTGTGGTCTATTTAAAAAGCAACTAGCAGATTTAATGTAGATAAAAGGAGAAAATGAAATTGATTACATCTGGAGAAGTTCAATTAGGGTTATATCGTGAGGAGCACTTAGAAATATTAAATAGATTTGAATTACCGGAAAAACAAGCGAAGTTTACAGCATTACCAAAGGAAAAAGTAGCTGTTTCTGATGGGCAATATCGAGTAGTTATCCTTTCAAAAGACGTACCAGTAGGCTTTTTCCTGCTACATAGTACAAAAAGGGTAAGTGAATATACCGTTAATCCTCATGCTATGTTATTGACAGCCCTTTCTATAGATTACAAACATCAGGGCAAAGGGTATGCTAAGCAAGCGATGCTCGCGTTAAAAGCATTTATCACTACTCATTTCCCAAATTGCAATGAAGTGGTTTTGGCGGTCAATCATAAAAACATTCCTGCACAGCAATTGTACTTAAAAGTTGGTTTTGTTGATACTGGTGAGCGGAAAATAGGAAAAATTGGCGAACAGTTTATACTGAAATTAGAGATAAAATAATAGACCATTTTTATCTCAAACCACATTCGTATTTTGAAGGAATACTAGCGTTTCTGTTTATGCAGAAACGCTTTTCTTTATGTAAAGAAACCTGGGTGAATGATGGGGTCTATAAGATTAAAACGTTAATGTGTTCGTCTCGATTTTCTTTCTCAATATTGCACTAGAAAAACCAATAGTATATTGTTCTCTTAAGTTATTTGGTTTATCAACTTAATCGATTCAACAAACAATTGGAGGAATTTAGCTGAATGAATAAACAGGTCCAACTGAATAAGATTAAAGAGGATTTTATTCAAAGTCAAAAGGTGCTATCAGCCATTGGTGATGAAACGCGTCAATCAATATTATTAGTGCTTATGGGGACGGATTGTGAAACGGGAATGCGCGTGGGTGAGATTACTAACCAAACACATCTTTCAAGACCTGCCGTTTCTCATCATCTAAAGATTTTGCGTGAAGCTGGAATCATATTAATGCGTAAAGAAGGCACAAAGAATTTTTATTATATAAATGTACGATCAGAATTAGGGTTATTAAAAATGCTTGTAGGAGATATTGAAAAATTTATGGATGATTTTTATAGATAATGAAGGAAAAGGTGGATGAAATATGAGAGCAATGGTTATTAATCAATATGGAAAAGTGCCTATGCAATTGGCAGAGATGCCTATACCAGAAATCAGTGATCATGAGGTACTTGTAACCATTTATGCCGCTAGTTTTAATCCTATTGATTTTAAGATCCGGGATGGGAAAGTGAAACTATTAGTTAAATATAGTATGCCACTTATATTAGGTAATGATTTTTCTGGTGTTGTTACAAAAGTCGGTAAAAAAGTGACGCGTTTTAAAGTAGGTGATGAAATATATGGCCGCCCCCGCAAGAGTAAAATTGGCACTTTTGCGGAATACCTTGCCATTCATGAAGATGACATTGCATTAAAGCCAAGAAATTTGACCTTTGAAGAAGCAGCATCAATTCCGTTGGTAGGGCTAACTTCTTATCAAGCGTTAATAGATATTTTACAATTGCAAAAGGGTCAAAAGGTGTTTATTCAAGCTGGAGCAGGTGGAGTCGGCACCTTTGCTATTCAGTTGGCAAAAGAAATGGGTGCTACCGTGGCAACGACTGCGAGTCAAGCTGGTGAAGATTTAGTAAAATCTCTTGGAGCCGATATCATTATCAATTACAAGACGGAACAATTTGAAGAGATACTGAATGACTACGATGCAGTCTTTGATACGCTTGGCGGAGAAATATTAGAAAAATCTTTTGAAGTGGTAAGGCCTGGAGGAAAGATTGCTTCCGTTTCGGGACTACCCAATGCTCGCTTCGGTAAAGATTATGGCTCAGGTTTTTTTAAGACGTTATTGTTTTCCGTGGCAAGCCATAAACTTACGAGTCTTGAAAAAAAATATCAGGTTCATTATACTTTTTTATTTATGAAACCAAGTGGCAAACAATTAAAAGCCATCGCAGACTTGATTGAGGCTAGTAAAATAAAGCCGATCATAGATAAAGTATTTTCATTTGACGATGCACAAAAAGCGATGGAATATGCAGAATCAGGGAGGGCAAAAGGGAAAATCATATTAAAAATTAAATAGGTGCTAAATATTCTTTTAGTGACTGTAAAATACTAGTCCCTCACATATGGAACTAGTTTTTCCCTTTCTTAAATCGTATTTATTTGTCCGTTCTCTCTTAGAATGGAGAGGGAAGAATTTTCATTTGAAGCTATCCATTCTCAATTGAAGACTCTTTTTTTCTATTTTATAGTTTATTTCACAATAATGTAATATTTAGTTGAAAACGTATACATTTCTTATATAGCCTATATTTAGCGTTGATTCCTCATAATATTTAACCGATTAGGAATGATTGATATAAATTAATTCATGCGCTTTAATTGACAAATATAATATTAGTAATATAATAATAATCAATGCTAATTAATAATAATTATAGATTATGAATGTGATCATTCTGTTAATCTATGATTAAATTTAAACAACTTTTAGGAGGACTACAACATGTCATTAATAGGAAAAGAAGTATTACCATTTAACGCACATGCATATAGAAATGGAGATTTTATTGAAGTATCTGAAGCAGATCTTAAAGGTCATTGGAGTGTCGTTTGTTTCTACCCAGCTGACTTTACATTTGTTTGCCCAACAGAGCTTGAAGATCTTCAAGATCAATACCCAGCTCTACAAGAACTAGGTGTAGAAGTATTCTCTGTTTCAAGAGACTCTCACTTTACTCATAAAGCATGGCATGATACATCAGAAGCAATTGGTAAAATCACATATACAATGATTGGTGATCCATCACATACAATTTCTCGTAACTTCGATGTTCTTATTGAAGAATTAGGTCAAGCAGATCGTGGTACATTCATTATCGATCCAGATGGTATCATTCAAGCAGTTGAAATCAATGCAGATGGTATTGGTCGTGACGCAAGCATTCTTATCGATAAAATTAAAGCAGCTCAATATGTTCGTTCTAATCCAGGCGAAGTTTGCCCGGCAAAATGGAAAGAAGGATCTTCTACACTTAAGCCAAGCCTTGATTTAGTCGGCAAAATTTAAGGAGTGGAACCCCATGATATTAGAAGCAGAAATTAAAGAGCAACTCCATCAGTATCTTCAACTGATGGAGGGCGATGTATTACTGAAAGTAAGTACCGGAGACGATGACGTATCAAAAGATATGCTTTCTCTCGTTGATGAACTTGCAACAATGTCATCTAAAATTAAGGTAGAAACAGCTACATTAAAAAGAACACCAAGCTTCAGCGTGAATCGCATGGGTGAAGATACAGGTGTAGCTTTTGCTGGTATTCCTCTTGGTCATGAATTTACTTCCTTAGTATTAGCCTTATTACAAGCAAGTGGCCGCGCGCCAAAAGTAGATGATAAGGTGATGGAACAGGTAAAGAATATTCAAGGAGAGTTTCATTTCGAAACTTACGTTAGTCTGACATGCCATAATTGTCCTGATGTGGTACAGGCCTTGAATATCATGAGTGTGTTAAACCCAGGCATTACACACACAATGATCGATGGCGCGGCTTTTAAAGAAGAAGTCGATAGCAAAAACATCATGGCCGTACCAACTGTTTTCCTTAATGGAGAAGTGTTTGGCAGTGGACGTATGACTTTAGATGAAATTTTAGCGAAGATGGGTAGCACAGAAGATCCAGCCGAATTTTCTAATAAAGATCCATTTGATGTACTAGTTGTTGGTGGTGGCCCAGCAGGTGCGAGTGCAGCGATTTATGCTGCTCGTAAAGGTATCCGTACTGGAGTTGTTGCTGAGCGATTCGGTGGTCAAATCATGGATACGTTAGGTATCGAGAACTTTATCGGTACGAAGTATACAGAAGGTCCTAAGCTTGCAGCTAGTCTTGAAGAACATGTGAAAGAATACGATGTCGACGTGATGAATCTACAACGCGCGAAAAGCTTACAAAGAAAAGAACTCATTGAAGTGGAATTAGAAAACGGTGCAGTTCTTAAGAGTAAGTCAGTCATTCTTTCCACAGGTGCAAGATGGAGAAACGTTGGCGTACCTGGTGAAGCAGAATTCAAAAATAAAGGTGTCGCTTACTGTCCACATTGTGACGGCCCATTATTCGAAGGAAAAGACGTTGCGGTCATCGGTGGCGGTAATTCAGGTATCGAGGCAGCAATCGACCTAGCGGGTATCGTTAAACATGTAACAGTTATTGAGTTCGGTGCAGAACTAAGAGCCGATTCGGTCCTACAAGAACGTCTGTATAGCTTACCGAATGTAAAAGTGATTAAGAACGCACAAACAACAGAAATCACGGGTACAGATAAAGTGAATGGTATCACTTATCTAGACCGTGAAACAGAAGAAGTACACCATATTGAACTTCAAGGAATCTTTGTTCAAATTGGTCTTGTTCCAAACACGGATTGGTTAGGCGATACGATTGAGCGCACCAGAACAGGCGAAATCGTCGTCGATAACCATGGTGCAACAAACGTCCCAGGCGTATTTGCAGCAGGTGACTGTACGAACAACCCGTACAAACAAATTATAATTTCTATGGGATCAGGTGCCAACGCATCATTAGGTGCATTTGATTATCTGATTAGGAATTAATATATATTTGCGGAGAAAGGTCAAGTGAGTTGAAACTCATCTTGGCCTTTCTCTTTTTTTATGGAGTGGATGTATTAATATTGTTTGGGCTGGTTCAATCATGCAATCGAAGAAAAAGAGTTTTGCTCGTACATCTAGAGTAAAATCTTCAAGGATAGCCGAACAAAAAGTTTTCATTCTCTCCTCTCTTTGGCCTTATTTGTTGACTAAGTGTTTATCAACTAGTTTTTTTTACATATATTTTGATACAATTATACTCAATCAAAGGATTTCTAGAGGGTGGATGACTATAAATATGTGGAGACCTTTTTACGCTAGTGGTGTGGATTTAAAATAAAATCGCGACATTTGTAAAAAAGATGCGATGTTTAAAACAAAGGTACGATATTTATAAAAAAGATGCGAAGATTTACCCCTTTGAATATGCATTGTCCGAAGAGGGATTTTATGGTGAAAATAACATGACGATCTTCAACAATCGAGCCATTTTATTGAATGAACTAGGTTAAAATTGAATCAATTTAAAAGCAAAAGAAAGGGGGATTATAATATGGGTTTAGCATTGGATATTGCGCGTGCCATATTGCCTCTTGTAATAGTGGGTGGGATTGCAGTATTTGTAATTCTGAGAATGAAGCATAAATATGAGAAAGGCACCCTGGGTAAGAAAAAAACGAAAGACGCTCAAAATTTATTGGATAGCTTAATACCATTCGGAATGATGATTGGTTTTGCTATTGCTATATTTTTAAGTATATTTTCACCAATTTCCTTACTATCTGCAATGACTTGGGGACCTGGAATAGGTTTTTTATTTGGATATTTTGCGTATGAAATTTATAGCAAAAAAGAAGAGAGTCATTCGTAATAACTGTCTTCCAGAAAAGGGTGCAGTTTTGGAATAACCTGTATAACATGAATACTTTTTAGTCAGATGTTCTGATACGAAAGGAGGTCTATGACTTGAGTAAATATGTCAAATACTCAGTAGTTATTGGTATCATAGCTTTTGTTTTGGCTTTGGTCTTATTCTTAACAATCGATTCTCCGTACCCATACCTTGGTGGTCTTGTTGTAGCGTTTATTATATTTGAAATCAGTTTTTTTCACTTATTTGGAAAGGAAAGACAAAAAATAAACTGTAAAATGACTCTTGGGACATTTAAGCAAACGGGCGCGATTGTTGAGCATCACAGGTAGAAAATGATCAAACTTTTTTATAAAAACCAAACTTAAATCTGCTAAAGATGAATCCTTTTTGATCAATCTTTTGTTCAAATGGATTCTATTTATTTATCGTAAAATAAGGATTTGCGAGGTATTTTTGCTAAAACTTTATTTCAAAGCTACAAGTGGTATCGTGTTAGAGAAATTAACTAAAGAAGATGTATTGAAAGCTGAGGAGCATTTTGGTGTGAAATTACCAAGGGAATATGTGGATTTACTTCATATACAAAATGGCGGCTACCTTTTGAAAGATAGCATCAACATAGACATAGAGATAGATAATGGGCATACGCTTCCAATTGATTATCTCCTCGGTATTAAAGAAAACAAAGGTATCATGGAGACGAAGTGTCTATTTAATAAATGGGAAATTGATCATAATCATCTTATCGTTATTTCTGGCGATGGCCATTATTTTATTGTGTTAGATTATAGTAAGAATCAACATAACCCCAATGTCGCTTATTTAAATTCTGATTCAGGTGAACTAATCGAGTTATTCCCAACATTTAATGAATTTATGAACGAGCTCGTACCAGAAGATGACGAAATTTTATATGACCATGAAGAAGAAGAGATCAATCAATTCCTGCGTAATCCTAATTTAGTACATGCTAAAAAGCTGGTAAACTCGGATAATGAAGATTTAATTTATCAAGGAATAGAATATTGGGGTCAAACAGGCAAAGATAAAAGTGAATTCAATCGTGGAGAAAAGTAGCATCGGAAGAGATAAAAGAAAAGTCTGCCATTCAGGCGGTTATTGATAGTATTCCAGATTCACCGTTAGATTTAGTGAAAGAATAAAAACAAAAAATAGTTGAAGAATTGAATGGATGATTGTTTCCTCGTTCTTATTGTATAAGTGATTAGTTGGTGTATATACGAGGGTCCCACTCCACAAGTGTCACCGAATTTATGGAGGGAAATGGAATGTGCGACGTTGTATAGCCACTTGAAATTGTATGTTAAGCTTAATTGTACATACAAGTAAGAAACGTTACTATCAATATAAAAGGAGCAATTAAAATGGAAGCAGCAAAACAATGGCTTGCTATCCCTAAACATACTAGAGAAATGCTCGTAAGAAATGTATTTTGTAGCAATTGTGGGGAAACGGAGATTGTGAAATACACGATTGAATCGGGTGATTATGGACCTATATTAAAAGGAAAATGCAAAACTTGTGGCACTGAAATTGCTCGTGTGATTGAGTAGTGATAAGTATGGAGGGATGGTCTTAGGTAGACTGTCCTTTTCTTTGATATAAGTTGATTTCAACATAAGTGGATTGCATAGCAATGACAATGTTAAAATAGACAATGGCTATTGGACAACATTGCAAAGTCCGTTAAAGATAGGAGTGAATAACATGGTTGATAATAATGATCTTTTAATCCGATTGCGATATGCGTTGGATATTAAAAATAGTGAAATGGCAGAGATTTTTAAGCTAGGTGAGGAAGAGGTTACAGTGCCAGAGGTGGTGAAGATTCTTAAAAAGTTTGATGAAGATGAGGTGGAAAACCGAATTGAATTAACTGATGCGATGTTGAATTCGTTCTTAAATGGCCTCATTATTTATAAAAGAGGAAAACAAGAGCCGAAACCTGGGCAAGCGAATACACCGGACCCGTCGATTACGAGCCATCGACATATCAATAACATCCTCTTAAAGAAAGTCAAAATTGCCTTGGCATTAACAACAGATGACATGATTGATATCTTTAGAAAAGCGGGACTCAACGTTTCAAAAGGAGAAATAGGCGCTTTTCTTAGAAAAGAAGGACATAAAAATTATAAAGTGTGCTTAGATCACTTTGCTAGGAACTTTTTGAAAGGCTTGACTATTAAATATAGGGAAGCATGATATAAAAAAAGCAGTGGGAGTAATCCTGCTGTTTTTATTTTGTTCAAAAATAAAATAAATTAAATAAATGTAGCTAAAAAATTAATTATATTAATTTACATATTAATATAATTAATATATAATCAAATAAAATTAAATGAAGGGAGTGCGTTATGGCTTATAAAGTGATTACGAGTTGCCCTGTATGTAGTGAAACATTGAAAATTACTAAATTGCAGTGTGCACATTGCCAAACGACGATTGAAAATGAGTTCGAATTATCTAAGTTAGCGTCTTTGTCTAACGATCAGTTGCATTTTGTGGAAGTGTTCTTAACTTGTCGAGGTAATATAAAAGAGGTTGAAAAGGAATTGGGGGTTTCTTATCCGACCGTTCGCAGCAAGCTTTCAGATATCATTTCATCACTTAGTTATAAACAGTCTAAGAAGACTGAAGTGAATGAGAAAAAGGTCATCTCGATGTTGGAAAACGGTGAAATAAATTCAGACGAAGCAATTAAGCTCCTAAGAGGAGAATAAGGAGGCGTATTGGTATGAAAGAGGAAATCACAAAAGTGTTAACGATGGTGCAAGAAGGAAAAATAGATGCCGATAAAGGGGCAAAGCTGATCCAGGTGTTAAAAGAGAAGGAAGAGAAAGAAAGTAAGCAGCCCGAATCATCAAGTAAGTATATGGAAAAAGTACTCAAAATCCGTGTAAAATCAGCTGAAAATGATAATGTCACAGTTAATCTACCAATCAAACTTGTCAAAGTGGTGTTGTTAGCAGGGCATAATATTGCAGCGAGTATACCTGAGTCTGCGAAATACGTGAAAGATATTGATATTAACTTAATTATCGAAGCGATAGAAAATGAATTGGACGGCCAAATTGTTGATGTGAAGTCAGCAGACGGAGATACCGTTTCAATCTTTATTGAGTAGTGACATCCTATGCTGAAAATTACGGTGAGAACAGAAGGTATGCGATTAACGATTCCAGTTCCTCATGCTGCATTGAATATTGGGTGCTCTATTCTTTTATCCAAAGTGTTTCAACGGCATGTATATGCGGGAATCAATCAACAACTGCAAAAGAAAGAAGTTGATTTTATCATCCCACAAATGGATAAAAAATGGCTGAAACCTATTCTGAAAGAAATGAAGAGTCATAAGGGCTTGGTATTAGTAGATGTAGTAGCGAATGATGGAACTGAAGTGAAGGTGAGACTGTAACTTTAAGGGAAGTGGTTATATTAATTCCAGTTCCTTTTTTTTATGTGTTAGCAGGGTAAAGAAGAATTTATGAAAATTGGTAACTAAAAAAAGAAATAATTAATAAAAAAGGTTATACCCATAACTTCCTCCTAAATAAATCTAATCGCCATACTAATCATATAGATGATATGTAAAACGACTCTTAATCTAACAGAGGAGAAGAAGTAAAAATAAAGGACGGTGTATTGGTGTGGAATGGAGTAAAGAGACGGAAATGTTTATTATCTTTATGTATTACGTCCTACCCGCAGTAGTGATTGGCTTGATTATTATTGGGTTTGTGATACTATTCCGTAATTTAATGAAGTATAAAAGCAATAAAAAATAGAGAAGATGTTTGAAGAAAAACCTGCATCTTAGTTTGACGCAGGCAAAGATTTAGAACGCTTTACTAAAAGATAAGTGGATACTGTTCCCCAAATAAACAATATGAAATAAAAGAGCCTTTGAAGTAATCCTGAAGGGAGAGGAAAGAGTGGAACAAGGGAAATCAGAATAGTAATAGATATTAAGCTTGCTGTGCAAAAATATGTCCATTTTCTAATGGCTGGCAGTTTCTTAGCGAAAATGAGTAGGCCTGGAAATACGGTTATCATAGCGATCCATACGAGAATAGAGTGCCCTAATAAATTGACATCAGCAGGGATTATGCCTGAGATAAAGGTAGAAATGCCTATTAAAAGGATAAACGATGTTGCCATTCGATTAATCAATGATTTGCACAAATATTGGGAGAGATATAGTACTCCGATACAAAAGGTTAATCCGTTAAACAAAAAGAGTCCATTCATTCCCACATGATGAGGGGAGCATATTTCATAAGGTGCGAATGCATAAGTGAATTCACCGCAGGTAGTTACACCAAGGTCACTCATAGCATGGTGTAAATAGCTATAAGACGCTGTTGAGGTAAAAATGAAGAAAGGTTCAATAAGAAAGTATAGGCAAGTCATTCCCCAACTTAAGAAGCCTATTCTATTTGATATATACATGAGA
Organism: Cytobacillus sp. FSL R7-0680; assembly: GCF_038009245.1. Classification (NCBI taxonomy): domain Bacteria; kingdom Bacillati; phylum Bacillota; class Bacilli; order Caryophanales; family Bacillaceae; genus Cytobacillus; species Cytobacillus sp. FSL R7-0680. Next base: position 4,227,511 of record NZ_JBBPAO010000001.1, read on the forward strand.
TTCCTCCTGAGAGAAAGTTTATGTATATTTTATATCCATTATTTTCTAAACAGTATGGGCTATTTGTGTATATTGGTTTAAGGCTTGAGGCTGAAAAGCTTTAAGGGGCCTCACTATTCCTCGCTTTTCATCCGTTTATGTTTTTCGTGAATGATTTTTTTATTTAGTATTTTCACTGTCCCCACCATTAACAATCTCATATCTTCTACAATGTAATTCGCTAGATCTTCATCTGAGATCGTATCTTCGTCAATATCCAAGCGAAAATCTTGTCCTTGTAAGCCTCCCCCATTGGTAAATTCTATTTCGAAGTCGAATTGTACGCGTTTATCCATTATATTGCCCCCCCACTCTTGTTATTGTTTTATTCCTATTCGTTTAGGGGGCATAAAGTGACCTTCTCATACAAACCATCTTATTCCCCGATATGATAAACTATAAATGTCAAAATTAACTGTTGTTTGAAAAGCAGTGTGTAAACATGCTATAAGTGAAGAAGGTATATTTGATAAATAGATATCTCACCGTGAGAGGATTGAATACATGATGAAAGAAAATTTTTGGCGTGAGTTGCCACGCCCATTCTTTGTGCTTGCACCGATGGAGGATGTGACGGATGTTGTTTTTCGTCATGTCGTTAGTGAGGCAGCACGGCCAGATGTGTTTTTTACTGAATTCACAAATTCGGAAAGTTATTGTCATCCTGATGGACAAAAAAGTGTTCGTGGTCGCTTAACCTTTACAGAAGATGAGCAGCCGATGGTGGCGCATATATGGGGAGATAGACCTGAGAATTTTCGTGAAATGAGTATTGGTATGGCGGAACTAGGATTTAAAGGCATTGACCTAAATATGGGGTGTCCTGTTCCGAATGTTGCTGGAAACGGTAAAGGTAGCGGATTGATTTGTCGCCCGGATGTTGCTGCTGAGCTGATTGCTGCGGCAAAAGCAGGGGGATTGCCTGTTAGTGTTAAAACAAGGCTCGGTTATAGTGAAATCGACGAATGGCGTGATTGGCTCACGCATATTTTAAAACAAGATATTGCCAACCTCTCGATTCATCTTCGTACGAGAGAAGAAATGAGTAAGGTAGATGCACACTGGGAATTGATTCCGGAAATTAAAAAGCTCCGTGATGAGGTAGCTCCTGATACGCTGTTAACAATTAATGGTGATATTCCTGACCGCCAAGTGGGATTAGAGCTAGCAGAAAAATACGGAATTGACGGTGTAATGATTGGCCGAGGTATTTTTAAAAACCCATTTGCTTTTGAAAAGGAAGCCAAAGAGCATAGTAGCAAAGAATTATTGGATCTATTAAGATTGCATCTCGATCTTCATGATCAATATGCAGGGCTGGAGCTGCGTCCGTATACTGGCCTTCATCGTTTTTTCAAAATTTATGTTCGTAGCTTTAAAGGAGCGGGAGAATTAAGAAATCAGTTAATGAATACAAAGTCAACGGATGAAGCACGTGCGTTGCTTGATGATTTTGACAGAATAAATCATTCATAAGAGAAAAGATGAATGTTTACTTCTTTTTATCGATATGATATGATACTGGTAATTAGATTCCATATGAATTTGGAGAGGTGCATTTATGAGTGCAGTAGGTTCTAAATAGGCAATTAAAATTTGAAATGAATGTAATAACAAAAGGGGAAAAAATTCTTAATGATTCCCTGCTATTTGTTATGGATTGATTTCAACCTATGAAGATACCTACTATACTTTATAAAGCATGTGATGAACAGGGATAGCTATGCGATGGTTCATGACGTCTTCTTGCCTTATAAATGTAAAAGCTGCGGGGTATCCCTGCGGCTTTTTCTGTTTAAAATCTTTGGAATCTAATAAGTAGGTGTCTTCACAATTAAAAAATGAGTGAGGAGCATCGAAATTGAATAATATGACATTTGAAAAACTACAATATAACGAATTAAAACAAATTGTGCAATCTTATTGTGTGAGCGGTTTAGGTAAAAGGTTAATCGACAAACAAGAACCGAGTACAAATATAAAAGTGGTGAACAACCGCTTACAGGAAACTACTGAGGCCAGAGCAATCATAGATGCCGAGGGTCATATTCCTTTTGTAGGTATTACAAACATTGAAAGCATTATCGATTCACTTGATAAGGACATTATTTTGCAACCGAGTGATTTAGTTAGTTTATCTGACTTTTTACGAGGCTGTCGCAAAATCAAACAATTCATGCAAAGCAAAGAGTTTTTCGCACCAACGCTTGCTTCTTATGCTCAGTCGATGTCTGAAATGAAGACAATAGAGGAAGAGATCAATTTTACGATTAAAGGCAGTCGAATTGATTCGTCAGCTAGTAGAGAGTTAAAAAAGATCCGCTTTAAAAAAGAAGCGACAGAAGAAAAAATTAACGAGCGTTTAAATAAATTTTTAAACAATGGGACGAATAAGAAGTATATCCAAGAGTTCTTTATTAGTAAAAAAGATGACAGATATACAATTCCAATTAAAGCCTCTTATAAAGGTCAAGTACCAGGTGCCATTATTGAAGTGTCTTCGAAAGGTTCTACTGTATTTATCGAACCACAGACCGTTTCGAAGTTGAGTACAGAATTAGCAAGCCTTAAAGTAGAAGAAGAGATGGAAGAATACCGAATATTAGCGACACTATCTGGGATGATAGTAGAAGAGTTACAAAAGATAAAAGTAAATATGGAGTTAATTAGCCAGTATGACATGGTATTTGCGAAGGCGAAATATAGTAAGCATATTACTGGCATACAGCCAAAGGTCAATGATCATGGCTATATTAAAATAGTGAATGGTAAGCATCCCTTGTTGCCGAAAGATGCCGTACCCCTTCAGTTTGAGATTGGTAAAGATTATAGAAGCTTAATCATTACCGGACCTAATGCCGGTGGAAAAACAATTGTATTAAAAACAATAGGGTTATTAACTTTAGCGACGATGTTAGGAATTCATATTGCGGCAAAAGAGGGAACGGAGATCGCCATTTTTGAACATATTTTCGTTGATATTGGCGACAATCAAAGTATAGAAAATGCATTAAGTACGTTTTCATCTCATATGAAAAACTTGTCGGAAATCATGAACGCCTCCAATCATCGTACTCTTTTATTATTTGATGAAATTGGCAGTGGTACTGAACCGAATGAAGGAGCAGCACTTGCAATTGCGATACTAGAGGAATTCTATCATATGGGCTGTCTAACCATTGCAACAACCCATTATGGGGAAATCAAACGTTATTCAGAATTGCATAGTGATTTTATGAACGCAGCGATGCAATTCGATCAGGAAACTTTATCACCGTTGTATCAGTTAGTTATCGGGAAATCAGGAGATAGCAACGCATTATGGATTTCTCGCAAAATGAATATGAAAGAATCCGTATTAAAGCGAGCAGAAGCTTATATGGAGAATAAAGATTATCAACTAAAGCAAGTGAATCCAGATAAAGTACGTCAGCCTAAACACAAGGGCGAAGCAATTACAGCAAAATATGATTATAAAAAAGGTGACAGAGTAAAACTATTGGATCATAATGACTTTGCGATTATCTACAAAGAAATGGATCAATTCTATAATGTTGTGGTCTACTATAAAGGAGAAATGGTTGAAGTAAATGTAAAACGAATTACCTTAAATCTCCCAGCACAGGAACTATATCCAGAAGGTTACGATTTAGAAACCTTATTCACTGATTTCGCTACAAGGAAATTGGAACACGATATTAACCGCGGTTCGAAGAAAGCCTTACGGAAAATTCAGAAAGAAATGCGGAAAAAATAAAACAATATTGATGTACCCGAGTCCATATATAAGGATTCGGGTTTTCATATTTAGTAACAACTTAAAATGGTGAGGAGTTTAAGAAAGTGAGCTGAGCCAAAGGAATTAGCGCGTTCATCCAGAGAGAAATCGCACGTGTTCAAAAAATGGTATATAGGCGAAATCTGATGCTATTTGATCTTCATTACCGCACCCTCACTCCATGCATTCCTAAGAAGCATCCAATAACTGAAAAGGTATCGTTTGATGAATTGCGACCAAAGACCTAGCGGAACTTTAGACTCTAGCTAGTTAATCAGTCACGATTCCATTTGTATGATTAGCTTAAGCAATCGGAAAAAATGGTGGCTATCGGGATTTGTTTATATTTCCTTCGTTGGCTAGAGGAGAGACGGTTATGGGTTTAAGTAACAAAAAGGTTTATATTTTACTAACAGATACAGGTACGTACTTTACGAAATTGATAAAAATCTATACAAAGAGAAGTTATAATCATGCATCTATCGCCTTTGATCATGAATTAGCAAAAGTATATAGTTTTGGCAGGAAAAAGCCACGGAATCCTTTTATCGGTGGGTTTGTAGTAGAGAATATTAACAAAGGGTTGTTGAAACATGCGGATTGCATCATTTATTCTTTCACAGTAAATAATGAAGAACTGAGGAAAATGGAACAATATATTGCTACAATCGAATCCGAAAAGGAGGATTATCGTTATAATCTCTTTGGTCTATTTGGTGTGCTGTTTAATAAACCTTTGAAAAGGAGAAAAGCTTTCTTCTGTTCTCAGTTTGTAGCTTCAGTCATCCACGCTACTGACAGCATCGAATTTGAAAAACCGCTATCATTAATCACTCCGTATGATCTCCGCAATATCCCCTTTATACAGGTTGAATATGAAGGGAAGCTGAAAGAGTATTTGTATAAGGAAATAGAACAACCTGAAGGAGAAGATTCTTTTTTTGTCTCAATATAGTGAATGGGTTTTAAATTTTCCTTGTCATATTTTCTAACAGATTCATTGCGTCTCTCTATGTGATAGGTATCATAGAAGCTATAACTGTGATCACATATCACATAAAGGAGGTGACGATCCCATAAATGCGTAAAAGCGAAGTAATTACTGTCCCCACATTATCTCAAGAAGTGTATAAGCGTCTCCGAAAAGACATCATGAATGGTATATTCCCGCCAGGTAAAAGAATTTCTATTAGAAAATTAGCCTACCAATTGAATGTCAGTACAATGCCGGTTAGAGAAGCATTAAATAAATTAAAATCAGAGGGATTTGTCCATTTTGAACGGAGGAGTATTTTTGTTAGGCAGCTTTCATCGCAAGAATTAATTGAATTATTTGAAATCAGATTAACATTAGAGAAAATGGCCTTGGAATGGTCGTATAAACATATTGATAGTGTAGCGTTAGCTAGGTTAAGCGAAATAGTATTGGAGATGGAAAGGAAACTGACATCACCGGCGGAATGGAATGAGTTAAATAGACAGTTTCACACGTTGATATATACGTATGCCCAGTCGAAACCGATGCTTGAGATGTTGAGTATTGTCTGGGGAAGGGTGGAGCCATATATGAATATATACTCTACCAAACTAGACTATTTAATTATCTCTCAAAAAGAACATGAGCAATTGCTAGAAGCACTCATTAAAAAGGATATTGCAACATTACACCATGTATTAACGCTTCATGTTCGCCAAACAAAAGAAGCAATCTTAGAAAAACTAGAAAAATAGCAAATTACATAGAGTGGGTGAAAGGGAATGAAAGAAAATGCAAGTGCCTTTGTGAAAGATAATCTTATACTGGAACCAACAGGTAGTGGTCCGCTTAATGGGTTGACGTTTGCTATAAAGGATGTTTTTGAAATCGAGAATTACAAAAATACTGCAGGAAATCCTCATTGGTATCATACCCACGAACCCGGACAACAACATGCAACAGTTATAGAATCCTTATTAAAAAATGGCGCACGCCTGCAAGGTACAACACATACGGATGAACTAATGTACAGTTTAAACGGGGAAAATTATCATTACGGTACACCGGTTAATCCTCGTTCGCCTAACCGTATTCCTGGAGGTTCATCGAGCGGTTCAGCTGTTGCAGCTGCATCAGGACTTGTAAATTTTGCAATAGGTACTGATACAGGTGGATCTGTCCGCATTCCTTCTTCTTACTGTGGAATTTTTGGATTCCGTCCGACGCATGGGGAAGTAAATATGAATGGTGTAATTCCGCTTGCTAAAAGCTTTGACACAATCGGCTGGATGTCGCAAAACTTAGATACCTTATTAAAGGTAGGAGAAGTGCTGATAAGTAATGAGGAAGTAAAAGATAACCCTTTTTCGCATGTCTATTTTGCAGAAGAGGCTTGGCAGCTAATTGATGAAGAAAACAAAGAAATATTGCTAGACAGTTTAAAAGGTGTCTCTAAACAAGTTGTAAACATTGCCGCTGATGGATTAGCAAAATGGTCAGAGTTGTTTAGACTCATTCAAGGAACGGAAATCTGGCAAGCGCATGGTGAATGGATTAACGAGGAGCGCCCAACTTTCGGACCTGGTATCGCCGAAAGGTTTCAATGGACATCCACTTTAAATCCAAGTGAACTTCCAGCACTACTGGGAAAACAAAATGTAATTAGAGGTCAGCTTTCATCGCTACTTAAAGAGGATGGTATCTTAGTCATTCCTACGGCACCAGGCGTTGCCCCGTTGAAAAATTTACCAAGTGAAGAGTTAGAACAATATCGAAACCAGTTAATGCAACTCACTTGTATCGCGGGAATAACGGGCCTTCCGCAGGTCACTATTCCGTTTGAAAATAAAGACGGCCTGCCAATAGGCCTCTCTTTTATCGCCAATCACCACCAAGATATTGCTCTCATTAAATGGGTTAGGGAAATGATGTTTGCTAAAAGGAAGGTGAAAAGATGAGTAGTTCCAAACAATCGTACCGTCCAACAACGATGGCGACAAATGGAATGATCACAACGCCACATTATTTAGCTTCTCAAGCGGGATTGAAGGTATTGCAAGCTGGAGGTAACGCGGTGGAAGCGGCAATTGCTGCATTATCCACCATTGGTGTTGTTTACCCTCATATGAATGGGATTGGTGGCGATAATTTCTGGCTTGTGTATGATGCGAAGCAAAAAAAATTAAAGGCATTAAATAGTAGCGGTCGTTCGGGCGAAGGGGCAACAATCCCGTTTTATCAACAACAAGGTTATAGCAAGATTCCTTCAAGAGGGGCTTTGGCTGCCAATACCGTTCCTGGTGCAGTCGCTGGTTGGGAAAAGGCCTATCAATATTCACAGAATCATATGAATGGCACGGTTGAATGGTCTGAGTTATTGCAGACATCTATTCATTATGCCAAAGATGGATTTCCTGTCACTCCTAGTCAAGTGTATTGGACTAATCTCAATTTAGATGACAAGGATAATGAGTTCCGTCATCTCCAACGTTTTACTGAATTTCAAAAGGTTTTTTTACAAGCAAATGGTCTTTCTTATCGGGCCGGTGACATTATGAAACAGCCTGATTTAGCAAGAACATTAGAAGGGCTAGCTGCGGAAGGTGGTTCGCTTTTATATGAAGGTGAATTAGCGAAGTTGATGACAACTGACCTGCAACTTCACGGGGGAGTGTTAACCATTGACGATTTGAGGCATCATCAGTCCAATTGGGTAGAACCAATCTCTGTACGTTATCGCAATCATCAAGTATTCAATGTCCCACCTAATTCTCAGGGCTTTGCATCATTATCCATCTTAAATATTTTGAATCAATTTCCACTATCAGACGTAGAAGAAGGCTCTGCTGACTATTATCATTTATTAGCGGAGGCAACAAAGCGGGCTTTCGTTGATCGTGATCAATACTTGACTGACCCGGATTTTGCTACGATCCCTTTAGATGAAATATTGTCTCTGAGAAGAGGAATCCAACTTGCCGAATCAATTGATTTTACTAGCGTAAGGGCATTTGAAAAACAACTTGATCCTAAGGGGGATACGATTTGGCTAGGTGTTGTTGATAAAGAAGGCAACGCAGTTTCGGTTATTCAAAGTATTTATCATGAGTTCGGATCAGGCTTTATTCCGAAAAATACAGGTATCGTACTGCAAAATCGAGGCAGTTATTTTTCTTTGGACGAAAGTCATATCAATTGCCTGCAAGCAAGAAAGCGAACATATCATACATTAAATCCTGCGTTGTTATTTAAAAATGAACAACCTTATTTAATTTATGGAACGATGGGAGGGGAAGGGCAACCACAAACACAAGCGGCTCTTGTTACGAGAATAATAGATTACAATTTTCCGATTCAATCAGCCATTGAGGCACCGAGGTGGTTATATGGCCGAACATGGGGCGCAACATCTAACAGCTTGAAAGTAGAAGGAAGAATAAGTGCATCCATTTGCTTAGAGCTCGAGAAAAGAGGACATGAAGTAGAAGTATTAGAAGACTTCACAGATGTAATGGGGCATGCAGGTGCTATTCAAATTAATCAACAGACTGGTGTAAAATATGGCGGAGCCGATCCTCGCGGTGATGGAGTTGCCAGTGGATATTAGTAGATAAGAGCAAGAACTGGCGAATAAAGAGGTCGCTGAAAAAAGGTCTTTATCATCTTTATTGATGGTAAAGACCTATTTAGTTGCAGTGAAAATGAGAATTTGCTCAAAATTTGCTGTGTGAATGATATTTGCGCATAAGTCTCAAGTTACAATAGATTATTGCGTGCAAATTAAATAAACGCGCAACAGGCATGGGAAAAGGAGAAGAATTGCGCGTATGTCGGAAATACGCGCAAAGGCCAGGAGGAAAAGGAGAAGAACTGCGCGTAAATTGAAAATACACGCAAAGGCCAGGAGGAAAAGCAGAAGAACTGCGCGCAAGCCGAAAATACGCGCAAAAGCCAGGAGGGAGAGCAGAAGAAGTGCGCGCAAATCGAAAATACGTGCAAAAGCCAGGAGGGAGAGCAGAAGAAGTGCGCGCAAATCGAAAATACGCGCAAAGGCCAAGAGGGAAAGCAGAAGAACTGTGCTCAAGCCGAAAGTACGCGCAAAAGCCAAGAGGAAGAGCAGAGGAATTGCGCGCAAGCCGAAAATACGTGCAAAAGCCAGGAGGGAGAGCAGAAGAACTGCGCGCAAATCGAAAATACGCGCAAAGACCAAGAGGAAGAGCAGAAGAACTGCGCACAAATCGAAAATACGCGCAAAGGCCAAGAGGAAAAGCAGAAGAACTGCGCGCAAATCGAAAATACGCGCAAAGGCCAAGAGGAAAAGCAGAAGAACTGCGCGTAAATCGAAAATACGCGCAAAAGCCAAGAGGAAGTGCAGAAGAACTGCGCGCAAATCGAATATACGCGTAAAAGCCAAGAGGAAAAGCAGAAGAACTGCGCGCAAATCGAAAATACGCGCAAAGGCCAAGAGGAAGAGCAGAAGAATTGCGCGCAAACCGAATATACACGCAAAGGCCAGGAGTCAAAGGAGAAGAACTGCGCGCAAATCGAAAATACGCGCAAAAGCCAGGAGGAAAAGCAGAAGAACTGCGCGCAAATCGAAAATACGCGCAAAGGCCAAGAGGAAGAGCAGAAGAATTGCGCGCAAACCGAATATACACGCAAAGGCCAGGAGGAAAAGGAGAAGAACTGCGCGTAAATTGAAAATACACGCAAAGGCCAGGAGTCAAAGGAGAAGAACTGCGCACAAATCGAAAATACGCGCAAAGGCCAAGAGGAAGAGCAGAAGAACTGCGTGCAAATCGAAAATACGCGCAAAAGCCAAGAGGAAGAGCAGAAGAACTGCGTGCAAATCGAAAATACGCGCAAAGGCCAAGAGGAAAAGCAGAAGAACTGCGCGCAAATCGAAAATACGCGCAAAAGCCAGGAGTAAAAGCAGAAGAACTGCACGTAAATCGAAAATACACGTAAAAACCAAAAAAGAGCAGAAGAACTGCATACAGCACCAATCTACTTACATATTCCAATATGTACTTCGTTAGTTAGACATCAAAAAGCGAGATTTTAAAGCCTTTTTACTTCTTTTTATCAGATTTTATATTGGCGCGAGTTCAGGCTAAGTTAAAGCTCAAGATATTGCCACATTCGCCTGTAACAGACTTCAAGAGCCAAAAGGATGAGTAATAAACGATGAACCTTTTGGGCCGCCTATAACATTAGTTTCTTCTTTTGTTAGATAATCTTACAATAAAAAACTTAATTTAGTCATGATAGACAAAAATAATATTTAAGTTTGTACTGTCTGTCTAATGTGTATAAGAAAGGAACGATATATAATGAGAGTATAAATTCACGTTAGTTTTTGTGACATCAAATGTGATTTGTTTCCTATTGAAAAGGAGAGGTGTGACATGGAAGTAGTTAAGGGCGAAGTTGTCTCTTTCCAACATGTTGATAAAGTGTATCACTCAGGAACAGTGGCTTTGAGTCAGTTTGATTTATCAATAGCAGATGGAGAGTTTATTAGTTTTCTAGGTCCTTCTGGTTGTGGAAAATCGACTGCCTTACGAATGGTTGCTGGTTTAGGGGAGGCGACAAATGGTCGAGTGAAAGTTTTTAACCAAAGTCCTAAGGATGTAATCAAGCATTCGAATGACATTGCTTATGTCTTTCAAGAAGCTAACTTACTTCCATGGCGTACTGTGCTTGATAATGTTCTTCTTCCCCTTGAGATACGGGGGATTAATAAAGAGAAAAGAAAAGAGTGCGCAGTTGAGGTGTTAGAGATGGTTGGCTTAAAGGATTATTTGCACGCTTATCCTCGCCAACTTTCTGGGGGCATGAAAATGAGGGTTTCCATTGCTCGAGCCCTTGCTGCTAAGCCTAAATTATTGTTAATGGATGAACCGTTTGCTGCGTTAGATGAAATGACTAGACAAACATTGCAAATGGATCTTTTGCAAATATGGCAAAAAGAGAAAGCAACCATCTTATTTGTTACACACAATGTCTATGAAGCTGTATATCTTTCATCAAAAATTGCCGTTATGTCCGCACGTCCGGGAAGGTTAGCTACCATGATTGATGTGAATTTACCGTATCCACGAAACCGAGTAAACAACCAATTTAATGCATATGTAGACAAAGCAGCTAAAAGTTTAGAGCATAGCATGGGTAGAAAGGAGGCTTGATGAATGGCGATTCAAACTGCTTCATCAAAAACAATCACAAGTCCTCTAGAGCAAACAAATAAAAAGAGAAATAACTATCTAAAAGGCTCAATTGTTGGACCAGTAATCGCGTTTCTTGTCTTTATGGGGTTATGGCAACTCATACCTACGATTCTGCAAATTCAACCTTTTCTATTACCGAAACCAACCGATGTCCTCACTGCTACCATTACAGATTGGCATCTCTTATGGCCAGCGATTAGAATAACTATTTTTGAGTCAGTAATTGGTTTTCTCTTAAGTGCTGTCATTGGTATTGCTGTTTCCGTGCTATTGGCCAGTTCAAGAATACTAGAAATTAGCCTCTATCCATATGCAGTTATATTACAAACGATTCCAGTTGTGGCGATTGCTCCAATTGTTGTCATTTGGTTTGGATCAGGTTTTAACTCCATCGTAATGATTGCTTTTTTAATTGGCTTTTTTCCTGTCGTATCCAACACTTTGATGGGACTGCATTCGGTTGATAAAAATATGAGTGATTTATTCACATTATATAATGCTTCTAAATGGCAAACGATGTGGAAGCTTCGTATTCCAGCTGCTCTCCCATACATTGTTTCTGGTTTGAAAGTTTCTTGTACATTAGCAATTGTTGGAGCGATTACAGGAGAGTATATTGCTGGAATCGGTGGAGGAAAAGGGGGATTAGGTTATGCGATAACTGTTGCTGCTGTTCAGTTAAAAACACCTTATCTATTTGCTTGTGCCATATCAGGTGCTATTTTTGGTATCGGATTTTATCTATTAGTAAGCTGGGTATCCCGTTTATTGCTACGGTCTTGGCATGAATCAGCGATAAAATCGGAAAGGTAAATGCATGTTAAAATAACTGAATATTTTGATAAAAAGGGGGAGAGATATGAAATCAAATCGACTTGTTCAATGGGTAATTTTAAGTGTTTTAGTATTGATTGTACTCGCTGCTTGTGGAGGAGAAGAAACGAATAGTGCTGTAGAAGAAGGAGAGCGAGAGGTAAAGGATGTTAAGTTGGTCTTAAACTGGTTTGCCAAAGCACAGCATGGGGGTGTTTATGCCGCAGAGGAAAATGGTCTTTTTGAAGAAAATGGCTTAAATGTAATGATTGAACCTGGGGGACCACAAGTATCCTCAATTAATATGGTCGCATCTGGAAAGGCTGATTTTGGTTTAGCACATGGTGATCAAATTGTGATGGCTAGAAACGAAGGCATTGAATTAGTCGCTGTAGCTACCGTCATGCAAGGGAGTCCGCAAGCATTTATGTTTCATAAAGGCAAGGGTATTGCTGACTTTGCTGAGTTAAATGGAAGAAAAGTTTATGTGCAGCCGGGCATTGTATACTGGGAGTATTTAAAAACACAATATGATCTCAGTGGTGTCGAAGAATTGGCATATTCTGGACAACATGTAAACTTTGTTGATGAGAAGGATTCTGTTACACAAGCATTCCTAACATCAGAACCTTACTTTATGCAATTAGAGGGGATTGATGTAGAAACGAAATTAGTTTCGGACGCAGGTTATGATCCTTATAATGTTGTCTTATACGTGACAAAAGATTACTTGGAAAACAATAAAGAAACGGTTGAAGCTTTTACGACTGCTTTTATAGAGGGATGGAATTTATACGAAGGTTCATATGAAGAAATCAATGAGTTGATTCAAAAAGATAATCCAGACATAGAACTTGCCTCTCTAAAATTTGAAGCAGAATCACAAGCAGAGTTTGTTTATGGAATGGATGCAGCTGCAAATGGAATCGGCACGATGTCAGAAGAGCGTTGGGGGACGCTGATTGACCAGCTATATGATTTAGGATTGGTGGATGAGAAGTTCGCTGCAGAAGAAATCTTTACAACAGCGTTTTTACCCGACAAGTAAATGGCGGCCGAAAGAAGAGTGAGTGATATCGAATCACTTACTCTTCTTTGCTGTTTCTCCTCAAACGGTTTGTATGGAAAAAGCCCACAATAGCCCTTCTTTTATTTAGCTCTCTTTTGGAAACGGTAGTACTTCGGTTGTCTCTGAATAGATGGAATTTTTTTATTTATCCTCTCGTGTGACAAGTTTATTCGGCATGTAGTATAATTCACGGGTCACTCTCTATAGGTTTCCTTAGAAGAAAAATGGGGAAATTAAATGAAATACAAAGGGGATGAATAAATGGACTTAACGATTGCAGCTTTTTCAGTTCTTATCCTGGCGATTATTTTAGTGCTTGGTAAATGGGTAAGAATTAAAGTGAAATTACTTCAAAGGTTGTTTTTACCAACATCATTAATTGCGGGTTTTATTGCACTTATATTAGGACCAGAAATACTAGGAAGGCTATTTGGACTTGAAGGTGGAATTTTTACATCTGAGATGGTCGAAGTTTGGGCTAGTCTGCCGGGTCTTTTAATTAATATTGTTTTTGCGTGTCTTTTTATAGGGTTTAAATTACCTAATCCCAAAAAAATGTGGCGGATTGGTGGGCCGCATATTGCTTTAGGTTATACACTCTCTTTTGCCCAATATGTAGTGGGTATTTTACTTGCTATCACCATCATTACACCTCTTTTTGGACTTAGTCCTGCTGCAGGCGCCTTAATTGAGATTGCCTTTGTTGGTGGGCATGGAACAGCCGCGGGTTTACAAGGGACATTTACTTCTTTAGGTTTTGAAGAAGGTTATGATTTGGCAATTGGTTTGTCGACAGTCGGTATTCTTGCAGGTATCATCGTAGGGATGATTTTAATCAATTGGGGAGCACGTAATGGCAAATCTAAAACATTGAGTCACCCTGATGAGATTTCTGTAGAGGAGCAGTCAGGTATTATTAAAATCGATAATCGTTCATCAGCGGGTTTGCAAACAACTTCGCCGATGTCTATTGAGCCGTTAACGCTTCATATTGGATTTGTTGGGTTATCTATTTTTATTGGGTTTTTATTATTGGAAGCGTTTCAATGGCTTGAGGCTGTTACTTATGGGCAAGCTATAGGTGTTTATTTATTTGAATATGTTCCATTATTTCCGTTCGCCATGATAGGAGGAATATTGTTACAATTATTCTTATCCAAATTTGATCGTTATCAATTGGTTGATCGCGAATTAATTAATCGTATTCAAGGTGTAGCTCTTGATTTCCTAATCATTAGTGCGATGGCTTCACTTAGTCTACAGGTTATTGGTGAGAATTTCATTCCGTTCATTATTTTAGCGATTGCTGGAATTGTCTTGAATGTAGGGTTATTCTTATATCTAGGTCCTCGTATGATACCTGAGTATTGGTTTGAACGAGGATTGGGAGATTTCGGACAGTCTACAGGTGTGGCGGCAACAGGAATTATGTTAATGAAAACAGTCGATCCAGAGAACAAATCGCCAGCACTCAATGCCTTTGGCTATAAACAAATTGTATTTGAACCGATGGTAGGTGGCGGGCTTATTACAGCTGCAGCCGTTCCATTTATTATTCAGTTTGGAGCAATTCCTGTATTAATTGTCAGTACAATTTTAATGATTATTTTTTGGATAATGGGTGTAAAAGTGTTTGGTAAGAAGAAAAAGTGAGTGATTGACAATCCATGTACAAAATGATAAATTATTTTTGTTTATAAATGAATAATGGCGACATGGCTATGGGCGTCATGTTAGCGAATTCGCATAGAATATGTTTGAATGCAGCGCCTCCCGCTTTTATAGGGAGCGCTGCCTTTTTGCGTGGAGGGAAGGTCAGATGGATAAAAGAGTGTATTTACTAACCATAATTACTTTTATTGTCGGTTTGGTTGAGTTAATTATTGCGGGCATCTTGCCACTTATTGCAACTGATTTAGGTGTGTCGCTTGGTGAAGTGGGAATGTTAATCTCCTTGTTTTCTTTAAGCTTTGCCATATCTGGTCCTGTACTATTATCTTTAACAGCGAAGATAGAGAGAAAGCGGTTATTTCTATTCGTTCTCTTTGTTTTCTTCTTATCTAATTTAATGATCGTCGTTATGGATGGTTATGTATCTTTGTTGGTTGGAAGAGTATTATCGGCTATGTGTGCGGCTCTTCTTATTTCATTATGTCTCACGATTGCTTCACAAATTAGTGGTGAGAAATATCGAGCGAGAGCGATTGGTATTGTACTGATGGGGGTCAGTGCGTCCCTTGTTTTTGGGATTCCATTCGGTTTGTGGTTAGGTAATGAATTTAGCTGGAGAGCGCCGTTCTTGTTTATTTCGATTCTGACATTAATCATCATGATTGTTGTTTATTTTGCATTAGGTCCAATAGAGGCGAAAAGAGGTTTACCTTTAAAGGAACAGTTGAAAGCATTAAAAAATAGAAAGATTGTACTCGTTCAACTGACATCGATTCTCTTTTTTGCCGGTCATATGAGTCTATATGCGTATTTAACACCCTTTCTTAGTGAGACGATGAGTATTACTGGTAATTCGCTTAGTTTGATTTACCTTATTATTGGTATCGTTGCTGTGTGTGGGAGTTTTTTAGGTGGGCAGATTACGGATCGCTTAGGTGCGAAACGATCTATTATCATCGTACTTTCTGCTTTTATTGTTACGATTATCCTTATCCCGTATTTGCAGTTTTCTCTTGCTTTGTTTATTTGTGCACTATTGTTATGGAATTTATTAAGTTGGTCTTTGCAGCCCGCTATCCAGAGCTATCTTGTATCTGCTGCGCCAGAAACATCTGATATTCAACAGAGTTTAAATAATTCAGGGGTTCATGTTGGTATGGCTATTGGTTCAACTGTTGGTGGAATCATCATCGATCAATATCATGTGGAGATCAACCCTCTTATTGCTGGAGGTTTTACATGCATCGCCTTGCTCATTATCTTGGCCGCATTTAAGCAAAAGCGTAAATGAAAATAAAAAAGCAGCCTTCAAATTGAGACTCTTAGAGTCACAATTGAAGACTGCTTTTCTTTTCCTTAATTAATTCCAAATTTCTTCAACCCATTCAGGGTGATCGATAAATGGATTACGATTATGTTGATAGTCATTATAGATAATATCATTTCTTTGTCGTTCTAAGTCATCTACAGGGTCTAAGTTATGCCACTCAATTAAGGTTGAGAGTTTGCCGTGATATGGAGCTGAACCGTTGCTTACGCGTTCATTCACCTCTAAATCCAGTTCGCCACTGTCGCCTTCATAACGGACATCCATATAGAAAATCATTCTTGCGACATCCCCTTTTACTTCATCACGTGGTTCCCAAGAATCATTATCCGTATAGGTATCAGGTGCTTCACCTTGTGGAGAGCCGCCATTATCAAAATCTTTGTTACCGCGAGAGCCATTCACTGATACATCTGTTGGGCGTAGATGATGTAGGTCTGTTCCAGGGCCCATAGATGTTCCGAAATCACCATGCGATTTAGCCCACACATGTTCTCTGTTCCATTCATCTGGATTTCCACCGTTCGTTGATTTACTTTGTGATCTGCCAGTGTATAAAAGGATGACGTTATTCGTATTATTTGGATCTTCATCCGTTGCCTTTAATGCTTCCCAAACGGCACTATACGAAATTTCGGTATGGTCATCAATGATATTGTGTAACGCGGTTTTTAATGCTTCGCCTGTTTTTCCAGTAGCAGAATCATAATAAGAACCAGGGGCATTATTTTCCTCATCAGGTCCTTCAGGTTCCTCTTCTTCGGATTGTTTGATCATTTCAGTTGTGTTTTTCAATCCAGGATGTGAATAGTACGCTGTGAGATTGCCGGTTACTGTTATCTTCTCACCAAGTAATTCAGGGTTGCTCTTAAGGCCGAACTGTGTGCGGAATTGTGAGGGAATCTGAATATAAAGCATATTAGCAGTATTTGTTTCTGTGCGAGAATCAGCAATAGCTAAGGAGTAATCATCTGGATAGTTGCCAGTAATTACCGTATTGGCTGAGGTAGGCTTACCTACTATATAGCCTTCCACCGATTGTATAGAGTTATTTTGCCTGTCGATGGCTTGTGATACTGGTAAGGTAGCAGCAGATGTTTGCGAAGAATCGAATGATAGAGTAGAAAAGGAAACGAGAAAAGCGACAATAGATAACTTAAAGAATCTACGCATATTATCCTCCATTAATTTTTTTATTGTATTCTGCTTCATCTTACCATTTTTCTGTTAAAATATTTTTAATAATAAGTAAATTTAGGAGGCGTTGATAAAAATAAGAAAATCTACTCGGCTTGTTTGCAGGAGAATAGAACTTGTTTAGAGGGAATTTATGGTGAAAGTAGGTTGTAAGGAGGTAGAGGGTGAAAATCTTACGAGAGTATCTCATCTGTACTTTAGCTCTTTTCCTCATTATTAGTAAAATATTAAATACAAATCAAAACAAGATTTAAGAGAAACATACATGTATCAAGGGGTTGAATTTACATTACCAACTTATATGCCAGAAAAAAAGGTAGGTCAATTGTCAGTCGGTGATGAGGTAATCATCTACTTTAGCGGGGAGATAAGAGCTTCTGCACCTGGGGGCGGAGACGCCTATTGGGTCTCTTTAATAAAAAAGTGAGAGCGAGGAATCAATTTGATTAATTATAACGGAAAGAAATTTGTATCAATAGAGAATACAAATAATGGCGAAGTCTCTGATCAAACTTATTTTGATTATAGCCAAGAAGGAAATATCATTTCTGCTAGTTATTATGGCGGACAAATTAGAAAAGGAACGTTAATCGGTATTGTAAAGGAGGATGGTTCTTTATTGTTTAACTATAATCATGTAAATATCAAAGATGAAGTAAGAGGTGGTACTTGTTCTTCAACGCCTGAATACCTACCAGATGGACGAATGAGATTACATGAACAATGGCGATGGAATGATGCAGATCAAACCGAAGGGCAATCGGTTATTGAGGAAATGAAAAAAGAATCGAAAGTATATTGATAGGAAGGCTAGTGGATTTCACTTTTAGTGCAAAAAGAGTCCACTAGCTATTCAAATTCTGATTATACAGAATGAGGTTGATACCTTTTAGGTTTTGTCACTTTAAACCATTGATAACAGAAAATAATAATAATCACTAGGTCAACAATATCGCCTCCATAATACATAATCATGCTTCCTTTTTCAGCTTCCGTTCTTCCTACACTTGAAGGAGGGTAACCATAGAAAGATTTGGCTAAAATCTGATGCCCAGCGAGAGCTAAAATAAGTATAATGGCTCGAAATTGAAAACTATAACCTTGTTGAAATTTATCAATATAGATGATTGATGCTGTAAAAAAATAACCAGCTAGGAAGATATGTGCATGAATGACGATGTACAACAGCATTGAATGGTGCATCATTGTGAATAATTCCGTTCGATATAATACCCATAGTCCACCAATATTTAAAACCGTAGTAAATAGGGGATTTAATAAAAGGTGAAATGGTCTCGTTTTTAAGGTAGTAGTCACTTTTCTAGCCGTTTTTACAGGTAATGAACGCAGTAGGAGCGTTACTGGTTTTGCTAGCACCATAAAAAGTGGGCCAATCATGCCTAAAAGTAAATGGGCAACCATATGGACACTGAAAAATTGGTGTGAAGTCTCTGCTAAAGGGCCAGCAACTGCTACTATACAAAGTACATTTCCACCAATCCAACATGCTGTGTGATACCATGACCACTGACGGTAAGATTGATTAGATTTGATGACAGCGATTCCATAGAGAATGATTAAAAGAAAAAAAGGAGTCGCTAAAATATATGAGAGAATGGTTATGTCAAAGTGTTGTTGATCAGGCATAGTGTCCCCCTTTTTAGCTTTACTTACTTTGTGACTGATTAGTTTTACAGATGATAATGATTCCGATAATCGTAATCACTGCAGCAGTGATATTCCATACCAAATCATAAGGTAGCACATCAACTCCGTAGCGAATTTGATGTAATTTGAACACTTTATGTTGGATTAAACCATCGTATAAATTAAATAAACCAATACCTAATAAAGCCCCGCCAATCCATCTTTTTTTCCACCAAGATTCTCTTCTGCGTAAGTCAGCTACCATAAATAGACTTGCTACTGTAGCGAACCAGCTAAACGCATGGAATAACCCATCAGAAAGTAATCCGATCTTTGTTGTGGATTGATCGTAAAAATGATGCCAACTTAATAGTTGGTGAAATACCATCTCATCAATAAATGCAACCAAACCAAGTCCGAAGAGAATACCAGAGATGAGATTGTATGTTGAGTGCTTAGTTATGTTCTGTTGGAAATTCCTATGTTCGCCATTGATTGGATTATCGATAGTATCAACTCATTTCTGTAAGGTATTTCCTCTATTTTTCCCGAGTGTTTAAACTCTAAACATATATAGAAGTGTAAGTTTATAATGAATTAGAAATTGATTCGATATTCATAGGAAGTATCTATTGTAATTGGTTGTTATTGTGAAATAAAAAGAACCTAACTACGCTAAGGTAGTTAGGTATTGTGGAGTAGCTATGAAACTTTCATTACTAGCTTCCACGATATACTTGGTATCCCCAAGGTGAAATGAGAAGGGGGACGTGATAATCCTTATCTATATTTGACACTCCGAAACGAACAGGGACTGCCTCTAAGAATGGTGGGTCGGGGAGGGCGATCTCTTTTTCACGGAAATACACCCCGACATGGAAGATCAGTTCATAGCTTCCTATTTTCATTTCTTCTCTAGTAAGTAGTGGAGCATCTAAGCGACCGTCTGAATTGGTCTTTACTACTTTTATCTTTTTCCAACTATTGCGATTTGCTTCTTGGATGAAAAGCTCCACAATTACATTGGAAGCCGGTGTACCGTGGGTTAAATCCAATATATGTGTTGTTAGTCCTGCCATTTTAAACTCCTTAATTATAGTAGAATGTTTCTCTCGAGAAATATCTTTTTAATTTTCAATAGCTGATATTGTGTTACTTTGTCTGGTTTGAGGGTTGATTGGCCACGTTCCTGTAAATTCAGTAACTTGATAATCAAAGTAATCCTGCAAAATTTGCTCTTTATGATCTTGGAAAAGTTCATCAGCAATCGCCTTAGCTAGTCGCGGTAAGCCGAATTTCATACCAGAAAGAGCAGCGGCAGTAATACCACAGCTGATTAAAGCAGAATAATTAAATGTATAAAGTCCATGAAGATATTTTTCTCCTTCCTTATCGCGACTCGTAAAGGAGTAACCTGTGCTTAAATAAGGATGTGCATCTAGAACTGGGCTTGCACTATTCTTTGGAGGGTGGTATTTATCCTCCCAACGAGCAATATATTTTTCGACTAATTTTAGCTCTGGTCTTAAGGCAGGATCAGTGAACAGTCCTGTACTAATAATGAGATAATCAAATGAAAAGGACCCATGAGGGGTTGTGACTACCACCTGATTATTTGCTTGACTTACTTCTTGCCAAGGTGAATCCAAATGAAGGTTAAAACCTGGCCAAGCAGAAGCGCGATTATATGTATCATTCGTCGGTGGTTGATTATTTTGAAAGAAATGAGTCATGACCGTATATTTATCCACATCTGATAACGAGTGATATCTTTCTATCATACCTGAGGCTTCCATTTGCCGTATCGGATTGATTCTAGGCATTTCTTTGCGACGAACAAAAACATGCGCTTCTGCTACTCCTGAACTAAGGGCGTAATTGGCATTATCGAATGCGGAGGCGCCACCACCTAGAATAGCGATTTTTTTATTTTTTAATGAGTTAAAATCGATATTTTCGGAAGTGTGGGCATAGAAATTTTTCGGTAGATTTTCAGAGACAAGTGATGGTATATGCCATTCTCCTCCACCTTGAATACCTGTCGCTAAAATAACTTTGCGCGCAAGAAGGGGAGTGGCAGGTTCTTCTGTTTGGTTGATATGGAGTCGGTGTAATCCACCTTCAAGAGGTTCTACGAGTTGCAATTTGACATCGTTTATGACGGGTAAACGCAGGACTTTTCTATACCACCTGAGGTAATTCATCCAATCCTGACGTGGTATTTTATCCACTTGATCCCAGTCATTCTTGCCTGTTTGGGCTTCCCACCAAGCACGAAAGGTGAGGGAAGGAAGGCCTAAATCAATTGAGGTGATATGTTTCGGTGTTCTTAAAGTAACCATTCTTGCATAAGTCTCCCATGGCCCTTCATAGCCTTCGTGATTCTCATCGATAATGAGAAAGTTTGTGATTTTTTCTCGTAAAAGAGCAAATCCAGCACCTAAACCGCTTTGCCCGCCTCCGACAATGACGACATCATATACATGATTCTTAATATGTTTAGTTTGCGGTACCCATGTATCCGTATAGTTTATGTTCAAATAAGAAAGGTCCATTTGTACTCTCTCATGTAAGCTTTCTAAGCTCATTGTTTTTCATCCTTTCTAGTTTGTTGTGAATGAATCTTTAATAATGACCTCTTCAAGTCGTAATAAGGCGATTTTATAGATTTCCGCCAGTGCTTGATGAAACTCTTCTTCTTTTTCGTTTTTGACTCTCTTTACCATTGATTGATAAATTTCATCCTTGTTTTTCCCGCGAACAGCTAATATAAATGGGAATCCAAATTTGTCCATATAAGATTGATTCATATAAATAAATTGTTTATACTCCTTCTCTGTGAGTTGATTTAAACCAGCGTTTTCTTGTTCGTTAACGGAATTTTCACTCATTTGAACGCGATCGCCTAAGTTGGGATGTTCTTTAATAAGTGCAAGCTTTTTTTGATTTGATGTTTCCTCCACTGTGTGAACCATCGTTTGATAGAGGTGATCAAATGATAAAAATGGTTTCGCCATGAGCGTTTTTTCTGCGACCCATGGGGAATGCTCGAAAACACCTCCAAATATTTGGATAAATGATGCATCACTGATTCTATTGATTTCTTGAATTGTATACATGATTGAAAACTCCTTTCTATGAACTTTTTAATTGGGGTTCCATACTCGTCTCTTTTAACGGCTGTGTTTCCTTTGTTTTTCTTTTGGTTAAAAGAAGGTTTAAGATAATGGCTGCTAGGCTACCGGTAATAATTCCATCGCCGACGATAATTCGAAGGGTTTCAGGTAAATGGGCGAATAATTCCGGAACAACGGATGCGCCTAGTCCTAGTGAAATCGAGCAAGCAATAATGAGTTGATTGTTATTGTTCGTAAAATCGACTCTTTGAAGCATGCGTATACCAGAGGTGACGACCATTCCAAACATGACTACAGTGGCACCGCCGAAAACCGAAGGAGGAATGAGTGTAGCCAAAGTAGAGATTTTAGGAACTAAGCCTAGTACAATTAAAATAAAACCAGCAGCAATTGTGACTTTATTTGACCTTACTCCAGATAATTGGACAAGTCCGACATTTTGAGCAAATGTACTATAAGGGAAAGCGTTGAAAATTCCACCTAAAGTAAAGGCCATTCCTTCAGCTCGATATCCACGAGCGAGATCCTTTTCTTTTAACTCTTTATGATCCATTTTCCCTAGTGCAAGAAAAGCACCAGTGGATTCGACAAGAATGACTGTACCTACTAAGATCATTGTTAAAATAGGAACAATTTCAAATGTAGGGTATCCGAAATGAAAAGGGGCCGGAAGGTGTAACCAAGAAGCTTCTTGAACGGATTGAAAATCTACCCTCCCCATTAGTGCCGCCATGAATGTCCCAATGATTATCCCAATTAAAACAGAGATAGCACGTAAGAACCCTTTAAAGAAGCGGTTCATTAGTAAAATAAGTGCGAGAACACCAAAGGAGAGCAATAAGTTTTCAGCTGAACCAAAATCAGGATTATTCGTGCCTCCTCCCATATTTTTAATTCCTGTAGGGATGAGTGAGAGGCCAATAATGATGACGACGGTACCAGTTACGATTGGAGGGAATAATTTTACAAGCTTGCCGTATATATTGGAAAAGAAAATAATGAACAATCCTGTTATAATAATCGCCCCGTATATGGCTGATATCCCGTAATTACTACCGATTGTAATCATGGGAGATACGGCTACGAATGAAGTACCCATGACTATAGGGAGCCCTGTTCCAAAGTATTTATTTTTGACAGATTGAAACAGTGTAGCAACCCCGCAAGTTAACAAATCAATAGAAATGAGGAAGGCTTGTTGTTCAGGGGAGAAACCTAAAGCGCCGCCAACTAAGATTGGTACTAAAATGGCACCAGCGTACATAGCAAGGACATGCTGTAACCCTAATGAGAATGTTTTTGATGGATGAATATTTTCTCCCAAAGTGAACCCTCCTGTTTATAATGTTAAGAAATATAACATTTAATGTTGTTATATTTAACATAATAAACAATATTCTGATTATTGTCATTGTTCAATATGCCTAAAAATGACTAACTTATTTGTGTAAGGTGCATGGTTGGGCTGTTTTAAGCTTCTAATAGTTTTTTCATCCGTAATGCTGTACGTAATTGTAAGGTTGTTTCTGGATCCTTTAAATCTTTACCGAGAATTTCTTCGCATTTATCTATTCTATAGACAACTGTATTCCTGTGGACAAATAACCTTTTTGCTGTTTCGGAGATTTGACAATGTGTTTCTAGATAGACAGAAAGTGTTTGTAGTAATGATTCTCTTTCATCAGGTTTAATCGATAAGAATCCCTTAAATGCATGGGTGTAAAAATGACTCAACTCTTTTTCGGGAATAAGGCGGAGCAATTCTAATATATCCCTTGTTTGAAATGATTGAATAAAGTTGGTTCTTTTTGAGATTGCTCCTTGAGAAAGAGATTCACTTGCTTCGTGATAGGCTGTTCTCACTTGGACAAAGGAATGGATCACATTACTTACACCGAAAGAAATGGTTTGATTAAAGCGGTTTGTCATTCGTAATTGGATGTCTTTTAATATATTCATATAAGGTGATAACCCTTGATGGGCTTCAAAGAGCAAGATACATTCATCACTTTTGGTAAAGAAATGAACGTTGACAGTGGTTTGGTGTATCACTTCTTCCAAGTATTCAAATATATTATCAGATTTTTGTTGGCGTTGTGTGAAAGAATCGTGTGGATTTGCTTGATCGACCTTTCCGACAACACAAATATAGTCACAATCATTTTGAAGAGAGAACTCTTTGGCGCGATTAATAATTTCATCTTGTAACTTGAAGGTCCCATCTAAGAAGTGGAGAAAAAAATCGTTGCGTATATTTTTTGCGTGTGTATTTAGTGCATGCTCTTTCATAAGGGCGAAGGAGAGTACATTCGTCGCTTGTTCAATCGTTAAGATATTGAGGTGATTCTCCTGAGGGATTTCTCCTTCTATAATTAAGAAACCTCGCTTCTTTTCGCTAATGTTTATAGGAAATAGATGATAAGTTTTTTTGGATACAAGTAGTGAAAAGGAAATAGAGATAGGGCTGGATGATGAAATCCGTTTAATTTCTCTCTCGATATCTTCTCTCATTACGAATATTTCTAGTTGGTGTTGTTGGTCAGAGAGAGAATGAAGATGCTGATCGACTAAATGAACAGAACAATCAATTATCTTGCTTAATTCTTTCATCAATGTTTCTATACCTTTTCCTTGAAGAATGATGTTCGTAAAATGTTTATGTGTTTCTAAAGCAGCAGTTAATTCATTCGCGCGGCTATCTAAAATCAGTCTTAAAGTATGGTTGATTACATCTCCAAGTGATAAGGCGAGTGGCAGTTCGATGATGGGGAAATTTAATTCATTTGCCAGCTTCAATGCAGATGGAGGAACAGAGTCTAAGAACCTTTTTGTTTTTAAACCAAGTGCTGCACATCCTTGATTAGCCATCGCTTGTATTAATTCATTTAGTAAATGTGGCTGGTCTTTTAAATGATAGGCTGTTGTCACTAAAAATTCATGGCGATTCAAAAAGGGAATAATATCAGGTGCATCCATCATATTAACCGTATGTACCTCACGTTTGATCCCGCTTTCTCCAGCTACAACTCTCATCCCTTCTAATGAAGGGGAAGAGAGTAATTTAGAAACTTTCATGTGGCTGACTCCTTTCGTTTGCATCTTCTTTTTTATATGGATTAGTTAATGTGCACAAAATTATATGAAAATTTGTACATTTTTGCTGATGATGTTTCGATGCATAAAAAGTAAAATTGTTTTATATAACATAATTATGTAAGAAAATATTCCATAAGTAAAGAGGGGAGTGAAAGGATTGGCCATTCATGTAAGAGAATTTCATGATACAAATAAGGAAAAGATAGCAGAAATGATTGAATGGCTTTCGTCATTTGGTAAAACAACCAATGAAGGCGTTACGAGATTACTATATTCTAAAGCTTGGTGTGAAGCGCAATCAGCTTTGAAAAATAAAATGAAGGCAATCGGGTTAGATGCTTATTTTGATTGTGTTGGTAATTTATTTGGCCGGCTGCAGGGAACAGATGAAGATAATGCAGTCATATTGACAGGTTCCCATATTGATACGGTTATTGACGGCGGAAAGTATGACGGTGCTTATGGGATTGTTGCTAGCCTGCTTGCGGTGTCGAGGCTCTATGCCTCTTATGGCAAGCCCAAAAAAACAATTGAAGTCGTTTCTTTCTGTGAAGAAGAAGGGAGTCGGTTCCCTTTAACCTTTTGGGGATCAAGAAATATAACCGGCATGTACGATATTGGTCATACTAGAGGATTAGTCGATGCAAACGGTGTTCCTTTTATGGATGCGATGAAGGAGGCGGGCTTTGAAACAGAAAAATATATTCAACCAATTAGAAGTGATATTGCAAGATTTATAGAGGTACATATCGAACAAGGGATGGTACTAGAGAGAAATCAAAATGCGGTTGGTATTGTGACACATATTGTTGGACAGCGACGTTACAATATACGGATAAAAGGAGAAAGCAATCACGCAGGCACAACACCAATGAACCTTCGCAGGGATGCGGTTGTGACAGCCTCAAAACTTATTTCTTTCTTAACGAAAAAAGCAGAAAGTATCGACTCCCAGTTAGTAGCTACGGTGGGAAAAATTGAAGCGCAACCAAATGTACCCAATGTTGTGGCAGGGGAAGTCGAGTTTAGTTTAGATATTCGCCACCATAAACAACATGTATTGGATGAATATTGTATGTCCGTGTTTTCTTATTTTGAAGAGGTAGCTAAGTCTAATGATCTGATCATCGACTGGAAACAATGGATGAATGTAGAACCTGTCGCAATGGATGCCATGATGCATAGTAAAATCAAGACGTTAGCGGAACAGAAGCAAATTTCTTTCCAAGATATCGTTAGTGGCGCCGGTCATGATGCACAAGTTTTTGCAAGTACACTTCCTACTAATCTTATTTTTGTCCCAAGCAAGGGCGGCATTAGTCATAACCCGCAAGAGTTTACGAGCTCAGAAGATTTGGAAGTAGGAGTAAAACTGTTAACAGATATTTTATATCAATTAGCTTATGAATAGAAGGAGTGGATATATATGGGGTTTAATAGCTTGAATACACCTAGTCGTACGATTATGACACCAGGTCCAGTTGAGGTAGATCCTCGTGTGTTGAGAGCGATGAGTACACCTATATTAGGTCAGTTCGATCCAGCTTTTACAAAATTGATGAATGAAGTCATGGAAATGATTCGTCAAGTCTTTCAAACAAAGAACCGTTGGGCCTTTCCGATAGATGGTACTTCAAGAGCAGGAAACGAAGCGCTCTTAGCAAGTATTATTGAACCTGGTGATAAAGTGTTTGTTCCGATTTATGGGCGCTTCGGGCATTTACTTGTGGAGATTTGTGAAAGGTACGGTGCTGATGTCTATTCGATACAATGTCCTTGGGGAGAGGTATTTGACCCAGATGTAGTTATCGCAGAAATGGAAAAAATCTCACCTAAAGTGGTTGCTATTGTCCATGGTGAAACATCTACAGGGAGAATGCAACCTTTAGAAAAAATCGGAAAGGCTTGTAGAGAACAGGATGCGATTCTCGTCGTAGATGCAGTCGCATCTATTGGTGGCGTAGAGGTAAAGACAGATGACTGGTTTATAGATGGGCTAATAGGGGGAACGCAAAAATGTTTATCCGTTCCTGCTGGGATGGCACCCATTACATTTAACGAGCGGATTGAGAAGCTTATATTAGAGCGGAAAAAGGTAGAGGCAGGTATTGCAACTGCAGAAGATGAGCAGTATCAACGTAGTCGAATGGCAATTGCAAGTAATTATTTTGATCTCGCCATGCTTATGGATTATTGGAGCCCAAGGAGATTGAATCATCATACAGAAGCGACATCGATGGTTTATGCGCTCTATGAAGGTTTACGACTTGTGCTAGAAGAGGGGTTAAAGCCTCGTTTTATCCGCCATCTCCTTCATGAAAAAGCTTTGGTGAAAGGTATTCAAGCAATGGGGTTAAAGCTATATGGTGATTCTGAACATAAGCTTCCATGTGTGACATGTATAGAAATCCCTGCTGGTGTTGATGGTGAATCCGTACGGAAAATGTTGCTTAAGGAATTTAGTATAGAAATTGCTTCATCTTTTGGGCCATTACAAGGGAAGATTTGGCGTATTGGTACGATGGGATATAGCTGTCGAAAAGAAAATGTGCTTGCTGTTCTCGGCGGATTAGAAGCAGTCCTTATCCGTCACGAAGTCCAAGTAAATCGCGGCGAGGCGCTTCAGGCAGCAATGGATATATATGCAGCTGAGGAATCAGCTATGACGATACTTTAAATAAACAGGGAGGTGTTGGTTTTGGCTACATATGATCTCATTATTCGCAACGGCAATGTTGTTTTACCTCATGAAGTGAAGAAAACCGATATAGCCATTAAAAATGGTATCATTGTCGCCATTGAGGAAGGTATTACAGCCACAAGTAAAGACGAGAAAAATGCGGCAGGTTATTATATTTTTCCAGGTATGATAGATATTCATGTTCACTTTAATGACCCAGGCAGAGACGAATGGGAAGGTTTTGAATCGGGTTCTCAGATGATTGCTGCAGGAGGAGGAACAACTTTTTTTGACATGCCCTTAAATGGGATTCCTTCTACTACTGATTCGCAGGCATTGTTAAATAAAGCGGAGATGGGAGAAAGTAAGTCAGTTGTGGATTTTGCTTTATGGGGTGGCCTTGTTCCAGGAAATATCCTGGAGCTGAAGGGATTAGCAGATAATGGGGCAATAGGTTTTAAAGCGTTTTTATCTGAAAGTGGAAATGAAGAATTCGAACGTGTTGATGATTTAACATTAATTGCTGGCATGAAAGAGATTGCTTCATTGAAAAAAATACTTGCACTCCATGCGGAAAGTGCGGCAATGACAGATTTCTTAACGAAGGAGAAAGTGACGAATGGTCAATTAACTGCGGATGATTATTTAGCATCTAGACCGATCGCCGCAGAAGTGGAAGCGGTGGAACGTGCCATCGCATATGCAAGAATAACGGGCTGTCCTCTTCATTTTGTCCATATTAGCTCTGAGGAGGCTATTTTAAAAATTACAGCTGCCAAGGCAATGGGACTAGACATTACAGTTGAAACATGTGCTCATTACTTATTGTGTAATCATAATGATTTGCAAGACAAAGGAGCGGTAGCCAAATGCGCCCCGCCATTACGAAAAGTGGAGGAGCAAGAGAAATTGATTCGTTTATTAATAGAAGGCGCAATTGATATGGTCTCCTCCGATCACTCACCATCACCTTATCTGTTGAAAGATCCAACCGTCCATCATTTATTCTCCGCTTGGGGTGGAATTAGTGGCGGGCAATTTACCCTTTTAGCATTAATTGAACTTGCAATAACCTATGACATTCCTTTTTATAAAGTGGCGGCACTCATAGCAGGTAATCCAGCTGACAGATTCAATTTAAATACAAAAGGGCATATCGAAGTGGGCAAAGATGCTGATTTAACATGGATCTCACTTGAAGAATCCTTCACTGTTGCAGAAAAGAATTTCTTCGCTAAGCATAAGCACAGTTTGTATATGGAGAGAACTTTCCCATGTGCAGTCAAACTTACGATGAACAACGGAGTAGTAGTTTTTGAAGACGGACAATTAGTAAACATGAGAAATAGAGGTCATTGGCTAAAGCCAGAGCAAACGAAAATGGGGACTGGTAGTTAACTACATCGCTGTAAGAAATTCATTTCTATTGTCAGAAAATCTAACACACTAGTAGCGGAAAAGGAGAAAATGGAAGATAATACATTTTAAACCTTTAGCAGCTGAGTGAAAGAGGTGTGTGAAGATGGATAATATTCATCAAATATTCAAGGCATCGCCTACAAAAGGTGATGTGTTAGCGACAGTGATTCAAGTGAATGGGTCTGCTTATCGAAAAGAAGGCACAACCATGTTAATCAAGCAATCTGGTTCAACTATTGGTGTCCTTAGTGGAGGATGCTTGGAAGAAGATATTAAGTATAGGGCAGAAACGCTAATCGATGGTCAATCAAAATCTTTTTTATACAATTTAAAAAGTGAAGATGATCTTGGGTGGGGACAAGGTTCGGGATGTAATGGTGAAATTCGTGTCCTGTTAGAGAAGATTGATGCAAGTTATCAAGCTCATCTAGAAAAGGTTAATGAACAGCTTTTACAAGGACGATCTATTTTAACAGTAAAGAAGCTTTCCGAGGATTATGAGGTTATAGGTTACACAGTT
Source organism: Cytobacillus sp. FSL R7-0680 (assembly GCF_038009245.1). NCBI lineage: Bacteria > Bacillati > Bacillota > Bacilli > Caryophanales > Bacillaceae > Cytobacillus > Cytobacillus sp. FSL R7-0680. The sequence continues at coordinate 4,257,110 of NZ_JBBPAO010000001.1, forward strand.
ATCGTTGATGATAATAACTATTGGACCAAAGCATTAAACATAGATGCCAATATGGAATTAAAAGAGATGAAGAGTGGTATCCACTACTCAAAAGAGCTATCTATTTATTGTTATTTTCAGTGGTTTCATCCAAAGCCTCGTCTTTTTATCCTTGGTGCAGGGGAAGATGGCGTCCCTCTTTGTGATTTTGCTCATAAAACAGGCTTCCATGTAACAGTAGCTGACTGGCGTGAAGCTTTATGTAGTAAAGAAAGATTTCCTCAAGCAGATCGTTTATTAATAGGTTTTCCACATGAAGTGTTACCAAAAGCGCTTCATCCCCAAGACCATATTGTGATTATGACCCATCATTTTGAACGAGATAAAGAAATTTTACAATATGTGCTCAATCGACCATTTAAATATATAGGTATCATTGGTTCTAATAGACGGACGATGAGGTTATTAGAAGGGGAATCTGTACCATCGAATGTCTACACGCCTGTTGGTTTATCGATTGGCGCAGAGGGACCTGAGGAAATTGCGATTAGCGTTATGGCACAATTAATTGCGGTTAAACAAAAGGTGGTTACGGAAAATGGAAAACAAGCCAATTGTAGGACACTTGTTTATAACAAATAAAGGGAGCTAGGAAATGTAAAAGGAGAGTAGTTATCATGAGGATATTAGAAACAACCGTTGCTTCGCCTACTACCATTGAGGAAGCATGGACAATGTGGAAATCATATGATGAGGCGATCACATTTATCGCTGGAGGCACATTTTTACAAACCAAATGGGAAAAAGGGGCCGCCGTTCCTTCAAAAATGCTTCATCTAGGTGGCATTTCGGAATATAAACAAATCTACATGGCCACGGAAAGTCGGATTCACATCGGTTCTTTTGTTAAGCTAGCGGAATGCAAGAATCATCCTCTGATTATTAAAAAACTACCCCAATTATCACAAACGATTGAGAAAATCGCTGCGCCTGCTGTTCGAAACTTAGGTACGATAGGAGGCAATATTGCCAATCAGGTGGGTGATACAATCCCCCTTTTACTAGCCCTCGATGCAGAAATACTATATTTAAATAAAGATGGAAAACAGAGAATAGATTTGCAGGATTGGTCAAAAATGACTGAAGATTCTATTATATTAGAGGTTATTATTCCATTTGATAATAGAGAAAGCTATTTATTTACTAAAAAAATCGGTCGCAGGGAGGCATTCTCAACATCTGTTGTTACATTGGCTGGCAAGTTAACAATAAAGGAGAATCAGCTATGTAATGTTCGAATAGCAGCGGGTGGCGGGGAGACACAACCTATGAGGTTAAGAAATGTAGAATCTATTTTAAAACATGCACCAATTGTGGATTCAAATATTTTGAAAAAGGTGTATCAAACGGTAATGACAGAGTATCAGCCAGTTGAAGATGCTTTTTATTCGAGTAATTATCGTTTGAAAGTAGCGAGTAATCTCTTAATCTCAGAATTAGAAAAATGGAGTGGAGAATATGGCGGATTATACAAGTAATTTATCGTCTTCCCGTCCAAGGCCGGATGGAATGGGAAAAGTAACTGGTGGATTAAATTATTTAACAGACTTGCATGTTCCAAATATGCTTTATGGAAAAGTGCTGCGTAGTGAGTACCCTCATGCGAAAATTCAGCAAATAAATATTGAAAAGGCAGAACAATTATCTGGCGTCCTAGCCGTAATAACAAGTAAGGATGTACCTGGATTAAATGGATTTGGTCTGATTACGCAAGATCAGCCTGTCTTTTGTGATCAAGTTGTTCGCTATGTAGGTGATGCGGTGGCAGCAGTAGCGGCAATCACTCCTGAAATTGCTGCAAAAGCACTTAAACGAATAGAAGTAATCTATGAACCATTACCGATTATTGATGACCCCGATGACGCAATGAACCCTGATAGTATCCCATTACATTCTGGTGGCAATATCCTTCATGAAGCATCTTATGAAAATGGTGATGTTGATGAAGGCTTCCAATTATGTGAGGTTATTATAGAAGAAACCTATCTACTGCCCCGGCAAATGCATGCTTATATGGAAACTGAAGGTGGGGTTTTTGTCCCAGAAAAAGATGGCAGGCTGTCTGTATATGCGGGCACGCAGCATGGCTACAAGGATAGACTACAATTAGCGAGAATATTAAATTTACCAGAAGAGCGTATTCGTGTAATTTCAAGTCCGATGGGAGGGTCATTTGGCGGTAAAGATGAGTTGAATATTCAGCCTTACGGAGCCATATTAGCATTGAAAACAGGAAGACCGGTGAAAATTCATCAATCGCGGAGAGAATCAATGATCTCTGGTATTAAAAAGCACCCAATGAAAATTACGATGAAAACAGGAGCTAAGAAAACGGGGGAGATTGTTGCTCATGAAGTAAGAATTATTGCAGATACAGGAGCCTATGCCACACTTGGTCCAGCTGTATTAGATTTTGCAGTGGAACACGCTATTGGCCCTTATGCCATACCAAATGTAAAAACAAAAGGTTACTCTGTTTTTACAAATAATGGTGTGGCAGGTGAATTCAGAGGGTTCGGTGGTAATCAGATTACATTTGCTCTAGAAGGGCAAATTGATCGGTTGGCAGATGGCTTACATATGTCACCACTTGTATTAAGAAAGAAAAACTTGCGACAAGGAACAGATCCTGGTCCAGTTGGACAAATTATTGCACCGACTAATGGAGATGCGCTTGTTTTAGATGAGATCGCGCAGTCACCGCTATTAGCGATAGATAAAAGTGAGAGCGACAATCCATGGAAGAAAACAGGAGTAGGGTTAGCGCTAACCATGCATGGAGGAGGGTTAGGTTTTGGTAGATTGGATCCTTCTGGTGGAAAAATTAGTCTGAACCATGAAGGGAAAATAGAGATCGCCTTTGGATTTGAAGAGGTAGGTCAAGGTTTGTTAGCGGTTATTGAAAATGTAACAACAGAGGCTATCGGGTGTTCTTCAGAGGATTTACACATTGTAATAGGGGATACAGACAAGGTGCCACATTCAGGTTCTTCCACAGCATCAAGAGGCACGAGCATGATTTGGCACAGTTTACAAAGGCTAAAGGGGCCCTTTATAGAAAAACTATTAGATACAGCAGCCAAAATATCAGGTTATCAAAAAGAACAATTATATGTTGGAGGGAAGGGTATTTGGCTAAATGGCCAAAGGATACTTACTTTTGAACAGCTTTTTCTTGAGAATGAACCCATTAGTATAGACACAAAATTCGACTTTCCAACCACGCCAAATAGTATTCCGGGTGGTCATTTCTTGTACTCATTTGCAGCGGTGGCAGTGAAAGTAGAAGTCGACCTTATAACAGGAGCGATCAAGGTTACAGATATCGATCAAGCTGTTTCTGCCGGACCTGTTGTGAATCCTACTGGTTATATTGGGCAAATCGAGGGCGGTACGATTATGGCGCTAGGCTACACATTGTTAGAAGAAGCAGCCATGAAGCAAAGTCGCTATACTGCAGAAAACTTTGACACCTATATTCTGCCCACGATCCAAGACATTCCACCAAAAATGAATGTGAGAGCAATCGAGGACTTATGGGAAGGAGATATATATGGCCCAAGAGGCGTTGGGGAGATCGGAACAGTAGCATTAGCTCCTGCAATCGTAAGAGCCATCTATGATGCGACGGGGCATTGGGTGACGAAATTACCTGTCAGTCGAGAAGAAATATTACATGCGAGGGAGAGGGTTTTTTGATAGAAAAGGTAAAGGTGAATTTGCAAAAAATCAATATTTCTTTCACTGTTAATGGTGAACAGCAGAAACTACAAGTTGAAGCAACAAAAAGATTAGTTGATATATTACGTGAAGACCTCTCATTAACAGGCGCCAAAATCTCTTGCGAAATTGGTCGATGCGGTGCCTGCTCTGTAGAAGTAGACGGTGAACTCGTCAACTCTTGTCTCATGAGAGCTTATCAACTGAACGGAAAGAGTATTCATACGGTTGAAAGCTTAAGTGAAAATGGCCTGCATGAAATTCAAAAGGCATTTCTAGAAGAAGGTGGATTTCAATGTGGCTATTGCACACCGGGGATGATTATGGCTGTGAAAGCATTATTAGAGAAAAACAAGAAACCAACAGATGAAGAAATATTAGAAGCACTCTCAGGAAATATATGTCGGTGCACAGGTTACGCAGGCATTATCCGAAGTGTGAAAAAGGTGATTCAAGCGATATAAGTATGTCTTAAAGGAGGAATTGAGGGCTCTATCTAGGCTAACGGTGAAATCCTTGCAGTCAATAAGCCAAAAAAACAAAGAGGTCTGCCTCGAAATGTGAATCGAGACAGACTCATCCCAAAAATAAGAAATCTGCTTAAAATCGACCTGAATCGAGTCAGGCCCACCAAAACGAAATAGAGTATCTCGAATTGCATCTATCAGATCAAACAAATTGCAAAGCCAATACTCTCCATTTTTCACAGTCCACCGTCCTCTCTTGAGCATTATCAAAAATAAGATGTGTATTCCTCAAATCATTGTTCTCATTAAAGGTTGTCCATAATGGTTTCAAATAGTGTTTCTCCTGGCTACACAGTAAGAATGAACTCACCCTCGGTATGGTTGTTTCCCTTCTAAAGCAAAGAAGGCGCCAGTTCCGGAAACCTCGTAACTTATTAGGAGCGTAGGTTGATTGGTTGGATAACTGTTTGCAGGTATAAATAATCATCCCTCTAGGTCATTATCGCCAGTCCCTAAGTTTTCATCAAGATTACGTGTGGAGAAGTATATTTCGTAACGAGCTTCCGAGGGATTCGTAATGTCATAGATAAATAGTCTCTATTCTTGCAAAGAGTTTATGAATCAGGATCAGTTGAATAGTAAAAATGAATGATTTAGTTAACAATTTTTCCCTCAATAGGTTATAATTATATTTGAATGTTAATTAAAATGTTTAGGAGAAAGACAAATGAAAGAAATACAATGTTATAGATTCGAATCAGAGATTGAGGCAGATATAGATTTAGTTTTTGAATGTCTTAATAAAGATCAACATGTATTAAAATGGAATACACAAATCATTGAAAATCATTATGATGGAGCTGAAAGTGATTTAAAAGAAGGATCGATGTTCACTACAAGGCAGAAAATTGGAAAAAAGGTGTATGAGTTACAAGCTGTTTATTCTAAGTATGATCCACCTTTTTATGCTGTAGTAGAGACGAAGACGAAAGAAGGAATAAGTAGGACAGAATACATTCTCGAAATCCTCCCAGAAGGAACAAAGTTTATAGCGAATGTTACATTGATTCCATCAAACTGGATATATAAATTAGTTACAAATATGATGAAATGGTCATTTAAATATGTTTATGATGAGCAGTTTAATCAATATATAGAATATATCTATCAAGTTGAATATGAGAGAAGATGAATAAACTGAGAGTAGCCCTTTTTCTGGCTACTTTTTTTATGATAAAAAAAAAGTAACAGCTTGATTGTACGCTAAAGCCAGTTCATATAGAGGATGACCCTTTTACATGTTACTTCGTATAGGTCTATAGGGAGGAGGATTGTGAAAACTAGTGAGCATAGGAGAGGGAATTTATCTTGTATTTGAAAAAAATTAAAAAAAGAAAGATAAGAGCTAATAGTGAAAAATAGCTCTTATTCACATTTACTGAGTAAATATTATATTTTCTATTTCTTTAAGAATTTCAAAAGCCCCTTCTGATTTATTTGAGCAGACAACTATGGTAAGAGCTTGTTTTGGATAATGTACTGAACGATAATTTACTCCTGGATCATATCCCATCTGAATATATTTCACGATACCCAGTTCATTTGCTTCCATATAACCACCGTAACCGTAAAAGATATCTTCTGACACGTTTACTTGAGGAATCAATAAGTTGCGAGTCATATCTTTTGTTAAGAGTTTGCCATTCATTAACGATTCCCAGAATATCCCCATATCAATTGCAGTAACATAGGCACCGCCATCAGGTCCACCTTTTACAGGTAGAGAAAAAATATTCGATCTCAACGTTCCATCTGGTTTTTCCAAATATCCCAATGAAACGCTTTCGGGTAGTTCATCCATTGAAAAATATCCGGAGTCAGTCATGCCAGCTATTTCAAAAATATTTTTATTGATATAGTCAACAAAATTCATGCCACTGATATGTTCAATAATAAGGCCTAAAATAATATAGCCAGTATTATTGTATTTAAAAGGGCTATCCACTTTGGTTTTCATTTTTTTATATTGAAACATTGGCAAAAAGTCTTTTACAGAACGAATCTGATACATTGGCCTATCTTTCCAAAGGTCTTCATAATCATCCATTTCATCTTCGTCAAAATAATCCGGAATGCCAGATGTATGAGTTAGTAAATGATGAATGGTAATTTCTTTATCAAAATATGGAAATTCAATATCTAAACAATCGATGATTTTCGTGTCAAATGTGATACTACCTTCTTCTACCAACTTACAAATTGCAACAGATGTAAAGATCTTACTACCAGATGCAATTGAAAAGCGAGTATGTGAATGATTTTTGATTTTTTCAGAATGGATTGCGTAACCAAAGTTCTCTGTAAATATTGTACGATCATGCTTCTGTACACAAATACTCCCGGAAAATTGCACTTCCTGTTGCTTTTTTGTTAGACTATTCCATTTCGTTTGTTTATCCAATTTTAATTCCTCCTGAATGTGTATTTCATGAATTCATTTAATGAGGCACATTCAATTAACTTCTTCAATTTTGATAAAGAATCATTTTACTCTCCTCCTTCTCTTTTGAGCATAGCATGTTTCAATTTGTTAATACGATGATATATATTAATTTTATATAAAAATAGACAAAAAGAGCAGGAATTCATAGAGCAGATAAGTAGATTCAAACGCTACTCACTCAATACATAATAGAAATGACATTCAGTACCAAGGAGGCAAGTTTGTTGAACAAAAGATAATAGCTTTGTCATGTTTACAAAAATGTATAAGGTTTATAGAGTTTTGTACTAGTAAAAAAACTTTATATTTCTTTTCGTTTTAAGTCTTGTTACTCTGATTATATCTTGCAAAATGATAACAGATGAAACTAACCCCGCTTCTAACCGTATATTAGTAAAATCAGTCAGAAGGAGAATAAAGATGGATATAGATTTACCAATACCAAAACAGAGATTATCTAAGAATAGTATAAAAGCGATGCTAATTAGTGAACTAATTGGGAATGCGATATGGTTGCCAATTCTTGCTATACTTTTTTACGTTGACGCTCGATTTGATTGGTGGGATTGGGTAGGATGGGTTCTATGGGTTGTCCTTGGTCTTACTGTTTTATCTATGATTTATTCGTTAACGATTCAACCCTACCTATTATATAAAAACTTCCGTTATGAAGTAGATGAGGAATTCTTGCAGATTAAGCAAGGAGTATTTATAGAAAAATATGAATTAGTACCAATGACAAAGATTCAATCTGTGGCAACGAATCAAGGACCAGTTCAGAGAAGGTATCAATTATACGGTCTTTCTGTCGAAACGATGAGTTCAACCCATACAATCCCTATGCTATCAAAGGAAATAGCGATGCAACTGAGAAATACGATTGCTTATTATGCAAAAATAAAGGAAGTAGATGAATAATGGATTACAGACGATATTCTCGCTTAACCATTGCTTTTCATATATGGGGTGTTTTGAAGTTTTTCTTTTTTGCTTTTCTTTACTTATTTATTTTTAATCGAGAGGCCGATTGGATTGGTTACGGTAGAATTATTGCCGCCATACTTCTTATTCTTTCTATTATTTTTGTTATCTTTAAATGGCTGACTACAACTTATAAGATAGATGAGGTCGCTTTTTACTTACGTGAAGGCTTTTTCACAAAACATAAACGAACCATTCCTTTTAGTAAGGTTCAAAATGTAAATAGACATACGACTTTTCTACATAAGTTAATAGGAAAGACCTCCTTGAAGTTTGAGACAGGTATGTCTGGTGAAGGTGGGACAATAAAATTCGAGGTGCTTTCTAAAGAAGAAGCGGACCATTTGGAAGACTGGATAGAAAAAAGTACACGTAATATCAAAGTGTCCGAAGGTGAAGAGGAAAAGGTAGAAGAATATATAGAAGATAGAAAACTGCATTTTGCTGCCAGCAAGAAGGATATTATAAAAGCTTCAATGACGTCATTAAGCTTTTTGCTTTTAATTCCTGCTTTAGGCTCACTGTTTTTTATGATCAATGATTTTATTAATGTCGAGAAAGAAGCGGAAGGTGCCATTCACTTTATATTAAGTGCCTGGTGGTTAACGGCACTTGTTGTTATTTTTCTTATTGTGGCTTCAACCATATTTGGCATGATAAAAACATATATAAAATATGGTAATTATCGAATTTATTCAGATGTTGATAGGATTTATATCTCTAGAGGCGTACTAGATGAAGTCAGCTTTTCTATTTCGAAGGAAAAGGTCCAAGCTGTCGAAATAACGCAAACGTTAATGAAAAGAATTTTACGTATTGCAGAAGTGAAACTAACGAGTGCTGGTCAGACAGGAGGAGGAGGCGGGGATTCCTCAATGGAGACAAGCTCTTTGTTCCCTTTTTTACCGCAGAAGGATGCCTTTCGTCTAATATATGAAATATTACCAGACTATGAAGTAGAAGAAGAGATGCACAAGCTTCCGAAAAATGCTCTTTTTGCCAGGTTGTTGAAACCTAGTTGGCTCTGGATCATTGCAACGGCATTATTATATTATTTCCAACCAAATGTGTTAAATATGAATATTCCATGGTGGTTGTTTTCATTGCTTGTACTTATTTTAGTTGTTTTACTAAGGTTCCTAGATTACTATAATAGCCGCTATGTGTTGAATGAGCGTTTTATTCAATTAAAGACTGGGAGCTTAGCGACGACGTTATTTCTAACTAGACGTGATAAAGTGATTGAAATTGAAATGAATAGGGGACCCCTCGAGAAAATACTAGGCATTGCTAAGATTACGACTATCAATCGAGCGCAACCTGTGCGACACACTCACATGTATGGTGTACCCGAATCCTTCCGTTTAGCGTTTTATCAATGGTATAAGAAGAGAGGATCAGAAATTGAATTAAAACAATAGATAGGGTGAATGTAAAATGAAAGCCGTAGTGATAGAGTCGTATGGTTCCTCAGACGTATTACAAGTAATGGATATAGACATACCACGGCCTTCTGCTCATGAAGTGCTCATAAAAGTGGATAAAACAAGTGTGAACTACGCTGATATTAAAAATCGCCAAGGGTTGAAGAAGAAAATAGAAGGTCCCACGATTCTTGGCCTTGAAGCGGCAGGAACGATTGCCGAGGTAGGTTCTGAAGTCAAAAAATTTAAAGTGGGGCAAAGAGTAGTAGCTTTTCCTGAAAAAGGATCTTATGCGCAATATACTGTGGCAAACGAAGCACTTACATTTGCCATCCCAAACGAGATTGATTTTACTACTGCAGCAGCAAGCCCTATTGTTTCCTTTTTATCCTACCAATTATTGAAGGACATCGCACGAATGCAATTAGGAGAGACTGTACTCATTCATGCAGCAGCTGGTGGTGTAGGCTCTACAGCCATCCAAATGGCAAAGGTATTTGGTGCGAAAACTGTAATTGGCACTGTTAGTAGGGAAGAGAAGTTTTCCACTGTGTTGGCAGCAGGAGCTGATTTGGCCATCACGTATGAGGATTTTTCTTCAAAAGTAAATGAATACACCGATGGAGATGGGGTTAATCTTATCTTAGATTCTGTTTCTGGCTCTGTATTTGAGGAAAGCTTTGCATGTTTAGCTCTATATGGAAAGATTGTGCATTTTGGCAATACGAGTAATCAAACGGGTAGGATCCCAACAACTGCTCTCCATAGCAGTTGTCGTTCAGTCCTTGGCTTTAGTTTTGGTACGACAAGAAAGAAAAGGCCAGATACAATCAAGCCCGTTGCGGATGAAGTATTTAAGTTATTGGTAAACGGGGATGTCCAAGTGAAAGTAGGGGCAGAATACTCCTTGTATGAAGTGAAAAAAGCACATGAGATGATAGAGAATAGAGAGAATAATGGGAAAATCGTTTTAACAGTATCCTAGAAGAGGAGTGTTTTAGTTGATGGATTTCAAAGAGGTAATGAATGAATTAGAAGCATTAGGAAAAGAGCGAACGAAAAAAATTTATCTCTCAAACGGTGCACATGAGCCACTTTTTGGTGTTGCAACTGGAGCGATGAAACCGTTTGTGAAAAAAATAAAGATTGATCAATCATTAGCTGAGGAGTTATATGCAACAGGAAATTATGATGCGATGTACTTTGCGGGCATTATTGCCGACCCAAAAGCAATGACAAAGGAAGATTTTAATCGTTGGATAGACGATGCGTATTTTTATATGCTATCAGACTATGTTGTAGCGGTTACTTTAGCTGAATCACCGATTGCCCAGGAAGTTGCCGATGAATGGATTGCCAGCGGGGATGAGCTGAGAATGTCTGCTGGTTGGAGTTGTTATTGTTGGTTATTAGGTAATCGGAAAGACGACGAATTTGACAAGAGCAAATTATCGGATAGGCTAGATCAGGTGAAGGAGAACATTTATGACGCACCTTTAAGAACAAAGGTATCAATGAATAACTTCTTATATACCGTTGCGATCTCCTATATTCCTCTAAGTGAAAAAGCAGCTGAAGTGGCAGAGGAAATCGGAGCCATCGAAATCAAAAGAGAGAGAAAGAAGAATGGCGTCCTTCATGCGTATGAAAATATTCAAAAAGACTTAGATAAAGGTCGTTTAGGTTTTAAGCGGAAATATATGAGATGTTAGAAGTAAAATGAAGTTAGGATCAATTCTATTGATCCTGGCTTTTTTGTTAGTTTTCTAATCATTAACACGCTTACATATATCTTTGCGAATATATCAAGCCATAAATCAGAAGAGAAGTGTTCAAATTTAGGATTTACGGACACTCCATGCATTTTTATAATTTAACATAAATTTCTAATTTTATTAAAATATATGCAATCCCCGTATTGTCTACAATGAATGGACATCCCATATGACTAAGAAAAGATAATTATCACCTCTTTAAGTTCTTCTCGTAACATTGCAATAACCAACCTTTTTTTACTCTTAGTTTCCCTTACATTTCATAATATTCCCCTTCTGCAGAATTTCTTTTGTTCGTATTAAAATCTGTTTGAGAACATAACCTTAACGATTTTTATCATAGTTTTGCTTACACGTTTATAAACTGATGAAAAGGGCTTGCCTATAAAAATAAGCGTATAGGGGGAAACAATTTGAAGCGAAGTGTTTGGAGGAAGATTGTCCTGTTAGTCGTTGTTGCCATCGCTCTAGCTGGTTGTTCGGGAGGCGGTTCTGAGATTGGTGGAGCAGTCATTGAGAAAGGAAATGATCGAGTATTAACCGTTGCAGTTGGAACAGATATGGTGACATTTGATATTCATGACCATAATAATACGTCGACGGAAGCGATTCATGTGAATATGTTTAATTATTTATTTAGAAAAGATAAGGATGGCAATATTCATCCAGAGCTTGCCACCGGCTATGAGAAAATCGATGACTTGACCTATCAGGTAAAACTAAAGGAAGGTGTTACTTTTCATAACGGTGATCCTCTCACAGCGGAGGATGTGAAATTTACGTTAGAAAGAGTAGCAAAAGATGACACTTTGCAGGAGTACCCCAATTATAAGCAGATAAAAGAAATTCAAGTGATTGATGAGCTCACTTTCAATATTGTGACACAATCACCAGAGCCTTCCTTATTCCACCGTTTATCCAGACTTGGTTCAGGTATCTTGCCTAAGAACTATATTGAAGAGAATGGTTGGGAGCATTTTCTATCTAATCCTGTTGGTACAGGACCATTTCAATTCAAAGAATGGAAACGTGATAATCGCATCGTTTTCACACCATATGAGAATTATTTCGCAGGAAAAGTAGAAGAATGGGATGAGCTTGTTTTCCGAGTTATTCCAGAAAACTCAACAAGAGTGTCAGAGCTTTTAACAGGTGGGGTTGATATGGCTGTTAATATTCCTCCGTCTGATTGGGAACGAGTGAATAGTAATGAGGGGACATCTATTGTACAAGAAAGGTCAAACCGAGTCGTAATGCTAATTTTGCGGGCGACAGAAGGGCTTCCAACTGCTGATGTCCGTGTACGTCAGGCTCTAGACTTTGCTATTAATAACAAAGCGATTACCGATAATGTCTTGCAAGGTGGAGGTATTCCAACAAGAACAAGAGTAGGTCCAGGTAATTTTGGGCATCATCCTGACCTTTATGATACTTACAATTATGATATTGAAAAAGCAAAAGCATTACTAGCTGAGGCAGGTTATCCAGATGGCTTTGAGATGACTTTGCATTCACCGAAAGGGCGCTATTTACAAGATGCAGAAGTGGCAGAAATGATAGCGGGTATGCTTGCGGAAATTAATGTGAAAGTAAATATCGAGTTCATGGAATGGAGTAATTTTGTAGAAATGCGTACGGCTAACGAGAATAAGGATGCTTATTTAATCGGTCTAGGTAATTCCATGTTTGACGGTGCTTACTCGGTCGATTGGTATCGTGCTGAACGTTTTGAAGGGCATACAGATTATAAGAATGATCGAATAGAAGAATTGCTCGCAACCTCTGCCGTCAATATGAATGAGGAAGAACGAGCCAAGCAAATACAAGAAATTGAAGCGATTGCCGCTGAAGAAGTGCCACATATTATGCTTCATGAGGAAAAAATCAATATCGGTGTAAATGATGCGATTGATTTTGTTCCTACCCCAGATGAAATGATTTATGCACCAACTATTAAAAGGAAAGCAAGTGAATAAATAAAGCTGATATTCGTGGGTGAATGGATGGTTCCATCCATTTCCCCATCTCTATTACTTTTCGCTATAGGGGGACAATAGTGGGCAAATATATTATGAGACGATTACTTCAAATTATACCGGTGCTGTTTATCATTTCTTTTATCGTGTTTTGCCTTGTTTATGTGGCAGGCGATCCTGTTGCATTAATGTTACCTGAAGATGCGAGTCAAGAGGATATATTACAACTTCGCGAATCACTAGGGCTAAATGAGCCTTTTTATATTCAATATTTCAACTATATGGTCGGACTTGCCCAACTTGATTTTGGTGAATCATTTCGTTATAACACGAGTGCCTTACCTATTGTGTTGGAGCGCTTACCGGCGACAATTGAATTAGCTGTAGCAGCTATGATTGTGGCCATAATGATAGCTATCCCTCTTGGTATTTGGTCGGCGACGAAGAAGAATTCTGCTATCGACGTCGTAGCGACAGGGGGAGCGGTAATCTGGAAGGCGATGCCGAATTTTTGGTTAGGGATTATGCTCATTTTGATTTTCTCCGTCATGTTAGGATGGTTCCCGGTTTCAGGGCGGGGTACATGGAGTCATCTGATCTTACCGGCAATTACGCTTGGCACAGGGATTGCTGCTGAGATGACCCGGTTTATTCGCTCAAGTATGTTAGAAATTATGAACCAAGACTATGTTCGTACGGCAAGAAGTAAAGGGTTAAAAGAGTTTTTTGTTATCCATAAACATGCTTTTCGTAATGCCCTTATTCCAGTTGTTACGATTACCGCGCTACAAACCTCAACCGTTGTCGGCGGCACATTAATAACCGAGAGCGTATTTTCATGGCCAGGGTTAGGACAACTACTCATTCAAGCAGTGAATACAAGGGATATGGCAATCGTACAGGCTAGTGTGTTTATTATTGCATTTATTGTTATTGCTATGAACCTACTAGCAGATATTCTTTATAAATTATTGAATCCCCGCATTACATTTCGCTAAGGAGGAGTGGTTGTTTTGGAATCAAAGGAAAACCAATTGTTAGATGTCTTAGTGAAAAGTAAGCAGGGTCACCTCAAGCGGTGGCTCAGATTATTATTAAAAAGTAAGACGGGTACTATTGGCTTACTAATCGTATTACTCATTATTTTTATAGCGATATTTGCGAAGTTATTAGCACCCCACGATCCGAACCAGATTAATGCGGCAATGATGTTGAAACCCCCGGCTTGGGTAGAAGGTGGGGTTACTGACTATATTTTAGGAACAGACAATCTTGGTAGAGATATTTTAAGCAGAATAATTTATGGCTCACAAATTTCTTTAGTTGTTGGGGTTGCCTCTGTCATCTTGGCAGGTATTATTGGTATTTTTATCGGTCTAGTTTCAGGTTTTTATGGTGGTTTCCTAGATAATATTTTAATGAGAATAGTTGATTCCTTTTTAGCGATACCAACCATCCTCTTTGCGCTTGTCATCTTGACTGTTTTTGGCCCAAGTGCGTTTACGTTGATTGTTGTATTAGGTGTAACGAATTGGGTGCAGTACGCTCGTTTAATACGAGGAGAGGTATTGTCTTTAAAAGAAAGAGAGTTTGTCAGGGCTGCAAGGTCTATGGGAGTGAGGGATCATAAGATTATCCTAAAACATTTATTGCCAAATGTAATATCCCCGTTCATTGTCATTTCTACATTAAGCGTGGCAACCACGATTATATTAGAAGCTTCTTTAAGTTTTCTAGGTTTAGGAATTCAACCACCGACCATTTCTTGGGGGGGCATTTTAAGTGATGGTAGAGATTATGTAGCAACCAGTTGGTGGTTGGCGGCATTTCCTGGTTTAGCGATAACAATCACCGTCCTAGGGATGATTTTCTTAGGTGATTGGCTAAGAGATGTGTTAGACCCGAGAGAAAAGAAAGTGTAGGAGGAGGGAATTGCGTTGGGCCGAGAGAGCTTGTTAGAAGTGCGTGACTTGAAGACTTATTTCTATACGGAAGATGGTGTGATTCCTTCTGTTGACGGTGTGTCATTTACGATAAAGAAAGGCGAGACTGTCGCTGTTGTAGGAGAGTCAGGCAGTGGTAAAAGTGTAACATCTTTATCTATTATGGGGTTGCTAGATGCTGCTGGAAAAATTGAAAGTGGAACCATCATATTTGAAGGTAATGATGTAACAAAACTATCAAAAAAAGATCGAAGGAAATTGCGCGGAAATGAGATGGCGATGATATTTCAAGAACCACTCACCTCTCTTAATCCTTTATTTACAGTAGGTAATCAAATTTCTGAAGCAATTAAAATCCATCAAAAAGTAGATAAAAAAGAGGCGAAAAAGAGAAGTATCGAGATTTTAAAAAAAGTAGGCATAGCTCGTGCGGAGAAGATATATCATTCTTATCCTCATCTATTAAGTGGAGGCATGCGTCAACGTGTAATGATTGCGATTGCCTTATCATGTAACCCGAAACTATTAATTGCAGATGAACCGACAACCGCACTCGATGTAACTATCCAAGCGCAAATACTCCAATTAATGAAAGAGCTGATAAAAGACAAGCAAACTTCTATTCTATTTATTACACATGATTTAGGCGTGGTAGCTGAGATGGCTGATCAGGTGATTGTCATGTATGCTGGTCAAGTTGTTGAATATACGGATGTGTTTACACTGTTTAAAGAAGCTGCTCATCCTTATACGAAGAGTTTATTAGCTAGTACGCCTAAAATCCACGAACAAACAGAAAAACTGCAAGTCATCGAAGGAACTGTACCCAATCCGAATGCTATGCCAAGTGGATGTCGCTTTCATACACGTTGCCCATATGTAATGGAAAAATGTATGAACAATGAGCCCGTACTTACCAACATCCATAACCGTCATCAAGTGAAGTGCTGGTTATATGAAGAGGAGGGGTGACAAAGACATGACAGTTATTTTAAGTGTAAGGGGTTTAAAGAAATATTTTGATGTGACTGAAGGGTGGTGGAAGAAGGAGAAACAATACTTAAAAGCAGTTGACCACATATCCTTCGATGTGAACGATGGGGAAACATTAGGGATTGTTGGGGAGTCTGGTTGTGGGAAATCGACAACAGGTAATTTAATTATGCAGCTGTTAGAAAAAACAGAAGGAGAAATAATATTTCAAGGAGTAGACCTTTCCACTCTATCCAAACAAGAGCTAAGAAAGAAACGGGCGGAAATGCAGATGATTTTCCAGGACCCTTTTTCCTCGTTAAACCCTCGGATGAAAGTATTTGATATTATTGCAGAACCGTTATTGACCCATCTTAATTTAAGTAGTGAAAGATTGAAGGAAGAAGTTTTGTCGTTGATGGATCAGGTAGGTCTTGATCGTTCATATATTCACCGCTACCCCCATGAATTTAGTGGTGGTCAGAGACAAAGAATCGGCATTGCTCGGGCCATTGCATTAAAACCTAAGCTCATTATTTGTGATGAGCCTGTATCTGCATTAGACGTTTCCATTCAATCACAAATCCTTAATTTAATGTCTAAATTACAGAAAGAGTTACGATTAACCTTTATCTTTATTGCACATGGCCTACCAGCAGTTAAATATATTAGTGATAAAATTGCGGTCATGTATCTTGGGAAAATTGTTGAACTAACGACAAAAGAAAAACTCTTTTCAAAACCCCTTCATCCGTATACAGAGGGACTTTTATCAGCAGTTCCCCTTCCTGACCCGATGTTAAGGAATAAAAAAGAAGGTGTTATTTTGGAGGGTGATATTCCAAGCCCAACCAATATTCCTTCTGGCTGTCGTTTTCATCCACGATGTCCACATGCACAAGAAAAATGTAAGAAAGAGGAACCAACATTTATTGCCCATGAGGAAGAGCACTATGTTGCCTGCCATTTTCCATTAAAAGAGGGTGTTGGTGTGTTGGAAAAATAGATAAAGGAGATGTATAAAAGGTGGAGGGATATATACAACAGCGAAAAACAGAAATGCTGCAATTAATTGAAAAACTTGTCAATATTGATAGTGGTTCATATGTAAAGAAAGGGATAGATGAAATCGGGAGAATTCTACAGAAAAAATACGAAGAAATTGGATTTGTTGTAGAGGTGAAAACAGAAGCAAAATACGGCAACCACCTTGTTATTCGACATGAGCATAGTCTGCACCCCAAAATTATACTGGTAGCCCATATGGATACGGTTTTTCCTGAAGGTACGGTGAAGAAGCGCCCGTTTCAAATGAAAGGAAGCAGAGCTTATGGACCTGGTGTCGTTGATATGAAGTCGAGTTTAGTTGAGCTTTTATATGCTATCAAAGCATTAGTACACTGTGGGTCAAATGCCTGTGAGAATGTGCAAATTATCTTAAATGGTGATGAGGAAATTGGTTCACCGTCATCGCGTGAATTAATAGAGGAACAATCGATGGGAAAAGAATATGCACTTATTATGGAGCCGGCAAGAAAAGATGGTTCACTTGTGACAGCAAGAAGAGGCGGGGGAAGATATAAGCTCATTATTAAAGGCAAAGCCGCCCATTCAGGTATTGAGCCAGAAAAGGGAAGGAGTGCGATTGAAGAACTAGCTTATAAAATCATCCAGCTGCATAATTTAACAAATCATGAACAAGGCATTAGTGTTAACGTAGGCATCATTTCTGGTGGTTCTTCTGTTAATACCATTTCTGATAATGCCGTCGCTCATATTGATATTCGCATCACTGAGAAAGAACAAGCACAAGAATTAGAAAAGAAGATTAAAAGAATATGTGCCAATACAGAAGTGAGAGGAACGGAAATTCAATTAGAAGGGGCAATTAGCAGACCACCAATGGAATACAACGAGCAAACAGAAAAGCTATTACACATTATTCAAGAAGTAGGCGAAGAAATTGGTCTTCATGTCCATAATACTGCAACGGGTGGGGGTGGCGATGCCTCTTTCACTTCAGCAACGGGTGTGCCTACAGTTGATGGTCTAGGTCCAGTTGGTGGGAATGCTCATAGTAAAGAGGAGTATATTGAAATTGACACATTAACAGAAAGAACCATTCTTCTTGCAAAGACAATTGAGCGTTTGTCCCGATGATTTTTTTGGAAGCTACCACTCGTTTGGTAGCTTTCATTATGGAGTTGTGAGGTCATATCCTAAAGGTCATTCAGAAGTATAAGTTGTAAATTTTTTGTATCAATTATTACAGGAAAGTAATTTTCTTCTCTATATGTATACATTTTTACTCGAAGGGACCTTAAAATTTGTAGGTGATGGCCTTTCTATACTAAACTACTCTAAAGCGAACATCATAAAGTTATGTTGTTCCTTCAAATGAGGTGATTAGAATGGAATTTAATCAGCTAGCGAGCAGTGTAGTAATTGAAATGGTAGAGGGACGCCCCTCTTTAAGATCATATAGTGACCAGCTAGAACTGATTGGTGTTGGAAGAAGCGCTTTTGTTTTCAAAATTACGAAGCAAGCGATTGCTATAAAAGTATACTTCCCACAAATGGAAGATATCGCAAAGGTGGAAGCGGCAAATTATCAACGAATTCAAGGTAATCCCTATTATCCACATCTTTATGATTATGGTGATTCTTATATTGTCATCGACTATATAGAAGGCTTTACGCTCTTCCAATGCTTAGAGAAAGGTATTCATATAAAAACAGAACATATAGAGTCTGTCCAATTAGCCTTACGTTCAGCTACAGAAGCAGGCCTGAAGCCGTCAGATATACATTTGCGCAACATTATGATTGATCGAAACGGTAATATAAAACTGATTGATATTGCTCGTTTTAATTCGAAAAACATCGATAAACAATGGACAGACTTACAGAATGCGTACTACCGATATTACGCCAACAAATGGTTCCCGAAGAAAATCCCTACAGTCATCTTGAATTTCATAGCCGACATATATAAAAAGAGATTCCTTCCAATGTCTGTGAGAAAAGTAATCTTTCAGGATAAAAATGGGATACATGTATAATAGAATGATAAAATCAAACATGAACAACTCTTGTATAAAAAGGAGTGTTCATGTTTTTTTGTTGTTTTAGACAGTGAGATTGATTTTGGAGTCATAGGGGATACCTGAAGCCCAAGCAAAACCAAGTGAAATTGATAGCTATGAAAAGGAATTGTTAGATCTGTAAACAGTGTAATGTCTAAGACTATGTATGTTGATGAAAATAAAGTTGAGATGAGCAAAACAGAACAGTCAGGTGAATTGAAGACGGAATCTTTTTAAGATGCGATATCATACAAAGGAACTGTTAAGGAGTAAAATATGATGATGAAGTTGAATATTCAGTTTCCTTCAAATCTGTTAAGATGAACAATGAAGATG
The DNA here is from genome assembly GCF_038009245.1 of Cytobacillus sp. FSL R7-0680. Taxonomy (NCBI): domain Bacteria; kingdom Bacillati; phylum Bacillota; class Bacilli; order Caryophanales; family Bacillaceae; genus Cytobacillus; species Cytobacillus sp. FSL R7-0680. Next base: position 4,276,332 of record NZ_JBBPAO010000001.1, read on the forward strand.
TCGTAGAAGATGTTGACTCATTGAATATAGATTTGCAGTAGACAGGGAATATAAAAGTGTTTTTCGAATGAAGCGGAAATATGGATGAAAACCATATGGTTGCATCCAAGGTTTGGGCTATTGCTCAATAGTATAAAAAAAGACATTAGTGAAGAAGTCCATGTTTATGAACATGCTTCTACAGAAGAAGTATTATAAGCTCATTTAACGAACAATGTGTAAGCTAGGGTTTAAGTACAGTTGGATAAGATAAATTTGACGATCAAATGATAGCTAAAGCAAGTTTAGGCGAAAGATGGGATTGTACTCAGTCTTGTGTAGCGTCTAAAGTGTTTGTATTTATAGCAATTGTTGGTGTTGTGGAGTTGCTTGTACAGTTGGTGTTCCGGCTACAGCAGGAACAGCTTGCTATGCATGTATAAACACTGCTGGTATTCTCGGAGCTACAACAGTTCTTAACTGTTTCCAAGATTGTAGTTGATTCACTAAACAGTTAGGGTGATAAGAATGATGAAAATTATGTTTTTGCTTGGAGCATTCAGTGTAGGCCTATTTGCATTCTTAGATAAGCATTTTTGGGGCTTGATGCTTGGGCTTGCATTCTTTTTTATTGGTTTATATTTCATTAAGCCGCGCTTTAAAAAAATGAATGATTAACGTAAGTGCTAATTGGGGTTCTGGTGTCAAAACGCATGTATCTATACACTTACGAGGCAGGTAGTGATGTTTTAATGTATAAATGCTATTATTAAATTGATTTTAAGGATGGAAGGAGCATTACTTATGTGTTGTGCATGTTTTCCAGTTGTGAAAGAACACTCTATCTTAAATTGAAAAATAAACAATAGATAGAGGGGTTTATATGTTATTTCAAAAAAAATTAATTGAGCGTGTTAAAAATAAATGTGAGTTAGACAATCATATAGCTTCTGCACTGATGTACGGCTCTTTTACCAAAGGTGAAGGTGATCAATATTCTGATGTTGAGTTTTATATCTTCATTAAAAATCACATGAACGCTAATTTTGATTCAAATACTTGGATTAAAGAATTATTTCCAGTCGAACTAATATTCTTCAATGAATATGGTACACAAGTAGCTATATTTAGTAACCTTGTGCGTGGAGAATTTCACTTTCTACCTGAACAAAAGATGGGTGTCATTAAAGACTTTAAACCTACAGGGGTATTTCCAAATCCAGAGAAAATGTTTATTTATGATAGCACCAATAAACTGTTTCCTCTTTTAGAATACCTTAATGAAGACGATCCAATAAGAAAAACAGATGAAAATATAAATTTTGCTTTTAATAGTTTTGTTAATTATTGGATATTCGGTATTAATGTGCTAAAAAGAGGGGAATATGCTCGATCACTAGAAATTCTCAATGGTGTTCAAAAACAAATTTTACAACTCATGAGAATACAAGAAGATACTGTAGAACGTTGGCTAAATGCCACTAAAAATCTTGAAAAAGACTTGAGTAAACGTTCATATGAAAAATTTAGGGCGATTACTGCTAATCTTAATGAGAAAAGTATAAAACAAGCATATACTAATTCAATTGTATTAGCCGAGAGTTTACACGTAGACTTATCAAAAGAGTATACAGTAGGAATTGAACAACGACTACTATCCCAGCTTCATACACTTTTAATAGATTAATTTAGTGAGCTTCCTAAACATTAGGGAGCTCTTTTTTTTAATGATTAAACTAAATCACACTCTTACTTATATCATATTTATCCTTACTATTGAATCAATTTGGTTTCTGATTAAATATGATTTAAGGGTGAAATAAAAGAAGAAGTGAAGAAGGCCTTATTTGCAGGCTCTTTCACTTCTTTTATTTTACCTATACTATTCACTTTATTAAATGCTTATTTTCACTCCAAGTTTTTAAAAATTTAAGAGAGTTTTAAGAGAATGATTATATAAAGGATATAAACAAAAAATTATGAAGTGGGTGAACGGTATAATGAGTATGTGCAAGGATGACAAACAATTAGACGCTGAATGGGTTCATCTAATATTAAAAGCGAAAGAGATTGGTTTAACGATAGATGAAGTAAAGACATTTTTAAAAACGGCCAAGACTGAAGCCAAGTAAATAATCGACTTTTCTTATTTATTAATTTCTTGGTATAAATTAATTAAAATTGGGTCCGGGTCTATATTTAGATCGGTAGAGAGTAAGGCTTTATAATTTTTATATAATATGATCGCTTCATTCCGATTTCCTCTTTTTATTAAAAGGTTCATGGTTTGCTGAATATTTTTATCCATATATGGATTCAATTTGCGTTGCAAGCTAAGGTAAAACAGGGCTTTATCTGTATGGTTAATGTAATAATACTCAATAATACTGTCTAACAAATACATAGTAATAGTAAGTTTTTCCTGTGCGATATCATTTGCCCAATCGTAATAATTCCATTGCATGTATGAACCGGTATATTGACTTATTGCTTCTTCTGCACTACTAATGGATTTAATATCATTCTTTTTGAAACTATGTATAGCCTCATTAAATATTTTTAAATCTGAATGGATATTCGGAATGGATAAGATATAGCTCTGATTGGCAAACTTAATGCAATTTGAATAACCAAGAGTGTTTAACATTTTTCTTAAGTATGTTAGACATGTATGAAGGTTTATCTTGGCTTTTTTACTATCCTGATTTGGCCATATGTTTTCAATTAGATGATCTCGGTGGACGTATGTATCCATATAAGTAAAGAGGAATGCAAATAATTCCTTTACTTTAGATGTTTTAAATTGAAGTGGCTCTTTATTTAGAAAAACGTTAAACTCGCCGAAGCATTGAATATAAAGTGGTATTTTTTCTTTTGGAGCTTCATCCTCTCTATCTTTCTTGATTTTTTCTATTAATCTGTCAACCGTCGTTTTTAATCTTTTGGGCATAACAGGTTTCAATAAATAATCAATAGAATTGATTTCAAATGCTTTGACAGCATGCTGGGCATGGGCTGTAACAAAAACAATAAATATGGATTCATTAATCGATAAAATAGATTCAGCTAAATCTAAGCCGCTACCTTCAGTTAACTCGATATCTAAAAAAGCAACATCTATCATTTCTTGTTTTATATCTTCTAGAATATTTGTCTGATACGAATAAGCCTTAACAATTTCAATTTCCGGAAATGCATGCAATTGTTTAGTTAATAAATCAAGAGAAAGCTTCTCATCATCTACTAAAATGGCTTTAATCATCTAACGACTCCTTTGAAAAATTATTGGTGATATTATAGAATGAACGAAAAATAGGGATAATTAAGGCGTTTGCAACTAATTGAAACTTTCATTCTCCCGAGTGGACCTAGAGTATTTGTGTTATAGGATTAAGAATAAAATACTTAACTTAGTAATTGTAATCTAGGTTACTTTGCTTCAGTAGAATCATTGATTTTTATAAAGTAGTTAAAATCAAACTACTCATTATTAGGAATAGAAAAACTAACAACGGTTCCTTGACCAGTTTTACTTTTCAATACTAGCCCTTTTCCATATAGTTGTCTTAATCTACGGTCTGTATTAAGTAAGCCGATGCCCTGTTCTTTTGAGTAATCATCTTTTTGATTAAAAATATCTTGAAGTTTATCTTCAGGTATCCCTTGGCCATTATCAATTATAGAGATAGTAGTAAAAGTATTCTGTTTTCTTATTTGTATACGAATCGTACCTCCACTTGTTTTTTTGAGGATGCCATGTTTCACAGCGTTCTCCACAAGTGTTTGGATAGAAAGTGGCGGTACATGTATATCAATAGGGTCATCTATTTCCCAAACAACCGTTAGACGGTTGCTAAATCTTTCATTTTCGATATAAATATAAGAACGAACAAGGGAAAGCTCATAATCAAGTGGAACAGTAGGTTCAGTATTTTTAAAGTCAAAACTTAGGCGTAAATAATTGCTAAACTCTTCAAGTAGTAGTTGCATTCTTGGTGTATCCATCATACTAAGGGCTGCAATTGAGTTTAAAGTGTTAAATATAAAATGAGGTTGGATTTGGGATTGTAACCAAGCTCCCTCCATACGTAGCCTTTCTTCAAAAGTCAATTTTAATTCCGATAAAGCCCTCACTCTTGCTTTTAACTCCCAACTATCAACTGGTTTTGTTATATAATCATTTGCTCCTGATTGTAACCCTGTCAAGATATCTTCAGACCGTGTTCTAGCAGTTAATAAAAGTACAGGAAGTTCAATTAAGCTAAAACGGTTTCTAATAATTTTGGTAAGTTCATAACCAGACATTTGAGGCATCATTACATCGGAAATGACCAGGTCATAGGATTCAATTTCAAGTTTAGCTACTGCTTGAAAACCGTTTGATACTGTGGTTATTTCATAACCATCATTTTTTAAAACATTTTGTAGAACATATAAATTAATGGGGTCATCATCGACTGCTAGTATCTTCATTCTTTTATTCAGATGAATATCTTTTAAATCACAAAATTGATCTGGATGAACATGTTCGATAGTTGCAGCAACTTTATCCATCATTTGATTCTCTATCTTTGACGGAGAAGTGCCTTCTGCTTCTACACTCTTATTTAGTATGGGAAGAGAAAATGTAAAAATAGAGCCTTTTTCTGAAGTTGATTTTAAGGATAAATCTCCATTGTGCAGTTTAACTAATTCCTTACAAATACTAAGACCAATACCTATGCCACTACTATCCGTTCTATTATTCTCACTAGCTTGTTCAAAAGGCTTAAAAATTCTCTCTATTTCTTCAGGATTCATTCCTACTCCCGTATCTTCAATTTCAATATGAGCCATTCCATTTATTCTTGAAGCACGAATTATAATGATACCTTCATCGGTGAATTTCAAAGCATTATGTAATAAATTGAACAAGATTTGTATGAGTCTATTCTCATCTGCTAGGACTGGAGGGAATGTGTTTGATATTTCGATTTTAAATTTAACCGGTTTTTTATCTCCAAGGAATTTCAACATATCAATGACCCCTGCTGTTACGACTTGCAAATTAACTCTGTTCATATTTAGTTGAATTGTTTTTTGTTTTAAACGAGTGACATCAAGTAGATCATTCAAAAGTAGGGAGAGCCTCTTACTTATGTCAATGGCTATACTTAAATGTTTTTTGTGCTCGTTACTAGGTGGTTTATCTTTATCATCAAGTATTGTTTGAATCATATTCATAATTCCATGTAATGGGTTCCTTAACTCATGAGAAGTTTTAATTAAGAAATCATCTTTCCGTTGATCTTCCAGCTGTAATTGCTCAGCCAGTTTTTTTGCATCTGATGTAGCGATAAAAAAACGTTTAAACCAAAATGCCGTAAAAGATAATATTGCAAAAATAAGATCAAAAGGATAATGCATCACATCAATGGAAGCATCGCTCAAATTACTTGTCCATATTAAATTAACAGCTATACTTAAACAACCTATGATAATGAAGATGATTCCTTCTATTTCATTTATAAACTTTCGAAGGATATTGATGGATATCATTACAGATATTATTAGCACACTACCAAGTACAATCTGGATTAGATTAATAATGTCCTTGGATGATGAAATTAAGACAAAGCCTATATCCAACATACAATATAAAGAAAAGTATCTTATCATTCGTTTATTTCTCGGGTTAGGAAATAGATTGTGAATAAAGGGCGGAATAAAAGCCGCAATACCAATATATGATAAAAAGGTGATTTTTACCTGAAGTTCATAATCGATACTCAACCATGTAAATAACAATCTATCATCGGATGCTAATACACTAATAACCGCAGAAAATAATAATAGCGAAAAATAAACCATCACTTTTCTTTGAGTTGATCCAATAAAGAATAAAATGATTCCATATATTAGATGTAAAGTTAAAACAACACAAAGCAATAATTGTAAATTGTTTGAAATGTAAACTCGGTGGTTAATGGCATCAATCGTTCCCAAACGAATGGGTTTTAAAATTCCTGCTTCTTTAAGATTACTCGATACATGAATCAGCAATTCAATTTCACTCTTATCTGTGTCAAAACTAACGGAATAAGGTATTGTATCTGCTTCATGCTGATTTTCTTTTATAGCTGGGGTCCCTGAGCCCCCTATAAGTTGTCCATTCACATAGATTAATGTTGCATCTTTGACAGAATTTAGCCGTAATCCAAGAGTAGGAATATCCGTATCATTAATCAAAATTTTTAACCTATATGTGCCATACCGGAAGTCATCCTTCCCTTCAAATGATCCATCCCAGGAACTAATGGAAGGAATGCGCAGATATTTTTTATTATGTTCGGGAAGTGAGTTTGATGTTGCGAGAGAATGTGGATAGAATTCCCATTCTCCATTTAACATAAATGTTTGTTTACTTGAGAAATCCCAACTCCGTAAATCTAATTCCCCTTGTTTTGCAGTAGGAGCCGATGGATAATCTAATTTCTCTATGAAGTTCATCCAAGACACGCGGATAATTGTAATAACTATGAGAAAAAAAATAATAAAAATCCATTTCCTCTTTGTTAGTATCTTCATTTGTTTCATCCTTCACACAGAAAATTTATTAAAATGAATCTATCAATCTATAGATAATGAGATTTGAAAAAATTATTACGATATTCTAAGATTTAACCAAAATATGCTATATCCATTTATAGGGTTTTTTTCCAATTATTATCATACAATTCTTTAATGAAGTAAATCATTATTTTGGATTTAATTGTAGTAATTTAGTTGTTGTATAATTTTGAAAACAAAGATAATATTTAATGAAAATTTCGAAGGTTATTAATTATTACTGTCATTTAAACCACAATTGAGGAATAAAGACTTATAAGGTGTAATAAATCAACCATGAAACACTACTGCTATAGGGGATGCCACTGAGGGTTTTGATAGGTGTCAGATTAGAAGAATATTTGGTTTATTGTTCATCTATTAAGAATGAACGCTCTCGAACATACGAGGCTGTAAATTGTTTTGGAAGTGTTCTTTTGAAATCTTAGTCTAATAAAGTGAAGTGAGGGGATTACATGGGACCAGCTTTGCAAATTAGCCCAATTGATTCGTATATTGATGAAGATGTAATGATTAAAGTAACTGGGTGTTCGGCCGATGCAGAAGTCCTTATAAAAGCAATAACATATGATGAAAAAGGAAAAATGTTTTATTCGTATGCTAGATTTGTAGCTAATAATGAAGGTGATATCGACGTAAATTCTCAGAAGCCAATGGAAGGGACATATAATGAAGTGGATGGTTCTGGTTTGTTTTGGTCTATGAAACACGCTGATTCAAAATTGGATGATTATTATGAGAAAAACAACTTGGATAAAGTTACGATCAACTTGTTTTTAATAGTAAATGGGGAAGAGATAGATTCATTAACTATTTTCCGATATTTTTATAAATCTGGAATAAAGAAGGGAGATATCCAGTTTGAAGAAGTTAAAGGAACGTTATTTCATCCTGAATCCCAAGGAAAATATCCTGCTATTATTATATTAAGTGGTTCCGATGGTGGATCGAAGGAACATGCAGCTGCTTTATTAGCTTCAAAAGGTTATATAACATTAGCCTTGTCTTATTTTGGGGAAGTAGGTGTACCGAAGGACCTAGAACATATCCCATTAGAGTACTTTCAAAAAGCAACTATTTGGCTGCAAGAACACCCTTTTGTGAAGGGAAAGGTAAGCTTAATTGGTTATTCGAGAGGTGGTGAACTTGCCTTACTCTTGGGAGCTACATTTGATTACTACAAATCAGTCATTGCATGTGCACCTAGTGCTTATGTAACTGCGGGTATGAAAAATGGGATTTTTGCACCGATACCCTCATGGACAATGGAAAAACGGCCATTACCATATATAAGGTTTAAATATCGCTTTTCCACCATGTTCACTTTACTTAAAAACTGGATATTAAAACAACCCATTTCCTATCTTTCGATTTGGGATAATACGTTGAATGAAGAGGGTGGGATTAGGGAATCAAGAATTCCCGTTGAGAATATAAAAGCCCCTGTAATGTTCATTTCAGGGGAAGATGATCAACTATGGCCATCAGCAAGGTATGTAAAAATGATGGAAGAGAAGTTAAAACACGCTAAAAATAATTCTAGTCAGAATCGTTATTTGTATTATAAGGGTGCAGGCCACTTTATATCTTTTCCGTACAGCTTCGTCAACCTTCCTGCCAATGTATTAATGAACGTTGGGGGAGGCATGACAATGACTTTTGGTGGTACTAAATCAACCAATGCAGCAGCCGCAAAAGATTCTTGGAGAAAAATATTGGATTTTCTCAATGAGTCTAAAGACGTTTAATACGATATACTTTAGTGACCAGAAGTTTAGAAAAACCTTGATGCTAATAATCCAGACATAAAAGAAAGTCACACCATCATGATTGGTTGCGTTATAAAATGATAGGGTGAAAGAGTATAAAAACAAAAAAGAGTTTATTTACTCATTTTTTAAGGATTATATAAACAGAAAAAAACTTTAACAAGGGGCTGGGACATAACGAAATGAGCTAACCTCAAAAACGAACAATAATTATGGTCTATAAGACATCATTTGCAAAAAAATACGTTCCATTGTGCTACAGAGACTGGAGGTGTTGAGCCTCCTCAGCATTGCCTGCGGGGCCTCAAGCTCTCCCTCTACTTCCCGCAGGAGTCGAGTGCCTTCCGTTTCATTCCACTATTACTTCACATAAAAGGATAAATTACAAAAACCTGAGTGATTAGATGTTGGATACTACTAGTTATTCGGATAATCCTTAGCTAGAATACTTATGTCCCAACCCCCTTATCCTTGTAACTCAAATTTAAACAACTTTATTATCTCGATACATTGAATACTTTTGCTTGAAATAGTGGATATTCATGTTTAACTATTTCATATTCCAAAAACATAGGACGGTAAGGAATGAAAATTTATTGTTTTTCAATAAATAATGAGGTAAGATAGGCATAATTAGAATTAGTGAGGTGTGTTTATGAGACAAGGGAAAGTGCTTTTTTTAAAAGTGGTGATTGTGATTCTTGGCTTGATTGTGTTAGGGATCTGTATCGGCTTGCCTTTTTTAGCAAAAGAAACAGCAGAGCTGAATCCAGCATATGCTTATTTAAAATATCCCGTATTATTTGGAATGTACCTAACTGCAATCCCGTTCTATTTTACTTTGTATCAAGGATCTAAGCTGTTAAGATATATTAGTGTTAATGAAAGTTTTTCTGAGCATTCCGTAGCTGCACTAAGAGCTATTAAATATTCCTGTGCTAGTATTAGTGTAATCTATCTAATTGGTATGATATTTTTATTTACGCAAGATGCCCTTCATCCAGGAGTGGCTTTGATGGGATTTGCTATTATATTTGTAACAACGATTCTTTCGATTTTTTCCGCAGTACTTCAAGAACTTTTATATAATGTATTAAAAATAAAGTCAGAAAATGATTTGACCATCTGAGGTGAGAATGTGGCCATTATCGTCAATATCGATGTAATGTTAGCAAAAAGAAAAATGAGTGTAACAGAATTATCAGAACGAGTAGGCATCACGATGGCGAATTTGTCCATTCTAAAAAATAGTAAAGCAAAAGCAGTAAGGTTCTCCACGTTAGAAGCAATTTGTAAAGCATTAGATTGCCAGCCTGGTGATATACTTGAATATCAAGAAGATAAACAGACCGATTCTGCTACATAACTCCACTATCACAAGCGACTTTTCTTAAGGAAAGTCGTTTTTTTAAAATAAGAAAATGTAAAGTTACCTTGACGTTAAGTTAGCTTTACTATAAAATGGCTCTAATTAGGAGTGGTACATATGGAGAATCGTTTAATGCACTATAGAAAAGAGTTTGGTTATTCCCAAGATCGTTTAGCTTCCACTTTAGGCGTTTCAAGGCAAACAATTATTTCAATTGAAAAAGGAAAATATAACCCCTCCTTACCACTCGCCTTTGAAATTGCTCATTTATTTCAAGCAAAGATAGAAGATATTTTTATATATGAAAAGCCATTGAAAGGAGAGGAGTAAAATGGAAGGTTCAAGAAGAATATTTATTGTTATTGGATCTTTTCATCTCATCATTTCGCTATTTTTACTGACTGTATCGATTTTAGCGACAGAACTGACCATGACTTTCTTGATGCCCCTTGCGATCGCAATTATGTGCTATTGTTTAGGTTATTTATATCCAGAATGGAAGCAAAAGGATGAACGAATGCGTTTAATCCGGACAAAGGGGTTATCAGCTTCTTTTATCGCTCTTTTGCTATACTATTTTGTTTTTAGCGGATTATTGCAATTCAGTGTCATCAGTATAACAGCCATACAATTGTTAAACTTGCTAGGTGCCCTAATGATTATCACCGTTTTTCTAAGCTTTGTTATTTTTGCAAAAATCTATTAATCAATGAAAGTGGTGAAACGATGAATGTCTTTTTCCCGTTTCTCGTCTTTATGATTGCCTTCCTCTCAATCGCATTTTTAATTAGAAAAGATAAAAACGAGCAAAAGAAATTAACGAAGAGGGGCTGGGTGAAATTCGGTTTATTATTAGCTGTCGTTTTTGTTCTTGTTGCTTCCTTTGTTCTTAAGTGACTCACAAACCTCATTTGCGAAGCGCTCAGTTTCTTTTCTCACCTTGAGCGCCTTACAAACTTCATTTGCGAGGCGCTCATTCTCTTTTCTCACCTTGAGAGACTCGCAAACCTCATTTGTGAAGCGCTCAGTTCCTTTTCTCTTACTGAGAGACTCACAAACTTCATTTGCGAGGCGCTCATTCTCTTTTCTCATCTTGAGAGACTCGCAAACCTCATTTGCGAAGCGGTCAGTTCCTTTTCTCTTACTGAGAGACTCGCAAACTTCATTTGCGAAGCGCTCATTCTCTTTTCGCATCTTAAGTGACTCACAAACTTCATTTGCGAGGCGCTCAGTTCCTTTTCTCTTACTGAGAGACTCACAAACTTCATTTGCGAGGCGCTCATTCTCTTTTCTCACCTTGAGAGACTCGCAAACCTCATTTGCGAAGCGCTCAGTTTCTTTTCTCCTACTGAGAGACTCGCAAACCTCATTTGCGAAGCGTTCATTCTCTTTTCTCATCTTGAGAGACTCGCAAACTTCATTTGCGAAGCGCTCATTCTCTTTTCTCATCTTAAGTGACTCACAAACTTCATTTGCGAGGCGCTCAGTTCCTTTTCTCTTACTGAGAGACTCACAAACTTCATTTGCGAGGCGCTCATTCTCTATTCTCACCTTGAGAGACTCGCAAACCTCATTTGCGGAGCGCTCATTTTCTTTTCTCCTACTGAGCGCCTCACAAACTTCATTTGCGAGGCGCTCAGTTCCTATTCTCTTACTGAGAGACTCACAAACTTCATTTGCGAAGCACTCATTTTCTTTTCTCACCTTGAGCGCCTCACAAACTTCATTTGCGAGGCGCTCATTCTCTATTCTCACCTTGAGAGACTCGCAAACCTCATTTGCGAAGCGCTCATTCTCTTTTCTCATCTTGAGAGACTCACAAACCTCATTTGCGAAGCGGTCATTCTCTTTTCTCATCTTGAGAGACTCGCAAACCTCATTTGCGAAGCGGTCAGTTCCTTTTCTCTTACTGAGAGACTCGCAAACTTCATTTGCGAAGCGCTCATTCTCTTTTCTCATCTTAAGAGACTCACAAACTTCATTTGCGAGGCGCTCAGTTCCTTTTCTCTTACTGAGAGACTCGCAAACCTCATTTGCGAAGCGGTCAGTTCCTTTTCTCAACTTGTTTCGAACTGAAGAAGTGTGACTGTCTTCTAAATGCTCAATGAAAACCTTAAATGGATGAAATAGATCAATTAGATAATTAGCAGCGATAAAAGATTTTTAGAAATTGGAGCCACAATCATTTTCATAGTGTACTATTATATTATTATTCGATATCAACTGGAGGTAAGAATGAAAAAACAGCGATTGTATGGTATCCGCAGTTCAGTGAATACGAATTAAGTGTGGTACAATCTGTGTTAATGCAAGGAAATAAACAGATTATTACTGTGGGAGTGAGCGAGGAACCGGTTCGAGGTGAAGCTGGATTAGTCTGTGTTCTGGATATATCTATTGTTTTAGAAGAAGAGCGGTTACTACAATTGATTAAAACAAGCTTTTTAAACATGACTATAAAATGGGGAGCATTTCAAGTTCTCCTCATTTATTGGCATCGGCAGGTGGGCTGAAGCGGAAAAATTATATAGTCGGTTTACCGCTTGAATATCTAGAAAATTCTGATGTGTTTAATGAAACGAAATTTATCGCAAATGGATTAATACAGGATGGGTCGTTATTAACGCCAAAGGCTCAAGTTTCAACACATGCGGTTTACTTTTCGGTTCTATGTTAGGTCTAACCTTTAATGAAAGGTGGTATGGTAATGGAAGGTTTTCCTGAATTAGAAACAAGTCGTTTAAAATTATTAGAAGTAAAAGAAGTATATGCTTGGGAATATTATGCGGTTTTATCGAATGAAAAAGTGACGAGATATTATGGTATGGATACTTTGACGGATTATAACCAAGCAGTAAATATGATTAAACTCATGCAGGAGACTTTTCAGAAGCAGCGGGGAATCAGATGGGCAATCGTACTGAAAGATTCTGACAAACTAATTGGTACAGTTGGCCTTAACTTATTGAATAGAGGTCAGTCTAGAGCCGAAATCGGTTATGAGCTCCATCCAGATTTTTGGAGAAAAGGGATAGCAAGTGAGACTCTAGAAAAGGTATTACAATACACATTTGAAACATTACAATTAAATCGTGTTGGTGCAATTACTTTTCCTCAAAATAAAGCTTCGATTGAATTGCTTAATCGTTTCAGATTTCAGCAAGAAGGCATACTGAGACAATATCTCTATCAGAATGGAGAGTCACATGATGCTTGTATTTTTTCCTTATTAAAAAATGAATGGATGACAAGATAATATGAAACTACACATGTTGACCCACCAAGACATTGATGACATCATTCGACTATCACAATCTGTTGGCTGGGATTATGATCAAGCTGAAGTAACGACTATTTTAAATTCAAGTAAGGTTTTTGGACATAAAAATGAGGCTAGTGAGGTAGTGTCGTCTGCAGCAATTATTCCATACGGGGAGAAGGCTGCTTCGATTGGTATGGTGATTGTTCATGAGGAGTACCGAGGAAAGGGGTTAGCAAGGGCTTTAATGAAGGAATGTATTGGCCAAGTAGATGAGCAAACAATCATTCAATTAATCGCAACTGCCAATGGGCGGCCGGTGTATGAAAAAATCGGTTTCCACATGGCAGGGGCAGTAAAGAAATTGATTGCGCCAACTCATTTTTTAAACAATCATACGCTTATATCCTCGCCACAAGTGGTGCCATTTCAGCAAAAGGATTTTCAAGAAGTGATTGCCCTAGATGAGAAAGCCTTTGGTGCTAATCGAACACAGTTCCTCTCGGAGAGAATTAGACAAAGTAAAGATTGCTTAATCCTTAAAAGTAAGGAAGGAAAGATAACCGGGTACGGTCTTTCAATTTTTGGTCCAGTTTATACGATTCTTGGCCCAATCATTGCACCAGATACCCACTCAGCATTTCAAATCATCAGTCAGCTTAAGAAAAGAGAAGGAAATGGCGTAAGGATAGATATTTTATCACAACAAAACGAGCTGCAGGAATTGCTAGTAGCAGCCGGTTTTGAGTTGATTAATGAGCCACCAATGATGATGTTACATTCAAATAAGATACCAACAAGAACGGATCAACTATTTGCCATTGCCTCGCAGGCTTTTGGATAAATAATTTAGGTTATTCTTTCTTTTCCTTTTCCTTCAATAACGCAATCATTTCTTCATGCAATTCATTAGATTTAGCTAATTTACGTTCTATAGAAAATAAAGTAGCCATGACAAAGATAAATCCTATTACGGCAATGAACATATGGATTACTCCTTTTTTACACCTATTTTATAATGGGACAAGTTTAGATATATAGTGAAAAAGGTAGGATTTGTAAGGAGTTATTGCTTTTTAATCCCAGCAGCATAGAATGGCCCATTCAGGGTAATGGTGGATAATATATGAGCTATTTCTTCAGGTGTTTCATTCTTATCCCCAAGTAACCATTGTTGCAGGACACCAATATGTGCTGAAGCGATATAAGATATTAAGTATTCCCTTGGAACAAGTAGTTGATCTTCTTTAATCAGTGGCCCATTGGGGTCATCGAATAGCTTTTTGAACATAAATTTTTTTACCTTTGTTTGGAAAGAAAGATCACCTTTTGGTCCTAAAATGGCTTTCAGAAAGTCTTTATGGTGTTCAATGTATTGGAAAATACCTATGATTAGTGAAAACGAACCACCAGGGTATTGATTGACTTGTTCATATACTTTAGGGATGTTTTTCTGAGCAATCTCAGATAATCCAAGCATAATTTCTTCCTGACATTTATTCATCAAATCGTATTTATCCTCATAATGTGCATAAAAGGTTCCTCTATTGATTCCGGCTCTTGTTGTAATATCTTTCACTGTTACTGCTTCAAAACCCTTTTCTTCAATTAATTCCGCGATTGCTTTTCGAATAGCTTGTCTTGTGCGTGTTACCCGTAAATCTTGATTCTTTGTCAAAAAAATCCCTCCATAAGCGACAGATTATAAGAATATGTTCCATAAAGAACAGATTCTCTCTTTTTGATTATTGAATGGCCAACCTCTTGATATTTATAATTATAACCAACAACGTGTTGTTTAATATTATATCTTAAAAAGGAAGGCGACCATATGAAAATTTTTAAAGATAAATTAACATTGGCTACACCCATTCTCGCCTTTGTTATAATGTTTATCTTTTCACTGACGTTATTTCCAACAGTTAATCCCACACCTGAAAACTTACCTGTTGCGATAGTCAATGAGGATGAAGGGATGGAAGTAAATAATCAAGGATCTATCAATATAGGGGAGACGATGGTTGAAAACATCAGGGAAGCGGGTAGTAGTACAGATGATGATGAAGCTGCAGTGAAGTGGGTCGAGGTTAAGAACAAGGAAAAAGTAGTAGAAGGTCTCGATAACCAAGAATATTATGCTGCTCTTGTCATACCAAAAGATTTCAGTGAAAAACAAGCTTCATTAAAAACAAATCATCCAGCAAATCCTGAAATCGATATCATCATTAATCAAGGGATGAATGCCGCTGCCTCCTCTATGGCTAATCAAATGCTTAATCAAATGGTTGATCAATTAAATCAGCAGTTACGTGCGCAAATTTTTGCGGAGTTAAAAACGGCAGATACAGCTGTTTCTGTTTCACAAGCAGAGGTTTTAGCTGAACCGATTGCAGTGAATCATCAGAACGTGAATGCGGTTGGAGAAAACAGCGCAAATGGTAATGCACCAGTCTCTTTATTCCAGCCACTTTGGATTGCAGTCATGGCAATTGCAGCAATTTTGTTTATTGCTGTGAACAAAATGACCGTACATTCACGTAAAGAAAACATTACTATAAAAGTGGGCCAAATTGTAATTGGTCTGTTTGCTTCTTTAATCATTGGATTTGGTCTGCCATGGTTAGCGGAAGACCTAGTTGGAATGAACATTCCATCATTTATGGACAGGCGTTATTTTTATCAGCTACATCCTTCTGTTTTTTTTTAATGATCTTAGCTGTTTTATCTTTGTTAGGCATTAAGGGTATTGCTATTTTCGCGCTTCTATTATTCTTTGGCGCCCCATTATTATCTATGGCTCCTGAGATGATGTCTTCATTCCATCAAACTTGGATCTATTCTTGGTTACCAATGAGATTTCTAGTAGAAGGATTGAGGGAGTTATTCTATTTTGGGCAATCGTTCTCATGGGATTTGATTTCCGTCCAGTTTTGGATTGGTTTAGTCAGTATAATAGTGATTTTCTTAACAGCACTAAAGTTGAAGCCCAAAAAATAGTGAGATGAGGGAGTACTTGTGAATAATCAAGTGTTAATTGTAGGCGCAGGTCCGACCGGGTTAGCTTTAGCATTAGGCCTTACTAAACAAAACATTCCATGTAAAATTATCGATAAGAATAAGGGCTCTGGTGAGGAATCGAGAGCAATGGTCGTTCAGGCAAGGATTCTTGAATTTTACGAACAACTTGGTATTGCTGATAATGTTATTGATAGAGGAATTAAAATTAAACATTTACAATTCTTCAAAAATGTCAAACGTAAAGCAAAATTAAATGTGGAAAACATGGGGGAAGGGCAAAGCCCCTTTCCATATATTTTAAGCTTGCCGCAAGATGAACATGAAAAGGTACTCATTGAGTTACTTGCTGAACATGGTGTGGAAGTAGAATGGCAAACCAAACTAGAATCTTTCACGGATGGTGAAAATGAGGTATGTACTCTTCTGAATAAGGAAGGACAGAAGTCAGATGAAGTGTTTCAATATGTTTGCGGTTGTGATGGCTCGCATAGTACAGTGCGAAAGGCTTTAGGTTTTGATTTTATTGGAGGTTCCTATGAACAACTCTTTTATGTGGCAGATGTCTATTGTGAATCAAATGAAACAAACGGTTTTCAGATGCGATTATTTGACGAAGGATTTTGTATTATTTTTCCTATTCGTACAACCGGTTCATTTCGTTTAATTGGTATTGTCCCAGAACTATTGCAAGAGAAGGACGGATTACAATTTTCCGATATAGCTCCGTATTTACAAGAAAAGTTGTCTATAGTGATAACAAAAGTAAACTGGTTTTCCACTTACAAAGTCCATCATCGTATGAGTGAGCATTTTCGTAAAGGGAGGATATTTATTGCTGGTGATGCCGGTCATGTTCATAGCCCCGCAGGTGGACAGGGAATGAACACAGGTATTGGTGATGCGATCAATCTTTCCTGGAAATTGGGTGCTGTCATTGATGGAAGAATGGATTCGTCTGTTCTTGACTCGTATGAAGAGGAGAGAATGGCTTTTGCGAAAACATTAGTCTCAACCACTGACCGCTTATTCTCCATCATGGTCGGAAAAGGCAGGTGGAATCAGATGATACGAAGTATTGTGCTACCTACGCTCATTCCTAAATTAACGAAGTTTACTACTGTTAGAAATATGTTATTCAAAGTGGTTTCACAAATACGGATTCATTATCGTGATTCTATGCTTTCAACTGGCGAAATTGGAAAAGTAGCTGCTGGGGATCGCCTACCATGGGTGGCATTTACTACTGGTACTAACTATGATCTGTTACAGTCTTTTAACTGGCAAATTCATGTATATGGAGATGTAATATTTAACACAAAGTCTGTTGATATACCTATTACTTTTTTTCCATATTCAAAGATTGTGGAAAAAGCCGGTATAAAAGAGGGGACAATCCTTCTGATTCGTCCTGATGGTCATGTGGCAGTAGCTTGTGAAGAGGGAGTCAATGAAATCAACGCATACGTTAAAAAATGGCATGTGAGAATCTGATTCCTCGAGGTAAAGTTTTTATTGAAAATAGTATAGCCCCTAACGCTTTTAAAAGGTGAGGGGCTATAGTGAGTTTTGTTATATCATTGTTATACCCCTTTTCCAGCAACAAATTCAAAAGTGCTGACCACTTCTATATTTACAATAATTGGCTTCGCTCGCTTAATTAGGTTTTGAAAAACCTCTAGTGTAAGTGACTCTTCGTGGGCCTCTTTACTCGACCACACTTCATATACATAAATGATATTTTCTTCTTTTTTTGCCGTATTAATAAGATAAATTTGACAAGGCTGATGGCGTTCCATTTCTTCAGATGCTTGTAATAGAAGATTAACTAATACATCACCTTGGTTATCTTTCGTCATAAATTTCGTAAATTGGCTATACTGGTTCATGTATATCCCTCCTAATCGTCTCATACTTCATATAGTTCTGCCTTCATAAAACAAAACCCTTGAAAAGATTGGAAATATATTTGTATTTATCTTTGGGAATTCCTGAGGTTTATGTAGGTAAAAAAGAATCGGAGCAAATGCGGTATTCTTTAAGAAAATGAAACAGATTAAGTACTAATAAGCAAGGAAAGGAGAGGATGAGCAACGTAATAGGAAAAATCGAGGCTAATAAGAAGTTAGACAATTAAAAAGAGGAACTTGAATCCTTGATTATGATAAAGAGTTTCAGTATCAGGTTTATCCACTAATCAAAAAACTTTCCTTTTATAATCATAGGACAATCCACTATTGCAATGCACCGCTACTTCAAGCAAATTCCCCCTAGATTCCTTCAATAAGAATTCCTTCTCTAAATAGTTTTAACAATATTTTGAATATTAACCAAAAAATTATAATGATAAAATTTCCAGTTGAGAATAGACTGAGAATATTTTTCTAAAACAAAGTCAATAAAACTCTATATTTAAAAGGTTTATTGAATATTATTCCATTTAAATGATATTGATAATCTTTCTCAACTATGATAATCTACTTATTGAAAAATGATATTAATATATTTTATATAAAAGAGAGGGGAAATAGGGAGGATGTTTAAGAAAGTATTAGGTCTTATTAGTCTTGCTGTACTAATGATTATCGCTGGATGCAGCTCTAGTGAGTCATCATCTGAAGGAAAGGCTAGTAGCGAGGATAAAAATAATGTAGAAGTAGAGGAATTGAAAATCGGGGTCCCAAGTGATGTAGGTCCCTTGAATATTTATACAGGAAACATGGATTGGTTAACAGATCTTGTGTACGATAAATTATTTTCTCCATCCCCTTATGTAGATGAGCCACAACCATGGTTAGCAGAATCAGCAGAGCAGTTAGATGATACAACTTGGCGTGTCAAAATTCGTTCTGGTATTAAGTGGCATGATGGAGAAGACTTTACGGCTGAAGATGTGAAGTTTACATATGAGTACTACCGTGATGGACCACCAAACCGTCACACGCACCATGTAAGTGAAGTGCCAAAGGTTGATACTATTGAGATTTTAGATGATGGGGAAACATTAGAATTCAAATGCGCTTATGCTTGTCCTTCAATGGCAACCATCACATTTGCCGACTTACCAATCTTACCAAAACATATTTGGGAAAATGTTGAGAATCCACGCAAACATACGGATTTAGCTATTGGAACAGGCCCTTTCAAATTAACGGCATATGAACCAGATCAATACTATCAATTTGAGGCAAATACTGATTATTTTATGGGTGCACCGACTGTGAACAAGTTGAGTATGCCAATCATTAAAGATTCAACAGCGATGTTCAATGCTTTGACATCTGGTGAGATTGATACAACCACAAGAACTGTACCAGCTGAATTACAAGAAACTTTACAAAAAACAGACTCTATGAAGTTGGCAAGTACATCGCCGCTATCAATCGTACAATTTGGATTGAATTATGAGATGGAACCATTTAACTCAGAGGAGTTCCGTCAAGCAATCTCTCTTGGCATTGATCGTGAGAGTATTGTCAGTACAGTTCTTTTAGGACAAGGAAGAGCGGGTGAAAAAGGGTATCCGCATCCAGATTCACCATGGACAAATCCCGAATTATCAACACCATTCAATGTAGAAGAAGCTAACAACATGCTAGATGAACTTGGATATGAAGATAGCAATAATGATGGCTATCGTGAAACACCAGAAGGAGAAAACTTAAAACTTGATATTAGTGTTTCTTCTGCAGAGCCATTATATATCCGTACAGCAGAAATGTTACAAACTCAAATGAAAGAAATCGGTATTCAGTTCGAAGTGAAAACAATGGATCCAACAACTTATACAGCGGCTGTATCTGAAGATGACTTTGATTCTTATGTAAGTTTAATTGGTCCTCATGGTGTAGCTGACCCGGATCAGTTCATTATGTCTCATCGATCTTCTTATCTTTGGACAAAAGATCTACCTTATCCAGAAATGGATGAGTTAGTATCGAACTGGATGAACGCGACTACAATCGAAGATCGTAAAGCAATCTCTTTTGATATGCAAACACTATATAATGAGCAACCAACTGCGATTGCCCTTTATTATCCAGAAGAAATCTATGCGTATAACGCCGATGTATATGATCAATATGTTGAGTCTTTAGGCTTTGGTATTATAAATAAATTCAGCTTTTTACCAGAAGAAGCACGTAAAGTTTCCTCCACTACACCAGTGCAAGTAGTAGAGTAAGGAAGTTAGATAGAAATGAAGCATTTGGCGAAGGTGAAAAACAAAATAGGTCAATATATATTAGTGATATTTGTTACTTTAACGATAAATTTTGCTTTGCCACGTCTCGCTCCGGGTGACCCGTTATTATATTTCTTTGGTGAAACAACAATCAATGAATTAACAGCAGAACAAAAACAAGAGGCCCTACATTCATTGGGCCTCGGTGGTTCTTTATGGGAGCAATATTGGACGTACTTAAAAGGCGTTTTCACTTTAGATTTTGGCACTTCAATAAAATATGGTGTCGCGGTAACAGAAGTGTTAGCAGAACGTATTCCATGGACATTATTGTTAGTAGGGACGGCTTTAATTCTTAGTCTTGTAATTGGTGTAAGTGCGGGAGCATATTCGGCATGGAACCGAGGGAAGAAACGTGATTTAACCATATTAACCGGCATGCTGACATTGGAATCTATTCCTGGATTTTGGATCGGGATGATGTTTCTATCGATATTCGCTGTCCAGCTTGGTTGGTTTCCTACTTTCGGAGCGGTTTCAATGGTACAGGATGGTACCACTTGGGGTTATATCAAGGATGTCGTCAGCCATGCCATATTACCAGTGATTACGATTACGTTAGCTACAGTCGGCTCTAATTATTTACTCACTCGCTCCAGTATGTTGGAATCATTAGGGCAAGATTATATGACCGTGGCTGAAGCGAAGGGAATTAAGAAACGAGCACTTGTGTTTAAGCATGCATTAAGAAATGCTTTGTTACCAATTTACACCCATTTCACATTAAGTGTGGGAACACTACTTGGTGGAGCGGTTGTCATTGAAACGGTCTATTCATACCCTGGGATTGGCCGCTTGTTGTATGAAAGCGTAACGGCTAGAGACTTCCCTATGCTACAAGGTGTCTTTTTACTTGTGACAATGGGTGTCATATTGGCCAATTTAATTGCCGATTTAACGTATCCATTATTTGATCCGCGTGTGCGGAATAGTAAGGAAGAGAAGGGAGAGGAGATCACTCATGCGTAAAACAACAAAGTGGATTGGCTTAACGGGTTTAGTTTTATTCTCAGCCATGTTGGTATTTGCCCTTTTTGGACCTATGCTTATTCCTTACGATGCCTATAAAGCATCTGGACCTCCCTTTCAATCTCCTAATCTTGAACATTTATTAGGTACAAATGATATGGGGCAAGATATATTGGCGGAGTTGGCTGTTGGCGCTAGGACTTCGCTCTTTATTGGTATTGCCTCTGCTATTCTAGCAGTTTTTATCGGTGGTTTAATAGGTGTGTTAGCTGGATATATAGGCGGTAGATTTGAAACAGTAGTATTACGAGTAATAGATATCGTTCTTACCTTACCTTTCCTGCCATTAATGATTGTTGTAGCAGTTTATATGGGAGCTGGGATTTTTACTTTAGTGTTTGTTATTACATTAGTTATGTGGGCAGGTAAAGCGAGACAAATTCGCGCACAAACCCTTTCTATCAAACATACTGGCCCTGTTTTAGCAGCAAAAACAATGGGCGCAAGCCACTTTTATATATTTTATAAACATATTTTACCTGGCGTGGTACCAATTTTTATCCCTCAGTTCGTAACAGGAGTGAATGCAGCTATTTTAATGGAATCGTCTTTAAGCTTTTTAGGAATGGGTGATCCGTTAACAAAGAGTTGGGGAAGTATTTTATTTTATGCGAATAGCCGAAGTGCTTTTTTAACAGAAGCTTGGGTGTGGTGGATTATTCCTCCAGGCGTATGTATCGTGATTGTTGTTTTAGCCTTTTCATTGATGGGCTACTACTTAGAAGAAAGATTCAATCCACGTTTAGGCGATTATTCTGTAAGAGAAAAAAGGAAGAAACAACCTGTCAAAACAAAAGAACATCAATCTTCAAAAGGTATTCTGCTGTCTGTTGAGAGTCTTACAGTTGCATATCCAAAATCAGGTGATTATCGCTCTGTTGTTGATGATGTTAGTTTCGTAGTTAAGCATGGTGAAGTGCTAGGTATTGTTGGCGAGTCAGGAAGTGGCAAGTCAACCATTGCTACAGCGATTATTCAACAATTAAAGAGACCGGCGAAAGAGTCAGGTGAGATTTACTTTGAAGGTAACCTCGTACAGCATTTTGGTGATGAAGGGCTTAGACAAATGCGCGGGAAGGAGATTGGCTATATTGCACAAGCGGCCATGAATGCACTAAATCCGGTTATTCGTATTGATAAGCAGTTGCAAGAAGCCGTCAGAGCGCATTATCAATTAAGTAACAAAGAAATGGATGTGCGTGTTATTGAAGTGTTACAACAGGTTGGTTTGGATGAGAAATGGCGCTTCGCCTATCCGCATGAATTATCAGGTGGAATGAAGCAGAGAGTTATCATCGCGATGGCTTTAATTAATAAGCCCAAACTCGTTATTGCAGATGAACCAACAACAGGACTTGATGTCATTGTCCAGGTAGAGATTGTGCAATTATTACGCAAACTACAAAAAGAGTTAGGTATTTCAATGATTTATATCTCCCATGACCTTCCTTCCGTTTTGAGCGTGACGGATCGACTTATGATTATGAAGGAAGGGCAAAAGGTAGAAGAGGGACCATCTGTTGAGTTGTCTAAGGTATCTACGAACCCTTATACAAGAGTGTTAATCGATAGTATACCAACGCTATATCCGAAGAAAGAAACAGTGGAGGTGAGCCGATGAGTGCGGATTTATTACGCATTAATTCTTTAAAGAAATCATTCTATCGTTCATCTTCCTTGCAAACGAAAGTATTATCCGATGTCTCTTTTTCCATGAAGGAAGGGGAAATTGTCGGTTTAATTGGTGCAAGTGGGGCAGGCAAGAGCACGATTGGTCGTATAATAAGTGGCTTAGAAACAGCAGATAGTGGAAAAATCCTTTTTGCTGGTGATGACCTAACTAAAATGAAGACGAAAGTACGTCGTCAATTAGCGAAAGATATTCAAATGGTCTTTCAAGATCCATATGAGGCATTGTCGAGTCGAATGAAGATTCATGAGATTGTTGGAGAGTCCCTACATATTTTACAAATTGAAAAGGGCAATCTTGAGCAAAGAACCCAATTAGTTAAAGAGGCCCTTCGTAGTGTGAATCTCGACCCGGACTATTATATGAATCGTTATCCACATGAATTATCCGGTGGAGAAAGACAAAGAGTGGGGTTAGCAAGAGCATTTGTGTGTAAACCGAAACTGATATTAGCTGACGAGCCGACCTCTATGCTAGATACATCTTTACGCCTGGATTTAATTAGGTTAATGAAAAGGATGAATCAACAAGAAGGTACATCCTATTTATTTATTACACATGATATTGCGTTAACACGTGACTTTTGCGATCGATTGATTGTTCTAAAAAATGGAGAAATCGTTGAAACTGGAGAAACGTTAGATGTCATTATGAATCCAGTACATCCTTATACGAAAACTTTAATAGAAGCCTTATTAATACTAGAAAATCATGGAGGTTAAAAAATGACTATTCAATTTATCTCATTAAACGCTGGTGGTGTTTTTGCCCAAACTCGTTTAGAAAATCAAGATTCAACTGGCTTTACACATGTAGATATTTACCAGTTACCATATACAGACTTCACTCCTTATGCATGTTTAGTTATTGGGGGTATGTGTGATCAGGACTTTTTATTAGAGCATAAGGACATAATTTCATCATTTTTAGATGAGGGGAAAATTGTCATATTCTCAGGCAATCTAGTCACTGATTGGTTACCAGGCGGTCGCCCGTTTGTGCCGAAGGAGATTAAGAGTTTTCAAGATTATGCAGTCAAAATTGAATCAGCTCACCCAATTTTTGAAGGAGTACTAGAGGATGATATGACTTTTAATAAAGGAGTTGCTGGATTTTTTGCTCGCGGTCATCATCCGTTACCAGAAGGGGCAGAGGTGCTTCTTACATTGGATGGAAAAGAACCGATTACATATATCGATCGACAAAGTACAAACGGGACGATTCTTGTTCATGTAGGCTTTGATTTATTCGGCTATATGGGAAGTAATGATCTAGAGAAAACTACGTCACGCATTTCTCCGCAATTAAGAAAATGGGTAGAAGAGGAATATAGTAAAACAATTCAGGGGGTACAATCATGAGAAAGATTGCTGTTGTTTACGGAGGAAGTTCGCAGCACCACCGCACATACAAAACGTCTGAGTTCGCTAAACATTTCCATCAATTAATCCCTATTAGAGAATTAGCAGAGGCATCGTTTGAAGAAATCGATGTTTTGCTCATTCCATCACAAACGCATTTAGGACTCTTAAAGGAAAATGTCGAGAAAATTCATGCCTATGCAGATAATGGTGGGATTGTTGTGACGTTTGGTCCGCAAGGCTTTGATTGGTTACCTAAACATGATTGGGAATTCCGAATTACGAATTTTTGGTGGTGGTTAGAGAAAGATGCGAAAAGCGGTCTTGTATTAGCAGGAGAAAACCATGATCTATTCAAAAATTATTTAACATTATCTGATGCAACATGGCATCAACACGGTGTGTACTGGCCACCCGAAGGCAGTGAAGTATTAGTAGCGACAGAAGATGGTGGAGCGGTATTTTATATTGATAAAGTAAGTTCGAAAGGAACATGGATTAATACGACGCTCGATCCTGATTATCATTACGGTTCTTATTTTATGCCGGCAACAGAACGTTTTTTAAGGGGATTTCTTCCTTGGCTTGAGGAAGGTAAGATTTAATCGTGATTGTATTAAATCGTGTATCAAAGAGTTATGGAGACAGAAAGGTTTTACAGGATGTCCAATTTCAGCTTCAATCGAATGAGTTCGCATTTTTAAAAGGGAAATCTGGATCTGGAAAAAGTACGTTAATTAAATTACTTTACAGAGAAATAGAGAGAGATAGTGGAGACATTCTGATTGATGGGCAAGAGATTGGACAAATGAAGAAATATGAATTAAGGAGAAAAATGGGTGTGGTTTTCCAATCCTTTGAATTATTAGAGCGAAAGACAGTGTTAGAAAATGTCATGCTCGCAGGAAAGATTTTAGGAAAACCACAAAAGGAGATAGACAACGAAGCGGTTCGTCTTCTAACAAGAGTAGGACTGGCAGACCATCTCCACCATTTTCCGAAGCAATTATCAGGAGGGCAGCAACAACGCACAGCTGTTGCTCGTGCCTTATTGAATAAACCAAAGCTCATTCTAGCTGATGAACCAACTGGTAATCTTGACAGAGAAACTTCTCTCGAAATATTAACCTTGTTAAAAGAGCTACATGAAGAAGAAGGTGTATCGATGTTGGTCATCACTCACTCTGAACAACTGATTCAACAAATGAATGAGAAGTCATGGGTGATTGAGGGAGGTAAGGTTTATGAGCTTTGAATCATTCCGCTATATATGGGACGATGTCCAATCTGGACTGAAGCGCAATAAAGGTGCATCGCTTGCATCTATTATTCTTATCTTTGTAGCTGTCACTTTAATCGGTGGTCTGCTTTTAATGAGGCTTGCTCTTGAAGATACTATCACTTATGTGGAGTCGCAAATCTCAATGAAGGTGTACGTGGAGAAAGGGTATGATACCGAACAACTATCTTCTGTGCTTGTAGAGAATGATTTTATTCAATCTGTCGAAGTAGAAACAGGCGATGAAGTGTTAGCTGGTCTCTCACATTTTTTTATGAATAGAGAGCATTTGTTGGATTCCTTTACCAATGGGGCGATGAATGAAGCTATTAAAGTCCATGTGACAGATGCAAGTCTAATAGAGGAAGTGGCTCGGTCTTTAGATGGTATGCAGGGCATTGCAGAGGTCATCTATCCACAAGAGATGGCTCAGACACTGTACGAGTGGATTAAGAAAGTTGAAACATATGGTAGTATCATTGCTATCATACTTTTAATCATTGCTTGTATGGTTGCCTACATTGCCTTTCATCTAGCATTATATCAAAGAGAAAAAGAAATTCGTGTAAAGCTATTAGTAGGAGCGAATCCTGCTCATGTTAGATTACAATTCTTAATTGAAGGGTTTTTATTAGGGTTAGTGGGTGGTATCTTGAGCCTTTTCTCTACCTTTGCTCTATTTGAACTTGTCCTACATCCAATTGAACAAGCAGTGCCTTTTTTAATACAGTTAGATAGCTCTAATCGGATCATCGTCTTTAGTTTGCAATGTATTGTAAGTATAGTGATTGGCATTGGGGCAAGTTTTCTTGCAACAAGAAAGTTGATTCGTGATGTTTAAAAAAGTCATACTCACTATTATGCTTGTTATGGGACTCGCACTTCCTGTTTATGCTCACCTGACAGGCGCTTTTGCTGACTTTCTTGCCATTGTCTATGATGAATCAACGATTGATAAGCTAAAGGATGAGATGAAGGCAACAGAGAAGGAAATTGCAGCACTAGAGCCACAGGTAGAATCACTAGAAACAGCATTTAAGCAAGATCAAGGACTAGCCGTTGATCAGCTGCAATTTTATAGTGATGTTGGTCTAGATACATGGCTAGCTATGACTGAAAATGGTGAAGATATAGTTGATATCCAAGGGAATTATTGGCTGATAGAGCAGCAGATTGATGCGTATTTAGAGGAATTAAATACACTCTATCTGTCGTTTAAGCAACTAGAGGCAGCAAAGAATGCGTTAGAAGGACATCAAGAGTTGTTAGGGATGATTGAGAAAAATATCCAAGCTAGAGCGACCTATTTAGCGGAAAATGAAGGGTTAGGATTAGAACAGATCGCTAACTATTTAGATATTGATTGGACGGCTGAAATAGAGGATCATATTATTGCCGGTATTGAGCGCGATAATAAGCGAATTAATGAGGAGTTGACTCATTGGGTAGTGGCTCAACCTGATGGTACGTATCGATTGTCAGGAGAATGGTTAAATACTGAAAGTGATTTATCCTATTATTTTCGGGCGGATCATGTGTATATGGTTTACGAGCGTCCAGAGGGACATGTTATTTTAATCGGGCAAGTCTTACAGAATAAGGATGGACAATCCGCAAGCTTGATATTAGAAGAAGGCTTTTATAATGGATTTTTCTTACCGAAAGAGTTATTAGAAGAATTGATTCCATTTACCTTATCCTATGAAACTTTAAAAAACTTAGATGGCGTGGAACAACCATATCTTACACAAAAAGATGGTTATCTACAATTACAAACCAAATAAGGAGAGAAAAGAGATGTGGAAGAAAATCGTCAGTATATGTGCGGTGTTATTTATACTGATAACGTCACAAGCTCATGCACATGTGATGAATGCTGATAATGCTTATAATGATTTAAATTATACAGAGGCAAAAGGTGAGATATTGTTTATTACCGCTTTAGGGATGACGAATAGTCAAGATGAAACTGCCACTTTCAGACCAAATGACAGTTTGACGATGGAAGAATTGGCTGAGTTTGTCGCAGCATATTACCACCTTGAAGGAGAAAATACGGCCCAACAAGTAGTGGAAAAAGGATGGATCTCTTCACTCAAGGGGAACGCGACATTTGCTGATGTAAATGAAGCTTTCTTTGCAGGTGAACTGGCAATTGAAAATGGTTCTGAGGGCTTAACAAGAGAAGCATTTGCTATGTTTATTAGTGAACACGGAAGTTCGCTAATAGAGGAGGCTGGCTTTACTGAAGGGCCAGTTGGTCAAGTTGAAGCTGTCGAACAAAAAGAGATAAGTGTTGATGGGAAAGATACTCACCAATATCAAATTCAAATAGGTGATGAAACAATCATACTTGCTGCTCACCCATATGTAGATGCACCATCTGTTGATCCTACTGTTTGGGAAGGAATGTATGTGACAACTTCATTACTAATGGAAGACCCTCATGATAACGGTGAAGAGGTGGCACAGTTCTTATCTATATCTGAAGAGCAGCTTGTACAAGAACAAGTAGTTGAGGAAGAAACATCTTCTATTGATGAAGAGAGTAAGAAAGAAAAAGCTGAAGTAGTGGAAGAAGAGAAAGGTAATCATTATGCCAATTGGTTGTTTATCGGCTTAGTTTCTGTTGTCGTTCTTATCGTTGTCGGTTTGTATATGAAAAAAAGGAAATAGTTAGAGAGGGATTATAACCGTAACAAGAAACTGATTAAACGTTTCTGTTACGGTTTTTTATTTGTTTAGAGGTGGTGATAAATTAGTGATATTTGAAGAATTTAAAAGATATTAAGTCGTTCTTATCATTTGTTCACACAAGTTAAAGAGTTGGGTATTTAAGATATACGCATTATTCAAACTGAAGAAAGAGATTGAAAGCCGAGTAGAAGAAAGTTGTTGCATGTCATTCAGAAGAAAAAATTCAAACGAGAGGGAGGCAAAAGGGGAGAGCGAGTCACTCAGATGAGGAAACCAAAACGAGAGCGAAGGAAAAGGCGATAGCGAGTCACTCAAATGAGCAAACCGAAACGAGAGCGCAGCAAAAGGGGAGAGCGAGTCACTCAAATGAGCAAACCGAAATGAGAGGGAAGCAAAAGGAGATAGCGAGTCACTCAGAAGAGCAAACCAAAATGAGAGGGAAGCAAAAGGAGAGAGCGAGTCACTCAAATGAGCAAACCAAAACGAGAGCGAAGCAAAAGGGGAGAGCGAGTCACTCAGAAGAGCAACCCGAAATGAGAGCGCAGCAAAAGGAGAGAGCGAGTCACTCAGATGAGTAAACCAAAATGAGAGCAAAGCAAAAGGAGAGAGCAAGTCACTCAGATGAGCAAACCAAAATGAGAGGGAAGCAAAAGGAGAGAGCGAGTCACTCAGAAGAGCAAACCGAAATGAGAGCGCAGCAAAAGGAGAGAGCGAGTCACTCAAATGAGCAAACCGAAACGAGAGCGAAGCAAAAGGGGAGAGCGAGTCACTCAGAAGAGCAACCCGAAATGAGAGCGAAGCAAAAGGCAATAGCGAGTCACTCAGAAGAGCAAACCGAAATGAGAGCGCAGCAAAAGGAGAGAGCGAGTCACTCAGATGAGTAAACCAAAATGAGAGGGAAGCAAAAGGCAATAGCGAGTCACTCAAATGAGCAACCCGAAACGAGAGCGAAGCAAAAGGAGATAGCGAGTCACTCAGATGAGCAAACCAAAATGAGAGGGAAGCAAAAGGAGATAGCGAGTCACTCAAATGAGCAAACCAAAATGAGAGCGAAGCAAAAGGAGATAGCGAGTCACTCAAATGAGCAAACCAAAACGAGAGCGAAGCAAAAGGCAATAGCGAGTCACTCAGATGAGCAAACCAAAATGAGAGCGCAGCAAAAGGAGAGAGCGAGTCACTCAGAAGAGCAAACCCAAACGAGAGCAAAGCAAAAGGAGATAGCGAGTCACTCAAATGAGCAAACCGAAATGAGAGCGAAGCAAAAGGAGATAGCGAGTCACTCAGACGAGCAAACCAAAATGAGGGGGAAGCAAAAGGAGATAGCGAGTCACTCAAATGAGCAAACCGAAACGAGAGCGAAGCAAAAGGAGAGAGCAAGTCACTCAGAAGAGCAAACCAAAATGAGAGCGAAGCAAAAGGAGATAGCAAGTCATACACAAATCCGAAAACAGAAAAGAAAGCGTTGCAAATGTAGTTTGCGCGTGACCCTGGTTCAAAAAATCATTCCCTTCAGCCACACAAGTAATTTCACTTATTGTTGCAATTAGTCTTCTGTTTAGGCCTCTCCTCTGCAATGTAACTCCAATTTTTTTGTGATTGAACAATTAAAGCCACCAAAAAAACATGTATCTTCCAACTGAATATTAATTTAAGTTTATAGGAATAAGCTAGCCAATTAAACAAATAATACCAATATCTTATGGAAGATAGAGAGGGTGGATCAATGAAGTTTTCTCGCCTTCAACTTGCTTTTGTCATTATTTTATTTATAGGCATATCTAATCATGTGCTCATTTTACCCCATTTGTTGGGTTTGGCTAAACGAGATGCTTGGTTAAGCGTTTTAATCGCCTACGGTATTATGTTTGTTTGGATATTTTTATATAAGATCATCTTATCTAAAAATCAAGCTGGCGAACATACCTTCCTTTGGATGAAAAAAAGAGTTGGGACATTTCTTTCCTATAGTATTATGAGTTTGTTTCTCTTGTATTTTAGTGTTGCTGGTATTGTTTCATTTTTTGATTTGATCCAATCAGTGCATATTTTTTTCCTACCATTTACACCTATATGGATTGTCGCCCTACCCTTTATTTTGTTATGTGTGTGGGCAGCCAGTTCAGGCATAAAAACGATCATCTATACTTCGACCATTCTCTTGCCTATTGTATGGGGATTAGGTATGTTTGTCGCGATTGCCACATTAGAGGAAAAAGATTATTCCTATCTTTTGCCGTTATTTGCTGATAAAGACGCTTCTGTTATTGAAGGTGTAATCATCGTGCTAGGTGGGAGTGTGGATTTACTTATCTTCTTTATCATTCATCACTATTTTGAAAAGAAGATACCATACTGGTATTTAATGTTGTTATTAACTGTTTTAACGATGCTTATTATGGGACCAACCATTGGTTCATTAACATCATTTGGTCCAAGTATGGCTGCTAATATGCGGTTTCCTGCATTTGAACAATGGAGACTTGTATCAATTGGGGATTTAATATCTCATGTGGATGCTTTAGCTGTGTTTCAATTATTAAGTGGTGTAACCATCAGAGTCTCACTTTGTTTATTTCTTATTCCGGAAATAATCCATATTCAAAAAAAGTGGTGGAAGGTTATTCTCATAACTTTAACAGCTCTTATCTTATATGGCATCGTTTCCTTACAGACGAGCGATATTCTTGTTTTTCATATCATTAAATATTATTTTTACAAGGTTGCCCTATGTTTTGGGGTGGTTATGACCATTATTCTATTGTTCGTCAGCTATCTTCCTAGCCGAAAGGGTGAAAAAGAGTATGACCGTGGAAAGTCAATATAAACAATTAGATAAACTTTTAGATACCGGAAAGCTAAACAGTCGGCATTTAGAGGAATTATTTAATCAGACATCAGATATCCATTTGGTTACACAACAAAATGTCCTCACCTTATACGCTGATGGAATGATTAGTAGAGAACAATATAACCGTTATGTACATGCGATTGTGACTTATTTCAATGAAGGATACCGCTCGAAAGAAATGGCATCACAATGGCCAACATTTTTAAAAATTCATCAAACAAAGGATATGGTGAGTCATTTACTAGGTGGTTATGTCATCTTCTATGTAAACGGAGGCAGGAATTATTTTGCTATCGATATCGCTCAAATTCCACATCGCTCACCTGAAGATTCACAAACGGAGGTTGCCTTAAAAGGTGCAAGGGACGGATTTACGGAAGAATTGCATACAAATATGGCTCTGATTAGAAAAAGAATTAAAACAGAAAAGTTAAAGAGTGAAGTCTTTCAAATTGGAAGTGAAACAGAAACAAAAACAGTGCTTGTCTATTTAGAGGGCAAGGCTAAGCAAAATGTGATTGATGAAGCGAGAAAAAGATTAGAAAAAGTTGATGTAGAAAGCCTTATTAGTGCGGGGCAACTTGAACAATGGATATCAGATAAGACATTTTCGCTCTTTCCTCTTTTAGATTATATAACGAGGCCGGATTTTGCAGCGCAATGTTTACTTAGAGGTCGATTTGTTATCATTGTTGAAGGCTCACCTACGGTATTAATAGGGCCGATGAACCTATTAGGAATAATCAAATCTCCTGAAGATGTTCACTTTCCTTATTATATTGTTGCCTTTCAAAGATTGCTTCGAGTAGTTTGTTTATTTATTGCTATATTCGTGCCGTCTTTCTTCCTTGCTATCTCGAATATTAATATTGACCAACTACCTTATCCTTTAATTGCAACCATCGTCATTTCGCGCCATGGATTACCCTTTTCCTTACCATTAGAATCGTTTCTCATTCTCCTTCTTTTTGAATTACTAAAAGAAGCGGGAGTTCGGATGCCGACTGCCTTAGGGCAAACGATTTCTATTGTAGGGGGTATAATTATTGGAGATGCGGCAATTAGAGCAGGGCTTGCTTCTCCAACATTGCTTGTTGTTTTCGCTGTGGCGGCAGTCGCCACTTTTACATTAGTAAATCAATCGCTTACTGGTACTGTAACGATCCTCCGATTATATACGATGCTTTTCTCTACTTTTTTAGGCGTTTATGGATTTGCCTTAAGCTTCATCAGTATTGTTGTTTACTTAACAAGACTTGAATCGTTTAAAGTGTCTTATTTAGAGCCGATAACATCTCTGAATTTTGGTGAGTTTTTGTCCGCTTTCATGGTCAATCCTTTTCGCAGAAGAAAGAATGAAAACTGGATTGCAAGTATAAGGAGAAAGAGCAAATGAAAAAGCTCTTCCTTTCGTTATTATGTCTCCTTCTCCTAGTGACATGTGCATCCTGTAAGTCTGACATGAAAGAAATACAGAATTTGAATTTTGCAACTGCCTTAGGTGTAGACTTTAAAGATGGAAAATACCAATTATATATACAACTTGTTGGACTTGATTCTGTCGCAAAAACCGAGGGTGAAACAAGCTATGCTCAAACATATATTTCTATATCTTCTGGAGAAACATTATTAGATGCGTATTTCGAATTATATAAATCTGAACAGGAAGTTATTATATTTTCGCATATTTCAACAATAGTTGTCAGTGAAGCGATTTTAAATCAGGGTCTTGACCATGTGTTGGACGAGTTGACGAGATATTATGAATATAGGCAAACGCCTTGGATATTTGCTACCCAAGATCCAATCGATAAGGTGTTGTCCACACTAGGTTTATTTAAACAGTCTTCTCTAGAAACCTTATTACATCATCCGGATCGTTCAAGTAAACAAAGTACAATGGTAAGACCGATCAAGCTTTATCAATTCTTTAGAGAAATATTTGAACCTGGGAAAACGACTTATTTACCTGGTATCACAATCACAGAGAGCCAATGGAGGAGTAACGAAAAGAAAGAGCCTAAATTGACTTATAGTGGCGCCTTTTTTATTAAAGATATTAAATATATAGGTTTTTTTAATTTAGATACAATTAAAGGCATAAGGTGGGTATCCAAGGGTACAGAAAGGTCTTCATTGAAAGTGCCTGATGGGGGAAATCAGGAAACGATTATTGTTATTGATAATATCAAGACGAAGAAGAAACTTGTAGATAGTAAAGAGGGCAAATATCAATTTGAAGTACAACTAGAAGTAAAAGCGAGTCTTGGGAATAAGGTAAATGACCAGACATATAACCAGTTACTTAGAGAAACAAAAGAAAACTTGTCAAAGGAAATTAAAGATCTATTCCAATTAGGGGTAGAGGAAGGCATAGACTTTCTTGACCTGGGTCATATTCTCTATCGTAATGACTTTAAAAGCTGGGAAAAGGACAAGGAAAATTACTTAGCTAAAAGTGAGGTAGAAGTAAGAGCAGATGTAACGATTCAACATGCAAGTGCATTTAAAAACAAACGGTTTGAAGAACTGAAAGAAAGAGGGAAGACAGACTAAGAACCTGGTTGAAACTTAAGTAGATTGGCTCCCCTATAAGTAGACCGGGATTATAAAGATGCTACTTATAAGGGAGTTTTTTCAATATCTATTCGTACATATTTAGTGTGCGAATTTGTAGTTTTCGCCCATCCTTTTTTTTAAATGGATTTTATTGATATACTTTACTGTCAATCAATTGCAATTGGTGTTGCTGAATAATCTGTGCCAATTGGTCACTATAGATTTTTTCGCCTTGTTCATTTTCAATTGTACTGTATCCAGCGTCTTGTAATGCTACTGCTTGCTCCATATAAGTTGTGCCATTGAATAGCCCATTTTTTTTGTAGCGATCGTGAGTGGCTAAGAACTCTCCGTGATCTTTTACGGAATCCTCCATTTGATCATATACCCTAAAAGCATCCTCAATTGTTTCATCATAGTACTCTTTCGTCTCTAGGTTTACTGATTCTCCGTCCCAATTATGGCTCTTGATGCCAAAGTAGTTATTATATTCGGATGAGAGGGTTGATCTACCCCAATCGGATTCAAGTATGGCTTGAGCAATCGTAATTGATGGCAGGATACGATAGGTTTCATAGTTTTCTATTGCAATTGCTTCAATATCATTGATAAAGTTTCGTTGCATTTTTTTTAGGTTATTATTGTCTGCTGCTTCAATTTGATCTGTTAATTGATTATAGTAATTTTTCACTTCTTCTTTTTCTTCTTGGCTGTACTCATTTTCGATTAATACTCTATCAATCTCTTTTATTTTAAAATCATCATTTTCTTCGGTAATAAATTGATTTGTCAGTTGTTTTATTTCCTCATTACTTATTTCTTCAATGCCATACTTCACTTCTGCCATAGCTGAAACATAGCGCCAATCAACTTGAGCCTTCCCACGACTCGTTTCGTCAACAACTGCTTGAACTTGTCCTGTTTGGTCAATGGAGATACTTTTTTCTTTATTCATAGCGATAAAGTAGATGCCCACTATAAACAAAACGAGTGTAAATAAAATCCACTTGCTCTTTTTCATTCGAATGTCCCCTTATTCCATATTACTTTCTACTAATATAACTTGAATCATGTTCATTCTTCCAGTGACACCTCTTTATAAGAGTAATAAACTAAATTTTCTGACATTATAGATAAACATGAAAGGATATCCTAGTCTGCCGATAAAAATAACAGGACAAAAGATGTGGTTATTTATTTTTGATAGGTCATTAATCACGCATTTTAGATAAAAAGGGGAATATTTATGGGCAAGTTATACGATCGAAAGGGGAAGGAAAACTCATTCCTAAACCGCTTAACATCCACTATTCAATTTCAAATATTGCTGCCGTTCTTAGCGCTAATTATCATTGCAGTCATGACGGTTAGTTATGTTAGTTACCATTTTAGTATTAAAAATACGACAGCGATCCTCAACCAAAAAGTAGAAGAACAATTAACGAGTTTAAATGATACTTTTGAGATGTTCTTTACTCAGAAACATCAAATCATGACTCGAATGACGATGAATGAGGACATCATTCCCTCAGAAGGTGACAATGACGAGGTATTAGCCTATTTCCGCGAAACACAAGAAACAACAGACTCTGTTATCAACCTTTATTCAGC
This sequence comes from Cytobacillus sp. FSL R7-0680, assembly GCF_038009245.1. Lineage (NCBI taxonomy): Bacteria > Bacillati > Bacillota > Bacilli > Caryophanales > Bacillaceae > Cytobacillus > Cytobacillus sp. FSL R7-0680. Next base: position 4,311,649 of record NZ_JBBPAO010000001.1, read on the forward strand.
TAGTGAGAGTACGGGTGAAGTGGTGATTTATCCTGAAGCTGATTTAGGGAATGATTTCCTTGCAAAGCAAAGAGATTGGTATAAGGAGGCAGTTAATGTAAAAGGTGATCCCGTATGGACAGCACCATACAAAGATGGTAGTACAGGGGAAACGATTATAACGATTTCTGAAGCCGTTTACCAAAATGATCAATTAGTAGGTGTTGTTGGGGCTGATGTACTTGTTGACACATTAATTGAGATGGTCAATAAAATGGACGTAGGTGACACAGGATATGGCATGATTGTCGATTCTTTTGGTAAATATGTTGCTCATCCTGATTCAGCACTTATTGGACAAGCCGCTTCATTAGATTTGTCCACAGACTCTAATGAACAATCACTTGGAAGTATTGAGTTAGAGGAGGAAATTGTTCATTATATTGAGAATCCTACAACCGGATGGACTATAGGCGGTATAGTCAAAACGAGGGATTTAGAAAAACAAGGGGAAGCAATCGTGTTACCTAATTTAATTACTATTGGTGTGGTTTTATTGTTAGCAATTGTTACTTCGTACTTCATTACCCGAGCTTTAACAAAGCCGATGCATGATGTAGTAGGCAGAATGAAAAGTATGGCAGATGGAGATTTTACTCATGAACCACTTCCTATTAAACATAAAAATGAGATTGGTCACCTTGTAATAGCAACGAATGAGATGAATCAACAAATAAAAACGCTTCTCGTTGATGTTCAAGATGTATCTCACACAGTAACAGCCAAAAGTGAGGAATTGAAATTAATTTCTGAAGAAGTAAAAGCAGGTACTTCACAGATTGCTACAACAATGGAGGAGCTTGCGTATGGTTCAGAAGCACAAGCGAAAAGTGCGAGTGACATTTCTTCCTTTATGAATGATTTTGTTGTAAAGATTGATGAGACCAATGCGAATGGTGAATGGATTCAAGAAAAGACAAAAGATGTTTTTGTTATGACGGAAAAAGGCACGTTAAATATGCAACAATCAACGAAACAAATGGAGACAATTCATGACATTGTCAGCCAAACAACAGCAAAAATGAAAACATTGGATCAGCAAACACAAGATATCACAAAGTTGGTTGCTGTGATAAAAGAAGTAGCTGAGCAAACGAATTTACTTGCATTAAATGCTGCTATTGAAGCAGCGAGAGCGGGAGAACATGGTCGTGGGTTTGCCGTTGTTGCAGAAGAAGTTCGTAAACTAGCAGAACAGGTGGCAGCATCTGTCCAAGATATCACATCTATTGTCATGACCATCCAATCTGATTCAAAAGAAGTCGTTGTTTCCTTGCAGACGGGATATACAGAGGTTGAAAAAGGAAAAGAGCAAATGGATGAAACCAATCAAACATTTGATGATATCCGCCTATCACTGCAAGAAATGGGAGAAAGTATTGCTCAAATTGCAGAAAATCTTAACGATATTACAGCAAATAGTCAAGAAATGAACGGTACAATTGAAGAGATCGCCTCTGTGACAGAAGAATCAGCAGCGGGCATTGAAGAAACATCTGCATCGGCAGAAGAAGTAAGCGGTTCGATGGAAAATGTGACTGAAAGTGCACAACACTTAAATAACTTAGCGACAAAGGTTCAATCATTAATTGGTCGCTTTAAACTTTAACATAGAAGAAGAAATCCTGTGAAAGCAGGATTTTTTTCTTTATTTAACGAATGTTAGGGGTTGGTATATAGTGAAGTATTTTAAGGTTTGTTAATAAAAATTTGTAAAAGAATGGTATGCATGATTTTGATCGAGGAGGCTAAAAAAGTAACTGAATATTATCGAAGAATAATGCTGATATAGTATATATTTCTGAATCTGTTTCCCGTGTAGGGAAGACGAGTATTCCGATATTGAAATCAACGTCTTATGGAATAAAGATCATACGGATGATGAACGACTTTACCCAATAAAGGAAAGAGGGGGTAAAGTTCTCGACTTTTTCCCATTTGAAGATGAAGAATGGTCCGAATCGTATATAGTCTCTAACGTAAAATATGAAATAAGTAATTTTCGCACGATAACTTTTCAGCGGATCATCGATGACCTTCTAATCAAGCAAGAAGCAGATATTGAAAAACAAGTATTACTTGCAAGCCTACAAAGTGGTATTCCACTCATTGGTAAAGACATATTTAAAGCTTCAAGAAGACAAATTGATAGATATCCAACAGCACTCACAATAAATTTGATTAAAGAGTATAAAGAAGTAACAAATAGCTGGCATAGTAGATATGGATTACTAGCGCGAAATGATTGGTATATGTTACAACAAGTTCTTTTTTCAGTTGAAAAGAATATTTTAATATTATTATTTGTATTGAATAAAGAGTTCATTCAACACCCTGGTTTTGTATGGTTAAGGAAATCGGTCAACGCATTGAAAGTTAAACCATCAAATTTTCTCGAGTGGATAGAGAAAATTCATATAGGGCAATTAACTATGAAAGATTTACAAGAACTTGAAAAAATATTAGTAGAAACATATAGATTAGTAGAAAGAGCGTATCCCGAGATAGATTTAAATGAAGCGAAACAAAAAAGTATGTTAACTTGCCCTACAAACAATAAACAGTCATTATAACTAAATAAATGGATGAATGGAGGAAAGTTCAATGGATTACGATGTGATTGTGGTTGGCGCAGGATTAGCTGGTTTGGTGGCAACGGCAGAAATAGCGGATGGTGGGAAGCGGGTATTACTTTTAGACCAAGAGCCAGAAGCATCCTTAGGTGGCCAAGCATGGTGGTCATTTGGTGGACTGTTTTTAGTCAATTCCCCTGAACAGCGTCGAATGGGAATCCAGGATTCTAAGGAGTTAGCATGGCAGGATTGGCAGGGGACAGCTGGCTTTGATCGGATAGAAGATGAGGACTATTGGGGATTGCAATGGGCTAAAGCTTATGTTGAATTTGCAGCAGGAGAAAAGCGGGCATGGTTACACAAGATGGGGGTTCGTTTTTTTCCAGTAGTCGGTTGGGCAGAGAGGGGGGGACAGTTAGCTGATGGCCCTGGTAACTCTGTACCACGCTTTCATATTGTCTGGGGAACAGGTCCAGGAATCGTTGAGCCATTTGAACGCCGAGTACGGGAACATATGAAAAAAGGCTTGGTCCAATATCAACCGCGTCACCGTGTGGAGCAATTAATAACAGACGGTAGTATGATTGTTGGATTAAGTGGCTCCGTATTAAAGGCTAGCCAAGCGAAACGTGGGGAAGGAAGTAATAGAGAAGTAGTGGGTCGCTTTAAATATGATACAAAACTCGTCTTAGTCGCTAGCGGAGGAATCGGTGCGAACATGGAGCTGATTCGTAAAAATTGGCCAAGTAGACTTGGAGAGCCACCTCAACAGATGATTTCTGGAGTTCCGGCACATGTGGATGGAAGGATGCTTTCGGTTACAGAGGCAGCAGGCGGAAGGATTGTGAACCGTGACCGCATGTGGCATTACACAGAGGGAATTAAGAATTGGCAGCCTGTATGGGAGAACCATGGGATTCGTATTCTTCCTGGACCATCTTCTATTTGGCTTGATGCAAATGGAAAACGTTTTCAAGCGCCTAACTATCCAGGTTTTGATACACTTAGTACACTAGAGGCAATTAAAAAAACAGGCTATGACTATTCTTGGTTTATTCTTTCTCATAAAATAATTGAAAAAGAGTTTGCCTTATCTGGCTCCGAACAAAATCCAGATTTAACGGGTAAAAGCATTAGTAAAGTGATTGGCAGAGCATTAAAACGTGTACCAACGCCTGTAAAAGCATTTATGGATAAAGGGGAAGATTTTGTTATTGCTAGTCAACTAGGTGATCTTGTCACTGCAATGAATAAACTTTCTGGCAATGATTTGCTGCGTGTGGATGAAATTGAGAGACAAATTCAAGCAAGAGACCGTGAGATTGATCATGCTTTTACAAAAGATTTGCAAGTGACAGCTATTAGAGGAGCAAGAAACTATCTGGGGGATAAATTAATACGAGTGGCTAAGCCTCATAAAATTCTTGATCCAAAAAACGGCCCGCTTATTGCCGTTCGTTTAAATCTCTTAAGTAGAAAAACACTAGGTGGTTTGCAAACCGATTTATCAGCAAGGGTGTTAAATGAAAAGGGATCCCCTGTTCACGGCTTATATGCAGCAGGAGAAGTAGCCGGCTTTGGCGGAGGTGGAGTGCATGGCTATCGCTCATTAGAAGGAACGTTTGTTGGTGGCTGTCTTTTTACAGGAAAAGTGGCAGGCCAAGCAATCGTGGCAGCATTAGATAATGAAACGATATGAGGAGCTTATACGATGACATATAGACTGACAAGACTTGCTAATGATGACGCAAAAGAACTGTTCAAATTTGAAAAAGTGAATAAACAATTCTTTGAGAAAAGTGTTCCACCTAGACCTGTAAGTTATGAGATATATGAGCAGTTCCTACAAGTCTTAATAGAATTATTAGGGGAGCAAGCTGAAAATAAATCATTATTCTATCTTATTAGAAATGAAACAGATGAAATTGTCGGTAGAATAAATATTGTAGATATAGACTGGTGAGAGAAAAAGGGTTATCTTGGCTATCGCATAGGTGAGACATACACTGGGAAAGGGATAGCGAGTCATGCATTGCAAATTCTTCTACAGCAAAATAAGAAAATCAATCAATTCTTGGCCAAAACAACGAAAGATAATATTTCTTCTCAAAAAGTATTAGAGAGAAATAACTTTGTCATGCAAGGAGAAGAGGGAAATTTTATTTACTATCAGTGGGATCGGTAGTTGGATACAAGTTACTAGGTGAGAGGAGATTACGGCATTTATGTTTGAAAAAATAGGAAGGGGTGAGGGCGTTGTATAAAGAGAAACCAATGCTCTCATATAAATGATAACCTATCGACCCCAATTTTAATAAGGAAGAACAAAAAGATTTGGTTCTCCGGGGATTTATACCATATATTCAACTGCTTTTCTTGTGGATTTTGTGTGTCAACATGACATACCCCTATTTCCCCACACATCATTCTAATTTGCTTATTATCTTTCGAAGAAGCACATCTTTCAACTCTAGTATGTAGTCTTCAAAGAAGTCCAATTAACAAAATATTAATAATATTGTAACTTCAATTGATGTTAATTATGATATACCATAAATAAGTAGATACATAATTATTTCAAAGTGATTATTGCTTGCTAAAACTCATAGAAAGTCCTATCTAAGATTGGTATTAGCAGCTCTTATTAGAGTGTTGATATAGACAACCATTATAATGAGGAGGAATTCTATGTTGAAAAAGTCGTTGCTGTTCTCTTTGTTTCTTGTTTTATCATTGCTTGTTTTTCAGTATGATTTATTACCTGCTTCTGCTTTGCCTCCAGATTTGCCATCCAAATCTACTACCCAAGCACAACTTAATTCGTTAAATGTACAAAATGAGGGATCCATGAGTGGCTATAGTCGAGAAAAATTCCCTCACTGGATTAGTCAAGGGGATGGTTGTGATACAAGACAAGTAATCCTTAAGCGTGATGCCGACAATTATAGTGGTAATTGTCCAGTGACTTCAGGTAAATGGTATAGCTATTATGATGGCATCACTTTCAATGACCCCTCACAATTAGATATTGACCATGTCGTTCCACTCGCAGAAGCATGGCGTTCTGGGGCAAGCAGTTGGTCAACTGCTAAAAGAGAGGACTTCGCCAATGACCTCAATGGACCACAACTCATCGCAGTATCAGCCAGCTCCAATCGTTCCAAAGGTGACCAAGATCCATCCACATGGCAACCACCTCGTGCAGGTGCAAATTGTGCTTATGCTAAAATGTGGATCAATACAAAATACAATTGGAGTTTGCATTTGCAGAGTTCTGAAAAAACAGCTCTTCAAGGAATGCTCAATAGTTGCTCCTATTAAACAATCAACCAATGAAAGGAGTCAATTAAATGGATACAATCTCATCTGTGTTTAAGGCAACTCATGGTGTTATGACTACTGAGGTTGGTGTCATCAGTGGGGATCTTGAATTACGAACGACATCTGACAAAGAAGGTAACCTCACTCTTGCGATTACTTATGTAGATGCGGATGAATGGTACACACTTCCAGGGGGAAACTATCAGTTACATGACACTCGGGACCATGATGTGATACACCGGATGTTAATTGCAGTATTAAACAGGTAATAATCATAAATGTAATGTGGCGTTCTTGAATGTGGAAGTCGGCGTGAAGGTATTCAAGCTTTAATTAAATTGAAGGATAGCCATATTCAATAAACCATGGAAAGGAGTACCGATGTTTAATTGGCTAACTGAAATAGAAGGACATCCTTGTTCAATAGATAAGGGAGAAATAAAAGATTTCAGAATGAGGAAAATAATTGTAAAGAAAAGTCCGAAAACGATGAGTGCTGTTTGTCAGTTATTCGCCGCCGTCGATATCATTAATGAAGAGTCTAGTATGATGGTCTATCCAATACCTGATGAACAGGCGAGATTGCTTGTGATGGAGATGGCTGCTCCTCATTATGAGGAAATAAAAGAAACCATTATTGCTGGACGGGTAAAGGAAATGAATTTATTTCATTTGAAACCAGAATCAAGGATCATTATAGAAAAGCATCTCCAAAAGAATGGGTATCCGGCTATCCAAGATTTATATAGAAGAAAACGAATAAAACTCTCAGATACACCACAAAAAATAAAATATTATCTCATCAATAAAGAGAAAATCGCACAATTAAGCTCAAGAGAAACGGAAGAAGTTTTCTCCTTTTTTCATGCAACCTTTTTTGTTCAACAGGAATCGATTCTCCTTCAGCCTACTGGTTGGCAACTAGAGGATGAGTTAATCACATCTTATACTATTCGCACATTTAGTAGAATGGCTGGAGATCTCGTTCTTTGGGTAAATGAAAATTCGAATGATGTAGTTGGATTAGAAGTGTATCGTAATAAAATTCCACTTCCAATTGTTTCTAATTTAAGCTAATATGAATGAGATAATAGATAATAGGAGAAGATGCTTATGTTTAATCGTAATCGTAATAAAAACGTAGAAACAGTTGACCAAGAAGTGGAAATAGATAATATTTATACCATATTACCCCCTCCAGGTACGATTATTGCTGAAGCAACAGAAGAAGAAATGGAGCAAGCAGCCGAATTAGAAATACGTCATATGGCTTTTATGAGATTACAAGAGATGTATGTACAGTTCGATGGTTCTTCTTATAAAGAATTATTGCAAGATTTCCAAGAGTTCGAAAGAGATTCAACAAAGTTTTGGAGAACAGTAGCAAAAAGACTGGCTGTTCCTTATGAATGGCCGATTAGAATTGATCATGCCAATGGCCCCATTTATATAGGTGAACATGAGGTAGTTGTCGAAGAAGAAGAAGAATAAAATAACTTGTTAGAGATAACCTATTACCTTCATGGATAATAGGTTTTTTTTTGCGGATGGCAGAAATAATCCTAGTACATGGACAACTAATCACTAGATTAATCAGGTCGCCTTACTTCTACATTTTATTGTGGAGGATTTTTAAGGGTTAGAGTAATCCAGTAATCTTTGTATAATCATTCATTATATGCATTTTGATGTTAGTTGATTAATTTTGTTAAAATTAATGTTAAGATTGTCTTATAAATGTCATTCAAAGTAAAAGTTGAATGTGTTACTGTATAAGGAGGAAACGAAAATATACAGTTTAATAGTATAAATATTAATAAATAAGAATAGGTGGGGGAAACAACAAAGAGTATGCATACGATAAAAATAACCAACAACAGTGAGCAATTAGTTGAGTGTATAGAATACGAGCAGGAGAAAGATTTTCATAGAGTCTTAGAACAATTTAAAAATAACCCAATTTATAAGGAATGCTTATTGGAAGAATCTAAAGGACAAAGGGTAGCGAGTTTAAAAGTGGATAGTGTGAATGGTAACATCCATTCTAACTAAGCAACTCTAGAATTGAATGAAAGTTCTGAACAAAGAATAAGCATCAGTTATTGTTTGAGGCAACAATAACTGATGCTTATTCTTTATTTCGTGTAGCGGTGATTACCTATGAAAAAGCAGATCCTACTCATGACGTTGACTTCTTCTTCGTTGTGACAAACATAGCGACTAAGCAAAAGGCGGCAAATATGTTGAAACTAAAAGGATAGGAAGTCATTTCAATGGATATACCGGCGAGATAGGAACCTAATGATTGCCCGATTCCCAGTGTGAAAAAGGATAAACTTACTCCTAAAGCCGGCAAAACGGGAAAAATCCTCGTGGCCCAGACAATACATAGTCCCGTGAGGAAAACGTAGGTACTGCCAAATAGACCAGCTGAAAGGTAAATAGCCACAGCGCTTGGGATCGTTAGTAGAAAGATAGACGTTGCTAGTAAAAAGACAAGTAATCGGTAAGAAAGGGACAATCCCAGTTTTTGAATAAAGTTTCCTGAAACGCCTCCAAGTATGCCAGCCAATCCTATGATAATCCAGAATATCACACTTTCATTGATTCCTAGTCCATAGCTTGAAGTTATGAAGCTTCTTGAAAAAGTCCAGTAAATTGAAGAACTTCCGCCGATTAAAAGGGAAGCAACTAATAAATATTTTGCTGTTTTTATAGCAGATAGATATTTAATATTGTTATCTGATACCGATTCCTTTTTCTCATCAGGAGGAAGAGAAAAATGATTCCAAATCAATACAAGAGCAGCAATAACAGCAAATAGTAAGTAAGCTAATCGCCAATGATCAGTCAATAAAATAACGATGGGTCCGGTCAAAATAATACCAAAGCTGGTTCCACTATTGATCCATGTGTTTCCTTGGTCGAGCTTTTCTTTTGATAAAGTGTTTTGCACCATTTGACTTAATGCTGGAGAAGCTAATCCACTACCTAAACCAGCTATAAATAGGCTTATATTTAAGTATAAAATAGATGGCGCACTAGCCATCCCTAGTAGTCCAAAAACGGCTGTAAAACCAGCAAAGAGATTCACTTTCCGGTAGCCAAAATGTTTAATCAATAAGGCTGAAAGTAATAAAGCAAGTGCATAGGCGATAAATGCAATGGAACTCCCTAGCCCAGCTTCACCTTCACTCATGCCCAATGTATTCGAGATATTTGGGAGAAATAAGCCATAACTTAAGCGGGCAAGTGCATATGTGACAGCAATCATTGCTAATCCAGGTAGTATTACTTTTCTCATGTTTATTCACCTCATTCAAATAGATATAACGTTCATTATATTTTCTTGAAATAAAGAGCGAGACCCTCTATTCCGAAAACAAACTCGATACTGAATGATGAAATTCTGTTGCTACAGTCTCTATAGCAAATACTTCTGCCAAAGCGGTAGCTCCTTCAAATAACAATTCAAGCCTTAGTGCCTCGTTGCTATTCAATCCTTTACTTGTGAAAAAATCAATGAGCCGTCTTTTATGTTGTTCAGTAAAACTGACAATCTCACCATTAAATGAAGGTTCTAAAGAATACTCCTCTTTAGCCCGCAGAAACATACAACCATTTGAACCGTTTATTCTTAACCAATTGATGTGTGCCTCGGCTAATCGAATAGCTAAGTTGCCCTGATTGGATATGGCATTTTCTAAAATGTCAAAATATCTTTCTTCTCTTCTACGTAATACTTCTAAAATAAGCGCTTCTTTCGATGCAAAGTGGTTGTACATTGTCATAAGAGCTACATTAGATTCTTTAATAATTTGTTTTAAGCCAACTGTATGAAAGCCGTGCTGATCAAATAATTTCTCTGATTTTTCAAGTAATTGCTCTTTCTTTTTACTCATTTACCCACACATCCTTTAGATATAACGTTCATTATATAAATAGTAAACCATTAAAAGGGGTTTTTCAATTAAGCTGATTCTTTTGGATAAAGGAGGTAGGAACATAACAAAATGAGCTAAAATCAAAAACGAACAATTACAAATTATGATCTATAAAACTTCTTTTACCAAAAATTCCATTGCACTCGCGTACACTTGCTTCCCGCGGGGAGGGGCTTGAGCCTCCTAGGGCATTACCTGCGGGATCACAAGCTCCCCCTCTATTTCCCACAGGAGTCGAGTGTCTTCCGCTCCGGTCCACTATTTACTTCATATAAAAAGATAAATTACAAAAAACCCGAATGATTAGCTGTTAGATATACCTAATCATTCGATAAATCCTTAGCTAGCATACTGATATCCTAACCTCTTTTCCTTCTTACTTTTCTTGCATTCTTTTTACATTCTCTGAATGATACGGTGAATCTTTTACTTCATTTACTACACTAAATGGATTACCATCTATATCGAAAAAATCGAAGAACGCCATCTCTCCCATATGTTGAATATCAGTCGTTATGACTCCATTTTTATTAAAATACTGATGAGCTGTTACGATGTTATCCACGACAAAATTATAATAGGCGTTTTTTTGGTTATCTTGTATAGTGAATTCCGTCGGTTGTGGACGATTCACTTTGATTAAAGCTAACTGAGTTGACCCAGTAGGTAAATAAAATCCCGCGCCCCCTTCCCAAACGTCAATTTTTGTCGCACCTAAGTATTTTACGTACCAGGAAGAAGATTTTTCAATATCTGACACAGGAATAAAAATGCTACCGACTTTAAACATAGGTTTCCTCCTAAAAAATTGGCTTAATTATAATAATAATATAAAAAGTGTAATATTTTAAATTTTTAAATATCAATTGATTTAAATATGTATGATTATCTATTCGGTGTAGATGATATGAATGAAGATGTATGTTAAAATATACGAACAATTGTTCTTTTTAGGAGGGTTATGATGAGAAAAGTAGTACTATATATTGCTCAAAGTTTAGATGGTTATATCGCAACAAAAGAAGATTCGCTAGATTGGTTATTTAGTGTGGAGTCAGAAGGAGATAATGGCTACGGTGAGTTTATCAACGGTGTGGATACAATCTTAATAGGAAAGCGTACGTATGATTGGGTAATGGAACAAGAAAAGGGAGAATTTCCATACAAGGATAAGGAATGTTTTGTGTTCTCCCGATCAGTGAATGAAGATACGGAATATGTAAAATTTATTCATCCAGATATTAAAGCATTTACAGATCATTTAAAAAATGGTGAGGGAAAAAGCATATGGCTAATCGGTGGGGGTGACTTACTTTATACATTCTTACAGGAAAATCTTATAGATGAAATGATTGTTACTGTTGCACCAAGAATCATTGGTGAGGGCATTCCCCTTTTTAAGGCAGGTGATTATCAATTCAATCTTTCTTTAATAAGCACGAGAACCTTTAATCAATTTGTTGAATTACATTATGTTGTGGAAAGGTAATGTTTCGAGAATTAATGTTCTGTCACAATCATTCAATCGTGTTTAATTAAAAAGGTTTTGACAGTATTAATTGTATTTTTTCCGGCACTTGTGAAGGTAATGATATGGCAAAAAGAAAATGTTGAACCATCTGACATAGTATAAGTGCCATCCGCTGACGCAAGTTTTCCATGGGTGATAATTCGCTCAATATGTAGAGATAAAACATGATTATTTTCAGTGTTAGCAAAGAAATGAAATAGGCTCTCTTTGCCAATGATTGACTGATGGTTCACTCGTTGCCATTGGATATCCTCTGACAAATAGTGAGAAACTTGGGAGGGATCTTTACGAGCAAAAGCATGTATCATTTCTTTAATCGTCTCTTTTTTTGGTGCATTGCTACAATCTTTTGGGTAAGTAAAGGTAAAGTCCATTATACTTTCACTCCTTTTTATGTATCTTACCGGATTTTTTGCCTGATTGACAAATCTATGGAGAACATAATATAGTTATTATTAATAAAAGAAGGGAGGATCATTAAAAATGACTGCAAGTATGAGATTACGCCACGTTACTTTGAACAGCTAATTGAATAATGTTCAAAGGCTCTGTTTTCATAAACAGGGTAAACGGGAGTAGTCTGCACATTTTTAATGGTTTTCATCGTGATAATTTCGAACAGAAAACGCAGATTGTCTGTGTTTTTTTGTTATCTCTAAAACAAATACCACCATATACGTTTACCCTAAACACAGACAACCGAGCGCGTCTGTGTTTTTTTATGATCACATTCCTTTAATCACTCAACTAAAGGAAGTGGCAGCGTGGGACAATTAACATTAGAAATAAAAAATATTGAGGTGACATATCTAGATCGTATTATTTTAGAGATTCCTTATTTATCAGTCTACCAGTATGATCGAATTGGGATTGTTGGGAAGAATGGTAGTGGTAAAACGACCCTATTAAAGCTTATGTATGGGGATATCTATCCTTTAAAAGGAAGTGTGAGTAAACAGATTGACTTTGGCTACTTTGAGCAAAAAGAAGTGCCGGAAACAAGGCAAGCAGACGGAGAGTTATTATCAAGGTTATCCGTACCAAATGAGGATGTGAATCATTTAAGTGGTGGTGAACAGACACGATTAAAACTTGCTCAACTTTTTTCCACCTATTATGAAGGATTGCTTATCGACGAACCGACAACCCATCTGGATAGTGAAGGCATAGATTTTTTAATAGATGAGCTTATGTATTATTACGGTTCGCTCATTATTATTAGTCATGATAGATACTTGCTCGATCAATTGGTAACAAAAATATGGGAAGTTGAAGATGGACACGTAACAGAATATGTGGGCAACTATTCTGACTATGAGTCACAGAAACAACTAGCTCACAATCAGCATATTCAAGCATTTGAACAATATAAGAAAGAAAAACAAAGATTAATTCAAGCAGCGGATGAAAAAATGAAGCAAGCAGAAAAAGTGAATCAAGCCAATCGTTCAATGTCGAAAAAAGAGGCAAAAGCAAAAGCGAACCGAATGTTCATGACGAAATCAAAAGATACAAGTCAAAGAAACATTCATCGTCAGGCGAAGGCAATAGAACAAAGAATAGATCAGTTAGGAGAGGTAAAGACACCGGAAGTTGATCGTGTGCACCACTTCCCACAATCAAAAATTCTTCAAATGCATAATAAATACCCAATAATGGGAGATAGAGTCTCTTTATCTGTTGATGGCAAACGATTATTAACACATGCCAGTTTCCAGTTCCCATTAAGAAAGATCATTGCCATTGAGGGAAGGAATGGTTCCGGTAAAACGGTTTTACTTAAACATATCGTCTCCAATGGGGATGGAATAGTTCTATCTCCTAATGTATCATTTGGTGTTTATCATCAGCATAATTATTTATTAGAAGGTGTACAAACGGTTTTAGCATTTATGAATGAAAACAGTGTATATGCTGAAAGTAAAGTTCGTACAGTCCTTCATTCTATGGGTTTTGAAGGGAATGACTTGCAGAAATCGGTAATGACCTTAAGTGGTGGAGAATCAACCAGACTTGTATTATGTCAGCTATTTTTAGGAAGTAATAATGTACTCATCTTAGATGAACCAACCAATTTTCTAGATATAAGAGCCATACAAGCATTGGAAAGTTTTCTTCATGCATATGAAGGGACTGTACTGCTGGTAAGTCATGACCGAACTTTCGTGAAAAGAGTGGCGGATCATATTTTTAAAATTGAAGAGCAACAAATAAAACAAGTGAAATAAAGGAGAGATAAAAATGGATAAAAAAGAAGTGAAAAGACTAGCTAACAAACATGGATTAATGATTGATGAGGAAGAAATTAAAATAAATGAATCAGGTATGGATTTCTTAGTTGCACATGTTGTGGATAAAGAAAATAATCAGTGGATATTACGTATACCACGCCGTGAAGATTCAATGACTCGTTCAAAACAGGAGCATGCGGTACTTGAAGTACTTTATAAACATACGAGCATTAAAGCACCGCATTGGGAGGTTTTTACGAATGATTGTATGGCCTACAAACAATTAGACGGTATACCAGCTGGCACAATCGATCATGAGATACAAAACTATGTTTGGAGCTTCGATAAGGAAAGTGATTTGACAAGGTATCACGCAACGTTAGGTGAAATACTGGCAGAACTTCACCGAACGCCGATTCCCTATGTAGAAGATATTGGTATTAAAATTTTTAATAGTTCCCAAGCAAAAGAGGAAATGAGTTCAAGAATGAATAAGGTAAAGGAGATTTATGGGGTAAAAGATGAACTTTGGAGACGTTGGCAGAAGTGGTTGGCGAATGATCGCCTATGGCCCAATCATACAGGATTGCTTCACGGTGACGTGCATCCAGGGCATATTCTTGTGAATAAAGAGAAAGAGGTAACAGGATTGATAGACTGGACTGAAGTAGCTGTCGGTGATGTATCTATAGACTTTACTTCTCATTATTTAATTTTTGGAGAAGAGGGGTTAGATGCAGTCATCTCAGCTTATGAAAAAGCGGGCGGCAGGACATGGCCATTTATGAAAGAGCATATCATCGAACTTGTCAGTGCAGCAGCCGTTGGAGTAGCTGAATTTGCTCAACTCTCTGGCTTGGAGGAAATGGAGAAGATGGCAAAAACGATGCTTGGTGTAGATGGGGATAATGAGGAGAGCAGCAAATAAATCCTAGAGATACTCAACAAGCGAGCAAAGACTGTGAAAAGATTTGCTCGTTTGTTTTTACTATCATTCGTTTGAAATCTACAATCGTCATTTGAAAACAGGGTGAAGCAACATACGACGATTATCCGTAGGTGATCCATAGTTGAACTGAACCATTAAGAATAATGAAGGTAATAGAAGAATAATGTCGAATCCCACATAGGAAGAACAGCAAATGGAGGTTTTTCGGGTGGCACATTTACTCTATCAACTCTGTATTCAGGGCGAGATCACACAAATCTATCAACAATTAATAAGAAAGGAGCATCGTACTGCAGAAGAGGAAGCCATGTTGAAAAGTTATCAACAGCGCTTCTTTCAGAAGAATGAACCTTTTCAACATGTTGATAAGTGGATAGCAAATGTAGTTAATTGTTATCACAGCTATTTTATAGATGTTTTAACTAGGAGAAAAGATGTTTCTCAAGCGGAAAGTGATCTATTAATAGGTTTAGGTAAATCAACATTTAGCCATGCTCAGTCGATGGAAGAAATAGAAGAAGAGCTGAGACAAATATTTAAAGAGAAAGGCTATTCATTCGTCGGAGGAAGGACATTTCCACATTATGGTCCATATATTTGGCAAACTACAGAAAGTAAAAAGGTAGATGTTGAACTTTTAAATGAAATAGAAACGGTTCAAGTATTTTTCCTCGATGATTTTTTGATGCTGGGTTGGCTAGACTATGCCACTTTTGGAGAAATAGGAGCAGGTGGATGGGCATCGAAGGAAGGGATCTATTGTATACTTCCTCGCTATAGAGAATATTTAAATGAAGATCAGTACCTCGTTTCATTTTTAAAGCATGAAGCTCAACATATCAACGATTATAAACATTATCCGAATTTAAGCGGGAAGGAGCTGGAGTATCGCGCAAAATTAATCGAGCTCATCTATTACTCAGACCATCGTTTGCTAGAAAGGTTAATCCATCAAGCCATAAATAATGATATTCCACATAACTATGCATCTTACCAAATCATGCAGCAACTATCTACATTCTTTTTCAAGAAAAATGAACAAAAAGATATGGATAAATGGTTGAATATACATTATAAGGAAATCTGTCAATATGGGAGAAAGCTATATTGTCAACATACAGATATATTGAAAGGGTTAAGAACAGGAGGTTAGAACAGTCTTTAAAAAGTTAGCTTATTTTATTATTTTATTTAGCTGGGGTGTATTATTTAGTTATTTTTATAACCTTTTGATGCCAAAGAGCTGGCTTTATCTAGTCATTGGTATACCAGCCCTTTATTTTAGTACAAGTTTTTTAATAGATAGAATGAAAGGTGAAAAAACTCCTTGAAGCGAAAGTTTTATAAACTTTATTCTAATGTTTGTAGGTCATCGACAGTAATAAATCGATAGCCTTCTTTCGTTAAAGCTTTTAAAATTTCTTCGATCACTTGAAGTTCGTCACCAGATTGATCATACATTGGATGAAGGAGAATAATAGAACCAGGGTGGATTGCTTCTAATACATAGTCGATTTTTTCCTCTGGTGTAGTGAAAAAAGTATCAGGTTCAATATTCCATGTAATCGTTTCTTTTTCTTGTTGCTTGAGATAATAAGGTAAGAATACTAATTTTTTGCCGTTTGGTGGTCTAAAGTCTATCTCGCCTTTATATCCCGCTTCATGGATGAGTTCATCGGTTTTATCAATTTCCTCTTTAATAAATGTCGGTGACTTGAAAATCATTCTTGCATGTGAAAATGTATGATTACCAACTTGATGATCAGCTTCAATAATTGCTTTCGTTTCTTCGGGAAACTTCTCTATATCTTGACCAATCAGAAAGAAAGTGGCCTTTGCATTGTATTGTTCCAATAAGTGAAGAACCTGTTCCACATTTTTAGTTGGACCATCATCGAAAGTAAGAGCAACTACTTTTTCATCGGTTTCAATGCTATTTGTTATGTTTCCGAATAATTGATATGATCTTGCATTCATTAATTCATAGCTACCGAATAAAAGCAAACAAAGTAACAGTAACGACAAAAGGATTTTAAGATATGTTTTTTTTCTCACATTACTATTTCCTCACATTTTAGATTTCATTAGTCTTGATTATAACAAAAAAATGAAAAAGGACTGAAACTATTTCCGTGTAGATCCGTATAACATAGTAGAACATTGCAATAACGAAAGGGGATACTCCATGGGAGAACTATTTATATTCTCACTTATAATCGCTGTGGTAAGCGCAGTTATTTTGTTTCCAATCTTATCTTTATTTCAAAAGGGGGAAGAAAAGAAAAAAAGCCCTTCAATTAACGGGTTCCTTTTTATCTTCATTCTCCTCTTTATTATTATCTTTAGTATTTACTACTTCACTAATTTAGATCGCAATATGAATGGTCTTGTTATCGGTTTAACAGTGTTAGCTGTACTTGGCGGTTTCTTTGCTAAAGGTATAGAACGTAAGGTTAAATTAGTACTAGGTTTAATAGGTATCATAGCTATCGCTTATATGTCTTTCGCATTTGTCTTTAATGCAGATAAGAAATTTGAAAAAGCACAAATGCAGGTCGAAGAAGAAATTGAAACATTTGATGAGAATGAAACACCAGCAAGTGTGCCGCCTGATTTTGCTCGTAATAAAATGAAGAAAGCTTTTGGGCAAGTGCCAAACACGAGCTATTATGAACTTGGGAGTTTACAAATACAAAAAGTAGATGGGCAATATGTGTATATTGCACCAGTAGAATTTTCCGGTTTCTTTAAATGGATACAAGGTGATACTACACCAGGGTATTTTACTGTAAGTGCAACAGACTCTAGTGCCAATCCAAAGTTTATTAAATCGGAAATGGCTTATACACCATCTTCCTTCTTAAACAAAGATATTTATCGCCAGATTCGAATGCAATACCCTGATTATATTTTCTATGGTGATGTGCAATTAGAAATTGATGATGATGGTAAGCCTTTTTATATTCGCACCTATGGTGAATTTATTAGCGCAAGAAACGGTTTTAATCCATTGGGGATAGTGATGGTTGACCCGTTAACAGGAGCTGCTAAGCAATATAAATTAAAAGATGTACCTGCTTTTATTGACGGAGCTGTTTCGCCGGAGACAGTTAGCTTGCATAATAGCTACTTCGGAAAATATGTGAATGGCTACTGGAATAGTTTATTTGGAAAATCTGATGTGAAGTTACCATCAGATGAAGGTACAGAAGCGAATGTGAGTCCTATTTTTGATGAAAAAGGCGATATGTATTATTTCACTGATTTCACCAGTCCGAAAGAGGGCGTTGACTCTATGCTAGGATATTCTTTGACGAACTCTCGAACAGGTGAAGCGACTTATTATACGGGGAATCTTGAAGAGTCTTATATGGATTCTCAAGGGGCATTACAAATTATCGAAAAGAAATTCATTGAGAAAAAATGGTATGGTAAAATGCCAATCCTATATAATTTCTATGGTGAAGCAAGCTGGTTAACACCGGTATTAGATACAAATGGCTTCTTGCAAAACTATTTTATCGTTTCAGCTGCGAATCCGGAAATTGCTGTTTATGCTAGTACACCAAATGATGCATTGAAGCAATATAAAACAGCTCTACAACGTGGTAGTGGAAGTGTTGAAGGAAGCTCTAGTGCTGAAGAAGTCCAATTAACAGGAAAAGTAGTTAGGGTATATAAAGAAAGAGTAGGGGAATCAACAAACGTATCCTTCCTTTTGGAAGATGGTAAGAATTTCATTGCCTCTACTGAAAACAATCCGCTAGCGATCTATTTGCAAGAAGATGATGAAGTAGAGATGACCTATTTAAATACAGGTGAAATGTTTTTACCTGTTAAAGAAATGACCATTAATGGATTAGAATAACAATGCTTTACTTAAAACGTGCACAATTCTGTTATGAAAACAGAATTTGTGTGCGTTTTTTTATTTGGTAGCCAATTTCATCTATTTAACCATTGTCTAACTATTTTTTACTCTTTCTTTAGTGAGGATGGTTTTTCACCCGTTATTTACTAAATTATTTTATGAATAACAAATTTATAGAGGATTAATAGGTTGAAATCGAGGAATTTAGGAAAAATAAGTATGCAGTAACTGCCTGAGACATTATAAAAGAGATTTGCCGTTTAGAGAAGAGAACATGGGACTCCGCCCATCCTGAACAGCTCGCTATGGGATTTCTTTGTTTTGCTACTGCTTCATGTGTGAACAAAATCTTGTTACGCAAATGCAAAAAAGGGGAGTCGAAAGGATTGGAATTGTTATTACCATATTTAGGTGTATTATTCGTTATTATCTGTCTTGAAGGATTACTTGCTGCTGATAATGCGGTCGTATTAGCATTAATGGTCAGTCATTTACCTGAGAAACAACGGAAAAAAGCCTTATTTTATGGCCTAGTTGGTGCAATGGTTCTTCGTTTCGGGTCATTATTTATTATTTCTTTCTTAGTGAACGTCTGGCAAGTTCAAGCCTTAGGTGCGATATATTTATTAATCATGTCAATTAAAAATCTATATACTTGGTTGAGAATGAAAAAGAACAATCATTCTCAACAACAGGAAGAAGTCATAGAAGAAGCTACTCAGAAAGAGTTTTGGTGGACTGTATTTAAAGTAGAATGTGCAGACTTAGTCTTTGCCATTGATTCTATTTTAGCTGCCGTTGCTTTAGGTGTAACCTTACCTGAAACAGATTGGGGTCATATTGGTGGACTGAACACAGGGCATTTCCTTGTTGTATTTATTGGTGGACTGATCGGTGTCCTTCTCATGCGTTTTGCTGCTAATATCTTTGTTGATTTACTTCATAAACGTCCGAACCTTGAGGGGGCCGCTTATCTGATTGTCGGTTGGGTAGGGATTAAGCTACTCGTAATGGTCCTTTCACACGAAGACATTGCTTGGTTACCAGAAGGATTTGCCCATTCAGCCCTTTGGCAAATCATATTTTATGGCATATTACTTGCGATCGCAGTAATAGGTTGGTTTTCTTCTAGTAAAAACCCAGCATGAGTTGTGTTTATAGAGGATGTTTTAAGTACATGCTAAAAAAGAAAAGCAGTGGATATAATGAAGTATTCATATCCACTAAGAAATTTGTTGTGTCTTAATTAATGGGAAGGATAATCCTCACTTTTGTCCCCATACCGACATCACTGTGTACTTTAATTGACCCTCCATGAAGTTTGACGAGTTGTTTAGTGATTGCCATTCCTAATCCGGTACCAGTAGAAGAATCAGTCGTATTTGTCCCACGATAGTAGCGATCAAACAAGTTATCTAATGTTTCATCGTCCATACCAATTCCATTATCCTCAATGGTAATGATGACCAATCTCTCTTCTAACGTCTGCGTCGTAATCGTTATAGTCGTTCCTTTTGGGTTGTATTTCACAGCATTCATAATGAGATTATCTAAAATTCTTTGGAACCATTTAGGATCGAGAGAAATAATCAATTGCTTTGTTTCTGATTGCAGATCAAAAGTATAGGCATACTCATCTTGCATATTCATTGTCTGAATAATTGTCCTACGTATCGTTTCGTTCAATTCTATTGATTCTTCTATAATAGGTAAACTGTTATTCTGTAAACGATAAGTTAAAGTTAGGTCTTCGATAAGCTCCATCATGTAATGGGATTTCTCATCGATTGTGTCAATGAAATGTTTTTTTTCATCTAGGCTCCATTGATATTGATCGGAATTTAACATTTTTGTGTAACCTACAATAGAAGAAAGCGGTGTTTTCAAGTCATGTGATAAGCCACTAATCCAGTCTTCTCTTGTTTTAGCTTGTTTTTTTCGCATTTTTTCATTTTCTTCTAGTTGGATGGTTACAGCAGAGAGTGTTTCCATTACTTCTTTATAAAGTCTATATTTATGCTTAATAACTCCAGACTTATTATAGAGCTTTTGTTGATGTCTAATATTTGTAGGAGACGTATATTGTTTATTCCCTAAATTTTCAATCCATTGGATCACTGTCGTTACAGGTGATGCGAACTTACGCGAATATAAAAAGCCACTAATAATAAAAGTGAGTAATAAAGCGATTAGGAGAGCGATCAGTGGATATTTTAAATGATATATAAACGTTGTTGCTTCAACATCCTCTTTTATCGGATTAGGGACAGAGACAATGAGTGTCTTATTAGATTCCTGATTGGAAATACTCTTTGTCAAAAAGCTATTATTGTTACCTAATTGATAAAGTTCTTTAATAGACAGTCTCTGCTCATTGTTGAAGGTATTCAAGACTGTCCCATCCAGTGTAGATAAAAACACGGATCCATCTACACTCATTACTTCATGTTGAAGATCCCTTGGTAATTGCAATTCATCTGTTGTCCAGTTCATATGTGAGGCGATTTCATCAATGAGCTTCTCAGCTTTATTTCTTTGCCCAAACATGACAATGAGTGGCTGTTCACTATCATTATATAACTGCCAACTATAATATCGATCGTAATCCTCCTTATGATCTATCAAAGCTGAGAAGTTCATTTCTAACTCTTTAGGCGAGTATAAATGCTTTATTAGCTGCCCTTTATTATCAAATATTAATAACCATCCAGATTGCTTTTTTACTAGCTCTTTTAACTCTGATTGGATGGTGACATGCCCATTGTTTAGTTGTATTTGATCCTCTAAAAATAGTTCGTCAGCTTTCCCAACATTCCCTTCAATCTCCGCCTTTGATAAATAATAACCAAAGAAAACAGTAAAGGTTAAAAGAATAAAAGAAATGAAGATAAAATAAAAAAACAACTGCAAAAGAAATTGAGTAATAAAACGTCGATGAATACTCATTTTGGGGTATCCCTACTAACAAACTTATAGCCAAGCCCTCGTACAGTCACAATCCATTTTGGATCACTAGGATTGTCTTCGATTTTCTCTCTTAACTTTCGAATATGAACCATTACCGTATTATCTTCTCCTAAGTAAGGCTCCCCCCAAACTTGCTCATAAAGCTGTCCTTTACTGAATAGTTGATTAGGGTGCTTACATAAGAAAACGAGTAATTGGAATAATTGAGCTGAGAGATCGATTTTTGTCTTGTTCTTATATACTTCACCTGAATGAATGTTGATCTCAAGGGAGCCAAAGTTGAATTGCTTTAATTTTTTTGATGGTAAATGAGTTTGTTGTCTACGTAAATGGGCAAGTATCCGTGCCACGACTTCAAGTGGATTAAAGGGCTTAGTAATATAATCATCAGCGCCTAAGGCAAAACCTGATAACTTATCTAGATCGGATGCTCTCGCCGTTAGAAAAAAAATGGGTGCATTAGTGATCGCACGTATACTTGGACAGATGTCAAAACCACTTTTACATGGAAGCATCACATCTAAAAGGATTAAATCATACTCGTTATTTTCACATAATGATAAAGCATCTTCTGCTGTGCCAGTCGTATGTATATGGTTAAAGCCTTCTTTTTTTAAAATCGTCACTAACATCGTACAGATTGACTGTTCATCGTCTACTATTAATAGTCTGCTATCATACAATTTCTATCATCCCCTAGCTAGTATTCCGCATATATCATATCATTTTTAAGAAGCGATTGTGGAAATTTAAGGTAGAATTAAGGTGATGTTACTCATTAGGTAAGGTGAGTCTATTATAGTAGTTCGTAAGGAGGGAATAACATTGATGGCAATTACAAAGAAGGAATTCTTTCAATTATTCAAAAGTGTGAAATCGATTATTATGATTGTTGTTCTTTTAGTCAGTTCTTATTATTTTGCAAAGTATACGGAGCAATTAGTACCAATTCTGGAGTTAGAACAAACTTCAAGTTGGTATGCGGGTGGTCTACTGATAATCTTGCTACTTTTTGGTCCATTATTCGTGATGTCATTATCACATGATGTCTTAAATCGAGAATTGAGTGAGCGTACGATGCGCTTTCTTGTCACGAAGACATCCAAAGCAAATATTCTGTTTGGTAAATTTTTAGGAGTATGGATTTTTTGGTTTGTCTGTTTTACTGTCTGTTATGTAATAACGTTGTTTTATTCTAAGTCATTTGATGGGCGATTATTTTTGGAAACAGTAAGTTTATTAACTTACCTTGTCGTTATTACATTATTGTTATCAATTGTCATTAAGAGTCCACAATATACAATGTTTATTGGTGTGATTTTTGGGATGGCCTTTTCAATCTTTCAAATGGTTATATTAGAATCTACAGCATGGTATAGCTATCTAAAATATTTGATGCCGCTATTCTATATGCAAGACGAAGATTTTAAGTTTCTTATCGTTTTTTTACAAGCTGCTGTTATGTATAGTATGACTTATTTTATTTTTAAAAGGACGGATTGTTAAATGAATGTGATAGAAACGAGAGATATAGTAAAGCGCTTTGGTAAAGTCGATATTGTAAAAGGGATAAACTTAAAAGTAGAAGAAGGAGAGGTTTTCGGTTTTCTTGGTAGAAATGGGGCAGGAAAATCTACTTTTATAAATATATTAACAGGTATTCTTCGACCAACTTCTGGCTCATTTAGTATTCTAGGAGAAAAGGTACCAAATGAAGAAGTGAAAAAAAGAATCGGAGTATTGCCTGACTATACGGCATTCTATCATCATATGAATGCAATTGCTCATTTAAAATATTTTGCCAATATTTCTGGAAAAAAAGTGACGACTGCAGAATGTTTACGTGTCTTAAAATGGGTTGGACTTGGTTTAGATGCGAATAAAAGAGTGGGTAAATACTCATTTGGGATGAAGAAAAAACTAGGGTTAGCTCAAGCGATTATTCATGATCCGGAAGTATTATTTTTAGACGAACCAACCTCGGGATTAGATGTTGAATCTGCGATAGAAATTCAACAATTAATCATTAAGTTAAAGGAAATGGGGAAAACGATATTTTTAACTTCGCATAATTTATATGAAGTTGAAAAGCTCTGTAACAGAATTGGAATTATGAAAGATGGCAAGCTACAGAAACTTGGTACAATTGCTGAACTTAAAGCGTATTACCGGTCGAAGCTGATTGTGACAATGAAACATTCAATTTTTCCGCAAGATCAAGAACATACGGTCATCCAATGGTTAAATAATATGAGTGAAGAGATACAACGAGAAGATGAGAAAACAATAATAACTTTAGAAAAGGAGGAACAAATTGCTCAAATTGTAAGAGCTTTTAACCAATATAAAATTGATATTTTTCGTATTGAGGTAGATGAGCCTAGCCTTGAGGAAGTATTCTTAGAAGGATAGACCGGATTTTAAGTATCATAAAGGTAGCCTATAAAACCATTCTTGGTTCGGGCTACCTTTTATTTTTTACATTTGAGCTAAAGAAAAAATTAACAAATAATTTCAAAATAACACTAGATTTTTTTTTCATTCCATCCTATAATGAAAATGATTCTCATTATCAAACAGAATCTCTGAATGAAAATCGTTTTTTATATGGGAATGTTAGTGGCAGCAACTGTAGGGAAGGTTGAATAGTAATGAGTGAGAAGCATCTTTGTATAGGGTTATCATTATCACCTACTTGGTTAAATGGCTGGGGTTGGCGCAAAAAAGATAGTAGTGCAGAACGTATATTTTCTGCTGATTTTTACATAGATCTGACGAAAAAGGCAGAAGAAGCAAAGTTGGACTTTGTATTCAAACCAGATGCATTATTTTTGCATCCAGAAAGAGTCAATGTTTCACCAGCGATGGGAGGATTAGATCCGACATTGTTAATGACGATGCTGGCAGAGCACACAAGTCAGATTGGATTAGTCACAACTGTTTCGACTACTTTTAACCCACCATACGTGATTGCAAGGCAATTACAGACACTTCATCGATTAAGTGAAGGAAGAGCAGGGTGGAACATTGTCACTTCCATTGAAGGTGGAGATAATTTTGGCCATAAGAACATGCCTTCTTCAGAGGAAAGGTATAATCGTGCGAAAGAGAGCGTAGATGTTATTCGTAAGTTGTGGAGGAGCTACCCTGCTGAAGCTTTATTAGTTAATCGGGATGAAGGAATATTTGCTGATAAGGATAAAATTCATCGAATTGATTATCAAGGTGATTTTTATGATGTGAGAGGACCACTGAATTTACCTGCTCACCTTGCTGGAGAATTACCATTATTTCAAGCAGGTGCTTCTGATGCTGGGCGTGAGTTTGCTTCTGGTGTGGCATCAGGAATTTTTGCTGCCACACCTACAATCGAATCAGCGATAAGTTATCGTCAAGATTTGCGCAATCGTGCAAAGTCAAAAGGTAGAAAAGCTGATGATATTGTTGTATTACCAGGATTATCACTTTTCTTAGGAAATACAACTGCTGAAGCAAAAGCGCTTTATCGTGATGCTTTTGCACATCTAAGTCTGGAGCAACAATTGGCAATGGTACGGCGTATACTGGGCCTGGATCTGAGTGGATTTGCTAAAGATGACAAAGTAACTGCAGCGCACATACCGCATAATGATCGACAAGTGTATAGCAAAACACATGAAGGACTGTTAAAAGATTACATTATCAAAAATGAACCAACAGTTCAGCAATTACTATCAAGGCCAGAGGTTATCAGTTCGGCTCATTGGATAATCATCGGCACAGTCGAGGAGGCTGCACAGCAGATTGAATACTGGCTGGATAAAGGAGCAATGGATGGTTTTATTGCTTTACCAGGTGGTTCAATAAGGTCACTACAACTATTTTTCGATAAGCTGCTAACATTACTTGTAGAAAAAGGATTGTTCAGAGAAGAGTATGAAAGTAATACATTTATAACAAATCTAACAAAGAAGAAGAACTAGAAGGAGAGAATAATAGTGAATAGAAAGTGGATGTTAGCTAGTTTAATGATGTTCATCATGTTAGTATTAGCCGCTTGTGGTGGAGGTAGTAGTGAAGAGTCAAATGCTTCGAACAAAGAGGAAGATGATGCAAAAACCGAAGAAAGCAGTGAAGATGGTACAAAAACAATTGAGTACTTAGGTAAATCATACGAAATCCCTGCTAATGCAGAGCGAATCGTAATTACTGGTGCCATGGAAGCAATGGAAGATGCGTTAGCATTAGATGTACATCCAGTGGGTGCTATTTCAGTTGGAGGAGAATTTCCTGAAATTTATACTTCTATCACAGATAAAGCTGAATCTATCGGTGAAAAAAGACAACCGAACTTTGAAAAAGTGCTTGAGTTACAACCAGATGTTATTTTAGCAACATCTAAATTCCCTGTAGATGTAACAGAGAAATTAGAGAAAATTGCTACGACTATTCCTGTTTCTTATATCTCTACTGATTGGGAAGCAAACTTAAAGTTAATGGGTGAGATTTCTGGAAAAGAAGATAAAGCAGAAGAAGTATTAAATGCATATAAAGAAGATGTAGAAACTGCAAAAGCATCTATTGCTGGAGAATTAGAAGGTAAAAAAGTAGCAGCTGTACGTATCCGCGCAGGTCAAGTATTTGTTTATCCACAAGATGTATTCGTCAATCCTGTTTTATATAGTGAATTAGGATTAGAAGTACCAGCAGAGATTGAAGCAGCAGAGAACCAAGCACAACTTTCAATTGAGCAGTTAGCAGATATGAATCCAGACCACCTATTCATCCAATTTGCTGAAAGTGAAAATGCAGAGGCGAAAAACGCTTTAGAAGATTTACAAAACGATCCTATTGTGAAAAACATTACGGCATTTAAAGAAGATCAAGTATATGTAAATACGATTGATCCACTATTAGAAGGCGGCCCTGCAAATAGCCGTGTTGAATTTTTAAAAGCATTACAAGAAGATTTATCTAAATAATATCGCAGGAATAAGGAATATCATCAAAAGATGATAGTACTCTAGCAGTTATTGTCCAATATACACACCATCCATATTTTTTTTCGCTCTCGCCTATGGACCCCCTTTCCGACGTGCTGAGCTATATATCCATTATGGACAATAATTGACTAGATTACCTTTTTCTATATAGAATTTCGAGGCCACCCAATATTTTGGGTGGCCTCATTTGTCTCCGCCGGTATTTAATCATTTTCTAAAAAGAAGGCGTGTTTGCAAGTCACTCAGAAAGGAATCCGGGGATGAGTGCCTCGCAAAAGGTGTTTGCAGGTTACTCAGGAAGAAACTCGTGGATGAGCGCTTCGCAAAAGGTGTTTGCAGGTTACTCAGAAAGGAAACTGCGGATGAGTGCTTCGCAAAAGGTGTTTGCAGGTCATTCAGCAAGAAACTCGGAGATGAGCGCCTCGCAAAAGGTATTTGCAGATCACTCAGAATGGAAACTGCGGATGAGTGCTTCGCAAAAGGTGTTTGCAAGTCACTCAGAAAGAAACCCTGAGATGAGCGCCTGGCAAAAGGTGTTTGCAGATCACTCAGCAAGAAACTCGGGGATGAGCGCTTCGCAAAAGGTGTTTGCAGGTCACTCAGAATGGAAACTGCGGATGAGTGCTTCGCAAAAGGTGTTTGCAGATCACTCAGCAAGAAACTCGGGAATGAGCGCCTCGCAAAAGGTGTTTTCAAGTCACTCAGCAAGAAACTCGTGGATGAGCGCCTCGCAAAAGGTATTTGCAGATCACTCAGAATGGAAACTGCGGATGAGCGCCTCGCAAAAGGTGTTTGCAGGTTACTCAGCAAGAAACTCGGGTATGAGCGCCTCGCAAAAGGTGTTTGCAGGTCACTCAGAAAGGAACTCGCGGATGAGCGCCTCGCAAAAGGTGTTTGCAGATCACTCAGAATGGAAACTGCGGATGAGTGCTTCGCAAAAGGTGTTTGCAAATCACTCAGAATGGAAACTGCGGATGAGCGCCTCGCAAAAAGTGTTAGCAAGTCAACTCCGAAAGAAACCCTGGAATGAGTGCCTCGCAAAAGGTGATCTGAGTATAATTTTTATCTTTGGAACAAGTTCCAAATAAATGAAGCCCGTAATTAATAGTTTCTTACTATAGAAAAATTATATAATGATATTAATTTATTATTACTTATTTTACTATATTTAAAATTATCTGGATTATTAATCATTACAATGGTAAAGATCGTTGCTCTTAAAAAATTATTCGAAAGTATAAGCGATGAAAAACAGACAGTATCTTGAATCTACCAAGAAATAATTCGCCATTTAAATAAGACCACAAAAAATATTAGCAGGGTTTATATATTACGAAGTGAGCGAACTATTTTACAAGAATAAAACCCGAGTACGCAAGGTACCCGAGCAATTAATTCTTTATGATTCAACGGGCACACCGTTAAATGGTGTATCACTCAATTTGATCGAATCTGTTGGACATCCATCGATGGCGTCTTCAACGTCAAAGAGGAGATCTTCAGGTATTGGTTCATTTCCTTGGTTATCATCGAGAATGACAAAAGAGATTCCTTCGTCATCATAATCATACACATCTGGAGCGGAAGCACCGCAAGCGCCACAAGCAATACAAGTTTCTTTGTCTACAATCGTATATTTGGCCATGATATAACCTCCAATAAAAGTTTAGATACTAATTATAACTAAAAAAATACGGTTAACTTAATAATGTTATATACGGAATGATAATTGGAGAATTATGATTTGTCAAATATTTTAGAAATAAATAATTTACGGTTATAACCTTAATTACCAATGTTTTTGACTTATTATAATTATATTACCTCTATTTTAAAATATCTGATTTTTATTTACATTTAAAAAATTATGTGATAATTTAAGTGAAAATAAATATAACTTTTTTACGGTTGTAAACTTGTAAAAGGTTATATTTATATATGTTTTTTAAATGAAAGCGTTTTAAAAACGGGCTTTTTCTATAGAAGGTTGGTGCTCAAAAGCTTTTTTACAAAAATACTTACACAATCTCCACATAACAACACTGTTCATTGGGGTGTTTCAACGATTAAAATAATTTACTTATATGAGTAGCTATCAAAAAGAAAAAGCCACAATAACCAATAAGGAGATAAAAAGATGATTCTACACAAAGCTGAAACCTTTAGTAAGTCTGAAATGGAAGTGCTACAGTTAGAAGGATTAAAGAAAACTGTGAATCGAGTATTTGAACATGTCCCTTTCTATCAAAATAAGTTTCAAGAATTAAATATTACTCCGAATGATATCCAAACGCTTGATGATTTAAGTAAACTTCCTTTCACAAAAAAATCCGATTTAAGAGATAACTACCCTTATGGCTTGTTTGCGGTAGAGATGAAGGATGTCCTTCGCGTACATGCTTCATCTGGTACAAGTGGGAAACCAACGGTAGTTGGTTATACTCAAAATGACGTTGATAACTGGGCTGATTTAGCTGCTCGTGCGATTGCCTTAGCTGGTGGTGAACCGGATGGCATTTTCCAAAATGCCTATGGCTATGGGCTATTTACTGGGGGATTAGGGATTCATTTTGGTGCAGAAAGGTTAGGAATGGCGACAGTTCCGGTATCTGGTGGCAATACCGATCGCCAAATAATGATTATTGAGGATTTCAAACCGACAGTGATTGCAGGTACCCCTTCTTATATTTTGAAAATTGCAGAAGAAATGAAAGCGCAAGGCAAAGATCCAGCTAAGAGTTCCTTAAAATATGGCATTTTTGGTGCAGAACCTTGGACAGAAGGTATGCGTAAAAAACTTCAAGAGTTGTTCGGTATAAAGGCAAGTGATATTTACGGATTAAGTGAAGTGATGGGACCAGGTGTAGCGATGGAATGTCATGAAGAACAACAAGGTCTGCATATTGCTGACGATCATTTCTTGGTAGAAGTAATCGATCCTGATACGTTAGAACCAGTAGCTGAAGGAGAAATCGGCGAACTTGTTTTTACTAGTTTAACGAAGGAAGCGTTTCCAATTATTCGTTATCGTACAGGAGACTTAGCTTCAGTAAAATCTGGTACTTGTTCTTGTGGTAGAACAACGAAAAAAATGTCTCGAATTAAAGGGCGAATCGATGACATGATGATTATTCGCGGTGTAAATGTATTTCCTTCTGAAATCGAGCATTATTTATTACAAATAGAAGAATTGGCACCTATCTATCAAGTACATTTACTCAATGATGGGGTACTGGATAGTGTAGAACTTCATGTAGAAATGGATGAATTTATGTATCAAAAATCGAACGGTGTCGATTTAGAGGGATATACTTTAGGTTTAATGAAAAAAGTACAGCATTCCATGAAAAATAACTGTCTAGTTTCGATGAAAGTTAAAGTACATCCACCAAGGAGTATCCCGAGATCAGAAGGGAAAGCTGTTAGGATCGTTGATAAGCGACAAGTCGAAGTCATCTTGTGAAAAGATTAAAATGAATAATCAGAAAAATAAATTTGCTTTATAACATAACTATAATATATAATATCGTTATATAAACGTTATATAAAATATAAAATAACTCAAAGAAGAGAGGGAAGGTAGATGAGTAGTTCAGTTGTAGCGGAAACAGAAGAACAAAAGTATGAACAGTTTATGGAACGGATTAATCGCGGTGAACAAATCGAAGCTGATGATTGGATGCCTGAAGATTATCGCAATGCATTAATTAAATTGATTTCTATGCATGGAATCAGTGAGATTATGGGAGCGCTTCCAGAGAAAGAATGGGTACCTAAAGCCCCGTCTATACAAAGAAAACTCGGCATCATGGCAAAGGTACAAGATGAAATGGGGCATGGCCAATTACTATTGCGTGTCGCTGAAGACTTACTTAAGCCTACTGGCAAAACACGAGATGACATTATGCAGGATCTTTTTACAGGAAAATTGAAATTTCATAATGTATTTCATATGCCGGCACCGAGTTGGGGAGATGCAGGTTTAATTGGTTGGTTAGTAGATGGTGCGGCTATCATTACACAGACCAATATGCTTAACAGTTCGTATGCACCCTATTCGAGAGCATTGCATCGTATTTGTGCGGAAGAAGTCTTCCACGCTCAACACGGTGAAGCGATTATCATGGCATTAGCAGAGGGAACAGAGGAACAAAGAGAAATGGTGCAGGATGCTGTGACAAGATGGTGGGAGTCACTTCTGTTATTCTTCGGACCCCCAAGTTCCCAAGTAGGCAAGTCAAAACAAGATATTACCATCAAATACAAAATCAGACCAAAAACAAATGAAGAATTGCGTCAAGCGTTCCTCACAAAATATGTACCTAGAATTCTATCTCTTGGCTTAGAGATTCCTGATCCAACCATCCGTTTTGATGAAGAGAAGCAAGAATGGACCTATCAACAACCTGATTGGTCGAAATTAAAAGAAATCATGAGAAATAATGGTCCTAAATCTCAGGAACGCTTAAATCTTCGCCGCGTATCTTACGAAAATAATGCTTGGGTGCGAGAAGCATTAGGTCAGATTAGCTAAAGGAGGAAGTCAGATGGGTAGTAATGAATTTTTTCAAGAATTCGAAGTATTTAGTAAAAAGACATCAAAAGCAGCCTTTCAACATCAATTTAGCTTGCTTGCCCCTAATGCTGAAATGGCTATGGTTATGGCACAAGAGAACTTTTTGCGCCGTGAACCTGTAGCAGATATTTGGGTGGTTAATCGTAAAGAAATTCGTGGTTTAAATTATGAAGAAAAGCAGATGTTGAACCGGTTAGATAATAAGGAATACAGAACAACAAAAGGGTATGGCTACTTAAAGAAAAAATGGCGCCATTACGAGCAACAAATGTTAGATGAAAAAGAGATTCTATCATGGGGGGAGAAGTAAGATGAGCACAAATGCAGTGGAAATGACACCAGCGCATAAAGAAGCACTTGCTGAGCTTTTATTTCAGCTTGCTGATGATGACTTTCTCCTCTCTTACCGCGGTTCAGAATGGCTAGGGCTGGCGCCTCATATTGAAGAAGATGTTGCTTCATCTTCCATCAGTCAAGATACGATGGGTCATGCGAAAATGTATTACGGTTTACTAGAAGAGCTGGGGTATGGAAAGATAGATGATCTAGCACATGGACGATCGGCGAAGGAAAGAAAGAATAGTATATTAGTAGAACGCGAAAATGGTGCAGGCTACTATATGGAAACACCAAGATATGATTGGGCATATGCAGTTGTTCGCAATTATTTCTATACGCTAGCAAAAAAAGTGAAAGTAGATTCATTGAAAAAAACCACCTATCAGCCACTAGCTGAAGTAGCCACAAAAGTTAGCATGGAATTGTTTTATCATCATATACACTGGAGGACATGGTTTACGCAATTATTGTCTTCATCTGACGAGGCTAAAGAGCGTATGAACAAAGCAATTGAAGGAGTAATGGCTGACTTTGGTGATGTTTTCTCTTATGGTAATGCATCTCAAAGCTTTAAAGAATTTGCTTTAATTGAAGATGCAACGGTATTAAAACAAAGATGGGAAGCAGCACTTGAAGAAGTAGTGAAAGCGCTTCATATCGAATCGCATATCATACAGCAACCAGATCGAAATGGACGTTTAGGGGAACACACTGAGGAACTTGACCGGGCGTTAAGTACGTTATCAGAGGTTTATCGCCTCAATCCTGCTGTTCCTTGGTAAGATTTTTTAGAACATGTGAGGAGGAATAGAGATGTATCAATCGACTTTAGTAGCTGAAAAGGACATTATGGAAGCGCTTGAATTAGTTCAGGACCCTGAAATTAGCACAGTGAGTGTGGTAGACCTAGGGATGATCGAGGGTGTAGAAATACATGATTCGTATGTATCGATTACGATGCTTCCAACCTTTTTAGGGTGTCCAGCACTTGAAATCATCAAGAAGAATGTGGTCGAACAAATCCAAAGTGT
Source organism: Cytobacillus sp. FSL R7-0680 (assembly GCF_038009245.1). NCBI lineage: Bacteria > Bacillati > Bacillota > Bacilli > Caryophanales > Bacillaceae > Cytobacillus > Cytobacillus sp. FSL R7-0680. The sequence continues at coordinate 4,344,003 of NZ_JBBPAO010000001.1, forward strand.
AGCGGGGGTAGAAGCAGTAGAAGTATTATTTAAAACTGCACCTCCATGGACTTCAGATCGCATTACAGAAAAAGGACAAAAAGGACTAAAGGCGTTTGGTATTGCTCCACCTCCAAAGCATTTTACAGAAGACGGTTCTTGGCATGTGGATTGCCCCTATTGCGGATCAACCTATGTCACGCTTGATAATATATTTGGACCGACAGCCTGCAGAAGTATTTTATATTGTAAATCATGTAAAAATCCATTTGAAGCAATGAAACCAATATCAAACTTAATGTAAAGGGGAATATAAACAATGGTCAAATTAATCGCATTTTACAAGCAACCTGAAGATAAGGCAGCATTCGATGAGCATTATTACAATGTACACGTGCCAATTACTGAAAAAATCCCTGGATTACAAAAAATGAAAGTAACAAAAATGGTCGGTACACCAACCGGAGATGAGCCCAAATTTTATTTAATGTGTGAAATGTACTATGAAAATCATGAAGCATTGAAAAATGGTATGAAGTCACCTGAAGGTAAAGCATCAGCGAAAGATGTAATGGGGTTTGCAGGTAAACTGGTTAGCTTTGCTATCGGTGAAGAAGACGAATGAGTGAATACGCGTTTATAGAAACAAAAGTGGAGGATTATATTGGCATCATTGAGCTAAACCGTCCGAAGCAATTGAATGCTCTTAATCGTCAAATGATGAAAGAAATTGTTCAGGTAATGGAGCGTTATGATCAGGACGATACCGTGAGAGTCATCTTACTCAAAGGCAAAGGAAGAGCTTTTTCAGCAGGCGCAGATATTGACGAAATGTCGAATGATGATCCCATTCATCTAGAGCTGCTAAACCAATTTCAAGATTGGGATCGTCTTTCAGTGATAAAAAAACCGATTATCGGCGCTGTACAAGGCTTTGTTTTCGGAGGGGGATTTGAACTGGCCTTAAGTTGTGATGTATTGATTGCAGCTGAAGGTACGGAATTCTCCTTTCCTGAAGTTAATCTAGGTGTGATGCCAGGTGCTGGAGGTACACAGCGTTTAACCAAACTTGTAGGTCGCACGCTCGCATTAGAGTGGATATGGAGTGCGAAACGTATTCAAGTAGAAGAGGCGCAATCTCATGGCTTTGTAAATAGAATTGTATCTGGCGAACTATTAGAAGAAGAAACATTAAAGTTTGCGAAAATGATTGCAGAAAAGCCGCCACTAGCCATCCGCCTCATTAAAGATTCCGTTAATAAAGCGGTTGATTATTCTTTATATGAAGGCATGCAATATGAGCGAAAAAACTTCTATCTACTCTTCTCTTCAGAAGATCAAAAAGAAGGAATGAATGCTTTTATTGAGAAAAGAAAGCCCAAATTCCACGGAAAATAGAAAGAAGGTTGGCAATGTTCAATACAATTAATTATGAATGTCATGAAGGAATCAGTTGGATCAAGCTGAATCGTCCCGATAAATTGAACGCTTTTATTGCAGAAATGAATCGCGAAATTACACAAGCAGTAAAGCTAGCGGGTAAAGATGAAAAAGTACGCTGCATCGTTATTACTGGTGAAGGTAGAGCGTTTTGTTCCGGGCAAGATTTAGCTGAGGTAAATGATGATACGAATCACGGTGATTTACTAAGAAATCATTACACACCGATGGTAAAAGCAATAATGGCTTGCGAAAAACCTATTATTGCGGCGGTGAATGGCGTAGCTGCAGGAGCTGGATTTAGTTTAGCTTTAGCGTGTGATTTTCGTCTTGCTTCAGAAAAAGCTAGTTTTATCAATGCTTTTGTTAATATTGGTCTAATTCCGGACTCTGGTAATTTACATTTTCTTAGCCATTTAGTTGGCCGAGCAAAAGCGCTAGAGATTTCTGTTCTAGGGGAAAAAATCCCTGCACAGAAAGCCTTGGAGCTGGGTGTGATTAATCGCGTCATTCCACAAGATACTTGGCAAAAAGAAGTAGAGGAATTTGCAATTAAATTAGCGAAAATGCCTACAAAAGCCATTGGCTTAATTAAAAGATACTTAACACTGGCAGAGAATCTCCCGCTAGATGCTTATTTAGAAAAAGAAGCAGAAGGGCAACGAATTGCTGGTTTAACAAAGGATGCAAAAGAAGGCGTTCAAGCATTTATAGAGAAAAGACAACCTGAATATATCGGACAATAAAATTAGGAGTGGTAGACATGGCAACAGTTCAAGAAACAGCTAAAGAAGCAGTATCAATGAAGAGAGATTACTATCACCTGATAATTAATGGCGAAAAAGTAGAAAGCACAGGCGGAGCAACAATCAAAACTTATAACCCTGCTACTGGTGAATTATTGGCAGAGGTGGCAAAAGCGTCAAAAGAAGATGCAGAAAAAGCAGTTTTAGCAGCAAGAGAAGCATTTGACAACGGAAAGTGGAAGAAGTTTCCCGTTAATAAAAGATCGCGTATTATGAATAAAATCGCTGCTATTATGCGTAGTCGATTTAATGAACTTGTTGAATTAGAGATGCTTGATACGGGTAAAACATTAAGCACAGCACAAGGACAAGTGATGCAAGCGATTGAGGATTTTGAATTTTATGCAGGCGCGATTGTTGGCCACCGCGGAACAGTCAATCCAATGGCAGGACAATTTCACAACTATACTGAAAAGGAACCTGTAGGGGTTTGTGCACAAATCATCCCCTGGAACTATCCTCTAATGATGGCTGCTTGGAAGGTTGCTCCTGCGATTGCAGTTGGATGTTCAATCGTTGTGAAACCAGCTAGCTTAACACCACTTACAGCGATTATTTTAGGAGAAATCTGCATCGAAGCAGGTGTCCCAGCAGGAGTAGTAAATATCGTTCCTGGATCAGGTAAAGATGTAGGGAATTACTTAGTAGAGCACGATAGAGTGGATAAAGTGGCTTTCACAGGATCAACACCAATTGGTAAAGATATTATGGCGAAAGCTTCAGATACATTAAAACGCGTGACATTAGAGCTAGGTGGAAAATCACCAAATATCGTTTTCGATGATGCGGATATTGATGCAGCAGTTGTAGGATCGATCTACGGAATTTACTATAACACAGGTCAATCTTGTGAAGCTCGTTCTCGTCTCTATGTACATGAGGATATTTACGATGAATTTGTAGAGAAATTTGTTGAAAAAACAAAGTCATTAACATTAGGTAATCCATTTGATAAAGGGACACATGTTGGTGCTATTATTGATCAGAACCAATGGGATGTCATTGATGGTTATGTGCAATCTGCCAAAGATGAAGGCGCTGAAATTCTTGCGGGTGGGAAAGGTGCGCAAGTAGAAGGATTTGAAAATGGCTTTTGGTATGAGCCTACAGTGATTGCTAATGTGAATCATGAGATGAAAGTGGTTAAAGAAGAAATCTTTGGGCCAGTTGTTGTCATCATGAAATTCAAAGATGAAAAAGAAGCAGTTAAACTGGCGAATGATACTGTGTATGGTTTAGGCTCAGCTGTTTGGACAAAAGACGGAGCAAAAGCAACTAGAGTAGCAAACAAAATTGAAGCAGGAATTGTTATGGTGAACTGCCCATTCTCTGCTTTCCCTGGTACACCTTTTGGTGGTTACAAACAGTCAGGTTTCGGTCGTGAACTATGTATTGAAACATTAGATCTTTATACAGAAACAAAAAGTATTATTTCTTATTTTGGGAACAAACCGCTGAACCCATTCGGCATTTAAGGAATACACATATGCGGATGCCAAGACTATTGACGCTTGGCATCCGCCTTCATTTATTAATGGGAAATAGAGGAGGAGAGCATGATGAGTAAAATTGTTGTTGTCGGATCAGGTGTGATGGGCAGAGGGATTGCTTATGTGAGTGCAGTCGGTGGATACGAAGTTGTCTTGAATGATATAAAGGAAGAAGCGTTGAACAGTGCAAAAAAAGAGATTGAAAGTATTTTTGCAAAAGGTGTTTCTCGTGGGAAAATTACGGGTGAACAATCAGCCGCGGCTCAAGCGAATCTAAGCTATGCAACAGACTTGAAACAAGTAGTGGCTGATGCGGATCTTGTTATTGAGGCTGTTCCAGAAATTGCGAGCATTAAAAGGGACATTTTTGAAACGATAGATCAATTTGCACCTGGACATTGTCGTTTTGCCTCCAATACATCAACAATGAGCCCGACGGAAATTGGCTCTTATACGAACCGTCCAGAAAAAACAATCGCCATGCACTTCTTCAACCCGGTACATAAAATGCCGCTAATTGAAATCATTCGCGGATTAGAAACGAATGATGACACAGTTGCTTTTATTGAAGGTGTTGCTGGCAAAATGGGTAAGGAAACAGTTGTTGTAAATGAGTTTCCAGGGTTTGTAACGAGTCGAATGAGTGCGCTCGTCGGAAATGAAGCATTTTACATGCTTCAAGAAGGATTAGGGACGCCAGAAGATATTGATAAAGCGATTAAGTTAGGTCTGAATTATCCGATGGGGCCATTCGAATTAGTCGATTTGGTAGGTTTGGATGCAAGATTAAACAACTTAAGGTATTTACATGAAAAATTAGGTGAAAAATACCGTCCTGCTCCATTACTAGAACAATACGTCAAAGCTGGCAGATTGGGAAGAAAATCTGGCAAAGGCGTCTATGATTACACGAAAAAACCCGAGGAGGCCCTGTAAAATGAGAGAAGTTGTTATCGTTGATGCAGTAAGAACACCAATTGGTCGCTATAAAGGCGCATTAAAGGATGTCCGTCCCGATGATTTAGGTTCAACAGTCATTAAAGCATTGGTCGATCGGAACCCTGGGTTACCTGCTGAGCAAATAGAAGAGGTTGTCCTAGGCAATGCCAATCAAGCGGGAGAAGACAATCGGAACGTTGGGCGTATGTCAGCCCTTTTAGCAGGTTTACCTATTGATGTTGCAGGTACAACATTGAACCGCCTCTGTGGGTCCGGATTAGATGCTGTTTTATATGCAGCACGTGCGATTGCCATTGGTGAAGGTGACGTTTATATTGCTGGTGGTACAGAGAGTATGACGCGTGCACCATTTGTGATGGCTAAACCGAGTAAAGACTACCCAAGAGGTAATATGGAAATGTTCGATACAACGATTGGTTGGCGTTTTACGAATAAAAAGCTTCATGAAATGTATGGTACAGACTCGATGCCACAAACAGCTGAAAATGTAGCCAAACGTTACAATATTTCTCGTGAAGATCAAGATAGATTTGCTTACGAAAGCCAACAACGTGCAAAAACCGCTATGGACGCTAATATTTTTAAAGAGGAAATGGTCCCTGTTGTCTATCACGATCGTAAAGGAAATGAAGTAGTAGTGGATACGGACGAGCACCCACGTCCCGATACCTCATTAGAAAAGTTAGCTAAACTACGTCCCATTTTTGAAGGCGGAACAATTACTGCAGGCAATGCTTCTGGTGTCAATGATGGTGCAAGTGCATTGTTAATTATGAGTGCGGATAAAGCAAAAGAGTTAGGACTAAAACCATTAGTATCCTATGTTGCTGGTGCAACAGCCGGACTAGAACCAGCAGTCATGGGACTCGGCCCAATCTATGCATCAAGAAAGGCGCTAGACCGTGCCAATTTATCTACAGCTGATATTGGCTTGGTTGAACTAAACGAAGCTTTTGCATCACAATCAATAGAATGCGTGAAACAACTTGAATTAGATACAGACAAAGTCAACGTCAACGGAGGGGCGATTGCCTTCGGTCACCCATTAGGGGCAAGTGGTGCGAGAATTCTTACGACATTGATATATGAAATGAAACGTAGAAAAGAAACATATGGACTAGCAACGATGTGTATTGGAGTGGGACAAGGTATTGCTGCTATTGTGAAAAATGTAGAGGAATAAAGAATGATATTGTTTGGCAATGTCCCCTTCATGTATAAGGGGACATTGCAGCATTTAATAGGGAGTAAATCTTGTGTTATTAAGTGAAAAGGCAAGAACCATTATCAGAGGAAAGTGATCCACGCTACGTCGAAAGTGTAAAATTTTCGTTCTTGGTAAATGAGAGCCTCACAAAAGAGGGCATTATAGCAATGGCAAAATCCTGATATTAACAATCCATAAATTATGGTATCAATAGGCTAAACATCCAGCGATTAAATCTATCAAATAGTATCCTTTAAAGGAGGAAAACTCAATGACAAACGTATTATTCAAGCTAGAGAATCATATTGCAACGGTTACGATTAATCGTCCAGACGTCCTTAATTGTTTTGATTATGCTACACTGAAACAGCTTCAAGAAACGGTAGCGGATATGCAAATAAATCCAGATGTACGTGTGGTTATTTTCACAGGGGCAGGAGATAAAGCCTTTAGTGCTGGAGCAGATTTAAAAGAAAGAAAAACATTGAATGAACAACAAACAAGAAGAAATGTCCGCTTAATTCGTGATGTGTTCAATGATATTGCAAATCTACCGATGCCAACGATTGCTGCAATAAACGGATATGCCTTTGGTGGAGGGTTCGAACTGATTCTTGCTTGTGATTTTGCTCTCTCAGTAGAAGATGCTAAATTAGGTTTAACTGAAACGAGTTGGGCAATCATTCCAGGTGCTGGTGGTACACAGCGCTTACCGAGAGTGGTTGGAGAAATGAAAGCGAAGGAGTTAATCTTCACAGCCGCGAAAATATCTGCCAATGAAGCATATGGATTAGGAATTTTGACAAGAGTAGTAGAGAAAGAGGCTTTACAATCGACTTGCATCAACTTCGCACAACAAATGTTGAAAAGCGGGCCTGTGGCGCTCATCCAGGCAAAATATGCAATCTCACAAGGGATGAACACGGATATTCAAACTGGGATGGCGATTGAATCGAAGGCATATGAACTAACGTTACCGACAAATGATCGTGTCGAGGCACTGCAAGCATTTAGTGAAAAAAGACAACCGGTGTTTCAAGGGAAATAACTATTGCGTTTCTTTGTCTTTTTTAGATAAGATAAAAGATAAAGTACGAATGGAAAAAGAGTGTGATAGAAATGGGCAATAATACGCAATCTTTAATCTTTACGATATATGGAGATTACTTGCGTCATTATGGCAATAAGATTTGGATAGGTACGCTCATTCACCTACTGAAAGAATTTGGCCATAATGAGCAGTCAACAAGAGTAGCCATGTCCCGAATGTACAAGCAAGGCTGGGTTCAGTCTGAAAAGAAAGGGAATAAAAGCTATTACTATTTGACCCCGCGTGGAGAAGATCGGATGGAGGAAGCTGCGGGTAGGATATTTAAACTGAACCCGCATAGTTGGAAAGGTAAATGGTGTTTTCTTATGTATTCGATTCCAGAGGAAAAACGCCAGGTTCGTGATGAGTTCAGAAAAGAGCTTGTTTGGAGTGGATTCGGTAGTTTTCAAAATGGTTTTTGGATCTCACCAAATAACCTAGAAAAAGAAGTCAAGCAACTTGTTAAGAAGTATGAGATAGAGTCTTATGTTGACTTCTTTGTTTCGGAATATAAGGGGCCTCAAGATAGCCTGTCATTAGTGGAGAGAAGTTGGCCTGTAGATGAAATTCAAGCAAAGTATGAAGAGTTTATTTCTACATATAGTAAGCAATATATTATTCATCAAAGTATGATTCAAGATGGGAAAATGACGAAAGCAGAGTGTTTTGTCGAAAGGACATTACTTGTTCATGAATACCGTAAATTTCTCTTTATCGATCCAGGTCTACCGAAGGAGCTCCTTCCTGTAGAGTGGAATGGGAACCATGCAGCACTTTTATTTACGCAATATTATAAATTACTTGCAGAACCTGCAAATGAATTCTTCGAAGAGATTTTTCGGAAGGATAATGATATCAAACGAAAAGATGCCGATTATGATGTGTCGAAGCATCCTTTAATGAGTGAAGAATAAAACGATGGCTATTTCTGGCCATCGTTTTTTACTTGTTGCCCTTGAAATTCTGCGCCTTTTTGCACATAACTATCAATAGAAAGTTGTATTAACGCCAGATCCTTATCATCGATTGCACGTACAACTTTTCCGGGTGAGCCGATCACAAGGGAGCGTGGTGGAATTTTTTTATTGGCTGGTATAAGCGTATTGGCACCAATAATACATTCTTCTCCAATGTGTGCCCCATCTAAAATGGTTGATCCCATACCTACAATTGAGCGCTTACCAATATGGCAACCATGAAGAATAGCATTATGGCCTACTGTTACTTCATCTTCAATAATTGTTGGTGAACCTTCATATAGATGAATGGTTGCATTATCTTGAATACTACACCGTTCTCCAATGATTATTCTATCTTCATCTCCTCTAATGACAGCATTAAACCAAACAGAGGATTGTTTCCCAATGATTACATCGCCAATAATATAAGATCCTGGTGCTTGAAATACGGTTTGATCTACAGAAGGTTTCTTGTCTCGGTAAGGTATGATCATTATTTTTTCCTCACTTTTATATTTTTTAGAATTGTCATACATTAAAATTTATTATAACATAATTATTACAGGTGGTGAAAAAATGAAATACTTAACAACTCTTTTAAATATTCAATATCCCATTATTCAAGGAGGGATGGGCAATATCAGCTCTGCACAATTAACAGCGGCTATATCTGAAGCAGGGGGCTTAGGGACGATCGGTTGTGGGACATCATCCGTTGAAGAAGTAGCCGAAAAGATTAAAGCAGTGAAAGAAATGACAACAAAACCGTTTGCCGTCAATATTCCCCTGACTGTTACAGAAGACGTAATAGGGATGATGAAATTGGTTATAAAAGAGCAAGTGCCGATTGTTTCTCTTTCAGCAGGGAATCCAGCACCATACATAGCTAAGCTACATGAGGTGGGGATAAAAGTCATTGTCGTTGTCGCTTCAGTGAAGCATGCTATGAAGGCGGAACGAGCAGGAGCGGATATATTAGTAGCGGAAGGTTTTGAGGCAGCGGGAATTAACTCAAGCTTAGAACTTACGACTTTTACGTTAATTCCACAAATCGTCAAGGCTGTAAATGTTCCGGTTGTTGCAGCTGGTGGTATTGGTGATGGGAGTGGATTAGCAGCAGCTATGATGTTAGGAGCAAGTGGTTGCCAAATGGGAACGAGGTTTATTGCCACAGAAGAAGCACCTTTTCATGAAAACTATAAGAAAAAAATCATTCAGGGTGATGACCTTTCAACAATGATATTAGGCAGACCACATGGGAAAGTAAGAAGAGTCATCACTGTGCCGTATACTCAAACAGTACTAGCAGAACAGGAAAATGATTCAGTTGAACAATATTTAGCAAAAACATCGGAAACACAGCATGTATTAGGCGCTATTGAGGGTGATTTTGAAAACGGCTTCATAAATGGTGGGCAGGTTGTTGGGCTTATTGACAGAATCCCGACTGTGAAAGCCTTAATTGAACAAATGATGAAGGATTTAGAAGCGCAGGTAAGTAAAATTCATCAGCAGTTATTTAAATAAGTAAAAGAGTCACGACATTATTAGATGAACTAATTTCAAAAACGAACAATAACAAAATATAGTTTATAAAAAATCATTTGCAAAAAAGTCCGTTCCATTGCACTACAGACACTCGCTTTCCGCGGGGAGGGGCTGAGCCTCCTCGGCATTGCCTGCGGGGTCTCAGCTTTCCCTCTATTTCCCGCAGGAGTCGAGTGTCTTCCGCTTCTTTCACTATTCTTATTCATATAAGGATTCAAATCACAGAAAAAAACCGAATGATTAGATGTTAATCATTCGGATAAATCATTAGCTATATACTTATGTCCCAACCTCTATGCTTTATGCCACGTGATTTTGTTTGCGTTTTTTTGCCTTTTCTGCAGTCGCAGTAAACAATACATCAGAAGATGAGTTCAATGCGGTTTCACAAGAGTCTTGTAGAACTCCAATAATGAATCCAACTGCAACGACCTGCATGGCTACATCATTAGAAATTCCGAACAAGCTAGCTGCTAGAGGAATTAATAATAGAGAGCCCCCAGCGACACCTGATGCACCGGCAGCAGATACAGCAGATAGGACACTTAAAATAATGGCTGTCCAAAGATCTACTTCAATACCTAGAGTATGGGCAGCGGCTAGTGTTAATACGGAGATAGTCACAGCAGCTCCTGCCATATTAATTGTAGCACCTAGTGGGATAGAGATAGAATAAGTATCTTCATCTAAATCCATCTTTTTACAAAGATTTAAGTTTACAGGGATATTAGCAGCAGAGCTTCTAGTGAAGAATGCAGTAATCGCACTTTCTCTTAATGTTTGTAAAACCATTGGATAAGGGTTTTCTCTTGTGAAAATGAAAACGATCAATGGGTTAACTACAAGTGCAATAAAGAACATACAGCCAAGCAACAAGATTAAAAGCTGTCCATATTCTGTTAATGCGGAAAGGCCATTAGAAGCAATCGCATCAAAAACAAGACCTAAAATACCGATTGGTGCTAACTCAATTACCCATTTAACAATAGTAGTAATCGCGTCTGAGATGTTTGCTAATGCCGTTTTGGTTGTATCTGCAGCAATTGATTTTAAAACAATACCTAATACAATTGCCCAAGCTAAAATACCAATATAATTCGCATTCATCAATGCGTTAACTGGATTATCTACTATATTAAATAATAATGTTTGTAATACTTCTACAATCCCGCCAGGTGGTGTTACATCATCTGCTCCCGTTTGGAGTGTAAGGCTTACAGGGAAAATGAAGCTAGCAATTACGGCGATGACACCAGCTGAAAATGTTCCTATTGCATATAGAAAGATAATCATTTTCATATTCGTTTGTTGGCCTGTTTTATGACTAGCAATGGCGTTTATAACTAGAAATAAGACTAAAATTGGTGCAACAGCTTTTAAAGCACCGACAAATAGAGAACCAAATATAGAAATCCAACTAGCTTGTGGAACAACTAAAGCTAATATAATACCAATAATCAGACCAGCTAGAATACGCTTTACTAAACTAATTTCGCTCCATTTACGTATGAAGTTTTTCATGATGCTCCTCCAAATTCAAATTTAATATATTAATATAATGTACAGTTGTCGCGTCCACGTGGACAATATCTTTCAATAAGTGTATCACGAATTGTTCATTAACGGAATAAGAAATTATTTCGAAATATTCATTTTTGATAGATGATTTTCCTTCAAAGAGTCTATGTGCTGCTCTTTCTTTAATAGATATAAAATAAAAATAGTAAATGATGGCATTCGCAAGATATGTTACTTCCCGTTCGCTAGTTTTAGATTTTTTGTGATCGTTTTACATAATGATTAATTGTCTTCCTTCCTTTTTATTACATATTTAATATATTTATAAAGCAGCGACGAAGGTATTTGAATTTACCTAGGTTTATAAAAACGTAAGTTCCTGCTTTATTATTTTTCATTTTGATTATATAGATATTTCACAGGTAAATACCATTGAATGGAATGTTATTGTAAAATATTTCATATATTAAATACTATTGACTGCAGCTTGATTATCTGCAATAATAAACTCAATTAAATACTGGTACCTTTAATTCAGTCCAGAGAGGCTGGCAAGGGCAGCGGATATCATTATTTCTGTAGTGATATAGTATTTTCTAGAGAGAAATACTATATATAATCATATACAGATAATGAAATTAGGGGCTAATTGTCAGATCTAACTGATGATTAGTCTCTTTTTTTTCTGCTTTTTGGTATCAGAAAACTGATGGAGGGATTTACAAATGAGTAAAATCGATCAAGAGTTTTCGTGGCAAGCGGTGCCAAAATCGCAGAGAAATAATTTCTGGAAGACATTATTTGTTATGTTAGGGTTCACGTTTTTCTCAGCAAGCATGTTAGCAGGAGGCGAGCTTGGTATAGGACTCAGCTTTAGTGAGTTTATTATCATCGTCCTCTTAGGGAATTTACTATTAGGCATATATACAGGTGCTCTTGCACATATTGCTGCCAAGACAGGATTGTCCACACATCTTTTAGCTAAATATGCTTTTGGAGAGAAAGGGTCGTATTTACCTTCCTTTTTACTAGGATTTACGCAAGTCGGTTGGTTTGGTGTTGGTGTGGCTATGTTTGCTGTTCCTGTAGCAACAGCGCTAGATTGGAATGTGTATGCACTTATCTTTGGTTTCGGTATTGCGATGACAATCACTTCTCTCTACGGGATGAAGTCATTGGTTATTTTAGGGTTTATTGCAGTACCAGCAATCACACTCTTGGGTGGTTATTCAGTTATAGAAGGAATTTCAGCTTTTGGTGGCTTAGAAGGCTTAATGGATTATACACCTGCGCAAACGATGACAGTTGCTGCAGCATTGTCCATCTGCATAGGGTCATTTATAAGCGGCGGAACATTGACACCTGACTTTGCAAGGTTTGCTAGGACTTCTAAGCAAGCCGTAACAGCGACGGTCATCGCCTTTTTCTTAGGAAATTCACTTATGTTTTTATTTGGTGCAGTCGGTGCGATGGCATATGGTTTAGCTGATATATCTGAAGTCATGTTTTTACAGGGATTGATGATTCCAGCTGTACTTGTATTAGGACTTAACATCTGGACAACGAATGATAACGCCTTATATGCATCGGGGCTTGGTTTTGCCAATATTACGAAGATTTCCAAGAAAGTATTTGTTGTCGTAAATGGTTTGGTTGGTACCATCTTTGCTATGTGGATGTACAATAACTTCGTTGGTTTCTTAAATATCCTAAGTGCTGCCGTACCATCTATCGGTGCGATTATCATAGCCGATTACTTCTTCATTAAACGTAGAAACTATGAAGGATTTGAGCAAGCGAAATTTAAAGTCATTAATTGGGTGGCCATGGGAGCATGGGCACTAGGGGTTACTTTTGCTCAAATTATGCCGGGCATCACACCTCTTAATGCATTGTTTGGCACAGCAATCATTTATATCGTTTTAACCTTCATTGTAGCAAAAATATCAAAATCTAAGGAGATGACAACTAATGATCATACAGAACGCGAAATTACGGGGTAAAGAAGGGCTATGGCAATTAATTATTAAAGATGGTGTTTTTCACGAGATTACACAAAAAACAATTGAAGTTCCAGATGGTGAACAAGTAATTGATGTTGATGGGGCGCTCACTTTACCTCCATTTATTGAACCTCATATTCATCTGGATACAACTTTAACAGCAGGTGAGCCAGAATGGAATAGAAGTGGTACTTTATTTGAGGGAATCCAAAGATGGTCAGAGCGGAAAGCATTTTTAACTCCAGAAGATGTTAAAACAAGGGCGAAGCAAGCGCTAAAATGGCAAATTGCCCAAGGGATTCAGCATGTTCGCACACATGTCGATACCACAGATACAACCTTAACAGCTGTTAAAGCTTTATTGGAAGTAAAGGAAGAAATGAAAGACTATGTTAATATCCAGCTTGTTGCTTTCCCGCAAGAAGGGATTTTATCGTATCCAAGTGGGGCAGAGCTGATGGAAGAAGCGTTGAAAATGGGTGTCGATGTCGTTGGTGGTATTCCACACTTTGAATTTACAAGAGAATATGGCGTAGAGTCGATGAAGATTGCTTTTGACCTTGCCGAAAAATACAATCGTTTAATTGATATTCATTGTGATGAAATAGATGATGAACAGTCACGTTTTGTTGAGGTTGTTGCTAAAGAGGCGTATGAGCGGGGTTTAGGAACACGAACAACAGCAAGTCATACGACAGCGATGGGTTCTTATAATGATGCTTACACATATAAGCTATTCCGCTTACTGAAGATGTCTAACATTAATTTTGTTTCAAACCCATTAGTCAACATTCATTTGCAAGGAAGATTTGATACGTATCCAAAAAGAAGGGGATTGACTAGGGTAAAAGAAATCCAAGAAGCTGGACTTAATATTTGCTTTGGTCATGATGATATTTTTGACCCTTGGTATCCTCTAGGAACAGGAAATATGTTACAAGTACTTCATATGGGTATTCACGCTTCACAGTTGCTAGGTTATGAACAAATTGTCAATTCAATCGATTTGATTACGAAAAATAGTGCAAAGACATTACAAATCGAGGATGAATATGGTATTGAGAAAGGTAAACCGGCGAATTTTATTATCCTTGAAGCAGAAAATGAATATGAGGCCGTTAGGAAACAAGCGACAATCCTTTATTCTATTCGCGGAGGTAAAGTGATAGCTGAAACGAAGCCACAAGTAACCAATATTACATTTGGAGATCATGTTGAGCAAGTTAATTTTAAAAAATGAATTTCAAGATAATGACCACAGAGAAAATCTGTGGTTTTTTCTATAAGAATTTTTGAATGAAGCACACAAAATTATTTATCGGCAAAAGGAAGAGGAGTGGTTTTAGTAAAAGGGTATGAATAATATCTAGTTTTTAGATGTTTAACCCTTCTATTATTAACTACTAAGACCATTCCACAACCTCAGCCAGTATTCTGTTGGATCCACCGCAGGTAGAGCGGCTGATAGTGCTTTAACTTTCCCCGTCAATCATTTCCCAAAAGTGCCAAGAGGCTTTGGACATTTGTTTCTCTTTGAGGCGCAAAATAACAGGTTCCATTTGATATTCATAAGATTGTATTGCTCGAACTTCAATATTTTCAAACAGTTGAGGAGAATTGTCCATTTGCGGAATCATTGATATCCCAAGACCTTTACTGACAAGTTGGATGGCCATCATCACATCTTTACATTCAATAATGATATTTGGAGTTATATTTCTTTCTTCAAAGGACTTAAGAATATTTTCAGTGAAAGTCAAACCCTCTAGTGCTCCTAACAAGATGAAAGGAAAGGAAACCATTTCTTCAAAAGTTGTTCTTTCAGGAGACAGTTGATCTGCCCATTCACTTGGAATAATTGCTACACAAGATCGTTTGTTCAAACTTTTTATTTTGTATTGCTCATTATTCATTGGTCTTAATAGAAAAGCCATATCGATTTCTCTTTGGTCGAGTCTTTTCAATAATTCCTCGGTATTACCGTTTAAAATACTGACCTTGACATTAGGAAATTCCTTCCGATACAAGCTGATATAATCAAGCAGCAGATTTGAGCAAGAAGAAGATACCCCGATTCGGACAGTTCCAGCATCTCCTCGTTCGATTTCTTGTATTTGTTCTTCTACAACTTGCATTTCCATTAACATTTGTGTGGCATATTTGTACAAAATGATTCCTGTCTCTGTTAACTCCCATTTTTCCCGGTAACGATGAATTAAGGTAGAACCTAAGTCGGTTTCTAGCTTCTTTAAAACTTGGCTCAAAGGGGGTTGCGCCATATGCAGAACTTTTGCTGCTTTAGAAATACTGCCTTGATCGACGATTGTTTTATAATATTGAAGCTGTCTGATATCCATAATTTCTCCCCTTTCATCATATGTAATTTGATATAACTAGTTTATCATATATATATTTTTTATATATTTGTTCTGATGATAAAATGAGTAAGTGAAACATTGAACAAATTTAGAATCGGGTGAAACAAATTATGGCTAAACGACTAGTTCTTTATGTACTAGGCTTATTTTTTTTATCACTAGGCGTTAGTTTTTCTATTCAAGCGGATTTAGGAGTTTCACCAGTATCATCATTACCTTATGCGTTAAGTTTAAGTACTGGTATGAAAATCGGTATGATGACTGTCGCTGCGAATATTCTATTCATTATTGTTGGAAGCATTTTGACTAAATCTTTTATCGTAAAAGAGGTTGTTGGTCAACTGATTATTTCGTTCTTATTCGGTGGATTTATGGATTTAACTTTGCTTTTAGTTCAAATTTTTCCAGCACCACAAACAATTGGGATGAAAATTATCTTTTTGCTTATTAGTTTATTTGTAGTGGCAGTAGGCCTGTTAGGTTATTTTAATGCTAAGTTACCACTTATGCCTTATGATGCCTTAACCTATGCCATCAGTGCGCGTTTTAAGATGATTTTTAGTAAGGCGAAAATTACAAGTGATTTATTGAATGTCTGTGTCGCCGGTGCTGTTTGCCTCATCTTTGTCCATTCACTAGGAGCTATCGGGGTTGGCACAGTTATAGCCGCTTATTTTATTGGTAAGATCCTTGGTTGGATGACAAAATTATACGAAGTACCGTTAAAAGAATGGTTGTGGGCAAAACCACAAGAGGAATTAAGTAAGATCAACTAAGGGGTAATATAAAATAATTCATTATAACCAGTGAGGGATGGGGATGCCTTGCTGGTTATTTTTTAGTTAAGAAAGATATTTTGTTGTTTACGCTAATCTAGTTGGAGGAGAATAAAAGCCAAACCGGCAATATAACCGGTTCTCAATTTGATTCTCCCTCTTCCAATTGCTTTAATTTCTCATGATATCTTTTATGGGCTCCTTTTAAGGCAACAATTACTGCTGTGGTGGATGGTGCGAAATAGTGCTTTTCTATCCGGTTGATAAGGCCTTGAAGGTCGGTACTCATGTCAAATCCAATCATTAATCTCTTAAAGAAATTTTGCGTCAGGCCAGTTATAAAGGTAAATTCTGCGTTGATAATCTTATGGTTAGTAGAATTGATTTCGAGAACAATACCTGCGTGTTTGTATACTTCATACATCGCTGTTCCTTGTGGAGCTTTGGCATAAGCAGTAACAAGTACGGAGCTAAGTTCATTTTGTGCCATGATAGTGGCTCCCTTCTATTTCGGTTTACTAAACAGTTCTATTTTATCATATAACTTCAAAGGTTTTTAGAATTGAAAATTTTCCATTGACTATCTAAATCTTTTAAAATATGATAATACTATCAAAATGATTTGAATATATTATTCTTTCTGAAGAAAAGCGTCTTCTTAACGATGAAATTCACCTTTCATAACACTTAAGGATACCTAGCTTTTTCAAGGAGATAAGAGTCGAGTAATTTTCTTATTTTCCTGGGATAGCTAGGTTTTTTGTTTTTGTTAAATTAAGGTAATTCGTATAAATGCTGGAGGGGGGAGTTATTAGAGTGACTAAAAGAATCGCTGTTATTGGTGGAGGAACAATGGGGATCGGGATTGCCCAATTGTTTTCTACAAATGGGTATCAAGTTACGTTAGTGGATGTGAATAAAGAAGCATTATATTTAGCAAAAGAGAGAATGGAATATCAACTTTCTACTCTTCTTTCCAATTCAGATGATGTTAAAAGTGTGTTGGCATCTGTCTCTATGACTGTTGAAATGAGTGAAGTGAAAACAGCTGAGTTCATTATTGAAGCAGTTCCGGAAAAACGAGACCTGAAACAACAGGTGCTACAGGAAATAGAGAGGTTTTGTGCGGAGGAGACGATCATTGCAACAAACACTTCTGGGTTGTCTATTGATAGCTTAGCTGAAAGCCTAACCTATCCACAAAGGATGATGGGTACACATTTTTTCATGCCAGCTCATGTCATTCCACTCGTTGAAGTGGTAAAAGCAAAAGCAACATCGGAAGCAGTTGCAGACAAAGTGATGTCACTATTAAAAGAGGTTGGCAAAAGGCCAGTACTGATTAAAAAAGACATCCCAGGATTTATTGCCAATCGCATTCAACATGCAATGGCAAGAGAGGCCATTTCACTATTAGCTTCAGGTGTCGCTTCAGCAGAAGACATTGACACAGTTATTCGTTATAGTTTAGCGCCTCGGTTATTATTTAGCGGACCGCTTGAACAACGAGATTTAAATGGACTAGATGTTCATTTTCATATTGCTTCATACTTATATCCAGATCTCGAAAATCGGACAGATCCTGATCCATTTTTTGTGAAAAAGGTAGAAGCAGGAGAACTAGGTATAAAAAGTGGGAAAGGTTTTTATGATTGGCAAGATAGAAATGTACAAGCAATTGTCGAAGAGAAGAATAACGCAATTTTGCAAATAATGAAAGCGCTTAAAGATAGAGACAACAAGGAGGGGAACTAGATGGAAAAAATGACAAACTTTTTCACAAATTTAATGAGGAAGTATTTACCTGATGCATTTGTATTTGCTATTGGATTAACGATTTTAACAATGATTCTAGCCATGTTGATTGAGGGACAAACACCAAAAGAACTTGTGCTAGCATGGGGAAATGGGTTTTGGGATTTATTAGCGTTTACGACACAAATGGCTGTTATTTTAGCTATGGGTTATGTTTTAGCAACTGCACCACTAACGGATAGGTTATTAAATAAAATTGCGGCTAAAGTAAAAACACCTAAGGGTGCAATTATAGTGGCCACTTTAGTTGGGTCGATTGGTAGCTATCTAAACTGGGGATTTGGGTTAGTTATTGGAGGAATTATCGCCCGTAAATTAGCAATGAATGTAAAGGGTGTGCATTATCCCTTAATTATTGCAGCTGCATATAGCGGTTTTACCTTTTATGGTTTAGGTTTATCAGCTAGTATTCCTGTGCTCATTTCTACACCAGGTCATCCAATGGAAGCGGCAATGGGCATAATCGGTTTAAGTGAAACCATTTTCTCTTTACCAATGGTAATAACAACGGTTGTCTTATTAATTACTTTGCCACTTGTGAATGCTGCTCTTCACCCAAAGAATAAAGAGAATGTAAGAGAGATAAATCCTGCATTATATGAAGAGAAAAAAGAGGCATCAGTGAATATATTAGGCGATGATACTTTTGCCTCAAAGATTAATAATAGCCGATTACTTAGTTATGCTATTGGTATCATTGGTTTAGTTTATATCCTTTTCTATTTCATCGATGGTAACACAATGAATCTTAATATTATTAACTTTATTATCCTTTTCTTAGGAATTATTCTTCTAGGGACACCTGCGAAGTATACGCAAAGCTTAAATAGTGGAATTGGTACAATATCAGGAATCATTCTACAATTTCCGTTTTATGCAGGAATCATGGCGATTATGGCATCATCGGGTCTAGTTGATACAATTGCTGCTATATTTGTTAATTTTTCAACTGCTGAAAGTTTACCATTCTGGGGAATTATTAGTTCTTTCTTTATTAATTTCTTTGCTCCATCTGGCGGCGGTCACTGGGTTGTTCAAGGACCATTTATGATTGATGCGGCGAAGGAGTTAGGTGCAAGTCTTAGCCAAACATCTATGTCTGTTATGCTTGGTAATGCATGGAATGATGTGATTCAACCTTTCTGGATTTTACCAGCGCTCGCTTTATCGAAACTAAAGCTTAAAGATATAATGGGTTATTTAGTAATGATTATGTTTTATGTAGGAATTATTTATATTGCAGCTTGTTTAATATGGGGTTACTTACTATAAAAGGAGGAGCTAATAATGAAAGTAGTCGATTTATCTGTTGTTTTATACGACGGTCTGGTATCTTTCCCGTCTCACCCAAAGGTGGTATTTATGGATCATGTTACACATGATTTTTCAAAACCGCGATATCAAGCGCCGTGTGAAGGGTATGCGAGTAAAACGATAATCATGTCAGATCATAGTGGCACACATATGGATGCTCCCTATCATTTCTTTAAAGATGGTTGGACAATTGAGCAAATCCCTGTGGAGGCAACAATGGGGAATGCAGTATTGGTAGATGTTTCTCAAAAGAGTGCAAATGAGCCTGTAACAAGAGATTTGGTAGAAGAGGTTGTTTGTCGTGACAATCTTAAAGTGAAGAAGGATGATATCGTTTTATTTCGCTGCTGGCCAGGAGAATGGAATGCTGCAGGTTTTCATGACTGCTTATCATTAGATCCTTCTGTTGCTAGTTGGGTAGTGGAACAAAAAGTAAAAGCGATTGGTCTTGATCTTCCTAATGCTGATATTAATACAAATATGCAACGTAATGTTCATATGGAGTTACTTGGCCGAAATATCATGATTTTTGAGAATGTAGTAAATCTAGAGAAGTTAACAAAGAAACATTTTTATTTTATGGGAACGCCACTAAACCTAAAAGGAATGACGGGCTCACCAATAAGAGCTTTAGCGATAGAAGAATGGTAAAAGAAAGGAGGAGAGCTTTTTATGAGAGCAATAGTAAAAACTAATAGATCACGAGGTATTGAAATAAAAGATGTAGAATTGCCTACTTTAAAAGAGAATGATGTACTAGTACAAGTGCTAGCTGCCAGTATTTGTGGAAGTGACCTTCATATGCACGAAGGGATGAATGCGTATGAATGGGTATCTACCCCTGTCACACTAGGACATGAATTTGCTGGAGTGGTAGTGGAAGTGGGTCATAAGAATCACGCTCATTTGATTGGGAAAGATGTAGTCATTAATCCGTATATTCCTTGTGGTCATTGTGAGAATTGTTTGAAAGGGCAAACGAATCTATGTGACCATGGCAAAGGTTCCATGAGTAAAGTGCCGGCAGAATCATTACGATACGGTTTTAGAGAAAATGGTGGAATGGCAGAGTATGCTTCTATCGATTATCGGAATGTACTCCCGCTTCCCGAGGAAGTTACTATTGAAGTGGCAGGGATGCTAGAAGCAATTGGAATTGGTGTGCGCGCAATTGAAAGGGCAAAAATTCTGCCGGGTGAAACAGCAGTTGTTATTGGACCTGGACCCATTGGATTATCAATGGTGGCCTCTCTATCAAACTATGGATTTAAACAATTGATTGTCACTGGATTAACAAAGGACAAAGACCGTTTGGCATTAGCATTAGAGCTAGGTGCTACTGATATAGTGTATGTTGATGATGAAAACTTATTAGAGGCAATTGCTCATAAGACGAACGGAAATGGCGTAGATCATGTTTTTGAAACGAGTGGGTTTAATGGTTCGCTGACAGATGCTGTGAGAATATGCAAAAAAGGTGGGGAAGTCTTACTTATTGGGATTAGCCCGCAAGAAAGTACCATAGCTACTAGTGAAATTGTACGTGGTGAGATTGATATAAAAGGAATATATGGAGTGACAGAACAAACGATGAAGCGTGCGATTGCAATGGCAGCATCAGGAAAGTATCCATATGAAAAACTTATTACACATACGTATGCTTTGGAAGAGGCAGAAGCAGGATTTAATGCAGGCATAAGAAAAGAAGCGGTAAAGGTAATATTAAAGCCATCAGGAGAATGAGCTTATATAAGATGGCAAATGCAAACGAACAATCTCTAAACTTGGGTTGTTCGTTTTTTTTTTGAGTTAGTGATTATTTCATTAGGAATTTTCGGTAAAATCTTACGCTATCAATAAAATATAGGTTTTATCATTTTATCGTCTTATTTCGTATGGTTATGCCCACCCTATAGAGAATTGATTGTATGAGTTGATAGATTATTCAGAAAGAATCCTGCTATAATGTAAAGAATCTATAAATACTGGAGAACTGTATGAAAAAGTTATTAAAAGTTCCTATAAAAATTAAGATTCTCGTCCTTATAGTCATTTTAATTATTTCTATTATTGTTTTGTTATCTGCGATGTATATCGTGATGAAATTAAATGATGATATGGCTAAGGCTGAAGAGTTAACAATGCAGACAGCAAAGACCGTTTCTTATATGCCGGCATTACATGACTTTTACAACCCTTATAAACTAGTAAATACTTTAGGAAATGTAGTAAATCAAGTAAAAAAGATAGACAATATGGAAGTGTTTTTTCAAAAACGCAATGGCATGATTATCGCCTCGACTGATGATGAATCTACTTTTGGAGAATTAACAATAGAAGAGCATGAAAAAGCACTTATTTATGGAAGCTCTTATGTGATGCAAACAGTAGAAGAAGATAAAAAAGTGATTAAGGCCGTTGCCCCTATAATGGTCAATTATGGTGAATATAAAAAAGTAGAGGGAGCAGTCATTGTCCTTTTTGAAGTGAACCAATTATATGAAGCCATTTGGGAGGATATAAGAGAAATACTTAAAGTATCTGTGATAATCTTGTTTCTTGGCATCTTTGCCGGCTATTCATTGACTAATAGTATTAGGAAAGACACATTAAATTTAGAACCTTATGAAATTGCTGCCATGTTCAGAGAGAGAAACGCTATACTCCATTCAGTGAAGGAAGGGATCCTTTCTATTGATGAAAAAGGGATGATTACGATGGTCAATACTTCCGCTGCTCAGCTATTGACATTAGAGAGTGAAGTAGAAGGGAGATTAGTAGAGGAAGTCATTTCTTCAGAGGTAATGATTGAAGGACTGAAGAGTTGTAAGAAACAAGTAAATGTTGAAATACAAATTGATGAGAAAGCCATTATCATGAATACACAACCGATTATAGAAGCTGGGAAGAGAATTGGTACAGTAGCTAGCCTCCGAGATCGTACTGAAATTAAACGAATGATAGATGCCATATCTGAAGTGAAACAGTACTCTGATGATTTACGAGCACAATCACATGAATTTACGAATAAGTTATATGCCATTTTAGGCTTACTTCAATTAGATAAAAAGGAGAAAGCGATTGAATTCATAAACAGCGAAGCAACATTATTAAAAAAAGAAGAAAAAATCATTTTTACAAAAATAAAGGATGAACGCGTGCAAGCGATATTATTAGGAAAATTAGCACAAGCTTCCGAAAAGAAAATAGACTTTGTAATAGATAAAGAGAGTTCTTTAGAAGGGTTACCAGATAACCTCAATTTATCGTCACTTATCATTATTCTAGGAAACTTAATTAGTAATGCTTTCGATGCAGTAAAAGAGAATGCGCCCAAGGAAGTGAAATTTTTTGTTACCGATATTGGAGACGAGGTTATTTTTGAAATCCAAGATAATGGAACAGGAATTGCTGAAGAAATGACACAACAACTATTCGAGAAGGGACAATCATCTAAAGGGAAAAATCGTGGTTACGGGCTCTTTAATGTTCAAGTAGAGATAGAATCTCTAAATGGTGTGATTGAATATAGCAGTGATGAGCATAAGGGTACAATCTTTACTGTATATTTACCAAAGAAAGAGGGGAGTAAAAATGGGAATCATTAATGTAGCAATAGCCGAAGATGATTATCGGATTGCGCAACTTCATGAAGAGTATATAACTAGAATAGATGGGATGAAGGTAATTGGAACAGGTTTAAATGCTCTTGCAATGATGGAACTGTTACAACAGCATCCAGTTGATTTATTACTTATGGATATATATATGCCGGATCGTTTAGGAATTGATCTATTAGAGGAAATAAGGGAGAAGTATCCTCTTGTAGATATTATTTTAATTACAGCAGCGAATGAGAAAGATTATTTATTGAAAGCACTAAAATATGGAGTAATCTCTTACTTAATTAAACCGGTTTCATTGGATGTTTTTAATGCAACCTTAGAAAGGTACAAAGAAGAAAAAGGGAAATTCGCTTCTGTCACTGAAGTCAATCAACAGGTTGCTGATTATTTCTTTGGTCGCACGCAAACAGACATATTACATAAACAAACCGGTTTGCCAGCTGGAATTGATCACGTTACGCTTGAGAAAGTGCGCTCCATTCTACAAAAGGGAGGAACAGGTTTAACAGCTGACAAGGTCGGAGAGAAAATGGGAGCATCTCGTACAACAGCCCGCCGCTACTTAGAATATTTAGTTAGTATAAACAAAGCTTATGTTGAACAAGTATATGGAGTGGTGGGGAGACCCGAGAGGAACTATTTTTATCGTTGAAAAACTGGTCGTAAAGGGACCGGTTTTTTTATGTATAAGAGGGAAAACATACGTCGGTGAATGGTATGTCGTATTGCCACTTATAGTTATTGTGAAATAAAGCACAAATGAACACAATGAACTTAATTAATTTTAAGTTTTTAATAGACAATTTTTAGAAAACGTTTACATTTATTTATTCAGAATTTAATATTAACTCAGAATTTAACAAAATAAAGGGAGTGGATATAGTGAAAAAGCTGGTAGTTTTCGTTCTAGCTGTTCTTATATTGACAGCGTGTTCTTCCAATTCAACTTCAGGAAATGGGGAATATCCAACAAAAAATATAGAAGTAGTTGCTCCTGCCTCACCTGGTGGCGGATGGGATTTAACAGCTCGATCTGTGCAAAAAATTCTTAAGGATAATAACCTGGTGGATAATAACATTAATGTCATTAATAAGCCAGGTGGCGGTGGTGAAGTTGGATGGAGCTATTTACATACGAAGGATAGTCATTATCTTGCGGTAAACTCTAGTCTGCTATTAACCAATCATTTCTTAGGACAAAGTAAGTTAACTTATGAGGATTTTACACCTCTTGCGACCTTAGCAACTGAATGGCAGGCCATTGCTGTATCAGTAGATGCTCCATATGAAAATATAAATGACTTGTTTGAAGATATTAAGAATGATCCAGCATCTATAAAAATTGGCGTAGGACCAGGACTAGGCAATGATGATCATCTATCATTTGTGCAAGCGGCAGGAATGAGGGATGTCGCAGCAAAAGATTTGAATTTCCTCGTCTATGATGGCGGTGGTGGGGACGTAGTGACAGCCCTTTTAGGAAATCATGTAAACGCGGTCACGACTTCATTATCAGAAGTTAAGGAACAACATATAGCTGGCAAGCTAAAGATTTTAGCGGTGTCTTCGGAAGATAGATTAGAAGAATTAGAAGATGTACCTACATTAAAAGAAGAAGGTATTGACATGGTTTTCCCCCATTGGCGAGGTATTATGGGGCCACCAGATATGACAGAAGAAGAAATCAAATATTGGGATGAAAAATTGGGAGAGATGGTTAAGAGTGAAGAATGGGCTGAACTTTTAACAAATAATGATTGGGATAATTTTTACCAGAATAGTAGTGATACGAAAGCGTTTTTCGATGAACAAGCAGAATTATATAAGGATTTAATTGGCGAATCAGGGCTGGTTCAGTAAGGGAGGATTTGTTAAGTGAGAATCATCAAAATAGGTTTACCCATATTAATGATAGCCGTTAGTTTAGTTTTTCTAATTAGCTCATTTCAGATCCCAAAAGCTACATTAGGTAGTGCCAATGGGCCTCTATATTTTCCTATTGGCATCAGTGCACTGATGCTTATCCTAAGTGTTATTTATCTGGTGAATGAGCTGAGAAATATCCATGAAAAAGAAGAGAAACTGACAGATGTCTTTAGTAAGAGGGCCATACAGTTAATTGTTGTCACGATCATCCTCGGTATCATTTATGCCTTGACATTTGAAACACTAGGATTTTTAATTTCAACGATTTTATTCTTAGGTGTCTTATTATTTTATCTGAATGGTTGGAGAAAATGGCTCGTTAACGTCATCGTTACTGTGAGTTTTTCCTTCATTACTTGGTACGGATTTAGTCAACTATTAGGTGTAAGTTTGCCATAGAAAAGGAGGGAATCATATGGAGGGTTTTGTAGAAGGATTGATGACAGCCATACAACCAATTAATATTATTTGGATTGTAATAGGAGGATTCTTGGGGACAGTTGTTGGTATGTTACCAGGGTTAGGTCCAGCCACGGCTGTTGCGGTTTTAATCCCAGTTACTTTTGGAATGGACCCAACAAGTGCCATTATATTAATGGCTGCCATTTATTATGGTGCGATGTACGGCGGATCTAGAAGCTCTATATTATTAAATACACCTGGCGATGGTTCGGCAATTGCTGCCACCTTTGATGGTTATCCGATGGCAAAGAAAGGGCAAGCTGGTCAAGCAATGGCCATATCAGCAGTAGCTTCTTTTATCGGGGGGATATTAGCCACCTTTGGATTTATTGCCTTAGCTAAGCCGTTAGCAAGCTTTGCCTTGCAGTTCGGTCCATCGGAATATTTTTTACTTATGCTATTAACCCTCTCAGCTATTGTTTCGCTATCAACAGGAAAAATGATTAAAGGTTTTATAGCAATGTGCTTAGGGTTATTATTAAGTACAATTGGCATTGATCCGCAAACCGGTGTTCATCGTTTTACCCTTGGGCTGCCACATTTAGCAGAAGGTATTGATTTTCTAATTGTCATCATTGGAATCTATGCGGTAGGTGAGGTATTTTATAATTTCTTAACGATTTATAAAGAAAAGAAAAAGCAAAAAGAAAATCAAGACATGGGTAAAACATGGTTCACCAAAGAGCAATGGAAACGTTCTAAATGGCCCATTCTCAGGAGTGCACCTCTTGGATTTATTGTTGGTGTACTTCCGGGAGCGGGGGGAACCATTGCATCAATGATTAGCTATTCTACTGAGAAGCAGTTATCTAAAAAACCAGAGGAATTTGGTAAAGGAGCTGTAGAAGGTTTAGCAGCACCAGAATCGGCAAATAACTCTGCCTCAGTTGGGGCGATGATTCCGTTATTAACAATGGGGATTCCAGGTTCAGGAACCACTGCTGTTATGCTCGGCGCATTAATCATGCTCGGCGTTAGACCTGGTCCGATGCTTTTTGAAAATGATCCGGTTATGGTTTGGGGACTTATTAACAGTATGTTTATCGGTAATATTGCTTTAGTGATTATTAATGTACTATTAGTTGGGTTACTCGTAAAGGTCCTTCACACGCCAGCTAAAGTACTGTATCCGCTTATCATTATGTTGGCTTTTATCGGTACTTACACGTTGAGTTATTCTACAGTTGACTTTTACTTATTATTGTTATTCGGTCTCATTGGTTTAGTTATGAAAGTGTTAGATTTTCCTATTGCTCCATTAGTTCTAGCGCTAATTGTGGGAACAGATATGGAACAAAATTTCCGTATGGCTCTGACATCATCTAATGGAAGTCTAAGTATTTTCTTTTCTTCTGGGATTTCTATTATTTTGATGATTCTTACAGTATTATCTTTATGCTATCCACTTATTTTGAAGTTGATTAAAAATAGAAAAAGAAAAGAAGACCAAACAATATCAGGTTAAATAACAGCTCGTCATTGATGGCGAGCTTTTTGTTTGCCTATAATGTTGTATAGATACTTCCTGTAAAAAGAAAATAAAAAGCCTAGAGAATCACTGGATAAAAGGAGGAAGAAAACATGTATCAATTAAAGACAAAAGAGACGGATGAAGACGTCATAATGTTTATCGAAAAAGTGGATTCAGTAAAGAAGCGGGAGGATGCTTATCAGTTATTAGATATCTTTATTGAAGCGACCGGTTATCAAGCGAAAATGTGGGGAACGAGTATTATCGGATTTGGAAAATATCATTACAAATACGAATCTGGGCATGCTGGAGAGGCTCCGTTAGTTGGTTTTTCACCGCGTAAAGCTAAAATAAGTCTTTACTTAGCTGCATGTGATCCTAATCGCCTAAACATATTGAATGGTTTTGGTAAGTATACTACCGGAAAGTCATGTGTGTATATTAATAAAGTTGCTGACATTGATATAGAAATATTAGCGCAACTAATTAATAGTTCAATCAGTTATTTACAGAAGAAATATCCTCTCTAAACTCGTTGCAATGGCTGGGAAGTCACTTCGATAAAAGGGGAAACTAGGGAAGTATTGATGCATAATTTCTTTCCTAGTCAACTTTATCAATATGCTGTTTGATTTCCGATCCAAATCAGTTACAACCAAAATGTTTCGCCGATTAATAATTTTTTTAGTTGATTGGCATCTAATTGTTGCTTTTCCCATTCAGTATCTAGTCTAGCAATAGCTTCTGGTCCGGTATCGTCTGCTAAATGATAAGTACCATAATGCATAGGGATAAAGGTAGCGCCATTTAATTCTATATATGCTTTCACTGCATCTTCTGGGTTAATGTGACTGACTTTCATAAACCATTCTGGTTCGTAGGCGCCAATGGGCATTAATACAGTTTTGATGTTGAACTTTTCGGCGATCTCTTTAAACCCACGAAAGTAACCTGTATCACCGACAAAATAAATAGAGTGTGGCTCATTTTCTATTATCCAACCACCCCAATGAGATGTATTCGTATCCGTTAGTGATCTTTTCGTCCAATGTTGAGCGGGTACAAAAGAAAGGGACAACGAATTGAGTCTAAAAGAATCATACCAGTTCGCTTCAAATATATGCTGATATCCCCGTTTGCTAAAACTTTTCCCTAAACCAATTGGTACATAGAAAGTGGGGTCTCCTTTTAGTTTTTTAATTGATGGAAAATCTAAATGATCATAATGACCGTGAGAGATTAAGACAATATCGATATCTGGTAAATCAGTTATAGAAATACCGGGAGCTGTTAATCGTTTACCGAGACCCATACGTTTTGCCCACACGGGATCAGTAACGATATTTAATCCATCTATTTGAATGAAAAAAGTAGAATGGCCAATCCATGTAATAGAAGCTTCTTTTCTATTTTTGTTTAATCGTATAATTTCTTTTGTTGGGGATTGCTCAATTTGGATAGTAAGATCTTTTTTATTTTGTCTTCGTTCTTTTTGCCAACGACGAAAATCATTGAATGATTTAGTGTTTTCTACATTATCTAGATTAATAAAACGTTTTTTACCCGTCATTCTAACCCTCCAAACTTATCTTCCTTTAAAAACATCTGTTAGCAACCATTATATCTGTCTATTTTTTAATATCAAAGTTTTTGTATTCATTTAAACGTAGAAAATGCCCCGTCATTTTTAACTCATGAAAGTACATCTAAATTTAAGTTTTGTAGAGGGAAAAAAAGATTTGATGAAAAAAAGCTCCCAGTGGATTCTTTATGAGGTTCCTGCGTATTTAAAAAAGATTAATTCTTATGAATGCAACTCTTGGTATGTAAATTCATTGTATTTCTTATAGTAGGCATAGGACAAAATCTCTTTACGTAACTTTTAGTATGTCTAGGTGAAAGGTGCGTGAGCCGCGCTGAAAAGAGTACAAGAAAACCAAGTCGTATTTTATTCGATAAAAGCATCAACGATTAAACGTTTCATTATTTTAGACTGTGTGACTGGCACAGCGTTTTATTATGCTATTAAAGCCATTTCGACTAGTATGATACTTGCACTTATTGGTTGTGTTGTTGGGACGGAAGGAATTAAACAAGTGAAAAGAGAAACGGATAGGAAGCATTAGCGAATACTAATTGTCTTTTAACTTCTCCCTTTTTTCAATGCTAAATAGAGTAGTGAATTTCTATGTTATTCATTTCACTCAGAAAACAAAGTACTATTCCATTATTAAATAAGTTGGTTACACTATATGTATTAACTAAAAAGGGATGTATATCATGGATGAAAAAATCAACCGTAAATTAAAGAAGCCGATTTATAAACAAATTGCCGATGAAATAGAGAACGGAATCTCTGACGGTACTTTTCCAGCTGATAAAAATCTACCATCGGAAAGACAGTTAGCTAAAACTTTTCAAGTTAATAGAAGTACGATTGTTGCTGCTTATGATGAACTTGAATCAAAAGGATTAATTGAACGGAGAATCGGAAGTGGTACAGTCATAAGTAAAGATATTTGGGGCATGACAAAAAAGCGTATGCCAAGTTGGAACAGATATATTGAAGCAGGTTCGTTCTTACCTAATTTGCCGATTACGCAAAAAATTCGTAAGGAAATGGAAAAAAGAAAACTTATCAATATGGCGAGTGGTGAGTTGTCAGAAGATTTATATCCAACCGATATTTTAAGAGAAATTACGCAAATGCAAGCGTTTATTGGGAGACTAGGTTACGACCATCCTCAAGGTAGTGAAGCATTAAGATATACCATTATGAAACATGTGGAGAAATACAGAAATATTCAAACAACACCAGCTTCTATCCTTGTTACTTCTGGAGCACAACAAGCCCTGCATCTTGTTGTGCAATGCTTATTAAAACCTGGTGATGCTGTTGTAATTGAAGATCCTTCTTATCATTACAACTTACCCATTTTCAAATCAGCAGGCATTCAAGTCTTTACCCTATCAGCACTAAGCAATAGGGCTCTTTCTGCCGAGCTTCTTTCATTACATAAAAAACACCGGATTAGTATGATTTTTTTAAATCCAGCATTTCAAAATCCAACAGGGAGGCTGTTTAGGAAAGCGCAATTGCAAGAGATTTTGGATATATCTTCTGAATACGGGATCCCAGTGATTGAGGATGATCCATACAGCTTAATTGCTTTTAATAACAATCCTGTCTCTACATTGAAATCGATGGATCAAAACGGAAATGTATTGTATATCAGTTCGTTATCAAAATTAGTTGCTTCTGGTTTAAGGATTGGCTGGATTATCGGGCCGAACTCGGTAATAGAAAGATTATCGGATGCAAAGCAGCAGATTGATTTTGGTCATGCAAGCTATACACAATGGATTGCTAATGATTTTTTGGAGTCAAAGCATTTTCCTGTACATTTAGATAGGATCAAAACAGAACTAGTTCAAAGAAGAAACGAAGTAGTTGCTAGTTTAAAGAAATATTTAGGGGATCAGGTGGTGTTTACCATTCCTCAAGGTGGTATTCATATTTGGTGTGAAATAAACAGAGACGTTGATGAAATGAAGTTGTTAGAGAATGCTATTAAACAAGGGGTTATTTATTTTCCTGGAATGATGATGGGATCAAAGAAGTTATTTGTGCGGTTTACCTTTGGACGAGCAAATGAAGAACAAATAAGAACGGGTATCCAACGCTTTAGTGCTGCATTGGCACTTACTTAAATGAAGTGGATGGTAAAAAAATAGATGAATTGGCTGGTCATAAATATGCTCGTTTCAATTAAGATAAAGGAGAAAGCGAAATACATAAAAGAGGAGCATAAAAGATGATCATATTATACGGCGTAATTATATGCATCCTAATGATTGCGATTATTGCTACCCTATTGATTACGAATAGGAGTGATGATAATTATCAATCATCTTCAAGAAAAAATAATCTAAACTTAACAATGATTTATATAGTGGTGATTGCTTTGTCCATCATTGCTTTAGCTATATATATTGCTTATGACTAAAAGTTTTAGGAGGATCAAGGCATGACATGGACAATGGGTTTTGTATTAATACTAGGTATTTTAATCAAGATGATTACTAGCCCACCAAGTGCGGCTGTCGCATGGTTATTAAAAAAATTTGCCATCCATCAAGAAATAAATGAAAAAGAGATTACATTAGTATATGATAGCCAACTGATAGAGGGACAGGTTAAGGAGAAAGTAGTTACCATGTATAATGAAGCTAGTTTTTTGAAAAGAATTCATATTTATCCTGGTAATGAAGACTTATTTATGCCGCATAATCAAAAAACAGTTCCCTATCATATTTGTTATAGTAAAGGAAAGAAAAAGATACAATTATACCTTTATATTGAAGAAAAATATCTAACTGTTGTAAAACAAACGAAGAGGAAACTAATTGCCTATCAAATGTCTGCTAAGGAACAATATATTGAGTGTGAAGAAAATAGCATATACTCAAATAGTAAAATAGATCACATGTGATCCCCTAAAAAAATTATTCTAAAAATGAGGGCTACCTATTTATTGAAGCTATCCTTGTTTTATTTTTCCCTCAAAGGGTAAATACAAAAGTAATAAGGAAGGTGGCTATAAAGATGAGTAGAGAATCTGTTAAAAAAGAGCAAAAGAAAAAAATAGAACAAGATCCTCATGTTGATCCATTACCACTTAAAGATATTGAACTAGAAGTAAAAGAGGAAAAAGTAGGCAAAAAACAAAAAAATAAATCGAGTTCATCATCGAAGAACGAACATGATTATAGTAGTAAATAAAATAGATATGAACACAAGGTTTCTCAAATTTTTTGAGGAGCCTTTTTTGAATACTGAGGTTCTTCTTGATTTCATTAGATCGAGTTAGTGCTTAAGAAATGTGAAACAGCACATACTACATCTGTAAATATTGAAAATATGGAGGGAAAAGAGATGGAACAACAATCAAATATGGCAGAATCCATTCTTCAATTTAAAGAGGGTTTGGCTCATTTATCGCACACTTTACCAACATATGCAGAGAAATTTAACGAGTTTACAGAGGAATGTTTCAAAGAAGGTGCAGTTAGTGCCAAGCAAAAGCAGTTAATTGCACTAGGAATTAGTGTGCAAGCACAAGATGAATATTGCATCATCTTTCATACAAAAGGCTGTATCGATCAAGGGTGCACAGAACAAGAAATTATGGAAACCATTGCTGTTTCGTCAGCCTTTGGTGGCGGAGCGTCAATTAGTCAAGGGGTAACTTTAGTGCAAAGTTGTATCAATGAATTCAAACCGTTAAACTAGGAGTTGAAGTTGATGTCAAATGAAAAAGTAATGAAAAAAGCAAAAGAAATCATCAAGAATCATCCTATCGGTGTATTGGCAACGGTAGAATCAAATGCGCCACATATTCGTTATATGGCTTTTTATTGTGAAGATAGCGAGGGATTCACTCTTTATAGTGCGACAAAGAAAAATACAGAAAAGGTTGAAGAGATTGAGGAGAATGGACATACTTCTATTCTTTTAGGTTATACTGGTAAAGGTCTGAATGATGAATACATTGAAGTCAAGGGACAATGTCGAATTAGTGAAGATGAAGAGATAAAAAAGAAAATTTGGCAGGATTCTTTCTCCCGTTGGTTTGAAGGGCCTGAGGATCCAAACTATGTCATATTAGCCATTACCCCTCAAACCATTCGCTTTTTAAATAATGACCATCAGCAAACAGAAGAAGTAACTCTATAGAAAAGAGATCCCGTTTTATTTAGCGGGATTTTTTTTCATTGAATAGAACGTATGTTTGTGTTACCTTTTAAAAAAGGAGTGATATATAGTGACTGCATTAAATATAGCAGAAAGAATGAAGGCGTTACACATACAAGGATTAACAATAACAATGATTAAAAATAAGAAAATCTTTCAAAGTGAATATGGAGTGCGTAATAAACACGACCAATTTCCTGTTATGGGAAATACGATGTTTAATGTGTGCTCTATAAGTAAATTGCTTACTACGGTCTTAGCTTGCAAACTAATAGATGAACAGCTCCTCCAACTAGATACACCAATAAATGAAGTGGTCACAACATGGACAATACCCTCTAATACACCCTCAACCACACTCACCCTTAGACAATTATTAAGTCACCAATCAGGTATCATTGATCCTCCAAATAGTTTTTTACCCTATCAAAAACGTTGGGGTTACCCTACAGTAGAACAACTTTTTCTTGGGAAAACTGAATATTGTCGAGAGCCTATTATCAGACAAGAGAATCAGGTGGGGAGATTTCATTATGCAGATGCTAATTTTTGCTTGATAGAGAAGTTAATAGAGGGAGTGACAGGTAAATCTTTCACACTATTAATGGAAGAGAAGATATTCCAGCCACTAGGTATGACGTGTAGTACCTATGAGATTACTTATGCGAAAAATATTTCTCAAGGACATGATAGGAACGGAGCAACAGTGAAAGAGAAATACCCACATTATCCTTATCCAGCTGCTTCAGGGTTATGGTCAACATCTCAAGACATTAGTATGCTGATGATTGAACTCATGAATGCAATCGTTGGTGATAGTAAGCTCGGCCTCTTACCCCTAACTATAAATGAAATGTTTACATCACAGGGTGAGTGTGAATGGTCAGGGCTTGGCTGCTTTTTAGGAAATACATCCAATGGATTTGAATTGAGTTCCCTTGGTTGGGGAGTAGGCTTTCAAAGTTTGCTTGCTCTATACCCGCAAAAGAAGGAAGGGATAATAATTTTGACGAATACTGAGCTTGGTATTCATCAAATGGATGGGCTCATCGGTGAAATTTATCGGGCATTTATAGGGAAAGAGTAAGAGAATAAATAAAAAACGTAATTTACCTCCAATAAATTTTCTAAGTATTAATCATAAGTAATTAATTTCGGAAAAGAACAAAAGAGCTCAGGGATAGAGTAACCTTCTTGGAATTTTTAGTGGTGATCATCTCGTGATGCTACTTTCTTTAATTAAAAAATAGCCCAAGTTGACAAGAATAATCACAACTTATTAGAGGGGGGAGTATGCGCATTATCGGATGCTAGAACTTTTAGTAGTAATTATTATATATTGGTAAATTTTTTGATATTATCAAAGATGTTTGTGCGTTTTTTAAAGCTAATAGCTTAAGGTAAAAAAATATAAAAAAAGAAAAATATACAATTGATGGCATTTTTTTCTTGTTTTACAATATGTTGGTTGTGAAAGGAGAGAAACGAGATGAAAAGTAAACAAATTAAACAACTTGCTCTCGCATCATTGCGAGACAATTGGGGAAAGGGTGTATTGCTCTCATTCTTATATTTTCTAATTACGTTCATCCCCGAATTTATTATTGAAATACTATTAATTCCTTATCCTGAATGGGAGTATGCTGCAGGGTATAATTTAATTAGTATTGCAATTAGTATAATCTTAATTCCATTTGGTGTAAGTCTTTCATTGTCGTACATTACATTAATTAGAGAGTCTAAGCTTCCAGTGGAGGAATTATTTACAGGCTTTATGTATTTGAGTTTCTTAAGAGCTTTGGGATTAACGATTTTACAAAGCATTTATATTTTCTTATGGTTCTTATTATTGATTATCCCAGGCATCATTAAGTCGCTTTCGTATTCTCAAGCGATGTATATTCTACGCGACCGCCCAGAATTATCTGTGAACAAAGCGATAACTGAAAGTCGAAAAATGATGAAGGGTCATAAGTGGAGATATTTTTGTTTGAACTTAAGCTTCATCGGTTGGGCTTTTCTATGTATCTTAACGCTTGGAATTGGGTTTCTTTGGCTTGGCCCATACTTTTTAACAGCGCATGCACACTTTTATGAAGATTTAAGAGACCGAGAAGGTGCTGTTGCTGTGAAGGAAGCGATTATATAATTGTTTAGAAGACCTTCATCTGATAAAGATGTTGGTCTTTTTATCTTTATATAATGTCTTGTATATACCTAAGGTTTTCTTTTTAAATCAATAGGGAACACTTTTAATCTGGATTCAGTGAGTATCTAGCTTTCTTTTTTTTGTGTAGAAGATGCTTTATAATGAATGAAGCCAAAGATAAACAATTAAGACAGGTATTTAGTGTAATTGCTTTTTTCTTTACCTGTTTCTATTATTAATGGATAGATATGAGCAATGAAGAAGGAGTTGATCTTAGTGATCAAACAATCAATCCTACCAGCTATTCGTAATATGAAGGATTTCGAGAAAGTCATCTCTTCGCAATATGAGTATATGATTTTACTGGATTCTCACATTACACAAATAAAAAGTGTTGTAGCAACAGCTAAGAAGCATAATAAAAAAATCCTCATTCATATGGATATGATTGATGGTTTAAAGAATGATGAAAGTGGCACTTTATTCGTTTGCCAAGAAATTAAACCGGCTGGGATTATTTCGACCAAGAGACAAGCGATTATTACAGCCAAGAAAAAAGGGGTACTAGCCATTCAAAGGCTTTTCTCCATTGATACCCTGGCGTTAGAGAATGGACTAGAGTTGTTGAAGAATACAAAGCCAGATTATATTGAAGTGTTACCTGGCATTATTCCAGAAATCATTCGCGAAGTTCATGAGAAAACGGATATAAAAATAATTGCTGGTGGCTTGGTGAGGGAGAAATCAGAGATTGAATCAGCCCTCGAATCCGGTGCTATCTCTGTTTCAACATCTAACAGGGATCTATGGGAGCTATAATTAACTGCGATCTTTTTCTACTTACAGCAGGTTTGTAGAAAAGGATGGCTTTTTTTATTACTGCAAAAAGATTGCATTTTCTATTCGCTGAAGAAATATAATGACTTGGAAGGGCGCTCATCTTCAGTCAGATTTGTTTACTTATCGACTCGGATTGCTGTGAACATGGGGATAAGTATCTTACTTGTTGTTAAAAACCGATCGGTCTGGTGATTTTTCTTTACATGTCTCTTATCTTACTCTTCTAAAAAATTTAATTATTTATTTGCAATCGTTTTCATTTTATTATAATATGGTTCGTACAAGTTAATTTATTTTGTCGGAGATTTAGAGAGGCATGCGAAATAACGTTTGATCGTTATTTTCTTTCGCATGCCTCTTTTTGTTTTCTCTTGAAAGGGTAATGTAAAAAGTAGTTTTATAGTCTATTAAATGATTAGGAGGATTACTGAATGTCTGATATTTTTATAGGAGAGCTAATTGGCACTTTCATATTAGTCGTATTCGGTGTTGGTGCTGGGGCCAATTTGAATTTAAACAAGACATTTGCTAATGGTGGTGGCTGGATTGTCACTTCGTTTGCATGGGGGTTTGCTGTCGCGTTTGGTGTCTACGTTTCAGATTTCTTTGGTGCGGGTGGCCATCTCAATCCAGCGGTAACATTGGCGGCAGCTTTAGCTGGTAGTATTGAGTGGGGAGCTGTTGCATATTATGTATCAGGACAAATGATTGGTGCATTTATTGGTGCAGCGTTTGTTATCTTATACTTCTATCCACACTGGAAAGCTACTAGTGATCAAGGCACGAAACTGGGCGTTTTCTCAACAAGCCCAGCAATTAAAAATACGCCATTTAACTTCATAAGTGAAGTACTCGGAACATTTATTTTAGTCTTTGGTTTGAATGCGATTGGGCTAAATTCATTTGCTGAGGGATTAAATCCTCTTATCGTTGGGTTCTTTATTGCCGCAATTGGTATGAGTCTTGGGGGAACAACAGGTTATGCGATAAATCCAGCTCGTGATTTAGGACCGCGTCTTGCCCATGCATTACTACCCATCCCAGGCAAAGGGTCTTCGGACTGGGGCTATGCTTGGATTCCAGTTGTAGGTCCATTAGTTGGGGCTGTTCTTGCAACATTTGTATTTCAATCTTTATTCTAATAAATAGGGGGATGCCGACATGACAAAAAAATATATCTTATCACTAGATCAAGGAACAACAAGTTCAAGAGCGATACTTTTTAATAAAGAAGGTCATATTGTAGGTGAATATCAACGGGAGTTTAAACAGCATTTTCCAAAGCCAGGCTGGGTTGAGCATGATGCGATGGAAATTTACGCTTCTATTCTTTCTGTTATGGCGGGTGTCATAAGTGAAAATAATATACAAGGCAGTGAAATTGCTTCTATTGGGATCACTAATCAAAGGGAAACAACGGTTGTATGGGATAAAAATACCGGTTTACCAATCTATCACGCTATCGTATGGCAATCCAGACAAACGAGTGAAATCTGCAATGAATTAAAAGCAAAAGGCTTAAATGATACTTTTCGTTCGAAAACGGGCTTATTAATTGATGCATACTTTTCAGGTACAAAAGTAAAGTGGATATTAGACAATGTTGAAGGAGCACGTGAAAAGGCAGAAAATGGCGACTTGCTTTTCGGAACGATTGATACATGGATTATTTGGAAGTTATCTAACGGTCAAGCACATGTAACAGATTACACGAATGCATCAAGAACATTAATGTATAATATTTACGATTTGAGCTGGGATGACGAATTATTAGATATTCTTACAGTTCCTAAATCTATGCTGCCTGAGGTGAAATCCAGTTCTGAAGTGTATGTGGAAACAGCGAAAGAGATTTTTGGCGATATCACGATTCCCATTTCCGGTATTGCTGGTGACCAACAAGCTGCTTTATTCGGTCAGGCTTGTTTTGAGAAAGGCATGGCAAAAAACACGTACGGCACAGGGTGCTTTATGCTTATGAATACAGGGGAAAATCCAGTGCAATCAGAAAATGGTTTACTCACAACTATTGCATGGGGACTGGATGGTAAGGTAGAATATGCATTAGAGGGTAGTATTTTTGTTGCTGGCTCGGCTATTCAATGGTTGAGAGATGGCATGAGAATGATTAAGACTGCCCCAGAAAGTGAAGACTACGCAACGCGTGTAGAATCAACTGATGGTGTTTATCTTGTACCTGCATTTGTTGGACTTGGGACACCCTATTGGGAAAGTGATATTCGAGGAGCTGCTTTTGGAATGACGCGTGGAACGACGAAGGAACATTTTATTCGTGCCACATTAGAGAGCCTCGCATAT
Source organism: Cytobacillus sp. FSL R7-0680 (assembly GCF_038009245.1). Lineage (NCBI taxonomy): Bacteria > Bacillati > Bacillota > Bacilli > Caryophanales > Bacillaceae > Cytobacillus > Cytobacillus sp. FSL R7-0680. The sequence goes on from NZ_JBBPAO010000001.1 coordinate 4,381,834, forward strand.
CAAACAAAAGATGTGTTAACAGCAATGGAAAGTGATTCAGGTATTGAGCTGAAGAAGTTACGTGTCGATGGTGGCGCTGTGAAAAACAATTTCTTAATGCAATTCCAAAGTGATATACTAGACACTATTGTTGAACGCTCAGAAATTAATGAAACAACGGCTTTAGGAGCTGCGTATTTAGCCGGCTTAGCTGTTGACTTCTGGACAAAAGAAGAAATCATTAATAACTGGAAAATTGGAGATTCATTTGAAAATCAAATGGAATCAAGCAAGCGTGACGAATTATATAACGGCTGGAAGAAAGCAATTAAAGCAACAATCGCATTTCAATAAAACAAGTTAATATAAAATGTTGGAGAATGAGAGACCGCAAATCAACCCTGTACATAAGGGCTATTTGCGGTCTTTTCTTTTATCCAAGGAAGGATGGATTATGATGAATAGAAAGGCAAACTTAAACGAATTGAAAAACAAAAAATTTGATTTACTTGTACTCGGAGGTGGGATTACCGGAGCTGGAATTGCTCTTGATGCCCAGTCACGTGGCTTAGATACAGGGCTAATTGATATGCAGGATTTTGCTGCTGGCACAAGTAGCCGCTCAACTAAGCTTGTTCATGGCGGGCTACGTTATTTAAAACAAATGCAAATAGGCGTGGTGGCAGAGGTCGGGAAAGAAAGAGCCATCGTTTATGAGAATGCACCCCATGTTACCAATCCTGAATGGATGCTGCTTCCGTTAATTAAAGGAGGTACATTTGGACCGTTTACTACTGGTATTGGATTAAGGGTTTACGACTTTCTTGCAGGTGTTAAGAAGAGTGAAAGACGGAAGATGCTATCTAAAGAAGAGGCAATTAAAAAAGAGCCATTACTTGTAAAAGACACCCTGAAAGGTGCAGGTTACTATGTAGAATATAAAACAGATGATGCCCGTCTCACACTTGAAGTCGCTAAAAAAGCAGATGAACTCGGTGCAACCTTAGCAAACTATGTCAAAGCAGACGACTTTATATATGAAAATGGCAAAGTCATTGGTGTAAATGCAGTTGATGTATTTTCAGGCGAAGCTTTCCCTATTTATGCGAAGGAAGTTGTTAATGCTACAGGCATCTGGGTAGATGGACTAAGAAAAAAAGATGGCTCTCTAAGCGGTAAGAAATTATTTCATACAAAGGGTGTCCACTTAGTATTTGACCAAAAAGACTTTCCGTTACAAAACGCTGTTTACTTTGACACACCAGATAAAAGAATGGTATTCGCCATTCCACGTAACGGAAAAACATATCTAGGCACAACAGATACTAAATATGAGGGAGACCTCGTAAATCCAGAAATGACAGAAGAGGACCGTGATTATCTACTAAAAACAGTAGAACTGGTTTTTCCAACATTATCATTGTCTAAAGACCAGATTGAATCACATTGGGCGGGTGTTCGTCCACTCATCTACGAAGAAGGAAAAAAAGAATCCGAAATCTCACGTAAAGATGAAATATTCTATTCTGATACTGGGCTCATCACCATAGCAGGTGGCAAACTAACAGGCTACCGCAAAATGGCCGAAAAAACAGTCGATGTTGTCGCAGAGAGATTAGGAAACACCCAATCATGTCAAACAGATCACATCATTTTATCAGGCGGTGATGTAGGTGGTTCTAATGGCTACCAGTCTTTTGTGGAAGAGCAAATAAAGAATGGTACAGCAATCGGATTTACAGAACAAGAAGCAAAGCGCATAGTCGAACGCTATGGCTCTAATATCAAAAACGTATTTGAAATTGCTAAAAAAGCTAAGGGTGAGCATGATAAAGTCAATCTATCCCTTGAAGCCTATGCTACATTAATCTATAGCTTAGAAGAAGAAATGACCGAAACCCCAACCGATTATTTTATGCGACGCACAAGTGCCATATTGTTTAATAAACAATGGGCAATGAACTATAGTGAAGCAGTTGTGACATTTATGAGTGATTATTTTGCTTGGAATGCACAAAGAACAGAGAAAATGAGAGAAGAGTTGAAAGAGGAAATAAATAAGGCATAATCATAGAAAATCGTACGGCCTGAGCCGTGCGTTTTTTTTTGAATTGGAATAAAGTTAGAAGTTTAAGGTTGCAATTATCAAGTTTGCTCACTTTTTAGTGGTTGTGTATTGATTACGACATGTCAAAGTAAACATGATCAGGATTTAAACGTGTGATTGAACATACTTAGGACACAAAGGATTATTTGCATGTCCACCTCTTACACCCTACTAAATTCGTTGGCGAATGATGTACTATAAAAGATAAAATGGGCTTGGAAGATAATCCAAACCCATTTTGTATCTTAAATGTCTTATTAATCCATAATCGCTACTAAACGTCCTGTCACTTCATGACGTTCTAAACGAGCTAAACCTTCCCCAATTTCATCAAAGGTGATTTCAGTAATGGCTGGATCGATATCGCCTGAAGCCATTAATTTATATACTTCTGCAATATCGTATTTATCTCCACCAACACTTCCGAGTAGGCTTGCAGCTTTTAAGATAAGTGGATCAGTATTAATTGTAGATTCTAGTTTCCCCATACCTACTAATACAACTTTACCACCTGGTGCAACTATATCAATTGCGCCAGCTGTTGTGGTACCGAAGCCAGCATAATCGACTACTAAATCTGGTGCAATATCGGCTAATTCTTTAATATCTTCAAATACATCTTTTACACCAATTTCTTTGGCTAATTCACGTGCTTTAGGGCTTACATCTACTGCATACGTTTCAATGCCAGCCACAACAGCTGCACGAGCAGCAATTTGACCTAATCCTCCGATACCAATTACTGCTACTTTCATTCCTGGTTTAGCTTCACCACGTTTGAACATTGCGTGATAAGAGGTCATTCCTGCATCGGTGCCAGCTGCCGCTTGTGCATAAGTTACACCATCAGGAATGGGTACAAGGTCAATCGCGGGAGCAGATACTTTATTTGAATAGCCTCCATCATAACCATATCCAGGTCCCATACCAACTAAGCTAACAGGACAAACACCAACGCGGTCACCTACTTTGAAATCGGTTACACCTTCGCCAACTTCAGTAATCATACCTGCTACTTCATGTCCCATAATGATTGGTTTTTTCTCGATAATATCCATCCATTTTGGATCATGTAAAGCTCCTACATCAGAATGACAAAGTCCAGCTGCCTTCACATCGATAATTACACGACCCTCAGTTGCTACTGGATCTGGTTTTTCAACTACTTTCAATGGTACATTGGTTGCTGTAAATTCCCAGCCTTTCATATTAACCCCTTCTTTCTAAAAGTTTTACCATGGTTCCTACCTAGGATTTGCCGATTAAATTGATATTACAATTGTACATTGTCGACAATATAAATTATAACGCTATTTGTGTATTCTGTATACTGAATCAAAAATAGCAATATATTACTGGCTTTCCTCTATACTTACTTTTCTATAAGAAAAGTTTGTCACCAATGCAAATGAGAGAATATTATTTAAAATATTCTCACTATTTATTGACCATTTAGTTTATTTGTCTTACAATAATACAAAATGAGGAGGGATGAATTATGCGATTGAACACAGAACGAAAAGAAGAGCCCCTTTTTATAAAAGTCCATGAAAAAGACAATGTAGCAATTGTTGTTAATGCTGGTGGGTTAAAGGAAGGTACAACCTTTTCTAACGGGCTGGTTCTTACTAGTAGAGTACCAGAAGGACATAAAGTAGCACTTAAAGAAATAGCTGAAAAGGATGAGATTATCCGTTACGGAGAGGTGATAGGGAAAGCGTTGAAACCTATTAAGAAAGGAAGTTGGGTAGAAGAGTCGATGGTTGAGCTTCCTATTCCACCAGATTTACATAAGTTAAGTATAGCAACTCGTGTGCCTGATGCCCTCCCACCATTAGAGGGGTATACATTCCGAGGATTTCGCAATCCTGATGGAAGTGTAGGAATAAAGAATGTTTTGGGAATATCAACAAGTGTGCAATGTGTTGTAGGTGTACTTGATTTTGCTGTGAAGAGAATAAAAAATGAATTACTGCCAAACTATCCAAATGTAGATGATGTCGTAGCTATTAATCATCAGTACGGATGTGGAGTAGCCATTCAAGCGCCAGAAGCAATCATCCCGATAAGGACTTTGCAGAATTTAGCTAAGCACCCGAACTTTGGAGGGGAAGCTTTAATCATCGGTCTTGGGTGTGAAAAGTTATCACCATTAATGCTCGCACCTGATGGTAAAGATCGCGACATATTGTCTTTACAAGAACAAGCAGGTTTTTCAGATATGGTAACAAATATTATGAATATGGCCGAAGAAAAGTTAGAGAAACTAAACCTTCGCAAAAGAGAAATCTGCTCAGTAAGCGATTTAGTGGTTGGCTTACAATGTGGGGGAAGTGATGCTTTTTCAGGTGTTACAGCTAATCCTGCTGTTGGTTATGCTGCTGACCTTTTAGTAAGAGCTGGTGCGACAGTCATGTTTTCTGAAGTAACTGAAGTAAGGGATGCAGTCCATCTTTTGACACCTCGGTGCGAAACGAAAGAGATTGGAAACGCTTTAATTAAAGAAATGCAATGGTATGATGAGTATCTTCAAAAAGGTAAAGCAGATCGAAGTGCGAACCCATCTCCTGGCAATAAAAAAGGAGGCCTATCTAATATAGTAGAGAAATCATTAGGTTCAATTGTTAAATCTGGTAGTAGTGCTATTTCTGGTGTGCTTGCACCAGGAGAAAAAGCAACACAGAAAGGTCTCCTTTATGCGGCTACTCCGGCAAGCGATTTCGTATGCGGTACATTACAGTTAGCTTCTGGCATGCATCTACAGGTATTTACAACTGGTAGGGGCACACCGTATGGATTAGCAATGGCACCTGTCATAAAAGTATCCACAAGAAATGCTTTAGCAGAACAGTGGAATGATTTAATTGATGTAAATGCGGGAACGATTGCCACAGGTGAATCAACAATTGAAGATGTGGGATGGGAAATATTCCATCACATTATTGAAGTAGCAAGTGGAGAAAGAAAGACTTGGGCAGATCAATGGGGGCTTCATAATGATTTAGCTCTATTTAATCCTGCACCGATTACTTAATTAGATAAAAAAAACGAACCCAGTACCGTTCTTTACATACGGTTTGGGTTCGTTTTTTATTCTAATACTTTTCCTTCAACAAACTTCAAATGATTGTACATTGCTTGAAATGCAGCCTGAGGATCTTTTTTCTTGAGTGCTTCATAAATGGCTTTATGATGTCTGATTGTTTTTTCTTTTTCTCGATATTTGATTTGTGCGTTGATTTTTACATGTGAGAGTAAAAGCGAATCAATCATTCCTTGTAAGACAGGATTATTTACACTAAGGGCTATAATTCGATGAAACATAAGATCATGTTCACCATACTCGTTGTCGACTGAATTTTCCATTTTGATAATTGTGTCATTCAAAGCTTCAAGAGTTTCATCTGTCATTTTTTCTGCTGCATATGTAACAAGACCTAGTTCTAAAGAGGTGCGTGCTTCAACGATTGCTTCAATATTGTCACTAACAAGGGAAAGCATGGTTGAAAATGGTTTATTACTTATACTCTCAGTAAAGTAAGTACCATCTCTCGTTTTTCTTTTTACAATACCAAGAGATTCCAGTGAAGTCATCGCCTCTCTCATGACGGGACGACTGACACCTAGAAGTTCCATTAATTCCATTTCCGGAGGTAGTTTGTCACCGGGTTTAAGTTTATTTGAAATTAATAAATCAATTATTTGTTCCTCTACTTGCTGAGCCAATGTTTTTCGTACGACTTGGCTACTAATTAAATCAAGCGCATCTTTCTTCACAATTGTCCACCATCCAAATTACAATAGTTTAATTAATCTAATTGTAATACAAATAGAATTAAAAGAATAGCAAGCCCTTTAGAAAAATAAATAAAAATTTTCAAAAAACATATTGTCAGTTAATTTAATTTGTCTTACAATTATACATAACAAATTGAAAGGGGAGGAATGAAATATGCATTCACCTAGAAAAGCACCTACAGGTATTCTCGGATTTCCTGTAGCTCCATTTGATGAAAATGGAAAGTTAGACGAAAAAGCGTTAGAAGTTAATATTCGATATTTGATTGAAGAAGGATTAGAGGCAATCTTTATCGCATGTGGGTCAGGAGAGTTCCAATCATTGAGTAAAGAGGAATATGAAATCATGCTTGATGTTGCCATCCAAGAAGCAGGTGGTAAGGTACCTGTTTATACAGGTGTAGGTGGAAATATTCAGGATGCCCTTTCATATGCGCGCTTATCAGAGGATAAAAAAGCAGATGGCTTTCTTGTATTACCTCCCTATTTAGCAGAAGGTGAACAAGAGGGATTATATGATTATCTGTATCAAGTAATCTCAGAAACATCACTTAATGCTATTGTTTATCAAAGGAATAACGCGATTCTACAACCTAGCACATTAGAGAAATTACTAGATTTAGAGCAGCTGGTTGGCCTAAAAGATGGTGTAGGGAATATGGAACTGAATATTTGTTTAACCAATCGTATCGGTAAACGTTTAAGCTGGTTGAATGGCATGCCTATGGCTGAGGTAACAATGCCAGCTTATATTCCATTAGGGTTTGATTCGTATTCCTCTGCAATTTCAAATTATATCCCTCATATTTCTAGACAGTTTTATGATGCTTTGTTACAAGGGAAAAATGAAATTGTCCACGAGATATATAAAGATATTATTTTACCAATAAATGAGATCCGTAAGCAGCGAAAAGGCTATGCAGTCTCCTTAATTAAAGCAGGTATGGAACTGTCAGGGTTACCAGTTCAGAACAAGGTTCGTGCACCTTTCACACCTGTAGAACTTGAACATTACAAACAATTAGAAAGTATTTTGCAACGAGCAAAAGAGAAGTATCCAAAAAAGCAAAAGATTGTCAGGGGGTAAGGGAATGAGTACAGTGACAACGGCAAACTACTTAAATTATATTAATGGGGAATGGATAGAGTCGAATTCAAATGAAACAATTGAAAGTATCAATCCGGCGGCACCGAGTGAAATAGTTGGTGTGATTCAATCGTCAACAACAGATGATCTAGATAAAGCTGTTGAAGCAGCGAAGCATGCTCAGAAACCTTGGAGAAATTTAAGTGGTGCCCAGCGTGGTGAAATACTTTATAAAGTAGCTGGATTAATGGAGGAGCGGTTAGAAGAAATTGCTGAATGTGCTACGAAGGAAATGGGTAAAACACTTGCGGAGACGAAGGGTGAAACGAAACGTGGCATAGCGATTTTAAAATATTATGCAGGAGAAGGAATGAGAAAAGTAGGTGATGTCATTCCATCTACCGATAATGAAGCATTGATGTTTACGACAAGAGTACCACTTGGAGTTGTGGGCGTTATCACTCCTTGGAATTTCCCTGTTGCTATTCCAATATGGAAAGTGGCACCAGCACTGATATATGGAAATACAGTAGTCATTAAGCCTGCTAGTGAAAGCGCAGTTACTTTTGCGAAAATTGCTCAATGCTTTGCTGATGCAGGATTACCAAAGGGTGTACTAAATATGGTCACTGGATCTGGCGCTGTAGTCGGTGGAGGGATTGCTAAACATCCAGATATAAAAGGAATTACTTTTACTGGGTCAAATGCAGTTGGTAAATCAATCGCACATGAGGCAATGAAACGAGGCGTGAAGTATCAACTTGAAATGGGTGGTAAAAACCCAGTAATCGTTGCCAAGGATGCTGATTTAGAGTTAGCAGTCGACGCTGTTATTAAAGGTGCTTTTCTCTCTACTGGACAAAAGTGTACAGCAACGAGCCGAGTGATTGTAGAAGAAGCGGTATATGATAGATTTGTAGAAAAATTGGTGATTGAAACGAAAAAGATTACGATTGGATCAGGTCTTCATGCAAGTAGTTGGATGGGACCATGTGCAAGTGAGTCGCAATATAAAAATGTATTACAAGCTATTCAAACAGGGGTAAGTGATGGTGCAAAGCTGCTTCTAGGTGGTAAGCCATATGAAGACAAGGAGAGTGGTGGCTATTTTGTCGAACCAACGATCTTTGAAGTAGCAGATCAAGAAATCGCTATTGCTAGAGAAGAAATTTTCGGACCGGTTATCGCTCTCATAAAAGTTTCGTCATTAGAGAGCGCAGTTGAAGTAGCTAATGATTCTGCTTATGGCTTAAGTGCTTCGATTTTTACGCAAAATATTACAAGAATGCTGAAATTTGTTCAAGAGATGGAAGCGGGATTGATCCGGATTAACGCTGAAAGTGCTGGTGTTGAATTACAAGCACCATTCGGTGGTATGAAGGAATCGAGTTCACATTCACGTGAACAAGGAGAGGCAGCAAAAGAATTCTTTACATCTATTAAAACTGTGTTTGTAAAAGGCTAGCATCAGGATGAGTGGGCAGCGCGACCTACTCATCATTTAAAAAAACAGTAGATTGTTTACGCTTACATTCAATAAAATAAAAGAGGGTGATTACCATGGCAGTCCTTAAATCGGAAAGACAAATAACACCAGCAACAGGAAAGAAAACAAAAACGAGATGGTTAATTGTTCTAATGATCTTTATTGTCACAGTTATCAATTATGCTGATCGTGCTACTTTATCAATTGCCGGTCCAGCGCTATCAAGTGATCTAGGTATAAATTCAGTGATGATGGGGTATTTATTTTCAGCATTTGCGTGGTCCTATGTATTAGGGCAGATTCCTGGTGGATGGTTGCTTGATAAATTTGGCTCTAAGCGTGTTTATTTTTGGAGTATTTTCCTTTGGTCTTTGTTTACTTTAGTACAAGGGTTAATAGGTTCATTTCAATCAGTCACAACAGTTGTTATCATTTTATTTGCCTTAAGATTTTTTGTAGGGTTGGCAGAATCACCATCTTTCCCTGCAAATAGCCGAATTGTAGCTGCATGGTTTCCGAGTGCGGAAAGAGGGACTGCCGCAGCAATCTTCAATTCAGGTCAATACTTTGCTACTGTACTATTCGCACCTATCATGGGGTATATCACCTTCACATTTGGTTGGGAATATGTCTTCTTTTTCATGGGGGCCATCGGAATCATTGTAGCCTTTGTATGGTTAAAAACGATATACAACCCAAAAGATCACCCTAAAATTAATCAAGCGGAGTTGGATTATATAAAAGAAGGTGGCGCATTAGTTGATATGGATACTGCGGCCAATCAAGTAGAGAAAAAGCAAGGGCCGAACTGGCAATATATAAAGCAATTATTAAGCAATAAAATGCTTCTCGGCGTCTACCTAGGACAATATTGCATAACGACCTTGACCTATTTCTTCTTAACATGGTTCCCGGTCTATTTAGTGGATCAAAGAGGTATGAATATATTAGAGGCAGGTTTAGTTGCTTCATTACCTGCTATCTGTGGATTTATTGGTGGTATATTGGGAGGAACGTTCTCTGATTTCTTATTGAAGAAGGGTGTCTCGATAACGGCAGCAAGGAAAATACCAATTATTACTGGTTTACTTCTCTCTATGAGCCTCGTTATTGCTAACTATGTGACCACAGAATGGGTAGTTGTTTTTGTAATGTCCCTAGCTTTTTTTGGCAAAGGATTTGGGTCTCTGGGATGGGCCGTTGTTGCGGATACTTCTCCGAAAGAGATGTCAGGGGTGAGTGGAGGATTGTTTAATACTTTTGGTAATGTAGCAGGTATTACTACTCCAATCATTATTGGCTATATTGTAGGCACAACTGGATCTTTTAATATGGCGTTGTTGTTTGTTGGTGCGAGCGCTTTAGTCGCAATATTAAGTTATTTATTCCTTGTAGGTGAAATTAAGCGAGTAGAATTGAAGAAAGTTTGATAGGGGAGGAAGAAAGGTATGGAAGCAAATATAGTAGATAAAATGATAGCCAAAGAAGCACCTGTTATCACAAAAGTGGAGGTCATCCCTGTTGCAGGCAGAGACAGCATGCTCTTGAACTTAAGTGGCGCTCATGCCCCTTTTTTCACTCGGAACATCTTAATTTTGCATGATCATTCTGGCCGAATGGGAGTAGGTGAGGTTCCTGGAGGAGAATCTATTCGTCAAACGCTAGAAGCTGCAACAGAGATAATTATTGGGAGTTCAATTGGTGCTTATCAACAAGTGCTTAAACAGGTCAATGAAGCATTTGCTAACAAGGATGTAGCAGGAAGAGGACAACAAACTTTTGATTTGCGTACAACCATTCATGTAGTTACAGCTATCGAATCGGCGTTCCTTGACTTACTTGGTAAATATCTGAATGTACCTGTATCGGACTTGCTAGGAGAAGGTAGGCAGCGTGATCAAGTTGAAGTATTAGGCTATTTATTCTATATTGGTGACCGTCATAAAACAGATCTCCCGTATGAATCACCAACAAGCGATAATAATCGTTGGTTTCAGTTACGCCATGAAGAGGCCGTAACACCAGAGCAGGTGGTAGCCCTTGCTGAAGCCGCATACGAAAGATATGGATTTAAAGACTTTAAACTAAAAGGCGGCGTGTTTAATGGAGAAGAAGAAATGGAATCCATTATAGCCATTAAAGAACGCTTCCCTCATGCTAGAGTGACACTTGATCCTAATGGGGCTTGGTCCTTAAATGAAGCCATCGCATTATGTAAAGGGAAAAATCATATACTCGCCTATGCAGAAGACCCATGTGGGGCTGAAAATGGCTTCTCATCTAGAGAAATTATGGCTGAGTTTCGTTTAGAAACAGGCTTACCAACCGCAACTAATATGATTGCCACAGATTGGAGACAAATGGCACATAGTATTCGCCTACAAGCTGTTGATATACCTCTTGCCGACCCCCATTTTTGGACGATGCAAGGTTCTGTGAGAGTTGCCCAAACATGCAAGGACTTTGGCTTAACATGGGGTTCCCATTCTAACAATCACTTTGATATATCGCTGGCGATGTTCACCCATGTCGCAGCTAGTGCACCAGGGAAGGTAACAGCTATTGATACACACTGGATTTGGCAGGAAGGTCAGCATCTAACAAAAGACCCCTTCATAATAAAAGAAGGAAAAATCGAAGTACCAAAAAAACCAGGCTTAGGCATTGAGATAGATAGAGAGAAACTAGCAGATGCTCATCAACTCTATAAAACATACGGACTTGGCAGCAGAGATGATGCCAAAAGTATGCAATACTTAATTCCAAATTGGCAGTTTAATCCGAAGAAACCTTGTATGGTTAGATAAGGATAAATAAACGGTTCAGATAACACCAGGATTGTGTCCTGGTGTTTATTTAGCTTTTCTAAAACTTACTATTATGTAAGATCTAAGACCAATTGTGTACGATCAAATAAGTCTTGTCAGTATGAAGGCGATAAAGGTGAATAACTAGAAGGATTTAAGTGCTAGAGTTAAAGTAAATAAAAAAAATGAAAAAATATGACGAAATATATTTTAAATATTTAGAAAAATATGTATAATTACTAAGATAAAGGTCTTGGTAGTTAATCATATTTATAGTATTGATGTACTAGTCACAGTGAAAGGCTTGTGCGTGGGTTTGAGTCAATAGGTGGAGATACGACAAAATGTCTTTTAGAAACGATGAATATCTTTATTTCTTTTGATGAGAGTGTGAAGAGAAAGATAGAGATAAGTGAGCGGTGGGAGATGAGGGACTTTATTCGAGTATTAAAGAATAACGAACCATTTTATTTCTCACTTTTTATTTTAACATGAAGACAATGTCAGGTTGAGAATTTGTTCCATATGTTATAAGGGCTAAGATTAAAGGTCTTCATAGAACGCGTCATTTTTAAAAAGTAATAACACAGTTACGTATAGAGAAAGAGTTAGCGGAGAAATATCGAGATGAGAAGATGGTTCAACCATTAGTTGCCGACATGAATCATTGGGGGATAAAGGACTCTTCATTTCATTTTGGCCCCTGTTGGCAAAGAAGCAATGGCCATTAAACAAAGTCTAATCTATGAATATTGTTTATAAATCTCCTCTTTCAAATACGAAGCTCATAAAAAAAGAAATGGAGGGATTTAAGGGGTAGTTCGAGTATACAATATCCAGTTTGTAAGTCATTTAAAAGAGTATTGAAAGCAAGTGATTAGATGTTTGTAATCTCATTCTTTGGTTCGATAGACAAGGAGGTGAAGCTTAGGGAGAGCTAATTAAAATAAAAGCACTCAAGTCAGTCCTGGCAGACATAGGACTTGAGCGCTGTGCAGTTGGTATACCAACATGATGTTAGTATACCCTTAATTTACTTAATTGAAAATAAGTAAATAAGAAAGGGGATAAAAATGTTAAACCGTACTGATTATTTACTGAAGGGAAAAACCGAAGCTTTAAAAGCGATAAATGTACATAATAACTATATTCATACACAAGTAATCGAAGGAAAGAATACAACTTTTATTGTGGAAAAACCACCAATAGCCATTGTAAAAGACAGTTTGAGAGAGTATGGAATGACCTATAAAGGGGCTCTTCAAGCTGCTAAGTACAAGCTAGATAAAAAAAGTACACCTCCTATTCGTATTTGGGGGGCTCAGGATATGTATTGGTTCTATTTTTCATCTCAATACGATATTGATAATACATTTGTTTCTCTAGCACATATTCATGAAATGCAACCATTCAATAAAAATATGACAAAGATAATTTTAACAAGCGGTTATTATTTCAATCTTTCTATTAGCTGTAACAAAGCTAAGAAAAGGTGGGATCAAGCACGCCTTCTTCGTGGACAAATTCAAGATTCAATAAATAAGCAATCATTCGTTCCTTTAATGGAGCTCCCTGGAATGATTAGTGAAGAAAAGGAAGAGTATAAATCAGAATGAAAATATACGTACGAAGGGTCAGTTCGAGAATCAAGGAGTTATTGCCATATAAGCAGGACAACCAGTAAAATCGCTACTAATAAAAGAAGAATTAGAGAGATAAGTAGGGCAATCAGTGGAATCACTACTAATAAAAGAAGAATTAGTGAGATAAGTAGTGCAAACAGTGAAATCGCTACTAATAAAAGGAGATTATGTGAGATAAGTAGGGTAACCAGTGAAATCGCTACTAATAAAAGAAGAATTAGAGAGATAAGTAGTGCAAGCAGTAAAATCGCTACTAATAAAAGAAGAATTAGTGAGATAAGTAGGGTAAC